>NZ_JABBGC010000002.1 GCF_012927205.1 Chitinophaga fulva
GACTACCTGGCGGATAAACGACAGGTCATGGCTATACTCCCGCCCCAGCTTTTTGGGGGCTCCTTTGGTAATTATTTGCATGTTTACACTCATTATAGGGTGTAAACCTTTTTTAGGACGAGACCATCGATATTATTTTGTCGATTTAGATATTTTCCATTCCTGCGCATTTTTTCTGAGGCAAAAGATTTTGCAGTAGAACTACTAATGATTGATTCCCCCGGGACAATTTTTTTGTTCCCGGGGATTTTATTTTAGTCTCAACGCCCCCGCATGTTATTTGATATCCGAAAAGTAAGTCACTTCCCCTTCTGGTGTTACCCGTAGCACAATGAGCTTATTGTTGTCGTCTTTTACTTCCAGGAAATAATTGTCTTCGTCCTCAAACTCTTCCCCATAGATAATCATGTTGGTTTGATTAAACTCGTTGTCGTCAAAATATATGACGTTGGCGTTCGCGTAGTTTTTGTAGTGTTTTTCAATATCCCGTTGTGCAGCCGGCGGCAGGTCAGAGAATTTAGCGGGGGTAGTAGTACCTACCAGGTTGGACTGCTCGTCATAAAAGGCCGTCATGGGCTTGCCCTCTTTGCTGGTAAAGGAGGCCCTGTCAAAGTAGGTGGTCCGTTCCCAGACTACATCTGAAATATTGCCGAAGTCTTGTCCGAAGCGCATTTTGGACGCATAACTGACTTCCTTTCCTCTCAATGCGCGCAAGGATTTTCTTTCAGCATGTTTTTCCCTACGGATTTCTTTTTTATCGGCGCGGGCCATCAAAGGGTCCTGGGCATTTGCTGCACAGAGCGCGATGAACATGGGCAGCGCCATGAGAACAATTAACCTTTTCATATGCAGGGTTTTAGGATCAATGAAAGTTTTCATGACTAATAATATTCCCCCGAAGGGAACACATCACCATACAGCTAACAATACCATAATCATGATTGTTATTTTCAGCTGCAAAAGGAAACACAATTAACGGGCCGTTTAAATACTACGTGGCAGCTGATCAAAGAGATAATAAAGCGGAGCTTCCTCCAGCACCTTACGATGTGTTACAGGACTGTTTTTGCCACTCCATTTAATGAGGCGGATGAAGCCGTCAGCGATCTCTATGCCGGTGATATCTCCATCGCTGAAGCAGCAACAACCGGTATTAAAATAGGTGGGGTACGCCATGGTTTTCACCAGCTGTTTACCGGCATATTCTTCCTGCCGTTGGTGCAGTTCGGTTTGCAGTGCAGTGACGGCGGTCAGGTCATCATCAGCCGTGGCCCGCTGTAGCTGTTTAGTGAGCCGGTCAATATGGTCCAGTGAAGCAAAGACAGGTTTATGGGTGTGACCGGAGATAAACAGGGTATTGGCAGTCTGCAGGCTCCATTCGTACATCATAATGTTGTGTGCGTCTACGAGGTCAAACGATTCGGAGAGCGTATCGGGATGGATATCGAGAAAACGTTGTACCGGTGTCCATATGGCGGCCACGAACCATTTGCTGAAAGCGTTGCCGTCACTGCGTTTGTCGCCCTGGTGGCCGTGGGCCAGAAATACCCTATAGGCGTTGCCGTTGTATTGTGTTTGCAGTACGAGGCCTTCGTATATCCGCAGCTTTTTGCCGAACAAAGGCCGCAGGAACTGGCGGCGGGGCACTGCGTAGTGCCATTCCAGGTCGTGGTTGCCAAAGATGCGGTAGTAGCGTTTCTTTTGCAGAAAGCGGGCTTCTGCCCGCAGGGGTGGTTCGTTGTATTGCATCACAGCGGCCGGTGTGTTTTCCCATAGCTCTTCACAGTCGCCCAGGTTAATCAACGTATAGCCATGGTCGTAATAATATTCCAGCGCATGGGTGTAGGCATCGGCTGCCTCTTTGAAATCATCAGCCGCATCACGGCAACCTTTGTGTTGGTCAGAAAAGATAATGAAACGGCCCTGTTGCAGGTCAAACGGTACCAACAAGCCGCTATCCTTTTTCCCTTGCAGGATACGGTCGTGCAATTGCGACAGGGACTTGAACACCGCATCTTTGTCCGGGCGGGATGACAAGCGGTCAGACATCCGGATGATCAGCCGGGCCAGTGCTTTTTTTATTGGATTTGACAACGGGTTTAGATTAACTCAGGCAACATTTGCGCGTTCCGGAGTTCCCAGGGCTGAAGCCCTGGGCTACGTTGTTATTCAAGTTCATTATCGGTAAATATTTTAAGTTTTCGCTGGCATGTTTCGGGGGGCAAAGCCTTGGGCTACGTTGTTATTCAAGTTCATTATGGGTAAATATTTTAAGTTTTCGCTGGCATGTTTCGGGGGGCAAAGCCCTGGGCTACGTTGTTATTCAAGTTCATTATCGGTAAATATTTTAAGTTTTCGCTGGCATGTTCCGGGGGTAAAGCCCAGGGCTATGATGTTAGAGAAGCCGGCCCCTAAAAATCAGGTTGAAACTTAATCTCTCCAAAAAAAGGTGTCAGAACCTGTCCTTTAGATATCTACTGATAAAGAACCTGAATAACAACGTAGCCCAGGGCTTCAGCCCTGGGGACCGTTAGGAATCAGGGCTGCAGTGTCTTTTTCAATGTTTCAAAGAAAGCTTTCTGCTGTTCAAACATGGGGAAGTGACCAGAACCCTGTATCCAGTACAGGACAGCTGAAGGATGTACCTGTTTCAGTTCATACGTATAGAACGAAAGTGCATCCTGCGCGCCACCAATCACGTACATGGGGCCTTTATAGCGGGGCAGTGTTTTACTCAGATCGTAATGGGTACGGTTCAGGTCCTGGATCATGAGCATCTGCATGGTGGTGTTGGATGGCGCCACGTCAATTTTTTTCAGCATACTGTCGATCATCGTTTTGTTGTAGATGTACGACATGCGGATGATGCGGTTGTATTCCACGGAATCTGCTTTGATAGCCTGATGTGCGGCTATTTTCTTCTCCAGGGAATCATAACGGCCGATTTCGCGCAGGCCCATTCTTACCCGCAGGTTGTTGATATGCGTGGTAAAAAAGCCAGGGTCAAATTTGTAATAACCCGGACAGGCCAGCACTAGTTTTTTCACCCGCTGTGGGTAGGTGACAGCGAAGTTCATGGCGAGCATAGCACCCCAGGAGTGGCCGTAGATCGTCACTTTGGAGAGATGCAGGTGGTCCATCAGCAGGCGTACGTCTTCCACAGCTGCTTTCAGGTTGATGGTAGTGGAATCCATTGGTACCGGGATGGACAAACCGGTGCCTCTTTGTTCCAGCAGAACAGCCTGGTGCGTTTTTCCCAGTTCGGCGGCCACTTCCGCCTGTTGCAGGCAGGAATTGCCTGGTCCGCCGGATAATACAATGACAGGCTCACCTTTGCCGTAAAGATGATAGTACAGATGGCCCCAGGCGGTGCGAATAGAGTCGGTGGACTGGCTGTAGCTTAACAGGGTTGCAGACAATAGTAAAGTCAGCAGGATAGGAAATTTTCTCATAAGAACCATTTCGGGTTAAAATCTTCCCGAATTTATATTATTTTCCCGGGAGAACTTTTTCCACGTTACTGATCTTTTTTAATTATCCTGTTATGGCCATTCTCCACACATTGTACCAGGAGCTGATTTCTTTCCTGGGTATCGGAAACCTTCTGGAACTGTACCGTACCGGCAATTATTCCTCGTTGCTTACATTCAAGGGTATCCTTTCCGTTATTTCACCGGTGATACCTTTCCTGTTGCTGATAGAAGTCACCCGGGCACTGATTTACAAACGGTTTAAGATAGAAGACTACAAAATTCCTTTTTTGATTTTTGTGCTTAATCGATTTATCTCACGGTTTATTTCCATCGCCGCTATTGCTTTCTGTATCGGCGTATTTGAAAAAATAGCGCCCTTTCAGACCACGTTCACCTGGTACTGGTTTATCTACGGATATGTGGTGTGGGAGTTCGCTCATTTTATCTATCATTACCTGGGACATAAAGTACGTATTTTCTGGTGCCTGCATTCCACCCATCATGCGCCGCAGGCCATGAACCTGTCTGTCACCTATGCGCACTTTTTCCTGGAAGGGCCGTATGCGGACGTGATCCGTACTTCTATCTGCATACTGGCCGGCGTAAATCCGCCCATGCTGTTCCTGATCATGTTCATTGATGGCACCTGGGGGGCTTTTATCCATGTGGGGGAGAATATGCTGCAGGATGGCAGAATGGGTTTCCTGAACCGTATCATCCTGACGCCGTCGTACCACCGGGTACATCACGCTAAAAATCCCGAGTATATGGACACCAATTTCTGTAACCTGCTTAATATATGGGATAAGGTCTTCGGTACATTTCAACCCGAGAAGGGAGAAGTGAAGATACAATATGGTATTACCCGGGAGATGAATCCGGGCAACCTGTTGGATGTGTATTTCGGGGAGTTGTACTGCCTGTGGAAAGATGTCCGCAAGGCGCCGGGGATTGTCAACAAGTTGCTGTACATCGTGATGCCGCCGGGGTGGAGCCATACGGGCGATCATAAAACCGCTAAGGTGGTAAAAAAGGCTTACCAGGAAGAAATGGCGGCAGCGGCGCTTTGATATGACCAGCGCGAAATAGCCCGGAGCAATGCCCCGGGCTATTTTGTTCTAACAGGGGGATGGCCCGTTTTAGAAGAAGAATTGCTCTGAGATCACTTTACCATCCTTTACGACATAAACACAGATTTCTTCGAAGGTACTACGGTCCCTCCCTTTGAACTTAGTGTCCATTGTGAGCGTGAAAGCGATGGCATTACCGGCTATCAGCGGTTCGGACACTTTCACGCCATAGGAGGCCTCTATCATGTCCATAAACAGTTCTCCCTTGCGGATGATGTTTTGCCGGCCTTTGGTTTCTTTTTCAAAGACGCCCATGGCTTCCGGTTCAATGCTGATGGCATCTTCTGCATACAGTTCGTTTTGAGCACCGGCGTAGTCTTCCTTTCCGCAATAGGCTGCGAGGCGCTTGGCGATTTCCTGGATTGTCATAGTGCAATGGTTTATAAGTGTTTGTTTTTAAAGATAGTAAAAAATCGGGCCGCATTTAGCCCATGGTGGTCAGATATTGTTGGGCCCGTATTAGTTTTTGTCCTTCAAAAAAAGTACCTTCAGGGGGATAAAAATGCTTTTCTAAGACAAAAACGCCGGTAAACCGGTAGGATTTTTCTGCACCTTATCTGTTATAAAAGATACATGCTATCCGCTCCACAATCGGATACTAAACGCATGTCAGGCTATGAACCTATTTGCCTTTTATCAAAAAATTTTAAACTCGGACATTGAACACGACCAACACGATTATCAAAGGATCTGGCAGCTTTATTCCCGCAGTCGCAAAACTGAACCGGGATTTTATTCCTAACCATTTTTATGATGCCCAGCAGGCGCTGATTAACACGCCGGGCGAAGAGATTGTCGACAAGTTCCGGCAGATCACCGGTATCTGTGAGCGCCGTTATGTGGCGAATGATCAGCATACCTCTGAAATAGCTGCATGGTCGGCCCAAAAGGCGCTGGAAGATGCCGGCATCGACCCGGAAACGATTGATCAGTTGATCGTGGCGCACAATTTCGGAGATGTAGAACAAGGCTCCATACAGTCGGGCGCCGTGCCTTCACTGGCTGCCCGCGTAAAAAATATACTGGGTATCCGCAATCCCAACTGTGTGGCATATGATATCCTCTTCGGCTGCCCGGGTTGGCTGCAGGGCGTGATACAGGCAGACGCCTTTATCCGTGCCGGTGTAGCGAAACGTTGCCTGGTCATTGGAGCGGAAGTGCTGAGCCGCGTGCTCGACAGCCATGACCGCGACAGTATGATTTTCAGTGACGGCGCCGGCGCCATGGTTCTGGAAGCCGCAGAAGGAACGGCAGACGGTCCGGGCATCCTCGCTGCCGCCGCACAAACCTACGCCATCCAGGAATTGAACTACATCAACACCGGTGTCTCCAATTCCCCGGAAGAAGACACCGGCATCAAATACGTAAAAATGCAAGGGCGCCGTGTGTACGAGTTTGCCCTCAAACATGTACCGGAAGCCATTAAATCCTGTATCGACGCAACAGGCATACCCATCTCTCAGATTAAAAAGATATTCATTCACCAGGCCAACGAAAAACTGGATGAGGCCATCATCAAAGCGCTGTACAAATTGTACGATCTGACACCGGACCTGGCCAGCGTAATGCCGATGAACATCCATGAACTGGGCAACAGCTCTGTGGCCACGATCCCCACCTTGTTTGACATGGTGCGCAAAGGCGATCTGCCGGAGCATACCCTGCATCCGGGCGATGTGATCGTGTTTGCCTCTGTAGGCGCCGGTATGAACATTAATGCGGTTTGTTACCGGATGTAACGGCCTCATCTGATATGGTCAAAAAATGGAAAACTGTATCTGTTTTAGCCGGAGGAATTGTTGCAATTTTGCTATTCAACAATCCCTCACGATATGAATATCCGTTTCTTCCAGGTAGATGCTTTTACCAATAAAACCTTCTCCGGTAATCCGGCCGGTGTATGCCTGCTGGAAACCTCACTGCCCGATGAAACGATGTTGGCCATCGCCGCAGAAAACAATCTTCCTGAAACAGCTTTCCTGTTGAAACAGGCGGACGGCTACAGCCTTCGCTGGTTTACGCCCACACTGGAGATCGCCCTCTGTGGACACGCTACGCTGGCGAGCGCGCATGTGCTGTGGAGCAACGGGCTGGAGCCGCGTGATACGCCGTTGCGCTTTCATACCGTCCGCAGCGGCCTGCTGACCGCCGCCGGCAGGGAGCAGCTGATTGAACTTGATTTCCCCGCACGTACTTACGAGCAGGTGGTACTACCTACTGCTTTGCGTCAGTTGTTCCAGGACAACTACAGCAATGCGGTGTATAGCCATGACCGTTATATCGTGGAGCTGCCGTCAGCCGGTGCCGTGGCGGAGTTTGAGCCCGACTTCCAATTGTTGGCGTCTTATCCGGTGGTGATCACCGCTCCGGGAGACAGCGACAGTCCCTATGATTTTGTATCCCGCTACTTTGCTGTGCCACTGGGTGTCAACGAAGACCCGGTGACCGGCTCCGCACATTGTTGCCTCGCACGCTACTGGGCGGACAAACTGGGCAAGACCACTTTCCTCGCTTACCAGGCTTCCGCAAGGGGAGGAGAACTGGAGGTGGAGCTTCAGGGCGACCGCGTTTTACTCCGTGGGGAAGCGGTGACTGTTATCTCCGGTACATTTAATGTAAACCATCAATAAAAGGAATCCATGTCTGTTTACGAACAATTCAAACAATTACATCACCAGGAAACACTGCTGTTGCTGGGTAATGCCTGGAATGTGGCCAGTGCCCGCGTGATGCAGGAAAAAGGTATCAAAGCCATCGCTACGTCCAGCTCGGCTATCGCGGATACGCTGGGATATGCCGACGGACAAAATATTTCTTTCGGTGAACTGCTGCATATCATCCGCCGTATTGTGGAATGTGTGGAAGTACCCGTATCTGCTGATATTGAAGCCGGGTACGCCGATTCTATAGAGGGCCTGCTGGCTAATATAGACCTGCTGGTGGAAGCCGGCGTGGCGGGCATTAACCTGGAAGATTCTGCACCTTCCGGTACCAGGACATTGTTGCCCGCAGATGATTTTGTGAAAAAAATCGCCGCTATCAAAAGCCATCTCGCTGCAAAAGGACAAAACCTTTTTATCAATGCACGGACAGACACGTTCCTGTTAGACATTCCGGGAAAACTGGAAGAGACTTTTGTACGGGCACGGCTATACACAGAGGCTGGTGCCGATGGGCTCTTTGTTCCATTCATCAAAGAACCTGCGGATATTCAGGCTGTCGTATCGGCTACCAAACTGCCGGTGAATGTAATGTCCATGAAAGGCCTGCCGGGGATCGATGAGCTGAACACGCTCGGTGTAAAACGCATCAGCATGGGCGGTAGCGTGTACTGGGCGCAGAAACGAGCACTGGGACAACGTTTGGACCAGGTAATGGCAGATGGGAACTTTGAAACGATTTTTTGATTTTCGATTTTTTGATTTACGGATTTTGGGATCTTGACGGATGGATTTTCGATTTTATCAAAATTTATCAAACCCCGAAATCCCAAAATTCGTAAATCAAAAAATCCGTAAATCAATTAGCTAAATATCAAAATACCCCAATATCAAAATCCTGTTGACCGCTGTGTAACGCTTTCTCTTTGCCTTCCCACACAAATACCCCATCCAGTCCGGCCGGCAAGGTAATGCTGGCGGTAATGCCATGTGCTCCTTTTCGTAGGAGCGATACCGTTATATTGCCCAGCGGATGCGGCATGCTGCCTTTTATTTGTTGCAGCTCACCGGGTGCGGGCGCAATTTTTACGCGGGCAAATCCGGGTTGGGCGGGCACGATACCACAGATGGTGGCCAGAAAATCGTAATTGGGACTGGCGCTCCAGGCATGGCAGTCGGAGCGGGTAGGTTCCGGGTTTTCTGCGAAAGTGGTAAGCCCCATGGCCAGCATATCACGCCAGGGTTGCAGCTGGCCGTAATATTGATTGGCCATACCTGCCTTCTTCAACGCCTGGTTGAGGTAAAAGCGATAATAAAATGTAGCCTGACTAAGCGTGGTATCGGTCATCAGTCTGCGGAGAACGGACTGCTCCTGATTCGCGGGGATAGCACCGGCCAGCACGGCCATGATACCGGCATGCTGACTGAAAGTCTTTTTCTCAGGAGTATTGGCCATTGCCTGACGCCCCGCGTCAAAACACTGGCGGTACACGCTTTGGGTAAGCCGCTATGCTACCTCCTTGTAATGCTGCGCCAATGCGGGTTTTCCGAAACCGGCGAACAAAGCGGCTGCCTGATGCAATGTACACGCATATTGTAAGGTGATCACCGCAGAATGGCCATCTGTAGCACCATCGGGCACACCACCGGGGAATGCGGTGTTCCAGTCGGTAAAGCCCCACCAATGCATCGGTCCCAGCATCATACGGCTGCTGTCGATATGCCGCTCGTACCAGTCCAGCACGCCCTGTGCGGCCATGAGGTACTGTTGCAGGAAAACATCATCTTTCCGGTGCATCCAGTAATCATGCAGCATAGACACCCAAAAAAGCGAAAAAGGAGGGATCACCTGCATGCGGTTGCTCGGATAACGGCCCTGTGTAAGGCCTTCCGGCACACGGGAGCAGTAAAAGTCATGGATGGCTTTGCGCATCAACCGGTCATCGCCAGCCACATAGAGGGAAATGAGCGACTGGATACGGGTATCGCCTTCGTATTGCAGCTGTTCGTAATAGGGGCAGTCGAAATACGTTTCGCCGGCGCAGAGCCGCGCGGTGCGCCACCCGGTTTTCCATATGTCCGTGAGCGTGGTATCGTTACAACTGAAACTGGCTTTTTCTTCAAAAGGGTAACCAGTACGCATGCCATGGAGATCATCTATACGGAGCGGCTCGTTGCCGGTGGTGATATCCAGCTGGAGGTAGCGGTAGGTGCGGAACCATAAGGGCCGGAAAGTACGGCGGTTGCCGCCGTCCGGCTCAAAAATGTCATAGTTGCCAATGATCTCCATCCCTTCCACCTGGTTGCGGTTGGCTTTCTGGTGGTTGCGGAACAGTGCTTCTGCATAAGTCATTTTGATAGTGGAAGCCTTGCCGCCGGAAACGGTCAGCTGCGGATAGGCGGAGGTGTTATAAGCCTGGTCCACCAGTATGCTCACCGTTTGATGTGCAGGTATTTCCAGGGCACCTGGCTTATTGGGCCAACCGGCCACCGGTGTGATGCCGCTGGAACGCCGCACAGTGCCCATACGCTCCGGTACTTCTTCCATCAGCGGAATGCTGCGGGGGACCAGCGTCCAGAGGTTATCCGTACCATAACCGGCGGAAGCTGGGTGGGTGACGCCGCTGGCGGCGCTCCAGCCGCTGTCGTCAAAGCCGGGCTGCTCCCAGCCCCAGGGAAAGACCGTTCCCTTTACATGGTCGCCCGGGCCTATGACCATGTAACTGCGCATCCTGGCGCCGTTGTCGAGTGAGCAGGGGGTATAGGCGGTATCGTGGTATACTTTCCAGCTCTTGTCGGTATTGACGATCTTCTCTGTTTCGGTATCTCCCTGCAGCAGCCATCCGGTTTGATTGGATACCTGCGCCACCGGAGCATGTTCTCCCATATTCCAGACCAAAGCCGCCAGGGTGTTATTACCTGCCTGCAGGTAGGAGGCAATGTCAACAGTTTCGTAGTTCCAGTTATAGAGATCACCGCGTGCAGGGCCGCTGCATATGGCCTGGCCATTCACAAAAAAGCGGTATCGGTTATCAGCGCTCAGGTGCACGATGAATTTCGATGGTTTGGCGGCCAGTGCAACGGTCTTCCGGAAATGATAGATGCCATAAGCCCGCTGGGCTATACCGGGACAGCTGATCCAGGTGGCTGTCCAGTGGTTTTGCAGCAGCGCCGGATTGGGCGGCAGCTGGCTATGCCCTATAAATGGAAAGGCGCAGCAAAGTAAGATCAGCAAAGGATATACGTGGAATTTCATGTTGATGCTTTTATTGGTAAGCAGTGCTGGTAAGATAGTGTCTAATGTTTATACGCGAAAGAAAATATGACCGGCGGACAGGACAGTACAGGACGCGCAGCAAGCCGGTTGTAAATAAATTCTGTACATTTGCGCCGCTTTGACCAATTTTAAGAAAATGCGTATTTATACGAATAACCGTACACTCCTGATATTTCTGCTGATGGGCCTGTGTGGCAGGGCAGCTGCGCAACAGCGTCCCGACACGGCCATGACCACCCATAGCCTTGATGAGGTGATTGTACAGGAAAACAGGCTGGCAGCGCCTTTAAAGGCGGCCAACCGCAATATTACCATTATCAGCCGCAAACAGATAGACGCTTTGGCTGTCACCTCCATCAACGAAGTATTGGCTTTTGTGCCCGGTCTGGACGTGCGCCAGCGCGGCCCGGGAGGCGTTCAGGCGGATATCGGCATCGATGGCGGTACTTTCGACCAGACACTCGTGCTGCTGAACGGCATTAAAATCACTGATCCGCAGACAGGCCATAATATGATGAACCTACCCGTTTCCCTCGAGGACGTGGACCATATTGAGGTGCTCCGTGGCGCTGCCGCCAGGGTTTATGGTATCAATGCGCTCAATGGCGCCATCAATATCATCACCCGGCAGCCGAAGGAAACAGGGGCCGTTGTTCGCGCCAACGTGGGCAGCAGCTTCAAAAAAGATGAAAAAAACAAGTTGTACAGTGGTTATGGCATCGGTGCTACCGGTACCCTCATGACCGGCAACACCGGGCAGTCGCTGTCGCTCAATGCCAATAGCGGCAACGGTTACCGCTACAATACCGCTTACGATAACTACCGGGCCTTTTACCAGGGCGTTTTCCAGCCGGCTGCCAACCACGATATCCGGGCACTGGCAGGGTTTGTGAAAAACAGCTACGGCGCCAACGGTTTCTACGCCGCCCCCGGTGACAAAGAATCGGAAGAATCTGTGAAAACATTCCTGGCAGCCGTCAGCGATAAAATACAGATCAACAAAAGCTGGGAGATGACACCCCGGGTAAGTTACCGTTACACGGAAGACAATTATCTCTACGTAAAACAAAATAAAGCGGGCGCCAACCTGCACGACAATAACATCGTGGACGTAGAGCTTAACAACCGTTTTGAAACCGCCATCGGTTCATTCGGTGCAGGGGCAGAAGCGCGTTATGAGGCCATTAACAGTAACAACCTGGGTAATCACGAACGTACCAACATCGGTATCTACGGCGAGTATAAAAGCAAAGCCGACAGGCGGTTCAGCTTCTCAGTAGGTGGTTACCTGAATTATAACTCCGCCTACGGATGGCAGTTCTTCCCTGGAGCAGATGCGGGTTTTAATATCACCTCCGATCTGAAACTGTATGCTAATATTGGTACGGCGCAACGCCTGCCTACTTATACGGATCTGTATTACAAGAGCCCGGCCATTCGGGGAAATGCCAACCTGGGCGTGGAGAAAGCTACTTATATGGAAGCAGGCCTCCGGAAATACAGCGGTAAATTCTCCTATTCCGGCAGTGTGTTCTACCGTCAGATATCTGATTTTATTGACTACGTGAAAGACAGTCTGCCACAGCCATGGCAGCCACAGAACTTCCAGCGCGCAGACACCAAAGGGTTCTCGCTGCAAACCGGTTATGCTACCACTTTCGCTTCCGGCGTGTTCAATAGTTTTGCCGCCAACGCCGGTTATAACTACCTGTCGCCTTCTTTTAAGGGAGATGACAACAGCAAAAAAATATCCCGCTACGTCATTGAGAGCTTGCGGCATCAGTTCACCGCCGGTGTAAGGGCATCCCTGCTGCAACACTGGATGGTGTCTGCAACTGCCCGTTACAATATGCGTATCAGCTATATGGATTATACAGTGGTAGATGCCCGTATCGCTTACCAGCAACGCCGTTTCCAGGTGTATGCGGATGTGAACAACCTGCTGGACGTGACCTATGTGGAAGCCGGCGCCGTGCCAATGCCCGGCAGATGGGTGACACTGGGTGGTATCGTGAAATTCTAACAGCAACAACACTACGTGTTTAACAATACAGAGGTGAACTTTTTCTCTGTCCGGAATGTAATTTAAGTCGCACTTAAAGCCTTCCAGACATGAAAAAGTTCACCTTCTTTTTAAGTATCGGGGCCTTAGCTTCCCTATTATGGATTTCCTGCGCCAATCCAAATCCCGGTGGCGGCGACTGGAAAGCCAAAGCTGATTCCCTGCAGGCTAAGCTGGACCAGTATGAAAAAGACCAGCAGCAAATGAATACCTACCTGACCCGTTTCGATTCGTTGGACTTCAACTTTTACAGTCATCAGTTGTGGGATAGTTTACAGATCAGCCACGCTAATAATATTGTGGTGACCTACCCTGATGGGCATCAGACAACGGGCATCCCTACCCATATTGATGAACTGAAGCCCATGTTTGTATTTGCGCCTGATACAAAGATCACCGCCCATCCCATTAAATTCGGTGTTGGAAAATACACCTGCGTCGTAGGGGAAATGGAAGGTACTTTCTCCCGGCCGATGCCTATGGGCGGTGGCAAGACCATGCCGCCCACCGGCAAAAAATTCAAGCTCCAGATGTGTACCGTAGGAGAGTGGAAAGATGGCAAGATGGTGGCGGAAACGCTTTTCTGGGACAATGCAGCGCTGATGAAACAGATTTCGCAATAACAGTGTTATGGATGCACAATAAGACGCGCACCCGGAATATCTTTTTCATTTACGCCACCGTGCAGCAGCACCGTATAAGCTTTGCCCGCTTCCAGTTGCAGGCCGGAAAGCGATGGTATGTTTAATGCCTGTCCATTTACACTGACGGTCAATGAAATCGTACTTGCGTCTACGTTAGTGAACGGCCCCAAGTCATAAGCAGCGCCAGACAGGTTACTCCCGCCGGCGCTGCCATAACCCACCTTTTCAAACCAGACTTTTTCATTGTTCTGCTGTTGCAGCTTCACCTGTACTTCACCGGTACCGGCAGCGAAGTGCAGGAAGCGTAGTTTAGCCTTGCCGGCAGGGGCGCTGCTCAGGTCATCATAAAATAATACCAGCGTGTCTTTGCTGCGGTCATTCTTTTTAGCTGCGGCCACTACCGTGTGGTAGTAGCCTGCAATGGGGCCGTTAGGTCCGCCTGTTTCCGTATAGGCGGCACTGTTGCCAAACTGGCGCGAAGCCTTGTAGCTGGCGCCGCTTCCTTCTGTAAAGTTGATCTGCACGTTGCCAAAAGTAGTGGGCAGGTACGGTGAGACCTGGTTTACCCCGACGGCCGCGGTCGTGATCTGTTGGGTGAATGTCCAGAACTGGATGCCGGTGGCCACGGGCCGTGCATTTACGAAGCTGATGTAAGCATTGAGCGGCGGACGTTCTGCGGCGTTCACATCGAGGTAATCGCTTTTGGTGCAGGCGCTCAGGGCTAATATGATAAGCGGAAAATATTTTTTCATATGCGGTTGTTTTAGGACGATGATCAGAATTTGCCAAAGAGCCTTACAAATGGCTGGATACCTGCGCTACCGTTTTGTATGCCTACTACGGTCGGGTTGCGCAGGCCCGAAATGGCTGCGTCGGTATAGTCTCCCAACACATTGAACACATTGTTAACCCCTGCTGTCACCTGGATGGACCGGGTGATATGGTATCCTGCGGACAGGTCGGTAATCCAGATTGGTTTGAGCTCCTGGAAATAATAATCCGGTTTCGGGAAGGTGGCATTTTGTGCCGTGGCAGTGGTTACGGACCCGAAGTATACGGTGCGCAGCAGCAGTGACCAGCGGGACGTGGTCCAGGTGCCTTGCAGCGTTATTTTCTGACCGGGAATATTGGTTGTTACCCTTGCTCTTTCGGCTTCGCTGAAGATCACATATTGGTATTCCTCCAGTCCTTTGGGGGTATTGATATGCGTTACTTCATTGTGCACAAAGTTGCCGCCGGCGAGCAGCTGCAACTGGCCGTGGTCCAGCGGGATGCGGTAGCTGGCGGTTACCTCTACGCCTTTGGTGCGGGTACTGAAGGCATTGTAGAAGAACTTGGCCTGTGTAGTACCGGTTTGCAACAGCAGTGCGCGTACGTCTGCCGGCAAATGGGTATCGCTGGCGGAGAAGTTACCGGTATTGCCTACACGATTTCTGATGTCCACATAATAAGCGTCCGCAGTGATTTCTGCGTTGGGCGCCGGCTGGGAAGTAATACCGGCGGCATACCCGGTAGAACGTTCAGGCGTGAGCGAGGGGATGCCAAGTGCCCGGGTAGCGGCGCTTTTATTGGAAGCCGTCACCAGGTCTATCGCGCGGCCCTGCTGAAAGGTAGTGGAGGTTTCGGTGTAATAAAACTGCGCAAGGTCCGGCGCACGGAAGCCGGTATTGGCGGAGGCGCGAAGGCTTAGCCATGGCGCAAAGCTATAGCGGGAGGCTATTTTCCCGGTGGTGACATTACCAAAATCGGAGAAGTTCTCTGCACGTACGGCAGCGGATATCAGCCACTGCGGGGTGATTTTTGCTTCCACATCGGCATAGGCAGCTACAATAGCGCGACTGACATTCACTTCATTGACAGGCCGGAAGCCGGCATGTATCTGTGATCCGGGGGAAAGGCCGTTGAGCGCCAGCCAGCCAGCATCGGAGAGATAAGGTACGCCGGCGGCGCTGGTGTCTACCCGGTAAACGGGGCGCAGGTCCCCTTTGATATAGGAAGCTTCTTCACCGGCTATGATCTGGTAGGTTTCGGTGCGGTATTGTGCACCAAAAGCGATGTTAAGTCCGTGTAACGCCTGTTTGAAATAACGGCTGATATCCAGACTGGCCGTGTTCTGTGTGCCGTTGTATTTGCCGGCATCGAAAGTGGTGGGGCTTTTGGCACCCAGACTTGCATTCAATGAGTTACTGATCACATTACTGAAATCGTTTCTGCCGTATACGTTGGACAGGTCAATTTTCCATTGGTTGATGGTAGTTTTTACACCGATGGCGATGGACTTGTCCGTGATGCCATTGTCCATGGCGGGAAGAAAGCCGTCGGGGTACAAGGTGGTATTGTTGCGCTCTGTCCAGCCAGGGAGGCGGTATACCGCGGTGAACTGGGAGTTGCGGCGACTGATACCACCAAAAGCGTATAGCTCTGTCTGCTCTCTAACGGGGATGGCTGTATTAAAAAACAGCAGTGCTTCTTTGGCTTTGTTGGAACCGGGGCCACGCTGATCGAAGTGGTGGCGGTCTATTCCCCGGCTTTTCAGGATGGCATCGTCTATTTCTTTGGTGTAGATGGCATCATAGCCCCTGGTATTGGCGCCACCGCCAAAGACAGGACCGATATACAGGCCTGCATCGTCGCGGCCGGGCGGCAGGGCGATGGCCTGTGTGGCAAATTCGGCGGTAACATTAAAGAAGCCGCCTTGTTGCCCTACCCGCGTGCCGTAGTTGATACCGGTGCGGGTGGTAACGCCATCGCCTCTACGCCGTGTGCTGGCCGAGGTATTCACAAGGATATGGTCGGTTTGTTTTTTCAACACGACGTTGATCACGCCGGCGATGGCATCAGAGCCATACTGGGCGGCGGCGCCGTCACGCAGTATTTCGATACGGTCAATGGCGCTGACGGGGATGGCGTTAAGGTCATAACCGGTGGCGCCGTTGCCAAGGCCGCCCCAGTTGACATTGGCGCTTTTGTGACGGCGTTTGCCGTTGACCAGCACCAGCAGCTGATCTACGCCCAGTCCCCGCAGCTGCGCCAGATTGAGGGCTGAACCGGCATCGCCGGCATTGCTGCCGTTAACGGAGTGAAAAGAAGGAGAGATGTACTGCAGGAGCTGGGTGATACTGGTCTGGGGGGCCGTTTCCTGCAATGATTTAATATCAATGATATCTACCGGTACGGGAGAGTTCAGCTTGGTACGGTCGGCGCTGCGTGAGCCGACGATCTGTATTTCTCCCAATTGCCGGGTGGTGTCGGTCAGGTGTTTTTCCTGTGCCGACAAGCTGTGAAACAGCAAAGGGGCGGTGACAGTGAGTATAATTTTTTTCATGCGTTGGTTGATGATAGTTAAGGTCGATGTGTAAAGCGGTCGTCTGTCAATGCCACCAGGAAGGCTTCCAGGTCTTGTATCTCCTGTTCGCTCAGGTTCAGTGGTTTGTTCAGTGACAGGTCTCTGCCGATGCCATCCGGCACAACGGCATTGGGGTTGTTATAATAGGTAATCACTTCACGAAGCGTGCGGAACATACCGTTATGCATATACGGAGCGGTGACAGCCACGTTGCGCAAGCCCGGCACTTTGAAAAAGCCCTTGTAATGTTCGTCTTTGGTAATATCATAGCGGCCGGCATCATTCAGGGTGCTACCGTTGTACAACCCGATGTTTTTGAAACGGTCAGCCGTAAAGTCTTCCCCCGAGTGGCAGTTGTTGCAATTAGCTTTGCCGATGAACAATATCCTGCCGCGTTTAGCCGGTTCCGTGAGGGCGTTGTCATCGCCGGCAATGAAACGGTCGTAGGGGCTATTGGCCGTTTCGAGCGTTTTCTCGTAGGCAGCGAGCGCCTGCGTGATATTGGCGGCGGTAGCCGGACTGCCGAACACTTGTTGGAACAGTTGCCGGTACTGCTGACTGGCATTGAGCCGTTGAACGGCTTCTTCAATGGGCAGCCCCATTTCATCCGGATTGATGATAGGCTGTAATGCCTGGGCTTCCAGGGTGGCGGCGCGGCCATCCCAGAAGTAGTTGGGCCGTCCGGAGAGATTGGTGATGCCGGGCGTATTTCTTTTAGTGGGGGTGCGGTGGATACCCAGACTTAAAGCGGCGGTATCTGCAAAGCCGTGCTGTGGCTGATGACAGGAGGCGCAGCTGATCGTTTTGTCTTTCGATAACAGGGTCTCAAAAAACAACTGTTCCCCCAGTTGAGCTTTAGTAGGGGGATCACCGGTAGGTGCGTCGTTGCGGAAACCGGCGAGGATAACGCAAAGGCATAGCACACCCATTAAAATGAATTTTATCATTTTTTTAGTTAGTTATTTAGATATTTTGTTTGGGTTGTTTAGTTGATGGGCCCTGAATATTTGATTATTTTGATATTTACCCTGGGCTGTTTAACTGGTGGCCGTAAAGAAGTGGTTGCTCCTGGTTGTTTTGTTTGCTGCGCTGGCGCAGTTTGGTTCTGTGGTAGGTTGCTGTAAGGTTGGTTGATTACCTGTTGGTTAATCTACCTGGTTATTGGCTATATGCATAGATAGTAAGTTCTTCACCCTCAAAAAATAACCAAATAAAAAAATAACCAAATAAAAAAATGTTTTGGCATTCCCGGGAGAGCGGGCGATAGTGCCTGCTCTCCCCAGGAATTATAATGGGGGTAAGTAGTAATGGACGGAGGAGGGTAATTACTGGGCGTTAGCCACCAGTTCCACGGTCAGATCGAAATCGTCGTAGATGGCTTTGTCGCCTATACCTTCAAAGAAGTTTTTGGAACCGTAACGGATGTTGTATTTGGTACGGTCTACCTTAATGTCCGCTTTGGCAGTCAGTTTGTTGCCTGCAACAGCCACGGTGGCAGGGAAAGTGATCGCGTTGGTAATGCCTTTGATAGTCAGGTTACCGGTAATATCATATTTACCGTTGCCTTTAGACGCTACTTTAGTGATCACGAAGTTGGCAGCAGGGAATTTCTCTACGCCGAAGAAGTCTTCGCTTTTCAGGTGACCCACCAGTTTGGCGTTACCGTCTGCATCTTTGATGTCGGTAACCGCGATGCTGCGGGTATCCAGGGAGAAATTACCGCCTTTCAATACGTTGTTCTCTACGTCCAGTTTGCCGTCGGCCACGTTGATGGTGCCGCTGTGCTGACCGGTTACTTTTTTGCCCACCCAGAACAGTTTGCTCTGAGATTTGTCTACCTGGAAGGCAGTAGCTTTTTTAGTGCTGGTGACAGCTTTTGCAGGTTTGTTGTTGCCGGCAGTTGCAGGAGAGGTTAAAGACATCAGTATGATGGCGCTTCCCATGAATACCAAGGATACTAATCGTTGCATATGTGTGTGTTTAAATTTGCTGCAAAGTAGGTTGATTTACGGAGAAGCATTTGCGCAAAGCGGAAAAAAAAAGTTAAATTATTTTTCAGCTATCAGCTCGTCCAGATCTTTGTTCCATTTGGCTACGTAATCCTGGTAATATTGACCAGTGATTTCCCCGGTGTAACCGGTATGTATCTGTCTTACTTCTCCTTTACGGTCTATGAGGATGGTGGTGGGGAAAGCCATCATGCGGTTGAGCGCCGGTAATTTCTCTGACGCCACTTTCTTATCAGCAATGCCACCAAAAAGAATATCATATTGTATGTTGTATTTTTCTTTGAGTTTACCCAGCGTATAGCGGGCGTATTCGAGGTCGTCTTTCTGTTCAAAACCAATAGCGATCGCTTCTACGCCCCTGTCTTTGTTTTTATTGTACCAGGGGGAGAGGAATGATGTCTGGTCCGTACAGTTGGGACACCAGGTGCCGATGATTTCCACGATCACCACTTTGCCTTTGTATTTTTCATCGCTGAGGGAAACCGTTTTACCGTCCAGATCGGGGAGGGTGAAGTCCAGTTTTTTGTAGCCTTCCTTCAGGAACGTGAGTTTGTATGGGTCTGGCAGTTCTGCTCCTGCATTTTTGCTGCCATCAAATTTGATGTTGTTGTAGATACCCAGACTGAGCTCTCCTGTCAGGGATTTGTCATCATTGATTTTCCCTTTGATGTAGATGGGGCTGGGGCCGGTAAAGCCGGACAGCTCAAATTCGTCGCCGTGCACGGTGCCTTCCAGTTCGCGGCTGTCACCAACTACCGACATGATCACGCCCGTAAGTTTGTTGCCCTGTTGTTTTAGCAGGCCTACGCGGTTCGGCGTGGGTTCTTTGCTGTAGATGGTCAGGTCCCATTTGCCGCTGATGTCATGTTGAGGGGCTGCTTCGGTGCCTGGCGGCGCAAAGCGGTAGCTCTGGCCGTATTCAGCGGCGAAGGGGAGGGCGTTGCCCCTGAAATTGGGCACCAGGCTGCGGTATTCACCGGTGATTTTACCGTCATCTTCTATTTTGGCTACCAGTGCGGCGTCGTAGGTATTCATTTTGATGAACAGCGAATCAGCGCCAATGCGTTGTACATGGAAGTCATCGCGACGGGTACCGTTGAGCAGCGTAAACACCGCGTGTTCGGGGTCTTTGCCTTTCAGTTCAAAGTTAAAAGGCACCTGTGATTCGTTGAGGGTGAAGACGCCCCGCCAGATGCCCTCGCGGACAAACGGTTTGTCGGGCGTAGCGGCAGCGCTGCCCAGCAGGGAGACAGACAAGAGGCCGGTGAGTAAGAAAGACTTATGTGTTTTCATGGGTTTTATTTTTTGGTTGAGCAAAATTGTGTGAACAATGCACAGGGAGACGCTGTGCCCGGACGGTACCGGAGCGCGGTATGCATGGAAATACCTGCCACTGACAGAAAGTCCCACAGCGGTTCCTGCACAGGATGATGATACAAGATCACTGTAACACCTATACGATACAGGAGTCAGGCAATCATCGCCCGGAGGGCAAAAAATGAAAAAGAAAAACAATGAAAAAGAAAAGTACCAAAGGACATCGCTGATGAGGATATCAGCAAATATCAAAATCCCAAAATCCCGATATCAACAGGGCATTACTGACAAGGAAACCTGCCCATATCGAAATTTTAAAATTTCTGAATAAGGTGAGAACAACATCGAAAGAAGTAAACTGACTGTTTCATGCTAATTATTTTATAGCTCCGCAATTTGATAATGGTGGCATAAACTAATTAACGGTGGGCTTAATTAGGTGTGATAAAACAAAGATAGGAGGGGCTGTTTATATTTCCAAATAAAAGTCTATAATTTTTGTAGACTATTATTGTTTTCGTGCGTACAACCGCGACCCTGCTATCTTTCATTAATATGACCTACCTTTGCGGTTTAAATAACCGGTTTTGAGTCATTCTGTTTTTTTAATAACACCGCCATTTACGCAGCTGAACACGCCCTATCCGGCCACAGCCTACCTGAAAGGGTTCCTGAACACAAAAGGGATCAGCGCTTTCCAGGCTGACCTGGGTATCGAAGTAACGCTGGCTTTATTTTCAAAACAGGGCTTACAGCAGTTGTTCGACAGTATTACGGCAGAACCTCCGGCAGAGCTTTCTGAAAATGTAGCCCGTATCATAGCGTTGCAGGATGACTATGTAAACACCATCGACGCGGTTATTTTGTTTTTACAGGGCCGCAACCCCACATTGGCCCACCAGATCAGCAAACGTGATTTTCTGCCGGAAGCTTCCCGCTTTGCGCAGCTGGACGACCTGCATTGGGCTTTTGGCTCCATGGGCACACAGGACAGGGCTAAACACCTGGCTACCATGTACCTGGAAGACCTGTCGGACCTGATCATGGAATGTGTGGACCCGCATTTTGGCTTCAGCCGGTATGCAGAGCGCCTGAGCCGCTCTGCCAATAGCTTTGATGAGCTGTACGATGCCCTGCATGAGGGGTATACCTATATAGACCACATCCTGACAGACCTGCTCGCAGCCCGCATGGAAAGTGTGCAACCCTCGATGGTAGCCATTTCGGTGCCTTTCCCGGGCAATCTGTACGCCGCTTTCCGTTGCGGACAATGGATCAAGGAACACTATCCACAGGTGAAAATAGCCATGGGCGGCGGGTTTCCTAATACAGAGCTGCGTTCCCTCAGTGATCCGAGAGTGTTTGAATTCATCGACTTCATCACCCTCGATGACGGCGAAGCCCCGATGGAGAACCTGTTTCAGTACCTCAACGGGCAGAAATCCATGGAAGAACTGAAACGTACTTTCCTGTTACAGGAGGGTAAAGTGAGTTATATTAATAATGCGTCCTGTCACGACTATAAACAAAGCCAGGTTGGAACGCCCGACTACAGCGACCTGCTGCTGGACCAGTACATATCGGCCATTGAAGTGGTGAACCCTATGCACAGCCTCTGGAGCGACGGGCGCTGGAACAAGCTCACCATGGCCCATGGCTGCTACTGGGGAAAATGTACTTTCTGTGATATTTCACTGGATTATATACGCGTGTATGAGCCGATAGCCGCCTCTATGCTGTGCGACCGCATGGAGACCATCATCGCGCAGACGGGCCAGAACGGCTTCCACTTTGTGGACGAAGCCGCGCCACCCGCGTTGATGCGCGCTTTGGCGCTGGAAATCATCCGGCGTAAGCTCACCGTCACCTGGTGGACCAACATCCGTTTTGAGAAAAGTTTCACGCGTGACCTCTGTCTGTTGCTCAAAGCATCCGGTTGCATTGCCGTATCGGGCGGACTGGAAGTAGCGTCTGACCGGTTGCTGGGCCTTATCCAGAAAGGGATCACCGTGGCGCAGGTAGCGAGGGTGAACCGCCATTTCACGGAAGCGGGCATTATGGTGCATGCTTACCTGATGTATGGTTTCCCGACGCAGACCGCGCAGGAGACCATCGATGCACTGGAAATGGTACGGCAGATGTTCGCTGCCGGCATTTTGCAATCCGCCTTCTGGCATCAGTTTACCATGACGGCCCACAGCCCTGTAGGGCTGGACCCCGCCAAGTTCCAGGTGCAGAAAGAGACCGAGGTAATCGGTACTTTCGCCAACAATGATATTCAGCATGTCGATCCCACCGGGGCAGACCATGAAAGTTTTAGCTTCGGCCTGAAAAAATCGTTGCTCAACTTTATGCATGGCACCTGCCTGGATTACCCGTTGCAAAAGTGGTTTGAATTCAAGGTGCCGAAAACCAGCGTGGCGCCGGATTTCATCACCCAAGCGCTGATGGAGGAAGAAGCAGGCACTATCAAACCCACAAGCAAGGTGGTTTTCCTGGGCAAACAGCCGTCGATGGAAGTGATCACCAAATCCAAGAAAGGCAGCACCTGGGAAGTAGCCTCTTTCACTTTTCAGAATAAAAAAGAAAAGATGAATATCAGCGTTCCGCCCCCACAGGGCGAATGGCTGGCAGGTGTGCTGGCGCAGGTAGCCGTGGCTAACCCGAAGACCTATACGTTACAGGAACTGAAAGACAGTTATGAAGCGGCGGGCCTGGAAGATTTTGAGCTTTTCTGGGACAATAAACCGGTGAATACCCTCTACCGGTCAGGGTTGCTGAAGTTGTAACGCTATCGATTATTTACCATAAATGATCGTCTTCAGAAAAAAAATATAATATCTTGCGGAGGAAAAAATTTATACCTCAAAGCAATGGAAAGACCTATTACTGTCCCTGAAGCTGCCGTCTATAATGATGCCGACAAAGAGTGGCTGTTTGGTGAAACCAATGAAAACAACCAACGTGTTGGCCCCTGGAAAATATGGCATATAGAAGGCTACCTCTGGGTAGCCATTGATTACCGGGATGGTATCCCTCCTTACCCGACCCAACGTTTTCACCCCGATGGTACTGTATCACAGGATGGTGAATGGTATGGCGGCGATAAATATGTAGGCCCGTTGCGCCTGATCAAAAGTGACAATCCTACACCTGAATATTTTCCTCCCGATAATGCTGATAATGTATGGGCCGCGGAATTTGACTATGTAGATGAATTCATTTACAATGCCCAGCGTTATTTTGACAAAGAAAACAATGAAGTGAGTTCCGACGGAGACCCGCTGCCGGCAAGGCCCCAAAATGTGCCTGCACGCGCGCATTTCATCAGAGGCGCCTATTCAGCCACCAACTGGGTAATGGGCACTGTCGACACCCGCATCGCTAATTATATCGGTGAATATTTTGAATGGGACCTGGATGGAAACCCGGTAGTAAAAAGACTTTACAGCGATTCCGGTCGTGTATTGGAGGATTATAAGTATACCAACGGCGTGTTAAGCAGCTCCAATGTATACGATAAAGATGTACCAAAAGACTCCGAGACATGCTATTACTACAGCGGTACAGCCACGCCGGTAGTAAAAACCCGGATAGTCTACCGCAGCCAGGAAAAAGACGTAACCAACATCTATTTTGATAAAACGGGCCGGGAGCTTTACTCCGTACGAAGAGAACAGTTGTCTCCTGTCCATAAACGAAGATATTTTAACGGTGAACTGGTTTGCGAAGGACATCTCTCCGACGATAAATTCAGTTTCCCGGAAAGTGCTGTTTACTATGCTTCCGGAGGCGGTACGCTCATCGACTTCACCAATAATGGTGATGGCACCGGTACCTGGCGCCTGTACGACGCCGCAGGACAGGTGTTACGGCACCTTACCATAACGGAAGATTCGGATGATCATTTCCAGTTGATAAGATGGGATGCCTTCATACCGTCCTGGGGCGGCTATGAAGTTAACACCGCCCGTACTGACTGGGAAAGCGTGGTGATGTTGTTCAACCGGAACTATGATGAGCTTAATGCCAAAGTTAAACTGTATGCGCTGGAAGTGCCGGCGTACCTGCAAAAAGAGCTGGACGCCATCGACTGGGAGACCATCGATGCTTATCATAGCAGCGGTGGTGCTGAGCTGCCCATTGGCATCAATGGCATGCTATCGGAAGATGAGGCGGTAGCCGATGTGGCCGAAAAAATGCTCTGGCCGGAGATTGAACAGCAGGGCTGCGTATATGCGTCGACGTACAAAGTAGCAACGATACTGGCGCGCATGATACCTCACTATCAACACCTGCCGGCTGTGCCACAGCGATTGGGAAAATTCCTGTATACCATCCTGGACTTAAGGTATATCACCGAGCAGAACGATTTGTATAAGGAGCTAATAGGAGCTATTGCGCCGCTGGAGCCTATGCTGCTCCAGTGGGCCGTAAGCGATAACGCTGATATGGCACGTATGGCGCAATACATCCTGATGTATTCCGGCAATGAGGCTACGGAGCAGTTCCTGCTAGATGAATGGCAAAACACGGACCACAGCAGTACCCGAAGAGGATACGCCATTTATTCCCTGTCGGGTTTTTATGTTGTCAGAGAGCAACGCAATAAACTGCTGACAACCTACGCTACCGCAGTGGGCACTGAAGGAGATGCATTTGTGCGTTTTGTCCTGGCTGCACAGTTGGTGCTGCTCACCGGCACAGAAGCCCAGGAATCCTGGCTGACGGATTTATTGCATGCATTGGCCAACCACGAAGCGCTCGATGATGACTACGGTAACATGATGCCCTTCATTGGTGATATCTATAACGTACATGAATATATTTTAGCGGTACTGCGCCAATCCAGGCCCGATGTACTGGAGAAGGAGATAGAGCCCATCATCGATGGACTGCCCGCTATGAGCACATTGAACCAGGTCAGCTATCTGCAGACAATATTCGCTGTGTTGTTCAACGATGAAACGGCGCTGGAAGATATGACGCCGATCAGGAAGAAGGCTTTGCTGACAGCAGCGGACGTGGTGGCGAAGAACCCTGGTTTTGTCAATCTTCTTGAAGTGTTCAGAGCGTATGGTCTGCCGCATGACGCGTATGCTTTGAGGCAAATAGCGGAAGTATAAAATAAAAACGCCGGAGATAAGCTCCGGCGTTTTCATTTTATGAAGTCTTCAGTTCCCAGAACTGGAATAATATCGAACCAAATTATGTTGGTATTGATGCAACTAACTATGTCTATGCATCGGTCAGGCCATCAAGGATATTATTGAGATGGATGACCCTATTTTATTTTTACAAAAAAGGTGGGTACGACAAACAAAAGAAACAGTAAGTTGCATGGAACAACAAATGAAAAATGTGTAACTATGAAAGGAAAGGAACTCCTGCAGTTTTTAGGTTATAGTGTTGATCACCCGGATTTTAAAGCCTTTTTGGAGGCCCATCATATCGACCTGCAACACTTGCCTGACCCACTGTTACCGGAAAAGAAAGTCCGGAAGTATCTGCATTCACGGTTTATTCAGGGATTTGCTCTTTCTTTCGACTTTGATGATCCCGCAAGAGCGGCGGCTCTCAGCAAATCAGACCCGGAAGGGCTGTCCATTTTTTCTCCCGCAGATTACCGGATCAAAAATCCGGTAGGTAATGGTCCTCTTTATTTAACAAGGATAGATTTCTTTACGCCGGAAGCCGGCGCTACCGATCCTATACAGTTACCTTTCGGTCTCCAGCTACAGAGCAACGGCCGCACCGTGGCAGGAAAACTGGGAACAGAAAACCCACATGGCGCTGCCAATAGCCACTACTATGAGGCAGATGAAAAGGATTTCTATTACGAACGTTACCACGTGTATGTATATTTTGACCGAGGCGACCAGGAAGAACGGTTACAGCAACTGGCTGTTATGCTCCGATAGTAATGAAGCTACTCCCAGAAAAAGAACTTGCCGAGGTTTACATACAGCATAATAAATGAAAATCTCTTACTGAAAAAGGCTTTACTGCATTCTTAATAGATAAAGGCAGAACAATTCTTGTAAATGCAGTCTGGCACTATGAGAACAGTGATTTAGATGTCAACTCAATATTACTTCACATACTTCCAGTTCCGGATTTTGCCTTCGGCCATCCACGCGAGGGCATCGGCGAGGCGGCTGTCGCGGGTGGCATCCGTTTTAGCGCTGGTGATCCACTCTACGTACTCTTTTTTGTTGCTATAACTGAATGCTTCGAAAGTGGCCCATGCTTTTTTATTCTTTTTAATGGCAGACAGGAGCCAATCCGGGACTTCCAGTTCTTTTTTAACCGGCGTGGCCTTTTTGGTAGCAGGAGGGAGGTCTCTGGTGCTTAGTTTAGCCGCGGCCTTCAGGTATTTAATAAAGATTTTGTCTGATGGGAGGTCTTTGAGGCTGGCGATTTTCCCCAGTTGGCCCATGCCATTTTCGCCCCGTTGCTGAAAGATATTATCCGGATCGTCCATGAGTGCACCTTTCCAGAAGATAAAGGAGCAGTGGGCCTTAAAAGCGGCAAAGCAGCAGAATAGCTGGCCTTCACAGGTGAAATAGGGCATGCCCCATTTAATGGTTTCTTCCACTTCGGGGCAGGCTTTATGGACCAGGGCCCGCATATGTTCCAGGATAGGCTGGGCAAAGCCGGCCGATTTAAGGATATAAGCATCGATACGGGCATCCTGTTGACTCATGACAATTAGTTTAGCGCAATTTATATAAATAAATAGATCAGGTAAGCAGGGCTTTGTTTTGGACGGTGGGTTGCAGTAAATCCCATTTGTTGTATGGAAACGGTGGAAAAATCCTCCCGCGATGTATTTTATTCTGGCTAAGTTATATATTTTAGTAGGCAGCAGGAATTATCCCGGGTAACTACCCGGGGAAAACCCCGGTGTAAGCATAAAAAAAATGTTGAATATTTGCTTCCACTAAACACAACAACATGAGCGACAAAATGATGGTTAGCGGTTATACCGCCAATAACCAGGGGTATCTTGACAATACCACCATCCCTATTGACTCACATATGCCTTTCACCGGTGATCCCGCTACCTACGGGATGCCTGTTACTGTGAGTGCTTATTTCGGAATGCTGTTCCATTTTTACAATTACCTATCCAAACATCCAGAGGTAAAAGAATTTTTCCAGGGCCGGTACTCCATTGAGTTCAGCAAGGCTTCCCTTTTCCGGTTGCTGGGCCAGCCTGGATGCGAATTTGTACGCTTTCATTTTGTTATTCCGGAAAATAACGAAAAAATTAGCCTGATGGCCGAGGGTCTGGATGCCAATCACGTTAACATCGGGTTCCCTGTGTTGCTGGAAAAAGCCAAGTCCGGTGTACTGGATCCCGTTCCTGGCGACCCAGGCATTGAAGAAAGAGGCAATGGCGGAGAAGACGAACCTTTGATGGCCAAGCTGTTTGCTGCGCTGAAAGCCAGTGGGCATCCGTTTGGTGCGGTCACGCCTATTGATTTAGAGAACCACTGTTAAAAAAAAATTGCTACGCTGAATGAACGGATGGATCTATGGATACTATGTGATGCTGGTGACATGTTTTGCCATTAGCCTGTTTAACCTGCAATTCACGCAGGTAAAGCAGCTGGCCGTGTTATTGGGGTTCTCCATATTATCGGAGGTGATGGTGGAATTGATCGGGAAGCGTGGTTCCCATTTCTTTATTGTATACCACTTTTTTGTGGTGCTGGAATATAGTCTGATAACAATTATTTTACGATCAGGAATCAAGGATGAACGTTGGCGGTTGCTGATGTGGGTTTCAATATTTGTGTTTGGCGCGATATCACTCGTGCATAGCTTCGCCTATGGCGGTTGGCGTTATTTCCCGGGCATTAATATTACCATTGAGAGCTTCCTGGTCATTTGCTGGTGCCTTTTATCCTTTTTTACGATTACCCCCAATAGTGAAGCGTCTATATTCCGGCACCCGGATTTCTGGCTGACCCTTGCGTTTTTCTTTTATTTCGCCGGGTCCATGTGTGTTAACGGCTTTTACAATCTGTTATTGGCCGGTGATGCACGGTCTGCCAGGCATCTTTTTACGATTTTGAACTCATTATCCAATTACCTGTTGTATATTATGCTGATAAAAAGCATCGTATGCTTCCGGTCAAACAGGATTTCTTCGTAGCAGTCATATTACTCACCTTGTTGTTTACCATCATGGGGTTGATAGTGATTGTGGCGATCATTAATTACAAGAAAAAACAACAAGCTTACCTGCATCAGCTAAAATTAATGAAAGAAGAGTATGATAAACAATTGATGTGGTCTCAGATCGAGATACAGGAAGAAACCTTTGCCCACCTGGGGCAGGAGCTTCACGACGATATCGGCCAATTGTTAACCAGTACCAAACTATTGATCAATGTTACCCAGCGTAACCTGACCGATGCACCGGAGACGTTAAAGACCGCCGAAGAAACCCTCAGTACGGCCATTCATCATCTGCGCGCGCTGTCCAAATCGTTCAGCCGTCAGTGGTTGGACCAGTTCAGCCTGGTCGATAACCTGAAGGGCGAAGTGGCCCGTATCAATGCCAGTCGTACCATCAAGGTGAAGTTTACGCACGAACTGGCCGAGCTGCCGCTACAGGCAGAGCCGCAGATCATTTTGTTCCGTATCATACAGGAAGCCATGCAAAATTGCCTGAAACATGCCCGTCCGCAAGTGATTGATATCAGCATGCGTATAGCAGAAAAGGCATTACTGTTGATCATTGCAGATGACGGCGCCGGCTTTGATAAAGCTGGCATGTCCGCCACCGGACTGGGTATCCGGAACATGCAACACCGCACCCGGCTATTGGGCGGAACGATCGACTGGGAAAAGACGGATGCAGGAGGTACTGCTGTGTTGATAAAATTACCCGTTGAACCAAATCAGTTATGAACATCAAAATTGCCATCGCAGACGACCATCAGTTATTCCTCAAATCACTCAGCCTGCTCATAGCGGGCTTTAACGGTTTTAATATTGTAGCGGAAGCAGTCAACGGAAAAGAGTTGCTGGACAAAATCACAGCGCTGCCAGCACCGCCGGACATCGTACTGCTCGACGTGAACATGCCTGTTATGGACGGCCCCAAAGCTACGGCCCTGTTGCAGAAACAGCATCCGGGCATCCGGATAGCGGCGCTGTCCATGAAAGAAAATGACAATACCATCATCACCATGCTCAAAGCCGGTTGTTGTGCTTATCTGCTGAAAGATATCCATCCGGTGGAACTGGAAAAAGCCCTGCGGGAGATACATGAATCAGGCTACTACCACAACGATGCCTCTAATGTGAACTATCGCCGGCTGATCCTCCAATCCGAACAGCAGGAGACGATCACCGAAAGGGAGAAAGAGTTTCTGAGCCTCGCCTGTAGTGATCTTACCTATAAAGCCATCGCGCAGAAGATGAATGTTTCTGAACGTACTGTAGACGGTTACCGCGAAATCCTTTTCCACAAACTCAACGTACAAAGCCGCACCGGTATGGTGCTTGAAGCGCTGCGCCGGCAGCTGGTTTCCCTCTAGTGGCCCGGTTTACCGGTTAAAAGCTGCACTTTACCGACCTGTACTGGTCGTTGACCTTATTTCCCCATGTGCCCTTTGTTGGTTTTTGTATCATTGTAACCTGTTCATTCATCCAAAATCGAATCAGCACATGAGTAATCAACAAAGGGCTATCCTAGAGGTAGACCAGCTGAGTGTTTCCTATGGCCATTTTCAGGCAGTGCGGCAGGTATCCTTTGCCGTGGAGTCAGGTGAAATTTTTGGTTTACTGGGGCCAAACGGTGCCGGCAAAACCAGTACCCTGAGCGCTATTGAAGGATTGTTGCGGCCACAAGGCGGACAAATCAACGTTGCCGGTTTCAGTATCCTCGACCAGCCCCTTTACGCCAAAGCCAACATGGGCGTACAATTACAATCCACCAGTTTTCAGGCAGAACTCAACGTGGCCGAAATCATCCGGCTGTTTGCCGGTATCTATGGCAAAGAAATGACCCCTGCTGAAGTAGAAGAGAAACTCGTTGAAATCAACCTGCAGGATTCAGGCAGTAAACGTTTCGGTCAGTTGTCCGGCGGACAACAACAGCGGGTATCGCTGGTCATTTCCACTATTCATGATCCGCAGCTGGTGCTGCTGGACGAGCCCACCACAGGACTGGACCCTCAGTCCAGAAGACAGCTGTGGGACCGCATCGAGGCTATCAAAGCCAAAGGTCATGCTGTGCTGCTTACTACTCATTCCATGGAAGAAGCCGAGGCAGTCTGTGATCGCATCGCCATCATCGATCATGGCCGGGTGATCGCCATTGATACGCCCGAAGCCCTGATAGCAGCGCATCGCAACGACCCCGATGTTATTGCTGTGTGCCGCAAAGGCAAGGTCACCCTCGAAGATGTATTTATCGGTCTTACCGGCCGGGCTGTCCGTTCATAACTCAACACCTACTTTATGCAAACCAAAATACCTCAAACTTCTTCCGTGATGTCCGCTTTATTGCGGGCTGATTTTACCACCCTGTGGCGTAACCGTCGTTCGCTGCGGCTGGTGCTGCTGGTGCCTGTGGTGATCGTCATCTCCTGGAAAGGAATGGTGAAAATGATGGGCGGCCCTTATGTGATCTCCGGTGGTATCACCATTGGCCTGATCAGTATCGGCCTGCTGGGTTATACCAATTCCATTGCGCGTGACCGCGATAAAGGAGTGTTCCAGCGCCTGCGTGTAGGGCCGGTGGCCGCGTGGACCATCATGTGCAGCCGTATCATGGTGCAGATAGCCACTATCATGGCCATGACCATCGCCATCTTTGCCGTTGGCAATCTGGTAGACAAAATTGTATTGTCGCCGCTGGGTTATCTGACGGGCTTCTTTGCTGCCGTATTGGGCGGTGCACTGTACCTCAGTCTCGGTCAGCTGATCGTAGGGCTGATTAAAAACCCGGAGACGGTGAATTCCACTACACGATTGGTATATTTTATCTTTATTATGGTGGGGATGCTGGGCAACTTCGGTGTGTTGGGTGATGTGGTTAAAGAGATGGTGCAGTGGTCGCCCTATGGTGTGGTGAACCACATGATTGGTACTGCGCTGCAACCAGAAACCTGGAACCTGCAGGCTACATACGCGTTGCTGGCCACGCTCGGATATTCAGCCGTATTCGGTATCCTCGGCATTCGTTTCTTTAAGTGGAACTAATCTGTCTGATGATCACTTCCTCAATCCGGTGCTTTGCTGCAATTGTTTATAGTGCTGGTTTTCAGCCTGTTTGTTACTGTTGACTGAAAAAATATTTCAGCAAAAAATTTGGAGAAATGAAATGAGTGCTTATCTTTGCGCTCCCTGATCACAATATCAGTTGCCCAGATGGCGAAATTGGTAGACGCACTGTGTTCAGGTCGCAGCGCCTGCAAGGGTGTGCTGGTTCGAATCCAGTTCTGGGCACGTAAGTGGACAAATCGAGATTTACTTCGGTTTGTCCACTTTTTTTTTATCAAAAATCGCGTCCATACTGTATATTAACTTGATGGCTTCGTGAGTTGGGCGGTTCGATAATGACTTCCGTCAAAAACGAGTTTTTCGAGGAAAGTCGAACCAATAATTGGACTAGTCCCATTGTGGAGAAAAACACTTACAATTGATGAAGTTCCGTATATTTGAAATTGTGGGTAGGATGATAAAGAATCTGACGGGTCTAAAAAAATAAAATGACAAGACAGGAGGCAGAACTTATACTACTACGAATTTTTGGTATCGCTAAATTCCATGATGAGCAATGGACTGCCATAGAGCGGGTTTTGAAAGGTGAACGCGTATTGCTTATTGAGAAAACGGGATTCGGGAAATCGCTATGTTTTCAGTTCCCTGCAACAGTTTTCAAAGGAATAACTATTATTTTTTCTCCACTTATTGCTTTAATGAGAGATCAGGTAAAGAAATTGAATGCAAAAGGAGTATCTGCAAGATGTATTAATAGTGAACAGACCCCAGAGGAAAACTCTCAAATAATTAGTGAAGCGAAAACAGGGCAAGTTAAAATACTTTATATAGCACCAGAAAGACAGGAAAATAGTGAGTGGGTGGAGGCAACAAGCCAAATGAACATATCTATGGTTGTTGTCGATGAAGCACATTGTATTTCTGTCTGGGGCCATGATTTTCGTCCAGCCTTCAGACGAATAATCAATCTCATAAAACTATTACCCAAAGGACTGCCTGTGTTGGCAACAACAGCAACAGCAACTCAAAAAGTTGAACGGGATATTGCTCAACAGATTGGAGGGAGTATCAGCACTATCAGAGGTAATTTGATGAGGGATAATTTTAAACTTTTTGTTGTTAAAGTTGCTTCGGAAGAAGAAAAGTTTATTTGGTTGGGACAGTATTTGAATAAGTTGCCTGGCTCCGGAATTCTTTATACAGGGACAAGGTTTGATACCGAAATTTATTCGAAGTGGTTTGAGTATTTGAATATATCTTCTACTGCGTATAATGCAGGTCTTGATACGGACTCGAGAATAGCAATTGAGAATGGATTGATGACCAATCAATGGAAATGTATTATTTCTACTAATGCTTTGGGCATGGGAATTGATAAACCAGATATTCGTTTTATTATTCATAGTCAGATACCTCAATCTCCGATACATTACTATCAGGAGATTGGTAGAGCTGGCAGAGATGGTAATTCTGCTAATATTATTCTTTTTTATAATCCAGAAGATAGAAAGCTCCCAGAGGCTTTTATTGAAGGAGGTAGACCGTCATTGAAAAAGTATGAAAAAGTCATTCTTGCAGTTAAATCTGATCTTTTAGGTGAATGGGATTTAATGAGGGTGACTAATATGAAGCAAAATCAAATCAGGGTAATTAAAGCAGACCTAATAGAACAAGGGATCATACGAGAAGTGATGATTGGGAAAAGTAAAAAATATGAATTTATTCCAGGTTCACCCTCACTGAATACTAAAGTTTTTGATGAACTTCGTAATTCAAAGTTGAATGATCTTGAATCTATGATTCAATACGTCGGGACTGAGGAATCCAGAATGAAATTTCTTTGTGATTATTTAGGTGATAATTCAGATCGCCAATTTAATAATTGCGACAACACAGGAGAGCAAAAGATTGGCGTTTCAGTAACCCCTGAATGGTCTGAAAAGTTACAAAGCTTTAGAGAAAATTATTTCCCGGAATTAGAGGTGGAATCGAAAAATTCAAATATGAGTAATGGTGTTGCTGCATCCTACTATGGTGTTTCCAATGTTGGAGCGGCATTACATCGTTCAAAATATGAAGGGGGAGGGGATTATGCGGACTTTTTACTGAAATTGGTTCTTAAAGCTTTCAGAAAGAAATTTGGGCAGGAGAAATTTGATTTGATCGTCTATGTTCCTCCTACCTCTTCTGGCGACTTGGTGAAGAACTTTGCAACTAAGATTTCGCAAGTTTTAAAGTTTCCGATTTCCCACAACCTTCAAAAGATTCGAAAAACTGACCAACAGAAAATTTTTGAAAATAGTCTCCTGAAATCGGATAACGTAAATGGAGCATTTACGTTTACAGCACCAGATGAAATAAATGGGAAGAGTGTTCTACTTATTGATGATATTTTTGATAGCGGGGCAACAATAAAAGAAATAGGTAAAATATTAACTAACTTTGGAGCAAGTAAAATAGTTCCTATTGTAATAGCACGCACTGTAGGAGGTGATTTAGTATGATAAAAGAAGCAGCCGCATATTGGATAGCATTGGCACATTTGCCCAAATGGGGCCATTTGAAGATAAATAATCTTATTATTAAATTTTTCCATGAAAATAAGATTTCTATTGAAGAGTTTTTTCAATTAGGAGAAAAAGACTGGCGAGGTATTTATCAGTTGGATGAGAAACAAATTTTTGACTTGAATAAAGCAAAATTAGAGTTGCCAGGGAATGCTTTTTTAGCAGAATCATTATTTAGTCAAGGTTTTGAAATAATTCCAATTACATCGCAGGATTATTCAAAAACATTAAAGACTAATTTAAAAGCCACTCATGCTCCTGCTGTACTTTATATTAAAGGAAATGGTAAGATCCTTTCTGAAAAGTCGGTCGCTATAGTTGGCTCTCGTGATGCCTCCGAAACCGCCTTGGAATTCACAGATAATATTGCTCAACTTGCAAGTAAAGAGTTTAAGGTGGTTGTTAGCGGATTCGCCAAGGGGGTTGACAAGAAAGCATTGGATTCAGCAATTTTTTATAAGGGGCAGAGTGTCATTGTACTTCCTCAGGGAATTATGACTTTTGCTTCTGGATTTAAAAATTATTATAAACAAATTATTGATGGAGATGTCCTAGTGTTAAGCACATTTTTTCCCAAAGCACCGTGGAGAACAGAATTGGCGATGGCTAGAAATCCCATTATTTATGGACTTGCCAATGAAATTTATGTAGCTGAATCATCCGAAAAAGGAGGAACTTGGTCTGGTGTTATGGATGGACTAAAGAAAAATAGAAGCATTTTTGTCCGTAAGCCAGAACCTGGAGAGAAGAATGCCAATAATATTTTAATACAAAAGGGGGCTATTCCTGTTGATATCAATGGGCAGAGATTGTCTGAAGTGTATAATGCCCCATTGTTTGATGTCATATCACTCGTTCAAGAGTCTGATGCTGACTTTTTTGCTTCTGAAATCCGATCAGTATTTAATGGTAAGCCATTAAGTGCAAAAGAAGTAATCTTAAAATTAAAATTAGATTGGACAACACAAAAGATGAATAATTATTTAAAGAAAATAGATTTTATTGAAACTATTAAGGAGAAAAAAGGTAATCTCTTTAAGCTTAAAGAAGCTACTGATAAGACTCAACCAACCCTTTTTTGATTTGTAAAACTATAAAGTAAAGTATACGGACACACAGGCTTTAAAAAATATGAACAGGAAAAACGCTTGAAACTTCCTTCTGTATCAGTTTATTGTCTTCCGGGATTATTATAATAAGTACTTCAAAAGTAGGCCCTATTAAAGGAAATTGTTCGTTAATAATTTTGAGAATAACATTTAACCGAATGCGGTTGCATGAGGCAAACACAGTAGTTGGGTATTACCCAAACATAGCTGGCTACCCGAATGTCAAAGCCGCTTACATATCCGCTGGCTCTCTCTTTGACTGTGGTGGTGGTGTGGTATCTTTCTTTTCATCAGTAAAAGAAACACGGGCGGGTTGCTTTTGCGATAAGCGTTGTAGCAAGTCGGCAACACTACAATTAAAATAAAGCGTTCCAAAGTCCACCCAACTACCTTCCCGGTTCCATGATCATACCAGACGTTTTAACTGCCTGTTAACTTTGAAGGAAGGTGTTTTTTCATCCCGCAGCGGGGATAGATACCAATAGTCTTGGTTTCTTATCTTTTGGGTCAAGTGGTTTAATGAAGTTAGGTAATCTACCAGATCAATCTGCTTTGCTTCTGCACACATTAAACTTTTCATATACGCGTTTTCGGGTTCACGATAATTATGTACAATAGAAAAACGGCCTACAAGCACTGGTTTTTAAACCAAAATGCTTGCAAGCCGTTCTAAATCAGCTAAAAAGTGGTTCGACAAAAGTACACTCTGGGCACTTAAATTAAAAGGCTTGTAAGTTGATGCTTACAAGCCTTTTTTCATTTAGTCAAATATTGTCAATTTCAAGTTGATTGAAAGCCTGGGCGTAGGTGTAATATTCTCTGACTATGGTGAAATACGCTTGCGCTATTTTTTAATAACTGATCGGCATGAGATGATGCCGCATTATGGAGGATGCCTGTCCTTATGTTCCGGAGTTCAAGCTTTGTGTCAAACGGAAGAACGAATATATCCAATCAGGGAGGTTGACTAATGAAGCGATGGTTGGTAGTGAAAAGGAGACCGGCTTGATCATAGCGACCTTAATGTGGGCGTGTAATAAAAAATGTTGCAACGTGCAATGTACTCGATTAATAAATTTGAAATACTAAAGTGTACTAAATCAATTGTCTGAAAAAGTGTGAAGAATTTATTTGGAATTATTATTATTTTTTTGCTACTTTAGTTCACGGAAACAAACTTATAAAACCCTCATAATAATTGTTTACGTTTTTGCTCGTTAAGAAAATCCTTGTCAACATTTAGAATTGATAATTGAAAACACCTGATACCAGCCTGTGAAGGATAAGCCTCTCGAAAAGTATATAGCTGGTATTCGCCAACATTCGTTTATTTATCTGAGGATAGTCCCGAATATTTTATTGCGGAGAACTTATGTTTATGATAGACCTTAACAAAACTCACCATCAGGAACTGCTGGATATTGAATCGGTTTTGCTGACACATAGAGAAGTGGAATCGTGTGTGGTAGTAGCTTCACCCGAAAGGGAATATCATTCAGCATCATTTTTTTTGTTTTACAGATTAGTGCAAAATGTAGAGTTTGTGCCATCATTAGGTGAACACGATATCTATGATATCTTTATTTATAATTCCATGGCCAGTGATGATATGAGAGTAAGGGGATATCGGGAAGCATTGGCTGATAAGGTGAAAGATAAAGTGGTACTGGATCCTGGTACAGGAACGGAACTGATTCTGGCCAGGCATTGCATTAACGCCGGAGCAAAAAAGGTATATGCTGTAGAAGCGCTGGAGCATGCATATAAACAGGCACGGGAAAAGATTGCACAACTTGGCCTGGAGGATAAAATAACGTTGATTTTGGGGGATGCCCGTCACGTAACGCTACCGGAGAAGATAGATTATATAGTTTCCGCGTTGGCCGGTAATATTGCCAGTTCGGATGGTTGCATTCCATTAATCAATGAACTGAAAGGTAATTTTGGGAGCGATGTGAAATTTATTCCCAACCGATATTTAACGCAGGTTGCAGCAGTAGAGTTGCCTGCAGCGATTTATGAGAAAGGGTTGAGCCCCATGTCTGCCTATTATATCAGCGAGGTCCATAAAAAATACGGACATACTTTTGACATAAGAATGTGTCTGCGTTATTTTTCACCCTCGTTACTTATATCAGATACACGTACGGTGGAAGATATTGCCTATGAATCTGAGTTACATGAATCGGCTGAGCAGAAAACAACGTTATCTTTTGTTAAAGATGGAATAATACATGGTATTGTATTTTGGTTGAATGCTTATACAGATGAGTTAATGATGATTGATAGTTTACAGCATACGCACCATTTACCGGTTTATTTTCCGTTGTTCGAAAATGGTATGGAGGTAGAAAAGGGAGATCGTCTTTGTTTAACCTTTTCCAGGTCTACAGGCCTGGACGGTTATCATCCGGATTATCATGTAAAAGGGTGGGTTGAATTTAAAAACGGAGAGCGGATAAATTTTGAACACGATAGTGCTCACCAGGGGACGCAGAAGGTATCAGATACCCATGGTAAAAAGCCTGTCACGCCGCTTAGAACATATGAATATATTACAGAAAAGACGCTGAGAGACTATGTGAAATCAAGGTTGCCGGGCAATACGGTTCCTTATAAAATGATAAGAGTAGAGCAGTGGCCTTTGAACGCCAACGGAGAAATAGATAAGCAACAGTTGCTGCAGCATGTGCGTGTTGATAAAAGATAGGCTACCTTCATTTTCGGGAAATTCGTATATTCGTATATGTTATTTTTATGATAGTTTTAACATGGAGAGAAATCATATTTTGAGTATTTTTATAACGTAAACCGCTTTATTGAAATTTAGGAAAAACACATGGTTGCAACATTTTTGAGGAATTTAACCAGGCTAATATCCAGAAAAACTGTCGTGTAAAGAAACGTGATCAAGACTGGTGATTGCTCCTGTCACACGGGCTTTCCTATCTGATTTGTTGAACCAGGACAAATTGAATTCAGTATTTTTTTTCTACTACACTTGTGGCTTAGCCGAGCAACAGCTTTGCACCCGAAGCCATACAGATTGCTTCCTTTTAATTTATTTTTTATGTTTTCTGCTATGCTTGTAGCTTAGGAGAGCGACAGCTTTGCCCCGTAGCTATACAGATTGCTTCCTTTTAATTTATTTTTTATGTTTCCTGCTATGCTTGTAGCTTAGGAGAGCGATAGCTTTGCAACTCACTCCCATACTAGTATTCATCTTCACCCACCAGCCTTTTTATTGCTAAATACTGCTGCCGTATATCCATCGCGGAGCTGAGAATTATTTATTCAAAACTTGTAAACCGATGAGTGGAATTAAAGTATACCTTAAACCAAATGTTGTATTTGAGCCGTTGTATGACAGATGGTATGCGTGGAGTCATTTGATTTTTCCGGCTACTGCTGCCATGAACACTATAGGAAGACACCTGGTGATCATTGATTCTTATCTGGCCGCACCTGTTATTCATGCCGAGGCCGTGCGTAATCCTAAAATGAAGGGAGGGCCTTTCATGGACCTGGGAGGTGGAAGGGTAGAAGAAGTAAAAGCGTTAAAAGAAAAGATATTGACAACACAGGCCCACCTGGTCCGTTTTGCAAAGGCAATCAAGGAACTGGACCTGATGCTGGCCACAGAGGCCAAAGGATTCGGGCTGGAAGAATTGTATCAGAAAGTACCTGAAATGCTGAAGGGTTATGTAGAGCTCTTTTATGATCGTAACAATAATGCAGATTTCCGGTTTTTTGAATCGCTCTTATATCAGAGTGAATACTATAATGATAGCGCTCAAAGTATTGCACTATGGATCACGGATAATGATCACCGGCCTTTTTGTTTGAGTACTCCCCGGCTGGATGAGCCGCATGTGCTTCACCTGGAAATACCATTTAATCATCCCGGTATTGATGAACTGGCGCGCATGAAAAGAGTGCCGCAGGATTTAAGTTACATCAGTAAATTATTGGGAATAGCCGGATCGGAAGCATCCCTTTTTGAAACATTCTTCACAACAACTCCGCCTCCGGTGTATAAAAAATATACAGGCGATAAAATCCGCATGAGATATTTTGGACATGCCTGTATACTGATAGAAACAAAGGACGTGACTATACTCGTTGATCCATTGATCAGTTACTATGGCTATGAGTCAGATGTAGCGCACTTTTCAGATGCAGACCTGCCGGATACAATTGATTACGTACTGATTACACACAACCATCAGGACCACGTGCTGTTTGAAACTTTACTGCCCTTAAGGCATAAGGTGAAAAAACTGATTGTGCCACGTAGCAGCACTGGCCAGTTGGAAGATCATAACCTGGCGTTAATGTTTAAGCAGATTGGTTTCAACAATGTCATCGCTATAGATGAAATGGAAACCATCGAATTTGGTGATTCATCTATTACCGGCATACCATTTACCGGCGAGCACAGCGATCTGAATATTTTGACCAAGTCTTGTTACCTGGTAGAGATCAGTGGCTTTAAGTTGCTGTTTCTGGCTGATTCCAGGATATTGGAATCAGCGCTCTATAAACATATTCATCGCAAAATCGGGGATGTAGATGTTTTATTTCTGGGAATGGAATGTGACGGCGCGCCTTTAACCTGGATCTACGGGCCGTTAATGACAAAAAAGCCAACCCGGGAACAGGATGCCAGCCGGCGTTTGGCTGGCTCTGATTGTGCAAAGGGTAAAACGCTGGTAGATATATTCAATCCCAGGGAACTATATGTATATGCCATGGGAATGGAGCCCTGGTTGGAATTCATCAGCAGTATTAAATATACAGACGAATCTAATCCTATTATTCAATCCAATAAACTGATACAACTTTCAAAGGATAAAGGAATCATTGCAGAACGGTTATATGGAGAAAAAGAGTTGTTGTATGAAAAGAAGGAAGAACCTGTGAAGGAGTTGTCATAAAACCTATCCTAAAAACCATTTCCCACCCCTTATCCATCTCTTTTAAATATTCTGACAATTTTAAAACTGAATGTGAGGTCTGAAACCTAAGTGTTTCCTGATCACGCATTCTACAGGGCATATACATTTCATCAGAGAACTATAAAGATTCACTAAAAAAATATTTATGGGATTAATAACTATTTCTCAGCATTATGATGCTTACCTGCCGGAAGATCATGAAACCTGGGCCGCATTGGCTAAAAGGCAAATAGAATTGCATAACGGAAGAATATCAAAAGCATATCTGGACGGGTATGAAAAAATACAGCTTGATGAAAACCGGATTATAAAAATGGATGAGATGAGTGAGCGTCTGCATAAAATAGCCGGATGGACGATCACACCAGTAACAGGGTTGATACCAACGAGAGATTTTTTTTATATGATTATTAATAAGAAATATCCTGTTAATATCTCTATGAGGAAGCCATGGGAGATGGACTTTAGCGAACAACCGGATATATTCCATGATGCGTTCGGGCATTTGCCTTTGCTGACAAATGAAAAGTTTACCCGGTTCCTTACCGCTTACAGCAGCATTGCACTAAAATATGTGCATCATGAAAGGGCCATTGATTTTCTGGGGCAATTATACTGGTTTACCTATGAAATGGGCATCATCAATGAAATGGGCGAAAATAAGCCTTATGGGGCCGCTATTATCACTTCAAAAGATGAAATCGCCAATGTTTACGATGATGCCATTCCCAAATATGCCTTTGATCTGGATCATATATTTCGCACGCCTTATAATCCTTTCAAACTGCAGAAGGAATATTTTATTATCAACTCCTTTGACGATCTGTTTAATAGTATCCAGCATCTGGAAGTAAGGCTTAATGAGCATTTGATGCTGACTGAGAAAGATCATACAAAGAGTGACTATTCATTAAATACTTTATAGAAATTATAGTTTGATTCTATGAAAAATTCACTTATATCTTCCACGCTATCGGATTTATTAATAAGGCGCAAAGAAGAAAAGGAAAAAGGCATCACATTTATCGGGGCGGGGAATAAGGAAGATTTCATTTCCTATTATCAGTTGTATACCGCTGCTTTATCCTGGCTTGGCTATTTGCAGGATAATGGTATGCAACCTGGTGATGAGCTTGTGTTGCAGGCAGAAGATAGTAGAACATTCCTTCAGCTTTTCTGGGCCTGTATCTTAGGGGGTATTCTTCCTGTCCCTGTTTCGGTAACGCATTACAGCGAAAATGCACAGAAATTATTTAAGATAAAGACATTTTTGAATCGCCCTTATCTGTTTACAAGCCGTGCGCACTATGAGAAATTATGTGCGCACGACTATACAGATGAAACTGGCCAAGTATTGCGTTTTGATCGGGTGTTGTTTGTGGAAGACAGCCATGAAATGGCTTCTGTTGGGAAATTACATCCTGTAACGCCGGATACCATTGCGTTTATCCAGTTTTCATCGGGTTCTACAGGGAATCCGAAAGGCGTGGTGCTGACGCATAGTAACCTGTTAAGTAATATTCAGGCGGCTTTGTCGGCGCATGGATGTACGGAGAATGATCGCTATTTAAGCTGGATGCCGCTTACGCATGATATGGGGCTGATCGGGTTTCACCTGTATCCGCTGGGGTTGGGTTTGCAACATTATCTTATACCTACGGACCTGTTTATCAGAAACCCATTGTTGTGGATGCAAAAAGTATCAGAGCATCGGGCTACGATCATTTGCTCTCCCAATTTCGGTTATAAATATTACCTGAACCAGTTTACGCCGGATAAAGCAAATGGGCTCGACCTTTCCTCTGTACGGATCATTTTAAATGGTGCAGAACCTGTGTCGGCAGCCTTATGCCGGCATTTTATGACTACACTGGAAGCATTCGGTTTACGTTCACAGTCCATGCGGCCAGGATATGGCCTGGCAGAAGCTACCCTGGCGGTGACATTCCCGCATATACGTACTACCATTGAAAGTGTTTATGTGCGCCGGAGTACCTTAACGATAGGGCAATATGTAATCGCAAAAGACTTCGCCGAACAGGAACGCAACGGTGATCTTATAGAGGTGGTAAACCTGGGAGCGACTATAGGCGGGGTGGCTGTCAGGATAACCGATGAGCAGGATGTGGACCTGCCCGAAGGGCATTTAGGGATTATCCGGATCAGCGGAGACGCTGTTACCCGGCAATATTACAACAATAGAGCAGCCACCAGCGCGGTGATCAATAATGATGGCTGGTTGAACACAGGTGACACCGGGTTTTTATGGAAAGGTTGTTTGTTCGTAATAGGAAGAGTGAAGGATATCATTTTTGTAAATGGGGGAAATGTATATCCACATGATATAGAGCAGACACTCGAACAACTGGAAGGAATAGAAACAGGAAAAGTGGTTGCCTGTGGGGTACCTGATGAGGATACAGGATCAGAAGCTGTCGTCGTTTTTGTTGTATATAAATCGTCGGCCCGGAAATTTTTGCCTGTTGCCACTGCCGTGAAAAAATTTGTTGCCGCTAATTTAGGTCTGCAGATAAAGCATGTACTACCGGTACGGAAAATTCATAAAACGACCAGTGGAAAAGTAAAGCGGTATTTATTTTCTGAAGAATATCAGCGTGGTATATACGATGAGATAATAAGAGAATTAGAACAGGAAGGCAACATAGCCGCTGCTGAAGCAATACCGGTGACTGCTGCTGCTTCAGTAGAGGATGCTTATTATGGAGAGGTCCGTGAATGGTTACAGCAATGGTTGCGGCAACACCTGCATCTGACCGGATCGGACCTGGCCACCGAAAAACCTTTTGCAGCGCACGGCATGACTTCTATGCAGGCAGTGAAGCTGGCTGCTGACCTGGAGACCTTTTTACAGGTAACGGTAGACAATACCATTGTTTATAATTTTCCGACAGTAAATAGCCTGGCGAAACAGCTGGCGGGGCTTCTCCGTGAAAAAAGGCGAGAAAAGGAAACTGCGGGCAGCAAGGAGCAGCAGGAGGGGGACCAGATCGCTGTAATAGGGATGGGTTGCCGCTTTCCGGGAGACATCAATACCGCTTCCGCATTCTGGAAGTTCCTGTGTGAGCAGGGAAATGGTATTTCCGCTATTCCCGCAGATCGCTGGAATACAGCGGCATATTTTGATGCTCATGAGGATGCGCAAGGTAAAATGTATACACGTGAAGGTGGTTTTTTAAAGCAGGTAGATCAGTTTGATCCTTTGTTTTTTGGCATCTCTCCAAAAGAAGCAGCTGCGATGGACCCACAGCAACGATTATTGCTGGAAGTATGCTGGGAGGCGCTGGAACATGCGGGGATCAGGGCATCGGAACTGAGAGGTAGCAATAGCGGTGTATTTGTGGGCATGGCTACCGATGATTATCAGCATCTCATTCTTGACCGGATGGATGTGGCATATTTTGAAGATACCTTCAGGGGGCTTGGTGTAGAGAGAAGTATTGCAGCAGGCAGGATTGCCTATGCGCTTGATTTTCATGGTCCGGTGATGCAGTTGGATACAGCCTGCTCTTCTTCCTTGTTAAGTGTGCATCAGGCATGCATGAGCCTATTGCACGGGGAATGCTCCCTGGCATTGGCCGGAGGTGTAAACCTCATGCTGACGCCGGATACTACCATTAGATTATGCAGGATGAAGGCGCTTTCACCAACAGGCGCCTGCAAAACTTTTGACGATAGCGCAGATGGTTATGTGAGAGGAGAAGGCGCTGGTGTAGTCGTATTAAAGCGGTTAAGTGATGCAGTGGCGGATGGCGATAATATTCTGGCTGTTATTAAGGGCTCAGCAGTGAATCATGATGGCTTAAGCAATGGGCTGACGGCACCCAATGGAGTGGCACAGCAGCAATTGATGGAACAGGCATTACGGAATGCCGGCGTCCCTGCAGATACGGTACAATATGTAGAAACACATGGTACGGGCACACGCCTGGGCGATCCGATAGAAATACAGGCATTACAGGCGGTATACGGTCGTTCCCGTTCCGCAGCGCAGCCTTTGATTGCAGGAGCATTAAAAACCAATATAGGGCATTTGGAAGCGGCTGCTGGTATAGCAGGGCTCATAAAAACAGTACTATGCCTGCAGCATCAGCAGATTCCGGCAAGTCTTCACTTTCATGTTCCTAACAGATTCATTCCCTGGAAGGATATAGCGGTGAAAGTAGCAGACCGCCTGCTGCCCTGGGAGATGGCCACAGGAAAAAGGAGAGCTGCTGTCAGTGCTTTTGGCCTGAGTGGCACCAATGTACATGTGATACTGGAAGAGGGAGAGAAAGCTGATACAACAAGGCAGGCGCCTTTATTGCCATCTTATCCTCTGTTGCTGTCTGCAAAAACGCCTGCTGCATTGCAGGCGCTGGCAGGGCATTATATCACATTACTGGAGCAGTCACCCGGATCATTAGGTTCATTTGCCTATAGCAGCGCTGTTGCCAGGGATGTTTTTCCATATCGTTTAGCCTTTGCAGGTAGTACGACCGCTGATGCCCGGAATTACCTGGAGGCTTATATCCATGGAACCGCGCACAGGGAGCTTTTGCAGGGAGATGCAACAATTCCGGCAGGGAAGCTGGTTTGGTTGTTTACCGGGCAGGGAGCGCAGTATTGGAATATGGGGAAAGAGCTCTATGAACACAATAGGGTATTTAAAAAAGTAATAGATCATTGTGATGCGTTCCTGAAAACGAGGTGGAGTATCTCCCTGGTATCCCTGCTTTACGACATGGGCCGGGAGGAGGGAGAGGCGTTGCTGCGGCAAACGTTATATATACAGCCGGCATTATTTGCGGTGGAATGTGCATTGGCAGAAGTTTGGAAGTCATTGGGGGTATATCCGGCTATTGTTACCGGCCATAGTATGGGGGAATATGCGGCAGCCTGTGTTGCCGGGGTATTTAGCCTGGATGACGGCCTGCGATTAGTGACAGAGCGGGCCCGCCTGATGCATTCCATCGAAGAAAAAGGTAGTATGGCATTGGTGTTTGCAGCGGAGGGAGTCGTCGCGGAAATGATCCGTCCGTATGGAAGGGATATATCTATAGCGGCTATTAATGGCCCTGCGTTAACAGTGGTGTCCGGGAAAGCGGAAGTTGTGTCAGTCATATTGGACGCCATGAAGCAGACAGGTATCAATGCCAGGCTGCTTCCGGTTTCGCAGGCGTTTCATTCTTCCCTGATGGAACCGATGATAGCTGCGTTCCGGGAAGTAGCAGCCAGCATCCGTTATCACCTGCCGGTGATTCCGTTGATTTCCAATTTAACCGGAGAAGTAGTGACCGATGAAATTGCACAGGCATCTTATTGGTGTAAACATATCCTTTCTCCTGTGCTTTTCTCAAAAAGCGTTGAAACCATAAAGGTATTGGGAGGAGAGGTGCTGCTGGAGCTGGGCCCTCAGCCCAACCTGCTTACGCTGCTACAATTAACATTACCCTATGAAGAGGACAATTTGCTGGCAAGCATGCAGCAGGGGCAATCTTCCTGGGACACTTTTTTACACAGTTTATTGGCTTTATACATCAAAGGATGGCCTGTTAAGTGGGATCAGTTTTATGCCGGTCCGGGTTATCAGCGGGTGCAGTTGCCTTTTTATCCATTCCAGCGACAGCGTTATTGGCTGGACGGTGTTGAAAAGAAGCAGACAGCAGCAGTACCAACACATTCAAATAGTATGAATGGACATAAATCAGCAAATATGAAAGCGAATAGTTATAACGATATACTGGCATACTTGTCCGGCATTTTGGGGGATTTCCTGAAGTTGTCTCCGGACGATATTAATATACGTACCCGTTTTCTGGAGCTCGGAGCTGATTCAGCAATACTGGTCAGTATGATGCGAAGGGTGGAGAAGCGTTATGGATTGAAGCTGTCGGTGAGGCAGTTATTTGAAGAAATATCAACACTGGAGCTGATGGCCGGCCATATTGCAGCGGAGGTACCGGTTATAGCAACGGAGCCCTTTACAGAACCCGACGTTCAGGAAGTGGCCGCTCCGTCAACCGCAGTCACGGCACCTACCAGGAGTAATGGCGTAATATCATCTGCGATATCTCCCGATGATCATTTGCTGATGCAGCGTCATCTGGATATTATCGAGCACCAGATGCAATTGTTGTCTCAGAAAACAACAACTGTGCAGGGCGTGAGCGGAGGCAAGCAGGCAGCATACAGCATACAGGAACAGGCAACAGTAAATCAGCCGGTAAATAATAACGGACATGATCATTCACCAGCGTTAATGAATGGTAACGGTAAGGTACATCCGCCGAAAAAGCATGCCTCCATTTTCCCTAAGATAGAAAAGCAAAACGGACAGGCTGCTTTCTCAAAACAACAACAGGACTACCTGGACGCTTTTATACGCCGGTACAATCAAAAAACCAAGACCTCCAAAACGCTTACCCAGCATTACCGGCCGGTATTGGCAGATAACCGTGTAGCCATGGGGTTCCGCTTTTCTACCAAAGAAATGCATTATCCGTTGCAGGTGGAATCCTCTTTCGGATCAAAAATAACCGACGCAGATGGGAATGAATATATTGACCTGGCCATGGGGTTTGGTGTTAACCTGTTAGGGCATCGTCCTGCAGTTGTAACGGCAGCGGTAGAACGGCAATTGCATAAAGGTTTGCAGTTAGGGCCGCAATCACCTATAACGGGCGAAGTGGCTACGCTCATTGCGGCACTTACCAATATGGAAAGGGTGAGTTTTCATAATTCCGGCACAGAAGCCGTGATGACTGCTGTCAGGGCTGCACGGGCTGTTACAGGGAAGAATAAGATCGCTATTTTCAAAGGCGCCTATCACGGGCATTTTGATGGGACCCTGGCCGTTCTGGAAGATATGGAGGCCGGTCATAATGGTGTGCCGTTAACGCTGGGTATTTTAGACAACATGATAGCGGACGTATTGATGTTTGATTATACCAATCCGCAGGTAGTAAAACAGATACAGGCCTATGCGCATGAGTTGGCGGCAGTAGTGGTGGAGCCTGTACAGAGCAGAAATCCCGGTTATCAGCCCAGGGCATTGTTACAGGAACTGCGGGCAATGACGGAGGCAGAAAATATTGTACTGATATTTGATGAGATGATCACGGGCTTCCGGGTTCACCCGGGAGGCGCGCAGGCTTATTTTGGAATATCAGCGGATATGGCCACCTATGGAAAAATAGCCGGGGGCGGCTTGCCAATAGGAATAGTATCCGGTAAACGCCGGTTCATGGATGTACTTGATGGGGGTGTATGGCAATATGGCGATGAGTCTTATCCACAGGCAGATACTACCTATTTTGCCGGTACTTTTTGCAAGCATCCGTTAAGTATGGCCGCGGCTTTGGCTTTGTTGACCGAATTAAAACAGTGTGGACCTGCGCTGCAGGAAGAGTTGAACGCACGTACTGCCCGTTTGGTGAATGATATAGCTGCTTTCTTTCGGCAGAATGAGGTGCCTATGCAGGTACATCATTTCGGTTCGCTGTTTCATTTTTCCAGCCATGTTAATATGGACCTCTTCTTTTATCATCTGCTGGAGAAAGGTGTATATATATGGGAAGGCAGGACCTGTTTTTTATCTACTGCACATACTGAGGAAGATATAGATTTTATAGCCGCAGCTATTAAAGAAAGTATCCGGGATTTGCAGGGAGCGGGATTTTTAGCTGCGCCTGTTGGTAATGCGTTGCCGGCACAAACATTACTTCCATCGGCAAAGGAGCAGGTTAATACGGTATTGCCGCCCATTGTGGCTATGTCATCAAGACCTTCCCATATCCCATTATCGTATAGCCAGGAACGTTTGTGGTTCATTGATCAGCTGGGAGGAAGTGTCCCTTATCACATACCGGCAATTTTAAGGTTAAAAGGGAAGCTTAATAAGGAAGCGCTGATATATGCATTGCAGCATATAGTAAATCGCCATGAAGTACTGCGCACGGTTATCCGGCAGCAGGAGGACGAAGGAGGGGATACTTATCAGCATGTACTGGACAAAAACAAATGGGAGCTGGTAACGATTGCTGGTGAAGCATATCGTACAGACCCGGCAGCAATGGAGGAATTGATCATTTCTTTGGTCCATGCCCCTTTCGACCTGTCGAAGGACCATATGCTACGCGCACAGCTGATTCGTTTGTCAGCCGGGGAAAACGAGCATATCCTGGTTGTCACCATACATCATATAGCATTTGACGGAACGTCTGCTTATATCTTATTCGATGAATTGCAGGCTTTGTATGATACTTACCTGGAAGGCCATTCATCTCCTTTGGTCCCAATGGAGGTACAGTATGCGGATTATGCCATATGGCAACGAAAATATTTATCCGATGCGGTATTCGCTGACGCGCTGCGTTATTGGAAAGAAAATCTGGAAGGAACAGCAACGTTGAATCTGCCAACAGATTATATACGTCCGGCCGTTCAGGGCGCGCGTGGCGCCAAGCGGAAAATATGGCTGGATGAGGAGCTGACACAGCAATTAGAGGCACTTTCCCGGCAGCATGGCGCCACACTTTTCATGACATTACTGTCAGTTTTTAAGGTATTGCTATATCGCTATTCCGGGCAGGAAGATATTTGTGTAGGAAGCCTGGTATCCGGGAGGATGCGCGAAGAAACAGAAGCACTGGTAGGGTATTTTATCAATACGATTGCCTTGCGCAGCAACCTGGCCAATGACCCGGTTTTCATTTCGCTTTTGCAACAGGTGAAAAATACCACGCTGGATGCTTATCGGCATCAGGAAATACCATTTGAAAAGATACTGGAAACGGTAGTGAAAGAAAGAGCCCTGAGCAGGACTCCCTTATTTCAGGTAATGTTTGTATTTCAGAACACTCCTGAAACACCGGATATCAGCCTGAAAAACCTGGCCATATCGCAGGAGGAGATTAAACATACCACCACTGCTTTTGACCTGACCTTTTCAATTGATAAAGGTACGGACGGGTTGAACGGGTTTATAGAATATGCGGCAGACCTGTTCAGTGAAGCAACCATCAACCGTATGGCGGACCACTTTGAACAACTGTTGCGATCTGTGGTGCAAACACCGGCTGCCCGTATAGGTACATTGTCCATGTTAAGTGCGGCAGAAGAGCGTGAATTACTGATAACGTTCAATGATACCAACGCAGACTGGCCGCAGCATAAAACAATGCCGGGCCTGTTTGCAGAGCAGGCATTGTTAACACCGGGGGCAATAGCCGTAAGTGACGGGCATCACCAATTATCTTATAAGGAACTGGATGACCGGTCCGGTCAATTAGCCAATTACCTGAAAAGCAAAGGAGTGGGTAGGGATATGCTGGTACCTGTTTGTATGGACAGGTCGCCGGACATGCTGATGGCCATATTAGGTATCATGAAGGCCGGTGGGGCGTATGTGCCTATTGATCCGGAGTATCCGGCAGCGCGGATGACCTACATACTGAAAGATTGTAACGCACAAATTGTTATCAGCAGTACTGTTTGCCGGCACAAAATCCCTGCTGATGCAGCGGTTGATCTTATTGTGACAGACAGTATCCGGGATATCATTGCACAGCAGCCCACTGAAGCACCTGTTGCGAAGCCCGCACCAGGGGACCTGTGTTATGTGATCTATACGTCCGGCTCAACGGGAACTCCAAAAGGAGTGATGATAGAACATCGTGGCATGCTGAATCACCTGTTTGCCAAAATAAATGACCTGAAAATAGATCAACATTCGATCATCGCTCAAACAGCCTCTTTTACCTTCGATATTTCAGTATGGCAAATGTTTGCTGCATTGTTATGCGGAGGTCAGACGATTATTTACCGGGATGAGCTGATCTATCATCCTGCTGCACTTATTAAAGCTGTTGATGATCACCAGGTAACAATTTTAGAACTGGTACCATCTTACCTGTTATCGTTACTGCAGGAAGAAATGGAAGTGACTTTACAGCATTTGAAATTTTTATTACTTACCGGGGAAGTGGTCAGTAAGAACTTATTAACCCAGTGGTTTGGTCATAAATACTATGGCGCCATACCGGTGGTGAACGCCTATGGTCCAACAGAGGCCTCGGACGATATCTGTCATCACCTGATGTATCATTTACCGGAAGGCAATAGTGTTCCTTTAGGGAAACCTGTACAAAATCTTGCTATTTATATATTAGATCGTGGAGGAAGATTATGTCCTCCGGGAGTGCCGGGTGAGATATGTGTGTCAGGCGTTGGGGTCGGTCGTGGTTATCTGAATCTTCCGGCATTAACAGCAGAAAAATTTATCAATGACCCGTTCCGCACAGGCGAACAGGTTCGCATGTACCGCACCGGTGACCTGGGAAAGTGGTTGCAGGATGGTACTATCGGGTACCTGGGCAGAATGGATGAACAGGTAAAGATCCGTGGTTACCGGATAGAGTTGGGTGAGATAGAAAATGTACTGCAGCAATGTGTTTCCGTAAGAGCGTCGGTGGTAGTGGCCGGAGCAGATGATCAGGGTAATAAACGGCTGATTGGCTATGTGGTGCCTGATGGTGTTTTTGACAGGGATAACGTATATGCTTATCTGAAAAGTAAACTACCCGAATACATGGTGCCGGCGGTATTCGTGGAGCTGGAACAGTTACCTTTAACGGCTAACGGCAAGGTAGATAAGAAAGCCCTGCCCGAACCATCGGGAGAGGCATTGTTAACGAATGAGTTTGTAGCGCCGCGGAATGAAATGGAGCAGATCCTGGCCGGGATATGGCAGGAGTTATTGGGGGTACAACAGATAGGGGTATACGATAACTTTTTTGAACGGGGTGGACACTCTTTGTTGTCGATGCGCCTAAAAGTAGCATTACGCAAAAAACTGGGTGTGGAGTTGTCCGTAAAGGATTTATTCCAGTATGTGACCATCGCAGACCTGACGGCTTATATACAGCAGCAGGGACAAACAGACACCTTGTCACCGTCTATTGAAGTGCATGCGCGTCCTTCGCGTATCCCGCTTTCATTTAACCAGGAGAATTTATGGTTTATAGATCAGTTACGGGGTAGCACGCAATTTCATATGCCGGAGGTGATCCGGTTGAAGGGGCCCCTTAACCGGAAAGCGCTGGAAGACGCTTTCCGGCAAATAGTGAACCGGCATGAAGTGGTCCGCACAGTGATCCGCCAGGCCGCAGGAGAAGCCGCTTACCAGTTTGTCCTGGACAAAGATCAATGGCAGCTCAATGTGACAGATGATCCGGTATACCAATACGACCAGGCTGCCTTGCAATCCTATATACAGGAGCTGATCCTTTTACCGTTTGATCTGTCTGCAGATCATATGCTGCGCGCACACTTGATTCCCCTGCAGGAGCAGGAACATTTACTGATAGTAACCATGCATCATATTGCAGTAGATGCCTGGTCATCCGGTATTATCGTCGGGGAACTGGTAGCATTATACGGGGCCTATGCAGCAGGCCGCGCTCCGCAAATGAACCCTCTCCCTGTACAATACGCTGATTATGCCATATGGCAACGTGCGCATCTGTCGGGAGAAAAGTTAGATCAACAACTGGTTTACTGGAAAGATAAATTGCAGGGAGTGGTGCCATTGAATATGCCATCGGACTATGTGCGGCCAATTATTCAAAGTACCAAGGGAGCCCGGATAGAAGGATTTATCATTGACCGTACACTGACGGCACAATTGCTGCAACTGAGCCAGCAGCAAGGAGTGACGCTTTTTATGACGTTATTGTCTGCTTTCAATGTGTTATTATATCGTTACAGCGGGCAGGAAGATATTTGTATAGGTACACCTATAGATGGCAGAATGCAGCAGGAATTGGAAGGGTTGATCGGCTTTTTTATCAATACACTGGCCTTGCGCAGTGATCTTGGTAATAAGCCTTCATTTGCGCAACTGTTGCAGCAGGTAAAACAAACAACACTCGAAGCATATGATCACCAGGAAGTACCTTTTGATAAGATAGTCGATCAGGTATTGACAAACAGGGACCTAAGCCGTCATCCTTTGTGCGATGTCGTTTTCTCTGTGCAGAACGCAGCAGATGTATCTGCTTATCGCTTAGGTGAGGTGCAACTGATAAGAGAAGCATTTGAACATACCACCGCTACGGTTGATATCAATTTTTCTGTAGTGGAACGCCCCGATGGATCTCTGGTGGCTAATATTGAATATTGCTCAGATTTATTCAGCAAAGAAAGGATGGAGCGCATGCTGGGTCATTTTGAACAGTTATTGCGTGCCGTTATCGCTACTCCGGATGCAGAGATCGCATCGTTGAACATACTTACTGCTGCAGAGGAACAACAGTTGTTGATCACCTTTAATAATACCGTAACGGCTGATACACTTCCGGCGCATCAGACAGTAGCTGATATATGGGAAACGCAGGTGTTAAAAACACCGGACGCAGTGGCCGTTGTATTTGAAGACGAGTTTTACACCTACCGGAAACTGGATGAGCGTGCCAATCAACTGGCGCATTACTTAAAGCGTAAAGGGGTAAAGGAAGAAACGCTGGTGCCTATCTGTCTGGAGAGAAGTGCGGATATGATCATGGGTATATTGGGGATCATGAAAGCCGGCGGTGCATTTGTTCCGATAGACCCGGCCTATCCAGATGACCGGAAGACCTATATGGTAGAGAATACAGCTGCTTATGTAATGGTCAGTAACAGTATACACAGCTACGGACTGCCATTAAAAGAACAGGATATTATTGTTGAACTTGACAATGACCTGGAAAGCATTCAGCAGGAACCTGTGACTGCTCCACAGCGCTCACTTCATCCAGTCCACCTGGCTTATGTAATATATACCTCCGGCTCAACCGGTAAGCCTAAAGGCGTCATGATAGAGCATGCAGGTTTGGTAAATGTATGCCTGGACCACATTAAGGAGTTCTCTATGACAGCGGCCGACCGCTATCTGCAATTTATGTCGCCGGCTTTTGATGGCGCCATACTGGATATATTCAGCACATTGTTGAGTGGGGCATCTTTAATATTACCAGGTAAAACCGTATTGAAAGATAGCGAGAGCTTTATAGCGTTTGTTGCAAAACATCAGGTAACCCTGTTTACGATCACACCTTCTTTCCTTTCTATTCTTAATAAGGCAGATTTGCCAGGTGTACGGACCATTGTTTCTGCCGGAGAAGCAGCCATAGCAGAAGATGCGCTTTATTATGCGGGCTTTAAGGATTTCTACAATGGATACGGGCCATCAGAAATAACGGTTAATGCCACTTTATTTAAAGTAAACAATGCCACGGCGTATAACAGGAATATTCCCATTGGAAAATCAAGGTCTAATAAACGGGTATTTATATTAAACAGTGAAATGCAGCTATGTCCGATAGGTGTGGCAGGAGAGATATGCATTGGAGGTGTTGGTTTATCACGCGGATATCTGAACCGCCCCGATCTGACAGTAGAAAAATTTGTGGCCGACCCGTTCAGTAAAACAGCAGGAGCCAGGTTGTATAAGTCAGGCGACCTTGGCAAATGGTTGCCGGACGGAAATATTGAATACCTGGGACGTGTGGATGATCAGGTAAAGATCCGTGGTTATCGTATAGAACTGGGTGAGATAGAGAGCGTGCTGCAGGAATGCGACCTGGTTAGTCAGGCAGTGGTGCTTGCAGGCGCCGATCATGCTGGCAATGACGGGGAGCATGAACAACACAGGCCCCGGAAGCTGGTGGGGTATGTAGTACCCAGGGGTACTTTTGACAGGGAAGGTATCCTCGCTTATCTCAAAAACAGGTTGCCGGAATACATGGTGCCGGCTACATTGATTGCCTTGCAGGAATTTCCGCGCACCGCAAATGGTAAGGTCGATAAAAAAGCTTTGCCTGATATGGATGCGGTGGAAACGGTAGCAGAAGAGAGTGCCTATACCGGTTATCGTAATGAGATAGAGCAGGCTATGACAGAAATATGGGAGGATTTGCTGGGAATAGAACGGATAGGTATACACGATAATTTCTTTACACTGGGAGGAGATTCTATCATCACTATTCAGGTAGTAAGCCGTGCGAGGCAATTGGGGTACGAAGTACAGGTTGGAGACCTGTTTGAGTATCAAACGATCGCACAACTGTCTGCTCACCTGTTGGTGCCGGAGCAGGAAACTGTATCCGGAGAACAGACCCTGATAAGTAACAGCGGCCTTTTACCCATTCAGCAATGGTATCTGAACACAGGTAATCCTTTGGAGGTACATTATAACCAGAGTATTTTATTATCAATAGAGAAAAGCGTAGTGCCGTCCACGGTATCCTCTGCAATAACCACCCTGATTCGTTACCATGATGCACTCCGATTTGTGTATAACAGGGGAGAGGATGGATGGGAGCAGGTATACGGCAGTTATGAAGGGGAGCTGGAAACAGTAGACCTGCAGGCAGTGCCGGCTGAAAAACTGGAAGAGGCCATCACGCAATATGGAAATCAGTATCAGCAAAGCCTGGATATCAGCAAAGGTCTGCTGATACGTGCTGTGCTGTTGTTAACGCCGCAGGAAACGTCACATAACCGATTGTTATTAGTGATTCATCATTTGGCTGTAGATGGGGTGTCCTGGCGTATTTTACTGGAAGACCTGTCGTTATTATTACAAAATAATACGTTGGATAACGACGAAGTATTGGGAAGAAAGAGCGATGCATACAGCACGTTTTATGACGCATTGGTGAATTACAGTCAGCGCCGCCGCTTATCTGATCAACTGAGTTACTGGGAGCGGGTAGTGCAGGCATATGTACCATTACAGACAGATCATCAGTATGATGACGTTGTAACGGTATCGGACACAGGTAAGCATACAGTGAAGTTAGGCGCGCTGCAAACACACCGCTTGTTACAGGAAGCCCCTCATGCCTATCACACGGAAATAAACGACGTTTTACTTAGTGCGCTGGCAATTTCCTTGTCAGCGTGGAACGGGCATTCAACAGTATCCATCGGCCTGGAAGGCCACGGGCGTGAAGATGCTATCCTTGGAACGAACACCCATCATACCATAGGCTGGTTCACGAATACCTATCCTGTTGTGCTGGAAGTTCCTGCAACAAAGGCTGCAGGCGCTTTATTAAAAGACATAAAAGAGCAGTTACGCCAGGTGCCGGATAAGGGAATAGGCTACGGGATACTGAAATATATCAGCAAAATAGATGCTTTACAGGGTAAGGAGCCGTGGGACATTGTGTTTAATTATCTTGGCCAGTTGGACAATATTGCAAACGGAAAAGGATACCTGGAGCTGGCACCTGAATCGCCGGGAGCAACAGTGGGAGACAGGCATCCGTTAGCACAGAAAATATCTGTCAATAGTATTGTGCAGCGTGGAGAGCTGGTATTGGAATGGGAATACAGTGTTAAACATTATGAATCTGCTACGATAGAAAAGCTGGCCGCTGCTTATTTAACACAACTGGAATTGTTGATCACGCATTGTGTATCACGGAAAATGTTACCGTCCGTATTCACGCCTTCGGATTATGCATTGGGTGCAGTAACAGATAATGCAACATTAGATGCTTTTTTAGATGCTGATTACAGGGGAATGCAGCGCCGTAGCCAGGTAGCGGGTCTTTGCCGGTTGAGTAGTTTACAGGAGGGATTATTGTTTCACGGGCTGTATGACAAACGTGCAGGTGGATATACCAATCAGTTCTCCTGTGAAATAAAAGGTCTGGAAGAAGGTATATTCCTGCAGAGCTGGGATTACCTGCTGCAGCGTCATAGTATTTTACGCAGCGGGTTTTATTACGACGAATTTTCGGTTCCGGTGCAATGTGTATACCATGAGGTAGCACTGCCGGCAGCGGTGCTGGATTATCGTGGTAGGAGTGAAGCTGCGCAGGAAGAGGCATGCAGGGAATATGCCATTGCTGATCGTAATAAAGGATTTGATTTCAGCGAGCCACCTCTGATGCGCATCAGTCTCGTACGACTGGAAGATAACCGCTATTGGTTGCTGTGGACCTTCCATCATATTTTGCTGGATGGGTGGTCGTTACCAGTATTGCTGGAAGAGTTGCTGCATATTTATGAAGGCCTGTTAACAGGAAAGGTAATATCAGCAGGTGCCACGGACCATTACAACGATTATATCCGTTATGTGGACCGTCGTGATAAAGAGAAGGACGAGCAATACTGGCGCAATTATATGACAGGTATCGAGGCGGGTTGCCTGTTGCCGTTCATAGATACAACGGAAGAACGCACCAAAGGGATTGGCGCTTATAAAGAAGTGGAGCTGCGGCTGGATGCCGCTACCACCGAAAGGCTGGTGCAATATGCGCAACGTAACCAGGTGACACAGAATACATTGATGCAGGGCGTATGGTCGTATTTGTTATATCGCTATACAGGCGGTAACGATATCACTTTTGGGGTGATGGTATCAGGCCGCCCGGATAGTTTGCCGGATATAGAACAACGGGTGGGCTTGTATATAAATGTATTGCCATTGCATGTGACATTGGATGAATCACACAATATATCTGAATGGTTGCAGGAGCTGCAGTCAGTGCAATTGCAAAGCCTGGAGTATCAGTATACCGCGTTGAAGGATATACAACGCTGGACAGGCGTTGGTGGCGATTTGTTTGATAGCCTGATGATATTTGAGAACTATCCGGTAAGCAAAGTATTAACGGCCCAATCCTGGCAATTACAGATAGATAAAGTAAGAGCGGAAGAACATAACAATTATCCGCTGAGTATTATGATAGAAGCCGGTGAAGAAATCAGTATCCGGTTCTCCTACAATACAGCATTGCTGGAAACGGCTTATGTGCAGCGGATAGCAGACCATTTCAGACAAGTATTGTTACAGGTAACGAAAAATGTTGTCCGGTTTAAAGATGTAGCATTGTTGACAACAGGAGAACGTGAACAATTGCTGACCTCATTTAATGCCACAACAGTTGCTTATCCTGAAGATAAAATATTTACAGACCTGTTTGCCATGCAGGTATTGCAGGGACCTGGCGCTGTAGCGGTGGTGTATGAAGATCATAGTTTGACTTATCGTGAGCTGGATGAGCGCTCAAACCAGGTGGCCCATTACCTGAGCGGCCTTGGGGTGAAAGCAGATAGCCTGGTTCCGGTTTGTATAGATCGTTCAGCGGACATGCTGGTAGTCCTGTTAGGTATTATGAAAGCCGGCGGGGCGTATGTGCCGCTTGATCCGGATTATCCATTGGAAAGGATCAGCTATATGTTGAAAGACATTGGTAGCAGTATCGTTGTAAGCAGCCAGGTACACGAGCATAAAATAAAAGCAGCAGGTATTACGCCGGTGTTATTAGATGGAGTGGGAGATGAAATAGCACAACAGCCGGTTACCCCATTGAAAATAACAGCTGGTCCTGACCATCTTGCTTATGTGATCTATACTTCAGGTTCAACGGGCACGCCCAAGGGAGTAATGATAGAACATAAGTCGCTGTTGAATTTCCTGTTGTCAATGAAAGACAGGCTGGACCTCCGGGCAGGAATGAGTTTACTGGCAGTCACTACCTACTGTTTTGACATCGCTTACCTGGAGTTGTATTTGCCCTTACTGACAGGTGGCAAAGTAATTATCTCTTCAAAATCTGCAGCAGCAGATGGTTTTAAGCTGGCGTCACAGCTGTCGCATCACCGCCCGTCCCATATGCAGGCCACCCCGGCCACATGGCAAATGTTACTGGAAGCAGGCTGGGAAAATAAAGAAGGGATAACGATACTGGCAGGAGGGGAAGCGATCCCTGTGGCGTTGAAAGATAAGCTGGTGCAATTAAGCGATCAGAAAGTATGGAATGTATACGGCCCCACAGAAACGACGATATGGGCCACCATTAAAGAATTGAAGCTGGAAGAAAAGATCACCATCGGTCAGTCATTGTACAATACGGCCGCATATATCCTGGACGGTTCGGGAAGACCCGTGCCGGTAGGGGTTCCAGGTCAGCTATGTATAGGTGGTGTGCAGGTGGCCCGTGGTTATCTGAACAGGCCGGAACTGACAAAAGAAAAGTTCATATTCAATCCGTTCAAGCCCGGAGAGAGATTATATTTTACGGGAGATCAGGCGCGCTGGCTGCCGGATGGGACGATTGAATATTTTGGCAGGATAGATGACCAGGTAAAAATCCGGGGCTACCGGGTAGAGCCAGGGGAAATAGAAAGTGTGGTATCGCAATACCCTGGGGTGAACCAGGCGGTAGTAGTAGCCAGAGCAGATAACAGCGGTTACCGTCACCTGGTGTGTTATGTGGTAGGAGAAGAAAGCATAGACAGATCAGGGCTGCTGTCGTGGCTGCAGGACCGTCTTCCTGTATACATGGTGCCGTCACAACTGGTCCTGCTGGATAAGCTGCCGCTGACGGCAAATGGCAAGGTGGACAAACAATCATTGCCCGACCCTGCAGGCGCAGCGCTGTTGCGAAGGGAGTACACCGCGCCGCGTACTGAAACGGAACAGGTGCTTGCAGGCATCTGGCAGTCGTTGCTGGGAATAGAACGTATAGGCATTTACGATAATTTCTTTGAACTGGGTGGGCATTCCCTGTTGGCCATTCGCGTACTGGCTGCTATTAAAAGGAAACTGCGTACCGAAGCGGGTGTAAGGGATGTTTTCGATTATCCCTCTATCGCCTCTTTATCGGCGCAATTAACCCATTACGCTGATGTATCTTCTGCTCCGGCGCTGGTAAGTTATGAAAGGCCCGCCCATATTCCATTGTCGTTTAGCCAGGAGCGTTTGTGGTTCATCGATCAGCTGGAAGGCAGCGTGCAGTATCATTTGCCGGCAGTATTACGACTGAAAGGGAAATTGAACCGGGAAGGATTGTTGTATGCCTTGCAAACAATCATCAATCGTCATGAAGTATTACGTACGGTATTCCGCCAGTCGGAAGATACCGGTACTCCTTACCAATGGATACAGGAAAAGGATAGCTGGCAGTTAACCGTAACAGCGGAGGAAATCTATAAGCAGGATGCCCAGGCTTTGCAGGCGTATCTGAAAGCCCTGATTGTTGCTCCTTTTGACCTGTCGCGCGATCATCCGTTGCGCGCACATCTGGTCCGCTTGTCGGCAGATGAGCATATACTGGTGGCAACCATACATCATATAGCATCCGATGAATGGTCTGCCGGTATTATAGTAAAAGAGCTGGTTGCGTTATATAATGCATATATAGAAAACCGTCCTGCTCAATTAGCACCCTTGCCTATTCAGTATGCGGACTATGCCATCTGGCAGCGCACTTATTTATCCGGTGCGGTACTGGACCGAAAGCTGGCTTACTGGAAAGATAAGCTGTGGGGAATAACGACATTGGAATTGCCCACAGATTACGCCCGACCGGTTACACCAGATGTGCAGGGCAGGAGCATTTCGTTTAGTGTTCCTGGTGAATTGTCAGATCAGATCAGGAGATTTTCCCAACAACAGGGCGTTTCTTTGTACATGACCTTACTGGCGGCCTTTAAGGTATTGTTGTACCGATACACCAGTCAGACCGATATCGCCGTAGGCAGCTCTACAGCGGTACGTCAGCCGCAGGAAACAGAGGGCCTGATTGGTTTCTTTGTAAATACGCTGGTGTTCCGCAGCGACCTGAGTGATAATCCTTCTTTTTTATCTTTCCTGCAACAGGTAAAGGAAACTACACTAGGTGCGTATGAGCACCAGGATGTGCCTTTCGAAAAAGTAGTGGAAGCCGTCATGAAAGACGGAAATGCAGACAGGGACCTGTTCCGGGTAATGCTCGTGATGCAGCAGGCGCCTGCCGCTCCGGAGCTTCGTTTAGGAGAGGTCGTATTGACGACGGAAGCCATTGAGTTTACGATGTCAAAGTTTGATGTCACCTTTTTTATAACGGCGGAGGGAAGTGAGTTGCAGGTAAATGTAGTGTATCGTAATGATTTGTTCCGGGAAGATACCATTGTTCGTATGGGCAGTCATTACCAGCAGTTATTATTATCTATTGTATCAGATCCCTTACGGCCTGTAGGATTATTGCCAATGCTGGCTGCTGTTGAGGAACATCAGTTATTAGGCGCATCACAGGAGCCGCAAAAAACGATCATAGATGAATTTACATCGCAGGTAAAACGTAATCCGGAAGCAATAGCCCTGTTATTTGAAGATAAGGTATTAACATATGCTGCACTGGATAAGCAATCAAATCGACTGGCGCACTATCTGCGGAGCCTGGGCGTGGCAGCAGGAACATTAGTGCCGGTTTGCATAGAACGTTCACCGGAAATGATAGTAGGTATACTGGGCATACTAAAGGCAGGTGGCGCGTACGTCCCGGTTGATCCTGATTATCTGCCGCTGTCAGACAGGATCAGCTATATGCTGGAAGATACGGGTGCTGCGGTGGTAGTAAGTACGTTAGCTGCCAGGTCTATGTTGGCTGTTACTGATGCGCTCCGCATCATTACGCTCGACGGCGATTGGGATACCATCAGCAGATATCCGGAGTCAGCGCTTCCGGATCATCCGGTAGCCGGGCAACTGGTGTATGTGATCTATACGTCCGGAAGTACGGGTCATCCAAAGGGAGTGATGGTAACACATGGTAACCTGATGGATTATCTGGATGGTTTGCAACAGGCGCTTCCTTTAGCCAGTTGTGCTTCTTTTGGTTTGTTGTCCAGCATTGCGACAGACCTGGGTAATACGGTATTATACGGAGCGCTGAGTACCGGCGGTAGTTTGCATCTCTTTTCAAAGGCTGCAGCAAGCGATAGTGAAAGGCTGCAGGAATATTTTTCCTCGCACCGGATAGATTGTATCAAGATTGTACCGTCGCACTGGAAAGCATTATCTACTCCGGGAAAATTACTATTACCGGAAAAGCTGCTGATTTTTGGCGGCGAAGCATTGGATGCAACCGTAATTGATAGTATCCGGTTATCCGGTGCGCCCTGCACAGTGGTGAATCACTATGGGCCCACGGAAACGACAATAGGAAAGTTACTGCATGTGGTGAATAAAGAAGCGCTGTATGAACAGGGCGTTCCTATAGGAAAACCATTTTCAAATACTTATGTGCATGTGTTGAGCCCGGAAGGACAGTTATGTCCGGTAGGTATTTCCGGTGAATTATATATCGGAGGAGATGGTGTTGCGCAGGGCTACCTCAATAATAGGGAGTTAACGGAGCAGCGGTTCATAGCAGATCCGTTCAGAGCCAATACCCAGGCTACACAACTGCTATACCGTACCGGGGACCTCGTGAAATGTTTACCGGATGGCAATATATTATTTCTGGGGCGTATTGATGAGCAGGTAAAGATTCGTGGCTACCGGGTAGAACCGGGAGAAGTAGCACGTGTGTTATCACAATGTGAGCAGGTGAGCCAGTGTGTGGTAATAGCAAGGGAAGATCAACACGGTAATAAACGACTGATTGGTTATGTGATTGCTGATGGCGTATTTGACAGGTTAGGCATCAACGCCTATCTGCAGGAACATTTGCCGGAATACATGATTCCGTCGGTATTGGTGGCGCTTGATGTATTTCCTGTACTGCCAAACGGAAAGATAAATAAGAAAGGATTACCTGATCCTGACGAGACGGCTTCAACAGCGGCTTATGTTGCCCCTGCAACCGCCACAGAGGAGGCACTTGCGGGTATCTGGTCCGTTTTACTGGAAGTAGAACGGGTAGGTATATACGATAATTTCTTTGAACTGGGCGGGCATTCCCTGCTGGCGATACGTTTGGTATCAGCTATCAGGAAAAGATTAGCGGTGGAGGTATCCATTGGTGATATTTTTGACTATCCCACCATTGCATTGTTGTCTGTTCATCTGACGGAATGTGGAGGTACACCGGTGGCGCCGGCCATCCTCCGTGAGGAAAGGCCAGTGTATATTCCATTATCGTATAGCCAGGAGCGTTTGTGGTTTATTGACCAGCTGGAAGGCAGTACACACTATCACATACCCACAGTATTAAGATTGAAAGGGGATCTGAATAGTGATGCGCTATTGCAGGCGTTGCAGGAGATCGTTAATCGTCATGAAGTGCTGAGAACAGTTATTCGTCAGCAAACAGAAAAGGCAGGGGTAGCATATCAATATGTACAGGATAAAGATCGCTGGCAATTAAACATTATTGATGGTGCCGTATATAAAGAAGATACGGCTGCATTACAAACTTATGTTCAGTCGCTGATCACTACGCCGTTTGATTTGTCCGCAGATCATATGCTGCGTGCGCATCTGATCCGTTTGTCAGCAGATGAAAGGGAGCATGTGCTGGTAGTTACATTGCATCATATCGCATCTGATGGCTGGTCCAATGGTATTATTGTAAATGAACTGATTGCGTTGTACAATGCCTGTATAGATAACCGTACCGCGCAATTGGCCGCGCTTCCGCTTCAGTATGCGGATTATGCCATCTGGCAGCGAAAGTATTTATCAGGTGACATATTGGCGGGGAAGATTCAATATTGGAAAGAAAAACTCAAAGGCGTTGCCACGCTGCAGCTCCCCTGCGATTATAAGCGGCCGTTGATACAAAGCACCAGGGGGGCAGCCAGAGGGTTCCGCTTTAGCCGGGAATTATCGGATCAGTTGCAGGCATTGTCGCGTATGCAGGATACCACCCTGTATATGACCTTGCTGGCCGCTTTTAAAGTATTGTTGCATCGGTACGGTGGTCAGGATGATATTTGTGTGGGAAGTGCAATAGCCGGCAGAACACAGCAGGAAGTGGAAGGGTTGGTGGGTCTCTTTATCAACTCACTGGCATTGCGCAGCAACCTGGCAGATGATCCTGCTTTTACATCATTGCTGCAACAGGTAAAACAAACTACGTTAGGTGCGTATGAAAATGAAGGAGTGCCTTTTGAAAAAGTAGTGGAAGCGGTTGTGGAAGAGCGGAATCTGAGCAGGAGCCCCTTATTCCAGGTAATGTTTGCCATGGAGAATACACCGGAAGTACCGGAGCTGCGTTTGGGAGCAGTACAGTTGTCCCGTGAGTTTGTTGAACAGGAAGCGTCTCCATTTGACCTGACTGTTTTCATCCAGGAAAGCGCGGAGGGGTTATATGGAAACGTGGTGTATTGTGCCGACCTTTTCAGGGCAGCAACTATAGACCGAATGATAGCGCATTTTGAACAGTTGCTATGGTCGGTTGCAAAATCACCGGAATCGCGCATAGGAGCATTGTCTATGCTAACATCTGCAGAAGAACATCAATTACTGGTTGAATTTAATAATACTTCAGCAGGCTATCCCAAGGATAAAACAATTACAGACTTATTTGCAGCACAGGTGGCCCTTACACCCGAAGCGACAGCAATTGTGGCCGGTGAGGTTTCACTTACCTATCGGGAGTTGAATATACGTGCAAATCAGCTGGCGCATTATTTAAGGAGCAAAGGAGTGCAGGCGGATACATTGGTGCCGGTATGTATAGAACGGTCAGTTGAAATGATCGTGGGTATACTCGGTATCCTGAAAGCGGGTGGGGCCTACGTTCCCATAGATCCTGATTATCCTGCGGAGCGTATCAGCTTTATGCTGGAAGATACTGCGGCCAAATGGATCATCAGTTCCCGTGAATGTGCGCATGTACTGGATAACGTCGCGTCGGCGGAGCTGATATTGCTGGATGAAGACTGGCAGGAGATCAGCCAGTTTTCCGGAGACGATCCTTCCTTTTTGATTCTTCCCCATCATCTTGCTTATGTGATCTATACTTCCGGTTCTACCGGTAAACCGAAAGGTGTGCTTATTGAGCATTATAATGTGGTCAGGTTGTTTGAAACAGACGCGCCGTTATATGATTTTAATAATAAAGATGTCTGGACCATGTTCCATTCATTCTGCTTTGACTTTTCAGTATGGGAAATGTATGGTGCTTTACTGTATGGGGGGAAGCTGATTGTAATCAGCAAGGAAGCGGCCAGAGACCCGGTAGCCTTTGGAGCTATACTTTTAAAGGAAAAGGTGACCGTTTTAAATCAGACACCTACTGCCTTCTATGCGTTGCAGGAAAGTTTGCTTCGTTCAGCAATACCTTTACAGGTAAGGTATGTAATATTTGGGGGAGAAGCACTGACACCCGGCAAACTCAAGGTGTGGAAAGAAAGATACCCTGATTGTAAGCTGGTCAACATGTATGGTATTACGGAAACAACCGTCCATGTAACCTATAAGGAAATGGACGCGGATACCCTGAATGGAGAGGCCAGCAATATTGGTAAGCCTATACCCACACTAAGCTGTTATATACTGGACGCACACGGAAACCTGCTGCCAGCAGGAATAGCAGGAGAGTTGTATGTAGGAGGGGCCGGCTTGTCCCGTGGATACCTGAACAGGGAGCAATTAACAAAAGACAGATTTATTACAGACCCATTCAGCGGGGATGTGGGTGCAAGGCTGTATAAAACCGGTGATCTCGCCAGATGGTTGCCGGATGGAAGCCTGGAGTATCTGGGCCGCCTGGATGATCAGGTGAAGATACGCGGATATCGCATAGAATTAGGCGAAATAGCAGCTGCCATGTCAGCAGTGGCAGGTGTAAAAGATGTGGCTGTATTGGCAACAACGCATGAAGATGGGAACAGCAAGAAGCTGCAGGCCTATGTACAGGTAGATGGTGAAACATTGTCTTTGTTAAACAGCTATCAGCAATTGCTAAATACGAAACAGATCCGTGAATCAGACCTGCACATACTTCCGAATGGATTACCCATGCTGGGACCTAATATTAATGAGGTAAGATTTCTATATAAGGAAATATTTGAAGAACAGAACTATCTGAAACATGGTATTGCATTGTCTGAAAATAGTTGTGTAATGGATGTGGGCGCCAATATAGGTTTCTTTACGGTATTCCTGCATGCTTTGCATAAAAATATCAAAGTATATTCTTTTGAGCCGATACCGGAAGTGTTTGATTATCTCAGTAAAAACAGAAAATTATATAATGTTGGTGGTAAGGCGTATCAACTTGCATTGCTGGATAAAGAACAGGAAATATCATTTACTTACTATCCTCAGGTGAGCATATTATCCGGTATCAGTGAAGATAAGGAGCAGGTAAAAGAGGTGGTTCGCTCTTATGTGGAAAGTACGGAAAACGAGCATTTGTCCCGTGAAGAAATAGATGCTTTGCTGGAGGTGAAATTAGAAAATAAAAAAGTAAGTGTACGGGCCAAAACGCTTTCACAGATTATCAGGGAAGAAGGAATAACGCAAATTGATTTGCTTAAAATAGATGTGGAAAATTCAGAGCATCTGGTGCTGGATGGAATGCTGGAAAGCGACTGGGATAAAGTGAAAAGCCTGATCATTGAAGTACATAATGTGGACAATCGCCTTGATCGTATCACTGAAATGTTGCAGGATAAAGGCTACCGCATCTATCTGGAAAAAGAAGCTTCCTTAAAGGATGATGTATTGTATAATTTATTTGCCCTCAGAGGCGAAAGTACGCAAGCCCCGGTGCCGCAGGTAGATTACTCGTCCCGTGTATCCGAATGGAAACATCCGCTGGAATTGGTGAAGCAGGTGAGAGATGATATCGGCAGGGTATTACCCTCCTATATGATCCCGGCACAGATCATTTTACTACATGAATTTCCTTTAACAGCAAATGGTAAAATTGATAAGAAGGCATTGCTTCATATGGATGCAAGGGAGGGGTTGACCAATGATTTTGTTGCTCCCCGGAATGAAACAGAAAAAGCACTGGCTGATCTCTGGATGGATTTGCTGGGTATAGAACGGGTCGGGATATACGATAACTTCTTTTCACTGGGAGGGGATTCCATTATTACTATTCAGGTGGTAAGCAGGGCCAGGCGCCTGGGTTATGAACTACAACCCCGTGACCTGTTTACGCATCAGACAATAGCAGGCATTTCTTCATTTTTGTCGGCGCAAAAGAATATCACAGTATCCGCAGAACAGGGAGAGTTGTCCGGTGATTGCGGATTGCTTCCTATTCAGCAGTGGTACCTGGAGGCAGAGAATAGCACGGTGTCGCATTTTAATCAGAGTGTATTATTAACCATTGATAAAGGTATAGATGCTACCAGGTTGGCCTCCGCTATAGCGAAACTGGTTCATTATCATGATGCATTGCGTTTTGTATATTCCAGCGGGGCACATGGTTGGCAACAAGTATATGGTATGCATGAAGGTGTCCTGGAAGTTGTTGACCTGGGATCCTTATCAGGAGAAGATTTAGCAGCAGCTATCCGGAAACATGGGGATGATTATCAGCGGAGGCTGGATATCAGCAGTGGTGTATTAATACAGGCGGTATTGCTATTAATGCCGGAGGGTGAGGCGTGTAACCGGCTGTTGTTTGTTATCCATCACCTTGTTGTAGATGGTGTTTCCTGGCGTATTCTGCTGGAAGACCTGGAGTTGTTGCTAAAAAATCAACAAACGGGAACAACGACAGAAATATTGGGCCGCAAGAGTACTTCCTACCGCCAATGGCATCAGGCGTTATCTGAATATGGACAGCGCCAGCCATTATTATATCAGCAGGAGTACTGGCAGCATATCGTAGAAAGCTATCTTCCGTTACCGGTAGATAAAATGTATAACGGGAAGGTTACCCTTGCTGATGTCAGGCAGCATGAGGTAAGACTGGGTAGTTTACAAACACAGCGTTTAATACAGGAAGCGTCACCAGCTTACCATACTGAGATCAATGATATCCTGTTGGCAGCGCTGGCGCTAACGTTATCCGGATGGACCGGTGCTAAGGCCATATCCATCGGTATGGAAGGCCATGGCCGTGAGGATATGGCTCCTGGTGTAGATGTCAGCCGTACGGTAGGTTGGTTCACCAACCTGTATCCGGTGCTGCTGAAAGTTGATAGCAATAAATCAACCGGTACATTACTGAAAGATATCAAGGAACAATTGCGCCGGGTCCCCGATAAAGGAATGGGTTATGGTGTGCTGAAATACTTCAGCAAAGCACCTTTTTCAGCCGTTAAAGATCCCTGGGACTTTGTATTCAATTACCTGGGGCAGCTCGATAATGTATTCAATGCGGAAGGCTATCTGGGTATGGCACAGGAATCGTCTGGTGCAGGTATCGGAGAGGGATACCCCATCCGCGATAAAATATGGGTCAATAGTTTTGTCCAGGGAGGAGAGTTGATATTGCAATGGAGTTACAGTAGCAGGCATTATGATGTCTCCCGTATTGCAAATCTGGCAGATGCTTATCTGTCTTATCTGGAGCAGATAATAGCCCATTGCACGGAGTTGGGTACTTCATTTTTTACGCCGGCTGATTATGGTTTGAGCGCGGTGATGAGTCATGAAGAACTTGATCATTTTTTGGATGCTCCTTATGGAAGTGGACCCCGTCGTAACCAGGTAGAAAGCCTGTATCGACTGAGCGCCCTGCAGGAAGGAATGTTGTTTCATGGTTTGTATGATGTAGCGGCAGGTGCTTATGTAGAGCAGTTCGGCTGTGAACTCACAGTGTTGCAGGAAGATGCTTTTCTGCATAGCTGGAGCCTGTTACAGCAACACCACAGTGTATTGCGCACCGGGTTCAGTTATAACGAATTTGCTATTCCGCTGCAATGTGTATACAAAGAAGCGAAAATACCGGTTAGCAGGCTGGATTTTCGCCGAATGAATAAAGAGGAGCAGGAGCGCGCTTTGCAGGAGTATAAAGCAGCAGACCGTCGCAATGGATTTGATTTCACCGTGGCGCCGCTGATGCGTATCTGCCTGATACAGCTGGAGGAAGATCGCTATTACCTGCTATGGACTTATCACCATATTGTGCTCGACGGATGGTCGGTGCCGGTATTGATGGAAGAGCTGTTGCGTATATACGAAGCGGTGGTAACAGGTAAAACATTACCTATTTTGAAGGAAGACCGCTATGAAGATTATATCCGCTACATAGATAAGCAGTATAAAGAGAAAGAGGAAACATACTGGCGTAAATACCTGGCCGGTGTGAGCACGGGCACGCTGTTGCCATTTATAACATCCGCGGGAGGGCGTACAAAAGGCGCTGGTAGCTTTGCAGATGAAACATTAAACCTGGATACTGCTATTACTGCCCGGATCACACATTATGCACAACAGCAATCCATTACACCCAATACGCTGATGCAGGGTATATGGGCTTACCTTTTATATCGTTATACCGGACGTCCGGATATTATTTATGGTGCAACGGTATCGGGTCGTCCGGAAAACCTGTCGGATATGGAGCGGCGTGTAGGCTTATATGTTAATACGCTGCCTTTCTATACAGTGGTGAATGAATCACGGGATATAACCGAATGGCTGCAGGAGTTACAGGTACAACAATTGCAGAGCCGGGAGCATCAATATACTTCATTGAAAGAGGTACAACGATGGATGAACATCTCCGGCGAGCTGTTCGATAGTCTACTGGTGTTTGAGAATTATCCTGTGAGCAAAGCTGTTTCCACGCAGCCATGGCTTTTACAGGTAGAGAATGTACAGATACAGGAACAGACAAATTATCCTTTGGAAATTTTAATAGAAGTATCGGGAGAAACCAGGGTAAGGTGCAGGTATAATACAGAATTGCTGGGTAAGCCTTATGCCATGGCCATCCTGCGGCATTTTGAGCAGGTGTTGCTGCAGATAACAAGCGGTAGTGCAAACAAAGTAAGCGATATCGCATTGCTCAGTGAGGAAGAACAGCAGCAATTGTTAGTCTCCTTTAATAATACCGGTACAGAAGGTGGTCCTGTGCAGGCCGGAAAAACTTTCATGGAGCTATTTGCTGATCAGGTAGCACAAACGCCGGGTGAGATTGCATTGGAATTTGAAGGCAATAAACTAACGTATGAAGAGCTGGATATACGTTCTAATAAGCTGGCGCGTTACCTGAAGAGTAAGGGAGTAAAAACAGATACTTTGGTCCCGCTTTGTATAGGACGGTCATTGGATATGATTATTGCCATATTGGGCATTATGAAAGCGGGAGGCGCATATGTACCTGTTGATCCATTATATCCGGCAGAACGGATCCGTTATATGCTACAGGATATTGGGGCTGAAGTAGCAGTGAGCAGCGGTAATGGTAAACAAATACTAGAGGCATCTGCGGAAATTACTATCATAGACCTGGACAATGACTGGAAAATAATCAATAAACGGTCCGCCGCTCCACTGGCAGGTTCACCGGGACATCACGACCTTGCTTATGTGATCTATACTTCCGGTTCAACAGGTAAACCTAAAGGGGTGATGGTGCAACATGATGGTATGTTGAATCATTTACAGGCTAAAATAAATGACCTGAAAATTAATCATACATCCGTCATTGCTTATACCGCCTCCTATACTTTTGATATTTCTGTTTGGCAGATGTTTGCGGCCCTGCTATGTGGTGGGAAAACAATTATTTATGCAGCGGAACTTATTTTGCAGCCCGCGGCCTTAATCAATACCATTGATACAGATGGAGTAACCATATTGGAATTTGTGCCTTCTTATCTGGCGGCTGTGCTTCACGAAAATACAGGCGTTGCATTAAGATCGTTGCAATTCTTACTGGTAACCGGGGAAGCCGTCAGCCGGCATTTGCTGGCAGCATGGTTCACGCATAAGGATTATGGTGCTATTCCGGTAGTGAATGCCTATGGGCCTACGGAAGCCTCTGATGATATCTGTCATTATATTATGTATAAAACCCCCGATGAAACCAATATCCCACTTGGCTCACCCATACAAAATCTCAGTATCTATATACTGGATAACAGATTGCGCTTATGCCCGGTAGGTGTAGCCGGTGAGATATGTGTATCCGGTGTTGGCGTAGCACGTGGTTACCTGGGAAGACCGGAATTAACAGCAGAGAAGTTTATTACAGACCCGTTTGCCCGTCAGTCGGGTACAAGAATGTACCGGACAGGAGATCTGGGTCGGTGGTTGCCTGATGGTACTATTGAATATCTGGGTCGTATAGACGAACAGGTAAAGATCAATGGTTACCGTATAGAGTTAGGGGAGATAGAAAGTGTGCTGCAGGAATGCGAGACAGTCAGCCAGGCGGTGGTATCTGCCATAACAGATAAAAATGAGGCTAAAAGACTGGTGGCATATGTAGTGTCATCAGGAACTTTTGACCGTACAGGCGTATTGGCGCATTTAAAGAGCAGGTTGCCGGAATACATGGTACCGGCATCGTTCACCCTGTTGCTGGCACTTCCGTTGACTGCGAATGGTAAAATTGATAAGCAGGCCTTGCCCGATCCAGAGACTGGTCCATCGTCAGCAAATTTGTATGTAGCGCCACGGAATGGAGCGGAGGTGGCTTTGGAGGAGATCTGTAAGAAATTATTGAATATAGAACGTATAGGTATATACGATAACCTGTTTGAACTGGGCATGCAGTCTTTGCTGGTGATGCGCCTGGCATCGGCGATGTATAAGGAATTCGGAATACGTGTGGCTGTCAGGACCTTGTTCGAGCTTACCAGCATTGAAGCGTTAGCCAATTATATTGCTGTTAATCAGGATGTACGGGCTGCTGAATCTGAAACTGGTAAGACGTTCACTTTATAATTCAAATTTTTATACTTAAAACTTTTAAATATGGCCGGAACTAATCTTACTGACATCATTGCGTTATTAAAAGAAGCAAATGATTACGGCATCAAAGTGTTTTTTGAAAATAACAATTTACTTGTTCATACCCCTGATGAACAGGAAATAGATGAACATATCTTAAACAAGCTGAGAGCGAACAAAGAACATCTGGTTTCATACTTCAGCAAACATACACCGATAGAAAATAGATCTGTCGCTGATAAAGGCATACAGCCGTATGACAGGAATGTAGTAAAACATGTTCCTTTGTCGTTTAGCCAAGAACGTTTATGGTTTATTGATCAATTGGAAGGTAGTATTTCCTACCATTTACCCAATATTTTACGGTTGAAGGGAACGCTTAACAGAGAGGCGCTGGCATATGCATTCCAGGAAATAGTCAACCGGCATGAAGTGCTCCGTACGGTCATGACAGAAGAAGCGGGCGTCGCTTATCAGCAGGTGTTGGATAAAGGGAAATGGAATATTAAAGTAACGGATGATCCGATATATAAGCAAAATGAGAAGGCATTGGAGGAATATCTCCGGTCTTTAATTGAAGTCCCTTTTGATTTGCAGAAGGACCATATGCTCCGTGCAGATCTCATCTGCCTGTCTGCGGATGAACATGTATTATTGGTTACGCTGCATCATATCGCATCTGATGGCTGGTCCACCGGCATTATAGTGCCGGAGCTGGTGGAGTTATACCAGTCTTTTGTTGAAGGACGCCCGGCTCAGTTGTTGCCGCTTACTATCCAGTATGCGGATTATGCCATATGGCAGCGGGAAAATTTATCAGCAACAGTATTAAAAGAAAAACTGGATTACTGGAAGGGGAAACTGAAGGGGAGCAGCACATTAGAGTTGCCCATTGATTATGTTCGTCCGATAGTACAAAGTACGCATGGCGCGTCGCGGCGGTACCGTCTGGATCCGGCATTGTCAGATCAGTTACAGGCGCTTTCCCTGCAGCAGGGTAGTACCTTGTTCATGACATTGCTGGCAGCTTTTAATGTATTGCTGTATCGTTACAGTGGTCAGCCGGATATCTGTGTTGGGAGCCCGATTGCAGGAAGAACACGACAGGAAGCAGAGGGGCTGGTCGGTTTTTTTATCAATACGTTGGTGTTACGTAATCATCTGGATGGTGATCCTTCTTTTATATCTCTGCTTGAGCAGGTGAAACAGACTACACTGGATGCGTACGATCATCAGGAAGTGCCTTTTGAGAAAGTAGTCGAAGCAGTGGCAGAAGAGAGGTACCTTAACAGGACACCTTTGTTCCAGGTGATGTTTGAATTGCAGAATGTACCCGAGGCGCCGGCACTCCATTTAAATGGGCTGCATTTATTCCAGGAGGAAACGAAGTATACCAGCGCACAATTTGACCTGACTTTTTCTATCCGGGAAAGCACGGATGGTTTGGAAGTGCTGGTAATATACGGCGCAGATTTGTTTAATGAAGCCACCTTAGACCGTATGATGGCTCATTACGAACAATTGTTGAGGGCTGTTATAAAAACGCCCACCGTGCAGATAAGCCAATTATTCATGATCAGTGCAGCGGAAGAATATCAGTTGCTCCATGTGTTTAATGATACACAAGTGGATTACCCCCAAAGTAAAACATTCATCACCCTGTTTGATGAGCAGGCGAAAAGTTCACCTGATGCAATCGCGGTAACATTTGGGGCGGAGTCGCTCACATATAAAACACTATCGGTGCGTGCTAACCAGTTGGCTCATCATCTCCGCAAGCTGGGCGTGAAAGCAAACACCCTGGTACCCGTGTGTATAGAGCGATCACCGGACATGATCATTGGTATATTGGGCATCATGAAAGCCGGGGCTGCATATGTGCCGGTAGACCTGGAATATCCGGCAGAGCGGATCCGCTATATATTGGAGGATTGCGAGGCCAGCATTGTTGTAAGCAGCAGCTATGGTAAACAAAAGATTGAATTAGCCGGCTTTACCAATATCATTGCATTGGACATTGACCGGGAACTGATTGATCAGCAACCGGAGACATTACCGGAGACAATACCCGGTCCACATCATCTGGCTTATGTTATCTATACTTCCGGGTCAACCGGTAAGCCCAAAGGCGTGATGGTGGAGCATCAGGGCATGTTGAATCATTTGTTCGCCAAAGTAAATGACCTGAAAATAGATGAGGGAACAATCCTGGCTTATACAGCTGCCTATACATTTGATATTTCGGTATGGCAAATGTTTGCTGCCTTGCTTTGTGGAGGGCGCACCATTATTTACAGTGAAGAAACCATTTTTCAACCTGCGGAATTAGTGAACGCCATTGATAACGACAGGGTCACTATCCTGGAGCTGGTCCCTTCTTATCTCAATGCGTTGCTACAGGAAAATACCAGCGCCGCATTAAAGCATCTCCGCTTCCTGGTGGTGACGGGAGAAGCCGTCAGCCGGCATCTGCTGATGAAGTGGTTCGGGCATAAGGACTATGGGACCATCCCGGTGGTGAATGCTTATGGTCCTACGGAAGCATCGGATGATATCACCCATTATCTGATGAATAACGTACCGGATTATACGAATATACCGGTAGGTAAACCGATACAAAATATGCGTATCTACGTATTGAATAATGAGCAGCAGTTATGCCCTGTAGGTGTGCCCGGTGAGATCTTTGTATCGGGCGTGGGGGTAGCGCGTGGCTACCTGAATCTTGAGCAGTTAACCACGGAGAAATTTATAAAGGACCCTTTCAGTAAAGAATCTGCTGCACGCATGTACCGGACCGGTGACGTAGGCCGCTGGCTACCGGATGGAAATCTTGAATACCTGGGGAGGACAGATGATCAGGTAAAAATCCGTGGACTGAGAATAGAATTGGGTGAGATAGAGAATGCGCTGCTGGAATGTGACCTGGTGAAGGAAGCAATCGTAACCGTCAGAACAGGTTCTCCTGATGATAACGGCAATGATAGTGCTACTTTAACAGGCTACATAGTGCCCAATGGCGGTTTTGACAGAGCTGGGGTGCTTACGTACCTGAAGGAGAAGCTGCCTGAATATATGATACCGTATGTACTGGTTGCGTTGGATAAACTTCCCCTAACGGCCAATGGTAAAATTGATAAACAAGCATTACCCGATCCGGTTGAAGCAGACGGACTACCGGAATATGAATACGTTGGCCCGGGTAATGAAACAGAGCGGATGCTGACAAACATCTGGCAGGAGTTATTAGGTATAGAACGGGTAAGCATACGTGATAATTTCTTCAGGTTGGGAGGGAACTCACTGATGGCAATCAGGTTGATCTCATCTGTATATGTAGCCACCGGGCTGAAAATCCCTGTCAGGACCTTTTTTCAGCTTTCCACTATTGAGGCTCTGGCCAGATATACAAGAATAAATTTGAATCAGCATACGCTTGATGCCACTTATGAAAATCTGGAAATGATAGAATTATAATCAGAGTTTGAATTCACGCCTGTTAAAAAAAATCAGATATGACAGTTATGAAGTTACTGGATGTAATGGATTTATTGGAAAGAGCCAATGATAATGGGATCAGGATATCTTTTGTTGACAATAAACTGGTAACACAAGCACCCGTAGGAAAGAAAATTGATGAATTGCTGTTGAGGGAGCTGAAGGAAAATAAAGATCAGCTGATATCCTATTTTAAAGAGCATACACAACATGATTCAGGAATATCAATAAAAGAAAGTATCCTTTCTGCTGCGGAAAGAATAACTACAGACATCCCATTATCGTATAGTCAGCAACGTTTATGGTTTGTTGATCAGTTGGAGGGCAGTGTGCAGTATCATATACCACGGGTATTAAGATTGAAAGGACAGCTCCATATAGCTGCACTTACCCGGTCGTTTCAGACAATTATTAACCGTCATGATGTGCTCCGCACGGTGATAGAAGAAAAAGACGGCGTAGCTTATCAGCGGGTACTGGATAAGGATGGCTGGCAATTGGCGGTGATAGATGATCCGGTGTATAAAGAAGATGAAACGGCGTTACGATCTTGTTTGGAATCACTGATCTCGGCCCCTTTTAATTTATCCGGGGACCATATGCTGCGTGCGCATTTGATCCAGCTGTCGGCGGATGAGTATATACTGGTGGTAACATTGCACCATATAGCATCGGATGCCTGGTCATTCGGTATTATAGTACGGGAACTGACATCGTTATATAGCGCCTTCGCGGAGAACCGCACACCGGAATTGCCACCATTGCGTATTCAGTATGCAGATTATGCGATCTGGCAACGGGCCTATTTATCAGGCGACATATTGGAGCGGAAACTGGATTACTGGAGGCGGCAGCTATCAGGAACAGCCACTTTACAGTTGCCGGCAGATTATATGCGGCCCGCTATACAAAGCACAAGCGGAGGAAGTGTTTCGCTGAACCTTGACGCTGATTTGTATGTACAGGTAAAGCAGCTCTCACAACAGCAGGATACTACCCTGTTTATGACCCTGCTTGCTGCATTTAAAATATTATTGTACCGCTACAGTGGTCAGGATGATATTTGTGTAGGATGTTCCACCGCAGAACGCCTGCAAAAGGAGGTGGAAGAGCTGATTGGTTTCTTTGTAAATATGCTTGCCCTGCGTAGTGATCTGAGCAATAACCCTTCTTTTGTATCCTTATTGCAGCAGGTGAAAGAAACTACGCTGGGGGCTTATGAGCACCAGGACCTGTCTTTTGAGAGAGTAGTGGAAGCAGTAGCAAAAGACCGGGAAGGAAACAGAAACCCGTTGTTTGATATAATGTTTGTGTTGCAACAGGAGCCTGATGACCCGGAATTTCCTTTGGGTGGCATTCTGTTGTCCGAAGAGCCGCTCGAAAGCACGACCACGAGGTTTGACATGGTCTTCCTGGTAATTGAACAGAAGAATGATTTACGTGTGGTGGTGGAATATAGCAGGGATTTATACAGTGAAGCAACGATAAATCGTATGGTAGCTCACTTTGAGCAGTTGTTGCGGTCCATCGTCAGCAATCCTTTACAGCAGATTGGGTCATTGCAGATGCTGACTCCTGGTGAAGTGCGGGAACTTACAATGCTGGCTGACGGTAGAACAGAAAAGGTGGTGTCCGTGCCGGAGAAGACAATAGTCGATTTGTTTGAAGCGCAGACAGACGCTACACGCGAAGCTGTTGCCCTGGTGTTTGAAAATAATTCAATGACCTATAAAGCGTTGGACGACCGTGCTAATCAACTGGCCCATTATCTGCGCAGTCAGGGCGTGACAACGGATATGCCGGTGCCGGTTTGTGTGGAAAGTTCATTGGATATGATCGTTGGCATACTGGGTATATTGAAGGCAGGGGGCGCATATGTTCCCATCGACCCGGATTTTCCTGCTGATAGGATCGCTTATATGCTGACGGATACGCAGGCAACAATGATAGTAAGCAGTAATGCCTGCCGGGATAAAATCCCTGCTACTACTGCATCTGTTTTATCGCTGGATGGTGATCCGGACAAAATAGCAGCATTTCCGAAAACAAGGCCGTCAGCAGTAGCTGCACCGAATCACCTGGTTTATGTGATCTATACATCAGGAAGCACTGGTAACCCCAAAGGGGTAATGATCACACATGGGAACCTGGCCGATTATCTGTCTGGCTTGAAAGAAGCCCTTCCCCTGCAAGATTGCCGTTCATTTGGTCTGCTATCAAGTATTGCCACCGATCTGGGGAATACCGTATTATATGGTTCCCTGCTGACAGGCGGGTGTTTACATTTGTTCTCCAAAGCAGCTGCCAGTGATGGCGATCTGTTGCATGATTATTTTGCGCAGCAGCAGATAGACTGTATCAAGATTGTACCTTCTCATTGGAAGGCATTGTCTGCTACAGGGAAATTATTGCTACCCGAAAAGATGCTGATATTCGGTGGAGAGGCATTGACAACGGCCGTCACCAATAGCATCCGGTTATCCGGCGCCGGCTGTATGATTGTGAATCACTATGGCCCAACGGAAACGACTATAGGGAAATTGTTGCACATCATTCGGCCGGACGTAGTTTATCAGCAGACGATTCCGGTTGGAAAGCCATTCTCCAATACCTGCATCTATGTATTGGACCGGAATGGGCAGTTGTGCCCTGCGGGTATTCCCGGGGAATTGTATATAGGAGGGAGTGGGGTTGCAGTTGGCTATCTGAACAATGAGGAGTTGACCAGAGAGCGGTTCATTACAAACCCTTTTATAACGGGCATTCAGGGGAAACTGTATCGTACAGGAGACATAGTGAAATATCTGCCCGATGGAAATGTCGTGTTTATAGGCCGTGGCGATAACCAGGTAAAGATTAACGGCTATCGTGTAGAGTTAGGGGAGATTGAGCGTGTGCTCAATCAATGCAGCCATGTACGTCACGGGATAGTAGTTGTAAAGGAAGATAATTTCGGTCAAAGTCAGTTAGCGGCCTATGTGATACCGGAAGGAATGCTTGACAGAAACGGCATTTATGATTATCTGAAAACACACCTGCCTGTGTATATGATACCTTCCTTACTGACAGGTCAGGAAAGTTTTCCTATGCTGCCCAACGGGAAAGTTGATCTGAAGGCATTATCCGGTACAGCTGCCGGATTACCTTTAACAGATAATTATGCGGCGCCACGTAATGATATGGAGCAAATGCTGGCAGGCAGATGGCAGGAGTTATTAGGAGTGGAACGGGTAGGCATACACGATGATTTCTTTTCATTAGGGGGGCATTCATTGCTAGCCATGCGCTTAATATTTGCCTTGCGTCAATCTCTGCAGGTTGAGCTATCTATCAGGGCGATATTCACTTTTCCCACTATAGCTGCGTTGGCTGCACATCTTCAGGGGTATAACAAGCAATTACAGCTCCCGCCTGTTGAAGCCGGTGAAAGACCTGCAAGAATCCCATTATCGTATAGCCAGGAACGATTGTGGTTCATTGATCAGCTGGAGGGAAGCGTGCAGTATCATATTCCGGCAGTGTTAAGGTTGAAAGGGCATCTCAACCCGGAAGGACTGGCTTACGCATTGCAAACCATTGTAAATCGTCATGAAGTACTCAGAACACAGATAATAGAGGAGGCCGGTATCGCTTATCAGCAGATACAGGACCAGGATTGCTGGCAATTGGAAACAGTAACGGAAAAGGTATATCAGGAAAATGGTGCATCATTGGAATCCTATGTGCAATCCCTGATCGCTGTTCCTTTTGATCTGTCACGTGATCATATGCTGCGCGCGCATCTGGTTGTACTTGGAGAGGCTGAACATATACTGGTAGTTACCATGCATCATATCGCATCAGATGGCTGGTCTACCGGCATTATAGTAAAAGAGCTGATGGCGTTGTATGGAGCTTATATAGGAAATCGTGTGGCACAGCTGCTACCTTTGCCTATTCAGTATGCAGACTATGCGATCTGGCAGCGGGAACATCTGTCCGGAGCAGTACTGGCAGATAAGCTGGCTTATTGGAAAGATAAACTTACCGGTGTAGCTACTTTAGCATTACCTGTTGATTTTACGCGGCCCGCTGTTTCTGGTGTGAATGGGGGGATTGTTTCGTTTGGTCTTGACAGTGAGTTGTCTGAACAGATAAGAAGATTATCGCAACAACAGGGTGCTACCTTGTTTATGACATTACTGGCCGCTTTTAAGCTATTATTATACCGCTATAGCGGCCAGGAGGATATTTGTGTGGGAAGTCCTATAGCCGGCAGAACACAGAAAGAAGTGGAAGGGCTGGTTGGTTGTTTTGTGAATACCCTGGCGCTGCGTAGTGAAATTAAGGTTAACCTGTCCTTTGTGTCTTTATTGCAACAGGTTAAGCAAACTACTTTAGGTGCTTATGAGCATCAGGAAGTGCCCTTTGAGAAAGTAGTGGAGGCGGTGGTAAAAGAAAGGGATCTTAGGAGAAGCCCCTTATTCCAGGTGATGTTTGCCGTGGAGAATGCTCCCGAAGTGCCGGAGCTCCATTTGGGGGAGGTGGTGATATCCGGTGATTTTGCTGAAAATACCCCGGCACAATATGACCTGGCTTTTTCTGTTGTGGAGGAAAAAGACCATTTACGGGTGAACATTGTGTATCGTATGGACCTGTTCAGGGAAGACACCATCATGAGAATGAAAGGGCACTTTGAACAGTTGTTACTATCTGTTGTAAGAACGCCCGGCGCAAGAATAGATACGTTAGCGATGCTTACTTCCGCTGAAGAACAGCAATTGCTGACCTCATTTAATGCCACAACAGTTGCTTATCCTGAAGATAAGACATTTGCGGACCTGTTTGCCATGCAGGTATTGCAGGGCCCTGGCGCTGTAGCGGTGGTGTATGAAGATCATAGTTTGACTTATCGTGAGCTGGATGAGCGCTCCAACCAGGTGGCCCATTACCTGAGCAGCCTTGGGGTGAAAGCAGATAGCCTGGTTCCGGTTTGTATAGATCGTTCAGCGGATATGCTGGTGGTCCTGTTGGGTATTATGAAAGCCGGCGGGGCGTATGTGCCGCTAGATCCGGATTATCCATTGGAAAGGATCAGCTATATGTTGAAAGACAGTGGTAGCAGTATCGTTGTAAGCAGTCAGGCGTATGAGCATAAAATAAAAGCAGCAGGTATTACGCCAGTGTTATTAGATGGAGTGGGAGATGAAATAGCACAACAGCCGGTTACCCCATTGAAATCGGCAGCCGGGCCTGACCATCTTGCTTATGTGATCTATACTTCAGGTTCAACGGGCACGCCCAAGGGAGTAATGATAGAACATAAGTCGCTGTTGAATTTCCTGTTGTCAATGAAAGACAGGCTGGACCTCCCTGCAGAAATGAGTTTACTGGCAGTCACCACCTACTGTTTTGACATCGCTTACCTGGAGTTGTATTTGCCCTTACTGACAGGTGGCAAAGTAATTATCGCTTCAAAATCTACAGCCGCAGATGGTTTTAAGCTGGCGTCACAGCTGTCGCATTACCGGCCGTCCCATATGCAGGCCACGCCGGCCACATGGCAAATGTTACTGGAAGCAGGCTGGGAAAATAAAGAAGGGATAACGATACTGGCAGGGGGGGAAGCGATCCCGGTGGCATTGAAAGATAAGCTGGTACAATTAAGCGGTCAGAAAGTATGGAATGTATATGGCCCCACAGAAACGACGATATGGGCCACCATGAAAGAATTAAAGCTGGAAGAGAAGATCACCATCGGTCAGCCATTGTCCAATACGGCCGCATATATCCTGGACGGTTCGGGAAGACCCGTGCCGGTAGGGGTTCCAGGTCAGCTATGTATAGGTGGTGTGCAGGTGGCCCGTGGTTATCTGAACAGGCCGGAACTGACAAAAGAAAAGTTCATATTCAATCCGTTCAAGCCCGGAGAGAGATTATATTTTACGGGAGATCAGGCGCGCTGGCTGCCGGATGGGACGATTGAATATTTTGGCAGGATAGATGACCAGGTAAAAATCCGGGGCTACCGGGTAGAGCCTGGGGAAATAGAAAGTGTGGTATCGCAATACCCAGGGGTGAAACAGTCGGTAGTAGTAACCAGAACGGATAACAGCGGTTACCGTCACCTGGTGTGTTATGTGGTAGGAGAAGAAAGCATAGACAGGTCAGGGTTGCTGTCGTGGCTGCAGGACCGTCTTCCTGTATACATGGTGCCATCACAACTGGTCCTGCTGGATAAGCTGCCGCTGACTGCAAATGGCAAGGTGGACAAACAATCATTGCCCGACCCTGCAGGCGCAACGCTGTTGCGAAGGGAGTACACCGCCCCGCGTACTGAAACGGAACAGGTGCTTGCCGGCATCTGGCAGTCGTTGCTGGGAATAGAACGTATAGGTATATACGATAATTTCTTTGAACTGGGTGGGCATTCCCTGCTGGCGATGCGTTTATTGGCTGCTATGCGTCAGCAGTTACAGGAAACCGTATCTATAAGATCATTATTCCTGCATGCTACCATTGCCTCATTGGCAGTCCATCTTAGAGGAACACCCGAAGGGTTGCAGTTGCCTGCTATTGAAGCAGGTGCAAGGCCTGTCTATATTCCATTATCGTTTAGCCAGGAGCGTTTGTGGTTCATTGATCAGCTGGAAGGCAGTGTGCAATATCATATACCGGCGGTATTAAGAATGAAGGGCGCATTAAGCAGGGAAGGCCTGGCATATTCGTTAAGGACGATTGTCAACCGTCATGAGGTGTTGCGTACGGTGATCCGTCAATCAGACGATGAAGGGGGTATTACTTATCAGTGGATAATGGAAGAGGATCTGTGGCAGCTGGAAGTTACCGAAGAACCGGTTTATAAAGAGGATGAAGCTGGATTGCAGGCTTACATCAGCTCACTGATCGCAGCTCCATTTGATTTGTCAGCAGATTATATGTTGCGTGCACATCTGATCTGCCTGTCGGCAGACGAGCATATACTGGTAGCCACGCTGCATCATATCGCATCCGATGAGTGGTCTGCCGGTATTATTGTAAAAGAGTTGATAGCATTATACAATGCTTATACAGATAACCTTATCACACCGTTAGCGACGTTACCTGTTCAATATGCGGACTATGCCATCTGGCAGCATACTTATTTATCCGGGGCGGTATTGGAAGGGAAACTGGATTACTGGAAAAATAAATTGTCCGGAACGGAAACACTCAGGTTACCTGCTGATTATGTGCGGCCTGCTGTTCAAAGTATGCAGGGCGGAAGTATTTCGTTTAGTCTTCACCAGGAAGTATCAGCGCAGGTAAGAAAGTTATCACAGGAACAGGGTACAACATTGTTCATGACGTTGCTGGCGGCCTTTAAGGTATTGCTTTACCGTTACAGTAATCAGACGGATATATGTGTGGGTAGCTCTACTGCAGCACGCCAGCAACAGGAAGTGGAAGGGCTGGTTGGATTTTTTGTAAATACACTGGCACTACGTAGTGACTTGAGTGGTAACCCTTCTTTTTTATCCTTCTTACAACAGGTAAAAGAAACGACACTGGGTGCCTATGAGCACCAGGATGTGCCTTTTGAGAAAGTGGTGGAAGCAGTGGTAAAAGACAGAGATGCCAGCAGAAGCCCGCTGTTCCAGGCAATGTTCGTCATGCAGCAGGCTCCTGATGCACCGGAGCTTCGTTTAGGGGAGGTGGTATTATCCGGAGAAGCATTTAACGCCGTCAGTGCCAAGTTTGATATTACCTTCTTTATTGTTGAAGAAAATAATGTGCTGCATATAAACGTGGTGTATCGCACCGATTTGTTCCGGGAAGATACCATTTTGAGAATGGGTGAGCACTACAAACAATTGTTGGGAGCCGTTGTTGCTGATGTGGAAAAACCGGTAGGGTCCTTGTCCATACTTACCTCAGCAGAACAGCAGCAGTTGCAGGAAGGGTTTAATATTTGTGAGATAGCATATCCGCATAATAAGACCGTCATAAATTTATTCCGGGAGAAGGTAGTGGCTGACGCCGCCGCTATTGCCCTGGTGATGGAAGATAAGGAAATGACATATGCTATGCTGGATGAGCGTTCTGATCAACTGGCACATTACCTGCAACAGCAGGGGGTAACACCTGGTGCGCTGGTGCCACTCTGTATGGAACGTTCATTGGAAATGATGACAGGGATATTGGGTATACTGAAGGCTGGAGCAGCGTATGTACCGGTTGATCCGGATTATCTCTCATCAGGGGACCGTGTTCGTTACATGCTGGAAGATACAGGGGCAACGGTGATTGTAAGCAGTCGCGCCTGTCGGTCCGGTTTACCTGTCAGTGAAACCATGAAAGTAGTGGCATTGGATGCTGATTGGGAAATGATCAGTCATGCGCCTGCCCCGCAGGTGGCTATTACTCCTGCTCCGGATGACCTGGTGTACGTGATTTATACATCAGGCAGCACAGGCACACCCAAAGGCGTGATGGTTACACACAGGAACCTTACCGATTATATATATGGCTTAAATGCCGCGCTTCCGCTGGCTGCCTGCCATTCATTCGCATTGTTGTCAAGTATTGCCACTGATCTGGGGAATACGGTGTTGTACAGTGCTTTGACCATAGGGGGGACGCTCCACCTGTTTTCGAAGGAAACAGCCAGTGATAGTGAAAAATTACAGGAATATTTTTCGCTTCATCCTATGGATTGTATCAAGGTGGTGCCCTCGCACTGGAAGGCATTGTCGGCATCCGGCAGTTTATTGTTGCCGCAACAATTACTCATATTCGGAGGAGAATCATTATCAGCGGAAGTGGTAAATAGTATCCGGTTATCCGGTTCTTCCTGTATAGTTGTAAATCACTATGGTCCAACGGAAACGACTATTGGAAAACTGCTGCACCTGGTACAGGATAATGGATTGTACGGTCAGGTAATACCGGTCGGAAAGCCATTTTCCAATACACGTATTTATGTGTTGGATCCTCTTGGGCAATTATGTCCGATAGGGGTGCCCGGTGAGTTATTTATCGGGGGAGATGGTATTGCATTGGGTTATCTGAATAATCCCGGTTTAACAGATAGCCGTTTTATACCTGATCCGTTTTTGCAGACAACCACCGCAAAAATATATCGCACGGGAGATATTGTAAAATGGTTGCCGGATGGAAATATTTTATTTATAGGACGGGCAGACGACCAGGTAAAGATCCGCGGTTACCGGGTAGAGCCGGGAGAAGTAGCACGCGTATTGCAGCAATGTGAGCAGGTGAACCAGTGTGTGGTGACGGCTGTGGAAGATAACAACGGCAATAAACGTTTAGCCGCTTATGTTATTGGTAATGGCGTATTTGACAGCGAAAGCATCGTTGCTTATCTGAAGGCGCATTTACCGGAGTACATGATACCGTCGGTATTTGTTGCGCTGGATGCATTTCCCATGCTGCCGAACGGGAAGATAGACAGGAAAGCATTACCTGATCCTGAGGGCCCTGATTTAGCGGGGTATACGGCACCGGTCAGTGCAACAGAATATCAGCTTGCAGCTATCTGGTCCACGTTGCTGGAAGTAGAACAGGTAGGCATACACGATGATTTTTTTGAATTGGGAGGCCATTCTTTGCTGGCTATACGCCTGGTGTCAGCTATCAGAAAAGAACTGAAGATAGAAGCGTCTATCGGGGATATATTTGATTACCCTACGATCGCATCCCTGTCAGCTCAACTGGAAAACCGCAGAGGCGTTGCTGTTGTTCCGGCTATCATTCGTCGCAACAGGCCGGAACTTATTCCGTTGTCCTACAGCCAGGAAAGATTATGGTTTATTGATCAGCTGGAAGGCAGTATACAATACCACGTACCGGTGGCATTGAAGCTGAAAGGGAAGCTGAACAGGGATGCGCTGTTTTTTGCATTGCGGGCTATCGTTAATCGCCATGAAGTGCTTAGAACAGTGGTGATGGAGCAGGATGGTATGCCGTGGCAAAAAGTAATGGATAAGGACCTCTGGCAGTTATCAGTAATAGAAGGTATTGTATTTAAAGATGATGCCACCTTACAGTCCTATATGCAGTCACTGGTGGCCGCTCCTTTTAACCTGAGGGCCGACCATATGTTGCGTGCACAGCTGATCCGGCTTTCGGCAGATGATAACGAATATATACTGTTGGTAACGTTGCATCATATAGCTTCCGACGGGTGGTCAAATGGTATTATGGTGAAAGAGCTGAAAGCACTGTACATCGCTTATGAAGAAAACCAGAAAACCCCGCTGGCGTCCTTGCCTATCCAGTATGTTGATTATGCCATCTGGCAGCGGGAATATGTAACAGGCGCCCTGCTGGATAAAAAACTGCAATATTGGAAAGATAAACTGACAGGAGTGGCGCAGCTGCAATTGCCCGCAGATTATACGCGCCCGGTGATGCAGAGCACCCGCGGCGCTTCCAGGAGGTTCCGGCTGGATAAGGAGTTGTCTGTACAATTGCAGGTACTTTCCCGTCAACAGGATGTTACCATTTTTATGACACTGCTGACTGCCTTCAATGTGTTGTTATACCGGTACAGTGGTCAGGACGATATTTGTATAGGCACTCCTGCAGCAGGCAGAACACAACAGGAACTGGAAGGACTGATCGGGTTCTTCATCAATACGTTGGCTTTGCGTACTGATCTTGGGAATCAGCCCTCTTTTGTATCGCTGTTGCAGCAGGTGAAACGCACTACTTTAAGCGCTTATGAACATCAGGAAGTTCCTTTTGAGAAAGTAGTGGAAGCTGTAGTGAAGGAGCGGGACCTGAGCCGGAGCCCTTTGTTTCAGGTAATGTTTGTAATGCAGAACACACCGGATGAACAGGAGCTGGAACTGGGTGACTTACAATTATCTGCGTTGAATACCGGGCATGTTACAGCACAATTTGATCTCACTGTTTCCATGGAAGAAAGCGCGGCGGGTTTAAGCGGAAACATTATTTATTGTGCGGATCTTTTCAGCGCAGCCACCATAGATCGTATGATAGCGCATTTTGAACAGTTGTTGCGGGCTGTTGTAAAGTCACCGGAATCACGTATAGGAGCATTGCCCATGCTGACATCCGCAGAAGAGCATCAATTACTGGTTGAACTTAATAATACTTCAGCGGGCTATCCAAAGGATAAAACAATTACAGACCTATTTGCAGCACAGGTGGCCCTTACACCCGAAGCGACAGCAATTGTGGCCGGTGAGGTTTCACTTACCTATCGGGAGTTGAATATACGTGCAAATCAGCTGGCGCATTATTTAAGGAGCAAAGGAGTGCAGGCGGATACATTGGTGCCGGTATGTATAGAGCGGTCCGTTGACATGATCGTGGGTATACTCGGTATCCTGAAAGCAGGTGGGGCCTACGTTCCCATAGATCCTGATTATCCTGCAGAGCGTATCAGCTTTATGCTGGAAGATACTGCGGCCAAATGGATCATCAGTTCCCGTGAGTGTACGCATGTACTGGATAACATCGCGTCGGCGGAGCTGATATTGCTGGATGAAGACTGGCAGGAGATCAGCCAGTTTTCCGGAGACGATCCTTCCTTTTTGATTCTTCCCCGTCATCTTGCTTATGTGATCTATACTTCCGGTTCTACCGGTAAACCGAAAGGTGTGCTTATTGAGCATTATAATGTGGTCAGGTTGTTTGAAACGGACGCGCCGTTATATGACTTTAATAATAAAGATGTCTGGACCATGTTCCATTCATTCTGCTTTGACTTTTCAGTATGGGAAATGTATGGTGCTCTACTGTATGGGGGGAAGCTTATTGTAATCAGCAAGGAAACTGCCAGAGATCCGGGAGCCTTTGGAGCTATACTTTTAAAGGAAAAAGTGACCGTTTTAAATCAGACACCTACTGCCTTCTATGCGTTGCAGGAAAGTTTGCTCCGCTCAGCATTACCTTTACAAATGAGGTATGTAATATTTGGGGGAGAAGCACTGACACCCGGCAAACTCAAGGTGTGGAAAGAAAGATACCCTGATTGTAAACTGATCAACATGTATGGTATTACGGAAACAACCGTCCACGTAACCTATAAGGAAATGGACGCAGATACCCTGAATGGAGAGGCCAGCAATATTGGTAAGCCTATACCCACACTAAGCTGTTATGTATTGGACGCACACGGAAACCTGCAGCCAGCAGGAATAGCAGGAGAGTTGTATGTAGGAGGAGCCGGCTTATCCCGTGGATACCTGAACAGGGAGCAATTAACAAAAGACAGATTTATTACAGACCCATTCAGCGGGGATGTTGGTGCAAGGCTGTATAAAACCGGTGATCTCGCCAGATGGTTACCGGATGGAAGCCTGGAGTATCTGGGCCGCCTGGATGATCAGGTAAAGATACGCGGGTATCGCATAGAATTAGGCGAAATAGCAGCTGCCATGTCAGCAGTTGCAGGTGTAATGCAGAGCGCAGTGGTGGCCAGGGAAGATGCAAATGGTAATAAACGTTTGATAGGTTATGTTGTAATGGAGCACGCATTTGACCAGCAGGATATATTAGCATTCCTTCATACAAGACTGCCGGAATATATGGTCCCTTCTCTTATCATTGAACTGGACTCACTGCCGCTCACCAGTAATGGAAAAGTAGACAGGAAGAGGTTGCCGGATCCGGATATTGCCGGATTGATCCATGAATATGCAGCGCCCCGCAATGAAACAGAGCAGCTACTGGCGGATATCTGGCAGGTATTGCTGGGCGTGGAACGTATAGGCATCTCCGATAATTTCTTTACGCTGGGTGGTCACTCTTTGCTGGTCATGCGGTTGGTATCGGATATCAGGATAGGGCTGACGATGGAAGTGTCATTTAAAGATATATTCAATTATCCGACCATTGCATCATTGTCCGTAGTACTACAGCAGCGGATGGCGGAACTTGCAGCCAAAAAAGACAGCGATGAGGAAGCTGCGGCACAACAGGAAAACGCGCATGTACGTCTGTTGAATAAAGGCAGCAAAGAAACGTCCATATTCCTGGTGCCGGGAGCCGTAGGTGTATGTGATGCTTATGAAGAACTGGCGATGGCATTGAACGATGTCGGTGAGGTGTATGGATTGTTAATGCAGGGTGTGCTGGACGGAGAAAAACCGCTGGATAACCTGGAGGCAATCGCAGATCAGAACATCACATGGCTAAAACAGATACAGGCACAGGGTCCTTACCGTTTAATAGGGCATTCCTTTGGAGTGCGGGTGGTATATGAAATGGTAAAGCTGCTCGAAGCAAGGGGAGAGGTGGCTGATTTTGTAGTGCTGCTGGATTCCAGCGCTGCCATAGAAGATGTGGACACGGCTATCAGATCTATGCAAAGGGATATAGAAGGTGTGGAAGTATTGGAATATGTACTGGGAATACTCGGGCATTATAATATTATCCCGCAACCGCATCCGGAATGGGTGACCACACTCAGGGCCATGGCGGAACAGTTAAAGGCGAATGAATCAAAAGCATTGAAAGACGTACTGCATTTTATTCTTGACTTTATAAAAGATAAGATAGAAAAGAAACATGTTGCATCCATGTTCAGATTATTTGAACTACGGTTGAATAATATGTTTATGCATTATACAACTATTACCGGTAAAGTAAATGCTACCCTGACCGTGGTGAGAGCCACAGAAAATGAAAGGGAAGAAAATGATGAAACGCTGGGCTGGAGAGAACATGCGGCAGATTTAAAGTTGATCACCATGGAAGGAGATCATGGCTCCATAATGGAGAATGAAAATGCGCAGATATTATCCCGGCTACTACAGCAACAGTTACATGCACTGCAAAGTCCTGATGCACCTAACACAAACAGCTAAACCATTTAAACCAGCAATATGGAAAATACAGTCTCCTCCGCCATAGTAAATGATCATACCGTTGTGAAAGCGCTTTTCAACAAAAACAGTGACCAGGTTTTACCTTTACTGATCACTCCTGCTCATAATGGGGTTGATCTGATAACCTGGATGAATGCCCATAGGGAAGAATTTGAGCGGGATGTGACGCATCATGGTGGTATTTTATTGCGTGGATTCAATATTAATTCTGTAAAGGATTTCAATACTTTTATGGAGTGTTTCAATACAACGCCACTGCCATATATGTTCAGATCATCTCCCCGGAAGGAATTGGATGATCATCTGAAAAATATTTACACTTCCACGATTTACCCGAGTGAACGTACCATCAATATGCATAATGAAACTTCCTACAGCCGGATATGGGGCCGTAAGATTGTTTTCTGTTGTATTACACCAGCGGCAGAAGGAGGACAGACGCCCATAGCAGATTCCAGGCGTGTGCTGAAAGATATTGATCCGGCCTTGACAGCTGAATTCAGGGCAAAGGGAGTTAAATACCGGCGGAATTTATTACCCGATCTGGGAATGCCATGGCAGGAGGTATTTCAGACAAATGATGTGAAGGTAATGGAGGCTACCTGCAAAAAGTATAACATCGATTATGAATTTGTGGGAAAAGATCACCTGGTAATTGAATGGGTAAAGGATGCCATTAGCAGACATCCTGTTACCGGGGAAGAAACATGGTTCAACCACGTTTTTTTCTTTCATCGTTTTTCCCGCTATGAAGAACTGGGCTTACCACATCATGAGTTTTTTCCTGCCGAATTCCTCACTTCGGAAACATTTTTTGGAGATGGCAGTGAAATTTCTTCTGCAGCCTACAATGAAATTAAGCAGGCCTATCAGAAGAACATCATTGCATTCCCTTATGAGAAAGGGGATATCATTTTTCTCGATAACATGCTGACTGCACATGGCCGTTATCCCTACAAAGGCGAGCGTACCATTGCTACGGCCATCATCGAAGCGGCTTACGATAGTGATAATATCCGGTGATATCTAACGTAAACAAATGCTCCGATCTTACCGGAAAACTGGTCAGTTTCCGGTAAGATTGGAGCATTATTGAGTTACAACTGTTCAAAGCGGTGGCTAATATCAGGCAACAATAAGTAGCCCGGTAATTTATCTTGAGATTAATATATATGTGTTTTAAATTACTTGTAATCAACTAAAAAATGCTGCGATAATCAATTTGTTAACACTCTTTTTACTGCCATCATTTTGCAGTTATCTTTTTTGATCTTACCTTTGCGCCCTCATTCACAACTTTAGAACAGAATTTTGAACAGAAATGTGGGATAGATTTTACTTTAGAGTCATTGGCCTTTTTATTTTACTGAACGGCGCGTTATTTTTATTTAAGACCTGGATGTTGGACAATGGTGTACACCATAATGTGCTGCTCTTCGGAAACCTTGCACTAGCTTTACTGTCAGCATTTACCTACAACATGAGCCGCAAAGGCGTACAAGCAGAAAGCAATGCTGTTTTTATGCTCCGTGTATACGGCGCCATGATCAGCAGAATGATGCTTTGCCTGGCTGGTATTACCATCTATGCGGTAGTCAACAGGTCTAACACCAGCAAATACACGATATTTACACTGATGTTCTTCTATGCAGTTTATGCTGTTTGTGAGAATGTTAGCTTGCAGAAAGTTGCCCGTCCGGAAAAAGCAGGAAAATAAAAAGACCGGCCATGGGCCAGTCTTTTCATTTGCTTTTGCAGGTAATCTATTCTACCCAATAGGTTAAGGTGACCACAATGTAGCCATCAGGGCCTACATTGCCGCTGCTGAGCGTTACGGTACTGGAAACAGCACCATCCCAGTTACCGGGGTATGCACCAAAGGTGTATGTACCGGCGGGGAGGTGCTCAAATTTGTCTTCATCTTCCTGTCCACCCGGGTAAAAATACTCGCCGGTTGCCACATTCTGTGCCCAGTAACCGCGCAGCCCTGAACCACCTGTTACAGGCGCCCCATGAATATCCACCAGGGTTATCCGAACATTAAATGCTGCTGTGATCTTGTCGGCAGGCTTTTCTGCAACAGACAACGGGTTTACTGGTTTTTCCGTAGCGGAAGCGGCATAGCTTTGTACAAAAAATAAAGCTGACAGGAGACTTAAAACAACTGCTTTTCTCATCGGTTAAAATTTAAAAATTCAGGTTTTCAATTATCTATTTAAGATAGATTTTTTTTTCGAAATGTGATGTTATTTTATAATGAAACAAACCGGACGTTACCTGGGACCGGTTGGTTGTTGATGTATTAACCCTGAGATGCCTGTGAAGTGATATACTGCCCATTCGCAGTGGTTTGCCCTATTTTAGTAGAAGCCCGAACTATCCGTTTCTCCTTTTCTCATATTTCTTAACCCAATCCCCTATTTATGAGCAAATACATCATCTCTTTATTGCTGTTGAGCGTTATGGTATTTTCTGCCTGTAAAAAAGAGCAGAACAGCACATCAGCTGATAATAATACAATGGCGCCTGCCGACAAAGTGCAAATAAACGATCACCAGGACCAGGTATTGACGCCTGCAGGCTGGGTGGCCAAATCGCAGGTACATCATATTGAAACAGGCGAATACCTGAGCGGCGAAGGTAACCGGCTGCGCAGGTACGACCGCAACGGCAAGGTAATGGCGGATTACGGCGCCATTGAGCAGGACAACGCAAGAATACCCTTCAACCCGGAAAAATCCAAAAAGCCCGGTAATGGCGTATTCCCGCTGGGTTCCGGTTGGATCACCTACACGTACTGGACCAATAACACGGCTTCCGCGATTTCTTACTTTAGCACCAGCTGGACGGTGCCTCCCGCTCCGGCTGTGAATTCCGGCCAGACCATCTTCCTGTTCAACGGTTTGCAGAATGCCAACAACATCCTGCAGCCGGTGTTGCAGTGGGGACCTTCTGCCGCCGGCGGAGGCAACTATTGGGCCATTGCTAACTGGTACGTAGGTACGAACACTGTATACAGCAGCTTGATACGCGTGAACCCGGGCACCAACTTGCAGGGTATCATGAGCCTCATTGGCGGCAGCGGCAGCACCCGCAGCTATACATCTGTTTTTACCGGCTATCCTTCTATTAACCTTACCGTAAACAACATCCCTACTTTATACTGGGCGGCGGAATCCATGGAAGCGTATGGAGTGGTTACCTGCTCCAACTATCCCAATACGGCCAAAACAAGGCTCAGCGCTATCGACCTGAGAGTGGGCGGCGCACAGGCGCCCCTGTCATGGTCAGTGGCCAACCCTGTTACAGATTGCGGCCAGCATTCTACGGTAGTGTCCCAGGGTACGCCTAATGGCATCGTAGATATCTATTATTGATAACAACGGAACGGTGACGGGCGATGAAGGCCTCGCAGGAAGCTCCTGCGAGGCCTTCATTTTTTAGTTTCCGGAACGCTTTGTATATTGATGCCTATGCTTTCAGGTTATTAGCTATTTTTACAGTTCCATTTCGAGAGATGCTATTTTTAGAAACAATTGAGTGACCATAATGAATATTTCGGGAGAGGAGGATGAACAAGCCCTGCTGGCGTTGGCCGCCACGGGCGATGAAACAGCTTTTGAGGCACTCTTTATGAAGTACCGCCAAAAGTTGTACAGCTTTATGCTACAGTTGAACGGCTCCGCTGTAGCGGCGGAAGATATCGTTCAGGAGGTGTTTTTCAGGCTTTGGAAAGAACGTGATAAACTTGCCACTATCGCGCATTTCAATAGTTATCTTTTTCGTATGGCACAGAATCAGGCCATCAACGATTTCCGGAAAATGGCCAGGGCCACACTGTTGCCCATAGAGGAAGCAGGACGGCCGGAAACAACCCCGGCATCAGCTTCCGGTGAAGAAATAGAATTCAAGGCATTACGGGAACGTGTGCACGAAATCATCGATTCCCTGCCTCCCCAGCAACGTAAAGTATATCTGCTGAACAGGGAACAGGGCCTGAAACATAAGGAAATTGCCGGGTTGCTGAATATTTCCCCTTCTACGGTCAACAAACACCTGGTACAGGCGCTTCAGGCCCTCCGTACGGGTTTGGGCAATCATACGGACCTGTTGCCGGTACTCTTCCTGCTGCTGGCTTCTTCAGAAAATTCCCCCTTCTGAAAAAAAATTTCTATTCCACTAGACATACCCCACGATTTTATTGTCTTTATAGTATTACAGGGCATTTTCAGCCCCTGTATTAAATTATTAAACCTGTTTCCATGTCCGAAGGGAGAATAGATTACCTGGCGGCAAAGTTTTTTCAGCAGACCTGTACGCCTGCTGAGAAAGAAGAACTTGCGCAATGGATAGAACAATCTGCCGGCGATGCTGCATTGCAGCGGGTGCTGGAGCGCGTGTGGACCGATTATGAGCCGGTAGCACTGCTCACAGATGACGCTTCTTCCCGGATCATTGGAGATATTTTAGGCAGACAGGACGCGGCTTCCGCCGTCCCCCGGGTACGCCCGATGCGCAAACTGCTGCGATATGCTGCGGCTGCGGCTATTGCTATCACGGCGCTGGCTGGTGGGTATATGGCCTGGAAGTCAAGGCTACAGGCGCCTTCCGCGCCGGCGGTGGTGAAGGCGGTACAGCAGGATATACCAAAGCCGGGTGGCAATAAGGCTACGCTGACCATGGCAGACGGCTCCGTGATCACGCTGGACAGTACGCTGAACAGTACTGTAATAGTGGGGCATCAGGTACGTATCGAGAAAACGGACAGCGGACTGGTGACCTATCAGCAGCTGGCCGTACAGGATGCAAAACCATCTTATAATACGCTGACAGTGCCCAGAGGAGGGCAGTTCAGGGTGATGTTGGCGGATGGTACCAAAGTATGGCTCAACGCCATGAGTAGCCTGCGTTATCCCGTCACGTTCAGCGAAGGAACACGCAGGGTAGAACTCTCTGGTGAAGCCTATTTTGAAGTGTCTGCCAGCAGCGCGCAACCATTTTTGGTGAAGGTGAACGACATGGAACTAACGGTGCTGGGCACCACATTTAATGTGACAGCCTATCCGGATGAGGCATTTGTGCATGCCACCCTGCTCACCGGCAAGGTAGTGGTGAAACACAATCATGTCAGCCTGCCACTGACCAAAGGCCATCAGGCAGCCTTGAACAGGCGTACGGGACAGCTGACAAGCACGCAGGTCAACATCGATGAAGCGGTGGCCTGGAAAAATGGACGGTTCATTTTTAATGCTGCCCCGATGAAAGAAATCATGCGGCAATTAAGCCGCTGGTATAATATGGAAGTAGTGTATGCAGGAGAAGTGAATGAACAGTTTTATGCGGAGATCCCGCGTTTTGCCAACGCAGCGGAAGCATTAAGGATCCTGGAGCTTACCGGTAAAGTACATTTCCGGCTCGAAGGACAACGTGTGACCGTGTATCCCTGATGCCATGGGCAAAGTGCCCTTCAATAAACAGACGAACCAACCATTCGTATAGTGATCCCCGTAAAAAATCCTGTTCACTGCTAATGAACAGGATCTGCACCTGGTGCTGCTAACACCCGGTGCTGCGGGTAATTTTAAACATCACGCTGATGATCATTTATTAATCACCCAAAATCAAAAGTATGATTTTACCCGCTTGGAACCAAGCCGGAACCGATTTCCGTTTCTTATCAACCAAACCGTGGAGGATTATGAAGTTATCCGCCGTTCTTATGCTGGCGGCCTGTTTGCAACTCAGTGCCACCGGCTATTCGCAACGATTACAACTTTCCCTGAACGACGCAACCGTCAGTAAGGTATTCAGTGAACTACACCGGCAATCCGGGTATACCTTCGTATATACTGCATCACAGCTACGCCTGACAGAGAAAGTTACCCTTAACCTGAAAGATGTTACACTGGTGCAGGCGCTGGACAGCTGTCTGCGTAACCTGCCGCTGTCCTATACCATCCAGGACAATATGGTGATCATCCGGGAGAGCCCCATCCCTCCGCCGCCACCCATCAGGGTTTCGGGCTTCATTTATGATGAGAACGGGCAACCGGTACCGGGCGTGTCAGTGGGTGTAAAAGGCACCACCAAGGGAGCCATTACCAATGCCAGCGGGGAGTTTGTCCTGCCTGAGGTATCACCTGACGCTGTACTGGTGGTTTCTTCCATCGGTTATCAGCCCCAGGAAGTAGCTGTTGGTAGCAGGCCTGTCCTCAAAGTAGTCCTGAAAATCGCGCCGCAGGCGCTGGATGAAAAAGTGGTGATCGGCTATGGCTCCGCCAGAAGGAGAGACCTCACTGGTTCCATCGCTAAAGTAGCTACCGTACAACCGGAACAAAATATGTCGTCCAATACGGTCAATGGCCTGCAAGGCAGAGTGGCGGGCTTGTTTGTGAAACAGGGAGACTCCAGGCCTGGCGCTGTTCCGCAATTCACCATCAGAGGGGTACAAACATTGCAGACCAATGAGGCGGGCAGCGGTACCAACCCGTTGATCGTAGTAGATGGACTGGTGATAGACGCGGCGTCCAACGGTACCAGCGCCAATTACAGCCTGGCCAACCTCAATCCACAGGATATAGAATCTATTGAGGTACTGAAAGACGCTGCTTCTTCGGCGATATACGGTGCGAGGGGAGCGCAGGGAGTTGTATTGATCACAACGAAGAAAGGCAATTTCAACAGCAAACCGCAGGTTAACGTGAACGCCTATTGGGGCACTACAAAATCTGTATTCAACTACAAGCCGCTGAACAGCCAGGAGTACGGTATGATATTCCGGGAAGCCAGAAACAACCGGATCAGCGATATAGACAAACAATTAGCTGCCGGCGGCCTTACGCCCGAACAGATCGCCAATCTGAATGACGAAAAGACCCTCATTAACGCGCAGATAGATAACCTGGAAATGGGAACGGCCGATAACAACTGGCTGAAGAAAGTAACGCCTTCGCAGGCCACCACCAGGAATATACAAGCCAGTGTGGCCGGTGGTACTGATAAAACCACCTACTACCTTTCCTTCGGACAGTATTCAGAAGATAATGCTGTCGGTAAAGGTCGTTTCACCCGTTACTCCGGTAAACTGGCCGTTACCCAAAAACTATTCAACTGGTTCAAAGCAGGAGCAGATATCAGTATATCCAACGTACTGGATAAAGATATAGACGCTCCCCTCTATAATGCCATGCTCACCAGACCTGATATGCCTGATTCCATTAAGTACAACGACGATGGTACTTATGGCTACTGGTACGGGTTGCAGGAACATCCCTATGCCACCAGGGACGGCTACGCAAAAACTACGCGCACCTGGAATTATGTTGGTAACTTTTTCGGGGAAATTACTTTACCAAAGAACTTCTCCTTCCGCACGATGCTGGCAGCATCCAAAAACAATGATGTCAGCGAGACTTTCGATAACCCCATCAGTTACTACGGGCAGGCCAGGCGTGGTGTATATAAGAATGAAGGTGTCAACGGGCTGCGTTATACCTGGAACAATGTATTGAGCTACCGTTTCCAGCTCGACAAATGGAGAGGCGATGCGGTACTGGGACAGGAGTATACCGATAACAACTATAATGTTACCGGTTTTGCCGTGACAGGTTTCCCTTCCACCCCAAGCCTCTGGAAGCCGGGCAATGCCTCCAGCTTTGACAATAATTTTGTGTCTAAAAACCGTGAGTTCCGGGATAATTCACAATCATTTTTCCTGCGTACCAACATGAGCTGGGACCATAAATACCTGTTCAGCGCGTCTATCCGGAGAGATGGTTCCTCCAAACTGAAAGACTTCCGTTATGCCTGGTTCCCGGCCGTTTCCGCTGGCTGGGTTGTCAGCAGTGAACCTTTCATGCAACAACAAAAATGGATCAGTTACCTGAAAATACGTACCAGCTATGGCATGACCGGTAATATCCGTCCGCTGGGATTAAATGATGTCAGCAACCTGGTTGCCACGCAAACCTATCTGAATGCTCCCGCCTTGCAGCTCTATTCCAGGCTGGGTAACCCCGCGCTTAAATGGGAACGTACACGGCAACAGGACATCGGTGTGGAAGCGCGTTTTCTCAATGATCGGTTGAGTGCCACCGTGGAATATTACACCAAAAAAACGGACGCGCTGCTTTCTTCTGTTTTCATTCCCGCATCTGCCGGTGGATTCTCCAGCCAGCGCGTGAACCTGGGCGCTATGGAAAACCGTGGCGTGGACATTGCGCTTAACTATAGCAGCGCTGCCGCCGGCGCCAACAGCTTCAAATGGAATGTAGGAGCAGTAGGTAATATCAATCGCAACCGCATTACACAATTGCGCGACAGCATCATGAACTACGCTGCTTATTATCCCGGAGGCCCAATGGGATTTGTGGTAGTGGGACAGCCTACAGGTATGCTCCAGCTGTATAATGCGCTGGGAATCGATCAGCAAACAGGTGATGTGATATACGAAGATGTCAACAAAGATGGCGTGATCAACCAGGCGGATATGATCTATGTACCCACATCGCAACCCAAATTTAGCGGTGGTTTTAATTTTGATGCTTCCTGGAAGGGTTTCAGCGCCTCTGCGCAGTTCGTATATACCGTCGGTAACAAGGTGTATAACCTCAGCGATCAGGGTGCACGCTTTTATGGTTTGAGTGATGAAACCGGTGTGATGGACAATATGCCTGACTGGGTGCTCGACAGATGGACCAAACCAGGTGACAACAGCCACTATCCACGTGCAATAGCAGGGGCCCACGGCGCCGGAAAAACGACGGACTGGAACAGCAGGCCATCTACTTTATATCTCTTCAATGGCTCTTTCCTCCGCTTCAAAAACTTTACGTTGGGTTATGATTTAGCTGGAAGAATTGTAAAGAACAAGGCTTTCGAACAGCTACGGCTATACGCAGCAGTACAGAATATTTTTGTTATCAAAGACAAAGGCCTGAAGTCGGGAGATCCTGAACAAGCATTGGAGAATGGCGTCCAGATGGCTATTGTGCCCATGCCGCGTACTGTTTCCATTGGTATAAATGCCCGGTTCTAATTTCATATTGCTAAAAAGATTATAATATGCTGACATATAAAAGAACGCTGTTGTTATTGGTTACCGCACTTTCGCTGGCTGGTTGCAGCGGTAAACTGGATGAACCACAACCGGATACTTCCATCGATCTGGACCATGTACAACCGCAGCAACTGCCACTGTTATTGCAGGGCGCTTACAAGCCGGATGGTGTATACTATCAATCCTACCCGGTATGGGACATCTACAGTGATGATATTGTATCCATTCAGGGAGGTACGCCTACCCAGTTTAACCCGATTGGTTACGATGCCTGCAACCCTACGGTAGAAGATGGCTTCGGCAATGGCCGTACCATTAGCAGCGCCTACAAGTCCATCGGGAACGCTAATTTTATCATCAATTATATCAGGAGCAAGAAGTTGTCCGACATGCAGCAGCTGCTGGGAGAAGCACTGACGATCAGGGCGTACCAGTACACCCGGCTGGTGGAAACCTACGGTGGCGTGATACTGACACTGGAAACAGAAACGGATATCAACAAAATCCGTCGTGACAAAAATACGGAGGCAGCAGTGTATGCGTCCATCGTTGCGGATCTTACCGAAGCGATTCCGCTGTTGAAGGATTTTACTACTTCAAATGCCGCTTGTAAACAAACAGCACAACTGTTGCTGGCAAGGGTTTACCTGCAACTGGGTAAAAACCAGGAGGCAGGCGATCTGGCGGAACAGGTGATCCACTCCGGAAAATTCTCCCTGGTAAACAGTAACTATGGACAGATCTACCAGTTCAGCAGCCCCGCAAAGGAAATGATGTGGCGGGGAGTAGATGGACCGTTGAGCAACAACTTCAATCGTTATGGTATGTATTCCTTTTACAGCCCTGGTGCGCCGTTTAAAGGAAACAGCCCTGGACTTAGCTGGATGAGTGACGACCTGGTGAAACTGTACGAACCTACAGATATCCGGAACCAGTTGCTGCACCGCCAGCGCAACGCTGCTATTGGGCAGGAAGTGACCTATCTGCTGAAGTTCTCGACAGACACTTTACAATCCACCGCTTCTTCTTATGCCATTTATCCGTATATCCGTTATAGTGAGGCCCTGTTGATAGCGGCAGAAGCCAGTGCGAGAAAAGGCGTGGTAGATGTGACTTACTATAACCAGCTGAGAACAGCCCGTAAAGCCAGCACCAAAAGCAACGGCGACTTCGCCGGTGCCGCGGCTTTCCTGAAAGAGCTGGAAAATGAAAGAAGACGGGAGTTTGTGGGAGAAGGCCGCCGCTGGCAGGACATGCGCCGCTTCGGTACAGCGATTCCTTTCCTCACCACAAAAGGGAAGGACGATACCCGCTTGTATCTGCCTTTCCACTCAACAGAATTGTCAAGGAACCCCAACCTTACACAGAATAAAGGATATTGATATTAACCGTTCAATCCCTGCTGCAGGGCCGGTCTTCCTGAGACCGGCCCTTTTTTCTGCCTGAAATATCCGTCATGGGAACAGATTCCAGCATGGTTTGGAGTTGCATATGCTACTTTTTAAGTTTTAATGATTATTTTTATACAGAACAGATCGAATAAAAATAGGTTGACCTAAACCCGATTTTCCTGTTCTCCACGTTATCGCAGTATTCCCTCATTGTTAACTATCGTTTTAATTTTTAACCTATGTCAAACCCAACACGTTTGTTTTTCAGGGCCATCATTATGTTATTGTCCATACAGCTGTTATGGAACGTTCCATTGAACGCCCAGGTTTCCTGGCCGGCCAATCAGGTCTTACCTTCTTTTCCTGCACCGGCACAAACGCAGGATTTAATTATGCTGCGTGAAACCACCTCCCGCTGGGAAGCGGAAGGCCCGGCGCTCAGCCATAAAACCGGGCGGTTGGAAACAGACGGGTGGCTGTGTCAAACCGGCATTGACGCTCCCAATCAGCATATGATTTACGGGCCATATGATAACAGTTTGCCGGCAGGACCTAATATCGCGGAGTTCCGGATGAAGATCGATAACAACACTGTCAATAACGATCCGGTGGTAGATATTGACGTCAGGAACGCTACCACAGGCCAGGTGCTTGCCTCGCAAACAATTACCCGGCAGCAGTTTCCTATCGCGTCCAACTATACGAATTTTACGTTGCCTTTTACCATTCCGGCAGACAATCAATCGATAGAACTACGTATATACTGGCGGGGATCTGCCTACATAAAAGCGGACTGGGTGGGTGTTCAGCAGAACAGCTCTTCTGCCGAAATGTATTTGTTCGCTTCATTGAAAGGTATTGTTAACAGAACGCAGCCGCGTATTTTCTCTTATGAAGGCGATGCTTTTGCAGAAGGGCCATATACCTGGCTGCAATCCCTGGGTTTGAACTGGTCGGAGCCTGCCGACAAGTGGAGCCTGATCACCAAATACCGCAGCGAGATATCCGGGCTGATCGTATATGATCCGGCACAGATACATACGGTCAACCTGGCAACGGTGCTCGCTAAAGACCGGCGGGCATTGGTCGTATCGCCATTATTGCTGTCCCGGTTAACTGCTGCACCTTATAATATCCCCGTCGTGATGGATTTACGCGGACAATTTACCAGCAAGCTGCAAGTGTACCAGGCATTGTATAATACCTATTGGCCTAACCTCGACCATCGTTTGTTGATCGGGCTGAATCCTGAAGTACATAAAGCCGCGCTGCGTGAATATGCCGCAGCACTGGGCGCCGCGGTGATATGGCTGGACCCCGCCGTGCCAGCGGAGAGTACGTTGCTGAACAGTTTCCTGGGCGCCATGCCGGCGGGCGCCAACTTTATGGGATGGTGGCCAGAAGAAGCCCCGGGCGTTGAACGCGCTTCTACCTATGGTATTCCTACTATTGCGAGTGACTGGTGCTCTAACCTGACGCTGCACAGTGGTACCTCCAGAACGATCAACGTAAAACCGATGCCGCCTAAACCGCCGCTGCAAAATAAACTCTATGTCGCCTTCATCCTGAGCGATGGAGATAATCTGCAGTACATAGAGCATCTGATGCGCAAGCTCTGGAGCAATCCGGACCGCGGCTCGGTGCCTATCGGATGGACATTGTCGCCCGCCATGGTGGATGCTATGCCCGGTGCGCTCAACTACCTGTGGCAAACTTCTACCAATAATGATAACCTGATATCCGGTCCTTCCGGTTACGGCTATACGTACCCCAACAGCTGGTCTGATCAGCAGCTGCTGAACCAGTTTGTAGCCAAAACGGAATCGTATAATCAGCGTGCAGGCTTCCGGGTGGTGACCATTTGGAATACCATCACCGGTGGTATCAGTCAGAATACCGGACAAACTTTTGCACAAAAAGCCCCGTCACTATTGGGAATGACGGGGCAGAACACCGGCGGCGGACTGACGATTTACAATAACAGCCTGCCCGGAATGGCACTTTCCTGTAATTATTGTACCAATGAACAGGCGATGAAAGATCATATCGCTGCTGCCGCTGCCGGTTGGAACAGGAACAATCCCCGCTTTATCATTATACAGGCGCAACCCTGGCAGAATGTAACGCCCACCAGTTTTAAGAACGTCGCTAATTCGCTGAATGCAGATTATGTGCTGGTGCGGCCGGACCATATTTTCCAGTTGATCCGGGAGGCAAATGGTCTGCCTGTTGGGGCAGCGGGGAGCAGCAAGAACGCTCATGCGGCGCCGGTGCAGCACTTCAGGCATTAGTAACAGCAACGGGTATACGTATAATAGATCAGTTGGAAGTTACCTTCAGCGAAGACACTTTATCATTAAAGTTGTTGTTCTTCAGGCAGCTGCCGTCGGTGGTCAATACCAGCGAATCGCCGGTGAAATTGTCACCGTCATACAGGGTCACTTTCAGGCCTGCGGGAATTTTGAGGGAAGATGCGTCATTATTGACGCCGCCTTTGGCCGTGATGTCCGCTGCGGTATAGGAGCCGATACCGAAAGCAGCGGACCAGCCGGCGTAACTGCAATTCTGGTACAGGGTTGCCGACAGGTTGTTGCCACTGCCGCCAGGTGCCGCCTCTGCATAGGATGAGGCAATTTTGATAGCATGTACATAGTTGGTGATGTCAGCAGGATCGCCGCCGTACACGCCGAATTTCGGATCGCAATAGTCAGCATCGAGGGTGCGGGCGGGGTATCGTTGTGTACCGTTGACCAGCGTTTGTTTGATGCCGTTATACCAGAATTCGATGAACCCGATGCTGGCGTCCCTGGATACCTTAATGTGCAGCACCATCGCATTCCAGGTGTTGCGGGAGAGGGGCGTAACCCATACTTCCGTACCTATCTTGCCAGGTGCGTAATGCATCAGGTGAAGGTTGCCGGAGCTGTTGGTGCTGACTACGATAGGAAAGTTCTGCGTCATGGGGAGGGTGGAGCCATACGCTTTCCACTGGAACACGGCGTTGGTGTTCTGGGTGGCAGGGATGTCCAGTTTCGATCTCCATCCGATATAGATGTCGTCGCCTTCCGCAGCCTGGTAGTTTTTAGCGCCGTGGCCTTCGGTGCGGTGGCTGCCGGCAGGTTTGTAGAACTTCCATACCTGTCCGTAAACAGGGTCTGTGTCTACCGTGATAGTGCCCGAACCTTCAACGTTGAGCACTTTCCACACGTTGGAGGGGCCTAATGCAGCGTCGCCGTCAAATAGGAGAGACTGTACACCTACTGTGGCAACAGTGCTGCTGTGGGTGGCGATGGCGGTTTTACCATCAGGGCCGTTCATGTTTTTGGTACAATGTGTAAGGGTGAACAGGGCGCTGCTGGCCAATAAGAGGGTGGCAATTGCCGGAGGTGTTTTCATAACAGTAGTTTATAAGGGTTATTGAGAGATAACCAATATAATGCATCGGTAATCATAAAACAGATAGCTTCTTCGCAAAAACAGGTATTGGATTCGTATTCCGATAACTACTTTTGTTGAAATTTAATCACCTTGATATACTTTTCGTTCAGATGATCAAAATCATTGTCAACTGTAAGTAGTTTGGCCTTGGCTACGAGGGCAGTAGCTGCAATCCAAATGTCGTTTTTCCCCATGGTAATGGAGGATTTGCCTAGAGGATGTCCCGGCAACTTTCCTTTACTATAAGCATCGATGGTTGAGTAGGCATCTAAAAGATTTGAATCGCTGGAGTTAATGTCAATAATAATAATTCTATTGATTAATTTTTGGATTTCCTGTTTTCTCTTTGTTACCCAGTTTTTTTGTTGAGCGAAAGATAATATCTCTCCATATGTAACAACAGAAATCATCGGTATGCAATCTGCTGCAGTTAATTTTTCCTGGGCTTCAATTTCTTTATATAAATCGCTTTGCCGGGCATAGTGCACGAGTATGCCTGTATCCAATAGATATCTTTTCATTAGTCAAGAGCCTTTAATATTTCATCAATATCTTCTTCTCCCGGCCATTGGCCAACAATTTCATTAAGGTGGTTGCTGTTTTTAAGTTGTCTTTGTTGTCGCAAGATCTGTTGTTCAACAGTTTCTTTCTTCGAAGTTCTGGAGAAATATTTATCGGCCTCCGATGGCTCAAATATTTTTTCGATATAAATAAAAGACAAGTCCCCATTAGGCTGATAGTGTGCCTTGCCTGATATGGTCAGGTTTTTCCCCCAATACTTTGAAATCTCCTGTGGTTCAAGCATATCGCTTAATATTCCATTGACTGATCCATCAGCGGTTGCGATACTTATTCTTGATTTTGAATATTTCAGTTCGTCCACAATTCCGTTAATAATAATTTCCTGTGGTTCAGGAATACTTTCTTCTAATTTTTGAATTTTCTTAATATCGCTTCTTTTTAATTTTAGTTCCTGAATACTCCCTTGGTTAGAAATTGTTACTGATTCATCTTCTTCCAGAAAAATTTTCTCAAAGCTTTTGAGTTTCTTCAGTAGCCCTTTATCCAAATAATTTATCCCCTCTTTATAGTCGATGGCCTGTCTGAAAGATTCCATAACTAATGTCATAGGGGTTTGATCAGGCAGGACTTCAAGGATTCCAGGATTAAAAACGTCTCCTTGTTGTCCTGAGAGGGTATCTTTAAATGTTTCACATTCTAATTGTAAAACCGTTGACCCGGTCCTTAAATCAGCCAGGTGTATTTTAATCGCATTCGAAATTCGTTCATTTCTTCGGCCGCTTGCAAAACTTATTCCCGTTAATCTGATCCTCAAAGCACCGCTGGCAATATCTGTGATAGATTGAGCCAAATGGGCCAACCGATGGAGTTCTATTTTCCCATCATCTTCTTTTGCACCAGAAAGTTTAATTTCATATATCATGTGTGTATGATTAATATTAAACCTGAAACATGAGCAGTATATCCTAATTTACATAAAAAGTTTCAATTGAAACTTCCATCCTAATTATTTAAGTAATAGTTGTTTTATCTCCAATTTAATTAGTTTCCCGATCAAATGATGTTGTTATACTTGTTATTGTTGCTCCTCCGCACACTTCTTGCAATACCCCGATATCATCCCGTTAAAATCCGTGACCACATACCCTTCCGGCAACGGGATATGTACCTTGTGTTGTAAACACTCCACTGTTCCACATTTCCGGCATTTAAAATGAAAATGATTGTGCTGATGCTTATTGTTCGGTTTATCACAACCGGCGCAATAAGCAAAGTGCTGCTTGCCATCATCATCCATGACTTTATGGACCAGCCCATCCTCACAGAACCGGTTTAAAACCCGGTAGATCGTGGCCCGGTCAACTTTGGCTTCAAGTTCCGCCTGCAGTTGCTCATGGCTTAAAGCCCTGTCCGTGGCTTTCAGGACATTTAGTATGTCCGTCTGGGCCTGTGTATTCCTTCTTTTCATTTTTATTATTGCGACTTAGTTGCAATAATAAGATTTCTTACTATTATTGCAAAAAAAATCACTACCATGATCAGAGATATTCATGCATACGGCAAAGCACTGTCAGCGATCATCATAGCCGCCACGTTATACAGTTGTAACCAGGAAATGCCGAAGACGGGCGCACTCAAAAACGAAACAGCCAAACCGGAATATTTCCTGCTCCGCCCGGAACTGGAAAAAATGTACGGCTACACGCAGGCGGTAAGAGTAGGGAACATCGTGAAAGTAGGTGGCGTCATTAGCATTGATGATAAAGGCAATCCAATAGGGAAGGGAGATTATAGCCAACAAATGACGAATTGTTATGCCAGCCTGGAAAAAGTGCTGAAACACTATGGTTGTACTTTCGATGATGTTATCCTCGAAAACATTTATACCACTAGTATGGCTGAGCTTCAAAAGAACGCTGCTTACCGGCAGAAAATATATACCCATCATTTCCCGACGGGCAGCTGGATTGGCGTGAAAGAACTGGGTTTGCCCGATGCAATGATCGAAATAGAAATAGAAGCCTTGATTTCAAAAAAACAGTAACCACCATGAAAACGTTCTTCAAAGAATTATTTGAATATAATTATGGCGTCAATCAGCAATTATGGGATGTGCTGAATACCCATGCAGACCAGGTATCTGAAAAGGCGTTAAAGCTGTACTGTCATATACTCAACGGCCATCAGATCTGGAACAACCGGATGGAGGCGAAGGGCGCAGCTCTCGGAATCTGGGATGCACATACCTTGTTACAATGCAAGGATATCGATACAGCAAACTATGCACATTCGTTATCTATCATCGGGCAGTATGACCTGAATGACGCCATCCGGCACGCTAACATCAAAGGAAAACCTTTCAGCAAAAAAGTCTCTGAGATATTATTCCATATTATCAACCATTCTACCTATCACCGGGCACAGATAGCGACCGAATTCAGGCAGAGCGGACTGGACCCGGTGATGACTGATTTTATTTTCTTCGAAAGAGGATAGTGCTGATCAATCCCCCGTTGGCCGGAAACTGGGCGCACCCGCATTACTTTCTACCAACTCCTTCCGGTATTCCCTGGGAGATTTACCCTGATAGATCTTAAACTGCCTGTTGAAATAAGATATGTTATCAAACCCACAGGCATAGCATATTTCAGCGATGCCATGGTCTGTGCCGATCAATAATTTGGTGGCGTGACTGATCCGCGTCTCATTTACAAATTGCGAGAATGTTTTACTGGTCCTTCTTTTAAAGTAACGGCAAAACGCGGCCTCGTTCATGCAAGCCAGCGATGCGGCCGATTTACTGTCTACATGTGTATGGTAATTTTCCAGTACATACTTAAATATAGACTCCAGCTTCTTTGAATCTACATCCTTATAGTGTATCTTTCTGGGGTCATCTGTCAGTAGCAATACATTTTCACTGTTTTGTTGAGACAACCCATCCAGCAGCTGCAGCAATATGATCAGGTTTTTCATTTGCTGATTAGCCTGGAACTGAAAAAACATCGTACTGAGCACCGGTGGTATTTTTCTGAATTGAATGCCGCGTTCAGACAATTGCATAAGCTCTTTTATCTTCCTTAATTCCAGTTTATCAAAAAAATCCTTGCCAAGAAAGTCTTCTGTAAACTGTACAATGATGGCGTGGGCCACTTCTTCTCCGGTGCCGGCGGGCGTATTGTCGTTACAAAAACAATGGACCAGACCGGGACCAAACATGTAGATCTCTCCCGCGTTGAAGTTGATGACTTTGTTGCCCGCATATACTTTACCGGAACTTTTTACCATCAGAATTAACTCATGCCCATGATGAAAATGAAACGTGTTCGTGAAACGCGGCTGACAAAATTCCTTGATCACAAAGCTGGCATCTTCCGGGGTAGATATGTGTCGGTAGGCAACTTTCATAATTGGTGTTTTTAGTACACTATTTATTTTCTAACGAACGAAATCGGAATTAAGGTAAATATAGTATCAATATTTTGCAAATGCAGTACTTTTATTTCAACGGTAGTCTGAATATGTTTGTGAGACAATGATTCTTTTCCCGTTATGGACCCAACCAGTTGATGCACGACCAATGCCTTGCTATTAGCTGTTCTTAGAGGAGGAGCAGGTAACCAAAATTATTTTATCACTTATATACTACACGCGTTATGGAACTAGGGATACACAACTGGATGCGCTCCGAAACGATAGAGACCACTATCAAAAGGGTGGCCGCGCTCGGATATACCCGGCTGGAAATTGCCGGAAATCCTGAACAATATGATACAAAACACATCAACCAACTCATGAAGGACCATGGCCTGTCCTGCTGGGGGGCTGTAACGCTGATGCTGGGAGAACGCAACCTGTTGGCCAGGGATGAAGCACAGCGGGCGCGATCTGTACAATACGTGAAAGACGTGGTAAAGATGGTGAAGGAACTGGACGGCCATATGGTGTCTGTTGTACCGGGCACCGTGGGCAAAATTGTCCCCGATGGCAGACCGGAAGAAGAATGGAAATGGGCGGTGGACGCACTGAAGGAAATCTACGATTACAGCGAGGCTGCCGGCGTATTGCTGGGCATAGAACCCATCAACCGGTTTGAAACTTACTTCATCAACAGGGCTGAACAGGCGCTCGCCCTGGCGGCGGCGGTAGGACCCAATTGCGGCGTTTGCCTGGATACTTTCCACATGAATATTGAAGAGGCGGACATGTATGAATCCATCAGGAAAGCGAAAGGAAAACTGACCGGCTTTCACGTGGCAGACAACAACCGGATGGCGCCGGGCATGGGCCATCTCAATTGGGAGAAGATCGTTGCCACTTTGAAGGAGATAGGCTATGACGGCGTGCTTTCGGTGGAATTCTGTGCACCGCTGGACCGTACACCGGCCAATCCATATCCGGATTCCATTGATGAGGACCCGGAAAATCTTTCGCCTGAACAAGCGAAGTTTCTCGTGGACCACGGCAGTACTTCCGTCACAGAAGCGTTTTACACTATGCTGACCACCCGGTCATTTAATACTTTATCAAAACTTATTTAGAGAACTGATGAAAATAGCAAATGTAGAGGCATTTTGGTTGCGCTGTCCCGTTCCAAAAGAAAAACAACATACTTCAGATTATGGATTACTGGCCAATTTTGACATGACGCTGGTAGTGATCACAACAGAAGACGGTCTTCAGGGATTTGGTGAAGCCAAGGCAGCAGTGGGATCTTCAGGGGTATGCGCCTCGATTGTGAATTGTATCGAAAATGAACTGAAACCTGCTTTGATAGGGAAGCAGGTGAAAGACATCACCCGTCTCTGGGAGGAAATGTATAACGGCACACGTGACCATTACGCGTTGTCCAGGGGCCGGAAATTCCCCGTCCTCGGCAGGAGAGGGCTTACTGTTTCTGCCATGAGCGGTATTGACACCGCCTTATGGGACCTGAAAGGAAAAATGCTGAACGTTCCCGTAATGGACCTGCTGGGCGGCGCGTGCAGGGATAAAATGCCGGCCTATGCCAGCGGTGGCTGGGCAGATGCAGACAATATCGGCGCGCAACTGAATGGCTACGTGGATAAAGGTTTTGGTGGCGTTAAAATGCGTGTAGGCGTAATGGATAGGACCGTACAGAACAGCGTTGAAAGAGTAAAAGCCGCCAGGGCTGCCTTAGGGCCCGACATCAAACTAATGACCGACGCCCACGGCACCTTCAGCGTGCCGGAAGCCAAACAATTCTGCCGCGGTGTGCAGGACTGCAACCTCTACTGGTTTGAGGAACCCATCAGTCCTGATAACAGGAAAGGTACGGCGGAAGTAAGGGCATCCACCCATATTCCTATCGCGGCCGGCGAAAGTGAATACACCAGCTTTGATATCAATGAACTGCTGGACATACGCGCCATTGATGTGATACAACCGGATGCTGCCATCATCGGCGGTATCTCTGAAGCAGTACGGGTGGCGCACCTGGCGAGTGTGCACCAGCTGGAACTGGCGCCGCATTGCTGGGGATCTGCGTTCTCCTTTATGGCCGGACTGAATGTAGCTTTTGCATCACCCTCGGCTACGATCATTGAGTTCTCCCTCGGCGGAAACCCCATGATGTATGAACTGGTAAAGGAACAGATTACGGTTACAGACGGTCATCTTCCGGCGCCTACGGCACCGGGACTGGGAGTGAGCCCCGACTGGGATTTTGTACGGGATTTTAAACAAAAAGTATAGTGTAAATAAAGATATATGGCTAAAGCACTTAAAATTAACCACGTTACGCTGATCGTAGACAATCTGGAGAAAGCCGGGGCCTTCTATCAGCATGAATTGGGCTTAGCACCGCTTGCCGCCTTTAGGTTTGATTATCCGGTGATGTTCTTCAAATTTAATGACGAACAACAATTACATATCTCTGAATGGGAAGATAAAACATCCTTCCGTGGGCATATCTGTGTACAGGTAGATGACTTCAACAGCCTCTTCTTCCGCATGAAGGAACTGAACGTGATTGACATCCATCCCTGGGGCAAGGTGAGAAAACTACCTGACGGGGCCATGCAGATGTTTGTCCGCGACCCTTCCGGCAACCTGGTGGAAATTTCTTCCACGCCCGGTGCTGACATTGATCCGCGGATTTTTGCGGACGAGCTTTATGAAGAAGGATTGTATGTTTCCAACAGAAATGATTTCAGGGGATACCGGTCAGATGATGCTACTTTATATCACGACAGATGAGAAAAAACGTACTACTGCTCGAAACAATTGCAGATGAGGCATTGGCTGTCCTCCGGGAACACGTGAACGTATTCACGGGATACAACGATACCGATTTAAAAGAAACACTCGACAAGGAGGATGTCCATGCCATCATCACAAGAGGGAAGGGGCTGATCAATAAACCACTGATGGATGCCTGCCCGCATTTGCTGGTGGCTGCCAGGTGTGGCGTGGGACTGGACAACGTGGATGTTGCGGAAGCTACTGCCAGGAAGGTGATGGTCATCAATGCACCGGGCAGTAACGCTGCCACTATCGCAGAACATACGCTGGCGCTGATGCTAATGCTGATGCGCAACATGTACGAATCAGTGGCACAGGTAAAACAGGACAACTGGGCCTGGCGCAATCAATATGCGGGTGATGAGCTGAACGGCAAAACCCTCGGCATACTCGGCATGGGAAATATTGGAAAACGGGTAGCCCGGCTGGGAGAGGCTTTCGGGATGGAAGTGTGCTACTGGAGCAAGTCCGCCACCGATCTGCCTTATCAGTACCTGCCTATGGAAGCGGTGTTGCAACGTTCCGATGTGGTGAGCCTTCATCTCCCTTTCAACAATGAAACGAATGGAATTATCGGCGCTGCGCAGCTCGGGCTGATGAAAGCAGGCTCGCTGCTGATCAACACGGCAAGAGGCGCGTTGGTGGACCATAACGCATTACTGCTGGCATTAAACGAAAAGAGGATATCAGGTTATGCGGCGGACGTATTACCGGACGAACCGCCGGTGCAGTCGCAGGAACTGGTGCATCATCCGAAGGTCATTGTTACGCCGCATTCCGGCAGTCTTACCGCTACTACGTACAAGCATATATGTATGGTCACGATAAACAATGTGGTGGCTGCCCTTACAGGCAAAGGCCCTGATCCGAATAGTATATACAACCGGCACGCGCTTCAATAAAAAAAACGATCGTCAATAAAACGCTGTACAATGAAAAAAATTCTCCTTTGTTTATTGTTTATCGCCAGTACTGCTGGCGTACTCTCTGCCCAATCTTCCGGGAAGGTGAAAAAGCCGCTGGTGGTGTTTGTGACCGGAGATCATGAGTACAGCAGCGAGGAAACGATGCCGCTCATCGCCGCTGCGCTGGAGAAAAACTACGGCATGAAAACAATTGTGCTCAAGGCATCGCCTGATTATAACAGCGAAGAAAATATTCCCGGCCTGGAGGTCCTTAAACAGGCAGACCTGGCCGTTTTTTTTCTGCGCTGGCGCCTGCTGCCTGCTGACCAGCTGGCCTATATCGATGCTTACCTGAAAAGCGGGAAACCGGTGATGGGCTTCCGTACTACGACACATGCCTTCCATTTTCCAGAGGGTCATGCCAGCGAAAAATGGAATGCCTTCGGTGAATTCGCTTTAAATGCGCCTCCCGGCTGGGGCGGCGTTGCCAAACATACGCACTATGGACATGAAAGCAGCACGGATGTCAGTATCATCCCTGCACAGGCAAACAACCCGATACTGACAGGCGTTGCAAAGAATTTCCACGTCCGTTCCTGGCTGTACCGCGTATTACCGGATTATCCCGTGAAAGGCTCCACCTGGCTGCTCATGGGCAAGGCGGTCAACCCGGATAAAGAAGCGATCGAAAATCCCGTGGCCTGGACAGGCACGAACTCCTTCGGCGGCAAAGTTTTTATGACAACGATGGGCCATCCGGAAGATTTCAGGCAGGAGCCTTTCCAGCGGCTCGTGATCAACGCCATCCACGATGAACTGGGACTGAAAGTGCCCCGCAAATGGAAAGGCAAAATAGATATCCGCGTGCCCTACCGTGTGGCGAAATAAGTACTCAACGTTTACTGATTCCCGTTAAAATTTATTTTACGATGTCCAGACTATCTAAAATCGGTATGTATGTACCGCTTGTGCCCCTGGTATTGGCGATAATGATACTGGATGCCTGTAAGTCCGGCGGCCACGCTCCGCTTACGGTTTCCAATGGATCACATATCTCCCTGATTGGTAATAACCTGGGATCGAGAATGATCAACTATGATAATTTTGAGACGGAACTCTATGTCCGTTACCCGGAATATAACCTGTTCATCCGCAATATGTGCGACGGCGGTGAAACGCCCGGCTTCCGGCCTCATTCCGGCAGGAACTCCCCCTGGGCTTTTCCCGGCGCAGAGAAATTCCGCCCGGAACTGGCCAAACAGGTAGAGACCATGGACAACCACAGCCAGGGCCGTTTTGAAACACCAGACCAATGGCTGACCAGGCTCAAAACAGATGTGATCATTGCCTTTTTCGGTTACAGCGAATCATTTGAAGGAAAAACCGGTCTGGCTGATTACAAGGCAGAACTGGACGCCTTTATCAAATGGACGCTGAAACAAAAATACAACGGTACCGCAGCGCCGCAGCTGGCCCTAGTTTCACCGATCGCCTTTGAAGACCTCTCTGATAAATATGATCTGCCCAACGGTAAGAAAGAAAATGAAAACCTGGCGTTATACACCGAAGCCATGAGAGAGGTGGCAAAGGAGAATCATGTATTATTTGTAGACGCCTTTACACCCTCCCAAAAATGGTATGAGGAGACAAAGGAGCCATTGACCATCGACGGTTCCCAACTAAATGAAGAAGGGTATAAAAAGCTGGGAAGCCTGCTGGTAGACCAGATTTTCGGGAAAGCCACTCCGAAGGCAGATGCCAACAGGCAACTGGTGCACGACGCGGTGAAGGAAAAAAACTGGATGTGGCTCAACGATTATAAAATCCCCAATGGCGTGCATGTATTTGGCCGTCGCTACGATCCTTATGGGCCGGACAACTATCCCGCTGAAATAGAGAAGATCCGTGAAATGACGGCTATCAGGGACTCGGTGGTTTGGCTGGCAGCATCCAAAGGACAGAAAAAAGACATCGCTGTTGCGGATAAACACACCAAAGTGCTGCCACCGGTTAAAACCAACTACAATCCTGCTAAGAATGGCAGTCTCCGGTATCTCAGCGGAGAAGAGGCGGTCCACCAGCTGAAAGTGCCGCCAGGATACAAAGTAGAGCTTTTTGCCTCGGAAGAACAGTTTCCGGACCTGGCCAAACCCATGCAGATGTCGTTTGACAATAAAGGACGTTTATGGGTGGCCGTTATGCCGAGCTATCCGCACTATAAACCAGGAGATGCCAAGCCTAACGATAAAATCATTATCCTGGAAGATACCGACAACGATGGCAAGGCCGATAAACAAATCACTTTCGCCGATAGCCTGCATCTGCCCATCGGCTTTGAGATAGCGCCGGAAGGGGTGTATGTGGCCCAGGGCACAAATCTTAAGTTGTATGTAGATACCAATGGCGATGATAAGGCAGACAAAGCGGAAATCCTGCTCAGTGGCTTCGATGACCATGATACGCACCATAGCAGCCACGCCTTTACGGTAGACCCTTCCGGGGCGATCTATTCCGGGGAAGGCGTTTTCCTGCATACACATGTGGAAACATCCTATGGCACGGTACGCGCCACCAACGGCGGCTTTTACAGGTACGACCCGAAACGCCGTAAACTGGAACGTACGGCTCAACTGGAAATCCCTAATCCATGGGGTATTGCCTTCGATGACTGGGGCCAGCCATTCTTTGCGGAAACATCCAGCCCGGATGTACGCTGGATGCTCCCCGGCACCGTATTGCCCAGATATGGCCAGCACACGCACAAATCAATACAACTGGTAGAGGAGAAACATAAGGTACGGCCTACATCAGGCCTCGAATTTGTGTCCAGCCGCCATTTTCCGGATGAGGTGCAGGGAGATTTCCTGATCAACAATACCATCGGTTTCCTCGGTACTAAAGAACACACTTTACAGGATGATGGAACAGGCTATAAAAGCCATCACCGGATGGACCTGCTCGTGAGCGGTGATCCCAATTTCAGGCCGGTGGACCTGGAATTTGCGCCCGATGGCTCATTGTATGTCATCGATTGGCACAACATCCTGATCGGGCACATGCAACACAATGCACGCGATCCGTTACGGGACCACTCCCACGGAAGGATATATCGCATCACCTATCCATCAAGACCACTGGTGAAACCAGCCCACATAGCCGGGGCCAGCATTGAGGAACTGCTCGACAATCTCAAACTGCCGGAATACAGGACCCGTTACAGGACCCGCCGTGAACTGAGAGGACGCGATGTCTCCCAGGTACTCGCCAAATTAAAAACATGGGTGGCCAACCTGGATAAAAACGATCCTAAATATGATCATCATCTGCTCGAAGGGCTCTGGGTAAGCTGGGGTATGAATAAAGTAGACCAGGACCTTTTAAAACAGGTGCTGAAAGCGAAGGACTATCATGCCAGGGCAGCAGCGGTGCAGGTGGTGCGCTACACCGGGCATCAGGTGCCTGATCAGGCAGATTTGCTGATGCAGGCTGCCAGGGATGAAAACAGCCGTGTACGCCTGATGGCTATTGTGGCCGCTTCCTGGCTAGGCAAGGAAAAAGGGCTTCCCATTTTGGCAGAAGCAAAGAAAATGCCCCTGGACGAATGGATGGTCCATGCCTATGATGCAGCCGTTGCGCATTTAAAAGGAGAGAATGTAAAAGATGAAAACGAGGAGGGGAGCAACGTAAAACTGAAAGGCGCCGAACTGGCTTTGTTTAATCAGGGCAAACAGATCTATGCTATCGAAGGATATTGCAGAACGTGTCATCAGCCGGATGGAAAAGGGCTTCCTGATTCAGGCTTCCCTCCGCTTGCCAATTCACAATGGGTGACAGGCAGCGAGGAGCGGCTTATCAAACTGGTGATGAAAGGTATGCTGGGCCCGATAGAGGTGAACAATAAAAAGTACCCGGGCCAGGTGCCCATGACTCCTTTCGGCAACTTGTTGAAAGATGAGGAAATAGCAGCGGTACTGACATATGTCCGGAATAGTTTCGGGAACAGCGGAGCGGCTGTTACTCCGGAGAAAGTAAAACAGGTGAGGAAAAAAATAGAAAGCAAAAAAGACTTCTATTCTCCAGAACAATTGCTGAAAGAACACCCGATGGAAAAGAAATGATCCATGAACCTACTGACGGGCACCTACGAAAGTGCCCGTCAGTAAATTATCCTTTTGTTTAATTACTATTTCACTTAGCGAAAATATTGCAAGGAACTACCGGCCTGGATATTTAATATTGTTAGGATATCTAATTACAATAGTCGAGGTATATATTTATCAACCAGAAAAACCACTGTAAGCCAATCATCTCCCTTTAGTTGTAATTGCCAGTTCCGGTGTCATCCACCGGTGTGGCCGGCTATTGCCGCTGCTCAACCGTCTTTTTTGAATGTGACTGAAACAAAGAACGATCAAATTTAACCTGATAACTTTTTAACTATGAAACAGTTTTCCACGGTGAATCTTAAAATGATGGCGTTACGCCAGAAAATCATTTATGCCACTTTATTCCTGCTGATAGGGATATTAACGCAGGCCCACGCCGCATCATCCGGTCTGCTTATGGACGTGCGAGGCAAGGTGTTGGAAGAGAATGGTGTTGGAGTGCCTGGCGTCAGCATTAAAGTGAAAAACGCCGACAAGGCGACAACAACAGACGGGGACGGCAACTTTGTACTCAAAGGCCTGTCTAACGATGCTGTGCTGATTGTTTCCTATATAGGCTATGTTACGCAGGAAGTGCCGGTCACGGCGGATATGGTGATCAGGCTTGTTCCACACGTGAAGAAGATAGATGAAGTGGTGGTAGTGGGTTATGGAACGACGAAGAAATCGGACCTGACCGGCGCAGTTGGTACGGTTAAAGCAGAAACGCTCCAGGAGCGGCCTGCATCTTCGTTGAATCAGAGCTTATCGGGCCGTGTGGCCGGGGTGAACGTATCGTCCAACTCCGGCAGGCCGGGCGGTCGTACCAACATCCGCATCCGCGGCTCCAGCTCATTGAGCGTGTCTAATAATCCATTGTATGTAATTGACGGGGTGATATTGAACCCGGTAGATCTGCGGAACGGCAGTACCCCCATCGATTATATCAACCCCAATGACATCGCTTCCATAGAAGTGCTGAAGGACGCATCTTCCACAGCCATCTATGGCGCGCGTGGCGCCAATGGCGTTATCCTTGTGACCACAAAAAGAGGCAACGCAGGCGGCGGAAAGGTGACCTACGACCCGGATTTCAGCATCGGCGTGCTACCCAGGAAACTGGAGTTGCTGAATGCGAAAGAGTTCCTGGCGGTAGAAGACCTGGCTTATGCCAACGCGCAGAAATATGATCCTGTCGGTTGGGCTACCGGAACAAAATATACCGATCCCAAAACGAAACGCACCAATCCCAAGTTATTCGATTCACAGGGAAATCCGCTGTACGATACTGACTGGCAGGATGAAAGCTTTCAAAAAGCGTTTACACAAAACCACCAGCTGGGCTTTACCGATGGTGATGAGAAAAGAAGCATCGGCGCATTTTTGAACTATCGCAGCCAGGAAGGGCTGGCACGGGGTTCCTGGCAGGACAGGTATGCCGGCCGTCTGGTATTCGACAGCAAAATAAAAGACTGGCTGAAAGTCGGTGGTACCCTGAGTTACACCGATCAGCGGGAAAAACAGGTCGATCAGCTGGACGGCGGCGGCATCACCATGATGCGCCAGGTACTGGAAGCACTGCCTATCATCCCGGTGAAATATGCTGACGGCACCTGGGCCAGCAACAGGGACTATCCGGGCATGGAAGGCGGGGACAACCCGCTGCGTGTAGCCGCCGACAGGATATCTATCCTGCATACGCAAACCTTCCTGGGTAATATGTACGCCAATATCCAACTGGCTCCCGGGCTGGAATTAAAATCAACCCTGGGTACCAACATCATCAACCAGCGGGAAGACTATTTTGCAGCGAAAGGCATGCAATATATTTCTGATAACGGAAATGCTGCTGTCAACAACAACCGGTACAACTCATGGCAGTTTGAGAACTACCTGACCTATAGCAGGGAGTTTGCCAAAGTACATTCCCTGAATGCCATGGCTGGTGTGTCCTGGCAACATATCGACCGTTTTGAGAACCAGGCCAATACGGAAGGGTTCAACGATTCTTACTATAAATACAATAATCTTGGTGCAGGCTCCAGTCCACAGCCGCCCTCTTCCGTAGCCACGGCCAATGGACTGAACTCCTATTTCGGCCGTGTCAACTATGGCTATCGTAACAGGTATTTAGTCACCTTCACCGGCCGTATGGATGGTTCTTCCAAATTCGGCAGGGACAACCAGTTTGCTTTCTTCCCATCCGCAGCGCTTGCCTGGAGGGTAACGGAAGAGAACTTCATGAAGAGCATCCCGGTTATTTCAAACCTGAAACTCCGTGCCAGCTACGGCGCTACCGGTAACTCTGAAATTCCGGCCTACAGAGCGCTGGCAGGGTTAGGCAACTATACCGTGGTCTTTGGCGGTACACGCAACTCCGGTGTGGGTATTGACCGTATCGCCAACCCCGGATTACAATGGGAAAAAACAAAGCAGATCGATTTTGGTATGGAGCTGGGATTGTTTGCCAACCGGCTGAACCTGGAACTGGACCTGTACCGCAGAAGGGTAGACGGTATGCTGCTGGATGCGCCTTTGCCGTATACCACTGGTCGTGATAAGATTTTCTCCAACGTGGGAAGTATGGAAAACAGGGGGTTTGAGTTTGCCATCAATGCTACCAACATCAAAACAGATAATTTCTCCTGGAGCACCACCTTCAACATTTCTGTCAATAAAAACAAAGTGCTGGCGCTGGCCAATGGAGACATCTATTCCGGTAATGGCATTATCCGTGTAGGCGAGCCCGTAGGTTCTTTCTTTGGAAGACAGAGCCTGGGAACATGGGGCACCAAAGAAGCAGACGAGGCGAAGAAATACAATATGCTGCCGGGTGACATCAAATACAAAGACATCAACAACGACGGTATCATCAATGACCTGGACAGGGTCATCATCGGAAAAGGTATTCCCGACGGATATGGCACTTTCCTGAACACCTTCCAGTACAAGGCATGGTCACTGACCGTTGACCTGCAGTTTATGTACGGCAACGATGTTCTTGACAGAAGCATCCACTCCGCTGAAGACAGACAAGGTATTGCCAATAGTTACAAGACCGTGCTGAACGCGTGGACGGAAGCCAATCAGAATACGCCTATCGCACAGATACGCCCCATCAATGCGTATTACACTACCAACAACGACAGCCATAAAGTAACAGACGGATCGTTTATCCGTGGCCGTAACCTGTTGCTGGGATATACGTTCCCCTCCAAAACCGTGTCTGCCATGAAACTCAGCCGCCTGCGGGTATATGCTTCCGTGCAGAACTTTTTCCTGGTCACCAAATTTAAAGGATATGATCCTGAAGTGTCCAACTCCAGTTCTCCTTTCGACCAGGGGCTGACTTTGTACGATTATCCGAAACCAAGGGTGTTTATGCTGGGATTGAACGTGGGATTATAGTATTGTGTAATTTTTTAATTAGAAATCATGAAAGCAACAATAATAAAATATGGACTGCTGGTATTAACAACAGGTACCTTATGGTTGACCGGTTGCCGGAAATTTCTGGATGAATCAGATCCCAGCAATTATACTGAAGACAGCTATTTTACAAAACCGGAACACGCCCGGGCGTCTGTGAATGCTATCTACGCTGCCCTGCGTGACCCGATGAGCGGCGATTTTGGCGGCGCCGCCTGGACGATGACCGAATTTGCCACCGGTCAGGCCGCCACGGATTTGGGACAGGCGGTGAACAGCTATTACATCAAAGACCTGCACAATACAGCTGATAACGGCTATGGGGAAAATTACTGGCGGAACTATTACAAAGGCATCACCAATGCTAATCTTTCCATCGCCAAGATTCCCAAAATCAATATGGACCAGACCGAGCTCAAAAGGCTGCTGGGCGAAGCACATTTTATGCGGGCATGGTACTACTTTAATTTAGTGCAGCTATTTGCCAACATTCCGCTGGTGACGGAACCGGTGGATTTAAAATCTGACCAGATACGTCCTAAACAGGCGCCTACAGAAGAGGTTTATAAGTTGATCGTAGATGACCTGATAACAGCCGAGAATGCAGGCCTGCCCTGGGTAGATGCCAGCGGCAAAGCCTCGCTGGGCGCCGTGAAATCATTGCTGGCAAAAGTGTATCTCACCATGGCCGGATACCCGTTGCAGAAAGGCAATGCATACTACGATCTGGCCGCCAAAAAAGCAGAGGAAGTATTGGACTCAAAACAATACAAATTGTTCGATACTTATTATGACCTGCACAATCCGGCAAAGAAAAATGTGGAAGAGAACATTTTCATGATCCAGTATAAAACACAGGTCATCCCCGGAAGCTGGCAATCGCTGATCATTCCCTACAATAAAAACATCTCCGCTTACTCTGCCGAAACCGGCGGTATTTATGCTACAGAGGCTTTTGTAAAATCATATGATCCGGCGGACTTAAGAGTAAAAGAAGGACAGTTCTTTTTTACGGAATTCACCAATCAGGACGACAGAAGCAAGAAAGTGGCGCTGGGCGGCTATTTCCTGTATAAGCTGTTTGACGTGACAGCGCAGACTTCCACGGCCAACAGCGATCTTAACTGGTCATTGATCCGTTATGCTGATATTCTGTTAGTGTATGCGGAAGCATCCAACGAAGTAGGCGGGCCGGGCGCAAAAGCCTATGATGCGGTCAACCAGATCAGGACGAGGGCAACGCTGCCGGCTTTGTCCGGGTTGACGAAAGAACAGTTCCGCGAGGCCGTATGGCGCGAACGCTGGTATGAGCTGTGCTTTGAAAACGTTACCTGGTTTGATATGGCGCGCTTACGGAAAGCATTTAACCTGACCACGAAAGGATTTGATAACTACGTTGGGCATAAGTTTTCTTATGGCCCGGTGCTGACCGAAAGAGAGCTGTTGTTCCCGATACCCAGTACAGAGTTGAGGAACAATCCTAACCTCGTACCAACAAAGGGATACTAAAATTTTTATGTTTTAACCCCATCGCCTTCCGGGAAGATGCGACTTCCGGTGGGCAACAGGCTTGTAAGTATCGAACTTATAAGCCTGTTTTTTTCGTTTAAATGCTGGCATACGATTCATCCACCCTTTTCAGGAGCTGGATAACTATCCTCTTTCTGACAACAGAATACAGCAGACGGATTATCAATTTGTTGTGTTCCTTATTTTAATCTAGCTGCGTTTTGTTCGCACCCGCACTAACAGAAGTACTATATTAACGATCGTATATATACCCCTAAGTCCCTGACTCCCTTAACCCTTTTTTCATGTCCCAAAATTTCCAAATTACGTTTTATGAAAACAAGCAAACTGTTTAACCTCCCATCATGTGCAGTGTTCATGGCGGTTGTCTTATTTTATAGCTTCATCGGCGCGGGCTGTCGTAAAAACAATCAGACAGACGATGTGCTGTCGAAAGACAAAAGCAAGAATGGCCTGCTGCTGTCAGGCCGGGAATTTGACCTTGTCCCGGATGCCTACGGCTATTTGGTCGTGAATAATGCCAATAACTACTATCAACCAGGGGATATACTGAATCTGGTAGGCAATTTCACCAGTATCAATTTCTCTAATTTCAGTGGTTCTTCTGCTGCTCCGATTATTATCCGGAATGGCTCATCTGCTGCGACGACCATTGGTAATCCTTCCTGGAACGGTGGTTCCTGGGCAGAGGGAATTATATTTGACAACTGTCACTATATCAAAGTCGGTGGCCGCAACAGTAAATCAGATTTTGTTATCAACGGTTCCTCTCAACCCTTGCGGGAGGCATATTTCGACCTGGTGCTGCGGAATCATACCGACAACATTGAAGTCACCAATCTGACGATCAACAACGGCGGTACCGGCATCTGGGCCAAAACAGATCCTTCATTGACTGACACCGCCAGCTGGTATCCCAACTCTACCATGAACAACCTGCGTATCCACGATATCACTATCAGCGGTACACTGAACGAGTCCATGTACATCGGTCATACCGCCACCTACTGGAACCTGAGCACCAATCAGCCTAAATATGATACGCTGTTTACACCCGGCCAGATCTACGTGCAGCCGATCAAGTGGTACAACGTCAAAATCTATAACAACTATGTAACCGGCTCCGGTGCTGATGGCATCCAGACATCAGCCATCGATCTGCTGGAAGTGTATAACAATGAAGTCACCAATTGGGGGCTGCAACAAAATTTTGGTCATAACGGCGGTATCCTCATCGGTGGCCGTACTACCAACACCAATACGCATGACAACTACGTTCATGACGGATGGGGCGAGATGTGCCAGTTTTACGGTGCCGGCGGTGGCTATCATATTATCCATAACAACCTGTTCAGGGATAATCAGACAGAAAACAGCGGTATCAGCATGAGAGGCACAGACAATGCCATTGTACAAATTACCAATAATACCATCGCCAAGTCCGGAGGCTCCCTGCTGCGTATCAATGGCTATACCGGTCAGACAGGTGCACAGATCGTGAATGCAAACGCCTTTATCCAGCCGAGAACGGGTGGTACTGGCGTCATTTATCCTTCTGCCTATATCTATCTGGAAAACGGCGGTGCTGCTACGGAAGGTACCGGGGCTAATGCCAACACACGTTTCCTGACAGTGGCTGCAGCCAATGTGGATGTCAACAATTATTATCTGCCTAATCCGGGATCTCCGATGGGCGCATCAGGCTACAGGAAAATACCCTGATCATTTGCCTGAATAATAATGGGAGAGGGGATAAATAAAAAGGGGATTGCTGTTAATCTGATATTACACCATGAAGCTGAACTATAAAAAAGGCCGCACTGTGCGGCCTTTTTTATATTAATTATTTTTCTCCATTCAGCTGGTGCATCGTTTGTACAACAAAGCTGTAATGTTCCTCCACAGGAACTTTCCCTCTGTGAACGGTATTAATGTCTTTACCTTCTTTCGTCCAGAGCATGGGGTAGAAACTAAAGACTTCATTGCCGTCGAGCGTGGATACTTCCTGTTGCCAGTCTTTCCAGCGAAGGTTATGATAGAATTCTGCTAAATCCCCTTCAAAACAAAACAGCAGAAATTCGGTATAGGTCAGATCGAGTGGTTCCCATGCTAAAGCAGATGGGTCGAAGTAGTACGTCTTACCCATGTCTTTACCGAGGCCGCCGCCGTTAATCGCGAAAAAACCACCGGCAGCGTCGTCTGCCACTAAGATAAAGCCTGTGTTGCCCTCGGGGAACAGTGTTTTACCAGCGTTCCAGGTCTGGAGCGTCCTGTTTAGTTTAGTGTGCCCCGAGCCTAAAATCCTTATCCAGCCATGATCTACCAGTATGCCGCCACTGTTGAAAATGATGGCGCCCATAGGGGAACGGGTGGTCACCTGTGCTTCGTACAAGGTTTCCCTGGCTTTGTTTTCCGTAACAGGCAGGACTTCTACCTTATTGGTGGCACTGTCGATCCAGGAGGTAACATGTTCCCAACCGGGTTCTTTGGTGTTGATCAATTCTTCCAATGGTCTTTTGGGAGCCTGCGCAGCGACGTTGGTGGCAAACAAGCAGGCAACACCGAGCAATTGTAATGGGTGGTTCAAACGATGATCATTCATAATAGCGCGAAAAAATCTGTTCTGCGCAAAGTAAATGAATCCGGTTTATAGTCTGGGATTATTTTCTTTCATGCGGAATAATACCACCACACCTGACAGGAAGGTAATGATGCCTGCAATATGCACGGCCCATACCAGTCCGAGGAAGTTGGCCACAATACCCGCCATCAGCGCGCCTGCTGCGTAACCAATGTCCCGCCAGAAACGATAAACGCCCAGTGATGATGCCCGCCAGGAGGGATGTGCCGCATCGCTGACGGCCGCCAGCAGCGCGGGATACACCATTGCTGTGCCAATGCCCAGCAGTACAGAACCTGCCAGCCCGGATGTGAGCGGGGGAAAGAATGCCAGTCCGATGACCACATGTCCCAATGCCTGTACAAACATGCCCCATACGATCAGCGGCTTGCGGCCAATCTTATCGGCCAGCGGCCCGGTGATGACCTGCCCTAAGCCCCACACGAACGGATATACGGCTTTTATCCAGCCAACGCCTTCCAGGCCAACGCCGGCAGATATGAATAACAAAGGGAAGACGCCCCAGGACATGCCGTCGTTCAGGTTATTGATCAGCCCTGCCTGTGAAACGGCAAAGAGGTTCCTGTTCTTAATGGACGTTTCCCGGAACACCCATAACAAATCGGGTTTGTGAAACTTCTCTCCCGGCAGGTTTTGTTGTGCTACCAGGGCGGATTCCAGGCGGGCATGCTGCCGCGTGTCCCTGATCACCAGTATGGATAATATCAGTCCGGCGATGGTGTAAAAAATACCGATATAAAAAGGCGCTGGTCTTAGTCCGTAGTGTGCTGCGAGATACCCTGTGAGCAAGGCTGTCAGCCCCACTGCGCCATAACCGGCTGCTTCGTTCAGGCCCATGGCCAGTCCACGTTTTTTCGGGCCTACGAGGTCTATTTTCATGTTGACCGTCATAGACCAGGCCAGTCCCTGACTGACGCCCAACAGCACATTGGCCACAATGATCCAGTTCCACGACGGTCCCCAGGCCAGTAGGAAAGGTACCGGCAGCCCTACGAGCCAGCCGGCAATGAGTACGCGCTTCCGGGTGTATTTGTCGGCCAGCACGCCGGAAACAAGATTGGTAAATGCTTTCACCACCCCAAAAGCGATGATAAAGGAAAACACCACGATGTCTGACCCGATCTTAAATTCTTCTGTGCCCACCAGTGGTACCACTGTCCGTTCAAGGCCCACCATCCCGCCTACCAGTATGTTGACCAGCACCAGCAGGGTGAACTGTTGCCAGTTTTCCTTTAATCCTAATTTGATGTCCATGATGATCCTACGGTGATTGTTATGGGTATAATCCGTCACTAAACCGCAAAGATATTAAATGCACTCGTCTATTCAATAAATTTATTGAATAGACGAGTGGGGCTATCATGGAAGCGATAGTACCGTCTTTAATTAATCCTTTATTTTTGTTGGGTAGCACCAGTACCTGATCATCAGTACCACCGGTATTTCCAAAGCTATCCAGGAATATATATCCCAGATACCATCGCCTACCAGCGCCGCAATCAGTCCGGAGAGGGTAAGAACAGCTATTAGTATCGGTTTAAGCCATAACCTGGAAAAATTATTCATTTTCTGCTGCGATTTTTTCCAGTCTGTTCCATTGTAATCTGGCGGCATTCCTGCGCTCAAACCACAAATACAGACCAGTAATAAGAATAACGATAGTAGCGAAGTCAAACAACGCCCAGATGATTTTCAGCGGCATACCGCCATAGTCGCCGAAATGCAGCGGCTCCGACAGGAACAGCGTGTTTACATACCATGGCATCTTCCGGAGGTCGGTCAGTTTGCCGGTCTGTGCATCCACCAATGCAGGTGTCAGCAGCCGGGAAGTAAGGGCTGTATTCCCTTTCATGAACACGGCATAGTGGTGTTTGCTGGAGAACATCGTGCCCGGATAGGTGATGATACGCGGCTCCATATCCGGCGCTGCGGCTTGTGCCACTACCATGGCGCTGTCCAGCGAGGCCAGTTTGCCCTGATAGGGCTGCTGGTGCGCATAAGGTGCTACCATCTCTTTCAGCTGTCCCTGCTGCCACATGAACAACACCACATCAGACATCGTGTTAATGATACCGGTAAATCCTACTACGCTGGCCCATGCAAGGGTAACGATCCCCAGCAGGTTGTGCGTGTCCAGCCATTGCAGCCGCCTGGACTTGTATTTGCGTACCATGCCGAAATCATACTTCTTCATGATACGGCCATACAACACGATACCGGAAATAATGGCCACCATGAAAAGGATGCCCATCAGCCCAAGAAACAACTTGCCGCCGATGCCCAGGAATATATTGGTATGGACCTTCAATATCACGGCCATAACGCCGTCTGTGGAGGGTTTGCTCAGCACTTCGCCGGTGTACAGGTTCAGCATGGCATACTTGCTCTGCTCCGGCGGGGCATCTGGTTTGGGCGCCAGGTCAAAGATCACCTTGTTACGGTCTTCTTCGTCCCAGAAAACATAACGGATATGATTGCCGGGATACTGTGCGGAAGCGGCAACTGCCAGAGAATCGAGCGACAATGGCTGCGCGCCTGGTGGAATGTCGGCCACCACCTGTTTTTCCAGTACTTTGTCCAGCTCTTCGTGAAAGATGAGCGGCAAGCCGGTTACACACAGCATCAGCAGGAACAGGGTACAGATAAGGCTGCTCCATTTATGCCAGTTGAACCATCGTTTAGCGGTTTTGATATCCATGAAGTATTAATTGTCCAATTTGAAGAAGCCGGAAATAAGCGCTCCACCATGAATAGGGATATGAGTTGCAAAAATGCAAATCGGATCAACGCTGCTGGTAACGAGATTGGGAAAATAATTTATCCAATCGGGAAATTTAGGTATCTTGAAAACGGATTGATCACCCGAAAACCGCAACAGTACCAGATCTCGTCTTGTGCCGCATTTTGTCGTTTTTTTCCAAACAGGCAACATCACCCTTTATATATTTTTGCAAAAACACTTCTATCCATGACAGCAAACAAATTAAAACACGAACAGGTACAGTACCTGGAGTTTCTTACGAAAGACATTGAGCGCGCTAAAGAGTTTTATCATAAGAGTTTTGGCTGGAAGTTCGTCGGTTATGGTCCGGACTATACGGCATTCGGAGGAGATTATGTAGATGGTGGCTTCACTACGGGGGAACCGGTAAAAGGCTCGGTGCTGGTGGTGCTGTATTTCGATGACCTGGAGGCGACCAAAGCAAAGGTGATAGCGGCAGGAGGGAAGATCGTAAAAGATGTCTTCAGCTTTCCCGGCGGCCAGCGGTTCCACTTCCAGGACCCCGACGGATATGAACTGGCGGTCTGGGCCACGGTGTAATAGCAGTAAACTAATTGAAAAGGTTGTAAGTCAGAAGCTTACAACCTTTTTTGTTGATGGAAGCGGTTTTTATATCTTCATCCACAGATCGGTACATTTCCCCGTTTCATCGACACTCATGAAAAATAACCCTGCTGCTTCCCTTAATTTGTATATGTTATCCTGGAAAGCCCCTCAAATCTGTATTCACATCGTCTGTTGCTTGTTGTTTATGATATTCCCGTTGTTGTTCATGTCTAACGGGAAGGGGTATACCGAACTGATAGCGCCTGCCACACACTACAGTTATTGGCTGTTCTGCAGCTGTTACATCTGCCTGTTCTATTTCAATCGCTATTACCTGATGCCCGGATTCTTTATTCCGGGCAGATATGGTGGTTATGCAGCCATGGCCGTGGCGCTGTGTACGGGTATCTTTTTCCTGCAACCGTTTGACCGGCTCCTGCGGCAGAAATGGGCGGTGCCGCCGGAAGGAGCGGAGTGGGTATATGTGCCGCCGGTCATCGATATCACCAGCCTCTTTATCTTCTTTATGATCATGGCGCTGGGCGCGGCCATTACCACTACGCGCCGCTGGCAACTGACGGAGCAACGCGCGCTCACAGCAGAGCGGGAGAAGATCAGGGCGGAGCTGTCTTTCCTGAAAGCACAGGTACATCCGCATTTTCTGTATAATACGCTCAACAATATTTATACCCTTGCGCTGACAAAAAATAATTACACTGCGGACAGTATTCTGCGCTTATCGAATATTATGCGTTACATTACGGACGACGTGATCGCTGACTATGTGCCGCTTCCGCAGGAAGAGGCCTGTATCCGTGATTACATCGCCCTGCAACAGCTTCGTCTTCGGCCGGGAACGGTGGATTACCAGGTCTCCGGGGAGATGGAACATAAGCTGATAAGCCCGCTGATACTGATGACGTTCGTGGAAAATGTGTTTAAGTACGGCATCAGTAAACATCTGCCGGTACCGGTTACTATCCGCCTGAGCATTAAGGACCATCAGATTGATTTTTTTTGCTGTAACCGTATCTTCCGGGAACCCGCGCCGGTCAACAGCTGCGGGGTGGGCATTGCCAATACGAGGCAACGGCTGGCATTACTGTATCCACAAAAACATGTACTGGATATAACTACAGATAACAACCTATATACCGTCAGACTGACATTACTGACAGATTAACCCGTACGAACCATTTACTTCATTCACCTATATGAAGATTAGAGCCATCGCTATAGATGATGAACCGCTTGCACTGGAGCTGATCAGGAACTACACCGCGCAGTTCCCCGCTTTACAGCTATTGCAGACTTTCGACGACGCGCTTTCAGGCGCTGAATTCCTCCGTTGCCGTCCGGTAGATCTGCTGTTCATCGATATCAATATGCCTGATATCACCGGCATCGACCTGGTCCGTTCACTGGAAGAAAAGCCCATGGTCATTTTCACGACGGCGCATAAACGATTTGCCCATGAGGGGTTTGAACTGGAGGCGCTGGACTACCTGCTGAAGCCTATCAGCATGGAGCGGTTTTCAAGGACCATGCAGAAAACGATGATGCAGTACCACTACAAACAGGCTGCTGTAGCGCCGCGGGAGCCGGAGTCCTTTTTCGTATATGCGGAATACAAACAGGTGAGGATATGGCTGGACGAAGTAGAGTATATAGAAAGCCTGGAAGATTATATCCGCATCCATCTGTTAAACGGCCGCCCCGTGCTTACGCTGATGCCACTGAAGAAAGTGCTGGAGAAGCTGCCGCATGACCGCTTCCGGCGTATCCACCGCAGTTATATCGTGGCTGTGCGCAGTATCTGTGCCATTGCCTACCGAAAGGTACTGTTGCATTCCGGTACCACCTTGCCTGTCAGCAGCACCTATGCTGAGGATATCCGGGAGTGGAGTGGTAAATGATACATCGGTACATCACTCGCTTTTACCGATACCTGCTTGATAAAAAAATAGCGTTAGCTGATCTTTAGCTAAACAATTTTTATCTATGGAAAGGAAAAATTTTCTCAGATCACTGGCTGTTACAGCCATCTCTGCCCCTGTATTGCTGGAAGCCTGTAAGAAGGATAACACAGATCCTAAAGCGGCGGAAGCTGCCGGCGCTCAGACAGAAGCTGCCTGCCGCCTCACTGACCCCGACATGGACGGGCCGTATCCACTGTACAATAGCCGCGGTTCCGCTATCAACCGGGTAAATATCACTGACAACAAACCCGGTGTGCCATTGAATATCGACATCAAAGTGCAAAGCGTTAGCAGGGGATGTGCGCCGGTGACCAATGCGCGGGTGGACATCTGGCAGTGTGATAAAGACGGCTATTATTCCGGTTATGTCAACAACGGTTACCTGGGCGTACAAAACAATATCGGCCGTCTTTTCGGCAGAGGATTGCAATATACCAACGCCAGTGGCCTGGTGCATTTCCTGTCTATTTACCCCGGATGGTACCCCGGCCGTTGCGCCCACCTGCATGCACAGATATTCATCGGTACTACGCTGTACCTGACCACGCAGATCGCTTTCCCGGATGCGGTCAACGCTGCCGTGTATGCCTCACCGTTGTATGCGGCACACGGACAGAACCCCACTACCAACTACCTCGACACCATCATCAACGACTCACTGGCTACTGAACTGGCTACCGTAACACCTGCTTCCGGCGGGGGATATAACCTGTATCACACGATCAACATCAGATAATTTTTTCAACCAATTTCTTACCAGTCGATTTAATTTCTTTTTATGAAGATGCAGCCAGCGCAGATCATCCTGTCTTTCAGACAGATCATAGATGCAGCTTCCACCGGGGATTTGGAGAAGAAGATATTCGAAGATTCCTATGTGGAATTCCTCATGCAGTCGCAGGCATACAATCCTGATAAACAGTTCCGGACCTTCACCGAGCTAAAAGCCCATCATCCGAAATCCAATTCGTTGCATTATAAAGTAGGCTTTGCCGTGGGGTTGTATTTACAGGAACTGGGCAACAGGATTCCGGGGGTGACGGATTGCCTCGGCAGCAAAGAACTGCCCTTTGAACTGTATCATCTGGAGCTGATCGAGTCTGACACCGAAGATCGTAACCAGCACCGTGTTGCGGTGAATTACATCACACCGCCATTTACGTTGCTGCATATCATCGGCGACCGGCTGTTGCTGGTGGCTCCCGAACAGACCGGTCAGCCAGATACTTATGATACGTTCATGGTGGCCCTGCAGCCACAGCTGGCCATTACCAGCTACAAACCGCTGTCGCAGCCGCAGGATGTGCATCATATGGCACAGGTACTTTAAACAAAACAGGGTTGGGCAAGTTGTAAGCCAGCCGGCTTACAACTTGCCCTCTTTGGCTGTTCTGAACAGGTACCACAGTTTTATCTTCAATGCCAGCCAGCCCAGGACGGCATATACCACCAATAAGATACCCAAATGCCGTATATAGGGGAACGTTAGTTCCACCGACCCTTTCTGTATCAACAGAATTTTGAATGCCTGTAAGAACGGCGTCAGCGGAATGATATTCGCCATAAACTGCACAAATGCCGGCATGGCGCTGAGCGGCCAGGTAAAGCCGCTGATGATAAATGCCGGCGAAGCAATCACCATCAGTACCTGCGTGGCTTTTAAGGCGTCCGGTATCAGGATGCTGACAAATACGCCCATGAACGATACCGAACCTACAAAGAATGCTGTCAGCCATATGAAGCTGAGAATACCTTCGGGCAACGGCACATTAAAGAACATATGCATCCCGTAATAGATGGAAACGATGAGAATGGAGAACGTCCAGATAGGGATCACCTTGATCAGCATGATCGGGAAAGCCCAGCGCCGCATGCCGGCATATTCCGTCACAAATGAGCCCCGCTGAAACTCCGCGGCAAAGCTGATCGCCATGGCGAGCAGTATCACCTGTTGCAATACGACCGCCAGCATGGCGGGCCACATAAATATGAGGTAGTTGCTGGTCGTGTTGAAAAGCGTGATGTAGTTGGTCTTAAACGGCTCATACTGCGTGGCAGCCCTGACGGCGGGCATCCCCATCTTCTGTAATCCTTTGATGGAAACACCGGCAGAGAAAGTGCCGATGGTCAGCTGTAACGCTTTAGACGCGAAGTTGGCAGTCAACACATTACTGGTATTCACATACACATTTACTTCCGGGTATTTTTTCTGCAGGATATCGGCCTCAAACCGTGCCGGGACCATCACTACGGCCGCCGCTTCTCTTTTAATCACTTCATCATTTACATTGGACGGCTCCTGTAAATACTTCAGCGTTTTAATACTTTTATTGTCGCCCAGCATTTCCACCAGCTGTGCGGACAGCGGGGTATTATCTTTGTCAATAACGATCACGGGTATATTTTCCACCTTTCCGGCCTTATATACAAAGCCGATCAGGGTGGCATACAACACCGGCGCCAGGAAAAACACCGAGCGCAGGGTGGAATTGCCAAGGAACAGCTTAAACTCCCGTTTCAACAATCGGAAAAATTCTTTCATGCCTGATTATTTCAGTATAACACTTGCGTTTACCAGTATGTCTTTAGTCTTGCCCGCATCTTTAGGCTGTACTTTGATCTCATAGATCGCGTCCTGCGGCTGATAGTCGGGGAAGGCAGTGGTAATGTCCGCGTAGCGGGTCAGCTGTTTGATATAAGCGATGTTGCCATCCAGTTCCTCGTTGTTGTACAGCACTTTCATTTTTACGTCCTGTCCTTTTTTATACGCGGAGATTTTACTTTCCGGCACGGTGAAGCGGAACCAGGTGCTTCCCGGGATATAGCCGTTGAACAGTGCAAAGCCGGCAGTGGCCAGCTCTCCGGGGTTCAGGCTGATCGTCTCTATGTCCATGTCGTTGGTGGCGATGACATAACGCTCGGAGTAGGCCACATTGGCTTCCTGTAAAGCGCCTTTGGCCTGTGAGGCCTGACCGGCGGCCATGTTCACTTTTTCCACGCGGGTGCCTCTCTTCACATCGTCCAGCTCTGCGATCACAGCATCGTACTGCGCTTTGGCGCCCTGGTATTTTGCATATATTTCATCGTAGGATTGTGGGGACATCAGGCTGTCATTGAACATATTGGTGGCCCTTTCATATGATTTCCGGGCAAATTCATATTGTTCCTTTAAGCCTTTGTATTTCGCCTGCAACTGTTTCAACTGATCGGCCGTAGCACCGTTGCGTGCCATTTGTTCCTGTGCGGTGGCGGCATTCACCGCCCCCTGCGCCTGTGCTATTTTGGCGGAAACCTCTGGTACGTCCAGCAAGGCGAGGGTATCTCCCTTCCTGACGGTCTGTCCTTCTTTTACATAGATGTTCAGGATTCTGCCGGTAACCTTCGGCGCAAAAGACACCACATCTTTTTTGGCTTTGCCCTCGAAACGCTCGCTGTTGGTCTTTTTGGAAGAACAGCTCGCCAGTGCCAGTGAACAGATCAATAATATGGGTGTAGTTATTTTCATCTTACAGTAATTAGTTTGAGTAATGGTGATGGCTTAATACAACTTGGTGATGTCCAGTTCCTGGGTGGACCGCATCACTTCAACGGCTGCACGGCGCTGATTGAAGATGGCGTTCTGATAATCCAGTTCCGCTGCTTCAAGGTCGTTTTCTGCTTCTATCAGTTGGGTCGACTTGGACATACCATACCTGAATTCTTTCTCCGCCTGCACCAGTGCGTTGTTGGCCATCTCTTTCTCTTTTTTCTTCAGGGCTATCTGTGAATTGGCGATGTTGTAATTGGATTGATTGTTGGCCTGGTTCAGGGTCAGCTTGCGCATCGCATCATACTTCTGATTTTGCAGCAGCTCTCTGTCGATGCGGGCTGTTTCGATGGCATGTTTGCCTTCTCTGCCGTCGAAAATCTCCCATTTAAAGCCGACGCCGGCTGTCAGCATCGGGAAGATATTGAGGTTGGTGGGCTTCCAGTCCAGCTTGCGGCCAGGATAGCCGATGGCCGGAATAGGAGGGATGATATTGTCAGACGACTTGACCCTCGCGCCATACAGTCCTATATAATAGGAAGCTGCCATCAGCTGTACTTTGGGTATCCACCAGGTTTGTTCTGCTTTTATTTTAAAGCCGGATGCGTTGATGCCGTGGTCCAGTGCACGTATCTCGGCCCGTTGATCGATTGTTTTCTGTGGTGCGGGAAGGGCTACCGGCACCAATACCGGTTCAATCAGCCGCAGTCTTTCCTTATCGATGCCTGTCAGCACTTCGAGCTGCGTGAGCAGCAGTTCTTTTTTCCCTTCATATTCGGCCATTTTAGAGTCGAGGGTGGCCTGTGCCAGCTCTATCTTTTTATGGTCGTAAGGGGTGATCAGTCCATATCCCAGCGCTTTGTCGGCTGTTTTACGGTTGGCGTCCAGTCTTCGTTTAGCCTCGTCCAGTACCTTTTTGGATTGGTGCACCAGGGCCAGCTGGTCATACGCCCGGGAGATGACTGCCGCCACTTCATCGGATGTTTTTTCCAGCAGGATATTTTCTGACTGCCGCTTTTCTTCCAGTGCTTTGTTGAGCTGCCGTACCTTACCGCCGGAATACAGCAGCATTTTGGCGTCAGCTTTGGCCAGCCCTGAGAAACCAGATACATTGATATTGTTATTGTACTTGCCTTCGGGGATGTTGAGGAACGGTTGCAGGTTCAGCTCCGGAGAAATAACACGGGCGGTGGCATTCAGGTAACTGGCCATACCGCTGACTTCCAGGGTCGGTAGGTAAACATCTTTCAGCTTATGCTGGTCCAGTACAGTGAGTTTGTTTCTAGTCTGTTGGGCTTTGAGGTCTGCATCCCGAACCATGGCACTGTCAAGCAGCTCTTTAAAGCCGGGGGCCGTTTGTGCATTGGCGTAGTGGTAAAATAATAGCGAAAGTAGTAGGAATGACAGCTTGCTTTTCATTGATAAACACGTTTTTAATCTACAGATGGTTGCAACATAGTTTATTACTCTGAATTAACACATAAAATAAACCAATGTTTAATTTTTTCTTTTATATATATAAAATCATCAGCGTTCTTTGAAACTTTTGTATTGGGTTTGGGCAGAAACGTTCATCCGTATGCAGCGTTTTTCAGATCATGTGTAGAAGGAGCAGGCGTCTTTGTTGGGAATATAGTACCATTCGATGGTAAATTTGACTTTGTTTTTCACTTTTAAGAGTTTGATATTTATGCGTTTGATTTATGAGGATATTTAGGCATGTATTTTTTGGTTATATACGCTTATCCCGTTTTACTGGAAAAGGTGAAATGAGTTTATTGACGGACTTTTGTTTTTTTAATTCCCGGTTTGTAGCCGGAAAATATGTATGATCATGATATACAGGACTGGAATAATGTTCGCCCTGGTGTGTTGGTTATTGTGTACAGTGAGGGCTTCTGCACAGTCATCCTTTTTGCGGGAAGGAAATGGAGATGTAACTCTTTTTGATGCGAACTGGCGTTTTGCCCGGTTTGGTACCCAGGCCGATGGTACGGTGAAGGCTGAGACGACAGGAATGGAACAATCCGGATTTGCCGATGGGGGATGGGAGCAGCTGGATCTGCCACATGACTGGGCCATTGCAGGGCCTTTTAGAATTGAATTGAGCGGGAATACGGGCAAACTGCCCTGGAAAGGTATTGGTTGGTATCGGAAGCAGTTTGAGATACCGGAACAGGACAAGGATAAAAAGATCTTCCTGGATTTTGATGGCGCCATGGCTTATGCCAAAGTGTGGGTAAATGGTCATTACGTGGGAACATGGCCGTATGGCTATAATTCTTTTCGGATGGATATTACCCCTTATCTGCAGTTCGGCCAAAAGAATGTCGTAGCGGTAAGACTTGATACCGATAGCTGGGATTCCAGGTGGTATCCGGGGGCGGGATTGTACCGGCACGTATGGCTGGTGAAGACGGCGCCTGTTCATACGGCGCATTGGGGTACCTGTATTACTGCCAGTAATATTTCTGAGAACAAAGCCAGTGTGAAACTGGATGTGAGGGTGGAGAACCAGGGAAACGTGCCGGTAAAGGCTTTTGTAAATACCGTTATCTATACTTCGCCGGATGGTAAAAAGATAGGCAGGAAGGTAGCGGCTACCAGCGAGCAGTCATTTGAACTTTCTCCTGGCAGCTTCCGGAATGCCAGTGCGGAACTGACGTTAGATCATCCCGTACTTTGGTCGCTGGAACACCCCGGCCTTTACATCGCACAAACAACGGTGCATACGCCGGAGGGCCGGAAAGATAGCTATAACACTGTTTTTGGTATCCGCAAACTGGAGTTTACCCCTCGGGATGGATTCCGCCTGAATGGTAAGCGGGTCGACATAAAAGGCGTGTGTCTGCACAGCGATATGGGCGCCATCGGTACGGCGATCAATATCACCGCATTGCGTCGTCAGCTCACCATTATGAAGAACATGGGCTGTAATGCTATCCGTACTTCTCATAATCCCCCTGCACCTGAGCTGCTGGAGCTGGCGGACCAGATGGGATTACTGGTATGGGACGAGTCGTTTGATGCCTGGAAGCATGGTAAGCGCAAGAATGATTATAATAAGTTGTTTCCGGAATGGCATGAGAAAGACCTGGTTGCCATGGTACACAGAGATCGTAATCATCCCGCCGTTATAATGTGGTCTATCGGCAATGAGGTAATGGACCAGCAGGATGTTGCCATCACGAAAGAGCTGACAGATATTGTGCACCGGGAAGATCCTACCAGGCCCGTTTCCAATGCGTATAATGATCCGGATGGCGGAAGAAACAGTGGCGCGGCGATGGCATTGGATGTGATGGGGGTAAACTATTTCTTCTCCCAGCAGTCGAAGTGGGACCAGGACGAGCGGTATAAGAATAAACCTACTATGGGCAGTGAAACCTCTTCCTGTGTAAGTTCCCGGGGGGAATATTTTTTTGGGGAAAATTACCACAATTACCAGGTGACTTCCTATGATGTGGCATGGCCAGGATGGGGCTGTTCTCCGGATGAACAGTTCCGTATTAATGCAAAACATCCACACCTGTTGGGAGAGTTTGTATGGACCGGATTTGATTACCTGGGAGAACCTACACCTTTTAATTCCGATGAAACGAACCTGCTCAATTTCAGAACGGATACTGCAAAAAGACGGGAACTGGAAAAAGCGCTGGAAGAAATAAGGAGAAAGAATCCACCATCCAGGAGCAGCTATTTTGGTATTGTAGATTTGTGCGGATTCCCCAAAGACCGGTTTTATAACTATCAGGCGCATTGGCGGCCGGAATACCCGATGGCGCATATTATGCCGCACTGGAACTGGCCTGGAAGAATAGACTCCCTGGTTCCTGTCCACGTATATACTTCCGGTGATAAAGCAGAACTGTTTTTAAACGGGAAAAGCCTGGGTATGAAAGCGAAGCGGCCTGGTATTGATTTCCGCCTGGTATGGGACAGCGTGATCTATCAGCCCGGAGAATTAAAAGTGGTGGCTTATAAAAACGGAAAGTACTGGGCTACAGATGTGGTGAAAACTGCGGGGGAGGCCAGTGCTTTGTTACTTAAGCCGGAATCAGAAACCGTATCAGGAGATGGCATCTCCCTGTGTTATATTACCCTGCTGGTGGTGGATAAAAATAAGGTGATGGTGCCAGGTGCCCATCCCTTGGTGAAATTTTCCATGGAAGGCCCGGGAGAAATTGTAGCTACTGATAATGGAGATGCTACCTCGCTCGTGTCTTTTAAGAGCACGGAGCGTTTGGCATACAATGGCATGGCACAGGTGATCATCCGCGCAAAGAAAGGCGCTACCGGTGTTATAAAAGTGTCAGCAGCAAGTGAGGGAAACTTAAAAATGGCGACACAAAAGATCAACATCCACTAATGTTATACCTTTTTAAAGAATTGGTTTAGTCATACTAACAGGTATAAGTCCTGCGCTTTTCGCGCAGAAAATAATTGATATATGAAAATAAGTATCTGTAAATATTTAGGTGGTTTACTATGGATGATGGTCGCCTTGCCTGCCAGCGCGGGAGCGACACACCCGGATGAATTATGGTATACCAAACCAGCATTGAAATGGGACGCAGAGGCGTTGCCCATTGGCAACGGCAGAATGGGGGCCATGTTGTATGGCGGGGTTAAAAATGACAGGATACAGTTTAACGAACAAAGTTTGTGGAGTGGGGACAACAATTGGGACGGCGCCTATGAAACAGGGGACCATGGATTTGGTGCATATCGCAACTTTGGTGAGTTCTCCGTCCAGTTTGATCACGCTGACGCGGCTACTGGTTATCAGCGCGCGTTGAATATCCGGACCGGGGTACACACTACTTTTTTTGATATAGATGGTGTGCATTATAAAAGGGAGGCATTTGCCAGTCATCCCGATCAGTCCATCGTGTTCAGGTATACTGCTGATAAGAAAGGGGGATTGTCCGGTAAAATATGCATGCAATCGGCACAGGGAGCAGTGAGTGTTGCCGGTGCAAACGGATTGAGCTTTGTGGGTGAAATGCCCAATCACCTGAAGTATGCCGCTAAACTGCAGGTGACTCATGAAGGTGGAAAGGTTTCGGTAGAAGGCAATAACTGGGTATTTCAGGATTGCAATACCATTGTTATTTACCTGGATGCCCGTACCAATTACAAGCCTGATTACGCATCCGGCTGGCGGGGCGCCGATCCGATGCCCCGGATACTGCAGGAGTTGGCGGCTGCGCAAAAAACAAGCTATCAAACATTAATCAGCCGTCATATAAAAGACCTTACACATCTTACCGGTGCTGCTACGGTTGATATAGGGAGTACTACGGCAGATTTGCTGGCATTGCCCATTGACGTCCGTTTAACAAAATACGCCGCCGGAGGGGTTGATCCGGACCTGGAAGAAACCATGTTTCAGTATGGCAGGTATTTATTGGCCAGTTGTTCCCGCGCAGGGGGCCTGCCGGCAAATTTGCAGGGTTTGTGGAACGACAGTAATTCACCGGCATGGGCCAGTGATTATCATAACAACATCAATATCCAGATGAATTACTGGGCGGTAGAATCCACCAATTTATCCGACTGCCACGTGCCATTGATTGATTTTATTACCGCTTTCCGTGAGCCATGCCGCGTGGCCACTAAAAAAGCATTCGGACAGCATGTACGTGGCTGGACGGCCCGCACCAGCCAGAATATTTTTGGTGGAAATGGATGGGAATGGAATATCCCGGCCAGCGCATGGTATGCCCAGCATGTGTTTGAGCATTGGGCTTTTACCATGGACAACAACTATTTACGAAATACCGGTTATCCCATCCTGAAAGAGGTGTGTCAGTTTTGGGAAGACCGGCTGAAGAAAATGCCGGATGGAACGCTGATGATTCCCAATGGCTGGTCGCCGGAGCATGGTCCCCGTGAAGATGGTGTGATGCATGATCAGCAATTGGTGTGGGACCTTTTTCAAAATTACCTGGAAGCTGCAAAGGCACTGCGTATTGACCCTGACTACCAGGTGAAGGTAGCAGATATGCAGGCACATCTGGCGCCTAATAAAACCGGGAAATGGGGGCAGTTACAGGAATGGCAGGAAGACCGGGATGATCCGGACGATCAGCACAGGCACACGTCGCACCTGTTCGCGGTATATCCTGGCCGTCAGATCAGCATGGTAAAGACCCCTGAGCTGGCAAAAGCTGCCATTATTTCGCTGCGTAGCCGGAGTGGGAACTATGGAAAAAATATCAATACGCCTTTTACGGTGGAATCAACTGTGGGAGATAGCCGCCGCTCCTGGACATGGCCCTGGCGTTGTGCGCTCTGGGCACGTTTACGGGAAGGGGAAAAAGCGGGCATGATGGTGCGCGGATTGCTCACTTATAACACTTTGCCTAACCTCTTTGCCAGTCATCCGCCGTTTCAGCTGGACGGCAATTTTGGTATCAGCGGTGCGGTGGCGGAAATGCTGTTACAAAGCCATGCCGGAGAAATTCATTTGCTGCCAGGTATACCTGCCGGCTGGGCAGCTAAAGGATCTTTTAAGGGCCTGAAAGCCCGGGGAGGATTTACGGTAGATTGCACCTGGGAAAACGGACGCGTTACAAAATACCGGATAAGTGCTGCGAAACCAACAAAAGTATGGGTGCGTGTGAACGATAAGAAAACACAGGTCCTGACGGAAAAGGAATAGTCATTTTGATTTGAAATAGCTGAAAAAGCCTTGTAGGACCACGTTCTGCAAGGCTTTTTTCGTTAGTTGCCCGTATCCCGGTCTTCCTCCGGCTGATATATAATACGTTTGGCTACAACAAAAGTAGATTTGGCTTCGTAAGACCGGTACCGGTATAGGAACTTTGTGACAGCAAAAAAACATACAACATGAACATCATTGTAACAGGTTCCCTGGGAAACATCAGCAAGCCATTGACACAACAATTAGTGGAGAAAGGTCATACCGTGACCGTTATCAGCAGCAGCCCCGACAAGCAGGCTGCCATTGAAGCGCTCGGCGCTACGGCGGCCATAGGCTCCCTCGCCGATGCGGCATTTCTGGAAAAGACTTTTACCGGCGCCGACGCCGTGTATTGTATGACCCCGCCCAACTACACCACGCAGGAGACACCGGTGGAGTACTACAGCCGGATTGCAGCTAACTACGCACAGGCCCTTGGTAAAGCTGGCGTGAAACGGGTGGTGTACCTGAGTAGCTATGGCGCACACCTGGACCGCGGCACCGGTATGATCCTCGGCTCCCACTATGCGGAAAAAATACTGAATGCAGTACCGGAACTGACGGTGACGCATATACGGCCGACCAGCTTCTATTATAATTTATACAACTTCGCCGGCATGATCCGGGAGCTGGGCTTCATTGCCGCCAACTACGGGGGAGAGGATAAGGTGCTCTGGGTATCTCCGTCGGATATCGCAGACGTAGTAGCGGAGGAGATTGTCCGCACCAGCAACGCGCCGAAGGTACGTTACCTCACCAGTGATGAACGCACCTGCAATGAGGTGGCGGCCATATTGGGAAAAGCCATTGGTAAGCCGGACCTGGCATGGCAAGTGGTTCCGGGCACGGTAGTACGGGGCCAACTGGATACGCACGGCGTGCCCGCAGCCACAGCGGCCGCACTGGTGGAGCTGTATGATAGTCTCCACTCCGGCATACTGGGGGAAGACTACTACCAAAATCCGCCCGCTACCAGCGGAAAGGTAAAGGTGGAAGACTTTGCCAGGGAGTTTGCGGCGGTATTCGCAAAAAGTAACTAATTTAAACCCATGGCAGGCACTCAACCTTATCAGCTCAAAACCATCAGCGCATTGCATCAGCTGCGGCGCCTACCCAGCCCGGAGCATCCGCTGATCAGCGTCATCAACTTCGAGGACCTTAAAAGAGGGGAGCCCGATGAACCGAAATTCCTGGTGCAGGAGTTTTATGCTATAGCTTTGAAACGGAACTTCGCCGGGAAAATGAAATATGGTCAGCAGCAATATGATTTTGATGAAGGCACTATGTTCTTTATGGCGCCGGGTCAGGTGTTTTCCATTCAAACGAATGAGGAATATAAACATACGGGATGGCTCTTACTGGTCCATCCCGATTTTCTCTGGAATACCCCGCTGGCCAAAAAGATCCGGCAGTACGAATATTTCAGCTATGCCGTGCATGAGGCGCTACACCTGTCCGAAAAAGAGGAGACGACCATCGCTTCTATCATGCAAAACATCGCGCAGGAATACCATGGCAACATGGACCAGTTCAGTCATGACGTCATGATTGCCCAGCTGGAGCTGTTGTTCACCTATTCGGAACGGTTCTACCACCGCCAGTTTCTGACACGAAAAATAACGAACCACCAGGTGCTGGATAGGATGGAATCCTTGCTGGATACCTATTTCAACAGTGGAGACCTGCTGCGAAAGGGATTACCTACGGTGCAGTACATCGCTGATCAGCTCAACATGTCCCCCAATTATCTCAGCGGGTTGCTGAAAGTGCTGACCGGTAAAAGCACCCAGCTGCATATCCACGACAAACTCATGGAAAAGGCGAAAGAGAAGTTGTCCACCACCAGCTTGTCGGTGAGTGAAATTGCCTATGAGCTGGGCTTTGAGCATCCGCAGTCGTTCAGTAAACTGTTTAAAACCAAGACGAACCTTTCTCCGCAGGCCTTCCGGCAATCATTTAACTGATAAATTTTATAGCGGGGCATAGTGCAACCGATGTCAGCAGAATCTGGCATTAAATTAGCATGGATGGTAGTATAAACCGTATTTTTATGAAGAAGCTTGCTGTGATGGCCCTCCTGTTGGCCGCTGGCATGTACTATGCACCAACAACACAAGCCCAGGTCCGTGTTAATGTCAACTTAAACGTAGGCAGCCAGCCGCTTTGGGGCCCCGTTGGTTACGACTACGCTGAATACTACTACCTGCCTGATGTTGATGCCTACTATTACATTCCCCGCCGTCAGTTTATTTATTTCGACCGTGATGAAGGTGATTGGGTGTTTGCGCCCGCATTGCCCCGTTATTATCACTATGACCTGTACCGCGGGTATAAAGTGGTGATCAACGATCCGAGGCCGTATCTGAATGCCGGCTACTATCGGGACCGCTATGGCAGGTACCGCGGTTGCTACGGTCGCCAGGACATTATCCGTGATTGCCACGATGACCGGTACCGTCGCTACCGTGATCGTGACGATGACGATGATGATGATCAGGGAAGAGGCCACTGGCGCGGACGTGGCCGTGGACATGGACATCACGGGGATGATGACTGAGATATTTAAAACGGGTTGCAGAGAAATCTGCAACCCTTTTTGTTACGACAATTTAAGGAGGTGATTGCCGCTGGTCCCATAAATCACCACGGGATACCTGAAAAGAAATATATTGTAGCATGAACAACAGAACAAGTTGGGTGGACAATCTGCGTTCATTCGTTACCGTATTAGTGGTGGCACATCATTCTTCACTGGCCTATACCACGTTTGCCTGGTTTGATAAAACTGCCTATATCCGCTCCACTCACCCGGTGGTGGATGCAGCCCGGAGCAGGGGGCTTGATATCTTTGAGGATTTTAACGACGTGTTTTTTATGTCGCTGATGTTCCTGATCAGCGGCATCTTTGTGTTTCGCAGCCTGCAAAACAAAGGCACAGGTAAATTTATACGCGACCGCTTTTACCGCTTGTTTGTTCCTTTTCTTATCGGTGTTACCGTATTGATGTTGCTGGCGTATTATCCTCCTTATTATATCGCACATGGCAAGCATGATGTTCTTGCTTATGTAGCTGATTTTTTTACGGTAGAAGCATGGCCGGTAGGACCGCCATGGTTCATCTGGGTGCTGTTTGTATTTAACCTGATCGTGGCCGCCCTGTTTCCGCTCCTGCAACAAGTAGTGGAGCGTTGGAGCCAATGGCTCGCCGGTCGGCAGCAACAGCCGGGAAAACTCCTGCTGTACTGGTTTCTCTTTAGCTGGATATTGTATGTCCCCATGGTATTATTGATTGACGCCGGGAAATGGACAGGCATCGGGCCGTTTGATTTCCAGGTAAGCCGGGTGCTGCTTTATTTCGGTTACTTTTTCCTCGGGATGCTGATCGGGGTCCGTGGTCTTGGTCGCAGTATTTTCGCCGACGGTTCAGCGTTTGTGCGTTACTGGTGGTGCTGGGCATTGGCCGCCCTGGGCGTATATGCGTTCCTGAAAGGCAGCGAAGCGCCACTGACAGCCATGATGGCCCGGCAGGAGCTGAGCCTGATGCAGGCCACGCTGATATACCGCTCCGTCTGGATACTGTCCTGTACGCTGAGCGGTGTCGCTTTCCTGACGATTTTTAAAAGCCTGATGAACCGTAGCAGCGCCTGGTGGCAGTCCCTTTCCGCCAATGCCTATGGCATCTATCTGGTGCATTATATTTTTGTTTTATGGTGCCAGTATCTGCTGCTGGACGTACCGCTGACGGCATGGCCCAAGTTCCTCATCACTTTTGTGTTCAGCTGGCTGCTGAGCTGGGGTGTGACGGCCATCGCCAGAAAAAACAGCATCATCGGTAAATATTTGTAGAACCCCCGGCTGGTTTTGGTTGTTATCCTGAAGAAATATCAGGAACAATCATGCAGCATTCACCTTTGTCATCCGGCCAATGGCCGGTTATCGATTATAACAGCTGGAAAGACACCCTTGCCACCGTGCACCTGTGGACACAGATAGTGGGCAAAATACGCCTGCGCCAGATGCCGTGGCTCAACCATTCCTGGCATGTTACATTATATGTCAATCCCTATGGACTCAGCACCGGCAGCATGCCGTATCGGCATGGGATCTTCCAGATCGATTTTGATTTTGTGCATCATCAGGTGGTGATCACCACCAGCAAGGGGGAGAAAGAGGCGCTGGGCCTGAGGCCGCGTACCGTGGCAGATTTTTACGCCTCCCTGTTTGACAAGTTGCAGTCGCTGAATATTGATGTGACGATCTATCCCGTTCCCAGCGAAATGCCTGATGCTATTCCCTTTACAAAAGATCAGCTGCACCAGTCATACGACCAGCACCAGATGGAGCATTTCTGGCAGGCGCTGGTGCGTATGCATAATGTATTTACCCGTTTCCGCGCAGGCTTCACCGGCAAATGCAGCCCCGTGCATTTCTTCTGGGGGGCTTTTGATCTGGCTGTGACCCGCTTCTCCGGTCGGGATGCACCGGTGCACCAGGGAGAAATGCCGAATATGCCGGCTGTTGTGATGCAGGAAGCCTATTCCAAAGAAGTCAGCTCCTGCGGCTTCTGGCCAGGCAACGATCAGTTTCCGCAAGCATTCTTTTATTCCTATGCCTATCCGGTTGCGCCTGAATTTGCGACACAGCCGGTACAACCGGCAACAGCCTTTTACAGTCCGGAAATGGGTGAATTCTTATTGCCTTATGCGGCTGTGCAGCAGTCAGATGACCCCGAAGGCACCCTGATGGCTTTTTTACAGTCTACTTATGAAGCGGCAGCCAATACCAGTCACTGGGACCGTAAAGCGCTGGAATGTGATCATTCTGATCTGGAGGAGGCTTATGGGTGTTATAAGACGAGGTGATGTATTTAATCGGGGCAGGTAAAAAAACATTGATGTTGCTTCAAGTCTGACACCACTTTGCACCAGGATAGATAAAGGATAGGTAAAGGATACTAAAACGAGAACAAAACAATGCCCCTGCAAAACACTGTTAGTCAATTAGATATACGCATGTAAAAATGAATAATGTGATCCGGTATTGATAGTATTTTCACTCATCAATAAATATATCAGTTGCCAATTTGAGGGTAAGGAAGTTTGTGAATAATTCACAGGAGAAAATTTTTTGTGTATAGATACTACTCCAATTTCAGATGGGTGTCTTATATAGATGCCCAATAATAAATTATGTGTCAGAAAAACAAACGCAATATTGTTAGAAACTGCTTTGGTAGCTTTTTGACAGTTAATTTATTAAATAGAAAATAGGTGTCCATCGGGGTTTTTACAGGTGCCAATTGTTACCCGTCGGACATTTATCCGGTAATGAAATCCCTCAACCCCATTTTTTAATCTCTAACCTTCAAATTCAACCCTCGTTTTTATGCGATTAGTGCTAAACGTTAGCGGAAGCAAAAACATCATCTATTTTCATCAACACCAGGTTTTCTTAACCGGCGCCCTGCATAAATGGATCGGGAGGAGAAATGAAATCCATGGAAAGTTAAGCCTGTACAGCTTTTCCTGGCTTCAAAATGTAGACATTGTATCCAATGGAATCAGAACAAGAGATGATTCCTATTTCTTTATCGCCGCCTATGATACCACCCTGGCAAAGAGAATCGTCCAGGGAGTTCAGGATGATCCGACCATTTGTTTTGGGATTGAAGTGCGGGGCATTGCCATCATGGAAACACCGGTATTTCAGAGCAGACAAGAGTTTTATCCTGCCAGTCCGGTGTTTGTAAAGAAGTACCTGGAGCCGCGAAAAGACAAACACCTGCTGTTTAATGATCCTGAAGCGGGTGAACATATGACCACTGTGCTGAAGCGAAAACTCCGCCAGGCGGGTCTTTCCGACGAAGGTGTGACAGTCTCCTTTAACACAGCATACCCCAATGCCAAAGCTAAAATGATCACCTATAAAACGGTTAACAATAAGGCCAGTATGTGTCCTGTGGTGGTGGAAGGCACTCCGGAGCAAGTCGCATTTGCCTGGGAGGTGGGTGTGGGTAACTGCACGGGTATTGGTTTTGGGGCATTGAAATAAGAATAGTATGCAATATTATGTCGTTAAATACAGTGGCCCCTTTGGGTTTATAAAGCCATGGACGGCCGTGAGAGATAGTGAAACATTTAGCCAGCAGTTCCTTACACCTTCTATCGTAGAGGGGATGGAAAAGAAATTGTTTCCTGAGTTACTGGAAGAAACAAACGGAGGGACGGTGATTTGCCGGCACCGGCTGAATTACTGTGGTGTAGACATCCAGCTGGAGAGGACCTGGTCTAAAGGTGGTTTTAAATACACGAAGGAAAAAGGCATTTATAAGTCCAACCAGAGCACGATCAAAAGAGGGGTACTGCTGATGCCGCATCTATACCTGGCTTTTGATGAACGGACATATGCGGAAAGGGCATCTCAGCAAACCATCTGCCTTTGCCGCAATGAGGACCTGCTTTTCCCGGATGAGGTGAAAGAAATGCAGGAAGCCGAATTCAACGGTATCAACGGTTTTGAACTGGAGCCAGCGGATGCTGATACCGGCTTCAAGGTTGGGCACAATCGTTTTGCGGAAGGACGCTCCATGTATGGAAGATTGGTAATCACCGGATATCCTATACGAAATGAAGGATAAGGTTCATTGGCGGAAAATACAGGCCAAGAGCAAGGAGTACGGAGATGTGAAGCTATATCTGCATCTGAAGCATGTTACGTGGGCACTGGATGTCATGTGCCGGCAATTTCAACATCAGTTCTGTCATAAACTCGCCCGCAAAGGTGGTGTCTTGCATGATTTGGGCAAAGCGCATCCTCACTTCCGGCGTAAACTGCAAAAGAAGAGATCTCTCACAGCGGTCGAAGAAGTGGATTGGGGATATACCCATCGGCATGAGTTGTCATCACTGGCTTTCCTGCCGGCCTTCCCGCGTGAAGAATGGGATGTGCTGATCGACATGGTGGTGGCGCATCACCGTTCAGTTGTTTATGACCCGCGACGCCAGGGGATTCTGGACCTCGACAATAACGACAGGCACTGGATACCCCAGCATTTGCATGATTGGGAAGAATGGCGGGAGTATGGCCGAAGTATCCTGCGGTATTTTAAATATGATTGCCCGGTGATCTCCCGGGGAGAAGCGGAAGCAGCCCTGCATTACGTGGTAGAGTATTGTGCACGAAAGCCAGTTGGATGGTCTCGTTGGCGAGGCCTGTTGAAAGCGGCAGACCATTTCGCCTCTGCCTATACTTTCAATACGCAGCGGCGCCTGGACCGGCTGTTTAAAAAGCCGGACCAGACCCTGGTAAACTCCCGGCAGGGAAACGACCTGTATCCCTTGTCTAAGCAGCCGGTGGACGATCGAAGGCCTCATACCATCGTATCATACCCTACCAGCAGCGGGAAAACGGAGTTTTTGATCCGGCGTTGTGTGGGCAGGATTTTCTATATGCTGCCTTACCAGGCTTCCTGCAACGCGATGCAGGAACGGTTGGAGGAGCTGCTGCAAACTGTCGTCGATCTTCAGCATGGTACATCCGAATTGATAATAGATAAAAAAAAGGAACAAGAGAAGGAAGAAAGGCTGGCGCCCTCCCTGGCAGGAGCGGCGGTAAAAGTAATGACACCGCACCAGGTGGCTGCGATCGTGTTTGGAATTGCCGGCTTTGAAAGCATGATGCTGGATTTGGAAGGATGTGATGTTATCCTCGACGAAATTCACACCTACGAAGAGTTCTCGCAGGCAATGGTCCTGGAAATTGTCAAAACGTTGGTGCGACTGAATTGTCGTATTCATATCGGCACGGCTACCATGCCACGATGCCTTTATGATGCCATACTGGAAATCTTAGGCGGGACTGAAAATGTGTATGAGGTGGTGGCGCCGGCGGAGGTACTGGACAGCTACAACCGTCACACTATTCACCGTTTACAGGATGACCGGACCGTTCCGGGTATCTTACAAAAAGCGATCGATGATGGAGAGAAATGCCTGTTGGTTTTTAATACAGTCGACGCAGCGCAGAAGGCTTATGAAATATATGAGCAAATCTTCAAAGACATCCCTGTGTTGTTAATACACAGGCAGTTCAGCTGGATGTTCAGGCATAAAGCAGAACAAAAGCTGGAAAAACTTGACAAAGCAGAAGGTCCTTGCATTGTCATCGCTACACAGGTGGTGGAAGTTAGTCTGGATATCAGTTTTGACCTATTGGTCACGGCGTGCGCTCCGTTGGAATGCCTGATACAGCGGATGGGCAGGATACATCGCAGAAGGAGTGTGGATAGCGGCAAGATTCGGAAGCCGGTCTATGTGTTGGCGCCTGCCGGCGATTGCAGGCCTTACGATAAGGAAACAGTGGAAAAGAGCTACCAGCTTTTACCCGATGGTGACCTGGAGGAACGTGATCTTCAGTGTAAACTGGATACTTTATATCCTTCGCTGCATCTCCGGGAAATAGATGACCACCTGATTTTCCGTAATGGCCGCTATGTTATCCGTGAACTGACAGATACCCGCAACCCCATATTGTCTATGATGATGATCGACAGTCTTACCTGTATTCTGAAAGAAGATGAGCTTCGCTACAAAAAAGCGGGCTGGAAACAACGGCGCAAGATGGAGATCCCCATCAGCCGGTGGCTTGTTAAAACCAATAAGTTAGCGTCAACCCAATTGGAGGTGGGCTCCAAACCCTTTGTGGTAATGCAGTCAAAGGCATCCCATGCAAAAAAAGGACTGATGTTAAATGACGAAAAACCGTAATAGTGTATGTATACAAGTTATATCGGTAAAAAGTTCCTCGCGTATTATAACCGGTGTGAAAAGAAAAATTTTACAGCAGCAGCATTCTTTGAGGATAAGTTTTTTAAGATCTTTTTTAAAGACGAAGGTCACCTCATGCATGTGGCGAACTCTCCGTTCCACTACGCACCGGAAAAGGGCGCAGCTGCTTCACATGGAAGCAAATCAAAAGCCCAGTTGGTAACGCTTAAAGAAAGGATCCAGGAGCACAGGGTGTATATGGGCACCTATGTGGGCGGACCTGCGGAAGATATGGATGCCACCACATCAGGACAACTGACCGGCATGAGTAATAACATCGATAAGGAAGATATGTATGCATCCTGGATTGGTGCAGCATTAGGCATAGGGGTGAAAGGCGGTTATGTGATACTCATCGATGATGAAGAAGTACTGTGGTTGTTATATAAAGGCTGGGAGCACTACCGGAGCTACCTGGAACAAAGAGATGGACTAAAAAATAAACAGATAGAAACCTGGAATGGAAACTGGCTGTGCCATGGACCGGAATTCCTCAAGACCCGCCGCCGGCTGCCGTTTGAACCGGAAAAGGTGATGGGGAAATGGAGTATTCCAACGCAGCCATGGGCACAAATAACCTTTGAGTTGGCAAAGCGGTTTCATCATTTGGACTCGCTGATGATGTATGCTTATAATCTTTCGCAAACGAATACTACCCTCGGTTTTATCGCGCTGGTGCCGTCGGAGGTAAACAGGCTGTTTGAATGGCGGGAGGAAATTTTCTTTGGTGAAGATACGCTTCTGAAAGCGTCTCAGATTGAAAAGCTTGAAACATACTATGATTTCAGAGCTGCCTGCAAACTGGGCGTTATTGGCCTGAAAGCACTGGAACCAAAGGCGCTCCGCATGTATATGCCCAAGCCTTTTGGCGGCGGGAAGGAATTCGTTTACTCAAAAGACACTGCATTTTATTTTTATACATTCAAAATTTGGTTGATTGCCATGTTAAACAAAGACGAATTATTGACGCTGGCCGATGAAGTAGCCGCAGCACTGATAGAGTTTGGCAGAAGTGATAAAAAAGGAAGGACCATTAAAGTACAGCTGAGCAAGGAAATCAGGGAATCCAGGGGTCTGACACAGTTTGTCGATAAACTGACAGAATTGCTGGATGACGTGCCTGCTGTACGGGATACGCTCCGGAAGGTGGTGGAGAAAGCGATCATTATGCCTTCCGACCATTTCCCATTGTTCCTTAGCCTTATCCGTTTTCAGTTTTCTTACCGATCCTCCGAAAATTAAAATTATATGGATACACCATTTATCTACCTGAGGGGGCTCAGACATGTGTCCCATACTGTTTTTGCTGTCAACGACGGACAGAAATTCTACTTCGATCCTCAGACAGGCAAGCGCATGGCTTATTCCAGCGGTCAACAAATAAAACGCGCCATCCTGGAAGGGCTTAATATGCCTTTTGCCGCCATTACTTTTAACTGGGAAGTGGATAAAAAGGAAAATAAAGCAAACCAGAAAGAACCGCATTCACCCTGCGATCCCACCTATGCAGATCAATTGCTGGGAGGGTACATGAAGGCAGGGGCCAATATCATGGCCGTGAAACGCAGAAGTCCGCTATCTATTTCACCGATGCGGCCATTGCATCCGCTGTTGGGCGGTATCGCCAGCCCCACGGAGAATATCTCCTTTGACCGTACCTCCCATACCGGCAATCACAAAGTGAAGGTACACTGGACATCCGGTAAAGAAAGAGGCCCGGAACTCAGCGACGAAGAACTGAAAGAATGGCTTACTTCCAATACCCGCACATTGCCTAACAGGGCTTTCATACAGGACCAGACCCGTGCATCCGGACTTTTCGTATATGATATGGCGATAGATCTCCGTACGCTGTTTTGTGTTTCTACCAATAAGTTTGAACCGGAACTGTATCCCGAAATAGAAGCCAAACTTCGGGATGAAGGCTGGAAAGAAGGAAAAAATGTCTTCGGTAATTGTCTCATTTGCCCGAAAGACAAGCGCGAAGAGATTATCCCGGCGCTGGCCAAGGCTATTGTTAATTGGCGGATCACCACCAATCAGTCCCGCACTTTTGATCCGATGGGTATTATAGCCATCGCCATCAGTGACAACGCCAATCAAATTACCTACGCTATCCGTGGGGATCTTCGTGTAGATACCGAAAGACCGCAGGCGAGTCCTGTCATTGACTTAAGTGCCAAAGCGGATTTTTTTGTGACACCTACGGCGAAGAGTTATGTGCCTGGCGCGCTGGGAAGTGCTGACGCGCTGGAGAAAGCGGAGGAGAAGTTGGTGAAGCTGATGTCTGCTTATAAGTATGATTGATGGTTAATTTTAATAAGTCGTCGATCTCCGGGGTAAATCATACTATTGGAGGTCGACGACTGTTTGTTGGTGGAAACGAGTTGCTTGGATTGGGAAATGTTTACTGGTAGCGGATGAAGGATTTTGTGGTGGAGGGTTTAAATTGTACTATAAAGAATTGAAAGGCTTTAGCTTCTTTCTTGCAGCTCATCTGAGTAATGAGTTTAAATTGTACTATAAAGAATTGAAAGTGGGTACCTTCTTCATAATGGGATCGTTCTTCCAGTTTTAATTGATCTATATGGAATTGAAAGACATATTTTTTATCTCCACATCCATGTCCCAAATGGCTTTAATCGTACCACGCAGAATTGCAACACATCTTCGTCACGCCCAAACAGCTGTGCAACCAGGATTTTAATCAAACCACCCGCAATTGGATTAAGGCCCGGTAATGTATCCAAATCGATACATCACCGGGCACATTTTTAATGAGATATTACCTGGAGCCACATGTTAACCGTAGGCATGTCTCCCCATGGTTTGGGAGGCGTGTTAATGCTTACACCACCTTTTGCTGTTAGATTCCATGAAAAAGAAGTGCCGGCGACTACAGTTTCACCTTGTATGTCACCGCTGAATGAATTACCTGTCCAATAAGAAGAGGTGGAGGTCATCTTGCCAAAGCCAGAATATGAATATGTTGGTTCCGACTTCTGGGTGATAGCAGAGCTGGGTATCCATTCATCTTCAACAGAGCTGGGCTGCCATTGACATGTAAAGTTAATGTTAGCCCTGGACGTTAACGATGATGTCAGGCCCCAACTGGTTGAGGCGCTTGGCGAAGAGGAAAAGTGTTGGACCAGGTCGGTCCTGGCCTGGTCGTTGCGGCTACCTTTGGGAGCTGCTACTTTCATAGCTGGCACCGTATCCGTGAAAACCTCTCCGGTCCTTACAAAGGCAAATGCTTCATAGGCCTCTTTGTAAGTTTTAAATGATGATGTGCTTTTGACGGTTGAAGAAGAGGATGGTATCTCCTTCAGATGAATTAATTTTTCAAGTTGGGATTTGTAGTACTGCTCAGAGCCTGTCTGGTCTTGCGTGTCTTTCTTACAAGAGGCGAAAAGGAACGTTGCACTCGCGACAAATAACAGGATTTTCTTACTGTTTGTCATCATAGGGGATTTAATTGATTTGGGTTAAGAAATAATATAGGTTCTTCCCTAAGATAACGTAGTCTTTTTTCTCCTTTATGTTTAGATAGACTTTTTTATGATGTATTTCTGAAAGTTAATACTGTACTGTGTTTTATGGTATGTGTATTAATTGCGTGTATTCGTTGAAGTTACCAAGGTTCTTTAGGTATCTGATTATTCTCCGTTGTACACAGAAGATACCACCTCCTCCCAGCCGTTCATCTCCTCCAATGCACCCCATGTCAACTGCCTATCCTGCCGCAACCGTGCCTGACAGAACATCTCAGCCATCGTAGAAGAAGAAGTCTGTATCAGCTCAATCGCCTGTATCGCTAAAGCTATTTTCTCCACAATGATCCTTGCTTTGCGCTCATAATCCGCTGGGTGGGAAAGCAATTGCTGCAGCCCTTCCAGATGCCGTGTGAGCAGCGGGTGTAAACGCGCGCCTTGTTGAAAATAATGCATCAGCGCCTCCATGCTGTGTGGTTCTTTATGCATGGCACGCAGCACGTCCAGTGCCTGGATATTCCCGGAGCCTTCCCAGATGGCATTGACCGGCACATCGCGGTAGAGGCGGGGCAGGATGGAGGTCTCCACGTAGCCATTACCACCGAGGCATTCCACAATTTCACCCATGGCGAGTACGGCGCGTTTGGTATTCCAGAACTTGCCCACCGCGGTAGCGATACGGGTGAAGTGCAACGCTGCCTCGTCTGTCTTAGCGTCATCGAAACCTTTGGCGAGGCGCATGGCGAAGGTGGTAGCTGCCGCTGATTCAAGCGCCAGGTCGGTGAGCACATTCTGCATCAACGGGTGACTGAGCAACGATTTGCCGAAAGTATGGCGGTGCTTGCAATGATGTATCGCTTCGGCAAGAGCGCGCTGCAACGTGGCGGCGGAACCGACGGCGCAGTCCAGCCGGGTGTGGCGTACCATCTCCATGATATTGGCGATGCCCCGGCCTTCTTCGCCGATAATACGGGCCCAGGCGCCGTGGAACTCCACTTCGCCGGAGGCATTGGAACGGTTGCCGAGTTTATCTTTTAGCCGTTGGAACCGCAGCTGGTTTTTGGTACCGTCGGGCGTGAAGCGCGGCACGAGGAAACAGCTGAGGCCCTTAGGCGCCTGGGCGAGTACCAGGAAGGCGTCGCTCATAGGAGCACTGCAAAACCATTTACGGCCGGTGATGCGGTAAATGCCATTATCTACCGATTGCGCTATGGTGATGTTGGCACGGACATCGCTGCCGCCTTGCGGCTCTGTCATGGCCATGCCGAAGGTGACGCCATTTTTTTGGGTGTAGGGAATGTGGCGCTCGTCGTACCGGGTGGAGAGCACCAGCGGCAGCCATTCACGGGCGATATCAGGAGATATTTGCAACGAAGGAACAACGGCAAATGTCATGGTCAACGGGCAGCTGCTGCCTTCATCTATCTGTTGTTTCAGGTAAGAGAGCACGCTGTGGGCGACGTAGCCGCCTTTTTCCCGCGTGGTCCATGCAATGGAATGAACCTGATGCCGGATGGCGGCAGTCATCATCTGGTGATAGGCGGGGTGGTAGGTCACGGTATCAAGGCGGTTGCCGAAACGGTCATGCGTATGCAGCACCGGTAAATAAGTATTGGCGAGGGTACCGGCCTCCTGGAATTCGTGGCTGCCCATCAGCTGCCCCAGTTCGGTGGCCAGGGGCGCTGCCCAGCCGCCGCCATAGGCCTGCAGCGTGTGTTGCAGCACAGGATGGGTGGTGAAGGTGTTGTAGTGCTCCAGCACAGGGACCTGATTGCCTACGTGCTCAAAATCGAAACCGGGACCAGACATAAACAACGGATTTGATGTACCTTAAATTTAAGATATTTACCTTTAAGATGAATTAACCATCTGGCCTATACGAATATGGATGTTGCAGGGTTGTTGACTGACATCATTCCGCCCGTTTTTGTTCTTCCTGAGTTGCCGTCGTTTTGGACTGCGATTTCCCTTTCCCAAAGCGGTAGGTGAAGTTTACCTGTATGGCCCTGGTGAAAAAAGAGAGCTGCCGGTATTGACGCAAACGGTCATAATGATACCGTGCCGCCTCGTCTTCACTTTGAAGGATATTGGAGAGCCGTACCGCTATACTCCCTGCCTGACGAAAAAGCTGTTGACGGATACCGGCATGTACGAGATAATAGCCGCTGTTAATGGTGGTAGCATCCTGTTGCCCGGACACGATCCGTATCTGGCATTCTGCCTGTAGCTGGTGGGTAATCCGGAACTGCTGGTTGCAGCTGAGGTCAAGGGAAATAGTACTGCCAGCCTGGGAGAAATCGCTGGTAAACTGCCTGCTGTAAATGGTCATTTCCCCGTCGGTGGTCCACCACGGCGCCCATTCTTTTGTAAAGCTGATATCAATATTCCAGGCACTGGCGCCTGCGATGTTTGCAGGGGTACGCAAAACAGTCTTTTGGTCTGTATCCAGCGTGGGAAGCGTTGTGATGTATTTTTGATATAAATCATAACCAATCGTAATAAAAACTGCCTGGCGCCAACTGTAGGTAAGGGCATTGTTAAACGCTGTCTGGGGTTGCAATTGCGGATTACCCATAAAATAGAGAAAGGGCGATAACGGATAGCGGAAAGGATTTAGCTGTGCATAGGAGGGACGGTCTATCCGTCGGTTACATTTGAATTGCAACGAATGGCGCTCATTAAATGTATATGCTGCCAGCAGCGATGGAAATAGTTGGAGATAACTATAGGTGGTCTGCTGTATGTTGCTATGGGTTTGCTCTGCTCTCAGGCCAGCCTGCAGCCTTAGCGCCCCTTGGCTCCGGCTGTATGCCAGGTATCCCGCCAGTATGTTCTCCTTATTCCGGATGATATCGTGTCCGTTGTCATGTCCGTTGTCGTTGCGGATATCCACGTTACTGTATTTAAAGCCGGCAGAGAGGTAGCTATGTGGCCCCTGAGGCAAAATATAGTCTGCTTTCAACGCACAGAATTGCAGCCGTCTTTCCTGTGTAAGCCGGACTGTATCCGGTTCCGTGTTACGAAGGGCACTGCTGAGGTAATGTGCAAAATCAGCATCTACTGTCAATTGCCGGCCACTGCTGTCAGGTCGTAGCTGCCAGTGTAAGCTGCTCAGGTTATTGGACTGCTGGTTATCAGTGGTATTGATGACGGTCTGGCTGTCGGTGGCTGTCCGTAGCAGGGAATAGACCTGGCTGTTTCCGCGCTGCCGGCTGGTCATCACTGACAGCGTGAAGGTAGACCGGGGCGATACGTAGAAGTCAGCCATCAGCGTTGGCGTAAGACTGGTGCTGCGTCTGCTGGCACGATTCAGGGTATGCTGGGTGTTTTGTAATGTTTCATCGGGATACAATACGTTAGTGGTAATATCACTGATGTAAAAATCGGTGTTGCGCTGTGCTCCCAAATCAAAAGAAAGATTACAGTACCTGGCACGGTAGCCGAGGTTGATGCCGGTGTTATACCGGGGATACCATGCCTGCCCATGTCCGGCACGGAAACTGCCACTAAAGCCCTCCCGGCGGTTGGTTTTACGGATGATATTGATGATGCCCCCATTGCCGGCTGCATCGTAAGCAGCGCCCGGATGCGAGATAATTTCTATTTTTCGTAGCGTGGCGGCCGGCATGCTGCGAAGCAATTCCTGTAAGTCGGCTGATGACAGCGCTACACTTTTACCATCTATCATCACAACTGCCCCGGTACGTCCCTGGATAGAGAGCTGACCGTCACGGCTTATCTGTACGCCCGGCAGTTTTTCCAATACTTCCAGCGTACTGGCGCCTTCGCTGCTGATGGTATTTTCTATCTGTATGACGGTTTTGTCCGGTCTGTGCTCAATTTGTGGTAACCTGGCTTCAATGGTCACCGCTTTCAGTAGCCGCGTTCGGGTGGTGTCCTGTGCGTCTGCCATCAAGGCATTTAACAATCCTGCGATACAAAGGAGTAATCTCATGAGGAGTTCGTTTACCACTAAATTCGGATGAAGATGAGCATCTGAGGCGGTCTGTCGACAGAAAGCTCCTGACTGCAGGTGTACAGTCATCAAAGACCACCGTAAACTTTCAGGCATGTGTTTTTGCCTGTTGGGCAGGAGAAAACTCCATTTGGGGAACTGATGTGCTGACTATGCCTAATTTGTAGTAGCTTGTTGTCCTATGAATCTTCTGGAAAGGCTTCATCTATTCCACCGGAAACACCAGGTGTGGGCTCATATTTGCTTCTGGCTGGCGGTATTGTTTTTCTCTACCGGCGAACGTAACTATTTTTACCGGGAAGACTGGTTCTCTTTTAAAACCTATTGCTACAACGGGCTTACGTTGATCACGCAGGTCCTCACGTCCTACTTACTGGCCTATCTCATTATGCCGATGGTATTGCTGAAAAGGCAGTATCTGTCTGCGGGAGCGCTTTTTATTTTGGGTATGTATGTCATCTGTGTGCTGGCCAGAGGGATCACGGTTTACCTGCAGGAGCCATTGTCCGGCACGGCTCCCAAGGCCAGTGAAACGCCGGTGGAAATTTTGACCAATCTGTCGAAATTATGGCACGTCTATTTTTTTCGCAACTTTTCGGTGGCTATTGTGTTCCTCTTCCTGAAACTGTTGAAAGACCATGAGGCTGTCCGGCAACAATCATTGCTGATGGAAAAAGCAAAGGCTGCGGCCGAGCTGCGAGTGCTCAAAAATCAGCTGCAACCACATTTCCTTTTTAATACGCTCAATAACATCTACGCGTTATCATTGGCCAACAGCCCTAAAACAGCGGAGTCTGTCAGCCGGCTGTCAGATATGCTCGATTATATCCTTTATAAATGTGACCGGCCATTTGTGCTGTTATCAGAAGAAACGATGCTGTTAAAAAATTATATTGCATTGCAACAGCTGCGATACGATAAAAAGCTGGAAGTCAATATCGAGATTACTGAAACGGAACCGGTACAGGTGGCCCCCATGTTGTTGCTGACGCTGGTGGAGAACGCATTTAAACACGGAGTGGCAGGGCCGGACGGAAAGAAAAGGATCGATATCAATATCTCCGCTTCCTTGTCAGGACTGCGCTGCCGGGTACAAAATACATTCGATATCACCGGAGTCGGTAACCATCATGCCATTGGCCTGCAAAATATGCGGCAACAACTGGCGTTGATTTATCCTGATAAATATCGCCTGGAGACAACCACCACGTCAGGTATTTTTACGGTAACCCTTACGCTTGCATGATGAAAACAAAATGTCTGCTGGTAGACGATGAACCGCTGGCTATCTCATTGCTGCAAAGACATCTGGAAAAACTGGATTCCTTTGAGGTAACAGATACCTGTGACGATGCCGTCAAAGCATTGGAACTGCTGGGGACCCGGCAGTATGACCTGCTGTTCCTGGATATTGAAATGCCGCAATTGTCAGGCCTTTCATTATTAAAAACCTTAAAGCAGGCACCCAGCGTGATCATTACGACCGCCTATCGTGAGTTTGCCCTGGATGGCTACGATCTGGATGTGGTAGACTATCTGCTGAAACCTATTACCTTTGATCGTTTTTTGCGGGCTATTGAGCGTTACATGCGTGTTGCAGGAAAACAACTGTCAGATGTATTGGCTTCCAGCGATAAAAATTATGTCTACCTGAAGTCAGCACATAAGTTTTTTAAACTGCACACAGATGAAATTCTGTACATGGAAAGCCGGAAAGATTATCTCTGTGTGTATACCAAAGATCAGCAAATCATGGTCAAACAAAGGATTAGTGATATGGAAAATATGTGGCGGGACAAGGGCTTTCTGAGGGTACACCGTTCTTTCATGGTCAATATTGTTAACATTACGGCCTTCACAACTACTGATGTCGAAATGGGGAATTTTATGGTGCCTATCGGTAGTAGCTATAAGGAACACATTTTCCGGATATTACAGGCCGACCGCTATCAGGGATAAAAAACAGCCGTTCCCTTTCATAGGAACGGCTGCTGAAAATACTACTGTAACAAAGAAGCGAGCTTTTTCTCTAAAGCTTCTCCGCGGAGATTTTTACCGACGATTTTACCATCGGGGCCAATCAGGAAGTTGGCCGGAATACCCTGTACACCGTACATTTTGGCGGCTTCGTTTTTCCATCCTTTCAGATCAGATACCTGTGTCCACTGCAGCTTGTCGTCATGGATGGCCTGCATCCAGAATGACTTGCCGTTTTCATTGTCCAGGGATACGCCCAGTATGGTGAAGTTCTTGTCCTTGAATTTATGGAAGGCAGCTACCACGTTAGGGTTCTCCTGGCGGCAGGGACCGCACCAGCTGGCCCAGAAGTCCACCAGTACATATTTACCGCGGAAATCTTTCAGTGCTACCGGATTGCCCAGGGTATCGTTCTGGGTGAACTCCGGCGCTGCTACACCAATGGCGGTCCTGCGCTGGCTTTCTAATTGACCGGCAAAATGTTCGCCGGCTTTGCTTTTGCGTACGGCAGGTGACAGCAGTTTGAATACCGGCTCCACTACTACCGGGTCCGGATCATAACCGGCCCATTCGGTCAGGGCATCGAGGCTGACAGCCGTATTGGGATGTGATTTGATAAAGGTGGTCACCACTTTTTGCTGTGCGGCGGCTATCGCTTTGTTATCAGCCTGGTATTGCTGTTTGAAAGCTTCCTGCTCACGTTCGGCTACCGGCGTGGCGTAGTATTGCTGGCTGAGTGCATCGGAGCGTTTGTTAACGTCGCGGGAAGCGGCTTTATACTGCTGATGCACGGTATTGGCTGCGCCGCCTTTCACGGTGGCGTTAGCGATGGAGTCTGCACTCTCTACGCGGATATTGCCCTGCTCCAGGTAAAACACGAGGCGATTGGCGGTGAAGGAGGAGGAGAGGGTGTTGCCGGTAAAAAGGAATGCTCTCGCGGGGATATCAGTCTTACCGGTAAAAGTAAAGCTGCCGTTGTTGATGGCGACAGAGTCAATAACCCGGCCTTTGCTGTTGCTGCTGTACAGGTAAGCTTTCTCGAATTTGTTCTCTTTGCTGATGCTGCCATTGATCGTGTAAGGACCTTCCTGGGCGAATGCCAGGACGGGCAGTAAACAGGCAGTTGTCAATGCTAATGTTCTCATGTAATCGTTGGTTTATGCTGATGTTGATGTATGAACGGGAGTATTAGTTGCCCAGTTTCTCCCGGTAGTGGTTACCGGTTGCCTGAATGTCCCAGTCGTAACTTTTGAAGAAACGGATGATCACTTCATACTTACGGGCACGGGCCGGACTGTTGTCCAGGTATTTGGCTTTGATGTTGGCATAGGATTCTGTGGCCAGTAAACGCACCCATTCACCGAAGTCATTGTCGAAAGATGAACTACCGAGAGAGGTGATAAAACCGCCGTTAAGGGCTATCTGGTCCATGGCCTTGTCACGGGCGTCGAGGTCTCTGTCTTTCTCGTATTGTTTGAATACCAGTTCCCTGGCCGCACCGTTGTCATAGGCCTTACCGGCCAGTACAAACTCAGTGATCGGTGCATCAAAACGCAACGCGGACATGTTGCCCAGGTAGCCCCATATGCTACGGGCCAGCACAGAGTCCTGGTAATAGTGGTTAACAGGATCGGTAACAGGTAATGCGCCATACATATGATTAGGCCAGCAGGTGATCAGGCGGCTGCGGCCCAGGTCCTTGATATTTATGTCGAAAAATGGGGCACTATAAGTCTTTACAAAGAAGAGCTCCAGCGGGAAATACCGCTTGGCGAATTTTTCGGACACATTGGAGAGTAATGTTTGCGCATAGGTCGTCACAGCGGCGCGCTGATCGGCGTCTATTTTGGTGGCGCCCCAGCGGTTGTTGACATCAGCAGCCAGTATGCCGTTGGTTACTTCTTTCCAGTCCTTAAAGTCCGTTCGTACCCAAACACCGTATTTGTTGTACAGGTCTTTGATTTCGGCGGGGGCGTCGGCAGGTGGTGTAAACTGTTGCTGAATGCCAGGTTCGGGTGTAAAACCTGGTTGTTCTTCTTTGGAGCATCCCATACAGCAGGCTGCCAGGGCAAGCAGGGAAACATATATCGGTTTCATGTATTGTCTCATTTTATGTTATGATCAGGGATTTAAAGGGATAGAAGGACTGTTGTTGATCTCTGACAGTGGCAATTGCAGGAGATAACGGTTGTCATTTTGTTTTATCTCGTAGATCTGCCCGTTTTTATAGACGTGAGAGAGGGCCGGTTTACCCAGTCTTCTGAGGTCCATCCAGCGAAGACCACCTTCAAAGGCCGTTTCTACGCGACGTTCCTCGAGAACACGGCTCAATAAAGTCTCGTCTGTAAAGTCAGCGGCTTTCAACGGTACAAATTCCCCTTTCCGTATACGGCGTACCAATAACGTGTTGAGATCAGCGATGGCTTTGTCTTTCTGCTTTAACCTCACATAGGCTTCTGCCCGTATTACATAACACTCGCTCACTTTCAGGCCGATATAATAGCAGGGCTTGTCCTGTTTGGAGTACATATTGTACAACGTAGGGCCGTTCAGTTTACCATCTGTGGTATTCAGGTCTGCAAAAGTGGAAAAGATATAACGGCGGTAGTCACTGCCTCCGGTGGGACGGTTGCATAATGCCAGCAACTCCAGTGATGGCCTGAACACAGCATTGCTATGATAATAGATATTCATATTGGCCGTACCGCCGGTAAAAAACAGTACCTCGTTTTTATAGTCTCCTGCATCGATAAAACCTGTGTTAAGGGCAAATGCGCGGGCATTTCCTTCACTTTCAATATAGGTCTGCATATTATTCATGTCAGACAAAGGCTTGTTCACGATCACATCGGTGGCGGCAGCAATGGCTTTGTCATAGTCACCCATAAAGAGGTATACACGTGCCCGCAAAGCCTGTACGGCGCTGGCATCCATGCGGAAAACATTGCGGGCCTTTTTGCCGGCCAGTAATCCGGAGGCTTGCTCAAGGTCGGAGAGGATTTGTGCGTATACCTTTCCTAACGGTTCGCGTACATTGTTTTGTGTGTTCTGGTGAACATCTTTGGCACTGAGCGGCATCGGCACACCGTAAGCCTGAGTGGTAGCGGGACTGTAAGGCTCCGCATAAAAGTTTACCAGGTAAAAATAACACCAGGCACGCAAGGCATAGGCTTCTCCCTTCACCGTTTCATACAACTCCTTCTCATTGAGCTCCGGCTGACGGTCGTTAAAATTGTCCAATACTGTATTGGCGTAATAGATAGAAGTGTACAGCTGCCCCCAGTAAGGATCTAATTCTCCGCCATCAGGTTGTTTGGATGGAGACCAGGAAAACCAAAGCTCCAGTTCCTTCTGCGGAGAAGCGACGATGTTCAGGTTGGCGGTCATGTTGTCGGTCATCAACTCCGTTTTCATAAAATAATCCACACGGGGATAACCACCCACCAAAACAGATTCGTAGTCTGATATGCTTACCGGCATCATCCGGTTGACCGGTTTGATGTCCAGCATTTTGTTACAGCTGGTGAAGACCAGGGAAAACAATAACAGGGGCGTCAGATATCTAAATTTCATGATGTCAACTGTTTTTAAAACTGTAAGGAAAATGAAAGAGAATAGGAACGTGGCAGCGGCAGATAAGTATTGCCGAAAGACACGTTGGCATTGCTGGTACGATCATATTTCATCACCGAGCCGGTTGCTTCCGGGTCCTGGCCTTTCAGTTCACTGTTCTTCCATACATGCAGGTTGTTACCCTGTATCATGAAGCGCATGTTCTGAATACCGCTCTTACGCAGGCGTGCATTGTATAAGTCGTAGCTGAGTGAAAGGTTCTGCAAGCGTACAAAATCACCTTTGACAGTCCTCAGGTCGCTGTTGTTATACATAACAGCATTGTAGGGCGATGCATCGGCCAGCCCCGGAACACTGTTGTCTGATTCCAGTTTTGGGATGTTGGTGTTCAGTTCATCGCCTGGTTTCTGCCAGCGGTTAACCCATTCGGAAGACATGTTCTGGGTAGTTTCCGGGAAGACGAATGTATTGTTGGAGCCGATATTACGCAGGCGGATCACGTTACCGAAACTGCCGATGAACAATGCGGACAACGTAAATCTTTTATAGGAAAACGTATTGGTGAAACCACCCTGCACGGTTGGCATGGTAGAGCCGGAATACACGAGGCCGTTGATGTTACGCATACCGTTGAGCACTGTTTCACCGGGTTTGGCTGTATAGAAGGTGGCACGGCCATCTTTGTTCAGGCCAGCATAACGGTAAGACCAGAGACCGTTGACAGGTTTGCCCACAACGGCTGAAGCGGCATAGTTGGAGCGTTGTGCATTGGTCAGGCCATCAACGGAAGGAAGGGAGTATACGTCCAGTACTTCGTTTTTATTGTAGCCCGCGTTGATATTGGTAGACCAACGAAAATCCTTTGTATCGATATTGATCGTGCTTAAAGAGAATTCCAGCCCGGTATTTTTCATCGATGCCCAGTTCACCTGCAGGGTACTGAACCCGGAAACCTGTGATACACGCTTGCTGCCCAGCAGGTCCACACCTTTTTTATGGTACCATTCCACAGTGGCCATTACCCGGCGTTTCCACAATCCTATCTCCAGGGCTACGTTGGCAGTATAGTTTTTCTCCCATTTCAGGTTGGGGTTCCTGGGTGCGTCTATCACAAGATAGTTGTCTGTGTTGGCCAGATCAGGTTTGCCGATCGTCGCTACCAGGTCAGAATAGGCCTGGGAGGCAACGTTACCCTGGCTGCCATAGGAAGCGCGAAGCGTCAGATAACTCAACCAGTCTTTGTTGGCGAAGAAGTCTTCTTCTTTCATCTGGTAGTTGGCGCCTACTGCCCACAGCGGCTGGAACAGCTGGTTCGTACGAAGGCCAAAACGGTTGGAACCATCGGTACGTGCGTTGAAGCTAACAGTATAGCGGTTTTTGTAGGTATACCCTGTTGTACCAAAGTAAGAAACCGCCGCACTCTGGTTCAGGCTTTCTGACCAGTATGGCCGGCCCATTTGCTTCATCAGGTCAAACTGCGGCATCTGCTGACGGCCACGGTCATGTACATAGCCGTATATCTCGGTCATCTCGTCTTCATATTTGGACGTACGTATTTCCTGTCCGGCCATCACATCAAAACGGTGATTGGCGTTCAGCACGGGCATAAACGACACCTGATTACGGAGCGTAAGTGATTTGTTATTGTTGTTCCTGCCTTTACGGTAGCCACCTTCTTTCCACAGGGGTACTGCAACAGAGTTGACAATGTTGGTGACGTCACGCTGCCTGCTTTTTACAAAGTAGCTGTTTTCGGTGCTCACGTCTTCGTCAGTGGTATTCTGATTGGTGAAAGAAAAAAGGCTGCCGAAGATGAGGGAATTGATAGGTTTCCACTCAATGTCTACCGTGCCGCGGATACTGAAGTTTTGTGAGTTACGCCAGCCATAGTCGCGGTTTTCGAGGAAGTTGTATTTGATACCGTTGTAATAGAGATAGTTGTACTGTCCTTTTTCGTCATAGGCATTCTGCGCGCGGGTGGTATAAATAGCCCATTCAAACGGGTTCTCGCGGGAGTCAGTGGCAAAGAAGCTGCTGTTGTCGCGGCGGTTGAGGTCCAGCATACCGCCTACACGAAGGGTAGGATGCAGCTTGGTATATACCTTTACGGAGCCGGTGTAGGTCTTCATCCCTGTCTGCAGCGCGGTAGCCTGTTCGTCCATGTAGCTGCCGGAGAGATAGAAAGTAGTCTTCTCGTTACCTCCGGAGATGTTCAGGTTCTGGCGATGGGTAAACGAATTACGGAAGAGGTATTCAAACCAGTTGGTGTTGACCTGTTCCAGCTGATTCACTCTTTTCTCAAAATCGGCCCAGCTCATTTTATGATCATGTACATCTATCAGGGCACGCTCGAAATCGGTAGCGGTGCCATAGTCGCCCGCGCGGGGAGAAGTGGCGGTCAATACGCCGCGGCGCATCATTTCCAGGTTTACGCCGGTCCGCTCTTTAGAGTTCATCATATAAGCATCCTCAATTTTGGGACGCATGCCCACGGTCGCAAAGCTGCTGAAATTGATACGGGTTTTACCGGCCGTTCCTTTTTTGGAGGTCAGCACAATAACCCCATTGGCGGCCTTGGTACCATAAATAGCTGTAGCTGCGGCGTCTTTCAGCACGTTGATGGATTCAATGTCTTCCACGTTGATACCACCAATACCGGAGGCGATCAGGTTGCGGTTGGTCATGATGTCATCAACAGAGGCGTTGATAGGATCATCGAGGATGATACCATCTACTACCCACAACGGCTGGGTGTTACCACTTAAGGTAGAGGTACCGCGGATACGTATCTGCGGCATGGCGCCGGGAGCGCCGGAAGTGCTCATTACCACCATACCGGGCACCTGGCCCTGCAACAGCTTGTCGATATTAGGCTGATTGATGGTTTTGAGATTCTCTGTTTTGAGAGAAGTGATAGAGGAGGTGAGGGAGCGCCGTTCCACTTTCTGGTAACCGGTGACTACGATCTCACTCATGCTTTTGTCTTGCTGTCTGAGTACTACATTGATCACTGTTCTGCCGTTGATCGGCTCTTCGTGGTTGCTGTAACCAATGAAGGAAAACACGAGTGTGGTGGCATCATCGGCGGCCTGTATGTACCATGCGCCTTGTTCATTGCTGATGGTGCCGCCATTGGTGCCTTTTATTTTGACAGTTACGCCAATAAGGGGAAGCCCCTTTTCGTCCCGGACGGTACCGTTGATCCGCTGGAGGACAGGAGCAGCAGCTACTACCGGCTTAGGTTTGATCAGGATCGTATTATTCTCTTCGATGCTGTAGGTAATAGGCTGGTTACTGGTAATATGGTCCAGCGCTTCTTTCAGCGGTACGTCTGTCATCTGTGCAGACACGGCATGCGTGTTTTTCAGTGTTTCGTTACTGTACAGAAACAGGTAGCCGGTTTGTTGGCGGATGGTGCTGAATAGCTGCTGTACGGAGGCATTCCGCTCCGTTAATGTCACTTTCTGGGAATATACCCGGGCGCTTACTTGCAGGCAAAAGGCGAGCAACAGCATTCCTGTAAGTTTCATCATTAATAACACTTTTTTTAGTCGGTTCCGGGCAGACAGGCTGGTGGTGGGATCTGACGGAATTTTGGTTGTTGGTATTGGTATACAACGGGGCAATAAACCCCCTTGGGAGAATAAACTTTCTCTCATATCTTCGTGTCGTTTGGATTTACGATGATGGTTTGTAATAAATCATGATCCTGCCTGGCCATGGAATACGAGCCGGCGTCAGGCAATGTAGATCTTCATGTACCGGGAACGCGCCAACGTTTCCGGTTTTTTAATGGTGGCTGTTTTTAGGTCGCGGTTTGTATTAATTTAATATCATGGTGTGGCCCTCCCTGCCGTTTTTTATTCCAGGATGATGATCATATCTTTTGCCTGATGTCCCTGTCCGGCCCTGACAAGCCTGAAACGGGCCTGGCCGGTTTGTTCCAGCATATGTATTACTTTGGACAACGGCTGGTTTCTGGCGATCTGCCCGGTGTAGTGTATGTCGGGCTTCGCTTCATATTTTACTTCGATGTCATACCAGCGTTCCAGGCAACGCATTACTGTTGCCAGGTCGGCGTTGTCGAATAGGAACAGCCCGTTCTTCCAGGCGATAACATCGGGCGCAAAAGTGCGCGTTACGCTAAGTTGCTGGCTGCCGGTATGGGCCGCGATGGCCTGCTGGCCCGGCTCCAGCATCACGCTGGCATCTTTTCCGGGTGTGTTCACTTTCACCCGGCCGCTGACTAATGTGGTGACGGTATTTGCTTCATCTGCATAGGCATTGATATTGAAACTGGTGCCCAGTACATGAATCTCCTGCGCAGTTGTTTTTACCCGGAAAGGCTGTGTGGCGTTGGCAGCCACTTCAAAATAAGCCTCTCCCTGCAGTTCTACGGTCCTGTCAGTCCCGCTGAAAGCAGTGGGATAACGCAGCGCAGAAGCGGTGTTGAGCCATACAACGGTGCCATCGGGCAGTATTACCCGGAACTGACCGCCACGAGGGGTGGTCAGCGTATTATAGCTGGTAACGGCGTCGGGCGACTGTACGCTGTATTGCAGCTGCCCGCCGGATTGACGGATAGTGGTCTGCTGCTGACCAATGACTTGCTGGCCGCTGCTGTCCAATGCTACGGTGCTGCCATCGGCCAGCGTCAGCACGGCTTTATTGCTGCCGGGAGCTTTGTCGGCCAATGGCGCCACCACCTCATGGCGGGGCCGGGTGAGCAGCCATGTGCTGCTGCCTAATAACAACAGCCCCGCGGCTGCGACCCACCAGCTGCGGCGTAGGTAACGAACGACGGACGAAGAGGCCGGCTTCCCGGTAATATGCTGTAAAGTGGCCTGTATGGCTTTCTCTGGCATAGTGGCTGTTCCGCTGGTGGTACGGAACAACTGATCGATTTTTGTATGTAAGGCTGTTTCATGTTCAGGCTGCTGCACCAGCGTGTCAAACTCCCGGAGCTCCTCGGGCGTAGCCTGACCGGCAGCATACCTGCTAAATAAATAATCCAGTCGATTTTGGTCCATATAAGCTGTAAGCGGGCGTAAATAGTAGGTGGTACGGTCCCGTTATCTATAAAGACCCCGGGAGAAGAGTGGGTGGGGGGTGTCCCCCAAAAAAAAATTTAATTAAGGGAATGCAGGCTCCAGATAAAGATCACCTCTGCCCCGATCAGGAAGGCATCATGGGATTCGAGAAAGCCACGGATATTTTTAACGGCCAGGGAAAGATGCTCTTTTACCGTGTCCGGACGGATCTGCATGCGGGCGGCGATCTCCTCGCGTTTCAGCCCTTCCTCCCGGCTCAGGCGCCATGCTGTCTGCTGCCGTACGGGCAACTGGCTCACGGCCTTGTTCACCAACTCATGGTAGTTGCGGTAAATGATGTGCTCATCGGTTTCGTTGGAAACAGGCAGCGGAAGTTCGAGCGTGTCCAGTATCACTTTCAGCCGGGTACTGCGCCGCAGGGCTTTGTAGGCATCGTTACGGGCAATGATGAACAACCACGAAGGGATGTCCATGATTTCAGGCAGCTGCGCCTGTTGTTTCCATACTTTCAGGAAAACATCCTGCACCAGCTCTTCCGCCACGGATTCCGTCTGCGTCAGCATCAGTCCTACTTCGTAAATTTTCTGGTAATGGTGACGGAAAAAGACAGCAAACGCGGACTCATCACCTTTGGCTATACGGGCAACGATCTCCCTTTCATTATATTGACTGCCCTTCATCAGTTAAAAGTATGTCCCCTGGCTCACAATAGTTGGTATGGCTGGTTTGGGCGCTAAAGTATCAAAATCTTTTTAAAAACCCAAACACCGGCCCTTTCAGGGCATTTGCCAAACTTTAAGTAGCTTTAAGGATGGACAATATGTTTGTACAGGAACTAGACGGCAGACCACTCACTATAGCAGATATGCCCAGACTGATGGCGCTACAGTACGGCCATTTTACGGCTATGCAGGTAAGACAACGACAGGTGAAAGGATTACGCCTTCACCTGGAAAGGCTGGCCAGCAGCAGCCGGCAGCTGTTTGGCTGCCAGTTGCCGGAACAACATATTATCGATTGTCTGCATCAGATCACACAGGAACAGGAGTCCTGTTCGCTGCGGGTGAATATTTTTACGGTTGCCTTCGGCCAACCGGTCATCCGGGAAAAAGACCTGCAGGTGCTGATCACCAAAACACCGGCGGTGGAACCGGCAGCACATCCGCTGAAAGTAAAATCTGCCCGCTTTAAACGCCTGCTGCCGGAAATCAAATACAGCGGCATCGTTTCAGGAATTCTGGCTTACCGCCGTAAGGCTATGGCGGCCGGTTTCGATGATGTGATCTATATCGATGAGCAGCAACATATCTCAGAAGGCGCTATCTGGAACGTCGGCTTTTATGACGGACAAAGTATTGTGTTGCCTGCTACGCCTGCATTACCGGGCATTATGGTACAGCTGCTTTCGGATAGCCTGTGGACCAACGGGATGGCGGTCATCCACCGGAACATATCACTGTCACAGTTACACGAATATAAAAGCGTGTTTTATACCAATTCTGTTAACCATCGGGGGATGATTACGCAGATAGACCAACATATGTTTGAACACAGCAATGATACGTTGTCTGACATACTGGAACGGGCCTACGAAGCGGTACCCTGGGATAACCTGTAAACCACCATGAAAGAAAATAAGTATGATGATCCCGGCTTCTTCGACAACTACAGCCGGATGGCGCGCTCCGTAGAAGGACTGAACGCAGCAGGGGAATGGGAAGTATTCCGCAGCCTGTTGCCGCCTTTGCAAAACAAACGGATACTCGATCTGGGATGCGGCTTTGGCTGGCATTGCCGTTATGTGATGGAACAACAGGCTGCCAGCGTAATAGGAATGGACCTCTCCGAAAAAATGCTGGAACAGGCGCGCCTGCGCAACAATGGCCCCGGTATTACCTACCTGCGTGAAGCGATGGAGGACATTGATTTCCCACCCGGTTCCTTTGATGTGGTGCTGAGCTCCCTCGTGCTGCATTATACAGCACATTACGATCTCATCTGCCGTAAGATATATGACTGCCTGTCAGCCGGCGGCCATTTTGTGTTCTCTACAGAGCACCCCGTATTTACAGCCATCGCGGCGCAGGACTGGTATTACAATACGGCCGGTCAACGGCTGCACTGGCCGGTAGATCATTACCAGGACGAGGGTCATCGGGTGACCCGCTTTCTGGACACGGATGTGGTGAAGTACCACCGTACTGTCGCCACATTGATCAATGGCTTACTGGATGCAGGATTCATCATCACCCGGGTGGAAGAGCCGAAACCTTCACCGGCTGTACTGGAGAAATACCCTGAAATGAAAGACGAAAGCCGTCGCCCCATTTTTATACTGATAGCAGCGCAAAAACCATTAGCGGTATAGGAGCCAGTTCTGAATGCTGGCTAACTGATGAACTTGAACAACATCTTAGCCCAGGGCTTCAGCCCTGGGTTCCTGGTCAACGAATAAACTCCGTCAGGGCTTGATGGCGTTAACATACGTAAGGCCGCTGTTTTCACGGGAGGCAGCGACGTGATAACCGCCCGGCAGGCCGTTCTTCGACAGTACAATTTGCCATAGTTGGCTATGCCGTGCCCGGAAAGAGGCTGCGCAGGACAGTAGGTAATACTTCCACATGCGGAAGAACGTCTGGTCGTAGCGGTTTTTGAGCTTGTCCCAGTTGGCTGTGATATTTTCATACCAGGCCATCAGCGTTTTATCATAGTTAACGCTGAAGTTCTCCCAGTGCTCCATCACGAAAACGCCTTCTATGGCCTGGCCTATCTGCCGGATCGTGGGGATGACCGCACCGGGGAAAATGTATTTATTGAGCCATTGATCAGTAAAGGCAACTGTCTCGTTGCCGCCGATGGTATGCAGCAGGAACAGGCCGTTATCTTTCAGGCAGCGGGCTGCTACTTTCATATATTCGCTGTAGTTATGCGGACCTACGTGCTCAAACATGCCCAGTGATACGATGGCGTCGAATTTTTCGTTCAGCTGGCGGTAGTCCTGCAACCGTAGGGTGACGGGCAGGCCGGCACACAGCTGCTGCCCAAGGGCTACCTGTTCTTTGGAGATGGTCACTCCGGTAACGGTTACCCCGTATTTTTCCGCGGCAAATTTTGCAAAACTTCCCCATCCGCATCCGATGTCAAGTACATGCATGCCAGGCTTCAGCTGTAGTTTGCGGCAGGAGAGGTCCAGTTTGTTTTCCTGTGCTTCATCCAGGGTGGTGGCGTTGTCCCAGAAGGCGCAGGTATAGGTGAGCCTTTTGTCCAGCATATTCTGGAAAAGGTCGTTGCCCGCATCATAGTGCCGCTGGCCGTTGCGGGTGGCACGTGCCGGCCGCTGGAAGTTAAACACGCGCGCCAGCAGGATGTCCATCTTCAGCCGCAGGCTTCTCCGGACACTTTTGTCGAGGTTGGATCGCAGTATTTTGTAGAAGAACTCGTCGAGCCGAAGACTGTCCCAGTAGCCTTCCATGTATGATTCCCCCAGTCCGAGAGAGCCCTCATACAATGCACGGGAATAAAAATCTTCGTTGTATACGTGGATGTCCCACGGGTTGTTTCCATTTACCGTGATACCCGCTGCTGATAGTAGCCGGGTGATGATGCCTTTTGTTTTTTCGTTGTTCATGGCTGTATAACAAGTTAACAGGCCAGGGGAGGTATTTGTTCCCGCTTAAATGATTTTCCTGGTTATTGATCGTTGAGCTATTTTGATAGCTGCCGGCTTCCCTGCAATATCAAAATATCCAAATAACAAAATATCTAAATTATTGTGAGGTGTCGGGCCGTTTGGGGTGCGAGCGCCTATAACAAATGTAACGATATTCCGCCGGTAAAAATCATCTCTCTGCACGCCTGTTGCAGCATTGCCTGAGCCTGTTGCTATGTTCTGGTATAATACTGTTTTGAAATTTGAACAGTGTTCATTATTTTTGCGGGCATTAAAAAAGTGATAAGGTAAATATGAAGAACAAGGCCTTACAGGAACAACGCATCAGAGGGTATTTCATTGACGCGACGAAAGAAATCCTGAAAAGCGAAGGACTTAAAAGCGTCAGCGTCCGCAATATCGCGGAAAAAGCAGGTTATTCCTTCGCTACGTTGTACAACTACTTTAAGGACGCAAAAGACCTGGTGTTTCTATGTGTACAGGATTTCCAGGAGGAATGCAGTGCCCACGTGGCCACACGCAGTGCCAAAGCCGCGAGGGGAGAGAAGAAACTGCGCGCCATCCTGCTAGCGTACCTCGAATACTTTGTACAGTACCCCGGCATTTTTGAACTGTTCTTTATGGAGAAGTTGTCGGACCTGAACAAACAACCGGACACAGCTCCCATGATCACCGGGTTTCTTGACAAACTGTGTGAGGAAGAATGGAAATACCTCGTCGCCAATAAAACCGTGACTACCGCTGCTGCGGCCAATAAAAAAGTAGCGTTGCTGTATGGGCTTTCCGGCCTGCTGTTGTTATATATCAACCGGCAAACCCCTTCGGGATACCCGGCCTTTCTGAAAACCGCCAACACATTTATTGACAGCCAGCTTAAAGACATGACCACATGAAATCAAAAAAAGAACTAAAAGATGCTTATCGGCAAATGTCTTTCCGCATGGGCGTATTCCGCCTGCGTAACAAACAGGATGACCGGATATGGATACATCATACCATGGACCTGGACCGCGCATGGAACTCCGTGAGGGTGCAACTGTCGTCCAACACACATCCCAATACAGCGTTGCAGGAAGACTGGAACCGGCTCGGTGAAGATAATTTTGCCTATGAGATCGTAGAAGAACTGGAAGACACCAAAGACCCTGCTGTGGACTATAAAAAAGAAGTACAGGCGTTGTACAAGCTATGCCTCGAAGAGCTGCAACCTTATCACGAAAAGGGATATCATCAGCAGAAAAGCTGAACCAATAGGTAATTTAACTATATTGCGCCCGCAATAAGCTGTAGTTTAATGGAAAAACACACGGCACCAAACCGTGAGATGTAAGTTCGATTCTTCCCGGCTTTATTGCGATATCCAGGGGGATAGTTTAAAATGGAAAAACACCGAGACTGCTCGTCCGGAGATACAGGTTCGAGCCCTGCTCCTCCACATTTTTGGCTAACGCGAACGAATGTATGAATTTATGCATATCTTCGTTTCGCAATGGGCCGTAGTTCAGCTGGAAGAATGCCTGACTGTCACTCTTGAGACGTGAGTTCGATTCTCACCGGCCATATTGCATTTTTACAGCTAACTATCACGAACGTACGATAAAAGGGGAAGCCTGGTGATAACCAGGCTTCCCCTTTTTTTAGCATCAATAAAAAAATATTGAGAATTATTTCTATGTTTGCGCCCGTGACGGACCGTGGCTCAAGGGAAGAGCATCTGCTCTGCAAGCAGAGGGTGGGAGTTCGATTCTCCCCGGTTCTGTCACATTTTTCCCGCCTCTTTAACGATACACGCTTTTAATCGCTTTGCTGTCCGGATGCGCAAAGTTATCGGCCGCCGCCGGATGATCTTTCATAGCGGAAAGATGCAGCGGCAAATTCCCTTTGGCGCCCAATGCTTTGGTGGACGGGGCATAACTCAGGTCCACCCATTTCAGGTAAGGCCTGGTACTCAGCAGTTCGTGCAACAGCTGCATGCCCTCGGCTTCAATACCGCAGCTGGACAAGCTCAACTGTTCCAGCGTGGTATTTTGTTTCAGGCCATGCATCAGGTGTGCCACGCCCGTATCACCGATATTATTAACGCTCAGGAAAAGAGACTTCAGGTGTTTGTTGGCGATCAGCATATCGCTGACAGGTATCATCATGTCAGCGGTGAGGTAGTTGCCGCTCAGGTAAAGTCTTTCTACCGTAGTGTTCTCTTTCAGGTATTCCAGTAGTGTCAGGAAACCCTCACCGGCACAGGTATTCACGAGGTCCAGCGTACGCAGGTGCGGGTTCTGTTGCAGTAACTGCACAATGTTTTTCATACTGTGACTGCCGATGGGATTCCTTTTGAGCCACATGCTTTTTACAGACTGGTTACCGCTAAGGGCTTCACAGAGCGCCTGTGCGCCGGCCTGTTCTATATAGTTGCAACCAAGGTATACGGTTTCAATGGTGTTATTTACAGACACAAGATCGGCAACGGCCTGCGCACCGGGATTGCCAAAGGCATTGGTGCCCATCAGGATATGTTTGATCTGTGTGTTCTGCAGCAGGGCGGCTGTCACCAGTTGCACCCCTTCCACGCCCAGCTGTTGTTTGCACATGTCCAGCCGGCCGTCGGTGGTAACGGTACCTACCGGAAACACCAGGTTGGTAACGGGCAACGGCTCATTATTTTCCAGGTACTGCAACACCGGGTCCAGATCGCTGCGTTGGAAAGAAAACGTCTGCTTTACGTTATCAACGGGACATACAACGGTATTATTCTGCATATAAATTTCTTTTACGGGTGATGATCAACATAAATTCTTACCAGGCGTAGGGCAGGTAGTCTTTCAGAAAATGCCCGAACAGCGGGATGTCCGGACTGGCAAGACCAGACACGACAGGGTCGTAGATGCGGGCCATGCCATCGGTTTCGTCCAGTGGCGGTACAAATCCATCTTCTTCGTATAGCCGTTCCTTTTTGGGATGTGGATTTTCCTGTGTGATCCAGCCGGTGTCCACACTGTTCATGTAGATGCCGTCCAGCGCATAGTCCTGCGCAGAGGTGCGCGTCATCATATTCAGTGCGGCCTTGGCCATATTGGTATGCGGGTGGAACGGCGTTTTGGAGCCACGGTTGAACTGCCCTTCCATGGCCGACACGTTGACGATGAACCGGCGGGGGAAAGGAGACTGCTTCAGCAGCGCTTTTAGTTTGCTGTTGAGCATAAAGGGAGCGGTCACATTCACCAGCTGTGTCTCCAGCATCTCGCCCGGCGGTACTTCATCCAGCCGCAGCGTCCAGCTGTTGCTGGCGCGCAGGTCTACCTGTTGCCGGTCTTTATCGTATTGTCCTACAGGAAAACACTGGTGTATTTCGGTGGGCAGCAATTGCTGTTCCCATGCGTCGCCGAGGTAACGGAAGGGCGGGGCAGGGGCCAGGCAGGGCCGCACCGCTTCCGGCAGGGCTTCCAGCGGCGCTTCTTCGGTAGCGAAAAGATGCTGGTAGAAGGCCGTTGGCCTTTTGACCGTCTGTGCGGCATTGTGTATCAGGATGTCCAGGTGGGTTTCTTCGGCATACAGCTGTTGTATGAACTGGTTCACCTGGCCCAGGTTACGCAGGTCCAGCGCCACTATTTTCAGCCGGTGCGCCCATTCTGAAAAATCTTTCTCTTCGCTGAAACGTAATGCGCAGTCTTTGGCAAAGCGGGTGGTGACCCACACACGGGCGCCGTCGCGCAACAGCCGCAGGGTGGTGAGGTACCCGATCTTGATACGCCCGCCGGTGACTACGGCCACGCGCCCACGAAGATCGGCATGCTGCAGCCGCTTGCTGTAGTTCATCTCTGCACAGGAAGGACATAACATATGATAGAAGAAATGCACTTTCTGGTAAGGAGCCTGACAGGTATAGCAGCGTTGCGTGGTAGTCAGTGTCAGGTCTTCTTTTTTATCGGCCGGCAGGCCGGTATCGGGCAACTCATATTTTCTGAAGAGCAGTGTTTGGGAAAGCACTTCCTTTTTGTCGTACTGCCGCAGGATATCCTGTTTCTGCGATATCTGCTGCAACCGCTGCAAGGTCATCCGCACTGCCGGCGATGCTACCGCTGCCAGCGTGGCTTCCGCCACGGCTGCTTTGTTGTCTTTCTTGGCACGCTTGTACAGCTTCGTCACCAGCCCTTTTAATATCATATTGTCCGGCGACTGGTCCGGATCTCTTGATAAGGCCTGTAGTACTTTAATACAGGCCTCCCATTCTTCTTGTGTAAATGCTCGCTCCATCTTCCCCGTTGGGTTAAAAAATAAATTGGATGACTAAAGATAGATGTTATTAATTTATCTTAATATATTTGTAATTATACCCTATTAACTTAACAATGATGATCTCACGCTTCCGCATACACTGGACCCACATCTTCGTCACGCTGCTGGCAGTTATCTCCCTGATGGGATGCGCTAAAGAACTCTCCAGGGAGGGAGGCGGGGATCCTGTTGTGCCGCCGGCAAACATGGCCACCTATGCGCTTGAACATCAGGGCACCAGCTGCTCCGATGCTATCGTTACCGGTACTTTTAAAGTTGGTACCGCCGTCACGGGTGCAAAAATACAGGTAACCGTTCAGGTAGCCATACCCGGTGTATGGATGCTCACAACCGGAAGTGTCAATGGCATAGAATTTACAGGCGGCGGAAGCTTCAGCGCCACCGGCAAATATACGATCACACTGTTAGCCAGTGGTACGCCTCTACAGGAAGGTACATTTATTTTCCCGTTAAAGACGACAGGGTCTGCCTGCGGTGTATCCGTAAAGGTGAGTGGCAATGGTCCTGACGTGCCCGTTCCTCCGGCAGATTTTTATTACAAACTGACAGCTAACGGCAAAGACTATGCGCAGGAGGTGACCACCACCAATAATTATATGCTCACTTCCGAAACAACCGGTGGCAACGATGTGCTGCTCGGCTCTGGTGTTACCTGGGCGGGTAGTGGTAACGTGCCAACCGGCAAAACGGAACTGCTGATGTCCAAAGGAATGCTCACCGGTTTTGACGCGGCCAGCAACCAGGATTTCAAAAACTTCTTCCAGCCCGGTAACTACGGTTACATGATCATGAACAATCAGACTTTCGGCACCGGCGTGGTGCTGAGCTGGACCGATGAAAACGGTAAAACCTGGACTACGCTGAATGGTACTACCGGTCAGCCGAATGGTACTTTTACCATCGTCAGCACAGAAGACTGGCCCGGCTACAGCGGCTATTATGGCGTGAAAGCGAAGATGCGCTTTACCTGCAAATTCTATGATGACGCAGGTGCTTCGCTGGATATCACCAATGGAGAGATGGTAGGCGGGTTTGTCAAAAAAAGATAATCCTATAGACAATCTCTATCGCGGCACATTCATGGTTTGTCCTACATTTACAGCCGTTAAATGTTTTGAATCATGGGAATGACGGCTTCACCAACAGGCTATACCCGGAAGCAGGAAATCGTAAATGGACTGATACATGCCATCGGTATTGTATTCGGTATCAGCGGCCTTCCGGTACTGACTAGCATCGCTGCCACACACGGTAATACACCGGGAATTGTGGGGGCAGGCATCTACAGTTTTTGTTTTATTTTGCTTTTCACCTCTTCGACGATCTATCATATTTCCCAGGAGTCGGCCGTCAAAAAAGTATTTCTCATCTTTGATCATATCAGCATCTATTTTCTGATTGCGGGTACGTATACGCCTTTTTTGCTGGTGTATATGAATAACGCCTTCGGCATCTCGATGTTGTCGGTCCTTTGGGGGCTTACAGCCGTGGGCATTCTGTTTAAGGTGTTTTTCACCGGCCGGTTCGACATCATCTCTACGCTCATTTATCTTGTTATGGGCTGGATGCTCGTCTTTGGCGGTAACCGTTTCTTCACCGATCTGCCACTGTCGGTAGTGGTGATGTTGTGCGTGGGTGGCGGTTTGTATACCATCGGTGTGATCTTTTATATCTGGGACAGGTATAAATATACGCACGCATTATGGCACCTGCTGGTGCTTTCCGGTGCGATATGTCATTATGTAGCCATTTTGTTATCCATGTAAATATTGTAACCTTGACTATTGAACGGTATAAGGAGTTAATCCACGAGTTTGAACTTTCGGAGGTGGCAGATTACCTGGTCTCCGCCGCCCGCCCCATTATTAATCTCACGCTGGCAGAAAAAGAAAACTACCAGCTTATTGGTAATTCCCGTGTAGCCGGTGAGCCGGACCTGCCGCCAGGTTTCGTATGGCCACTGACTGATGAAGGTGAGCCGATGAGCTTCATTGCGCAACTGGACCTGGAATCCGTCTACCCGCAAGACACACAACAGTTGTTGCCGCCTACTGGTATCCTGTATTTTTTTATGGGAGATATGCAACAGGCGCGTAACATCGCTCATAAGGTGATATATGTGGCTGACAAGACAGGGCTGCAGCGTACCCCGCCTCCCGGCATCACCGTCCAGGAAAAGGAAGTGCGGTATACCGGGTACCGGCTGGCGCCCGCCGCTGCTATCATGCCGCCTAACTATGCTTATGCAGACTATGACCAGCTCTCCGAAGATGAAATGGATGGGCTGGACGACCTCTGTATGCACCTCACAGAAGGTGTGGGCCGCATCGGTGGTTACGCTGATGGGCAGCATGATGACCACAATATCGCAGCAGCGATGTACCTGGAGGCAGGCAAGCCTTATGATTATTTCCCGAAAAATGCCCGTGCCACGCTGCTGCAGCACTTTAAGGGCGATCAGCAGGCAGTGGAAGAGGCTATCGACGATATGATGCTGCTGCTGCAAATCGATTCTGACAGGAAGATAGGCTTTTGCTGGTGGGATGCCGGCTGTATACAGTTCATGATGCCGAAAAAAGCGCTGCGCGCCCGTATATTTGATAAAACGTATCTGACATTATATAGCTCGTAACTATGATGGCCATGATTATTGTTGATTCCGCTGATGTGGGGATAGGATAATGTTTGGTTATACCGCGCCCCTGCTTCGGTCTGTTCGCGATAACGCACGGGCTGAATATGATGCTTTTATGATGTTAATGATCAGGACATTACCTAACTTGCGTCCCTCAATATTTAGAAGTTTAAATCTAAATAAGATTGTATTATATGTATTTATATAATTATATGTTATATAGATACATATAATTTTATTTATTCAATATTAGATAATTTGAAGGCTGTGTAGGATTACTCATGGCCATCAGTTAATAATCAGTATAATCAAAGTCGATGTCCTATTTCAATCATCTCGTCGAACTGCTTCGCCAGGAGCGGGAAGAGGATAAACAGTCCTGGCTCCGCCTGACAGCCAGTTCATCGGCTGCCGAACGCAGAGCGAACGGTCTCACCTGGTATCCGGTGGCCATCAGAGGCACGGAAATGGGCCGCGGCGACTATCTCACCGTAGAAGTAGAACGTACCACCCATCAGGATATCACCCACCAGCTGCGCTTTGGCGTGTCTGCGGTATTGTTTTCCAATCATGATGCGCAACAGGACAGGATAGAAGGGACGGTCACCTTCCAGGGGGGCAACCGCCTGAAACTGACGCTGCGTACAGATGAGCTGCCGGAATGGGCCGACAATGGTAAACTCGGCATTGATCTGATGTTCGACGACAACAGCTACGATGAAATGCAACAGGCCATGAAACAGGCCACTGCCCTGACGGATAAGCCGGAAGGGCACCTGGTGAAAATCCTCACCGGTGAAAGAAAACCAACTTTCGATACGGAAACGCTTCCGGTGACACTGCCCGGACTGAACACCGTACAACAGGAAGCGGTCAATAAAATTTTATCGGCCAACGAACTGGCTATTGTGCACGGCCCTCCAGGCACGGGCAAAACCACCACGTTGGTACAGGCTATCAAAGCACTGATCAAAAAAGACCAGCAGAAAATACTGGTAGTGGCGCCCAGCAACACAGCCGTGGACCTGCTCAGCGAAAAACTGGCAGACGAAGGGCTCAACGTGCTGCGGGTGGGAAATCCTGCGAGGGTATCAGAAAGACTGTCATCGCTCACGCTCGACAGTAAGATGTCCGAACACGCCAGCATGAAAGAAGTGAAGCGCCTGAAAAAACAAGCCAGCGAGTATAAAAACATGGCGCATAAATACAAGCGCAACTTCGGCAAGGCGGAAAGGGAACAACGCAAAGCCCTCTTTGATGAAGCACATAAGATCATGAAAGAGGTGGATAAAACGGAACAATACATCACCGATGATCTCATCGCCAAAGCACAGGTGATCACGGCTACGCTCGTAGGCGCCAATCACTATACCGTGCGGAATATACGTTACAAAACCCTCGTGATCGACGAAGCCGGCCAGGCGCTGGAACCTGCCTGTTGGATACCCATCATCAAAGCGCAGAAAGTGATCCTCGCCGGTGATCATTGCCAGCTGCCGCCAACCATCAAATCACCTGATGCGGCACGGCAGGGGCTTAGCAATACCCTCCTCGAAAAATCAGTGGCGCTCCATCCGGATGCCGTGGTGCTACTGGAAGAACAGTATCGCATGAACGAAATGATCATGGGATATGCTTCGGCTGTTTTTTATGATAATAAACTGAAAGCCCACCATACTGTGGCTGCCCGCCGTTTATTCGCTGACGATATGCCGCTCGCATTCGTAGATACTGCCGGCTGCGGCTTCGATGAAAAAGCAGAAGGTACCAGCACCTCCAATCCGGAAGAAGCTTCTTTCCTGTTCCGTCACCTGCTGCAGTTGGTGGCCACACTGAAAGCACAGCAGGACAACAGCCCCTTCCCGGAGATAGCGATCATTTCTCCCTACAAACAACAGGTATACCTGCTGCAGGAGCAACTGCAACATGCCGCGGAACTGCGGCCCCATGCTGCCAGTATCTCGATCAATACCATCGACAGCTTCCAGGGACAGGAACGGGATGTAGTATATATCAGCATGACACGCAGCAACGCCGATAACAACATCGGCTTCCTCTCTGATATACGCCGCATGAACGTAGCCATGACCAGGGCAAGGAAAAAACTTGTCGTGGTAGGCGATAGCGCCACCTTATCACAGCTGCCTTTCTACGCCGGTTTTATCGCCTATGCGGAGGCGCAGAATGCATACCAGAGCGCCTGGGAATTTATGGACCTTTAGAAAATAATGTATGATCACCACTAGCCTCCAGCGTTGGGAATATCTGTGTGATATCATCCCTGCTTTGTTAAACAATATCAGTGAAGAAACGTTCTCCTTTAAACCGCTGCCTTCCAAATGGAGCAAAAAGGAAATACTGGGCCATCTGATAGACAGCGCCGCCAATAACCATCAGCGCTTTGTACGGGTGCAGTTTGAAGAAACCCCGAAAATCGGGTATGATCAGAATGAATGGAACCGCTACAGCTACCATCAGCTGCAATCCGGCCAACAGCTAATTGCCAGCTGGGAAGGCTATAACCGGCTGCTGCTGGGCATTGCACGTCATATACCGGAAAACCTGCTGCAGCGTACCTGCTATGCAGGTGGCACTGGACCGGTTACACTGGCCTTTGTCATCGAAGATTATGTGGTGCACCTGGAGCATCATCTCCGCCAATTAGTGTCTTACTAGACAAATTTCCTGAAAAATAACGGCAACGCTACTACGTCGACACGGGATTAAGGGTATATTTAGAAAGCCAAAATACCTATACTGTGAGATATAGTCTGCTGTTGCTGTTAATACCCGGCTTCCTGCATGCGCAGGAGCAACGCCCCGTTGAACCCATCGAATCCGCCGATTACCGGGAAATGCTCCGTAAACCTGCCAACAACCCGCGGGACAGTACCGTTACGCCAATAGAGACGCTTCGTTCCGGCCTGTACGGTGGGCTGATGCCCCGGCAGCCCCTGGCCGATCTGAAAGTCCGTAAGGGCGTGGTGTCCCCGGTTTACAGTCCGCGTTATACGCTTCAGTTAATGGGCCGGCTGGGAACGAGTGTAGAGGTGAAAACGGCCAACCGTACGCCATCATTGCAACAGCTGTATGCTCAGGGGCGCACTGAAAGTGGTGTACTGAAATGGAACGGTCCCGAAACCGGGGAAATGTTCAGCTACGGTCCTGCATTACGGTCGCTGCAGTTTGATGGAAGTCCTTACCCTTACGATCCCAATGGTAAACTGGTGCCCGCCGGCTCGGGGAACGGAAAGCCCGCCACGGCTTATCATAACAGCATTTTCCGGACAGGCGTATCATGGAAAAACTACTTCACGTTTAACGGTGTTGTTAACCAGCATGGAACGGAGTGGATCAGGCTGAGCCTGGGACTGGAGCGCGAAGATGCCTCAACAGTGATACGTTACAACGATAACCGGACAAACAAGCTGGTGACGAATGTCAGCATCAGGTTGGAGGATTTTCAGATAGGAGCGGGCTATCAATACCGGAATACCAACCTTACGACAGACAACAGAAACGGCCTCTTAAACAGGGCATGGCAACAATCACTACTGACTCCGGCTTCTTTCGATAATACCTATACCACAAAACCTTATGGCAGCCAGGCAGGTAACCCCTGGACATTATTGAAAGACAATGGCAACCGGTATGCAGCCCAGCACCACGGTTTCTCTGCTTTTGTGAAATACCGGGGGGATAAACTGGAGGCCGGGACAGAGTATAGCGGCGCTATCAACCGGCAGGCGGCTGTAGAAGCTTATCCGGCCGGTACTTACGGGTTTCCGCCGGAAGGAGTGTCCGTTAACCGCAACACCCGTCTGCAACAACATATCATCAATACCCACGCGACTTATAAAATAGGCCGTTACAATACCCATGCGGATGTAACGGTAAGGCATATACTCTCCGCTGCGGATAATGTTTTCAGCTATTCCTCGCCTGACAGGGAATACCGTTCACAACGAACAGTCAACGAACTGCTGCTGGAAGTCCCTTTTTTCTTTCGTATAGCAGACAGGGTTGAAGCAAAAGTGGAGATCGCTGACAGGACCTATCTTTCCAATACTGTCCGTCAGCAGGAATATTGGCTTCCCTCCACCGCTTTCTCCTTATGGGTGAATCCTACTTATTCCAGCTTCAGGTTCTGTGTCTTTTCCCGATTGAGTACTTCCAGTCACGAGATAGCGCTGGATAAATCGCTGGCCTATCTTCAGCTGGCAAATTATAATTCGTTTGATATGAGCGGTTATTTCCCGCTGGCAGAGGTGCATACCAACGATCTGGCAAAGCCCATCCGGACCCGCGAGTGGAACACGGGAATAGAAGCCTATCTCCAACGTTTTTCTCTCAGCGGCAGCGTATATATTAAAAATATAAAGAACGACCAGCTCCCGTTGTATGTTGGCCGGGAATGGGTCATGGGAAATGTTGCAGATCATCGGACAACGGGCTATGAAGTGACACTGAGCCTGAACCCGCGCTACTGGAACAGACGGAAATTTGAATACTTCGGTAACATCAGCCTGAACAGTTACCGCAACGAGGTGACAGCGATTGCGCCAGGCATGGATTACACGCCTGTTGCCGGTTTTCATGATGTAAACACTGCGTTGGTAAAAGGAAAACCTTTCGGTGTAATTGTGGGCAGCACCTGGCGCAGGGATGAAGCCGGTCGGCTGGTGATAGGCGCTGATGGTTTTCCAATGGCTGCACAAACAGGTATTATCGGCAATCCCAATCCTGACTTTGTGCTGAAGCACAACAGCCGGTTCGAATGGCGTGATTGGCAGCTGGATGCATCGTTGGAATGGAAAAAAGGCGGAGAGATGTGGAACGGCACCCAAGCCATGCTCGACTACTATGGCCGCTCTCAAAGTACAGGAAACGAACGGAATACCACCGGTTATGTTTTTGAAGGGGTGACCGAAGATGGCCATCCCAACACCAAACCGGTCGCCTTCTATGATCCGGCACAGCCACTGGGAGCCAACCGCTGGGTGAGGTATGGTCCCGGTGGGGTTGCAGAAGATTATGTGCAGCGGGCTGATTACCTGCGTCTCCACTCACTGCTGCTGTCCTATAGATGGAAGTTTAAGCGCCAGCTCATCAGGGAGCTGACCCTGGCGGGATACGTCAATAATCTGTTGCTCTGGACTCCGTACGAAGGGGGAGACCCCGGTCAGCTGCTGTTCGACTACCCCAACGGCGCCGGACTGGACTTCTTTAATCTACCTTCTGTAAAAACATTTGGCTGTAACGTTCTCATTAAGTTCTGACCTATGAAGTATCTGATAAATATCTGCTGTTGCCTGCTGTTATGCATACAGTCGTTACCGTTATATGCGCAACAGGTCGACTATAAAAATACCAAAGAGAAAGTATACCTGCATACCAGCCACGTGTTCTTCACGCCTGGGGAAGAGCTGTTTTATAAAATTTATGTGGTAAATGCACAAGACCTGCAGCCCAACCGGATTAGTAAACGTGTATTCGTGGAAGTGATTTCACCGGCTGGCAGCGTGGTGGAAAAACAACAATACGAGGTGGCTGAAGGATATGCACAAGGTTCCTTTGTTTTTGGCAAGGATGCTCCCGGCGGGATCTATACCCTGCGCGCCTATACGCTGTGGATGCGTAACGAGAAGCCACGCACTGTCTTTAACCGGGAAATCACCCTGTTGAAAGTAATCTCTCCCCGCGTCCTGATGAAGCTCGATTTTCCGCGTAAAGGCTACGGTCCCGGTGATGAGGTGGCGGCGGAGTATAGCATGAAAAACCTCCAGCAGCAGCCTATTGTCGGTTTCCCGGCACAATACACCGTCTCCATAGATGGTAAGGCGGTATTCACCGGTACATTTACCACCGATACCGCCGGAAAGGCACGTATCCTCTTCCGGTTGCCGGAGAAGCTGTATACCAACGATGGCCTGCTGAATATTACAGTTGACTATCAGCATAACAAAGAAGCCATTTCCAGGAGTATCCCTATCACGCTGAATAAAATCGATTTGCAGTTCATGCCGGAAGGTGGCACGCTGGTGAACGGTATTGCTACGAACATGGCATTTAAGGCCATCAATGAATACGGTAAGCCCGCAGATGTGAAAGGAACAGTGCTGGACGATCAGGGCAAACAAGTGGCGACTTTTGAAAGCCTGCGTTTTGGGATGGGCGCATTCCGGTTTACACCGCAACCGGGCCATCATTACATCGCCCGCTTGTCAGCACCGGCGGGGGCCCGGGGTGAATATGTTTTGCCGGCTGCCGCTACCAATGGCGTGGTCATGAATGTAAGGCGGAAAGACAGCCTGCTGCAGTTTGTCCTGCAGGCATCACAACCGATGACGGTGACACTGGAAGGCAAAACACGAAACGTCACACATTACAAACAGGTCATTCAGTTACAAGCCGGGGAACAGGTAGTATCGGTTAACCCTGCTGATTTTCCGGTTGGTATTGCGGTCTTTACCATTGCTCAGTTAAACAATATTCCGCTGGCGGAAAGGATTGTATTCCTCGGAGCATCAAGGTGCTTACAAGTGAAAATAACCCCCGATAAACAACTGTACAAGCCCCGGGAAAAAGTGACGCTGGATATTTCGACTACCGGAGAGAAAGGAATGCCCATTCCGGCCAATCTATCCCTGGCAGTGGTAGATGATAAAAAATGGGTGTTGGCAGATGACCGGCAGGACAACATCCTGTCATGGCTGCTGCTCAGCTCCGAGTTACACGGCAAAACAGAAGAACCCTCTTTTTATTTTAAGCAGGATGAACCCACTGCACCGGCGGCGCAGGACCTGCTGATGCTGACCAACGGCTACCGGTACTTTGATTATGAAGATGCCGTAATACGGAACAATCAACTGTTGCACGGCCCGGACGCAGTACACGTTTTATCTGGCATAGTGATGGATAAAAACGAGCGTCCCGTCCCGTCGAAAGTATATTTCCTGCATGGGACCGTCCCGGGACAAAAAATAAGGATGATAGAAACTGATGAGGCAGGCCGTTTTAAGATGACTGGCCTTACTCCCGATCGTTATATGCTGGTGGCTGTGCCTAAGCGCAAAGTCAGGGAAAAAACCGGCGATGTGATCCGCATACTGGAAAACAAATTTATTGCAGGTGGAGATGTATCAAAGTTCGCTGCTCCGCTAACGGATACCGTCGCCGGCTATACGACTGGGCAGGAGGAACAGGCTTTGCCACCCCAAAGCAACCCGTCTCAAAAACCAGTCGCGCCGAAGGAAATGTTTATGTTTCCTGAAAGTGACAAGGCACTACAGGAAGTGGTCGTGACAGGATACAGTATTGCGCAGAAAAAATCGATGACCAGTGCTATTGTTTCCACGGTATCAATGGAAAGACTTCAAAGTGTCAGCACGGGGCTCCAGGGCTTTGTGGCGGGCATAGCAATTACGCCCAATACGCAGGGCAACGATTATAATGTTACGTTAAGAGGTGCCAGGTCCGCATCCGGAAGTAATGAACCACTTTATATCTACAATGGTGTGCCGGTAACGTCCGCTGAAATTGCAGGGAATCTGGGATTGATCAGTTCTGTTACCGTACTAAAGGATGCTGCTGCAGTGGCGTTGTACGGCTCCCGTGCGGTGAACGGGGTGGTGGTCATTAACGGCGTGGGAACATGGGGAGAATACCGTAAGGTCAACCTGTCTCCGAATTATAACCTGCCCTTCGCTATGGCAGACGTACAGGGAGAAGCTATCACACCGGTACGCCGCTTCTATGCGCCCGTATATACCTCTCTGAAAACAAAGGAACGCAACGACTTCCGGGAAACCATCTACTGGAACCCTGTGGTACAAACGGACAGACATGGGAAGGCTGTGGTTTCTTTTTATAATTCTGATGCTACCACATCTTTCCGCGCTATCGCGGAAGGTATCGGGTATAACGGTCAGCCGGGACGTACTGAAATTGCCTATGTGTCCAAAGCACCGGTAGGCGTGGATGTCAAGATACCGCCTTATCTCACGGTGGGAGATAAAGCACTGTTACCCATGGTGATCAGTAACAACACCCCCGACGAGATGGAACTGGATATTACGATGGTATTACCCAAAGGCATGAAAGCGGGCAATTATGAATCCCGGGTATTGTTACCAGGCAACGGCAGCTATAAAATATTGTTGCCGGTGGAAGCCATCGCCCGGTTGGAGGATGACATCCACTTCGTAGTACAGATGCCGCAAGGCCAGGAAAATATCACCCTGCCGGTTACAGTATCGGAGAAAGGATTTCCGGCAAGCATATGCCTGTCTGCCGCTGCACCGGAATCATGGAACTTCCCGCTGAAAAACATAGTGCCGGGAAGCCTCCGTACAGAACTAAGCTTATACGAAGAGCTGGAAGGGCTGACCATGGAAGTAATTGCCAGCATGTTAAGGGAACCATATGGTTGCTTTGAACAAACATCTTCCACTACCTATCCCAATATTTTCATCCTGAAATATTTACAGCAAACAGGGAAACTGAATCCGGCACTTAAGAAGAAAGCCATGAACTACCTGGAGAGAGGCTATAACCGGTTGAGAAGTTTTGAAACCTCCGCCGGCGGCTTTGAATGGTTTGGCCATGTGCCGCCTCAGGAGGCGCTGACCGCCTACGGCCTCATGGAATTCACGGACATGAAGGAGTTCATTGCGGTAGATGAAGGAATGATGGCACGCACGAAAAAATTCCTGCTGGGCCGCCGTAATGGAACGGGCGGTTTCCGGCTGGAAGCATCAAAAAGTCATCAGCTGCATGCTGTTCCCTATAGCGTTGCCAATACTTATATCGTATATGCAATGACCAAAGCCGGTATGGGACTGGAGATCCTGCCGGAATATGAAGCTGCGCTGAAAACAGCGATGAAAAGCAACAGTGCCTGGGAATTAGCGGTGATGGCCAATGCGGCGTATTATATGAAACGGCCGGAGGATTATCGTCAGCTCATTATTCTCCTGCAACAGGGATATAGAAATAACACCCTGGATAAAGGCAGCGTGGTAGGAGCCTCCGGAGCTTCCCTTGATGTGGAAACAATGGCCTGGTACGGTCTGGCGCTGGTAAAGGATAACAATAACATTGTGGAATTGAGCCACCTGATGCAGAAAATCATGAAATACCGGACGGTCTATGGTTTTGGTGCTACTCAATCCACCGTGCTGACACTGGAACTGTTGACTGCTTACGCCAATGCTGTCAGCCGGGCGAAAGCCTCTTATAGCACCGCCTTCACATTAAACCAGTCGCAGGTGAGCCCGGGGCCGGTGGACGCCACCCTGCTAAAGGAAGGAGAGAATGTTTTTACGGCTACGGCCAAAGACTCCAGTGGGATGGGGCCTTATAGCCTGGAAGTAATGTATAACACATTGTTACCGGACAACAGCGCTGCTGCTGTATTGAAACTGCAAACTGCCCTTAGCAGCACGCAGGCCAAAGTCGGAGAAACGGTGAGAATGAACATGCAAGTGAAAAATGAAACGAACAAAGGATTACCTATGTCCGTAGCTAAAATTGGTATCCCCGCAGGCCTCTCGGCGCAGCCATGGCAACTGAAGGAATTGATCGAAACGAAAAAGATCACCCATTATGAGATATTCGATAACTACCTGGTATTATACTGGCTGGACTTTGCCCCGGGCGAAAACAAAATAGTCAATCTTGATCTCAAAGCTGAAATACCAGGTACCTACAAAGGCAAGGCGGGCAATGTGTATTTGTATTACACACCGGAGCACAAACACTGGAATGCAGGACTGGACATCGATATCCGGGAGTAACAATAGGAGAATAAAAAATAAATGCCGCAGAAAGCAACTTTTCTGCGGCATAGTCGTCTTTATAAAAAAAGCAAGTGATTTAGTGTTGGTGAAGGATGGTGATTTCTGCTGGTACAGGCGCTCCGCTACGTTTGTCAAGCAGGGAAGAGGGGAGCAGGGTGGCCACGAGCAGCAGTGTTCCAAGCACCCCCAGCACGCCCAGTACCAGGCATGTAGTTAGGCTCATGGGCATATTGCCTTTTTCGATCTGAAGACAGTTGGTGGCGAGGGGATAGCCCTCTTTCTCAAGCAGGTCGCGGGTTTCCTTGTCAATATAGGAACGGCTGAAACGCCCTTCAACAGAGAAACTGCCGGTGTTGAAATAGTGGCCGGCTTCCAGTGTTTTTTCATTTACCTGGGAGTCGTGCACAACCAGGTAACTGGGAGGGGTATCAGAGGTGTCGGCAGCCAGTGCCTGTTCGTCATACACCGGGTAATAAATGCCTTTCAACGTTTTTTGGGAACTGCGCTTTTGCTGTTTGTACTCGCCTACATAACTGTCGCCCAGCAAAGCAGCCTTTTCTACTTTGAAATAAAGAGGAATGTTGTCCATCGGCATTTTGGACAGTTCAGTGATAGTCAGGGTAGGCGCTTTTGATACGCTGATGGAAAACCGGAGGTCCTGGACCGCCGAGTGAAGTAAAGCGAGACAGATCACAATCCCGGCAAGGCGCATGATAATGCCAAGACGCTTCAGCAGCAGTGCTGCTTTGAAGAAAATTTTCATAGGTGTATGGATAATTTTTAAGAAACACGTCAAGATAGATAATTAAATATAAATGTTTCGTTTTTGCTACATTCGTTTATCCGGAAAATGTAAGCTCTGGAGAAGACCCTTTAACAATCAACCGCTTATGATGAAAAATGCTCTGCTGGCCCTGTCATGCCTGTTGACAGCCCAATCCCAAGCGCAGGTGAGCGCCAGCTTGTTCCGCTACCCGGACGTTTCCCGTACACAAATTGCTTTCAGTTATGCCAACGACATCTGGCTGGTGCCGAAAGATGGTGGCACGGCTGTCAAAATCACTTCTCCGGCAGGGATGGAAATGTTCCCCCGCTTTTCGCCGGATGGCAACAAGCTTGCTTTCTCCGCCAATTACGATGGTAACCTCGATGTGTATGTGATGCCGGTCACCGGCGGGGTACCATCCAGACTTACGCAGCACGGTGGTGCAGATATGATGGTGGACTGGACGCCGGATGGGAGGCAGGTGTTTTTTGCTTCCAAAAGAGAAAGCACCAAAGACCGGTTCAACCAGTTTTATGCTGTACCGGAAACCGGTGGCGCCCCTGTCAAACTGCCGCTGGCCTATGCTGAATTCGGCAGCTATTCCCCTGATGGAAAAAGTATCGCTGTCACTACCCGTACCCAAAGCTTCCGCACCTGGAAACGCTACCGCGGCGGTATGAAAGCAGATATTCATATCTTCCATTTCGATAACGGGCAGTCCGAAAATATTTCCGCTAAAAGCGAAGGCGGTGATGAATTTCCGATGTGGTACAAAAACGATATTTATCTGTTGTCTGACCGCGGACCGGAAAAAAGAATGAACCTCTGGAGATATAAAACAGATACCAAAACCTTTGAACAGGTAACCCATTATACCGATTATGATGTGCATACACCTGCCATGGGGCCGGATGATATCGTGTATGAAGCGGGAGGCAAATTGTATACCTTCTCCCTGGGGGCCCAACAATCAAAAGAAGTAAAAATCAATATCACTACAGACGTATCTACCCTGAAACCAAGAATCATCAAAGCTGATAAAGACATCCTGTATGCAGATATCAGCCCCGATGGTAAACGTGCGCTGATCGGCGCCCGTGGAGCAGTTTTCTCCCTGCCTGCTGAAAACGGTTTCGTGAAAGATCTTACCCGCACCAGCGGTGCTGCTGAACGCGACGCTGCCTGGTCTCCCAATGGCAAACATATCGCCTGGTGGAGCGATCAGTCCGGCGATTATGAACTATGGATCGCGGAAAATGGTAAAGAAGAAGCTGCCAAACAGGTGACCCACCTCGGCCCCGGTTTCCGTTATCATACCTACTGGTCGCCCGATAATAAAAAGATCGCTTACATCGACCAGGCTATGCGCATCAACATCGTTGAGGTGGCTACCGGTAAAGTGACCAACGTGGACAAAGCTGTGCGTTATTCTGAAGGCTCTCTGCGTACATGGAAATGCAGCTGGTCGTCTGATAGCCGCTGGCTGGCGTATAGCCGTGACTGCGATAACATGCACAACGCTGCATTCCTCTATAATGTTCCAGGTAATCAACGCCATCAGGTGACTGCCGACTACTACGAAAGCAGCGATCCGGTATTTGATCCGGAAGGGAAATACCTGTACCTGTTCACCAACAGAACGTTCAAGCCCATTTACAGCGATGTGGAAAATACATTCATCTATGCCAACACCACTAAGGTAGCGGCTATCAGTCTGCGTAAAGATGTGCCGCCGGTGATGTCTACGCAGAATGATGAAGTAAAGGTGAGTAAAGATTCTGCACAATCATCTCCCCAAAAAGAGGATAAGAAGAAAGATGATAAAAAGAAAGGGGATGAAACCGCGAAGAACAACAACGAAGTAAAAATAGATGTGGACAATATTGAATCCCGCTTATACCTGTTGCCGATGGAAGCTGGTAATTACTCCCGCCTTTGGGCTGTAAAAGGGAAAGTATTGTATAACAATGGCCCTAATACCGGTGCTGGTGAAGGTCCGTCTACGCTTAAATACTTTGACCTGGAGAACAGGGAAGAGAAAGATATCATTAAAGACGCGGGTCAATACCAGGTGTCTGCTGATGGCAAAAAAATCCTCGTGACCGGTGAGCGGTATGCAATCATCGATCTGGGCGCCAACCAAAAAGCAGACAAAAACCTCCGCATCAACGAAATGACGATGCAGCTCGATCCGGTGCAGGAGTGGAAACAGCTGTTTACCGACGCATGGCGCATTGAACGCGATTTCTTCTATGACCCTCATATGCATGGCGTTAACTGGAATGAGGTGAAGGAAAAATACGGCCGCATCCTCGAAGGCGCCCGCACCCGTGAAGAAGTAAATTTTGTGATCGGTGAAATGATTGCAGAGCTAAACGCCTCTCATGCGTATATCTCCGGCGGCGACCTCGAAACACAGCGCCAGATGAGCGTAGGCTACCTCGGCGTTGACTGGGAAGCAGATGGTAAGTTCTATAAAATCAAACGTATTGTCCGTGGGGCTGATTGGGACGCGGAAGCCCGTTCCCCGCTGGATGAACCGGGCATCAACATTCCTGAAGGCACTTATATCCTGGCTGTCAATGGAGTACCGCTGACGACTGCGGCAGAACCATTTAATGCTTTTCAGGGCTTGTCCGGCAAAGCAGTGGAGCTTACTTACAACAGCCGCCCTTCTTTTGACGGCGCTAAAACTGCAGTGGTGAAAGCCATGGGCAGCGAATATCGTCTGCGCCACCTGGCCTGGATAGAAAGCAACCGTAAACATGTTGCTGAAGCCACAAATAACCAGGTAGGCTATATCTTTGTGCCCAGCACAGGTATTGACGGGCAGGACGAACTGGTCCGCCAGTTTACGGCACAATGGAATAAAGCAGCACTGGTCATCGACGAGCGTTTCAATAACGGTGGCCAGATCCCCGATCGTTTTATTGAAATCCTCAACCGCAAGCCGGTAGCATATTTCGCTACCCGCGACGGTGCGCCGATATCTACACCGCAAATTGGTAACTTCGGACCTAAGGTGATGCTCATCAATGGCTGGAGTGGTTCCGGCGGTGATGCGTTCCCGGACTATTTCCGCAGAACAGGTCTGGGCAAACTGATCGGTACCCGCACCTGGGGCGGCCTTATCGGTTACTCCGGCGCACCTACCCTGATCGATGGCGGAGACATCACAGCGCCTTCCTTCCGTATGTTCTACCCGGATGGTACGTGGTTCCGTGAAGGCCATGGGGTAGACCCGGACATCCCGGTGGATGAGAACCTCGGTGATATGGCCAAAGGCATCGATCCGCAGCTGGAACGTGCCATCACAGAAATCAAGTCACTCTTGCAGACAAAGGGATATAAAGCCCCGGCGCTGCCACCATATGAAAACAGGTAACGTATATCATTAACCGTTATATTGTCAGCCCGTTTGGTACCCGTACCGAACGGGCTGATACTTTTAAAACTGTCCACATGAACACAACTTCTCCTTACAGGGTAGCTTCCATTGACGTGCTGCGTGGCCTGGTGATGGTGATCATGGCGCTGGACCATACCCGCGATTTTTTCCATCGTACGGCCATGACGGCAGACCCGTTAAACCCGGCCACCACTACCACGATGCTGTATTTTACCCGTTGGATCACACACTTCTGCGCACCGACTTTTGTTTTCCTCTCAGGCGTTTCCGCTTTCCTGGCGGCGCAGAAGAAAACAAAGCAGGAAGCGGCCCTCTTTCTGATCAAAAGAGGACTGTGGCTGGTAGTGGTGGAAGTGACGGTGATCACACTGGGACTTACTTTTAACCCCTTCTTCAACTTTGTGATACTGCAGGTGATATGGGCTATCGGATGGAGCATGGTAATACTGGGACTGCTCAGCTGGTGGTCGTGGCATGCAGTACTGGTAGCCGGTTTGCTGCTGTTCTTTGGGCATAACGTGGTGGACTATATGAAGTTGCCCGCAGAAGGACCGGCATCTGTCATGTGGTTGCTGCTGTTTACTTCCCGGGGAGGAATCGTGCCGCTCAATGCCACCCATTTGATAGGTGCGTTCTACGCTATCTTACCATGGACGGGCATCATGTTGCTGGGCTATTGTATGGGCCGGTGGTTCACCCGCGATTTCCCTGTAGAGAAAAGAAAACAACGGCTGATCATCACCGGCACAGCACTGATAGCCATGTTTGTATTGCTGCGATGGGCAAATGGATACGGTAACCCTGTTCCCCGTAAAATATATCCCGATCTCTGGTCCAACGTATTATCGTTTCTGGATGCCAGCAAATACCCGCCTTCCCTGCAATTCGCCGGGATGACCCTCGGGCCTGCCTTGCTGGCGCTGGCCGCATTTGAAAAGCTGCAACAGGCAAAGAACAGCGTACTGGCCATTTATGGGCGGGTACCATTTTTCTATTATGTGTTACATTTTTACCTGCTGCACATAGTGTTGGCCATTGCATTTTTCGTGGCTGGGTACCATCCGGCACAGATAGTGCAGATACCTTTCTGGTTCAGGCCTGCCGATTTCGGATATGCGTTGCCGGGAGTATACCTGGTATGGGCTGCAGTAGTGTTGGCGTTGTATAGGCCTTGCCGTTGGTTTGACCGCTATCGGGCCACACACCGGCAATGGTGGTTGAGTTATTTGTAGGGGTTGATGAAAGGAGAGCGGAAGTGTGCGATCAGGCGTCAGGCAGGGTTGCTGCGTGCACGTAGCCTGAACGCTGTGATGATAGGGAGTAACAGCAGTAATATCAGGTAACCGACAGGTTTGTGATGATACACGCCCTGTATCAGCCGTGCTATGCCTAGCAGGAGGCAAAAAACGTTGACCTGGCTGGCCAGATGGGGATACTGGCGCCGTAGCAGGAGGATGTTGCCCAGCGTGGCCAGTATCAGCAGGCTATAAAAACCAAGGAACTGTTTTCCTGCCAGGTGAAAAGGATTTAGGTGGTGGTAGGAGAAATGCAGGAAGATAAGGATGGCCGCGCCGCTGGCTGCCAGTAGGATGTAGCTGGTTTGTTTTGAGATGGTCCGCATAAGTCATTTGTTTTAACATGAATGAATGTTTACAGGTGATGGCTCAGCCGCCGCAACCTCCGCATCCACCTCCGCATCCGCCGCCACAGCTGCTTCCACAACTGCTTCCGCAGGAACTGCCGCTGCTGCAGGAGCTGCCGGAGGAACCGTCGCCGCTTTGGCCTTTGCTGGTTTGGCGGGTGGTACGATAAGCGAGAAGGGCGAGTACGATGAGCCCAAATACTGTTTCGCCGGGAGTACAGCCCGTCAATAGAAGACTAAGGAGTAAAAGAAGAGGCAGTAATCGTGGAAAGAAACGGGAGCGGAGACTTTTTCGTGGAGAACGTGGGGTATTGTGCCAGATGTCGGTAGGGGGACTTTCGCCGAAAACGGTCTGATACAACCGGAGGGTTTCCTGGAACCAATCGTGGTGCCTGGCCTGTTCCGGTGGCCCGCCTTTGGATGGATGATGGTGTAATTTCCGGCCGAGGACCTTTGTACAGAAATCTTCCCAGTAATTCTCGGTGTAAAGCAGGTGTTTGTGCCATACCTGGTCAATCACATACGAGGGCGAAGCGCCGGTGGGGGAGATACAGCAGAGGTAAACAAATCTCCGGTATTCTGTAATGGCCCTGCTGGTGAAGTGTTCGTTCCAGTCGTTTTCCCGGGCCAGTTTTCGCGAGAAGGGAAGCGCTGCGGTGGGATCATCTAACTGAAACGCTGTAATCCCCTGCCAAAGCGGGTCTTGTCTGAATGTTGTCCCTTCGCGGATACGGGGTGTGATACTTGTGATGGTTGTCATATGTTCGTTTTTTATTTGAAAGTAAATTCGCTTTTTGGGATAATACCGGAATCTTCTGTTTATCTTACAGTGTCTTTTTTCCGTCTTAAAATCGTATTATTATGACTAGGGAAGAGCTGGTTAACCTGGAACGCCTGATGAATTATATCTCCTGGCATTTCCTCCGTAAAAAAGAATGGAAGGACGTCTCCAAAGCAGAGTGGGCGTATGTGGCAGGGGAGTTTAATACCCTGTTGGACAAACAACGGAAGCAGAAAAAACTGTCAGTGGCGCCCCTTACTTTCGGGCACAATTATTTCTACGAACACCTGATCATCAAAAAACTAAAACCGTGGAAGAGCCGGACTGCCGTGGCAGCTATCAGCAGCCCCAACTTCTCCCGGTTAAATACTATCGCTAACGCATTGGGCTATACGAATTACATCGATTTTATCAATACCGCTACAGAAGGTTTTCCTTTCCATGAACTAAAAATCAATATCCCGCTGGCGCCGGTCAACCATAAGCTGCTGGAGCACCTCGTAGGCTACTGGTACTGCTACAACCGCAACCTGCCCATGCATGACCAGGACGAGGGAGACCGTATCTGGCGTTCTTCCCTGGAGATATACCGCTCAGGCGATGAATACCTGGTGGAGCGCACCGGCCGCGACAACCACATGTATTATGGCAAAATCACGTCTTTTGCCAATTATCTTTTTATCATCATGAACAGTACTACTTTCATCCGCCAGCGCCATTTTGTGGGCCGGCTGAAAGATGTGGAAGATAAAATGAAACGCCCCGGCTTTCAGGTCAACGAGCTTTCTTTCATCAGCACCTGCGTGAGCTTCACAGAAGAGCCCATTGCGCTCTACGAAATTTTCGACCGTGTGCATCATGCCCGCGATTTTGAAAAAGCATCGATAGACCTGCCCTTCGATAGTCCATTACTGCCGTCTCGTATCATGACACACTTGAAAGATGTGCGTGAAAACCGCATCATGGAGCACTAATCCGTAATTGACAGAGTGTTCGTAAATGGACAACGCCTGTTTTAAAACCGTACATTTATCTTGAAATACGAAAGTTAATGAATTGATTATCAGGTTGTAAAAACATGGCATTGTCTTTTTGCTGCAAAGGGTAAACATCCAATTGTTCAATGATCAGGAACTACTTTAAAATCGCTGTCAGGAACCTTGCGCGCAGCAAGGGATATGCCGCCATTAATATTTTCGGGCTGGCAGTGGCGCTGGCCACCTGTCTGCTGATTACGCTTTTTGTGATGGACGAGTTGAGTTATGACCGGTACAATCAGAAAGCAGACCGCATCTACCGTGTAAATGCGGACTTTCTCGTGAACGGCAACGCCTTTCGCGAGCGATATACACCGGCGCAGATGGGCGCTACCATGGTGAAAGATTTCCCGGGCATCGAAAATTATGTGCGGCTGCGTGGTTTCGGTGAACGCTCCGTTCTGATCAAAAAGGGTAATGAAACCCTCATGGAGCATAATGCAGGCTTCGCTGATTCTACGCTGTTTGATGTTTTTACGCTACCGATGATTGCCGGTGATCCTAAAACAGCGCTTACCCGGCCTTATACAATGGTCATCTCCGAAAAGATGGCAGAGAAATATTTCGGTAAAACAGAAGCGGCTATTGGTAAGATTTTGCACGTTAATAATACTGATGATTACATGGTGACCGGCGTTATTCAAAACATGCCGGCTGCGTCGCACATGCACTTCGATTTTATCAAATCCATGGCCAGTCTGGAAGACAGCCGTAACACCGCCTGGATGGCTGATAACTACGACACTTACCTGCTGGTAAGGCCAGGCATCAGTGAAGCCATGCTGCTCAGTTACCTGAAAACGCTGACCAAAAACTATATGGACGAGTCGCTGAAAAAAATGGTAGGTAGCAGTATTGATGAACTGGAACGAAGCGGCAGCCATTTTCGCTATGATGTATTGCCGCTGACCAAAATACACCTGCATTCCCCATTCACCAACGAGGTGGAGCCGGGCGGCAATATCCAATACGTATATATATTCGCGGTAGTCACCGTATTTATTTTGCTGATTGCCTGCGTTAATTTTATGAACCTCTCCACCGCCCGCTCTGCCGGCCGTTCAAGGGAGGTAGGCGTGCGTAAGGTACTGGGCTCGCAACGTATCAATCTCATTACACAGTTCCTGACAGAATCTATGCTGACAACGTTGATCGCTGCGTTGGTGGCGATCGTGCTGGCTTTGCTGCTGTTGCCTTATCTCAACCAGGTAGCGGGCAAATCCATCGGGTGGGAGATGCTGCTCAATAAATGGCTGCTGCTGGGCATGCTGGTCACCATTTTTGTGGTGGGGTTGCTGGCGGGTAGTTACCCGGCTTTCTTCCTCTCGTCATTTGAACCGATGCAGGTGCTGAAAGGTAAACTGGCCACCGGTTTCCGGGGAGGATGGCTGCGCAACAGCCTCGTGGTTTTCCAGTTTTCCACCGCCGTGATGCTGATTGTGGGTACGCTGGTTATTTACAGTCAGCTGAATTATATCCGTAATAAAAAACTGGGCTATAGCCGGGACCAGGTAGCGGTACTGAAAAATACAGCGTCGCTCTGGATACATGCCGAAGCCTTCAAAGAGGAGGTGCTGAAACTGCCAGGAGTACAAGCCGGTACCATGACCGACGTACTGCCGGTATCCACTATCATGAACACCAGCATTTTTTCCCGGGATGCGGCTGGCAGCGCGGGCCAGGTAAGTGGTTTGTTTGAATGGAATGTGGACGCAGACTATGTGAAAACGCTTGGGATGCAGATAGCCAAAGGCCGGGATTTTTCACCGGATATCCCCACCGATAGCAGTGCCCTGCTAATCAATGAAACAGCGGCCAAATTGTTGGGTTATGGTGACCTGAATGACCGTTTCCTGTATGCCAATAATGAAGGACGTAAACCGCTGCGGATCATTGGCATTGTAAAAGACTTCAACAGTGGTACCCTCCATACTAAAATACCGCCTATTGTAATGCGGTTGTCTAAGCGTCCGGACATGATGGCCTTCCGCATCCATACCGGCGATATCCCGGCACTGATCCGTAAAATAGAAGGCAAATACCATAGTGTGGCCGGTATGGAAGGCCAGCCTTTTCAGTATACCTTCCTGGACGATGATTTCAGTCGCCTGTATGCGGCCGACCAGCGTACGGGCAAGATATTCATTTCTTTTACCTGCTTCGCTATCCTGATTTCCTGCCTGGGTTTATTCGGCCTGGTGACCTACGCTGCAGAGCAGCGTACCAAGGAGATCAGCATCCGCAAGGTGATGGGCGCCAGCGTGACCAGCATCGTTGCACTGCTGTCCCGTGACTTCCTGAAGCTGGTGTCTGTTGCTATCGTAGTGGCGTCACCGTTGGCCTGGTGGATCATGGACCGCTGGCTGCAGGATTTTGCCTACCGTATCAGTATCGGATGGTGGGTATTTGCCGTCACGGCCTCCCTGGCAATTCTCATTACCATCGTTACCATATGCCTCCAGGCAATAAAGGCGGCAAGGGCTAACCCGGTGGTGGCGTTGCGTTAATACTTTTCGTATATTAAGGGTATGATGTTTCGCTTATACCGATGGGTCGGTTGTCTGCTTTTGTTATGGCTGACAACCGGCTTATACGCACAACCCGTAACCCCGGCGGATTATCACCTGAACGCTTATACGCTGCACGATGCCGCGTTGGGGGATATCCGTTACTATATCTCTTCAGAAGGAATTACCACCAAAAAACCACTGCTGTTACTACTGGATGGCTCAGGCCACCTGCCACTGACGTTGCTGGTGAAGGAACCGCGCCGGATGGAGGTGATGAACACGTTCGACCCCGATCTGCTGAAGCTGGCCAACCGCTTTCATGTAGTGATGATCAGCAAACCCGGTGTGCCGTTCTGTGATACTATACAGGTGCAGCAGGATACGGTCACCATAGATGACGTGTACCGGTTGTTACCCATGCCCTATATCTATCGTCATAAAGGAGGCCTTGAATGGCGTGCCCAGGCGGCTGCCCGTGTGATCGACGCCATTTGTGCGAAGTTCCCGGTAGATCCCGCCAGGGTGGCGGTGTATGGTTATTCGGAAGGAGCGCAGGTGGCGCCTAAAGTAGCGGTGCTCAATAAAAAGGTGACCCATTGCGCCAGTATCTTCGGCAGTGGCCTCAATCAACTGTACGACTTCATTGCAGATGCCCGCCAGGAAGCGGTAAAAGGGCATATTTCCTACGCGGCCGCTCAACGGCGTGTTGATTCACTGTTACGGCTATTTGAAGATATCTACCAGCACCCGCAGGATACCCGGCAGGAGTGGGAGAGCAATACCTGGCAGCGCTGGGCCAGTTACGGCGCGGAACCGCCGGTACAACAGTTCGCACAGCTCAATATTCCTTTGTTTGTGGTGGCGGGCATGCACGATACCAATTCCCCGATCTACAGCCTCGATTACCTGCCGCTGGAGTTCCTGCGCCTCGGCAAAAAAAACCTGACCTATAAAGTATACCCCGTCGATCATTTTTTCCGGAACACAGCTGACCCCCACGATGCCACCGACTATAAGTCGCAAATGCTGAATGCCCTGCTGCAGTGGCTGAAAGTACGCTGATGGAAAACCAGCCATCTTATCTCCCGAAAAAAAATTGTGAGAAAAAACATAAGTAAGCGAATATTCACTTATTTTTGAATCCTCAAACGTTTGTAGAAAAATCATGCGGACCCGGAACACGGAAAAAATGGAACTCGTCAGAAACATGACGATGCAGATGGTAGCGGCCAATGGTATTGAAAACTTTTCGGTCAACAGTCTGGCGAAGGCCTGCGGCATTTCTGTCGCCACTTTGTATATCTATTACAAAGACAAAGACGACCTGATTGCGCAGGTAGCCATAGAGGAAGGAACCCAGTTGACCAACGCTATTTTAAAGGACTTTGATCCGGACCAGTCTTTTGAAACAGGGCTTTGGCAGCAGTGGCAGAGCAGGGCACAATACCTGATGGCCAATCCGTTGTCGTCCTCGTTCCTCGAAAAGATACACATGTCCAGTTATAGTGAAAAAGTAGGAGGCGCCATTAGCAACATGTTCCATAACACCATGCATCGTTTTGTGGAAGGCGCGGTAAAAAGGGGGGAACTCGTTCCGCTTCAGGTGGAAGCCTGGTGGTCGGTAGCATTTGCCCCACTATACAATCTGCTGCGCTTTCATTATCAGGGACGCAGTATCAGTAAAAAACCGTTTGCACTAACAGACGAACTGCTCCGGCAAACATTTGAAGTCGTTGTAAAAGCTTTAAAACCGTAATTCTCTAGCCCTTATTTTCAATTACCGATGACCATGCAAAAAGATACCACTAAGGTGCCCTTCACTGGGTATCAAAAATTTGTCGTGCTGATACTGGCGCTTACCCAGTTCACCGTCATCCTTGATTTTATGATCATGTCTCCAATGGGTGATTTGCTCATGAAATCTATGAACCTCAATCCCAGGCAATTTGGTCTGGCAGTTTCCGCCTATGCCTTTAGCGCCGGGGCTTCCGGCCTGATGACGGCAGGTTTTGCCGACCGCTTTGACCGTAAAAAACTGCTCACATTTTTTTACAGCGGTTTTATCCTGGGGACTGTTTTCTGCGGCCTCGCTCATACGTATCCGTTGCTGGTCGCCGCCCGCGTAGTTACCGGCCTTTTCGGTGGCGTGATCGCTTCTATTTCCATGGCTATCATCACGGACCTGTTTGACATTCATCACCGCGGACGTGTGATGGGATTTCTGATGATGGGCTTTGGCGCCAGCCAGGTGCTGGGCGTGCCTATCGGCCTCTTCTTCGCGAATCGCTATGGATGGTGGATGCCCTTCCTGCTGGTAGCGGGTTTTGCCCTGCTGGTGATGGTGCTGATACAGGTTGGATTAAAACCGGTGAACCAACACCTGCAAGCGCAAAGAGACAGGTCTCCCTTGGCCCACCTGTGGAAAACCTTCACCAACAAGGATTACAGGATAGGGTATACCGGTACCGCGCTGGTGTCTGTCGGTGGTTTTATGATGATGCCTTTCGGTAGTGCCTTTGCTGTCAATAACCTGGGCCTCACCAACGAACAATTGCCTTTCCTGTTCATGGTGTCCGGCGTGGTGGCGTTGGTGATACTGCCGCTGGTTGGTAAACTGGCGGACCGTATTGATAAATTCAAACTGTTTGCCATGGGCGCCAGTTGGATGATCATCATTGCACTCATCTATACAAGGCTCGGCCCAACGCCACTCGTGATCGTTATTGCATGGAACGTACTGCTGATGATCGGTATCCTGGGCCGTAGCATTCCGAGTAATGCGCTCATCAGTGCTGTGCCGCAAATGGAGGACAGAGGTGCTTTTATGAGCATTAACTCTTCCTTGCAACAAATTGCAGGCGGAGTTGCAGCAGCGATTGCAGGTATGATTGTCGTGCAGAAAGACAAAAACAGTCCATTGGAAAATTACAATGTTGTTGGATATCTGATGACGGCACTCACCCTGGTCAGTATCTGGATGGTGTACCGCGTGAGCGAAATGATTAAAGCCAGAATGCAGACGCAGAAAGCGTAAGCGCGGAATCAAAAATATAATTGCAAAGGTGTGTCCATATAGGGCACACCTTTTTTTATTTCTTTTTCAGATAGATGATAATCCAGGTTGACGTTGTTTTGCTACTTCAATTTATTAATAATCTGGTAACACGTTTCGCTATTAAATCCTGTTTCCCCTTTCTAGTTTTACAAAATCAATTTTATTACAAACCTGCTTATCAATGGAGAAAGTCACTGCGGTCAGTTTGCACTCGCATGGTGGATCTTTATGTACATCATCCTTCAGGCAATCGATTAAAAAAACATATTTGTCACAACATCTTTATCAACCGAAAAGCCTTACAGATGTACGATTCCACGAATTAACAACTGAAACGCACGTCATTTGAATTTCTTCACGGGCATACACATGTCCGGTAATCAATCATCCTTTTCACTTAGCTAAATTAAAGCGCACTTTTATGAACAAATTTTATTTCAGTAGCCAACTGCTGAATTTTTACGTAAAGGTTTTCTGTGCTTTTACGTGCATGGTCCTATGCATCTGCTTCTTATCACAAGATGCGCACGCCCAGGGAAAATTCAGTATCCAGGGTAAAATTACAGATGAAAAAAAACAACCGCTTCCCGGTGTCAGTGTATCTGAAGCCGGCACCAAAACAGGTGTTGTAACAGACGTTGATGGCGTCTACAAACTCGAGGTAAGCAACCCCAATGCCACGCTGCACATCGCTTTCCTCGGCTATGACAATAAAGACGTAGTAGTCGGCGGACAACACACCATCCATGTATCGTTAACACCACAACTTCGCCAACTCAATGATGTGGTCATTACCGGTTACGGTAAAACCAGCAAAAAAAATGTGGTGGGCTCTATCTCCTCTGTCAGCGCCGGTGAATTTACACAAGGTGTTATCAGCAGCCCTTCCATGCTGCTGCAGGGAAAGGTGCCCGGCCTCACCGTTACGAAAAGCGGGAATCCTAACCAATCGCCAACGGTTATACTGAGAGGTCCCTCTACCTTACGCTCCGGTGCGCAGGAGCCTTTTTATGTAATTGATGGTGTGCCCGGTGCACCCATCGATCTGGTGGCGCCGGATGATATCGCCACCATCGACGTATTGAAAGACGGTGCGTCTACCGCCATCTATGGCGCCAGAGCGGCCAATGGGGTAATCATGATCACCACCCGCCGTCCTAAAACAGATCAGCTCCGCATCGCCTACAACGCTTACGTTGGTATTGAAAAAGTAGCCAAACGCCTCGAAGTGCTTACCGGCGATGAGCTCCGTAAATACCTCGCGGATAACGGGCAGGTGCTGGCGCCAGCCAACAACGATACTGTTCCGGGCACACAGAACCTGGTCAATACCGACTGGCAGAACGAAGTACAGCGTACCGGCGTTTCACAGAACCATAACCTCTCTATCATGGGCGGTTCTAAAGCTACTACGTATGGCTTCAGCGTGAACTACCTTGACAATCCCGGTATCATCAAAGGTTCTTCCCTCAACCGTATGAGCATACGCGCCAACGTTGGCCAGCGTGCTTTCAACGACCGCTTGCGCCTCGATTTCTCCGTGTTCAATTCTTCCACAAAGCAGGATAACGTACCTGACGCGGTATTGTACAATATGCTCAACTACCTGCCTACGGTAGCGGTTACACGTCCTGATGGCAGCTTCACGGAAGATTTTGCCGGCAACATCAGGGGCAGTAACAACCCGGTGGCACTCATTGCCAATAATAAAGACCAGACCAAATCTTCCCGTTTCCTGGCCACCGGCCTCGCAGAAGTGAAGATCCTGCCCGGTCTTACTTATACCGCCAGCCTCACCACCCAACGGGAACAGTTCAACCGCAACGTATACTACAACAGCCTCTCCGTACTTGCCAAAGGCAACGGCGGTAAAGCCAACCGTATATCGTGGGCGAATACACGTAATATCATCGAGTCTTATTTTAACTATGATAAGACCGTTGGTAAACACAACTTCAAAGTACTGGCAGGCTACTCCTGGCAGGAAGACCGCAGCGGCGACGGCTTCGGCGTAACCACCCAGGGCTTCGGCAGTGATGCGCTCTCCTGGAACAACCTCGCGCTCAGCAACCCGCCTGCCGGTACCATCGTATTCGATAACTCCGCGCAGACTACCCTCACCACGCTGCGCCTCATTTCCTACTACGGCAGGATCAACTACCAGTATGCAGATAAATACTACGTACAGGCTTCCCTGCGTAATGACGGCTCCTCTGCTTTCGGTAAAAACAATCAGTGGGGCTATTTCCCCGCTGCCTCAGTGGGATGGCGTATCAGCCAGGAATCGTTCCTGAAAACAGTACGCGCACTGGATGACCTGAAACTCCGTGTCAGCTACGGTATCTCCGGTAACTCCCTCGGCTTCGATCCGCTCACGGCCCAGCTGCAATACAGCACCGTAGGCCGCTACTACGATAACGGTCAGCTGATCAATGCCATTGCTCCCGTGCAAAATGCCAACCCCGACCTGAAATGGGAACGTACCGCCATGTTCAACGTGGGCGTGGATTTCACCCTGCTGAAAGGAAGACTGAGCGGCGCGATCGATTATTACGATAAACAAACTTCTGACCTCATCTGGAACTACCCGGTGTCTACTACCCAGTATATTGCTACCACCTTGCTGGCAAACGTAGGCAAAGTGAGCAACAAAGGGGTGGAGATCGTCCTGAATGCGGATGTGATCAGGGGAAAAGATTTCACCTGGAGAACAACGATCAATGCTGCCCATAATACCAACAAAATCAGCTCTCTGGCAAATGATCAGTTTACCCTGAAAGATATCCCGACCGCTATCCTTGGTGGTAAAGGCCAGTCAGGCAACTGGAGCCAGAAAGTACTGGAAGGCCAGCCTATCGGTACTTTCACCCTGTTCCATTACCTCGGCAAAGACAAAGACGGTATCTCCACCTATCAGAAAGCGGATGGCACCGTTACCACTTCACCCAGCACTGCAGACCTGATGATGGCCGGTTCCGCTCAACCGAAAGTTACTTACGGATGGAGCAACACTTTCCTGTATAAAGGTTTCGATCTGACGATATTCATCCGTGGCGTGTCAGGCAACAAAATCCTGAATGCTACGTTGGCAGCGATCAATACGCCTACCGATGCTAAAATGACCAACATCTCCAAATTCACGCTGGGTGAGTCTTATAACGATAAAAACTCTTTCCTGGTCTCTGACCGCTTCCTGGAAAACGGTTCTTACCTGCGTATGGAAAACGTGACACTGGGCTACACTTTCAAAACAAAAACCCAGTATATCCAGTCCATTCGTGTATACGGTAACGTGAACAACGTATTTACCATTACCAACTACAGGGGCATTGATCCGGAAATTGATCTCGGCGGTCTTACACCGGGTATCGACGTACGTAACTACTATCCGAAAACCCGCTCCTTCATTTTCGGTGTGAACGCTACTTTTTAATCATGAACATTAAGCTACTGATGAATATGAAACTGCATAAATTACTGAATATAACCCTGGCAGCGGCTGTGGCCCTGTCCGGATGCAGCAAGCTGGATGTGGACGTGGAATCCCGTTACACGCCTGGCAACTTCCCCACCAACAATGCGTCCTATGCAGCTGCTGTAGGCGCGGTATATGCCCAGCTGGCCAACTCCAAATCCGGCGATGCTACCTACTTCATGAATGGTACCGGTTTCAGCTACGGTGTGGACTACTGGATGCTGCAGGAACTGAGCACTGATGAGGCCATCATTCCTGCCCGCGACGGCAACTGGGACGATGGCGGTAAATACCGTTTCCTGCATTTGCATACCTGGACCGGCAATCTGCCTTTTGTGATCAGCTCCTGGCAATGGGGTTTCGGTGGCATCAATATCGCCAACAACGCGATGAACCTCGCTAAAGGCCTGCCGGAAGGAACAACCAGAAATACTGCCATGGCTGAACTGAAAGCCATGCGTTCGCTGTTCTACTTTTTCATGATGGACTCGTTTGGTAATATTCCCATCGTAGATACGTACCCGGTATCTTCGCTGCCGGAAACCAAGCCGCGCAAGGAAGTCTTCAACTTCATCGAAAGCTCGCTGAAGTCTGCCTTGCCTGATCTGCCAACAAAAGTAGACGGATCTACCTATGGCCGCGCTACGAAATGGATGGCGTTCGCCCTGTTGCAGAAAATGTACCTCAACGCGGAATACTATACCGGTACCCCTCGTTACGCTGATGCGGTGGCCATGGCCGACAGTATCCTGATCAATGCGCCCTACACGCTGGATGGTGACTACAGTTCTATCTTCAAACCGGACAACGGCCCGCAGATCAGGGAAACCATCTTCGCCATTCCTTATGATGCGAACCTGATTCCCGGTTGCCACTTCACCCGCTTCGGCCTGCATCCCTACCTGAAAGCGAAGTTCGACCTGCCGGACGGTTTCGGCCCAAGTGTGGCGCTCAGCACCATCGCTGACTTCTACGCTTTCTTTAACCTGCCCAACGACGTGCGTAACAACACCTGGTTGGCTGGACCACAATACAACAAAGACGGCTCCAAAAATATCGTCCGCACCAGCACTAAAACACTCGACGCTTCCTCTCAGGGCCCCGATCAGCCAATCGACTGGTGGGTGACCATCACACCGGAAATGAAACTCAAACCCGGTGGCGAAGGAAAACTGGATGTTGGTAATGATATCCTGGCACAACTCAAAGGTGTTCGTTCTATCAAATTCTATCCCGACAAAAACATCAATACGTCCACCCGCTTCCAGAACAACGATATGCCGCTGTTCCGTCTTTCTGATGTGCTGATGATGAAGGCAGAAGCCATCCTCCGTGGGGCGGCGCCTACCGCGGTAAAAGGTGAATTGCAGACACCGGATGTACTGGTGAGCAAAATCCGCAGCCGTGCCGGTACCACACCAGCCGCCGGTATTACCCTCGACGATATGCTCGTGGAGCGTGCCCGCGAATTTGCCTGGGAAGGATGGAGAAGGAATGACCTGATCCGCTTCGGTAAATTTGAAGGACAATGGGGCTTTAAACAGAAAGACAATGATGTGTTCCGCCGCATATTCCCCATACCGGAAATTGAGCTGGCGCTGAATCCCAAGCTGACCCGCAACCCGGGCTACTAGGATATTTGATTATTTAGTCATTTAAAAATTTAGGGGTTGCTTATTATAAGCAACCCCTAAATTTTTAAATATCAAAATAGCTGAATGATCAAATATTTTTGGCTTTGCCAAGTCCTACACGATATTTCTCCGGCGTACCGGAAATATGAATATGCATAAAACGGCCCTTTTTGCCTTTGTCCACGCTTTCGATGGCATCTACCTGATCGGCGTCCACTTCCTCCCGCTTACGGCCAAATAAAGCCTGGAATCCCACCTGCGTGACCATCCGCATGGGTACCCGGAGGTAATAGTTCATTTGAAGGTCCAGCGATTGTTTGCCCGAAACTTCTATATACCCGAGAGAGGAGTTGATATTCATTTTGGGTATTTCCAATGTCCCGTTTTTAAAGGTCAGTTTATTACGCAGGGTGTCAAAGCGCACCATGCGCAGGTTTTTATCCTTGAAATAGGAAGACATGGCCTGCATAGGCCCAAAATCCATCAGCACGCCGTTGTGGATTTCCACGTCCATCTGGGCGGCTGTTTCACTTAATACGGGCGTCATATCCGGATGCAGCCGCACATGGCTTTTGATATGCCCGGAAAGCCTGCCTTTCAGGTTGTTGTTAAGCACCATGTCCTGCCCGAAGTTGTCAAACTTCAGCAGCATCTTGGTCATGTCCACACTGTCGAGCCGGATACCGCTGCGGAAATAGAGTTTGGCAGGGTCGGAGGCATTAAGGATGCCACGCATCCCGATATGGCCGCCAGCCATCCGTACGGAAATAGTATCTACCTTCACGCGCTGGTCTTTCTGCATATGTACGTTGGCCAGTACTTCCTTCATCCACAGGCGCTGGTAGCGTATTTTGCCGATACTGACCTGTGCGTCAAAATTGCTGAAAGGGATTTTGAAGATGTTGAACCCTGCAGCATGCAGACTGTCATTTTCCCGGACAGTGGTGGGTTTGGCCGGAGCTTTAGCCTGCGCGGTATGGTCTGCAAAGTCATAGTTCATCAGTTCGTCCACATTCAGGTATTGTGATTTGAGGCTGAAGAAATTGTTACGCTCCTTACCTTGTCTGTCAGGCCCGGCGTACAGCTTCAGGTTCATATCAAAATCAGTGGTGCCAATTTTACCGGTGAGCGTATCTACTACGAGGTAACGATTGGTGCCATAACGGATTCTTCCCTTGATATTTTCCAGTTGTATCGGATGTTGTTTGAGCGTACCGGAGATATTGGCGATATGGGCGTCTACCCGTTTGAAGACGGTATCATAACGCATATTGAGTTTAGCCCTTAACCAGAGTTTGCCCGCTTCTTCATACCAATAACCCTGCGGGATGAACTTACGCCCGCGTGGGCCAATCAGATCGTTGACAGCGATACGGTCCGACTTCAGGTCAAACGCCAGTTCGGTACGGCCTTTTTTGATTTTGTTGAACCAGAGCGGGTAGTTATTGAGCCTGGCTTTAAACGCAAAGCCACTGCTGTCGATATGACCACTGAAGTTGCGTATCAGGAGACTGGTGTCGTTGATGGTGACGTCTGCGCCAAAATCATGTAGCGCATGCGGGTACTGTTTGAAGGCCGCGCCCAGGTTAGTCAGCCGGAAAGTTCCTCTGGGCAAAGGATTGGGATGAAGCAGTTCCTTTACGGAGGTTTCAAGTGCCAAACCAATATGGAAACCGGAAATCACTTCCTCGCGTAATATCTTATGAGTCGTGTCTGCCAGCATCAGTTCTCCGGGATGGATGGCGTTGCTGGAAGCCTGGAAGGTGACGGCGATGGGCTTCTGTTGCGCGTGGAAAATAGCAGGCAGGTCGCTGATGGAGCCGCCGGCCTTTATATCGGAATTGCCTATACGAAAAGCAACGGAATCGAGTACCAGGCTACCGTTACGGAGTTGTGCATGCAGGTTCATCCTGCGCACAGGCAACGGATAGTTGGGAATGCGGAATTCCAGGTTGCTGACGGTCAGCTCACTTTGTACGCCTTCTTTCAATTTAGCCAGCTGTTGTTCTGGGAGATGGATGTCTACCAGTTCCTTGAAATTCATGTTCAAAGCGATCTGCCCCTGTAGCTGTTCGAGGTCTTTGATACCAAGGAACTCGCCCACGAACTTCAGGTCCAGTTCGGAATATACCTGCATCACGATCTGCGGGTCAGTGAAGTCTTTCATGATGAAGTTGCCCCTGAAAACTCCCTGTCCCGGTTTGGCATTGATCCCCAGCAGATGCAGCTCGGATGTTTTCAACGTATGGGCGTTGCCGTTGGTATAGTAACCTTTGAATCCGAGTGAATCTACCTTACGGTCGATATTTTTGTTCTGGAACCAAACGTTTTCACAGCCAAAATTGACCCTGATGGCAGGGAGCTCGTTTTTAGACAGTTTTCCTTTGACGGTGCCGTCGAAAAAGATGCGGCCATCGCGACGGTACTTTTCCATCATCGTGGCGATGTCATTCGGCACCAGCGCAAAAAGGAGGTTCAGGTCCGGCCGGTCGCCTTTTACCTGCAGGTCCAGCCATGTTTCCTTGCCCAGCACAGCATTGCCGGCCAGCGAGAGACTGGCATTCTCCAGCTTGATAGTACTGGGAGAGAGGAACAGCTGTTTTTTATGTAGATCGTAGTTGCCTTTCAGGTCCAGCGCCACTTTCCGGTTGCGGAACAGTGTGCTGTCGGTCCGGCTGGTGAAATCGAACAGCATTTTACTGTCCAACTCCAGCGCTATACGATCGGCCTCCATCTTAAAGGAGGTTTTGATTTTATCGATATGGGACACCATCTTCCAGCCGGAAACAGCATCCAGGTATGTCACGTCGATGTTTTTCAGGATCACCTTTTTAAGGTCAAGGCTCAGCGCTTCCGCGCTGTCGGCAACGGCGGTAGCAACGCTGTCAGATTTAAATGCATGTGCCTTGATCAGGTCTACTTCACCATTGGCGGAGCGGGCAATATGTACGTTACCGTTAGCCACCACGACAATGCGCACCTGGTAACGTCCCCGCAAGAGGTCAGGGAGACTGAAACCGGCATACAGCTTTTCCACCTCATACAAAGGTTTCCCGTCCATGCGTTTGTTGGCATAAAAACGAACATGGTGCAAGGCAATGGATACATAGGGGAAATTGCTGAAAGGAGAGATGCTGCTTTTCTCCAGCACCAGTTCACCGGCAAATTGTTTGTTCAGCTCATCAACTGCCAGTTGGGTTAGACGTTGTTGCTGACTGTACAGAATACCACCTGCGATGCCGATCAACAGCAACAAGGCAGCCAGCGATATCAGCACCACACGGATGATTTTTTTTCCTGCTTTCATGTTAAAGGCCACTCTAATGCGTAAAAATATTGAAAATATGCGCGGTGTGTATATGCGCGGATGTTGAGGATGTGTTAAAGTTTTACAGGATAAGTAAAGTTGCTTTATTATTTTTAGCGATGATGAAAATCTGACCGTATGATGAAAAAATGTTCTGCACTGCTGGCTACCACCACACTGGCTTTGACGCTGCACGCCCAGGAAATGAAACTGCCGGGCCACGCCGGTAACCCGGTATTCCCGGGATGGTATGCCGACCCCGAAGGCGTGGTGCTCGGGAAAAAATACTGGATATTCCCCACTTTTTCGGCGCCCTACGAACAACAGGTGTTTTTCGATGCCTTTTCTTCTGATGACCTCGTTCAATGGAAAAAACATCCGCATATCCTCGACTCGGTGGCCATCAAATGGGCTAAGCGCGCGATGTGGGCGCCTGCACTGGTCAAAAAAGGAAAACAGTATTTTTTCTTCTTCGGCGCCAATGATATTCAGCATAATGGCGAACCGGGTGGTATAGGCGTGGCCGTAGCGGACAAACCGGAAGGACCTTACCGCGATTATCTCGGCAAACCGCTGGTGGACAGTATCTTCCATGGCGCTCAACCAATCGATCAGTACGTGTTTCAGGACAAAGATGGCGCCTATTACCTGATCTATGGCGGCTGGGGACACTGTAACATCGCCCGGCTGAAAGATGATTTCACAGGCTTCATCCCATTTTCCGATGGTACTGTTTTTAGGGAGATAACACCAGAGAAATACGTGGAAGGACCTACGATGTTTGTGAGAAACGGAAAGTATTATTTTATGTGGTCGGAAGGCGGCTGGGGCGGACCGGATTACAGTGTGGCCTATGCTATCGCCGACGGCCCGGCAGGACCTTTTAAACGTATCGGTAAAATCCTGCAGCAGGACCCGGCGATTGCTACCGGTGCAGGGCACCATTCTGTGATACACAATGCTAAACACGATCAGTGGTTTATCGTGTATCACCGCCGCCCGCTGGGTAAAAAAGGCGCCAATGAAAGGGAAACCTGCATCGATAAGATGGAATTTAATGAAGACGGTACCATCCGCCCGGTGGTGATGACCAAAGAAGGTGTCACCTCACTGAAACTTTAGTTGTTAGGCGCGGGCGCTGTTGCGGTTGTTGGTCATCATCTTGCCGGATGATGGAAAGATAGGGGTGGTAGGATGGCTTTTTCTGCGATGCTGCACAAACACAATAGTAGCGGCAATGCCAGTCAGCCCTGCAATGCATACGGTTGCCCGCGGGCCTATCCATTGGGCCAGCAAGCCAGTCAACAAGCTGCCGATGGGAATCATGCCCTGGTAAGCCATGATGTAATAACTGATAGCCCTGGCGCGCATGGCCGGAATAGCGTGCGTCTGGATATAGGTATTGATGGCCGATGTTTGTGCCATCATACCTACGCCTGACAACATCATAAACAACAGGGCCAGTGGCAGCCATCCGGCATAGGAAAGCAGCACAAGGCTCAAACCAAATATCAGGCTGGAGGTGATCAGGATTTTGACCAGGTCTTTACCGGCTTTTAATTGCGCCATGTAGATGGCGGCGGCAATGGAACCCACGCCGGCAGCGCTTTCAAACCAACTGAAAGTCCTCGCGCTGCCATTAAAAATATCCTTGGCGAAAATAGGCATCAAGGTATTGAAGGGCATCACCAGCAGGCTGCTGGCGGTGAGCATCAGCAACAGGGAGGAAAGGTCCTTGTCATGTGAAATATATTGCCATCCCTCCCTCAGTTCTGCCCAGATACTGCGTTCTGATTTCACGATCACCGGCAGGTCCATCTTCATCATAAACAAAGAAATCAATACCGGTATATAGCTCAGGAAGTTACCGGCAAAACAGATATCTTCCCCGAAGGTACTCAACACAATGCCTGCCAGCGCCGGACCGGCAATACGGGCGAAGTTGGCCACAGTGGAGTTGAGCGCAATGGCGTTGGGAAGGTCTTCTTTCTGTTCTACCATTTCCATCATCAACGCCTGCCGGCAGGTAACATCGAATGCGTTGATAATGCCCTGCACGAGCGATAGGAAAATGATGCCGGGGATACTGTAAAACCGCAGCAGGATCATTAGCGCCAGTGCGCCTGCCTGCGCCATGGAAATCACCTGCGTGATGATCATCAGATGGTAACGGTTATGACGGTCGATGTAACTGCCTGCATAAGGCGACAGAAAGAGGGAAGGAATGAGGCTTACAAAACTGACTACGCCTAACAATACGGCGGAATTGGTTAACCGATACACCAGCCAGCACGCAGCTGTTTTTTGCATCCAGGTACCAATCAGGGAAATAGATTGTCCATAGAAGAAGAGCCGGTAGTTCCGGGATTTTAAAGAGCGAAATACATCCATTAAAAATTTATTTATGAAAGCGGGAATGCTGGTATTCCTTTTAATAATCTGATGGTGCAAATTTCGGTCAGATCGATATATTTGTAAAATAGATTGTTTTAATGATATCCATTAGTAAAACCGATTGATCTATGGAGCTTCGTCAACTGGCTTATTTTGTGAAAGCCGCGGAAATAGCGCATTTTACGGAGGCTGCAGCGGCCATGTATATTACACAGTCCACCTTGTCACAGCAGATCAAGGCACTGGAAACAGAATTGGGCATGCCGCTGTTTGACCGCGTGGGAAAACATGTGCAGCTCACGGAGGCAGGCAGCGTGTTCCTGCTGCATGCACGGCAAATCCTCCTCGATGTGGAGAAAGGTAAACAGGCGATAGAAGAGTTACAAAACCTGCTCACCGGTGAACTGCGCATCGGCGCTACCTATGCTTTCACATCGTTGCTGCTGCCGGCATTGACATCGTTTCCGGACAAATACCCGGGCCTGCGCATCTTTGTGCATTATGGTAATACGGAAGAGCTGGAAAGGAAGCTGCGGTCGTCCGAACTGGATTTTATCCTGGCGTTCCACCAGCTGACGCCAGGCAAAGAGTTTGAAAGCCAGGAGCTGTTTATTTCAAAAGTGGTGATGGCGGTTTCCAAAAAACATCCCATGGCGCAACTGAAGGAGATCAACCTGAAGAGCCTTGATGGCATGGAGATGATCTTAGCCTCCAAGGGCTTTAGTTCCCGTGATTTCCTCAGTACGGTGCTGGAGAAACACAAGGTATATCCCGCGGTAAAAATTGAACTCAATGATGTGCATGCGCTGCTGTCGATGCTGGAAAGCGGGCACTGGGTAACGTTGCTGAATGAACGGGCGCTCAACGGCTGGAAAAACCTGGTGGCGGTACCCATAGCCGGCAAAGCCTTGCTGCGCAAGGCTTATGTTCTTTGGCAGAGAGGTACCTACCGTAAAAAAGCGGCAGATCTCTTTGTGAAGGAGTTGCTGAAAGGCATAGAAAAACAAAAGCAGTAACCCTTACTGTGCGTCCATCACCTGTAATGCCCCGTATTTAAAGTACTTGTCAAAAGTAGTCAGGAATGTACTGAGACAGGTGAATCCCAACTGGTCCATGATAGTGGTCACCGGTGTATTGCGGGTGCTCAGCATTTCAAAAGCTACCGCCATTTTTTCCTGTAATACCAGCTCCGGTATGGTCAGGTGGAACTCTTGCTCAAACGGGCGGCGTAACAGCGCTTCTTCCACGCCAAATTTCTGTTGCAGCATTTTGTAGGTCAGCGGTTCATCGAGATGGTTCAGGATGTAACGGAAAATCTCGTACAGCTGCTGCCTTTTGGCTTCGTTCATCATAATAGGCGCCGGGGCTATCAGTCGCCGGGTATAATTGCCGTAGAAGTCGGCCGCATTGCGGCGGAAGAAACTGTAGGCGCTGTTGCCAATATGTTTGGCCCGCAGGATACGGTCGCGTATCAGGCGGCTTACGGGGTTCAACAGGAATGGTGCTTTATGCAGCGGTTCTGTTACATTGGAGATAGGAATGGCTGCCAGTGCGCTCAGCAGGGGAAACTCCCGCGCTAGCTCTCTCAGGGCATAAGGTTCTATGTTGATATGAAAGCTGAGGGGTTGCGAAGACCCGGGAAGGGTGGGCTCTGCTGACGCCATCACATTGAAGAGGCTGACTTCTTTCTCCAGCTGCTGCCGGTTGTTGATGGTGCCCCGCATACTTTCTACGTCGTCGTAGGCGTGGAGGGTGATCACCTGGTACTGTGAGTAATGGCGGAGTTCTACACCAGGCCGCATTTGAATGCTGTGTACCCAGATGGAGAACTCACCAGCCCTGATGTTCTGATCAAGGATAGAGCCGTCTTTGTCTTCGTGGTAGTAAAACCGTGCATAGGGGATGAGCTGCCCCTGGAATACAGCGGGAATGTCCTGGTGCGGCGTAAACGTCGTGTCATCCCTTTCGATGTACAGGATTTTGGTAGTTGATTTCATTTGGAATTGGTTTTGATCAGGACCTATTGAAGCAGCTTCATACTGTCTTCTGCCGGGTGTGCCGGACCAGGCAGCAGTATGCCGGCCGGAAGTGGTTCTCCGCCGGGGCTTGCGATGAATATTTTATGAATGGCCCGGGAGGTGTCTATCACTCCATGAGGGCCATAATGGCGTGAAGCAATTGTCTTCAGTCCGGCAAGGGTTACGCTGGAAAAATAAAACTGCTTTTTGCGCCAGGCATCCGCTTCCTGTTCTGTAAAGCGCTGTACGTCAAATGAGTGGGCGCTGTCGTTGTAAATGACCTGTTGACCCGGTTGCAGCACTACCTGCCGTCTGCCGGCGGTCATACGGAGGGAGCCTTCGGTAAGGGATATACGAATATGATGGGGATCTTTGGTATTTACGTGAAAACTGGTGCCCAGCACTTGTATGGTGCTGTTGGGAAGTTGCAGCACAAAGGGCTGATTGGCATTGGCCGCAATCCGGAAGTAGGCTTCGCCGTTCAGGATAGTCTCCCGGACTGACTGTGTGAAGCTGAACGGGAATTTCAGTTTGGTGCCGGCATTGAGCCAGATTTCCGTGCCATCGGCCAGTGTTATTTTATAGTGGCTGCGGTCCGGAACGGTCAGGGTGTTTATGCCGGAGGGCAGGTTAACTGCAGCTAGCAGGGACAGCGTGCAGGCCTGTACGGCCAATGGCTGCTGCTGAATGGAAAGGGTGGCTGGTGTGGCGGGCAGCTGGTGAACAGTCCCATCGGCAAGGGTCAGCATGGCAACAGGCGACGCCGGTATAGACTCCGTGTTGGCCGCTACGTAGACCCCATTTTGGTGATACGTATACCAGTAGGCGGCAAATACTACCACGAATATGCAGACGGCGATACCCCATTTGAACAGCGGCGGACGGACCGATGCATCAGTGATGCTATAGGTATTGCGCCAGGGGGCGTGGTCATGCAACTGCTTGCCGCTTTCAATCGTCTTCCACATTTCACGGGCTTCCGGTACTTCTTCCAGATAAGCATCCAGTAATGCCTCATCGGCAGCCGAAATAATCCCGGCTTTCTTCTCGGTCATTAACTGAAATATGGTCGTAAGATTTTTCATCAATCATTATAACAGAAATATTATCGGGGCGGGGTAGTTCAAAAGCGGATTTTTTCCAGTAATTGACGAAGCGTTTTCAGGGCAGACGCGACATGCTTTTTAACGGTTTCTTCGCTGATGTCCATCACAGCGGCGATTTCCTTGCGCGTCTTGTGTTCCTGATAAGCCAGCCGGAATACCTGCGATTGTTTCATGGGCAAGTGGTTGATGGCGCCTTCCAGCTGCTCACGCAGCTCATTCTTTTCAAGCCGGCAGTCAGGAGGTATGTAAGGCGGATGTTGCAGCCATGCCAGCCGCTTTTTTCGCGTTTCATCTTTCGAAATCCTGTTCAGGCAACGGTTCTTGATGCTCACAAAAAGAAAATTCTTCAGCGTGGTGATGGTGATGAGGTCTATCCGCTTATATAAAGCATGCTGCCAAAAATCGATAAAGAATTCCTGTACCAGCTCCTGGGCTTCTTCTTCATCCTGGAGTATGGTCATGGCAGTAACCAACAACCATTCACGGTAAAGATGGTAGAAATGGTCAAAAGCTTCCACGCTACCGGTCTTTAAGGCCGCCAGTAATTCAATATCGTCATGATGGACATTCATGCGTTGTATGCAGTTAGGCTGCCGGGGGAGGGTATAAGCCCCGGAAATAACTGTCCCGCGCTGGTTTTCATCATACAGTGTAATGATTGATTGGGTGTCTGTTCCTTCCAAACATAATTTTCAGGTATATTCGATCTGTACCCGCTCGTCGGATTTTTCGGAAGATAATGAATTTGTTAATCAATTGTTAATCGGGGGTGAAATGGCCAAACCGCTAACGAACCGTTAACAAAAAGTTCAATGTGTTGATCTATAAATAGATATAAAGAAGGCGAAGACGGAAATGGCCCGGGGGAGGGTGGAAAAAAATACACAAATGAACAAAAAGAAATCCCTGTCTCAAAAAAGACAGGGACCGGTGATTTTTATCAGGAGAATGATTATTTTTTGGGCTTGCGTTTTTTCGGCTTACCATATTTCAGCATCATTTTATCCTTGTGGCTGACCTTACGGTTCGTCTTCATATTTTTCGCCAGCTTCTGGTGGAAAGCCGGTCCGGCCTCGTCACGCTTGGGCGCCTTCACCAGTGTATTGCGCATGAATATTTTCGGCTTCTCGTCTTCTGTCAGCACATCAGAAATCACCAGGTCTTCCGGTAACGGCCTTTCCGGGATGCTGTAGTTCATTAACGTTTCAATGGCGGCCAGTTCTTCGGTCTCCTGGTCTTTGGTCAGCAGAATGGCAATCCCTTTTTTGTCGGCACGCCCGGTCCTCCCGATACGATGGATGTAGTTCTCCGGTACTTCCGGCGTGTCAAAGTTGATCACATGGCTTACCTCCGCAATGTCCAACCCGCGGGCAATGATATCGGTCGCAATCAGGAAACGGTAGTTTCCCGCCTGGAACTGGTTAACGGTATTAAAACGATGGTTTTGTTCTTTATTGGAATGGATAACGCCCACCTTGTCGGGGAACTTGGCCTGTAACTGTTCATACAGGTCGTCTGCCAGTTTTTTGGTGCCGGCAAAAATGAGGGTTTTGACCATGCTCTCATCCCGGGTGATCAGCAACTCCAGCAGATTAACCTTGGTGTTGAAATTAGGCACCCGGTACAGTACCTGGTCAATGTTTTCCAGCGGCGTACCTGTAGGCGCCGCTTCTATCATAATGGGATTGTTGAAATGCCTTTGTATCATTGCTTCCACCTCTTCAGTGATGGTGGCGGAGAACATCAGGTTTTGCCGGCGTGGCGGCAGCAGGTCCATGATGTTGGTCAACTGCGTACGGAAACCCAGGTTCAGCATCTCATCTACTTCATCGATGATCAGTTTTTTGATGGACTTCACCTTGAGCGCGCCGCTGAGGATAATATCGTATAGGCGTCCGGGTGTGGCCACCAGGATGTCTACTTTATCCTGTACCGCCGCCATCTGCGGATTCATATTCACCCCGCCATAAACGCCCATTACTTCCACGCTCATATAAGTGGTCAGTTTTTTCACCGATTCCACTACCTGTACCACCAGCTCACGGGTAGGCACCATAATGAGCACCTGCGGGTATTTCTCTTTGGTAAACTTAAACTGCCGCAGGGTAGGCAGCAGATAAGCGAAAGTTTTACCCGTACCGGTCTGGGCAATACCGCAAACATCCTGTCCGGACATGATCACGGAAAAGGCCCGTTGCTGTATGGTGGTAGGCTTTACAAAGCCCAGTTCGTCGAGTGCGTTGCGTAAAGGTGTGTTCAGATTTAAATCCCCAAATGTCATGTTTCTACAAAATATGAACGGCGAAGGTAATCAATATTTTTGGCCTGTGGCTGTAAATGCCCATTCCGCACGATTCCTGGCAGCTTTTCGTTACATTTAAGCCAGCAAAAAAATAATAGTATGAAGGATATACATGTACAGGCAATACGCGTGCACGCCTATGGCGGATCAGATCAGTTGCGCCTGGAAGAGGTGCCCGTGCCGGCGCCGGGACCAGGGGAGGTGTTAATCAATATAGTGGCCAGCGGGGTTAATCCCATCGACTGGAAAATCAGGGAGGGCCTGATGCAAAAGCCATTGCCCTATATCCCGGGAGTGGAAGCTTCCGGTGTGGTGGTGGCCCTCGGAGAAGGGGTGACCGATAAGAAGGTGGGGCAGGCAGTATACGGCGCGGTAGACGGTTCTTATGCCGCTTGTGCGGTGGTGCCTTCGGAACAGTTGTTCACCAAACCGATGCATTTGTCCTTTGAGGAAGCTGCCGCCTGTGGTGGCGCTAAAACAGCCTGGGGAGCGCTCTTTGATGTAGGCAAACTCACAAAAGGGCAACGGGTGTTTATTCATGCCGGTGCCGGTGGAGTAGGGCACTTCGCGGTGCAATTGGCATATCATGCAGGCGCTTACGTGATCGCAACCAGTTCAACTGAAAATGTGGAATTCGTAAAATCGCTCGGTGCTTCCGAAGTGATTGATTATACCGTGGCGCCTTTTGAATCGCAGACAGCCCCTGTCGATGTGCTGCTGGACACTGTCGGAGGTGATACGCTCGACCGCTCCTATCAGCTGGTGAAGCCCGGCGGTATTCTCTTATGTCTTGTAAAGCAGCCTTCGCCGGAAAGGGCGGCTGCAGCCGGTATCCACGCAGTGTGGGCAGGGACCAAAACGTTGCCTGCCATGCAGGAGGTAGCTAAACTGCTGGATAAAGACCTGATCAGGCCCTACGTCCGGAAGGTGTTTGCTCCGTTATCCGGCGCTGCCGCAGCACAGGACTACAGCCAGTTAGGCGGGCCGGGAAGAGGCAAGATCGTGCTGAAAATAGAGGAATAAAAAACGTGGCGTCATAAATCCCAGTCCCAGGGCTGAAGCCCTGGGCTACGTTGTAGTTCAGGCTGTTTTATAGCCATGATTACATAGTTACATAAGAATTGCCCAGAAAGGAAATCACCTGTCCAGGGCCTCACAGAGGGTAAAGAACCTCAAATTACTAAGGGACATATCTATAAAAGAACCTGAACTACAACGTAGCCCAGGGCTTCAGCCCTGGGATTCGCGTGAATCGCGTGAATCGCGTGAATCGCGTGAATCGCGTGAATCGCATTAATCGCGTGAATCGTATTAATCGCGTGAATCGTATTAATCGTATCAATGCGCCCCATTCGACCCCGATGACCCAAATATCGTCTTCCGATGCTCTGTACCCCAGGTAAACAACGCATCAATCACAGGATTGAGCGTAGCGGCATAAGGTGTCAGCGTATACTCCACGCTCACAGGCTGACTATCAAATACACTGCGTTTGACCAGCTTATGTGCTTCAAGGTCTTTCAGCTCTTTGGACAATACCTTGGAGGTGATCTTGGGTATATTTCTTTCGATGTCCCGGAAACGTTTATGTCCACGGGAAATAGCAATAATGATCGGTAGTTTCCACTTGCCGTTGATCACGTCCAGCGCGTCCCGTACCGGCATAATCACGCCCAGGCAGTCTTTATGATCACCTGTTTCCATACATTTTTCCTTCGCTGTTAATGCGGGGACTCGCTCCCCTGCTATATCTGCTCTCATACAGTTTGCTAATTAGATATTCTATCATTTATATATTATATAGATATATAGTATTCTAATAAATAGATTTGTAAGTGACAGAATTTATCAAATGACTGGTTTCTTTTGTAAAGCACTATCCTAAAAGTAACCGCCTTACTTCGGGGAAGCAAATATATTAACTTTGCAGGAGTTTCTTAAAATAAAAATGAATAAGATGAAAGTAGAAATATGGTCAGACATCATGTGTCCGTTCTGTTATATTGGCAAACGTAAGTTTGAGGCGGCATTAGACAAGTTTCCTGATAAAGATAAGATAGAAGTGGAGTGGAAGAGCTTTCAGCTTAACCCCGATCTGAAGTCCATGCCCGGAACCAATGTATATGATTATCTGGCAGAACATAAAGGCATCTCCCGGGAACAATCCGTAAGCATGCACCAGCAGGTGACCCAATCGGCCAAAGAAGTAGGACTGACTTATAATTTCGACAAGGCAGTGGTGGCTAACTCCTTTGATGCTCACCGGCTGATACAAATGGCAAAAGCACAGAAGCTGGGTGATGTGGCGGAAGAAAAACTCTTTATCGCTTATTTCACGGAAGGAAAGGATATCGCGGACCACGAAGTCCTGAAGAATATCGGAGAGGCAATAGGCCTGGACCGTAAAATGGTGGCTGATATGCTGGCGTCCGGCGAATTTGCCGGTGAGGTAAACCTGGACGTGCGGGAAGCAGCACAACTGGGCGCCCGCGGCGTACCTTTCTTTGTGCTGGACCGCAAATATGGCGTGTCAGGCGCTCAGCCGTCAGAAGCCTTTACACAAGCGCTGACACAGGCTTATGGTGAATGGCACAAAACACAGCCATTGACAACGCTGGAAACAACGGATGGTCCTTCTTGTGCTATGGACGGGACTTGTGATTAAGATCAAACTGGAGATGACATTATCTTGTTAGCTTTGTTGTTCAAACTATCTGATTTATGTCGCTCCTTAAAAGGATCAACCCTTTCTCTAAACAAAATGACGATACCGGCTTCGGTACCAATCCCAACGGGTACGGAGGCCGGTTTATTAACCGTGATGGTACTTTTAACATCCGCCGCGAAGGCCGCCCGTTCTGGGACCGGTTTAGTGTGTATCACACGCTGCTCAACCTGCCGGCCTGGAAATTCACCTGCGTGATCCTCTTGTTTTATTTCTCGATCAACCTCTTGTACACGGGTATCTATTGGGTGCTGGGCGTGGACCAGTTCCAGGGTATCATCGGGCAAACTCCCTGGATGCGGTTGAAAGAAATCTTTTTCTTCAGTACGGAAACCTTTACCACTGTCGGTTATGGCCGCGTAAATCCCATTGGTGACGGCGCCAACATGGTGGCTGCTATTGAAGCCATGTCGGGCTTCCTGTCCTTTGCGGTGGCTACCGGTCTGATGTACGGCCGTTTTTCCAAACCCAGGGCACATCTCGTATTCAGCGACAATGCGCTCATCGGTCCCTATAAAGACATGACCGGCCTGATGTTCCGCTTCGCTTCGTACAAAGACAATCATACGCTTACCAATGTAGATGTTACGGTAACCATCGGCTTGCAGGTAGTGGAGAACAGTAATCCGGTATACAAATTCTACACCCTGCCACTGGAAAGAGGAAAAGTGGAGAGCCTTTCCATGAACTGGACCGTAGTGCATCCCATCGATGAAAACAGCCCGCTGCTGGGCTTTACGGCCGACGACATGCGGAATGCGGACGTGGAGATTTACGTGTTGGTGAAAGGGTTTAACGATGTATACGCCAACACGGTATTACAACGTACTTCCTACACCTACGAGGAAATACAGTTCAACCGCAAGTTCATTCCCATGTACCGGGAAAGTGAAAACGGCAGGACCACCATTCTGGAATTACACCTGCTCAACAAATCCAGGGAAACGAACTGATTTAGAGATTTTTTGAGTTACGATTTTTTGATTTCGCGGATCGATAAAAAAGAAGACCGAAGCGGATTTTTACCGCTTCGGTCTTCTTATCCGTAAAATCAAAAAATCGTAAATCAAAAAATCCCTAAATCTTTCGACGGGAAATCATCAGCAGGCCGATGTAAGTAAACGCACCGTTGATGATCAGCAGCTCCAGTCCAATCTGGAACTGTTTGAACAGTACAGCCTGATTGGTGTCTACCACATAGCAGAGCAGTGGCGCTACCACGCAAACGATCGGCACCAACCGGTCGTTGACGGTCCGTTTGCTCAGGATACCGAAGGCGAAGAGACCGAGCAGCGGCCCGTAAGTATAAGTGGCCACTTTCAGGATTACGCCGATCATACTGGGGTTGTTCACCCATTCAAACAGCATCACAAACAGCAGGAAAATAAATGCCATCATCAGGTGGATACGCTGACGCACTTTTTTCTTTTGGGCCTCGTCCCAGTCGGTACGGCGTTGTAAATCCAGGATGTCTATGCAGATAGACGAGGTGAGGGCCGTCATAGCGCCGTCGGCACTGGGGAACAGGGCAGAGATCAGCGCAATGATGAAGATCACGGAGATTACCGGAGGCATATGGCGCAGCGCCAGTTCCGGGAACAGGGCGTCACCGGTGGCTGATACCTGCAGTTTCGCACCGTAGAGGTTCAACAGGCCACCGAGGAACAGGAACAGGCCAATCACCACCAACATGATAAAAGCCAGGGACACCATGTTTTTCTTGGAGTCGCGCAGGGTTTTAACAGAGATGTTTTTCTGCATCATCTCCTGGTCAAGACCGGTCATGGTAATGGTAATAAATGCCCCGGCCAATATCTGCTTGACAAAAAACAGTTTACTGTTGGGATCAAACTCAAAAATCCGCGTAAGCCCCTTTTCCTGCATAGCGCTGATACTCTGGGCCATATTCATGTCCATGGCATGCAGAATGTAAAATACGCAGATGATCAGGCCGGCCAGCATACAGGTGGTCTGCAGCGTGTCTGTATACACGATGGTCTTCACCCCGCCTTCATAGGTATACACCAGGATCATAAAAAGGATGATAAGGGTGGTAAGCCAGAAGGGAACACCAAAGCTGGACAGGATGGCGTCTTGCAGGATACGTACCACCAGGTACAGCCGGGCGGTAGCCCCCAGGGTACGCGACAGGATAAAGAAAGAAGCTCCCGTTTTGTACGACATAACACCAAAGCGTGTGTTCAGGTAGTTGTAAATGGACGTCAGTTGCAACCGGTAATAAAGCGGTATCAGCACATAAGCAATGGTGATGTACCCGATAAAGTAACCCAGTGTGATCTGGAAATAGGTAAAGGCGTCTTTGCCAACTGCGCCCGGAACACTCACAAAAGTAACACCGCTCAGGGAGGTGCCAATCATCCCGAATGCTACCAGCATCCAGTTACTGTTGCGGTTTCCGATGAAAAAGGAGTCGTTGTTAGACCCACGGCCGGTGTACCAGGCGACAATCAGTAGAATGACAAAGTAAGCAACGACAAACGAGAATAATAATCCTGGTGACATAAATGAGTTTTAATCAAGACCGCACACAATATAAAGTGCTAAATCACAAATATAACATCTTACCCTATTGAGTGTATGTGTACCGCAGGGGTGTTTTTTACACTATTAACCCCCATCATAATTATTTGCTTTAGTCAAATAAAATACTTGACGATGTCAAGTATTTTTGTAATTTTGATTGAAATACAGATTTATATGTCATCCAATGATGCACTGATAGCGGATGTCCGCCATTTTAACCGCTTTTATACGGGGGTAGTGGGCCTGTTGGACCAGCACATCCTGGAAAGTAAATATTCGCTTTCTGAAGTGAGGGTATTATATGAGATCGGGGAACAGGAAAAATGTACCGCCGGCCAATTGATTACTGTCATGAAGATAGACGGGGGATACCTCAGTCGCATCCTGAAGAAGTTTGAAACCGCCGGATTGATCACCCGGCACCAGTCACCCGCCGACGGCCGTACCTTTTTCCTGCAACTCACGGCTAAAGGACGGAAGATGATGACCGGCCTCAATGAAAGATCGTCAGAACAGATCCGGCAGATACTGGAGCCACTGGAAGCACCCCAACGGCAACAGGTCACCGGTGCCATGAAAACCATCGAAACTGTCTTGTCAGGCGGCAGCACCCCGGCGCCAACTTCGGATATCCATATCCGTTATGACCTGCAACCGGGGGATATCGGTTACCTGATATACCTGCATGGAGAACTGTACGCCAAAGAATGTGGCTATAATTTTGAATTTGAATCCTATGTGTGTAAAACGTTCCAGGATTTTCTGACAACTTACAACACCAATAAGGACAGGGTGTTTCTGGCGGTGGCGGATAACCGGATCGTAGGGGCGGTGGCCATACTGGGCTCTTCCCGTTACCTTGCCCAGCTGCGTTGGTTCATTGTGCACCCCGACTACAGGGGACGCGGACTGGGAAAACGCCTCTTCGCCGAAGCAATTGCCTTCTGCCGGGAGAAAAACTATCAGAATGTGTATTTGATGACCACCAGCCTGCAAAACACCGCCATCGATATCTACAAAAAAGCAGGCTTCCGGAAAACCGGGGAGAAATTCCTGCAGCTGTGGGGCCAGCAACAGTATGAACAACGGTATGATATGGACCTCACCCAGTGATTTACGATGATGTGATTTTTTGATTTTGGGATTTCCAGGATGTTGGGTTCATTCCTGAAATCCCAAAATCAAAAAATCGTAAATCAAAAAATTAAAGTCAGTTATATAGGCGTAACAGTACTATCTGCCCCAGATGATAGGCGTCGTGTTCTGCGAGGCCCTGTAAATAATAAACAGCTTTTTTATCGGTGCCCGGGAAGGTATCAAACAGTGCCGCTTCCGGGAAGTTCCTGATAGTGGCGGCCATCTGCTCAAAGGAGTGTTCCAGCCGGTGGATGGTGGCCTGCCAGTTTTCTTCCCCATGGTTTTCCGGCATATAAAAGTCCGGAAGGTCTCCGTCTTTTTCCGGCGCTTCGTTGTGCATGTACCTTTCTACCCGCTGGTGCCAGAAGATAACATGGTTCACGATCTGCCAGATATTATTGGAGCCGTTCAGGCTTTTTACCGCCTGACGTGCGTCTATACGGGAAAGGTGCTCCCTGAAAGTTACATCCAGCCAGGGTTTCCCATTGTATAATGCTTCTATGGAAGAAGCGAGGTGTTCTGTAAGCTGCATAATTCGTAATTTAACTTATTTGTCGGTATTTTTAAAGTAAAACCCAAACGTTATGAACCAAGTGGATCTGGAAACGAATAAGAACGAAGATGCCATGAGACTGGCCATCAGCACCATGAAACAACGCCTCGGGACCATCGAACAGGGTGGCGGGAAAAAAAGCCTGGAAAAGGTCCGCCAACGGGGCAAACTGACGGCCAGGGAACGTATTCAATATCTGATAGACAAAGACAGCCCCTTTATTGAAATCGGCGCCTTTGCTGCTTATGATATGTACCCCGAATATGGTGGTTGCCCCGCTGCCGGCACTGTAGGCGGCATCGGTTATGTAAGCGGCCGCCAATGCATGATCGTGGCCAATGATATGACGGTAAAAGCCGGCGCCTGGTTTCCCCTGACCGGCAAAAAGAACCTGCGCCTCCAGGAAATAGCCATGGAAAACCATCTCCCGGTCATCTACCTGGTGGACAGTGCCGGGGTGTTCCTGCCCATGCAGGATGAAATATTCCCGGATAAGGAACACTTTGGCCGCATCTTCCGTAACAACGCCCGCATGAGCGCGATGGGCATCACCCAGATCGCGGCGGTAATGGGCAGTTGTGTGGCTGGGGGCGCCTATCTGCCCATTATGAGCGATGAAGTACTGATGGTGGAAGGCAACGGCTCTATCTTCCTCGCCGGCCCTTATCTTGTAAAGGCTGCTATTGGCGAAGACGTAGATGCGGAAACGTTAGGCGGCGCCGTTACCCATACCGAAATTTCCGGCATCGCTGACTATAAATTCAAAACAGATGAAGAATGCCTCGATCAGATAAAACGGATCGTCAGCAAAATAGGACAAGGCCCCTCTGCCGGCTTTGACCGTATCGAGCCGGTGGCGCCCGCACTGCCGGAAGCAGACCTCCACAGCGTGCTGCCGTCCGACAGTTCCCGTCCGTATGATATGCTCGATATCATTCACCGCATCGTGGACGATTCCGCTTTTGATCAATATAAACAGGACTACGGCAAAAGCATCCTCTGTGGTTATGCCCGCATAGATGGCTGGGCGGTAGGCATCGTGGCCAACCAGCGTAAAATCGTGAAAAGCCGCAAAGGCGAATTGCAGATGGGCGGTGTTATCTACAACGACAGCGCCGATAAGGCTGCCCGCTTCATCATGAACTGTAACCAGAAAAAAATACCACTGGTGTTCCTGCAGGACGTAACAGGCTTCATGGTAGGCAGCCGCAGCGAACATGCCGGCATCATCAAAGACGGGGCTAAACTGGTTAACGCAGTATCCAATTCAGTAGTGCCCAAAATCACGATCATCATCGGCAACTCCTATGGCGCAGGCAACTACGCCATGTGCGGCAAAGCTTATGATCCCCGTTTTATCTTCGCATGGCCCTCTGCTAAGATTGCGGTGATGGGCGGTGAACAGGCTGCTAAAACATTATTACAGATCCAGGTGGCCTCCCTCAAAGCAAAAGGACAGGAGATCACCCCGGATGAAGAAGCCCGCCTGCTCAAAGAAATCACAGATAAATACAACAGCCAGACCACTCCTTACTATGCCGCCGCCCGCCTTTGGGTGGATGATATCATTGACCCTGCTGATACCCGCAGGCATGTTTCGGAAAGCATCAAAGCTGCTAACAACGCACCCGTTGAACAGCCGTTTAACGTAGGGGTGTTCCAGGTTTAGATATTTTGATATTCTGACATTTGGTTATTTTGATATGTAGTTGAACTTCCTTGCTGCGAAGAAATCTGACTAAATATCAAAATAACTAAATGTCAAAATTTATAAATGAACGTTATATTTGCGCGCTATGGCAGAATTGCAGATATATACGGATGGCGCCTCCCGCGGCAATCCCGGGCCCGGTGGTTACGGTGTGATATTATTATGGGGAAGTGTGCGCAAGGAATTATCACAGGGATATCGTAAAACAACCAACAACCGGATGGAGCTGCTGGCGGTGATCACCGCACTGGAAGCATTAAAGAAAGAAGGAGTGGAAATGACCATTTTTACAGACAGTAAATATGTGGTGGACAGTATCGAAAAAGGTTGGATATGGGGCTGGGTAAAAACCGGCTTTAAAGATAAAAAAAACAAAGACCTGTGGCTCCGTTTTATTCCGCTCTACAGAAGACACAAAGTCAAAATGCAATGGGTGAAAGGCCACTCCAGCAACCCGTTCAACAATCGTTGTGATGAACTGGCCACACAGGCCGCCGATAGCGGTAACTGGCTGATAGACCAGGGCTTCGAAAGCGGAAATTAACTGTCGCCGAACCAACTGACAGCCCGGATTGTAATATAAACGGAAAAACTTCGTTTATGCTTACCTGGCTGATAGAAACCCTCCAGAAATATCCGGAAATAGCCGTCATGTTAACCCTGCTCATTGGTTTTCTCCTGGGCAAATTACGCATCAAAGGTTTTACACTCGGCACTGTCACTGGCGTACTGCTGGTAGGTATCGTCATTGGCGGTATCCATATCCAGATCCCCGGCGCGGCCAAATCCATCTTTTTCCTGTTGTTCCTGTTTGGTACGGGCTACAGCATCGGTCCGCAGTTTTTCCAGGGACTGAAAAAAGATGGTCTCCCGATAGCGATATTCTCTTTTATCGTTTGTTGCAGCAGCCTTTTTTTCTGCTGGGCCATTGCTTCTATCCTGCGATTTGATACGGGTACCACCGCCGGACTGATGTCTGGTGCCAACACCTGTTCTGCTATTATCGGCGTTGCTTCCAATACCATCAACGAGCTGGACATCAGTATCGCAGACAAGGAGCGGCTGGTCAACCAGATCCCTGTAGCCTATGCGGTGACCTACATCTTTGGAACAGCAGGCACCAGCTGGTTCCTGTCGGTCATCGGTCCCTGGTTCATGTCCGGCAGCAGGGAGAAGCTGATAGAAGAAACCCGCAAGCTCGAAGCAACGATGACTGATACGAATGCTGAAGAAGACGGAGATATCAAAAACGCTTACGATCACGTGGCTTTCAGGGCTTACCTCGTCAATGGTGAGCTGGTGGGCGAAGAAGGGAAATCTGTGGGAGAACTGGAAGCATTTTTCCGGAGGAAAAAAAGAGTGTTGTATCTGTTGCGCGTAAGGAGGGAAGGGGAGATGATGGCTACTCCGCAGGATTTTGTGATACGTCAGGGAGATATTATAGCAGTTGGCGGGCAACGTTCTGCAGCTATTGCTTCCGGTACTATGCTGGGCAAGGAAGTAGCAGATGCTGATCTGTTGACCTTCCCCGTGCAGGCTATCAATGTGGTGATCAATAAGAGCAACGCCATCAATAAACCGATCAAAGTGTTGGTGCGCCAGCCGCAGCTGCATGGCATCAGTGTCCGGAAAATTACACGTACCGGTATCGAGATACCGTTGGAAGCCAATACCATTTTGCAAAAAGGCGATGTGGCCGAGCTGGTGGGCATACAGGAGGAATTAGACCAGGCCGTGCCTGTACTGGGTTTTAAAGAACGGGCAGGCGTAGAAACGGATATTCCATACCTGGCAGGCGGCATTGCATTGGGTACGCTGGTAGGCGCCATGAGCGTACGCATCGGTAATGTGCCGATAGAACTGAGTACCAGCGGGGGCGCACTGATCGCAGGACTTTTCTTCGGATGGTTGCGCAGCGTGAATCCACGTTTCGGATATATACCACCTTCTTCTCAGTGGGTGCTGACAAAACTGGGATTGCATGTGTTTATCGCTATCGTAGGGCTTACTGCCAGCGATGGCTTTTTACAGGGATTAAAACAGGAAGGACTGACATTGTTCCTCGCAGGTTTGGTGTTAAGCCTGTTACCCATGGTAGTGGCGCTGTTCCTGTCTAAATACGTCTTCAAATTTCATCCCGCTATTGGTTTGGGCGCCTGTGCCGGTGCGCATGATGAATCGGCGCCGTTGCTGGCTGTTCAGGATACGCTCAACAGTAAAGTGCCGGCCTTAGGTTATACTGTGGCTTATGCGGTGGCCAACATCACCCTCACTACTTCCGGTGTGATCATCGTGTTGCTGATGCACAAGGGGTAATATAAATATATGAGTTTTAAAATCTATATAAAAAAGTAACCGGTCATCACAAAAAATGAAGGCTGTATCCCATTTTTCTAACTTTTTTAACATTTCTTTTGTTGTTTACATACAAACGACCTAGCTTTGCGCCCCGATTAGTCTATAGAATTAATAGAGTATTGCGATGAAGACAAAACAACAAAGAAAACCGATGATGGAAATAAATAACCAGCCAGTTAAATGCATCAACCAAAGTTGTTGTTGCTGTAGTTAAATTCGAATCACTTTCTGCACAACAGATCTTTCGAAACAACAGGTTACAGCAACATGGACTGTTTCCGGAAGATTGCTGTCACAGTACAAAAAAATAAGAGGAGGCTTAGCCGGTGTTATTTGCTTACGCCGGCATGGGTTTTTGCTGCCTTTATTCGTTCTCAAACCAAATCAACCATAGATTTATGTTACAACGATTGCTTATGATTCTCTTGCTGCTGGGGCCACTGGCAGCATTTTCACAGGTACGTACCGTTACAGGTACTGTCCTGTCGGGCAAGGACAAAGAACCGCTGCCCGGCGCCACCATCGTCATTAAAGGAACGACGAAAGGGGTGCTGACAGGGCCTAACGGTTCCTTCCGGCTGGAAGTTACAGATCCGGCGGCTACAACATTGGTCATCAGATATGTAGGCATGACATCGCAGGAAGTACCTATTAGTACAACACCGCTGACAATCACGCTACAATCTGCCGGTAAAAATATTGATGAGATAGTAGTCATCGCTTATGGTACCGCTAAAAAAAGTTCCTATACCGGTTCCGTTTCACAAATAAAGGGCGCTGAACTGGAAAACCGCCAGGTGTCCAGCGTTACCAAAGCCCTGCAGGGCCTCGCTCCCGGTGTACAGAGCGCTTCCCAGAGCGGGCAACCTGGTTCTGACGCTACGATCCGTATCCGCGGCGTTGGTTCTATTAACGCTTCAGCTGACCCGCTTTACGTGGTGGACGGGGTGCCTTATGGTGGTAATATCAACGCGATTAACCCGTATGATATCGAATCCATCAGTGTACTGAAAGACGCAGCCTCCTCAGCATTGTATGGTTCCCGTGGCGCTAACGGTGTTATCATTATCACCACTAAAAAAGGAAAAGCCAAAGGCAGTAATATAGACGTTCGCGTTAGTCAGGGTTTTTCCAAAAGAGCGGTGAAAGATTATGACAGGATGTCTGTTGATCAGTATTTCCCGATGTACTGGCGCGCTTTGTTCAACGAGGGCCTGGCAAATGGCAATGACTCCATCAGCTCCGCGAGAGACGCCAGCCAAAACCTGGTAGGGGAGCTGGGGATTAATCCTTATGGCAGCGCCTTCCCTCAGCCGGTGGGTACCGACGGTAAACTGGTTGCTGGTGCTAAACCCTTGTGGAACGATGATTGGAGCAAAGCCATGCAACGTACGGGTCACCGTACTGAAGCCAATGTGGCCATCAGCGGTGCTACCGATAAAACCCGTTACCTCATCTCCGGTGGTTACCTCGATGACCAGGGCATCTACCTCGGCTCTGGCTTCAAACGATATACTGTACGCTCCAACTTCGACATAGACGCCCGCAAATGGCTGAAAGTAGGCTTTAACCTCAGCGCTGCCCATTCCGATCAACAGGCGCCGCCGTCTGAAGACAGCCGCAGCGACAACTATGTCAACTACGGTCGTCTGATGGGGCCTATGTACCCGGTGTATCAGCGTGACCCGAATACCGGCTCCTATCTCCTCGATGCCAAAGGCAACAAAATATTCGATTTCGGCGACTATCGTCCCGATCCGGCTAATCCCCGTACCAACCTGGTACAGACTTCCGGCATAGATAAACACGATGTGACCCGCGATGATGTATCCGGCCGTTTTTATGCAGAAGCTACACTTTACAAAGGGCTGAAGTTTAAAACCAGCTACAACGCTGACTACTCCACCCGTATAAAGCACGACTATACCAACCCCACCCTCGGCTTCGACGCTGAGGTAGGTGGTACTGTACTGAAAGGCAACTACCGCACTTTCAGCTGGACTTTCAACAACCTCCTGACCTACGAAAATACCTTCAATGAGAAACATCACCTGAATGTGTTGCTCGGTCAGGAAGCCTATAAATTTAAATATACTTACCTCGAGGGGTCTAAATCCGGGTTCTCTGTGCCAGGTATCGATGAACCTTCCGATGCTGCCCTGATTGGCGGTTTCGAAGGTTACTCAGACAACTACAGGCAGAATTCCTACCTCGGAAGAGCGGAATATGACTACGCCGGAAAATATTTCTTCTCCACCTCTCTGCGTCGCGACGGATCTTCCCGCTTCGCACCGAACCGCCGTTGGGGCACTTTCTGGTCTGTAGGCGCTTCCTGGAAAATGACGGAAGAAACCTTCCTGAAAAATACTTCCTGGCTCAACCTGTTGACGCTGCGCGCCAGCTACGGCGGGCAAGGTAACGACAACCTTGGCACAGACCGTTACTACAACTATCTGCCGCTGTATTCAGTTAACAGCAACCTCGGATTGGGTGGTACTTTCCGCGAATTCCTGTTCAACGAGAAGCTGAAATGGGAAACTAACCTCAACCTCAATGTAGGTGTGGACTGGTCTATGTTCGATAACCGTTTCGGCGGCAGCGCGGAATTCTTTGTCCGCAAATCACAGGACCTGCTGTATTCCAGACCGAAACCACCTTCTATCGGCTACGGTTCAGTAGATGAGAACGTAGGCGCGCTGAAAAATACCGGTATAGAGCTCAGTCTGCATGGTACGCCTATACGAACTACGAACTTCAGCTGGAATATCGATCTCAATATGACACACTACAGGAACAAGGTTACCAGCCTGCCGCAAAACGAGATCATTAGCGGTACCAAAAAGCTCATGGTAGGCAAATCCATCTATGACTTCTACATCCGTCAATGGGCAGGCGTGAACCCGAATACCGGTGTGGCACAGTGGAAATACACCAATCCTGATGGCAGCATCAAGGATACCAGCAACTACAGCAAGGCGTCCCTGTATTATTCCGGATCATCATTGCCTGATCTGTATGGTGGTCTGACCAACACATTCGCTTACAAAAACTTCTCGCTGTCATTCCTGATCGTGTATAGCATCGGCGGTAAAGTACTGGACAACGACTATACTTTCCTGATGGGACTGGGTGGTTCTGCCGGTCGCGCATGGTCTACAGAAGTGCTGAACGCCTGGACACCGACTAACCGCAATACAGACGTACCGCAGGTAAATACCGTAGCTGCCAGCTGGACGGGCACTTCCACCCGTTTCCTGTATGATGCTACCTATGCCAGGCTGAAAAGCGTAAACCTCAGTTACACACTGCCGAAGACGTTAATGGAAAGGGCTCACCTGAATAACATCATGGTGTATGTACAGGGAGAAAACCTGTTCACCTTGTACGGCCATAAAGGCATGGACCCTGAACAGACCGTTGGTGGTACTACCTACTATCGTTACCCGGCCGTAAAATCTTTATCCGCTGGTATTAATCTGAGCTTCTAAAAACTGTGTCATGAAAAAGTACATATTATTCATCGCTATATTCGCCGCAGCTGTCTTTTCAGCCTGCAACAAGGATTTCCTGGACACGCGGCCTACCAATGCCGTACCCGACGATCAGGTGTTTAACACTGTCGACAACGCAGAAACTGCGCTGACAGGGATTTGGGCATATATGTTTGAAACCTACTTCACTTTCGCCGTTCCGGGCATCAAATCGCTGGACCTTACCAGCGACGCTATGGGCAGTGATGTGGCGTTGACCACCTCCTATGGTTTCAGGGATTCATACACATTTAACGAAATGTCGGACAATACCAAAAACAGGGTGAGTGCTTACTGGACCATCTTGTACAAAACCATCGATAACTGCAACAACTTTCTGTCTAAAATAGATCAGGTGCCCGGCGACGATGCCAAACGCAAGCTGTTGAAAGGCCAGGCGTCCGCTTTAAGGGGCTGGTGCTACCTGACACTGGCGGAATTCTATTCTTTCGGTGTAACCAACGATCCGAGCGCTAAATCAGTACCCATATACACTGATCCGGCTAATCCGGCTACACCGGGTAAGGCCAGATCTACGGTAACACAGGTGTACGCGCAGGCCATCACCGACTTACAGGCGGCTGTGCCTTTACTGGCAGACTATAGCCGTAGCTCCACACAGAAATTCAAAATTGATGGTAATGTAGCCAACGGGTTACTGGCGCGCGCTTATCTCTACAGCAATCAGCCGGCGAAAGCCATCGCCGCTGCTGTGGCGGCACGTAACGGTTATCCGCTGATGTCTGGTGATGACTATAACAAAGGCTTCAACGATGTAGGTAATCCGGAATGGATCTGGGGCCAGCCGCAGACACCAAGCCAGAACGTGGCTGCATCTACGTTTAATTTTCTCGATGTGTCCACGCCGGTAGCTTATTATAAAAGTTATAAGGCCGACCCATGGTTCCAGGGCTATTTTGACAGCACAGACGTACGTTTCCGTTTGTTCCAGTGGAGCACCAGCGGTCCCGGCGCACTGCTGTACAAAAAATTCCGCTTCCGTGACCCGGGTGGTATGGTGTCTGACATTGTGCTGATGCGTTCTGCAGAGATGTACCTGATTGAAGCGGAAGCGCACGCCCGCAACAATAATGCTGCGAAAGCTGCCGAGGTGCTCAATGTACTGAGAACAGCGCGTAACTCCCATCTCTTCAACGGTGGCGGTTCTGTAACCGACACGATCCTGCTGGAAAGACGAAAAGAGCTGTGGGGTGAAGGGTTCTCACTGGTGGATATTATTCGTACAGGCGGTACCGTAGTCAGGAAACCGTTTAAGTCTTACACCGGTGCAGACAGTATTATCAACGTACCACAGCCTGATGGTTCTATCGTGAAAGTACGCGGGGTAGGGCATCGTACATTGAAATTGCCTGATGGTAGTGCTTTTGTGAAAAACAGCAATTACTATCTGTTCGCCATTCCCATCAGCGAATTGCAGAACAATCCAAACATCAACAACTAGTTTTTACCCTTCATAAAAAAGCCTTCGGAAGTTTTTCCGAAGGCTTTTTTATGTCTCTTAATAAATAAAAGGAAGGATGCGACGGGTGTGTTGGATGTAATCCGTGTATTCGCTGCCAAACTGTTCTGTCAGCACTTTTTCTTCGATATCCATGCGATAGATGAAGGCCACCAATACAGGGACAAATGCAATGATCAGCCCCACCCAGTTGTTGAGCGACAGGCCAAAGCCGAGGAAAGACAACAGGGACCCGGCATAGGAGGGATGCCGGAGCACACCATAGATGCCGTCTTTCTTGATGCGATGATCTTTACGGATAGTCACCACTACGGTAAACAGCCGGCCCAGTGAGGCAATGGCGTAAAAACGCAATATCATACCGGCCAGGATGACGGATAACCCGATGTAGTTCATCAGGCTGCCCTGCTGCAGTATAGGAAACCGTGTTTGGTAAGACACGTATACGGCGACATTGATGCTGATCAGGATAATAATCCAGATATAGACCAGGCTGCCTTTGTCTTTTTTCTTTTTGTCGTCCGGCGCTCCTCCCCGCAGTATCCTGTGCAATAATATCTCTGAAAGAAACCAGATCATGTAGATAATAGAGGATAATGTGTTCATCGGCGGCTTAAGTTGAAATTACAGATATACCTAATGTATGAAATGTTTTCAATGCCGTCAAGTGTTTCTGGCGGCGTTCTTCCCAACTCCTCCATTATCAAGTCTTTAAAAAAGATTATTTTGCAATCGGAATTAAATCAGTGCGCTATGGAAAACCTGCAATCTATACTCCAGTCAGACACCCCGGTGCTGATCGACTGTTTTGCTGTCTGGTGCGGCCCCTGCAAGATGATGCCGCCTATCCTGAAAGAAGTGAAGGACAAATTTGGAGACAAACTTCGGATCATTAAAATCGATATCGATAAAAACCAGCAGCTGGCTGCCCAATGGCAGATCAGCAGTGTGCCTACGATGTTGTTGTTTAAAAACGGGAAGCTGGCATGGCGCCAGAGTGGGGTGGTACCGGCACATCAGCTGATACCCGTATTGACTCCCTTGTTGTAAACTACGATAATGCTGACATAATGAAGAAGGCCATGATCACTGCGGTGGTCATGGCCTTCTTTATGTTAGTTGATGTTGCTGTAGTAACTTCTCAAGTCCCTTTCCAGCTGATCATATATCGGTCTGGTAAATTCGATAAACAAATCCTGCGGCGGCGGTGGCGCTACATCCTGACCCCCGATCATATTTTTGTCTTCATCGCTCAGCGCGCGGTAATCACCGCGGTAGGTGCCAAACTGGTTGAGCCAGGTGTAGCTGCCGGGAATGCGGTCTGTGCGCAGTACCCGGCCGTTATTGGTATCGGTGATCTGATAGTCGAGCAGCCCTTTGGACACCACTGTTTTTTTGGTGATGAAGAGGGTGGCTTTAACGGTAGTGTATATATTGATGATTTTGCCGGAGGTGTCTTTGGAGGTGCCTGTAACGATCTCTTTGGATACATCGCGCTGAAGGCGGTCTACAAATGTCTGGCCTACCACGAAGTCCTGGAAGCGTAAGGCGATATACTGATCGGGTTGGAGGTTTTCGTTCCGGGCAAAACGTTCATCGTAAAAGGCCACGAAGCGGTTGATGCTGCGTTGTTGCAGTGTACGCACGAGGTAGTCGCGGAACTGGTCGGCGCTGAACTGGAAGAAGGGGGAGCGCACATCTATTTCACTCACCACCACATGTATTACGCCGGCCTGAAAAGCTTCTTCCATGCGTTCTTTGGCATCGCGGTAGTTGCTGATCAGTTTGAGTGAGGCACCGAATTCCTCGTAGGCTTTCCGGGCACTGGCCTTGTCGCCCCGTTCCATGAGCGCCATGCCGCGATCATAGCGGCTTTCGGCGGCGTTTTCCTGGGCGCCGGTAATGGCGTCGCGATAATCTTTAGGGGTCACCACCTGTAGGGCGGCGGGGGAGCTGTGAATGAGATCGTATAGCCGTTGCATGGCGCGGTACTCATTGCGTATAGGTTCCCATTTAAGCTGATTGTTGGAGCGGAGAAAGCCATTGACCCGGTCGTCATGCAGTCTTTGTGCCTGGCGATAGGCTTCGGGCAGCAGTTGCAGGGCAGTGGCGTCTTGTGGCCTGCGGTGGAGCTTTTTGATGAAAGCGGCTACAGCGTCGTCATATTTGCCTTTGTTGTAGAGCTTTTCGCCGGAGCGGCAGCCCCATAGCAGGAAGCAGGCTAACAGGCATAGCATTCCCCGTATGCCGGCAGAACGGAAAGGTAGACTAATCGTATTCAAGGGACAGGATTTAAGCAGTGACGTTGCTTGCAGCGGTGGTTATTTGATCTGGCGGCGTAATTCCCTGTCAGACTCGCGTTGTTTGATAGATTCCCGTTTGTCGTACAGTTTTTTACCCTTGCCCACACCTATTTCCATTTTGGCAAGACTTTTATCCGTAATGAATATACGAAGCGGAACGATGGTATAGCCCCGTTCTTTGATCTTGTTCTCGATTTTTTTTAATTCCCGTTTAGTCAACAGTAATTTTCTTTCGCGCAGGGGATCATGATTGGCGCTGGTGCCGTGAGAATATTCGGCGATATGCAGGCTTTTAACAAACAATTCTCCTTTTGAAAAATAACAAAAGGAATCATTAAAACTGACCCTGCTGGCACGGATAGACTTAATCTCTGTTCCTGTCAATACCATTCCCGCAATAAATTTTTCTTCTATTGCGTACTCAAAATATGCTGATCTGTTTCTTAATTCGGCCATGGGGCTATGATATTTTGGAATTTGGTTATTTAATTATTTGAGTATTGTGCCAACTGTTAACAGCTGTTATGTTAAACTACAATATCCAAATGATTAAATAACCAAATTTCAAAATGATATCTAGTTTTTGAAGAGACTGAGCAGGTTGGTCAGTCTGGTTTTTAATTCTTTTCGGTCCATGATGAAATCCAGGAAGCCGTGGTCCAACAGGAACTCTGCGCTCTGGAAGCCAGCAGGGAGGTCTTTTTTGATGGTCTCTTTGATGATCCTCGGACCGGCAAAGCCAATCAGGGCGCCCGGTTCGGCAATATTCACGTCTCCCAGCATAGCGAAGGAGGCGGTCACACCACCAGTAGTAGGATCAGTCATCAGGGATACAAAAGGCAGTCTGGCATCGGCAAGCTGGGTCAGTTTAGCCGATGTTTTAGCCATTTGCATCAGGGAGAAAGCACTTTCCATCATACGTGCACCACCGGATTTGGAGATGATCATCAATGGCATTTTGTGCACGATGCAGTAGTCAATGGAACGGGCGATTTTTTCACCTACCACAGAACCCATAGAGCCACCGATGAAGTTGAAGTCCATACAGGCCACTACCAGGTCTAATCCGTTTACCTTACCGGTGCCAACAGTCATGGCATCTTTCAGGCCGGATTTCTTTTGTGCGTCCTTCAGCCTGTCAGAGTATGGTTTCAGGTCTTTAAAGCCCAGGAAATCGGTCGGGTAAATATTGGAAAACAGTTCTTCGAACTGATTGTCGTCGAAAATAATCTCAAAATACTCTTTAGAGTTGATACGGTTGTGATAGTTACATTTATCACACACGTAGTAGTGCTCCTTCAGATCCTTAACAGTGGTGGTTTTCTTACAGTTAGGACACTTGTGCCACAACCCATCCGGTGCTTCTTTCTTCTCACTGGTGGAGGTGGAGATGCCTTGTTTAATTCGCTTAAACCAGCTTGACATATTTTACTATTAGATTAGAAAATAGTGGTGCAAGATACGAATTAATGCATAAAACCAAACAGTTGTCAGAATCTCCTCCCGGAAATGAGGGAAATTGTTTTATTTTAACTATTAAAAATGAAGCGGAAACAAAAGCGATTATTTTAATATAAGTTCGCTTTGTTTCCGCTTCAGGCGGTTATATTGATATCAGTCCGGCAGGCGCCTTTAAGGCGTATCCTTTCGGGGGACCGTTATGCGTTTCTGTTGATGCAGTTCAGGTCGCGGAACGCCTCTTCCAGACGTTTTACAAAGGTATCTTCACCTTTGCGCAGCCATACGCGAGGATCGTAGTATTTTTTGTTAGGCTTGTCAGCACCTTCAGGGTTGCCCAGCTGGCCCTGCAGATACTCTTTCTTCGCCTCGTAGTAGTCGTGTACGCCTTCCCAGAATGCCCATTGCATATCGGTGTCAATGTTCATTTTGATAACGCCGTAGCCCAGTGCTTCAGCGATCTGGTGTTTCGGAGAACCGCTGCCACCGTGGAATACGTAGTATACCGGTTTAGCTTTGGTACCGAATTTCTGCTGGATGTATTCCTGGCTGTTCTGCAGGATCACAGGGCGCAGTTCCACGTTGCCCGGGCTGTACACACCGTGTACGTTACCGAATGCAGCAGCTACGGTGAAGCGGCTGCCTACTTTAGACAGTACCTCGTAAGCGTAAGCTACGTCTTCAGGCTGCGTATAGAGCTTGGAATTGTCCACGCCGGAGTTGTCTACACCGTCTTCTTCGCCGCCGGTTACACCCAGCTCGATTTCGATGGACATACCCAGCTTGTTCATCCGCTCAAAGTATTTATGGGAGATTTCGATGTTTTCCTGGATAGGCTCTTCAGAGAGGTCCAGCATGTGGGAGCTGTACAGCGGTTGACCGGTTTGTTTGAAGAAAACTTCACCAGCGTCCAGCAGACCGTCGATCCATGGCAGCCATTTTTTAGCGGCATGGTCAGTATGGAGCACAACCGGAACACCATAATATTTCGCTACTTCGTGTACATGTTTCGCACCGGAGATACCGCCAGCGATGTTAGCCTGCAGCTTGTCGTTCGGCATACCTTTACCAGCGTAAAACTGAGCACCACCATTGGAAAACTGTATAATGACCGGTGAATTTACTTTGGCAGCCGTTTCCAGTACCGCGTTAACTGAGTTGGTTCCCACTACGTTCACGGCAGGCATAGCAAATCCGTTGTCTTTGGCATCGTTATACAGCGCATCCAGCTCTTCGCCGAATAATACGCCAGCTCTGTATTTTCCCATACTTTAAAATGTATTTGTTTTTTTAGGAAAGCAAATATACACAGTAAAAAATAAGATTTATAGCGAAATGTATTTTTATCTCCGCTGAAAAATACAGGCGAAAAAATGCATTTTAACCCCTTATTCCTTACTGCTATGCGTAAAATCCTCAGCTCCGCATTACTGCTGCTCTCTTTTAAAATACTCTTCGCTGGCCCGTTTGATCGGAATGCAAACGATTCCAGCAATTACTTTTCTTCTTTCGACGGCACCCGTATCCACTACACCGTCAAGGGAAATGGTGAACCGGTCATACTGGTGCACGGCTTCATGGGCAGTGGCGATTCATGGCCCACGACGCCTTTGTACGACTCCCTGCTGCAACGTGGGTTTCGCGTGATCACGCTGGACCTGCGCGGCAACGGCGCTTCCGGCCATCCGCACGATAGCCTGGCTTATGCACAGGATGCTGAAGCCCGCGATATCATTGGCCTCGCCAGCCATCTGCAACTGCCAGCGTATAAAGTAGTGGGATATTCCCGCGGATCTATCATCACGGCACGTTTGCTGGTGCTGGACCCGAAGGTGACCTGCGCTGTGCTCGGCGGCATCGGCACCGGGTTCACCGACCCTGCATGGCCACGCCGGTTGAAATTTTATGATGCCCTCTCCGGAAAAGATGTACCGGAACTGGCAGCCATGGTCAAAAACGTACAGGCGAAGGGGTTAGACCAGCGGGCGCTGGCGCTGATGCAATGGGGCCAACCGGCCACCACGCCAGCTGAATTGGCAAAGGTACAACAGCCGGTACTGGTGATCGGAGGAGATAAAGATGAAGATAATGATACCGGCGGCTCCCTCGCCGCCATGATGCCCCGCGGCATGCACGGCACCGTGGCCGGCGATCATAACGGCGTGGTACGCTCTCCCTACTTCGCCGGATGGGTGCTGGATTTCCTGATAAAACACTAAATCAATTACGGTCCCAGGGCTGAAGCCCTGGGCTATGTTGTTGTTCAGGCCCTTTTGGAGCTATACTGCTCTGTGGTGTTGATATTATTTTTGCGCCATGGGAAAGGTTGTCAGGATATCAGTAGATTACTGACTAACCCGGACTTCTTATTTGTAATTCGTACTCAACTAACAGTTAAGGAATTGCCACTAACGGTAATGGTATATGCTGTCAACGGTGCTGTGGCCGGACCGGTATTCACCGCGCCACTGGTCGTATACCTGCTGCCATGGCCGCAAGGCGCGTTACATTCTATCAGCCTGGAAGTATTGTTGAACGTGGCAACGGTACATCCCTGGTGGGTACAGGTACTGGACAATGCCGTGAAATCCGCTGCAGTCTTGCCTGTACCGGTACGGATGATGATGACCCCATTGGAGATTTTAAAGTCGCCGGGATTAGGAAGATCTGTGCTCAGGTTGAGCGACAATTTCGCGTTAGGGCCGCCGGGCGTTGGTTGTGGTGAGGACCCGTAACCGTCCCCGCCCTTGCTGCAGGCTGCCAATCCGCCGACACAGGCCAGCGCCAGTGTCATTCCGATGTTGGATACAAAATCCCTTCTTTCCATAAAAAGTGTTTTGTGAATGAAATGGTGGATACACTTGTTACGGAGAAGAAAACAAAACGGTTGCTTAGTCAATAATAAGAATGCAAAAAAGCCGCTCCATAGCGGCTCCTGATTTACATTATCGCTCAGCGCAATCGATACAGGCAATCGATACAGGTAATCGATATCGGTAATCGATATCGGTAATCGATATCGGTAATCGATACAGGCAATCGATATACTAAGCCATCTCAATATTCCAAAGCAGCCTCGCTGCAAAAGAACCTGAACAACAACGTAGCCCAGGGCTTCAGCCCTGGGAAACCGCGGGCAGATCAAAAATCCCGGATATTTCGGATATCAACGTTTGAAAATACGCCGGTGCTTCCAGCAGCCGGCTGCCATACCACGAAAACAATTCGCCGTCTACCAGCATTACATGCGCGTCGGGAAGAATGGCCTGTATTTCATGGATATGTTTTTCTTTAAAAGGATACGGTTCGGAAGATAAGAGCACCAGCCTGCAACCGCTGGCTGCCAGCTGTTCTTCGTCGATAGCCGGATAACGTGGTATGTCTGCAAATACATTCTGCAGACCGCAATGTTGCAACATCTGGTGAATGAAAGTATCTCCGCCGGCGGCCATCCATGGATCGCGCCAGATAAAGTAGGCGGTGGGTACCGGATGGGGGAGTGGCCGTAGTGCCGCGAAACGTTGCCGGACCGTGTCTGCCAGCTGTGTGGCGGCGTCGGTCTTCCGTGTAATGGCGCCGATGCCGGTGATCATCTCACAAGCGTCTTCGAGTGATTGTATGTTGCTCACCCATACAGGATAATGTTCCATCAATGCTTTCACATCTTCGGCTGTATTTTCTTCTTTGTTGGCGATGATCAGATCGGGAGACAGTTCCCTGATCACGTCCATGCGTACGTTTTTGGTGCCACCTACGCGCGTTTTGCTGCGAAACCACGACTCCGGATGTACACAGAATTTGGTGATGCCCACCACTTCCTCGTCCAGCCCGAGGGTATATAACAGTTCTGTCTGCGAAGGCACCAGCGAAATAATCCGCTTAGGTGCCTCCGGCAGATGAATGGTACGGTTCAGTTGATCCCGGAACATAATAACTAACGGCCCAGGGCCTGGATGATGTCGTATTTGGTTACAATATGATGATCGCCGCTTTCGTCTTTTGTCATCACGGCGCCGTTTTCACGATTGATGTAAACGGACAGCTTTTCTATCGGTGTATCCTGGTTCACCATCGGGAACGGAGCGTGCATGACTTCCTGTACGGAAGCGTCTTTCAGGTGCGGATTATCAATCAGCTTGTTGAACAGCCCATTTTCTGAAACAGCGCCGATGATGTCGTTGCCATTGGTGACAGGGATATGTTCAATATCGAATTTGCGCATTTTGGCAATGGCTTCGCTTACTTTCTCTTCTGCATTGATGGTGACCAGCGGCATGTTCCGGCGGGCACCTACAATGTCTTTTACGGTTTTTACGTCGAGGAAGCCACGTTCCATCATCCACTGGTCGTTGTAAACTTTACCTACGTAACGGCTGCCATGGTCGTGGAAAATCACCACTACCACGTCGTCCGGCTTCAGGGTGTCTTTGAGCTGCATCAGTCCCGCTACGGCTGATCCGGCGGAGTAGCCAACAAAAATCCCTTCTTCTTTGGTGATGCGGCGGGCCATGACGGCGCCGTCTTTGTCCGTTACTTTGGTGAAGGCGTCGATGACGCTCATATCGTAGTTCTGCGGCACGAAGTCTTCGCCGATACCTTCGGTGATATAAGGATATACTTCACCCATATCTATTTCACCGGTCTCGAAATATTTTTTGAGCAGGGAGCCATAACTATCGATGGCCCATACTTTGATGTTCGGATTTTTTTCCTTCAGGAATTTGCCGGTGCCGGTAATAGTACCGCCGGTGCCGGTGGCCACGATGAGGTGTGTTACCTTGCCATCTGTCTGTTCCCAGATTTCGGGGCCGGTCTGCTCGTAATGGGCGTCGCGGTTGGCGAGGTTATCATATTGATTAACGTAAAACGAGTTGGGTATTTCGGTAGCCAGTCTTTTGGATACGGAATAGTAGGAGCGGGGATCTTCCGGTTCCACGTTGGTCGGGCATACGATCACTTCTGCACCTACGGCCTTAAGGATATCTACTTTTTCCTTGGACTGTTTATCGGTGGTGGTGAAGATACATTTGTAGCCTTTAATCACGGCTGCGAGGGCCAGGCCCATACCGGTATTGCCGGAAGTACCTTCAATGATGGTGCCGCCGGGTTTGAGCAGGCCTTTCTGTTCTGCCACTTCCACCATCTTAATGGCCATACGGTCTTTAATGGAGTTGCCGGGATTGAAAAATTCCACTTTGGCGAACACGGGACAAGGGAGGGTAGCGGTTACGCGGTTCAGTTTTACCAGCGGGGTATGTCCTATCGTTTCGAGAATGTTTGCTGCGTATTTCATAAAATGAATGAGGTTGTGTACAGTTGTAAATTACGAATTAAGCCCAAACAAACAGGCCGCTGCCGTTAATTTGCTGTAAGCGGGGTTAACCGGCTATCGGCAGAACCCCCTGATTTCTTTTTGTTTTTCTGATAATGATTTAGGTAGATGAATTATTTTTAATAATAACCGTAAATTGATGGAAAACATCCAAGATTTAGAAAATGTTAAAATCTGTCACCATTCCTGATTGCTCACCCCGAAAACAGCCCCCATTCGTAATTCGTAATTCGTAATTCATAATTCCTCCGTTATATTTGCCGTAGATGAATCGAATATTTGTAACCGGTATCGGTACCGGTGTAGGGAAAACCATCATATCCGCCTGTGTGACCACCGCCCTGGAGGCCGACTACTGGAAGCCTGTACAATCAGGGTCTGAAGAGGGGACTGACACGCAGACTGTCAGGGCCCTGGTGCCGGAAGGCATCACGGTTTGCCATCCGGAAGCTTATGTATTAAAGGAGCCGGCTTCGCCTCACCTGGCCGCGCGCATGGAACACGTTACCATCGACACTGCTGAAATTGTAAGGCAGGCAGGCCTGCTGCAACCGGCCCGCCGGCCATTGGTGATAGAAGGTGCTGGTGGACTGCTGGTGCCGCTGACCGACGACATCCTGACGCTGGACCTGGTCCGCGATCTCGGCGCCGGCGTCATTATCGCAGCACAGAATTATCTCGGTAGCATCAATCACAGCCTGCTGACGGCCCGGGTACTGCAACATGCAGGCGTTCCCGTTATAGGCTGGATTTTTGGCGGCGATTACCATACTAATGAAGATGATGTGGTGCGGCTTAGCGGATATCCCCGTATCGGGCGTATCCCGCAGGCCGTGGAGGTCAATATGGCATTTGTGCAGCAACAGGCACAACTTTTGTCAGCTCCCCTAAAGGCGTTACTGGCATGATCACCAAAAAGGATATACGAAAACACTTCCTGGAACAGCGCCTGAACCTCCCAGACGCCACGGCGGCAGACCTGAACGAACGGCTGCTGGCCAATGCCCGCCAGCTGGATTACCAGGGAGTGCGTTATCTGCATCTTTTCCTTCCCATCTCGGAAAAAAAAGAAGTCGATACCTGGCTATTGGCCCAATGGCTGCGGCAACAGCACCCGGACATACAGCTGGTGCTGTCAAAGGCCGACATGAAAACCGGCGATATGCTCCATTATGCGTGGCATAGCAACACGGTACTGGTGAAAAACCGTTTCGGCATCCCGGAGCCGGAAAATGGTGAACAGGTACAGCCGGAAACCATCGACCTGGTGATGGTGCCTTTACTGGCTTTCGATCAGCAGGGCCAGCGGGTGGGTTATGGCAAAGGCATGTACGACCGTTTCCTGAAACTGTGCCGCCCGGATGTGCGCACGGTAGGGCTTTCGCTGTTTGGCCCTATTGAGGGCATCAGCGATGCCGATCCCTGGGACGTGCCCCTGCAGACGGTGGTGACGCCGGACCTTATTTATCATTTTTAAACAACCTTAGCAGTGCTGAAACTACTGAGCTACCTGAAAATACTGTTATATCCCTTCTCCCTGCTTTACGGCCTTGTGATGTGGGTCCGTAACCGTTTCTACGATAAAGGCCTGCTGACTGCCGTGGAATTCGACCTGCCGGTGATTGCCTGTGGCAACCTGTCGGTAGGTGGTACGGGCAAGACGCCGCACGTGGAGTACCTGATCCGCCTGCTCAAAGACCAGTTCAGAACGGCCACCCTCAGCCGCGGCTATAACCGCCGCACCAGCGGCTATCTGCTGGCCGATGAACATAGCTCCGCTGCTGATATCGGTGATGAACCGATGCAGTTCCATGCTAAATACCCGGATATCAAAGTGTGTGTGGGCGAAGAAAGGATGCTGGCTATCCCGCAGTTGCTGAGCGATGAGCCGGACACGCAGGTGGTCCTGCTGGACGATGCTTTCCAGCACCGGTCTGTGAAGCCCGGCATGAACATCATGATTACCGAATACAGTCGGCTGTTCACCCGCGACCATGTGGTTCCCTTTGGCCGTTTGCGTGAGGGAAGAAGCGGTTATCAACGCGCGAATTGTATTATCGTGTCTAAATGCCCGCCGGATATGAGCCTGGCTGAAAAGGCGGCGCTGGAAAAAGAAATTAATCCGTTACCCGGTCAGCGGCTGTTTTTTACTACCTTGCAGTACGGCGCATTATTTGATATGACAACCCGGCAGCCCGTGAATGTTCCTGCATCGGCTTCGGTGTTGCTCGCCTGCGGCATCGCCCGGCCGGAACCTCTCCTGGAAAAACTGCAACAACAGTATCAGAAGGTGTACCTGCTGGCATTTCCCGATCACTATTACTATTCAGAAAAAGATATTGCAAAAATTAAAAAGGAAAGAGATGACCTGCCTGGAACACAAAAGATGGTCATCACCACAGAAAAAGATGCAGTAAGGCTGCATCTCCTGCAAAAAGATCTGGCAGAACAAAACCTGCAAATTGCTGTTATGCCAGTGGAAATTTCGTTCCTCTTCGGGGAAGCGGAATCATTTAATAACTTTATTTTTGACTACGTGGCCCGGCAATTGCCCGCCTTCGGTCAATAATACTACAACCAAACATGAGTAAGAAAAAGAAAGATAAGAAACACCCCGGCCAGAAGAAAACCTTCAAAGGTGTCGTGGAATTGACAAGGTCAGGAATGGCCTTCGTGATTGTGCCGGGCCTGGCCAGAGACATCATGGTTAAGCAGAAAAACCTGCATACCGCCCTTGATAAAGATGAGGTCCTGGTAGACGTGATCAAACATGCCAGTGGCGATGGACGCCAGGAAGGCATCATAACTGATATCCTTAAACGTAATAAAACTGAATTTACCGGCACCCTGCAGGTGAGCAAAAGCTTCGGCTTCCTGATCACGGAAAAGGGCCTGTTCATGCCGGACATCTATATCCCCGCCAACTCCCTCAATAATGGGAAGTCCGGCGATAAAGCCGTGGTGAAAGTGGTAGCCTGGGGCGAGAAAACCCGCAAACCTGTGGGAGAAGTCATCGAAGTCCTCGACGCCAGCGACACCAACGACCTCGCCATGAAGGAAATCCTCATCGAAGCCGGTTTCCCGCTCAACTTCCCCACGGAAGTAATGACTGAACTGGCCGAAATCAAAGAGGAAATAACGGACACGGAAGTACGGAAACGCAAGGATTGCAGAAATATCCTCACTTTCACGATAGACCCCATCGACGCCAAAGACTTTGACGACGCCATCTCCATCCGGCCGCTGAAAAACGGGCTGTTTGAGATCGGGGTGCATATCGCCGATGTGAGCCACTATGTAGTACCAGGCACGGAACTGGACAAAGAAGCCGACAGGCGCGCTACCTCCGTGTATCTGCCGGACCGCGTACTGCCCATGCTCCCGGAGAAAATTTCCAATGAACTGTGCTCTCTGCGCCCGCATGAAGATAAACTCACTTTCTCTGCTATCTTCCAGATGAACGAGAAAGGAGAGGTGAAACACCACTGGATCGGACGGACCCTCATCCACTCTGACCATCGTTTCACTTATGAAGACGCACAGGAAGTGATTGAGACCAAAGAAGGGCCTTACAACAAGGAAATCCTGCTGCTCAATAAAATAGCCCAAACGCTCCGCCAGGAACGTTTTGCGCATGGCGCCATCAACTTTTCCTCACAGGAGGTCCGCTTCAAACTGGATGAAAAAGGCAAGCCAATCGGCATTGTCGTGAAAGAAAGCAAAGAAGCGCATCAGTTGATCGAAGAGTTTATGTTGCTGGCCAACAGGACCGTGGCCACCTATGTGTCTAAAATCAAAGTCAACAAACAATCAGTGCCTTTCCCTTACCGGGTGCACGATACGCCGGACCCTGACAAACTCAAGGTGTTCGCCGCTTTCGCAAGTAAATTCGGTTATAAGTTCGATGTTAGTTCACCTGAAAACATTGCCCGTTCGTTTAACAGGATGTTGCAGCTGGTACAGGGCAAACCTGAACAGCATGTACTGGAAACACTGGGTATCCGTACCATGGCCAAAGCCATTTATACGGTCAATAACGTAGGTCACTATGGCCTCGGCTTTGATGACTACTGTCACTTTACTTCTCCCATACGTCGTTACCCCGATGTGCTTGTACATCGTGTAGTGGCCGAATGCCTGGCCGGTGAAATCCATCCGGACAAACAGATGGAGACCAAGTGCAAGCATGATTCCGAAATGGAACGTAAGGCCATGGAAGCTGAAAGGGCCGCCAATAAATACAAGCAGGTAGAATACATGCAGCAGTATATCGGTCACACTTTTGAAGGCGTGATCAGTGGCGTAGCGCATTTTGGCTTCTGGGTAGAAACGGTAGACACCAAATGTGAAGGACTCGTTAGTATCCATAACCTCAACCGCAAGGAGGAGTTTGCATTTAACGAAGCAGAATATGCGCTGGTAGGGCAGGCCAGTGGCCGCCGTTTCCGCATAGGAGAGAAAGTGAGCATCCGTGTGGTGGCCGCCAATCTCGCCAAACGGCAGCTGGATTATGAGCTGGACAGCGAACTGGCTACCGCCGGTCGTGAATTCAGGCCGGGCCAGCGTGACGAACGCCGCGAAGGCCGCCGTGACCACAAAAAGAAAAAACAAAAACATGGCCAGCAGCCATGGCAGCCAAGGGAAAAACGACCCTTCGCGCCGCAAGCACCTGTTGCACCTGCCGTTTCCCTGGAAATACCACCGGAACCGGTTGTTGACCAGGTGATCGTCGAAACGCACGTGGTAGATATGACCGTGCCGTCATCAGCACCTGCAACTTTGCCGGGAACTGAAGCAGCGCCTGCGAAGAAAAAGAAAACCGCAAAAAAACAAACAGCCGAAAAAGACGGCCAGGCGGATGCTGCACCAGCGCCGGTATCAGTGAACGTAGTACCGGAAACCGCTCCTGCATCTCCCGAAAAAATAAAAACAAATACCGGTAAAAAAGCAGTGGTGGCGCCTGTACAGCAGGTGACGGAAAAACAACCCGCACCAGTGGCTGTTAAAAAAACGGAAAAGAAAACGACTGCTGCCAAAGCTGTTGCCACAAAAGCTTCCGCGAAGGAGGCCACCAAAAAGCCTGTTGCCAAAGCTGCTCCGGCTGAAAAGAAAAAAGTGGCCAAAGCCGCTGCTCCAAAAGCATCCGGCAAGAAAGCCGCTCAAAAAGCCGCAGTGAAAACCGCTCCGGCCACAAAAACAACTACGGCCAAAGCCGCTGTTAAAAAGGCACCTGTGGCCAAAGCGCCGGTTGCAAAAAAAGCTGCCACCACTAAGGCTGCTACTACGAAAGCTGCTGCTAAAAAGGCTGCCGTACCGGCTAAAAAAGCTGCTACCAAAAAAGCGACCGCCGCACCTGCAAAAAAAGCAGCCGTTAAAGCACCGGCCAAAAAAGCCGCAGTAGCCAAGGCTCCTGCTAAGAAAACAACTGCTGCCAAGGCACCTGCTAAAAAGGCCGCTGTCAAAGCAACTGCTAAAAAGGCGACGCCGAAAAAAGCTGCTGCCGCTAAAAAGAAAACAAAGAAATAAATAATAAAATCACCGTCTATTTGAAATGCATTCATTTAAAGAGTTAATAGCGCAGTTCAGCCAGCAGTTTGATCAATGGCATTTTCCGGAAGAACCTACACGTTTATACAATGCAGCGTCCCATATCCTGCAGATCGGCGGAAAACGCATCCGCCCGGTACTGTGCCTGATGGGCAACGAACTGTTTGACGACCTGCATCAGGATGCCTTTCAGGTAGGCAACGCGGTGGAACTGTTCCATAACTTTACGCTGATTCATGATGATATCATGGACAAAGCGCCCATCCGCCGCGGACATCAGACCGTACATATGGTCTATGGCGAACCCGCCGCCATCCTGGCCGGCGACGTGATGCTGATCAATGTGTATGACATGCTCAACAAGGTACAGTCCAGGTACAAACAGAAAATCATCACCGTATTCAACAAAGCGGCGAAGGAAGTATGTGAGGGCCAGCAGATCGATATGGACTTTGAACAGATGGAGCCTGAACAGGTACAGTATGATGACTATGTGCGGATGATCGGCCTGAAAACCTCTGTGCTGCTGGCAGCCAGCCTGCAGCTGGGCGCTATCATCGGCGGAGGCAGCGAAGGTAATCAGGAGCGCATGTACGCTTTCGGTAAAAACATCGGTATCGCTTTCCAGATACAGGACGACTTCCTCGATGCTTTCGGCGACCCCGACAAATTCGGCAAACAGCAGGGTGGGGACATCCTCGTCAATAAAAAGACATTCCTGTTGTTGAAGGCACTGGAGCTGTGTAACGTTGCTCAAAAAGCAGAGCTGAAAAAACTGATGGAAACCAATCCGGATGATAAGGTGGCCAGGGTACTGGACCTTTTCCGCAGCTGCAAAGTAGATGTATGGGCAGAGAAGGAAAAAGAACGTTTTCAACAGCAGGCCTTTGCTCACCTCGAAGATATCGCCGTACTGTCTGCCCGTAAAAAACCGCTGATGGAACTGGCCGACTTCCTGTTAAACCGCCAGCAGTAATTTTTATATTCAAAATCGCATTATATTCGCGTCTTTCTCAGGACCGGAGGGATAAAAAATGTTTAAATGATTATTTTTTAATATAATAATCATATATTCATTTTCCCGGCCGCCGGTCCTGGGCAAGATTTTTTTATTAAAAGACTACACTAAAACGTAATTCCGTCGCCAATGTCTAACTCGCTGTTTAGAAAGAAGTCCCTGACCACTATTATTAAAGATGCCAATGAAGGAATGAGTGACGGCCATGAAACAGGAGTAGGCATGCATAAAGTGCTGAAGGTGAAAGACCTTACAGCGATGGGGATTGCAGCGGTAATTGGCGCCGGTATTTTCTCTACTATTGGTGAAGCTTCTTTTCATGGCGGTCCGGGCGTGTCCCTGCTGTTTATCATTACTGCTGTCACCTGCGGATTTTCCGCCCTTTGTTATGCAGAATTTGCTTCCCGCGTACCGGTATCCGGGAGCGCGTATACCTACTCATATGTGACTTTCGGTGAACTGGCGGCCTGGGTAATTGGCTGGGCGCTGATCCTGGAGTATGCCATCGGTAATATCGCCGTGGCCATTTCCTGGAGCGGCTATTGCAACAACCTGTTACGCGGACTGGGAATTGCATTGCCGGACTGGCTTTCGAGCAACTACGACAGTGCTTCACAAGCTACCATAGAAGCCGCACCGCATATTTTCGGGATTCCTTTTATTGTGAACCTGCCGGCGTTTCTGATCGTGATACTGATCACTTACCTGGCTTATGTGGGTATCCGGGAAAGTAAACGCAGCGCCAATTTCATGGTGGGACTGAAGATACTGGTGATCCTGTTTGTGATCGCATTGGGTTTCTTTTACGTGAACCCGGGCAACTGGAATCCATTTATGCCCAACGGTTTCTCCGGTGTTTTAAAAGGTGTATCTGCCGTGTTTTTTGCCTATATCGGTTTCGATGCGGTGAGCACTACAGCAGAAGAGTGTGCCAACCCGCAGCGCGACCTGCCCAAGGGCATGATTTATTCCCTCATCATCTGTACCGTACTGTATGTGCTGATTTCATTCGTGCTTACCGGCATGGTACCTTATTACAAACTGAAAGTAGACGACCCGCTGGCGTTTGTGTTCAATGAAGTGAACCTGCCGGGTATCAGCTATATCATCTCTGTAAGTGCCGTGGTAGCCACTACCAGCGTACTGCTCGTATTCCAGATCGGCCAGCCTCGTATCTGGATGAGCATGAGCCGTGACGGCCTGCTGCCGAAAAAATTCGCTAAAATCCATCCCCGGTTTAAAACACCTTCCTTTGCTACCATTATCACCGGTATCCTTGTAGGTGTGCCGGCGCTCTTCCTGAACCTGACCATCGTAACAGACCTCACCAGTATCGGAACGTTGTTCGCGTTCATCCTCGTGTGCGGCGGTGTGTTGATGTTGCCTCCGCAGGAGAAAACCGAAGAAAAACGGTTCCGGTTGCCTTATATCAGCGGGCAGATCATTGTACCTGTGCTGGTATTGGGGCTGATCGTGCTTTTCCGTGGAGAAATCGCCCGGAGGCTATCTTTCGAAGGAGGCTGGGAGGTATGGAAACACAATATTCCCTTCTTTTTCTTTGTGATCGTGACCGTGCTGATCACCTGGTTCTCCGCTATACGTAAACTGTCGCTCATCCCGGTATTGGGGCTGCTCAGCTGCTTTTACCTGATGACAGAGATCGCGCTGAAAAACTGGATCGTATTCAGCATCTGGCTGGTCATTGGTCTGAGCATTTATTTCCTTTACAGCTACCGCCACAGTAAGCTCCGTCAAGCCTAATCCGGCTTATTTTTCGTAACTTAATAGCAAGTTCTTTAAAATTTTGTTTTATGAACACGCTACAAAGAGTTGCACGATGGGGTGATACACATCACCCGGTATGGTTGAGCGTTGTACGTATGGCGCTGGGACTTTTCCTGATGTGGGCTGGTGTACTGTTTATCATGAACAGGGACGCACTGGACACGATGATCAATCAAAGCCCGGCGCTGGTTACTTTCGCCTTCTTTATTGCACACTACATCGTTTTTGTGCATATCGTAGGCGGACTGTTCATAGCCATGGGCCTGGAAACCAGGTTTGCTGCCGCGCTGAACATCCCGATACTGCTCGGGGCCCTGTTGTTCGTGCACTCACGGACAGGGCTGTTCCAGGTGTATCCGGTGCTGGGCTTGTCTGCGCTGGTGCTGGTGCTGCTGATCGTTTTTACCATAACAGGCAGCGGCCGCATCTCGGTGGACGAGTTTATGCGGAGGCATCCTGAAAGGAAGCGTAAGCATACCTACATCGATTTCTAAGCCTGATGTTTAATATAGGCGTACCTGTGAGTACCACCATTTTAATGGCGCAGGAGAGGTACGGCTCCTCCCAAAATCAAATCTTCCTGTCTCTTCCTCACTTTTTCCCCGTCAAAATTCTATTTTTGTGCCCAGAAGAATGCAAATATGAAATATCAAACTGGAGACAAGATATTGCTGTTAAGCTCAAAAGAAGAAGGCACAGTAGTAGACATTGTCAATGACAATATGGTGATGATAGAAGTGAAAGGCACTACTTTCCCGGTATACCTTGATCAGATAGACTTCCCCTATTTCCATCGTTTTACCCAGCAAAAGCTGGTAAAAGAAAAGCCCCGGCAGATTCCCGGGGATGAGATCAAGGTAGACAGGAAAAAATACGAAGTATTTAAAACAGACAAGGGCATGTTCCTGTCTGTGCTGCCGGTATATCAATTTGACGGGTATGATGAAACCGTGAAACTGATGAAGTTTCACCTGTTTAATGATACGCCGCATGCCATGCGCTTTTACTTTCAGATATGGCTCAATAATCAGATGGACCTTGAGATAAAGAATGAAATACAGCCGTATAATCATTTTTATCTGTCAGACCTGATATTTGAATCCCTGAATGATAATCCGCGGTTTGAGTTCACCTTTTTCCTGAAGGAGCCGCAGCCCAAGCTGGCCACTTCTGTGAAAAAGACCTGGAAAATCAAGCCCAAACAGATGTTTACCCAGTTGGAAGAGCTGCGTAATAAAGCAGAAGCCACACTGACGTACACGCTGTTTGATAAATTCCCGGATAAAGAACCAGAGCCACCGGCGCCGGCAGAACAGCCCAGTGCAAAGAAGGCCAAACCGGCCACCACTATCGGTTCGGGCAACTTCGCCAGCCTGCTGAGCAAAATACAGCTGCAGCCGGAAACTACGCTGGAGCCTAAGCATGAGGTGGACCTGCATATTGAAGCCCTCGAAAAAAACTGGAAGGGGATGAGCAATATCGCCATACTGGCGGTGCAGCTCAATGCTTTTCAGCGTTACCTGGATTTGGCGATCAGCCACCATCAGCACAACCTGATTGTGATCCATGGCGTGGGTAAAGGCAAGCTGAAAGACGAGATCCATCAGATCCTCCGTCAGACGCCGGAGGTGGCGAATTTTGTGAACCAGTACCATGCTAAGTATGGTTATGGCGCCACTGAAATCACGTTTAAATAACTGAAACGTTAAAATCTGTATACTCAAAACTCTTTAGCACCTAAATATTTTGGTGCTAAAGAGTTTTAAGTTTAAAATATTTTACACCTGAATGCCCAAATGCGGTACCTTTGCGCTCCAACTACAAACCGTGCTATCGTTCCTTTGGCTTGTCTGAAGGGAAGGAAAGTCCGGACAGCGTAGAGCAACACACCACCTAACGGGTGGGCTCCGGCTTGCCGGAGACAGAGAGTGCCACAGAAAATTACCGCCCTGTTTCGGCGGGGTAAGGGTGAAAATGTGGGGTAAGAGCCCACGGTGTAGACAGGTAACTGTTTGTACGGGTAAACCTTGTGTGCTGAAATGCCATGTATACGGACGCTTGAGGGCTGCTCGTCCGATGTCCGAGGGTAGGCAGATACAGGGGGCGCGCGAGCGTCACCGCAGATAAATGATAGCAACCCTGGCTTGCCAGGGGACAGAATCCGGCTTACAGGTTTGTAGTTTTTTTCTTTTTCTTTTCCCCTGCTTTGATATTACAATAAAACCTCCTATCTTCTCACCCTTATTAATTCTGTTTTTTATGACCTTAAGAGACGAACGTAACTGGGGCACATTTATTCACCTTGGTGGTATCGTGGGCTCAGCGATTTTCCGGCCTGCCGGTAATGTCATTCTCGTGCTGGTATTATGGCTGATCAAACGCAACGAGTCCCGTTTTGTGGACGATCTGGGCAAAGAAGCCATCAATTTTCAAATCACCATCAGCCTGGTCAGCGTACTGATCTCCATACTGGCTGGTGTTTTCAATGGCCTGTGGTCATTAGGCAGCTGGATGACCGGCGGTTTCTTTTTCTCCAATGGCTGGAGCTGGAGCTGGGGCGGGCTGCATGGCCTGTTATGGGTGGTGAACCTGATCTTCAGCATTATTGCCGCGGTGAAAGCCAATGAAGGAACTTCCTATAAGTATCCGTTTTCGCTGAGACTGGTGAAATGATTTTTTAGACAGAAATATATTCCAACAAAAAAGGCGCGGATGTCCGCGCCTTTTTTGTTGGAAGTATCGTGGGACCGGTTAGTTTTTCTTTACCGGTTTCATTTTCGCTTTGTGTTGTTTCTTCTTCACGTTCTCACCTTTGATGGTAGCTGCCAGTTTTAAGGCTTCGTAAGTGTTTACCACACCACCGCTAATAGAGAGGTCTGCGAAGTTGATCCTTTCGTCCTGTGTACCAGGTTTATTGACTTCTTTGGTACCGTCGGGGAGCGGTGTAGCGCTCTTTTCGAGGATATATTTCAGCTGGCGGGCACTCAGTTCCGGGTAGTAAGAGAGCACAAGGGCTGCCACGCCGGCTACTACCGGTGCAGCCATGCTGGTGCCGCTGGCGCTGCCGTATTTGTTGCCGCCAGGAATGGTAGAGTAGATCTGTACGCCGGGAGCGAAGAGGTCTACGGTCTTTTTGCCATAGTTAGAGAAGCCTGCTACCTTATCAGGGCCCACTCCGTTGCTGCTGGCGCCTACCGTGATGAAGTTATCAGCGCGGGGGCTGCCGTCTGCAAAATCAGGGTTAGGGTAGTTGGGCACAGAATCGTTGTTGGCGCCATCGTTGCCGGCTGCATGTACCAGCAGCACACCTTTCTTTTGCGCGTATTTAACCGCTTCATCCACCCAATCCTTGTGAGGAGAGTATGGTTTACCAAAGCTCATATTGATGATCTGTGCGCCGTTGTCTACCGCATAACGGATAGCGAGGGCTACGTCTTTATCTCTCTCATCACCGTCTGGCACTGCTTTTACTGCCATGATGCGAACATTGTCGGCCACACCGTCAATACCTACGCCGTTGTTGCGGAGGGCGCCGATGATACCGCTAACATGGGTCCCGTGGAAACCAAATTTCCCCATTACATCGTTGTTGCCGTATTTGGTGTCGGCAATATCGTCGTATTTGTCGCCCACGATCTTTTCGCGGTTTTGATTGGGCGGTACTTCTGTGGCTTCTGCTTTTCTTTTCAGGTCGCCCATATAGGCATCGAATTCCATTTTGAATTCACTGAAGGAAGCGGGCTCGTCGCCGGTGCTTTTCAGCAGCCGGGTCATGAAATTACGTGCCAGGAGCACATCCTGATTGGTCGTCTGGATGCTGTCGAGCTGGCCAACGGTAAAATCTTCTTTATTGAGGTATGTCTTCAGGATGTTTTCGCATTTGCTGACGTTTTCCTGAAGTTTGGCCATCGATTTATACTGGAGCTTGGTCTGGGAGCTGGGCTTTTCTATTTTCTGTTTTAAAGCCTGCCAAGTGGCGTATTCTTTGGAGTTTTTATCCAGTGTGGAGTCCGGGTCACCGTACTTGTTTTTGTAGCGGTAATACTCGCGGGTAGCTTCGTCGGAGTCTTCTTTCAGGCTGCTGCCGTCTTTAGCGCCGAGGAAGTTCCAGCCGTGAATATCGTCTATGTAGCCATTTCCATCATCATCTTTGCCGTTGCCGGGTATTTCGCCCGGGTTGGTCCATAGGATGCCTTTCAGGTCTTCATGGAGGGTATCAATACCGGAATCAATGACTGCTACGATTACCGGGGTGCTTTTTTTCCCTTTCAGTATCTCTTTGTAGGCTTTTTCAGTATTGGTGCCGTAAACACTGTCGGTCTCGTAGTTCAGCAACTGCCAGTTTTTAGGCACCTGGGTTTTACTCTGGGCACTGGATTTCGTTGTAAAAGCAGCCGTCAATGCAACACATGCCAAGACTGCAACCTCTCGACTAAACAATTTCATGTTCTATGATTAATAATTAAAATATCATGATGCGAATAAAGGTATAGAAAAAGCCTTAGAACAGGCTAATTTTAATGATAAGCGTGCTATTTGTTGGTTAATTGGAGAAAATTGTACAAATGGCTTTCTTATCAGGTTGCTGGTGTTAAACAGCCCGGTTATCCACCCATCACATTACTGCTATAGTTTCGCGTGGAAAACCTACCTTTACGCCGGTTCCTTTCTTTTCCTCTATAACGTTCTCTTCCCAACAGGCGCCCATTTCGTGGGAATACTCCCTTATACTGTTTTGTATTTACCTCATCATTAAAAATTATCGTCATGCTGAAAACTGCTATTCTAGCCACCCTGCTGGCCGCCGGTAATGCCGCTTTTGCCACCGGCCCTGAAAAAGTGACCACTGTTATTTTCGTGAACGCAGCCGAAGAAGAGTCCTCACCATCCGCCGGTCTGAGTGATGAAGGGAGGGACCAGACCCGTTTGTTTACAGATGCCTGTCGGCATATTGACGTGGCCGCCATTTATACCATTTACGTGAACAAGGCTGTACAAACAGTAACGCCGCTATCGGAACTGCGGCAATTGCACCCTGTTTATTACTGGGTAACGAAAGATCAGGAGACCCGGGACTGTGTATTGGACTGTATTGTAAAGCAAAACAGGGGCAAGACAATCGTGATTTGTGGAAATCCGGAAAATATTCCTGCCATGGCTAGAAGCCTTGGTGTAAGGGCTAAAACAGTCAGAAGCCTTTACGATAAAGGATCAGGTCAGTTTTTGATCGTTCGTGTGCTTGGAAATAATACCGCCGTAGCACAAAAGTTGAATATGAATATTCAAAAAAAAGTCTAATATTTATAGTCGGAAGAATATTTGATGGCTTCCCGCTATCGGATATTTTTCTCATAAGCATGGTTTCCGTTTAACGAAAAGCGGGGTTCTCTAACCTCGCTACTATTTTTAAAACTTGAATCCGGAGATCGTGTAAGTCGATGTATGTAGAGGAAGGACCTGCGTTGCAGGCAGAATTTTATCAACCGCTTTTAAATCTGATCAGGGAGGAGCACATCCTGACATGAATATTAAAAGCTCCGGGGCACAGCCTCGGAGCTGGAAAAAGCCCAAAGTTTAACCACAAATTTGCTATCAAAATTTATCATAGAAGGGCAGACCATCGCGGTCTGCCCTTTATTTTTGTTCTGATCCGACCCCATCCGATCCAATCGCATCCAATCCAATTCCATCGCTAATTCCCAGGGCTGAAGCCCTGGGCTACGTTGTGTTTCAGTTCCTTTTCCTGTTGAGGCCTGTTATTTATGGCAAGTACCCATATAGCCCGAGGCTTTGGGGATCCGCATAAAACGATTGAATCCATCATCCGAAAGAAATTGAAACACAACGTAGCCCAGGGCTTCAGCCCTGGGATGGGATGCGATACGATGGACGGAGAATGCCGGGCATAAAAAAGGGGGTATCCTTTCGGATACCCCCTTTCGTTATTTGTTGTGGCTGATTACAGGTCGAATTTGATGCCCTGTGCCAGCGGCAGCTTGTCTGAGTAGTTGATGGTATTGGTCTGGCGGCGCATGTATGCTTTCCATGCGTCGGAGCCGCTTTCTCTGCCACCACCTGTTTCTTTTTCACCGCCGAAGGCGCCGCCTATTTCCGCACCGGAAGTACCGATGTTGACATTGGCGATACCGCAGTCAGAACCGGCGGCAGACAGGAACTGTTCTGCTTCGCGGAGGTTCAGCGTCATGATCGCAGAGGAGAGGCCTTGTGGCACGTCGTTCTGCATGGCGATGGCTTCGGTGAGGGTTTGGTATTTCATCACGTAGAGGATCGGCGCGAAGGTCTCGTGCTGTACGATGGCGTAGGTATTTTCTACGGCAGCGATACAGGGTTTCACGTAGCAGCCGGATTCATATCCTGCGCCTTCGAGGACGCCGCCTTCCACGAGGAAGGTGCCGCCTTGTTCTTTCACCTGGGAGATAGTGTTCAGGTAGGCGTTGACAGCATCTTTATCGATCAACGGCCCTACGTGGTTCTTTTCATCCAGCGGATTGCCGATACGGATCTGTGCGTATGCTTTTACCAGTTTAGCAGTAAAGGCATCGTACACGCTTTCATGGATGATAAGGCGGCGGGTGGAGGTGCAGCGCTGACCGGCAGTACCTACCGCGCCAAATACTGCGCCGATGAGGGTCATGTCCAGGTCTGCGTCTTTAGACACGATGATGGCGTTGTTACCGCCCAGTTCCAGCAGGGAGCGGCCCAGGCGTGCCCCTACGGCGGCGCCTACGCTTTTGCCCATGCGGGTGGAGCCGGTAGCAGATACCAGCGGAATACGATGGTCGTTGGACATCCATTCGCCCGTTTCGCGGCCGCCGGTCACGAGGCAGCAAACGCCCTCCGGTACATTGTTGGCAGCGAATACGGTTTCGACTATACGTTGACACGCCAGCGCGGTCACGGGTGTTTTTTCGGAAGGCTTCCAAATACACACGTTTCCGCAAACCCATGCCAGCATGGAGTTCCAGCTCCACACCGCCACCGGGAAGTTAAAGGCGGAAATAATAGCGGTAATACCCAGCGGATGCCATTGCTCATACATGCGGTGGCCGGGGCGTTCGGAATGCATGCTCAGGCCATAGAGCTGGCGGGAGAGACCTACGGCAAAGTCGCAGATATCGATCATTTCCTGTACTTCTCCATAACCTTCCTGCAGGCTTTTACCCATTTCGTAGGAAACGAGGCGGCCCAGTTGTTCTTTATGTGCACGCAGCGCTTCGCCGATCTGGCGCACAATTTCTCCTCTTCTCGGAGCGGGCCACTGGCGCCACTCTTTGAATGCTTCCTGTGCTACGGCAATTACCGCGTCATAGTTGCTGCGGTCAGCACTTTTTACAGTGGCAATGGTCTTGTTGTCTACCGGTGATACGGACACAATATCTTCTCCGCCGGCTTCCAGCCAGTGTTTGCCCGTGCTGACGCCGCTCTGTTGCGCGCTGATGCCAAAAGCTTTTAAAATATCATCTGCCATGGTGGGTGTATTAGTAAACTAAATTAGGAACTTTTTTTCGTTTGGGTGGAGTACGTGCTTTCAAAGATTTTGTCGGCATTACCTGCTTCAAAGCCTTCCCGGCGGTGTTCGCGACGGACGGCAGTGGCTGGAAGGCCTGCAAATTCCGGCAGCACTTTCCTTTCCGCAAATTCCACATAGGAACCAGCGATTTTGATGGTGTCGCCACCGGCAAAAGTGGCCGGTATCATGCCCGCTACGGTAGCGCTTTGCAGCAGTTTACCATCCGGACTGGTTTTGATTTTTCCGCCGGCGTCATTGAGGATAAAACCATTTTGTTCGAGGAACTGGTTAAACTCCGCAACGGTGTTATATCCTGCGGGCAGGTTATGTACGCTCACCGTAAAATGGTTCAGGTAATAGCGGTTATAAATCACCCACGCGGCATATTCGCTTTCAGCAGCCAGTGTCTGGAAATCCGCCAGGGTAGGAGTACGCCAGAGCCCACTGTGCAGGAAGGTGTCTACGGCTTTGCTGTCATCCAGGTCCAGGAGCGTTACGGGGTCTGCTTTTACTTCATCGGTGTAACTGGTGATAATATCCTGTGCTGTCTGGCTCAGGTCTTTCACCCGCAGCTCACTGATAAAGATGCGCGGATACTTCGGCAATGGCGGTGCATACCACCATGCGTCCAGCTTTTTGGAGGCAAAATAGTAGTGGTCCATTTTCGTATAGCCGTAGTGGAGGAAGATCTTCTCCAGCGACTGTACGCCGAGTTGCGGCACTCCCATGGTACGGAAGGCGATATGATCGTTCTCGATATCGTCTGCTTTCCCGATTAATCCGTTGCTGACCATGGCAGCGATCACTGCTGACACGTCCGGCACCCGCTCCTGGTAACGGCTCATCAGGCCGTTTAATACTTCTTGTAACATGGCGTTTGTTTGAGCTTCCTGCGGCCAGCCTGTGGCTGACTGCTAATTATAATATTGAGCAAACCTGTTGCTGATCAGGTCTTTGAAAATCACGTCTTCCTGTTTTACAAATCCATTGCCTGGCAGCAGGCCTTTGGCATGGAGGTCTATTACCGCACAGGCTGCACCGGCAGTGGTGAGCTGGATAGCGGTAAAGTCTTTGCCGCCTATCTCCTGATTATAGATCTTACGGGAGTAGGAGCGCTGTACCGATCGGCCATTAACGGTACCAGACACAGATACGAATACCAGTACCACATCCTGTGGGGTGAAAGGTATGCTATCTTCCATAATTTCCTTCAGTACATCCCGTTTTTTATTGAGTTTCAGCTCGTTGAGCAATATTTTCATCAGTTGGCAGTGACCGGGATACCGTACGGTTTTATAATCGAGGTTGTATACTTTGCCATCCAGTATTTCCGCGAGGGCAGAGAGGCCACCGGAAGTATTAAAGGCTTCGTATTCTATGCCGTCGAGGGCAAAACGTTCGTAACCTTCGAGCGGCATTACTTCCTTGCGTTCGCCTTCATAGATGGCATCGCAGGGATTGCAGTATTCGTTGATCAGGCCGTCTGTGCTCCAGGTGAGGTTGTACATCAGGCTGTTGGTCGGGAACTGTGGCAGGGCGCCTACGCGCAGTTTTACCGAGTCGAGGGTATCGAACTGTTTGGCGATGTCATAAGCAGCGATGCTGATGAAACCCGGTGCCAGTCCACATTGTGGCATAAAGCTCACTTCCGCGTTCTGTGCAATTTCGCGGATAGCATTGGTCGTGGCCACATCCTCGGTCAGGTCGAAGTAGTGTGTTTTCGCTTTGGCAGCGGCCGCAGCGATTTTCACGTTCAGGAAGAAAGGGCAGGCGCTCAGCACCATGTCCTGTGGTTCCAGGGCTTTTTCCAGCGCAGCAGCGTCGTTTACGTCCAGCCTGGCTTTACTGATATTAGCGTCAGTACATTTGTCCAGCAATGCCTGGTTACTGTCTGCCAGCGTTACCTGATAGTCACCGGACTGTTGTAACAGGAATGCTGCTGTTTCGCCGATCTTGCCGGCGCCGATAATCATTACACGTTTCATAATCTATTGGAATTATTAATAATACACAGATACTGGCCGAAACGTAAGCACAGTATGCCCGCTCTTATACAAGAGGACAGCACCTGGTAAAATTTACCAAGTTTGCAGGGCATAATATCAGCATTATATAAAATAAATGCTGGTGCGGCCGTTACAGCGCAACAGGAATCCCTAACAGGGAGGGACCTACGAAAAATATGTTCAGGGAAAAAATATTACCTGCCTTTCCAACTCATGGCACATGGGAGCAGGTGCTCCGCAGATAGGAGAGAAGAGAGAGTTGTATGTTTAACAGGTAGTTCATTGATGATAATGAAAGAGCTAATATAGGGAAAAATTGCGGAATAGCGGCACAAAGCAGGGCAAAGTTTTTCTGCGGCTGGATAAAAATAAGGCTGACGGGGGTGGAAAAGCGGACTGGCGCGGATTTCCGGAGGGTAAAAATAAAACACGCCGCAGGCGGATGACGGTATTCCCTTTGTAAGGGGAAGATGATCAACCACCCTGCGGCGTGCTGGTATTGCCTGCTAAAACAATGCTGACGCGATGTTCGGCAGGTTATGTTATTAGTATTGTTCGTTGTCGTTCGGGAAATCCTTCGTTTTTACATCCTTGATATAGGCCTGAGTGGCGCCATAAATCTCTGTATAGAGATCGAGGTAGCGGCGGAGGAAGCGGGGCTTGAACTCTTTGTTGATGCCCAGCATATCATGCATTACCAGTACCTGCCCGTCTACATGTTTACCGGCGCCGATACCGATAATCGGAATATGTACCGCTTCGGCCACTTCTTTGGCGAGGGTAGCAGGGATCTTCTCCAGTACAATGGCGAAGCAACCGGCTTCCTGCAACAGTTTGGCGTCGGCGATCAGTTTTTTGGCCTCGGCCTCTTCGGTGGCACGTACGGCATAGGTACCAAATTTATAGATGGACTGCGGCGTGAGGCCGAGATGCCCCATGACCGGCACACCGGCGGAGATGATTCTTTTCACGGATTCAATGATCTCTTCGCCACCTTCTATTTTGATGCCATGAGCGCCTGTTTCCTTCATGATACGGATAGCAGAGCTAAGGGCTTCCTTGGAGTTGCCCTGATAGGAGCCAAAGGGAAGGTCTACCACCACGAAGCAGCGTTTGATGGCGCGTATAACAGACGATGCGTGATAGATCATCTGATCGAGCGTAATGGGCAGCGTTGTTTCATGGCCAGCCATCACGTTGGAGGCAGAGTCGCCCACCAGAATAACGTCGATGCCGGCGTCGTCAAAAATCCTGGCCATGGAAAAATCATAGGCCGTGATCATGGAGATTTTTTCTCCGTCTACTTTCATCTTCTGTAAAACATGCGTAGTGATACGCTTTACGTCCTTATGCACAGACATAGCAATGTTGTTTTATACCAAAAATTCCTCAAAGGTTATGATATAAAAAGGAAAAAGGAAAATTATTTTATGTGTGGTCACTGGAAACCATTTGCCGGAACGGCTATTTCCCGGTACAGCGCTTGTATCAGCCCGTCGGCGAGACCGATCTTGGGCACATATATTTCTTCGGCGCCGGCCCAGCGCATCACATTGATGTATATCTGAAGGGCTGGAACGATAACGTCTGCACGGTCTTCCCGCAGGTTATATACGTGGATGCGTTCTTCCACGGTGAAGGCGCTGAATTCCTTGTAATAATCCTTCAGTGTATCAAGTGAAAGCGGTTTGCCTTCTTTGCGTTTGGAGAGCGAGAATATTTTGTTGATGTTGCCGCCGGAGCCGATAGCGATCACCGGTCCGATGGTCCTGAGTTGCTGTTTGAGAAAATCTTTCAGCTGTTGCCAGGCGCTGTCAGGCACCTGCTGGTGCAGCAGGCGGATGGTACCGATATTAAATGATTCCTTGAAAACGAGGCGGGTACCGCTGAAGAGCGTGAGCTCGGTGCTGCCGCCGCCTACATCAATGTAGAGATACGACTTTGTTTTGTCGAGATGTTCGGCGATATGGTTTTCGTAAATATAAGATGCTTCTTCCTGTCCGGAGATGATATGGACATCGATACCGGTCTGTGTCCTCACTTCCTGTAAAATCATGTTGCCATTGGAGGCGTCCCGCATGGCAGAGGTGGCGCATGCTTTCAGGTATTTCACTTCGTAAACGTCCAACAGCAGTTTGTAGGCCCTGATAGTGTCTATCAGGTGTGTCGCTCTTTTTTCTGAAATAGAACCATGGTCAAATACGTCGAAACCGAGCCGCAGCGGCACTCTTACCAGGTTCACTTTGGTAAAGTCCATCGTTCCCGCACTATTGGGTGATGCTTCGGAGATCAGCAACCGGGCGGCATTGGAACCAATATCAATCGCAGCTAACTTCATTAATTATCAGTCTGTTTTGAGACACAAAAATAACACTTCATTTGGCTATTTGGTCATTTGAATATATGGTTATTTGAGCATTTTGATATTTAGCTATTTAGAGGGCTGTGTTGTAGTGGCACTATAGATAGCTAAATATCAAAGTAACTAAATCTTATTTGTACTGCTTGTCGTGCAGATATTTATAAATCTCGATTTGCGTACGGATTTTTTTATCGCCTTCTTTCTTGTAGTGGTTGGTTTGTTCGTTGTCCAGTATACGGGCTTTCACATTACCACTGAGCTGGATGTTCATGATATCCGCCAGTTCTTTACGTATATCCGGGTCCGTTATAGGCACGGCTGCTTCCACGCGGTGGTCGAGGTTGCGCACCATCCAGTCACAGGAGGCGATGAACACTTTTTCGGCGCCGCCATGATGGAAGATAAATACGCGTGCATGTTCGAGGTATTCATCGACAATGCTGACAGCGGTGATATCTTTTTTCCATTTTTTATTTTCTGTAAAGGCGCAGCAGATGCCGCGGATCACCATTTTGATATCTACGCCGGCTTTGGCCGCTTCATAGAGTTTGCCAATGAGGATGGGGTCGGAGAGGGAGTTCATCTTCAACACCATGCTGGCTTTCTTTTTGTTTTTGGCGTTCTTGATCTCGCGGTCTATCAGGCGGATGTAAGTATCGCGCATATTGAGCGGACTTATCGGTAATGTTTTACAGCCTTCCAGAATTTTAATGTCGTGGCGGGGGCTTTCCAGGTAAGAGAAGATACGGTTGATGTCCGCAATCACGGAGCGGTTGGCGGTCAGCAGGCAATGATCGCCATATACCTGGGCAGTCCTTTCGTTGAGGTTGCCGGTGCTGACGAAGCCGCATTGCACGGTTTTGGTGCCGATCCGTTTTTTGATCACGCACAGTTTGGCGTGCACTTTCATATCGGGAATGCCGAGGAATACTTTTACGCCTTCATCTTCGAGACGTGTTTTCCAGTCGATATTGGCGGCTTCATCAAAGCGGGCGCGCAGTTCCAGCACCACGGTCACTTGTTTTCCGTTGCGGGCAGCGTTCACCAGTGCATTCACAATTTTGGAATTACGGGCAAGCCTGTACGCAGTAATTTTAATGGAAGACACATTCGGATCGATAGCAGCTTCCCGCAGCAAATCGATGATGGTATCGAAAGAGTGGTAGGGGAAGTGCAGCATCACATCCTGGCGCTGTATGACGTGCATCACGCTGGGTGCATCGGCAAACAGCGGATGGATGAAGGTTTTACGATGGGTATGTGGTGGAAAGATAGAATCCGGGAAATCCATAAAGTCTTTGAAATTATGGATACGGGCGCCGGGAATGAGGTTGTCTTTGCCGGAGAGCCCCATTCTGCGGATCAGGTATTCGAGCAGCAGCGGATCGATGTCCTTGTCGTATACAAACCGTACCGGTTTGCCTTTCCGCCGGTCTTTCAGGCCTTTTTCAATCTGATGAATGAGACTGTCGGATATATCGTTGTCGATGTCCAGTTCCGCATCGCGGGTCACCTTGATGATATGGGAAGAGAACTTATCGTAACCGAAGTAGGAGAAGATATGCGGGAGGCAGAAGCGTATCAGGTCTTCCAACAGAATGATGTCATGTTCACCTTCTTTGGAAGGGAGGATGATAAACCGTGGCAATACGTTGGATGGTAATTCAATCAACGCAAATTTCTGCCGTACGGAGTTGTCCTGGCGGGCCAGTACCACGGCGAGATAAATGGATTTATCACGCAGGATGGGGAACTGCTGGATACTTTCAATCATCAGCGGGATGATATTGGTGCGCACCTGTTCATTGAAGTAGTTGAGCACAAATTTCTGTTGTTCCCGGTTGAGATGTTTTTCTGTCCGCAGGAAAATATGCATTGTTTCCAGTTCCTGTGCGATGTCTTTCCATATACGGTCAAACTCGCGTTGCTGGTCTATTACCGTAGCTTGTATGTCGTCCAGTATTTTCCCCGGGTTTTCCTCGAGGTGCATTTTATTGGACTTATTGATGGACATCATGCGTTTGAGGGTGGCTACCCTGACGCGGAAAAATTCATCGAGGTTATTGGAGAAGATGCCGAGGAACCGGATACGTTCCCGCAGTGGTACGCTGGTGTCTGCGGCTTCCTGTAATACTCTTGCGTTGAAGGAGAGCCAGCTGATATCGCGGGCGATCAGTTTTTTGGCGGGGAGCACCGGTACTTTGGGGACCGGGAGCTTTTTGGCCGGTGTCTTTTTGGCCGTATTTTTTTTGCTGGTATTTTTCTTTGTGGGTGCTATAGTTGGTGTCATAATTTCGAGATTCTCCGTATGTGGCATCTTCATACAAACAAGTTTACATTCAAAAATTCACGTTGTTTAATCCACGATAATACTGCTTTCGCGGATGTAATGCCATTAAATTAAAGTTAAGAAAAACCGGTCAAATCAGCGCAGTAGGAAACAAAAGATAATCATCGGTATAAAAAGGAAGTGCATTCAACATCTTGGCCCAGGGCTTTAGCCCTGGGGGAACAAGCCGCAATCATCTTCCTGAAAAAGCAGGAATACAACATGATTGCCCGGGAAATATTCCATAACAATAACGCCTGCGCTTATACGCCGGTGGTAAGATGTTGCTATCAGTATTGATCAGGATTTGGCCGGAGCCGCTGTTTGTTTTTTGTTGAGGATAGGCAACGCCACGAGACTGAGGAATCCTACGAACACCACGAGCAGTGTTTGTACCACCCAGATGATCCAGCCGAAGGCGTATCCGATCACGTAGGAGATGCCGTAGAGTTCAAGGGCTTTCTGTACCAGCGCCTGATAGGCGCCGATACCGCCGGGAGTGACGATCATGCCGATACTGCCGATCATGAGTACGGCGAGGGCCGCGCTGATGCCCAGGTGGGAGGTGTCCTGGAGGCAATAGAAGCCGATATATACCTGGGAGAGGTAGCAGCCCCATATGAGGATGCTTTGAAGGATGAAGGACCATTTGTTCTCCATTTTACCAATGGACAAGATACCTTCCATGACGCCTTTGGCCAGTGCTTTGACGGTAATGGCCGCTTTAGAGCGGGCAAACCGGCGCAGGAGCCAGAGGAGGGCGAGGATGACTGCTATCGCCACAGCGGCCAGTAGCAGGAGCTGCATGCCATTGGCATTGGCTATTTTGGCGGCGATGGGGAGGTAGATATCATGGTGCACGTAGGCGCCCAGTACATCTATCTGTGTGAGGATGGTAACGGCGATCAGCAGCAGGAGGCAGAGCATATCGACTGCTCTTTCCGCGATCATGGTGCCAACGAGCTTATCGGCCGGTATTTTCTCATATTGTGCCAGGATGCCGCAGCGGGTAACTTCCCCCAGCCTGGGAACGGCCAGGTTGGCGAGATATCCGACCATGACGGCAAAGAAGGTGTTAAGGGTGGAGGGTTGGTGTCCCAGTGGTTTCATGAGCAGCTTCCAGCGGGTAGCACGGAGCCAATGGCTGACGAGGCCCATGACCACAGCGGGGATGGCCAGCCAGTAGTTGGCTTTGCGGAGAGCGGCGTTGATCTGGTCCCATTGTTCCGGAGTAAGGTCTTTGGTGACCAGCCATATCAGGAGCACCCCGATGCCGAAAAAACATATAAACTTAATGACGTTCTTAAGCGTTTTGGGCATCATCCAAAGATTTTAGGGTGTTAGCGATCTGTTATGGTGAAGGGATTATAATTTGTTCCCTTCTTTGGGGAAAATGGCAATAGGTGTATATTTCTTTGCTTCTTCAAAGTCCATCGTGGCATAGGAAATAATAATCACAACATCACCGGGAGCAACGAGGCGGGCGGCGGGGCCGTTCATGCAGATAACGCCGGAGCCTCTTTTGCCTTTAATTACGTATGTCTCCAGTCTTTCACCATTGTTGACGTTCAGCACCTGTACTTTTTCGTATTCGATCAGGCCGGCAGCATCCATCAGGTCTTCGTCTATTGTAATACTTCCAACATATTGCAGGTTAGCTTCCGTTACAACCGCACGGTGGATCTTACACTTTAATATTTCTATTTGCATGATTGTTCTGAACTATAATTGCTAAATGAGCAGTTCGCAAAGCTAGGAAAAAAAAGTATTCCGGCAAAGGGTTCCCGCAAAGACACAAAGGATGGCAGGGCACTGTGTATAAAAGCAAAGGAGCGAATGTCGGGTCAGACCTTCGCTCCTTTGTGTTTTTATGTGATGACGTTATATCGCTCCTTGCAGGACCATGTTATCGATCAGCCGGACACCATCGAGCCAGGCGGCGATGGCGGCGATGACGGTGTGATCGCCTGGTGGTTCGTCCATATGGCCGAGGTGGCCGTCTTTCAGCAGGAGGATGTCTACATACTCTGGTTCAAAGCCTTGTTGTTTCAGGTCGTCGAATGCTTCCCGGGCGGCTTCGAGGAGGAAGAGGCCTTTACCGAATTCGTCGCGGAGTTTGAGCAGTGCCTGGTAGATGGCGACGGCTTTTTTGCGGGCGGCGGGAGAGAGGCGTTCGTTGCGGCTGCTCATGGCGAGGCCGGAAGGTTCGCGCAGGGTAGGGCAAACGACCAATTCTATCGTTGAATTAGTGATCTGCAGCAGTTTACGTATTATTAAACATTGCTGCATATCTTTTTGTCCCATAAAAAGCTTGTGAGGCTGCACAATATCCAGTAATTTGTGTACGATACGACCTACCCCCTGGAAGTGGCCGGAACGGAATTTGCCTTCGAGAATGGTTTCCAGGTCGCCGAAGTCATAATGTTCACCACCTGCCAGTCCTTCCGGGTACATTTCCTCAACAGATGGCAGAAAAAGTATATCTGTGGACGCATCGTTTAATTTCTTAATATCCTCTTCAATAGTAATGGGATATTTTTCAAAATCTTTGGGATCGTTGAATTGTGTCGGATTGACAAAAATGCTGCAGACGACAACGTCATTTTCTTTTTTGGCCTCCTGAATAAGTGACAGGTGCCCGTTGTGGAGGGCTCCCATAGTAGGCACAAAACCAATGCTTTTGCTGCTTTTTCTTACCAGGTCCAGGTGCTTCTTCAGGTCATTGCTGCGCTTAAATAGATACATAAAACATTGCTTAAAAGGATGTTAAAACTGACAGATTGGCCAATATTCCGTAAAAAATCCGTAATTTTGCAAGCCAAATTAAAAATTACTGCATTAATAATCAGCGTTAAATGTCCACAAAGAAAAGAATTCTTTTTATTGCCCAAGAGATGTCGCCATACCTGGAACTGAGTGATTATGCGGCGATGGTCAATAAAATGGCAATTAAGTCCAATGAGGCTGGCCTGGAGGTGAGAGTGATCATGCCAAGATTTGGAATTATTAATGAGAGAAGACACCGCTTGCATGAGGTGGTCCGATTGTCGGGAATCAACATTGTGATAGATGGGGATGACTACCCGCTTATCATCAAGGTGGCTTCCCTGCCCAATGCCCGTTTGCAGGTGTATTTCCTGGATAACGAGGATTATTTCAAGCGGAAGACCGTATTTGCAGATGAAAATGAAGAGTTTTTTGATGACAATGCGGCAAGGTCTGTATTCTTCTGTAAAGGCGCCCTGGAAACCGTTAAAAAATTCGGATGGCCGCCGGACATTATTCATTGCAGCGGATGGATGACTTCCCTGATCCCGATGTATCTGAAAACAGCATACAAGAAGGAGCCGGTTTTCGCCCATTCCAAAATTGTTTATTCTTTGTCCCCCAATAGCTTCAAGGAAAAGCTGGGCGCTTCCTTTATCAAGAAGGCGACCATCAGCAACCAGATCAAGGAAAAGGATCTGGAGCTCTTTAAAGAGGGCACCAATACAGCGTTAAACAGAGGGGCCGGCAAGTATGCTGACGCAGTGGTACTGGCCGGAGAGAAGGTGGAGAAAAAAGTTGTGGATGAACTGAAGGCGGAAAAAGGCAAAATCATCTTACCTTACAAAAAAGACAATGATGATCTTGCTGATTACCTGGCACTTTACAATCAACTGCTTGGTAAATAACCTATATTTGGTGAATTTTCGCCAACTTCATTTAAACTTACAATCTTAACGCGTGAAGATTAATTTCAGGAACCTTAGCTTTGTAGCCGCTTCTTTTGCGCTGTTGTACGGTGTTTCCGGATGCAACGAGTCTACTATCCTCGGAAAGGGGCTTATTCCACCGGGCGACTTTGTGAATGGGAAGGATACGACCATCAATGGCGTTATCACAAATAACATATACAAGTACGACTCCCTGTTTTTTAACGGTTACAACTTTTACGAGAAAGCGCTTGGCTCCATTACCACTGACCCTGTTTTTGGCAAAACCCATGCTTTTGTGTTCATGCAGGTAGGCCTTCCCTCCAGCGCCTTTACATTCGCAGGTACGGGGCAAACCCTCGATTCTGTGGTATTGTCCCTCGCTTATCTGGGTTACAAAGGAGATTCCACCACCACACAGACGTACCGCGTTTACAGGATGGCTGAACAAGGATTCAGGATAGATTCCAACTACGCTTACAACAAACCGTTACAATATAACCCCGGTGAATTGCTGGGTACTGCCACAGTAACGCCGTTGACTATACGTGATTCTGTCAGCGTATACGGCACCAAAGAAACAGCCCAGCTGCGTATTAAGCTGTCCAATGCTTTTGGTAATGACCTGCTGCAACAGAAATCGGATGGCGCTTTTACTAACGACTCTACTTTTCGTGCTTATCTGAAAGGTTTTGCTTTTGTTCCTGACACCACTTCCGGTGCCAACCGCAACATGTTGTTCTTCGACATGAGCGGCGCCAACACCAAGCTGACCGTTTTTTACAAGAACTCAGTGGATGATTCGCTGCGTGCTACCTTTGGCTTTGGCAGCAGAAGCGGTCATGCTAATTTTATTGCGCGTAACTATAACGGTTCGGAAGCCAGCAGATTTATCAATACCGGCAATGCCAACGGGGACAGTGTGTTGTTCCTGCAAAGCACACCGGGACTGTATACCAATGTGTTGATCCCCGGACTGGAGAATTTCCCCAACGCTGTGATCAACAAGGCGGAACTGGTGATCACCCAGATCACTGTCGGCTCCGGCGACATGAACAATATCTTTACGGAACCAGCTAAACTTAGCCTGTTGCAATATTCAGGCGCTAACGACACCCTCAAAAAAGTGATTGACCAAACCGTTCGCGGCGATGATTATTTCGGTGGCAAAAAAGTAGTGGTCACCAATTTCGGCGGTGTACAGGTATCCCAGTACTCGTTCAACATCGGGACCTTCCTGCAGATGTTAATTAAAAAACAAGAAACCAACTCTGGTTTCCGACTGCAGGTGGCACGCACTAGTTATGCGGATATTGACCGTCTGAAAGCTGGTGGCAGCAATCTGTCTCAGTATAACATTAAATTGCGAATCATTTATACTAAACCTTAAAATCGCTAATCCATACTTTTATGCCTTATTTATTTACGTCTGAATCAGTTTCAGAAGGACATCCTGACAAAGTCGCAGATCAGATTTCTGATGCACTGATCGATCATTTTCTGGCATATGATGCGTCTTCCAAAGTAGCTTGTGAAACATTGGTAACTACCGGACAGGTTGTACTGGCGGGAGAGGTAAAGTCAGAAGCTTACCTGGATGTACAAGACATCGCCCGTGAAGTAATCCGTAAAATCGGATATACCAAGAGTGAATATATGTTTGAAGCCAATTCTTGTGGTATCTTCTCCGCTATCCACGAGCAGTCTCCGGATATCAACCAGGGTGTGGACCGTTCTTCTCCGGAAGAACAAGGCGCCGGCGACCAGGGTATGATGTTTGGGTATGCTACCCGTGAAACAGAGAACTACATGCCGCTGGCACTGGACCTGGCCCACAAACTCCTCCTGGAACTGGCTGCCCTGCGCCGTGAGAATAAAGACATCACTTATCTGCGTCCGGACGCCAAATCACAGGTGACCATCGAATACTCCGATGACAACAAACCGGTTCGTATCGATACGATCGTTATCTCTACACAGCACGACGATTTCGCTGACGATACCGAAATGCTGGCGAAGATCAAAGCGGACATGATCAATATCCTGATCCCCCGCGTGAAAGCGAAACTGAAACCAGAGCTGCAAAAACTGTTCGAAGGCTACGATATTCATCATCACATCAATCCTACCGGTAAGTTTGTGATCGGTGGCCCTCACGGTGATACCGGTCTGACCGGCCGTAAAATCATCGTAGATACTTACGGTGGTAAAGGTGCTCACGGTGGTGGCGCTTTCTCCGGTAAAGATCCTTCCAAAGTAGACCGTTCCGCTGCCTACGCTACCCGTCATATCGCCAAAAACCTGGTGGCTGCCGGTGTATGCGACGAAGTACTGGTACAGGTATCTTATGCTATCGGTGTGGCTAAACCATGCGGCATATACGTAAATACTTACGGCACTGCTAAAGTGAACCTGAAAGATGGTGAGATCGCTAAGAAAGTAGAAGAAATTTTCGACCTGCGTCCTTATGCTATCGAACAACGCCTGAAACTGCGTAACCCGATCTATAGCGAAACTGCTGCTTATGGTCATATGGGCCGCGATCCGCAGGTGATCACCAAAGTGTTCAACAAAGGCAAGAAAAATGAAAAATCTGTGGAAGTAGAACTGTTCACGTGGGAGAAACTCGACTACGTGGATAAAGTAAAAGCTGCTTTCGCACTTTAATATTACTCCGTTTTTTACCAGGGGGCTGTTGTGTCATAGGATACAACAGCCCTTTTGCTTTGGATGCCATTTCCCTTTTGTTATCTTTACAGCACAATAATATTATCCGGTATGAGTTTGGCCAAAAAGGCATTTTACCATGCGGCTGGTTTAATCCCGTTAAAGACATTGCAGCACCCGTTACCTATGCATTTGCTGCTGCCTTATCATCATCTCGTTAACAATACGGATGTACCCCATATCAAACATCTGTACCCCTATAAGAACGAGCGGCTTTTTGAACAGGACGTTGACTATCTGTTGCGCCATTTTAAGCCAGTTACCCTACAGGAAGTAATACAGGCTTCGCGCGGTCAACTCACCCTGCCGCACAACGCATTCCTGCTCACGTTTGATGACGGACTACGCGAAGTGGCGGAAGTCATCGTACCGTTGTTGCGCCGCAAAGGCGTGCCTGCGGTGTTTTTCCTTAACAACGCTTTCCTGGATAACCGCACGCTCTTCTACAAGTTTAAAATCAGCTTGTTGATAGAAGCCCTGCAAACCCGGTCCTACAGTGCAGCAGTGCTGGAGGAAGCGGCAGCGTTGCTGCCTCCTGATGAGCGCGGACTGACTGCAGCGCTGAAGGCGGTCCGTTACAGCAACAAAGGTTTGACTGATGATGTGGCGGCACTGTTGCAGGTTTCCTTTGAGGATTATCTGAAGCAGCAACGGCCCTTTATGACCACAGAAGAGGTGAAGGCGCTGCTGGTTGACGGATTTGCTATTGGCGGCCATAGTGTTGACCATCCTTATTATTCTGACCTGACCCTGGAACAGCAATTGATGCAGACCCGGGAGTCGGTGGAATATCTTGTCAATCAATTTGGTATCGACTATCGTGTATTCGCTTTTCCCCACAGTGATGCAGGTGTAAGCCGTACCTTCTTCGACCGGTTGTTCCAGGAAGAAAATCCGATGGACCTCGTGTTTGGTACAGGCAACCAACGACAGGATATTTCGCCCCGTATTCTGCACCGTTTTAATTGTGAAAGACCTTCCTTACCGATAGAACAAGCGGTAAAAGGTATCCTGCTTTATGGCCGGCTGAAAAAGATATGTAGACAAAACAATATTCATCGAAATTAATATTAAAATATAATTATCTATTTAAATCTTTCAACTAGCTCTTTTATAGTATTTTATATATAATATTTTTCATTGGATTATTCAAACATTTATATTTGTTTTTTTCATAAAAAAACATAATTCTACCCTATTTTTGTTTGCATCAGTTTTGCAGTTTAACTAATCTTATGAGGTATTTGTAGGCACCTTATTTAATTTTTAGCCAATCGTGAAGAACCAACTCAGCTACAGGTCGATCGTCAGTACCTGCCTTATACTTTGTGCGATCTGCTATGCTCATGTCGTGTTTTCGCAGGGAAACCAGTCACAGAGTACAGTCAAGATTGCCCCCTCCGCTACCACTGGTGCCTGGTTGCACCTTCCTGATGACTATGCCCGGACTTCCGACAATTATCCGTTATTGATCTTCCTTCATGGCGTAAGTGATGGAGGCACCCTCAATACGGTGTTGGCCCATGGTGTGCCGCGTGTTATCAGCAAGGGCGCCAATATGCAGTTTACCGTAGGCGGGAAGTTGTATAAGTTCATCGTAGTATCTCCGCAGATACCGGATGGATGGGCCAACGAAAAGATGGTGCAGAGCGTCATAGACGACATGAAAGCAAAGTACCGCGTAGATGCCTCCCGGATTTACCTGACAGGATTAAGCGCCGGAGGCTATGGTGTATTGAACTATGTGGCCAGCGGCAGTAACTATGCCTCCAACCTCGCCGCTATCGTTCCGGTTTCCTCCGCACCGATAGACGTTCCTAAATTAGGCGGGCTTTGCAACATTGCCACGGCTAACCTGGGAAGCTGGATGCTGTGCGGCAGCACAGATAATTTCGCTGGTTACCAGACTACTTATACCAGCCGCATACAGAGCTGTAATCCGTCCAGCAAGCCGTTGTCTACCTTCTATTCCGGCGGCGGCCATGATGATGGCGTATGGGACCGCGCTTACGATGCTACACATGCTTATCAGAACCCCAACATCTATGAATGGATGTTGCAGTTCCGGCAGGGGGGAAGCACTCCCGCGCCGGTAGCCCGCGTAGCGGCATCCAATATCGCGGTAACGTTGCCGGTCAGCACCGCCACCCTCGATGGTTCGACGTCTTCTGCTTCTAACGGCACGATCAGCACCTTCGAATGGAAACAGGACAGCGGTCCGGCAGCAGCCACCATCGCCAGTCCGGGCACAGCACGTACCACCGTCAGTAATCTGAAGGCAGGTACCTATGTGTTCTCCCTCACGGTAACGGACAATGCCGGTTTAAAAGCCAGCACCAAAGTAACGGTGCAGGTGACAGCCGCCAGCAGCGGAGGTTGTGGCAGCTGTAAGTTCCTCGTGACAAAAGGAGCCGACGGCGGCGCTTATATCAACGGTAACAATCTCAATGTACAACCGGGTGATACGGTCTGCGTACAGGCAGGAGACTATGCTTATATACAGTTCTTCAACTTCAGCGGCACCGGCGCTAAGCCAATAGTGTTCATCAACTGCGGCGGCCAGGTAAAAATAGGGAATGGTGGCAACTATGGCCTCGTCTTCAATAACGTGAAGTATTTTAAAGTGACAGGCTCCGGCAGCAGCCAGAAATACGGGTTTGTGGTCAACGGCGTCTCCAAAAAACTCAGCTCCGGCCTGGCTATCGGGAAAGGATGTACGGACTATGAAGCGGAAAGGTTCGAAATTACCGGTTCTGAAGTAGGCGTGATGGCGAAGGTCAACCCCGACTGTGAAACCGAAAACCAGGCCCCTTATTTTGAAATACGCAACGTGAAATTACATGACCTGTACATTCATGATGTGATCGGCGAAGGCATGTACATCGGCAATACTGCACCCGGCGGAACTGAAACGGTGTGCAACGGGAATACGCTCAACCTGCTGCCGCCCCGCATGTACAACCTGAAGATATACAACGTTACTACCCAGAATACAGGATGGGACGGTATCCAGGTGGCCTCTGCCCCGGAGAATGTAGAGATCTTCAATAACAAGGTATATAACTACGGCACTACCAATAAAGGCAGTCAGCAAGCGGGTATCATACTCGGCGGGCTGTCTAACGGAAAAGTATATAATAACACGGTGATCAAAGGTACCGGTAATGGTATAGAACTGTTCGGCACCGGATTGTCCTACATCTACAATAACATCGTGGTAGATGCAGGGAAGGATGGTACAGCAGTAGGACAGGACGCTATCTTCATCGACGACAGGCCTACCAAGCCAGACTACACGCCGTTGCAGGCTTATGTATTCAACAACACTGTGGTGAATGCCGGCAGGGATGGTATCCGTATGCAGAATTCTTTTTCTACGGTGGCAAAAGGAAATCTCTTCTACAACAACCTGACCGTGAACTGCGGCAGCCCGCAGGGCACAGCAGACTATCTCAATGTGCAGACAGGCATCGATGCACAGGTAACCAACAACGTGGCCCTGGCAGATATCAATGCCGCGAAGTTTGTGGATGTCACGAATAATGATTTTCACCTGGCGACAGGCTCGCCGGCCATTGACAAGGGGAAAGACCTCTCTGCTTATTTTAAAACCGATATAGATGGAGATGCACGGCCTTCCGGCGCAGCCTGGGATATTGGTGCAGATGAATACACCGGCACAGCACCGTCCAATAAACCACCGGTAGCCAGTGCGGGCAACGATATTACCATCACCCTGCCTGTCAGTGCCACTACGCTCGATGGGTCTGATTCCTACGATCCGGACGGCAGCATCGCCGCTTATAAGTGGACACAGATTTCTGGTCCGGCCACTGCTAATATTGCAGCATCTGATCAGGCGCAAACCGGTGTGAGCGGACTGATTACGGAAGGCACTTATGTTTTTGAATTAACGGTAACAGACAACAAAGGGGCTACTGACGCCGCCCGTGTCACGGTTACAGTGAAACCGCGTGGTGCAGCGACATTGATTGCCAATGCCGGCAAGAATCAGGAAATAAGATTGCCGGATAGTACCGTAACACTGGATGGTACCGGTTCTTCCGTATCGTACGGCAGTATCACTTCCTACACCTGGAAACTGCAACAGGGCCCTGCCAGTGTGCAGATACTGGACCCCGGCGCAGCACAAACGCCTGTTACCTTTACCGCTCCGGGCGTGTATTATTTTATGCTGACCGTCACCGACGATAATAACAATACCGCTTCTGCTGTGGTCATCATCACTGTCAAAAAAAACGATGATCACCCGGACAGCACCAACAAACTTACGATCTTCCCCAATCCGGTAAACAATACGTTGCAGCTGCGCCTGTCGTTGATTTCGCCAGCTTATACAGTACTGCGTATCCTGGCAGGCAATGGTGCCGTGATGTCTACCATCAACCTGGGGCAGGTATCAGAATTACAGAGAAGCCTCGACGTTAGCTTTTTGCCCTGTGGTGTATATTTCCTTCATGTTACTGATGGGGACGCACTTAAAATAGTTAAAAAGTTTATTAAAATATATTGATGCATCAGGCAGCCCTGCTGCCTGATGTTATTTCCCGCCCGCAGTCATCTTTCCTGTCTGCCGGTATTGCAACATCCATTCATAGATATTCATGCCGTTGTTCCTGTAACGAGGATCGTACAATTGTTTCCAGGAATGATGCCCGAAGTCGGGGATAACGCTGATCTGTGCCAGCCCTGACTGATATTTGTTTGTACTGTCTACATAACGCTGACATTCTTCCAGAAAATGTAGTTCATCTGAACCGGCAAAATACCAGCAATGCACGCTGGCATCGGCCACCAGTTTAAACTGGCCTTCATTCTTTTTATCGATAGAGGCCACTGACATTGGAACGGCGGCTGCGATGCGGCTGGTGAGCTTACGGGAATCGGTCAGGGCCATCACGGTGGCCCATCCGCCGGCACTGTAACCGGTGATGTATATACGGGATTTATCAATCCGGTATCTTTTTTCGACGTCATCCAGTATGCTGTTGATTTCGGCCGGCTTAAGCCCCCAACTGGAAGCCTGTGGGGCTACTACGATAAATTTATAGAGTTTACCATCTGCGGGGTTTTTAGCCTGTATCCGGGCACCATTGTTAAGCCAATAGGGCACGCCTTCCAGGGTTAATCGTTTGAGATCTGCCCCTGCTTTACTCTTTCCATGCAGGCAGATGATCACAGGATAGTCTTTGGTCGTCAGATAATAATCCTCCGGCAGGTGGATCAAAGCACCTACTTTTTTCCATTGACTGGTAGTAACAAGGACGCTGTCCATATTGCGTTGTGCAGACAGCGACAAACAGGTAAGCACACAGCATAAGCTGAGAAAGGCTGTGTGTGTCTTTTTTGTGTAATTCATGACATTATCATCTTCAGGCAGAACCACTGCTCTCATAAATAACAGAATAAAAAAACGCTTAGTGCTGTGCTAATACATCGTCCAGTTTCGTACCGATGATCTCTTCGATTTCCAGTTTTACCACGTTCAGGTCCCTTTCAATGTTCATTTTCTTGAAACGATCGTCGTTATATTTTTTGGACGCGGAGCTATACTCTTCATAGGAGATGCTGCCGGTGGCCAGTTTGGCTTCTGCCTGAGAGAAGATAGCATAATCATCTTCCACTACTTCATTCTGTATAGTCAGCAGTTCTTTATTCATCAGATAGTCATGGTATTTGGAAAGGATCATGGCTTTGATCTGACGGTGGGCGCTTTCCTGCTGGGCGGAGGCGATGTCGAGATTCCTGCGGGCTACTCTCACATCACTGCCTTTTTGTACGAGGCTGCCCAGTGGCACGCTGATACCTACGTTCCACAGCGGGTAGAAAAGGGAGTTGCGGGGATCGGTGGTGCCGCGGTATTTACCCAGTGATACTTCGTTCAGGTTGGAGCTGACAGTCACATAGTTGAGCCAGGAGGCGCCGGCTTTATTCAGTTCCGCCACTGCTTTATCTCTTTCGAAATCCCTGACTTTAATGCCGGGGTTTTTCAGGGCCAGTTCCACGAGACGGTCTCTGATATCAAACGGGGCATTAGCGGTATTGGCTGATGTAGCGGCAACGGGCGTGCCGGGTTTCTGTGCCTGTGCGAAGGCACTGGTGCTTGCAACAAACAGGCAGGCAAGGAGCATATTCTTTTTCATGTGTCGATTACTTTAAAATTGGTTTAAGGTTATTGTTATCTGTATTGGGATTTGCAGTTTCGAAATTTCGTAGCCGGATAATGATGGCGCCAGCGGCATAGAAGAAAAATGCGCCCGGCGTTTGTCCGATGGCTACCTGTGCGTAGTTGGCCACTACATAGGCATACAGGCTGGCAACGATGCCGACATAGATAATCCGTGTTTCCCGGTTGCGGGACTGGTAGTAGTTCTTTACACCGAGGTAAAGCAATACAAAGAAGGTGAAGCAGGTGAGGGCCAGGCCTACCCATCCCGTCTCCAGTGCGGAGCGCAGGTATCCGCTGTCAGGCGGGAACCCGGCCAGCGGGTGACCGGGATTGTAGGTAATGCCTTGCACACCACTGGTGCTCACGCCGCCACCCAGCGGATGGTCCCAGATATATGGCTGGATGAATGCCCGGTTTTTATCCCGCACATCCAGCGATTCGTCGTCAGAAAATTCAAAGGCGCTGCGGATACGGTTCACCGTACCATTGCTGTGGAAAGGCCCGAATATCAGCACACTGAAAAACATCATGAAACCGATGATAAACATCAGCGTCTTACGGTTGGTGATGGTCATGATCGCAAACAGGACAAGGCCGGCGGGGATCATGATGTAAGCCGTACGGGTGCCGGAATAGGCCATGCCCAGCGCCATAAACAGGATGCCGGCCAGCAACATCTTCCGGTGTCTTTTATTACCGGTATTCAACAGCAGTACCACGGCAAATATGATACTGGTAGCCATCAACAGTCCATATGCAGTGGGGTCTGACAGGATGGAGAATTTCCGGATGTCGCCGCCCTGGAAATAAAGCCGGTAACGTACGGGGTCGCTGGTTACCCAGTGTTCTTCAAAGCCAAAGAGGCCATGCCATTGCTGAAAGCAACCATAGAAGCCTGCGAAGGCGGAAAGTATCAACCACAGCTTCAGAAAGTCCATGATGTCTTTCTTACTGTTGAAAATATTCAGCGCAGTGAAATAGATCATCACGAAGTTGAAAAACTTACGGGTGGTGAACAACCAGCCTTCCACGGAAAACATGGAAGGATTGAACAACTGTATCAGCAGAAAGGCGAGGTTGATCAGATGGAGATAAGTGATCGGGTTGGCAAAATGTGCCCATGCGCTGGTGCCACCGAGTTTCTTTTTATAATAGGAACCGATGAAAGTAACGGCTATCAGCACGTCCACCGCCACCCCAAAAGGCACTTCGTCATCAGTCATCCTTTTGAGGTAGAACATAAAAAAGCCCAGCGCGGTACTGATAAAGAAACCGGCTTTGGTATTAAAAAAACATACAAGGGTCACAGCACCGCCTATCATACCTCCCATCAGCAAAAAGCCCAGCCTGTAATCAATGAAGGTGAGGGCGTAACTGATGGCCAGCCCAACGAGGAACATGCTGATATAGGCCCATATGGTGTCAGGCATACGGGACCAGGAATCGATCTTAAAAATATTTGCCACTAAAGCACGCATGATGGATGATGTTTCAGTAAAACAAAATTTTGAGATAAAGGAAGATCATGGTAAAGGCGATGAAGGCTGTCACCATGATCAACAGCAGCTTGTCATCAGAAAATTTATTTTCCTGCATAGGTTGCTTTTTTAGGTTGAATAACATTTTCAAATTGCCGGCCCATTTCGGCAACACTGTTCTCCCAGGTATGGGAAAGGGCAAACGCTTTTCTTCTTTCCTCCCTGTCCCTGTCAAGCGGCTCCTGCAAAGCCGTGGCGATGCGATGGATATACCCTGCGGCATCGCCGCACAGATATACATAAGGCGCAAACATTTCCATGGCCGCTGTTGCGGTAGCCACCACCGGTTTCCCGAGTGCCAGGTATTCATCGATCTTACGGGGATAATTGCCGATGGTCATGGGGTTGATGCTTTGCGGGTTGATACATACGTCGAAACTGTTGATGTATGCAGGCAATGCGTCAAACGGTTTGTTGCCGGTGAACAGTACGTTTGGCAGCTGATGCAGCCGGCTGTTTTTGAAGTTGTCATCTTCCGGCCCTACCAGCACAAAATTCCATTCGGGCTTACGGGTGGCGATTTCTTCCAGTAAGGCGATATCCAGTCGGGCTGACAGTAACGCCCCTACGTAGCCAATAACGGGTCCTTCCAACTGCGCTATGTCCATTGGCCGTGCAGCGGGCGGCACGCGCAACCAGCTGAGGTCGCAGCCCTGCCCGATGTCGAAGGAAGATGGGTTGTGCTTCGCGGCGTAATTCGCCAGCCAGGCGGAATTGGCCGCCACCATGGAAACACGTTGCATCAGCTGTGGTTCCAGCCGTTGGCCGTGTTTTTTGAAGTAAGGCAGACAGGTAAGGTTGTCCCTGATATAATAGATCGTTTGACTGACACCTTTCAACAGTTCAGGCAGATAATACCCCCTGAAAAAATCGTTGTCGATGAACAGGAGCGGGGTATTAAATTCCAGCCGTTGAACAGCCTGGTTGATCTGTTTAGCCAGCCGTTTATTGTTGATAAGATTAAGGCGATCAAAGATGGAGGCTACGGGCATCCAGTTGATGGATTCCAGCATGGTCCTTGGGTCCAGCGTCCATAAGTTATCAGCCACCTGCTGCAGGTCGTTGGTGATGCCTTTGAGGCTGTTGAGCCTTGTTTGTGTTTTGGCATCCTGACGTTGCCGCAGGGCAGAGATCCTGTCCAGCGCTCTGTTCACATACAGCACACGGTTGTGGCGCGACAATTCCATGGCGATATTGCGGCAGTTGCTGCCGATCTCTATGTCCCATGGCTGAAGGCCGGTAACAATGATATCTCTGTTCCTGATCATCTTGCTTTCCATTTAGGGTTTAACCGTTGACGTGCTACGGAGAGCATATCGGGATAAAATTCAATCATGTATTGCCATACATTCAGCAGGTTGATTTTTAACCGGCGGTACAGGATCACCTGGGTGATGATGAAACAGATGCCGTAGGAAATCATGGTGCCATAGGCTGCTCCCATAATGCCGATCTGGCGGGTTAATAGCATACAGATGAATATATTGCATATAGCCGTTACCGTTATAACAAAAAAATTCGTTTTGGGCGAGCCGATAGAATCCATGATCGTGCCAAACTGTTTAATAAACGGAAGAAATATTCCGTAACAGATGGTAACCTGTAAAACAGGCGCTGCTTCCTGGTACCCTTTGCCGGCAATGATGGTCAGTATAAGCTTCGGAAATAACATGATAACAATGCTCGCAGGTACAGCAATGGCAAGGATAGCGCCGACTGCCTTTTCGTAGTAATACTTCACCATGCCCAGGTTTCCATCCTCCATCATCTTCGCGCTGCGGGGGAAAAGAATATCTCCCAGTACCTGCGAAGGCACATCTACCAGGTTGGATATACGCATGCATACGCCGTAAAGCGCTACCGCTGCGGTGGAGATATAAGAGGAGATCACCAGCTGATCTGTATTACGGAAGATGGATGAACTGATGTTGGTGCCAAACACAAACTTCCCGAAATGCCACAGCTGCAGGAACCATTCCCGGTAACGCGCAGCCGGACGGTGTAAAAACTTCCGTGCAAAAAAGAAAGAGATAACAGTACCACCCAGCAGGCCTGCATTGTAATACAGGATCAGCGCGGTGAGCGATACCCGTCCGGTGATCAGCAGGTGAATGATAATCAGTCCGAACGAAATACCTTGTCTGCTGAGGTATCCCCAGAATATCCCCCGGAAATCAGCATTGGCATTTTGTATCCATTCAAAGTGGGAAAACGGTATCAACAGTAATAATCCCGGCAGGAACAGATACATGACGGGAGCGAGGTCCGGCGCCTGTAACAGGTGGCTGACGGGGTAAATAAAACTGCTGATCAGTATCCCGATCAACAAGGTAATGGCAATATTCAGATAGAGCGCAGCGGTCTGGATGAGCGGGTGCTCGGAAGCAGGATGTCCGTTGATGTACTTGATCACCGCGTTTTTAATCAGTGATTGCCGTACTATTTCAATAATGCCGGTGTATACCAGGAACAGGTTCCATACGCCCATATCGGATTTAGGCAACGAACGGGTGAGCACCAGCACGCTGCCGATGCCGAACAGCAATACGGCCATTTTCTGCATCCCGCTATAGATGCCGGATTTTAACCAATAGGTATATTTCGGTTCACTCATTAGTTGTTCAGTTGACTTGAGGTTTTAATGCCGGCCTTTCCAGGCTGTACAGCCACCAGGCGCCTGCGCGCATGGCTAGTTTGTACAGCAGCACCGGTACAACGGCGGCAAACAATAAGCAGATCGCCAGTAAAGCAGGCAGGTAAACAATACCCAATACCTTTACCAGGAACATGCGTACGGCTGATGCCACCAAAACATGCGATACATAGATATACAGCGAATGATATCCCGCTACCCGTAATAACTTAAAGCGGTTGTACCGTTGCAACAGGAATGAAATGTTGATCATAAACGCACAACCAACCAAGGCAATCAAGGCAAACAATGCCGGCTGATGCTCTTCTACAAAAAGATTGTCCTGATGCGCCAGGTTGGTTTGCAGGAAATACCACTGACCAATAGCAAAAACCGGCAGCAGCCAGGCAAACAGCTTCCATGAACTGAACCGTGGCAGGTACTGCTGGTCCAGGATCACACCGGAGATCAGTTCCCCGATGGCGAAGAATACATAGAAGTGGCAGATGTCATATACAAAGCCGAGGTCGATATGTTTTACCGATACGTAGCTGGATATGAAATACAGGATGGTACCGATAATCAGCTGATGCCATACGGTGAAGCGCAGTTTTTCACGGGTGAGTATATACAATACCGTTACATTGAACAGAGCGTAGAGATACCAGAACTGGTCTATCCTTCTCGGATAAACGAAAACATAGCCATAGTCGGCCCAACCACGTTGTGCGTTAACAAATCCGCCCAATAATATCTGTATCGTAATTTGTATGAAAGACCAGAGCAGATAAGGGTACAGCAGTATATTGAATTTATTGACGATCAGATCGCGGACCCCTCTTTTAGCGAGGCTTTTGGCAATAAATACACCAGACAGGATGAAGAACAACGGCATCCTGAAGCTGTAGAAGATAATATTGGCATTCTCCAGCCAGTCAAACTGGCCTTCTCCCAGGCCAGCCCGGGTGATGCCTTCAAAAATATGACGGTAAAGTACCAGCAGGATAGCAATCCCGCGAGCATAGTCAATCCAGGCCAGCCTGTTGGACGATGGATGAAGTGTGGTGGCCATGTTAGATATTGATGTTTTTAATGTCAACGAAATTCAATACGGCCCCGTAATATTTTCCATTCAGGCCGTTGAGGAACTGGATGGATTCCTTGTCGGTCTGTTTAATGGAGGATTTGGCAGAGGTGATATTGATAACAGCATCGGCATATTGCATCAGTTCCTTGGAGTCTGAGCGCTCGTTGAGCGGCGCACCTTCGAGGAGGATGTAATCATAATGCTGACGAATGTTGGCAAGATAAGAAAGCAGGTTGCCTTCAGGCAGCACTTCGGAAGGGGTGTATTCACCGCCCTGGCAGCCGATGATGTCCACGCCGGGCATAGGGGTGTTGGTGATAACGCTCTTCAGCTGGTCCATAGCGAATGTACCTTTAGGCTGGAAGTCTTCCAGTGCGGGCGCCGCTTCAAACTCACGGGTCAGGGTATTGTCGGGGAAGTTGGTGTCGATGATCAGCACTTTTTTATGGCTGAGGCTTAAGGTATAGGCCAGCGCCTTGATGATGGTGGATTTGCCTTCGTGTGGTTTGTTACTGGTAAAAAGGAATACCTGTTTGTTGCTGTTGGCTATTTCATAGCGCAGTTTACGCAGCAGTTCACGGAACAGGCTCTGTTGGTAGTCTTTTGACTCTGTAGCGATGATTTCGTCCATCTTACCATTTTTTAAGTTGATATGATTGACAATGCCCAGCAGCTTCATGTCGGTAATACGCTGAAAGTTGGACGGCGTTTTAATGGACAGATCGATGTATTCAAGGAAAATAATGCTGATACAGCAGAAGATGAACATGGACATACCGGCCAGGCCGATAATGATGATCCTTTTGGATGGTTCCGGTTCTACCGCAGGCTGTCCGTAAAGGATTTGGCGGAACCCGTCCATGGGAGCAATCTTATTATTCTGTGCTGCGTCGTAGCGGGATTTGATGCCTTCGTATTCCTGTTGGGCCAGTTCCACTTCTTTTTGCAGGGCCAGGTTGTTGGCGCTTCTGGAGGCAACGGCGCCGATGCTGCCGTTCAGTTCACGGATTTTTTGCTGATATACCGTGATGTTTTGCTCAGAGCTTTTGATCTGTAATTCCAGGTCGCTTTTCTTCTGCAACAGATCGGCCTTGGTGTTGCCGGGTCCTGCGGCAGGAGAGGAGGAAGCCATGGACACCAGTTTGTCTTTATAGTCCTGTTTCAGTTTCTGGTATTTATTATAGAGTTCCTGGTTGTTAGAGCCTTTGTTGACATATTCTGCGTATACATCGTTCATCTGTTTTCTTAGGCTGGACAGCTCAGAGGTGATGGCAGAAGAGGCTGCGCTGGACTGGGCAGAAGTTTTTTCAGCATCTGCCAGTCTTGCGTTTACCTGTTGTAAGCTCAGGGTAGCATTGTTAAGGAGGCCTCTTTCATCTACCAGCCTGTTTTCAAAATTGCTGATCTGTTCCAGTTTGCTGGTACTTTCCACGGAAACGTCCATGGTGCCCAGTGCTTTGATGTTACCGATTTTACTGTCCAGCTCTTGTTTTTTCTGGTCTACCAATTTTTTCAGTGTCTCGATGTTCTGTACCGTTTGCTGGCTTCTGGATGATTCGTTGTTACGCATAAACTCGGTGCAGAGCTGATTCACCAGGTAGGCGGACAGTTCGGGGTTTACAGACCGGTACTGGATATCGATGTAGTCTGTACGCTGGATACGACCGGTGTATAATACCTTCCGTAATGATTCCAGGTCGTACTTATATATTTTAAGCAGTTCCAGTATTTTCCTTTCTTCCGGATCATAGGAACTGAGCATATTTTCTTCGTTATATTTTTTAGTCAGTATTTCAATCGCCTTGGTTTTATTGATGGATTGATATACCGGGTTTTTGGTGTCTTCTGTTGTTAATTTCCGGAATTGTTTGGCAGGGTTTTGCAGGTCATGCAACATCAGGTTATAGGATGTCATGCCCAGCACACGGGGCGATCTTAATACCTCGATAACGTTGTTGAATTTAGAGTCGATTTCATAGATGTTGAAACTTTCATCCTTCAGTTTTACCTGTTCGTTGCTGGTAAAGCCGGTGGCAATTTGGGCTACGGATTTGTACAGTTTTTCCTGTTTAAAGGTCAACAAAAATGCGGCGACAACGGCCAGTATGGTACTGGTGATGATGAGCCATTTGCGCCTCAGGAGCGAGTTAAACAAATAAATCAGATCCATATGCACGGATTCTTTAAAGTGTAATAAAATTTAATTTGAAAAACCCGAAAAAATCCGGTATTCACCGGATTTTTTCGGTAACTACTATTGTTCTTTTGTTTTCTAATTGTTCTTGATCAGTTTAATTGTTTTGATCAGTTTATCTCCATCCATCACTCTCAACAGGCACGGGCCGGCAGGTATCTGAGCAGCGCCGAGGTCCAGTGTGATGCGTTGTGTTCCGCTGGCCATAGCACCAAGTACGCGGTTGTACAGTATTCTGCCATTGATGTCAGTAACACTGATCAGCAGGTTCTTACTGGGTTTACCGGCATTAGTCAGTTCCAGGGCTACCTGATTCACAAACGGATTCGGATATACGCTGGCAACGGTAACAGTGGTAGCGGCATCAGTTTTGGTCGGCACTACTGCATGACCGCCTTTGTTGGCCATCAGCAGAGAGTTGTCGAGTGAACTGAACTCCGGTGTATAAGATTGTATCACCAGGGCGCCGATGTAACCATAGATGGAAGTACCGCCTGCGGTTACACTGATCAGCACTTCACCGTTCTGGTCGGGTGCCACATCATTGATCTGTACCGTCTGATTGGTGTTGTAAGCAGCATTCAGGGAAACGGTCGTACCATTGATGGTGTAGTTGGAAGTCCTGTCTCCGGAACCGTCGCGGCTGGCGAAGAATACGAAGTTGTACCGTTTGGCCAGGTTCAGTCCTTTGATCTTCAGTTGTCCTGCCTGTCCGATGTCTATCCAGTAGGTGCTGCTGATAACATTATCAGGGTAGATACCGCTGTTGTTACCGGTATTCATACCAAACGGATTGTCGCCGGAGAAGGCTTTGTCGATGATCATGGTCATGCCGGTGTTGTCACCGTTGTCGTCTGTCAGGTTCGGGAATTCCAGTCCCTGTGCCGGTGCGGAGTTGGTGTTGTTCCATGGTGATCCGGCCGGGTTGAACACGTTCATGTTGATGTACACGGCGCTTCTGAAAGTAGCTGCGCTGGTAACATTGCTGAAGTCGGAGTAGCTGGTGTCTTTCTTCGCGCGTACTTTATAGTAGTAGCGGGAATCCATGGTCAGCCCGTTGTCCGCATAGGTGCTTACGTTGGAACCTACTGTTGTGAGCAGGCTGAAGGTGCTGTTATCGCGGGACCTCCATATTTCGAAGCCTGTTTCATTGGTGGAGTTGTCCATCCATTTCAGCTGAATGCTGGTTTTGGATTTGGCTGTTGCCACGGCGTTGCCCGGATTCATGGGATTGCCGTTGTCGAGATAGTACTGCACCACAACGGAGGTGATATAGCCGTAAGCAGCGCCGGTGGCCTGTTGTACGGTGAAGTCAATATTCCCGCTGGTGTCCGGTGCGATACCGTTGATCTGAACGGTGTTGCTGTTGTTGTTGGCAGCGTTCAGGGTTACGGTCACAGCGCCGCTGGTGTAGTTGGTGTTTTTGTTGTCGTTGCCTTGCCTGCTGCCGAAGAAGATCAGGTTGTAGCGATAGTTCGCCGGCAGGTTGGACAGGCGTACTCTTCTGGCAGTGCTTTCGCTGGTGTAGTAGTTGGTCGCGATCACATTGTCAGGATATACGCCGCTGTTGTTGCCGGTGGTAGCGCCGAGGGCGTTGGTACCACTGAAGGCGTCCAGCAGCTGGATTTTAACACCGGTAACGGTGCCGGCATCATCTTTCAGGTTGTTGATAGCGGCATTGAGGCTCGGATAACTGTTGAAGTTGTTCCAGGGCGCATCAGCAGATGGTGTCTGGTTGAAGTTGACATACAGGGAAGTGATGTTCTTATCCCTTACATAGATGCTGAAAGTCCTGGTAGCGCTGCCACCATTGTTGTCGTTGATGGTAACAGTGATATTGTTGTATCTGCCTACATTGCCCGCGGCAGGGGTAATGCTGATAGTGCCTGTACCGTCGCCGTTGTCTGTCAGACGGGCAAAGGAAGGAAGGTTGGTTGCCTTCAGCGTAAGGATATCTCCTGCGTCGTCAGTACCATGCAGGTTGAGTGTTACGCTTTCGTTGTTTTTCATCACTACGGACACGATGCTGTCCAGCTTCGGATTGTTGTTGCCGGTTTTGATACCGATGGTGTCGGTATACGCAGATGCCCCGTGTGAATTGATTGCACGAACAGCGTAGTAATACTGCTGATTGGCTTTGGAAGAAGTATCAGTGAAGGATACTGCATTAACATTAACAGGTGCCGGGTTCAACAGTGTGAACGGACCAGCGGTAGTACCTGCGCGATAGACTTCGTACCCTGTTTCATTGAATGCTACATCTTTCCAGGTGAGTTTCACACCACCCGGTGTGGTAGTAGCAGCCAGGTTAGCAGGAGCGGCGGGCGGGTTGCCGTCATCATAGCTGATGGTCACTACCATGGCGTTCAGGTAACCGTAAACAGAACCGGTACCATTTTGCAGATCGATGGTGATCTCATTGTTGGCGTCCGGAGACACGTCGTTGATAGAGACGGTGTTTTGTGTGTTTTTAGCGGTCTGCAAAGAAACGGTGCGGGTGCCGATGGTGTAGTTGGTCATCCTGTTATCGGTCACGTCTGCACGGGCGCCGAAGAAGGTGAAGCTATATCTGCTGGTAGGATTGAGGCCATACAGTTTCAGTGTCTGTTTGGTGGTGTTGGTCCAGTAGGCAGTACGCATCACGTTATCGGGATACACACCAGAGTTGTTGCCGGTATTGGTACCGTAATAGTTGGAGCCGTTGCTGAGCGCCTGCCAGGCAGATACGATCTTGATACCAACGGTGGTAGCGGCACCGGTCTGGTCCTTCAGGTTGGGGAACAGATCGTTCTGTACCGGTTGTTTGTTGGTATTGTTCCATGGAGCGGCAGCAGGATAAGAGCCATCGGTAAAGTTGACATAGATCATACGGTTCGGGTCAATATCATTGACCGTGATCACGAATGTTTTATTGTCAATACCACCGCGGCCGTCGCTTACCTGTACGGTTACATTGTAGGTACCGGCATCTATATAAGTCGGGTTCAGGTTGAGCTGAGCAGTGGCGCCGTTGGGTACGAGCGTTGCAAAGCGTGGCAGGCCCTGAACAGACCAGATGGAGGTGTCACCTGCATTACCATCGGTAACGGTCAGGCTGACTGCTTTCGTCGTGTTTTCATCCATGCTCACATTGCTGACGCTGCTGATAACAGGAGAGTAGTTATCATTTACGGTCAGGGTGAATGTGGTGGACGTAACGCCGCTATGCTGATCAGTAGCGGTAACGGTGATGTTCGGATACGTACCTTGTGTGGCCACGGATGGCGTAAAGGTGAGGGTAGCGGAGCCGTTGCCGTTCACGTTGAAGGTACCGAAGGCCGGAATGTTCGCGGCGGTGAGGGTAACAGCTTCTCCGTCAGGATCGGTAGCAGTGATGTTGAGCACCAGCTGAGCGTCATATCTCAGGGAGCGGTCTACCAGCTGGGTGAGTACCGGCGGTGTGTTCAATGTGCTCACACCGGCAGTATTGGAGTAGCCGGAGTTACCACCTTCATTGACAGCGCGTACTTTGTAGTAGTATTTCACATTGGCAAACAGCGCTGTGTCGGCATATACTACGGTTTGTGCGGTGTCGTTGGCTGGCAGGGTGGTCAACAGTTTGAAATGGGTAGAGTCGTTGATGGACTTGTATACTTCAAACTTGGTTTCGTTATTGGCGTTGTCTTTCCAGGCCAGCTGTATTTTATTGGCGCTAAGCGGTGTAAGGGCCAGGTTAGTTGGCGCCAAAGGTGCCGGTGGCATGGCCAGTGTGGTGGCACGCGCGTTCACGTTGATAAAGGCGCTGTCAGGTATCACACGTTTGGTGAGACCGCCCGGGCCCTGGTATCTGATCGTCAGTTCCTGGCCACCACCTAACTGGAAGAAGGTGACATGGATAGGATAACGACCTACTGCCAGGGTTTTGGTACCGCTGCGTTCAGTGGTGCCCTGTACGTAGTTGTTGTTCACTACGAGGTTGCTTTCTTTAAAGTCGCCGATATACAGCTTGCTGCCATCATCGGAGGCGGTATAGAAAGTGTAGGTACCGGCGGTGTTGATATTGATATAGCCAGAGAATTTCAGGGCGTAATTTGTTTCCTGGGTCCTTACGTCGAGCGTCACGTTTTGAACAGTACCTGTCCTGGTTGGCGTGAGTGCAGCGAAGTTAGGCATGGTGGTGGTGCTGGACGGTATTGGATACAGGCCATACACGAAGCCGCCGCTTTCTGTTCCGCTGAAACCGGAGTCGCCAGATTTGTTGATGGCTTTTACGCGGTAGTAGTAAGTCGTTTGTGCGACAAGGTTACTGTCAACGTAAGCTGTTTGGTTGGCAGCAACGGTAGCTACGATGTTGTACGGGCCAGCGGAGCTGGAGGCGCGGTACACTTCGAAGCCTGTTTCGTTATTGCTGCTGTCAGCCCAGGTTACATTGATCTTGCTGTAGGAAAGGGTAGTGGCCTTGATGTTACCGGGTGCTTTGGGTACTGCTCCTGTAGAGGACGAAGAAGAATTGTCCGTGAAGTACTCAGCAGGGATCTGTTGCTGGCTTGTTACACCGCTGGCGGTGTTTTTCCAGGAAACAGTCATGGACTGACCGCCACCAGCCTGGAAGTAGGCCATGGCTATCTGGTGCATGCCTGCGGTGAGGTAAACGGTGCCTTCTCTATCCTGTGGGGCGTGGAGGCCGTCGTTGTTCACCAGCGGTGTAGCACCGGCGTTGTATTTGGTGTCGATCCAGAGTTTGCTGCCGTCATCGGAGTTGGTCACAAATGTATAGTTACCGGTAACGGGTATACGAATATAGCCTTCCCATACAAAGCCGTAGTTCACATCCTGTGTTCTTACGCTCAGGTCAGGGATGGCGGAAGTGCCAATCGTCAGCGGTGAAAGAGTGTTGAAGTCCGGCAGGGCGCTCCAGCTGCCCAGGTAGTAGCGGTAGTTAAGCCCGTTGGCTTTAGCGGCTGCGCTTACCTGGTTGCTGCGGGCGGAGGAATTGCCGGCAATGTCCCTGGCTTTCACCACAAAGGTATACAGGGTGTCTTTGTTGAGGTTGTAAGCAGTAAAATCTGTCTCATCGGCATCTACCGTATAGGATTTCACGCCGTTGATATAGATATCGTATTTGTAGACGCCTACATCATCTGTGGAGGGTGTCCAATCAAGTGATACGGAAGAATAGGTAGTTCCGGTAACAGTGAGATTGCCCGGAGGAGTGGGAGGATTACTATCCACCTGCGTTTGTGCAGTGGCTTCATTGCTCAGTGCTGCTGCGCCGTTGTCGTTTACAGCCCTGATTACATAGAAGTATTTGGAATTAGGTGTTAAACCTGCGTCAGTCCAGGTGGTGGCGTCTGTTGCTGTGATATAGACCAGCGTGTAAGGTCCACCGGCAACTGCTGAGCGGTAAATCTCATATCCGGTTTCATTGTAAGCCGGATTGGGATTGTCGGCCCAGTCAAGGGTAATGCCTGTTTTTGATATAGCCGTGGCCGTTGCACCGGTTGCAGGAGCAGGGCTATTGGCGCCGTTGGCAGGTATTACGGTGAATGGTGCGGAGAACTCGCTGGAGCAGCCGTACTGTTCTGTTACTTTGGCGTGATACTGTCCGGCCGTGGCGGCGTTCAGTGTTTTGGCAGTGCCTAAAGTAGTAGTGTCGCCTACTTTCTGCCACAGATAGGAAGTATAGCCATCAGGCAGTGAAAGCGTCACATAGTTTTTACCGTCCGGAGCAGGGATTACCTTGCTCATCAGTGGGGGAACAGTGATAGGTGGTGTTTGGGTGGCTGCTTTTTGTTTCACTACTACAGGTGTGCGGGACCATTCAGACCACGTGTCACCACGTTTGATACGGGCATCGTAGGTGCCGAATTCGGTCACCTGCAGTTCGTTGCTGTTGGCGCCGGCAATAACGTTGCCGTCTTTTCTCCATTCATATCCGTCGAAACCTGCTGTGAGTCCTAGTGTGGCATTCACGGTTTCGCCCGGGCAAAATTCGTTGTGACCGAAAAGTGTCCAGGGATTGGATTTGAATTGACGATTGAGGAAAGGCCAGAAGTCAGCCTCGTCCCATGCGTAGTTCCAGACCCCATGTCCGGCGTCAGGGTATAACTTTTCCTTTACGTTGGCACCTGCAGCTAAGGCGGCATTCATTACCTGTTCAGTGGTGTTGGGGTGAGGATTGTTGTCCAGTCCTCCCTGGAATATCCACATCGGGATATATTTGAAAACATCCACCTGGTCTTTATAAGCAATGGAACATCCGCTGATAGGGAGGAAGCCCGCTACGGTTTTAGGAAAGCGGAACATGAATTCCCATGTTTCCGTGCCGCCTGCGGAAAGGCCATTGACAAAGATCCGGTTTTCATCCAGTTTGTTGCTCTGAATAAGCGTGTCAAGAATCTGCTTGATAAAATCGTAATGCGGGTTACCAAAAAAGCCGGTAGTACTTTGCGGCACAAGGATGAAACCATCGAACTTGCCATTGTCAACAGCTGCGCAGAATTTGCCGCCGCCGTGATAGAGGGAATATTCGTTGTCATAAATTCCGCCAGATTCTCCTCTGCCATGAAGGAAGATCATGATGGGGTAAGTTTTTCCGTCAGCTACGCCTTGCTGGTAGGTCTTAGGGAACTTTAACCTGAATGGCATACCGTTCAGGTAGTAGCATTTGTAAGAACTTTTGTTGGTGAAATTTACTTCATTGCGGACAGTTCTTACCCATTTGGCGATCGTGCCCCAGGCAGGGGTCGGCTTAGGATTGTTTGGGTCGTAGTTCTCTATCGCATCGCCAGGATCGAACACCTGTGCGACAGCAGAACTGCCCCAAAGCAGAAAAAGTGCCAGGCACATTAAGTAAAATTTACGCATACGGTAAGTGTGTTTCAGTTGTGAACCGATATTATGATTACTTACCCAGCATTAACATGACATTACAGGAGTGAACAACTCGTTGCCAACTCAGTGCTGAGTGGCTTTTCTAGGAGGACGGTTAAAAATATGTGTGAGGCTTTAAAGAGGATTGGTTGAAAGGAAATTCCTTATGGAGTGTAAAGGTATACAAAAATTCATTTCTTGCAAACCTTTTTTAATACAATCTTCGTGTCAGCCCGCACTATACTGTTACTGATTTCTTCTTTCTGGAACCGTGCAGATAATACCCCACAACGGTATATCGCACAAACCATTGATACGTGAATAATGATATACCCAAAGGAATTATCACGCACAACATGAATTTTAACGAACCAGGTATGGACAGCTGTCCGAGGCACAATTGTGTGGCGTTTACCAATGCCACATGTACCAGGTACACCCAATAGGAAGCGTCGGAAAGATAACGCACGGTGGCATTTTCCGCATTCACCCACTTCAAAAACACGCCCATCAAACCAATAACGAGCGAGAGTGTGGTGAGAGTGGCCAACGCCTTTAGCCATAACATGGGCGTAGTAGCATCGTTACCTGCCTGTAGTAACCTGAACAAATAAATGCCGCTCGCTGTACCCAGCATAACGAACAGCAGGGAATACCGGCGGAGCAGCGGAAACCACGTACCCATATACTCATGCAGCAACCAGCCGGCGAAAAAGAAAAGACCATAATACGCCATAAAGGAAGGCTTAGGAATCAGTCCTGGCGCATATTCTACCGTTATCGTGGAAAACAGCAGCAACGTGATAAAAGATCCAAATGCCAGTAAAGGCAGTATGATGGCTGGTTTGGAGAGGCTTTTTACAAAGCTGTCCAGCCATTTTATTTTTTGTATGATATACAATCCCCACTGCCGGATGCCCAGCCCGATGATGTAAAACATCATCAGGTAATAAAGGAACCACAGGTGCAGCGGGCCTCTCCAGATAAAAATATCATGTATGATCAACCTGGAATCAGCCAGTGTAAAATGTGTACCGCCATCGGTCACACGGTAAAATACTGCCGGCAGATAGGTTAGCGGGAGAATGGTGAACAAGCCCACTAGCAAGGGAACCAGTATCCGCTGGGTGCGGTGTTTCATAAAGGCGGTTGTACCAATCCGGTAGTAAAGTAACCGGAAAAAGAAACCTGCAATTACATAAAACAACTGCATCCTGAAAATATGAATGCCAAAAAATACCGCATCAAACGCCTGGCTGCTGTAATCCGGCACATGATAGAAGCCTTCAAAAGGAGACTGCATAAACGCCATGCTGGCGTGAAGCACGAGGCCCAGGAACATAGCGAGGGCTCTTAATGCATCCATGCTGGATATACGACCGGTGTTAGATGTTGTTGGCATGCCTATAAGGGGTTACTGAGGTTGATAGTTCGCTGTGCCTTCTCCCATACGGCAGATTGCCGGGAACCGACAAACCGCAGGAAGCCGTGGTAGAGGGCTATATTCATAAAGATAAAATAAAACGGAACATAACAAGGCTTGAACCGGATGCGTACTAACGCCAGTCCAAAACCAATAACGGCCAGCAGATAGAAGAACAGCTGCATATACAGCAGGTACAAATAAAACGGGCCCGCATTTTCAGCCACCAGCAGGATATTGGTGCCTAATATCAATGGCAGGGCCAGTGGGCACAATGTCCATCTCAATACCCTGTGAGAGATGTATTGAAAGGAGAGGAGCGGTTGCCGGAAAATGTTCAGCAACTGTTTTAGCATCACGATAGACTGAAATCCACCTGCACTGATGCGCACCTTCCGCTTGTATTCATCTGCCAGCGAAGCGGAAGGTGTTTCCATAGCATAAGCATCAGGAGCATACGCGATGCGGTAGCCCCGCATATTTATCTTGAGGGAAATGATAAAATCATCGAGGATAACATGACCTGCCACCGGTTCAAATAATTCGGTTCTGATGGAGAACAGTTCTCCGGCCGCGCCCACAACGGAGTACAGCCTGTCGTCGAGTCGCTTCAACGCAGACTCGTACTTCCAGTAAATACCTTCTGTGGCGGCGGCTCCGTCTTCTCCTTCCTGCCAGACCCGCTTTTCTCCTGCTACACCACCTGTCCTCTCATCGCGGTAATGTTGCATAATATTGCGGATGGCGGCTGGGTTTAATAATGTATTGGCATCGCAGAAAACAACAAACGGTGTGGTAACGGTCCGCATCGCTCTGTTGAGCGCAGCGGTCTTGCCTTTCCGCTCCGGTTCGTGCAACAACGTTACCCTGCCATATTTCCGCACCTGGTGCGGCGTGCTGTCGGTAGAACCGTCTGTAATGAAAACGATGTCCAGTTTGTCGGACGGATAGTCCAGCGACAGTGTATTCCATATTTTTTCTTCTATGAAGTCTGCTTCGTTATAGGCTGCCACGATCAGCGTGACAGCGGGGGTGAATTCCTCCGGAGCATCCGCCTGCGGTAGTGGCGCCCGTTTCCTGAAACGGAGTATGGTCCACACCAGCACGCCATATCCGACGTAGCTGTAGCATAGTATAAAGAGGCTGAAGAACAGTATCGACTTGATTGCAAACATGCGTTCCGGGATTAATTTCGAGTGCCAAATTAATTAACAATTCCAATTCGGTTTTTAATTATAACTACATGTAACTGACGGAACTGATCATTCACTTACCAAATTTTATCATTCACGAGGAATTTTGCATCACTGACAAATTTCAAAATATTAAGAAATGATTGTTTATATACTTTTGCACCGGATGAAGATCAAAAGCCACTGAAAACCGAGCTGAGATCGCCCGAAGATGACTGATTTGTTATTTTTGCATTATTCAGGAATAATAGATAATTTTATCCGGAAATTCATCCCAGCCAACGACCATCTCCTCTGAAATTCTCAATGCTAAAACCATCACCCGGATTGAACCCCGTCGTTCCCTGGACTTCGTATGTCCGTGGAAGTACGAAACCCTTTCTGATGGTGACTTTATAACCTTATCCTCCTGGAAGATCAAAAGATGATCATGCACTACTGATAAAGTGGTAATTGTGGTCGCTGAATAAATCTTTTATTTTCTAAAACGGAGTTAAATGAAAAAAACAGTTTTAATAGTAGACGACAGCGCGCCAATGAGGTTTTTGCTAGAAGCGATGCTTGGACAACGATTCAGGGTCTACTCTGCTATTGATGGCCTGACAGCCTGCAAGTGGCTGTCCGCCGGAAATGTGCCGGATATCATTGTATCTGATGTACAAATGCCAAACATGGACGGCGTAGAGCTGACCAAAAATCTTTCTGCCAACCTGCTGTATAGCGACATTCCCGTAATCCTGCTGACGGCTATGCAACTGGAAGAAGTAACACTGTACCCCAACGTAGTACAACTCGTAAGCAAGCCTTTTGATCCGCTTGTTTTAATGAAAATTATCGACCAACAGCTGACTGTCTCACCAACAGTAATCGTAGCTGAATAATATATGGGAACCGTTTTTACCATACTTAATTGTATACTATAAACCGAAGACACATGAGTTCGAATCTACCCGTTCATTTGACTGTAGAGAAAAAAAGAAAGAGCGGAAAGGTGATAGAGTTGCAGGGTACTGCCCATACATTTATACTGTGTATAGGTGACAGTAACTGTATCTCTCGTGTGACAGAAAACAAAGACAAGTGGGTTGTTTGTGTGGAGACCGTTCTGCAGGCCAGAAAAGTGCTGAGAGAGCGGCTGCGCATGAAACTGAAACCGGAGTTTATTATCTGCAACATCAGCGGCAATACCGTCGATCTGTTGAGCCTCCGGGAGTTCCTGCAGGAAACGAAAGAGTATGAGGAAGTGCCCTTGTTTGTTTATACCGATTTTCTCACAGTAGAAGTACGCTGGGAATTACAGAAAACCGGCGGCATCGATGATTTGCTGACAGCTTCCGTTACCCCTGAAATATTTGCGGAGAAACTGTCAATGGCCCGCAGGCTCCGCGAACTGACGAAAAAAGCAGAAAGCGCTGCAAAGACAAAACGTCAACCCCTGAAATATTATATCAATCATTTCTTTAAGCGCGCCATGGACATTGCAGTGGCAGGTACACTGCTGCTGTTGTTAAGCCCCGTTCTGTTGTTGGTAGCACTCCTGATAAAAATCGAGTCAAAAGGCCCGGTGTTTTATATCTCACATCGTGCAGGCAACGGATACAAGATCTTTAATTTCTACAAGTTCCGCACCATGGTGGTGAACGCCGACAAACTGGTTTCCGAGATGTCACACCTCAATCAATATGATACCAACGGAAATGATCCGGTATTCTTCAAGGTAAGCAACGACCCGCGCGTAACACGCCTCGGTGGCTTCCTGCGCAATAGCAGCATGGATGAACTGCCGCAACTGCTCAATGTATTACTGGGACATATGTCGATAGTAGGAAACAGACCGCTGCCTTTATATGAAGCGGCTACCCTGACGACCGACGACTATGCAGGACGTTTCCTCGCACCTGCCGGCATCACCGGTTTGTGGCAGATCAAAAAACGCGGCCAGAAAGATATGAGCGTAAAGGAAAGGATCAACCTCGATATCAGCTATGCAGAAAACCATTCTGTACTGTACGATATGTGGATACTGGCCAATACCCCCAATGCACTGATACAAAAAGACAACGTTTAGCATCAATTATGGACATCACGCAAAAGAAGGATACACCACTGGTTTCCATTATAGCGCTCAACTATAATCAGACCACCGTTACATGTGAATTCCTGGAGTCAACGAAAAAACTCAATTACCGGAACTTCGAAACAATTGTGGTTGACAACGGTTCAACGGTTGACCCCACAGCACAAATTGAAGCGGGCAACTACCCGAACCTGAAACTGATCCTGAGCCCCGTCAACCTTGGGTTTACCGGTGGCAACAACCTCGGTATTGAACAGGCGAAAGGAGAGTACCTGTTTATTGTCAACAATGATACGGAAGTTACCCCCGATCTGCTGGACCATCTGCTGGCGCCTTTTGCCAAAGACCCTGCTATCGGTGTGGTATGCCCCAAGATCCGTTTCTATCACCATCCGGACACCATTCAGTACGCCGGCTTCCATCAGATGAACCTGCTCACCGGCCGCACCTGGGCGGTAGGCAGCAAAGAAGTGGACAAAGGCCAGCATGATAACTCCGGCCCTACCTGGTGCGCACATGGCGCCGCTATGATGGTGAAAAGAGAAGTGATAGAAAAAGTAGGCCGCTTCGCAGATAAGTTCTTCATCTATTATGAAGAGTCAGACTGGTCGGCCCGTATACTGAAAGCTGGGTTTAAAATATATTATAATGCTGATGGCCTGATCTTTCATAAAGAATCCATCACCATGGGAAAGGAGAGCGCTATCAAAGTGTATTACCACACGCGCAACCGCATTCTCTATATGCGCCGGAACACCAATAAAATGCAGCTCACCGCATTTCTGTTGTTCTTTGGTTTCCTCACATTCCCCAAGTCAGTCGGTACCTACTTGGTCAAAGGGCAGTTCACTCACCTGAAGTCTTTCCTGAGAGGCGTAGCATGGAACCTGACTACATCCAGTTATTCACCCGTTTAAAAATTATGTAATATGTCAAAGATAAGATCTCTTGTTACCGGCGGCGCCGGATTTATTGGCTCACACGTTGTGAAGCATTGTCTGGCCATGGGTCATGAAGTAGTGGTACTGGACGACCTGAGCGGCGGATTTGAAGACCACATTCCGGAAGGAGCTGTTTTTGTACAGGGTTCTGTGTACGATGAAACACTGGTGGCCAACCTCTTTGAAGAATACCGTTTTACCTACGTATATCATCTGGCAGCTTATGCAGCGGAAGGACTTTCCCATTTTATCCGCCGCTTCAATTATAATAATAACCTGGTAGGCAGCATCAACCTGATCAACGAGTCCATTAAACATAAAGTGAAATGTTTTGTGTTCACCTCTTCCATTGCGGTGTATGGTGCCGGTCAGCTGCCTATGCGTGAAGACATGGTGCCGATGCCGGAAGATCCGTATGGCGTTTCCAAATATGCCGTGGAGATGGACCTGAAAGCGGCACATGAAATGTTCGGGTTGAATTACGTAGTGTTCCGCCCGCACAACGTGTACGGCGAAAACCAGAACATCGGTGACAAATACCGTAACGTGATCGGCATCTTTATGAACCAGATCATGCAGGGCCAGCAGCTGACTATCTTCGGTGATGGTGAACAGACCCGTGCATTCAGCTATATCGATGATGTGGCGATTCCTATCGCTAACAGCATCAACCTGCCGGCTGCTTATAATCAGGTGTTCAACATCGGTGCCGACAAACCTTACACAGTAAATGAACTGGCCAATGTAGTAGGCGAATGTTTTGGTGTAACACCAGATATCAAATACCTGCAGGCGAGAAATGAAGTGATGCACGCTTACTCTGATCATACAAAAGCACACAGCGTATTCGGAGAAGGCTCCGGTATCGGTCTGCTGGAAGGTATCCGTCGTATGGCTGCCTGGGCACAGGTAGTAGGCGCCAGGAAAAGCAAAGAATTCGAGAACATCGAAATTTATGAAAAGCTTCCACAGGGTTGGGAAAAGAAACCCGAAGGCGCTACTTCAACCACTGCGTAATGCCTGGCAGCAAAAAAATAAAAGTTTTACAGGCAATCCGGCAAGGGCAGATAGGTGGTGGCGAATCACATGTACTTAGCCTCGTGGGCGCGCTGGACAGGGACCGTTACGAATCGTTGGTCCTGTCATTTACAGATGGCCCCATGATTACCAGTCTCCGTGAAATGGGCATCCGCAGTATCGTACTACCATCCCTCAGGGCATTCGACGTGTCCTGCTGGAAAAAGGTAAAAGCTTTGATGGAAGAAGAGCAGATAGATATTGTGCATGCACATGGTTCCCGCGCGGCAAGCAATCTTTTTTTGCCGGCCCGGCTGGCCCGCCGTCCCCTGATGTATACTATTCATGGCTGGTCTTTTCATGAAGACCAGCCATTCCTGCAAAAGCAGTTGCGCATCTGGTCCGAGAAAATGCTGACCAGCGGCGCAAAGGCCAATATCTCCGTGTCGGCCTCCAACAGGGAAACCGGCGTCAGGTACTTCCGGCGCTTCCGGTCAACTGTCATTAATAATGGTATTGACCTGGACCGCTTCAACCCCGACAAAGCACAACCGGATGTGCGCCGCGAACTCGGTATTCCGGAGCATCATATTGTGGTAGGCTATATCGCCCGTATCACCCACCAGAAAGACCCGTTGACCATGATACAGGCTTTCGCGCAGGTGGCGGAAAAAGTGAAAGACATTACGTTGCTGGTTGTGGGAGATGGCGATATGAAAGAAGAAATGATGGACCTCGCCCAATCGCTTCACCTGACCGGGCGCGTGCTGTTTCAGCCTTTCCGGCAGGATGTGCCGGCCGTGCTCAAAGCGGTGGACATCTACTGTCTTCCCTCTCTTTGGGAAGGGATGCCCATCGGGTTGCTGGAGGCCATGGCCATGCGTAAAGCGGTGGTGGTCACTGCGGCGGATGGCTCCTGTGAGATTGTCAAAGACCAGCAGAACGGCCTGATCATACCGGTGAAAGAACCGGTAAAACTAGCGGAAGCGCTGCTGAAGCTCCATGCAGATGTCGCCCTCCGGCAACAACTGCAACAGGATGCAGCCGCCACGGTAGCCGGCAGCTATTCTGTACAACAGATGGCACAGCAGGTGGCCGCTTTATACGAACGAATTTTGAAAACCGGAAATTAACAGAAGATCATGACAGTCAACAAGCCTGTAACATATGAATATGACCGGATTGCTGACCGGAAGCGGCTGGACTTTATCAGTGCGGCAGTAGCAGAACGGAAAGGCGACCAGGTAACGGTGCTCGACGTGGGTTGTGGCAACGGTGTTATCAGCCGTCACCTCGGCATGTTAGGGTTTAATGTGCTCGGCATAGATGTCAGCGAACAGGCGATCGCCCGGGCGCGTGAACTGAATACATTCCCCAATGTCAATTTCAAAGTGCTTAGTGCAGAACAGCTCGTGGCGGCAGGGGATACTTTCGATGTGATCGTTTGCAGCGAAGTGCTCGAACACCTCCAACAACCTGGTGCGCTCCTGGCCACGCTCTATCAGTCACTGCGGAAAGAAGGTATCCTCATCGTAACGGTCCCTAACGGTACCGGTCCGCGTGAATTGCTGGTAACAAGACCAGTCCTTAAAATGAGGGAACAAAACAACTGGCTCTGGAAAATGGTACTGAAAACGAAAAAGACGATGGGCTATAGCGGCACTACCGTTCAGTCGGCAGCCGATAACCTGGACCACATCCAGTTTTTCAAAAAGTCAGATCTTGAAACCCTTTCCACAGAAAATAATTTCAGGATCGTCCGCTTTGGTAAAGCCAATTTTATCGAAGATGTTTTCCCCTTCTCTTTTTTCGCCAAAAGGATAAAGGCGCTTCAGTGGCTCGATTGTAAAGTGGCCGATGTGCTGCCTTACCGCTTTACAGGCGGATTCTTTTCAGTGTGGGAAAAAGCCAGATAATATTATATGATGTTGAACATACTTTTTTATCTCTGGATCGCTTTTCAGGTGATCGTTGCCACTTACCTGTTGCAGCCGCTTTTGCTGCTGCTGGTGCATGGCTGCATAAAACTGTTTAAATCAGAGAAGAAAATATCTGCTGCCGATAGTCATGATTATTCCTTTGCGGTGGTGATCACGGCACATAAGAACCTGCAACTGGTGCCGCCATTGGTGGACTCCCTGCTGAAGCAGACGCATGGTAACTATACGGTATATGTGGTGGCAGACAATTGCGGGGACAGCGACCTGGGCATGGAACACGCTAAAGTGAAGTTGTTAAAACCGGAGACACCGCTGAACGCAAAAATCCGTTCCATCGATTACGCGATCCAGCATTTCGAAACGCCCCATGAGGTGATGGTCATCCTGGACGCAGACAACCTGGTGCATCCGCTTTACCTGGAAACGCTGAACCGTTATTTCAATAAAGGCTACGAAGCGGTGCAGACTAATATGCTGGCAAAGAACAACGATACGGTGTATGCACAGCTGGATGCAGCGGGTAACTACTTCAGTAATTTTATTGACCGGCGCATGCGGATGGAGCTGGGGCTCTCTGCCAATATCTGGGGACTGGGCATTGCACTCAGGACCAGTCTTTACCGGCAGGTGGTATATAATAACTTCTTCGGTGGGTTTGATAAAAAGATCCAGGCGGATATTGTGAAGCTGATTCCTCAGTTGGCCTATGCGGAAGATGCGATTGTGTACGATGAAAAAATTGACGACGGCAATGCGCTGGAAACGCAGCGTACCCGGTGGATCAACGCTTACTTTAAATATTTTAAATATGGGTGGGATGTGCTGGGCACTGGTTTACGCCGTGGCAGTTTTAACCTCGTCTTCTTCGGGTATAATCTGTTAAGGCCACCCTTGTTTTTGCAGGTGCTCATGGCTTTGGTGTTTTGTCTGACCAACTACTGGATTGCTCCGGCACTGTCCTGGGCATGGTTAGGAGTACTGGCAGCATTCCCGCTTTCTTTTATGGCCATTGTGGCGTTAATGAGTGAAGATTCCCGGACGGTGAAGGCGCTGTTTTATCTGCCGTTCTTTTTTTTCCGGCAGCTGAAAGCCTTCCTGCATATGGGAAAAGCCAATAAGGCGTTTCTGCAAACGCAGAATAATAAAATTGTATATATCGAAGAAGTGATGAACAAATAGTGAAATAAACAAATATACAGGTGTTATGCCCTGCTTCTCTGTAAAGGGAACGCGGGGCTTTTTATTTGAATTGGGTTATATTACAGGTAAAAGGATCTATCATGTCAGAAACAGTTGAAATCAGGAGTATCACTGCCGCTGATTACCTGGACCTCCGCGAATCCATGGTGTCTGCTTACCCCGATATGGCAGGAAGTTACTGGGGAGAGTCTACCATTCAGCGGTTGATCAAATTGTTCCCCGAAGGACAGATAGCCGTTACCGTTAATGGCCGGGTGGTGGGTTGTGCTTTGTCGATCATCGTGGATTATGACAAGTTCGGTGACACGCACACCTATGAACAGATTACCGGTTATTTTACCTTTAATACCCATAACCCGAAAGGGGATATCCTTTATGGCATAGAGGTATTTGTTCATCCCGATTTCCGGGGAAGGCGGCTGGCGCGCCGGTTGTATGATGCGCGCAAAACGCTTTGTGAGCAGTTGAACCTCGAAGGGATTGTGGCCGGTGGCCGTATTCCTAACTATGAAAAGTATGCCGACAAGATGACGCCGAGGGAGTACATCGAGAAGGTACAGGACAAGGAGATTTACGATCCTACTTTGACCTTCCAGTTTTCCAATGACTTTACCGTTAAGAAGATATTGAAAAACTACCTGCCCAATGATGAGGCATCCAAAGGATTTGCCACCCTGCTGCAGTGGTTCAATATTTACTACGAGAAAGACAGCGACACGATCCGTTATAATAAGTCCACCGTCCGGATTGGATTGGTGCAGTGGCAGATGCGGGATTATGGCGGGATGGAATCGTTCATGCAACAGGTGGAGTTTTTCATTGATGCGGTGAGTGATTACGGGTCTGACTTCGTGGTGTTCCCGGAGCTGTTCAATGCACCCTTGATGGCGGAGTTTAACCAGCTGGACCCCGCAGGGGCCATCCGGGGAATGGCCAAGTATACCGAAACGCTTCGCGACCGGTTCCTTGAGCATGCCGTATCCTATAATGTGAATATCATTTCCGGCAGTATGCCCATCGTCGTTGATGAAGTACTGCATAATATATCTTACCTGTGCCGCCGGGATGGTACGTGGGAACAGTATATTAAGATCCATCCTACGCCGGGGGAAGTTTCCGCCTGGGGGATGAAGGGTGGTTCCGAGATCAAAGTGTTTGATACCGACTGCGGAAAGATAGGCATCCAGATCTGTTATGATGTGGAATTTCCTGAACCTTCCCGGATTCTGGCGGAGCAGGGGATGCAGATTTTGTTTGTGCCGTTTATGACTGATACCCAACATGCGTATAACCGTGTCCGTTTCTGCGCACAGGCCAGGGCCATCGAAAACGAATGTTATGTGGCCATTGCGGGGTGTGTGGGTAATCTGCCAAAAGTTAATAATATGGACCTGCAGTATGCACAATCTTGTGTATTTACACCGTCTGATTTTAACTTCCCGGTAACGGGGATAAAGGCGGAGTCAACTCCCAATACGGAGATGGTGGTAGTGGTGGATATTGATCTCGTGCTGTTAAAGGAACTGCATGCATTTGGCAGTGTACAAACGATGAAGGATATACGAAATGATCTCTATCAGGTCATTAAGAAGTAGGGTAGAGGATCCTGGGCGTAACAGGGTTTTAATTAGATAATTACTTTATGTTGATTTTTATATTTTATTGATAGATAGATGATTGTGGATGTTGTCTAATGGAATAGTTGATGTTGTTCCGATAGATTTTTGGATGCTTCCTCAAATTATTGTTTAGTTTAGTGCTTGTTTTGCTTCAAGCTACATTGTAATTGGTTCTTATAAATTGCTGATAATCAAATTTAAAATTAAAGACTGAGAGATGAACAACAAGATTAATTTGGCCCTTCAGATCCTGCCTTCTGTGCCTTCTGAGCAGGTATATGCCGTGGTGGATGAAGCCATTGCCGTGATTCGTGATTCTGGTGTGAAGTATAGGGTGTGCCCATTTGAAACAGTGATGGAAGGTACCTACGATGAGCTGATGGAAGTAGTGCGTAAGACACAGGAAGTGTGTTTTAAGGCTGGTGCGTCACAGTTATTGGTGTATATAAAAATGCAGATAAAAAAAGACCAGGACGTGACCATAGAAGAAAAAACCGGTAAGTACGATTCCTGATATAATTAAATTTCATTATCTTTCTTGACAAACCAAAGGACAGGACTTATGAGGTATGCCGCAACATTGGATGGGAACTCCAAAATCATGACTAATCTGACCATCATCATTACGTTGATTATTTTATGCCGGCAGATCACCGATGTGAACCATGAAGCGGTGAAGACCAGTATACTTTTAATCGTACTGATACCTGCCATTGTGGTGGCGGCCTGCCTGAGCCCCCGGTATTATAAAATCACGGCCGAGGGCCTGGTGATCCAGAGAGCGCTGTTTCCCATCACGATTCTCTTTGATGACATTGTGCGGCTGCGCAGCATCACCGAAGAAGAACTAGGCACCAGCAGCCGTATGCTGGGCATCGGGGGGATTTTCGGTTACCTGGGCACTTACCGCTCTGCCGAAATCGGCAAGTACCAGCGCTGGTGCACCAACCGCGAAAATCTTGTCCTGATCGAATCACACTCCCGGAAATGGGTCATCAGCCCATCCGCTGCAGAAGACTTTGTAAAGACGATGAATGGTATTATCAATGTCGCCAAATAAATTGCCGCTGGCCTGAAGGTATCCGCCTTCAGGTCTGCTGGTTTCCCCATCTGAAAGCCACATTTTTCCCCTGAAACGGCATAATCTTTATTTTTAAGGATGATTGTTATCGAAGCCATCTTTGAAGCCTTTGAAGGAAAAACTGACGCCCTTCTCCATCTCTGTCAGCGTGCCGTAACCACTGCATTACCGTACATTCCGCCTGGCGGCCAGCCATGGTGGTAGTACGCTCTTTATCGAAACTTCTCCCGAATGATAGCTATTTCATCTCCTGATAAATTGATTTGGAACAATCGGTTTAAAATAATTACCTTCGTTGCATGCCAAGGAATAAGGAATTTGAGTACGAAGAAAAACTGGAAAAGGCACGTGACCTTTTCTGGGAAAAAGGGTATCACGCCACTTCCATCCACGATATTGTGGACAGGATGGGGCTGAACAGAAGCAGCGTATACAATTCCTATGGTAACAAACAACAGCTGTTTCTGAAATGTCTTGAAAGCTATGCGGCCCTGAAAGCTACCCAATATCGCCACGCCGGCAAAAACGCGCCTTCGGCTTTTGAAGCGCTGTCTTTTACCATCCGGGACGTGGTGGAACAAACCATGAAGGACAAAAAGGCCTGTCTGATTGTGCGGACCGTTTTTGAACTCGGCAATGAGGAGCCGGCCATCTCGTCGTTTATCAAAAAAAATGCAGAAGTGCTGGAGTCCATTTTCAGAGAGCTGGTTATCAAAGCAAAAGCAGAAGGGGAACTGAAAAATGAGGCTTCTCCGGATATGCTTGCCCGTTATATACTGACTACATGCAGTAGCTTTTACATGCGCTACGTTCTCACCGGCAACAAAAAGGAAGTCAACGAGATGATCGATTTTTTGATCGGCTCCCTGCGTAAATAATTTTTTTGCCTTATTCTGGAATGATCGGTTTAAAATAAATACATAAAAATGAAACATATGGATTCTCAGACAACAAAGACCAAAGAGGTAGTAGAAGCATATTGGAACAATGCTTCCTCCAAAAATTATCAGGCAAATGCCAGCCTGTTTGCCGACGAAGTAGAATGGCGCATACCAGGCAACAAGGAAAAGGCGCCCTGGATCAGGGACCGTAATACCAAAGCGGAAGCCGTGTCTTTCTTTCAGGAACTGTTTGTACATGTGGAAGCCGTTTCTTTCGATATAACGGGCAAATTCTATGATGGTAATCATGCGGTGGTAACCGGCCACCTGGTCTCCCGCATGCTGAGCACCGGTAAGTTGTTCGACAGTCCTTTCACCATTCAGATAACCGTTGCGAATGGACTGATTACCAAATATCTTCTTCTGGAAGATAGTCTCGGGCTCGTTCAAGCGCTGACAGCTTAGGTTGATAGGGCTGACCGCGAAATATGGCCGGTCAGCCCTTTGGGGTTTTATCCCGGGGCCCACCTGGTGCTTTTCTGGAATCTCCTCCCGGATATTCCTTCCCGAAATCTCTTTCAGAAGCTTCCTCCGGAAATTCCTTTCCCGAAATCTCTCTCCCTGACATTCATTCCCAGGAAGCCTGTTACTATCGGGCCGCCATATCTTCCCACTGCATGCCTCTTGTTACTTTTCGTATAGCCTTTAACGGTATTTCACTCTCGACGTGGCGCCAGCAATAATTCGTAGATTATTAATTTGCACTGACATATAATTAACATTAAATTTTATATTTTAAAATAACATAAATGCGGGTAAGACGCATTGACTTTCGATTTTCCTTGATGTATCTTATATATCACATTCATAAAACCAAAATCTAAATCTAAAACACCATGAAATCAATCTGCACATTGATGTTGGTGGTGGGCGCTTTCCTATTTATTCCCTTCTCTCATTTGCACGCCCAACCCCGTATGTTAAAAGGCCGCGTCACTGCTGCCGCAACCAACACCGCACTTCCCGGTGTAACGGTCCAGGTCAAAGGAACCAGTCGCGGTACTACTACAGACCCTGATGGTAACTTTCGTATTGAAATACCTGTTGGTCCCAGCATCCTCGTATTCAGTTTTATAGGATATCTGACGCATGAAGTTCCTATGAGAGGTCAGGCCATCGTCAATGTGGCCCTGCAACCCGATACCCGCAGCCTGGAACAGGTGGTGGTCACCGCCATGGGCATCAAAAAGGAAAAGCGGGCCATCGGCTATGCTATCCAGGACGTATCCGGCGCTGACCTCACACAATCCAAACAGTCCAACGTCGTCAACGCCCTGCAAGGCAAAGTGGCCGGTGTACAGATCTCAAGTGGTGGCGGCGCCCCCGGCCAGGGCTCCCGCATCCTGATCCGCGGAATTAACTCATTGGACCCTACCCGCGATAATCAGCCTCTTTTTGTAATCGATGGCATTACAATGGACAACAATACTTATACAGATATTGGTAACGCCGGCGGCGCCGATACCCGGGGGATGAGCAACCGTGCTTCAGACATCAATCCCGATGATATTGAAAGCATCTCCGTGCTCAAAGGTGGCGCTGCTACCGCCCTGTACGGCCTCCGCGCTGCCAGCGGTGCGGTGATCATCACCACCAAATCCGGTAAAGCCGGCCGTACCCGTGTGAGCTTCACCACTACAGCCGGATTCGATAAAGTGGGTAAAACGCCTGACGTACAACTACAATACAGCCAGGGTAATAACGGTCAATACGATAACCAAAGCTTCTGGCCTGCCTGGGGCCCGTCAGTGGAAGATGCCCGCAAACTGGACCCCGACCATCCGGCTTCGCTGTACAATAATTACAAACAGGCCTACAACACCGGCTCCCAGTACCGCAACACGCTGGCCATCAGCGGCGGCACTGAAAAAGTCGTATATGCGGCATCGTTATCGCAGTTCAACCAGAACGGTGTGATCCCTTTCAGTAACTATCAAAACTACTCCGCGCGGGTAAATGGCGATATCCGCTTCAGCGAAAAAGTGAAAATGGGCGTGTCCCTTAACTATATTAATTCCGGCGGTAACCGTGCCAATGCAGACCGCTATGGTGAACAGATGATCTATTGGTCACCCCGCTGGAATATGCGCAACTATATCAAGCCGGATGGTACCCAGCAAACTTATGGCGCTACAGACAACCCGATCTATACACTGTATACCAACCGCTACGGAGATAATGTAAACCGACTGATTGGGAACATCAATTTCACCTATTCACCATTCAAATGGCTGGATATCCTCTACCGTGCCGGTACCGACTTCTATACCGATAACCGCCGTCACACCGGCCCAGGCCCCAAAGGCATCACCGGAGAGGTGGTGAATACCGACAACGGTTTCGGTTTTGTGCATGAGTACATGACCAATCAACGTTCCCTCAGCTCCACACTCATCCTGAACTTTAAAAACAAGGTCACGCCCAAACTCACATCTGACCTGAAGCTGGGGCATGACCTGTTTGACCGGCACCTCAAACGGCTCGCTACGGAAGGCGATACCCTCGATATCCCCGACCTGCTGATCATGCAGAACGCTAAGAAAATTGTGTCCACCCAATACATTGAAAAATATTATCTCATCGGGTTGTTCGGAGACTGGACGCTGTCATGGGACCGCTGGCTCTACCTCACGCTTTCCGGCCGTACAGATATCAGCTCCTCGTTGCCCGTTGGCCACCGGGCGTTCTTCTATCCGTCTGTAAGCCTGTCTTACCTGTTTACCGAACACCTGAAGGTGCCGGACAATATACTGTCTTACGGCAAGGTGAGGGCTTCCTGGGCCAGGGTGGGCAAAGACGCATTGCCTTACAATACCGGCTCCGGCTATATCCCGCTTACCGATGGCCCCATCGATAACAACGTGATCGGCTGGACCCGCGCCAACCGCTATGGCGATGCCCAGCTGAAACCGGAATTCACTAACACCTTTGAAGTAGGCGCCGAACTGCGTTTTCTACATGATCGTATAGGCGTTGACTTTGCCTGGTACACCTCCAAAAGCACAGACCTGCTGATTCCTGTAAAGTTATCCAGTGCCACCGGTTATGAAGACTTTTACACCAACGCAGGATCTATTCGTAACCGTGGCGTAGAAATAGCTTTTAATGCCACCCCGATCAAAAAAACTAAGTTCCAGTGGGACATGCGCATTAATTTCTCCGCCAACCGCAACGAAGTGTTGAGTCTTGGTAAAGGTCTTTCTGAAGTGGTGGTTGGAGACCAGTTTGGTTATGCCGGTTCCACCGCCACGATGAAATACCTCCCCGGTTACCCGGTGGGAGCGATCTTCGGCACCAGCTACCTGCGATATACCGGTGGCCAGCCCGACAACAGTATACTGATTGATTACAGCCGGCCCATACAGATTGCGGCGAGCGGCAACCTGGCGGGTTTCCCGATGATCAACTCCGGCCAGAAATACCTGGGCAACTCTCAACCCAAATGGATTGGGGCCATCACCAATACTTTCACTTACGGACCACTTACTCTCTCTGTATTGATAGACACCCGGCAAGGCGCCAAAAAATACAACCAGCTGGCCAACTTCATGGCGGCCTTCGGCGAATCTGCCGTTACAGCCGACCGCTTTACCAGCAAAGTTTTCGATGGGGTACTGCCCAACGGCACGCCCAACAGCCAGGTGGTGTACCTGCAACAGGCCAAAGGCCCGGATGGACGTAACTATGGCGGTGGTTTTTACCGTAACATCTACCGCGGCGTAACAGAAAACTTCGTGGAAAATGCCTCCTGGATACGGTTGCGTAATGTGAGCCTATCCTGGCAACTGCCTTCGCGCTTCCTGTCACGCACCCACCTGATTTCGGCGGCCAGCCTGACATTCACCGGCAACAATCTCTGGTTGCACACCAAATACACCGGCTTCGATCCTGAGTCCAGCTCACTGAACGCCGGCAGTAATATAGATGCCTTTGCCGGTTTCACGTACCCGACTACACGTAGTTACATGGCCTCTCTGAATGTCAACTTCTAAACCACTTCGATCATGAAAAGGATACACACCATATTATATATAGTCTTGCTCGCGTTGCTGACCACCGGTTGTAAAAAAGAACTGGATATCAATGACAACCCCAATCAGGCGGTGGTGCCGCCTATGAACGGGCTGCTGGCATCCACCACGTATTTTACTTCGTATAACGTATACCGTGTGGGCAACACCACTTCCTACTTTGTGCAATACCTGGCCTCGCCCAATGCCAATGGCGCCAGCGACACCTATGAAGTGACAGACTACACCAGTACCTGGAAAGCGCTGTACGACAACATGACCGACCTGCACGACCTGATCGCACAGGCCCGCTCTGCCGGCGCTGACTACCACGTTGGTGCAGCTGAAGTGATGATGGCCATCAACCTCGAAATGCTGAATGATATGTGGGGCGCAGTCCCTTATACGCAGGCTTTTAATACCAGCTTCCTGCAACCGGTCTATACACCGGATGACAGCGTATTCCTACAATGCATCGCCCTGCTGGACGATGGCATCGCCCGTTTGAAAAGCACCAGTTCCAAATATGAGCTGGACGCTACCAAGGACCTGGTCCACAGCGGTAAGCCCGCTGCCTGGATCAAAACTGCCTATACTGTCAAAGCCCGGCTGCTGAACCATCTCAGCCGTAAAGCCAACTATGACCCGGCTGCTGTGCTGGCGGCTCTCGCCAACGGCTATACGGACAATGCAGATGACGCACAGCTGGTACGGTTCCAGTCTCTCAGCCCCTGGAACCAGGCAGCAGTGAATAACGTCAACAACCTGCTCGACGGTTGGCTGAGCGCTCATTTTGTCAATGCGCTCAACGGCAAGACGTTCGGTGTGTTTGATCCGCGGCTGCCGCTTATTACCGACACCACCCGTTTTGGCGACTATCGTGGCACCATCAACGGTGCCGGCAGGGTAGGCTCGGGTACCAACCGTGAAGAATGTTACCTGTCACAGAAAGGATGCTACTCTAAACCCGGCGCCCCGCTGCTGGTGGCCACCAATGCGGAAGCCCGTTTTATACAGGCGGAAGCGGCCTTCCGCAGCGGTGATAAAACCCAGGCTTACCAGGCTTATCTGCAGGGTATTACGGTCCATATGAACAAACTGGGCGTGGACGCAGCCCTTCGGGATGCTTACCTTGCTAATCCGGTCGTGGGCGTAGGAGCAGCCAACCTAACGCTGGCGCTTATACTGAAAGAGAAGTACGTGGTGCAGTTCCTGCACCCTGATGCATGGAGTGATGCCCGTCGTTATGATTATCAGTACAAGGATTTTAATTTGCCGGTCAATGCGCAGCTGCCGACTTTCATCCGCAGGGTGGCTTATCCCGATTCCGAGAAAAGCCGTAATGGTGCTAATGTGCCATCGGTAACACTGACCGACAAGATCTGGTGGGACAAACTGTGATGATCATGATTGCTGCTGATTCGCCTGATTCGCGAAGATCGGCACGAAGATCACAGCGTATATATTTTTTATAAAGAGAGATGCCTGTCTGAAATATCAAACAGGCATCTCTCTTTATAAAAAAATATAAGTTCTGGTTGATCTCCGCGAATCAGGCGAATCAGCAGCAATCATGATCATCACAGTTACTGTCGGAAAACAAGATACGCGACAATCAATGTAAAGAATACATTAAACAACTGCGCAATGATAAATGCCATAGCAGGCCTTCCGTTTTCCACCTTAAAGATGTCGGTGAATTTCGTTTCGAGACCGATACAGGTGAAGGCGAGGGCAAACCAGTAAGTTTGAATTTCCTTCAGGGAGCCTTTAGCAGCCGCTACTACCGGTGACGGCAATACGAAGGAAAACAGGAGAGAGGCCACGATAAAACCCAGTACAAATTTGGGGAACCTTTCCCAGATGGTGCGAACAGTGGGCTTTTCGTAGTTCGCTTTCTTTTTTGTGTATGACCAGTAGACGGAGATGATGAAAGCGGCCAGTCCGAGCAGTACGTTCTGTGAGAACTTCACGATAGTGGCGTATTTCAGGGCTTCATCCCCCAGTTTGGTGCCGGCAGCCACTACGGCGCCGGATGTGTCGATAGTGCCGCCCAGCCATGCACCTGCTACTGCCGGAGACATGCCGGCCCATACCGCAATACCGGGCATGAACAACATCATCGGGATGGCAACGATCATCACCAGGGAAATAACGTGGGAGAGTTTTTTATTGTCACCTTCAATAGCGCCGGAGGTGGCAATAGCCGCTGATACGCCACAGATAGACACGGCACTCGAAATCATCATACGGAATTCATCGTCCAGTCCCAGCATCTTGCACAGCCAGAAAGAAAAATACCAAACGGTAAACACTACTACCACCGACTGCAGGATACCGAGCATGCCTGCCTGTAAAATATCGCCAAAGATAATATTGGTGCCCAGCAGTACTAATCCTATCTTGATGTACAGTTCTGTTTGCAGCGCCGGTTTTACCCATTGCGGCAGGCCGATAAAATTACTGATGAAAAGGCCGAGCAGCAGGCTGAAGAGCACTACTTCAATGCCCAGGTCTTTGATGGCTTTATTGGCGGTGATGATTTGGGCCAACAGGGAAATGAGCACAATGGCCAGCAGTCCGGACACCAGCGCTGCCGGTTTGAAATCGCCCGCCAGAAACCGCGCCAGCAGCAGGCTTCCCAATACCCAGAGAAACAGGGTGCCGATATGTATCAGGTTAGAGGTGTTCGTCAGCTGGCTCCATAATTCAGTTCCCGAAGACCAACCGTATTTAGGCAGTGCAGGCTTCAGTCCCGCCACCACCAGCGTGATGGTCAGGAACGCGATGATCACCGCAATCCAGTCTTCATGAATTTTCTTAGGTTGTAACATAGGTTTATAACTTATACGCGCGTTTGCATGCTAGTGAAAAAAGAGGTACCCGAGGAGGATGGCGGACAACAGGCCGAAGAAATCAGCAATCAGTCCGGCTGTCAACGCATAGCGGGTATTTTTGATATTCACGGAGCCGAAATAAACGGCCAGTACATAAAAAGTGGTTTCCGTAGTGCCCTGTATCACGCTGGCCAGTTTACCCTGGAAAGAATCCGCGCCGTAGCGGGTCATCACTTCAATCATCAGGCCTCTGGCACCGCCGCCACTCAGTGGTTTCATGAGGGCTACCGGTAATGCAGGTACGAAATCAGTATTGAAGCCCATCCAGGAAAACAGGCTGGCGATGGCGTTAATGAGATAGTCCATACAGCCGGTAGTGCGGAATACACTGATGGCTACGAGGATGCCCACCAGGTAAGGGATGATCCTTACTGATACCTGAAACCCTTCTTTGGCCCCCTCTATAAAATTATCATATACATTAATTTTTTTGATGATACCTGCTCCCAGGAAGAGGATAACGATCGAAAAGATGATACCACCACCGAGGTTGCTCATGGTAGGGCCGATTTTTTCCGCAGGCATATGTCTCACCCAGTAATACAGGCCGGTCACCACCGCTGCGAAACCGCTCAGAAACACCAGTACCGGGAGTTTGAACAGGTTAATGCGCTGGTAGGCGGACACGGTGAACATACCTATAATAAACGCTATAAAGGTGGAAATCAGTGTGGGAACGAAAATATCCGCAGGATTGGCGGCACCGGCGGCTTTACGGAGTGCGATCACGGAAGTGGGGATGAGCACTACGCCGGCGGTATTCAATACGAGGAACATGATCTGCGGGTTGCTGGCTGTGTCCGGTTTGTCGTTCAGTTCCTGCAGCTCCTTCATGGCTTTGAGGCCCATGGGCGTAGCGGCGTTATCGAGCCCCAGCATACTGGCGGAGAAGTTCATCATCATAGAACCCATGGCCGGATGGCCTTTCGGGACCTGGGGAAACAGTTTGGAGAAAAAGGGATAAACCAGTTTGGAGAAGCGGTTGATCATCCCGGCAGCCTCGCCCACCTTCATAATACCGAGCCAGAGCGTCATGATGCCGGCCAGGCCGATGGAGATTTCCGCCCCGGTTTTGGCGCTGGCGAGCATACCGTTCATAATATCGCCAAAAATAGCCGTATCCTGTAAAAACACCGACTTGAAAACTGCTACTACAAAAGCTATCAGGAAAAAGCCCAGCCAAACGTAGTTTAATGCCATTAGATTATTGGTTTATTCTGGCAACAAATAAACTAAAATAAACTTATCTTTGCGCAAATTTTAAAAAATGGCTTTGCAAGTTGGAATTGTAGGATTGCCGAATGTAGGGAAATCGACATTATTTAACGCGGTGAGTAACAGCGCTAAGGCGCAGGCCAGCAACTACCGCTTCTGTACCATAGAACCGAACGTAGGGCAGGTGGACGTACCTGACAACCGTATGGACAAACTGGCCGAGCTGGTGCAACCTCAGCGCGTCGTGCCTACCACTATCGAGTTTGTGGACATCGCCGGACTGGTGAAAGGCGCCAGCAAAGGCGAAGGTCTCGGTAATAAATTCCTGGCCAATATCCGCGAGGTGGATGCCATTGTGCACGTGATCCGCTGCTTCGAAGATGAGAACATCCTCCGCGAAGAAGGCGCCATCCACCCGGTGAGCGACAAGGAAATCATTGACACCGAATTACAGCTGAAAGACCTCGAAAGCGTGGAACGTAAAGTTGCCCGTACCGAGAAAATGGCTAAAACCGGTGGTGATGCTAAAGCCAAAGCGGAATTTGAAGTGCTGAAAAGATGCCAGGAACACCTGGAAAAAGGCCGCAATATCCGCGAACTGGGCCTGAGCAAAGAAGATCGCGTAGCTATCGCAGACCTTTTCCTGCTCACTGAAAAACCAGTACTGTACGTAGCTAACGTAGACGAAGCGTCTCTGCATACCGGCAATAAATATTCCGAAGCCCTGAGAGAAGGGGTGAAGGCGGAAAATGCCGAAGTGATCGTGATGAACAACACCATCGAAGCTCAGATCTCCGAAATGGAAGATGCGGGCGACAAGGAAATGTTCCTCTCCGAATACGGTCTCACCGAACCAGGCCTCAACCGCCTGATCCGCTCTGCCTACAACCTGCTGGACCTGATCACTTACTTCACTGCCGGCGTGCAGGAAGTACGTGCCTGGACCATCCACAAGGGCTGGAAAGCACCACAGGCGGCCAGTGTGATCCACACCGACTTTGAAAAAGGTTTCATCAAAGCCGAAGTAATCGCTTACGACGACTACGTAAAATACGGCTCTGAATCCTCTGCCCGCGACAACGGTCGTTTGAGGATTGAAGGCAAGGAATACATCGTTGCCGATGGCGACGTGATGCACTTCCGTTTCAACGTGTAATCATTTCCGTTACAATAAGGTCCTTTCATGATATTGAATGCATGGAGGTTACAACAAAAACCGGGAGCGTCTCAGTAATGAGACGCTCTTTTTTATTTTATTTTTATCAAGTTCCATTCTGTCATTATAATGCGGTGCCCGCCGCTAACGAGCGTCAATATTGACTTTGGTCACGTGTAGGCGATCGCGTAAGTACATCTCCCTAAAAAAAATATACTTGGCAAATTGGAGTTATTTATTAGCTTAGCTCACTATTTTAATGTTAGCTCATGCGATTAGTCAGGAATGTAAAACTGTTTTTCCGGGAAGGAAACTCGGACAAAACATATGAAATAGACCTTTGTGAAGTTGGCCCGGAACAATATACTGTTAACTTTAGATACGGAAAACGTTTCGGAACCCTGAAAGAAGGCACCAAGACTGTAAGCCCCGTAGCCCTAACAGCAGCCACCACTATCTTTGATGCACTGGAAAAAGAAAAGCGCAGCAAAGGTTATCTCGGTGAGCAGGAAGCTGTACAGGACCTTTCTTTTGTACCAGTAGATACTTCCGTGGTAGCAGACCCACAAGATGCCGCTATTCTCAAAAGGTTGCAGGGCGCGCTGGAAAACAAGCCCGCGTATAAAACTGTCTGGAAAACATCCCGTGTGATCTGGAAAGCAGGAGAACGCAAGCTCAAAGAAGCGGTCCCTTATCTGATCAAACTGATGGAAAGGGGAGATGCTATGCAGCGTTATACCGCGCTCTGGGCACTCGGCAGATGCGCCGATCCCGCTGCTGTTCCCGTACTGCGTTCCTATGCCGACAACGGCTCCTACGCACAGAACATTCGGATGCTGGCCGCCAACGGCCTGCTGATGGCGCTTCCGGAAGAAGAACGCCAGGCGCACATACAAAGCCATTTCCTCCGCCTGCCGGAACAATTACAGCAAATCATTGCCGGCGACAATGCACAGGCCATCTTCGACGTGGTACAGCAGCTGGTCATGGTGAAAGCGGAACTCAATTACCCGATGCTGGAAGACCTGTACATCGTGGCGTATAACAATAAGGCCGTCAGAGACGCCATCATCGGTTTCCTGGTCCACATGCCTTTACGCCCCAGCTACTTCCAGCATATACGCCATATTTTCAAACAGGCCGAACTGCGCGACGATCAGGGAATCGTAGGTACGCTGGCCGTTAGGTTTGAAAGGGAGATGCCTATGTTCAATCACCCAGGTAAACGATTGGACTATGATGGCAACGAATATCATCCCAATGTGTTCGTACCGGAGTTACAGGAGTCTTTTAAAATAGCCAGAGAAATTAAAAAGCCAGGCTCCCGCCTCGCTTATTCCAATAAAACAAGAGGCTACCTGAAACGCAGGGTGCTCCGTAATCTGCGTGCTGCCGGCAAAAGAGGCGATATGGAATATGTACGCCTCGCTACGGCACTGCTGCTGCAATATGAGGAGCAGCGCGATGCGAAACAGGAATATCAGACCAGGCAGTACAGCTGGGTGAATGGCCGCTACACCACCTGGTACCGGCAGTTTCCGGCCCATGCCCATGCCGTGTTCCTCAACTATATTCTGCGCGGTAACACGCCCAATTTACGGTTAGACGCCAACGGCACGACATGGTATTACGAAACGCCCAAAAATGAAAAGGGCGAGCCTACCCACGAAGCTACCACGTTGCGGGAACATCCTGATACCGTGAAAGCACAGCAGAAAGGCACGCTGTTACAGAAGCTGTTCGGCTGGCTGGGAGGGGAGAAACAAACACCGTCACCAGGTGTGGTACCGCCAACCTATAAGCCGGAAACCGCTCCTGCGGCGCCGGTCAGCGATGTGCCTTACCTGGAATTATGGCGTCAGATGCCACAGGCTTTTGTTCAACTGCTGATTGCCGGCAAAATGGAGGCGGTGCATCTCTTTGCCATAGAGCAGTTGAAGTCGCACCCTGAATACGCAGCCCTGAAAGCCAAAATGGATGAGAAAACGATCTACCATCTGTTGATCAGCCATTTTAATGTTCCCGCTCTCTTGGGCCTGGAACTGGCAAAAGAAAAATATAATCCTGCAAGCCTGTCTTTCTTCCTGTTGTACGCGGTAACCATGAGCCCTCTGGAAGTGGCCAGGGTACAGGGTCTCGACTGGGTAGATCAAAACAAGGCTGCCTGCTTTGGTGATACAGATTTCCTGATGCGGTTAATATTTAATCCGTATAAGGATGTCCGTAACTACGTACGTCAGCAACTGACACCTGAACATCTGCCTGCCGATAAAGCCCGCGCACTCGTAGGGAAAGCGATTGCCGCGCTGCTGGCATCGAACAATACCGCGGATGATGTGAATCAAAACCTCAATGACGGATGCCAGATCCTGGAACAGTTCTGTGCCGATGCATTGCGTGAGGTGGACATGAAAGTGATCACAGACCTCATGAACTCGGCAGCGCCGGCCTGTCAGGCATTTGGCGTGCGACTGATGGTGATGAAAGAAGGGCAGCTGAACTTCGCTGAACTGTCTGATCAGCTGCTGCGTAACCTGATGGCCAGCCGGCATGAAGCCGTAAGAATGGCCGGTATGTCCGTCCTGAAAGCAATGCCGGATGCTGAATTGCTGAGAAGGGCAGAGGTGTTGCTCGATATCGTGCTGGCACCGTATGCGGATGTACGAAAAGAAGTACGGCCGCTGATCGCGTCACTGGTGGCGAAAGACAACCGTCTGGCTATTTACCTGGTGAACGAACTGGTACCCCGCCTCATGCGCAAAGAAACTGTGGAAGGTATCCATGAAGATATCGCCGCTGTCCTGAGCCATGAGCTGGTAGGGTATTTGCAGGATGTAGACACCGCTACCGCATTACGTTTATTGTATGCCAACTATCCCGCTGCACAGGAATTTGGTGTGGTAGTACTAAATAAATATATCCCGGCGGAAGCGCTTACCGTAAAACAAGTGATCGCTGCAGGCAATCACGAACTGCTCGCGGTGCGTGAATGGAGCTGGGGCTTCTTTAATCAGCACGCTGCCCGCATGCGTTATGAACGCGAAGCGGCTATCGGTCTGCTGGACGCTAAATGGGACGATACCCGCCGTTTTGCGCAGGAGTTCTTCCGTACACAGTTCACCGAAAACGACTGGACGCCGGAAACACTCGTGGCTATCGCCGACAGCGTACGCACGGATATCCAGGCTTTTGGCCGAGAAATGCTGATGCGTTTCTTCAAAGATGCAGACGGACCTTCCTATCTGCTGAAACTGAGCCAGCATCCGAGCGTGGCCATGCAGGCTTTTGCTACCAATTATCTGGCAACTTATGCCACGGATAACCTGGAATATCTGCGCAGTATGGAACATTATTTCCGTTCTGTGCTGAGCCGTGTCAACAAGGCCAGAATGGCCAAAGAGCGTATCTTTAACCTGCTGGAGAATGAAGCGTTGAAGTCTGCCGAAGCAGCTGCTTATATCGGTGAGATCATCGCACATATATCCGCTACCGTATCCATCGCAGATAAAGCGCGTTGCATACAGATCATGCGGAATATTCAACAACAGTTCGATATTTCTCTGCCAATAACGTTAATGCCTGTACGAACCCAAGCCATTTAGAAATTATGTTATTCAATTACAGATATAGCGGTAACTCCCAGGTGTACAGCAATGCTACATCTGCCGGTATTTCCTTTGCCCCGGACACCCGCCGTGACCCGACCTTTTTTGTTGGAAAACTCCATAAAAAAATCGCTTTCCGCGAAGCCATATCTGCCCTGCATGATGTAGTAGTGTCGGACCTGCGTTTTAAACCCAAAGATAAAACGGCCTATAAGGAATGGGCTGCCCAGCAGGAGTCTGTGTGGTTGGCGGAATATATGAATGCCTACGACGCGGAAGCTGCCAATCAGCGGATCGCTGCGCTCTCAGAAAGTTTGAAGCAGGTAGGCACGGAGAAGGATAAAGTAATGGGCCCTTTTTATAAAGCCCGTAAACAATATTTTGACTATCTGTACCAGAAAGACAGGGATGCCTGGTTTGTACTGGACCCGGTGATCACCGTTCATCCGGATGAAATGTTCTTCGAATGTTTTAGCCAGGATGAATCTACCTATGGTAAGCTGAGCGCTAGTTACAACGTTTTCAAAGAAGTGAATGAGTTCGAGTGCGGTACCACCAATATCGACTATTCTGCTGCTTTGTATGACGAGTTCCAGAAAATCCGCGACTATAAGGAAACTGATTTTAAAGTAGATCCGGGAGGCTTCCAGATACAGACGTCACAGGAGGAAATGTATCATGAGGTGAAAATCGATTTGCCGGACAGCTGGGTGAGAGGCTTTTTGCAAGTGAGTTCTGCGATGACATTGCCTGCCGCTACTTTCGATCTGCATCCGATGGACGTATACAATTTCTGCCTGTGGCTGCGCCGTTTCAAGGAAAAGAGCGGTCCGCGCTCCATCCGTTTTAAACTGGAACCGGGCAAGCCTATACGGGCGGTGTTTGAACCGTGGAACCACGAAATCGTTTGTGCGAGATCGATATACAAAGGCGGTCAAAGCCGCGAAATCAGGATATGGGGCAGAAGAAGGCTGTTGATATTAGAACGCCTGATTCCCATCGCTAAAAAATTCACCGTGCACCTTACCGGCAACGGCCTGCCTTCTTTCTATGTAGCAGATCTGGGTGATATGCAGTTCACGCTCGGGCTTTCCGGCTGGACGGCCAATGACTGGTCGCGTGCCGGTCAGTTCGACCTGATGGCGCCCCGCGCTATCGTAGAAGACAGCGCCAAACTGAAAGTGTTTGCCGATCTGCAAACCCGCTGGATGGCCAAACCGGAGACGATTGCCACCGCCACCGGGCTGGACAAAGCCACGGTACTGGGCGCACTGGGCATCTATACACAAGCCGGCAAAGTGATCTTTGACCTGCACAGTGGCATGTACCGTCTGCGGGAACTGAGCCGCGACCCGCTGCCGCTGGAATCCCTGCGTTTTGCCAATCCGCTGGAAGCAGAAGCGTCTCAGCTGGTACAGGAAAAACGGGTGACTTTCACTGCCCAGGATATTCCCGGTACCGGCATACAATTAAAAGGAAATGTAAAAAGCTCACATCGTGTATACCATCCCGTTATTGTCATCGATAATGATGAGAGACTGAGTGATGCACACTGTGATTGCAGTTTTTATAATACCAACAAGTTATACAAGGGGCCGTGCGAACACATGCTGGCACTGCGTATGACGCATGCTGAAAATAATTCTGCAGAATAAAATTTTGTTTTTCAGAATTATTTTCTAACTTGCCTGCTCGTTAATAAACACAGATCTTTGTAAAGAGGAATTGATTGCACTTGCGCCCGTAAAAGGGACGAATGATGTTTCGTCATTCAGGTATTATGACTATACATGCTTCACTAAATGCAATCTTTACTTTGGGAGGGGCGTACCTATAGCGAATTTGCGGTACAAGCCCCGGGGGCTAAAATTCGCCATAGGTACGCCCCTCCCTGGAGTTGATTGATTTAGTCAATGGCTTGCACGAAGGCCTTTTCCTCTTTACAAAATCCTGTTTCTCTTCGCGTCAGGCATGGCTTCCGCAGCCACTTCAAAGCCGGACCTTTTAACTCCGCTTCAGTTTAGCTGCTTAACATTCATTAAAAAAGTAAACGCCAACACTATGGCCGAAGGCTTAACCCGTCAACAGCTGTACGACAGAATCCGTGCATCCTCCAAAGAGGAATTTATACTGGAAGAAATGACCCGTCTGGGTTTCTGGGCACGAAACACGACCCAGCCATCCTTACCGGAAACACTGATACGCAAGGAAGGAGAACTGCGCCGCGAATTGAATGAACTGCTGGCCGAAAAACAAAAGTACCGCAACAAGGAAAAGCTGCTGGCAGACATGCGTAAAGAACGCATGGCCAAAGCAAAACTGAAACGCGCGGAAACAAAAAAACGCAACGAAGAGAAAAAGAAAGCCCGAGCTGCTGCCTGGACTGAAAAAAAGCATCTCGATATCATCTACCTCGGTGAAGAAGTATCCGCCGGGCTTAATAAAATTGCACCCGATGAAACACAGCTGGCCAAATTCGGCCTGCCGGTGTTTAAGGATGCCACTGCGCTGGCTGCCGCCATGGGCATCACCCTCGGTAAACTGCGCTTCCTGGCTTTTAATCGTAAGGTGGCACACACTTCCCACTATCAACGCTTCCAGATTCCCAAGAAATCAGGCGGCACCCGCGTTATCTCTGCGCCAATGCCGCAACTGAAAGCTGCACAACATTGGATACTGGAGAACATTCTCTATAAAATCAAAAACAGCGATGCTGCCCATGGCTTTGTGCCAGGCAAATCTATCGTGACCAACGCCGCGCCGCACGTAGGACAGGACATCGTTATCAATATTGATCTGCGGGACTTTTTCCCTTCTGTTCCCTACAAAAGGGTAAAAGGCCTTTTCTGTAAACTGGGATATGCTGAACAGGTGGCTACCATCCTGGGCCTCATCTGTACAGAACCGGAAGTAGATGAAATCCTGCTCGACAATCGTAAATACTACGTGGCCAAAACAGAGAGGCATCTGCCGCAGGGCGCACCTACCAGCCCGGCGCTGACAAACCTGATCTGCTTTAAACTGGACCGCCGTTTTGAAGGACTGGCCGCTAAATACGGTTACGCCTATACGCGATATGCAGATGACATGACTTTCTCCGCTAAAGGAGAGGCGGCTGATAAAGCAGGACAACTGTTATGGTCTGTTAAGCAGGTGGTAAAGGAAGAAGGCTTCACTATTCATCCGGATAAACTGAAGGTGATGCGCCAGGGTGATAAAAGAGAGGTGACCGGCATCGTTGTGAATGAAAAAATTAGCCTCGACCGTGACACCCTGCGTAAATTCCGTGCGCTGCTGCATCAGATCTCTAAAACAGGCCTGGCCGGCAAACGCTGGGGCAAAAGCAAAAATATTATCAGCAGCATGGAAGGCTTTGCCAACTATGTATACATGGTGAAACCGGAACAGGGCACTAAACTGAAAGAAACGCTGGCGGCGCTGCTGCAAAGGGAAGATATCAAAGCGGAAGCCCGCAGTCTCTGGACCACTGGTTCTACAGCGCCTGCGGCCACTGATGCGCCCGCACCTGCTGATACGCCGTCTGCCCCGCAACATCCGGAAGGTATTCCCATCGCAAAAGAGACGCCGGCGGCTACTAATACGCCGGATAAGCCATGGTGGGATGTTTTATAGCAAGATCACACATCAGTCATAAAAAAGAGAAAGCCTGCGCCGTATGAAGCGCAGGCTTTCTCTTTTTTATGTGGCGTATAACGGATCAGAGATTGTATCCCAGTGAAACATACCATTGTGAACCAATAGTGGGGTTACCCCATGATTGCACATAAGATTTGTTCAGGATATTCATGCCACCCAGTTTAACAGTGGTTTTAGCTTTCGGGAAGAATTTGCTGACCATGGCGTCCAGCGTGCCGAAGGCAGGGATTTCGCTTTGGCCGGCTGCATTCACGTTAGGACCAACAAATGAAGATTGCCATACGTAGGATTGTTGCCATCTCCATACAACGTTAGCGGCTATATTGGAATTAGCAATGTTGCGGTTACCAATGTTGAGGTTGTACCGTACTTTCGGCGTATTGAACATAGCGAGGAAAGTGCCAAGGTCTTTTTCGTTGCTCAGTTCATTGTAGGAGATATTACCGCCTGCTGTGAAGTTAAGCGGCAGGCTGTAATCCAGTCCCAGTGCCCATCCCCAGGATTTTACCGTTTCTTCGGCACTTACCGGTACGGAGAAGTACTGGAATCCGCCGGTGGTCGTTGGTTTGGCAAGCACCTGGGCGCCATTCATGTTTTTGAAATCATTTTTGTAGATATAGGCATCCACCATCAGCTTTTTAGCTATGACAGCTTTGTAGCCCAGTTCGTATGCCTGTATGCGTTCCGGGAGGAATTCACGGAACGTGTATTGTTTGGGAGCACCTGCCATTAAGGACTGGATCGTATATACGGGACCGTTATTCAGGCCGTAACGTTCACGCAGGAATGGCAAACCACCGATCAGGCGGGCTTGTGGCGTTACCAGGTCTATGTATTGGTCCTGGTTGTGGGGAATGCGGAAGCCTGTCTGATAGGAAACACGCAGGTTATGTGTTTGCAGGAAGGTATATACGGCAGACAACCGGGGGCTGAACTGGCCTTTGAAATTCATGTTTTTATCGTATCGTAGTGAGCCGGTCAGTTTGAGGTGGTCGTCTATCAGCTTTTTCATGACTTGTACATAAGCGCCGTACTCGTTAATACGGAACTCATTGCCATTGTCATCTACGGCGAACAGTGTTTTTTCGGAGTTCAGCGCATACCGGCGATAGTTACCGCCCACCAGTATTTCAGCGAATTTGATCAGCTTATGGAAGTTGTACATGAACTCCAGCTGGTACAGATTGGTTTTGTCGGTGAATTTAGCACCTACACCTTTGGCGTCGCCGGGAATTGGTTTGCCTTTCACCTGGTCTGCTGCCGCGTTGAATTCAGGCGTACCAGGAATCAGGCGGCCCTGGTCTGCTTTAGCACGGGCGTTCTGGAAGAAAGTAGGCATAGCGGCTGCAATGGCATTTTGAGCGGCCGTATAGGCGGCAGCGGGAGTGGCGCCTCCCTGCAATGCGCCTTTGTAGGTTTGTACAAAGGTGCCGAGGGACTGCGTGGCATAAGTGCCAAAGTAGTCAGCATACCAGGCCTGACTGGTTTTCCAGGCTTCATTGATACCTTTGGCAAGGATACCGCCGGCATAGCTGTCACCTGATCTTTCCTGGGTGGTATAAGCCCGTACATAGAAGTCGGGGCTGCGTAATTCCACTTTGTATTGGCCCATGTTGAAGTCCTTCAGGGAGTAGCGGTCGGCCCCGGTGTAAACCGTGGTACCTGAACCATAACTGCCTTGTATCAGGGCTTCGAGGTTTTCGGTGATCTTATAGTGAAGGGCGCCATTCAGTTTCAGGTTTTTAGTGTTGTAGTCCACTACATCTGATTCAGCATAACCGGTACGGGTGATGTTGGCTCTATTGGGCGCGGGGATGGCGGCATTAAAGATCTGATCTGGCGTTACAGTGCCACCAAAGGCGGCGGAGATCTGTGCCAGTTGCGGATTAAGCGTACCGCCTGTTTTTAACAGGTTGTACATATTTTGCGGATCTTCATCGCCGTATATGTTTACCCCGTTATAACCTTCATTATTGGCACGGGTGCCATCCTGCAGGGTATGACCGTTGGCGAGGCTCTGGTCGCGGTTGTCGTGGGCCTGCCAGTCATCGGCTTTGACATAACCTACGTTCAGCTTAAATGCCCATTTGTTGTTGAAGGCATGGGCGAAACGTACTGCCACATCATAGAAGCCGGTTGTAGCGGAAGTGCGGCCGCCATCGTTGAGGAAGCCGGTTTTCACCTGAGCGCTGAGGCCCTGGTACTGGAACGGGTTTTTGCTGGTCATCAGCACGATGCCGTTGAGCGCATTAGGGCCGTACAGGGCGGAGGCAGCGCCGGGGATCAGTTCCACGTTGTCGAGGTCCAGTTCAGGAATGCCCACCATATTACCTACGGAGAAGTTGAGGCCGGGGGCCTGGTTGTCCATACCGTCGTTCAGTTGCAGCACACGGGTGTTACCGTTGCTGTTGAACCCGCGTGTGTTCACGGATTTGAAGGTGAGGCTCTGGGTGCTCATTTCCACGCCTTTCAGATTGGCGAGGGCATCATAGAAGGAGGGGGCCGGAGATGCTTTCAGGGCGCGGGCATCCAGCTTTTCGATGGACACCGGTGATTGCAGGATGCTTTCCTGTACGCGGCTGGCGGCTACTACCACTTCCTGCCCGAGTATTTCGGTCGTGCTGAGGGTAATGGCGATTTTCTCATTGGCATTGCTGACCACCTGTTCTGTAGTTTGATAACCTACATAGGTAAAAACAAGGGTTAGTGGCAGTGCATGGCTGGTTTTGAGCTGGAAGTTACCGCTGTTGCCCGTGATAGTGCCGGCTGTGGCGCCTTTCACGACAACCGTAACTCCAGGCATACCGTTTCCGGATGTTTTGTCTGTTACAGTACCGGTAATAGTTGTAGGCGTTTGCGCTGTGAGTACCAGGGAAAAGGACATCAATAGCAACAGGGAGCCCAAACATACTTTTAGAATGCTTTTCATACGCAGTGGACGTTTTTGATTTAGACTCGGTTATATCTAAATATAAGGAAAAATCAAATACAACTGCGAAACTGAAAATAATTCCTGCCGTAGATAACTATTGCCAATCCTGCAATATCTTCCCGATCTTCTCAAACTCAATTAGGAAGCCATCATGGCCATAAGAGGAGTCTATTTCATGATAAACGGTATTGGGCAGATAAGTGGCCAGCAGGCGTTGTTCTTCCGGAGGACAGAGCAGATCGCTGCTGATACCGATGAGTAACACCGGTTGCTGTATGTGGGAAAGGGAAGTGGTGATGTCTTCATGGCGGCCGCGGGCGATGTTGTGGCTGTCCATGGCCTTGGTGAGCAGCCAGTATGACTGGGCATTGAAACGTTTCACCAGTTTATTGCCCTGGTAATCGATGTAGGAAGAAGCGCGGAAATTGTCTGTCTTTTCCTTATCAGGATCAGACTGGGTGCGCATAAAGGTCTGGTAGTTGCGATAAGTGACCATACCGATAGCCCTGGCGGCTTTGAGGCCACGGGCGCCGGCATGGGGCGCTGGGTCCTGCCAGCTGGGATCTGCCTCAATGGACAGGCGTTGCGCAGTATGGATAGCAATGCCCCAGGCGCTTTCAGCAGCGCCGGTGCAGAGCAGGAACAAACGTGCAATACGTTCCGGTTCTGTCAATGCCCATTCCAGTACCTGGTAACCACCCATGGAACCGCCTACGAGCAGGCTTATCTGTTGTATCTGCAGGTGCTCACGCAGCAGGCGGTGCGCCTCCACCATATCACGGATGGTAACGGCCGGAAAGGTATGGTACCAGGGCTTGCCGGTAGCAGGATTTACCGTATGCGGACCGGAACTGCCGTAGCAGGAACCGATAATATTGGCACATACGATGAAATGCTGCGCCGGATCAATTACCCGGCCATGGCCGATAAGACCGCTCCACCAGTCAGCCACGTCGCTGTTGGCGGTCAATGCATGACATACCCATACCACATTGCTGCCGTCAGCATTCATGGTACCGTAAGTATGATAGGCGATCTGTAATTCAGGTAATACCTGGCCGGACTCCAGCCGGAATGGTGCTTTGCTGTAAAAAACCTGTGCAGACAATAATCCAAAATTTTTGCAAATCTACAATACGAATCAGGAATTACAAATTACGAATTGTGAATTATAAGCTGAGGGCCAGTACTTAGCACATACTACCTATAGAAATCTTCAATAACCGAATTGGTATTATATTACAGAATTGGTAATTGAATTATTTATCTTTGTTGCAAGAAACCCACCTAATCATGAAAATAGCATTACAAAGAGTAGACGACGGTTTCAACATGGAAGCCGTTGATGAAGGCGGCCACAAAGTGTTGATGGATTCATCCCTGGAAAACGGGGGGAAGAACAACGGAGTAAGACCTATGCAGATGGTCATCATGGGCCTTGGAGGCTGCTCTGCCATTGATGTGCTGATGATCCTGAAAAAACAACGTCAGGAAGTGAAGGATTTCCGCATTGAAATAGAAGCGGACAGGGAAAAAGGCAAAGAGCCGTCTTTATGGGAAACTGCCCATATCGTATTTCATTTTACAGGAAACATCGACGCTGATAAAGCTGCCCGCGCAGTGGAGCTGTCGATGAACAAATATTGCTCCGTAGCTGAAACGCTGCGTCAGGCCAACACCAAACTGACCTGGGAAGTGAAACTGAACGCTTAATACGGAGAAATTACCATGTCCATGAGCAATAACAAGCAATACCAACCGGAAACCAATGCGGTAAGAATTCAGACGGCACGTACCAACGAAATGGAACACTCCACACCAATGTTCCTGACTTCCAGCTTCTGCTTTGATAATGCGGAAGAAATGAGGGCCACTTTCGCGGATGAAACAGATTTTAATATCTACAGCCGTTTCAGCAACCCTAACGTGGATGAGTTTGTACAGAAGATGTGCGCCCTGGAAGGTGCGGAGGCAGGTTATGCCACGGCTTCCGGTATGAGCGCCATTTTCGCCAGCTTTATGGCCCTGCTGAAAGCAGGCGACCACCTGCTGAGCGCCCGCTCTATCTTCGGTTCCACCCATACTGTTATCACCAAGTTTCTGCCCAAATGGGGGATAGAATGGTCTTATTTCGACCTCAATGATCCCGCCAGCATTGAAGCGATGATCAAACCGAATACTAAAATGATCTTCGTGGAAACGCCCTCCAATCCCGGACTGGAAATCATCGATATAGGTTACCTCGCCGGCATCGCCAATAAACACAATGTCATCCTCAATGTTGACAACTGTTTTGCCACGCCGGTGCTGCAACGTCCTATCGAAGCAGGTGCACACATCGTTACCCACTCCGCCACCAAATGGATCGACGGTCAGGGACGTGTACTGGGCGGCGCTATCGTTGGTAAAAAAGACCTGATCAAAGAAATACATACCTTCTGCAGAAGCACCGGCCCGGCCATGTCGCCATTCAACGCCTGGGTGCTGAGCAAAAGCCTGGAAACACTGCACGTGCGCATGGAACGCCATGCTGCCAGCGCGCTGAAACTGGCGCAGTCACTGGAAGGCAACCCACACCTGAGTGGTGTGAAGTATCCTTTCCTGGCCAGCCATCCGCAGCATGAGATCGCCCGTAAACAAATGAGCGGCGGCGGTGGTATCGTATGCTTTGAACTGAAAGGCGGCCTCGAAAGTGGCGTGCGTTTCCTCAATGCGCTGGAGCTGCTGTCTTTGACAGCCAACCTGGGCGACAGCCGCAGCATCGCTTCTCATCCGGCCAGCACTACCCATGCTAAACTGAGCGATGACGAAAGGGCCAACGTGGGCATCACGCCCGGCCTGATCCGCATCTCGGTTGGACTGGAAAATGTAAATGATATTCTCGCAGACATAGCACAGGCACTGGAAAAAAGCGCCCTGTAACTATTAACGCATCTATACAACATTGCCCGGAGCCTGCGCCCCGGGCAATGTCATTTATTCCCCTTTCGATAACTTACCCCTTTTGCTTCTTTAACCCAGCCAAGGCGAAAGCCGCCGCAGCAGCGGAAAAAACGGAAAAGTCGAGCGGTGCCTTGATGCTCCTGGAAAAAGCCATCGCCAATGCAAACAGTATCAATAAAATACCGCTGCCTTGTGCTACCAGCCGCGTCCTGAAGTTGAACAATAATGCGATGCCAAAAATCAATTCAAATGCTGTTGCTACGACTGCCGCCACGGAAACCAGCGGCGCCGGGAACCCGGGCAGCAATGTGGCGGTGTATTGGAGAAACTTGTCCCAGTTGCCCCAGGCGGAATGTGCGGCTCCCCAAAGACCAAACCGGTCAGCCACGGCTGATAAAAAGCCAGCGCTGAGGGCTATACGTAAAAACCACGCTGTTATTTTTTCTTCTGTAAATTTCATAACTGTTTAAATGGATAGTGTTGAGTAATGCAGAACGATAACAAAGATATTCACGGCCACAGGATTCCATCTTAAGATATCTTAAGAAATGGAAGGACTTTTTTAATGGCGCTTCCATGATTTTATTGCTGTTTAAAACGCGAATGAATATTTAAGATATTTTGTTATATTAGAATTATGAAATCCTTCTCTCATTTTCTGCTGATCCTTGTGCTGGCATATCTGGCCGGTACCGTGTTACCCTGGTGGAGCGTAGCCCTGGTGGCTTTTGTTGTTACATTGGCGCTGCCATTGTCTCCGGGCAAGTCCTTCTTTAGCGCGTTCCTCTCTGTCTTTATATTGTGGCTGGTGCTGGCGTTTTATATGGATGTTCGCAATGACCACCTGCTGGCCAACCGTATGAGCGAAATGATCCTGCAGGTACGCAGTGCACCACTGTTAGGAGTGATCAGTGCTGTCATCGGTGGACTGGTGGCTGGTTTTGCAGCCAGCAGCGCTGCATTTGTCCGCGCTCCGAAAAAGATAGTGTCCTAGCTTATCATGAGCTGTTAAATTTGTGGTAAAACGGTAGGTACTCCATTTGCGTACATACCTGGTAGTTATTTTTGAGATATGATGAAATACTTACCGACCCTGTTTTTACTCCTGTTTACTACGTACTGTGAAGCCACTGTTGTCAAAGGTCTGGTGACCGATGACAAAAATAATCCGCTACCCTTTGCCACCGTCCTGATAAAAGGAACTACCATTGGTACTACTACCAATGCTGCAGGCCAATACCAACTGGACGTCCCATCCGGTCAACATACCCTCGTATGTCAGTATATCGGTTACCGTAAGACCGAAAAAGTGATCCAGGCAGATGTAACTCCCCAGGTCGTTAATTTCACGCTGTTGCCCGTCAACCTTCAGATCAAAGAGGTGGTGGTGAAGGCAGGAGGGGAAGACCCCGCCTATGCCATCATCCGGCAAGCGATCAAAAAAAGAGCTTTCTATCAGCAACAGGTAAAGGAATATACCTGTATGTCCTATATCAAAGGTACTATCAACATGACGGGCACGCCCAACAAGTTCCTGGGTAAAAAAATCGATAAAGAGGATATGGGGGTAGACAGTACCGGTAAAGGCATGGTGTTCCTGTCGGAATCAATTACAAAAATCTCCTCCCGTATGCCGGATAAACTGAAGCTGGAAGTGATCTCCGACCGTAAAAGCGGAGGTGGTTTCGGAATGAGTTTCCCGGCTTTCATCAGCTTTTATGATAATAACGTATCTGCTGTTATCACCCAGATGGGCCCCAGAGGTTATATCTCACCTATTTCGCAAAATGCATTGTCTTACTATAAATACCGCCTCGAAGGAGAATTCCTGGAAGATGGCCGTATGGTCAATAAAATACGGGTGATCCCTAAAAGGAAGCAGGAGCCGCTGTTTTCAGGATATATCTTTATCACCGATGGAGATTGGCGTATTCACAGCACCGATCTGATACTGACCAGCGAATACCAGCTGGAGCTGATGGATACGCTGCGTATCCGTCAAACACATGTGCCGGTGGCCGGTGATGTATGGCGTATCAAAGACCAGGTGCTGCATATGTCGGTCGATAAATTCGGCTTCGGTATGGTCGGCAACTTCGTAAATGTATACTCAGACTACAACCTGCATCCGAACTTTGGGCCGAAGTATTTCGATAATACTTTCCTGAAGTACGATTCTGCATTTGATAAAAAAGAAGCCGTGTACTGGGACAGCATCCGGCCGGTTCCGCTGGAGGAGGCCGAATCCCGCGACTATCATCAGAAAGACAGCACTGTCCGGGCCAACAGGCTGGCGGCTATGCAAGGCAATACCCTTGATTCCCTGCGTAAAAAACAGAAACCGGTGAAGGTGATGGATGTGCTGTGGAACGGTGTTAACCGCAAGCTGTATTTCCGCCGCGATAGCGCCATTGAGTCGCATGCCCTATATGTAAACGGTCTGGCTAAATCCCTTAAATACAATACCGTAGAAGGTTTGGTACTGGCGCTGGAACCGCGGCTTCAGCTAAATCTGGGAGAGGAGCAGCAGCTGAGAATATCTCCGTATGTCCGTTACGGTTTGAGCAATACTCACCTGAATGCCTATACGTTTCTGACCTACAGCGCCAATAGCCGTGTCCGTAACCGCTATGGTCGCAATGACTGGACACTGGGCGGTGGTAAACGTATCAGCCAGTTCAATCAGGATAACCCGATAGATAATATCGCCAATGAGTTTTATACGCTGCTGCTGAAGGAAAACTATATGAAGCTGTATGAGAACTGGTTCGGCCAATTACGCTACAGCAGAACGTTTCAGACGAACGACCGGTTAACTGCCGGCGTGCGTTATGAAAGCCGTATCCCGGTAGAGAACACCACTGATTTTACCATCTTCAAAAACGATAAAAAGCAGTTTACGCCCAACCACCCGGAAGACTTGGCGCAGATACCATTTGAGCGGCACCAGGCGTTTATTGTGGACCTGAGCTTCCGTTATCAGCCGGGGCAGCAGTTTGTAGAGTTGCCAGACCGCAAGATGCCGCTGGGCTCCAAGTACCCGACTTTTGAACTGGCCTACAGCAAAGGGATTCCGAATGTGGGCAATAGTGTGGTGGATTTCGATAAATGGAAATTATCGGTGTTTGACAATATGAACTTCAAATTGTTTGGAGAATTCCGTTACCGCGTTACTGCCGGCGGATTTCTAAATGATCGTAATGTACAGATACCGGACTTCCAGCATTTCAATGGCAACCAGACGTTTTACAATACCAAATACCTGAACAGTTTTCAGCTGGCGCCTTATTACCGCTATAGTACCACTGCACCGTTTTTTGTGACGGCCAATGTGGAACATCATTTCAATGGCCTGCTGACCAACAAGGTGCCTTTGTTGAACCGGTTGAAATGGAATCTGGTAGCTGGTTCCAATGCGTTTTATGTGAATGATAAAAACAATTATGTGGAAGCATTCCTTGGATTGGAGAACATCCTGAAAGTGCTCAGGGTAGATGTGGTGGCTGGTTATCAGAGCCAGGATAATACGCGGATAGGTGTCAGAGTAGGGCTGGGAGGGGTGTTCGGAAATCTAATTAAGCTGGACCAGTAGGGGCGTCGACAACATATTTGGTTATTTGGACTGGTTTTTTATTGGGGAGAACAAATAACCAAATTTCCAAATAACCAAATTACCGATGTCTTCTTCATAGCCTATCTTTTTTTGCTTCTCATTTCCTTGCGTTCATCGAAGAAGTAAGCCAACAGTCTGTAGACCCAGATGCCGACGATAGCGTACATAAAGTAAGTAAGGTAAATACTCATAACATAACATTTTCGGGTTAATCAATTTTTTGTCAGAACGATATTTTCAAAAAGGGTGCCAATTAGGGGTTCGTAACTTAAAAGCAAAGATATATACAATAAATATCAAATAGTTATAAAACTTTAATTAAATTTTTCACACTTTGTGAACATTTGGCAGTAACTATCTGTTGTAAAATTGATACTCAACCAGATACACTTTTTGTGGATTTTATCACACTGAAGTGGGATTTTGACCATTACCCATGAAAAACCAATACAATGAAAAAAATAGCCTGGATAGCCCTGGTAGCGGGCATCTTGTTAGCTACTGCTGCCTACATCACCGAAATCAATGACCTACCCGGTGCAGTAGAATTACGAACATTTGGATTTATCGGTTATATATTGATTATCAGTGCCGTCGCCTGGTTTTTGTTGCGTCGTTTATACGAATGGGATAAGAAGACGGATGCGCCCCGGGCGTAAAAAATAAAGGAATTATCCCGTTGGCCCCATTAACTCCAACCTGCTGTTTTTCATCTGTTTCCGCTCCGTTTCCCGCCGGATTTGTCTATCTTTGCGCTGCCTGACAAAAAACAGGCAACATTGACATACTCTTAAGACGAATCGATCAACCATCTGGCAGGACCAGGGTAGTGATTGAAATTTTGTTCACAAGGCAAGTGTCCTTAAAATTTCAAACAAATGGTATTACACAACAGAGTCTCCGCCGACGAGCTCAGGAAGCGGCTATTTTTGGAAACATTTAAGCGCGTTACTATTTCCTTTTATCAGTACGCGAAAATTGAAGACCCGCAGGCTTTCCGCGATCAACTTTACGAATCCCTCTTTAAACTGGACGTTTTTGGACGTATCTACGTGGCCCATGAAGGGATTAATGCGCAAATCAGCGTGCCGGAACACCATGTTGAAGCGTTCCGCGATACGCTTTATGCCATCAGTTTTCTGAATGGCATCCGCCTGAACGTTGCAGTGGACGATGACGGAAAATCTTTCTTCGTACTCAAAATCAAAGTGCGGGAAAAAATCGTGGCTGATGGTATTGATGATCCCACCTTTGATATGGCGAACCGCGGCAAATACGTGGACGCACAATCGTTTAATAAACTGACAGACGACCCGGAAACGGTGATCGTGGACATGCGTAATCACTACGAATATGAAGTCGGACATTTTGACGGTGCCATCGAAGTGCCTTCGGATACTTTCCGCGATCAGCTACCCATGGCGGTAGACATGCTGAAAGATCAGAAAGACAAAAATATCATCATGTACTGCACCGGGGGAATCCGCTGTGAGAAAGCATCTGCGTATATGTTGCACCACGGTTTTAAAAATGTTTTCCACCTAGAAGGAGGCATTATTGAATATACGAACAAAGCCAAACAACAAGGACTACCCGTTAAGTTTAAAGGCAAAAATTTTGTGTTCGATGACCGTCTGGGAGAAAGAATAAGTGAGGATATTATTAGCCAATGTCATCAATGTGGGGAACCATGTGATACACACACCAACTGTTTAAATGACGGCTGTCACCTTTTATTTATTCAGTGCGAATCCTGTGCCGCAAAATACGATGGTTGTTGCAGTGATGCCTGCAAAGAAGTGCATGCGTTACCGGAAGAAGAAAAAGCGGCCCTGCGTAAAGGAGTCGACAAAGGACTTATGTTCAACAAATCCCGCAGGAAAAGAATAAAATAAAAAAAACCGCCCCGCGTTGTTTCCTCTCGGCAGGGCGGAGTAGATATAATTATAAAATCAGTGTGGGCCGGACCGTCGTCCGGCCTTTTCCTTTTTCATAACCATTCTATCAACCTATATGCGAACTAAAAGTTGATCATCTCCCGGTCAATCATTCGCCGGAAGGCGATATAATATCTTTATATGGCTGTTTTATTTTTGTATGCCCGGTAAAAAATAATCGGGAACACCAGCAATGTCAATACGGTTGCAGTAATCAAACCTCCAATCACCACAATGGCCAACGGCTTCTGTGTTTCAGAACCAATACCGTGTGAAAGCGCTGCGGGCACAAGGCCTATAGCAGCCATCAACGCGGTCATCACCACTGGCCGGATACGGCTCTGAACTCCCAGCTTAATAGCCTCATTCAGGTCTATTTTCGCCTGCAGGTTTTTGTGGAATACTGAGATCAGAATAACACCGTTCTGGATACAGATACCAAACAGGGCAATAAATCCTACGCCGGCAGAAATGCCGAAGTTCATACCTGTAACGTGCAAAGCGAGAATTCCCCCTATTAGTGCGAAAGGAACATTCATTAAAACCAGTCCGGCATCCTTCACACTACCCAGCATAATAAACAGCACCATGAAAATGGCAACAAGGCTGATAGGCACTACCTGTCCGAGTCTTTGGGTGGCGCGCACCTGGTTTTCAAACTCACCGGTCCAGCCTACACTGTACCCTTTGGGCAGTTTGATAACTTTATTAATTTTCTGCTGCGCTTCGCTGATAGTGGAACCGAGGTCACGGTCACGCACGGAAAATTTAATACCGATGAAACGTTTGTTGAGATCGCGGTAAATAAATGCCGGACCGGTAATGGTCTTGATCTCCGCAATTTCTTTCAGCGGCACTTTGTTGTTATTGATGGTTGGCACCATCAGATTGGCCAGGTCTTCCTCGTTTTTACGGTAGTTGGCATCATAACGGATACGGATATCGAATTTTTTCTCGCCTTCATACAGCTGTGTTGCGGTTTTACCACCAATCGCCATTTCAATCACCGCTTGTGCATCACCGGTAGATACGCCGTACTGGGCCATCTTGTTGTTGTCCAGGTCAATGCTCATCTCTGGTTGACCGATATTCCGTATCACACCAAGGTCCTTGATGCCCGGCACTGTTTTCAGCTGGGCAATCACTTGCTGGGACAAGGATTCCAGTTGAGACAGGTCGGCGCCGTATATTTTCACGCCATTGGCGGCTTTAAAACCGGCCACGGCTTCTGATACGTTGTCACTGATAGGCTGGGAGAAGTTGAGGATAATGCCCGGGTATTTTTTCAGCCGGCCTTCCATCTGTGAAATCAGTTCATCCTGCGTGATCTTGCGTTTCCATTCATCTTTGGGCAGCAGGTCTACCTGGTATTGCACAAAATAAAACCCGTTTGGATCGGTACCGTCGTTGGAGCGACCAACCTGTGACAGTACTCTTTTCACTTCAGGGAAACCGCCCAAATCCTCACGGATGCTGTGGGCCATGCGTGTGCTCTCTGTAAGCGACATGCTCATGGGCAGCTCGGTGGTTACCCAGAGAGAGCCTTCATTGAGCTGTGGCAGGAACTCCGTACCCAGGAACTTGGCGGACATAAAGGTCAACACCATAAAGGCCAGGGCACAGATAAGGCTCAGACGTTTGTTGCGGTAGGTCCAGTTGAATCCGCTGGTGACAATGCGGTCAAAGAAATTTACCACAAAGTTGTTCTTCTCCTTCACGTTTTTGTTGAGCAGGATAGAACAGAGTACTGGCACCAGCGTTAGTGTGAACAGCAGTGCGCCCATCAGTGCGAAACCCAGTGTCCACGCCAGTGGAGAGAACATTTTTCCTTCTACTTTCTGGAAGGAGAAAATCGGTATCAGGGAGATAATGATGATCAGTTTGGAGAAGAAGATGGCTTTAGCCAGTTCGCCGCCGGTCTGTTTGATCCATCCCAGTTTGGCCATCTTATTGAACCGCTCCATGCCGTATTTATGGGCTTTGTGGTCCAGCATTACGAAGATGCCCTCCACCATTACCACTGCGCCGTCTATAATGATACCAAAGTCGATGGCGCCCATGGAGAGCAGGTTAGCGCTCATGCCTTTAATACGCAGGCACATGAAGGCAAAGAGTAATGCCAGCGGGATGATGATGGACACAATCACCGTGGTGCGCCAGTCGGCCATGAAGATAAATACGATCACGGTCACGAAAATGATCCCCTCTGCCAGGTTGTGCATCACCGTATGGGTACAGAACTCCATCAGGTTATCACGGTCGTAGAAGGTTTCCATTTTGATATCTTCCGGCAGCACGGTTTCGTTGAGCTCCTTCAGTTTATCTTTCAGGCGTTTGAGCACCTCAGACGGGTTTTCTCCTTTACGCATCACCACGATGCCTTCCACGAGGTCGTCTGCTTGGTTGAGGCCCACCTGTCCTACACGCGGGGCGGAGGACTCATGTACGTTGGCGAGGTCTTTTACGAGCAGCGGCACACCGTTGATGTTCTGCACGATGATATTCTGGATATCGGAGATACTGTTGAGCAGGCCGATACCACGTACCACATAAGCCTGACCGTTTTTCTCGATCACATCGCCACCTACGTTCACGTTACTTTTAGTAACAACCTGGTAGAGTTCCAGCGGAGTGATGTCGTATTTGGCGAGGCGTACCGGATCGGCTGAAATTTCATAAATTTTTTCCTGTCCGCCGAAGGCAACCACGTCTGCCACGCCGGGAACGCTGCGTATCTGCCGGTCTATGACCCAGTTCTGCCAGGTCAGCAGGTCGCGTGAGTCACGTTTGTTGCTCTTAAGATAATAGCGGAAGATTTCCCCGGTAGGGCCGTAGGGCGGCTGTACTTCCGGTTCCGCGCCTTCCGGCAGGCCAATTCCTGCCAGCATATTATTCACTTGCTGGCGCGCAAAGAAGTCTTCTACATCATCTTCAAAGATGATTTTTACAACGGAGAGACCAAACATTGTTACGGAACGTACGCTGGTCTTACGTTGTACGGCGTTCATTGATACTTCGATGGGCAGGGTCACAAAACGCTCCACTTCCTGGGCGCTGCGGCCGTTCCATTTGGTAACGATGACGATTTGAGTATTGGTAACGTCGGGAAACGCTTCGATGGGCGTGTGCAGGAACGAAAATACGCCTGCAATGATCAGTACGATCACGCCGATAAAAACAAAGAGTTTGTTCTTGAGCGAAAAAGCGACAATGTTTCTGATGAATTTATTCATAATTCCTCTTCTTTAGAGCCAGGCTGGTGTATCATGCCATGACATACTTAGTCTTTCAGTGCGTCGTAGATCAGCAGCTGATTTTTGGAAATCACTTTTTCGTCTGCCTGCAGGCCGGAGCTGAGGTAAGTCAGGTCACCGGAGGTTTTGGCAACTTCCACCCGCCTTACCGCGATGTTGAATTTGTCTTTGAATACCAGTACGTAGTTTTTGCTGTTGTCAAAGATGACAGCGGCAGATGGCACGGCGATTTTCTCGTCGTGGTCTGTGTACTTCACGTATACGGTGGCAAACATCTCCGGCTTGAGCAACATGTTTTTGTTGTCGATCCGGATACGTACCTGCATGGTTTTAGTGGCAGGGTCGAGGAAATTATTGATCTTGTCTATCTTGCCATGGAAGGGCTCATCGGGATAACTTACAGTCACTACGTCCGCTTCATAGCCTTCCTTGATTTTGGCGATATCTGTTTCAAACACGTTGGCCATTACCCATACATCGTCCAGTTCGGAGATGGTGAAGATATTGGCGCTGTTGTCCGTACGGATCTCCATGTTGTTATTGATATTCTTTTCAATAATATATCCGGAGATAGGGGCGGTAACCAGGTAGGTGGCGCCTTTGCCTTTACGGTATATTTTAAAGAGGTCGTTGAGACGGGTGATTTCCGCATTGTTTTTCTGTACTTCCCCTCTGGCGTTCACCACATCTTTCTCCGTGCTCAGGCGGCTGTCGTACAGGTCCTGTGCCACTTTCAGGTTCTTCTCGGCCACACCGCGGTCGGAACGGGCTTGTGCCAGTTGTTTTTCATAGTCTGCGATCTCGGCACTGTGTATCACGGCCAGTACCTGACCTTTCTGGACATAGTCGCCCAGCTGCACTTTGATATCTTCCACATAACCACTCACCAGCGGGTATACTTTGAGTACCTTGCCACCATTGGGGGCTACTTTACCAGAGAGCCGCACTTCGTTCATCACGGGTACCATATGAGCGGTATCGATGCGGATATTTTTTAACATGGTATCGCTGAGCACAAAAGTGCTCTTCTCGGAATCTTCGGCCTGTGTGTGTTTGCATCCACTCCAGATAACTGCTGCCAGCAGCGAAAAGCCAACGATCAATATAGGCTGTTTCATGCGCTTAGTTTTTAAATAATTCTTGTCCTGTGGCGTAATTGAGTTCTTCGTAAGCGTCTACCCGGTTGGATAAAAACTTATTGATGTTTTTAGCGTTGTCGCTATAGCTGTTGAAATAGTCGATGAACTGTAACAAGGAGATGTTGCCCTTGCTGAAGTTTTTGGCTACCTCGGAGATCAGGGTGTCAAACTCGTCCTGGAACTGGTGCAGGTCGAAGCTTTTATAACGCTTTTCCAGTGCTACGATGCGCTGATAGGCGTTGATCACTTCTGTCTGTGCAACGGACTGTTGTTGTTGCAATTGTTGTTTGCCGGCGCCGATTTGTAGCTGTGCTGCCCGGATATTGCCCTGGTTGCGGTTCCACAGCGGCAGGTCGATTCCCAGCGTAAGCCCCACGAAATTGTCGATATAGCTGCCTTTTTTATCATAGGTGGCGCCTACATGCAAATCTGGTACGGCCATCGCTTTTTGCAGGCGGTAATTCAGTTCTGCGGTCTGGTATTGAGTGGCTGCGATGCGTACGTCCGGACGGTTGATGGCCACACTGTCGAGCAGGGATGATAATTCTATATGATCAAGCCGGTAGGTGGCGAGGTCGGCGGGTGTTACGACCGCTTCATAAAAATCCCGGCTATGCAGCAGCTGTTGCAGGTTTTTCTGCGCTTCCAGCTCTTCCTGTTTCAGGTCAGCATAGTCGTTTTCAATACCTACCTGTAAGGCCTGTAAGCGTACCAGGTCGGCATGTGCGACACTGCCTTTTTTATCGGCGGTCACATAGGCGTCAACGATGCGTTGCAGGTTCTCCAGTTGTTCTTTAAGGACTTTGCCGGTTTGGCGGCGATAGTACAGGGTGTAGAAGTTCTCACGCAATTGCAGGCGGAGGGTGCGCACCAACTCATCGAAGGTGGCCTCGTTCATTTTGGTGGCGGTGGCCGCCAGTTGAACATTTTTGTTGCGTTTGCCGGCCAGCTGTATCAGCTGGTCAATAGTGTACTGTGTTTCTCCTCCTTTGCCTACATTGAAAGGCTTGAACTTATCGGTGCTGCCGAAGCCCAATACAGTGCTGAAGGAGGGATTGTTCCACATTTTTGCCTGACGCACCAATGCTTTGGATGCGTCGATTTGATAACGTTGTGCCAACAGTACATAGTTCCTGACCAGGAAGGAATCCTCGACGGCCTGTAAAGTGACCGTCTGGGTCGGAGTTTGCGCCTTTATCGGTTGAATAAAGCCCAGGCTGGCAACGCATACTGACAGAATCAGTCTCGTCTTGGTTCGCATAATGCCTATTTTTATGACACAAAGCTCCCCAAGTGAAATTAAAGACGGCTTTAAGACGTATTAAAAACACATTAAAATAGCGCAAGATTAAAATCGTATTAGAAAAGAAGAGGGCTTACAAATGGGGGAGTATCACCGTGAAGGTGGTGCCTTCTTCGGCGGTGGAAGTTACCGTGATATGGCCGTTATGTATCTGGACGATCTTTTTACAGATCGATAAACCAAGGCCATGGCCGCGGGTTTGGTGGGCATTGTCGCCCCGGTAAAACGGCTCAAAAATTTTATTGATCTCTCCGGAAGGAATCGCAGGCCCCTGATTCCTGATCTGCACGGTGATGTATTGGGTGAAGAAATCGATAGACACATGCGCGCTCTTGTCAGGAGAAAACTTACAGGCGTTGTCAATCAGGTTCAGGAACAGCACTTTCAACAGGCTTTCGTTACCGAAACAGGTGACCAGCAGATCGATATCAGGTACCTTGACAAACTGGATATCCACTTTGCCAGGCGTCTTTTGTTTCAGCCGTATCAGGTTGGCCATGTCCATCAGCAGCTCATCTATGCGGACACTGTTGAATACAAACTGCTCCTGGTTCAGTTCTGACTGTGCCAGCTGCAGCAGTCCATTCGACAGGTCAGACAGGTTTTCCGCGTCTTCCAGTACCGATATCAGCAGTGCCTGATATTCTTCTTTGGTGCGTTCTTTGGAAAGCGTTACCTGCAACTGGCTGATAATGGCTGCCAGCGGGGTGCGCAGCTCATGGGAAGCATTGCTGACGAAACTTTTCTGCAGGTCGAACGAATCGCTGAGACGTTGCAACATGGTGTTGAAGTTGGCGCCCAGCGTGGCAATTTCATCTTTGCCTTTAACCGCTACCTGTGCATCCTGCATATTGCTGGCGTTGATCTTGTCTACCTGCTGCACCAGCTTATCGATGGGCTGCACCATTTTGCGGGCGAAGAAATAGCCGACGCCCACCAGTATCGCTACGGCTGTGATCAGTTCTATCAACAGTATCTGGCGCAGGTTCTGGAGGTTCTGGAAGCCGTATTTGTCAAAAGACGAGACGATCACGATCACGGACACATCACCTTCTGTATAATAAACGCCTACCTGTTCACCGCTGCTTTTAATATTACTATATAACTTATTTTGTTTGATATAATCCAACAGGCTGCGGTGGGTGCGGATGGTGGTATCTTTGAGGTTGCTGTAAAGCAGGTCGTAGTCGGGATCGTATACGAGAATGGTTTCCTTGTAGAGGTCCTGGAAGGTGGTACGGTCCAGTTTCCGCAGCAGGTCTACTTTTACATTGCCATCTTCAATGATCACATTGGCGATGGAACGGGCGCGGTATTCCAGTCTTTCCAGGTATTCGGCACGTCTGGATTTGGAAGAGAAATAATAAGCCAGCACGGCGAAGGCGATCAGCATCAGAGAGGCGGACAGCGTATAATACAGTGCTATTTTATATTTGATCTTCATGCAGGATTACTCTTCGGAGAGGTAATATCCCATGCCGGTTTTGGTATGCAGCAGTTTCTGCTCAAAGTCTTTGTCGATCTTTTTACGGAGGAAGTTCATATACACTTCGATCACGTTGGTACCGGTATCGAAGTCGATGTCCCACACTTTTTCAGCGATCGTGAGTTTGGAGATCACTTTGCCTTTATGGAGCGCCAGGAAATCGAGCAGCTGGTACTCTTTGGCGGTGAGGGCAATTTTTTTGCCGCCACGGGTGACTTCTTTCTTTTCTCTGTCTATCTCCAGATCGGCGATGGTGATTTTATATTGGGTGCTATGTGGCGCTTCAGAACCGGCCCGCTTTAGGAATACGCGGATACGTGCCAGCAGCTCCCGGAAATCAAATGGTTTTACCAGGTAGTCGTCGGCCCCCAGCTCAAAAGCCTGCATTTTGTCTTCCACGCCACCCAGTGCGGTGAGCATGATCACAGGCACGCGGTTGTTTTTGCGGCGGATGACTTCGCATAGCTCATAACCGTTGTGATGGGGGAGGTTCAGGTCCAGAATGACAAGGTCGTAGTTATTGCTGGCAGCAAGGCTTTTGCCCATGCGGCCGTCATAGGCCACATCTACCTCGAAGCCGTTTTCTTCAAGGCCTTTTTTAACGGCATTGGCTACTTTGACTTCATCTTCTACCACCAGTATTTTCTGCATATAGGACTTTTAAAATTACGGATTACGAATGACGAATGACGAATTGTGGGCTTCCTGACAGAGCGGCTACTTAATAACTTTGCGGAAAGTGAGTCCTCAATTCGTCATTCGTCATTCGTAATTCCTAATTGGTTACCAGGTTGGCTTCCAGTTGCATGATTTTCTCGAAGAGCTGTTCGTACTGTTCGTTGGCCCGATCGATGAATTTCTGTACTTCCTGGTATTCGCTTTCTACCTGGGCAAATTTAGTTCGGTCGTTATAGGTCGCCGGATCGCCTAAACTGGCTTCCAGGCGGGCTTTACGTTCCTTAAGGCTGGCCAGTTGTCCTTCCACCTGTGAAAACTGTTTCTGTTGTTTTTGCAGTTCGCGTTGCACATCTTTATTGATGGCGCCTTTGGTGGCGGCGGTATTATTATTGCTGGCAGGGGCGGCCTGCTTGTTTTCTTTTTTATTTTCTGTGGCGGCTTTTGCCGGAGCGGGAGCCTGCTGCTGGGCAGCCATTCTCTTTTTCCACTCTTCGTATTCGGTGTAGGTGCCTTTAAACTCTTTGATTTCACCGTCCACGATTTCCCAGATTTTGTTGGCTGTCTGGCTAACGAAATAACGGTCGTGCGATACGAGTACAAGGCTGCCTTCATATTTATCCAGTGCGTCGATCAGCATCTGCACGGAGTTCATGTCAAGGTGGTTCGTGGGCTCATCGAGCATGAGGAAGTTCGCCTGGCTGATAATGGTTTTGGCGAGGGATACCCTGGCTTTTTCACCACCGGAGAGGATGCGGATTTTTTTGAATACGTCGTCCCCGGTAAAGAGGAAGCAGCCGAGTAGCTGGCGCAGTTCCAGCTCAGTGCGGCCGGAGCCGAAATTTTTCAGCTCGTCCAGGATTTCACTATTGAGATCGAGTGATTCCAGTTGATGCTGGGCATAGAAGCTGGTCACCACGTTGTGGCCTGGTACTCTTTCGCCCTCCATGGGTTCCATGCCGAAGATGATGCGCAGCAGGGTGGATTTACCCTTACCGTTGGCACCAATCAGGGCTATCTTATCGCCACGGTTGATTTCAGCGCTGGTGTTTTTCAGGATCTGGTTATCGCCAAAGGCTTTGCTGATGTTATTCAGCGTACACAGGATTTTACCGGGTGTTTTATCTATGGAGAAGTTGATCTTGATTTTAGACGGGCCGCCATCTACTTGTTCCACGCGTTCCAGTTTATCCAGTCTTTTGGCGATACTCTGTGCCTGAGCGGCTTTAGAGGCTTTGGCCTTAAAACGTTCGATAAATCTTTCCTGCTGGCGGATATAGTCCTGCTGATTTTCGTAAGCGCGTTGCTGCATTTCGCGGCGCAGTTCCTTTTCCACTTCGTAGTCGGCATAGGAGCCGGAGTAGTGGTGCAGTTGCTGCTGGTATACTTCCACGATGCAGTTAACCATGCGGTCGAGGAAGTAACGGTCGTGCGATACGATGATCACGGCGCCGTTGTAGCCAACGAGGTAACGTTCCAGCCATTCGATGGACGGAAGGTCAAGGTGGTTCGTCGGTTCGTCAAGCATGAGTACGTCTGGCTGCTGGAGAATGAGACGGGCGAGGAGCACGCGCATACGCCATCCACCGGAGAACTCACTATAAGGGCGGTCCAGGTCGGGAGTGGTAAAGCCGAGGCCTTCCAGCACCTGTGCCGTTTTGTGCTTCATGTTGTAGCCGTCCAGCGCTTCGAATTCGTGGAGGGCGTCGCTGAACTGATGCAACAGCTCTTCTGTCTGATCGTGTTCCAGCTCTTTGGTAAGCCTGTCGATTTCCTTTTCCAGTTCCAGCGCTTTGCCGAAGGCCATCATGCCCACGGTGAGGATAGATTCATCGGTTTCAAAGCTGAGCAGGTCCTGGTTGAAAAACCCGATTGTCAGGTTTTTGCTCTTATTAACGCTTCCTTTTGAAACGGAATATTCGCCGTTGATAATACGCAGCAGGGTGGATTTGCCTGTTCCATTCAATCCGATAAGGCCAACGCGGTCTCCCGGCTCAATATGCCAGGAGGAATTTTCCAGGATAACCCTGGACCCAAACTCAAATGTAATGTCCTGTAATGCGATTAACATAATTGTTCAAAAATTGGATAAAAAACGTGCAAAGGTAACCAGAACTTATGTCATTTTAATGTTTCCTGTGCTTTTGTATTAAATGTATATGTTAATGATTGATAAATAGTATTTTGTGAATTATAATATTTTAATTTAGATTAGAATTTTAACGTTTTGATCAGTGTTTCTGTCCCCGCCGATTATTATTACTTTTGCGGACGAAGAAAATAAATGCCCATGAATTTTAGATTAGGCGTTCCCGTAGGAACATTATGCATAGCATTCGCTTTGTTCAGTTGCCAGCAATCATCTACCAAATCCGGCGAAGAAGCGGCAGCCAGGCCGGCAGCATCGTTGCAGGCGCCCTACAATCAGGGATATTACGATTCCCTTCAATTGGTCATGCAGGCTTACTACCAGCTGTCAGATGCACTGGTAAAGGCCGACAGCGTTGCAGCCAACACCGCGGCGGCCTCCCTGAAGCTGCATATGGACAGCCTGCCGGTCAACACCCTCCAGATGGACAGCAGCCACCTGAGCATCATTACCGGTACCACCGGCAGCATCAGCGCTGAACTGGCGGGCTTTGAAGGCGAACAGGACCTGGAAGGCAAACGTTCTTCTTTCCAGATGGTTTCCGAAATGTTATTCGACCTGGTAAAAAATACCGGCCTCAAAGGAAAAACCATCTATCACCAGTATTGCCCGATGGCCTTTGATGACAAAGGCGCTTACTGGCTAAGTGACAAACCGGAGATTTTAAATCCCTACTTCGGAAATAAAATGCTGCATTGCGGAGAAACAAAAGACACTTTAAGTTACCAGTAAAATTGTAAATTACTGTCTATTGCCGGAGCACTACAGACAATAGACAGTAATATGCAATTCTTCAGATATGTAGTTACTTTCCTGATGACCCTTCTATGCTTGTCTGCAAAGGCACAGCATTATACCGTTAGTGGATATGTACGGGACAGCACTAACGGAGAATCGCTTCCGGGAGCCACTGTCCACGTACAGGGCACCAACACCGGCATCCAGACCAACGCCTATGGCTTTTACTCTCTCTCGTTGTCTCCCGGCACTTACACCATCATTTTTTCTTTTGTAGGTTATGAAAACAAATCGCAGGAACTGAACCTAACAGGTAATACTATACGTAATATAGAACTGCTGCCACGGTCTTATCAGGCGAAGGAAGTCGTGGTGACGGCCCGGCAGCAACATGCCCATGTGAAAAGTACGGACATGGGCCGGGTCGAAATGTCAGCGCAACAGGTAAAAAAGCTCCCGGCACTGATGGGGGAGACGGACATCCTGAAGGCGCTGCAGCTGATGCCCGGTGTACAGGCCGCCGGAGAAGGCAATGCGGGTTTTTATGTGCGTGGCGGCGGGCCGGATCAGAACCTGATCCTGCTGGACGAAGCGCCGGTATACAACACAGGCCACCTGTTTGGCTTTTTCTCGGTGTTTAACGCAGATGCCATCAAAAATACGACGCTGATCAAAGGCGGGATGCCGGCTAACTACGGCGGTCGGCTGTCTTCCGTAGTAGATGTAAGCATGAAGGAAGGCAATAACAAAACCTTCCAGGGAGAGGGTGGGATAGGGCTGATCGCATCACGGTTGTCCCTGCAGGGTCCGCTTAAAAAAGACAAAGCTTCTTTTATCGTCTCCGCCCGCCGTACCTATATCGATCTGCTTACCAAACCTATTGTCAACAATTCTTCCCACAAGGGCACCGGCTATTATTTTTATGACCTGAACATGAAAGTGAATTACATCCTGTCGGATAAAGACCGTCTTTATCTCAGTGGTTACTTTGGCAGAGATGTTTTTAGCTTTTCAAGCAATAACCGCAAGTTCCTGGTGAAGATCCCGTGGGGCAACAGTACGGCCACCTTGCGCTGGAACCATGTGTTCAACAGCAAGCTGTTTGCGAACCTGTCCCTTATCTATAATGATTATAAATTCCAGTTCAGCGCACTCCAGAATAATTTTGATCTCCGTCTGTCATCCGGTATCAGCGACGGCAATGCGAAGCTGGATTTTGACTATTATGCCAGTCCCCGCCACCATATTAAGTTTGGCGGCAACTATATTTACCACGTATTTACGCCCAGTACCGTCAGTGGAGGGCAGGACTCTACGAAGTTCGCGCCGCCGGAAAATGCCTACAAGAAATATGCACATGAAGTGGGGGTTTACCTGATGGATGACTGGGAAATATCACCTCATCTGCAACTCAATGCCGGTGTGCGTTTTAGCGGTTTTATGCAGATAGGGCCTTATACCCGTTATATCCGGGATGCTTCCGGTCAGAAAACCGACAGTGTTAAATATGGCCGCGGCAGGCCGGTAATCCGCTATGGTGGCTTTGAGCCACGTCTTATCCTGCGTTATTCCTGGAATGATGATAATGCCATCAAGGCGTCGTTCACGCGCAATTACCAGTTTATACACCTGGTGTCCAATGCCGGCACCACGTTACCTACCGATGTGTGGATGCCTAGTACATACCTGGTGAGGCCGCAGGAATCGTGGCAATATTCCGCCGGCTATTTCCGCAATTTTAAAAACAATACCTACGAAGCTTCTGCCGAAGTGTATTATAAGGAGATGTACCACCAGGTAGAGTACCGGGAGGGCTATACACCGTCCCTGTCTGATCCTGAGCTGGATTTTGTATTTGGCAAGGGGCAGGCTTATGGACTGGAGCTGTTTGTGAATAAGAAGAAAGGCGCGCTGACCGGCTGGCTGGGATACACGCTGGCATGGACCTGGCGGCAGTTCCCGCTGTTGAACGAAGGCAAACGCTTCCCGGCAAAATATGACCGGCGGCATGATTTCGTGGCAGTAGCGATGTATGAGTTAAATAAACGGTGGACTTTTTCCGGTGTGTTTATCTATGGCACCGGCAATACTACCACGATGCCTGAACAGTTCTATTTCATGGAAGGCGCGTTGGTGCAGGGATATGGTAAGATCAATTCTTATCGCATGGCGCCGTATAACCGGCTGGATTTATCCGCTATTTATACACCGAAACCGAAAAGAGAGAACAGGCGGTTCAGGGGCAGTTGGGCTTTTTCGATCTATAATGTGTACAGTAGAAAAAATCCTTATTTCATCTATTTTGATCAGGAGGGAAAGGCGGCGGATGGGTCGCTGAAAGTCACGGCCAAGCAGGTGTCGTTGTTTCCGATTATTCCCGCAGTGACGTATAATTTCCGGTTTTGAGGGTTATTTCCGTAGCATGAATGATATGATGCCAATCAGCCCTCCGATGGTAATGATGAATTGTATAAAGCCAGCAGCAAATATGCTTTTGATGGTGTCTTTGTAATTAGATTTTATCTCATTACTTAATCCCGTCACCCCAGCTTTGACTTCTCCCAGTTCTTTTTGCATGTTTTCCTGTATGATAATTACCCTTTCCAACTTGACTGTTAAATCCAATGTTTCCACCTTTGTTACATAAATACTGGATTGGGTATCACAAATTGAAGTGTCTAGTACTGCGGCCAACTTCCTGGTTTTTTCTTCACTGAGATGAAGGTCTCTTCTGAAAATATTATAGATTTCGTCGTTGCTTGCGAGCATAGTATATGTTTTTTATTATGGTGATAAATTCTTATTTCATTTATTATGATCAGGAGGGAAAGGTGGTGGATGAATCACTGAAAGTCCCGGGTAAGCAGGTGTTTTGCTTCTGATTATTCCCGCGGTGACGTGTAATTCCGGTTTTGAAAGTTATTTAAACTTAAGAAAGGCCCAGGTTGCAATAATGCTCAGAATTGTGCCTGTAATGGCTATATACTGTAAAAGCCCGGTTGTACTCATCTTTGAATAGATTTTTTCAGAGTCAGTTTTCATTTGGGTTATAACCGCTACTTGGAACGTAGCCAACCCGACTTGGACTTCATTCATTTTATTCCTGGATTCATCCAGTTTAGCCTTGAATTCATCCAGTTTGGTATTCATCTCGGTTCTAAAACCACTAAGTTCAGATTTGACTTCATTCTTGAAGTCTTTCATTTCAGTTTTTGCTTCTTTTAAATCTTCTTTCATAGTGGCAAAATTGTTGGCTTGAGCTTTCTCGACGGCGGTGTTCATGTTTGAGACCAGTTTCCTGGTTTTTTCCTCACTTAGGTGAAGGTCTTTTCTGAAAATGTTATAGATGTCGTCATTGCCTGTGATCATATTAGATATATTTAGTTAAGGTGTTAAAATGAGAATTAAATGGTCTTTTAACGACTTGCTAACAATACAAGGAATATTATCAGACCAGACCCAAAGGCAACGAGAAACCAATAGAGCCTATGCATGAAGGCTGGGTTGAAAGGGTTTCTGACTTCTTTCTCAATCCGATTCAGCTTGTCGACGGTACTTTCTATTCGTTTTTCCAACAGTTCAAGATTTTGCTTATTTGTTTTATCTATCTGGTCTGTTCGACGTTCAATTCGGTTTATTCCTTCATTGATATTCCTTTCATTGATTTCGGCTATAGTTTCAGCATATTGTATTATATCCTGAAAATGATCATTAATGATATTGTCCATTTCCGCCAGCAACTCCCGGGCATTGGAGGCATCCATTTTTAGTTCATCTTTTAAAATGTTATAGATCCGAAGATTACCGCCTGCAAGCATGGGTTTACGTTCCGGTTTTGAAATATAACTCATGTTTTATTTATTAATTGTACAAAAAGAATAATTTTAAATTATATTTCAAAATTATCGCTCCTCGTTTCGAGACCCAATTTTTTGCACAACAATTTTTGAAAATCCTGTTTTCGGGAGATAAAAAACAGGGCTGGGAAAGTGCCTTCCAGAGGGAGTGTAAGTGAATGTATTTGGCCGTGGTAGCTTTGTGTGAAGATGTGGGTCGTCAAAAGAAATATCACCGCCGGATGATAACCAAATTCTCACCGTACCCCAATCCGCAATAACGATTTTGTCAACTTTCTGATAATTCGCCGATCATCAGTTTTGTAAAGTGGGGTAAATTCATTATATTTACAGGCTTTGTTGACTTTCCGGACTGATACCCCACCGCTGCGCGGACCATTATTTTTAAATTCCTTGGAATTCGCTGGCGGACTAAGCAAAAAGCTAACAAACTATTTCTTAACTTCGCAAACATTTTATAAAGGAAATATAGCGCATATGAAAAAGTATGACGCTAACAGTAAAACGTATGATAAATATCACTTTTCCGGATGGCGCAGTTCGTCAGTATGAACCAGGAGTAACTGCATTGGACATTGCCAAATCCATCAGCGAAGGATTGGCACGTAAAGTATTGGCTGCAAAAGTTAATGGGCAGGTAGTGGATGCTACACGCCCGGTTACAACGGATGCTACATTGCAGCTCCTGACGTGGACGGATACAGATGGTAAATCCACCATGTGGCACTCTTCCGCGCACCTGATGGCCGAGGCCCTGGAAGCGCTGTACCCCGGCGTGAAACTGGGTTACGGTCCCTCTATTGAAAACGGTTTTTATTACGATATTGATCTGGGCGACCGCACCATCTCCGATGAGGACCTGAAAGCGGTAGAAGCCAAGATGGCGGAGCTGTCTAAAAAGAACAGCGAATATGTTCGCAAAGACGTGAGCAAAGCCGATGCACTGGCTTATTTCACTGAAAAAGGCGACCCTTACAAAATAGAAACCATCAATGAACTGCCCGACGGAAGCATCACTTTCTACACCCAGGGCGGCTTTACGGATCTGTGTCGTGGCCCGCACATCCCGAACACCAGCTTCATCAAATCCATTAAGCTGACCAGCATCGCGGGTGCTTACTGGCGCGGTAACGAGAAAAACAAGATGCTCACCCGCATCTATGGTATCACGTTCCCGAACCAGAAGGAACTGGACGAATACCTGACACTGATCGAGGAAGCGAAAAAACGCGACCACCGCAAACTGGGCAAGGAACTGGAATTGTTCATGTTCTCTGAAAAAGTGGGACTGGGCCTTCCTATGTGGCTGCCCAAAGGCGCTATGCTGCGTGAACGCCTGCAACGTTTCCTCCAGGAAGCACAGCTGGCCAGCGGCTATCTGCCTGTGGTAACACCGCACATCGGTAATAAAAACCTGTACGTGACTTCCGGTCACTACGAAAAATATGGTAAAGACAGCTTCCAGCCTATCCATACACCGGAAGAAGGCGAGGAGTTCATGCTGAAACCCATGAACTGTCCGCACCACTGCGAACTGTACAAAGGCTCTCCTAAGTCCTACAAAGACCTGCCGGTACGTTTCGCGGAATTCGGTACCGTATACCGCTACGAGCAGCACGGTGAACTGCACGGCCTTACCCGCGTAAGAGGGTTTACTCAGGACGATGCCCACCTGTTCTGCCGTCCCGACCAGGTAAAAGAAGAATTCCAGAAAGTGATCGATCTGGTGATGTACGTGTTCAACAGCCTCAGCTTTACTGAATATACCGCTCAGATTTCCCTGCGCGACAAGGAAGACCGCAGCAAGTATATCGGTACGGAAGAGAACTGGAACCTGGCAGAACAGGCGATCATCGAGTCTGCGGCGGAGAAAGGACTGAATACCGTGATTGAATACGGTGAGGCAGCCTTCTATGGCCCTAAGCTGGACTTCATGGTAAAAGACGCCCTCGGCCGTAAATGGCAGCTGGGTACCATCCAGGTGGATTACAACCTGCCGGAACGTTTTGAACTGGAGTACATCGGCGCCGATAACCAGCGTCACCGTCCGGTGATGATCCACCGTGCGCCATTCGGTTCCCTGGAAAGGTTCATCGCCGTGCTGATCGAGCACTGCGCGGGCAAATTCCCGTTGTGGCTGGCGCCTACACAGGTGAAAATCCTGCCAATCAGCGAGAAAACACAGGCCTATGCAGAAAAAGTGGCAGAATTGCTGAAAAAAGCGGAAATTCGCGCTGAGATTGACGACAGAAGCGAAAAAATAGGAAAGAAAATCCGCGACACAGAACTCGCCAAAGTGCCATATATGCTGGTCCTCGGCGAAAAAGAAGCGGCCGACAATATCGTGGCTGTTCGCCGGCAAGCCAAAGGTGACCTCGGAACCATGACCCTGGAACAGTTTACCACACTGGTAAACGAAGAGGTGATCAACCGCAAGCCAATCGAGTAACATACTTAAATGTGGAAAAGAAGTATATAAAACAATGAACATTCCTAAATTCAGGTATGTTAATTGCACAGAGTTTTCCCATTATTTTTGTATAAGTTGTTTTTGGTCCATGTGTGGGATATGGACCATGGACTATGAACAATAATTAATAAATCTTAATTTTTTTAATGCAACAAAAACCCAGACCAAATTTTGGCGGTAATAATCGGGGCAGAAACCCGAATTTCCGCAGGGAACAACAACAAGAACACCGGACCAACAGAATGATCCGTGTTCCTGAGGTCAGACTGGTAGGTGAAAATGTGGAGGTAGGCGTTTACAGAACAGAGGACGCCCTGCGTATGGCTGAGGAACAAAGCCTCGACCTCGTGGAAATATCCCCTAATGCCGCGCCCCCCGTATGCCGTATCATCGACTACAATAAATTCCTTTACGAAAAGAAAAAGAAGGAAAAGGAAATGAAGGCGAAGGCGCACAAAAGCGAGGTGAAAGAAATCCGCTTTACGCCTAACACCGATGATCATGACTTTGACTTTAAAGCTAAACATGCGGAGAACTTCCTGAAAGAAGGTAACAAGGTGAAAACCTACGTGCAGTTCAAAGGTCGTGCTATCATGTTTAAGGAGCGTGGAGAGCTGATCCTGCTGAAGTTTGCTGAAAGGCTGGCTGAAGTAGGTGGCCTGGAAAGCATGCCTACCATGGAAGGTAAACGCATGATCGCCATCTTTGCACCAAAAGCTGCCAAGAAAAAAGAAAAGGAACCAAAAGAACCTAAAGAACCAAAAGAGCCAAAGGAGCCAAAGGAACCTCGCGTTGCTGAAAGCAAACCAGAAGACAAAGCTTAATTGGTATCAAACTTATACAGCGGCACCAGCAGGTATCATCTACCTGCTGTGCCGCTTTTTTGTTGGAAAAATAAGGCTGCAGCAGCAATGCAGACAGGGCGTAAACTGTATAAGTGATCATCCAAAAGAGATATCTATATCTACTTGCCATGCCACCTTTTTGTTGGAGCAACAAGGTTGCCGCAGTAATGCAAACGAGGCATAAACTATAGCGGTGATCATCTGAATGAAATATCTCTGTTGTGCTGCTATGGGTTTGAAGCAATAGGGCTACAGCAGCGCAAACACAGCATCAACGGCAGGTACAATCATCCGAAAGAAATTGCAAAACATCATAGCCCAGGGCTTCAGCCCTGGGGCAATGAGATGGTGGTCCCTATGTGCCCCTGAGCGATAGTGTATTTCAACCGATAGCCTTCATTACCTTTTTTGCCCGTGAACGGATGCCGGGAGAAGGATCATGTTCCAGGAGGTCTTCCAGCAGTATGCGGATTTCATTCTTGATATCCGGATAGGTGAGTGTGAGATTGGATAGTATGGTCATAGCAAAGGCCTTGATGGCAATCATCTCTTTAGGGTCCTCCAGGTACTGGAAGCAGGCGTTCATCACCGGGCCGTGCAGCTCAGGTGGGAGGGTCATGTCCTGCAGCACCCGCAGCACATTTCGTTTTACAGCCGAAGGCAGTCCGCCTGTTTCCATACGGGCAACCATTTCCGGCAGGTGAGGGGTCAGCAGTTCCGGATGCTTATCGGCCACCAGGCTGATGATCCAGGCGCTTCGTTGTACTACCCGGTATTCATCTTCCAGAAACAGCTGCATCAGCTGCCGGAACCGCGTGGCATCGCCGCCGATCCAGCTGGCAACATATAGGGAATGTTCTTTGCTATGAGCCGACAGTATTTCTTCTCTGAGTTTCATACCGCAGCAATATAGAATTAATCTCCCAGTTGGCCATATGCCAGCAGGTAACGCTGCATGCGTGTGCGCATCCTTTCCAGATCGGGCTGTAGTACCGGCATGTCGGGGTCTTTCCCCATATCGTCCCAAATCCTTAACTGGATGTATTGTTCAAACAATGGATCGGCGCGGAATATTTTTGCTTCGGAGGCTGTCATCGGGCCGCCCTGGTACCGTAATGTTTCCTTGCTGGCTTCTGAGAGCGTATCGTAGTAGGCGCTGTCTGTCCAGGTGAGATATCTTTTGGCGGCAACATGGCTGGCTACCAGCTGCCCCATTCTAGGGGGAAACCCGCAGGAAGTGAGATAACGGTACCCTACGGTATCGTGTGCCTGGGCGCCGTAGATGTCCATCTGGTCGTCACTTTCAAAAAAGTGGCCGATGTCGTGCAGGAAAGCTGCCAGTATCATTTCATCGTCGGAACCGGTCTGTTCGGCTATGAGGGCGGATTGCATCATGTGCATCAGCATGGTCACCTGTTCTCCATAGGCATGATGGCCATATTGCTCGTATAAACCAAAAAGTTCGTCTACTACAGCATTGGCCCGGATTTCTCTACTGTTCATTTCGTTTATGGGTTTACGTTAGGGGGCGATTATTTAGCCTATTAATTTCGTAAAATTTTGGCGGGCTTGTGTTACGGGAATATTAATTTTCACTGCGGCCGCAGTGGGAGCAATGCCGTAATAACCGTACCTTTGTACTTTCACACCCATACAATCTGATCTACTTGCTAAGAAGAGAATTACGCGTCATCCTGGTGTCGCTTATCGTTAGTTTCATCCTGACAGTGGCCAAGTTCCTGGCCTACTATCTGACCCATTCAGTGGCTATTCTTTCCGATGCGATGGAATCTATCATCAACGTGGTGGCCGGCGGTTTTGCGAGCTACAGCATTTACCTGTCGGGCAAGCCCAAAGATGCCAATCACCCTTACGGACATGGCAAAGTGGAGTTTTTCTCCATCGGTTTTGAAGGCGCCATGATTTTCTTTGCGGGAGTGCTCATCCTTGTCAAAGCTGCACAGTATTTTATTACACCGAAGGAGTTGCATGAAATGAGCAGCGGCTTATGGCTGCTGGGTTCCACCACAGCGGCCAACCTGCTACTGGGGCTTTACCTGATCCGTTCCGGCCGTACACTGGGCTCTATCACGCTGAGTGGTAACGGTCAGCATATCATGACAGACGTATACAGCAGCGTGGGCCTGATCATCGCCCTGGGCGTCATCCACTTCACGGGCTGGAACTGGCTCGACCCGGCCGTTTCCGTGCTGATGGGCATCCTTATCCTCACTAAAGGATATCAGCTGATGCGCCGCTCTATTTCAGGCCTCATGGATGAAACGGATATGCAGGTGGTGGATAAGGTGATCGCTATCCTTTCAGGCCAACGCGTGCCCAACTGGATTGATATCCACAATATGCGGGTGCAGCAATACGGCAATAACTACCACATCGATTGTCATATTACCATGCCTTACTACCTCACGCTGACAGAAGCCCATGATGAAATGAAAAGGGTGGAAGTACTTGTCAATAAAGGGTTTGAAGGGAGTGAGGTAGAGTTCTTTATTCATATGGACCCCTGTATACCTTCCTGTTGCCACTACTGCCTGAAAGAGGCTTGCCCGGTCAGGAAACATGCTTTCACCGGAGAAATTACGTGGACGCGGGACAACGTGTTGCCGAACAGAAAGCACGGATAAACGACGAATATCTATCCACCTAAAATAACAAAAGGGCGAAGGTCATAGCTGATCTTCGCCCCTTTGTTTAATAGATGTTTACACTGCGCGACTACTCGGCACCGGCTTCTTCACCATCACCATGGCCCATCATTTCCCGGATGGGTTTCACGGCCTGATAGATACCGCGGTTGTATTTGTTGCCCAGGATGATCAGTGTAGTAGTGTCTTGCACGAAGCGGTAAAACACGGTGTTGTTACCATGCCACCAGCCGTTGTGATATACAATATTTTTAGCGCTGTCGGGGTATACCATCAAACGCCATCCCAGTCCGTAGTTGCGGATGCCGGGTTTTTCATGGCTATAAGGAGTATATGCGGCTTTCAGCGTGGCAGAATCCAGCAGTTGACCGGAATACAATGCCTGGTCCCATTTGAGCATGTCACGGGCGGTACTGTAAATGCCTTTGTCGCCCATTACCCCATCGAAGTAGGTGTCTGGTTCAGCCTGACCGTTGTATTTATGGCTTTGGGTCTGATGACGCCGCGGTGTCGAAGCCGGGTCGTAGACAAACGTATTGACCATCTGCAGCGGTTTGAAAAAGGTTTGCTGCATGAAGTCGGCGTATTTCTGTCCGGTGGCTTTTTCTATAATGGAGGCCAGCAGGAGATAGTTGGTATTGCAATACTGGAAGTGTGTGTCCGGCAAATGCTGGATAGGTGGTTTGTGTTGCTCCATCAACCGGATCACCTGATCGTTGGTGATAAAGGCTGCCTGATCTTTCCAGAGGCTGTCGCAGAAATAAAGATAGTTGGGCAGGCCGCTGCGGTGATTAAGCAGCATGCGCACATTGATTCCTCTATAAGGGAACTCGGGAAAGAATTTCTGAATGGAATCTTCGAGGCTGAGTTTCTTTTTTTCTGCCAGCCACAGTACCGCTGCGCCGGTAAAGGTTTTGGAGACAGACGCCAGTTGAAAAGCGGAACTGTCTACCACCGGGATTTTAGTCCGGTAGTTTTCCAAACCATGGTATTGTTCAAAAATAATAACGCCTTTTTTAGCTACCAGGATAGCGCCGTTAAAACCGCTGCGCAATAGTTTACCGGTATAAAATGCATTCAGTTCCCGTTGTAATTGTACGGTGCGCGGCGCCTTAAGGATCGCTTCCCGCTGTGCTTCTGTTAAATTAAGCGTATACAGGGTGCTGTCTGATATGGCCTTTTTTCTGTTAGCTTCCCTGCGTGCTGCATTGCCCTGGCAGCTGGAGATAATGGCAATTCCCGTGATAGATAAGATGATGCTTACTGCTTTCAATCGCTTCATTAGAGGTGATTCACTGACTTACTTAATGCTTATTCTCTCTCAATATTTTTAAGGCGCTAAAATTATACCCATTGTCAATGTGTACCAAATATTACCAGGCATCCAACCCGCTTTTAATATATTTTTAAGCCCGTTGATTATTAAAACATCAAAAAAACGAGGGGTAGATACCTGTTTTTTTAATAAAAATCGAATTTGACTATGGCAGTATTTGATTATTCCCCAACATAGAGTAGGTTTGTGCCTTGTTTGTTGTCCCGCGTAACCGCAATTATTAAGCCAATTGCGAGAACAAAATATACATATAATTCTTAATAATATTATGGAACAGGTAAAGTCTACAAGTTATCCGAAAGAAAAGATCAGCATTTTATTGTTGGAGAATATCAGTGACGCTGCTGTGGCAGAATTTACCACTGCGGGCTATTCGGTGCGCAAAGTGGCCGGAGCGCTCAGTGAAGCAGATCTGATCAATGAAATCAAGGATGTTCATTTATTAGGTATCCGTTCCAAAACACAAGTCACCCGTAAAGTGCTGGAGGCTGCCAAGAAGCTGCAGGCGATCGGATGTTTCTGTATCGGTACCAACCAGGTAGACCTTAAAGCAGCCACAGAACATGGTGTGGCCGTTTTCAATGCCCCTTATTCCAATACCCGTTCTGTAGCTGAACTGGTGATTGGGTTGTCAATTGTATTGATCCGTCGCATTGTTGATAAAAATGCGGCTGCCCATAACGGCATCTGGATGAAAGAAGCCAAAGGCAGCTATGAACTGAGGGGTAAAACGCTCGGTATCGTTGGTTATGGCAACATTGGCAGCCAGGTGAGCGTGCTGGCCGAAGGCATGGGGATGAACGTCATGTATTATGATGCGGAGACCAAACTGCCGCTGGGCAATGCTGTACAACAGCGCTCCCTGAAGGAACTGTTTGAACAGGCAGATATCATCTCCCTCCACGTGCCATCCAACAGGTCCACCGAGATGATGATCAACCGGGAAACCCTTTCCTACGTGAAAAAAGGCGCCATCTTCCTGAACTATGCAAGGGGAGAAGTGGTGGACCTGGAAGCACTGAAAGAATCCCTGGAAAGTGGTCAGCTGTCTGGTGCCGCCGTAGACGTGTTCCCGGTAGAGCCGGAAAAAAATGGTGCCGCCTTCAGCACACCGCTGCAGAAGTTGTCCAACGTGATCCTTACACCGCATATTGGCGGCAGTACAGAAGAAGCGCAGCATAACATCGGCCTCGATGTGAGCGCCAAACTGCTCAACTATCTTGAAAAAGGCGCCAGCTTTGGTTCCCATACTGTGCCCGCCATCAGTGTGCCGCCTATCGAAAACACCCATCGTATCCTGCACGTACACCAGAACGTGCCGGGCGTATTGTCTGCCATCAACACCGCCCTGTCTGAAAATAAAATCAATATCCTCGGACAGTATCTTAAAACCAATGATCAGATTGGTTATGTGGTGCTCGACGTTGACCGTCAGCTGTCCCAGGAAGCCCTGGCATTGCTGAAAGACGTGAAACATACGATCAAAGCCAGACTCCTTTACTAGTTTAGAAATTTTGCCATTTTGTTATTTGGTTATTTATGGGTTGTCTTTTCACGACAATCCTTAAATAATCAAATAACAAAATCTTTAAAATCCCCAAATACCGGTTCTGTCTTCCCGGCTGACCGTTTCATCGATTCTTTTTCCGGTCTTCCCCGCTTTTTATGTAAATTGTTTCAGATTTGTTTGTTATCCTTGCAAGCGTAAACAGCAATCAAAACAAAAGCATGAACAGTATCAACGTACGCATGGCAGGGGTAGCATTGGCAGCCACACTGCTATGGCAGGTAAATGTAAACGCGCAGGACAGCGAGCCTAATAAATGGGCTCCTGAGAAGATCAACATCGACGGCCAGGCAACTGAATGGCCCAAGCCACTGCAGTTTTATAACAACGATACCAAACTCTTTTATACGATCGCCAATAATAAGGACACCCTGTTCCTGATCGTGAGCGTGCCGGATAAGATAAGTCAGCAACGTATTATGCGCTCCGGGCTGAGCGTGTCCATCAATCCCACCGGGAAAAAGAAAGGAGGCGCCATGATCACTTTTCCGCTGGTAGGGGAAATCAACAATACCCCCGATGTGCCGCAGGAATCCCGCCAGAAGCTGGCTGAAGAATGGAGACGACAGGCCCTCGCGAACGCGAAACAGATCAAGGTGGAAGGGCTTACCGGCGTAACTGACGGTAATATCCCTGTCAACAATACCAATGGCATCCGCACCGCGGCAGCTTTTGACGCGGCAGGCAACCTGGTTTGCGAATTGGCCGTACCTCTTTCTGTGGCAGGCATTCCTGCCGGATACGATAAACCGGTGGCTTATCGTTTTAAAGTAAACTCCCTGAGTGCGACCGAACGCCGCGAGCAGGAGAAAATTCTGCGGGAAAAACAAGCTAAAGCGAGCAAGGACGGCGGCGCCCCGGCGATGCCCGATGAAGAGACCCGTATGAAAATGATGTTGTTCTTTTCAACAGAATTCTGGACGAGACAGACATTGGCGACGCACCCATAGTATTTCAAATAGTCTTAACCGTTATTATGCATACAAATCTGTTTACCTCAGGAGCCAGGACCGCCCTCGCCGGCATTGTCTGTGTGCTTTTATGGACGGCCTGCCGCAAAGACAATAAGACATCGGAGCCAACACCGTCGGGTATAGATACCACCAGTAAGCCAGCATCCGCGTATGAAGATTCCCTGAAATACCTGATGTATCAGATCATGCAAGTTTCCTATGCAGACGGCGGTCGCAACGCATCTGCCGGGTTGCCTACCTACTACTGGTATTCCCAGGTGCCGGGAATCAACCCGCTGGACGCCAAATATGCAAATGCCGACAGCCTGCTGTCTGTCATGAAATCATATGCCATCAATCCGGTGACGACGAAGCCGTATGATCACTACAGCTTCCTGGACCGTAATGGCGTACTGACCAATAAACTGATGAACGGTATTTCGGCACAGACTTTTGCTGCCACCAACAACGGAGATTTCGGATTGGATTACGGCATCGCACTGGACGGTGGCAACAATGCCCACATATTTATATTGTATGCCGATAAGAATGGTCCTGCCGGACAAATCGGTGTTACCCGCGGATGGGAAATCATTTCGGTAAACGGTAACAGCAACATCTCCACCAGTCAGACTTTCCTGCAGTCGTTGTATAACGCTATCTTCAACAGCACTTCGGTAACGCTTGGTTTCAAACGGCTGGACGGAAGCACCATCACTAAAACGCTTACTACTACCAGCTATAGTATCAACCCGGTGGTGTTTGATACGGTGTTTACGGTAGTCGACAAAAATAATATCGCGAAGAAAGTGGGCTATTTCTCCATGTATACTTTCGCCAGTATCATCAACAGCAATGGCCAGGATACCTATACGCGGACAGTATTGGACCAGCTGTTTGCCAAGTTTGCATCGCAGGGCATTAACAACCTCGTGGTGGATTTCCGCTACAATGGGGGAGGCGCGGTGTCTACAGCGGAATATCTCGATAATGCTATCGCTCCGCCTGCCGCGGCCGGTCAGCTGATGTACAATACCATCTTCAATGACAAGTTGATGGCCCATATATCGGACGTTAAACTGACTACCACCACCAAATTTGCAGCAGCTACCAGCAAACTCAATCTGGACAATGTGTTCTTCATTACTACTGGTAACACGGCATCCGCCAGCGAGCTGACGCTGAACAACCTGAAACCATATATGCCGGTAAAGCTGGTGGGATCTAAAACATATGGTAAACCGGTTGGCTTTATCGATTTTAATATTTCTGTTTTTGATCAGAACCATAATCAGAAATACCTGGCAGACCTGTATGCTATTAACTTTGAGACAAAAAATGCCAATGGCGAAGGAGGGTATTATACTGGTATTGACGTGAATGCTGCCGCCAATGATTATGTGAATATAGCTTGGGGAAATACCCAGAGAGATGATAACCTGAAAGCGATTGTCAATTATCTGACTACCGGTAGTTATACATCCGGCGCCCGATTGGCCAGCACTGAATTGAATGATCTGCGTCAGGCGATCCCGTCATTGAAACCGGTGAACGGCTTTAATGGTATGGTGGATTATGAACGCAGCCGCATTATACGTAGCAGCCACTAAAAGGATGAATATCATATATCCCCGCAAAGCCACTGACAGCGCTTTGCGGGGATTTTTTATTAATAGATAATGATCTCGTCGGTAAACATAAATCCACGTTGTTCATTCCTGGCATGGATGCGTACATAACGTGCCTGCTGCTGACCAAGGTTAAATTTAAAATCCTTGAAAGCCAGTGTAGACAAGCTAACCGGGACATCGTTGTTGACCTGCTGTACCGTACGGAAGTTTTGACCATCATCCGATAACTGCACTTCTACCCATGCCGGTATGTAAACACCAGGACCGGTCAGTTGCATGAAATTGACGGACAGGCTATGCAGCTGCGTTACTTTTTCCAGGTCCACCGTTACATCCATATCCCCCAGGAATCCCTGCCACTGGCCATCTCCATAGGTGAGTGAACCCCGGTATCCGTTTACCAAAGTGGCTTCCCTTTGTGCTGCATACTTTTCGTTGTAGGGTTTGTTATAGATCACTTTTTTGCCTAATGCGATATGATCGTCTACCGCCAGCGCTGCCGGTTTGCCTTTCAGCAGCGTGTCCTGGAAGATGGCCGCAGTCACCACAGCGGAGCCTTTTACTATAAAGCGGCCGTTGTATAGCGTTGACTGTGGAGTAGGCGTAGAGCCGTCCAGCGTGTAACGTATTTGTGGACGATATTGTTCCGTGCTGAAAGTGATGGCCGCCTCATGCTGTGTGGTATTGATTTCCGGGTGGATGCTCACGGCGTAGGAAGGACGGTAATAATTTACGTTTAGCCGTTGCAGTAAGAGATAGTGAGACTGTATCCGCTGATGGAAATTTTCCCATTTTTTGTGCAGGGTATCTGACCATACTACCTCAGACAGCGCTATCACTCTGGGATAGGTCATGTATTCGAGATGGTAGGAATTGGGAATGTATTCCGTCCAGATGTTGGCTTGTGCGCCCAATACATGTTTCGCTGCGGCGCTGTCGAGCTCCCGTGGAACCGGTTCATAACTGTAAACTTTTTCCAGCGGCAGGAATCCACCGATAGCCTCCGGTTGTGTGACAGGGTCGGCCTGATAGCTGTCGAAGTAACAATAAGCGCCGGGCGTCATGACCACATCGTGGCCGGCTTTGGCCGCCGCGATACCGCCGCTTTCTCCGCGCCATGACATTACTGTTGCCTCCGGGGCAAGGCCGCCTTCCAGTATCTCATCCCAGCCGAGCAGTTTGCGGTGGCGGGAGATCAGGAATTTTTCCATCCGGCGGATGGCATAACTCTGCAATTCTTTTTCATCTTTAAGATGTTCTGTGCGGATGCGCTGCTGGCATTTGGGGCATTGTTTCCACGCTTTGGTAGAAGCTTCATCACCGCCAATATGAATGTATTTGGACGGGAAGACAGCCATTACTTCGTCCAACACATTTTGAAGAAAGTAAAAGGAGGAATCGTTGCCGAGGCAAAACTCTGAATTTTTATAAGGGATGCCGGAGCAGGACAGGTTCGGATACATGGCCAGCACTTCTTCTGAGTGGCCGGGCATTTCTATTTCCGGGATGACGGTGATTCCCCTGGTGGCCGCATAAGCTACAATTTCCTTTGCTTCCTGTTGTGTATAATATCCGCCGTAGGCGTTAGGATCACCTTCATGAGCATAGCGCCGGTCACCTTTCCACCATTCTTTCCAGTTGGCGGTAGTACGCCAGGCAGCCTGTTGCGTCAGTTCCGGGTATTTTTTGATTTCCAGCCGCCAGCCGGCTCCGTCGGTCAGATGCCAGTGGAAGGTATTCATTCGGTACAGCGCCATCAGATCGATAAAGCGTTTGACATAGGCAGCCGGGAAAAAGTTGCGGGACACGTCGAGATGAACGCCACGGTATCCGAAGCGTGGCTGATCGGCGATGTCTGCGCAGGGCAGCAGCGTACGGTCGGGCTGCAACCAGCTGAGTTGTACGATGGCCAGTGCGGCGTTGATAGCGCCGGCATTGCTGCGGGCGTCGATGGTTACCGCTGTGGGAGAGATCCGGATGCGGTATCCATCGGGATGTGGTATGGTGTTGGCGTTCGATTGTCTGAAGATAATCGTGGAGCGGGTTTTCCCGCTGGCCGGAAAGGCGCCCATTTCTTTCAGAAGCTGAGTAGCCTGCCGGAAATCTTTTCCCGGGAAAATGAGCCCCTGACCATTGAGATGAAAAAAGCCGGTACCGGTTGTAACCTGTGTGGGCCGCGGAATCAGGTCCAGGTTACCGGTATACTGTGCTTTCCCTGGCAGCACACTGCATGCTGTCAACAAAAACACACTGACGCAATACTTGAACATAAGCTTGACAAAATTAAAGGACAATGATAGGGAAAGAATCACAAAAAAAGGAGTGGTGGGGTATCTTAAAAAGCAGAAAGCATAAAGCCCGGAGGCCTTATGCTTTCTGCAACAGGAGTATTCGATTACACTTTTATCTTACCACGGTCACTTCGCCTTTGATAACATTGGAAGCGCCGCCGGCTACTTTTTTGTAGGTGAGCCACCATACGTAGGTGCCGATATCTACCGGGCTGCCCTTGAACTTACCGTCCCATCCTTTGTGGCTGTCGGAGGAGATGAAGATCAGTTCGCCCCAACGGTTGAAGATCCGCAGTTCGTAGTCGAACATAGGTCCGCGTACTATTGGTCTGAACACATCGTTCCGTCCGTCACCATTTGGTGAGAAGGCGTTCGGGAACTGCGGTTTCGGTTCGCACTGTGTGAAGTTGACTCTGATGTCGTCTGTTGCGCTGCCGCAATCATTGAACACGGTCACTGTGTAAGTGCCACCGTTGGTAACCTGCAGGGTGGGCGAGGTGCTGCCGTTATCCCAGCGTACGCTGGTGATGCCGTTGCCCTCAGCGCGGAGTGTCAGGGTTTCGCCTATACACATCACGGTATCGTTGCCCAGGTTGATTTTCGGTACACCGGTGATGTTTACGTTCACGCTGTCGAGATATACCCGTTGGCAGAAGCGGTCCATCACGGCCAGTTTGTATTTACCGGCCTGGCTTACCTGTTTGACCGGGTTGGTGTCGCCATCATTCCAGAGGTAGGATATTGCGTCTGTGTTGGTGCCGTTGAAGGTAACGGTGCCGTCAGGGCAGATATTCCTGTCAGGGCCGAGGTCTACCTGGATACCCGGTTTCATTCTTACGTTAACGGTATCTTTTACCACGCAGTTGTCTCTGCTTACCGCTACCCAGTAACCGCCAGGTTTGTTGACGATGATGGAGTTGCTGGTTTCGCCTGTCTGCCATTTGATGCGGCCGCCGTTGGAGGTAACGGTGAGCATGATGGACTGATCAGGGCAGATCGCTGTGTCGCGGCTCAGGGTGATATCCGGTGGCGGATTTACGCTCACTTTCACGGTGTCGATGGTGATACAAGCGCTCTTCATCACTTTCACCCAGAATTGTTCCTGTGTGCTGACGAGGATAGAAGAGGTAGTAGCGCCGTTGCTCCAGAGATAAGTAGCGCCGTCTACATAAGCGTCCAGTTTCACGGATTGGCCACGGCAGATGGTGGTGTCCGGAATGCTTACCAGCGGAGTGGGGATGAGCCCAACTTTAATGGTATCGCTGGTGATACACTGATCGTTGCTTACGTTTACCCAGTAGGTGCCTGCCTGGGTGATCTTGATCCGTTGAGTTGTTTCACCGGTAGACCACTTGATGGTGTAGGCAAAGTTGGAAGCGCCTGCATCGAGTACGAGGCTGTTGCCGCCGCAGATGGTGGTGTCTTTACCGAGGTTGACTACCGGTTTCTGAATGTATTTCAGTTGGTAAGTCATAGTGTCGGAAGAGCAACCTGTTTTACCATCCGTCATAATGAAGGAGGCAGAAGTAGCACCGTTCAGGTTGAACTGGTTGCTGCGTTGTGTTAACGGCAGGCCAGTCACAGCGTTGGCAGGAGTTACCGCCACCAGGGTAAAGGTGGGCAGGTTCACGTTGCCTACCGGTTGCAGGGCTACTCTCGGGTTATCGGAGCAGTTGGCTGGCAGGGTAGCGTTCAGCTGCGGTTTCGGACAAGGTTTGATGATGATGCGTTGGATAACATCGTTGGCTTTGTTACCGCAAGCGTCTGTGATGCTCCATCTTCTTACGATCGTATAGCCGTTACAGATGTCTTTCACAAATGGATCTTCACTGTATACTGCTTTTTTCGGGAAGGCCGGGTCACAGTTGTCGGTGGCAGTTAAGGTCACCGGCGCAGGGATCGGGTCCTGACAGTATACGGTCACATCTGCCGGAGCAGGCATGATCACTGGTCTGGTGGTATCCTGTACGGTTACTACCTGTTTCATCGTTGCGATGTTACCGCAAGCGTCTTTCGCGGTCCAGGTCCTGATGATGCGGTAGTTGTTGCCGCATGCACCCGGAATGGTTTCTGTAATAGTTTGACGTGTTACTGTCAGACCGTTGCCGTTGGTGCTGCAATTATCCGTAGCCGTTACATTGGTAACAGGGGCAGGGATGGCGTCGCAGTTCACCGTGGTGTCTCTCGGAGGCAATACGGTGAATACCGGTTTAGTGGTATCCTGTACACGGATGGTCTGCTGCATGGTGGCTTTGTTGCCGCAATCGTCAGTAGCTGTCCAGGTGCGGATTTCCAGGTAGTTACCTGCACAAGCTCCAGGTGTTCTTTGTGTTTTGGAGCTGGTGAGTACCTGGATGTTACCGGAGCAGTTGTCGGTAGCGGTGATCACTGGCCATGCTGGTACTTTGTCACAATCTACTACGGTATCTTTTGGTGCAGGCATGGAGAATACTGGTCTGGTGGTATCCTGTACGCGGATGATCTGTTGTACAGTGCTACCGTTGCCGCATTCATCGAGTGCTGTCCATTTACGGAAGATGGTGTAGTTGCTGTTGCACATGCCTGGTTTGCGAACGACAGAGTCTCTGGAGGAAACGGTGATGATGCCTGGAGTACAATTGTCGGTAGCGGTCAGGTTGATGCCAGCCGGTACTTTATCGCAATCCACTGTAGCGTCAGCTGGTGGCTGCATGGTGAATACCGGAGCGGTCATGTCTTTCACGGTGATGATCTGTGTGAGTGTAACGCCGGTGTTGCAGGCATCTTTCGCTGTCCAGGTGCGGATCAGCTGGTAGTTGTTGCCGCAAGCGCCCGGAATGTCTTTCCGTACTTCCACCACAGGGATCGTGATGTTGCCGGTACAGTCATCTTTCGCGATCAGATCTACCTTAGCGGGGACCTTATCACAGTCAACAGTGATGTTGGCCGGAGCAGGGGTGATGAACACCGGAGCTTTGGTATCCACTACAGTGATGGTCTGGGAGGCGGTGACAAACAGACCGCATCTGTCAGTGGCCGTCCATGTACGGGTGATAGTAGTGAGACATGGTGAAGTCACTACGGTCACGTCATTATAAGTCACATTCAGGGACACGTCATCATAAGGTGCGTGGCTGAATACCGGTTTACCGAAGAGGGTAGTGTAGTCTTTACCCTGTACGCATTCCGTGGTGATAGCTGCTGGTTGAGACACTACTATCGGTGCTTTATTGACAACAGTGATTTTCACCACGTTGCTGATGTTGTTGATACATGCACCAGAGGATACCAGTCTTCTGTACCAGATATCTGCAGATTGCAGGCCTGGCTGATAGGTATCGCTGGTAGCACCCGGAATATTGGTGAACGGTCCGGCTGCACCGGCAGTGCTTTGTTGCCATACATAAGTGTAGGTACCGTTACCACCGGAGAGGATGTTACCACGTATAGCCGTTGGTGTTTCAGTGATACACACTGTTTGATCGGCCTGGATAGTATTGCCCAGGATTGGTTTACGGTTGATCAATGTAACGCTGGAGCTGGTAGCAGGACATTTACCGTTGCTTACCACCCATGTCAACTGTGCTGTTTCACCGGCAGGTACGGTAATCGTTGCTTTCCTGTCTGTAGCGTTGCTGATACCGATCAGGGAGGCATTGCTGCTGGTGACAACCCATACGCCTTTAGCGCCTGGTACACCCGGATCGCTGGCATTCATGGTGAAGGTAGCGTCGTTGCAATGTTCCTGGTCAGGGCCGGCGTTGGCGGCTACTGGTGTCAGGTAGTTGATCAGGGTTACATCGTCCCAGGTGGAGCTACATACACCGTTGGTGATGGTCCAGCGCAGGGTTACGGTATCACCCGGATTTACTTTCACTTTTGAAACCGGGCTGTTGATAGACCTGATGACAGCAGTGCCTTTGATGATAGACCAGAAGCCTGTTGCACTAGGTACGCTCGGAGCATCAGCAGCGAGGGTAAAGTCAGTCAGCTGGTTACAAGCTTCCTGATCAGGGCCGGCGTTGGCATCGAGTGCTTTCGCATAGTTGATCAGTGTTACCTGACTGGAAGAGCTGGCGCATTTACCGTTAGCGATGGTCCATTTAAGGATAACGGTATCGCCTACCGGTACTTTCACTTTAGTAGCCGGATTGTTAGGCTCGTAGATAGTTGCTCTGCCTGGTACACGGCTGATGTCTGTCCAGGTACCGGTTGCGCTGGAGGAGCCAGGTTGATTGGCGTCCATCACAAAGTCGGCGTTGGTATTACATTTTTCCTGGTCAGCACCGGCGTAGGCCACAGCAGCAGCTTTGTAGTTAATAATAGTTACTCTGCTGGAAGTGGTTTTACATACACCATTGGTGATCGTCCATTCCAGTACCACGGTGTCGCCAACAGGAACTGTTACAGCAGTCAGCGGATTGGTTGGCTGTTTGATCACAGCTCTTCCTGGTATGCGGCTGACGTCTTTCCACAGTCCGGTTGCAGTCGGCACGCTTGGTGCATTGGCTTTCATCACGAAGTCACTGGCCTGGTTACATGCTTCCTGGTCCGGACCGGCATTGGCATCTGCTGCGGTAGCGTAGTTGGTGACAACCACGTCGTCTGAAGTAGCGGCGCAGGTACCGTTGGTGATGGTCCAGGTGAAGGTTACAGTAGTACCGGCTTTCACTGTCACCGTCGTTTTAGCGTTGGTCGGCTGATTGATGGTCACGCCAGTAGCAGTAGAGGCAGTCCATGTACCGGAAGCGCCAAACTGCGTAGGTGCGTTACCGTCGAGGGTGAAGTTTTCATCATCACAATGTTCCTGGTCAGCACCGGCGTTGGCGGTTACTGGTGTTTCGTAGTTGGTCAGGACTACATCGTCGCTGGTCACTGCGCAGACACCGTTGGTGATGGTCCAGGTGAAGGTTGCGGTTTCACCGATCGGCAGGTATACATCAGTTACCGGCTGGTTCGGGTTGCGGATGATCGCTTTCGGGTTGTTGGTCGTCCACATACCGGTTGCGCCGGCAGCTTTCGGATCATTACCTTCCAGCTTCAGGTCTGTTTTAACGTTACAGAAGGTTTTGTCTTCTCCTGCATTCGCTTTGGCAGGCAGTTCGTACACGATTACTTTGGCAGAAGCGCAGGCAGTGTTACCGCAAGCACCGGTGCTTTCAGCACGTACGAACCAGGTAGTGGTGGTAGATACATTTTTAAAGGTAACGGTTCTGCCGTCTGCACTGACCGCATCAGGTGTTACCGCGGTGCTGCCGGCAGTTCCCGGGCAACCGTTGATATACCATTTCCAGGTAGCATTGGTAGCACCGTTTTCATCTGTGCCGAGGCTGCCGCCCTGTATGGTCAGTACTACATCTCCTTTGTCGCAGATCTCAGCCGCATTCACACTGATGCCGGTTGGCGGTGTGGAAGGCTGCATGATTTTCACGGAGAAGTTTTTGGTAAATACGCAACCTGCATTATTTGCGTCCTGAACGGTCAGTACAAAGTTGTACGTACCAGCGGCGGTAGTAGCAGGGTAGGTTACCTTGATGGTACCGGCACCGGTCCATGGAGCATCCACGATGTCGGTGAAGGAAGGCAGCGCATTTGGAGCCACTGCTTTGATGGAGTATTTGGTAATGGTACCGGTCGGGTTAGACAGTACCAGGTTGAAGGAACCGTCTGCATTACATACATCCGCTACAGCTGCCGCGTCTACAGTTGGTGCCGCATTGAGGATCAGTTTAATGGAAGAAGTACTGTTGGTACATACGCCATTGCTGATAGTCCATGTTACGGTAACTGTCTGCGGTGTGCTGGTAGCCAGTGTAGCGACAGCGTTCGGGTCGGTGGCATTGCTGAAGGTCACGCCAGTACCGGACCATGTACCTGTTTCGGTAGGTTTCGGTTGGTTGGCGTGGAGCTGGAACACGTTGTTACCACACTGGGTAATATCGGTACCGGCATTGCTTACCGTGAGTGCTTCTGTGTTGGTCAGGATAATCTGATCAGAAGCAGTACAGGAAGCTTTGAAGTTGTTGGTCACTGTCCATACCAGTGTTACGGATTTACCCGCAGGTACACCGGTGACAGTTGTTTTGTAGTTGTTCGGATCAGTGATCTGTGCACCAAGGTTCGCGCCATTGAAAGTCCAAACGCCTTTCTGGTCGGCCAGCGGCTGGTTGCCTTCGATGTTGAAGTCTTTGGTGTCACACTGTTTAATCTCTGGTACACCTGCATCGGCAGTCGGCATAGACCTTACTTTCACGGTCACGTTGTCAGTCACCGTACAAGCGCCGTTGGTCACGGTCACTGCATATACGTTGTCACCAACTTTGGTGGGGGTGTGAGAGAAGGATACTTTACCGTCAGCAGCAGGGAGGGCAGTGCCATCAAGTGTCCACTTAATGGTGTAACCAGTGTTGCTGTTGTCGATGCTGAGGGTAGTGGCCTGGCCTTCGCAAATTTCATCCGGGTTAGCGGTGATCTTCACGGTAGGCTTGCCATCTATCTTCACGGAGAAGTTTTTGGTAAACACGCAACCTGCATTATTTGCGTCCTGAACGGTCAGTACAAAGTTGTACGTACCAGCGGCGGTAGTAGCAGGGTAGGTTACCTTGATGGTACCTGCACCGGTCCATGGAGCGTCCACGATGTCGGTGAAGGAAGGCAGCGCATTTGGAGCCACTGCTTTGATGGAGTATTTGGTAATGGTACCGGTCGGGTTAGACAGTACCAGGTTGAAGGAACCGTCTGCATTACATACATCCGCTACAGCTGCCGCGTCTACAGTTGGAGCCGCATTGAGGATCAGTTTAATGGAAGAAGTACTGTTGGTACATACGCCATTGCTGATAGTCCATGTTACGGTAACTGTCTGCGGTGTGCTGGTAGCCAGTGTAGCCACAGCATCCGGATCATTAGCGTTGCTGAAGGTCACGCCAGTACCGGACCATGTGCCTGTTTCGGTAGGTTTCGGTTGGTTGGCGTGGAGCTGGAACACGTTGTTACCGCACTGGGTAATATCGGTACCGGCGTTGCTTACTGTGAGTGCTTCGGTGTTGGTCAGGATGATCTGATCAGAAGCAGTACAGGAAGCTTTGAAGTTGTTGGTCACTGTCCATACCAGTGTTACGGATTTACCCGCAGGTACACCAGTGACAGTTGTTTTGTAATTGTTCGGGTCAGTGATCTGTGCCCCAAGGTTCGCACCATTGAAAGTCCAAACGCCTTTCTGGTCGGCCAGTGGCTGGTTACCTTCGATGTTGAAGTCTTTGGTGTCACACTGTTTAATCTCTGGTTTACCTGCATCGGCAGTCGGCATGGACCTTACTTTCACGGTCACGTTGTCGGTCACCGTACAAGCGCCGTTGGTCACGGTTACTGCATATACGTTGTCACCAACTTTGGTAGGAGTGTGAGAGAAGGATACTTTGCCATCAGCAGCAGGGAGGGCCGTGCCATCAAGTGTCCACTTGATAGCGTAACCGGTATTGCTGTTGTCGATGCTGAGGGTAGTGGCCTGGCCTTCGCAGATTTCATCCGGGTTAGCGGTGATCTTCACGGTAGGCTTGCCATCTATCTTCACGGAGAAGTTTTTGGTAAATACGCAACCTGCATTATTGGCGTCCTGAACGGTCAGTACAAAGTTGTACGTACCAGCGGCGGTAGTAGCAGGGTAGAGTACCTTAATAGTACCTGCACCGGTCCATGGAGCGTCCACGATGTCGGTGAAGGAAGGCAGCGCATTTGGAGCCACTGCTTTGATGGAGTATTTGGTAATGGTACCGGTCGGGTTAGACAGTACCAGGTTGAAGGAACCGTCTGCATTACATACATCCGCTACAGCTGCCGCGTCTACAGTTGGTGCCGCATTGAGGATCAGTTTAATGGAAGAAGTACTGTTGGTACATACGCCATTGCTGATAGTCCATGTTACGGTAACTGTCTGCGGTGTGCTGGTAGCCAGTGTAGCCACAGCATCCGGATCATTAGCGTTGCTGAAGGTCACGCCAGTACCGGACCATGTACCTGTTTCGGTAGGTTTCGGTTGGTTGGCGTGGAGCTGGAACACGTTGTTACCGCATTGGGTAATATCGGTACCGGCATTGCTTACGGTGAGTGCTTCGGTATTGGTCAGGATGATCTGATCAGAAGCAGTACAGGAAGCTTTGAAGTTGTTGGTCACTGTCCATACCAGTGTTACGGATTTGCCCGCAGGTACACCGGTGACAGTTGTTTTGTAGTTGTTTGGATCAGTGATCAGTGCACCAAGGTTAGCGCCATTGAAAGTCCAAACGCCTTTCTGGTCGGCCAGCGGTTGGTTGCCTTCGATGTTGAAGTCTTTGGTGTCACACTGTTTAATCTCTGGTTTACCTGCATCGGCAGTCGGCATGGACCTTACTTTCACGGTCACGTTGTCAGTCACCGTACAAGCGCCGTTGGTCACGGTCACTGCATATACGTTGTCACCAACTTTGGTGGGGGTGTGAGAGAAGGATACTTTACCGTCAGCAGCAGGGAGGGCAGTGCCATCAAGTGTCCACTTAATGGTGTAACCGGTATTGCTGTTGTCGATGCTGAGGGTAGTGGCCTGGCCTTCGCAGATTTCATCCGGGTTAGCGGTGATCTTCACGGTAGGCTTGCCATCTATTTTTACAGAGAAGTTTTTGGTAAACACGCAACCTGCATTATTGGCGTCCTGAACGGTCAGTACAAAGTTGTACGTACCGGCAGCCGTAGTAGCAGGGTAGGTTACCTTGATGGTACCTGCACCGGTCCATGGAGCGTCCACGATGTCGGTGAAGGAAGGCAGTGCATTCGGAGCCACTGCTTTGATAGAGTATTTGGTAATGGTACCGGTCGGGTTAGACAGTACCAGGTTGAAAGAACCGTCTGCATTACATACATCCGCTACAGCTGCCACGTCTACAGTTGGAGCCGCATTGAGGATCAGTTTAATGGAAGAAGTACTGTTGGTACATACGCCATTGCTGATAGTCCATGTTACGGTAACTGTCTGCGGTGTGCTGGTAGCCAGTGTAGCGACAGCGTTCGGGTCGGTGGCATTGCTGAAGGTCACGCCAGTACCGGACCATGTACCTGTTTCGGTAGGTTTCGGTTGGTTGGCGTGGAGCTGGAACACGTTGTTACCGCATTGGGTAATATCGGTACCGGCATTGCTTACGGTGAGCGCTTCGGTATTGGTCAGGATGATCTGATCAGAAGCAGTACAGGAAGCTTTGAAGTTGTTGGTCACTGTCCATACCAGTGTTACGGATTTGCCCGCAGGTACACCGGTGACAGTTGTTTTGTAGTTGTTTGGATCAGTGATCAGTGCACCAAGGTTAGCGCCATTGAAAGTCCAAACGCCTTTCTGGTCGGCCAGCGGTTGGTTGCCTTCGATGTTGAAGTCTTTGGTGTCACACTGTTTAATCTCTGGTTTACCTGCATCGGCAGTCGGCATGGACCTTACTTTCACCGTTACGTTGTCGGTCACCGTACAAGCGCCGTTGGTCACGGTTACTGCATATACGTTGTCACCAACTTTGGTAGGAGTGTGAGAGAAGGATACTTTGCCATCAGCAGCAGGGAGGGCCGTGCCATCAAGTGTCCACTTGATAGCGTAACCGGTATTGCTGTTGTCGATGCTGAGGGTAGTGGCCTGGCCTTCGCAGATTTCATCCGGGTTAGCGGTGATCTTCACGGTAGGCTTGCCATCTATCTTCACGGAGAAGTTTTTGGTAAATACGCAACCTGCATTATTGGCGTCCTGAACGGTCAGTACAAAGTTGTACGTACCAGCGGCGGTAGTAGCAGGGTAGAGTACCTTAATAGTACCTGCACCGGTCCATGGAGCGTCCACGATGTCGGTGAAGGAAGGCAGCGCATTTGGAGCCACTGCTTTGATGGAGTATTTGGTAATGGTACCGGTCGGGTTAGACAGTACCAGGTTGAAGGAACCGTCTGCATTACATACATCCGCTACAGCTGCCGCGTCTACAGTTGGTGCCGCATTGAGGATCAGTTTAATGGAAGAAGTACTGTTGGTACATACGCCATTGCTAATGGTCCAGGTAACGGTTACCGTCTGAGGAGTGCTGGTAGCCAGTGTAGCCACAGCGTTCGGGTCGGTGGCATTGCTGAAGGTCACGCCAGTACCGGACCATGTACCTGTTTCGGTCGGTTTCGGTTGGTTGGCGTGGAGCTGGAACTTGTTGTTACCGCACTGGGTAATATCGGTACCGGCATTGCTTACGGTGAGTGCTTCGGTATTGGTCAGGATAACCTGATCAGAAGCAGTACAGGAAGCTTTGAAGTTGTTGGTCACTGTCCATACCAGTGTTACGGATTTGCCCGCAGGTACACCGGTGACAGTTGTTTTGTAATTGTTCGGATCAGTGATCAGTGCACCAAGGTTAGCGCCATTGAAAGTCCAAACGCCTTTCTGGTCGGCCAGCGGCTGGTTGCCTTCGATGTTGAAGTCTTTGGTATCACACTGTTTAATCTCTGGTTTACCGGCATCGGCAGTCGGCATGGACCTTACTTTCACGGTCACGTTGTCGGTTACTGTACAAGCGCCGTTGGTCACGGTTACTGCATATACGTTGTCACCAACTTTGGTAGGAGTGTGAGAGAAGGACACTTTGTTATTAGCAGCAGGGATGGCCGTTCCATCAAGTGTCCACTTAATGGTATAACCGGTATTGCTGTTGTCGATGCTGAGGGTAGTGGCCTGGCCTTCGCAGATTTCATCCGGGTTAGCGGTGATCTTCACAGTAGGCTTGCCATCTACTTTTACGGAGAAGTTTTTGGTAAATACGCAACCCAGGTTGTTACCATCCTGAACGGTCAGTACGAAATCATACGTACCAGCGGCAGTAGCAGCAGGGTAGAGTACCTTGATGGTACCTGCACCTGTCCATGGAGCGTCCACGATGTCGGTGAAGGCAGGCAGGGCGTTGGTAGCCGCAGCTTTGATAGAGTATTTGGTAATGTTACCGGTCGGGTTAGACAGTACCAGATTGAAGAAACCATCTGCATTACATACCGCAGGAACAGCTGCTACTGTTACAGTTGGCGCTGCGTTGAGGATCAGTTTAATGGAAGAAGTACTGTTGGTACATACGCCATTGCTAATGGTCCAGGTAACGGTTACCGTCTGAGGAGTGCTGGTAGCCAGTGTAGCCACAGCGTTCGGGTCGGTGGCATTGCTGAAGGTCACGCCAGTACCGGACCATGTACCTGTTTCGGTCGGTTTCGGTTGGTTGGCGTGGAGCTGGAACTTGTTGTTACCGCACTGGGTAATATCGGTACCGGCATTGCTTACGGTGAGTGCTTCGGTATTGGTCAGGATAACCTGATCAGAAGCAGTACAGGAAGCTTTGAAGTTGTTGGTCACTGTCCATACCAGTGTTACGGATTTACCCGCAGGTACACCGGTGACAGTTGTTTTGTAATTGTTCGGATCAGTGATCTGTGCACCAAGGTTCGCACCATTGAAAGTCCAAACGCCTTTCTGGTCGGCCAGCGGCTGGTTACCTTCGATGTTGAAGTCTTTGGTGTCACACTGTTTAATCTCTGGTACACCTGCATCGGCAGTCGGCATAGACCTTACTTTCACGGTCACGTTGTCGGTCACTGTACAAGCGCCGTTGGTCACGGTTACTGCATATACGTTGTCACCAACTTTGGTAGGAGTGTGAGAGAAGGACACTTTGTTATTAGCAGCAGGGATGGCCGTTCCATCAAGTGTCCACTTAATGGTATAACCGGTATTGCTGTTGTCGATGCTGAGGGTAGTGGCCTGGCCTTCGCAGATTTCATCCGGGTTAGCGGTGATCTTCACAGTAGGCTTGCCATCTACTTTTACAGAGAAGTTTTTAGTAAATACGCAACCCAGGTTGTTACCATCCTGAATGGTCAGTACGAAGTCATACGTACCAGCGGCGGTAGCAGCAGGGTAGAGTACCTTGATGGTACCTGCACCGGTCCATGGAGCGTCCACGATATCGGTGAAGGCAGGCAGGGCGTTAGTAGCCGCAGCTTTGATAGAATATTTGGTAATGTTACCGGTCGGGTTAGACAGTACCAGGTCAAAAGAACCGTCTGCGTTACATACCGCAGGAACAGCTGCTACTGTTACAGTTGGCGCTGCGTTGAGGATCAGTTTAATGGAAGAAGTACTGTTGGTACATACGCCATTGCTGATGGTCCATGTAACGGTAACCGTCTGAGGAGTGCCGGTAGCCAGTGTAGCCACAGCATTTGGATCGGTGGCGTTGCTGAAGGTCACGCCAGTACCGGACCATGTACCTGTTTCGGTGGGTTTCGGTTGGTTGGCGTGGAGCTGGAACACGTTGTTACCGCATTGGGTAATATCGGTACCGGCATTGCTTACCGTGAGTGCTTCTGTGTTGGTCAGGATAACCTGATCAGAAGCAGTACAGGAAGCTTTGAAATTGTTGGTCACTGTCCATACCAGTGTTACGGATTTACCCGCAGGTACACCGGTGACAGTTGTTTTGTAATTGTTCGGATCAGTGATCTGTGCACCAAGGTTCGCACCATTGAACGTCCAAACGCCTTTCTGGTCGGCCAGCGGCTGGTTGCCTTCGATGTTGAAGTCTTTGGTGTCACACTGTTTAATCTCTGGTACACCTGCATCGGCAGTCGGCATGGACCTTACTTTCACGGTCACGTTGTCGGTTACTGTACAAGCGCCGTTGGTCACGGTTACTGCATATACGTTGTCACCAACTTTGGTAGGAGTGTGAGAGAAGGACACTTTGTTATTAGCAGCAGGGATGGCCGTTCCATCAAGTGTCCACTTAATGGTATAACCGGTATTGCTGTTGTCGATGCTGAGGGTAGTGGCCTGGCCTTCGCAGATTTCATCCGGGTTAGCGGTGATCTTCACGGTAGGTTTGCCATCTATTTTCACAGAGAAGTTTTTGGTAAATACGCAACCCAGGTTGCTACCATCCTGAACGGTCAGTACGAAATCATACGTACCAGCGGCGGTAGCAGCAGGGTAGAGTACCTTAATAGTACCAGCACCGGTCCATGGAGCGTCCACGATGTCGGTGAAGGCAGGCAGGGCGTTAGTAGCCGCAGCTTTGATAGAATATTTGGTAATGTTACCGGTCGGGTTAGACAGTACCAGGTCAAAAGAACCGTCTGCGTTACATACCGCAGGAACAGCTGCCACCGTTACCGTTGGCGCTGCGTTGAGGATCAGCTTAATGGAAGAAGTACTGTTGGTACATACGCCATTGCTGATGGTCCATGTAACGGTTACCGTCTGAGGAGTGCCGGTAGCCAGTGTAGCTACAGCATTCGGATCAGTGGCATTGCTGAAGGTCACGCCAGTACCGGACCATGTACCTGTTTCGGTAGGTTTCGGTTGGTTGGCGTGGAGCTGGAACTTGTTGTTACCGCACTGGATAATATCACTACCGGCCTGGCTGGTGGTCAGTGATTCAGTGTTCTTTAATGTGATATTGGAACTTGCCTTACAAGTCGTGTTATATTTATTATTTACCGTCCATGTCAGTACAACAGATGTGCCGGCCTGCAATCCGGTCACGGTAGTTTTCGGATTGGTCGGATCTGTAATCACTGCGCCATTAGCCGGAGCAACGATGGTCCATACACCTTCCTGATCAACAGGCAGGGCAGGAGCATTCAGGGTGAAGTCACCCTTATCACACTGAGGGTTTACAGTACCCGGGTCAGCTACTGGAATTGCTCTTACCTCCACTGTTTTGGTTTTGGTATCAGAGCAGGTCAGGTTGGTAATGGTAACACCGTAGGTGTGTGTACCGGCTGGCGTAGGTGTATGGTTGAGGGTTTGGGTGCTACCAGGTTGAGTAACGCCGTCGATGGTCCATGATTTAGTGTAGGTACTGTTGGACGCGGCAACACTCAGTGAAATGCTGGTACCCAGACAGATGTCAGACGGACCGCTGATGGTGGCATCCGGTTGTGCATCTACCCTTAACTTAAATGTCGCGTCGTAAGTACATCCCAGGTTATCATCATTCTGAATGGTCAGGATGAAGTCATAGGTGCCCGGCGCTGTGTTGGCTGGCAGTGCTACCGTGATAACGCTACCAGTAGCAGGCCAGGTACCTGATTGATCAGGGAAAGTAGTCAGCGGGTTACCAGTGACACCTTGTTTCACGGTGTATTTGGTAACAGTACCGGTCAGGGCAGAGAAGTTAATTTTAAACTGGTTGCTGGTCTGACAAACGGCAGGGGCAGTAGCTGTTACTTTCGGCGCAGGGCGCAGGTGCAGGTTCACTTTTGATGTCCCGTTAGCACATTTACCGTTGCTCAGTGTCCAGGTTACGGTGACATCCTGTGTAGTAGCTGCGCCGGTCAGTGTGGCGGTTGTATTGGGCAAGGTGGCATTACCAAAAGTAACACCAGCAGGTCCGCTCCACGAACCGGTTTCCCAGGCTTGTGGTGGTGTACCGCTGATGGTAAACGTTTTGTTGGTGCCGCACTGGGTGATATCTACAGTGGCCGCTGAAACAGGAACAGGCATATTAGTCAATACCACTTCATCGCTCGCAGCACACTTGCTCAGGTTCTTATTGGTAACAGTCCATACCAGTGTAACGGATTTACCTACGCCCAGATTGGTAACGGTAGCATTGTAGGCGGTAGGATTAGTCAGGGTTGCGCCCTGGTCATCTCCGTTTTTAAAGCTCCACATCCCGGTTTGATCGGCCGGAGGCTGGTTACCGTTTAGTGTAAAGGAAGAGGTGGTACACAGCTTGATGTCAGTCCCGGCATTGGGGTTGGGCATCGAATTGACGATCACTTCTGTCTGGTCCGATATGACGCACTTACCGTTGGTCACTGTAACCGTGTAGATGTTTTTTACCGGTGGATTGGTGACAGTAGTAGGTATATGGGTGATGGTAGTACCTGTGGCGCCAGCTATCACGGCTCCGTTGTAGGCCCACGTGATCGGAGCGTATTTGGCGTTCTCCGGCTGGATTTCCAGTTTAGCTTGTTCACCAAGACAGATACTGGGATCTGTCAGCAGTTTAACGTTAACAATAGGTTTCTGATAAACCACGATTTCTGCGCGGTTACTATCGCGGCAGACTTTATTATCACCATAGGTTTTTTCACCGACCACTTCATAGGTGGTGGTAACGTTGGGACTTACATCCAATGTAGTACCGGTGACAAGTGGATCTACCTTCCATATATAAGAGGTATATCCCCCTGTTACTTCCAGGTGGGCTTGTTGACCGTTACAGATTTCATTACCGGTCACCGAAATCTGCGGTTGTGGCAGGATGGTGATTTCTACCGGTCGGGAAGGAGCGGCACAGTTACCGAGACTGACGTTGTCCCGTTCCGTGATGCCTACCCTGAAATAATAGAGTTTGGAGACGAGTGGGTCTCCCTTCAGCGCACCTGCTGTGAAGTTCAGGATCGGTGTTTTGGCGCCGGATACTGAACCTGAGTTCATCGGGCCATCCGCCATGTCGGTATAAGTAATACCGTCAGTGCTGATCTGCCATTGATAAACAGGGTCCTGAAAATAGGTAATAGGCTCCAGGTAAGCTGTCAGGCTTAACGGAGCGCCACCGCAGATCTGGTCTTTTGTTCTTTTTTCATCTTTCAGACCATCTACATATGCAAAAAGATCGGGGCTGCAATAGGTAAACTGGATATCGTCAATAGCAATATCGTTACCGCAACCACCGAAGTTATTATTTAAGACGGTAAGTTTTACGGATGTTAGGTTTGGAGGAATTTTGAAGCTGCCCCCATATTGTTGCCATTCCGGAATTTTGAGGTTCATGGATACGTCGTTCGTATTGAACCTTACCAGTTCAGCTCCCGTGGTGGGATTTGTCAGAATAAAGGTAACTCCTGCGTAGTGATAACCCTTGGGGGCATCCGTTGCCCTGGCACAGATATCGTCGAATACCTGCATGCCGTTCACGTTCATGAACCAGGCAGAGAAGTTATAGACAGAGCCGGGACAGAGGCCGGTAATTGTTCTTTGATAGAAAGCTTTTTTCTCGATCGCGGAGTTGATCACGAGCATACCGCCAAAGGTATTGGTACCATCTCCGTTGCCGGTATGGTCATAAGCTTTTACCCATTCCGGTTTACCCTGGGTGTGATAGTATTCTATATAGTCATTATCTGCTAAGTTGCTGGTGTTAGAGGCAAATTTGTAAGTCTGTGATGGATTTGCGGCATAAAGGCCTTCAATAATCGTGTTCTTACGAGGAGCGGCCCCGGAATTAAAAACCCCGAAATCCTCTTTAAATCCTGCCATGGTGCTGATCGTGCCCGCACATTGAGTGATGGTACAGTCCTTGACTTTGATCTTACGGGTAGCAGTTATATAGCCACCACTGGAATTGTAGATCTTCACAGTGAAGGTATATTCACCTACTGTTTTAAGTCTGATAGTCATCGCCGTCACGTTTGGATAGGCGGCGAGGGGCTTTCGGTTCAGCCACTTGTCCGTACCGGAGCCGGTTTCTGTATATAGAAACTGGTAGTCCGTTGGTGCCAGGGCGGGAGACACGCTCCAGTCCATATGGTCTGTGGTAAAACCACCAGACCATACCAGGCCGTTCAGTGTGGCGAAACTTCCTGCGCAGATACTGTCGGGGGCATTGATAAATGCCGTTGATTGTGCCATCGTCTTGTGTGACGGTAGCACAAAGCCCGTTAACAGGAATAAAAAGGTTAAAAGTCGTTTCATAGGTGTAAAACAGTTAAGTGAAAAAAGTATCAGTTCTGAGGGCTTTCGCCTGTTCAGTAACTGTTGTTTTCCAACCGCTTACAAGGGTCTTTGGACCCGGAAATCCCTTTCCGGTCCGGGTGAGGGAAGGTGTAGAATGTTTTCATAGGCAATAGGTGTTTAATCGTTGTATGGCTAAAATATGCGACTATATTAAGATTAAAATTAAAAATAATATAGAGAAATAAAAAAAGTGATAAATTTTATAATATGAATTCACACTAGATAGGAAGAGGGGGGTGGTTAACGAAAATTGATTCTCAACTGGTTAAAGGAGGTTAAAAAAATATTAAAAAAGTTATCCACATTTGGCGGTTGTCCTGATTTATTTATCTGGTACTGTGCTTTATGAAATTATTTTCCTACCTTTGCAGACCAAATTTGATGTAAGATGCCCAAAGTAAGAACACATTCCCGCGCCAAGAAGACCTTCAAGGTTGGCGGGAACGGACAGATTAAGCGGTTTAAAGCATTCAAAAGCCACTTACTGACTAAGAAAGCTACTAAGAGAAAACGTAGCCTGAGAGGAAGCACGCTGGTTCACGAAGCAAATCTTAACCTGGTTAAGAGAATGCTCGGCCTCCGCTAGTATCCGTCCAAACAATCGAATTTTATAACCTGAGAAAAAACACAAGACAATGCCTCGTTCAGTTAACGCCGTAGCTTCAAGAGCCCGGAGAAAAAGGATCTTAAAGCAAGCCAAAGGCTTTTACGGTAAAAGGAAAAACGTTTACACCGTAGCGAAGAACGTCCTCGAAAAAGGACTCACTTACAGCTATGTAGGTCGTAAATTAAAGAAAAGAAACTATCGTCAGTTGTGGATCGCCCGTATCAACGCTGCGGTAAGAGCAGAAGGTTTGACCTATTCTGTGTTCATGAACAAATTAGCTGGTAAGAACATCGATCTGAACAGAAAGGTGCTTGCTGACCTCGCTATGAACGAACCAGAAACCTTTAAAGCACTGGTTGCTTCCGTAAAGTAAGCGCTAATTAACTTTAAATACCAGATAGCTGGCATCCCAACGGATGTCAGCTATTTTACTTTTAGGGAAAAGGCCCACCACAGCAGACCCGCTGCCACTCATGGTGGCATATACCGCTCCCTCACTGTACATCGTTGCTTTGATAGCTGCCAACTCCGGATGCGCTGCAAACACCGGCGCCTCAAAATCATTACTGATCGCCTGTTTCCACTCCGTCACCGGCAACTGTATCACTTCCTTTAATGCCCGCACCGGCGCTTGCGGTGTGATCTGCCGGAAAGCCCAACCGGTATTCACATGAATCCCCGGATGTACCAGCAAGAAAGAATAGCCCGAAAGGTCCAGCGACAGCGGCTCCATGATTTCTCCCCGGCCAGTGGCGTAACAGGGCTGATTGAGTATAAAGAAAGGACAATCGCTCCCCAGTTGGGCGGCATAGTCAATCAGTTGACCGGATGTAAGCCCCAGCTGGAATTTATTGTTGAGCAACTGCAGCATAAAAGCTGCATCAGAGGAGCCGCCGCCCAAACCGGCCCCAATGGGAATATGTTTGTGCAGGTGAATGTTGACTGGTTGCACCTGCGGATAGTCCAGCTGCAACAAATGAAAAGCCCGGAGGCACAGGTTGTCCGCTGTATCACCGGGAACAGGAATGCCGCTGCTGGCGAATTGCAGTGTGCCAGGGGTGATCACTTCCAGCGCATCAGTTACCGGCAGGGGATAGAAGACAGTTTCCAGGTCATGGAAGCCATCCGTTCTTTTGGCAGTGATGTGCAGGCCCAGGTTTATCTTACAGTTGGGAAAAACGATCATGTTTGTGGTATTAACACGGCAAAACCGCAGCGGCAGGGGATTCCCACCGGCAGCAGCAGTCCGTTCTGAAAATGTTATTTACTTTTTCTGGCGTTTATTTCGTCGCGGATGGCGATAGCGCGGATATAATCTTCCTGTTCCAATACTTCCTGAAGGAGCTGGGTGAGGTCGTCCAGGCTCATGGCTTTGAGATCATCTTCTGCGCCTCTCTCATGTTCGGAGATGGTAGGGGTGACAGGTTTTGTGCTCTTTTTACCGGCAGGATCGTCCAGCAATATTCCGGCGCTGTTGAGGATATTTTCGAATGTATAGATCGGACATCCGAAACGAACGGCCAATGCCAATGCATCGGAAGTCCGGGAGTCTATCTCAATTGTTTCGTCGTTGCTGGAACAGATAAGTTTGGAGTAAAAGATGCCCTCCTGTAAATTGCTGATCACCACTTCATGGAGCTCTATATTAAAGGCGTTCATGAAATTTTTCATCAGGTCATGTGTGAGGGGGCGGCTGGGTTGCATTTTTTCTAACGCTACGGCTATCGCTTGTGCTTCAAAGCCTCCTATTACGATTGGTAAACGGCGTAATCCATTCACCTCTCCCAATACCACGGCATATGAATGAGTCTGCGTAATGCTGTGCGATAAAGCAACTATTTCCAGTTCTATTTTTCTCATATCTGTCTTGCGTTGTCGCTGAATGTTTTGTAAGACCGTGAAGTTAGAAAAATATTCCTTATCTAAAAAAAATCTATCATTTTATTCAATTACGAATTACGAGTTACAAATTACGAATTATGAGTTACGAGTGAAGTCCCCATTGGTAGAACGTCTGTTTATGAGCCCTGTTATAGGCGGACTTCATGTGTAATCCGTAATCCGTAATTCGTAATTGATAAAGGTTATTGACCTTTGAATTCTTTCACCGCGGCTGTCAGTTTCGGCACCACTTCAAATGCGTCACCAACTATGCCATAATCTGCGGCTTTGAAGAAAGGAGCCTCAGGGTCTTTATTGATCACCACGATGACCTTGCTGCCGTTAACCCCCGCTAGGTGCTGGATAGCGCCGGAGATGCCAATCGCCACATAGAGGTTGGGCCTTACGGTTAAACCGGTCTGACCAACATGCTCATGGTGTGGACGCCAGCCAGCATCGGCTACCGGGCGGGAACTGGCGGTTGCAGCGCCCAGTGCTTTGGCAAGGTCTTCCAGGATGCCCCAGTTTTCAGGACCTTTCAGGCCACGGCCACCGCTGACAATGATTTCTGCTTCTGTCAACGGAATATCACCGCTAACGGTTTCTGTTCTCACTACTTTCACTTTGAAGTCTGCATCATGGATGGCAGCTGCGAAAGCCTCTACTGTAGCAGTGCCTGCGCCGGCTACAGCAGGGTAGGTATTCGGTGTAAGCGTAATCACTTTACGCTCAGAAGTAATGTTTACATTGGCGAAAGCCTTGCCGGAGAACACGTTCTTTTTCACTACAAAACCATTCGCAGTATCCGGATAAGACACGGCGCCAGCTACCAGGCCGGCTTTCAGGCGGGCTGCCACACGCGGCGCCACGGCTTTACCGTCGAAATTATGCGGGAAAACAATCACGGCTGCCCCTTCTTTATCAGCGGCTTCCACAATGATCTTAGTATATACGGTGCTTTCCACTTCCTGCAAACGTGCATCCGCCACGTGCAATACTTTGGTGGCGCCATAGTTGCCCAGCGTTGCCAGTTCAGCATTGTCTGCCGGCCCAAGTACCAGCGCCGTAGCGGTGGTGCCCAGCTGGGCGGCTACCTTTGATCCGTATTGTACTGCTTCCAGTGCTGCTTTCTTGATCTTTCCGTGTGCCTGATCGGCAAATATTAATATAGACATGAATACGTTAATTAGAAATGAAACAATAGATACCTGCTGCCGTGATTAGATCACTTTGGCTTCTTCATGCAGCAACTTCACCAGCTCAGCTACGTTGTCCGGGTTGATCAGTTTCACACCTGCTTTTGCCGGCGGCAGTTCAAAACTTACCACGCTGGTCAGCGTATCGGCTGCAACAGGCTCTACTACGGTCAATGGTTTGGTACGTGCCGCCATAATACCGCGCATATTCGGGATACGGGCTTCTGCCATACCTTTTTGGCAGGACACTACTACCGGCAGCGATACTTCACAGATCTCCTCGCCACCTTCAATTTCCCGGTTGATAGTCGCCACGGTACCGTTCAGATCAAATTTGGCCGCGATGGAAACATAGGGCAGTTCCAGCAGTTCTGCTACCATGCCGCCTATACCGGAACCGTTGTAGTCAATGGTTTCTTTACCGGTAAATATGATATCATATTGTTTTTCTTTAGCATGTGCTGCTATCTGTGCAGCGATATAATAACTATCCGCACTATCCGCGTTGATACGGAATGCTTCATCACCTCCCAGTGCCAGTGCTTTGCGAATGATAGCGTCGCAATCAGCGCCGCCTACTGTGATCAGATGAACGTCGGCTCCGATTGTTTCCTTCAGCTCCAGTGCTCTTACCAGTGCATACCATTCATCATACGGGTTAATAATAAACTGGACACCAGCCTCATTGAATTTCGTGTTATTGTCCGTGAAAGCTATTTTTGCAGTCGTGTCCGGAGTTTTACTGATACAAACTAAAATCTTCATGCCTTAAACTGTTTGGTTTAAAAAATGCGGTAATAGCAAATATATCTTATTTATGTACGCCAACCGCAAGGCTATATTATGATTTTAATCAGTATAAACAACAGAAATATGAATGTTATTTATAATTTGTTGACACCGGTAAAAACACACCAACGACATGGACAGAATCGCACAGATTAAACAAATGCTGGAAACAAGTCCGAGCGACAGTTTCCTGAAACACGCCCTGGCACTGGAGTATATTAAGTTAGACAATGACACTGCGGCCCGGCAGCTGTTTGAAGAACTGCTGGCCTATGAACCGGGATATACAGGTTCTTATTACCACCTTGGTAAACTGTTGGAACGGCAGCATGAAAAAGAAGCGGCTATCGCGGTATATGAAAAAGGAATGGCCATGGCCAAAGCAGCCAATGAAAGGCATACCTATAACGAACTGCAGTCGGCCTACGAAGAGCTGGTATATTAATTTACTCAACACACATCCATGCCGCAACACTTACTGACCAATTTTATGGCCCATATTGCCGGGCAACAGTTGTTTGACCCTTCCCAGCGTATCCTGCTGGCTGTGAGCGGTGGGGTAGACTCTGTTGTGATGGCCCACCTGTTTAAACAGGCCGGATTACCCGCGGGGATCGCCCACTGTAACTTTCAGCTGAGGGGAGATGAGTCTGTCCGCGATGAACAGTTCGTTCAGCAACTGGCCGCTTCTCTGGACCTTCCCCTGTACACCACCCGTTTTGATACCGATGCCTATACCAAAAGACATAACGTCAGCATACAGGTAGCTGCCCGCGAACTGCGCTACCAGTGGTTGGAAGAGATACGTCAGCAAGAAGGGTACAGCTATATCGCCACGGCGCATCATATGCAGGACAGTGTGGAAACCGCACTCATGAATTTCTGCAAAGGCACCGGTATTGCCGGTCTGCATGGTATCCTGCCCAAACAGGAACGGATCGTGCGCCCGCTGCTGTTTGCCGACAAGGAAGTCCTGATCGCCTATGCTGCGCTGCACCGCATCGAGTTTGTAGAAGATAGTTCAAATATAACGGACAAGTATACACGTAATTTCTTCCGCCATCAAATTATTCCCCGTATGCAGGAGGTTTTTCCGGCAGCGGTGAAGAACATGGACAACTCCGTCCAGCGGATGCGTGAAGCGGAAATGCTGTACCAGGAATCGGTGGCCAGGCACCGTAAGCGCCTGCTTTTCTGCAAAGACAATACCTTTATGGTCCCTGTTCTCAAATTGCAGAAGACAGTGCCGCTGCAGACCATCGCCTGGGAACTGTTCAAAGATTTTGGCTGTTCAGTAGCACAACTGCAACAGGTGCTGCAACTGCTTCATAGCGAATCCGGCAGGTACGTGGAAACAGCAACGCACCGTATTATCCGTAACCGCAGCTGGTTGCTGATTACGCCGGTGGCGCAGACGGACGCGCCGGTGCATGTGTTGGATGCACCACCGGCACACATCACGTATGACAACGGGCAACTGCATATCCGCCAGCAGGAGCGGGGACAGGCGTCTATACCTACGGCGCCGGAAGTGGCCTGGCTGGATGCCGCCAAAGTTAGCTTCCCGTTGATTTTACGCAGATGGAAGCAGGGCGACTATTTTTACCCGTTGGGAATGCCTAAAAAGAAAAAGATCAGCCGTTTCCTGATAGATCAGAAACTGTCGCTGCCGGAGAAAGAAAAAGTGTGGGTGATAGAATCTGCCAAAAGAATTATCTGGGTGGTAGGCATGCGCATCGATGATCGTGTTAAAATCACAACAGGTACAGAAAACATACTCGCCATAGAATTAAAAACCCGGGACTAAGCCCCGGGTTTTTTTATTGTCCGGGACTAAAGTCCCGGGTAACCATTATCTTATTGCAGGCGATGCAGGAGGAGCTGTATGAAGCGGGCGCCCAGTTCCGGATGGAAGGCCAACGGAAACAAAATCCCGAACAATGCTCCCCAGAAATGCGCATCATGGTTGATGTTGCCGCCACCTTTTCTGGACAGATAAGCAGAAAGAAACAGGAACAATACCCCGTAAAGAACTGCCGGCATCTTGATGAAAAAGAACACGCCGATCGATGTCCAGGGCTCTACCAGGATAAAGGTAAAGAGCACCGCGGAAATAGCTCCTGATGCGCCCAGCGAGGCGTAATGGGAGTTGTTGCGGTGTTTGAGAAAGGAGGGAATGTCAGACACGATAATGCCCAGCAGGTAATACACCGGATACATCAGCTTCAGGCCAAACAATGCCATAAAAACCTCTTCTACGTATGGCCCAAAGAAAAAGAGGGTCAGCATATTGAAGATAAGATGCGAATAGTCGGCATGCACAAACCCGGATGTAATGAACCGGTAATATTCGTTATGATTTTTTACCATGTATGGCTGCATGCTCAGCTTATCCAGCTGGTCATAATTGTTCAACGCGGTATAGGAAATCAGGCAGGTAACAATGATAATAATGATACTGATGGACATAAGCTCAGATGTTAGACTATAAATGTAACTATTGATGATGATATTTCTCCCGGTTTAATACTGTATAGGCACGATACAGTTGTTCGGTAAAAATAAGCCGCACCAGCTGATGCGGAAAAGTCAGCGGCGACAGGGACATTTGTAATTGCGACCGTTGAAGTACCGACTGGTCAATACCGAAAGCCCCGCCAATCAAAATGATCAGCTGTCGCGTGCCGGCATTGGTACGCTGTTGCAGGAATTCTGAAAACTGTACGGTCGTCATCATCTTGCCGCGTTCATCGAGTGCCAGCAGGTAATCGGTCGGTTGCAGCAGATCGAGGATGATTTTTGCCTCCTGTTTTTTCAGTTCAGGTACTGATAAACTGGCGGCCTGTTTTACCGTCGGAATCAGCTTGACTTCAAAATCCACATAGTGTTGTAACCTTTTTTGGAATACGGCCATGCCCTCCCGGATGTAGGGATCATGCTCCTTTCCAATGCTCCAGAGTTGAATTTTCACTTGTAATAATCATTAAACAACAGTTGTAAAAGTAAGTGTAAATCAGAAAATTGCAGAAAAAAATCCTGAAGAATTTGGTATTTTCGAAAAAAGGGCTACCTTTGCAATCCAATCACAAATAATTGGCTGCGTAGCTCAACTGAATAGAGCATCTGACTACGGATCAGAAGGTTTCAGGTTTGAATCCTGACGCGGTCACAGAAAAAAGCCACTTCATCAAGAAGTGGCTTTTTTTATACCTCCACCCACTTGTTAAGTTTTCTTTTTCGATTCCTTTATTGTTTTACATCTTCCCTGCAGGAGAAAGTATACCGGATGACCTTTCATGTTATCAATAATATGCTGCCGATGAGCTCCTGCTTTACCACGGCTGGTCCCATAGAATATTTGTGAAATAGGGACAGAAAAATTTTGGAAAGTAAAATATTGTTGTTTACTTTAGAAATATACTATCCAACAATTTGGATGGCAGCATCGAACCTTCCATCTGCCACTTTAGATATGCGCTGATAGAAGTACTGTGTAAGGCGATTTGAAATGCAGGAAAAGCCAGGATAAAGGTATACGTGTTGCCCTGTGAGTGCTAACCCACAATACACTGTTTAATGTTGCCCGATCACCACACTGCGAGAACAGCCATTCCCGTAAGTAGTGGTTGGCTTTTACAGCAGGTAAGCAGCTCAACGATGTTCATTGTTCATCTGTTGATGTTTGTCTTTCTGTTATAAGTCGAAGTGTTTTTTCCATTTATGAAATAAGCTGTCGTATGAAAACTGTAACCCGTAAAATATGTTTGGTATTTGTAGTAAGCCAACGTTATGATGTTGATTATCTGCGATGACTCCGGCAACTGTATAACCCGCCGTGTCTGGACACAGATTTAGTCATTGCCGGCAACGTTTTCCGTAAAACAAACAACAGTATATTCCACGGGGCCAATAGCCCGGTTTACAGAAACGTTTGTCCCCATTACTGTGTTGCTATTACCTCCCTGGTATTGTTTTTATTTACCCTGTAAGTGAACAGCGACGACCATCAGGTTACAACTGCCAAGACGATATTTGTTGCCCTCTAAGAATATGCCATTATGAAGCAAAAGATAATATACCATCCCTCAGTAACACAACGATTGATTTGGTTAGACCAACTCATTGCAGGAAACCCCGGCCGGTACAACATCGGAGGATACGCCCTGATAGAAGGGCCACTGTCTGTCAAACAACTGGAGGAAGCTATCAGGGAAGTATTGCGTTCGCAGGAAATTTATGCTGCCGTATTTGCAGATGATGGCAACGATTTAACCTGGTATGCAGACGATGCTGCCGCTGCCTTTTCCCTGGAAGTAATTGATTTTGCTGATGCAACAAATCCGGCTGTTGCAGCGCAGCAATGGATGGAAACTGATTTTGCTGTGCCATTCCGGATAATCCACAACGAAAATTACCTTTTCAGTATAAAAGTATTGCGGGCAGGCCCCGAACAACATTATTGTTATGCCAAACTGCATCATATCATCGCAGACGGATGGTCGTTCAAGCTACTGCTCCAGCAGATCGCGGAAGCCTATAACCAGCTGATAGCGGGTAATTCACCCGGACTGCCGGACTGCCGTTATACTGAATACATAGCCGATGATACTACTTATCATGCATCGGAACAGGCGGCGGAGGACAAACAATTCTGGCTACAGGAGCATAGCCGTAGCACTACGGAATTATGCCGGCGTATCCGCAACAATACCGGAAAGAAAGAAGCAGGGGCAGCTACCCTGACCGTTAGTGCCGCCTCCAAGCAAATACTCGAAAAGGTGGCGGCGGAACATAAAGCATCCGTCTTCCAGCTGATGCTAAGCTTGTTCCTGGTGTTTTTCCTGCGTACGAGGCAGGAAAACAATATCGCTGTAGCACTGCCGGTACTGAACCGGCCCCGGAAGATATATAAACAAACGGCAGGCGTATTTATGAACCTCATCTGCCCCGTGTTTTTGGTAGAGGGCGAGCAGACTATGGCAATGTTGCTGGGGGAGGTGAAGAAAAAAATGTCGCAATGCCTGCGACATCAGCGCTATCAATATGGCCAGCTACTCAAAGAACTGCCTTCCTACCGGCAAGGGCAGCCCGCTTACCAACTCAGGATTTCTTACGAGGACTTCGACTTTAACACAACATTAGGCAAAGCAGCTGCCTACGCTACGGCGTTGTCCAATCACCACGAAACAGAGCCGCTTTCCATCTATATCAGAGACTATCATGATCAGGGCTTTGACATCCGTTTTGTTTACAGCCCGGATTATTTTGATGAAGAGACCATCGGCGGGATGACCACCACCATATCCCGGTGGATAGACGATCTTCCACTGTTGATGAACACTATGCTGAAACAGGTACCACTGCTTACTGCGGCTGAAGAAGAACATATTTTATCGTTCTCCGCAGGACCCGCGGCTGTTTGGCCTCACCAGCATTTTAACGACATGTGGCAGAAATCAGTGACCTCGTTTCCCGACAATATTGCAGTATCATCAGCGGGACAAAGTCTGACCTACAGCGAATTGCATAGGCGGGCTTCCCTGGTAGCCGGCTCATTGCAGCAATGCCCGGATTTTTCACGGCAGGAAGTAATTGCCTTACTGCTTCCCCGTTCTGCAGATCTTCTCGCCGGTATGATAGGCTGTTTGCTGGCGGGAGTTACTTATCTGCCGATTGATGCCAGTGAACCAGTAGAAAGAATAACACTTTTGCTGGAGAGTGCCTGCTGCAGGAAGATAATAGTCTCCCGACACCTGTGGGAAGAAGCAGCGGTTGTAAAAGGAGAAGCACTGTTTTATGAAGAAATGATATCCGGTGAAACAGTAACTTCCTATCTGCCGACAGTTATTTATCCTAACGATATTGCCTATATTATTTGTACCTCCGGTTCCACTGGACAGCCTAAAGCGGTAGGGATACCCCACCGTGCCTTTATAAACTATGTCAGCCACTTCCGGCAGTTTTTCATGCTGCGATCCCATGACGTGGTATTACAGCACGCTTCTGTGGGATTTGACATATCGGTGGAAGAAATTTTCCCCGTTCTGGGCGCCGGTGGCCGTGTTCATATATTGGAGGAAAGGAGGGATATCCACCGGATCAACAGTACCATTGCCGAAGAAGGCATTACCATTGTTAGTTCTACACCGTTGATCATCAGGTTGCTGAATGAACAGCCGGTACATGGCAGCCTGCGACTGCTGATAAGCGGAGGTGATGTGCTGGAACCTGCCTATGTAAGCAGCTTTCTTGCTGCAGGTATTCCTGTGTATAACACCTACGGCCCAACGGAAAGTACTGTTTGTGTTTCTTACTACCGGATCAATCCTGGTGATGACCATTTACCGATAGGGACGCCTATATCCAATACCAGTATCTATATACTGGACCGGGAAGACCAATTGCTGCCGGTAGGCGTAGAAGGAGAAATACATATTGGCGGGGCAGGCCTTGCCGCAGGATACCTGAATAATGAGCAGGCTACAGCAGAAAAATTTATCGTTCATCCTTTTTTACCAGAGCAGCGGCTTTACCGCTCCGGCGATACCGGCAGGTATGATGCAGCTGGTTTATTGTGGTACACCGGTCGCAACGACCTTCAGCTGAAGATAAGGGGAGTACGTATAGAACCAGGGGAGGTGGAATATGCCATGCTGCAATACGAGGGGATTATGGCTGCCGTAGTACTGGCGGCGCAGGACCCTGCGCACGGAGAATATATGGCTGCTTTTGTTGTAATCCGCGGCACGACCGATGTAACTGCCATGCGCGTTTTTCTCCGGAGCCGCCTCCCGGAATACATGATACCGTTGCGCATTGTAGCGGTAGACAGTATTCTCCTTAACACACAGGGGAAACCGGATATCACTGCCCTGCGGCTGTTGTTGTGTCAAACGCTGCCTGGCACCAGCCGGGGACAGCTCATCCCACCGGAAACCCGTCACGAGAAAATACTCGCAGCAATCTGGGAACAAATATTACCTACTGTAACCTTCGGGGTAAACGACAATTTTTTTGAACTGGGAGGACACTCGTTGTCCGCCGTGACGCTGGCTGGTGAGATTGAAAACAGATTTGGAATAAGTATCAGCATCGTAGAGATATTCAGGGCACCCACCATTCGGCAGCTGGCGGAGATGATCAGTGGGCGGGAAACGAACAAATTTGAATTTATAGAGCTGGATTAGTTACTGGTAACACGGAAAAATGCGCACATCGTATGGGTATCTTTAAATTGTTTCAGTCATATTCGAGAGGGTTTCTTGTATTCCTCGTTTTTCTCAGTCTAATGAGCAGCCTGAATAATATTGGCGTATTGATTTTCGTCAACAGGGCAGTAAACAGTATGTCCGGCCAGGCAGGGCCAGACCTGCGGTCGGGTTTGTTTTATTTCGGGTTGATTATCTGTTCCTATATCGTTTCCGCCTATTTCCAGCGTTATATGGTAGACCTTACCAACGAAATTACCTATGGAGTAGAGATGTCGGTGATTGAAAAGGTAAGGGCTGCTCCCTACGAGGCTTTCGAGAAATTAGGCTATGAAAAGATTTACTCCGCAATCAGCGATGCACGGGTGTTAAGCAGGATGCCGACTGTTTTTATTAACCTGGTGAACGCTTTTGTAACATTGGTATGTACACTGATCTATCTGCTTTATACTTCCCTGCAAAGCGGCGTAGCACTGTTCTGTATGATGGTCTTGTTATTGGCCATATATGTTTACCGTGACAGGAAAATAGCGAAGGACCTTGAAAAAGTGAGGGACCTGCAGGATGTTTATTATAGCTACCTGCGGGAATTGCTGCACGGGTTCCGGCAAATCCGCATATCTGCAAAACGAAGCGATACGCTTTTTACCAGGTTTATTTATAACAATCGGGGAAAAAGCAAGTCCCTGAACGTAAAGGCATCGAGGAGCTATGCGGTGAATGAACTCTCTGGTGTTTACAGCTGGTACGTACTGTTGGGTATTATTATATTTGTACTGCCGGCATTATTGAAACTCAATGCCATGCAGGTTACCGGCTTCATTACGGCGGTATTGTTTATGATTTCCCCGCTTTCCCAGATCATCATTTTCCTTCCTTCCTACACGATGTTCAGAATAGCGCTTGACCGCATTAACAAAATTGATTCATTACTGCACGTGGATAATGCAACCAGGCCGTTCAACCCACCGGTAAGGCAATTTGAAAGTATCCGCTTCGAAAATATCGTGTATGCCTATGATCCCACCGTCACCCGTTCGTTTCAGCTGGATATAAAAGAATTGGTGATCCGGAAGGAAGAACTATTGTTCATCATCGGAGGAAATGGTAGCGGAAAAACCACCTTTATCAATCTCCTGACAGGGCTCTACAAACCACAACAGGGAAAGGTTTTTATAGACGACCATGAGGTGGCATGGGAAGACTATTGCCACTTTGTGAACAACATGGCAGTGGTATTCACCAATCAGTACCTGTTTAAGGAAAATTATGATGAACATGATCTTTCGTCTGCCAATGCGCTATTGGAAGAACTGACAACAAGGTTTAATCTGCAGGGATTGTTAAAGCCTGATTTCGTAAAAGGTACGCTCAATACCGATTTGTCGAGAGGACAACAAAAGCGGCTGGCCTTGTTGCTGGCAATGCTGGAGGATACGCCGCTGATCGTACTGGACGAATGGGCGGCGGAACAGGACACTGTCAACAAGCAGCTCTTTTATACCGAATGGCTGGAAATGATCCGTAAGATGGGCAAAGCAGTAGTGGTGGTCTCGCACGATGAGGAGTATTACCAGTGTGCCGACCGGGTCATGAAATTCAGGTCGGGTAATATTATCAACGAATGGCAGAACAACAAGGTGGCTACCTGATAGCAGCCATCCAAAACCTATCGTAAATCTCTTTTTTCACCGGAAAAATATTGCTATATGAATGGACAACAAGTATACCTCAAACCGAACATCGTTATTGAACCACTGATTGACAAATGGTACGCCTGGAGTCACCTGATATCGCCTGCTACGGCCGCCATGAATATAACGGGCCGGCATCTGAAAATCATCGACTCCTTCCTGACTGCGCCGGATGTGCATGAAGAGGCGGTAAAGAATCCTAAGCTGCTGGGCGGGCCTTTCATGGATATTCCGGGTGAGCGGGCAGCAGAAGTATTGCAGCTCAGGGAAGAAACCGTGAAGAAAAGAAAGCAGATGATCGAATTCTCTAATGCGGTGAAAGAGTTGGACCAGCTTTTGTGGAGCGAAGCGAAGGGTTTTGGGATAGAAACGTTGTACCAGAAAGTGCCTGATATCCTGAAGGGTTATGTGGAACTATTCTATGACCGCAGTGGCAATCCTTCTTTCCGTTTTTTTGAATCGCTTTTATATAACAGCCCTTTTTATGACAAGACCGCTCAAAGCCTGGCCTTGTGGGAAACGAACAATGACCATCGTCCGTTTTGCCTGAGCACTCCCCGGCTGGATGTGCCACATGTGTTGCAGTTGGATATCAGCTTTGATCATCCCGGTATTGACGCGCTGGCAAGAATGAAGAGGGAGCCGGGATCACTGGAAGAAATCACCCGGCTGCTGGGCGTGCCTAAAGAACAGGCGCCGTTGTTCCATTCCTTTTTTACCGAAACACCTCACCGGTCTTATGATAGATATACCGGTGATAAAGTCCGTATGCGTTATTTCGGTCACGCCTGTATTCTGATAGAAACAAAAGATCTCTGTATACTGGCAGACCCGCTCATCAGCTACTATGGTTATCACTCTGATGTAGAACACTTTTCTGATGCAGACCTTCCGGATGTAATCGACTATGTTATCATCACCCATAATCACCAGGACCACATCCTGTTCGAAACATTATTGCCACTCCGGCATAAGATCAAAAATATTATTGTGCCCCGTTCTAAAGAAGGCCGGTTGGAAGATCCGGACCTGAAGCTGATGTTTAACACGGTTGGCTTCCACAATATCATTGAACTGGGCGAGATGGAGACGATACAGTTTCCCGATGCCAGCATTACAGGCATACCTTTTACGGGAGAACACAGCGATATGAATATTATCTGCAAACTATGCCACCTGGTACAGATTGGGGAGTTCAGACTATTGTTCATGGCTGATTCCAGGATCATGGAACCATCTTTATACAGACATATTCAACGCCGTACAGGTGATGTGGATATTATTTTCCTTGGAATGGAGTGCGATGGTGCGCCGCTTTCCTGGCTCTATGGCCCCTTACTTACCCGTAAGGTACCCAGAGACCAGGACAACAGCAGACGGTTATCGGGATCTGATTGTGAACGTGGGATGTACCTGGTAGACATTTTCCACCCGCGGGAAGTGTATGTATATGCGATGGGGCAGGAACCATGGATTGAATTTATTACCAGTACCAAGTACACATCAGAATCCAACCCGATTGTCGAATCCGATAAGTTGGTACAGCTATGCCGGGACAGGGGCATTGTGGCGGAAAGATTGTATGGGGAAAAAGAACTGCTCTATGAGCGGGAGATGGTATTCTGATATCCTATCTGCCATACTGATACCCTGTTGTTTAAAGGCACTACCGCAAGCGTTTAGCGCCTGTGCCTATTCCGTGTTTTAAATCCCTTAAACTACCATATGCACAACGATACGATAAAGAGTCTCCTTCTTGAAGCTACGCAGCGTGGAATCACTTTTGTTATTGAAGAAGGAAAGCTGAGGATGCGGCTCATCAAAGGCAGCGAGATTGCCCCCGATCTGCTTGGTGAGATCAATAAATGGAAAAAGGAAATCAAAGCGTTTATACAGGAGAACAACCTGTTGGAAGCCCATAAAAATTATACCATATCCGTTGTGGAAGATCGCTCCGATACAGCACTGTCTTTTGCACAGGAGCGGCTTTGGTTCCTGGACCAGCTACAGGGAAGCGTACATTATCACCTGCCTTGGGTATTCCGGCTGGAAGGCCTGCTGAATGTGACTGCCCTGGAACGGGCATTCAGAGAGATAGTACGGCGGCATGAGGTACTGCGTACAGTCATTCATGACAGGGACGGAATAGGCAGACAACAGCTGTTGCCTGCTGAGGGGTGGCAGTTGCAATATGTTACCTCTGGCATACCGGACATGGCAGCGTATATCAGAGACCAGGTAATCTCGCCTTTTGATCTGTCAGCAGACTACATGCTGAAAGTCGTGTTGATGAAAAATGATACGGACCAGCATACGGTGCTGGTATTGGTACATCATATCGCATTTGATGGGTGGTCGGCGCCTGTTCTGGTATCTGAGCTGATGGCGCTGTACAGGGAATACTCTTTAAATGCCGTGTCCACTTTACCGGAGCTTCCTATACAATATACTGACTATGCTTTATGGCAACGTGAGTACCTTAACGGGCCGGAAATTGGTTCGCAGCTGGATTATTGGCGACATCAACTGAAAAACGTATCACCACTGACGTTGCCAACAGATTACCCCAGGCCTGCGGTGCAGAGCCTCCGCGGCCATACGTTGTATCACCGGCTGGACCGGTCACTGGGAGAGGCACTGCGCCAGCTTTCCGGTCTACAGGAAACCACCCTGTTCATGACCATGCTGGCCGCTTTCAAAGCGCTGCTTTACCGCTATACGGGCCAGTCTGATATTTGTGTGGGAACACCCGTGGCGGGCAGGAAACAGCCTGAACTGGGAGGATTGATCGGTTTCTTCGTTAATACGCTGGCACTGCGTACTACCGTAGCGCCGACGATGCCATTCAGTGCTTTACTGGAGGAAGTAAAACAGGTAACCCTGATGGCATATAAATCGCAGGATATACCTTTTGAAAAGGTAGTGGAAGCGTTGAGGATCGAAAGGGACATGAGCCGGACGCCTGTTTTTCAGGTGATGTTCACCTTCAACAATATATCTGCTGTTGGAAAGATTGACCTGGGAGGTGTCAGGCTCACCATGGATGAGGCGACCATCGCAGACAGTGCCAAGTTTGATTTGGAATTCATTGTTACGGAACAAGGAGAAGAGCTGTCTCTTAAAATAAATTATTGCAGTGACCTGTTTGAGGAAGACCGGGCAGCACAATTGCTAAAACATTATGAACAGTTGTTACTGTCCATCGTTGCCAATAGCCATACTGCTGTTGCGCAATTGCCTATGCTCACTGACCGTGATCAGCAACAGCTGCTGTATGGTTACAACCGGACTACCGTTGAATATCCTACCAGTGCTATGATTCCCGCGCTGATAGAGGATCAGGCCATCGCTCATCCGGACCGTATTGCGGTGGTGTTTGAAGGAGAGCGCCTCACCTACGGCATGTTGAACAGCAGGGCAAATCAGTTGGCTCACTGGCTGAAACAGCAGGGCGTGGGCCCTCTTCATCCGCTGGTAGCCATTTGTATGGACAGGTCGCCGGAAATGATGATTGGTATATTGGGTGTTTTGAAGGCCGGCGGGGCTTATGTGCCGCTTGACACTGCCTACCCTGCGGCGCGCATTAGCGATATATTACAGGATAGCGGCGTGAGCTTGTTGTTAACCCGACAATTACAGGAAGATAAGTTACAGGCTGTCACAGACGGTGTAACAATAGTGGACCTGAAGGAAAACTGGCAGAAGATCGCGCTGCTGCCGGAGACATCGCCCGATGTTGAAATAAAAGCCCATGACCTGGCTTATGTGATCTATACTTCCGGTTCCACTGGTCGGCCCAAAGGTGTGCTGACTGAGCATGGGGCTATCTTGAACAGGCTTTTATGGGCGCAGGAATATTTTAGTTTGTCAGCATCAGATACAGTATTACAGAAAACGACTTATTGTTTTGATGTATCAGTATGGGAACTATTATGGCCACTTATGACCGGGGCGCGACTGGTATTGGCGAGTGTGGAAGGACATAAGGACACTACATATCTGAAACGCGTCATTGAAGAAGAGCAAATCACCTTATTGCATTTTGTGCCTGGCATGTTACAGGTTTTCCTGGAAGATATTGTTGTCGGTGATGCTGCTTCCTTGAGCCGGGTGCTGTGTAGCGGTGAAGCCCTCTTGCCTTCCCATGTGGCATTTTTCAACGAAAAGCTGCCACATGTCGCCTTGTTTAATCTGTATGGCCCTACTGAGGCGGCTATTGACGTAACTGTCTGGAGAGCGCCGCGTTTAACAACGATCAATACCGTGCCGATTGGCCGGCCGGTATCCAATACACAGTTGTATATTCTGGATGAAGCTGGGGGCCTGGTGCCGTCAGGCGCTATCGGGGAGTTGTGCATAGGCGGTGTGCAGGTAGCGCGGGGTTATCTGAACCGGCCGGAGCTGACAGCAGAAAGGTTCATCGTCAACCCGTATGTGCCGGGTGATCGTTTGTATCGTACTGGTGATCTGGCACGCTGGCTGCCAGACGGTAATATAGATTACCTGGGGCGTCATGATGACCAGGTAAAGGTGCGTGGTTTCCGGGTAGAGCTGGGAGAGGTAGAGAGTGTGTTGCTGCGCTGTGAAGGCGTAAAACAAGCAGCAGTGACCGCGCGCGAAGATGGCAGCGGTTCCCGGATACTGGTGGGGTATATTGTGCCGGAAGAGGATTTCGACCGGACAACGATACAGACATGGTTGTCGGGCCAGCTGCCTGAATACATGGTACCTGCCATCTTGCTGCCACTGGAACAGCTGCCGGTAACCTCCAATGGCAAGATAGACCGCAGAGCATTGCCGGATGTAGATTTCAGCGGGCTTACAGCGAAGCGTTATGTGGCGCCTTCCGGATTGCTGGAAGAACAGCTGGCAGAGATCTGGCAGGGGCTCCTGTACTTACCGCGTGTAGGCGTTACCGATAATTTCTTTGAATTGGGTGGCCACTCGTTACTGATAACACGGCTGGCTTCTGCAATCCGTCGCCGGATGGGCCTTGAGGCAGGCATCCGGGACCTTTTCCGGTATGTGACGATATCCTCACAGGCATCGTTTCTGTCTGCACAGGACTCAGGGGCCTTAGTGCCGGTCATTGCCCGTCGTACTGGCGTAGGTGCGACACCGTTATCTTTCGCGCAGGAACGATTATGGTTTATCGACAAACTGCAGGGTAGCCTGCAATATCATATGCCCTGGGTATTCCGGTTGGATGGTGATCTGGACATCGCAGCATTGACGGCAGCCTTCCGTGCCATACTGGAGCGGCACGAAGTACTTCGCAGTGTTATCCGTGAAGAAGATGGCGTAGGTTACCAGGAAGTACAACCAGTTGCCACATGGTCGGCTGAATATGTGCATGAATCTGATTTGCTAAGGGAAGGTAGCGGTACTGCGCATTATTTGTCAACTGTCATCAGTCATCCGTATGATCTGTCATCAGATATAATGCTGCGGGTGCATATCATCGCGCACCATGAAAGCTCCCATACACTGCTGGTGATGCTGCACCACGTTGCCTTTGATGGCTGGTCAGTGTCTGTGCTGGTACGGGAACTGGCGGCATCGTACCGCAGTTTCCGTACCGGCACAGCGCTGGTGTTACCTGCGCCCGTATTGCAATATGCTGACTATGCAGCGTGGCAGCGGAATTATCTTTCCGGAGCCGTGCTGGCATCTAAATTATTGTATTGGCAGCAGCAACTGTCAGGTGTGGCGGTGCTGGACTTGCCGCTGGACTATGGACGTCCGCCGCAGCAGAGCACCCGTGGCGGGGAAGCCCGGTTGGCGCTGGACACGAAGCTATACGAAGGCTTGCAGGCGCTGAGCCTGGAAGAGGATGTAACCCTGTATATGACATTGCTGGCGACCTTCAAGGTTTTGTTGTACCGTTATAGCGGCCAGGAAGATATTTGTGTAGGCACACCGGTGGCCGGTCGCCAGCATGAAGAGCTGGAAGCACTGATCGGCTTTTTTGTGAACACGCTGGCATTACGCAGCCAGGTGCAGGGATCGGCCGGTTTCCGAACGCTGCTGGCAGCAGTACGCTCCACCACTTTGGCGGCCTATGAGCACCAGGACGTACCGTTTGAAAAAGTCGTAGAGTCGTTGGGGTTAGCACGTGATATGAGCCGCAGCTCAATTTTTCAGGTGATGTTCACGCTGGAGAACGTGCCGGATGCCGGAGAGCCCGACCTGGGCGATGTTACTCTGACGGCGGTACCGGCCGCCATTTTACCGGTGAAATTTGATATAGAACTGAATGTGCGCGCAGGCAAGGACGGCCTGCAACTGCACGTATTGTATAATCGCGATCTGTTCCGGCAGGACAGCATGGAACGGATGCTGGGACATTACGCTACGTTGCTGGAGAGCATTCTGGTTAATCGCAACCAGAGGGTCGATCAGCTGCCGATGCTCAAAACAGCGGAACGGGAAACCCTGTTGCATGCGTTTAATGATCATCCGGCATCATGGAATATACTGCCTGATGATACCCTGCATGCCTTGTTTGCACAGCAGGCGGCGGCTGCACCGTTGTCGGCCGCTGTGAAGTATGGAGAAACAGTACTGCGTTACCAGGAACTGGACGAACGCAGTAACCAGCTGGCGCATTACCTGCGTAGCCTGGGAGCGGCCCGGGGCACGCTGATACCGCTGTGCGCGGAGCGTTCTGTTGAGATGATGATCGGCATACTGGGCATTCTGAAAGCCGGCGGCGCCTATGTGCCGATAGATCCGGAGTATCCGGCTGACCGTATCAGCCATATGTTGACAGATACACAGGCGCCGTTGCTGGTACGTTACGGTGCCACTTTACCGGTAACGGATTACAAAGGTACCGTTGTAGACCTGTCTGCCGACAGCGATGCTATCAGCCGCATGCCACTTACTGCTCCTGTCGCTGTGAACAGCGCTGAGGATCTGGCCTATGTCATTTACACCTCCGGCTCCACCGGACGCCCCAAAGGGGTGATGGTGGAGCATCAGAGTGTACTGAACCTGTTGGAGTCCGGGAAGAAATTATTCCACTTCAACAATGGTGATGTATGGACTGTTTTTCACTCGTTTTGTTTTGATTTTTCAGTATGGGAGATATTCGGGCCACTTTGCACCGGCGGTAAACTAGTGCTGCCAGACAAGGAAACGGTGATGGATAGTCATGCCTTTGCCGGTCTGTTGGAGCTGGAAGGTGTAACCGTGCTGAATCAGACACCATCAGCTTTTTACGTTCTGCAGGAATATCTGTTGGAGCGGGCAAAATCATTGGATCTGCGTTTTGTCATCTTTGGCGGAGAAGCCTTACACCTGCCTGCGTTGAGAGAATGGTCGGTGCTTTATCCGGCATGTACACTGGTAAATATGTACGGTATCACTGAAATCACCGTGCATGCCACTTTTAAGAAAATAACAGCAGCTGACATAGATGAAAAGGTCAGCAACATCGGAGCCGCTATTCCCTCCCTGAAGGTTTATGTGTTGGACCATCACCTGCAACCGCTACCAGCGGGTATTGCCGGGGAAATGTTTGTCAGCGGCCGGGGTGTGGCAAGGGGATATCTGAATAACGAAACGTTGACAGCCGAAAGGTTTATTCCCAGTCCTTTTGAATCCGGTGAACGGTTGTATCGGTCAGGAGATATTGTCCGGTGGCTGCCGGATGGAGAGATGATCTATCTCGGCCGGCGCGACGATCAGGTCAAAATCCGGGGCTACAGGATAGAGTTGAATGAAGTGAAAGGCGCCCTGGAGAATACGCCTGGCGTGAAACAGGCGGTGGTAACGGTAACGAATGACAGCGTTGGTAGCACTCAGCTGGTGGCTTATATCGTGCCCTCCGGAGATGTCAGCAAAAGAGAGGTGATGGAGTACCTGGCTGTACTGCTGCCAGAATACATGCTGCCTTCATTTATGATGATGGTCGACAGTATTCCATTGACGACCAATGGAAAGGTGGACAAGAAACGTCTGCCGCCCGTTGTGGCTCTTCCGGGCGAAAAACAATATGTGCCGGCTGCCACGCTGCTCCAACAACAGTTGGAGAGCATATGGAGAAAAATATTGGGGGTAGAAAAAATCGGCATCCTGGATAATTTCTTTGAGCTGGGCGGGCATTCGTTGCTGGTGACGAGGATGGTGTCTGTTATCCGCAAGAAGTTGGGAACGGAAGTTAGCGTGCGGGATATATTCGTATATCCTACCATACAGGGACTGGCAGAACATATTCAGGAGCAACAGGGCAAAGACCTGTTGCCGGCTGTTACTCCTGCAGCAAGGACCGGCAGGTTGCCGCTGGCATTTGCGCAGGAACGGCTTTGGTTTATTGACAAATTACAGGGCAGTACACAATACCATATGTCATGGGTATTCCGGCTCACTGGTAAGCCAGGAAGAGATGCCATTACCGCCTCTTTCCGGGATATTATCCGCCGTCATGAGGTGATACGCACCCTGATCCGTGAAGATGAAAAAGGCGCTTACCAACAGATCACCGATGAACACGCCTGGGAACTGAAATACACAGATAGTCCTGCGTTGTCGGAACAGGTGTTGTTGCATGCCTATCTGCAAAAGCAGATAGCGATACCTTTCGATCTCTCTGCTGACTATACCTTGCGGGCTGAGTTGATCAGGCTGGATGATACTACACATGTGTTGCTGGTTGTCATGCACCATATTGCCTCCGACGGTTGGTCGCTGCCGGTATTGCTGCATGAAATGACGATACTGTACAACAGTCATGTGCTGCAGTTGATGCCACAGTTGCCAGCCTTGCCGATACAATATGCAGATTATGCCTTGTGGCAACGTAACTACCTCGATGGTCCTGTGTTGAACAAACAGTTGGCTTACTGGAAAGAAAAGCTGAGTGGCGTGGAACCGCTGAAAGTCCCTACAGATTACCCAAGACCGCAGGTACAAAGCACCCGTGGTCATGCGATATATGATGACCTGGACACCGAAATAACGGACCAGTTGCGCAGGCTGTCGCAGGAGGAGGGCGCCACCCTGTTTATGACCTTGTTGTCTGCATTCAAAATATTATTGTATCACTACACCGGCCAGGAGAATATTTGTGTAGGTAGTCCTATTGCCGGCCGCAAACAGCAGGAGACAGAAGCGCTGATCGGGTTTTTTGTCAATACGTTGGCGCTCCGCAGCGAAGTGAAAGCTACCAGTACTTTCCGGGAATTACTACAGCATATAAGGCATGTAGCACTGGAAGCCTATGAACACCAGGACGCTCCTTTTGAGAAAGTAGTGGAAGCTATCGTAGGAAAGCGCGAACTGGATGCTAATCCGTTGTTCCATATCGTGTTTGCCCTGCATAATACACCTGCCTTGCCGAAGCCGGTGTTGGACGGTTTACAGCTGTCAGATGAGCTGCTGGAAGATCAGACATCGATTTTTGATATGCTGTTTGAACTGCGGGAAACGCCGCACGGTATGTCGCTTAAGCTGCAATACTGTACAGACCTGTTTGACGAACAGACTATGCGGGGGTACATCCGTCATTACCGGCAGATACTCACGATACTTTTAGCCAACCCGGACCGTATCATAGCAGATATGGAGTTGACCACGCCGGAAGAACGCACAACATTGCTCACATTGTTTAACCGTCAGCCGGCAATATCTTTGGAAGATGTTACAGTGGTCTCCTGTTTTGAGGAACAGGTAAACATGACACCAGACAGGATTGCCGTTGTCTTTGAAGGAGCGAGTTTAACCTACCGGGAATTGAATGAGAAAGCTAATCAGCTGGCAGCTTTCCTGCGGCAGAAAGGGATACGGGCAGACATGCCGGTGCCGCTCCTGATGCATCGCTCAACCTCGCTTATCCTCAGCATATTAGGCATATTAAAGGCGGGAGGGGCTTATGTGCCCCTTGACCCCGACTATCCGGGAGAACGCATCGCATTTATGCTGAAGGATACCGCTGCTACTGTTTTTCTGACAGACGCTGGTTACCACCTATCGCCGGAGATGGGATTGCAGGAGATAGCTGTGATTGATATCAATGAGCAATGGCCTGTTATAGCGAAGGGCGGGAGGGAGAACCCCAAACGGATCAACAAAGGCGCGGACCTGGGTTACATCATGTACACTTCCGGTTCCACAGGCCATCCTAAGGGGGTACTGGTCACGCATACGAATATTGTCAGCCTGGCAAAAGATACGGGCTTTGCAGCGTTAAGCCAGGAAGACGTGCTGTTGTCCACCGGTTCACCGTCTTTTGATGCTACTACTTTTGAATATTGGGGAATATTGTTGAACGGAGGACAGCTGGTAATGTGTTCACGGGGCACCCTGCTCACCAATGAATTACTGAAAGCAGCCATCATTAGCCATAAAGTCACCAAAATGTGGTTTACAGCCAGCTGGTTCAATCAGCTGGTGGAATGGGATATACAGCTTTTCAGTCCCCTGAAGGTCATATTGGTGGGAGGTGAAAAACTATCTGCGGAACATGTCAGGAAAGTGCTGAAGGCTTTTCCGCATATATATATTGTGAACGGTTACGGCCCTACGGAGAATACCACTTTTTCCCTTACTCATCTGTTGAAAGAAGAAGACGGGGCGATGATCCCAATAGGAAGGCCTTTGCAGGACCGTACCGCTTATGTGTTGAACCCGCACCAGCGGTTGAACCCTATCGGTGTGCCGGGAGAGCTGTATGTAGGGGGAGCCGGCGTGGCCCGCGGGTATCTCAACCAGCCGGAGTTGACGGCGGAGCGATTCGTTGCAGACCCTTTCCTGGAAATTCCCGGAGCACGCCTGTATCGCACCGGCGACCTGGTGAAATGGTTGCCGGATGGTAATATCGCTTATCTCGGCCGCATGGATAAACAGGTAAAGATCCGCGGATATCGTGTAGAACCGGGAGAAGTAGAGAACGCCCTGAACAGCTACGTTGGTATCGGAAACAGTTGCGTGGTGGTGAAGCAGGATGGATTGGGGATGAACCGGCTTTGCGGATATTATGTTCCCGGGCGGCAGTTGCTTCGTCAGCTGGAACAATCGCTTTATCATCAGCATGTAAGCACCTGGCAGGAACTATATGAAACAGAGTACGGTAAAACCGAAGCGGCTCCTGTGGCAGATGAAGAATTTAATATTATAGGCTGGAACGACAGTTTTACCGGCCTCCCGATACCGGCAGTGCAGATGCGGGAATGGCTGGATGATATCGTTGACACGATCATGTCCTGCCGTCCGGAAAGGATGTTGGAAATCGGCAGTGGTACAGGGTTGATCTATTATGCTTTGTCTGACCACATTCGTCATTATACCGGAACAGACTTTTCTGCTTCCTCCATCCGCCAGATGCAAAGCAGAATAGCACAGCGCGAGCGGGCTTACTGTCCCACGGTGTTACATCAGTGCGCAGCACATGAAGTAAAAAACCTGGCTATCGATGATACTGACACAATTGTGTTGAACTCTATCGTGCAATATTTTCCGGGAGAAGATTACCTGACGGAAGTGATAGCATCCTGTGTGTCATTGCTGAATGGAAAAGGACGTATTATTATCGGGGATGTGCGTGACAATCGGCTGCTGAAACTCTTTAAGGGAAGGCTGCTGTTGGATAAGGTCGCCGTCAGCGTACCGAAGCAGCAGTTTCAATGGAGCCTCGAACAGGAGGTGGTACAGGAAGAAGAGCTGTGCCTCTCACCGGATTATTTTTATAGCCTGCAGGAAAAGTTCCCTGCTGTTACGCATGTGGACGTGCAATATAAAAAGGGCGGCTATCTTAATGAATTGAATTTATACCGCTATACCGTAGTGCTGCATGTAGGTGCAACGCCTGTACTGTTGCAGCCTGAATGGGTGGAGAGGAGTGTGGAAACAGGCACATCCCGCTTCCTTTCCTTGTTGCAAAACGGTGCGGCACTCATCGGCCTGCGTAATGTGCCTAATCCCCGCCTGGGTGCAGAACGGCTGCTGTCGGCAGGTTTGGACGATGCTACAGTAGATACGGCTGGTATGCTGCGCAACGGTATGACTGCTGAAGACAGCACGGGCGTGGCCATACAAGCATTGATTACAACGGGTAGACAGCACGGATATCAATGCAGCTTTCTGCCTGCGGAAGATCCGTTGAAACTGAACTTAGCATTTTCCTCCAGCGCAACGGGACCATTTTTTACACGGGTATATGACAGCTACCCGGTGGTGGAACAGAGTAACATTCCCTTATACAAGGATGTGATACAGTCCCTTCAACAGCAACTTCGTACCTATCTTCAGGGTATACTGCCAGCGTACATGGTCCCCGGAGAGCTGGTGTCATTGCCCCGTCTGCCATTGACCAGTAATGGTAAAACGGACCGCTGGCTGTTGCAGGAGTACGAAGAAGGCCGGCCATCAGGCAGACCGGATAGTTACCAGCTCCCTGAAACTGAGCAGGAGATCCGTATCGCAGCTATCTGGCAGGAATTGCTGGGATTAAGCCGTATAGGCGTTCACGATAATTTTTTCGAGATCGGTGGCCACTCCCTGTTGGCAACGAGGATCGTTTCTGCTATCAGAAAGCAGCTGGGAATAGAAATAAAAGTGAAGGAGATGTTTGCGCATCCTACTATTTCCCGACTGGCGGCATCTCTGGAAAACCTGCGTCAGCAGCCGGTGTTGCCACCTATTACGCCCCAGCGCTATGAAGGAGAAATACCTTTATCCTTCGCCCAGGAACGCCTTTGGTTCATCGATAAATTACAGGGCAGTGTACAATATCACATGCCATGGATATTCCGCCTGAAAGGTACTCCCGACATGGCTGCGCTGGAGTATGCCTTCCGCAATATTGTCCGGAGGCACCAGGTATTGCGCGCTGTATTGAAACAGGGAGAAAATGGCCCTTACCAGGAGATAATGGACGAAACAGACTGGCGGCTGTCTTTCCGCTACATGCCTGAACTGGCTGATGCCACCGCTTTTGATCAGTATGCCGGTGCGTGGTTTAATCAGCCGTTTGACCTCTCCGCCGATTATATGCTGCGGGCAACATTGTTGCAGTTGGAAGAACAGGAGTATATGCTCCTGGTATTGTTTCATCATATAGCGTTTGACGGATGGTCTGTATCCGTTATGGTGAGAGAAATGACGACACTTTACCTGGCCTTCCGGGAAGGACGTACCGTTGAATTGCCGGAACCGGAGATACAATATACGGACTACGCCATCTGGCAACACCGCTATCTGAAGGGTGCTGTGCTCGATGAACAATTGGCATATTGGAAAATGCGGCTGCAGGACGTCAGGCCGTTGTATCTGCCAACAGACTATCCGCGCACGGCCATACAAAGTACACATGGCGCAACGGTTTATTGTTACCTGGACCCGGCGTTGACAACGCAGCTCCGGCAGGTGTCGAAAGCGGAAGGCGCCACCCTGTTTATGCTGATGACAGCCATATTCAAAGTGTTGCTTTTCCGTTATACGGGTCAGGAAGATATTTGTATTGGGGCCGCGATTGCTAATCGTACGCAAAAGGAAACAGAGGCCCTGATAGGATTTTTTGTGAATGCCCTGGCACTGCGGAGCCAGGTATCCGGAAAAAGCAGTTTCCGTGAATACTTGCAACAGGTTAAACAGCTTACCCTGGAAAGCTATACCCATCAGGATATTCCATTTGAAAAAGTGATAGAGGCGGTGGTAGGAAAACGGGAGGTCGTGGGTAATCCATTGATACAGGTAATGTTTGTTTTGCAAAATACTCCCGACATACCACAGTTCGATCTGGGTGATGTGCAGCTGACGGGAGAGCTGCCCCGTAACCTCACTTCTAAATTCGATCTTACCTACGACTTACGCGAGAAAGAGGAGGGGATTGAGTTCCGGATAGAATACTGCGATGAACTGTTTACACACGAAACGATTATGCAGCAGTTCAGGCACTATGAGCAGCTGATGCGTTCGATCGTGGAGAATGTGGACACGCCGGTAGGACTGCTCCGTATGCTCAGCTGGCAGGAAGAAAAAATGTTGCTGTCAGATTACAACGATACCCGGGTTGTTTTTCCGCAGAAAACGGTGGTGGACCTGTTTAGGGAGCAGGCCGGCCTTACAGCGGAAAACCCGGCAATCATCTCTGGTGATGAAACATGGACTTACAGCAGGTTGAACGAGGAAACCGACAAGATCGCCGGTCTGTTACGTCAACAAGGTGCCGGGCCGGAACAATTGATAGCCGTTTGTCTCGATAGTTCTCCGAATATGATAGCTGCTATATTGGGAGTGTTGAAAGCTGGTAGTGCCTATCTGCCATTGGACCCCGGTTATCCTGATGAACGGATCACTTTTATGCTGGAGGATGCGGCCATACAACTGGTGATCACTGAAAGCAAATATCTTTCTCTCTTTGAACAACGGCAACTGGTGGCGATAAACATAGATATACGCCATGAACCGGTTGCAGCAATGGTTGATATAGATCCGCAACCGGAACAGCTGGCATACGTTATTTACACCTCAGGTTCCACGGGCACGCCTAAAGGAGTGATGATCACCCACAGGAATCTGTCCAATTATCTGTTGAGCGTACGAGATCGCTACATCAGTGACAACAAGTGCGCTAGCGGCACATTGTTTCATCTGCCGGCTACCTTCGATGCATCGCTCACCAGCTTGTTTGTACCGCTGATAACAGGACGTTCCATTGTGCCTGCAGGTGGTGATCCGTTGACGGTATTCCGCTCGCCTGCTTTCACTGACGCTGCACCTTTTGATTTCATTAAACTGACGCCTTCCCATTTACCGCTGCTTCAGGATGCACTGGAAGCTCAGGGGGGACTGTCATGCGCATCGCGGCTGGTATTGGGAGGTGAAGCGCTTCAGTGGTCGCATGTCCGGTATTTGCTGGACCGAAAAGAGGACCTGGAAATTGTTAACGAGTATGGGCCTACGGAGACGACTGTTGGTTGTTGCGTGTATACTTTCCGCACCAGCAAAGAAATATCTGATACCGGTCAGGGTATTCCCATCGGCCGGCAGCTGGCGAACGTAACCTTGTATATTTTATCTGAAGATATGATGCCGGTGCCAACAGGTGTGCCGGGAGAGTTGTATATAGGCGGAGCAGGAGTCGCCCGTGGGTATCTCAACAGACCGGAGCTGACGGCCGCGCGGTTTATCCCGGATCCCTTCGGTGAAGATCAGGAGGCTCGCTTATATCGCACCGGCGACCTCGTAAAATGGCTGCCGGATGGAAATATCGCTTATCTCGGTCGTATAGACGACCAGGTGAAGGTCCGCGGCTACCGGATAGAACCCGGGGAAGTGGAAAATGTCCTGAACGCATATGAAGGAATGAATGGAAGCGCTGTGGTGGTGAAGCAGGATGGGACGGGTACGAACCGGCTTTGCGGGTACTATGTTCCGGGCCGGCAATTGTTGCGTCAGCAGGAGCAGGCGCTTTATCATCAGCATGTAAATACCTGGCGGGAATTGTATGAAACCGCCTATGGTAAAACAGAAGAGACGCCTGTGGAAGATGAGGAATTTAATATTGTAGGATGGAACGATAGTTTTACCGGTCGTATGATACCGGAAGAACAAATGCGGGAATGGCTGGAGGACATTGTTGCAGTGATCATGGCCTGCCGTCCGCAAAATGTGCTGGAAATAGGTTGTGGGATGGGCCTGATCTACTACGCATTGTCCGGCCGGATCACCCATTATACCGGAACGGATTTTTCCGGTTCTTCCATCCGCCAGATACAACGCAGGATAGCGCAACAGGAACGTGCCTATTGTCCTACCACTTTGCATCAGTGCCCTGCGCATGAGGTATGTAACGTCGTTTCCGGTAACGTGGATACAGTCGTGATCAACTCGGTGATACAGTATTTTCCGGGAGAAGATTATCTCGGGGAGGTAATTGCCTCTTGTATCCCGATGCTGAATGGCCAGGGCCGTATTGTTATCGGTGATGTGCGCGATAACAGGCTGCAGTCGTTCTTTAAAGGCAGACTGCTGTTGGACAAGGTGACGGATAGTATGTCTAAACGACGTTTCCAATGGAACCTGGAACAGGAGGTGATACAGGAAGAGGAACTGTGCCTGTCGCCGGATTATTTCTACGGCCTGCAGGAAAAATTCCCGGCGATTACCCATGTGGACATACAATACAAACAAGGCCGTTACCTCAATGAACTGACTTTGTACCGTTATACCGTTGTATTGCATGTAGGGCCGACAGTGACCTTATTGACACCGGAGTGGCAGCAGTGGAGCGGTGTTGCGGACAAGTCCCGCATATTATCGATGTTGTATAGTGGTGCTGAAACCATCGGCTTGCGCCAGGTGCCCAATCCACGTCTCGGAACGGAGCGTATGCTGTCGGTGGCTTTGGAAGACACGACAACAGATACTATTAGTATGCTGCGCCATCAAATGATGGGGGAAGATACGGAGGGTGCCGTGATAATGGAGTTGATGAGGATAGCCCATCTGGAAGGATATTATTGTTATCAGTCGCCGGCGGAAGATCCGTTGAAGATGAACCTGGTGTTTTCTTCAACCGCTGCAGGACCGTTCATTGCACCGGCCTATGACGGCTATCCGGCAACGGAACGCAGTAATATACCCTTGTACAAGGATATTGTGCGGTCCCTGCAACAGGTACTGCGTACTTATCTGCACATGATATTACCGGAGTATATGGTCCCGGGAGAACTAACAGCGCTGCCCCGGCTACCGTTGACAAGTAATGGCAAGACGGATCGCCGGTTATTACAGGAGAACGAAGAAGGAAGCCAGACAAGCCACTCGGGCAACTATCAGGCACCAGCAACTGATATGGAACTGAAATTGGCAGCTATATGGCAGGAGTTGCTGGGAATAAACCGTATAGGCGTTCACGATAGTTTCTTTGAAATCGGCGGTCATTCGCTGCTGGCGGTGAGAATGGTGGCGGCCATACGGAAACAGTTGCAGCTGGAAGTGGATATCCAGACGTTGTTTGTCCATACCACTATTAGTTCATTGTCAAAAGCGATGATAGGAGTGGACGGGAAGCCGCTGATGCCTGACATCACGCGCCGGACAGATACGGGAGCGCCGGCATTGTCATTTGCGCAGGAACGTCTTTGGTTTATTGATCAGCTGCAGGGCAGCATTCAATATCACATGCCCTGGGTATTTAACATACAGGAAACATTGGATGTGGCTGCACTCGAGCGAGCTTTCCGCCGGGCAATTGACAGGCATGAAGTGTTACGCACCGTGATCCGGGAAAAAGATGGCGTAGGCTACCAGGAATTACTGCATGCAGCTGACTGGGCGCCGGTGTATGTCCATGAAGACCAGCTGGAGGCGGCGGGGACAGACGTACATCAATACCTGCTGACAGAAGTGGCGCGTCCATACGACCTTTCTGCGGATATGATGCTGCGGGTGCATGTGGTGACACGCCGGGATACTTCCTTTACATTACTGGTCATGTTACACCATATTGCCTTTGATGGCTGGTCAGTGTCTATTTTGGTAAAAGAGTTGGAAGCATTGTACCATATGGAAAGGAAGGGCAACGGAACAGCAGATTTACCATTGCCGCAATTGCAATATGCTGATTATGCAGCATGGCAGCGCTCTTACCTGTCTGGTGATGTATTGCAGGACAAACTGAACTACTGGAGAGAACAGCTGGCGGGCGTAGCTGCGCTGGACTTACCGCTGGACTATCCTAGACCTCCGCATCAGAGTGTTCGTGGCGCGGAAGTACGTTCCAGACTCCCGGAATCGCTGTATGGCCAACTGCATACGTTGGGTCATGCAGAGGGTACTACGCTGTATATGACACTGCTGGCTGTATTTAAAGTATTGTTGTTCCGCTACACCGGCCAGGAAGATATCTGTGTGGGAACGCCAGTTGCTGGTCGCCCGCTGCAGGAACTGGAGCACATGATCGGCTTCTTTGTCAATACATTGGCATTACGCAGCCAGGTAGAAGGCTGCATGACTTTCCGTGAATTGTTGAAACAGGTGAGAAATACCACCTTGTCTGCCTATGAACATCAGGACGTGCCTTTCGAAAAAATCGTAGAGACGTTGGGGATAGACCGTGATATGAGCCGCAGCTCGCTGATCCAGGTCATGTTTGTCATGCAGAATACGATGGACACCGCCAGGCTGCAGCTGGAAGACGTGATGATCACCGACGGTTTTGATAATGAAGTCACCTCCCGGTTTGACCTCAAGCTGACTGTCGCTGATATAGATGGTCATATCGACCTGAATATTAATTACTGCACAGATCTTTTCGATCATCAAACCATTGAAAGGATGCTGGGGCATTATGAACGCCTGCTATGGGCTGTTGTTGGTAATGCCGACAGTAAGCTGGGCGAGCTGAAGATGCTGGGAGAGGCAGAAGAACAGTTGCTGTTATACACGTTTAATGATACCAGGGTATCTTTTCCGGATAAAACAATCGTGGCGCTGTTTGAAGAGCAGGTAGCACGTACACCGGATAACGTAGCCGTAGAGTTTGAAAATGATGCGCTGACTTACTTTGAACTGAATGAGAAAGCGGAACTGTTGGGCAGTTACCTGCGCCGTCTTGGTGTAAGACCGGAAGTGCTGGTGCCTGTTTGCATGGACCGTTCTCTGGAAATGATGGTCTGCATCATGGGTATTTTAAAGGCAGGTGGTGCGTACGTACCTATAGATCCGGGTTATCCGGAGGAAAGGATCACTTTCATGCTGGAAGATACCGCAGCCCGTGTAGTGGTCACCCGGCAACAGTTCGGTCCGTTGCTGCGCTCAAAAGGACAGGTGGCCACAGTAGTGGAAATAGATGGCGAATGGGAACAGATCGGCCAATCGCCGGTGGAAGCTGCTACAGCGGTGTTGTGCCCCCATCATCTGTTATATACGATCTATACATCCGGTTCTACGGGCAAACCCAAAGGGGTGTTGCTGGAGCATCGCTCGCTGGTGAATTTCCTTTTCCATCAATGGAAGGAGTTCAGGATTGGAGAAGATGACCGCATCTTACAGTTTTATAATTATTGTTTTGACGCATCTGCTGAACAGATATTTCTGCCTTTGATCAGTGGCGCGGCGATGGTATTGATCAGGGATACGGTGAGATTGGACCTGCATCAGTTCGGGATATTCATGAAGGAGAAAAGAATTACGCATCTTCAGGCTACGCCCAGTTTCCACTACAATCTTGCCGCAGACAGTTATGGCGGGCTGAAACGCGTGGTGTCCGGTGGTGAAATCTGTAACATCGAATTGTGGAACCGCTGGAAAGGTGTTTGTGAGTTCTACAACAAATATGGTCCTACGGAAGCCGCCATTTCAGCGTCGGAATATCATTGTTTACCCGATGTAGATATATCAGCCCGAAAAGCGGTGCCTATTGGCCGTCCGGTATCCAACACACAGTTGTACATCCTGGATGGTGCTGGTGGGCTTGCACCGCAGGGGGCTATCGGCGAGTTATGCATAGGTGGGATACAGGTAGCACGAGGTTACCTGAACCGGCCGGAGTTGACAGCAGAAAAATTCATTGTTAATCCTTTTGTACCGGGCGACCGATTGTACCGTACCGGTGATCTGGCACGTTGGCTGCCGGATGGCAATATAGATTACCTGGGACGTCGGGACGATCAGGTAAAGATCCGTGGTTTCCGGGTGGAGCTGGGAGAGGTGGAGAGCGTGTTGCAGCGCTGTGCAGGCGTAAAACAGGCCGCCGTGGTAGCACGGGAGGATGGTAGCGGTACCCGTATGCTGATCGGATATATTGTACCGGAAGGGAATTTTGACCGGGTTGCGATACAGACGTGGTTATCTGATCAGCTGCCGGAATATATGGTACCTTCCATATTACTGCCGCTGGAGCAATTACCAGTGACTTCCACTGGTAAGGTTAACCGCAAAGCATTGCCGGAGGTGGATTTCAGAGGTCTTACAGCGGAGCGTTATGTGGCGCCTTCGGGAGTGCTGGAAGAACAGCTGGCGGAGATCTGGCAGGAGCTTTTGCGGATGCCGCGTGTAGGCGTTACCGATAACTTCTTTGAGTTGGGTGGTCACTCGTTGCTGATAACGCGCCTCGCTTCCGCTATCCGTCGGCGGATAGGCTGTGAGGTAAGCATACGGGAACTGTTCCAGTATACCACGATTACTGCCTTGTCGGCTCATCTGTCGGCCCGGCAGGAATCGGTTGTGCAACCGGCGATCACGCGTCGCACCGGCGTAGGTACGGCGCCGTTATCCTTTGCACAGGAGCGCCTGTGGTTTATTGATAAACTACAGGGCAGCCTTCAATATCATATGCCCTGGGTATTCCGGTTGGATGGCGAATTGGACATCGCAGCATTGACGGCCGCCTTCCGTGCTATACTGGAGCGTCATGAAGTGCTTCGCAGCGTGATCCGCGAAGAAGACGGCATAGGCTATCAGGAGGTACAACCAGTGGCAGGATGGTCCGCTGAATATATAACTGAATCCGATCTGATGGAAGCGGGCAGCGATACGGACAGTTATTTGTCTGCCGCCATTGACCGTCCCTATGATTTGTCGTCAGATATGATGCTGCGGGTGCATATCATTGCGCATCATGCGGATTCCCATACATTGCTGGTCATGCTGCACCATATCGCCTTTGATGGCTGGTCTGTATCGGTGCTGGTAGGGGAACTGGCAGCGTTGTACCGCAGCATCGGCGGCGGAGCAGAAATCACGTTGCCGGCGCCGGCGTTGCAATATGCGGATTATGCGGCGTGGCAGCGGGACCATCTTTCCGGAGCGGTGTTGGCATCTAAATTATCATATTGGCAGCAGCAGCTGTCAGGCGTGGCGGTACTGGACCTTCCGCTGGATTATGTGCGTCCGCCGCAACAGAGCGGCCGTGGAGGAGAAACCTGGCTGACGCTGGATGCAACATTATACGAAGGCCTGCAGGCGCTTAGCCTCGAAGAGAATGTGACGCTCTATATGACGTTACTGGCGGCATTCAAAGTATTGCTATATCGCTACAGCAGCCAGGAGGATATTTGTGTGGGCACGCCGGTGGCAGGTCGCCAGCATGAAGAGCTGGAAACACTGATCGGCTTTTTTGTAAACACGCTGGCATTGCGTAGCCTGGTGCAGGGACCAGCCGGTTTCCGTACCCTGTTGGCAGCAGTGCGGGCTACCACGCTGGCGGCCTTTGAACATCAGGAAGTGCCGTTTGATAAAATCGTTGATACGTTAGGGTTGGAACGTGATATGAGCCGTGGCGCTGTTTTTCAAGTGATGTTTGCGCTGGAGAATGTATTGGAAGGCGGTGAGCCGGACCTCGGTGATGTTACCCTGACAGCGGCATCCGCCAACACCCTGCCGGCGAAGTTTGATATAGAACTGAACGTTCGTGCGGGCAATGGAGGCCTGCAACTGCATGTACTATACAACCGCGATCTATTCCGGCCGGACAGTATGGAGCGGATGCTGGAACATTATACCACCTTGCTGCAGAGCATTCTGTCTGATCGTAACCAACCGGTAGATCAGCTCCCGATGCTGAAAGCGGCAGAACGGGAAACCCTGTTGTATGGCTTTAATAATCATCCAGCACCATGGAGTATATCACCTGAAAGTACACTGCTGGATTTGTTTGCGCAGCAGGCCGCAGCCAGCCCGTTGGTAGCCGCGGTGAAATACGGAGAAACAGTGTTGTGTTACCAGGAACTGGATGAACGCAGCAATCAGCTGGCGCATTACCTGCGTAGTCAGGGTGTGGGCCGCGGCATGCTGGTGCCGCTGTGCGCTGACCGCTCGGTGGAAATGATGATCGGCATACTGGGCATTCTCAAAGCCGGCGCCGCTTATGTGCCAATAGATCCGGAATATCCGGCAGACCGTATCGGTTATATGTTGACAGACACGCAGGCGCGTTTAATAGTACGTTACAGCACTTCACTGCCGGTAAAGGATTACAAAGGCACTATCATAGATCTGTCTGCCGACAGGGAGGTTATCAGCCATATGCCGGTTACTGTTCCTGCTGCGGTAAGCGCTGCCAGCGATCTGGCCTATGTGATCTATACCTCCGGTTCTACAGGGCGCCCTAAAGGCGTAATGGTAGAACATGGTCAGCTTCTGAATATCATTTACAGCTGGCGTAAACAGTACCGGTTGAATGAGTTCAGGCCAATACTATTGTCCCTGGCCAGCATTTCCTTTGATGTATTTACCGGTGATTATTGCAGGGCATTGACCAACGGTGGTACTATCGTGCTGGTCAACAAAGAGCAGCGGATGGACATGCAATACCTGGAAGCACTTATGGTGAGGGAAGGTATCAATATACTCGAGTCTACGCCGGCGCTGGTATTACAACTGGTACAACAATTCATGGCATCAGGGATACCAATGGAGCAGCTGAAATTGCTTGTTGTGGGATCGGACACATGCAACACCGTACACTATGAAACGTTACGCCGTTTCTGTAGTGATCATACCCGGTTGCTCAACAGTTATGGTGTGACAGAGGCCACGATCGACTCTTCTTATTTTGAAGGAATATTACCGCAGGAAGCGGTTACCGTACCGATAGGAAAGCCAATGGACAATATCCGGTATTACGTGCTGGACGAGGCTTTACAACCAGTGCCTATAGGCGTGACAGGGGAGCTGTATATCGGTGGCGCTGGTGTAGGCAGGGGGTATACCGGGGCGGCGGCAGCAGAGAACCATCGGTTCCTGCCGGACCCTTTCACCCACACCGGACGGATATACCGTACAGGAGATAAAGCAAAATGGTTGACAGATGGAACGGTCACCCTGGCGGGAAGAAAGGATGATCAGGTTAAAATATCAGGGTACAGAATAGAGACAACAGAAATTGAAAACCTGCTGAATGCTTTGCCTGCTATTCGTCAGGCGGTAGTGATAGACAAGGACGATACCAACGGTCACAAACGGCTGGTGGGCTTCATTGTAGCGGAAGCTCCCTATAACAAACAAGAGCTGCCCGGATACCTTAGAATGCACTTGCCGGAGTTTATGGTCCCTGCTGTATTTATCGATATAGAACAGATTCCTGTAACCGCCAATGGAAAAGTTGACAAAACACTCCTGCGGCATACAGATATTTCCGGCTATAGCTTTGAGGTACCCTATGTGGCTCCCCGTAATGAAACAGAGACCATCCTGGCGACTATCTGGCAGGAATTGCTGAATGTCCGGCAGGTAGGGATCAACGATAACTTCTTTGAACTGGGAGGAAATTCCATTATTTCCATTCAGGTCGTAAGCCGTGCACGCCGCATGGGATGTGAGCTGGAAGTGGGCGATCTGTTTATTCACCAGACCGTCGGGCGTATCGCCGCAGCCCTGGATGAGCGCATGCTTTCTGCTTCTGCGGCAGGTATCAGGGAGGAAGGAGAAAGCGGGTTGCTGCCGGTACAGCTGGACTACCTGGAAAATAAATGGAAGGTGGCGCCCGGCGATGGACTGTCGCTCCTTGTGCCTGTTCACAAGGAAGTATCCGTAACGCAGCTAACAGCGGTAATGGCATCGCTGTTGTCGCATCACGATAGCCTGCGGTTTACTTACCGGCAGCATGATTCCGGTGGCTGGCAACAGTACTATGGAGACGGCGATGTTGAAATTACCGTTGCTGATCTTTCCGCTGTGCCATTATCCGGGCTGGAAGCAGCTGTAGCACGTCATTGTGGCGAATGCCGGCAAAAACTGGACATCGTCACCGGAAAAGTGGTGACGGTATTGTTGATGGAAACCGGAGCAACAGAAACGTCTAACCGGCTTTTTATCGCTACACATTATTTGGTGGCAGACGATATCTCACAGAAAATATTGCAGGAAGATTTGACGCTCCTGCTGTCTGCCCTCAATGATGAACAAATGCCGTCCCCTGGCAAAAAAACAGCATCTTATAGCAGCTGGTACCGTCATCTGGAAGAATATAGCCGCAGTCGCCGGCTACTGGCGCAGACAGATTGGTGGGTTGCTATGAAGGAACGTTACCTGCCGTTGAAACAAGCTTCAGTGACAACGTATTCAGGAGCGATGAAACATCATCTCATCGCGCTGGATAGCACGTGGACAGCCCATTTGCTGGGTGATGCCTTACAGGTGTATCATATAGATGCCCGGGACCTCCTGCTTGCAGGCATGGCGATGACACTGTGTGGATGGAGCAACAGGGATGAGCTGGTGATTGGATTGGATGATATCGGCCGTACCGGAATTCCCGGAGCACCGGATGTAAGTCGCACGGTGGGGTGCTTCGCGGTGCAGTATCCGGTGCGTCTTTCCTGGCATGCCACACTACCGGCAGACGTCCTGTTGAAGAGTGTAAAGGAACACCTGCATCAGGTACCGGACAAAGGCATCGGCTACGGCGTGTTGCGCAGTATCTGTAAAGATACCCGTCTCTCCAAATCAGGATGGGATGTGTTGTTCAGGTTCCTGGAAGAAACAGACCGGATGGAGGCTCTGCATCCCGGAGAAACGCCACTTGTGATTGACAACGGATTACAGGATGGACAACTGGTGGTGTGCTGGAATTACAACAGCCAGTATTGGGACGAAACATTGATAACATTGCTATCGGAAAAATATATCCACTGTCTGCAGGAGCTTATTACGCATTGTCTGGACCAGAAGGCCCGCGGTATCACCTCCTATACGCCTGCCGATTATGGCCTGTCCGGTAAAGTATCGCAGGAAGAACTGGAAGGGTTTCTTAAAAACAACGATACCAGCGCCGACAACCCTGACCAGGATGATATCATGATTTTTTAACCCGTCAACATTTTAACATGGAAATCAAAGAATTTATCGAACATCTCAGGCAACACCATTTCTCCTTAACTGTCGACGGGACAAGGCTTATACTGAAAGCAGACAAGTTCAGACTGACAGAGGAGGAAGTAAATGCAATCAAAAATAACCGTGAGGTCATCGACTATATACGTACTAATAAAGAAGCGTTGATAGCTTACTTATCTGATTCAAAGAGTAAGACAGGCAATATATCCGCTATCTATAAACTGAGCCCGCTGCAGGGAGGTATGATGTTCCATAACCTCTATGATGAACAGAACGGTGCTTATCGTAACCAGCTGAGATGTGACCTGCGCGGAGTAGATGAGCAGGCCTTTATTGCAGCCTGGCAATACCTGCTGAAACAGCATAGCATCCTGCGAAGCAGCTTTCACCATGATGCCTTTCGTATAGCGGTGCAGTGTGTTCATGAAGATGTGAAAATGCCGGTGGAGTTACTGGATTACCGGCATCTTGCCCCTGAAGAACAGCAGGCTGTCATACTGGCGAAAGAAGAATCAGACCGCCAACAGGGCTTCGACTTCAAACAGGCGCCACTGATGCGTGTGGTACTGATGCGGCTTGGAGATGATCATTACCGCATGTTGTGGAGCTCTCACCATATACTGCTGGATGGCTGGTCCATGCCTGTACTGATAGAAGAATACCTGAGCACCTATAATCTGCTGGCGGCCGGAGAAACGCCGGCAGAACAACCTGAAGACCGATATGAAGATTATATCCGGTACCTGGAACAGTGCGATAAGGAACAGGAAGAAGCTTACTGGCGGCAATACCTGTCAGGGTTGGAAGAAGGTGTTTCGCTTCCCTTTATACCGGTATCGGAAAAACGAAGCCGTGGGGTGAGTGATTTCAGGGAAGAGGTATTCCCATTCGGAGAACAGCTTACAGCACAGGTTTCTGCCTATGCGAAACGAAATCGTATTACTGTCAATACTGTCATGCAGGGTGTATGGGCTTATCTGTTGAGCCGGTACACCGGCAACCCGGATGTCGTATTCGGTGCGGTCACATCAGGTCGTCCGGAAGACCTGCCTGGTGTGGAACGTCGTGTAGGCATGTATATTAATACCCTGCCGCTGCGCGCAGTAGTGAGTGACAATAATACGGTGGCTGAATGGCTGCGGGATATACAGCAGGACCAGCAGCGTTCACGCCTGCATCAATATACTGCCCTCACTGATATACAGCGCTGGTCGGGCATACAGGGTGAGCTATTTGACAGTATCATGGTATTCCAGAACTACCCGGTAGACGAGATGGTGGCGGCAACAGACTGGCGGTTGAAGGTGGAAAACCTGAAAGGTTTGGAACAAAGCTCTAACTATCCGTTACTGGTCAGATTTTCACTCGATAATAATATCCTCCTTCAACTGATATACCGGGAAGAATGGCTGGCCGCTGTTTATGTACAGCAGATCAAATCACACTTTGAACAGGTATTGCAACAGTTGGTAAAAACCGATGTGCTGCTGTTCAAAGATATCCGGTTGTTGAACGATGAGGCGCTGCGACAGTTATTACACGGGTTCAATGAACCTGCCATGGCTGTAGTAGCAGGACCGGAAAGTACGTTGATCACGTTGTTTGAAGAACAGGCAAGGCGGACGCCGGACAATATTTCGGTGGTGTATAAAGACAGGCAGCTGAGCTACCGGGAACTGGACGAACAGGCAGCGAAAATGGCTGTCAGCCTGCGGGGGATGGGCGTAGGGCCGGAACGCCTGGTGCCTGTATGTGTGGAGCGTTCTCCTGAAATGATCATCAGCATATTAGGTATCCTGAAAGCTGGTGGCGCATATGTGCCGATAGATCCTGCCTATCCGCAAACCCGGATTGGATACATTATACAGGATACAGCGGCCGAGGTAGTGATAGCAGGTGCCGCTCATACCCATAGTATCCGGGCTACAGGATATCAGGGCACTATCGTTGATCCGGCTGCCGTACAGCATCATGATGCGCCATTACCCGGAAACGGACCGGCTGCTGTTCCGCAAAATCTGGCCTATGTTATTTATACGTCTGGTTCTACAGGCGCGCCCAAAGGCGTCATGGTAGAACATCGCAGTATTGCCAGTTATATCCGCCATCAACAGGCGACGCTGAATATTACAGCGGAGGACAGGATATTGCAGTTGGCCAGTTATGCTTTTGATGCTTCTGTTGAACAGATTTTTCTTCCACTTAGCTCCGGAGCTAAACTGGTATTGGCTCCTGAGGCAATACGGCTCGACAGGGAACTGTTTGACCAATATATGGATGCACAGCAGATAACACATCTGCATGCCACGCCGGCTTTCCTGGAAACGCTCACTCCCGGCGGATATCAGCACCTGAAAAGGATGATATCGGGTGGAGAGGCCTGCAGCAAAGAACTGGCAGCGCAATGGGCGCCTTTCGTCAGCTTTTACAATAAATACGGACCTACCGAAGCTGCGGTATCTGTGGCACAATACCTGTATGACCCAGCGGCCGACCTCAGCTACACGAATGTGGTGCCGATAGGAAAACCGATGCCTCTCAACCGGCTTTATATCCTGGATAAAACGGGACAGCCCTTGCCACCGGGAGTAGCCGGGGAACTGCATATAGCTGGTATACAAGTGGCCCGCGGGTATCTGAACAATGAAGAACATACCGCTGCCTGTTTCGTAAATAACCCTTTCAGTGAGGGTGAAAAGATGTATAAAACCGGCGACATGGCCCGCTGGCTGCCGAATGGAACAATTGAATACATAGGCAGGGCAGATGATCAGGTCAAAATCCGCGGATATAGAATAGAACCCGGAGAAATCGTCTTTGCGTTGAAACAGTTACAGGGAGTGAAACAATGTGAAGTAATTGTCGCCGGTAATAATAACATCAAACGGCTGATAGCCTATGTGGTGGCCGATGATGCCTTTGATCAGGGGAACGCCACCGCGCAGCTGAAAAATACGCTCCCGGAATATATGATGCCTGCCGCTATTGTAAGGCTGGAGCAAATACCGCTTACTGCCAACGGCAAGGTGGACCGGAAAAAACTGTCCCGGCTGGATGAAGAGCTGTTGCCGGAAGCCCGTTTCCTGGCACCGCGCAATGCCATGGAAGAAGCATTGGCAGGTATCTGGCAGGAGTTGTTGTATGTAGAAAAGGTGGGTATCCACGATAACTTTTTTGATCTTGGCGGCGACTCCATCATTACCATCCAGGTGGTAAGCCGCGCCCGCCGCCTGGGTTATGAACTGCGGGTGGACGATATTTTCACCTACCAGACGATCGCCCGGATAGGAATGGTGTTGAAGGAACGGAAAAGTGAATTAACAGGAACGGATATACGGGAAGAAGGTGAAAGTGGATTATTGCCTATTCAAAGGGATTATCTGCAACAGGTATGGCCGGTGGCACCACGCTATAACCAGTCGCTGTTGCTGGCTGTCAATAAGCAGGTTTCTGCCCGGCAACTGTCTGAAGTGATGTCGCTGATACTGTCTCATCATGACGGCCTGCGCTTTGTATATCGGCAGGATGAAAACGGCAACTGGCAACAGTCTTACGGAGAGGTAGCTGAAACGGTATCTGTGGCAGATCTTTCCGGCACGCCCTCCTCATCGCTGGATGCCACGGTGGCGCGCTATTGCAGCGACTGCCGGCAACAGCTGGATATCAAAGCAGGGAAAGTGCTGCAGGTATTGCTGATGGAAACCGGAACAGATGAAACGTTTAACAGGCTGTTTATTACCGCCCATCACCTGGTGACAGATGGTATCTCCTGGAGGATATTATTGGAAGACCTGATGGTGTCATTGTCTGCTGTGAGCGAAGGGCAGCAACCGGTACTGGGTAAAAAAACAGCTTCTTACAGCAGCTGGCATCGCCACCTGGAGGCGTATAGCAGCAGCCGCAGGCTGCAATCCCAGCTGGACTGGTGGACTTGCCTGCATAATGCTTACCGGCCCTTGCAGTCTGCGTCAATTGCGGTGCAACAGGGTGAAATAAAATATCATGTTACGGAGTTGGACAAAAAGGCTACAACCCATTTGATGCATGATATCTCACCGGTGTATCATACGGAAATCAATGACCTGTTGTTGACTGCTTTAACGATGGCGTTATGTGGATGGAGCGGCCGTGACGAGTTGGTCGTAGGCCTGGAAGGCCACGGGCGTAACGGGATTCCGGGCGCTCCGGACGTGAGCCGCACGGTTGGGTGGTTTACCGTGAAATATCCGGTACATTTTTCATGGCGTACCGGCGAAACCGTAGGTGCGCTGATTAGAAATGTGAAAGAGCACCTGCACCAGGTGCCGGACAAGGGAATCGGATACGGGGTGTTGCGTAGCATCTGTAAAGACGCCCGTCTGACAGGCCGCAGCTGGGACGTGCTGTTCAACTATCTTGGCCGCACAGATAATGCTTTACCGGACAATGAATGGTTCAGGACTGCTACAGAATCAACCGGCGAGGATGCGCCGGTGGCTCATCCGGGATCAGAACCGTTATCTGTCAATAGTGTGTTGTCTGGTGAAAAACTGGTGGTCCGTTGGGATTACAACAACCAATATTATGATGAAGCATCCGTTGCGGCAGTAGCAGAAAAATATATACAATGCCTGCATCAGCTGATTACGCATTGCCTTGAACAGAAAGCAACGGGCGTTACCATATATACCCCGGCTGATTATGGACTGTCTGGTGAAGTGTCTGCTGAGGAGCTGGATGCTTTCCTGGGAGAAGTACAGCCGGACGGTCATACCAGGGGAGCAGCTATCTCCCGTTGTTACCGCCTTGGGCCATTGCAGGGAGGGATGTTGTTTCATAACCTGTATGATGGCGAGCGCGAATCATACCGTAATCAGTTAAAATGTGACTTATCAGAGGTAGATGAAAATGCTTTCATGAATGCCTGGCAATACCTGCTAAAGCATCACAGCATATTGCGAAGCAGCTTTCATCATGATGTATTCCGTATTCCGGTACAGTGTGTGCATAAAGAGGTGAAAGTACCGGTAGAGCTGCTGGATTATCGCCATCTGCCACAGGAAGAACAGCAGCGGGCCGTACAGGCGAAAGAAGAATCGGACCGCAGGCAACCGTTTGATTTCAGGCAGCCGCCGCTGATGCGGGTGGTGCTGATACGGCTGGACGATAAACGTTACCGTATGCTGTGGAGCTCTCATCATATACTGCTCGATGGCTGGTCATTGCCCATTCTCGTGGAGGAGTTCCTCTCCGCATACCATGAACTCGCAACAAAACAAACACCGGAAGAAAAACCGGAAGATCTTTATGAAGATTATATCCGCTATGTTTCGCAGCAGGACAATGAGAAGGGCGAAGACTACTGGCGGCAGTACCTGTCGGGCGTAGAAGGGGCAACCGTGCTGCCCTTTGTGTCTTCGGCTGCCATGCGTGTGCGAAATAGCGGTACCTACTGTGAAGAACTGCTGTCTATCGGTGAAGTACAAACGAATGATATCGCTGCATATGCCCGGCGTAACCGTATCACCACCAATACCCTGATGCAGGGTATTTGGGCTTTCCTGTTGAGCCGCTATACCGGCGAAGAAGACGTGGTATATGGCGCTGTCACATCCGGCAGGCCGGAAGACCTGCCTGGCGTGGAACACAGGGTGGGGATGTACATCAATACCCTGCCGCTGCGCACTGTTGTCAGAGATGAACGACAGGTAGGGAACTGGTTGCAGGATATACAGCAGGACCAACAACGTTCACGTAATTTTCAATATTCATCACTCTCTGAGATACAGCGCTGGGGAGGGATACAAGGAGAACTTTTTGATAACATCCTCGCTTTCCAGAATTATCCGGTGGCAGATGTGATTGCGGCATCGGCCCGAACGCTGAAGGTTGATAATCTCGAAATACTGGAACAGGCAGAGTATCCTTTCTATATTTCAGTAGGCGCTTCCCATGTTATCAGTGTACGCTTCTTCTACAATGCCGCGCTGATTGCCCCCCTGTATGTGCAGCAGATAAGCACCCATTTCAGCTCAGTACTGCAACAGATCATCCGGAATGATAGCTTGCTGATCAGGGACATACAGCTGCTCAACGATGAAGACCGGCACCAGCTGCTATTTGCATTCAATAGTGCTGCTACACCTATCCCATATGAGCGGAACAAGACAGTAGTGACGCTTTTTGAAGAGCAGGTTGCACGCACACCGGAGCAGGTTGCTGTGGTGTCCGGAAATATCTCTGTGAGCTATCGTCAATTGAATGAACATGCTAATCAGCTGGCTCACTATCTGCGTAAAGCGGGTGTCCGCCAGGAAGAAGTGGTACCGGTATGTATGCGCCGGCATCCGGATATGCTGGCAGCGATGCTGGGAATCATGAAATGCGGTGCTGCCTATTTACCGCTGGACCCGGAACATCCTGCCACCCGTATAGCATTTATCGCTAAGGATGCTGCCGCGGTTATCGCCTTGACTGATGAATTACTCAGTCCGTCCGCCGAAGAAGGGCTTCAGCAGGTCCGCCGGTTGCACATGACCGATGCGGCTATTACATCGGAAACGGTTGAAAATATACCAACAGCCATTGCTGCCCGCAACCTGGCTTATATTCTCTATACATCCGGGTCTACAGGAGAACCCAAAGGAGTGATGGTAGAACACGGGAACCTGACGGCCTATCTCGATAACAGTTTGATCAGGTACAACGGCGATGGCTCAGGTAGCCTGGCACACCTGGCTTATACTTTTGATGCGGCAGTAACCGCCATGTTCTTGCCACTGGTGGCGGGTAAAACAGTTTTCATGGCCGGAGATAATGCACTGGACGCATTCCGCAGTCTGCTGTTGAGGACTACGGACCTGGACTTCCTGAAACTGACGCCTGCACATCTGCCGTTGTTGGAAGATGCAGTGGCTATGGGAATGAAAATGCCTGGCAAAATTGTATTGGGAGGGGAGGCGTTGTATTTCGGACAGCTGCAAATGCTGGTGAAAGGACAACCGGTGACTATTATCAACGAATACGGTCCCACAGAAGCGACCGTCGGTTGTTGCGCCTATACATTGTCCTCGCAGCATATTTCTCCGGATGCGCATGGTCCGGTACCGATTGGCAAACCGTTTAACCATGTCCGGCTGTATATCGTGGACAAATACCTGGAGCCGGTGCCTTTGGGCGTACCAGGAGAGTTGTTGATAGGCGGCCTGCAAGTGGCCCGTGGTTATCTGAACCGCCCTTCCCTGACAGCGGAACGATTTATTGACAGTCCGTATGTAACCGGTGAGCGCTTGTACAGAAGTGGCGATATCGCCAGCTGGTTGCCTGATGGAAATATCCTCTACCATGGCAGGAAAGACGAACAGTTGAAGATACACGGTTACAGGATTGAAACAGGGGAAATAGAAAGTGCATTGAAACAGGTGGAAGGCATCAAAGATGGAAGGATCGTTGCTGTTGGAAGTGCGAAAGAGCCTGATCAACCGCAAAAAATACAGGCCTATGCGCAGGTGGACGCTACGTTGCTGCCGTTGCTGGCTAATTACCTGGCCATGTTTAACCGCAGGGAAATTCAGCCGCAAGAGCTGCATTTGCTCCCTAACGGATTACCCATCCTGAACGCTAACATCAACGAGGTAAGATATCTCTATCAGGAAATATTTATGGACCAATGTTACCTGCGGAATGGCCTGCACCTGCATGATGACAGCTGTGTAATAGATGTAGGGGCTAATGCCGGTTTCTCTACGTTATTCTTTCACCTGTTGAACAACCGTGCCAGGATCTTTTCATTTGAGCCGATCCCGGAAGTCTTTGGATACCTCAGTAAGAACCGGTCTCTTTATGGTATTCCCGGAAACGCTTACCAGTTGGCTGTTTCTGATAGCGAGGGACAATTGGATATTTCCTATTATCCTGAAGTCAGCATCGTGTCGGGCATCAATGAAAGCAGTGTGGAAGCGCGGGAACTCGTGCGGGCCTACATCAGGAACTCCGGCGGTAATGAGTTGAGCAATGAGGCGATAGATGAATTGCTGGATGCAAAACTGAGCAGCAGGAAGATTACCTGTCGCACCAAAACCATCTCCCGTATTATACAGGAGGAGCGGCTCGATAAAGTAGACCTGCTGAAAATAGATGTGGAGAATTCAGAAGAGTTTGTCATAAAAGGCATCGATGATGCTGACTGGTCCAGGATTCAGAGCGTGATCATAGAGGTGCATGATGTGGAAGGCCGTCTGGACAGAATATCCCGCACCCTGGAAGGCAGAGGCTTTCATATATATGTGGAGAAGGAACCTTCCCTGGCCGGTGACGATATTCTCTATAACATCTTTGCTTTCCGGCCTGAGTTGGAAAGGAATATGACAGGACCAGTACCGGAACAGGCGCTTCAGCGTAATGGCTGGCTTTCCCCAACGGAAATGATCACTAATATCAGCAATGGGCTGTTACAACGCCTGCCCGGGTACATGATGCCGACACAGCTATTTCTGTTGGACCACATACCGGTTACCACCAACGGCAAAACAGACCGTAAGGTGCTGCTGGCACTGCCGGCCAGCGTTAGCGGCAGCCAGGCTGGCCGGGAAATGGATGAAACAGAAACACAGCTGGCAGAGATCTGGAAAGAAGTGCTCGAGGTAGAAAGCGTGTTTCCCGGTGATAATTTTTTCCAACTGGGCGGAGACTCATTGCTGGCGATCCGGCTCATCTCCCTGATGCGGAAAAAGATGCAGACGGATGTATCGCTCAGCGCATTTTTCGAGCTGCTGACCATCGAAGAGTTGGCAAGGTACATCCGGATGGGCCAACAGAGCGGCCCGGCAGCACAGGAAGAATATGAAATGATTCAGTTGTAATCTCATCCTATAACTCCAAAACGAAAACGATCATGTCTGAACTTAGCCTGACGAAGGCGTTGAGATTACTGGAAAAGGCCAGGGAAACGGGAATAAAAGTATCACTGAAAGATGATCAGCTGGTGCTGGAAGTGCTGAAAGGGACGGCTGTAGACAAGAACCTGCTGGAAGAACTAAAAGCAGGAAAACTTTTGCTGATCAACTATTTCAGGAAGTACACCCGGGATGGCGCATATAACGCCGCAGCAGGACCTACCGCCGGAAAGGCCATGAGAGATGGTAAAGGTATTCCGTTGTCTTTTTCACAGGAGCGTTTATGGTTCATCGATAAATTACAAGGCAGTATTCAATATCATTTGCCCTGGCATTTCCGCGTCAACGGGAACCTGCAGGGCGACTGGCTGGAGAACGCCTTCATAACAGTGTTGCAGCGTCATGAGGTACTCAGGACGGTGATCCGGGAAGACGAGGAGGGTAACCCGCTGCAGCAGGTGCTGCCGGCAGATGGTTGGCAGTTGATGCAAATAACAGCAGCAGATGCCGTGCAGCAGGCAGGCTCCGTAGACGCATGGCTGGAGCGGTGTATTGTAGCGCCTTTTGATCTTGCACAGGATTGTATGCTCAAAGCATACCTGGTACGGGAACGGGCAAACGAATACCGGCTCCTGGTACTGTTGCATCACATTGCGTTTGATGGTGCTTCTATGGCCATCGTAGCAGGTGAACTGGCAGCGGCCTACAATGGTTTCGCGTCCGGCATACCTCCGCAGCTACCGCCGCTACCACTGCAATATGCAGACTACGCGGTATGGCAGCGTGAAATGATGAACGGAACAACATTGCAACAGGAACTTATATACTGGAAAAAAAAGCTGGAAGGGGTTACTGTATTGGAGCTGCCGCAGGACTATTACCGTCCGCCGGTACCGGGTATCAGCGGCAACGAGTTGTCATTATCGCTGGACAAAAAGATAAAAGAAGCATTGTCAGCACTCGCGCGGGAAGAAGGCGTGACGATGTTTACATTGTTACTGACAGTGTTCCAGTTGTTGCTGGCGCGATATACCGGGCAGGAGGATATTTGTACGGGCACGCCTGTTGCCGGCCGGCAATGGCAGGAGCTGGAAAAACTGGCCGGCTTTTTTATCAATACATTGGTATTGCGTAACCAGGTGAACACTTCCCAGCCTTTCCGGGAATTGTTGCACCAGGTGAAAGCTGCTACGCTGGAGGCTTTTGATCACCAGGACACACCTTTTGAAAAAGTGGTGGAAGCCATGGGGCTGGCAGGGGAAACGAGCCGTAACCCCCTGTACCAGGTGATGTTTTCACTGCATCAGGCATCGGGGACCACGCCACTGTCATTGCAGGATGTGACCTTGTCGCTGCAACACCAGCAGGTTACCACGGCTAAGTTCGACCTGTACATGAATGTCACTGACTTTGAAGAAGGGATGCAGGTGAGGATCACTTATTGCACGGACCTGTTTACTGAGAAGGCTGTAGAGGCCATGTTGCGGCATTACGAACAGCTGTTGTTATCGGTGCTTTCAGATAGGTCTGTTGCCGGTGGGTTGCTGCCGATGTTGACTACTGAGGAGAGCGTTGCGATATGCGACCGGCTTCGTGGTGCCAGTCAGCCGGAAATCCTGTCGGGTAAAGGATCAGGGCCGGACGTGATCGAACGGTTTGAACAACAGGCCAGGCTGGGTCCTGATAAGATAGCACTGGTATATGAACATCAACGGCTTACTTACCGGCAACTGGATGAAAGAAGCAATCAGCTGGCGCATTATCTGCAATCCCGTGGAATAAAGCCCAATGCACTGGTGCCTGTTTGTATGGAGCGGTCGCTCGAAATGATATGGGCCATACTGGGAATCCTGAAAGCAGGTGGGTGTTATGTGCCGGTGGACCCGGATTTTCCGGATGAGAGAATTGACTATATACTCCATGATATTTCCGCCACAGTCATCCTGACAGGGGGCGATCTGGTGCAACGGTTCCGTGATATGTCCACTACAAAAACATCTCCGGAGATAATTGCACTGGACCAGGACAGCAGGATGATCAGTGGGTACAGCGTCACAGCACCTGTGAGAGAGTTAGCCCCGTCAGGCCTGGTGTATGTGATCTATACTTCCGGTTCTTCCGGCCGCCCCAAGGGCGTGCTGGTGGAGCATCGCAACCTGAGTTGTTATCTCTCGGCGGTTCATGCCAAACTGCAACTGGATACCTGCGATAGTTACGCGATCCTGGCGAGTTTTGCTGCCGACGGAGTGGTGACAGCCATTTTTGCTGCCCTTTGTTCCGGCAGTAGTCTGCATGTTTTTAGCCGGTCATGTATTACTGACCTGGGTATGATGGAAGACTATCTTTCCGGGGAAGTGGTAGACTGTTTTAAAGTCACGCCATCTATACTGGAGTCGTTGCTGGCATACAGGGAACCACGACGTTTGATGCCCTTGAAAAAGTTGCTCATCGGCGGCGAGGGATTTACCTGGGAGCTGGTCAACCGTGTGCTGCCCTTATTGCCACCCGGCTGCCGCCTGTATAACCATTACGGCCCTACGGAAACGACTGTAGGTATCACTACGTATGAATTCCCCGGAACAAACATTAACCTGGTCAACAGGCTGGTACCTGTTGGAAGCCCGTTGGACCATGTGTACGGTATTGTACTGGACCGGCATCTTCAGCCTGTACCAGTTGGCGTTACCGGCGGATTGTATGTGGGTGGCCCCTTTGTTACCCGTGGTTACCTGAACCTGCCCGAAAATACAGCCGGTAGTTATATCAGCTATGAGATGGGTGAACATACGGTGAGGCTGTATAATACCGGCGATAGTGTCAGATGGCTGCCTGATGGTAACATTGCCTACCTTGGCAGAACAGACGACCAGATCAAAATAAGGGGCTATCGTATTGAACCTGCCGAAATTGAAACAGCCCTGCTGGAGATACCGGAAGTGAAAAAAGCAGCAGTGGCGGTAAGGGAAGACCATCGCCAGGAAAAAGCGCTGGCCGCCTATCTGGTAATGGATACTGTGCTCGACCGGGAAACCATCATTGCCCGGTTGAAAATGAAATTACCGGCTTATATGATTCCCGTATACTGGGTGCAGCTGGACGAGTTTCCGTTAACCGCTAATGGAAAGCTGGACAGACGCCGTTTACCCGCTGTATCAACGGAACATATGAATAACGCGGTGTACGAGGCTCCACGCAATCAAACAGAGGCAGTACTGGCGGAAATATGGCAATCATTGCTGGGTATCAACCAGGTAGGCATCTACGATAACTTTTTCTCCCTTGGCGGCCATTCGCTGCTCGTAACAAGGATGGTGTCTGCAATCCGGAAGAAACTAAAGACGGAAGTAACTATCCGGGATGTTTTCCGTTTTCCGGAGATTGCACCGCTGGCAGTCCACCTGAAGGAACAGCAACGTCCGTATACATTACCATCTGTGGCCCCACAGGCAAGGACCGGTAATATTCCCTTATCCTTTGCACAGGAACGGCTTTGGTTCATTGACAAACTTCAGGGAAGCTTACAGTATCATATGCCATGGATACTGCGTGTTCACGGCATGCTGGACACATCACGGCTGGAACGTGCGTTCCGGAGTATTGTCTGCCGGCATGAGGTACTGCGGACCGTAATACGGGAAGAGAATGGAACTGGCTACCAGCATGTACTTCCGGCTGATGAATGGCAACTGTATAAGGTCAGCGAAGAAGCGCTTGTTGCTGACGGCAGTACCGCAGATGCCTTTATAAAACAGCAAATGACCACTCCTTATCAGCTCTCGACTGATCAGATGCTGAAAGTGTTTGTGATAGAACGTACCCCTGCAGAATTTCTGATATTGGTTTTGCTGCATCATATTGCTGGTGATGGATGGTCGGTATCGGTGGTGGTGAATGAGCTGACAGCCTTTTATCAGGATGAAGATGCTCCGTCGCTACCCCCATTGGCTGTTCAGTACGCAGACTATGCCTTGTGGCAACGACGGTACCTGGAAGGCGATGTGCTGCAACATCAATTGCGATACTGGAAGAATAAACTGGAGGGGGTGACACCTTTCCGCATGTTGACGGACCATCCAAGACCGGCCCTGCAAAGTACCCGGGGCGCGGTGCTGGAGTCTGTATTGGATGCAGCGCTTACGGCAGCTTTGCAGGAATTGTCCCGCAAAGAAAAGACCACGCTCTTTATGACTTTGCTGGCTGCCTTTAAAGCATTGTTGTTCCGCTACACAGGTCAATCCGATATCTGCGTGGGGACAACGCTGGCCAATCGCACCCAGCAGGAGCTGGAATACCTGATAGGATTCTTCGTCAATGCACTGGCGATACGCACCAACATAGACGAGACGGACACTTTTACGGCGCTGCTGCAACAGGTAAGGCAAGCCACCCTGGAAGCCTATGATCATCAGGATGCGCCATTTGAAAAAGTGGTGGAAGTGGTGGCGGGCGACAGGGATACCAGCAATACGCCCATATTTCCTGTGATGTTTGTTCTACAAAACACACCGGTAGCAACAGCACTGGATATGGAAGGATTGGAATTGCATAGTGTACCATTTGATAACGTGACTTCCAAGTTTGATATTACTTTCAACCTTCGCGAATCCAATGGAATCATCAGGATGCATGTGGAGTATTGTTCCGATCTTTTTGAAAGAGCGACTATCGAGCGGATGGTAGCCCATTACAGGCAACTGTTGCTGGCGGTAACCAACAATGCTGCCATACTGGTAGGGGAAATTCCGCTGCTCACCACGGCAGAAAGAGAATTGTTGTTACACGGCTTCAACGATACCACCTGCATCGCTGCGGATGCAGGCAAAACAGTAGTACAGCTGCTGGAGGAACAGGCAAGGATAAACCCTGATAAAATCGCACTGATAGCCGGTAATGAGACGTTTACCTATACGATGCTCAACAACAGGGTTAATCAGCTGGCCCACTACCTTGCCCGTCGTGGCGTACGGCGGGAAGTCATGGTGCCGGTATGTTTTGACCGGTCAGCGGACATGCTCATCGCTATATGGGGCATATTAAAGGCCGGCGGCGCCTATGTGCCTGTTGATCCGGGTTACCCGGCAGATCGTATCAGCTATATACTGGAAGATACAGGTGCCCGTATAGTGGTTTCCGTTACTGCACATGAGCGGTTATTGACCGGAGTAGAGATCATTGATCTGAAAAGGGACGCACCGGAAATTGACCGCATGCCGGCAGGTAATCCCGAAGACAGTTGTATGCCCGTAGATCTGGCTTATGTGATCTATACCTCCGGTTCCACCGGCGTGCCAAAAGGCGTAATGATACAACATGACAGTCTTACGAACTATCTGCTCAACTGCCGGAAACGGTATGTGGACGGAGATCCGGCAGACGGTTCCTACATGCATCTTTCTTATACTTTTGATGCTTCACTCACTACTTTTTTTGTGCCGCTGATATGCGGAAGACCGGTAAATATTGCACCGGCAGCTATACCGCCTGCTGACATATTAAGCGCCCCGGCATTTTATGCAGCTATGCCGTATACGTTTGTCAAACTAACGCCCGCGCATATGTACCTGTTACAGGAAAACGGCCTGAATAGCAGGCTGCATACCCGGCGACTGGTGATAGGAGGAGAGGCGCTGCAATACCGGCATTTGCAGCAGTTGGGCGAAGCAGGCAGGGATATGGAAATTGTTAATGAATACGGACCAACCGAAGCTACCGTAGGATGTTGCGTGTACACGTTCAGGGCGGGTGACATACAGGCTGATACGGTTATTCCGATAGGCCGGCCATTGGATAATGTAAAACTGTTTGTGGTGGACCGTTCGATGGAGCTTTCTCCAATAGGTGTGGCAGGAGAATTGTGCATCGGTGGCGTACAGGTGGCGAAAGGCTATCTGAATCAGCCTGCGCTGACAGCAGAAAAATTTGTCGACAGTCCTTTTGGGGATGAGAAGTTGTACCGGACGGGAGACCTTGTACGGTGGTTGCCGGATGGCGTACTGGAATTTATCGGCAGGATAGACGACCAGGTAAAAGTGAATGGCTATCGGGTGGAACCGGGTGAAGTGGAAGATGCACTGAGCCAAATGGAAACGGTCAGGGATTGTTGCGTGGTGGCCAGGAAAGACAATATGGGGAATGCCCGCTTGACAGGATATTATGTTCCTCACAGAAAAGCCGTTAAGTCCACGGAAGCCACTTTCTTTCAAAGAAGGGTGGGAAGCTGGAGAGAGTTATATGAAACCACCTATGCGCCTTCTGAAGCAACAGCGCCGGTAAATGCCACTTTTAACATCGTTGGCTGGAATGATAGTTTTACCGGCGGAGAGATACCCGCAGAAGAGATGAAAGAATGGCTGGACGACATTATCGGCCTGATTTTATCAGGGCAACCGTCCAATGTGCTCGAAATAGGCTGTGGCTCCGGACTGTTGTACTACCAGCTCAGAAACCGGATCAGGAAATATGCGGGTACGGATTTTTCGGCCTCCTCTATTGCGATGATCGAGGCCAACATACAGGCAGAAGGGGAACGCTATTGTGAAACCAGTCTGAAGGTTTGCGCGGCACACGAAGTGACGCTGCCCCGTGATGAAGAGGTGGACACTATTATCATCAATTCCGTGGTGCAGTATTTCCCGGGAGAAGCCTACCTGACGGACGTGGTCCGCAATGCTGCCGCTCTGCTGAAAGGAGGCGGGCGTATCATCATCGGTGACGTGCGGGATTGCCGTCTGCTCCATCTCTTCAAGGCCCGTCTTTGCGCTGCTGCTATGAAACCCAGCGCAAGCCTCCGGGAACTTGAATGGAGCATACAACAGGCTGTATTAAAGGAAGAAGAGTTATGCTTATCTCCGGCTTATTTTTATCAACTGGCATCTCTTATTCCGCGTATAACGGGAGTGGATATACGTTGGAAACAAGGCGTGTGCGAAAACGAACTGACGCTCTACCGGTATAATGTAACGCTTCATATCGGTGGAAACCAGGGGCAGGAACCGACGGCCTGGTACAGCTGGACTGATGTCCGGAAAAGGCAGCAGGACTGGTCACAACTGCCTGCAGGCACAGTGGTAGGTTGGACGCACGTTCCCAATCCCCGTTTGTGGAAGGAAAAACGGTTACAAGTCGTTCTGGAAGAACGGCAGGGGACAGTAGCTGAATTGCTGCGGTCTTGTGATGAAAAGGACAAAGCATATGCAGCAGTAGAGGCCTGGCTGGATACGCTGCGACAACAGGGATATCAATACGTCCTGTCTCCGGATGCTGACCCGCTGGCGATGAAGGTGGTCATTTCCCGGGAAAATATTTCCCTTGCCGCGAGAGCTCCGGTTGAAAATGATCCGTTGGAAATCTATAGTAATATTCCGATGTACACGGAAATAAATTCCTTTCTGCAACAAAAAATGCGGGCATCCTTAGGACAAAAAATACCTGATTATATGATCCCCGGAGAGTTGATAGCGGTGGAACAACTGCCGCTTACAAGAAACGGGAAAGTGGACCGTGCTTTTCTAACAGCCAGTGAGCAGGCAAGCCGGACAGAACGGCTCAATTATCTGGCGCCACGTAATGCCCGTGAGCAGGAACTGGCAGCTATATGGAGCGAATTGTTGTCGGTGGAAAAGATCAGCATAGAAGATAACTTTTTTGCCCTGGGCGGGCACTCTATCCTTATGATACAACTGCTGCACAGGCTCGCGGGAATGTCCGTCACGCTGAAAGATTTGTTTACTTACCAAACCGTGAAAGAGCAGGCTGCATTCATCGAACAGCAACAACAGAAAACGGAAATATTTGATCAAAAAGAAGGTATTTTAAATAATCATTTGTTATTATTGCGTACAGGTCGTGTTGATGCCCCGGTGTTTATTGTACCCGGTTCTACCGGTGTCAGTGATTCCTATGAAGACCTGGCTGCCGCCATTCATACCAGGTACGCAGTATACGGTATTCAGATGGTGGGAACGTTCCGCGGAGAAACACCTTTACAGGATTTGGAAGATCTGGCCGCTACTCATATCAAATGGATAAAAGAAATACAACCCGTTGGCCCATACAAAATTGTAGGCCATTCTTTTGGTGGCTATGTAGCTTATGAGATGGCCCGGCAGCTGGAAACATGCGGTGAAAAACTGGAGCTCCTTTCCATTATCGACGTGGAAGCTATTTCAACAAAACAAAACCCGGGATCAGAAGAAGAACTGATAGACCTCCTGATGCTGATGGCAGGAAGGATCATGGAACGTTATGGTGTTATAGGAAAGCCTTATCCCCGTTGGATCGGCGAACTGAGGGAACAACTGTTCGGGCTTCAGTCGGCTGAACACATGATAACTTTCATGGAGCAGTATACAAGTGACAGGTTACCAGGGCGGCAGCTTTCCATACAGGCGCTGTTCCAATTGCTCAGGTTACAAACGATGAATGCACTGATGTCCCGGAAGATCCACCATGCAAAGCTGGATGCTCCGCTGACGCTCATCAAGGGCGCTGATGAAGATTGGTCCGCATTTGAAGAGAAGCTGGGATGGGACAGGTTTTTTAGCAACGTGGAAGTGTTTACTGTTCCGGGAAATCATGCGGACATGTTGCTGCGTAGCGCACGTAAGATGGGAGAATGCCTTACCCTGCAGCTAAGAGAATAAGATGACCGGATTGTTCAATAAAACTTTAAAAGAACCATTAATTGTTACTATGGCAAAAAGATGCACCCTGGTTTGTTTGACTATCTTCATTTTTATAACCGGTCATAGTTTTGGCCAGCAAAAGGCAGATGGCCGTATTAAAGCGGTCATCACGGAAAAACAATCAAAAGATAAGGTACCAGGAGCCTCTGTGTTGTTGGAGAATATGGCTGATACGTTGTATAAAAAATCTTTGCTCAGCGATGGGGAAGGCCGCTTTACCTTTACCGGTCTGGAAAACGGCAGTTATAAGGTGACCATCACCTATATAGGGTTCCGGAAATATAGCAGTCATCGTATACTGATCAGCAATAGTATTCCCGAAGCAGACCTGGGCGTCATCACATTGGACAGGGAAGAAGCCAAAGATCTTAGGGAGATAGTTGTCAACGCTACTAAACAGGTAACGGAACAGCAAGTAGATAAAACTGTTGTAAATGTGGACGCGCTTATCAGCAACACGGGCACTACCGCCTTTGATGTGTTGAACAATGCTCCTGGTGTAGTGCTGGATGATGGCGGCAACGCGAGCCTGAAGGGAAAAGATGGCGTGCGTGTTTTCATTGATGGCAAACCCTCTTATCTTACCGGCAGAGAACTGACCGGCTATCTGAAATCAGTCCCTTCGGGTACCATTGATAAAATAGAACTGATGTCCAATCCGCCGGCCCGCTACAATGCGGAAGGTACCGGAGGAATCATCAACATCCGGACGAAAAAGCTAAAATCCAAAGGTTTCAACGGCAGCGTTAATCTTAACTACAGTCAGGGCGTGTATGCTAAAACCAATAACTCCGCCAGCTTCAATTACCGGAATGATAAAGTGAATATCTTCGGTAATGCCGGATACACGCTGCAAAACAACTTCGTTAATTCAGACCGTGACCGGAATTATAGCTTTAAAGATGTTGCCCGTAACTATACCCTGAAGCAACACTATTTTGAAAAGAACAAACGGCAAGGATTTAACTATAAGGTAGGAGCAGATTATAATGTGAGCGACAAAACCACCATCGGAATAGTGCTTTCTGATAATCATATGTCGCCCTACAAGGAAACGGGAAGATATAACAGTCTTTTTCTCCGGCAGGAAAAAACTGATTCAACGATCTATATCAATAGCAACGTAGAGGAAAGCTCCAGAAATTTTACAGGCAATGCCAATTTCCGGCATCAGTTCAACAAAAAAGGGAGGGAGTTGAATGTGGACGTGGACTATCTGAAATACCGCTATTCGCAGCAACAGCGGTCTGAAAGCGTCACTTATCAGCCAGACAGCGCTATCTCTGACAGGTATAATCTGCATTCCAATAATCCTTTTCATGCAGAAATCTATGGCGGAAAAATTGACTATGTGCATATGGCAGGTGATGGCATGAGCCTGGAAGGCGGTGCCCAGTCCATCTATTCCAGGCGGAACAGCGAAGGCATCTATTTCAATGGTATAAATGACGCCACTTCTCCGGCCACACAGCTGAATAATAAGTTCAGCTACAATGAAAATATCAACGCACTGTATGTCAATTTCAGTAAGGATTTCAACCGGTTTTCGCTGATTGCGGGTTTACGGATGGAGAATACCAATGCCAAAGGGACTATATCCACTGTAGACCTGCGCAAGGACTCCTCCTTCCGGAAGGACTACACAGATCTATTTCCAACAGTTTCTCTCTCCTATAAATTTGACAGCAGCGGTCTGCATGTGCTGACGCTCGCCGGAGGAAGGAGAATTACCAGGCCGGGCTATCAGGAGCTGAACCCTTCTGTGTTTTTCTTTGACAAGTACACCTCCTACCAGGGTAATCCTTTGCTGACGCCGGAATATGCCACCAATTTGGAGCTGAACTACAGCTACGACGGCAGCTATACGGTGGGTGTTTATTACAGCCGGGTAAAAGGAACGATCACACAGTTGTATACCCAGGTAGACAGCGCCTTTATTTCGAAGCCCTATAACCTGGAACTGGTAACCAATGCAGGCATTACTGCCAATGTTTCACATAACCTTACAAAATGGTGGAGCGTGAATCTTTATATGGAATTGGTCAATGCCCGTTTCAGAGGCTGGCAGGAAAATAATGTATACCTGGACAACAGCCGTACCAACTTCAGGATCAACGGCAGTACGAAAGTACAGTTGGGTAGTGGATGGAGCGCGGAAGTAAGCGGGTTTTACAAGACCCGGATGGTAATAGGACAAGCCATACTGGAGCCGGCATGGAAAATGAATGCTGCCGTGCAGAAAAAAGTGATGAAAAACAAAGGTTCCATCACCGTTAGCGGACTGGATATATTCAGAAGCTGGGTAGTAGACAGGAATATCAATATCCCGGAAGGACATGTCTTTATCTCAAATATGTTTGATACCCATCTTATCAATATCGGATTTAATTACAGGTTTGGTAAAGCGGTAGCCACCCGCGAGAGAAAAAACAGTATAGAGAACGAACAGCAAAGGGTGGACAGCAATTAGCCTGTTGCCCGTACCGAAAAATAATTCTTGTTTAACCCGTAAACCAGAGATTATGAACTGGATTAACTACCGTAGTGTAAAGTCCTTGTCCTATGAGAGGGCACGCATTGCCGGGCTGCCGGAGACATACATCCTCACCCTGTCTCAGGAAGAGGCAAGCATTTATCGCGATATGGCGCTTGCAATTCCTTTTAACCCCTATAGGCAGGATGAGCAGGAAGATTTCGTAAGAAGTGCCAAAGAGATAGCCCGGTCTTTTGCGCCATCGTCCCGTAAATTTATTGAAGAGCATTTACAACACGGTTTTGGGGCGGTGCTTGTAAAAGGGCTCCCGGTGGATGAAGAGCTGCCGATTACCCCGCAGACAGGAGGACCGTTGCCTCCTGATTATAAAACGACATTTGTGTCTGAAGCTATGCTACTGGCCCTGGGTGAGCTGACAGGCGCCGAACCCTTCAACTTCAGGCAGGAAGGACAGGGGAAAGCCCCACTGATCGATAATATTGTACCCGTTTATAAACTGAAGACACAGAAAGGGGCCGGTGGTTTTGATAACAATTTCCCCTTTCACTGCGAGAGCGCATGGCATCGGAAAAGACCTGATTACCTTATCCTGCTGGGGGTTAGAGCCGCTGAAGATGCACAAACCCTCGTTTTCTCAACCCGTATGTTTGAAGGTACTCCATGGCAGACAGCTTCCGCTGATATCCGCCAATGGTTCCGGCTTAAAGCGCCCGACCTGTATGTGCAGATGGAAAAAGCCGGTATACCCATGGGGACTGCTGATTTTGCCTTGAAACCTCCCATTGAACATGGACCGCACGGCATACAGCTGCATATCAACTTCAATGGCACCGACTGCATTGATATGAAAGCAGTGGAATGGTTGGCTGAACTGGAAGATTTTATTGAATCCAAAACGGTAGGTACCATCATATCATCCGGTGATGCACTATTGTTAAATAATTACCTTACCTGTCATACCAGGACCGGTTATTCACCTGTGTTCAACGGGATGGACAGATGGTTTCTCAGAGGATACTTTAAGAAAGACCTGTGGGCCCGTAACGAAAAAGCAGCGGGAGAGGTGTATGATGAACAGACTTTCAGGGAGATGATCGCGCTGGGCTGGATGTCTGATGATGGTACACTCACTACCTCCTTTTCCAAATTCGTTCATCAGCCGGAAGAAGTAAAAAAACTGGAAGACCGGGAGGCGGCATTGGCCACGCTGGCATTCCAGCTGACACCGATAGCCGGTACCCGGCTGGTATAACCATAAAAGCAGTCCTGATGACAATACTTACCTGAACATCCATAATACCAGGCAACAGGGCTTGTTCCTCGCACTGCTGGGAAATAACCCCCATATCCGCCAGGTACTCTGGCAGGAGTGGGTTGATATTGATTATCGGATTGTTAAAGTAGGTGATGTAATCTTCATTGCTGACCAGCTTTCCCCAAAAAAACAAAGGTTACCACATAGAGGTGACCTTTGTTTTTTGGGTTGGATGTAACCGAACAGTTAATCTTCCCGGTAATGCTCAACGATAAGAAGTAGCACTTTGATTACTTAACATCTCGCAGTTTGACAGGTTGTTCTGGTATTACATACACTACCCTGTGTAGCGCATATAACGTCACTGGGCAGTGTTGCACTACCGCCAACCAATGCGGCCTGTTGTTCGTCGCTTAACGCAGCGATCTTAATTTTCCCCAGCAGCAATTTTTTTGCAGAACTTGTTTTTACTTTTTTCATAACCCGGATTTAGATGAGCATCAAAGATCATGGTGGTCGCTGCAGGCTTTTTTCAGTATAAAAAGCAGCCGTGTCGCCGAAAAGTAGGCGCAGTGAAGATATGGCGCAGCGTATTACTGCATACCCTCTGCAGATATAAAAGCGAAATTTAGATTTCACCAAAAAAAATCGTTATGAAAAAGAAAAAAGTGAATCTTCCCAAACTCTCTCTCAACAAAGAAGTGATCAGTTATTTATCCCAGGAAAAAATAACCGGAGGAGTGCCTTCCCGTTACAGGACCTGCATTGGAGGCTGTACTGAAACTGTGTTTACTTGCACGATTCCCACCTATCAGGATCTTTCATGTGTTGTTGCATGTGAACCTGAAACAAATCTGTTATGAAAAGGAAAAAACTGATGATCCAAATGGTATTACCTGTGTTCTTACCTGTATTACAACGGTATGCTGATAGCATAGCCGGTTATTTTCGAAGATAGCAGTACTGTATGCTGATGGCCTGCCTGTATTTAAACACGTACAAGAGCAAATCCAATATTTAACCCAAACCCTTCCGTTATGAAAAAGAAAAAAGTGAATCTTCCCAAACTTTCCCTGAACAAAGAAGTAATCAGCGATTTATCCCAGGACAAAATAGTAGGTGGAGTAGCCACTATACGGGAACAAACCTGCCTGAGGACCTGTGGAGGAAGCTGCCTGTGTTCTGTGTTGATTGAATGCATTACGCAAGCCGTTTCCTGCCCGGTTACAGCATGTTGATAACATTCGGTTGTGTTAACCGATGCGTTGGGCAATCTGAACAGTAGCCTGAATTCAGACGGCTTGAGTACAGTGGAATACCATGCTCAAGCCGTTAGTTTTCTTATTATACGGTACTACTGCATATCAGGCGCATTGAAGCATATGTGCAGGGAGAAAAATAAACTCCTTTCACGTTGTAAAATAAGCCTGTACTGCATAATTTATGCAGGTGCAAGCCCGAATTTTATATTTCACCTAAAATATTCCGTTATGAAAAAGAGAAAACTGAATCTCGCTAAGCTGTCACTCAACAAAGAAGTGATTAGCAGTTTATCCCAGGAAAAAGTAACAGGCGGCGCCACTGCGAACACCTGTTTTAAAACATGTGTTCAAAGCTGTCTTTGTAGTGTATTCGACTGTCAGCCTCAAACACAGATCAGGCTCTCCTGCCTTGTATTATGCCAGCCAAGTGCATTGTGCCCGGTTGAGTAAGCTATCGGGATTTCACCTAAAATCATTTCGTTATGAAAAAGAAAAAAGTAAATCTTTCCAAACTCTTTCTGAATAAAGAAGTGATTGGTAGTCTATCACAGGAAAAGATAGTTGGGGGAGCGACTGTCCTTGAGCAAACCTGTCGTCAATCATGCTTTGGAAGCTGCCTGTGTACCCAAATTAACTGTCTCACAAAGGGAGATACCTGTAACTCCTGTATTGTAACCTGCCAGCCAACAAGTCCGTTGCTGTGCCCATAATTATTTATTATCTCGCCTAAACAAACCCGTTATGAAAAAGAGGAAACTGAACCTTCCCAAACTCTCCCTGAATAAAGAAGTGATCAGCTGTTTGTCTCAGGGAAAGATAGCAGGCGGTATGTCTGCACCGCTGGTTACCTGTCTTGAAACCTGTTTGCTTACCTGCGGTTGCCAGGTTTCAATGAACAACGAGATTTCCTGTGCCACGGGGTGCGGCACTAGTGTGTGGTGCGATACTAAAATGAAGTGTCCATGATATTCACTGATGATATATCTATTATTTAACCCATAACCCAAAAACAACTCCGTTATGAAAAAGAAGAAATTGAATCTTCCCAAACTCTCACTCAACAAAGAAGTAATCAGTGATTTGTCCCAGGAAAAAATAGTAGGAGGTGCAACTGTACGAGTGCAAACTTGTCTGAGGACCTGTTTCGTAAGCTGTTTCTGTTCTGTGCTGGATGTATGCCAGACACAAGATGTTTCCTGCCCGGTTACGGCATGTTAATAGCATTTGGTTGTGTAAACCGATGCAACGGGCAATCTGAACAGTAGCCTGAAAGTAAAAGAGAGTGTTTCAAAAAACACTCTCTTTTTTTTGGGAAATCCCTGATAAGTCAAAAAGCTGTCTCAATAGAAGAGACGGCACAAGTAAAGACGTTTGAAGTGATGAGCGGATTACCGGTATGCATTGAATGCAATGGTCCCGGGTTAATGCTCTTCATTTGGATTCCAATTCCATTTCGGCACTTCTCTTAGTGGATGTAATTCGCTTTCAGATGTAGCATTTGAGTTTTGTTTGGCGACATGCGAGCCAAAGTCAACATGAGATTTAAGCGCATCACGAAAAGGTTTGTCTGTTGGGAGACCAGCTTTGTCAGCGGCTTCCATATACAAGTCCACAAAGCGTTGCCGCTGTTCTTCTGTAATATTGAATCCTCTGTGTGCATCGATCAAATGCATAAAACCTCCCATCTCTTTGGTGAACTTGTCTGGTCCGCCAAATGTTTCAGCAGTGAAAGCCGTGAATTTTTCCACATGACCTGGTTGCTCATGTCCAAAGAGTGGCTGTAGTATTGGGTCAGCAAGGCATGCGTGATAAAATATATAAGTGTGCTTGTATAACGCGTCCCAACCGCCTGCATGATCATAAATTGTCTGGTTATTTTTTCCTTTACTATTCACGGTAAAAAATTGTCCGGGATTTTAAAATGGGTATGCTGGTAGTCGGGTAACTTGCTGCTGACGCATTTGCCTGATCTTGATAAACAAAGCCGGAGGATACCAACCTGAAGTTAAATACTAAAGTTGACTTTTTCCCACCAACTTCTCCACCTTCGCGTCCAGTTTTCCCAATGCCTGTAGAATAGCGTCCATATCAGACTGTGGCGACAAATCTGTGTTTGTCCAGTAGCTATGGTATTTCCACATTTCCAGTACTTCACTTACCGGAAGATCATAGGGTTTGAATAACGGGTTCAGTGAAACCAGGTGTAACAGGCCGTTTTGCTGAATAAGATTATAGACCACCTTGAACACAATGCCTTCGTTTTTGGTGATCACCACGCAGGGTGTACCGTCTTTCAAGGTAGACCAATCCTGGATATATTCTACGATAACATAAGCGCCTTCAGGAACCGGCAGCATGGACTCACCTTTAACGGGAAACATCCTGAACTTCCTGTCTGCCGGGAGTTGCGGCATATGAAACACCGGGAGGCTGGAAATATAATCCGGATCGGCATAGCCGGCGGTGTATCCGGCCTGAACACTGTGGGAAACCATTTCCACTTGTTCCTTATTGTCCGGCGTAATGGTGGTGGCCAGTACACGCATCTTTTTCCCGCTCACATAACTCATGTCCCCGGCTTCCAGTTCCCGCACATGCAGTTCTCCCAGTTGAGAAAGGTCGAGGCGTACAAAAGTGTCAATGTCAACCTTAAAAAAATCAGATATCAGCACCTGGTCCTCCAGGGGAGGGTTCCGGGTGGCGCCGGTTTCCAATGCCTTCAGTTTGGTACGGGTAAATTGAAGGGCAGTAGCCAGGTCATCCTGTGTCATCTTTTTCCGGTTGCGGAGAAATTTCAGGTTAGCGGCCCAAAAATTATTTTGTTCTTTCATATTTTTTTGGCATTATTACTGCCGGTATATTGGCATTATTAGTGCCAAATATAAGTCAACTTTTTGAAATATGAAACAGTCAGCTGAAAGAAATGAGGTGATAGCCAGGCTGAGAGGGGAAATTCTTTCTTCAGGGGGGACTGTATTTTCATCCCATTCCAATGATCATCCCGACCTGGGCCCTTTGAACATGGCATTTCCGGGGCATTGTTTCCCTTTTAGGGGCACCCATGAATTTATCAGTCATAATAGTGAAACGGCAGCTGCTACGCTGGGGTTCATGGCAGGGCTGTTGAGCCGTATCATGAAAGGCCCGGAGATGGCTGTTTGGGTGAGCGTCCACCGGACGCTGTTTCCGCCGGGATTGAAAACATTTTGTATTGTGCCGGACAGGATCATTTTTATAGACCTGGTATCGGAGAAGGAGATGCTCTGGGTGGTGGAAGAGTGTCTGAAATGTAATGCCCTGGCGGCAGTGGTGGGAGAGGTGCCGGACATTCACCCTATTGCATTACGGCGTCTGCAACTGGCTATAGAGAAAAGCGGGGTGCCCTGTCTGTTGCACCGGCACCGCCCGCGAAGCGTGGAGAATACCGTCTGTACCACCCGCTGGATGATCACCCCGGTGGCCAGCCTGATGGACGAAGGTTTGCCGGGCGTAGGTTATCCGCAATGGCAGGTGGCGCTGTTGAAAGTCCGTAACGGAAAGCCGGGCAACTGGCGGCTAACATGGGACGGGCAACAGTTTCAGCTGGGCAGTACGGAAAGAATGGAAGAACAAAATATTTATACCAAAGCAGGTTAATCGTATGAAGCGTTACATGGCTGTCTGGTTTCGCCATCTGGCGGCTGACCGGCTGGCGCTGCGTTATCCGGGGCTTCGTCAGCAGCCTTTTGTATTGGTAGCGCCGGAACGGGGAAGAATTGTCATCCGGTCTGTCAGCCGGGAAGCCGGCCAGCTGGGCATCCTGCCGGGAACAGTGCTCGCAGATGCCAGGGCCGTATATCCGGACCTGTTATACTATGATGAAGATCCTTCACAGGATAAACTGCTGGCATCCCTTGCCATATGGTGTTACCGTTTTACGCCCATCACCGGGATAGACGGGCCCGACGGCCTGATACTGGATATCAGCGGCTGTACGCACCTGTGGGGAGGAGAGGAAGCTTACTTTGAAAGTATCGTTACCAGGCTGCAAGCCGGCGGCTATCATGTAAGGGCGGCCATTGCAGACACCATGGCTGCGGCCTGGGCGGTGGCCCGCTATGGGACCACGCATCCGGTGATTGCGCCTGGAGGCCAGGCCGCTGTAATGCGCGATCTGCCACCGGAAGCCCTGCGGCTGGAAATGCCTGTGATAGACCGGCTGCGGAAGTTAGGCCTTACACAAACAGGGCTGTTTATGGATATGCCTCCGGCTGTATTGCGGCGGCGCTTCGGTCAACAGGTACTGGAACGCCTCGGTAAAGTGCTCGGCACCCTACCGGAACTACTGGTGCCGGTACAGCCTCCGGACCCTTACGTGGAGCGGCTTCCCTGCTTCGACCCGATACGGACCGCCCCCGGAATTGAACTGGCCATCCGGAAACTGCTGGAAATGATTTGTCAACGGCTGCAACAGGAAGAGAAAGGACTGCGCAAAGCAAGGCTGGTGTGTTACCGTACAGATGGCGGACTGCAACAGGTTGAGATCGGGACCAACAGCCCGGTGCGTAACCTGGAACACCTGTCCCGGCTTTTTGAATTGAAAATCGATACCATCGAGCCGGACCTGGGCATCGAGCTGTTTGTTATGGAAGCGCCGGTAGTAGAGGGATTGACCACACAACAGGAACGGCTGTGGGACCTGGACACCTGCGGCAAAAAAGATGCCGTGACAAAATTACTGGACCGGCTGGAAAGCCGTATCGGTGCTGCTGCCATTCACCGCTACCTGCCGGAAGAGCACCACTGGCCGGAGCGTTCCGTCAGGCAAACCACCGATGTACATGAAGCCGCAGCGGTGGCGTGGCCGGAACATCTCATACGGCCGGTAAGCCTGTTGGGCGCACCGGTGCGCATCGAAGTGTCTGCACCTATCCCGGATTATCCGCCGATGCTTTTTATTCATAAAGGTAAAATCCATAAGGTGGTAAAGGCCGACGGGCCGGAGAGGATAGAGCGGGAATGGTGGATTGAAAAAGGATTACAAAGGGACTATTATCAGGTGGAGGATGAAGAAGGAGGCAGGTATTGGTTGTTTCGCTCCGGGCATTATGGGGAACATAAGCCGGAATGGTTTATACACGGATACTTTGCGTGAATAGTAACGGTATGGGATATACGGAATTACAGATCACAACGAATTTTAGTTTTTTACGGGGAGCATCTCATCCGGAAGAACTGGTGGAACAGGCTGTCAGCCTGGGATATACGGCCATAGCGATTACAGATCACAATACGCTGGCCGGTATTGTACGGGCGCATGCGGCCGCCAGAGGGAAAAATATCCGGATCATCCCTGCCTGCCGGCTGGACTTACAGGATGGGCCGCCATTATTGGCTTATCCGACTGACAGGGCCGCCTATGGCCGTTTGTCAGCCCTGTTGTCTACCGGTAACCTCCGTACGGAAAAAGGTAAATGTGAGCTCTATAAAAAAGATGTCTATCAATATGCGGAAGGTATCAAATTCATGATGATACCGCCTGCTGTTTTAAATGGTGAATTTGATTTCGACGCTGATTTTAAAAGGGCGGCCAGGGAATACCGGCAGCATTTCAAATCTGAATTATACATGGCGGCATCCTGGTCTTACCGGGGAAATGATGGTAAGAAACTGTACCGTATTGCGCAGTGCTGCGAAGAGCTGCATATCGCTATGGCAGCTACGAATGACGTGTACTATCATGCCCCGGAGCGGCGGGAGCTGCAGGACATTGTGACCTGCGTCCGGGAAAAATGCACGATCCATAATGCAGGGTATAAGCTGTACCAGAATGCGGAACGTTATCTGAAACCGATCGCGGAGATGCAGCGATTGTTCCGGCGTTATCCGCAGGCGTTGGCCTGTGCGCAGGAAATAGCGGCTGCCTGCCAGTTTTCGCTGGACAGCCTGGAATATGTTTATCCGGAAGAAATCACCACAGAAGGCCGGACGCCACAAGAAGAGCTGGAGATGTTGACCTGGCGCGGCGCAGGAGAACGGTTCCCGGACGGTATCCCCGAAAAAGTAGAGAACACCATCCGGGAGGAATTGTCTTTTATGGCCCGGAAAAATTATGCGGCGTATTTTCTCACGGTATACGACCTGGTGCGTTTCGCGAGAAGTCAGCATATTCTGTGCCAGGGACGCGGCTCTGCGGCCAATTCTGTAGTATGTTATTGCCTGGGTATTACCTCTATTAATCCGCAGACTGTAAACCTGTTGTTTGCCCGCTTTATGTCGGACGCAAGAGATGAAGCCCCGGACATAGATGTGGATTTTGAACACGAGCGCCGGGAAGAAGTGATACAATACGTCTACTCAAAATACGGGCGCGACAGGGCTGGCATTGTGGCCACCGTTACACAGTTGCACTGGAAAGGCGCGGTGCGTGATGTAGGAAAAGCTATGGGCTTATCTATGGATGCGGTAGACCATCTGGCGAAATCGGGCTATGAATTCACGGAGGAGTGGATGGAAGGTAATACGGCCACCAGTGAAGGATTTAAAGCAAAAGACGCGGTGCTGATGAAAGTGCTGGAACTGACGGAACAGTTCATTGGTTTCCCGCGGCAGCTGGGGCAACATACAGGCGGATTTGTGATCACGCAGCACCAGCTGACGGACCTTTGTCCTATTCTCAATGCAAGGATGGAAGGCCGTACCAATATTGAATGGAACAAGGATGATATTGAAGCGCTGGGGTTTCTTAAAGTGGATGTGCTGGCACTGGGTATGCTCACCTGTATCCGTAAAGCGTTTGACTTAATCCGGCAGCATTATGGCTACCACTGTACTTTAGCCAATATTCCACAGAAAGAAAAAGTGTATGACATGATTTGTCGTGCGGACACCATTGGTGTGTTTCAGATCGAAAGCCGTGCGCAGATGTCTATGTTACCGAGATTAAAGCCCCGTAATTTTTATGATCTGGTGATTGAAGTGGCTATCGTAAGGCCAGGGCCTATTCAGGGAGACATGGTGCATCCCTATCTACGCAGACGGAACGGGGAAGAAAAACCTGTGTACCCCAAACCAGAGCTGGAGGCAATTCTTAAGCGCACGCTGGGGGTGCCTTTATTCCAGGAGCAGGCCATGGAAATTGCTATGGTCGCTGCTAATTTCACCGCGGCAGAGGCAGACGGCTTACGCCGTAGTATGGCCACTTTCAAAGCACATGGGCAGGTGGTAAAATGGCGTGAAAAACTGATAACGGGAATGCTAAATAACGGCTACGAATTGGAATTTGCAGAACGTATATTCAAGCAGCTGGAAGGCTTCGGTTCGTACGGTTTTCCTGAAAGCCATGCAGCTAGTTTCGCTTTGCTGGTATATGTTTCCTGCTGGATCAAATGTTATTTCCCGGATGTATTTGCCTGTGCATTGCTGAACAGCCAGCCGATGGGCTTTTATGCGCCTTCGCAATTGGTGACGGATGCCCGTAATCACAAGGTTGTCGTACGTCCGGTGGATGTGAACCATTCATATTGGGACAATACCCTGGAAGAAAAGGCTGGGGAGTACCGGGCGCTCAGACTGGGATTCCGGCAGGTAAAGGGATTGGGGCAGGAAGAGATGGAGCGGCTGATAGCAGGACGGACAACGTCTTATGCGAATATACATTCCATCATGGATGCCGGCGTGAATTTAAGTACACTGGAGCGCCTGGCAGATGCAGACGCTTTCCGATCTATGAAAATGGACCGCCGCAGGGCATTGTGGGAAGTGTCGGCATTGGCAGACCGGCCGCATGCGCTCTTTGAAGGCCAGCCTTCGGAGAGTGCCAGCGAAGCGCCGGTGAAACTGCCGCTTATGACACCTTCTGAGCATGTGGTGGAGGATTATGCTACCATGGCTTTATCACTCAAAGCCCATCCGGTAAGCTTTGTACGCCAGCAGCTGTTTAAACGCAACGTCCTGTCTATCCGGGAGCTGGACCAGTGGCCGGATGGAACGCCTTTGAGAGTAGCGGGCCTGGTACTGGTACGCCAACGGCCGGGAACCGCCAGCGGCATCTGTTTTATTACCATTGAAGATGAAACCGGTAGCGCCAACCTCGTGGCTTTTGCCAAAATTTTTGAACGGTTCCGGAAAGAAATTGTGACGTCCCGGCTGCTGATGGTGGAAGGAAAATTGCAGCGGGAAGGAAGTGTGACGCATGTGGTCATTAAAAAATGCTATAACTGCAATTCGCTCCTGAACCAGCTGTCAGTACCTACTGACGAAGAACAGCTGATGAACGTGCCCTATAGTGATAACACACCTCCTGCCACCCAAAAGCCTGCCCCTAAAATGATACAGGCAGAACTTTTTCCTAAGGGCAGAAATTTTAAATAGAGAATCATGCAACTGAAATTATTTGATGATGATAGCCAGCTGGTACTGCCAGAGGATTTGATAGAATACCATCCCGCTTTCCTGAGTAGGGAAGATAGTGATCGGTTGCTGGAACAATTACTCAACACCGTTCCCTGGCAACAAAGCAAAATGATGATGTATGAAAAGGAAGTGCTGACACCGCGGCTGTCTGCCTGGTTTGGCAGTGAACCTATCCGGAGCGGAGACCAGCGCCCGGTGCTGCCCTGGCCTCCTGCGCTGCTGGAGTTGAAAGCGAAGGTGGAAGCACATACCGGAATTGTATTCGATGGTGTTTTGCTGAACTATTACAGGGATAACAATGATTCTGTGGCCTGGCATTCGGACAAGGACACGGTACCGGGATTAAAAACAGAGGTTGCCTCCGTGAGCCTGGGAGAGGAGCGTAATTTTGATTTCCGCAGTAAAGATGATCATCGTCGCCGTTATTCGATCAGGCTGCAGCATGGCTCACTGCTGCTGATGAAAGGTGATCTGCAAAGATATTGGGAGCACCGTATCGCTAAAGCCACCAAGCCCATGAAAGCCAGGATTAACCTTACTTTCAGGAAAGTGGGCGGAACAACGGCGCCCCCTTATATTCCTTAACAATCGTCGGTGTTGTAGAATGTTTTGTCCATGTAGTCCTCGTATTTTTTGATATCAGTTTCCGGAAGATGTGTTTTCCTGAGCACTACCTTTTTCTGTATCGTACCGTTGGGGTGTATCCAGATGCCGGAAAATCCTTCTGCATTTTTTTGCAGTATCATCACGCCGGAAAACCGGTGTTCCACCAGTATGAACTGATTTTGCTGGTTATACTCCACATTCAACGACAGCCATTCATTGCCTTTTTTTTTGGTGTAGCGGTAAATGCACTGGTAATAAGGATCTCCCCCGCAATCGCGCGGTACAGACACCAGGTACAGGGTAATCGGCAGCTTGCCATCGATGGTGCCTTCATAGAGCTGCGGGACACGGGCTTCCTGTGCAGTGGCCTTCCATGCACAGAACAGGATGGCGAAGGCCATCAGGATAAATGTTTTCTTCATCTGGAGAAACGTGAGTTAATGGGTGCAAAAATCGATCATCGACATAAACAAACAATAAATATTTATTATTCGCTCATGGTGGATCAACATTCGCGGACGGCATTTAAAAATATGAGTAAATGCGCTCCGTTATCATCTGCGGGGAACCTCCGCAAATCAGGGAAATCAGCAGTAATCATGTCTATCAGCGGTTACGGCTCAGCTGTCCTGGTGTTACACCAAACCTTCTTTTAAACGCCAGGATAAAATTACTGGCGTTGGCGTAGCCCATCAGCCAGGCTACTTCGTTGACGTGCATGTCGGTCTGTAAAAACAGCTGCATGGCATGGGCCATCTTTCGCTCCTGGACCAGCTCATAGAGCGTGGTGTCATATTGCAGCCGCAATTGCTGTTTGATCTGGTATTCCGTTAATGTAAAGTGCCGGGCCACATCAGCGAGGGATTGAACATCGAGGTAGTGTTCAAGGATATAGTGATATACTTCCTGCATCTCCCGCTGCCACGCCGGGCGTGGTTCTGGACGAAAGCCGGAAAATGCCAGCGTAATGATTTCTGTTACTTTGCTGTGGTGGTACACAGGCAATAAATTGTCGGACACCGGAGGGTGTACCAACGACCGCAGCGCCAGTTGTATCTCCGGTGAGGTGGGCATGGCCGTGGGAGAGAGCGCGAAAGTGGCCCCGGACGCCAGTTGCCGGTTAACATCCCTGGGGGGAACGGCAAATTGTGCCAGCACATCTTGCAAAAGAGACTGCCGGAAAGTAATGGCGAGGTATTCAAATCCTTGCTGGGCTCTGAAATGCAGGTCCGACTGGAAATTGTCAGAAGCATACAAATTGAACTCCCCGGCTTGCAGCGGTTGCGGTGCAAGTCCTTTGAAATCGGCGCAGGAATTGCCTTTGAGCTGAAAATGAAGGCTTACGTGAGGGATGTCTCCTTTTACCTGCTGCACCGTGATGTCCTGCTCAAAATCGGCCCTGAATTGTATAATTCCGAAGTCCTGGTTAAAGGAATGCAGCACCTGGTGCCGTACATGGGGTAGGGCAAAGGTACTGTGCTCGAAGTGATCGAAGCGGCGGCAGTCGGAAAACCTTCTGGCTGCAATCTCTTTATAGGCGTCTCCGCTGATCGTGTATGGCATACTGCAAAGATCACTATTTTTACCTCGTAAATCAATATCCCTTGCTGGCGGTACCTGTTATCTTTGAGGGTATCAAAATCTCAATATATGATGCGTGTTTTAGTTACAGGCAGTTCCGGACATTTAGGAGAAGCGCTGGTGCGCAGATTGCTGGACTTACGTTACGAGGTGATTGGCATCGATCAGATGGTTGGCACTTTTACTACTCATAACGGCTCCATTACTGATACAGACTTTGTCCTGAAGTGCATGAAAGAGGTGTCTGTGGTGTTTCATGCAGCCACGTTGCATAAGCCACATGTGGTCACGCATTCCGTGCAACAGTTCATCGATACCAATATCACTGGTACGTTGCGCTTGCTGGAAGCGGCGGTGGCAGCGGGTGTGAAACGTTTCGTTTTTACCAGCACTACCAGTGTGTTTGGGGATGCGATGGAGCCGGCGCCAGGTGGACCGGCAGTATGGGTTACGCCGGCATTAGCGCCGATGCCTAAAAATATCTATGGTATCACCAAGGTGGCAGCGGAAGATCTCTGCCGGTTGTTTTACCGTAAGCAAGGCTTGCCCTGTGTAGTATTGCGTACTTCGCGGTTTTTCCCTGAGATGGACGATGACCGTAGGAAGCGGGAGGCCTATGATGATATGAACCTGAAAGTAAATGAACTGTTGTTTGGCAGGGTGGACCTGGCTGATGTGGTGACTGCACATTTGCTGGCAGCGGAAAATGCGGTGGCCATTGGCTTCGATCGTTATGTGATCAGTGCTACCACACCGTTTTCCAGGGAAGATATGCAGGCATTGCAGCATGATGCGCCGGCGGTAATACGCCGTTATTTTCCCGGTTTTGAAAAGCTGTATGACCGGCTGAAGTGGAAGATGCAGCCGGTAATGGACCGGGTGTATGATAACACGAAGGCCAGAAAAGAGCTGGGGTGGAAGCCGGAATATGACTTCGGCAGGGCATTGGAGGCGCTGGAAAATAACCAGGATGTTTTCAGTCCGCTGGCACGACAGGTCGGTTCAAAAGGTTACCACAGCACTGTTTTCACAGAAGGCCCTTACCCGGTAGAAAAATGAGCAATGCCGATAAAGTGGCTGAGACTACTACTGGCAGCCGTTTTAGGCGGTGTTGTAACGACTGCGTATAGTGGTTGACGGTAGTGTTCCAAAAAAATATTTCAAAAAAATTTGTTTAAATAAAAACTAATCCTACATTTGCAATCCCAAACGGGGAAATGGCCTTGTAGCTCAATTGAATAGAGCATCTGACTACGGATCAGAAGGTTTCAGGTTTGAATCCTGACAGGGTCACTACTAAAAATACTGCAACACTTTTTGCAGTTTTTTTTAGCTCAATAAAAATACACTGTTAAAAAGTGACAGATGTAAAGAGTTGAAAAATAATTTGTTAAGATAAAATATTTGTTTATCTTTGCAATCCCGAAAGGGGAAATGGCTGCGTAGCTCAACTGAATAGAGCATTTGACTACGAATCAAAAGGTTTCTGGTTTGAATCCAGACGCGGTCACCAATTATCAATGAATTATAAAGGGTAGCATTCTCGGGAGTGCTACCCTTTATACGTTTTGCACGTCAATTAATAAGTTTGACTCCAATAAATCTTGGAGCCCACGTAATATACCATCCACAGCAACACATTCCAATATTAAGTCTTCATCCGGAGAAAATATTCTCAGGCAACCTGCGTTAATGATTTACCGTACATTTAAAATTGTCGTTTTGACATTTATCTAACTGGAAAACGTGTGAAATTAATGAGAATAAGCACCATTGGAGGAATACTGTTATTTTTCGTAGTAACATCCTGTAGAAAAGAGATGGTCAATGCTGCGGAAAAGTTGACATTGAACAATCATGATACTGTTTTTGTGCATCCTGGATTATTGCATAAACAATCTGATTTCGACCGCATGAAAAACAAAGTGCGTGCAGGAGCGGAGCCGTGGCTATCCGGCTGGAACCAGTTGGTCACTAATCCGCACAGCGCACTCAGCTGGCAGCCTAACCCGGCAGATACCATTTACCGAGGCAGCGATGGGATTCATCATGAGAATTATGGCCAACTGTATAACGATATTGCTGCCGCCTATGCTACGGCATTAAGGTGGAAGGTATCAGGGGATAAAAGTTACGCCGAAAAGTCCATACAAATCATGAACGCGTGGTCAGCTAGGCTAAAGGGTATCGGCGGCAACAACGACGCCAATCTGGCGGCGGGTATTTACGGCTATCAGTTTGCCAATGCGGCGGAAATAATGAGAACTTATGATGGTTGGGCGCCGGCGGATTTTGCCAGATTCCGGAAAATGATGCTGAAGGTTTTTTATCCTATGAATCATGCTTTCCTGACAAGAAAGGAAAAGTGTATGAGCCATTTTTATGCAAACTGGGACCTTTGCGTGATGAACTCCATCCTGGCTACCGGCGTATTATGTGACGATCGGGATATCTATAATGAGGCTATCAACTATTTTAAGCATGGCACAGGAAACGGCGCTATCGCCAATGCCATTTATTTTATTCATCCCGACGGCCTGGGCCAATGGCAGGAAAGTGGCCGGGACCAGGGGCATACTACACTAGGCATTGGTTTGATGGGCACATTTTGTGAAATGGCCTGGAGCCAGGGCGATGATATGTATGGTTACGACGATAACCGGTTTTTGAAAGGGGCGGAGTATGTGGCTGCATATAATCTCGGCGACTCGGTTGCCTTTAAGCCCTATACCAATTGTGTTGGGGTTGTCCAGAATGTGATCAGCAGTGGCAGCCGGGGTAATACCAGACCTGTTTGGGAGCTGGTGTATAACCATTATGTAAACCGTAAAGGGTTGGCGGCACCAAATTGTGCGCGGTTTGCACAGAAAGTGCGCCCGGAGGGCGGCGGCGGAAATTACGGACCCAACAGCGGTGGTTATGATCAACTGGGCTATGGAACATTAGCCTTCACGCTGAAATAGCCACTTATACGGTTAATATTTAATCACCCAAACACTTTATTGCCAATCGCCAATAGCCGGCCTGGAAAATCATGCAGATGAATGACTGGAAACCGGGACTGCAACAACATTTAGAAGCCCACCATATCCATTTGTTTTTTGTAATTCCCCGGAGATATGCCAGTAATTTGTTTAAAAATTTTTGAAAAATAAAATACATTTTCAAAACCTGTTTGTGTGGCGATTTCAGTAAAAGTCATCTGGGTTGTCACCATCAGGTATTGGGCCCGCTCAATTCTTTTTTCCTGTATATATTTTACAGGCCTTTCCCCGGTGTGCTGAAGGAAAAGGCGGGAAAAATAATCCGCATGCAGGTTGGCCCTTTTTGCCAGAACGGCTACCGACAGATCGCGATGTAGGTTTAATTGAATATGGCTGATGGCATTTAGAATTTTTGCCGGCACCTGTTGCGTATCGTTGTATTTAAATGCGTCTTGTGTCAGAAAGCGCGAAACCAATTGGAGAAGTATCCCGTGGGTTTCCGTAAATGTTGACATACTTTGCCGGTTGTTAAGGTCCTGGTAGGCTTTGTAAAAAGTATTTTTTTCGTACACCCTGGGGTTGTCGGAACCATTGATACCTCTGCCAGGATTAATTTCCAACAGGCGCTCAAAATTAAGGATATCTATCTCCGTCGCCTTTACCTTCAAAATAGACCTGTTGTTTTCGAATAAGGAAATACCATCTGAAGACTCTTCAAAAAACTGAACGAAATACTGGCTAAGATAGTGTGTGCATACCAGGTCGCATAACGTGAAGCTTGGTATGATATACAGAAAGCCGGGCTCAAGTATGATCTTAGCTGACGCATCCCGGATTTCTCCAGCTCCGGCATCAATATAATATATCCTGAAATAGGGGCTGATCACATTTTTGTAGTTCCATTTGGAGCCGAGCTTTACGTGATCAACGTTCAATAGCGTGAATGTTTGTTTTAGCGTTCTTTTAATCATACGATACAATCTGTATTTATGCGGATCATAATTTCCCAATGTTACCGTTTCTCCAAAGCAATGATAGATAAATAGTCGGATTTGTATAAAAAAAAGTCTAATTAAGCTAAATGTTGGGCCGGTATTTCGGAGTAAGTTTGATTTGTTAACTATGGTTTACTGTTAGAAGCCGGGAATTGCCAGTACAAACAGGTAATTCCCGACATATAACAGCAGCCGGTAAAATTAAATTCCATGAAAAGAAGAACGCTGATAAAAGGCCTGGCTGCGGGCCTGTCAACTCTATATTTATCGGATCTCTATGCACACAGTTTATTAAAGACCCAGTCAATTCCACGTATGGCGCCGGGTCCATTTAAACCTACCTGGGATTCGCTTGGGCAATATCAGGTACCTGACTGGTTTCGTGATGCAAAGTTTGGCATCTGGGCCCACTGGGGACCACAATGTCAGCCCGAACGTGGCGATTGGTATGCCCGCGGCATGTACCAGGAAGGGAGCGATCAGTATAAATATCATCTTCAGAAATATGGTCATCCTTCTAAGTTTGGCTTTAAGGATGTCATCAATGATTGGAAGGCGGAGAACTGGCATCCGGAAGAACTGGTTGCTTTATACAAAAAGGCCGGTGCCAGGTATTTTATGGCCATGGCCAATCACCACGATAATTTAGACTTGTACGATAGCAAATACCATCCATGGAATACTACTAAGCTGGGACCCAAAAAAGATCTCATCGGGGGCTGGGCAAAAGCGGCCAAAGAACAGGGATTGCCCTTCGGAGTTACCGTTCATGCATCCCATGCCTGGACCTGGTACGAGGTGGCACAGCGTTCCGATAAAAGCGGACCTTATGCCGGCGTTCCTTATGATGGTAAGCTGACTAAAACAGATGGCGGTAGTAAGTGGTGGAAAGGATTTGATCCGCAGCAATTATATGCTCAAAGTCATGCATTGAGCAAAGACAGTCTGAATGATGATAGTATGACGGACCATTGGGATTGGGGGAATGGTGCCAATGTCCCGGGGAAAGCTTACTGCGACAACTTTTTAAACAGGACCATTGATCTCATCGATAAATATGGACCGGAGCTCGTTTATTTTGATGACAATGCGTTACCGCTTTGGCCAATAAGTGATGCCGGGTTAAAAATAGCTGCGCATCTTTATAACACCAGTATCAAAAAACACGGAAAATTACAGGCCGCCCTGTTCGGGAAAAAGTTGAACGAGCAGCAACGCCAATGTATGATATGGGATATTGAGCGTGGACAGAGCAACCAGATAGAACCGCTGCCCTGGCAAACGGATACCTGTATTGGGGGCTGGCATTACGACCGCCGCCTGTTCGATAACAAAAGGTATAAAAGTGCTAAAACAGTCGTACATACACTGGTGGATGTAGTCAGCAAAAATGGTAATCTTTTACTGAATGTTCCTGTACGTGGGGATGGCACTATCGATAGTGAAGAGCGTGCAGTGGTAGAGCAGGTAGCTGCCTGGATGCAGGTCAACAGTGAAGCCATCTACAGTACACGTCCCTGGAAAGTATTTGGGGAGGGACCTGCCACGGAATCAGTAGCTGCTTTAAGTGTTCACGGCTTTAATGAAGGGAAAGGCAAACCATTTGTGGCAGAAGACATTCGTTTTACGACGAAGGGTAAAACATTGTATGCTGTCATGTTGGGGTGGCCACAAAATAATGCGATATCGGTGAAGGCCCTGGCTGCAAACAACCAGGTAGGAAAAGTGAGCCGGGTAAGCCTGCTTGGAAACGACAGGCTGAGCTTTCAGCAAACATCCGAAGGCCTGAAGGTTCAGTTGCCGGAACAACCGCCCTGTAAAGAAGCTTTTGTTTTGAAAATTGAAGGTGCGATCGTCTGAATATTCTGGTATGGAAAAACTCATATGGCCGGAAGTCATTTTTGGCACCAGCGGGTTAGGAAATTTATATGTAGCGCTCCCTGATGACATGAAGCTATCCATTGTTAACGAATGCCTGAAATGTTCGCAGGGCCCGGTTGTATTTGATTCCGCTGGTAAATATGGCGCCGGGCTGGCACTGGAGGTTTTGGGCCGGAGTTTGAAACAATTGCAGGTCAACCCTTCGGATGTGCTGATCAGTAATAAGCTGGGGTGGTTGCGTACCGAACTAAAAACGACGGAACCCACTTTTGAACCGGGCGTATGGCGAAACCTGGAACATGATGCCGTTCAAAAAATAAGCTATCAGGGCATCCTGGAATGTTATGAACAAGGCAATAAATTATTGGGTGATTATCCTGCGGAACTGGTGTCAGTACACGACCCCGACGAATACCTCGCGGCATCGAAAAATGAACAGGAACAGCAGCAACGTTACCAGGATGTACTGGATGCTTACCGCGCCCTGCATGAATTGAAAAAGGCGGGTAAGGTCAAAGCCATCGGTGTAGGAGCAAAGGATTGGCGGATAATAGCGAAAATAGCAGAAGAGGTAAAACTGGACTGGGTGATGATTGCCAATAGTATGACTATCCATAGTCACCCTGCAGCCTTGGTGGAGTTTATGTTAAAGCTGAAGCACCAGGATATAGCGATTATAAATTCGTCTGTTTTTAATGGAGGCTTCTTAACGGGATCTGCTTATTATAATTATCAATTAAAAGATCCGGTAAAAGATAAGGCATTGTACGATTGGCGGGAGCAGTTCTACCGGTTATGTTTCGATTATAATATAAAACCGGTAGCAGCATGCGTGATTTTTGGCATGAAGGCGCCTGGGGTCAGGAGTATCGCTTTAAATACTACACAGGCGAAAAGGGTGGCACAAAATGTTGCATTGCCTCATTCCATCATCCCCGGTGAATTCTGGAAGGAAATGGAAAGTGAAGGATTGATTGATCCTGCTTATGCTTCCGGTTATTTGGAATGATTGTTTGGAACGGGTAAAACCCTGTGCTATGTCTCTATTGTTCAGATAATATTCTATAATCATAGTCTACTGTAAATTGGATGGATGGATGTTTTGTCATCTTCCTGAATGCTGATGGGGGGATCGACTTATACTTCAAAAACTGTTTATTAAAATTTGCAAGCGTATTGAAGCCGCTTTCGAAACATATTTCAATCACGCTTTTGTTAGTGTCTTTCAGGAGCTTGCAGGCATAACCTATCCTGATTTCGTTCAGGTAATCGATATAGGTCTTTTTGGTGCTTCTGCGGAAATATTTACAGAATGCAGGTATGCTCATGTTTACTACCGCCGATACTTCCCGGAGACTGATTTTATTCCGGAAGTTACTGTTGGTGTATTGAAGTATCAAATCGATTCCTTCCTGTTTTAGACGATAGGTAGTGTCTGGCGCCTGTGAGGATAGTGTTATATAGTCTGCTGATTCAGCCATCATATTCAGGCATTGAAAGAGGCTGATGATGCGCGCAAAGCGTTGCTGATTTTCCAGGTCCCGGATAATACAAGCCATTTTTTCCCTGTGATTACCGGATATCTTCAATCCCCTTGTTGCAGCCTGCAGAAGATTTTTTACATACGCTCCTTCAGGCAAATTAATCAGATCGCTACCCCAAAAGTCACCGGGGAATTGAATAACCACTGCGCTGGTAATTACATCTCCGGACTTTTGAAAGGTATGGGGCAGGTTGGGCGCAAGGAAGAATATGTCGCCTGGTCCGAAATCTCCAATGTAATCTCCCACAAAAGCGGTCCCTTCACCTTCCAAAATCAAAATGAGTTCATATTCGTTATGTTGATGCCAGGGTACCTCAAAGTTAGGTGTACGGTACGTTCTGGCTACAAAGGAAGTGTTCTCAGATAATGTAAGTTTCTCTATTAGCGGCTTCATGACATTTATGAGTAAAAATATTATAATGTATTACGTGAAATCTGTGGTTGCTAAGATATGAATTCTCCGCAGCCGGTCGATTGGATTTTTATTGTCACGGTATATAATAGTTTATGTTTCTCAGATAATAGGAGTGGTGGCGGGGAATGCCATCACGTATCTTTATTGAAATTTAATTCAAATTAACCGTCATGTATTTTATTGGTTACGATATTGGTTCTTCTTCCATAAAAGCTGCATTGCTGGATGCAGATAGCGGCAGATGTGTGGCATCTGCCATCAGTCCTTCCAGGGAGATGCCTATACAGGTGCCATATAGCGGATGGGCAGAACAGGAGCCGGAAAGCTGGTGGCGGGAAATAATCGCTGCCACAGATTTACTAAGGCAACAAGTCCGGATTGATTCCCTGACCATTGGTGGTATCGGTATTGCCTACCAGATGCATGGGCTGGTATGTGTAGATAAACAACAGCAGGTGCTGCGCCCGGCCATTATCTGGTGCGACAGTCGTGCGGTGCATATAGGCAATAAGGCTTTCAATGCATTGGGAAAGCAATACTGCCTCGATCATCTGCTTAATTCCCCTGGAAATTTTACGGCTTCCAAATTGCGATGGATATATGAAAATGAACCACATATCTATGAACGCATTGATAAGGTCATGCTGCCTGGAGATTTCATTGCCATGAAACTTACGGGGGATATACGTACAACTGTTTCTGGTCTGTCAGAAGGGGTCTTATGGGATTTCAAAGCCAATGCCATCAGCAGGAAATTATTGGACTATTACAATATAGATGAAAGCCTGGTACCTGCCGTAGTGCCCGCCTTCGGTGTACAAGGGGCACTTACCGCCGCCGCAGCAGCGGCGTTACAGCTGCCGGCGGGCATACCTGTTACTTACCGTGCAGGTGATCAGCCGAATAATGCTTTGTCGCTCAATGTGCTGCAGCCAGGGGAGGCCGCAGCTACGGCAGGTACTTCGGGCGTTGTGTATGCCGTGCATGACAAACATGCAGCTGACCAGCAAAGCCGTGTTAACACCTTCGTACACGTCAGTAATGATGAACAGCATCTCCGTGACGGCGTATTGATGTGTCTCAACGGGACAGGGATAGCCAACAGCTGGTTGAAAAATATGCTGGGTGATATTGATTATGTTGCCATGAACAGCGAAGCTGCAGCATGTGCTCCCGGCGCAGATGGCCTGCTGGTATATCCATTTGGCAACGGTGCGGAGAGGATACTGGGCAGCAGGCATATAGGCGCTTCCGTCAGACAGCTGGATTTCAACCGGCATGGCCGGAGACAAATGTTGCGGGCTGTGCAGGAAGGGATTGTTTTTGGCCTTAACTATGGTTTAGACATCATGTCCGCTATGGACCTTAAAATTCATCGGGTGAGGGCAGGCAATGCCAATATGTTTCTCAGCCCGTTATTCCGTGAAATATTTGCCAATACGGCCAATACGGTGATAGAACTGTATAATACCGACGGCGCGCAGGGAGCAGCGCGTGGAGCAGCTATAGGCGCAGGATATGTGAATATGGAAGAAGCATTCAGGGGAATGGAGCGCCTGATGGTCATTGAGCCGGAAGCGGCCCTTCAGGCACAGTACCATGATGCCTACGGCAAATGGCTCACCGAATTACGTTCAAAGTTATAATATCATTTTAAAATCCACCTTTTATGAGCATTACACTTGGAAATCACGAATATTTTAAAGGGATAGGAAAGATCAGCTACGAAGGACCGCAGTCTGACAATCCACTCGCCTACAAATGGTATGATGAAAACCGGATTATCGCTGGAAAATCCATGAAGGAGCTTTTCCGCTTTGCAGTCAGCTACTGGCATACCTTCTGTGGTACCGGCGCCGATCCCTTCGGACCAGGCACCAAAAATTTCCCCTGGCTTGCATCCACGGATGCTGAACAAAGCGCCAAAGACAAGATGGACGCCGCGTTTGAGTTCATTACCAAATTGGGGTTGCCCTACTACTGCTTTCATGATGTAGATCTGATTGATGAAGGTGCAGATCTGGCTACCTACGAGAAACGTATGCAGCTGATAGTGGACTATGCCCGCCAGAAGCAGGCCGCCAGCGGCGTTAAGCTGCTCTGGGGTACGGCCAACGTATTCAGCCATCCAAGGTATATGAACGGCGCCGCTACCAATCCTGATTTCACGGTGGTGACCTACGCCGGCACACAGGTGAAAAATGCACTGGATGCCACCATCGCATTGGGTGGAGAGAATTATGTTTTCTGGGGAGGCCGTGAAGGATATATGACATTGCTGAATACAGACATGAAAAGGGAGCAGGAGCATCTGGCACGCTTCCTGTCTATGGCCCGCGATTATGCACGGAAGCAGGGTTTCAAAGGAACATTCTTTATTGAACCTAAACCTTGCGAACCTACCAAACACCAATATGATTTTGACAGCGCCACCGTTATCGGTTTCCTGCACCGGTACGGGCTGGAAAAGGACTTTAAACTGAATATTGAAGTCAACCACGCTACGCTGGCGGGCCACACTTTCCAGCATGAGCTGCAGGTGGCAGCAGATGCCGGTATGCTGGGCAGCATCGACGCTAACCGCGGAGATGCGCAGAATGGTTGGGATACAGACCAGTTTCCGACAAACCTGAATGAACTCATTGAAAGTATGCTCATCATCCTGGAAGCAGGAGGGTTCTCCGGTGGAGGCGTGAACTTTGACGCCAAAACCCGCCGTAATTCAACAGACCTGGAGGACATATTCCATGCGCATATCGGAGGCATAGATACTTTTGCGCGGGCTGCCGTGATTGCAGAAAAAATATTGACGCAAACGTCCTATAAAAAATTCCGCCAGGACCGCTACGCCTCATTTGATACGGGCAAAGGCAGGGAGTTTGAAGAAGGGAAGCTTTCACTCGAAGACCTCCGGCACCTGGCCTTCGCAGGAGGAGCACCTGCGCAGATCAGTGGAAAGCAGGAGTGGCTGGAGAATCTTATCAACAGTTGTATCTAATACTGTCAATAACGATGCAGCCATAAATTATATTCAAATCAGCTTCATGATATATAACATGTCTGTCGCTAAAACGCCAAACACAGCAGGAATGCTGTGTTTGGCGTTTTATATAACGACGGTATTATCCTGCCTTATGCCTGTTTTCATTTCGGGGCATCGCTTACTGCAAGAAGCCGGATCCTCTTTTTATAATTTCCTGGATTTTCCCCGGTTTGTTTTTTAAAGAAACGGTTGAAATACGCGTCGTTCTCAAATCCAAGGCCGTAAGCCAGGTCTTTGATCGCTATGTCGCGGGTCATCATTATCCGTTGTGCCTTTTCTATTTTCTGCCCGTTAATATATTTTCCCGGTGTGCAGCCCATATCTCTTTTGAATAGCCGGATAAAATGGTCTTTGGTAAGGAAGCTGTTCTCTGCCAGGGCATCCACGCTGATAGGCTTGTGCAGATGGGTGCGTATGTAATGCAGTGATTGCTGGATACGCTTGTCAATATGCAGGTTCTTATCAGTAGCCTGCATCAGGAACCTGGATATGATCTGCCTGATGATGCCCTGTGTCTCCATTTCGTAGCCCAGGGGCGCCGCATTTTGGCGGGCTATGTTCCGGACAAGCGTGGGAAGGTTGTCATAAGACCAGGGATCGAAATGCGGCAGTTTCCGCTCAGGATGAATGCAGGCAAGGCGTTTGATCAGCTGTATGGTCAATGGGTCGGCTTTTATCTCTACAGGAACATCTATCAGATCAAAGAGGCTGGAGTGATTACCCTGTTCTTCATAAATGTGGATGTAATACAAAGACAAATGTCCTTCGCATTTGTACCCGTGACTGGTATAGGCCGGCGTAAGGTACAGATGGTTCTTTTTCAGGTCATAGGTTTTATCCTCGCGGATAAGCCTGGCAGTACCGCTTTCTACAAAGTGCACCCTGATAAAAGGGCTGCAGACTTTCCGCCAGTTCCAGTCGGCATGGTGTACGGCATGGCCGATGTTTAGCAATATGAAGTTGGGGGGTGCCTGTTCTCTGCTCATATCGTTAAATCTGAAAATAAGAAATGTCGATAAAGTACAATTTTTTATCGATATAAGTAAAGTCTGAAAGTAATACGATAGGTATTTTTGGGAGAAATATAAACGGTATTTTTCAATAAGGGACTGACCTGTAGGTCTTCGTCTGATGTCTTTAGTCATCTATGCCGACAACTACCGTCCCGGAACAATGTCGCTTTTTAAACAGAGGTCCATGCGGATAATTTCATGTATTAAGCCGGGGAAGTTGGAATACCGTGATGTTCCGGAGCCGGTATGTTTACCCGGTTATTCCATCATAAAAATCCGGCGTATCGGGATATGCGGTACCGATATCCATGCTTTCGGAGGCACACAGCCCTATTTTAGCTATCCCCGTGTGCTGGGGCATGAGCTGGCGGCCGAATTTGTGGAAGGCGATGCGCCGCGCCTGCGCAAAGGGGATATGGTCACCATTATTCCCTATCAGCACTGTGGTAGGTGTATCGCCTGCCGCAGTGGACATACCAACTGCTGTCAGCATATGCAGGTGATTGGTGTGCATATTGACGGCGGAATGGCTGATTTACTGATGGTGCCGTCACGCCTGCTACTGTCTGCCGAAGGACTGGACCCTGACCGGCTGGCATTGGTGGAGCCTTTTGCTATTGCGGCGCATGGTGTTAGACGGGCTGCAGTATTGTCACAGGAAAATGTGCTGGTGGTAGGAGCAGGGCCCATCGGGCTGGCAACAATGGAAATGGCGGCTATTGCAGGGGCTGATGTGCTGGCTATCGACGTGAATGATAACCGGCTGGCCTGGGCGAAAAAGATAGAAGGGGTAAAAGCGACCTTCAACGCGCTGGACGAGCACCTGGAAGAGCGGCTAAGAGATGCCACAGATGGCGATATGCCCACCGTCGTAATAGATGCTACCGGCAACCTGGATGCTATCAACAATGCCTTTCGGTTCATGTCGCACGCAGGCCGGTACGTGTTGGTGGGACTGCAAAAGGGTGACATCACTTTTAATCACCCGGAATTCCATAAACGCGAAGGGACACTGCTCAGCAGCCGCAACGCTACCCGGAAAGATTTCGATTGGGTACTGGAACATATCCGTGCCGGCAGGATCACTCCTGAAAAATACATCACCCACCATATACACTTTAACGATATAGTGGAGGAATTCCCTGCCCTGATTGCCGATGCGAACATTGTAAAGGCAATGATCAGTCTCGATTAGGGAAGCCTTCCGTGAAGCTGCCCGGAAGAGGCACATTATTTTGAAATGCATGCAGCGGAATTAATTTAATAACAATGAGGCGGGGATAGGCGGGAACGGCCAGCGGAAATCAGGTATTTGTAACAAATCAACCCGCTGATTGAAACAATAGGGGACCATCAATACGGATATAGCGCCCTATTTTTACAATACCTAATCCACGTATATGAAACTTCAACTGTTCCGCGGTCGCAAAGGCCTAAGGCAATTTATTGCACTATTGAAAGCATTATCACTACCGGATATACTATTTATACTGTCGTCATTTATCAGAAAAATTGCACAACCACTAATACCCCTGATTCTCGAACATTCATGCAATCGGATTTCCATCCGGTTGCTTTAGGGTATTTAGAGTTTAATTATAAAATCTGGTAAATGAAGAAAAGTATTTTGCTGTTATGGCTATTGGCGACGCTAACCGTATCGCAGGCATTCTCACAACAGGACCATCCCTTTTTTCCGGCTAAGCGCCTGATCACAACGGGTATTTATTATTATCCCGAACACTGGGACCCGAACCTCTGGGAGCGCGATATCAAAAGGATTTCGGAGATGGGCTTCGAGTTTGTGCACCTTGCGGAATTTGCATGGTTTAAGATGGAACCGGAGGAAGGCAAGTTTGACTTTGCCTGGCTGAACAAAATAATGGACCTCTGTTCAAAGTATCATCTGAAAGTGGTGATGTGCACACCCTCCGCCACTACGCCGGCGTGGATGCGCCATCAGTACCCGGAAACTTTCCTGGTGAACAGCCAGTATATCCGTGGCGAACACGGTACCCGAGGTCTGGGATCGGTTGTGAACCTGGTATACCGCCGCTTTGTGGAAACCATCGTGACTAAAATGGCGCAACGTTATGGGAAAAACGAAAATATCATCGGCTGGCAGCTGGGTAATGAACCGGACGCGAAGCCCGATTTCAGTCCTTCTTCACAGGAGGCATTCCGGCAATGGCTGAAAAATAAATACCATTCTATCGATACGTTGAACGCCGTATGGGGTACCGCTTTCTGGAGCCAGTGGTATAACAACTTTGATCAGATTATCCTTCCGAATGTGGACCTTGTTGGCTGGTGGGGCAGCAACCCGCACGCCGTGCTCGATTTCAAACGCTATCTGGCAGATGCGCAGGCGGAATTCCTCGACTTTCAGGCCAATACCTTACGGAAGAATATTTCACAACATCAGTTTATTACCACCAATTATACGGCGGTATCTCCCGGCGCTGACCCGCGGCGCACAAAGCAGCTGGATTTCGCTACGTACACTGCCTATCCGAATGGGGGAACTTATAACATCGGCAAACAGGGATTCCGATTGGGCAATAGCAACGTGATCCTCTTTGCTGCAGAATATTACAAATCAGTGGGCGGCGTCAGCGGCGCTATGGAAATACAGCCGGGAACGGTGAACTGGGGCAACTTTACACCGTTACCGTTGCCAGGTACCGTACGTATGTGGCTGTACCACATTTTTGCCGCCGGTGGAAAGCTGGCCTGCTCTTATCGTTTCCGCCAGATCAGCTATAGCGCGGAACAGTATCATTCCGGTATTATGCTAACGGACGGCGTAACGCCGTCGCCGGGCGGATATGACTATATGCAGTTCATGAAGGAAATGAATGCACTGCGGAAGGAGGCTGATGTTGAAGCGTCACTACCTGAAAAACTGGCGAAGCGTTCCACCGCTATCCTGTGGAATCTGGAGAACTACTGGTCTTTCGATCAGCAGCGGCAAACCAGACAGTGGGATTCCTGGAATTATCCTGTCAAATTCCTCCAGATAGCCAAATCTTTCGGCGCCCAGGCAGATGTGGTTTCGGAAACAGCTGATCTATCGAAATACAAATTTGTGATCGTACCTGCTTATGAACTGGTGGACAGCGGGCTGATAAAAAAATGGCAGGAATACGCTGCCAACGGCGGGCATCTGATCATTACCTGCCGCACAGCAGCTAAAAACCGTGCGGGCTACCTGTGGGAAGCCGGTTGGGCTGCGCCATTATCAACCTTGATAGGCGCCCGCATTAACACCTTCGATATGCTGCCGGACCAATATTACGGAGACGTACAAACGAAGTCTGGCCACTACAACTGGAATAACTGGGGCGACCTGCTACAGCCGGATAAAAACACAGCGGTAATGGCTGTCTACAATGATCAGTTTTATAAAGGCGCTGCCGCCGTGGTAAAACGTCAGCTCGGTAAAGGCACCGTTACCTACATCGGCGTAGACACCGACGACGCCAAACTGGAAACGGACGTATTACGGGATGTCTACACAGCAGCAGGGGCCACTACGGAAAATTACCCGCCGGGTGTGTTTGCCTATTGGCGGGATGGTTTTTACGTGGCAGTGAACTATTCTTCTGATGATTATACCATGAACATCAGCTCACCTGCAAAAATATTGATCGGAGAAAAGACTATAAAACCAGGCGGCGTACTTGTCTGGAAAGAATAACCTGTTGAACAATATCCTCAAACTTTAACCATTTTATTATGCCACGTACAAATGTTACACGCTACGTTCCCTGTTGCATGCGCATAGCGGTGCAACTGTTGGTGCTGCTTTTTACAGGACTGTCCATGTCAGCTCAATTGCCTACGGCCCCATCTATATGGCATCTATATGGAGCAATTACACATTTTCATTATCCTGAATTGATATTTGATGCGTTTTATTATAAGGTGGATAAGAAAATGTACAACGTTAACCTACATTCTTTCCTGAATTTCGTACCGGGTGTGCAGGTGAAAAATCTGCGTCCGCGCGTTAGTCAGCTAGGTTATTCAACCTATACCCGTTCACGTTATGTCACTATCCCTGAAACGGCTGCACCATACCTCCGGTATTGTTCTCGCCTCTTTTCTGTTATTGCATATAGGTAATCATCTGTTTGCGCTGGGCGGACCGCAATGGCATATTACGGTCATGAATATACTAAGACATATATACCGGTTTTGGCTGGTAGAGCTTGTGTTGCTGTTCTGCGTAGGTTTCCAGGTGGTCAGCGGAGTAAGCTTTGTGGTCAGAAAGGGATTTGTTCGCCAGCCTTTTTATGTGGTGGTTCAGGTATTAAGCGGTTTGTACTTATCCTTTTTTATGATATATCACGTACAGGCCGTATTGCGGGGGCGATTACAGTGGAAGATGAACACCGATTTTTACTTTGCGGCCGGCGTGGCCAATCATTATCCGGAGAAATTGTTTTTCATCCCTTATTATACTTTGTCGCTGGTAGCGGTGTTTGCGCATATCGCTGCGGCGCATTATATCAAAAGAATGGAGCAGCGACCGGACCAGCACCTGCTGCGCAGGTATAAAAATGAAACGCTCGGTATTTGTCTGGTGGGAAGTGTCGTTACCTTCCTGATCATGATCGCTTTTACCGGGGTGTTATATAAGATTTAAAAAGCGTTTCCGGTACCCGTGGTACCGGAAACGTTGCTTAGTTACAAGAACTTTCGGAGTTTGCGCTTAAAGAAATGAGCGTTTTCGGTGATACTGTCCATGGCGTCGCCGGTGCGGAAGTTGCCGCCCTGTTCCAGGAAATAATATTGCATGCCTGCCATACTGAAGTCCGGCAGGATTTTCGTATAGTCAATAGTGCCCCTCCCTAATTCAGTATAGTCCTCCGTTTTAAGGTCCATGTCTTTAATATGCCACATCACAAAACGACCCGGCTGTTGTTTGAAAAAATCAACAGGCTGTTTTTTCGCGGCGCGCACTATCCAGTACATGTCCATTTGTAATTTCACCAGATCAGGATCTGTTTCCCGCATGATGATTTGGTAGCCGTTGATGCCGCCATGGTCAATAAACTCAAAATCATGATTGTGATAGGCAAACCCAAGACCAGCTTTCTTTACCCGTGCTCCAATGGTGTTTAGCCTGGATGCCAGTAGTTTAAACTTGTCAATGTTCCTGTCTTCCGGTGCCAGCCAGGGCCAGGTGATATATTTTTGGTCCAGCTGCCTGGCACCTTCAATGCATTGATCAACATAGGAGAGGAGTTCTGTTTCTGGCGTGTTCAGGTATTTAAACAGATCATAGTGACCGCTGGCGGTGGTTAATCCGTTGTCCTTCAATAGTTGGTTAAAGTCTTTCGCACTACGGCCATAGTAACCGATCTGCGCAGGGTCGAATCCATATGTTTCCACATCCTGGTATCCCAGGCCCGCTACTCTTTTAAGCGTACCGGCAACGTCTTTTTCCATGGCTTCGCGGATGGTATACAGTTGCAGGCCCATTTTAAACCGGGGTTTGGCCAATGCAGCAAAGGCAGAAGAGGAAATGAGGGCTGCCGCTGCAGTCATGCCGGATTGGGCGAGGAAATTTCGCCGGCTGATGAAGTCCGATTTCATAGATAACAGATTAGGTTTATTAAAAATAAAAATAAATAACTGTTTAATTGACAAATTATTTTATGATAGCGAATAGAAATTTGTTTTGCTTATCCAGTTTGTTAAATTGCTTGCCATGACTGGTATACACTGCGTTATGACTGCTGCCGTTTTAATGCTGAAAAATAATTGTAAAATTGACATTTTTTTGTTTTCTTGCAGACAGATAGAATTCCACGTTATGCACAGGTTATTTTTCTGCAACAGCGGTCCTTGAATGGTGTTACAGGCTGGCGACGCTGTTGCAGAAAATTTTTTAACCACTTGCTACCGGAAAACAAACCTGCATTTCCCTTATGCAGCCAGTTTTAAAAATCAGATAATACCGTTGAAATGAAAAGATGGACACTACTATTGCTGGGCTTCATCACCAGTACGGGGATGTTGTATGCGCAGCAATTGACCATACAAGCGCCCAACCGGAAAATAACCGTGGCGCTTTATTCCAAACAAACGGCAGACGGTAGTGAATGGTACATCAATGCCGTTTATAATACCAACGGAAAATCATCGGTGGTCATTCCTCATATTGGTCTGGGCCTGGTCCGCAACGACCAGGATTTCTCAAAGCATCTAAAACTCCTGAAGACAGGAATGCCACTGCTGATCAATGAAAAATATACCGCGTTGCATGGAAAGAAGTCGGTTTGCACCAACCAGGCCACCGAAGTGGCCGCCGCCTTTGAAAATCCTGCGAAGGAAAAATTGAATGTGATCATCCGGGTATATAATGATGGTATCGCCTTCCGCTACGAATTCCCGGAAAAGAAAGGAACATTTACGGTAAAAGACGAATTGACCACCTATTCTATTCCATCAGCAACAAAGCGCTGGATGGAAAAATGGAACACGGCCAACGAAGGCTTTTATACCGCCATGAAAGATGACAAGGTACTTAAACAGGAATGGTGCTACCCGGCGCTTTTCCAGCCGGAAGATAAATCCTGCTGGTTCCTGCTGCATGAAGCAGATGTAGACCGCAACTACTGCGGCAGTAAGCTCAGTAACACGGCTGACTCCTCCGGATACAAAATCACTTTCCCTGATCTGCAGGACGGCAAAGGGATAGGGGCTGCTGCACCGGTGATCACATTGCCATGGAAATCGCCCTGGCGGGTGATCATGATGGGTGACCTTCCCGATATCGTGGAATCCACCCTTGTGGATGACGTGTCATCTCCCTCCGTCATCCAAAATACAGGCTGGATAAAACCAGGTTTAGCATCGTGGAACTACTGGTCAAACAACCACGGCACCCAAGACTATAAAATTGTCAACCACTTCACAGACCTTGCTGCTGAAATGAACTGGCCTTATACATTGTTCGATTGGGAATGGGATGCCATGGGCAACGGTGGTAATCTGGAAGATGCTGTCAAATACGCCTTGTCAAAAGGAGTGAAACCGCTGATGTGGTATAATTCCGGCGGGCCGCATACCGATGTTTCCGCCACGCCGCGCGACCGGATGCTGACCCATGAAAGCAGGGTAGCGGAATTTGCTAAATTAAAACAGCTGGGCGTGGCGGGCGTTAAAATCGACTTTTTCGAAAGCGAAAAACAGGATATGATCAAATACTACCTGGATATCCTGGAGGATGCCGCCCGCGCTGAAATGATGGTATATTTTCATGGTTGCATTGTTCCGCGTGGCTGGGCAAGGACATACCCCAACCTCATGACTTACGAAGCGGTACGTGGCGCAGAGTGGTACAACAACAGTCCTGAATTGACCCCGGTGGCGCCTGAACATAATACGGTCCTTCCCTTTACCAGAAATGTGGTGGGTGCCATGGACTATACGCCGGTTACCTTCACCAATTCACAATTCCCTCATATCACCTCATACGGGCATGAGCTGGCCTTAAGCGTATTGTTTGAATCCGGTATACAGCATATGGCCGACAGGCCGGAAGGCTACCAGGATTTGCCTGGCGCGGCCCAATCCTTTTTAAAAACGGTGCCCGCTGCCTGGGACGACACTAAACTGCTAGACGGATACCCAGGGCAGGACGTGATCATCGCCCGGCGTAAGGCGGATACCTGGTATATCGGAGGAATCAGTGCAGGGCAATGGGCGAAAAAGAAAACGATCAGGTTCAACTTCCTGAAAGAAAATACAAAGTACAAGCTGACATTAATAGCAGATGGCATCCACGATAAAGCGCTTACCACCCAATACAACGTAATTGATAAAAGCAGCATCCTGGAAGTGAAACTGCTCCGCTCCGGAGGTTTCGCCGCCACGATTGTGCCCGTCCTTCAATAACCCGTTAAATACCATTTAACGGAAACAATCACAAGGCTGACCTCTTTGGTCAGCCTTTTTTTATGCTGCAGAATCTCCGTGTATAACGTCGTAGCCCTGGTACTCAGCGGATTGCAACATTTGATACCCTAAAATGTAACATCCGCTATCCCTCACATTCCCTGACATTAACCAACTTTACGGCATTATTCCACGTAAGACTTTCACCACGTTATGAAAAGGACGATAACTGTCGCTTGGCTTTTGCTTATGCTTGTTTACCACGTTTCTCTGGCAGGCACGCCGTTTTATTTACAAACCAAAGATGGGGTCATTGTTTATACAGACCCCTCTTTAACCGGTACCTCCAACATTGTCCGGCTGTACGTGGTCACCGATGATATTATCAGGGTGGTGGCCGCGCCAGGAAAAGAACTGGCGCCAGTGCAAAGCCTGATGACGGTCAACACTAACAGGCCGGTACCTGAATGGAAGCTGGCTGCTTCCAATGAAGCTGTTACGCTGAAAACCCAAAAGTTAACGGTGATGGTCCGGTTAAAAACAGGCGCTGTTTCTTTCCTGGATGTCAAAGGCAAAAAAATATTGGAAGAGAAAACTCCCGGCGGACGGACTTTCGGACCTGCCGTATTTGAGGGCCGGCAGTATTATCATCTTACCCAACAGTTTGAAGGCACCGGGGACGATGGCTGGTATGGTCTCGGACAGCACCAGGACGGGGTGTATAATTACAAGGGACAGCAGGTCTCTTTTTTCCAGAACAATACCGAAGTGGGCATTCCATTCCTGGTCTCCAGTAAAAATTATGGTATCCTCTGGGACAACTACTCGCTGACGACTGCTGGTGATGTGCGGCCGCTGCATCCGCTGTCTGCTTTACAGCTTTTTTCCAAAAATGGAGAAGAAGGATGGCTGACAGCCGCTTATGCCAACGATGCCCGTAAGCCGCAGGAGATTACTGTTACGCGGGCAGAATCAGCTATCAACATGGAGTTTTTGGGAGACTCAAAGGTCATGCTTCCGCAAGGGTTCACACCGGCCACTGGTATAGCATCGTGGGAGGGAAGCCTCGCCAGTCATGTTTCGGGGCTGCATCAACTGCGGTTTACCTTCGGTGGCACGCTGAAAGTATGGCTCAACGGAAAGCTGGTACTGGACCACTGGCGCAAGGCATGGAACCCGGCGCCCGCATTGGTGCCGGTCAACTTTGAAAAAGGCGTAAAGGTACCTGTCAGAATTGAATGGGCGCCCGAAAGCGCTGAGTCCTATCTGTCGCTGAAATGGCAGGCGCCACTGAGCAAAGAGGAGCAGCGTTGTTTTGGTTTTTCTTCAGAAGCAGGTCATCAGGTAGATTATTATTTTGTACATGGTGCTAACATGGATGACGTGGTGGCCGGGTACCGGGAGCTTACCGGTAAAGCGCCGATCGTTCCTAAATGGGCTATGGGCTTTTGGCAAAGCCGCGAGCGGTACAAAACGCAGGAGGAGCTTCTCTCCACGGTGGACCAGTTCAGGAAGAGAAAAATACCGCTGGACAATATCGTGCTTGACTGGAGCTACTGGAAAGAAACTGCCTGGGGAAGCCAGGAGTTTGACGCCGCCAGGTTTCCGTCGCCCGACAGCATGATCGATGTATTACACAAAAAGTACCACACGCAGATCATGATATCGGTGTGGCCCAAGTTTTATAAAGACATTCCCACGTACGATGAATTCAACAAAAAAGGATGGCTCTATAAAAGAAATATAGCCGATGAACAGCGCGACTGGATTGGTAAAGGTTATGTCTCTACGTTTTACGATGCTTTTAATGAAGATGCCCGCAAAGGCTTTTGGGACCTGATCAACCGAAAGCTGTATACCAAAGGGATCGATGCCTGGTGGATGGATGCCAGCGAGCCGGACGTGCTGTCCAACGTGAGCCCGGAAAAACGTAAGCAACAGATGACGCCTACCGCGCTGGGACCGGCGGCCGAATACGTGAACGCCTATCCGCTGCAAAACGCCAAAGGCATTTATGAAGGACAGCGGCAGACAGACCCCGACAAAAGAGTGTTTCTGCTCACACGTTCCGGCTTCGGCGGTTCACAGCGGTACGCGGCGGCGATTTGGAGCGGCGACATCGGAGCCACCTGGCGGGACATGCAAATGCAGATCACCGCTGGTATCAACTTCTCCCTGTCCGGTCTTCCTTACTGGACCATGGACATCGGCGGATTTGTGGTGCCGGCTAAATTTGAAAAACCGGACGCGGAAAGCCTGGAAGAATGGCGGGAGCTGAGCACCCGCTGGACACAGTTCGGCGCATTTGTGCCGCTGTTCCGCTCACATGGACAGTTCCCTTACCGCGAAATCTTTAACACCGCACCGGAGGACCACCCCGCTTACGAAAGCTTTTTGTATTACGATAAACTCCGGTACCGGCTGCTGCCTTACAGCTATTCGCTGGCAGGTGCTGCGTACCATGAAAATTATACCGTGATGCGCGGACTGGTCATGGACTTCGCAAAGGACACCACCGTGCTGAACATAGGAGACCAGTTTATGTTTGGCCCCTCCTTGCTTGTTAACCCGGTTTATCAGTACAAACAACGCAACAGGGAAATGTACCTGCCTGCCGGACAAGGCTGGTACGACCTGTACACCGGTACCTGGAATGCAGGCGGTAAAAGGATCACCGCTGATGCGCCTTTCGGCCGTATACCACTGTATGTGAAGGAAGGCGCCATTATTCCTTTAGGCCCGGCACTGCAATATACTTCCGAAAAGCCTGCCGATACGATCACACTGTACGTCTACACCGGTAAGAACGGAACCTTCCGGTTGTATGAAGATGACGGCAGTTCTTACAACTACGAGAAAGGACAGTTTACTGTTATTCCAATTGATTATGATGAAAACACAAAGACGCTCACCATAGGCGACCGTAAGGGAACATACAACGGGATGTTGCAGCAACGCACATTTCGGGTTGTCCGGGTGAGTGCCGCCACCCCCAAACCACTGGACCCGGACAAAAAAGCCGATCAGGAAATACGTTATGAAGGGAAAAAAATGACCATCAAAATATAAGCGCAGGTTTTATCAACTACCAAAATCCAAATGCCCGACTTTTATGAAAAAAACTAAAAAAAATACAGGACAGTTGTTGCTGTACGCATGGCTGACTGTCGTATTATTGATAAGTCACTCCGTTATTGCGCAAACGCACCAGGTGACGGGCCGGATCACCTCCGGGAAAACAGCCGCCTCGGTGATCGGAGCATCCGTTACCATAAAAGGGACCACCAAAGGCACCGCTACAGATAATGGCGGATTTTTTAAGATTGAAGCAGCTCCCGGCGCCGTGCTGGTGGTTACTTCCGTCGGTTATGTACCACAGGAAGTAAAGGTGGCCGGCAATGAAGTAAACGTGCAACTGCAGGAGTCAGTCACCCAGATCGAAGACTTTGTAGTGATCGGTTATGGTGTGCAAAAGAAGAAACTCGTTACCGGCGCCAACCTGCAGGTAAAAGGCGATGACCTTCAGAAACAAAGCACCACCAACGCTTTACAGGCCTTACAGGGACAGGCCCCCGGCGTACAGCTCACCAGCTATTCCGGACAACCCGGTTCCGCTATGAACGTGGTCATCAGGGGTAAAGGCACCGTGGGCAATTTTGCACCGTTGTATATTGTCGATGGCGTACAGACCAGCGACATTAGTTATCTCAATCCCGCAGATATTGCTTCTATCGATGTGCTGAAAGATGCTGCTTCCGCTGCTATCTACGGTTCACAGGCGGCCAACGGCGTTATCCTCGTTACTACACGCACGGGAAAGGCCAATCAGAAAGCGCAGGTAACGCTGGATGTTTTTTATGGCCTCCAGAATGTGGCCCGCAAAGCGAAACTGCTTAATGCAAAGGAATATGCGGTCATCATGAATGAGGCGGCCGTCAATTCGGGCAAAGCGCCGTATTTCACCAACGATGTGATCGACAACCTGCCTGTAAATACCAGCTGGATGGACGAGATGTTCAAAAAGAACGTGCCTGTCCAGAACTACGTGCTCGGCATACAGGGCGGCAGCGCCGGCTCCGTATATTCGATGTCGTTAGGTTATACCAGCCAGGGCGGCATCGTGGGCGGTGCCAATATTTCCAACCTGGAACGTTACACTTTCCGTATCAATTCCGAACATAAATTATACAAAGACATTATCAAAGCAGGTGAACACCTGACGTTCAATTATCAGAACACTTACGGCATCGGGGTAGGGAACCAGTACAACAACTCCCTGCGTGCGGCATTCACTACCAGCCCTTTCCTGCCCATGTATGACAGCGACGGTAATTTCTTCGCCGCAGATAAAACCGGCTGGTATCCCGGAAAACCCGACCGTGCCTGGAACAACGGTGAATCCAACCCCTACGCGGTGATGTATTATTCCAGCCAGAGCCGCAACAGTAGCCAGGGCCTCTTCGGTGATGTGTACCTACAGGCAGAACCCATTAAAGGCCTGAAGTTCCGCACCAGCCTGGGATTGAACTACTACGCCAATCAGAGCCACGGTCTCACGCCGGTATACCACCTTTCTATCTATGCCTTCAACGATACTTCCAGGGTAACACAGTCCATGGGCAGTGGTCAGACCATACAGTTTGACAACTCCCTGAGCTATGATTTTACGCTTGGCAACAACCACAGTTTCAGCGTAATGGCAGGTACATCAGCGCTGAAAGCCACCGGCGTCAGCATGACTGGCAACAACCGCGACCTGCGCATTGCCGATTTGTGGCACGCCTATCTTTCCGTGGCACAGAACGTCACGAGAGGAGCACCGTATATGAGCCTGAATGGCGGTCCATTCACCAACGCATTGGCGTCTTACTTCGGCCGGTTGCAGTATAACTACCAGGAGAAATATCTCTTAAACCTTACATTCCGTGCTGATGGCTCTTCCCGCTTCGCGCCTGAAAACCGCTGGGGTTATTTCCCTTCAGTATCAGCAGGATGGGTGGTTTCCAAAGAAGGGTTTATGGAGGGTATCCACTGGCTGGACTTCTTCAAACTGCGGGCCAGCTGGGGCCAGGTGGGCAATCAGAATGTAGCGGCCTATCAGTACCTGTCGCCTATCGCTTTCAATAATGCGGCTTATAACTTCGGGCCGGTGGAAGGTGTCAATACACAGGGTGCCTATCCCAGCAGGCTCGCCAATCCCAACGTGAAATGGGAGACATCGGAACAGACCAATATCGGTTTTGACGCGTCGCTGATGAAAAACCTGAGCGTGACATTCGATTATTATATCAAAAAAACAAAAGACTGGCTGATCAGTGCACCGATACTGGCCACTGCCGGGGCTGATGCACCGCTGATCAATGGCGGGGATGTGAGTAATACCGGTGTTGAACTGGGACTTTCCTACCAGAACAGCATCGGTAAATCTTTCAATTATACCATCGGTGTCAACGGCGCCTACAATAAAAACAAAATCGGCAACATCCCCACCAATGATCATATCATCCACGGGAATACCAATACGCTCTATGAAAATGCCCTCGAATTCTACAGGGCGGCGAATGGTTTGCCCATTGGCTATTTCTGGGGATTGAAAACCGCCGGTATCTTCCAGACGGAAGCGGAAGTGAATGACAATAAAGGCAAGTCAGGCACACCGGTCCAGCCGGATGCAAAGCCGGGTGATGTACGTTTCGTTGATCTCAACGGCGACGGGGTTATCGATGCTAACGACAAAACCATGATCGGTGACCCGAACCCTCACTTCACCTTTGGTTTCAACATAGCGCTGGATTATAAGGGATTTGATTTTCAGGTGCAAGCGTCCGGGGTGGCAGGCAATAAAATCGTGCAGTCATGGAGAAACCAGTCCAGTGCGCTGGGCAACTATTCCACTGCTATCCTCGATCGCTGGCATGGCCCCGGCTCTTCCAACAAAATGCCCAGGGTAACGGAAGACAACCGGAACTGGACACAGTTTTCCGACCTATACATCCATGACGGCAGCTTCCTGCGTATCAACACTATCACACTGGGATATGATTTTTCCAGACTGGTGTCCCGCAACTACCTGGGCAAACTGCGTGTGTACGCTTCCGTATTGAACGCCTTCACCTTTACCAAATACAACGGTATGGACCCTGAAATTGGCTATAATGAAGGGTTCTCCACCGGCGTCGATATCGGTTATTATCCAAGGCCCAGAACAGTCATGATAGGTGCTAATCTCCGCTTCTAACCAAAATCAACAAGAAGATGAAAAAGCTACGCATATATATATTGCTCCTGGTGCTGGTGTCACTGGCAGCCTGCAGCAAAAGTTTCCTCGATACGGAAGACGTTACCACGGCAACTGAGCAGAATTTCTATAAAACGCCTAACGATGCTTTTAAAGCGCTGGTAGGCGTATACGACGGACTGCAAACCGTGTGGAACGGCGGTGTTTCGCTGCCCATAGCATCGGAAATATTATCTGACAATGCTTTCGGCGGTACCGGTAACTCCGATGGCTTCGGTTACCAGATGATCGATGAATTTGATAAACTCCGTTCTCCTTCCGATCAGAGCCTGTACGGCGACAACTGGAGCGCTTATTACAAAGCCATCTATCGTGCCAATATGCTGCTGACGCACCTGGACCAGGTGGACTGGAAAGGTAGCGAGAACTTGCGCCCGGTATATGAATCCGAAGCGAGGTTTATACGTGCTTACCTGTATTTTGATATGGTGAGATTATGGGGCAATATTCCGCTGCTCTCCAAACCTACTACAGACAATGTTCCGCAAGCCAGTCCTGATAGCGTATACAAGCTCATTACAGATGACCTGGTGTTTGCTGCCAACAATCTTCCTGCTGTGAATTATCCGGGTCAGCCTGTCGCCACCCATGGCCGGGTGACCAAATGGGCGGCGGAATCCCTGATTGGCCGGGTGTATCTCTATTATACCGGTTATTATGGTAAGACAGATCTCGTAGGCGCCGTATCCAAACAACAGGCATTGGCTTATCTCGAAAATGTGATCACCAACGGAGGGTTCGGGCTGGTGGAAAAATTTGCCAGCCTGTGGCCGGCGGCATCGCTCGATGATTATGTAGGAGAGGATAACAAGGAAACCGTATTTGCCATCAAATATACTTACACCAGTGATTACAACGGGAATGCCGACGGCAACTACTGGCTGGTGATGAACGGGCTCCGTGGTCAGAGTGTTTTCCCTTATGGTATGGGGTGGGGCGGCAGCCCTGTTAATGCAAGGCTGTGGAATGCCTATGCAGCCAACGATACCAGGAGAAAGGCAACTATGATATCCATTGCGGATGAAGGACTGGCTTTCACGAATAGTAAAGATCAAAGGGAATATACCGGTTATTATATGAAAAAGTACACCCCGTTGGTAGATGCCGCGGGCAACAGCCTCGCGGTGAAAATGGGCGGCACCAACTTTATGATCGGACAATACCAGGATTATGTGTCCATCCGTTATGCGGACGTATTGCTGATGGCGGCAGAACTGGGTTCTCCCAATGCGCAGCAGTATTTCGACAATGTACGCAAACGCGCTTTCGGCGATGGTTTTGTGCAGTTGCCCGTCAACCAGGCCAACATTATCAATGAAAGAAGATTGGAATTTGCCGGAGAAGGTATTCGTTACTGGGACCTGCTTCGTCAGGGTATCGCCGCGGCAGCAGCTGCCATTGCGGAAACAACGACCGTAAAAAACGGCGATGTGAACACAACCAAGACCATACAGGCTGGTAAAATCACTGAAACAAAAGGACTGTCACAAATTCCCTATTCCCAGGTGACCCTGTCAAATGGTGTGTTGAAACAAAATGCAGGCTGGTGATCACCTCACAAAATATACAATTATGTACAAGCTGTCATACATGAAGCCGGCGGTATTGCTACTGCTTATCGCTATATCCACTATACTTTCCTGTAAGAAGAAGGAATATAGTTTGCCGCCGCTGTCCGATAAGTCGGCCATTAACATGGAAGTGAAACAAGATCTGACCGTAGATCCGGGAGGTAATACACTTTACCTGGTCAATCATACCAGCCAGATCATACCGGTGTGGGACTACGGCACCGGCAGGTCCAGCCGTCAGACAGACACCATTCATTTCGCCTTCAAAGGTGATTATGTAGTCAGGCGTTCCGCAATGACCGGCGGCGGTGTCGTGCAACTGGATTCCATCGTCGTTCATGTCACCGCCGACAATTTGAATTATGTCAACGATCCGCTGTGGAATGCGTTGACCGGCGGTGTTGGCCAGGAGAAAACATGGGTGCTGGACATTAACACCACTGTTTTTGACGGCCCGCTTTTCTTCTATGGCACAGACAACGGCTGGAATGGCGATTGTATGAAGACTGGCGGCGACTGCTGGTCATGGGCGCCCAAATATGCCGACAATGCCTGGCTGATGCCAGCCGGAGACTATGGTACCATGACGTTTAGTCTGAAAGGCGGCCCGTTTGTGAAAGTGGTACATACCCAGGTTCCTTCCAGGGGCACGGAAAACGGTACTTATTACCTGGATATCAATACTAAAAAACTCACCATGACGGATGCTACGCCCATCCACGATGCCAGCCGCGACGCCTGCGTGGCGGCATGGGGCAATATCCGATTGATTTCATTAACTGAAAAATCCATGCAGCTGGGTGTGATGAGAACATCGTGCGATGGGCCGGCCCTGATGGTATATAACTATGTTGCCAAACAATAAAATTTGCTTGTGCTAACCTGACTGAATTTTATGATGAAGTTTTTTGGGTGACATGTTTAACTGTCTGCTTCTTTTTTACGCATGGCATATTGTGACGGGAGCACTTTAAATTCTTCTTTAAAGAACTTTGAGAACTGTTTGGGATTATTGAATCCCACCTTATAGGCAATCTCCGCGACGGTCATACCGCTTTTCTCCAGCAGCTGTGCAGCGCGTTTCAGCCGGATGGAGCGGATGAACTCCAGCGGGGATTTGCCGGTAAGCGCCAGTATTTTCCGGTAAAGCGTTACCCGGTTCATGTGCATTGTTGTGCTGAAATCTTCTACGGAAAAATCAGGATTGTCCATTTGTTTTTCAATGATGTCGAGCGCATTTTGGAGGAACGTCTCATCTACGGAGGTAACCGTTATTTCTGCCGGGTTTACTTCAATCTGCTTCTGGAATCTTTTCTGCAACAACTTCTGCTGCGCCAGCAGGTTTTTAATTCTCGAATCCAGTATCTCAAAAGTAAACGGCTTGGTGATATAATCGTTTGCACCGGCTGAAAAAGCCTGTAGTTGCCTGCCTTCATCACCTACGGCGGTGAGGAGGATAACGGGGACATGCGCGGTCTCTGTTTCTGTTCTGATATTTCTAACCAGATCGATACCATCCGACAGCGGCATCATGATATCACTGATCACCAGGTCGGGGTTACATTGCTTCACTTTTTCCCAGCCTTCTTTGCCATTGGTGGCTTCTTCAACATGGTACTGGACTCTCAGGTTATCTTTCAGGTAGAAACGCAGGTCTTCATTGTCTTCCACCACGAGGATGGTTTTCATTTTACCGTTTTTTCGCGTTTCTTCCGACAGCATTTGGGAGGCGTCTTCTTCCGTTACCAGTGGCGTGGTGCTGCGCATGGCAGGGTCGTAGATCTTCTTTGCGGGAATCCGTACCGTGAAGCAGGTGCCATTGCCCGGAGCGCTTTTTACTGTGATCACGCCATGGTGAAGTTTTACGAACTCCTTTGTGATGGCCAGTCCTATACCGGTGCCCTGATTGGCCATGTCTGCCGGCACATCTGTCTGAAAGAAACGTTCAAATATTTTCTGTTGCTGGTTGTCTGGAATGCCGATGCCGGTATCCTGTATTGCTATAACGAGCGTCGCATCATCGTCATCCCCGGAAGGTTGTTCGCAGGAAAGCCGCAAGGTTACGGCACCATTGTCAGGCGTATATTTGAAAGCGTTGGACAGCAGGTTGAATAAGATCTTTTCAATCTTGTCTTTATCAAAATATATTTCGAGGTGGTCAATAGCGGCGGAGAAGTGAAACGTGATTTGTTTCTTTTCCGCGATGTCTGTAAAGGAGTGGCTGATATCCCGGATGAACTGTACAATATCGCCCATGGCCAGATGCAGCCGGATGGCCTGTACTTCCATTTTCCTGAAATCGAGCAGCTGATTGACGAGGTTCAGTAACCTTTGGGCATTACGGAGCACCAGGCCTAACTGCTTTTGTTGCGCTTCATCGTGGGTATTTTTGATGATGGTGTCCAATGGGGAGATAATCAGGCTCAATGGGGTGCGTAATTCATGGCTGACATTGGTGAAGAATTTTGTTTTGACCTGTTCTATGGCCTGGGCCCTTTCTGTTTCTCGGCGCTGCTGTTTCACTTCATACCGCATATGTATCCTGTCCAGCGTAATGCGCCGTGCCAGCAGGAGGAGACCGGCTGCTGACAGCAGGTATATCACAAAGGCGAGGGGTGTCCGCCAGAAAGGTGGCTCCACATGGATCTCCAATGATATCGGTTCGCTCCAGGAACCATCGCTATTGAGTGCTTTGACCTTAAAGGTGTAATTCCCCGGGTCCAGGTTGGTATAGGTGGCTTTGCGCTGGTCGCCGTCTGCATACAGCCAGTCTGTGTTGAACCCTTCCAGCGTATAGGCGTAGCGGTAATGTGCTTTGTGCCCATAGTCGAGCGACGCAAACTCAATGGAGAAGACGTTCTCCCGGTATTCGAGGTTGATGCTTTTGAGCTTCGACAGGGATTGCGCTAACACGACACGGCCGTTGACCGTTTCGCCCGGTTTGATATTGGTGTTCAGTATTTGTAGGCCGGTGAAAACCAGTTTAGAATGAACAGCCGTTTTTTGTGTCTGGCCGGTGTTGATGATATTAAAACCAGAAGGGCCGCCAAAGATCAGTTCTCCGGTAGTGGTTTTTAGCGCGGCGTTTTCATTGAATTCGCGGTTCTGAAGGTTGTTGGACTCATCATAGCCAGCAATGGAAAGCACCACGCAGTTGCCTTTCAGGTGCGGCATGGCGCTGCAAAGCCCGCTAGGGGTTGAAATCCATAGCCTTTGATTGTCATCTTCCAGTATATTGAGGATGATATTGTCCGGAAGACCGTCAGCCATAGTGAACAGCTCAAAGTCGCCTGTATGTTCATTTAACAGGTTAAGTCCTTCGTGTGTGCCTACCCATATCCTGCCTTTACTGTCTTCCAGAAAACAGATGACATTATTACTGCTCAGGCTTTTTCTGCCGGCGGTGTGGCGGTAGGTGGCGACAAGTTTTTGGTCACGGGAGAAAACCATTACCCCGTTGGTGGTACCTGTCCATAAATGGCCTTTGCGGTCGTTCATCAGCGCGGAGATGTAATTGGGTGCCTGGTTACCGGATTTCTCGCGGTAGAAATGCTGAAAGCGGCCTGTATTGAGGTCAAACAAGTCCAGTCCGGAGCCCCAGGTGCCTATCCATAGGTGTTGGTCTTTATCTTCAAAGATCTCCCATACCTTGTCATCAGCTAAAGACGAGGCGTCCTGGTCGTTGTGCCGGTAGCGGGTGAATTTTTTGCCATCGAAGCTATTGAGTCCACCGAAGTAGGTGCCTATCCAGAGTATGTTCTGTTGATCGAGCCAAAGGCTGACGATGACATTGTTGCTAATACTGTTGGGATTGTTCGGGTCGTGCTGATACTGCCGGAAGATATTATTTTTTCGGTCGAAGTATATAAGTCCGCCGCCATTGGTACCTATCCAGAGGTTGCCCTGTTTATCTTCTACAAAACGGTTCACGTCATCATAGGGAAGGCTTTTGGGATCTGACTCCTGGTGATGATAGTGCGGGAACCGCAGGATATTGCTGTTGAGGTAATTCACACCCTGTTTGTAGGTGCCGGCCCACAGGATGCCCCTATCATCTTTATACAATGCATTGATGCTGTTTTGGCTCAGGCTCTGAGGGTTTTTGGGATCGTTGAGCAGGCAACTGGTACGAAACCCCTTCTTTTTATCGATGAGCGTGATGCCGCCATGGTCAGTTGCTATCCATATGATGCCGTTGTTGTCCTGTACGATCTGGCTGACGAGGTTGGACTGCAGCCTGGACGGGGCGGAGCTTTCGTTGAATAGCCTGACGGAATTTTCCTGCGGATGAAAAAGGGAGGCGCCGTAGGCAAAGCTCCACAGCCATACATCGCCGTCGCTGTCAATGAAAAGGCTGGTAGGGTGGTGGCCCTGGGTCTGCTGTTGAAGCGCTGTGCTGGTGAAAATGGTCTTACCGGAGGAAATGTCATATTCCTGTAAGACACCGTTCTGATGAAGGGCCCATAATTTGCCGGCAGCAGCCTCACGTATGGCGATGATCTTGTTAGCCGGGTTGATTGTAATTTTTTTCGCCTGTTTGTTGGCATAGAGAAACAAGCTGCCATTCTCATACAGGAACCAATATCTCCCGTTATATCCTTTGGTGATGTTGTATATGGTGCCGTCGGGCAGACCAAGTGATTTCAGATAGTCGTTATAGTTAGCCCTGAAACATTCGGTATAGGTATCATAAATACATGGACCACCTTTCGTGGCCACCCAGATCTTTTCATCCGGAAGCTCATACAGGGAAAGTACATAGTTATCGGCCAGCGAGGTACTGTCGTTCTGCCGGTTGCGGAGCACCTTGCAGGTGTGGCCATCGTAACGGTTAAGCCCCGATACCGTACCAAACCAGAGATAACCTTCCGTGTCTTTGAGGATTGCTGTCACCTGGTTATGCGATAAGCCGGAATAGATATCCAGCTTTGAAAAATTGGAGGGAGCTACCTGTGCAAAAACCTGAAGAGGTGATGCCAGCACTGCCAGGAAAAGGAAAATGCGCATCATACTAAAAATACTATCCCGGCCTCAATGGGGGCCTTGTGCCGTAAGTTAATTATAATTGTAGTAGTGACAAATAAATATTTTTCGGGAAAAGCACTCCCGGAGGGGCGCTGTCTGTAGGAAGGTCCGGTCGATTTAAACCAACGAATGCTGTAGTTCAAAATTTTCCCGATTCGATTGACCTATATGCACTATCTATTATAGTTTTGCATCCCGCACAACCACACACCTAATATCTATAACATACAATTTATCATGAAAAAAACGAGGGCCGCCAGCATTTTCTCTCTGTCACTGCTGGTTACAGCTTTAAACGCCAGCGCACAAAATGAACCTAAGGGAAATCGAAAAGATAATCGTGACAGCCTTTGGAGCATATCTCTGGAAGACGTAACAGTCACATCGAACGGGCTAAACAGCAAAATCAAAAATCTGTCGAGCACTGTAAATATCGTCAATAGCAAACAAATAAAAGATCTCGGTATCCAGTCGGTGGGAGATGCCATAAGGCTGATCCCAGGGGCTAACTATCAGGATGAAGACGGGCGTGGACTAAAACCCGGAATAGGCTTACGGGGGCTTGACCCTTCCCGGAATGGGTATGTAGTGGTACTTGTAGACGGTAAAATTCCATTAGGGCAAAGTTATGGTCAGCTGGGGGCTTATTACATGCTGCCTATCGCCTCTATAGAAAGGATTGAGGTGATTAAAGGGGCCTCTCCCGTGTTATATGGAGCGGGCTCAATTGGCGGTGTGATTAACCTTATCACCAAAAAGGGATATGGCAAACCCAATGTGGAAGGTAGCGTCGAGGCGGGAAGCTATGGTTATCTCAACGCCTCTGCTTCGGCTTTTGGCGATAATGGCAAGTTTAACTACTACATAAATTACAATCGCCGGCAAGGAGATGGTTTCAGATCAACCAGATCGGCGTTTGGTACGAATGATGTTACTTTCCGTATTGGCACAAAGTTGGACAACAAGGACGAATTTACTTTTTCCGGTAATGTTTATACAGAAGACGCCGAAACGCCAGGAGGCCTATCAGAGCAGCAATATAAGGACAATTACAAACAGAGCGTAAATCCTTTTGATCAGTTTTATGCGAATCGTTATTCTGCCTCTGCTGTATACAAAAAAAGCATTGATTCCCTCAATACCATCTCCCTGTCAGTTTTCGCCAACTACTTCAAACGCAACTGGTGGTATGATACCAACAGGGATAAGAAGTCCATCCTGGGAGATTTGAGAGATATCTTCACCGGGGGTACCGTGCTTGAATATAACCGTAATAACAAACTGTTTAACCTGAAAAATTCTCTGATCGTTGGCGTGAAATATCTTGGAGATCAGACCAACAGTATAAAGGTGTTAGGTGCTGACCCTCTACAACACGTTGGGAAAACAACTTATTCAGTGACCATTCCCACCAATGTTTTCGAAGGATACATCCAGGATGAGATTCATTTTTCCGATAAGTTCAGTTTCACACCCGGATTGCGTTATACAGCCATCAACTACGGCCAGAACAACTACATGACCGCTCAAAAACTCTCTACTAAAACGGATGTTCTGATTTACTCATTTGGATTTTTATATAAACCTATTGAGCGGTTCAGAGTATATTCCACCGTTTCAAAGGGATACAATCCGCCGGTGTTGTATGCTGCGCTTGATCCTGGAACAGTCGCTAATGGAAACAACCTCGGTGCGGAAACGTCCACTAATTATGAGGTAGGCATTCGTACAACCCCGGTCAATTGGATGGATATTAGTATGAGTGGTTATGTGCTTGATTTCGATCACAAACTGATAGAGGAGAGCGGCAGGTTTACCAATGCAGGTAAGGCTTTACATCAGGGGCTGGAATTGGAACTTAATGTATTTCCTTTAAAAGGATTACGGGTGTATGTAACAGGGGCATTGCAGAAAGCAACTTTTAATGAAGGGCCGAATAAAGGTAATTTGCTCCCATATGCTCCTAAACAGCTGTTCACTGCAGGGATGCAATATGAGCGTTCTATTGGCATTGGGACAATGGGCGTAAACATTTATAATACATTTACCGGCAGGCAGTATAACGACGCCCTTAATACGGAACAACCTTCGCCGGATGGGTCCAATGGGGCTATTCCTTCCTACAATCTGCTGAACCTGGCCGTGAACTATAAATGGAGCCACTGGGGAGTCAGTGCCACGGTTAATAATATGCTGAACGAAAAGTATTTTACACACCGGTATGACTTCTGGGGAGGCAAATTTCCCGGAGCCCCTACAACAGTTAACATTGGATTGAACTACAGATTGCATCCGTAGATAATACCGATAATTGCAGCTGATGCTGCTGTAAAAAAAAGGGAACCAGCCACTATGGCTGGTTCCCTTTTTTAGTTGTGTTGTTAGGTATGATTTACGGTAGCAGGCTGCCTGACAAGACAGTGTAAATACAGGCGGGGAATATTACAAATTGACCACTATGCCCAGGTTAGCGACCGTTCCGGTGGCCTTTACATAATAGCGTCCTTCTGTTGTAGCACCACGTACTTCTGAATGCGTGGGGTAATAATTAGCATTAAAGAGGTTATTAATAGCAAATGTGAATGTTACATGCCTGAGTTTATAGGAAGTGTACATATCAAACAGGGTGTATCCGGATATTGGGTATTTTCCATAGTTCCACACTTCTTTCGGGAACACATTGCGGCCACCGATGTTAGTCATTTGAACAGAGAAATCCCATTGGCGGGTAAATTTGAAGTTGACATTCCCACCCACTTTTATTGGCGAGATAATCGAATTGTCCATTTTCCCATCGTAAGAACCATCGTTCTTGGTATCCTCTTTTCCATCCATATAGCTCAATATACTGCCCACGCTTAACCAGTCAGTAGCTTTGAATCCCAGTACAGCCTCCACTCCGTATATGCGTTGTGGTAATTGGGTCAGGTCGAAGTTACCCGGGGTGATCTCTTTAAATGTTGTTCCTTTTTTACTGGTGTTATAATAACCGGTCACCTCATAACGGAACCGTTGAACATCGCCATTTACGCCCAGTTCAAAATTATTTACCTTCACCGGGGCAAGATTTATGGCATTCAATGAAACACCGTTTCTCAATACCAACCCAACATCCCCGATGGAAAAACCCTGTGAGAAGCTGGCAAATGGCTGAATGTAGGAGCATTTATTATATCGCAGACCAGCATTAAATACTAACGCATCATAGGTGTTGGTAGCTCCGGGGACAAGCTGATTCCCTTTAGTAAAGTCACTCACTTTAAATAGCAGGTTCTCATATCGTACGCCGGCTTTGAGTATCCAGTTTTGGGCCAGCACGAACTTGGATTGCAGGTAAGGAGCAATACTGTTCATGTTCATATCCGGGGTCACTAGTTTATCCGCCATATCCTTCTGTACGGTATGGTCTTTCAGGAAATCTATGCCATAGATCAATTGCAGGTGGTTATTACCTGGCAATATAACGGGGGTAGACATATTGAAACGGGCTCCCCAGTGGTCGGAGTATATTTGATTATAGGCTTCAAAAACTGAATTAATATCATTGAAATACGCTACTACATTGGCTTCGGTCTTACCAAAAGTACCGGTGTATTTTACGTTTATCGTCTTATTGTATGGGGTGCCTCCCAGGATATTGGTATCACCCCTGACGCCGATTGCAGGAGAAATACCAAAGTTCCCTTTCGTACCAATGTATTTACTGTCCTGGATACTATTAAAATAGTTACCCATTACCTCAATACGGTGATTAGTAGAAAAATCATATCCCAGTTTCACCAGGGCGTTGTACGTCCTGGTTTCTCCCAATCCATAAAAGGGGCTGACCACAACGCCGTCGGAGGATCTTACCACACCGGAGTGTGCCATCTTTCCTTGTAGAACATAATCAAAGCCGCCAGTCCGGCCTTTGAATACCTGGGAAATGTTGTAACCGTAGGTTTCGTCAGGTTTTACAAGGTTCAGGCTATTATTGAAATAGGTAGAAGAGCTGAAAGGGACATTCTTTTCCGGCCTTATGGTGATGTAGTTAATGATGCCTCCTGCGCCTCCATTGCCATACATCGAAGAGGCGCCGTTTATTACTTCAATATGGTCTATGGCGCTAACATCAATAGTTCTGAGGTCACGCCCGCCGTTCCTTAATGGAGTGGACTGCGGGATACCATCAATAAGGACCAGGAAATTTCTGCCTCTCAATTTCCCGATAAAATTATTCTGCCCTTCTTCACTTGGGGAAATTCCCGGAACTTTCTGCATCAGGATGTAGGGTAGATTGTTGTTGATCTGTGCTTGTTTTTCTACCTCTTTCCTGGATATTAATGTTACTGACGAAGGCACTTCGTTAACGCTCTCCGCTATACGGCTGGCCGTAACAATGATACCTTTAAGCTGGCTGGTTGTATCTGTGATCCTCTTTGGCCTGGTACTATCTTGTCCGAAAGTATTGGTGGCGACAGTTAGTGATAAAAGCAATAGAATATAGCCTGATCTCATAAAAAAGCGTTGTAGCTGTACTGACCTGGCAGCAAGCAGGAAATCCCAATTGCTGTAATACAAGGCAGCTTGCCTGTTCGATTATATTAAAATGGTCGCGAAATTAATAGCTACCAAAGACAAAGTTTGATCAAAAGCGGAAAAATTTATGTCAGAAGGATACTTTCTTTGAGATAACCATGGTAATACGTGTAGCTTTTCCCTTGTGAAATCGCTGCCGGGACCGGAGTTTCTTGCTGCTACAGAAATTAACCAGAATTGGCCTGTAATTTTAGTTTAAATTCACAGACCATGAAAATCTATGTATTATTGGGATGCATGATGATCAGTGCATCTGCATTTGCACAAAAGATCAGCGAGGCCAAAGTGCCTGCACCTGTTAAAACTGCTTTTTTAAAGAAATTCCCCGCTGCTACAGGGGTTAAATGGGAAATGGAGAAGGGAAACTATGAAGCGGGCTTTAAAGAGAACAGCCAGCATACTTCGGCTGTGTTTGATGCGAAAGGCGGCTGGATGGAAACAGAGACGGCCGTTCCTGCCACAGCACTGCCCAAGGAAGCGACGCTTTATATAACCAGTCATTATAAAGGCTCAAGGGTAAAGGAAACCGCTAAAATTGTAAAATCGAACGGAGAGGTGAATTACGAGGCGGAAATAAACGGTAAAGATGTTATATTCGATGACAAGGGGAAATTCCTGAAAGAAGAAAAAGAATGATCCACTAACCTCCATCTGTTACCATATCCTTCAGTAGTAGATTTTAAAAATGGTTTAATGAAGCAGACGGCCATTTCTTTACTGCTTATTTTCCTTTTCATCACGGCACATGCCCAGGAGAAAGACCTGCGTTATTACCTGGAGAAAGGTAAACAAAATAGTCCGCTACTGAAGGATTACCAGAATCAGGTAAGAGCGGCACAGATTGACAGCCTGCGCCTGCGCGCCGCTTATGGCCCTCAGGTGAACGGTGTGAGCAACAACACCTACGCCCCGCTCATTCATGGCTACGGGTACGATAATGCCATTACGAACGGAGGTCAGGTAAGCGCCCTCGTAACTGCCACCAAAGAGCTGAATGGAAAGAAGAACCTGAATAATCAACTGTATGGTATTGACTTGCAGAACCAGGGCCTTCGCAATACGGCCAGGATCTCAGAACAGGACCTGAAAAAAAGTATTGTGGCGCAGTATATCGTCGCCTATGGCGATTGGGAGCAATACCGCTTTAACAGCAACGTGCTGCAACTGCTGAAACAGGAAGAAGTGATCCTGAAAAAACTTACCCAAACCGGCACTTACCGGCAGACAGACTATCTCACTTTCCTGGTCACCCTGCAACAACAGGAGCTTTTGCTAAAACAATTGCATACACAGTACCAGGTTGACTTCGGACAGCTGAATTATCTTTGCGGCGTTATAGATACTGCCTTTACCTCCATAGCAGATCCCGCATTGAGTATTGACCATCTCCCTTCCCTGGAGAATACGGTCTTTTATCACCAATTTGAAATAGACAGCCTGAAACTCCGAAATACAGATGCCGCCATTAACTTGTCATACCGGCCCAGAATAAATCTGTATACCGATGGTGGTTTTAATTCTACCTTATCCCTGGACCCCTACAAAAATTTTGGCGTCAGCGCCGGATTAAGCCTGGCTATCCCCATTTATGATGGTAAGCAACGAAAAATGCAACATAACAAGGTGGCCATTTCTGAGGAAACGAGAAAGAATTATCAGGATTTTTTTTCCCGTCAGTATTATCAACAGATACAACAACTTACGCAGCAGCTGGCATCTACATTGGAGCTCATTGAGCAGGCAAACAAACAAATTAATTATGCTGATGGCCTGATGCAGGCCAACAGAGCATTATTGGTACATGGTGATGCAAGAATAGCAGATTATGTGATTGCCATCAATAATTACCTGAATGCTAAAAATATCATCACGCAGAATATTGTAAATAAATATCAGTTGATTAACCAGATTAACTACTGGAACAGCGCTAATTGATATCAACTATGAAGTTATTAAGTCTGCTTAGCACTACATGGGTCCTCCTGGCAACTGCCTGTAGTCATACGGCTCCGGCCTCTGAAGAACAGGCAACACCGATGGGTACCCCTGTTACAGTGGCTTCTCCCGAAAGAGGCACGATGGAAGATGCTGTGGAGCTAAATGCTACGGCTGCTTTTCTGTTGAAAACAAATGTAAAAGCCGTTGCCAATGGTTTCCTGCAGACGTCCAATATAAAAATCGGGCAACATGTAAGCCGGGGACAGGTGTTATTCTTGCTGAAAACAAAGGAAGCGGAGAATTTAGGGAATATTGTCAATAAGCTGGATTCTTCTTTCCGCTTTACGGGTATTATTCCTGTTAAGGCTACCGGTAACGGCTATATTACGCAGTTAGCTACCCAGGCAGGCACCTATGTACAGGATGGTGAACAACTGGCGACTATTTCTGATGATAACAGTTTCGCTTTTATTTTGAATCTGCCATACGAACTAACCTCTCTTATCCCCGCCAATCGCAGTGTTACTGTGGCTTTGCCAGATGGTCAGAAACTGCCCGGTGTATTGGAAGCGCCATTGCCTACCGTGGATTCGATCGCACAAACACAGAATTATGTGATCAGGGTTGCCCCCGGTAAACTGATTCCGGAAAACCTCATCGCAAAGGTGCGGCTTGTTAAATCGACGAAAGCGAATACCGTGTTTGTTCCCAGGGAGTCTGTGCTTTCCAATGAATCACAAAGCGAATACTGGATCATGAAAATGAAAGACAGTACCACCGCTGTAAAAGTGATTATTCAGAAAGGGCTGGAAACCGGTAATAGGATAGAGGTATTATCTCCTGTACTCACTACACAGGACAAAGTACTCACCAGCGGTAACTACGGCCTTTCCGATACTGCCACTGTCACCGTTGTAAACAAGCAGCCGGTATGAAAAATTTCTTTCTCGCATATAAAAATCCGGTGACGGTACTTCTTGTGATTATCATTGCAGGAGGATTGTTTGCCTACGGAAAAATACAATCGGCACTTTTCCCGGAAATCACTTTTCCCAAAATAAAGATCATTGCAGATGCGGGCCAACAGCCGGTCAATAAAATGATGATCACCGTTACCCGGCCGCTGGAGCTGGCGATAAAGCAGGTGCCGGACCTGAAAATGATCCGTAGCACTACCAGCAGGGGCAGCTGCGAAATATCCGCCTTCATGGATTGGCAGGCAGATATAAATATCAGCCAGCAACGTATTGAATCAAAGATCGCGGAAATCAAAAATGTATTGCCACCAGAAGTGCAGATCAATGTGGAACGGATGAATCCCTCCATATTGCCCGTGAGCGGTTATACCATAGAAAGCCACAATCGGTCGCCCATCGATCTGAAATACCTGGCCACCTATACCATCAAACCCTTTTTATCACAGGTGGAAGGTGTTTCCGAAATCCGTATTATCGGTGGGAAAAACAAGGAATACTGGGTACAGCTGGACATGCAGAAGATGAATACCTTTGGTATTACACCGGATCTGATTAACAACGCGCTGGCCCAGACCAACTTTATCAAGTCCAACGGTTACCTGTCTGATTACCGTTTACTATACCTCACCGTTACCGATGCGGTGGTAGACACCAAAGAAAAACTCAATAACCTGGTGGTCAGCAACAACGGGAAGCGGATAGTCACGCTGGCGGATATTGCGGCGGTGGAAATACGAGAGGCGAAGGAATACATCAAGGTAAATGCGAATGGCAAAGAAGGTATACTGGTGGCGGTGATCAAGCAGCCCAATGCCAATCTGGTAGACCTGTCCGACCGCATGACGGCAAAGATCGCTGCACTGAAAAGGACCCTGCCTGCGGATGTGAAAATCTCTCCTTACTATATACAGGCCGACTTTGTAAAAGATGCGATTAAGAGTGTAACCGATAGTTTATGGATAGGATTACTGCTGGCCATCATCGTGGCGATTATTTTCCTCCGTTCACTGAAAGCCAGTGCCACCATCCTGATCACCATTCCGGTGACCTTACTGCTGACGCTGATTGTATTATATGCCACCGGGCAAACCTTCAATATCATGACGCTGGGCGCTATCGCTGCGGCCATAGGGCTGATTATTGATGACGCCATAGTGGTAGTGGAGCAAATACACCGTACACATGAAGAACATCCGGATGAACCGACCACTGTGCTGATACCCAAAGCGATTAATTACTTATTCCCGGCGATGGTGGGTTCTTCCCTCAGTACGATTGTTATCTTCCTGCCTTTTTTGCTGATGACGGGAGTAGCCGGCGCCTACTTCAAAGTACTGACCAATACCATGATCATTACGCTGGTATGTTCTTTCCTGGTTACCTGGATAGGGCTGCCGGTGATTTACCTGTTGCTGACCAATCAGAAAAAAGAACGAAAGGCAGCAAAACAAGCGCATAAGGGGCATGATGTAAAAAAACAGCGCTGGGTAACCTGGTTCATTACCCGGCCATGGATCAGCATTTTGTTCATAGTGGGACTGATTGTGGCGATTGCACTGATTGTACCGCGCCTGGAAACAGGATTTTTGCCAGAGATGGATGAAGGCAGTATTGTGCTGGATTATAGCTCTCCGCCGGGTACTTCTCTGGAAGAGACAGACCGGATGTTGCAGCAGGTGGAAAAGATCATCACCGGTATTCCGGAAGTGGCGGCATATTCCCGGCGCACCGGTACCCAGATGGGGTTCTTTATAACGGAACCCAACAGAGGTGATTATCTGATACAGTTGAAGAAAGACCGTAAGCTGACGACCAATGATGTCATAGATGCTATCCGTAAACAGGTAGCGGCTACACAGCCGGCGTTGCGCATCGACTTCGGGCAGGTGATAGGGGATATGCTGGGGGATCTGATGACTTCTGTGCAACCAGTGGAAATAAAAGTCTTCGGGAACGATCAGGAACAGCTGAAAGCATTGTCCAGGCAGGTGGCGGCTTTGGTGAGCAACGTGTCCGGCACCGCAGACGTATTTGATGGTATTGTGATAGCCGGCCCTTCGATCAGTATGGAAGTTAACAGCCGTTTACTGGCGCAGTATGGGATCACGCCTGCCAGTTTGCAGTTTCAACTGCAAACAGCACTGGAAGGTAATGTAGCGGGCGCAGTATTTGAAAAGGAGCAGTTATCACCCATACGGCTGGTATATCCCGGCAGTCGAACGCTGAATGTATCGGCCATTAATCGGCTACAGGTATTTTTACCGGATGGGAAACTACGTCCGCTGACGGATCTGGCCACTCCGCGTTTCAATACCGGAGAAGCAGAAATTACACGGGAAAACCTGCAGTCGATGGGTATTGTCACCGCCCGGCTGGATAACCGCGATTTGGGCGCCGTGATGCGGGAAATCAGCCGGGAGGTGGGAACGAAGATATTGCTGCCGCAGGGTTATAGTATTGCCTACGGAGGCGCTTATGCCGATCAGCAGCAATCTTTCAGGGAGTTATTATTGATCCTGATTACGGCCAGTTTGCTGGTATTTGGCGTTATCCTTTTCCTGTATAAGGATTTCGTAGATGCACTGATCATCCTGATGGTATCGGTACTGGGTATTGGCGGTAGTTATATTGCGCTTTATCTCACGCACACACCGCTGAATGTTGGTAGTTATACCGGGCTGATTATGATAGTAGGGATTATTGGAGAGAATGCCATTTTTACTTTCTTACAGTTTAAAGAATTAATGCACCATACCCAACAGGTGGATGAGGCGATCGTATATGCTATCTCCACCCGCCTGAGACCCAAATTAATGACCGCACTGGGCGCTATCACTGCGCTGATGCCTATTGCCCTTGGGATTGGTACGGGCGCACAGTTGCATCAGCCGCTGGCGATCGCTGTGATTGGTGGTTTCATACTGGCGCTACCATTGCTGCTGGTTGTGTTGCCAAGTATAATGCGTTGGAGGTATCGTAACATCCACCTGAAATAAACAGGTATATTTGAAATATGGACATTACCAGAATAGGATCAAGGCCGTCCTTTAAAGGCCCGGACGACTGGTTTACTGGGGCGGTAAGAGTAGATCCGCTCTTTGATGCCAATGAAGCACGGCGAGGCGCTGCGACCAGCGTCACCTTTGAGCCGGGGGCGAGAACAGCATGGCATACCCATCCACTTGGACAAACATTAATTGTAACTGCAGGATGCGGATGGGTTCAACGGGAAGGTGGACCGGTAGAAACTATACGCCCGGGCGATGTGGTTTGGTTTGAACCAAATGAAAAGCACTGGCACGGGGCTACAGCAACGACCGGAATGACACATATTGCCATTCAGGAGAACCTGGACGGCAAAGTGGTGGATTGGTTGGAAAAGGTAACTGACCAGCAGTACAAAGGTTAAATCGTCAGAACAATTCACTCCTGATAGACTTACTATCAGACAGCAACGTTGGCCTACAAGCCACTGTGTGGTTCAGGAGAATTCCAACAGCTGAAGAGTGCGACGCAAGGATGTTTAATAGCATTCCTCCGCCGGGCCCATAATCATACAACAACGGTAAAGGACCGTATGATTTTATCGTCAATGTTGCATCCTGTATTCATTCGGCGTAATACCAACCCTTTGTTTAAACAAACGGGTAAAGTGCGCCGGATATTTAAAACCTAACTCACCGGCCACCTGGCTGACAGATTTATTCAGATCAAATATTCTTTCTTTGGCGATGTTGATTATTTTGGTCTGGATATATTCCTGTGCAGTTTTTCCTGTTTCTTTCTTCACCAGGTCGCCAAAGTAATTGGCTGACAGATTCAATTCACCGGCACAATATGCAACTGACGGCAGTCCCAGATGCTGGGACTTATCGGATTCAAAATAATCATTCAACAGCTGCTCAAACCGCTCCAGTACGCCTTTGTAAACGTGTTCCCGTGTAATGAATTGCCGGTCATAGAATCTCACACAATAATCCAGCAACAATTCAATGTTGGAGGCAATCAGTTTCTTACTGTGCTTATCAATCGCATGTTGCAGTTCGTAGCTGATTTTTGAGAAACAGTCCAACACGATTTGACGCTCCCTTTCGGATAAATGCAGCGCTTCCCGCGTATCATACGTGAAGAACGTATAATCATTAATGCGGCGCCCCAGCGCCGTACCATGTATTAAATCCGGATGGAATACCAGTGCGTACCCTTTAGGCTGGTACATCTCCCCGTTGCTGTTAACGCCCGCCACCTGTCCAGGCGCCAGAAAGACCAGCGTGCCTTCCTGGTAGTCGTAAGTATCCCGGCCATAGGTGATATCGCCGCATTTCACCTCCTTCAGGAAAATGGTATAAAACCCAAAGTACATACGGGAACCGCTTCTGGGATTAGCCTTTGAGAGGTCCACCACGCTCACCAAAGGGTGTAGTGTTTCGTTATTATTGAAGGCGTTATAATCGCTAATTGTATTGAATTTTAATATATTATCCATAACAACCATAGGTGTTTGCTTGTTAAAATTACTGAATAATCACACTGCGGCCCGGCTGAGTCTCCCACTTCGGTAATAATGGTAAAAAGACCCGTAATCGGTATAAGAACGATGCAGAAAATGTAAGTCACCTTTGTAAAGTCAAAGTAAACTACGCTAAAGTATGAAAAACGTAACGCTGAACAACGGAGTACAAATGCCTATTCTTGGATATGGCGTTTTTCAGGTGACAGATCTGGCAGAGTGCGAAAGAGGAGTGCTGGACGCTATTGCCAGCGGATACAGGTTAATTGACACTGCAGCCTCCTATGGTAATGAAGAAGCGGTAGGCGCCGCTATAAAAAAATCTGGCGTTGCCAGGGAGGAGCTGTTTATTACGACTAAGTTATGGATACAATCTGATGGCTATACCGGTACCAGGAAGGCTTTTGAGAATTCTCTCCATAGACTGCAACTGGATTATCTCGATTTGTACCTGATACATCAGCCTTATGGCGATGTTTACGGCGAATGGAGAGCAATGGAGGAACTGTATAAAGAAGGCCGTATACGGGCCATTGGTGTCAGTAATTTTCATCCCGACCGGCTGATGGACCTGATGATTCATCATGAGGTAGTACCTGCCGTAAACCAGATAGAGACCCATCCTTTCCACCAGCAAACTGCTGCGCAGCAATTTTTACTGGAAAATCATGTACAAATTGAATCCTGGGGACCGTTTGCAGAAGGGAAGAACAATATTTTCCATAATGAACTGTTGGGCAGCATTGCTGGTAAATATAAAAAATCAATTGCGCAGGTGATTTTAAGATGGCTTACTCAACGCGGTGTAATCGCTATTCCTAAGTCTGTTCGGAAAGAAAGAATGCAGGAAAACTTCAACATATTCGACTTTGAACTTAGTGACGGGGACATGGATGCTATTAAAGCCCTGGATTCCGCCACCAGCAGTATTTTCGATCACCGGGACCCGGCAATGGTAAAATGGCTGGGGGAAAGGAAAATGAATATATAAAGAATATTGGCGTTTTAATATCTAATCGTTTATGCTTATCAGTAAGATACCGAGGAAAATATATTTTGTGTTGTTGATCGCTTCTGTATTCGTCGCGGGCTGTGCTTCCAACAAAGCAAGCACCGATGCGGGACAGTTAGTACTGCGGCAGCAAGGCAGCTTTGCGGTAGGGGGCACGCTTGTAACCAACCCCGGGACCTTTGACCCGATCAAAGACGGAGCATACAATCCTGTCAACCCCAGCACCGCAGGGCAAACACTCCATGTAGATCATGCCTATGTTTTCTACCAGGTGCCGGAGCGTCCCAGGAAACTGCCGCTGGTATTCTGGCATGGGCATGGGCAGTTCACGAAAACATGGGAAACAACACCCGATGGGCGGGAAGGGTTTCAAACGATCTTTCTGCGGCGGAGGTTTCCGGTGTACCTGATCGATCAGCCCAGACGCGGACATGGAGGGAAAAGCCCTGAGCCTGTCAACATCGCACCTACAGCAGATGATCAACTTTGGTTTGGAATATTTCGTTTAGGGGTGTGGCCCGACTTTTATCCCGGTGTTCAGTTCTCAAAAGACCCGGAGGCATTGAACCAGTTTTTCCGGCAGACAGCCCCCAATATTGGGCCTTATAATCCGGAAGTAAATACGAATGCGGTATCTGAACTGTTTAATAAGATCGGTGCCGGAATCCTGCTGACACACTCGCAAAGTGGCGGACTGGGATGGCGTACTGCACTGAAAAATTCCCGGATCAAAGCTATCATTTCCTATGAACCGGGCGGCGACTTCGTATTTCCGGAAGGAGAGGCGCCGGACTCCATCGTATTAGGCGGTCGCGTTATCAAACCGGCTACTGTTCCACTGCCGGAGTTCTGGCAGCTTACAAAGATTCCCATAGCTATTTACTATGGTGACAATATTCCCGACAGCCCCAGTACGAATCCGGGACAGGAACAATGGCGGGTATTCCTGGCCGTTGCCCGGAAATGGAGGGATGTAGTCAATAAACACGGTGGCGATGTAACACTGGTCCATTTACCGGAAATAGGTATTCATGGCAACACCCATTTCCCTTTTTCGGACTTAAACAATGTACAGATTGCCGACCTGCTGTCGAAATTTTTAAAAGAGAAGGGACTTGATTAAACATTTGCGCTTGCAAACATCTGTTGAAATAAAAAAGATGAGATGAAACTATTTAACGATATTTCTGTGATAGCATTGTTCATGGCGTTTGTCGGCATGTGTGGGTCTGCGAATGCCCAACAGCCGGCGGATACAGCTAAAATACTGACAGGTAAGCAGGAAAGTATCATTCCTATTGCTGCGTATGCGGCCACAGGCAACCAGTCACTTTTGAATCACGCGCTGAATAACGGATTAGATGCAGGATTGAGTATGAATGAGGCAAAGGAAATATTGGTCCAGTTGTATGCCTATGCTGGTTTCCCCCGCAGTCTGAACGCTATCGGCACACTGGAAAAGGTGGTGAGCGGCAGGAAACAAAATGGAATAAATGATGTGGCCGGGAACACACCTGCAGCCGTCAACTTCATACCGTCAAAATTTGCATTTGGGAAGGACGTACAAACGAAGCTAACTGGTACAACTGATATTGGCGCCCCTCAAAAGTATGTTCCTGTTATTGATACGTTTTTAAAGGAACACTTGTTTGCGGATATTTTCGGCAGGGACAACCTGGATTATCAAAGCCGGGAGATAGCGACTATTTCAGCACTGGCGGGTATGAGCGGCACAGCGGCACAATTACGGGCGCATCTGAATGTAGGCCGGAACGTTGGATTTACGGAGCAGCAGCTGCGGCGTATAGCGTTCCTGATATCTACCAAAGTAGGATGGAGGGAAGGAAATGCTGTGGTAAATATGCTGAATGAGATGTTCAACACGGCCGCCGACACGGTAAAGACGCAAAACGGTGTTGCTGTGGAAAAGGTAACATTTCCCAATCAGAATATTACGGTCGTTGGCAATCTGTTCCTGCCTCAGCACTTCGATCGGCATAAACGCTATCCGGCTATACTGGTGGGGCATCCTGCCGGCGGTGTGAAGGAACAGACAGCGGGATTGTATGCGCAGAAACTAGCGGAGCAGGGGTACGTTACCCTCGCGTTTGATGCTTCCTATCAGGGGGAAAGCGGCGGTGAGCCCAGGTTTCTGGAAGACCCGGCGGTACGTACAGAGGACTACCGTGCAGCAACAGACTATCTGAGCAACCATCCATCAGTTAACCCGGACCGCATTGGTGTACTGGGAATCTGTGCAGGTGGCGGCTTCGCCATCAAGGCAGCGCAGACGGAACACCGTTTAAAAGCGGTAGCTACTGTCAGCATGGTGGACCTCGGTCAGCTTCGCCGTGAGGGACTGAATGGTGTGTTAAAACCACAGATGCAGCAACGCCTGGATGAAGTAGGTAAACAACGGACACGGGAAGCGAACGGGGAGCCGGTAAAATACGTGAACTATGTATTTAATACCCGGGAAGAAATTCCCGCGGGCGCAACTGGTATGTACAGAGAAGGGTATGAGTATTACCGTACTCCCAGAGGCCAGCATCCAAATTCGCAGAACAAGTATATATTTACCAGTCTGGATAAGCTGATGGCATTTACCGCACTGGACCATGTGGAGATGATTTCACCTCGTCCTCTTTTGCTGATTATTGGCAAGGAAGCTGACTCCCGTTATTTCAGCGATGAAGCCTTTGCCAGGGCGGCAGCTCCCAAAGAACTGTTTGAGGTTCCTGGTGCATCGCATATTGATATGTACGACAGACCGGAATATGTGCCACAGGCAGTGAAAAAACTGGATAATTTCTTTAAGCACTACCTGAAATGAAGATGAAGCATCATTTTAACATCAGCTTTCCAATGCTGGCAATCTTAGCCGCTTCCTGTGCCTCGTTTCCCGAACGGCATCCACAGAATACAGACCTTATTTTCCCTAAAGGAGAAAGGATCACCAATGATAACTTTGTAGGAAATGTCTACCTGCAACAGTTGGTAAGTCCGGATAGCCTTAACAATACGCAGGTGGGGAATGTAACCTTTGAGCCAGGTGCCAGGACCAAATGGCATTATCACCCCGGTGGTCAAATACTGTTGGCCACCGGCGGTGTGGGATATTATCAGGAAAAAGGACGACCCAAAGTCATTCTCCGGAAAGGAGATGTGATAAAATGTCCGCCTGATGTTCCTCATTGGCATGGGGCAAGCGCCGACACCGGGTTTGTTCAGATCGCTGTCACCAACACGCAAAACGGTCCTACCGTATGGTTGCAGGCTGTCACAAATGAAGAATATAGCTCTCCTGTGCCATGATAACCAAAAAGATTTTCCCCTGTGAGGCTGCTTCAATCCACATTCCTTACCTGGCATTAAAATGATGGCGCTTGTCGCGAAAAGTTTATTTTTTCAATAGCTTTATAGCCGTTAAAATAAACCTATGCGCGTTGAGAGGACATGTTGTTTTGTTTTATTGCTGATGGTGGTCACGACTGCAGCATCTACCATCGGTTACCCCATCAGGTACCTGGGTATAGAAGACGGATTGTCGAACAATGCGGTTACCTCTGTATATCAGGACCATAAAGGGTTTATGTGGTTTGGTACTTACGATGGGCTGAGCAGGTACGATGGGTACAGGTTTAAAGTTTACCGGAACAAAGTAGGCGACAGCACCTCTCTGGCCGACAATGGTATTTATACCCTGGCCGATGACAATCATCACCAGCTTTGGGTAGGCGGCCGGCGGGGCGTGAGTGTTTTCAACCCTGCCACTGAAAAATTTTTCATGCCGGTGTACAGACCGGTGAATAGCCGTACGCTCCGCAAAGCCAATGAGAACATACATATCATTAAGTCGGATGAAAATGGGCTCGTCTTGGTAGGCACTGAAAAAAATGGCTTGCTCGTATTTGATAATAACCTTGATAACGGTCTGCAAATTCCGTTACACTGGGATGCTAAAATCCTCACCAATTACGAGGTGACCGGTATAAAATTTACCGGTAAATCTGCCTGGATATTTGTGCAAAACATCGGTTTGTGCAGGTATGAAATTGGTCAACATACCTTGTATATTGTTTCCAGGGATATTCCCCGCGCCAACTACCTCAATATCGACAAAGCCGGTAATCTATTGCTGGGTACGGATTCCGGCGTATTTCGTTATATGGCCGCTACCGGAAAATTTTCCGGTAATGCCTTGCCCGAAAACAGCAAAATCGTACACCTGTATACTGACCGGGAAGGGACGACCTGGTGTGCTTCTGATGGGAACGGCATTTACCTGATAACTGGTACTGATGCACCCGCACGTCCGTTTACCAGTCCGGGGAGCCGGTCGCAGCTGAGCAGCAACGCTGTTTATTCTATTTATGAAGACCGGGAGGGCCGTAAATGGATAGGCACCTTGCGGGGTGGAATTAATATCCTTGAATCGCGGCGTAACCCTTTTGAGCTAAATGTGCTGAATCGTAATCCTGATGCCAGGGCCATCGATAATTTTATTTTTTCTTTTTGTGAAGAAGATGCCAAAAATATCTGGATAGGTACCGACGGGGGAGGATTGAAACACTGGAACCGGGAAACCGGCGCCATTACTTCCTATAGCCATGATGTACATCAACCGCAAGGTATCAGCAGCAATTTTATTACCTCCATCATTCATGATGTTCACCATGACTTATGGATATCAACATGGTTTGGTGGGGTAAACCGCTACAGTACCACCACCGGAAAGTTTGAGCACTATACCTGTTTTAATCCATATACCCGTACAGCAGAAAATAATGTATGGATGGTGTATGAAGATCATCAACAACAACTATGGGCCAGCACCACCAACAACGGTACATTGTATCGTTTTGATCCCCGGGAAAACCGTTTTGGCCTTTTCGACAGCAGCCTGGTAAACATGCAGTGCCTGGCTGAGGACCGTGAAGGTCAGCTATGGGGAGGTAATTATTCTGCTCTCATCAGGATAGATAAACATCACCTGAAACACCAGCGTTTTGATATTGGCTATACGGTCCGGTCTATTTACCACGACAAACAGGGTAATTTTTGGGTAGGTACTGACGGAGGCGGCTTGTTGCGCTTTAACCGGCAAACCGGTGCCTATACCCGGTATACGATGACCGAAGGGCTGCCGAGCAATTCCATACTCCGGATGCTGGAAGATAACAAGGGCAATATCTGGATCAGCACCTTTAACGGGCTCTCAAAATTTGACCCGGTAAAGAAAACGTTTCGCAACTTCTCCGCCTCCGACGGGCTCCAGAGTAATCAATTTAGCTTTAATGCCGCACTGGCATTGCGTTCAGGCGAGCTCGCCTTTGGCGGTATTAAAGGGTTCAATATCTTTTACCCTGATAGTGTATATGCAGATACCGCCATGCTGCCGGTGTGGCTAACCAATATCAACATCAACAATACGCCGGTGACCGAATTGGATAATTTTGTATCCGGCAGAACACCGGAGAAAGAAGTGAAGGAAATCACCGTTCCCTATGACAAAGCCACCATTGCTTTCGATTTCGTGGCGCTGGAATATACGCTGCCTGATAAAATCAGTTATGCCTACCGGCTACGGGGCTGGGACAACAATTGGAACTATGTCGGTCAAACCAGGACAGCCAACTACACCCACCTGCAGGAAGGACATTATACATTTGAGATAAAGGCCAGCAATGCCGATGGTTTCTGGGGCCCGGAAATACGCACCGTTTCCCTGATCGTATTGCCTCCCTGGTACCGCACCTGGTGGGCCTACCTGCTGTATATCAGTACGGCCCTGGGCGCCATTTACCTGTATATCCGTTATAGGGCGCGGGAAGAGCGGCTGAAATACGAAATCAAACTGGCCTACCTGGAAAAGGAGAAAGAAAAAGAACTGAATGAGAAGAAACTGTCGTTCTTCACCAATGTTTCCCATGAGTTCCGGACACCGCTCACACTCATTATTAACCCGCTGAAAGAACTGCTGCAGGATAAAAACGATCGGGACCTGGGCATCGTGTACCGCAATGCCCGGCGCCTGCTTAGCCTGGTAGATCAGCTCCTGCTATTCCGCAAGGCGGACCAGGAAGGTGACCAGCTGAAGATTGCCCGGCTGGATATCGTGAACCTGTGTCACGAGGTGTATCTCTGCTTTTCCCAGCAGGCAAAAGTTAAAAATATTCAATATGTTTTCCAGGCTCAGCCACCGGAGATAGACATATATGGTGACAGTGAGAAGCTGGAAATCGCCATTTTTAACCTGCTCTCCAATGCCTTTAAGTTTACCCCCGATAACGGCACCATTATTTTTAAAGTAAGCGCCGATGCGGAGATGGTGACTATTGTCATCAAAGACAGTGGCTGTGGTATTGAAGACAGTGTGGGCAACCGGATTTTTGAAAAGTTCCAGCGGGCACAGGACCGTAAAGAGTCGTTACAGACAGGTTTTGGAATTGGGCTTTATCTGGTAAAACACTTTGTAGATAAACATTACGGAATTATCAGCTACGAAAGTAAAGTAAATGAAGGCACTGCCTTCCGGCTTTGTCTGAAAAAAGGCAATGCTCATCTTGCGGGCACCCCATTGTTGGAGGGTGCCGGGTATACATCGGCCTTTTTAAAGGAGCTTAGTGCTGATGCCAGCCTGGAGGCTCAGGACACTACGGTGGACTTCCAGGAGGCCGATCCTCCTACTACTACTATTACGGAAAAGAAATCCATCCTCCTGATCGATGACCATGATGAAATCAGGCAATACCTCCAACAGTTGTTCAAAGATAAATTTGTGGTATACGAAGCTGATAACGGTGTCAGTGGCTTTTCTGCTGTACAGAAATACATGCCTGACCTGGTGATCAGTGATATCCAGATGGAGGGGATGGACGGGGTAGAGTTATGTACCAGGATCAAACAAACAGACACAATCAGCCATATCCCCGTGATCCTGCTCACCGGGTCTTCCGCCTCCGATACCCGCCTCAAAGGATTGGAAGGCGGGGCGGATGATTATATCACCAAACCTTTCGACAACGACCTGTTGATGGCCAAGGTGAACAACATCATCAAGAACAGGAACCTGCTGCAACAGTACTTTTTTGACCGGATTACACTCAAAAACAGCAACATCAGGGTGCCGGCCGAATACCAGGACTTCCTGAAGCGCTGTATAGAGATCATAGAATCCAACCTGGAAGATGAAACCTTTTCGATTAAAAAGTTCACCCTGGAAATCGGCATGAGCCACTCCAGTTTATACAAGAAAGTAAAATCCATTTCCGGCCAAACGATCAATTCCTTTATCCGGTCGATCCGGCTCCGTAAAGCGGCTGTTTTATTGCTCAAGGAAAACTATACCATTACCCAGGCCGCCACGCAGGTAGGCATTGGAGATATTAAATATTTCCGTGAACAGTTCGTCAAACTTTTCGGCATGAATCCTTCCAGCTACGTGAAAAAATACCGGCATTCCTTTAACAGGGACTTCAACATCACGGAAAGCCAGGAAGAGGTATAATTCCCTTTCTCCCGCCACCATACTCGCTTTGTGCACAGGGGGGGATTAAATACCCCCTGTGATATTTTACGATTTTACCCCCGTTTTTAAATGATTTACCCCCTCTATGATCTGTGTACAGCATAGTACATTGCGGATGTCATAGAGACTGGAAAGCGACAGTCCAATCAACCAGAATTAATTCGCCAGCATTCCGATTCAATCATTTAAATACAGCGTTATGAAAAAACTTCCATCCGGAACGGACCGTGAATTTTTTGTCCCTTTACGGAGCCAACCTATTCTTACCCATTTATTTTTTCTGTTGTTATTGTTACTCGCCGGCGGTGCCCAGGCACAGCAGACCGTTGTAACCGGTACGGTGTCCGCCGACAATAGCCCTGTTCCCGGGGTAACTATCCGGGTAAAGAACAAAACAGGGGGAGCGCTAACCGATGGCGATGGGAAATTCAGCATCAGCGCTGCCATTGGAGATACCTTGTTATTTAATCATATGTCATATAACGAGCAACGGGTAGCGGTAAAAGGAGGGGCGCGCCTGCGGATCGTGCTCACAGCCCTGAGTAAAACGGTGAATGAGGTCGTGGTGGTAGGATATGGTACCCAGAAGAAAGCTACCCTCACCGGCTCTATTTCAGTGGTGAAGGGCGCTGACATCGTGCAAAGCCCGCAGCCCAACGTATCCAATGCGCTGACAGGCCGCTTCTCCGGCGTTATTGCCAACAACCGTTCCGGTGAGCCAGGCTCCGACGGCTCCACCGTCACCATCCGCGGGTTGGCCACCACCGGCAACAACGATGTGCTGATCGTGGTAGACGGGGTGCCCGGACAAATCGGGGGCCTCGAACGGCTCGACCCGAATGATATTGAAAGCATTTCTGTACTGAAAGACGCTTCCGCCGCCGTATATGGCAGCCGGGCCGCTAATGGCGTTATGCTGATCACCACCAAAAGAGGTAAAACCGGGAAGCCGGTTATCAACTACAGCTTTAACCAGGGATTTTCGTCTCCAACCAGGTTGCCTAAAATGGCAGACGCATATACCTATGCCCAGATCATGAATGAAATCCGGTATTATAATAATACCGCCGGTGGGATGAACCAGTTTTATACCGAAGAGCAACTGCAGAAGTTCAGGGATGGTTCCGACCCGGTGAACTATCCGAATACCGACTGGCAAAAAGCGACCCTGAGAAAAAGCACCACCCAGAATCAGCACAGCCTTTCTGTGAATGGCGGAGGGGGAAACGTACGGTATTATGTTTCCCTGGGAATGCTCGGGCAAAATGGCTTATATAAAAATGGCGCCACCAAATACAACCAGTACAATTTCAGGTCAAACATTGACGCCGATGTTACCAAGCGCCTGAAAGTAAGCCTGTACTTGTCCGGTCGCCAGGAAGACCGCCAGTATCCTACCACATCTGCGGGAGATATCTTCCGGGGTATCTACAGGGCTTACCCAACGGTATTGGACAGATATCCCAATGGCCTGCCTACTACCGGCATTGAAAACAACAACCCGGTCATGCAGGTAACGGACATCGGCGGTATTTCCCGCAACCCCGTCCAGGTGTTTAATGGTATCCTGAAAGGGTCCTATGCTATCCCGGGTGTGGAAGGTCTGTCACTCGACGGTTTCCTGTCGGCCGATAAAGCATGGAACTTCGCCAAGGCCTTCGCCACTCCTTATAAAGAATACACTTTCGATGCGGCATCCAACACTTATGTTCCTAAGATCGTAGGAGGCTCCAATGGCAAAGCGTCGCTGGTAGAGCAACAGCGGAATATGTCACTGCTGACCACCAACATAAAACTGAATTATGTCCGCCGTTTTGGTGCGCACGATTTCAATGCTTTGATTGGTTATGAGCAGAGCAAAAACATGGTAGATACACTGAGCGCCGGCCGTATCAACTTTCCGACGCCACTCACCCCGGAACTGTCGCAGGGTGGCGCTGCCGCAACAGACAGGAGTAATTTTGGCAGCAGCTACAACTTCACCCGGAAAAGCTATTTCGGAAGAATTGCCTACAACTACCTGGAAAAATACCTGCTGGAAGTACAGGCCCGTGTGGATGGTTCCTCCACTTTCCCGAAAGGGAATCAATATGGATTCTTCCCTTCTGTTTCCGCAGGTTGGGTAGTATCCAAAGAATCCTGGTTTGAACCGGTGAAATTCATGAATAGCCTGAAGCTCCGTGGGTCCTATGGTACCCTGGGCAATGATAATGTGGGATTGTTCCAGTATTTCGACAACTACTCATTCTATAACCAGTATGTAGTCAATGGACAAATTCAGAGTGGGATAGACCTGGTAAAACTGGCCAATCCTCATATCACCTGGGAGGTAGCAAAAAAGATGGACCTGGGACTGAATGCTACTTTCCTGGACCATTTCTCCCTGGAATTCATCTATTTCCAACAGCACCGTACCAAGATATTAACGCCGCGTACCTCGCTGGCGCAGACCTCCGGTATTGTAAATCCATTTGATAAAAACAATCCGCTGGTGCCGGCAGAAAATATCGGTAAGGTAAACAGCCAGGGTATTGAAGCCACACTGGGATATGACAATACCGCCGGCGGTTTCCATTATAATGTTTCCGGTAACGTAACCTATGCCAAAAATAAAATCATCTTCAAAGACGAAGCAGTAGGTACTTTGCCGTACCAACGGGAAACAGGAGGGCCAATGAATACTTACCTGTTGTACAATGCTATCGGTATTTTCAGAACAGCAGACGACCTGGCCAAATATCCACATCTGCCCAACGCCAAACTGGGTGACCTGATTTACCAGGATTATAATGGTGATAAGCAGATCACCGCAGATGATATGGTGAGAACAAAGTATGGCAACATTCCCGAAATCACTTACGGCATCAACCTGGCTGCAGATTACAAAGGCTTTGACCTGTCAGTGCTGTTTGCCGGACAAGCACATGTAAGTCAATACGTACTTCCTGAATCCGGTACCATTGGCAACTTCTACAGCAGCTGGGCCGATAATCGCTGGAGCCCGTCCAACACTAATGGTTCCTATCCCCGTGTAGATGAACGTGCTTCCTCTTCTGTAAATGGGGGCCTTCGTCCTAATACTTTCTGGCTGAACAATGCCTCTTTTCTTCGTTTGAAAAACATCTCCCTGGGTTATACCATCCAGTCATCTGTTTTATCACGCGCCAGGATAGCAGGCCTTCGCGTATATGCCAATGCCTTTAACCTTTTCACCATCACCCAGGTAAAAGATTACGATCCGGAAGGTTTCAGCAGCACAGGACAGTTTTATCCGCAACAGCGTATCGTGAACGTGGGCGTAAATGTTAAGTTGTAAACACAAAAATCAAATCATGAAAACTACAAATATATTATCCGGTCTGGCTTTGGTGGCGGCAGGTTTCCTTTTCTCCTGTCAGAAAGATTTTCTGAATGTGACCCCTACCGATAAAATACTGGGAAATGCCGTAATAGGTGATTCTTCTCTATTTGAAAACTATGTCATTAATCGCTACCTGAGCATCCGGTTACAGGATAAGGAAGGAGAGGGCAGCAACCCCGGATTTGGAAGGGGGTTTGAATACGGCCTGTGGAGCTCCATCACAGACGAATCTATTTACAATAATGATGATAATACCTGGGTGGTCCAGCAGGGGCAACTGGCGCCGGAAAACATGGGCATCACCGGTACTATCTGGGGGAGAAGTTACCGCGGTATCCGGGAATGCAACTACGGGCTCAACAACATTGACAGCGTGGTAATGAGTACTGCGCACCGCAAGCGGTTGAGGGCAGAGCTGCGTTTTATCCGCGCCTATCGTTATCATGACCTGGTCCGCAACTACGGCGGTGTGATCATGATGGGAGATAAGGAATACAGTTTACAGGATAATCTCAGCGACCCCGCATTATTCAACAGGGCTACGTTGCAGCAGTCGATGGACTATGTTATTTCCGAGCTGACGGCAGCAGCAGCTGACCTTCCCGTTGATAACAACAGCACCGACTGGCTTCCCGGCAGGGCTACACAGGGCGCTGCGCTGGCACTGAAAGCCCGCCTGTTGCTGTACGCAGCGAGCCCGCTCTATAATGTAGGTACCTGGCAGGCGGCAGCTGATGCAGCCAAAGCAGTCATGTCGCTTTCCAAATACAGCATCGCGCCGGATTATACACAGTTGTTCCTGAACAGTAATAACAACGAAATCATTTTTGCGCGGCAGTTTGCTATCGGCGCCCGTCACGTATGCCTTGAGATCTCCAATGGCCCCAATGGCTATGGCGGATGGGCCGGTAATACGCCTTTACAGAATATGGTGGACGCCTATGAAATGAATAACGGTAAGCCTATCACTGACCCGGCTTCAGGATATGATCCTCAAAATCCGTACGTGAACCGGGATGCCCGTTTTTATGCTACCGTTCTTTATAACGGCGCTACCTACAGGGGATCAACCATACAAACTTTTACCCCAGGGGGTAAAGACAGTAAGGACGGGCCTTCCAACTGGAATGCATCTAAAACCGGCTATTACCTGCGCAAATTTATGGATGATAAAAACCCTATCGATAATCCGTGGGATGTGGCCGGTTTGCAACCCTGGATTTACATCCGTTACGCGGAAGTACTGTTGAATTATGCGGAAGCGCAAAATGAAGCCGTCGGTCCGGATGCCAGCGTATACAACGCTATCAACCAGATCAGGCAGCGCGCCAGCGTGCTGCAACCAGCGTTGACACCCGGATTGTCAAAAGATCAGATGCGCGATGCTATCAGGAGAGAAAGGCAGGTGGAACTGGCTTATGAAGAACACCGTTTCTATGATGTGCGCAGGTGGAAGATTGCCACCGTTACCGAAAATGTACCAGCTTACGGTATGACTATTACACGGAACGGCAGCAGTTATACTTATACCCGTAAAGTGGCATTGGACAATCGTTTGTTTATAGAAGCCAATTACTGGTTGCCTGTTCCAAGAGCAGACATCCTGGCATCTAATGCTACCCTGAAACAGAACCCTGGTTATTAACCAGTAGGGGCAGGATACCTGTAAGGTAGTAAGATAGCTGCACCGGATTTAGAAAAAAATCAGCAACTATTTTACTACTTTACAGCCTTGCAACTGTGCTTCTTATCTCATTACGGGAAGTCTTGCATACCATGCGGCTTTGCGTGCAACCGCTTACTATGAACATGAAAAAGATAATGGGTGCCCTGCTGGGCTGTATGGTCCTGCAACAAGGCATGTCTCAGGATAATCCGGTGATAAGCGTGAACATCGACCTTTCCAGGAAGGCACAAACTATTCACAACTTTGCGGCATCTGATGCGTGGTCTTGCCAGTTTACCGGTACCTGGCCGGATAGTAAAAGAAACCAGCTGGCTGATTGGTTGTTTAGCAGCGACACCACTGCCAATGGGCAACCCAAAGGCATCGGCTTGTCGATGTGGCGATTTAACATTGGGGCCGGTAGTACCGAACAGGGCGATGATAGCGGCATCCGTGACGAATGGCGCCGTGCTGCCTGTTTTCTGGGCGCCGATCATCAGTACCACTGGCAGCAGCCCGTGGGCCAGATCTGGTTTTTAAATGCTGCTAAAGCCAGGGGCGTCCGGCAGTTCCTGGGTTTCGTGAATAGTCCGCCGGTAGCCTTTACCCGTAATGGTAAAGCATTCGCCAGCCATGGGGAATGTAATTTATCTCCTGAACAATATCCCGCAGTAGCCAACTTCCTGAAAGATGTAGTACTGGGCATTAAGCAGGTGACCGGTATTACTCTTGATTTTGTAAGCCCCGTCAATGAACCTCAGTGGGATTGGAGCGATGGAGGCCAGGAGGGGTGCCCCTATAACAATGAACAAATTTATGGCCTTGTAAAGGCAGTAGGTCAAACTTTTCACCAGCACCAGCTTTCTACCCAAATTTTAATTACAGAAGCCGGCAAGCTCAACTACCTCTACGCCGGTGAAGATAAACCGGCCAAAGGCACACAGGTAGCGGCTTTTTTTGATCCGCAGCGTTCTACTTACCTGGGCAATTGCCCCAATATATATCGGGCAGTCGCGGGGCACAGTTATTTTACCACCTCACCCCGGGATACGGCAGTGGCTATCCGCCAAAGACTGCACACAGCGTTGAAAGGTATTCCTTTCTGGCAATCAGAATATTGTATACTGGGCGATAATGCAGGAGAAATGAATGGAAGTAAAGTGGACCTGGGCATGGACGCTGCGTTGTACCTGGCGAGGGTTATTCATACGGACCTCACTGTTGCTAATGCGTCGGCCTGGCAGTGGTGGCTGGCCATATCGCCATACGATTACAAAGACGGATTGATTTATATCGACAAAAATAAAGTGGATGGGCAAATACACGATACTAAAATGTTATGGGTATTGGGTAATTATAGCCGCTTTGTACGGCCTGCCGCGCAAAGGGTGACGGCTCAGCTGACAGGCGCCCGTGCTATAAAAGACATATATCTGTCGGCCTACAAAAATACAGACAACACCCTCGCCATGGTGGTTGTCAACAGCAGCGCTTCGGCTGCTAATATCGAAATACATGGTAAAGGCATTCCCGGTGGAAGTATGCGCAGTTATACCACGAATAACGAAGGAAACTTACAGCCGGGTAACGTAAACGGGCGTACGATGGTGGTCCCGGCGCGTTCAGTAGTCACAATAACCCAACAATTAAAATAAACAGTAAGCAATGAAGAAAATCAGCGTAGCAATACTGATGATGTTATACTGTGTTCAGCTAAGCGCGCAGCACACTTTTCAGTTAGGCGATTCTACCTTTTTGCTGGATGGGAAACCATTTCAGATGATTTCCGGCGAAATTCACTACCTGCGGGTGCCCCGCGAATCATGGCGCGACCGCATCAGGATGGCCAAAGCCATGGGCTTGAACACCATCGGCACGTATGTGTTCTGGAACATGCATGAACCGGAGCAGGGACGTTATAATTTTTCCGGCAACAACGACGTTGCTGCTTTTGTGAAAATATGCCAGGAAGAAGGGATGTGGGTTATCTTACGCCCCAGTCCTTACGCCTGCGCTGAGTGGGAATTTGGAGGCTATCCATATTGGTTGCAGGAAATAAAAGGGCTGGAGGTGAGAAGTAAAGAACCGCAATACCTGAAAGCCTATAATAACTATATGAAAGCGGTCGGTAAACAGCTGGCGCCTTTGCAGATCAACCATGGAGGCAATATCCTGATGGTGCAGATAGAAAATGAATATGGCTCTTATTCCAACGATAAATCTTACCTGGAGATCAACCGTAAGATGTTTACGGATGCTGGTTTTGACGGGTTGTTATATACCTGTGACCCTGCCGCTGATGTGGCCAAAGGGCACCTGCCAGGTTTGCTGCCGGCTGTAAACGGCGTGGATGATCCCGAAAAAGTAAAACGACTGGTAAAAGAAAACCATCAGGGTAAAGGTCCCTTCTATATTGCAGAATGGTACCCCGCCTGGTTTGACTCCTGGGGAGAAAAGCACCATACTGTTCCTTACGAAAATTTCCTTACCCGTTTGGACAGGGTACTGGCCGCCGGCATTTCCATCAATATGTACATGTTCCACGGGGGTACTACCCGCGGTTATATGAATGGTGCCAACTACAGCGATGATGCTCCTTATTCGCCACAGATCAGCAGCTACGACTACGACGCACCACTGGACGAAGCAGGAAATGCTACGCCCAAATTTATGGCATTCAGAAACGTAATCGCCAAACATCTGGCGCCGGGAGCGGCTTTGCCGGAAGTGCCGGCGAAAAAACCGGTGATCACCACGCCAGTAATTACTTTTGAGCGTAGCGGTGCCTTGTTCAGCCAGCTGCCAGCTGCGGTAAAAAGCGTACAGCCGTTAACGTTCGAAGACCTGAAGCAGGCCTACGGCTTCGTATTGTATCGTACTACCATCAAAGGCGGCAGTAGCGGTACTTTAAAGATTAAAGACCTCCGCGACTACGGCCTGGTTTTCGTAAACGGAAAAAGAGCGGCCATCCTCGACAGACGCCTGAAACAAGACAGTGTCGATATCACGCTCCCTGCAGGCGTCGTAACATTGGATATCCTGGTCGAAAACCTGGGACGCATCAACTTTGGTCCCTATCTCCTGAAAAACAGGAAAGGAATAGACGGACAGGTATTGTTCAATGGTAATGTCATTCAGCAGTGGCAGCAGTTTAAGCTTCCGTTTGAACAGCAGCCGGTTATCAAAACCTCGGCAATAACAGCTGACGCTCCTGTATTAAAAGAGGGCAGTTTTACGTTGGGCAGCAAAGGAGATACTTACCTGGACATGAGCAAATGGGGCAAAGGCGTGGTATGGATCAATGGTCATCATCTGGGCCGTTACTGGCAGGTAGGCCCACAGCAAACGCTCTATGTTCCTGCGGAATGGCTGAAAGCCGGTCAGAACAAAATCACCGTGCTGGAGCTGGTTAAACCCGCTGAAACCCAGGTGCAGGGCATTGATCATCCCATACTGGACGTTTTGAAATAGTCCTGTTATCTATACAAAATAATAAAAAGGTCGCACCCAAATGAAGTGCGACCTTTTTATTGCCAGTTATTAGTTATTGGAAATCAGGATCTCATCCAGTTCCTTGGTATAGCGCTCCATGCCAAATCTCGCTGCTATCTTTTCATGTAGCGCCTGTGGCGTGATAGTATGCTGAAAAGTCTGTAACAGACGCTCGAAATGTTGCAGAATAGCATCATCTGTAAAACTGATATTGTCAGGCAACAGGTGCACTCCGGGGAAGCCCTGATCATACAGTTCGCTGATGGCGCCGACTTTTGTGCCGATGACGGGAATGCCTGTCGACAACGCTTCCAGCGTTACCAGCTCAAAGCCTTCAAACATCGAAGGCAGTATCAGCAGATCTCCTGCGGCATAGGCGCCGCTGGCAATATTGTCAATGTTCAGTCCCGTTTTAATCATCGTCTTGGAAAAGCCGGAAAAGCGTGCCGTTTCGGGTGTTTCATTGCAGGCGATCAACAAGCGCCAGCTGGAGGATTGTTCGATGGTAGCAGCAAGCTGCTCCAGTACGGCTAATCCTTTATAAGATATCAGCCTGCCTACAAATAGTACCGTGCGTTGACGGCTATATTTTTTTTCAATAGGACGGAATTTGTCCGTATCCACACAATTATATAATATGTTGATCTTCTCTTCCGGTACCTCGTACCATCTGACGATATCCTGCTTTACCTTGGAAGAGACTGCAATCACCTGCCTGGCCGACATACAATTCCGCTGCTGAAGCCTGGAAATACGGCTCAGGTGTTCTTCCTTGCGCCAGTAAGCCTTTTCCATCAGGTGGTAACAGCCGTGTATGAAATTAAAGTCTACAGGAAAAAATGGGGCTGACTCCCCCTGGGTGATCACAATATCATTCCGTCGTTTATGCAGCCAGAGATAGGCACTTGTATAACGTGCCATATATACCTCCTTGCGCTTTCTGAAATGATGGTGCCTGAACAGTAAATTAAACAGGCGCCCCAAAAGGGTGTGCTTTACAAGATAGGTTTCGTCAATAAGCTTGGTCCTTATTCCTTTGTTAAGAAAATATTCATCGAGGTGATACACTATTCTTTCTACTCCACCAACCTGCGATTTCCCACTAAAGGAAATAAGGAAAATTCTTCCGGGCTTCATAGTTTGTTATTTTTTTCTAAAGCATGGCTCACTTATCGCGTGAGTTTATTTGAGGGCGCAAAAACCAATGTATAAACGTTGGAAGTAGAAGGTTTAGTATATCGATATTGGTATGTAACGCTACCGCATGCTAACTACCTAAAAAGGTAGGATGATCATATGATAAAGCAGTTGATTCATTATAGCATCAACCGCTTTCTTTTTAAGCTGCTGTTATGCCTTTAGTTTAATCCATACACCGCTGAAGTCATAGTTAACAACCAGTCCTCCGGGAAGCGTAAAACTGATTTGCGTCAACGGTAAAGGCCCGTTGTTGTTGAGCGTATAAGGGCCCACATATCCGTAGCCGGGATCATATAGTTCGGTATTATTCAGCGCGATCGTGTGATTCAGGTTTTCCACGACCAGCAGATGTGCTTCCTGCTGACCAGGCTTTTGTGTGTAATTAACCGGCCCGTTGACAAGCCCGTATGCAGGCTGTGTAGTGATCTGATCAATTTCTGTTTCCAGGAGGTCTGCGCCTGCGCCAACATTGGTGACTTGTATGTTTTGCAGCAGTCCCGCTGCTTGATTGTTATAATATACGATGATGTTGTTGGTTGTCAGTCCAAATTGTCTCGCTACATAAGCCAGCGCTGAAGGCGGATTGTAATCTCCTACCGGTTCATCGTATTGATAGGTTGCGGTAGGGGCTGGTGCCAGGAGATTGAGCAGCAGGTTGCCGGTTGTCTGGTAAATACGCTGTGCAAGCGCTGCCGGGCCTGGTGCTGTGTAACGTTGCGTCAGGTTACCGGTATTCAGAATATCGGGGACATTGGCGGCGCCAAGATGCACCAGGGCCGCGGCCAGTGAGAAAGCGCCACAACTGTTGTCGGTCGTTTGCGTGACGCCATGATAAGCAGTAAATGCCATAAGATAAGGTTTTAGTTGTTAGATAAATTTGATGATATAGTAGACGTAGCTGTTTTTAGGTCTTGTTTCAGTGCTGGTCCGCACACTGCCCGGAAGACCTGTACCGTCAACTGGGTCGCTGGTAAAAGCCGAACCTGTCAGGACAGGTTTGTCTTGCTCATTTTTCCCTTGGGGCTTATTTACATCCCCGGTTTTCAGGTAGGCATGCTGGTGAATTTGCAAAGCGTCTTCCTGAACAGAGCCCACTTCGCTGCTGGTGCTGCCGTTGGCCAGCTTTCTGCTGCCGGCGTCCGGATCGCGCCCGCTGCCCATATCCGCCATGCGCAGGAAGTATCCGCGGTAATCCGGAATACAGAATTCGTCGTTCTTCACTTCAGGAGTGTTGTATTGTTTGCCTAGTACAGCGTACAATACGGGATAATCATGTTGAGACAAGGTCCGTCCGTCACAAAGCATCCAGCCATAGGTGTTGATCATGCTTTCAAAATCGGCATATTGATCCGTTACTTTTCCGGCGAAAGCCATCACTGCTCCGGGTGGAATACTGGTGGGCATCATCGACAGGTGACCGGGATGCAAAGGTGCTGGTATCATGATTTTATGTATTAGGTGATGAAGTGAATTCCGGGAGCTGACTGCTGTCCTGCACTACCTGCATGGCTGTAGGAAGAACGATTTCCCATATATGCTCTATTTTCGTATATGGGTTCCTGTTATATTCCGATTTCAGGTGGTCCGCTATCCGGATGTCTGGCTCGTTTACCGGCACAAAGGGGTAGGGCGCCGGCCATATCATCCCCGAAGAGAGATAATACAACAACTGGAAGTTGAAGGCTGGCCGAACGGGCAACAGTACCCGCGCCCATTGCGCCTGAAGGAAAGGCCTCAGTGAATCGTTGCGCCCCTGCAAGGCATAGCTGAAAATAGATGGACTGTCATCGAAGGACCAGGTCATTTCATCCCATTCAAGGGCTTCCTGGAAGAACTGGTCATAACGGACTTCATTGACCGGCAAGCCGGCAGCTGTGGGGGCATCGGGAGCGTTGCCCACTTTGGTGTAAAACACCTGCATCAGTAAGGCTATACTACGGCGCTGAAGGGCCGACCGCTCTGTATTGCGCAGCAGCTCAGGGTTGTTTTGTTCATGCTCCCCGGCAAGCCTGCTGAGGGTGGTAATGTATAAGGACAAACGTTGTTGATAAGCTTCGCTGATCTGCCGGTAGACACCCGCTTTCCACTCATTCATTTTTTCCTCGCTCACGCGGCATTTGATCCTGACATTGATGATGAAATCATTGGGCTTGTAGGGTGGTGCGTCCGGCAGATTGGGCCCGATAGCGGACACGGGTAGCTGTCCGGTTTCTCCGTACATACTGAGTGGCCCGGATGCTGGTGCCGGCACCTCAAAAATGATGCTGCCAACGATGCCTTTGATCACCTGCACCGGGGCGCCATCGGCGATGATGCCCGTCACGGATGCCTCCTCCGCCGTATAGTGCTCCGGTATGTTAGCGTACTTCTCTGTTTCCCCCGGACGCAGTACCGCTGCTGCATAGGTGAACAGTTCAGGTGGTGGCTGTATAACATCCACCTGGTAATAACCCAGTAGCTGCGCATAGTTGCCTGCAGTGATATCAGTAAACACGCCGATGCCTTTTTCTGCCGGCGATAGCGGCATTTGCAGGTCTATCGCGTTAAGTGACCGTTGTGATTTTATATAGTCCTGTGAAGGCTGGTCAATACTGAGTTCCAGCAAAAAACGATGACCGTAATTTTCTACGGTAACGCGGTAAACTTTATTCAGCCAACGGTAGATGCCTCTGAAATGCCCGTTGCCCTGGCGGTTGTCAAAGAGGCTGCTGGTCACCGCTTCCTGTTCGCTGTATTGACTGAAGGACCTTATTCTGGAGATACGTTCGCTGACGCGGTTGACGGTACTGTTCAGTACCCGGCTCATAAACCCGCTGTCGGATTGTTTGCCGTCGCTGTCTGGTTTCAGGGATGATGACCAGCTGCCATTGAGTACTGCCTGTGTAGGCGGACCATAGGTGGTAGTGAAATTATCGTAGGAAGTGTTTTGGGTAAAACCGGCCAGTGTTTTCTTTGTTTCCAGCAGCAGATCGTTGCTGGTCTGCTGATAACTTCCGGTGTTGTTGTTATGCTGTGAGCTGCTTTCCTGCTGTGTTTCCTGGCTGCTCTGCAATTGACGCTGCACTGTTTTTTTCTGTTCTCCTTTCATCACATTCTGGATACCGGATATTTCTCCGGGCTGGTAACGTAGCAACCGATAACGTGACATTTTCAGTTGCCCGATGGCAAAAGGCATGATCCGGCTGTTATCTTTCAGCAGCGGTATGGCTGTTGCATAAGATGGTAAAGGAAATATCAGTGATGGTAATATGATGGTGGCGTGCAGCAGGCTGCGGATCTCTTCCTGTGTGATTACCCGTGGCGGCTCCGTGCTGTACTGTGTTTGCAGCAGGTTGCACACCAACAGTATTTTGTTCAATGCGATGGCAAAGGATTCATTAAAGCCCGGTATGATGGCCAGGGCAAAGTAATTCTGCCACAACTGGTCAATGACAGGAAGCCAGGAGGTGATATCAACGCCCGCGCTTACGTCTTCGTCACTGCTGAGGTGCGTAGTGGCTACCCATGCGTCATAAAGCGCAGGAAAGCTGTTGAAAGGGGGCGGTACCTGTTGCACACTACCATAGTACTGACCGGTAAATGGCACATCCTGTTGAAGAAACTGAATGGCCAACTGCTCCATCGCCTGCCGGTTTTTTTGCGGCGCAATGGCCGCTAATTGGCTGTAAAGGGAATCTGTGCCGGTATGCGCCGGATCGTAGGTAAAGAAATGAAGCCAGCTGTCTGCCGGGGTGTCGTCAGGCCAGGGCTGTATATTGATATAAGGGAAAAGAGGAGCATCTACGGCTAGCTGCGGAGGGAAATCGTCACTGCTGCCGTCGTTATCATCCGGACGTGGTGGTGGCGGTGGTGTCTCCCGGAATAAAGCGAGGGTACCATCGAAATGATGTTGTAGCGCCGGATTCTCGTTGTGTCCATAGTAGAGGTTGCCGTTCAGTATGACTTCCTTTTCTTTGACTGTCAACGTCAGCTGACCTTTTATCCGGAACGCGTCGTATCCTGTGTATTGCGTTTCCCGCCGATGGTGGGCATCGATATACCCGGAGATGACCGGTACGGGCGCGTCTATAGGATAGTGGAACTCGTACTTTACTGCCGTGATTGTTTTATGAAGATGTTCCTGGTCCGGAGCAAGCAGCTCAGATACCACCTTAAACGTGTTATTGATAATAGTTGTCTCAACCATCGCTGACAGTTTAAAAGATGAAAGGAAAGCCCCACCCCATTTCACTCGGCCGTTGGCGTTGGAAGCGGGAATGGGGCCTAACGGTTATGCATAGAGGATATTCTGCAGGGTAAACTCGAAAGGAGTGGAGCTGGCGCCCGGGCCGCCGCCTGTCATGACGATATCGGCGCTGGCAATACCGAACAGTGACAGCTCTGTGTTGATCTGCTGAAGGATAGCGCTGTTGATCAGCTGACCTTCTTCCACCTGGGAAACCACGCCTATCCAGATAGTGGGCCTGAACTGGAAAGTGGCTTTCTGGCCTGGTGCAATAGCGGTTTTAGTGGCCAGCAGCTTACCGTCACGGTATACGTTGGCGTTAACGGCTCCCTGGTCCAGTGCATTCAGCACTTCCACTTCGTTCTGGCTGGTGGCCTGACCGGTGTATTTCAGGATATCGCCGGAAGGGTCGCGCACTACCTGGAACTGCTGACCGTTTTCTGCTGGTTTCAGCGGGCTGTAGTTGCCCCAGCTGTCGCTTGCCGCAACTGCCATTCCCATCGGATAAGCGAAGGGGTGGCTCCAACCTTGTCCCAGGTTTTTAACTACCTGCCAGGCTACGGCCAGCTCATTAAAAGAAGTGGCTTCATTCCGTTGGAAAATAACGATGCTGGAATTGTTGCGGTCATTGGACCGGTTGATAAGATTTAATTTAATGTCTGCCATAAAAAGCGTTTAAAGGATAAAGTGAATGTTGTTACCTGAAGTGCATCACCGGTGATGAACTGAAGTAAAGGTAGCGTGGGTACAGCCTGGGTTTGGAGCAGATGGCATAAGCGCAGTATCGAAAGGAATAAGTGGTGGGATTTACGGTATGAGCGAAAAAATGAATGGAGATTAATCTTATATTTGTTATAACTCAATTACCATCATCTTTTTCAAACTATCCTCTATGAGCCAAAATGCTCTTCTCTCGTCCGTTCGCATAAAAAATCTGGAAAAAAAAATCTTCGGGTCCGGTCTGGCTGCCAGGCTGTCTACCGAACCGCTGGTGGCAGTATACCCCGATGCGGAGTATCCTAACATGTATCACCTTGTGATGAGCTTATACGTTCCGGATGGCCAGGAGCCTATCATTAACGATGACTTCAATCATATAATAGAAGAGAATACAGAAGCCGGGGTATTGCTGGTACGACAGATTATCGTCGATTACCAAAAGCGTGAATCGGCAAATAGCACCTGGTCATTATGGAAAGTATTGATTGATTATGCTATAGATGGGCCGCAGGCACAGGCTATCCGCGTGATGTACCGGGTGGGAGATCCGGAAACTTCCAGGGGGACGGTAACGACTGTTAAAAGGCCCGCATAAGTGGTTACATGAAACGATTCTTTGCTGTTCCTGTGGTAACCCTTCTTTGGGCAACACAGGTGTTGGCATCGCCCGGACCTGTAACTGGTGCCATATATAGCACACTGCGGCAACAGTGCAGTATTTGCCGGCATACGCCCGCGGATTCTGCACGGCTGATAGCAGATAACCAATATCCAACGTCTTACCTGGTTTATTTTCATAACAGCCATGTATCATTGCGGAACAGGGATCCTGACAATGCCTACCGGTACATCCTGAAAACATTGGAAGACATTGACAACGCGCCAACACATCCTCTTTATCCTTACGCTTTTTTTCTACGTGCCAGCATACAGTATAACAGACAATTATATCATGAGGCGTTACAGGATTTCCTTCAGCTTACGAATGCCAAAGACCTGGACACACAGTTGTTGTCCAACTGCTATATCAATGTAGCGGAGATCAGCCTTGAATTAAGACAGTTCACGGTAGCACTGCAATACTTCAACAGATGGGAAAGCCAGTTTATGCAGCAGTCTGCGTTGGAAGTCAGGAAAAGCGTGTACCACAATAAAGGCCTTTGCTTCTTTCATATGGGAAGGTTTAGTGAAGCGGAAAAGTATCTCCTGCAAAGCAGGGATATGGAAAAGCAGCTGAGAGATACTACCGGGCTGGCTATTTCCAGTATGGACATCGGCAACCTGTATTACGAACAGTACCTCGACCGTAAAGCGATCCCTTATTTTGAAGCAGGTCTGCGCTTCGCCCGGACATCCGGTGATACGGCCGTGCTGAGGAATGCTTATCGTAACATGGCCGTGGTGGAGGAGAACAGGAAAAGATACCGCGCTGCGTTACAATACCGCAAGCAGTACGAGGCTTTGCAGGATAGTATCTGGAACCGTGATCATATCTGGGAGATGGCGAAGCTGGAGAAAAAGCTCGCCGTGGAGAAAAGGGAACTGGCTATCCGCGTGTTGGAACAACAAACACGGCTGCAACTGGCCGCGCTGTCCACACAGCGGTGGCAACGGAATACTTTGCTGGTGGCAGTGGCGGGGCTGATGGTACTGGCAGCTTTCGCGTGGTATGCTTACCGGCAGCAGAAAAGAAACGCCTATATCATTGCGCAACAGAAAGAAACGCTGCATCTGCTGAATGAAACAAAAGACCGCCTGTTCTCTATTGTGGCGCATGACCTGCGGTCACCGGTATACCGGATGAAACTCAGTTTGGGCCGGCTCCGTAAAGCGATACAGCAGGCGCGCCACGAAGAAGCGGATGTGCTGGCACTCAACAACGAAAAGATCGCCGGCAGCACCTATGCGCTGCTCGATAATTTGTTGCATTGGGCGCTCAGTCAGACCGGCCAGTTGTTCTTCCGCAAGGAGAAGCTGCATCTCCGCACCGTGATCAACCAGGTCTGCTACGATCTTCTTCCGGTGGCAGCAGATAAAAACATCGCCGTTCACAGGTCAATACCTGAACCGGCTTTTTTCAGTGCTGACCTGAACACGTTCAGGATTATGGTACGCAACATCATCGATAACGCAATTAAATACACACCGGAAGGAGGCTCCATTACCATATCGGCCGACCTACAGGATACCGGATGTCAACTGGTAATAAGCGATACAGGAGTAGGAATGGATACACACCTATTGCAGACAATAATGACGAATAACCATATGAGAAACCAAACAGATACCGACGGAAGACAAAGCACCGGACTGGGCCTTTGGCTCTGTAAAACACTGGCCGAAAAGAACGGCGCGCGGTTGCTGTTTTCTGCCCAACAAGGGAAAGGTACTACTGTAACTATCTCTCTCCAAACGGAAGCATCATGAAAGGAGCGAAAATATTGATCATCGAAGATGACCGGCAGGATGCCAGCCTGCTGGAAGGCATGTTACTGGACCACGGCTACGAGGTGGGCGGCATTGCCAACTCATTGCAGGAAGCGTTACGGCTGTTCCATGCTATACAACCAGACCTGGTGATCATCGATATTTTTTTACATGGAAGAAAAGACGGGATCACTTTTGCAGCGCAGATCAGTGAGGAAGAAGATACCAGGAAGCCCTTTATCTTTCTGACCAGCGCCGCCGACCGTAATACCTTTGAAGCTGCCAGGCTCACGGCGCCTTTCAGCTATCTGCTGAAGCCCTTCAATGAACTGGAGCTGCAATACGCTATCGAACTGGCGGTGGAGAAGTTTGCTGGTGCGCCTGCGGGCATCTTCGCGATGGAAGAGAAGAGTACCATTATGTTGCAGGATATCTTTTTTATTAAAAGAGGAAATATGCTGGCTAAAATATCGTTGGACGATATTCAATATATCGAAGTGGAAGGTAAATACAGCAAGATTGTATGCAGCAAGGAAAAATACCTGGTACAACAACCGCTAAAGCTTATCCTGGGCAGGTTACCGGCTATCCGCTTCGTGAGGGTGCACCGCAATTATATCGTCAATATCCGCGAAGTGGCAAAAGTGAACCTGGTAGACAATGAAATTGTACTGGAAGACGGACGGTCCGTATTATTCAGCCGTCGTTACTTTGATGATTTCATGCGGGCATTTGACATACTCCGGTAAGATGGGTTTACTGATGGGCCAACCTTTGAGCCAGGTTTTCTTTGCGTTTCTTCCACGTAACGATTTGCGTAGGTTGATTAACAGGAACTCCTTTTTTATCGACCAGGCCCAGTGCTTTTACCAGCTCCCTGCTGATACTGGCGGCCTTTCTGTTCTTTTTCATCCAGGCAGATTGTTCAGTCTTTACATTGTCTTCATAGGCTTTTATCGCCTCATTAATGATAGCGATCTCTTTCCGGGGTGCTTTCTGCTTTCTGTAGAGGACCATTAACCGATTATACGCTGCCGCATTCAAGTGGTCTTTCTTTACCACCTGCAGGTAAAGTTGAATGGCCTTGTCCGGCTCGCCCGCTTTTTCCAGTTGCAGGCCTTTTTCGATCAGACTTTTGTGGGATTCTCGTACCATGACAGTAGCTGTTTGGGTGTGAAGAATCAACCGCAAAAATGTTACCATGTTCCGCTCAATAAATCAAAAAACCAGCAGGTTCCTGACCTCACCAAGGAACACCCGTTTGTTCAGAAAGCTGATCTTGCCCTCATTGATGCGGTATATCTGGCCAAAACTATAACCAAAGTCTTCATCCACATTGTAAATCTGGCAAACAATGGCCTCGAAGGTGCCGTCGTTGAGCATGATGTTATCCTGATAAACGAGTACGGCTGTTTCACTATCGTCTATATCTTCTATGATTTCTTCCGCTGCTTCGAGTATTTCTTCTGTGTCCCGGGTCTTTATGCGTTTGATTTCATCGAGTAACTCACCGCAAAGAATAAACGGTTCAAAGTCCCGCTGCGACTGTATTTGCTCAATGGCTATGTTTTCTGCCTTCTCTATGGCTGCCTGTAATGAAGGAGAGAGGTTCGTATATTCCATCATATGTGTAATGTATCCGGATCAATTTAGCATATATTTATCAGACAGACATAATTTACATTTTACAAACCAATTTGTCGGGAATTCAGGGAAACACAAGTTGTTGTACAAAACTGAGATAAACTTGTACATACCCGCTTCACGCGCATAAGATGCGCATTGCTCCTTTATCTTGCACAGATAAAAAACCATCTATGCGGATTAAAGGAATTACTTATGATACCGGGTTTATTAACCTCGGAGTAAGCACCAAAGAAAAGTTTGAACCTGCTGTAGTGATGCAGGAAATGCAGATCATCAAAAGTGAGCTGCATTGTAATGCCGTACGTGTTACCGGCGGCGATGCGGACCGCCTGGAAATTACCGCCCGGCTGGCGGCATCCGTCGGACTGGAAGTATGGTATTCTCCTTTCACCTGTGGACTGACCATCGATGAACTGGTCAGCTTCCTGTTGGATTGTGCTGAGCGGGCAGAACGTCTCAGAAGGGAAGGGGCGGCCGTTGTCTTTCTGGCCGGCTCTGAGATCAGTTTATTCAACGCCGGCTTTTTCGCCGCTGCTACCCTGGATGAGCGCCTCGACCTCTTTAAAGATGCGGTAAAACTAAGAAATGAAATCCCGCCGGTACAAAGCCGTATACGTATTTTTTTTGATGAACTGGTGCCCTTGGTGAGGGAGAAGTTTGGTGGCTTGGTCAGCTATGCTTCCATACCGCTGGAGTTCAGCGCCATCGACTGGGACTTGTTCGATTTCATTGCCACAGATGCAGGGTACCGGTCGGCAGATATTGCGCCTGCTTTTCTGCCGGGGCTTCGCCGGCTGATGCAAATGAAAAAGCCGCTGGCCATTACCGAGTTCGGATGTGTCACGATGCGTGGTGGGGCCGATATGGGTGCACATGGCGGTGAGCTGATCGACTGGGCCAACGCCAGGCCCCGTAAAATAAAGGGAAACCATATCCGGGACGAGGGAGAGCAGGCAGCGCATATCAAGGAACTGTTCGATATTTTCGCCGCAGAAAAGGTCGATGCGGTATTCCTGTGTACGTTCGCCCAGTATAACCTGCCTCACCGGCAGGAGCCGGAGCATGACCTGGACATGGCCAGCTATGGTATTGTGAAGGTGTATGAGGAGGAATCGGGACAAACTTACCCGGGGTTGCCATGGGAACCGAAGGTAGCTTTCCATACACTTGCAACGTGTTATGGAAATAAATAAGGAGTGGCTGCAATATGGCTACAGGCCTGTGTTACCGTGGCAGCAAGTACGTTTATTTTTAAGGAAATCAAATGTTACCTATATGAAAAAACTGTTTTTCTCCTTACTGATAGGAGGCGTTTTTGTTAACTGTACGATGATTTCTCCGGTGGAGGCTAATCACATTAGACCGGTTTCCTCCGCAACTGTACTGCAGCAGGTTTATTTTCATGATGTAGAAGAGTTCCTCGCACAATACGAGGCATTGCTGAACCAGGGACACGTCTATACTTTGGCGTTAGAACCGGGCAAAGGGATCTACATTGTTAGCTCTCCTGCCAGCATTAACAGCGGAACAGACCTGCTGGCTGTCAGACAACACTCTTTTTCCTCCAAAGACAGACTGAAATTTGCCAAATGGTGTAATGATCAGTTGAATAAGGGAAATATACTGACTATTGGTAAAGACAAGGATGGTACTTATTGGGCGGACATTAAATAAGTTCCAAACAATTTTTCAGGAATGATTGATGACGAGGTTGCTCTGTAGAGGAGCAGCCTCTTTATTTTTGGTGCTGCGGGTGAAAATTGGCCGGTCAAATTTCCCTATGCCAGCAAAATGTTAAATCTGCGACACTGCAGTTTCGTGGCACAACTCTTGGCGGAATGCTACTGAATAAAACTTCATCACCATGAAAAAAATATTGTTGGCATCCACCATTGTAGGTACTGCGGCCGCAGGGTTGATTATCTATTTGGTCAAAAAAAGCAGGGACAGGATGATTGACCGCTCTGCCGGTGTTATGGAAGATGATGTACATACGAAACAAAAGATATTCGGACAGAACCATCATCCGGCACAACAAGAAGACGTATATAGTAGTGCAATGGGTTAAACAAATTTTAATCCCGCATATGACCGGGGTCACCAAAAAATGACTGCCGGTTTTTTATTTTCCGGTTTTGACGGTCTCCAACTATTACCGTGGAGGTCCTTTTACACGAAACGGGATTTTTGTCTACACCATAAAAAACCAGGCGATCGTGTTGTGATTATGTCGTAATTTTGCGCCGGCATTCCTTTTGGGGCCTGCCGGTTGTTAACCATTTCATTTACCATGTGAATAAACTATCCGTAACAATGAAACAGAAGATTTCCTGCTTTTTGATTGATGATGTTCGTGATAACAGAAACCAGTTTTTTCTTGCGCTCGATCTGTTACAGGTAACCCAAGCCTGTATTTGCTTTGATAACGCCGCCCATGCGTTGTCTTATGCTACCCGGCAGCCGGGCAAACCGGATTATATTTTCCTGCATACCCGCCGGCCGGCGGTGGATGGTGTCCGTCAGCTTGAAGAGATACTGCAGTCGCAACTGTTAAAGGATGTTCCTGTTATTTTTTACGCCCCATCATTTGATCCGGAGGATATGACCCGGATGAAATTTATGGGCGCTACCGACTGGATGGTAAAACCTTCGAATCTGCACGCGCTGCGTGACGGACTAAGGCTGATATTTGAAACGGTCAGTGCAAAACAAGCCACACTGTCTCAGCAGGTTGCCGACGCACTACCCGCTGCGGTATTGGTGTAGTGTATCAGTAGCCTTGCTTTCAACGGGGTTGGCGTGAAATATTTCCTTGTCTTAAATACCGGTGAGATGATGACACGTTATCAACAACAAGGGGCATTGCTGAAAGAAAACGGAGAATGTGTTTTCCGTGTATGGGCGCCATTCAGGAAGAGTGTCACGCTACTCCTGCTGGGTGGGGAAGAAGTGGCCTACGCGCTCACCCCGGAAGACAACGGCTACTGGAGTGTCACGGTACAGGATGTCGCAGATGGCATGCACTATTATTACTTGCTGGATGAACACCTGCAGCGGCCAGACCCTGCTTCCAGACGGCAGGAAAGTACCGTACACCGCGCTTCCTGTGTGGCAGATCCCGCCAGCTTTGCCTTCACCGATGAGGGCTGGAAAGGCATCCAGCCGGAAGACCTGATTATTTATGAAATACATATAGGCGCCTTTACCCCGGAAGGTACCTTCCAGGCTGCCCGTGAGCGGTTGCCTGCCCTGGAAGCCCTGGGCATCACTGCCATAGAATTGATGCCGGTATGCCAATACCCCGGCGACCGGAATTGGGGATATGATGGCGTTTATCCATTCGCGTTGCATAACCGGTACGGTGCTACCGACGATTTTAAGGCGCTGGTCAATACAGCCCACCATCTTGGAATGGCCGTTATCCTGGACCTGCCTTTCTGCCGTTCCGGCGCCGAAGGAAACTACCAGCCCGATTACGGTCCTTATTTCACTGAAAAATATACCACCCCGTGGGGTACCGGCCTCAATCTCGACGATGCGTGGTGCGATCCGGTACGTGATTTTTATATCCAGAACGCACTGATGTGGCTGGATGAATTTCATGTCGACGGACTGCGGCTGGATACGTTGCATGCCTGTCAGGATAACAGCGCACAGCACTTCACCTGGCAATTGTCAGCAGCGGTGCAGGAGCTGGAACAGCAAACCGGCAGGCGAAAGCTGCTTATCGCTTCCACAGATCTGAACGATCCCCGTTATACCAATCCCGTATCTGCCGGTGGATACGGCTTTACGGCACAATGGGCAGATGAATTCCACCATGCGCTCCATAGCCTGCTGACCGGTGAAACACAAGGGTACTATGAAGATTTTGGGCAAGTGGCCCACCTGGCGCGTGCTTTTACCAACGCTTTCGTATATACCGGGCAATATTCTTCGTTTCGTAAAAGGAAGTTTGGCCGTCAATTGACAGACAGCGATGCCCGGCATTTCGTGGTTTTCTCTCAAAATCATGAACAGACAGGCAACCGGATGCTGGGAGAACGGCTCACTACATTGGTGTCTTTTGAAGCCCTGAAGTTGGCAGCCTCAGCAGTGATTTTGTCTCCCTTTATCCCCTTATTGTTTATGGGAGAAGAATACGGAGAGAAGTCCCCCTTTTTGTTTTTTACTGCTCACGGAGACCCCGACTTGGTGGAAAAAATGAAAAAGAACCGGAGCCGTTGGTTTTCCGCTTTTTTTAATACGAACAAGTCCATACCAGACCCCCAATTGGAAGACACCTTCCTGCGCAGCCGGCTACAGTGGGACACTACAACGGAGGCTAATACTGCTATGCTGGCCTGTTACCGTTTTCTGATCGCCTTCAGAAAACACCGCCCCGCTATGCGAGCCATCTCCAATGATGCCCTGCAGATATATCCTGCCGGTCAGTTGCCTTTACTGGTCGTGAAACGAACCAGCGGACAGGATACGGTGTTGATAATATTGAATTTTGATAAGGCAGTGCAAACTTATCGTCATATGGCCCCAACACCATTAAAGAAGATATTTGATTCCGCCCATGAAATGTGGAACGGTCCGGGTGTGAAAGCCGCTGATGAAGTATTGGAGAATGAATCGATTTTGCTGCAGCCCCTCTCGGCTGTTGTATATGAAATGGCGCATCATGAGGAATGAGTTCTTTACCCCGGTAGCTACCTACCGCATACAGTTTAACAGGGACTTTACCTTTACTGACCTGGAGAAACAGCTCGATTACCTGCACCAGCTGGGTATCACCACTATTTATGCCTCACCGGTTTTCGAAACAGCGCCCGGAAGCCTGCATGGCTATGATATTACCAATCCCCGTGAAATTAACAGCACCATCGGCTCCGTCGCGCATATGCGCCAGCTGCATGTAAAACTCCGCTCACTGGGCATGAGCTGGATACAGGACATCGTTCCCAATTACATGGCATTCCATTGTAACAATACCCGCCTCACAGATGCATTGGAAAGAGGGACCGCCTCGCCGTATTACAACTATTTTGATATCGACTGGCACCATCCGGATGCTGACCTGCATGGGAAACTGATGATGCCTTTCCTTAAAAAGAGCCTGCGGGAAACCATGGCCGATGGCGGTATCCGTCTTAGCTACAGCAGGCTGGGACTGGGGCTGGCAGCAGGCGGACAATCATGGCCGCTGTCTGCACAAAGCTATAAATGGCTGCTAAGCATCCTGCCGGCAGGAATGGACCCGGTGAAAGCATGGCTCACGGAAATGAAGGCCAATATTCTTCAACGCCGCTCCCTGCTGGACTGGGACGCCATGAAGTCTATACTGAAGCCGCCCCGCAAACAGGCCTTTCTGCCATTACTGCATCTGGTCAACGAGAATACACCGTTGCTGTATGAGTTGCTGGAACTGCAACGTTATACTTTCACGACAAGGAGTGAAGCGGATTTTCGTATCAATTACCGCCGCTTCCTCGGGGTTAATGAACACATCGCGCTGCGCATGGAAGACAAAATGGTGTTTGACGAATACCATGGTTTCCTGCACCGGTTGTACCAGGAAGGTATTATCCAGGGCCTGCGTATTGATCAGATAGATGGGCTGCTGGACCCGGCACAATACATCTATCATCTGCGCGAACTGTTTGGCAATAATTGTTACATCATCGCGGAAAAGATACTGGCAGGCCATGAAACATTGCCAGAGCGGTGGGCGTTGCAGGGGAGTACCGGCTACGATTTTCTGGCCGGTGTGAGCCAGTTGCTGACAGATGAGGAAGGTATGGAAAAGCTGGGCCGCTTTTACCGTACACATTTTCCGAACCTTTCACAGTACCCCAAACTGGCACGCAGCAAAAAACAGCTGGTGTTGGAAAAGCATATGAATGGGGAGTGGGACAACCTGGTGAGAGAAGTGTTTCGACTGAAACTGGTGCTGCCTGAAACAGACAAAGGCCGGCTCAAAATGGCGATGGGTGATTTTATGGTGTGCCTGCCCGCAAATCGTATCTATCCGGAGGGATGGCCTTTGTCGCTGACAGATACGCAGCAGCTGGACAAGGCCGTGGAAGAAGCCATTCTGCGTAACCCGGCAACAGGCACCGCATTGGAACTGATCCGCTCCTTTTGGGACACCGATAAAAAACAACAGCAGGTCGTGGCCGCACTAACCCTGCTGAAAAGAATCACCCAGTTCGCAGGACAGCTGTACCGGGAGGGAGTGGAGGAGACCCTGTTCTACGTTTACAATGCATTGTTGTCGCATAACGAAGCCGGTGACTCGCCGGTGCAGAACAAATGCACGCTCGACGGTTTCCACGAACGGATGACCGTGCGGCAGTACCTGTCGCCTTTCTCCCTCAATACTACCGCCACCCATGATACCCGCTGGGGAGAGGATGCCCGCATCCGGCTCAATGCCCTGACCATTATACCGGACATCTGGATTCAACAGGTGCAGGCCTGGCATACGATGAACCGCGATTATGTCACACTGATCGAAGAACAACCGGCACCAGACCTGAATGATGAATATTTTCTCTATCAGGCCGTGCTGGCCTGCCTGCCCGTTTCAGCAGAGGCGGATGCGGATTTTGTTGCCCATATCACCGCCACCTTTCTGAAAGTGGTGAGGGAAGCGAAAGTGCATAGCAGCTGGCTGTCGCCGGATACTGCTTATGAGCTGGCCTGTCTGCAGTTCATCGAAAAAATACTGTCACCTGGCAGTGCTTTTATGGAAGGCATGCACCAGTTGGCAGAAAAACTGGGAGTACATGCGCATATTTTTTCGCTGGCGCAAACACTGATCAAAATAACTGCACCAGGTATACCGGATATTTATCAGGGGTGTGAGTTGTGGGATTTTAGTGCCGGTAGCAACGATGGCCGCCATCTGGTCAACTATTCCCTGCGGCGTAAATTGTTGGCAGGATGGCAGGAGGAAGACCATGCCCCCGGATGGCCGAAAGAACATGCAGGTGCCAAGTCCGCAGTAGGGAAAGAAAAGCTGTATTTGGTCAGTAAAGCGTTGCAACTCAGGAATGCACATACCTCGTTGTTTATCCACGGAGAATATATTCCGCTGATAGGCGGGGAGAGGAGCAGCCAGATCGCCTACGCCCGTAAATACCGGCAGGACTGGTGCATTGTGGTAGCGCCGTTGCTGCCGGCTGCGCATCTGGGCAAACATGACCTGGCACCGTTGACCCTCCCTGCCAACGCACCGCTAAAATGGAAAAACGTTTTTACCGGCGAAGTCCTGACAGCACAAAATGGCGAGCTGTTGTTGCCAGGTACGCAGAATTGCCCGGTGGCACTGCTTTCCCCGGTGCCGGACCATAAATTCCATCGTTGATGAAAAAGTTTTTCTCATGATTTTTATAATATTGTTTCAAAATTTGAACACTGTTCAATATTTTTGTGTCGTCAAAAAATAATAAGTTGATAACTACAATATTTCTGAAGGTTGTTCGTCGTCCTTTTTGATATTGACTTTGTGTTTTTAAGTTTATAAGTTTGTATGATCGCTCACCATGCACTCACACACTAATCACCGCCCAACTATATGAAACAACCTTCCGTAAAGGAGAAAAAACCGTCAGGTATCTTTGGATTGTTACGGCCATACAAAGGACTGATAGCCCTGTTGGTGTTGTTTGCCCTGCTGGGCAACAGCCTGAACCTGTGGCTGCCTAAAATCATCGGGCATGGTATTGATGACTTTTCCCATGGCATTTTCGCCTATGAACCCCTGATCATCAAATTTGGCCTGGCGGCCTTACTGATCTTCGTATTTACTTATTTTCAAAACATCATCCAGACTTACGCATCGGAAAAGGTGGCTAAAAGTCTGCGTGAACAATTGGCGGAAAAAATATCCCGTCAAAGTTATGCCTGGATGGAGCAGTCCAATCCATCCCGGTTGCTCACCAATCTCACTGCGGATGTGGACTCTATCAAACTGTTCGTGTCCCAGGCCATCGTATCACTGGTGTCGTCGTTCTTCATTATTATCGGCGCCAGCATCCTGCTATTGACTATCGACTGGAAACTCGCCCTGGTGGTAATAGCAGCCATCCCGATCATGGGGATTACGTTTTTCCTCGTGCTGAAAAAAGTACGGACCTTGTTTTTGAAGAGCCGTGAAGTCATGGACCGGCTTAACAAGGTGATCAACGAAAGTATTCTCGGTGCTGCGCTCATCAATGTGGTGAACTCACAGCAACGGGAGTATGAAAAATTCCTCGATGCAAACGGAAAGGCACTGGAATTCGGGCTTTCCATCCTGCGGCTGTTTGCCGGCCTGATTCCGGTCATCGTTTTCACGGCCAATATGACGGGTCTGGCGATTCTCGCACTGGGCGGCCGCTTTGTGATCGACGGGAGCATGACCATAGGCGACTTTGCTGCGTTCAACAGCTACCTGACGCTGCTGATATTCCCCGTTCTCGTAATAGGTTTTATGAGTAACGTTATTGCGCAGGCAACGGCTTCCTACCAACGTATCAGCGGCGTATTGAATTCCCCGGACATGCTGGAAACCGGCACCCTCGTCAAAAAACTCGATGGCAGTATCTCCTGTGAACACGTGTCACTCAGCTACGGTGAAAAGCCGGTTCTGAAAGATATCTCCTTCTCCGTGAAAGCCGGGTCTAAAATAGCGATCATCGGGCCAACGGCGGCTGGTAAGACACAGTTGCTCTACCTGTTGATGCGGCTCACCAAACCCAATGAAGGGGCCATAAAAATTGATGGTGAAGATATCGCGGCTTATGAAAGCGAATCCTTTCACCAACAGGTGGGGTTTGTATTCCAGGACAGCGTGGTCTTCAATATGAGCGTCCGGGAAAATATCGCCTTCAGTGATGTGGTCACCGATGCCTCGCTGGAAAAAGCGATCACCACGGCGGAGGTAAAGGAATTTACCGATCAGCTACCGGAAAAGCTCAGCACCATTGTATCGGAGCGTGGCACCAGCCTCTCCGGCGGACAGAAACAACGGCTCATGCTGGCCCGTGCGCTGGCGTTGAACCCGAAAATACTGCTGCTGGATGATTTTACCGCCCGCGTGGATACCCGCACTGAGCGGAAAATTCTGGCCAATGTGCACCAGAACTACCCTGATCTTACCCTCGTGTCTGTTACCCAGAAAATCGGGGCTGTCACCCATTACGATCAGATCATCCTGCTCATGCAGGGCGAAATGATCGCGGCCGGCACCCATGAAGAACTCATGGAGAAAAGCCCGGACTATGTACAGATTTTTAACTCCCAGCAAAGCACCAGCAACTATGAATTACAATCTTAATAAACCTGTGACGGGAAAAGGCGTGTCTAACTACGCGGCTTTCAAAGGCCTGTTACAGCTGATTTCCCACGAAAAAAGCAAACTGGCAGTGGCATTGCTGGCCACCATCGGCAACTCAGGCCTGAACCTCCTGGGTCCTTTGCTGACAGCTTATGTCATCGATACCTACGTGATGCACAAGCAGTATCACGGGGTGCTGGTATATTCCGCTGTGCTGCTGGTGGTTTACCTGGCGGCTTTCGGTATTAACTACCTGCAAACAAAACTCATGGGCACGGTAGGGCAACGTACGCTCTACACCCTGCGCAATGCGGTTTTTCACAAGTTGCAGCAGCTACCGGTGGCCTTCTTTAACCAGAACAAAGCAGGCGATCTCATCTCCCGGGTAAACAGTGACACCGATAAACTCAACCAGTTTTTTTCACAGTCCCTGATGCAGTTCGTGGGTAGCATTATTTCCATGACCGGCGCTGGTATTTTCCTGCTGACACTGAACATAAAGCTGGGCGCATTGGCATTGCTGCCTGCATTGTTGTCCCTGATTTTTACCCGGCTGCTGTCTCCCTGGGTAAAAAAGAAAAATGCGGCGAACCTGAAAACAGTGGGCGGACTGAGTGCAGAAATTCAGGAAAGCCTCAGCAATTTCAAGGTGGTAGTGGCTTTTGGCCGCCGTGACTATTTCATGCAGCGTTTTAATGAAGCCAACCAAAAAAACTATACATCGGCTACCGCTATGGGGATTGCCAATAATGTATTCCTGCCGTTTTATAGTTTGATGTCCAGTGTGGCACAACTGCTGATACTCGTTTATGGCGTGCACCTGATCAGCACTGGTTCCTTTACCATAGGATTGCTGGTCAGCTACATCGCTTATGCCAACTACTTCTACAGCCCGTTGCGGCAGCTGGCGGCGCTGTGGGCCAACTTCCAGACAGCCATGGCCGGATGGGAACGTATCTCGGAGATACTGGTGCTGGAAAATAATATGGGTACCATCGACGATCACACCAGGCAGGAAGCTGCGCCATTGCTGGAAATGAAGCAGGTGCATTTCGGTTATGACGAAGGCCGGGAAATACTGCACAACATCAATCTCAGCCTGGAGAAAGGGAAAACCTATGCGCTGGTGGGCCCAACCGGTGGCGGCAAAACCACCACCGCTTCACTGATTGCCCGCCTGTACGACCCGGTAAAAGGCCGTGTACTGCTCGATGGAAAGGATATTCGCTCCTTTGATCCGGCGGAACGCACCCGCCGCATCGGGTTCATCCTGCAGGACCCCATCCTGTTTACCGGTACCGTCCGGGAAAATATCCTGTATGGCAACGAGGAATATGAAAACTACACCAACGATCAACTGGAGGAGGTGATCCGTACGGCCAATCTGGAAAAATTACTGGGCCTGTTTGAGAAAGGACTGGAAACCCAGGTGCAGTCGGCCGGAGAGGGCGTAAGCCTTGGACAAAAGCAGCTGATCGCTTTTATGCGGGCAGTACTGCGCAAGCCCGATCTCCTGATCCTGGACGAGGCCACCGCCAATATCGATACGGTGACAGAACAACTGTTGAGCGAAATACTCGATAATTTACCGGCTACCACCACCCGGGTCATTATCGCACACCGCCTCAATACCATCGAAAATGCGGATGAGATATTTTTTGTGAATGATGGCGCAGTGACAAATGCCGGGTCTTTCCACCAGGTGGTGGACCAATTGATGCATGGCAACCGGCATTGACTTTTCGTATATACATTATAGTTAAATTGTTTTAGTAGCAGTCAGGCCCCACAGCCTGACTGCTTTTTTTTGACATATCTTTGCAGCATGATATCCGCCCTTATCCGCCATAGTATTGATGGCCAGTACCAACAGCATGCCCGGCATAATTTTTTTTATCCGGGAAATGAGATCGCCTGGTCACCGTTTACCCGCCGCCTGGTGAGGGAAGGCGCACCGGAGATACTGGCCCTGCGTGATGCGGGCAGGACAACTGAAGTGGTGGATTATCTGACAGCCGGCGCCCGCCGTGCTTTCTGTGAAGTGAACCAGTATTTTGATATGGCTGCCGCCAATACATCAGCGCTGCGGGAAGTATATATTGCCCTGGTAGATGATATGGTGGCCGCAGCGGTATCCGGCAGTTTCCGTGAAGCACAGCTGACCGCCCGCCATACAAGGCGTTTACAGCAGTGGCTGCAACATACGCATCCTTTTTTCGAAACATATTATACCAACGCCGACGCTCAATTGAAGCCGGTCGTCTGCGCAGAATATGCGGCCGCATTGCAATTGAATGTATTACAACTGGACCTGGCCACACTGAAGGAGCCGGTACTGGATATCGGCTGCGGTGCTGAGGCGAGACTGGTACGTTTGTTACAGCAACAGGGTGTGGCTGCCTATGGGGTGGACCGGTTTATTGCGGCTCCGGAGGCCTACCTGAAAGCTGGCGATTGGCTGGACTTCGTTCTGCCAGCGGGCCACTGGGGTACCATTGTTTCTAATCTTTCCTTCTCCAATCATTTTCTGCATCATCATCATCGGAACAGTCCTGATTGTGCGCGGTATGCCGCCAAATACATGGAGGTCCTGCGGGCATTGCGCCCCGGTGGCAGTTATCATTATGCGCCGTCGCTGCCTATGGTAGAAAAGTATTTATCTCCCGGCGAGTTTAGGGTCCGCACCATGCCAGTGACAGCCCGGTTCTCCTGCACGATTGTCACCAGGATGCCGGCAGGGGAGCAATAAGCCCCATCCGGCGCGAATGCGCGATCGCCTCTTCACTGTGCCTGAAATAACAGCACGCAATACCCTGTGCCTCCAGGTTGTGGATGACAGCCTGCACCTCCGGTTTTTTTTCATCGGAGAGATGCCGGAGGTATACACTAATGATGCGGCGGGGGAAGTGGCGGGCGATAGCCTCATAAATATAGGGGTCTTGCTGGGTATCATCTCCCAGCAAGACAAAGGGCATGTGAGGATAACTTTCCAGTATACGGGCTATACGGGTGAATTTGGTATGATGTTTCCCCCGGCCTGTTTTCAGCAGCTGGGAGAATAGTTTTAATTGATTAAGCAGGTAAACGCCCTCCGGCAGCTGCCATGTATCCGAAAATTCCCGGATATAATCGTACAGGTTCCATTCACTGCTGGACACATAAAAGAATGGATTGGGAATAGGTGGTACGGTATGTCCGTGGCTGAGCAACTGATAGTGGCGCACAGCGCCGTCGAAGGGCCGTCTGCTGGCAGCATTATGGGTAAGGAGCACTTTCAGTTTTCGGAACACCTGTTCCGAATGGGAGATGAGGAACGTGTCATCGATGTCAGAGATGCAGCAAAACTGTGTACGATGGGGAATATACACCTCGCCGGTGCCTTCCGCGATAGTCTCCCCGTTTTGTGTATGCGTTACCGTTACAGCGTGCCAACCCGCAGGAGTAGGATATTCCGGTTTCCATTGAAAGTGAAAAAAGCCATCGTCTGCTGTCTGCGCATGGATGGTGCGGTCCTGCCATAGTAGTTGTACGGTAGCGTGGGGCTTGGGTTTTACCATGAACAGCCGCAGCAGTGCCCAGATATTGGCCAGCAGGTGATAACGGGTACGCCTCTCCGTAACGGGGCTGCGGGAGAGTACATGTCCGAATACCTGTAACTCGCCTTCATGGCCGTATCCATGGTAAACTTTTACCACCGGGGCGGTGTTGATTCCAATACGTGCCCACCATCGCCGGGAGCGGCTGTCTTTTGCGGCGTCATATTTGTATTTGCCGGATGGATGCATATCATGTCATGCTACTGAAATGGAAAAGAAGTTAAGATTATTATTTGTCATTAATCCCGCTTCGGGAGCTGCCCGGAAAGTTGCTCCACAAGAAGTAGTCCAACGTTTTTTAGCACGTCAGTCGAACGTCCGGGGTGAGTTGCTGTTGCTGACAGGCAATCCCACGGGTGACCAAGCCCGTTTGCAGCAATTGTTGCACGAAGGCGGGTGGGATGGCGTGGTGGCCGCCGGCGGTGACGGCACGGTAAAGATGGTGGCCTCGTGCCTGTTGAACACAGACATTCCGCTGGGCATCCTGCCGGCGGGTTCGGCCAATGGCATGGCGCGGGACCTGTGTATCCCCGAATCCTGGGACGCGGCGCTGGAACTGATATTACAGGCGCATGTCCGCAAAATAGATGTGATACGCATCAATGGCCGTGAAATATCCATCCACCTGAGTGATATTGGGCTGAATGCTTTGCTGGTGAAGTATTTTCAGCGGTCCGGCGTGCGGGGCATGGCAGGCTATGCGCGGGTGGTGCTGAAAACGTTTTGGTACCGGCAGCGGTTTGCGGTGGAAATAGACAACGGAGCTGACCTGGTGTCGCGGGAGGCTTTTATGATTGTACTGGCCAATGCCGGCAAATATGGGACGGGAGCCTGCATTAATCCGGTCAGTGATCTGAGCGACGGTATTTTTGAGGTGGTGCTGGTAAAGAAAATTTCTCTGCTGGAAACATTCAAAATGTTGTTTATCCGCCGCCCGTTTAACCCGCATAAAACAGAGATCATCCGGGCAAGGAAGGTATATATCCATACGCCTAAAAAGGCGGAATTCCAGATTGACGGGGAGTATATGGGAAAGGTAAATGAAGTGGCAGCCGAGGTGGTGCCTCGCGCCCTTGCCGTTTTTGTACCGGCACAGGGATCATAGGGTTAGTTCATCGCGGCTGAGGGCATGAAACAGGTTTTGCAACTGATGTACATGCACCAGCGGGCGGCCGTAGGGCACAAATCCGTTGGCGGATTCCGTTACCGGTTGAAAACAGCCGTTTTCATAGCGGATATGCAGGCTATTGAGCCGGTTATATTTCAGGGAATAGATGTTTTCATCTTCTCCTTCCTCGGGCACGCCGCGGATAAAGTCGAATTTAATCAGCTGGTAGAGGTCCAGTAGCACCGGGTTGGCTTTTTCGCAGGAGATTTTGCTTTTGGGCAACCCGGAATTGTAGATATAACCATCCAGGATCCCTTCCACTGCAAAAACTGATTCCTCCATATTATAGTCAAAATAAGCCACATAGTTGCCAATCCTGATATCTGCTTCATCGATCATTTGAGTCTCAGTTTACGCCAGGTGAAGCAATATCAGGGTAACCAGTGCAGGAAGCGCCTGTACCAGGAAGATCTTTTTATCGGCTGTCAGCGCGCCGTAAATCCCGGCTACTGCTATGCAACCGAGAAAAAAGACCGCAGTATGCCGTGCCCATTCCGGGTCCGAAATGAGCAATGACCAACACAGTCCTGCAGCCAGAAAGCCGTTGTACAGGCCCTGGTTGGCAGCGAGTGGTTTGGTGGCAGGGAATAGTGCTTTGGGAAATTTCTGGAAAATCTTAGGCCCTTTGGTGGTCCAGGCAAACATTTCGAACCACATAATGTAGAGGTGTTCCAGCATGACGAATGCGATCAGGAACTTGGCCAGTACTAGCATAACTTCGATTTGATGGTTATGCTAAATATAAGAAGAATTATGACGAATTGCGGATGACGAAAGGCGAATTTTGAGCTGAGAATCCCATTCACGTTCCGCCATCCCTCAATTCATTAGAAGTTATTTTCTTCAGTGGTCGCATTATTCTTCTTTTTACCGCGGTTGGTGCCACCTTTTCTGCCTATTGCCGCCATGTGTTCGCGGTTGCGGCTTACAGCCTCGCCACCTTTTTTACCGGCCGCCCGGGCTTCTTCGGAGGTGAATTTGTGGGCAACACCTTGTTGGTGCGCAGCCCTGCCACCTTCTCTCGAAATAGCACGTTGTTGTTCAGGGTCCATGGATGCAAATCCCCGTTTGCTGTGTTTGGGTTTGTCTATTGGACTCTTCTCGTGGTTCTCGGCACTCGGTGCGAGTTGTTGATACCTGATGTGTTCCATAATCCTGGATTTTATAGTTTAGTGAACAATATTGCGTAGAACTCGATCAATATACATGCCACCGGCCGAATTGCCGTATACAGGCGTTTTACGGTTTCCCTGCAACCATTGATGGGGCAATTCGTTCCACAATGCATAGAATTTTTAACACAGTTTTAGCCTCCTTTCCCCATATTTCCGACTGATATTGACCGCTATCAGCTGGCGTGTAATTTGTTTCGTTTACACCTGTTACTTCTTTTTTCAACCCATTTAAATCTTCAAATCATGGTAAAGTATTCCAGAAAGTCTCAGGAGAAAGTGGAAAAATCCATGCATGAGATGCACAAAGGCAAACTTAAAAGTGGCCGAAGCGGTAAAAAAGTAACAACCTCCAAACAAGCTATCGCCATCGGATTATCTGAGGCGAGAAAAGAAGGTGCTAAAGTCCCCAAAAAAGCGGCTGCTAAAAAAACAACTCCCCTGAAGGCAGCTGCAAAAAAAGCAGCTCCTAAAAAAGCTGCCGCAAAAAAAATAACGGCTAAAAAAACAACCGCAAAAAGAACACCCGCTAAGCGTACTGTTGCTAAGAAAACAGCTGCCAAAAAGACAACTGCCAAAAGAGCAACCGCGGCAAAAAAGACGATTCACCGTAAAACATCTGTTAAAAAATCTACCGCCAAAAGAGGGGCCGCCGCACATAAGAAAACGACCAGACGCCGGGCCATGGCCACTGCCTGAAACAGACCGTTTTATCCTTCTGTTTATATACAAAAAAAGACCGGTAACCGAGTGTCACCGGTCTTTTTATATGGCATACCTCTTGCACTTTTCATGGTGGATCAAAACCAGATTGTATGGAAAAACACAGCATCACGGTGATGATTAAAGGAAAACCATACGGCCTGACTATTAGTATCAACAGGATCGCTTTTGAAACCATTTATGAGGTAATCCCAGATGTCCGCGAACATGTAATGGACGATTTTCAACCCCATTCCCAGACCTTCATGATAGATCATACAGACACTCCGGAAGGCAATCTGCGTATTGTGGAAAGTGAACAAATAGCCCGCATTATCTGGACGGAAATACTGAACAAAATGGGAGAACTGTAAGCCTCCTCACATGAGCCGCTTTTTTTAGCCGCGCGCCTTTTGTACTTTTGCGGGAAAGCGTGTGGCATAACTATGATGGTAACCGATAAGACCTATAAAAACACCAACCGCCGTGAGCGGATCATCTTTGTAATTAAACTGCTGATCTACTCCGGTATCGTATATTTTAATGTTGAACATCCTGCATTCTACGATAAGTTCCAGTGGTTATTTAAAATCACCAACGCCCTTTCATTTTTTCTGGGCGCCAACATCGTCATTTCCATCGCATGGCTGGTGATACTGTCATGGTATACCCGCCGCCACCGCACCAAACCACTGGAGAAAGATAACTTCATACTGGGGATTAACCGCATCACTTCTGTGATGAATACGGCCTTCTTCCTGCTGGCCATTCCCATCTTTTTCGGAAAAGACCTGATGCAGCTCATCACCAGCATCACCATCGTGGCCGCTGCGATCGCATTATTAACAAAAGATTATATCTCTAATATGATCAATGGGCTGATCGTGATGTTTTCTGATCAGCTTTCTCTCGGCGATCAGGTCAGGATAGGGGAATACAGAGGCCGCATCATGGATATCACCCTGATCAATGTGGTACTGCAGAACGATGACGACGATATTGTTATCATTCCTAACTCAGTGGTGTTTACCAGCATCATTGTAAACCAGTCCAAACAGAATATTAAAAAACTGAGCCTCGAATTTGAACTGGACCACAAACATAAATTCACGCCGGAAGAGCTGGAAATGCGCCTGCGCAGGTCGATAGAAGCCTATCAGCGTTACTACCGGGAAGATAGTTTCTCCCTCAAAACCCTGGAGATAAAAAAAGATTTTGTACAGTTCAAAGTACAACTGCTGGTGCCACATCCGGACAAGGAAAAGGAGCGCCTGATCAAACGGGCGCTCAATACGGAAATTATCGCTATCGCGGAAGGTGGTAAAGGCTAAACCATCACCGAAGCAGCAGTCATCTCTGCCAGCAATGTATCAATCTGGGACGTTTCCACATTCGGCATACAGATAATGTGCGACCAGCCGTTTTCTGAGGCCAGCTGCCACTTCCGGCGGATATTTCCGGGTGGTTCCGGAAATACCACCGTAATGGAGTCGGGGTTGCGCCAGGCTTGAATGCCGTTTTCCTGCAAACGGTCAACTGCATAGGCTGCTACGGACAGGCTGTGCCGGGCCCTTCTTTCCAGGCCGGCAAGGCCAAGGCTTTTCAGCGCGTACCATAGAAACAACGGACTGTGGCCGTTTCTTGAACCAGTGATGGTGGTGTCCATACTGCCGATATAGGCAACAGAACGGGCAATCCGGTCACGGTAGGATTTTTTGGCTACCACTACGCCGCAAGGGATGGGGGAGCCTATAAATTTATGCCCGCTGATGGCGATACTGTCAGCACCATCTGCAAAGTCAAAGGCGGGCCTTGGGTCTAAAAATGCGCAATAACTGCCGGACAACGCTCCGTCAGCATGAATGTAATGATGCCGGATGGCCAGCCGCTTCAGAATGTCTTTAATACGCCCTATATCATCCCTGGCTTCGGTCATGGTAGTGCCAATATTGGCCAGCATGATCACGGGCATATGCCGGTTCATGCCCATGGTCTGCTCCAGGTCATCATAGTCGATCTCCCCGTTGGGCAGCGTACGGATCATAATACTGGGCATGTTCAGCAGATGCAGGTTCTTTTGCACGCTGTAGTGGGTGGCTTCGGAATAGTACACCATCGCCTTGGGATACAGCTCCCGTGCGAGGTACAGCCCATAGAGATTACCTTCTGAACCACCGTTGGTCACATAGCCCCACCAGTCGTTGGCCGGTGCACGGAACAGCCGGGCAAAAAACTCCACAACATATCTTTCCATCTCCCGGGAACCTACGGTATAGGTGGAATCCACAAAAGGATCTCCCAGGTTATTGAGCGGATATTGTAAAAAAGGAAAAAGAGGGGTGTAGTCAAAATCTTTGGATACCGGATAGCCCAGGAAATGTTGAGTATGGCCCTGTACTTCAGTCAGCAAACGGTCCAGCATAGCCGCATCGGCGGCAGGTAACGGGTGATCTTTCATAATCGGCAATTACAGGTGTATGATGCTGCGAAGCTAGGTAAATGCCATTGAAATGAACCAGTATTGTGTAATAATCAGAAAATATATACTAGTTTTATGTTTATTGTAGTTTAAATTGACTAAAAGTGACTGCCTGCGGCCGCTTTTTCAGATAAAACCTTCTGCTATGGACGTACTCGATAAAACAGACCGCCGCATCCTGGAAGTGCTCCAGGAAAATGCCCGCCTCAACACCAAGGAAATAGCACACCGTATAGGCCTGAGCGTTACCCCGACCTACGAACGGCTGAAAAAAATTGAGAAAATGGGCGTTATCCGGAATTATGTGACCCTGCTGCACCCGGAGAAAATAGGCAAAACACTGGTAGCCTTCTGTAATGTGTCGCTGCAACTGCATTCACAGCCGCTACTGAAAAAATTTGAACTGGCCATCAGCCAGATGGAGGAAGTAATGGAATGTTACCACGTAGCAGGTACATTCGACTACCTGCTGAAGGTAGTGGTAGACGATATGCGGCGTTATCAGCATTTCCTGACCAACAAACTGGCGGCTATTGAAAATATTGCACAGGTGCATAGCTCCTTCGTCATGACGGAGATCAAACACACAACGGCATTCGGGCTGGTGTAAACTACCTTCGCAATACGCTCATGCCGCTGACCGGGTTGTCCTGCAGCACAACCGTATAGCCGCGGGTGTTAATATCCTGTTCGTCGGAGAGCGGAACGGTGAAACTGAAACAGCTGCCCTCTCCGGGTTTGCTTTCAAACCAGATGTGGCCATGGTTGCGCTCCACGAAGTCTTTGGACAGATGTAGTCCAAGGCCGCAGCCTTTCTCATTCCGTGTGCCGGTGGTAGAGTAGTATATATTGGAGAAAATACGATGCTGATCATCGGTAGGGATACCGGTACCATTGTCTTTTACGGACACCTGCGCTTCACCCTTTTCCAGCTGCGCTTTGAGCACAATTTCACCACCACCGGGCGTAAATTTGATGGCGTTATTGATCAGATTACGCAGCACCAGCCTAATCATATCGGGGTCGGCATATACGAGGATGGCGCTTTTCAGCTCATGGGTAAGCTTTACATCTTTTTGCCGGGCCATGGTTTGCAACAGCTCAAATTCCTGGTTGAGCAGCAGCGTCAGGTCAAAGTCATCGGCTTTTACGCTGATGCCTTTCATCTGGTTGCTGGCCCACTGCAGCATATTGTCCATCATGTACGCGGTGTTTTTTACATCGCGCCACAGTTCATCGGTATAGAAGCGGAATTGCTGGGCATCAATCTTTTCATCTTTCAGGAGAAACAAGAGTCCTTCGAGAATGGCCAGCGGCGACCGCAGGTCGTGGGATATGACGGAGAATATTTTATCTTTTACCTGGTTGAGATTTTCGAGTGTAGCGTTCTGTTCAAGGATGATGTGGTTTTGCAGGGATACTTCCTGGTTCTTGCTGTTCAGCTGCTGGTAGAGTTCCTGCTGGTGTTTGTACAGCCGGTACACCATAGCGGTGATCAGCAGCAGGGCAAGGAACAGGGCGGCGCCGGACAGTACCAGCACCCGCTGCTGCTGGATAGTGGCCAGATGCAGCTGTTGTTCCTTTTTGAGCATCACATTTTCCCGTTGTTTTTTCTCCGCTTCATATTTCATGGTAGAGCGGGTGATCTGCCGGATCTTCTCTATATTAAAGTAATCGATGTTGCGCTCGCTGAAAGCCTGGTAGTGTTTCAGGGCGGAAGCGTAATCATGCCGTGCGGAGTCCAGTTTGGAGCGGATCTTATAATAGATCATCTCATTTTTCACGTTGCCCAGCTTCTCGTTGATGGCCAGGGCCGTATCCAGATTTTTTTCTGCGCTGTTCAGGTCGCCCAACAGGGTTTGCACCTCCGCCAGGTTCAGGCTGGCCTTGGTGATGCCGGGCAGGTTATCGGTGTTCTTGTAATACTGCGCCGATAGCTCATGATAGCGCAACGCAGTTTCATACCGGTGCTCCAACATGGCCACAATGCCCATGTTCTCATAGGTATAGGCCAGTCCGCGCTCATCCCGCAGTGACAGTTTGAGCTTTTCGGATTTGGTTAAATATAGTAAGGCGGAATCGGTTTCTTTCAGGGCGATGTAGGCAGAGCCAATATTGTTAAGGGTTTTACTGATCTCGGGGATTTCTTTTAGTTGCTCTTTTATCTGGAGGGACTTAAGCAGATAGATCAATGCGTCCCGCGGGCTGTTTTGTTCCGTGAAGATATTGCCCACATCATTGTTCAGGATGCCGAGGGTGCGCGGTTCAGCCTGCGCCTCTGCGAGTTTCAGGGCGGTGAAGGTGAGCTGCAATTGTTTGTCCAGGTTGCCCTTGGTATTTTCTACGAGGGCAAGGTTACGGGTAGCCCATATTTTACCTTTGACATAGTCCAGTTCATTACTGATATCGAGGGCTTCTTCCCCCAAACGGGCAGCAATGCCTGCGTCTTTGGTAAAGTATAGGCGTGATAGTTGGTTCAGCAGGTCCACTCTGACAGTGTCCCGTTGAAGGTGCGCATTAAGGTTGTGCTGCAGGCTGTCTATTCCGCTTTGTTGCGCTCTGGTGGCAGGGGACAGAAGCAATAAACATAGGGGAATAAAAATACATTTTTTCAAAGGTATGGCCGGCAGCATAAAGTATTATTGTTGGCTGTGACATAGTAGAGCGATTCGGGGACGTACGCTTTAATTATGGCATAAAAATAAAGATAAAGGCGGACGATTCAAAAGAACAGGCAATAAATTGTGGCGCCGGACGTGTGATTTTTGTGTTATGTTCGCTGAAATCCGAATACAGTCGTATCTTTCCGGCAAACGGGGCGACTACCGGTAACGGATAAACTTGTCGAGCATGCCGCGTTCCCTAAAATCCTAAACATCAGTCATTTATTATGAAACCGGTCATTACCATCGAATATTGCCCCAAGTGCGGCTGGCTGCTCCGGGCTGCCTATATGGCGCAGGAACTGCTGACTACCTTCCATGCTGAACTGGGAGGAGTAACACTGCGTCCCAGTGAAACTGCCGGCACTTATACGATCTTCCTGAACGAGCAACCGGTCTTTGACCGGAAAGAAGCCGGACATTTCCCGGAAATAAAATTCCTGAAACAACTTGTCCGCGATCTGATAGCACCTGACAAACAACTGGGCCACTCGGACCGTTAAAAATTACGAATTGCGAATGACGAATGATGGAATCCCTGTTGGAGCGAGTACTAAGTAATCTTGCTATAAACAACCCTCCATTCGTCATTCATCATTCGTTATTCGTAATTGTTTATAGTGTACATTTGCGGCCATGTATAAAGCACTTACTATCACGGCGTTGTTCGTTTCATTGGCCATAGGTACCCAGGCGCAACAGGATACAGTTTCTAAAGGTAATACGCCCACTCCGGCGGATAGTCTTGCATTCCGGAAGCGTAGTTTCTTCCCGTTGCCGGTCCTGGGCTATTCCCAGGAAAAAGGACTGGAAATTGGCGCAGCCATGTTGTATTCTTTTTATACAGACAATAAAAACCCGGACATCACCACCCGTAACTCCACCCTTAACCTGATTCCGGCGGTTACCACTGAGAGCCAGTTCAAAATAGATCTGAAGGCCAATATCTGGACCCGCGGCAATACCTGGCACTACAAAGGCAATCTGCGGTACCATAATTTTCCGCTGTATTTCTTCGGTATTGGTAACGAAACCCGCCATGATGACCGTTCCCTGTTAAATAATACCCGCTATAAAGCGCAGCTGGAAGCAGAACGCCGCATTACCGGCCACTTTTATGCCGGCGCTTCACTGTTATATCAAAACGATTCCTACAGCAGCAAAGATGATAAAGGCATCTACAATACGATGTCATTGGTGGGCAAGGAAGGAGGTCATGTGACTTTCATCGGCCTGACTGGTATTTTTGATAACCGCGATAACCAGAACTATACCCGCAAAGGTTGGTGGCTGCGGTTGAATGCTGCCTATGCACCGGCGTTCGTCAGCTCGGAACCACTGTTCAAGCTGGAAGCGCAGGGTTCTCATTTTATTTCACTGTCTCCCAAAAGCACATTGGGACTGAATGGCGTGTTCAACAGTCTGCAGGGCGACAAACTGCCCTTTTACCTGTTGTCCGAAATGGGGAATGATAATATGATGCGCGGCTATTACACCGGCCGTTACCGTGATCAGAATTATCTGGCAGGGCAGGCGGAATACCGGTACCTGATTGATCCCCAAATGCATATCAAAATATGGTTTGTGGACATCTGGCCGAAGTTCGCTTTGGCTGCTTTTGCCGGCGCGGGTTCTGTGTTCAATAACCACAATTTTGCACTCAATGGCTTTAAGCCCAGCTTTGGCGGTGGCATCCGCTACTTCTACGATGAAAACGCAAAACTGACTATTCGTATAGACTATGCCGTTGGGGAGAAGAGAGACGGCGAGTCCAGGCAGAAAGGATTATATCTGTCACTGGCCGAAGCTTTCTAAACAGTTTGGTGGGATGCTTGTTATATGATAACAATTCGTTAATTTCCGATAGGTTGAAAAACCATCTCACCAAAACCACTGTTTATGAAAAAAGTGCACCTGTTTTCAGCCACTATGCTGGCATTAACCCTCGCAGGAAGCGTCCAGGCCCAGGAGCTTACCGGCAGACATCCACAACAATCAAAATTTTATCTCAAAGTAACCGGTGGTTACTTCTTTAGTGTTTTCCCGGGACAGTTCCCGAATGTTGGTCCGTTTCCACCGCAGGACCTGCATACTGAATATAATCCCACACGTCCCAATCCACTGGACACCATTAGCCGTAAAGTGCTCACAGGCTCCTACGGCGAAGGCGCGAGAGGAGGGATCGCTTTAGGATACAATATCAACAGGTATATGGCGGTGGAAGCTTCATTTAACTACTACCACAGCCGGAAAAACCTGATGACAAAAAACCTCACCACGTTGGCCGGCAGCGGTAAACAACTGACCAGTGTGGAATCGCACGGGTATGTAAATGCTATTGACTTTGCGCCTTCGCTGGTGCTGAACGCGGGATTTGAGAAAGTAAATCCATATGTCCGTGTAGGATTCGTGATACCATTATGGGGCCGCCTCCATATTGATACCGATGTGGACCAGCTCACCAGCCCGGCCGGTATTCCGCCCGGTACCATGGTGCAGACCATTATCCACCGCAAAGAGGAAGTGAAACCTAACATCACCCTGGGCTTTCAGGGCGCTATCGGTGTAAACTTCTACGTGAGTCGCCGTATAGACATCTTCGTGGAAGGGGAATACCGCAATGTGCCGGTGAGAAGTAAGGAAAAAGAAGTGACTGCCTTTGACCAAACCAATAACATCGTGAATGCCTCTACCGGTGCGGTGGTGGCGCCGGTTCCCGGTCAACCGACACGCGGCCTCGGTGATCTCAGTGTGGCGGAGAGACACACCAAATACGTTACTACGCTGGATAAAAACTCCAATATGCCCATCAACCAGATCGGTAGTAAGGTATATTACCGAAACGATAATGAACCTTCCAATGACCTGAAATCATATATCAATATTGGTGGTTTAGGCGCCAACGCAGGCATCAAAATCAAACTGTAACTGTGATGATCATGATTATTGCTGATTTACCTGATGAGCGAAGATCAATATAGACTTCAATCTACAGATTATACAACGAAAAAGCTGGCTATTTAAGCCAGCTTTTTCGTTGTAAGGAACTGAATAACATCGTAGCCCAGGGCTGAAGCCCTGGGAACCTGGGATTCCACGATTCCGTAATGCATCACGTATTTATGCATACGTTGCACTTGTAATAGTTCCTTTAGTTAAATGAACTACCTTTAATGACCAACTTTTCATTTTGTACTGATGCTGATAACAACTATCCCTATAGAAGAATTTAAATGGGTGACCGGTAAATTTGGTGATCCCCTTGGTGGCGAATTCCTCGAAAGCTATCACTTGCGTATACATCACATATATCTTGATCGCATTGTGTTCCACACCGGATTCAATTTAGACGAGATTTTTGAGCTCACCCTGAATGGAGATCAATTGGCGGTCTACAAAAAGTGGGTCGGGGATTCACAGGCAGGCAATAATCAGGAGAGATCTACAAACATCCTGTTGCCGGAAGATATCGTGGAGTTATCGGTACGCTGGGAGGTGCTGGTGCGTGAGCTGAAACAGCAGGAGCGGTTTGAAAACAGGGATAATGTGAGAGACGAGGTGGCAGCGCTCTACGAGCTTATCCTGGAAGAAAAGGATGCCCGGAAGCGGATCAGTAAACTGAAGGCAGTGGTACCTCCGGAGATTGGACCTATATGGAAATTGGTTGAAGATGCGCTGACACGGGCGGGTAATCTCGGTTACACCATGTGGCCTACATTTGAACATCCCGGTGTGAACACTATCTTTGAGAAACTAGCCCCGCTGGCAAATTCCCGTATCCGGTTAAGGCCGCTGACCAGTGAAGAGTTTGAGAAATGTATGGAGCAGGATAATTTTCTCCGGGAACAAATGATTACGCTGAACCGGCAACTGGAGCATACCGGACTAAAAATAGTGGCAATGGGCCCCAATGTTGATCCCTATCAGGCCTTCGCCTGTTTCCCTTCCTGGATGTTGCCGCAGCTCCACAGGCAGCTGGAAGCGTTGTGCCTGATCTGCCTTTACTGATAGGGAAGGTAGGCATGCCTCTCGGTGTCCTCAGCTAATTTCACTACATTTGGTGATCAATTTTATTGTATGATGATGCCAACAGGTATATCACTCGCGGACTTTAACTGGCTGACCAATACATTCGGACAGCCCGGTGGTAATTCTCATATCGACACGGAAGAAGATGTTATTCACGAAATATTTCCCGACAAAGTAGTGATTGGTACGCGCTTTCTGAATTGCGCTACTTATGAACTGTCGTTTGAAGGAGAAGAGCTGATCGTGAAAAAAAGCCGGCTGGACAATTACAAGCTGGAAGAGGCGGCCGTTATGATAACCGATGAGCTGCTGGCGGAAGATGTGGAAGAGCTTACCTTGCGCTGGAATGCTATGGTAAGGGAATTGAAGATGTTTGATAAACTGAAGGCACAGGGTAATGCGCGGGAATTGTTATCCCAGCTCTACCTCGATATTTTTGAAGAAGACGAAGCAGAAGAACAGATCAATAACCTGCCGGACAATGTCCCTGCCAACGTGATCGCGATATGGGAGGAGCTGCAGGTGTCGTTGCAACAAACGGGCAACCTGACGGATTTTGAATGGAGAACTTTGTCCGACGAAGGCGTGTTTGCCCTCAATGAACTGTCCCCGCTGGTGAGAACAGGCGCCATCCTGGAGGCGCCCACGCCGGAAGAATATGAAGATATACAAGCCGCGGAAGATTTCGCCAAGGCGCTGCTGGACCATTTTAATGAACAACTGGAAGCTTTTGATCTGAAGATTGTCGCCATAGGACCAGCACTGGATGAATACCAGTCATTTGCCTGTTTCCCCATGCAGGACTTCCGTCTTGCCAACGCCATGCTGAAGATGGAAGAACTTTGTCTGGTCTGCTTTTTCTGATTTTCCCGGGTATTAAAATATGATTAAAATGTGATGAGTGGTCTGCTAAAAGCCAGTCTCATTCAATATCTTAGTGGACATTAAGTTGGTTGGATGTGAAAATACTAAGGCTGTTATTCCTTGTACTCATTACTGTCTGTGTGCTCCCGCAAGTGGAGCAGGGCGATAGTTATGCGCGTTCCCAAAATAACCAGCATACTTTCAGCTTCACGCAGTATCTGCTGAAACATACTCCCCGGTACAAGACGACTATCAAAAAGTTGAAGCGCCGGCCGGTAGGCATCAACGACAGTCACAGCCAGGTATGTTCCATATACTGTACCTCCCTTCCCCCGTATTTTATTTATGTAGATGATACCCGAACAGGATATCACTGCAATCCTTATCTCAACGTTCCCGTTCCGCTCCGAAGCTGGCGAGGCCCGCCCATAACCTCTTATTCTATTTAGGAATTTTTTGATTTACGGCTTGTTGATTTAAAGGGAGTCTTGTCTCCGTCAAATCACAAAATCCGTACATCAAAAAATCGTACATCATTTTACTAATCTTTTCAGCGAACTATGCGTATACATATGACCGCGAAAAAGAGGTATGGGCTATTGCTATGTCTGCTGCCGTTCACCTCTTTATTCGCCGGACCGGTCGCAGACAGCCTTTCGCTTAAACAGGCTGTAGACCTGGCCCTGACCCATTATCCTGCCGTGAAGGCGAAACAGGCGCTTGTGAAAGCAGGAGAGGCCAACGTTACTGATGTGAAACACAACTGGTACCCAGCCCTCAGGTTACATGAGCAGGTGGATGCAGGTACTGACAACAGTATCTATGGGTCCTATTTTACCATGGGTATGATCCCTTCCACCTCTGGTGGTATCCGGGCAGACAATAATGCTGCCCTCATGAGCGGTAATATCGCGATGGCATCCATGCAGTGGGAGATCTATAACTTTGGCGCCTACGGCACGCAAAAAGCGGCCGCCCGCCAGGATTTGCATGTGAATGAAGCTGACCTGAGCAATACAACCAACCAGCTCACCGTGACGGTGGTCAGAGATTATCTGGAACTATTACGGCTAAACGAACTTCAACAAATACAGACAGACAATATCCGGCGTAATGCGGAGATGGCCCGTGCCGTGACGGCCATCGTGCTACATGGCCTGAAACCCGGTGTGGACAGCGCCATCGCTGCGGCGGAATTATCTAAAGCTCGTTTGAGCCTGCTGGAGGTGTCCAACCGGTACAATCAGGTACGTATCGAACTGGCTTCCCTTACAGGCTTGGACACCACCCAGGTGCTGCCGCTATTTGGAAGCGGCGCCACTTTACCGCAACTGCTGCAACCGGATTCGCTTCGGCCGGCAGACAGCCATCCGTTGCTGGAATACTACCACGCGCTGTACCAGCGCCAGCAGGCACAGGAACAGGTGGTACGCAGACAGCTGCTGCCGAAAGTGAACCTGATGGCCGCCGGATGGATGCGCGGCTCCAGCGGTAGCTTCAATGACGTGTATGATAAAAATCTCTTCAGCGGACTGGGATACAGCCGGTACAACTACCTGCTCGGGCTGGGCATCACCTGGAATGTGGCCGATCTGAAACATACGCGTGATAAGATGGCGGTACAAAAGCAGAAATCCGCCGCCGCAGCGCAGGAACTGGAAACCTCGCGGACCAACCTGCAAAGCCTGTATCAGCAGGCACAGGCCGACATACTAACGGCACAGGCCAAACTGAAAGAACTGCCCCTGCAACTGCAGGCGGCACAGGCTGCCGCCAAACAGAAAATGGCACTGTATAAACATGGTCTTACCAGTATCATCGAAGTCACCAATGCCTTGTTTGTGCTGAACCGGGCGGAAACGGACCTGGTACAGGCCCACGACGAAGCCTGGAAAGCACTGTTCCGTGCGGCTTATGCCGACAATAATCTCGGGCAGCTGATCAACAGCCTCTGAGAATGATACCGGTTTTCATTTTAAAGTAACGCTTATGTCTTTAGTCTCTTCAGCCCTGAAAAAACCGGTCACGGTGGTGGTGCTCACCGCCGGTCTGCTGCTGTTTTCTATTCTGGCTATATTCAGTATACCCATCGATATATTTCCCAAACTGAACCTGCCCACTATCTACGTGATAGAACCCTATGGGGGCATGTCACCGAAACAGATGGAAGGCTTTTTTGCCACTCGTTTGCAGGACCAGTTCCTGTATGTGAACGGCGTGAAAAATATCACCACCAAAAACATACAGGGGTTAACGTTATTGAAACTTACCTTCTACGAGAGCACAGATATGGCGGAAGCCTCAGCCCAGGTGGCCTTACAGGTGAACAGGGCCATGAAGTTTTTCCCGCCGGGGGCCCTGCCGCCACAGGTGTTGCGCTTCGACGCGTCGTCGCTGCCGGTAGGGGAGCTGGTTTTCAGCAGTCCCAATAAATCGCTGAAGGAGATCTACGATCTCGCGGCAACCCGTATCCGGCCTATGTTTGCTTCGGTGCCGGGATTGTCCGCGCCGCCGCCCTTTGGCGCCAACTCCCGCTCGGTAGTGGTGAACGTAGACCCACAGCGCCTCCGCAGCTTCAACCTGTCGGCCGATCAGGTGGTGGAAGCGATCGCCAAGAATAACGTGATGACGCCTTCGGGCAATATCCGCATCAATAACACTATGTTCGTGACCACGATCAACTCCCTCGAAAAAGAAGTGACAGACTTCGGGGAAATTCCAATTGTTACCAACGGCAACGCCACCGTGTTCGTCAAAGATGTGGCCCGCGTGGCCGATGCGGCCGACGTAACGGTGGACTACGCGCTGGTGAATGGCAAACGCTCGGTGTACATCCCGGTGGTGAAAACAGCAGATGCTTCTACCTGGGACGTGGTGAAAAAACTGAAAGCCAAACTGCCGGAGATGCAAAGCCTCCTGCCAGACGATGTAAAAGTCTCCTATGAATTTGACCAGTCTGTATTTGTGATCAACGCGGTGAAAAGCCTGATCACAGAAGGTTTGCTGGGTGCATTGCTCACAGGCCTCATGGTACTGCTGTTCCTGCGTGACCTGCGCAGCTGCCTGGTGGTAGTAGTCACCATTCCAATTGCTGTGCTCTGTGCGGTGCTGGGATTGCAGTTGGCTGGACAAACCATCAATCTCATGACGCTCAGCGGACTGGCACTGGCTATCGGTATCCTGGTAGACCAGGCCACGGTGACCATCGAGAACATACACCAGCACCTCGAAATGGGCAAACCCGTCAGGCGCGCTATTTACGATGCCTGCGAGGAGATAGCTTTCCCGCTGTTGTTGATCCTGTTATGTATCCTCGCCGTTTTTGCGCCGTCTTTTATCATGACCGGCGTGCCTCGCGCGATGTTCCTGCCATTATCACTGTCCATCGGTTTTGCGATGATTGCTTCGTTCTTCGCGGCGCAATCGTTGGTGCCTGTAGTCTCCAACTGGTGGCTGAAAGCGGAGAAGTTCAGTCATGGCCACAGCCATGCCGGGCTGGCGCTGGACAATGCGGAGATCAAAGAAGTAAACGAACATCTGCAGCACCAGGAAACGATGCCGGAGGTGAAGAAAGATGGCTTTGAACGTTTCAAGGGGCGTTTTGTCCGCATACTGGAAAACAGCATGAAACGTTCCGGGTTGATTGTCGGGATATATGTCGTTGGTTCGCTGTTGCTGGCTGGTGGCTGCTACTGGTGGATAGGGAAGGACCTTATGCCACATGTGAACGCCGGGCAGTTTCAGTTGCGGCTGCGTATGCCGGATGGTACGCGGCTGGAGCGGACAGAAGGCAGTCTGCATGAAGTGCTTCATATCATTGACAGCACTGTCAACGGACATGTGTCAATCAGTTCTGCCTATGTAGGCCTGATCCCCAGCAGTTATGGTACCAGTAACCTGTACATCTTCAATAGTGGCACGCACGAAGCGGTGTTACAGGTGAACCTGGATGAAGATTACAAAGCAGATATAGAGAAGCTGAAAGATCAGCTGCGGGCGAATATTACCGCTAAGATACCGGAGATCCGCCTGTCATTTGAACCGATAGACCTCACTGAGAAGATCATGGCGCAGGGGGCATCCACGCCCATAGAGCTGCGGGTGGCCGGGAAAGACATGAAACAGATTGCCGGTTATGCGGAAGGGCTGGTGTCGCAACTGAGGCAGATACCTTTCCTGCGGGATGTGCAGATAGCGCAGCCGCTGCATTTTCCGGTAATCAGTATTGAGATTGACCGTCTCAAACTGGCGCAGATGGGACTGAATATTTATCAGGTGGCCCGGTCAGTGACAGCATCCACTTCTTCCAGCCGCTTTACGGAAAAAAATCAATGGCTGGATGAGAAAGTGGCCTACACGTACCAGGTGCAGGTACAGGTACCGGAATACAGCATGACAGCTATCAATGACTTAAAAGAGATACCGCTGGTGCCAGGGCAGCCAAGGCCTGTGCTGGCGGACGTAGCGAGCTTCCGGACGACGGAAATGCCCGGCGAATATGACCGTGCCGGTCCACGTAGATTCGTGACCGTTAGTGCCAATATCACCGGTAAAGATCTGGGCGCTGCTACCGCGGCGGTACAAAAAGTGGTGAGCGACGCCGGCACGCCGCCCAAGGGACTCGTGGTGGAACTGAAAGGTGCATCAAGCCTGTTGGTGGACACGCTGGAAAGCCTGGAACGCGGGTTGGCCATGGCCGTAGCGGTGATTTTCCTGCTGCTGGCAGCCAACTATCAGTCCTTCAGGCTGTCGGCGGTGGTACTGGTAACGGTGCCTGCGGTAATTGCCGGTGCTTTACTGGCTTTGCTGATGACAGGCGCTACGCTTAATCTACAATCCTATATGGGCATGATCATGTCTACCGGCGTATCAGTGGCCAATGCCATTCTGATTGTCACCAATGCGGAGAAACTGCGGTTGTCCTATAACGATGCGGGTACAGCCGCGGTGGTGAGTGCGGGCATCCGTTTACGGCCCATCCTGATGACAAGCCTCGCTATGATAGCCGGTATGATACCGATGGCCACGGGCCTCGGGGAAGCCGGTGATCAGACAGCGCCGCTGGGCCGTGCTGTGATAGGGGGACTGATCGCCTCCACACTGGCTGCTTTGCTGATACTGCCGCTGGTATACGCACGGATGCAGAAAACAGCCACCCTTGAATCTCCTTCTTTAATGCCTGCAGATCTTTAATTCAACATAAAAAAAATATATATGAAAAATATGACTGCTAATTGGATGATGTTGGGCCTGGTGGTTGCACTGGCGGCCTGTCATTCGGCTGCTGCCCCTGAATACAAACCGGTGGCGCATGAAAGGCAGTACCAGTTTGCCAAAGTAGTACAACAGCCGCTGTCGGGCAGCATCCGCCTGCCGGGCACACTGGAAGCATTTCAGAAAGTAAGTATCTATCCCCGCGTGAATGGTTTCGTAAGCCGTATTATGGTGGACCGCGGCTCCCGTGTGAAAAAAGGACAGGTGTTACTGGTGCTGGAAGCGCCGGAGATCACGCAACAGTTTTATGCGGCGAAGTCCAAGTATATACAAGCAGCTGCTATGTATGCGGCCAGTAAAGACAACTACGAGCGCACCATTGCCACTGCTGACGAAACACCCGGTACTATTTCCGCCCACGACCTGGAGTTGTCCAAAGCCCGGATGTTGGGCGACAGTGCCCTGATGAACAGTGAGCAGGCTAATTTCCGCGCCCGGGGCGCGATGCGGGACTATCTCACGGTAACGGCCCCCTTTGATGGTGTGATCACGGAGAGAAATATACATCCCGGCGCACTGGTAGGACCCGATACCAAAGTGGGAGATAAACCTATGCTGATGCTGGAACAGGAAGATAAACTGAGGCTTGTGTTACAGGTGCCGGAAATCTATAGCGGCCAGCTGATGGGACAATCAATGGTTAACTTCAGCGTGAATGCTATGCCGGGGAAAGTATTTAAAGGCGCCGTTTCCCGTGAAGCCGGCACTTTAAATGACCGTTACCGCTCCGAGGCGGTGGAGGTGGACGTGGCGAATACTTCCCGTGAACTGAAGCCAGGCATGTATGCAGAAATTACGATGCCGGTCAACGGTTCTGCTGCAGCCCTTGTGGTACCGGCATCGGCGGTGGTGATGTCTACTGAAAAAAAATATGTGATCGTGGTAAAAGACCACCGCACGCAGTGGGTAGATGTGCAGGAAGGTAATCATCATAATGATTCTACAGAAGTATTCGGCAACCTGAAAGCAGGAGATGAGGTGATGGTGAATGCTACCGATGAAATCAAGGATGGTATTACCATTCACTGATCAGGACTTTCTAAAAAAAACATGCCGTCCCGATGATTCGGGACGGCTTTTTGCTAACTGTTCCGTCTATATTGATTTCTTTTGTTCCTATTGAAAAAAGGGAACGGTAACATCCACCTAGTAATCAATAACGGATATTTACCTGTTGTTCAACTAAAAACTTTATGGTATACGGATATCCTGACATGCCTTTCGACATGAATCGTTGTAAAACTGAGATAATGGAGGAGTGGTTAAATCAGACTGCTCTGCAATAAATAATATTTTGTCATGTCGGGTCAACAATTCCCTGGATGATCTTTGTGGATAAACTCAAAGTGGTCAACGCCAATAGCTGTTTGTCAAATCACAGAATAACTATAAGACTGTCTCGCTTGCGTCATTGTTTAAATAACACGAAACGTTTTGAAATTGTTGACAAGAAATAAAAATTACAGGTTGAACAGTTCCTTAATGCCGAGGGCCAGCATTTGAACGCCTATCACAGCGAGGATCAGCCCCATCATTTTGGTCACTACCATCATGACATTGGTGCCGATAACGCGGACAATGCGCTCGCCGGCGATGAAGAGGAGATAAGTGATGTAACATATAATGGCGTATACGCCCATAACGATGGCAAGATGGGTCAGGTCTTTGGCCGCGGAATAGCTCATAGAGGTGGTGATAGCGCCGGGACCGGCCAGTAATGGCATGGCGAGAGGAGTGATGGCCACGCTGATGCCCTGGTCCGCTTTAACAGGTTGGTCGCCCAGTTTCTGCGCCTGCGCGGCTTCTTCCTTGCTTCTGACCATCTCATATCCGATCACAAATACCAGGATACCGCCGGTAACCCGCAGTGCAGCCAGCGTAATCCCGAACACATGGAAGATCAGTTTGCCTGCCACGCTGAAAACAAGGATGATACAAAAAGCCACCAGCACCGATTTGGTAGCGATGTTGCGTTTGGCTTTTTTATCCATGTAGGAAGTCAGCTCCATGAAAACCGGTATAGCGGAAATCGGATTGACGATGGCCAGCAATCCCATAAACACGGTGGTGGCAAATGCAAAGTAGTTATCGAACAGAGACATCATACCTCAATATAGGAAATTTATTAATTCGTAATTTCCCAAAGTTCAATTTCCCGGAAGAATATTTTTTATTGCCGGATACGGGGCAACTGCCAGTTGTAACGCAGACTTAACAAGCGTATGCCCACTATAACGGTAACGGATATACTCTGAATAACGCCTCCGGGTATATGCGTGAAAATACCGGCCAGCACAAAGAGGGAGCCGCCGGCGAGGGAAGCCACCGCATAAATTTCGCGGGTAAAGAGGACGGGTTGTTCGCCGGTGATCACATCGCGGAGCAGCCCGCCGAAAGCACCGGTGATAACCCCAAGGGCTACACATACCGGAATAGGCAGTCCCGCAGCGATACCTTTATTGATACCGGTGATGGTAAACATGCCGAGGCCGATGGCATCGAAGATGTTCAGCCAGCGTTGCAGTATTTTTACGTAGGAGAAAAAGACGGCCGCAATAACAGCCGCAAGAATGATGGCGGTGTTGCTGAGTTCATCGGTCATCCAGGCTACCGGGGTAGCGCCGATCAGGAGGTCACGGATAGTACCGCCGCCAATAGCGGTGATAAAGGCCAGGGCCAGCAGCCCTATAACGTCGTAGGATTTATTGATGGCTGCCGTTGCTCCGGAAACGGCGAAAGCAAAAGTGCCGGATAACTCCAGCCCCTGTATGTAGGTGAGTGACATTCCCCTGTCTGATTTTCGCGCTAAGATAATCAGTATGCAGGAATATCCGCACTACCGGCGGGATATCAATAATCGTAGTCGTATTCGCCGCGCAGGGTACGTTCTATCTGGTTACGCAGGTCGTTGCTGAAGCCTTCTACTTCAATTTTGGGTTGATGATCGAGATTGATACGGAAACGGCCTTTTTCAAGCGCCAGGAGGTCATATATATCTTCCAGCAGGGCATAGAGCAGCTTTTTGGTGTTCTCCGCTATCTGGGCCAGAAAAGTGTCTTCAAATTGAAAAAATTCGCGGTCTTTATAAGATAAGGTAACTTGTATCATAGTCAAATGGTTTTTCCAGGATTTGAGATTGTTTTTACAGTGGTTGATCAGTTAACTAACAAACTGATAATCATTATTTAATTATTAATATTTGCATAAAAATAGAAAAAAAGAAATAAACTTTTTCCTATGTGAAAGCTTTTTTATCCACATTTGGCAAAAAAGATTAAAAAAGGTTATATCTTCAAAAGTTGACCTTCCGGCACGCTTTCAGCTCCACTGGCCATAATCTTCCTTTTTACTTTTAAAAATTTGGTTACCATTGTGTTTTATATATCCACAATGAAGAAAATAACACTATTGGTAGCCTTGGTGGTGGTGAGCTGTTTCACCCTGTTCGCACAACCAGGCAAAGGAATCAGATGGTCGCGCGATGGTCGGGCCACTTTAAAGGCCGAACCGCAGGGCATTGTCGCTACTCCCTTATCAGGTGCCGCCCCCACAGTCATGGTGCCAGCCGGAAAGTATACTCCCGCAGGCGCCGCCAAAGCACTACCTATCCGGGACTTCTCTTTTTCAGCAGATGAAAAAAAATTGCTGATCTACACCAATTCAAAAAAAGTATGGCGTTATGAAACCCGCGGTGACTACTGGTTGCTGGACCTTACCACCGGCAAACTTCAACAGTTAGGCAAAGGTCATGCCGCATCTTCGCTGATGTTCGCCAAGTTATCACCTGACGGCACTAAGGCCGCCTATGTGAGTGAACACAATCTCTACGTGGAAGACCTGGCCACCGGCGCCATTAAAGCGCTGACCACCAACGGTACCCGCCGTTTTATCAATGGCACGTTCGACTGGGCATATGAAGAAGAATTCGGTTGCCGCGACGGCTTCCGCTGGAGCCCCGACAGCAAAAGCATCGCTTACTGGCAAATAGACGCGACCAAAATCCGCGACTTCCTCATGATCAATAATACCGATTCCATCTACTCCTTTAATGTGCCGGTAGAATATCCCGTGGCTGGTCAAAGCCCTTCTGCCTGCCGTGTAGGCGTGGTGGACATCGCCACGGCCGATACCCGCTGGATGGACGTTCCCGGGGACCAGCAACAGCATTATATCCCCCGCATGGAATGGGTGCCCGGTAAAAAACAACTGATCATCCAACAGCTCAACCGCAAGCAGAACGAAAGCAAAATCATGCTCTGCGACGCAACTAACGGCAAGGTACATACGTTGTACGGGGAAAAAGACAGCGCCTGGATTGACGTGAAATCCCGCTGGGATGACGACAATATTGCCGGATGGGACTTTATCCGCAATGGCAAAGACTTTATCTGGGTAAGTGAACAGGACGGATGGCGCCATCTGTACAGCATCTCCACCGAAAGCGGAAAAGCCACGCTGCTCACTCCCGGTAACTACGACGTGATGACCATCGCTAAAATAGATGAAGCCGGTGGCCAGATCTGGTTCACCGCTTCACCGGACAACGCGGTACAGGAATACCTTTACCGCCTCCCGCTGAACGGCGGCAAAGCGGAACGCATCACCCCGGCCGACCAGCCAGGTTCACATGAATACAATATTTCACCTTACAGCAGCTGGGCGGTGCATTCCTTCAGCAACGCCTGCATGTACCCTGTCAGCGAGAATGTGGAACTGCCGGCGCACAAAAGCAGCCCTGAAGTTGCCCGGGCGCTGAAACAGGCCGCTACCGCAGGTAAATGCGTGGAGTATTTTGAGGTACAAACAGCCGACGGGTTTAATATCGGTGGCTGGATGCGAAAACCTAAAAACTTCGACCCCGCCAAAAAATACCCGATCGTATTTTATGTATACGGCGAACCTGCCGGCGCTACCACCCGCGACGTAGCCGGCACCGGCCGCAACTTCCTCTACGATGGTGACATGGCGGCAGATGGCTATATCTACGCTTCTATGGACAACAGAGGCACGCCGCTGCCTAAAGGTCGCTACTGGCGCAAAAGCATCTACCGCAAAGTAGGGGTGCTCAATGCGCGCGACCAGGCGCAGGCAGCTCAGGCGCTCATGAAAAAATACGCCTTCATCGATCCTGCCCGTACGGCTGTATGGGGCTGGAGCGGCGGCGGCTCCATGACGCTCAACCTGATGTTCCAGTATCCGGACATCTACAAAACCGGTATCGCTATTGCCGCTGTAGGCAATCAGCTGACCTATGATAATATCTACCAGGAACGTTATATGGGATTACCGGAAGAGAACCGCGAAGATTTTATAAAAGGTTCGCCGATCTCCTACGCCAGGAACCTGCAGGGAAATCTGCTGTACATACACGGTACCGGAGATGACAACGTGCATTATCAAAACGCGGAGATGCTGCTCAATGAACTGATCAAATACAACAAACAAATTCAGTTCATGGCCTATCCTAACCGGACACACAGTATTTCGGAAGGAGAGGGTACCTTCACGCATCTGTCTACCCTGTATACCAACTACCTGCGCGCACATTGCGAACCGGGAGCTAAATAAATGTTGAAATTTTTTGATTTTCGATTTTTTGATTTTAGGGAGATGAGGGACATATTTTAATCTCTCCCCAAAATTCCAAAATCAAAAAATCGAAAATCAAAAAATCTCTAACTTGCGCTTCTTATTAAAATGAATTACATGTCTAAGACTTCTGTTATCGGAATTATTGCTGCGGTGGTGGTGATTATTTGTGCATTTTTCCCATGGGCGGTGATCGAAAACCGGCATCTGGTATTTACGGGATTAAACACCGCCGGATCCAGCTATGGAGAACCGGGAAAACTTAATATTTTCCTGGCGGTACTGGCAGTGATTATTTTCCTGGTGAAGAATGAGTGGGTGATGCGAATGAACCTTTTTGTGGCTGGTTTTCTGCTGGCATGGTCCTTCCGTAACATGCTGCTGTTTTCCCGCTGTGAGGCTGGTGTTTGCCCGCAACCGGGTATTGCACTGTATATTTCGGTAGTGGCGGCTGCGGTAGCATTTGTATGTGTACTGCTTACTCCAACTCCATCAAAAAATAGCAAAATTCGAAAATAACAAAATTCGAAAATTTCTATGGGGTCAGAAAATCTTGTGCAGTAGCCAGGCCCCACACCATACACCGGCGCCCATCAGCCAATACCGGATGACAATGGGTAATGGGCGCTGGTTAGTTACTTTCGCTTTTATAAAACTGAATACGGTCAACCCCAGGAAAACCAGCATCATACTGGTTTGCGAAGCAGCCGGAAAATTCTCGTTCGATAAATAAGGCCCTACAGACAACATTCCACCCAACAAAAAGAAGAAGGCGGTAAACAATGCGCTCAGGATAGCACGTGGACGGCTAAACGTTGTTTCCACCACCTGTTCCTGCTGCAGGGTTGTTTCCCACTGCGCGGCATCTTTCTGCATTTCATCGGCAATTTGTGCGATGGTATGGTCGTTGATGTCGAGATGAGCCAGTTTACGCCGCTCATCATCGGAGAGGAGGGCGCTGTCGTGCTGGGCATCGCCTTTATTGGCCTGATAGGCGCTGTACATCACCAGCAGGCTGCCTGCCGCCAGGATACAGAGCTGGATATTGTAAAAGGTCTGTACTTCCAGCGGGAAGATTTGTACAACCTGTGTGGCAAAAAAGAGCAGGAACAAACCATCCGGAAAGCCGATCAGGAAGTCGGTTTTCCATCCGGAACTGCGGATAGCCTTGTGTGGTGCTGTCATAGTTGCGGTTAGCTGAACGCTTTTTCGATGCTTTTCTGAATGATCTGAACACATTCCGAAACCTGCGTTGCAGTCATGATCAGTGGTGGAGCAAATCGGATCTTGTCGCCATGGGTGGGTTTGGCGAGCAGGCCGTTTTCTTTTAAAGTCAGGCAGAGGTCCCAGGCTGCTTCCGGATCGGCATGATTGATCACGATGGCATTGAGCAGTCCTTTTCCGCGCACGGTTTTTATATAAGGAGATTGCAGGTCCTGCAGTCCCTTGCGTAACAGCTGTCCCATAGCAGCTGCATTTTCCGTCATTTTTTCCTCTTTCAGCACCTGAAGCGCTGTGATGGCCACTTTACAAGCGAGTGGGTTGCCACCATAGGTAGAACCATGTTCTCCCGGTTTGATGGTCAGCATGATCTCATCGTCTGCCAGTACAGCGCTTACCGGCAGCACGCCACCGGAGAGGGCTTTACCCAGTATCAGGATGTCCGGGCGTACATTTTCATGGTCACAGGCCAGCATACGGCCGGTACGGGCCAGGCCGGTCTGGATTTCATCTGCTATGAACAGCACATTGGCATCCTGGCAATAAGCACGGGCTTTGGACAGATATCCGTCGTCAGGTACTACCACACCAGCTTCACCCTGAATAGGCTCCACCAGGAAACCGGCTACGGTCTTGTCTTGCAGGGCCTGTTCCAGTGCTGCCAGATTATTGTAGGGGATCACCTCATAACCGCTCATAAACGGTCCGAAATTATTTCGGGCCACCGGATCGGTACTGAAGGAAATCACATTGAGGGTACGGCCATGGAAATTATTGGAGCAGACAATGATCTTCGCCTTGTTTTCTGGAATGCCCTTAACCATATAAGCCCAGTGCCGGCAAAGCTTCAGCGCTGTTTCCACCGCTTCCACGCCGGTATTCATGGGCAGTACTTTATCATAACCAAAGTAGCTGGTAATATACTGTGCGTATTCGCCCAGCAGGTCACTGTGAAATGCCCGCGAGGTCAGCGTCAGTTTCTGCGCCTGTTCTATCAGTGATGCAATGATCCGGGGATGGCAGTGTCCCTGGTTAACAGCGGAATATCCGGAGAGAAAATCGTAGTAACGTTTACCATCCACATCCCATAAAAAAACACCTTCGCCACGCTCCAACACCACCGGCAACGGGTGATAGTTGTGTGCGCCATATTGCTCTTCCAATCCTAGAAAATGCTGCGTCCTTTCGCTTATCGTAAATGCTGGTATCATATCCCAAAAATACGGAATTGTTCTCGCAAAGCGCGCAACAGGCGCAAAGAATACTTGGTGCGCTTTGCCCGCTTGGAGCCGGTGTGGGACTATAACTGATCGTAATACAGGTAATATGCGACCTGATTGCAGCCGCCAATTACGCCCAGCCCGCCGATGGCATTGCTGCGTATCTGGATGGCCTGTATCAGGCTGTTCAGGCCTGGGTTGCGCCTTACCTTTTCATAAGTGAGCAGAAAATCGTAATACTCCGGTGTTACTGATTTTACATTCACCAGTACCCGGCCAATGGGGATCGGGGGCGTCGCGGAGCTCTCTGCAGTTAATGCGGTGGCGTCGAGATACAGGCGCGTATCGAGCGCTTTAACCCGCTGCGTGAAGAGAATACTATTGTAGTTTTCATTGAGCCCGCCTACCTGGTTGTTGTCTGCATTTTCATCCTGCGTGTACACAGGAATGCGCAGGTAACTATTGAGGTATACGGTGTCTTTGAAGGAAACCAGGCCAGGTTCGTTTTTAACCTGGTCGTATAAGGTCCGTTTGTCCCGTACACGGTAGCGCGCATTGCGGTAGATAAAAATAGTGTCCAGCTGTATCAGCTGTTTCAGTGCTTCCATCACGATAAACTGCCGTCCATTGGCAGGAGGCGCCTGTATATTGAAATGAAACCGCAATACAGGGCGTCCGTTCAGCGTGGTCCGCACGGTATCCTGCATAACTACTTTTATTCCAGGGGGAATGGTGGTCTTTGCGACCACATCTCTGGTGTCAGGCACTTTCACCTGTACGATGTAGCTCTTATTGGCTTCTATTCGGGTATTGCCTCTATAAAAAGCCATATTGCTGGAAGTGTCTTTCACATAATGCAGTTGTTCCAGTAACTGGCTGTCAGCGCTCAATAGCTGGGCCACTGCGTTGGTCACCGATGGAAAGTCGTTGTTGATGTCAGGGCCTACCGGTTTGCTTTTACCCACCCGCATTTCGACTTTTCTGCCTGCCACCAGCTCGCTGTACACAACCGCTCTGGGCTTGCCGCTGGAAGGAGGCACCGGTAAGTCATGTATACACCCTGTTAAGGCAGCAACGCTGAAAATGCACCATATTTGAAACAGATACTTCATCACTAAAATTTAAGCGTATAACTGATATAAGGTAAGGTCCTGAATAAGCTGTACTGGTATAGTTGTAATGGATAAATTTCACTGTCATTGTTTGTTACAAACTGGTCATAGCTGACAATAAAGGGATTACTGCGCGAATACACGTTGTAAACACCACCTGTCAGCGTATGACGGATAGAACGGGTGGCACCGAGGTAGACTGTGGTGCCCAGGTCGAGATGGTGTACCGGGTTAAGGCGGAAATCGTTGAGCCTTGTAATAAAAGGCAGATAGTTGAGTTGTGTATAGGCAAAGGGAGAGGTGCGCCCGTCCAGTTGACCATTGATATTACGGCCCCAGTCATAATCCGGGAAAATCTGCGCTGGCAGCGTGAATGGTGCGCCGCTGGCGAATTTCCAGGACGCGGAGATGTTCCAGCCCGGTTTCAGGCGGTATTTGAGGGCCAGGGACAGATTATGCCGCCGGTCTTCCTTAAAGGGATACATTTTCCCGCCGTTGAACCCACGGAACTCCCGCCATGCCCATGAAAGGGTATAGCTGAAGATACCGGTGAGTCTTCCTGTATTCTTTTCCAGCAGCAATTCGCTGCCATAATTATATCCATTGCCGCTGATTACTTTTTTCTCCCACTGGTCTGAGTTATCAAAAATGTTGAGCACCGTGTTGGTGGTCACAATATCTTTCAGCAGCTTATAATACAGATTGACATTAAACCGCCATTTGTTCCCCCATTGTTTTTGATAGGAAAGGCTATAGGAGAATGCGGTTTCCGGTTTGATGTTTTCCGTGCTGGGTACCCACAGGTCGGTAGGGAGATTGATGACCGGTGTGGTCAACTGATGGATGAACTGTGTCATGTGCGCATAGGAGGCCTGCACATATTGTTGTTGGGGCAAGTCCCAGCGTACCATCAGTCTGGGTTGCAGGCTGCTGTAAAAAGAGCCGCTCTGGGCAAGGGCGCCGAAATGCAGGCCGGGACGAAGGGTCAGCCGGTCGTCAAACAGGCGGAGCTCATCTTCACCATAAAGCGTGAATTCAGACATGTAGTATTTAGGCGCCGGGCGCTTTATGGCATCGCCACCATCTAAATTGGTGCTGTAGGCAGTAGGGGCGAAGTTGTGATAAGTATAGCCTCCGCCGAAAGACAATTTTTGAATGTTACTGATGGTATATTCGGTTTCATTGTGCAGGGCAATATCACGGACACGGGATACGCCTTTGCCATTGATCTGAAGAGGCTCGCCACTGGAAAGCTTGAAGTCGGAACGTTGTGAGAAGAGGTTGACGAACCGGCTGTAGGTGGCGGTGGTATTAGTAAACACCTTCGGAGAAATCACGCGTGTCCATTTCAGGGCAGCCGTAATATTGCTCCAGGCGAATTTGTAATCATCCAGCAGGTTGAAATCCATCACCTCTCTGGGGATGAACATATTGTCCTGCCCCTTATAAAAACTGAGATAGATCCTGTTTTTATCGTCGATCAGCTGGTTAAGCTTAAAATTCACGTCATAAAGCGCGTACTTGCCGTATCGACGGGTGAGCTCCCTCCCATAGGCGTCAATCAGTGACCGCCGGAAGGAGAGGAACATGGCGCTTTTATCTTTCACCAGCGGGCCTTCCAGTTCAGTGCTGATGGATACGGGGCTGAGTGTCGCTTTACCATGCCATTCCTTCATATTGCCGTCACGGGTACGGATGTCCACCACGGAGGAGAGGCGGCCACCGTAGCGGGCGGGGAAGGCATCTTTGTACAGGGACACGTCTTTCACAGCATCTCCGTTAAAAACAGAAAACAGGCCGAAGAGGTGGCCGGTATGATAGAGCGGCACACCGTCGAGCAGGTAAAGGTTCTGGTCAGCATTGCCACCACGGACCAGCAGGTTACTGCTGCTTTCCAGGGAGCTGCTGGCGCCGGGATAAAGCTGAAGCGATTTAAGCACATCTTTTTCTCCCAGCAGGGCCGGGAAATTGGACACATACCCGACAGGCATTTTGATGTAGCCCGCCTGAAGGGTGACAGAGTCCTGGTCTCCATTGACCACCACCGTTTGCAGCGGGTTGCGTGGTTTCATATAAACCTCCATCTGCCGGGCTTCCGAAAGGGGCAGTGGCAGCATATAAGTCTCATAGCCCACATGGGAGAACGTAATGCTGGTGCAGCTATCGGGCACCTGCACGCTGAAGAAGCCGTAAGCGTTGCTGATAGCGCCGCGGCGGGTCACCGGGTCATAAACCGACGCGCCGATGATCACTTCCTTGCTGTTTTCTTCCTTGATAAATCCGCTGATGGTATAATACTGGGTCTGGGAGGACTCGCGCAGCAGGAATATTTTTCCGTTGATAGCCGCTGCTTGTATGCCGGTACCCTGCAGGATGGTATTGAGTACCTGGCCGGTACTGTGTTCGTTGCCAGTCAGCTGCACTTTTTTGTTGAGATGCAGGAAGCTGGAGCTATAGGAGATACTAATACCAGTCTGGCGCTGGATGTCCTGGATAAAGAAAAGGATGGAACCTTCCCGGGCGGGAGGCGTATAAGATTGCTGCAGGATGGGCGCTTCCTGGGACTGCGCACGCAAAACTGCCGCGGGCGCGAGCACCAGCAAGCAGTTAAATATCCAGGTAATAAAGTAGTTTATCCGTCTACTTGCCGATGACGATCGTATCGCCTTCTTGTTTGTAGTTGAAACCAAGCAATAGTTGTAATTCATGCAAAACCTCGTCGCAAGACTGGTCTTGGAAGCTAATCGTAGCTTTTTGCTGTGCCGCAGTAGCCTGATAGCCATCCTCAATCCTGATGACTTTGCCGTAAAAATCGGCTAATTGTGGCAATATTTCAACAAGTGATTGATCATTAAATTGCAAAATTCCTGTTTTCCATGCCATAAAGTTGGGATTGTCGTTGCTGACAGCGCTCAACTGGCCATCTCCCCAAGTGCCTTTTTGGCCACTGGTAAGGATTACAGAAGAAGTATCGTTTTCCATGCCCAATTTTACCTTGCCGGAAGAAACAATCACGGTGGTATGGGCGTCGGCTGTTTTTACGGTGAAAGAAGTACCCAGTACTTCAACAACAGACTGGTTGGGTGTTTTAACGAGGAAAGGGTGGCGGGGGTCGGTAGCCACTTCAAAGAAGGCCTCACCTTCCAGGGTCACTACACGCTCGGTTCCTTCGGAATATTTAATCCTGGCGCCGGGGCGCAAGGTGATCACTGATTTATCGGCCAGTTCAATACTGCGGATTTTACCATCGTTGGCAGCCAGTTCCTGTACTTTCAGGGAAGGACGGCTGGCGATCCACCAGGCGCCAACACTGAGGGATATAAGCAGGACTGCGGCGGCAGCGAGCTTAACCACAGACATCCGGATGGTTTTAGCAGGTGTGGCGGGCTGCTGCAAGACCTGGTCTACCTTATTCCAGGCTGCGGCAGTATCAAACCGTTTGGATCCGGAAAGGCTAAGGCTGCGGGGAGCGTCTTGCCATATCTGGACAGACTTTGCGTAAGCAGCTTCATTTTCGGGGGAAGCCTCCCGCCACTCCTGAAGAATAGCATCCTCCTCAGATGTGGAAATGGATGACAGCTGTTTGGCAATTATTTCATATATGTAGGTATCCATGTTATACAGTGTGTGCTCTGACATTAAAACGTAAGGAATGGCTTACACCCCCTAGTATTTGTTAATAAATTTTAACAAGAAAAATAAAAATACCGGTAACCCGTACTGTCCCAAGTACTTACGCAATATTTTAAGTGCGCGTCCCATGTAGTTTTCCACGGTTTTGGCTGACAGGCCCAGTTTGTCGGCAGTCTGCTGATGGGTCATCCCCTGAAGCCGGCAACAGGTGAACACCTCCCGGCACTGGGGCGGGAGATTGGCTATTGCTTCATAGATCAGCTGTTCGTAGAACGGTTTGGCCTCCGATATTTCGCGTGCATCCGGGTCTTCGCTGACATCAGCCACCCATTCAAAGCCCTTGTTGCCCGCTTCTTCGGCGGTACGCTTGCGCAATACGGAAATAGAATTATTACGTACTGCCCTATACAGATAGGCCTTGATATTTGGTATCCCGATCAGCTCCCGGTGTTTCTGCCACAACCGGATAAAGGTCTCCTGTACTACATCCTCAGCTGCCGCATCATCATTCAGAAAACTGCTGGCGTAATTGCACAGTTCACTGTATAGAGAATGGAAAAGCTCATTATATGCTTGATAAGAAGGTGATGTTATCATTTAACCTTCATAGAGTTTAGTAGTGAATTGATCCCCGCTAATGTAGGCAATTTTTTATTTTCTCCCGATAGGGGGTTCTGTTAAAATCCGCGTTATAGGTTATATATAACGCCTAAGCCTATATGCTGTATAGTCCATTAACTTATATGCTGTAATGTCCTTTCAGTTTTTAGTTTGTGTTTTTTTAGTTACCACCGGTTGCATATTCTCTATGCAACCGTTTTTTTTGCCTTCTGCATAATCTTACCCAATACCGGTGCAATTTTCGGCATTATTTAGGATCAAGTTAAAAAGTTGGGGACCGAAAAGCGGTGTATCTGTTTTCTTGTTGTGTATTTTCAAAATTTTCTAAACCTGGTTCACCCGGCTTTAACGGATATCTAATGCCTGATGCACTCCGCCTGAATATTTTCCCTGCAGCCAGCCCCTGCTATTGGATAATCTTCAGTATAGCCATCAAATGGCTTTTGCTGATAATGCTATCTTTAGCTATCATCAGTATCATTCGTTATGGCAAAACAGCTTTCTATCATCACCTTCACCGGCAGGCTCGGCAACCTGATCGGTTACAGGCGTAATGGCAAACACTTCCTGCGAAGCATGCCTTCATACGTCCGGCAGACGGCAGCGACCCGCAGGGCCGCTCAACGATTTGGCATGGCCAGCAGAAAAGGAGCGCTCATCCGCAGTGCTTTCTCCGGCAGGTTGGATGCTGGTTGCGATAGCGGGCATATCAACAGGCTGACCAGCGCACTCATTCCCGCCACCGGTAATAACATCAGGAGCATTACCGGCTTCAGGTTCAACCGGCATACGGGGACAGACAGGTTTCTCATCCATGCACCCAGGCTTTCCCATGATGGTATCCTGTACATTTCGCCACAGGCATTACCTGCATGCAAAGGCATCAACAGCCTGGAAATAAAGGTGATCGCCGCCCGTATCCATTTCGCTACACACCAGGTAGTAGGTACAGAAAGCGCTGTACTCACAGTAAAAACCGGAGAAGATTTTAAAGGAGCAGCATGTAATGTGGACGTACCGGGCAAAGGAACATTGATCGTTGTTCTACAGGTAAGAGGTATACAGGACCATGTTCCTTCCTGCAACACGAAATACTTCGCCGCTGATATTATTGCAGCAGAGCCGCCACAACCTCTGCCGGAGGTCCTGCACAAACAGATCTGTCCGGAACTCCCCGGGTTAAAACTGCTGTCAGAAAAAATACCCGCCGCTGCCTCAGTGCCACTCCTGCTCCCTGTCATTCAGCGGGAATAAGCCATTTCCTGCCTGGCAACTGTATACTGATGAACAAACATAGCTCCCTTTGAACTATACATGCTCCCACCTACTGCCCGCAGGCTTAACCTGAAGCCTGCTGCCTTTACGTGCATGTCCTGCATCTTCTCCATCCTTCCTGTTATATTTCATTAAACCTATACCTCCAAAGAACACTCCCGCATCAAGTCCACCTTTACCCCTGGGTTACTATAGGGGTGCTTGAATGGCGTATTAAATATGTATAAACAGATCAGTACGGGTGCTCAAAGATAAAATGCTCCATCCTGATCATCTGGCGTTGCCGGACAAACATATCGGCAGTTCCCCGGAAGACATCCGCCTGCGTAAAGGCTTTACCATCACCCCCTGATAAAACGGCTTACCCTGAACGGGACCGCCACCGGCGAATTTCGTTCAGGGTTTCCAGTTAGATTGGATTCATGGTTTCCATTTGGATTGATGTATCACATAATTTATTATCTTGCCACCCCAAAAAACCTCCCTATGAGAAGATTAGCGAGTCTGTTAATCCTGTTGCCAGCAATGGCATTCTTTTCATGTAATAATAGCGGTGCCGCCAAAGAACCTGTTGCCGACAGTGTTAAAACCGTTGCTTTTGATTTTAAAGGATGGCTGAAACATCTGAAGCCCGTTGAGATGCCGTTGTACAGCTATGGCCTGGAAAACATTGATAGTACCCTCGGGCCTTTCGCGCAAAGCGGATTTTACAGTGTTGCTGCCGGTATTTTGTCCCGCCATAAAAACTATGTGGCTATTGCAGCACAATGTATCTACAAGAAAGACGACCAGAACTCCATCATGCTGTTGCTGATCTATAGCCCGGAAGGAAAGGAAATTGCCCGGCAGGAGATAGGCATGGAGAAAGAAGAGTCCAAAAACGGAGAAAGCAATGCTGTTCATAAATGGCCGGAATTTATCAACGACACCACTTTTTGGGTAAAGGAAAGCTGGTATACCCGGAAGAAAGACGCTACTGACGGAGAAAGTAAAGCCCGCATAAAGCAGTTCCGGATCACTGATCAGGGATTGGTGGAAGCAGTGCCCCAGGAAACTATTTCCTTTGATACGTATGCCGGCCGCTTTAAGCCATTGACTACGCCTTTTACTGTTCAATGGAGCATGATCGGCTTACAGCCGGTGTCTTTGCTTACGCCTTACTATGATTTCAGTGAGCTGATTTATTTCGAGAAAATTAAATTGTACCATTACGGGAGGATCAATCTTCCCGGAAAAGGGGTATACCTGCTGTATACCGCAGGGCCGCTGGAAAGCGGGGAGTCTGTAATGGATTCCACTGTACAGCTGGTGTACTATACGCCGGACGGGAAAGAAAGCAGCCACGTAAGACTGAACGGGTATACCGGTTCTGAAGGATATTATGAATCGTCCAGCCATGCTGCTATAGCGGCAGACGGTACCATCAGTGTGACGGAAGAGACCAATGATGAAGGCGTTGGAGGCGATCTGTTCTTTACCTACAGATTGGAAGATGACATGAAATACACACCGGGTGAAGGCGCCAGGTTCAAACGGCAGATGGTGGGCAGAAATTTTATTGCTGACGACTTTACGCCGGCTGGCCTGAAAGAAATGCTGGCATCAAGACGGAACAACTACAACGGAACGATGGACATGGACACTGAATTTGATCAGTCCATGTTTACCATTCGCCAGGATGAAACCATTTATGTGCGGTTGCACGTTTATGATAATGGTAGCGAGCAGCTGGTGGAAATTTACACGGTGGGCACCGATTTGCGGGTCCTCGACCGTTATGTGGCCTATAACAACCTGAAGAAAATACCTTACGAGAAAGCATCAGCTCATGACAATGTTTCGGTGGAAGGTGAAATAGAAAAAGATGACATAGCGGTAAAGCAACCAAAGTTGGAAGGTACTGCTATGATGAGCTTGAAAGATAAGCTGGTGGTGATCACCCCGCAGGGAAAGTTTGAGGTACGTAACTAATAATCAGCCGCATGAAACATTATTTGCCTTTGTTAACCTCGTTGTTCCTGTTTGCCTGTGGTGCTCCTGAGAAGGGGCAACAGCAAACAGGAACTGATAGTAGCAGTACCAATACCGCTGAAATAAAATCATGGCTGGAGAAGTTACCGGTCATAAAATCTGAAGACCGCTCTTTATATGTAGCCAGTGAGACAACTCCTGGCCCATTCAATGACCGGAAGTATGAACATTTTGCCGCCGGAAAACTAGCAGGTGACCGAAAGTTTGTCGCCGTATTAGCATCGTATGAATTTGATTCCAATAACCCTGTACTATCATCGCAATTATTGGTAACGTTTACGCCTGATGGAAAAGAACTTGCCCGTCAGGAAGTGGGAACCCTCCGTTTAACAGCGGCCGGGGGATCCGAGGATCTGCGCAGCTGGCCTGTGATGTTCAATGATACCACTATTGAAGTAAGGGAAGCGCGCTCGACAGGCAGATCGCAGGTACGGCAATATGTACTGACTGCCGAAGGAACTATCCAGGCGGTTCCCATGGAAAAGGGTTCGTTTGAAGAATATACTTCCCGTTTCCCTGCTTTGCAGCTGCCTCTCGCAGTAGGTAACCCTGTATTCGCAAAGCTTCGGGAGGTATCACACCTTTCTCCCTGGTTTTCCTATGAGGAAGTAATAGGATACGACAAGCTGAATATTTACCACTACGGCAAAGTCACCGCTCCGGGGAAACCACTGTTACTACTATACGCTTATGGCCCTGCAAATGATGATGGAGCTGATCTTGACACCGCTGTGCAGGTGATGGCCTGCAAGCCTGATGGCAGCATCACCGATCAAAAGACCCTGTATGGAAGACTTTCAGGTGAAGGAATTGAACGACACTGGAGGAACGCCGAAATTCAGCAGGATGGAAGCATCACTGTAGAAGAATCTAACCTGAATGATGGTGAGATGGCCTCGTGGGAACTAACAAGTACTGAGACACGGCTCATCACTTATCGCCTGGACGCGGCAGGGAAGTTTCAGCCGGAAATCCGCGGTATTACCTTTGCTGTCCCCGCATATTCTCTTCCCGCGCTGAAAGCCATATTTGAGCACAACAAAGAACAACTCTCTAAAAAAGAAGGGGAGCATATTACAGAAATATTATTTGGTATACAGGACCGAATGCCCTTTGGTATACTGGTGTGGGTACACTTCTACCAACATGATCAACAACAGCTGGCGGAACTGTTTACTACAGACGACACCAGGAAGGTCCTTGACCGGTACGTATTGTATAACTATCCCGAAGCTTCGGCTTACCAGGCAGTGAAGATACCAATGGAAACAGGAGAAGACAAAGCGCATCCTGTGACCAACTTAACGGGGCCGGTCACCATTCAGCTGGCGGCTACTACGTTGCAGGTCACACCGGAAGGGAAGTTCGTCAAGCCATAAAATATATAACACATCAATTTGGCAGCGGGCCAAAGCGGGAATGATACATGCATCGTTCCTGCTTTGGCCCGCAATTCGTATTTTCACATAAAACCATGTAGTATGTCCGGAACTTTCACAAAACTGAAGAACGCCTATCATCTGCTGAAGAGCATCGATTTTAGAATGCTGGCAAAGCTGTCGGAGAAAGTAGATCTGTCGCAGGTGATGGCCTCTGTCGCTAAAATGGATGATAACCAGCTGAACGGCCTGATGAAAATGTTGACCAGCAGAGGGAGTAAGAAGAAACTACCGCCGGTGGATGGAGATTTCTATGATATCAGTAGCCGTTTGAATGCAGAAGACCGGGCGCTGCAGCTGAAGGTACGTGCCTTCATGGAAAAAGAGATACAGCCTATTGTAAATGAATACTGGCTCAAGGCCGAATTTCCATTTGAGATCATTCCCAAATTCAGGGAGCTGAATATTTGCGGTGTAACGTACGACGGCTACGGTTGTCCTAACCGCAGCTACCTGATGGAAGGTATCATTGCCATGGAAATGGCGCGGGTAGATGCTTCCATCGCTACCTTCTTCGGGGTGCAGAGCGGTTTGGCCATGGGCGCCATCTATATGCTGGGGTCCGAATCCCAGAAAGACGAGTGGCTGCCGGGCATGCAACAACTGAATACTATCGGCGCTTTCGGGCTGACAGAACCGGAAGTTGGCTCCGGTGCTGCGGGCGGTCTCACTACCACGGCTAAACGGGAAGGTGACACCTGGGTACTGAACGGCCAGAAAAAGTGGATCGGCAATGCCACCTTCGCTGATGTGATCGTGATATGGGCGCGGGATGTGGACGACAACCAGGTGAAAGGTTTCCTGCTCAGGAAAGGTACGCCCGGGCTATCGGTAGAAAAGATGCATGATAAAATGGCTTTGCGCATTGTACAGAATGGGCTGATAACGATGAAAGACTGCCGCGTGGCCGAATCTGACCGGTTACAGCGGGCGAACAACTTCCGGGATACCAGTCGCGTGCTCCGCATGACACGGGCCAGTGTGGCCTGGGAAGCAGTAGGGTGCGCCCGTGGCGCGTATGAGAATGCACTGGCGTATACCCGTACCCGTGAGCAGTTTGGGAAGCCCATCGCCTCGTTCCAGCTGATACAGGGCCACCTGGTGGAGATGTTGTCTAATCTCACAGCTATGCAGACGATGGTATACCGGCTGTCGGAGATACAGGATGAAGGTGGTTTGAAAGATGAACATGCTTCCCTGGCCAAAGTATTTTGTACGCTGCGTACCCGCGATGTGGTGCGGGGCGCCCGGGAAGTGATGGGCGGCAATGGTATCCTGCTGGAGTATAACGTGGCGCGGTTTGTGGCAGATGCGGAAGCGATCTACTCTTACGAAGGCACCAAAGAAATCAACTCGCTCATTGTTGGCAGGGCCATTACGGGGTACAGCGCTTTTGTATAAAAAAATCAGAATCTTTTTATAGATTTAAGGGCTTCCCGGGTTTACGGCGAAGCCCTTTACTATTTTAAAAATCCGTTATGAATTCATCGAACCGTCGAAATTTCCTGAAAAACGTATCCATGGGAAGCCTGGCTGCCATCAGTATTCCCCATATCGTGTCTGCTGCCGTGTCTGCTGACAAAAGCAAAAAAGTGACACTGAAAAAAGAAGGGGTTATCCTGTTTCAGGGTGATTCCATCACTGATGTTGGCCGCAAGCGCGAAGCCATGGACGCCAATAACGGCGCTGCACTGGGTGGCGGATATCCGCACCTGGCAGCGGCCCATCTGCTGCTGAAGCGGCCGGGTGACAACCTGAAGTTTTACAACAAAGGGATCAGTGGCAACAAGGTATTCCAGCTGGCTGACCGCTGGGATGCGGATTGTCTGCAACTGAAGCCGGACGTGCTCAGCATCCTGGTAGGCGTGAATGATTTCTGGCATACGCTCAACGGTAATTACAACGGCACCTCCAAAGTGTACCACGATGACTATGACAAGCTGCTGAACCGCACCAAACAGGCCTTGCCGGATGTGCAGCTCATCATCGGTGAGCCTTATGCCGTAAAAGGCGTGAAGGCGGTAGACGACAAATGGTACCCGACATTTAATGAATACCGCGCGGCTGCACGGGAACTGGCCGACAAATACAAGGCTGTTTTTATTCCCTATCAGGCTATCTATGATAAGGCTATTCAGGCAGCGCCAGCGGCCTACTGGACACCGGACGGTGTGCATCCGAGCGTAGCCGGCGCCCAGCTGATGGCGGAAGCGTGGCTTCAATGCGTTAAATAAGATATCATATCCGCAGGTGGGGCAGCTGCTGTTCCACCTGCATAAACTCCCTGTTTTTTCAATTAAGTGTTTCTACTGAAACCCCGGCAGGCCGGCTATCGTAGGTTTGCATCATTATAAACAAACACTTAGTCATGAAAAAATGGTTCCCCAAAACAGGGATGGCGCTCTGTGCCATCGCAGCTATGCTCTTGTTCACCCAGTGCAAAAAAAACAAGCAGGATAATCCCAAAGATCCTTCCTTCAAAGAATTCCTTGTTGGCAAAAAATGGCAAATGTCCGCGTATACCGCCAATCCCGGTATGGACGACGGCGAAGGCCATGTGATTACAGATATTTTATCAATCCTGCCCGCCTGCATGACAGATGATTTCACGGAATATTTTGCAAATGGCACCGGTGCTGAAGATGAAGGCGCCACCAAATGTTCTGCGGAAAACCCGCAGCGGCGGACTTTCAATTGGAACCTCAAAGAGGATGGTACCATGGAAGGCAGGGGAGATGATGATTTCATAGGTACCTACCGCGCGGAAAAGATCAGTAGTACCAGCTATAAGGTAACCGGTACCGGACATTTTAAGGATGATCCGGCCCAACGTACCATCGTGCTTACGTTCAAAGCAATTTAAACAGATAGGATAAGGAAAAAATTCAGTGGTGATTAGATGGTGGGACAGTCTTCTCAGGAAGGCCGTCCCTTTTATTTGCGGGGAAGGTTTATTACATTTGCTTACACCCGAAATTCCCGTTATGAAACCGTTTATTATCTTCATGCTGATGCTTGCACCATATGCCATGACACAGGCCCAACACAAAGAAACCATTCATTTATGGCCTGGCGCCGTACCTGGCGAAACTGCTGTACGTCATGCAGCCATCGCCACGCCCGACACCAGCCGCGGCGTTGTTCGCCTTACTGATGTGACAGATCCTATATTGGAAGTATATCCGGCCAACCCGGCTCATGCCAAAAATATAGGCGTGGTCGTTTGTCCGGGTGGTGGTTACAATATCCTGGCGATCAACCTGGAAGGATATGAAATTGCTAAATGGCTCAATCAGCTGGGCTATACGGCGTTTGTGCTGCAATACCGTGTGCCGAAAAAAGAGGCAGGAGCATTGCAGGACGCACAGCGTGCCATGCGTATAGTACGCAGTCGTGCGAAAGATTGGAAACTGGACCCTGAAAAAATAGGCATGATGGGCTTTTCAGCCGGTGGAAGCCTGACCGCGAGAGCGTCTACGCAGTATAACGTTAAAACCTATACGCCGGTAGATAAAGCAGATTCACTTTCTGCCCGGCCAGCCTTTGGAATGCTGATCTATCCTGCTTATCTCGATAAAGGAGAAGGGCGTAAACTGACACCGGAACTGACGATCGATAAACAAACACCACCTATGTTTCTCTTTGCTACTGCTGATGATACCTACGGCAACAGCGCACTTGTTATGGCCGGTGCCCTGCGTGATGCCGGTGTAGCGGCGGAGCTGCATTTTTATGCCAAAGGTGGCCACGGTTACGGTCTTCGTCCGGGTAACAGTGCCGCGGAAGTGTGGCCGGCGCTGGCAGCTAAATGGATGCAACACCTCAGCATCCCATAATCCTGTAAATCTCTTCCCGGATTATATAAAACTTCCGGCGATATATTCGGCAACTTTACAACAATTAAAACACACAGTTGTAATATTTAAAACCGGAATCGCTATGGAAAAACACCAACACATGCATATGCACATGGACCACGATCATCACGATCGGGAGCCGGAGGCCCACGCCCACGCCGGCCACGTCCATGAGCATACGGAACATACGGAGCATCAGGACCATTCTCAACATACACAACATCAACATACAGGTCATGCTGGTCACGGTGCTCATGCCGGGCACGATCATCATGCCATGATCCGTGATTTCCGCCAACGGTTTTATGTGGTGCTGGTGCTCACCATACCGGTCATGCTGTTGTCAAAAATGATTCAGCACTGGATGGGGCTGAATATCAGTTTTCCTGGCGATAATTACATTTTATGCGGTTTGTCTGCCGTGATTTTCTTCTATGGCGGATGGCCATTTCTCTCCGGCTGGTGGTCTGAGATGCGGATGCGTAACCCCGGTATGATGACGCTCATCGGCTTTGCGATCACTGTAGCTTTTGTGTACAGTGTAGCCACACTCTTTGGCTTGCAGGGCATGGACTTTTTCTGGGAGCTGGCTACATTGATCCTGATCATGTTGCTGGGACACTGGATTGAAATGAAATCTGTTGCCGGCGCTTCGCGCGAACTGGAGCTGCTGGTACAGCTTATGCCGGCGGAAGCCCACCTGGTGGAAGGCGGGAATATCCGCGAGGTGAAGACCGACAGCCTGCAGCCCGGTGATATCGTGCTGATAAAACCCGGTGAAAAAGTAGCTGCTGATGGTACCGTAACAGAAGGTAGCAGTTACCTGAATGAATCTATGCTGACCGGCGAATCCAAACCGGTGAAAAAAAGTACAGGCGACAGGGTTATAGCCGGATCAATCAATGGTAATCAGGCATTGCATGTAAAAGTATCTCATAACGCGGCATCTTCCTATCTGTCACAGGTGATCAAACTGGTCAACGATGCGCAACAGGCCAAATCCAATACACAACTGCTGGCGGACAAGGCGGCGCGGTGGCTGACCATCATCGCTATGGTGGCAGGTATCGCCACTTTTGCCTACTGGCGTATCGACGGACAGTCTATCTCTTTTGCGATGGAACGTATGGTGACGGTCATCGTGATCTGCTGTCCTCACGCGCTGGGACTGGCCGTACCCTTAGTGGTGGCCCGCTCTACCACCGTGGCGGCCAAAAACGGACTACTGATAAAAAACAGGACAGCCTTCGAAAATGCCCGTAAAATCACCACACTGGTATTCGATAAAACCGGTACGCTCACCGTAGGTAAATTCCAGGTAGTACAACTGGAAACGTTGGACAACCGTTTCAGCAAACAGGAAGTGCTGATGCTGGCAGCAGCTGTGGAGCAACAGTCGGAACATCCTATTGCCACCGGCATCGTAGACAAGGCACGTGAGGAAGGCGTGCAGATACCCGCTGCCAGCGATATGCAGGCGATGGCGGGTAAAGGCATCAGCGCTACTGTCAACGGGAAAAAAGTGCAGGTAGTAAGCCCGGCTTATGCGAAAGAACAGTTTCCGCAACAGGCGGCGGTTGAGCAGTCTGATACCGGTACGTTGTCTTTCGTGATCGTAGACGGTCAACCGGCAGGTTACATTGTACTGGCGGATGAAATCAGGCCGGAATCATTGCCTGCTATCCAGGCGTTGAAAAAAGAACATATTGCCAGCGTGCTGCTCACCGGCGACAATAAAAAAGTAGCGGCTGCCGTGGCGCAACAACTTCAGCTGGATAACTATATCGCGGAAGTGCTGCCGCACCAGAAACTGGAAGCTATCAAGAAGTTGCAGGACGCAGGCCAGTTTGTGGCTATGACAGGCGACGGTATCAACGATGCGCCGGCGCTGGCACAGGCGGATATCGGCATCGCTATTGGCTCCGGCTCTGATATTGCCGCGGAGACAGCCGGTATCGTACTGGTCAACAGTAACCCGCAGGACATCGTAAGCCTGGTCCGTTTTGGTAAAGCCACCTACCGCAAAATGATCCAGAACCTGGCCTGGGCTACCGGCTATAACGTGATCACCATGCCGCTGGCGGCCGGAGTGCTCTATCATTGGGGGATACTGCTAAGCCCCGCTGCCGGTGCGGTACTGATGACAGTGAGTACCGTCATAGTAGCTATCAACGCCAGGTTGCTGAAATTATAACGTTTCATTATTAGCATTTCCTGTAAATAATTCTATACATTTGGCGGAGATGTTTCTAAAAACCTGTTAACATGGGAATATTTGATAAACTCCGGAATGAATTTATTGACATTATTGAGTGGACCGACTCGTCCGCTGACACCATTGTATGGAAGTTTCCCCGCTACCAGAATGAAATAAAAATGAACGCCAAGCTGACGGTGAGAGAATCGCAGGTGGCCGTTTTTATGAACGAAGGTAAAATAGCGGATGTTTTTCAGCCCGGCATGTATACACTGACAACACAGAACATGCCTATTCTGACCACATTACAGGGATGGAAATACGGGTTTAACAGCCCTTTTAAAGCGGATGTGTTTTTCATCAGCATGCGGCAGTTCACCAACCAGAAGTGGGGTACCAAAAACCCGGTGATGCTGCGCGATGCCGAGTTCGGCCCGGTGCGCCTGCGCGCTTTCGGCAGCTACGCTTTCCGCGTGAAAGATGCAGCACAGTTCCTGAAAGAAATCGCGGCCACCAACCCGGAATATACTGTTGACGGTATCAACGAGCAACTGCGCAACCTTGCCGTATCCCGTGGTATGGACGCCATTGCGGAAACTAAAATCCCGGTGCTCGACCTGGCAGCTAAATACGATGAAGTATCCCTGCTGATCACCGAAAAAATACGGCCGGAGTTCAATGAACTGGGCCTTGAACTGACGAAGTTCCTGATTGAAAATATCTCCCTGCCTCCGGAAGTGGAAGAGGCACTGGACAAACGCAGCAGCATGGGTATTGTCGGCAACCTCGGCGCTTATGCGCAGTTCCAGGCAGCCAACGCCATGGAAAAAGCAGCGGAAAATCCGTCCGGCGGCGGACTGGCAGCAGCCGGTCTGGGTGCTGGTATGGGCGCCGCCATGATGGGCCAGGTAGGGAATGTGTTCCAGAACAACCAGGGGAACCAGCAGCCTGCTGCTGGCGGTCCGGGCGTACCTCCGCCATTGCCGGGCACAGAGCCTTTCTTTGTGGCTGTTGATGGTAAACAGGCAGGTCCTTACAACATGGACCAACTGCGTCAGCTGGCTGCTTCCGGTGGACTGCAGCATCAGACGCTGGTATGGAAAACAGGTATGGCTGCCTGGGCAGCTGCATCTGCTGTGCCTGAACTGGCGCCGGTATTGGCTACCATCCCGCCACCATTACCCTGAAACTAATCTTCTTATACGCATGATGCCCGTACAGACAAAAATGCCGGGTATCATGCGTAACTCATTATAATATTCCTATGTCTTTTGAGGAAAAAACCAAAGAAACGGTATCCTCGCTGAAATGCCAGAACTGTGGTGCTATCCTGCATTACGCGCCCGGCACCAACAGCTTGAAATGTGAGTATTGTGGTACCGTCAATACCATTGAAGAAGAAGCTACACCCCAAGGCATCCACGCCTTTGATTATGATGCTTTCATCACCGATCTGCAACGTCATACGGAAGACACCGAACAGGCCGTCGTGGTGAAATGTACCAGTTGTGGAGCATCAACTACCATGTTGCCTAACGTGACGGCGGACTCATGTCCTTTCTGTGCGTCGCCGCTGGTAGTGCAGCAGGGGGCCACCACGGCTATTCTGCAGCCACACTATGTATTACCTTTTGTGGTGGATGATAAACAAGCCGGCAAGTTCTTCCAGCAATGGATGGGCAAGCTCTGGTTTGCGCCTTCAGACCTGGTGAAGAAAGTGAAAGACACGTCCTTTCATCAGCTAAAAGGGATTTACATACCCCACTGGAGCTACGATACAGACACGGTGACCTCCTACAGAGGGCGGCGTGGTGAATACTATTACACCACAGAAACCTATACGGAAGAAGTCAACGGCAGAACAGAAACCCGTACCCGCCAGGTACGGCATACTGCCTGGTATGATACGTCCGGGGTGGTAGACAATTCCTTCCGTGATGTGCTGGTAACGGCAAGTCCTTCCTTGCCGCGTAAAATGGCGGAAATACTGGAGCCTTGGCATCTGGACCAGCTCAAAGCCTATGATGGCCGCTATCTGAGCGGTTTCCGGGCTGAGCTGTATCAGACCGATGCTGAACAGGGTCTGGCTATCGCCAAAAAGAGAATGGACCCGGTTATCCGGAATGAAATATGCGATGACATCGGTGGTGATGAACAAATGATCGACAGTTATAACGTCAATTATAACCAACTCGGATTAAAGTACATCCTGCTGCCGGTTTGGTTGAGCGCTTACCGTTATAACAACAAGCTGTATCATTTTGTCGTTAACGCGAGTACGGGTGAAGTTACCGGGGACAGGCCTTACAGCTGGACTAAGATCGTCGGATTGATTGTTTTGATCATCGCTGTGATATTTGTGCTTTATACCATTGCTCAGGCTCAATAAATAGTTGATACTGCATAAATAGTTGTTACTGCCGGAAACTTCCGGCAGTTTTCTTTTACATACTGGGGAAAAGCCTCTACAACAGCGCTTACACCACCCGTTTCCCCTTGGTGACCTCTTCCTTGTCGTGTGACTGCTATGCTGCATCTTCATGCATGTGTTTGCCCCACGTTTTTTGTCAGTCCTTTTGCGGTTATTCCGTTTTAAACCCAATAATTTCTATGGATATGAAAAAGACTACCTTTTTTGTTGTGGTACTGTTGGGCATTGGGATGCTGTCGTCCTGCGGAAATAATACTCAGCATAATCGTCAACGTGAAACCCCGGCTGAATCGGCGGAAGCCATTAATAAAGCGGATAAATCTATTGACTCCCTGTCTGCCAGCTTCGCTGTAAATGCTGCCGATGACGGTATGATGGAAGTAGCAATGGGTAAACTGGCGTTGGAGAAAGCTACAGACCCGCGTGTGAAAGCCTTCGCCACCATGTCCGTAAATGACCGCACCAAAATCAATGAGGAGCTTAAAGCTATTGCTGAGAAACGGAAGATTGCACTTCCGTCAGACCTGTCTGCAGCGGGGATGAAAGCTATTGACAAACTAAGCCAAAAAAGCGGGAAACGTTTTGAGAAAGAATACATCGCTGAAATGGTGGATAACCACGACCTGGATGTGAAGGATTTTAACAATGCTGCCAGTAATCTGGAAAGTATCAGTATGAGGGAATGGGCCAGAAAAACGCTGCCAATAGTGATGATGCACCTGGATTCTGCGAGGGCTATTAAGAATGCGCAATAATTTGCGCAACTGATACTGTGAAGATCTTGTACTTCGGGTGTCTTTTCACATATACGTTTACGTATTGAAAAGGCACCTGGTGTGTCTTTTATAAACCTAATAAATTTCAGAGACTATGAAAAAGATAACCTTATTGGCTACGGCCGTGTTGGGAGCGTGGATGTTGTCATCGTGCAACAACAATCCTAATCCCCAAAGCGAGAAGCCGGTAGATTCAGCTCAGGATGTCAATGAAATAGTGAAACCAGTGGATAATAATTCATCTGAGTTTGCCGTGAAAGCGGCTAATGGCGGTATGATGGAGGTACAAATGGGTAAGCTGGCGCAGGAGAAAGCCATGAATCCAAGGGTGAAGGCTTTTGCCACGATGATGGTCAATGATCACTCCAAAGCGAATGAAGAGTTGAAAGAACTAGCTGGTAAAAAGACTATCGCGCTGCCAGCTGAGCTCTCTACAGAAACCAAGGACCATATTGATAAACTCAGTAAGAAAAACGGGAAGGAGTTTGATAAAGATTATATGAACATGATGGTGGATGACCACGATAAGGACGTAAAGGAATTTGATAACGCTGCCAACAATCTGCAGGACCCTGAGTTAAAGTCCTGGGCCGGTAAAATACTGCCCACACTGAGAACACACCAGGATTCAGCGAAAGCTATTCTGTCTTCCCTTAAATAAATCACTGATGTTGAATAACGAATTTGAGTGCTCTTTGCGGCGCTCAAATTCGTTATTTATCGTTTCAGAGAAGATCATTGTATTCCGGATGCCGTTTCATATAGGCATGTACGTATGGGCAGAGGGGTTTTACCTTTAGATGGTTTTCCCTCGCATAATCCAGCACATATTTGGCCATTTGAGAGGCGATGCCTTTGCCTTCCAGTTCAGGTGGCACTTCTGTATGGATGTAAGCGATGCCGCCGGGAAACAGTTTGTATACGATAAAAGCGGTATGTCCGTCTACGGTTGTTTCAAACTGGTGTTTTTCAGTGTTTTGTTGAATGGTAAGTTCCATAGTTATTGATTGTCTTTGTATCCGATAGTGATGTGGGTACCGTCGCAGTACGGCATATTGGAGGAGCTGCCGCAGCGGCACATGGCGGTTACCATGTGGAACGGTGTTTCCTTGCCGGCCGTATTTTTAATCACGACGTTGCCGTAAATCAGCCGTGGGCCGTTAGGTACTATTTCTGCAAGGCTGGTGGCGGAGATCTCTGCTGCCTCTTCCGCTTTATCATTCAGATAGAAGGTCAGTGCGCCGGATGGACATTTTTTTACCTGCTGCACAATCCGGTCGGTCGTGCTGCCATCAGCATTGATCCAAGGTTTGGCTTGCGGATCGAATACTTCGGGAAGGCCATGGAAGCATATTTCAGAGTGTTTGCATACTTCCGGCTTCCATACGATGGTGACTTCACCGTTGCTGTATTTTTTGGTAATGTCTTTCATATCAATCTTCTTTAGTATTGATAATAACGGGGTTGGTAAGCAGTTTATGAATGGGGCAGGCGTGGGCTATTTCCAAGAGTCTTTTTCGTTGTGCTTCGTCCAGGTTGCCGGTAATGTGTACCAGGCATTCGATCACGGTGGTGGCTGGGTCCGGCTTGGCCGCGCTGTCGAACCGGAGAGCGATATCTATTTTTTCCACGGGCCATTTTTTCCGTGCCGCGTACATGGTCAATGTGATGGCGGTGCAGGAACCGAGGCTGCTCAGCAACAGTTCACCGGGATTGGGCCCCGTGTCTCCGCCGTTGATATCTGTTGGTTCATCTGCCAGCCAGCGATGGTCCCGGGCTGAAATAGAGACCTGGTACGGTATTCCTTCGATACTTACTTTTACTTCTTCGTCCATGATGTGTTGCTTACCGGAAATTTTCTTGCACCCAGCCAGCGGCCAGGTCAATATCCTGTTGAGTTAAATTATGTCCTGTGTTGATGTCATAGCTGCTTACGCGAAAACCGTTGGCTGTCAGCAGCGTGGCATAGGCGGCTGTGGCGGCCGGGTCTACGGTACCGTCCATTTTGCCGGAACTCATGAAAACGGGCTGCTGACGGTTCGTTTCAAACGGGTCCTCGATGCCATGCAGCGGCTGCATAGGCCTGAAGAGAATGGCGCCGGCCAGCAGTTCGGGATACAGCATCAACACTGCGCCTGCAATATTGGCGCCGTTGGAGTAACCGGTGGCTACCAGCTTTTGCAGATCGAATCCTTCTTTAGCCGACAACTCTTTCAGAAAATGCACCATTTCATGTGTTCTGAAGTGCACGTCCGGTTCGTCGAATACGCCCATGCCCAGCCGGCGGAAGAACCGGGGCATACCGTGCTCCTGCACATTGCCGCGAAGGCTCAATATATGAAAGTCCTTCGCCAGTTCCGGCGCCAGCGGCAGCATATCCTGTTCGTCGCCACCAGTCCCGTGCAGCAACAACAACGTATAAGCGTCCTTGTTGGCTGCAGGCTGGTATATATATTTCATGGGTTTAAAATCCATCTTAATCCAGTTTTATCAGTTTCTGTTCTATCTCGGCCCGTTGTGGTTCATACTGTTCGGGCAGCATCAGGTGCGTGCCCAGCTGGTCCACCGGTTCGTCAACGGCAAAGCCGGGCGTGTCTGTGGCCAGTTCAAACAATACGCCACCGGGCTCGCGGAAATACACGGAGCGGAAGTACTTACGGTCCAGCTGCTGTGTGGCATGAAGGCCCCGTGCTTCGATTTTCTCCCGGTAGTATTCCTGCATGGCATCGTCTTTCATGCGGAAAGCGATGTGATGTATGCTGCCGCCAGCCACATGTCCGCGTTGTTCGCCTTTCGCTTCTACCAGGTCAATATAATTGGCGGTATCACCGGCAGGGCTTTTAAAACGGTAACGGTTGGCGTGATTTTTTTCAAGCTGGTAACCAAAAACAGATACCAGAAGGTCAGCCGTAGGCTGAATATCGTCAAGGGTCAGGGTTACGTGATGGAATCCACGCAGGGCATTGTCTGCGCTGATGTCAGCAGTTTCCCAGGGCACACGGTCATCGGTCCTTTCCGGAACGGTCAGCTCCACTTTCAATCCGTCAGGGTCCAGGAAAGTCAGGTAAATTTCACCGAACTTGGCGGAAGGTTTATTATAGATAATGTTGGCGGCATCCAGTCGTTTCTGCCAGAAATCGAGACTGCCTTCAGGAACGGAATAGCCTATCTCAGTGGCCATATGCGTACCTCTGCGGCCAGTCATGATGTCCTGCCAGGGAAAGAAAGTCAGGATCGTACCGGGTGTACCGGTTTTATCGCCGTAATAAAAATGGTAGGTATGCGGGTCGTCAAAATTCACGGTCTTTTTTACAAACCGTAATCCCATCGTCTTTGTATAAAAATCAAAGTTCTTCTTAGCATTACCGGAAATAGCGGTAATATGATGCAGCCCTGTTATCATTTTTTGATTTTTTGATTTGGGGATTTTCGATTTCCGGATTTAAGAGAAGTGAGGACTATGTTTTGTTGTTTATGTGGTCTTCGCTGCATTTTTAAATTCGTAAATCAAAAAATCGAAAATCCCCAAATGATTATTGTTGTTTCAACAGTTGTACTTCACACTGTATTTTTACTTCATCACTCACCATTACACCACCAGCTTCTGTTACGGCGTTCCAGTTCAGGCCAAAGTCCTTGCGGTTGATTTTGCCATGAATGGTGAAACCAGCTTTGGTATTGCCCCATGGATCTGCTACCACACCACCGAATTCAACATCCAGTTTGATGTTTTTGGTGACATCGCGGATGGTCAGATCGCCATACAACGTATAGGAGCCATCGTTATCCACACTTTCCGTTTTAGTGGCTTTGAAGGTGATGTTGCGGAATTTGTTCACGTCGAAGAAATCCGGAGAGCGCAGGTGCTCATCGCGCTGTGTATTGGCAGTGGTGATAGAGTCTACGTCTACCGAGGCGGAGGCATGAGCAGCGAGAAAATTATCCCCGTCTGTTTCAGCTTCTACATGAAAGCTGTTGAACCGTCCGGTAACATTGGTGATCATCAGGTGTCTGATCTTAAAAGTAAGTTCGCTGTGCGCGGCGTCGGAGACCCATTTTTGTTTTGCCATAGATGAAGGTGTTTTATTTTTTGATGAATATGATGATGTTGTTTGTTAATGCAAATGTCAGTTAAAGCACAGTGGACAAAAATGGATTAAATAAATATAACGATGCACTTTTTTCCTGAATTTCTTAAGATAGGACAATAAATCAGGATTTATTCATGATCAGTTTATGTGTGATTTTTTTTAAATAATACAAACATTAGGCATGAAAAATTGTTTAAGTGTGTTGATACTCAGGAAAATCCGGATGAAATGATATCTTATGAGACATCTCCTGTTATTAACACTCTTCCTGCCGTTGATGTTTGCCCACGGTCAGGAGAAAGGACAACAGCTAACTTTAAAAGATTGTTATGAACTGGCCCGGCAGCGTAATGCGCTGGTAAAACAGGCAGAACGCTCCCTGCAGGCGAGGGAATATTCTTTACAGGCCGAAAACCGTGCATATTTCCCCAAAGTAGACCTGCTGGCCGGTTACAACTACCTCGGAAAACCCCTCGAAATCAACCTGCAACAGGTAAAAGATGGTGTTGTGAACGGATCGGCAGCGCAGAGCGCGAACACGGCCAATACTGTTTTTCAACAGATCACCGGGCAACCCCTGCCTCAAAATGTGCAAGACGTTATCTCCAATGCCACAAAAGGACTGATCAATGCTTTTTATCCCAACTATAACCCTCAACTGGCTAAACAATCCTATTTCGTGGCGGGCATCGGGGTAAGGCAACCGATTTATCTCGGCGGGAAAATATCCGCAGCGCAAGACCTGGCCCGGTCACAGGTGACAGCCGGACAATTCAATAAACAGGTGGTGGAGAAAGGACTGTATTTCCTGATCAGCGCCCAGTACCTGCGTATTATGTACCTCAATACCATCCTGGCACATGAGGCCGTGATCGTGGATGCTTTCCGTAAAAACAAGGACTACGCCGTGTCGCTGAAAGATAACCAGATATTGCCGCCCTACCTGCTCAACTGGGCCAGGGTATCCTATACGCAGGCAACGAACCGCTATAGCAACCTGGAACTGGAAAAAGAAAACGCCCTGCTGGAAATGAACCAGCTGCTGGGCCGCCCCATAGATACGCTCATCGTGATCAGTGATACCCTGCGGTATGAACAGGCCACTGTCAACGTGGGAGAGGGGAACACCTTCTGGCGCAACAATCCGTCATACCGCCTGCTGGAAAGTAAGACGGACCTAGCCAGAGTAGCGGTGAAGGCTACACGCTCTTTATCGCTTCCCAATTTATTCGCAATTGGTAATGTATCGCTTTATCAGAAAGACCTGCCGGTGACGGTGCCGCCATGGCTGATAGGCGTGGAGCTGCAATGGACACTGTTCGACGGTTTTCAGCGTAATAAACGCACCAGGGCCAGCAAGATATTGGTCGAAGAAGCTGCCATGGCCGCAGAAAATACCAAAACTACGCTTGAATTGCAACTGCGTGTAGCCTCCAACAAAGTAAAGGCATTGCAACATGATGTGGCTTCGCTGGACAGCGCACGGCAACAGGCACGTCTTACCACCACGCTGGTAACAGACCGTATGGAAAATCAGCTGTCGTCTGTGAAAGATGTCAACGATGCTTTGCTGCTGGAGGAAGAGATGCATAAAATATACTATACCGCGGTACTGGGCTACTATCTCGCCCTGGCTGAATACTGGAATATAGTAGGCACACCGGAATATTTCGCAACATACGTTAACAACTAAAACGGGTATATACATGAGCGCCGTATTTAAAAATTACTGGGCATTGCTGATACCCATGGTGGTACTGATCATTGCACTGATTTTTTTCCTGAAGAAGCCCGCTGCTGCGGATAGCACGGTCATCGGCATGGTAGACGCCGACTATGTGGACGTGGCTGCGGAATTTCCCGGCCGGCTGGACAGCCTGCTGGTGCAACAGGGCGACACGGTTAAAAAAGGACAACTGCTTGGTGTGCTGCGGTCTACTGAGATCAACGCTATCCGTAATCAGGCATTGGCAGCGATCGAAGCCGCACAGAGCCAGTTGCAGCTGCTGGAAAAAGGCGCCCGTCCGGAAGCCATCCAGGCGGCTGATAATCTCTATAATATTACGCAGGAGCAATATAAGCTGATGCAGAAAACGTATCAGCGGATGGAAAACCTCTTCCATGATGAAGTGATATCCGGACAGGAAAAAGACCTCGTGTACTTTAAACTGCAAGCGGCCAAAAAGGAAATGGAGACAGCCAAACTGAACATGGACATGCTAAAACAAGGCACCCGTCCGGAGATGTTACAGGCGGCTTCGGCCATCCTCAAACAGGCGCAGGAAGGTTACAATCTTACCAAAGCATTATCTGATAACACCTATATCCATGCTCCGTCAGACGGCATTATCTCTTCCATGGTCATTGAAGAAGGAGAGATCGTTTCGATCGGTTATCCGCTGATCACCCTGCAAAAGCCCAACACTTACCATGTGCGGTTCAATATCCGGCAGGACGATATGAACAAGCTGCCGGTAGGCACCAAAGCCCGGCTGGATATTCCCGGCTGCAGCCCGGAAAAATTTGAGGCGGTCGTATACAAAGTAGCGCCATCGCTGACGTTCGCCAACTGGATACCGGTGAAGGAAAAAGGAAAATTTGAACTGCGCACCTTTACCGTAGACCTCAAGCCTGTTAACCCGTCCGCCGTGCAGGGATTGCGCCCCGGCATGACGGCTTCGCTGAAAATGCCATGATACGTTCCATACTAAAGGTCGCTTTACGGGAATGGAAACGTATCCTGACGTTTCCGGTGTATTACCTGGCCATGCTGGTGCTGCCGCCGGTGTTGTGTTTGTTGTATGCCGGTATTTATAATAAACATTTTGCGGAAGACCTGCCGGTAGCTATCTGGGACGAAGCTAATTCACCACTGTCGCGGCAGTTTACTTTTATGCTGGAACAAACAGAAAGCATCCATATCACCCAACAGGTACAGAGCGAAGGGGAATTACAGGCCATGTTGCGCAATGGTAAGGTGATGGGGGCCATTCATTTCCCACGCCGGATGGATGAACAAATCAAAAGCCGACAACCAGTTTATATTACGATCTACACCAATGTATCTTACCTGGTACCTGCAAAACTGCTGTACAAAGACGCCGCGCAGGTGTTACTGACAGCCGCCGCAGGGGTACAACTGCAAAAGCTGATGAAAACGGGTATGCCTGCAGGAAAGGCGATGGCATTGGTGATGCCGGTGCAGTTACAGTCGTTTACGTTATACAATCCGCGGTACGACTATCAGCAGTACTTGGTGCCGGGCGTGATAGCGGTGGCCATGCAGATGATGATGATCATGGTTGTGGCGCTGGCGTTGAATTACGAACATAAGACCCACTCACTGGGAGAGCTATACGAAGTGTGTAATGGATCGGCTTCCAATGCCGTTATCGGGAAATCGCTCGCTTACCTCAGTGTGGCATGGGTGGACTATATCATGATCACGTTGGTCATCTATCCGTTGTTTGCGGCAGGGGCCCAGCTGTTCAGCTGGGGGCTGTTTACCATCTTCACTTTACTGATGCTGGCTTGTATCAGTGTGGGCATGATGGTGTCTGCCATCTTCAAAGACCTGCTGCTGGCCTGTGATGTAGGCATCTTTTATACGTCGCCGGCTTTTGTGTTCAGCGGGTTTACTTTTCCACGCTGGGGCATGCCCTGGTATGATCAGTACTATGCGATGATCATGCCGCTGACGCCCTTTGTAGATGCTTTTTTCAAGGTGTATTTTATGGACCTGCCGCTGCGTTACGTCCGGCTGGAAATGGCGCATATGCTGCTATTTGCCGTGATAGGCCTGCCGGTGGCTATGCTGCTTTTTCAGCGTACCCTTCAACAATCAACTTTGCAACATGCCTGACCGGAAAAACAGCATAGCGCAACTGTTCCTGCGGGAAGTAAAGCTGGTGGCCGGCAACCACAGCCTGTTTCTGACCCTGTTGCTGGCGCCGTTATTTTATGTTTTCTTTTATGGTACCATCTATAGTTATAAGGTAGAAGAAAAAGTGGTGCTGGCCGTTGCTGACGATGACCGGAGCGAGATGTCGCGCATGTTTGTGGAGCAGATGAATAATATGCAGGTGGTGGCCGTGATGCGGGCGTCTTCCCTGGAAGATGCACAGGAGCGGATGTATAGGGGAGAAGCGCAGGGGTATTTTTATATCCCCAAAGGCATGCAAAGCAAAGTACTGTCATTGCAACAGGCGGACGTGGTGCTTGCTGTGAACGGCGCGCGCTTCCTGCCTTCCAGTGAACTGACTGGCGCCATTACACAATTAGGACTAACTATCGGCGCCGGTGTACGATTGCAATACCAGGAAAAGATGGGGCTCAACTCCACCATGGCCTTGCAGGAAGCGATGCCGGTCAACATAGATTACCGGCCGCTGTATAACCCACAGGCCAGCTATGGCGGCTTTCTGCTACCGGTACTGCTGGTGCTTATCCTGCAACAGACGTTGCTGCTGGGGCTTTCCGGCAGTATAGCACTGGAACGGGAGAATCATGAAATCGGCCGGCTGGTGAAGATGGGAGGGGGATTGTCGGGCATGTTATATGGTAAAGCTGCCTTTTACCTGTTGCTGTACCTGGCTTATGCCGCATTTTTTATGACGGTCAACTACCAGGTGCTGCACCTGCCATTCCGGGGCAGTTACCGTGATCTGGCGGTTTTGTTGTTCCTGTTCATTCTCACGCTTATTCCGATGGCCGTATGGATAGGTACGCTGTTTAAGAGCCAGTTGCTGGCCGCTCAACTGATGGCGTTCTCTACATATCCTTTTTTTCTCATATGCGGTTATGCGTGGCCTTTTGAATCCATGCCGCTGGCCTTGCAGGGGCTGTCGTCGCTGTTGCCGCTAACGCCTTTCGTAAAGGTATACACGTCGATTGTACAAACCGGTGGCACCCTCCGGGACCATGCCGGATCGGTGGTACACCTGTTGCTGTTGTGGGTGTTTTATCTTTTGCTGGCATTATGGGGATTAAAACGATTGAACAAAAAGCAACAACCTTTATCTTTGTAAGGTGTACGCAATTGTCGATATAGAAACAACCGGGGGGCACGCCAGTGCCAACGGCATAACCGAGATAGCCATCTACCTGTTTGATGGCCGGGAAATCACACAGCATTACCAGACGCTGGTCAATCCTGGAGTGCCCATTCCTTATTACATAGAGTCCCTGACGGGTATCACCAACAGCATGGTGGCCGAAGCTCCCCCTTTTGAAGCGGTGGCGCCGATGATACATGAGCTGTTGCATGATAAAATCTTTGTGGCGCATAACGTCAACTTTGACTATTCGTTTGTGAAGCACCACCTGGCTGCCACCGGGCTGGACCTCCAGTGTAAAAAGCTCTGTACCGTAAGGCTGGGAAGGAAGATCTTCCCCGGACTGCCTTCTTATAGTCTGGGCAACCTCTGCCGGCATCTGGAAATCCCGATCAATGGCCGTCACCGGGCAGGCGGGGATGCGGAAGCAACGACGAAACTCTTTTCCCTGTTATTGCAGCACGATAAGGACAAGGCGATTGCCGGTGCGCTTAAGGCAGGTTCCAAGGAACAGTTCCTGCCGCCGAACCTGCAACCGGAGGTGGTGAAACTGTTGCCGGAAGTGCCGGGCGTCTATTATTTTCACGATGTAAAAGGGAAAGTGGTGTACGTGGGGAAAGCCAAAGACCTGAAAAAGCGTGTCAACAGCCACTTTACAGGTCATAGCGCCAGCCGTCAACGGCAGAATTTCCTGCGCACTGTATATAATATCACCTATCAGGAAACCGCCACCGATCTGATGGCCTGTATCCTGGAGTCGGTAGAGATCAAGCGCCTGTGGCCTGCTTTTAATGCGGCGCAGAAGAGAGTGGAGTTCCGTTATGGTTTTTATCTTTTTGAAGACCAGGAAGGGTACCTGCGCCTCGCTATCGAGAAAAAGCGTAAGTTCAGCCATCCGGTGCATGCCTTCAACCTGTTGATTGACGGGCATCGGCTGCTCAGGGCGCTGATCCGGCAGTTTGAACTATGCCCCAAATTGTGTTTTCTGCAAAAGAGCGGTGGCACCTGTGCCGGGAAAACGGCAGCTACCTGTCATGGCGCCTGTGAGAAGGAAGAAGTCCCGGAAGCATATAACCAGCGCGTAAAAGCGGCGATTGCTTTCCTGCAGGAGCAACAGCCTTCCGTAGTGATCATGGACAAAGGCCGTAACAGTGAAGAACAAAGCTGTATCCTCATGGAGAAAGGCCGTTTCTACGGAATGGGATACGTGCCCACGCACCTGCAAACAATGGATGCCGAACAGTTAAGGCCCCATCTGACACAGTATCCCGAGAATGAGATCATCATCAGTTTACTGAGGCCGTATGCCGGCAATGGGCAACAGTTAGCGTCTTCCCCGAAATGAATGGCGGAAAAAAAATTGAAATCATGCGATTCGTGATTTACTTTTGCTCGCAAATCACCGATAATTCATTTTTAATTTCATAATTCATGTTAGAGTCAAATTTCAAATTCCCGGGTCAGACCGCCTTTTACAAAGGGAAAGTACGTGATGTATACACCATTGAGGACAAGCTCATGGTAATGGCAGTAAGCGATCGTATCTCTGCGTTCGATGTAGTTTTGCCCCGCCCTATTCCTTACAAAGGACAGGTACTGAACCAGGTGGCTGCCATCATGCTGGAAGCTACTAAAGACATCGTGCCTAACTGGGTAAAATCTACCCCGCTGCCTAATGTAACCATAGGTTTGAAATGCGAAACGTTCCCTGTGGAAATGGTGGTGCGTGGCAACCTCACCGGCCATGCCTGGAGAACTTACAAAACCGGTCAGCGTGTACTCTGCGGCGTTACTATGCCGGACGGACTGAAAGAAAATGATTTCTTCCCTCAGCCTATCATTACGCCTACTACCAAAGCACACGAAGGTCATGATGAAGATATTTCCCGTGAGGAAATCATCGCTCAGGGACTGGTGAGCAAAGAAGACTACGAGCAACTGGAAAAATATACCCTCGCCCTGTTTGCAAGAGGTAAAGAAATGGCAACAGAACGCGGCCTGATCCTCGTAGATACTAAATATGAGTTCGGTAAAATCGGCGACACCATCTACGTGATCGACGAAATCCACACACCAGACTCTTCCCGCTACTTCTATGCAGAAGGCTACGAAGAAAACCAGAAAGCCGGTAAACAGCAGAAACAACTGAGCAAGGAGTTTGTGCGTGAGTGGCTGATGGAAAACGGATTCCAGGGCAAAGACGGTCAACAGGTACCTGAAATGACCGACGAGTTCATTACCAGCGTGAGCGAGCGTTACATCGAGCTGTTTGAGAACATCACCGGCCGCAAATTCGTGAAAGAAGATGTGGCACCGGAAGCAGCCGAAGCGAAAATCGTAGAAGCGCTGAAACAGCTGTAATCATTACGATTAAAATATGCAAGAGCGGAGGTCAGAGCATAAGCTTTGATCTCCGCTCTTTTTCGTAAGCTACTTTGGCTTACTTTTGTGTCAAAACTTTCCGATTGAAACATCTAGCTGCGCTTAATAAATACTTCATGGCCAACAAATGGCGCCTGATTCTTGGGCTGTTGTTTACGGCTATATCGATTGTCTTCAGTGTTTTTCAGCCTATCATGGTCCGGCAGATCTTTGACCTGCTGTCACATAATCTCGACGAATATCGCCTCTTAAGTGACACCAGTTTGAAGAGCGCATTCCGGTCCGACTTCTCCCGTATCCTCGCATTTTACGGTGTGAGCATTTTGATCTTTGCGTTGTTGAGTGGCTTTTTCCTTTTCCTGCAGCGGCAAACGCTCATCGTAATGAGCCGGCATATTGAGTATGACCTGAAGAACGAGATTTACCAGCACTATCAGAAACTGGACCTTAACTTCTTTAAGATGCACCGCACCGGTGACCTGATGAGCCGCATCACGGAAGACGTTTCCCGTGTACGCATGTACGTTGGCCCTGCCATCATGTACGCATCACGTACCCTGTTCCTGATCGTCATCATCGTATACCTGATGCTGGAGGTAAATCCTTTACTAACCCTGTACACACTGTCCCCGCTGCCTTTCCTGGCATTGACAATTTATTATGTCAACAAAATCATTCACCGTAAAAGTGAAAGGATACAGGCGGAGTTGTCTAACATTACTTCTATCGCGCAGGAATCTTACTCTGGTATCAGGGTGATCAAATCCTATGTGCAGGAAGATGCCAGCGGACGGCATTTTGAAAGCGCCAGTGAAGCGTATAAACTCAGTTCTATCAGCCTCGCCAAAACAGATGCGCTGTTCCAGCCTATCATGGCGCTGATGATCGGGCTGAGCGTGATACTCACTATTTTCATTGGCGGTTATCAGGTAATAGAAGGAAATATCACCGTTGGTAACCTCGCGGAGTTTGTCATTTATGTGAATATGCTGATGTTCCCGTTCCTGTCAATCGGCCTGGTGGCCACGATGGTACAGCGTGCTGCTGCCTCACAGCAACGGATAAACGAATTTTTGAAAATAGAACCGGAGATCAAAGATGAGCCAACTGCGCATACGGTGCAGCTGGAAGGAGCTGTGTGGCTGGAAGGCGTTACATTTACCTATCCTCATACCGGCATTACCGCACTGAAAGATATCAATCTGCATATAGCGCCGGGCCAGAAAGTAGCGGTCATTGGCCGTACCGGTTCAGGCAAGAGTACGCTGGCGCAACTGCTGATACGTATGTACGATCCGCAGAAAGGCCGTGTGATGCTGGATAAGCATGATGTCCGTTATATGCACCTGGAGCAGCTGCGTAGCCAGATCAGCTATGTGCCGCAGGACGTATTCCTTTTCTCAGACTCCATCGCCAATAATATCCGCTTTGGTGATCCGGCGGCCAATTTGCAGGCAGTGCAACAGGCAGCCCGGCAGGCTTCGGTAGAGAAGGACATCCTCGGATTTAACGAAGGGTTTGATACGGAGATAGGGGAGCGGGGCGTTACGCTCAGCGGTGGGCAGAAACAACGTATATCCATTGCCAGGGCGCTCATCAAGAACCCGGATATCATGATTTTTGATGACTGTTTGTCTGCCGTGGACGCCCGTACGGAAAAGGAGATCATTGGCAACCTGTACGCCTACCTGAAAAATAAAACTGCTATCATTATTACCCACCGGATCTTCTCCCTGTTTGAGTTTGACAAGATCATCGTGTTAGATGAAGGCAAGATTGTGGAAGAAGGAACACATGAGAAATTATTATCATTGAATGGTTACTATGCTGAACTGTACGCAAGACAGCAATCCGGCGATGAAGAAAGTGTAACTGAGTAACAATCACCCTCTTGCATAGGCTCTGCCACGGCCCGTTACAGCGGTGTTTTATGATTTTTCAAAATCATTTAAAAATATTTTGATATTTGTAAAACAATAGTATATTTGTTCCTTATTGTAACAGGATTTGATTCGTTAACACTTAAATCTATCAACTGTGGCGTACGAAAACACCAATCAACAGGAAAGAAACAATGATAGCATCTTTTCTAAACGATTGAAAGCGGGCAAAAGAAGGACGTACTTCTTTGATGTAAAGACCACTCGGGGAAATGATTACTTTCTGACCATTACAGAAAGTAAGAAACGTTTTAATGACAACGGCTACGACAGGCACAAAGTATTCCTGTACAAGGAGGACTTCAACAAGTTCCTGAATGCGCTGACCGAAACTATCAACTACGTTAAAACTGAGTTGATGCCCGATTTTGATTTTGATGCCTACAATCACGATTATGTGCAGGAAGACCAGGAAGAAACAGACGGCGACACTGAGGTAACCCCCCGTACCGCAGAAGTAGTAGCTGCCGATGTTGCTCCGATTGCGGCGTCCGCCCCGGCTCCACATAGCGCTGACGAGGTAGACAAATGGTAAATGTGATTCCCCTGAAGATAACCAACAACTAACGCAGGAATCACCGTCGTATTAAGTTATAAAAGAATCGCCCACTGAATATTCAGTGGGCGATTCTCTTTTATGTATAGCCTCGTATTATTGTTTCCTCATGGCTTTGAAGGCATTGATCAATCCGTTCGTACTGGCGTCATGGTTAGCGACGTAATCGTCGTTTTGCAGCTCAGGAAGGATTTTGCCGGCCAGTTGTTTACCCAGTTCCACACCCCACTGATCGAAGCTGTAGATATTCCAGATAACACCCTGCACAAAAATCTTGTGTTCGTAGAAAGCAATCAACATACCGAGGGAGCGAGGTGTGATCTCTTTCAACAGGAAGGAGTTGGACGGACGGTTGCCGGTAAATACTTTATAAGGCAATACCCGTTTGATCTCTTCTGCTGATGTATTGGCTTTCTGCAGTTCCGCCAGCACTTCCGCTTCCGTTTTGCCGTTCATGAGCGCCTCCGTTTGTGCGAAGAAGTTAGACAGCAGTTTTACATGATGGTCACCGATAGGGTTGTGGCTGATGGCCGGTGCGATAAAGTCGCATGGAATAAGCCGGGTGCCCTGATGTATCAGTTGGTAGAAAGCATGCTGACCGTTGGTGCCGGGTTCACCCCAAACAATTGGGCCGGTTTCATACTGAACAGGTTGGCCGTTACGGTCCACATGTTTACCGTTGCTTTCCATATTGCCTTGCTGGAAATAGGCAGCGAAGCGGTGCATGTACTGGTCGTAAGGCAGGATGGCTTCTGTAGCGGCGCCGAGGAAGTTACCGTTCCAAAGGCCTACCAGTGCCATGATAGCCGGTATGTTGCGGTCAAGCGGTGTTTGCGTGAAGTGATTGTCTGCCGCATGTGCGCCATTGAGCAGTTCGATGAAATGCTCATAACCGATGGTCAGTGCAATGGACAAACCGATAGCGGACCACAGGGAGTAACGGCCGCCTACCCAATCCCAGAACTCAAACATGTTGTTGGGATCGATGCCGAAGGCGGTCACCGCTTTCTCGTTGGTAGATAACGCCACGAAATGTTTGGCGACGAATTTTTCGTCTTTGGCATGTTCGAGGAACCAGTCGCGCGCAGTGTGTGCGTTGGTCATGGTTTCCTGCGTGGTGAATGTTTTGGACGCGATGAGGAAAAGCGTTTCATCGGGCGTAACCTGTTTCAGGGTTTCCACGATATGCGTGCCATCCACATTGGACACAAAGTGAGGCTGTATACCTGGCTTCCAGTAAGGCTTCAGCGCTTCTGTCACCATCACAGGGCCGAGGTCGGAGCCACCGATGCCGATGTTGACGATATAACGTATAGGCTTGCCCGTATATCCTTTCCATTCACCGGAATGTATTTGCCGGCAGATGTGGTCCATTTTGTTGAGTACGCCCAATACGTCCGGCATCACGTCACGGCCATCGAGCATCACAGGTTTGCCGGAGAAGTTGCGCAGCGCGGTATGCAGTACGGCGCGGTTTTCTGTAACGTTGATCTTTTCCGCGCCAAACATGGCCTTGATAGCGGCATTTACACCACATTCATCTGCCAGCGAGAGCAGCAGGTTGCGGGTATCTTCAGTGATCAGGTTCTTGGAATAGTCGAACAGGGTGTCTTCCAGTTGAAGCGAAAACGTTTTGAAACGTTCCTGGTCTTCCATAAACAAAGCACGCATTTGTACCTTTTTCATTTCGTCGGCATGTTTCAGCAATGCCTGCCACGCTTTGGTGGCCACTGGACTGGTAGATGGAAACATATAATAGCTTTAGTTAATTGCGCGTCAAAAATAATCTTTTACTTTTTAAGATCGGGGTTTCCTGTACAAATGCCAGGAAATAGCGATGGCGATAATACCAATGGCAATCACACAACAATGAATAACCGGCTGTTGTTCTATCACGCCGGCTTCTCTTCTTTTAATCAGAATACCATAGAATGCCCATACCGCCACGAGGGCATGCAGGATATTGTTGCGCCGGAACACCATCAGCACACTGATCAGCGTTCCCAGGGCAATCATGCTGATGGTCCACCACACCTGGAAGGCAACGCTGCCGGTCCATCCTGCGTACACCAGCAGGGTAGTGATATTGGCGAGGGTAGCGATGCTGATCCATCCCAGGTAAATACTGAAAGGTACATGGATGAACAGTCTCTCCGGTACACTGGGTGAAGTAAGGCCAATGCCAAAGTTCACATGAATGATAAAAAGCGCCGCGAGCAAAATCAATATCAGTCCAACAGTAACCGGCATCAGTTCATAATGCCAGGCAAACAGCCAGGTGGCATTCGCCACACAGCTGATGAGAAACCACTCTTTCATGGCGCCCATGACACGGGCCAGCACCTCGGGGCGCTTGCCGGAGAAAGCCAGCCACAGCTGATAGATCACAAAACAAAGCAATGAAAGGTAGATGACGCTCCAGATAGAAAAGGTGAAGCCCGGTGGTGTAAAGATATGGGCGTATTCATCAGATATCTCCCTGATCGGTTTGCCATTGATGGGCAGCAGCCATGCCAGCGCATTGGTGGCTATCATGAGCAAAAAAGCAAGGGCGTTGAATATCGATTTGTTTTTATAGTGAAGGGTTTCATGGGAGGCCATCATTGTAATAGGAACTTTTTTTAATATTATTTAAAAATATTACCGATGTGGATTCCCGCTCCAGCTGCAAAAATTATGCTAAAGCTATGTTAAAGGATTGCAGTAGCGTAATATAGAATTGAGATGACATTAGCAGAATTCCACATTTTTACCTACATTTGCCCGCTATGACAGCAGAGCAACTTAAAGCTATGAGGGACCGTCTTTATGTCCTGGGAGGTTTTCTTTAACGTCCCTGACCGAATAGCTAAAATCGAAAATGACAAACAACTGAGCCTGGCCCCCGGTTTCTGGGATGACAACGCCAGAGCTACCTCTATCCTGAAGGAAATCAAGGTAAACAAATATTGGGTTGACCTCTACGATAACGTACAGACTTCTATCGAAGACAGCAGCGTGCTCAATGATTTCTTTAGAGAAGGAGAGGCTACGGAAGAAGAGGTGGCGCAGGCTTACGGCACTGCGTTGACCGCTTTGGAAGACCTCGAATTCAAATCCACCCTGAACCAGCCGGAAGATGAGATGCCGGCTGTATTAACCATTAACTCCGGCGCTGGCGGCACGGAAAGCCAGGACTGGGCTGAAATGCTGCTTCGCATGTACCGCATGTATGGTGAAAAGCAGGGATGGAAAGTATCAGAAATTGACACGCAGTACGGAGATGGTGCCGGTATCAAATCCGCAACCCTGGAGTTCGACGGCGATTTCGCCTACGGGCACCTGAAAGCGGAAAGCGGTGTACACCGCCTGGTACGTATTTCTCCCTTCGATTCGAACGCCCGCAGGCATACCTCTTTTGCTTCCGTATATGTGTACCCGTTAGTGAACGACACGATTGAAATCGCTGTCAATCCTGCCGACCTGGAATGGGAATTCTATCGTTCCGGTGGTAAAGGCGGACAGAACGTAAACAAGGTGGAAACAGCCGTGCGCCTGAAACACGTCCCTTCCGGCATTATCATCGAATGCCAGCAGGCACGTACACAGGGTGAGAACCGCGAGAAAGCGCTCACCATGTTGAAATCACGCCTGTACGAAGAGGAACTCAGGAAACGCGAAGAGCTGAAAAACGCCGCTAATGCGAATAAGCGTAAAATCGAATGGGGCTCCCAGATACGGTCTTATGTGTTCCATCCTTACAAAATGATCAAGGACCACCGTACCGACTATGAAGTAGGTAACGTAGGCCCTGTGATGGATGGTGAGCTGAACGGATTTATCAAGGCTTACCTGATGATGCAGAAGGAAGAGGACAATAATTGATAATTATAGGTAAATAATTAATAGGTTTCTGCTGCAAATTTGACCGTAAATTTGCAGCGGAAACTTTTTTTGTTAATAGATATACCAACAAAATCTGAGGAAATGAATACAGGATATTTTCAATACGCAGCACCTGCTAATGAGCCCGTGTTGAGTTATGCACCCGGTTCCCCGGAAAGAGCTGCGCTGAAGAAACAATTGGCAGCATTTAAAGCTGAAGAGGCAGATATTCCGATGTATATCGGTGGTAAAGAAGTTCGTACCGGTAAAACGGTAGACCTGCGCCCGCCGCATGAAATCAAGCACAAGTTGGGTCATTTTCACCAGGGCGACGCTTCCCACGTAAAAGCAGCCATCACTGCCGCACTGGAAGCACGGGAGAAATGGGCAAACATGGATTGGGAAACACGTGCCGGTATCTTCCTGCGCGCTGCCGACCTGCTGGCTACCAAATACCGTTTCCATATCAACGCGGCCACTATGCTGGGCCAGAGTAAAAATCCCTACCAGGCAGAGATCGACAGCGCCTGCGAACTGATCGACTTTCTCCGCTACAACGTACACTTCCTGAGCGAAATATACCGCCAACAACCAGTAAGCGCCCCGCTGACCCACAACCGCGTGGAATACCGTCCGCTCGAAGGTTTCGTACTGGCTGTTACGCCTTTCAACTTCAGCGCTATCGCCGGTAACCTGCCTACCTCTGCTGCCATGTGCGGTAACGTAGTGGTATGGAAACCAGCTAACACACAGGTGTTCGCAGCCAGCGTATTCATGAAAGTCATGATCGAAGCTGGTCTGCCTGAAGGTGTTATCAACCTCGTATACGCTGGCGGTCCGCTGATCGGCGATATCTGCTTCGCTGACCCTCACTTCGCCGGCATCCACTTCACCGGTTCCACCGGCGTGTTCCAGACCATGTGGAAGACCATCGGTGAAAACATCCACAAATACAAAACTTATCCGCGTATCGTAGGTGAAACCGGTGGTAAAGACTTCGTCCTGATACATAAATCAGCCGATGTCGACATCGCTGTGACCGCACTCGCCCGCGGCGCCTTTGAATACCAGGGCCAGAAATGTTCTGCCGCCTCCCGCGCATACATACCAAACAATCTTGCTGACCAGATAAAATCCAAACTGGTTGCTGAACTGAAAACCATGAAAATGGGCACCACAGAAGATTTCAGCAACTTCATCAATGCGGTGATTGATGAGCGCTCTTTCGATAAGATCGCTACCTACATCGACAACGCGAAAAATGATCCTAAAGCTAAGATCATTGCCGGCGGCAACTACAACAAAACCGAAGGTTACTTCATCGAGCCTACCGTCATCGAAACCACCGATCCTAACTACGTGACCATGCGCGAAGAAATCTTCGGCCCCGTATTAACGATCCACGTATACGATGGGGAGAAATTTGAAGACATCCTCCACACGGTAGATAGCACCTCCGAATACGCGCTCACCGGCGCTATCATCGCACAGGACCGTTACGCAGTGGAACTGGCCACCAGGAAACTGGTGAACAGCGCAGGTAACTTCTACATCAACGACAAACCTACCGGTGCGGTGGTTGGCCAGCAGCCTTTCGGCGGCTCCCGTGCTTCCGGTACCAACGACAAAGCCGGTTCCATGCTGAACCTGTACCGTTGGTTAAGTGCCAGAAGCATCAAAGAAACTTTCGTTCCGGCTACCGACTACCGGTACCCGTTCCTGAAAGAAGCATAAGAACATCAAATGTTCATGATATAAAAAAGGCGATGAATATTTATTCATCGCCTTTTACTTATTTTGTAACTGAAACTAATGACAAGACATGGAGACAGGAAACGAAGCAGCCAACACCATCGTACAACAGTATTTCTCTGAAAGGCATAAACAGTGGCGGGTAGCCGATCTGGAGCAGCGACTGATTGCCGGCGGCTGTGCTCCGCAAGACGCGGCCTTGCAGGCGAGCGTAGCGTATGACGCTTATTTCAGTCGGCAGCTGAGGAAAAAAGGCATCAAGGTGCTGGTACTTCTCGGATTGGCAACAGTTTTCCTGATAAGAATATTACTGATGGCGAACAAACTGGGTAATGTGGCCCAGCTGTCCGTTTTTCTGGCCCTCACCGCTGCTACGCTGGTAGACGGCCTGATCGAAGGCATAAAGTTGTTCCAGTTGAAAGAAGAGATTTCTTCGTTTAAGGACCTGCGCAGGCTTTGATAGCTTACATCTTCTTCAACGCTTCCAGTGATTCCGTGACATGTTTTTCCCCGTCGCGGAGGCTGTTGAATTCATGTACCACGATTCCGTTTTTATCTACTACGTAAGTCACACGCCCGGGAATGACGAATGTTTTAGGCACGCCAAACAGTTTGCGCACCTCATTCTTCGGATCGCTGAGTAAGGTGAAGGGGAGATTGTGATGGGTAGCAAAGCTTCTGTGAGAGGCTACATTATCGGAACTGATACCGATCACCATAGCTCCGTAGTGTTGAAAATCCTTATAGGAGTCCCGGAAAGAACAAGCTTCTTTGGTACATACGCTGGTTTCATCTTTCGGATAGAAGTAGATGACAAGCGGCTGTTTGCCTAGCACGGTGCTAACGTCGAAGGTTTTTCCGTTTTGGTCCTGCAGACTGAAGACCGGTATCTTGTCTCCAACTTTGATTTGTCCCTGTGAAGATGTACCCCAGAATTGAAGTAAAGCGGCCATAGCAATGATTAACTTGAGTGTTTTCATACCAACGGTTTGGTACAACTAAAGTACGACAGATAGTGGGAAATTAGTGCAACTAATTTCCCACTGTTTCTTTAGAAGTGAAAGTTGATACCAAATGACACATTATTGAGTCCAAAATTCTTAAACAATCCTACGTTTGTATCGGTACTTTTGGTGCCGGTACCTTCTACTTTGTCCTTTTTGGTGTTCGCAGAGAAAGCGCTGCCCAGGTTGGCAGTAAGCGAAAACGAAGGGGTCACATGGAACAACAGGCCCGGTACAACCGACAGTGAATAGGTGGAAATGTTTCTTTCGTTGTAGTAGTTGCCGCCGGACATAAAGCCGTCGGTTTTCACAAAGGCTGCCATGAGAAGGCCATCGGTATACACCGACAGGTACTTGCCCCATATGGGTTGTTCATAGCGTACAAACGGCCCGACTCCCCAATTGCGGCCCTTTCTTTCAGGCTCGTCAGCTGGCTTGCTGCCCTGGTTGCCGTAAAAGCCCTGGATACCGATAGCCCAACGCTCCCTGAAATAATAGCCGTACGCGGGGGAGAAGTCGAAATAAGTGTTGGAAGAGTTGCTGACGCTGCCGTTGCCTCGCTCACTCTCATACTTCTGGTTGTAGACATTAAAGCCGGCACTGATAAAATTTTTCTTTTGTTGGGCGAACAACTGGTTGCAGCTGAGGAAGGCCGCGACTGCCAGTACAGTAATAGTAGTTTTTTTCATAAAATGGCGGATGTTAAATAAAGATTTGTTGCTATTTAATCGAAATATTCCACCCCGAAAAACGAAAGATGACGATATTTATCCAGCTACTTTATGATATTCATCTTTTTATGTGTGCCATTAATCCGTATTTTTGGCACCTAAAAGCGTATTGTTTTGAAAACCATACTAAACGGTAAGCAGCTGGCTATTACGATAGACAGACTTTGCCATCAGCTGATCGAGAATCATTTACAGTTTGAAAACACGGTACTGATAGGGTTGCAGCCACGCGGCATCTACCTGGGGGACAGGATTTATGAAACGTTGAAGAAGCTGTTGCCCGGCACCGCTATCCATTACGGCAAACTGGATATTACCTTTTACAGGGACGATTATAACAAGGGCAAAACTTTACATGTGCCCAGCGAAACCAACATTAATTTCTCCATAGAAAATAAAAAGGTGGTGCTGATAGACGACGTGTTGTATACAGGCCGGACCATCCGTTCGGCACTGGATGCGATGCTCGACTTCGGCCGGCCGGCTTCGGTGGAACTTTTGGCGTTAATAGACCGCCGGTTCAGCCGTCAGCTGCCCATTCAGCCCGATTATACCGGGCGCACCATCGATGCTCTTATTTCTCAGAAAGTAAGGGTATTATGGGAACAAAGAGATGGGAAAGATGAAGTTATTCTGGTTGACTAATACAAACCGGATTTTTCAATTCAGATTTCACCCTTTATATTTGCACATTAATGTCACTTTCTGTAAAACACTTACTCGGAATTCGCGATCTGCAGCGCCAGGATATAGAACTTATTTTTCAAACAGCCGACCAGTTTAAGGAGGTTTTACAAAGGCCGATTAAAAAAGTTCCCACGCTGCGCGATACTACCATCGTCAATTTATTTTTTGAGAACTCAACCCGTACCCGCATTTCTTTTGAACTGGCGGAAAAGAGGCTGGGCGCAGATACCATCAATTTCTCTGCTTCCGGTTCTTCCGTGTCAAAAGGGGAGACGCTGATCGATACGGTCAATAACATCCTGTCCATGAAAGTGGATGTGGTGGTGATGCGTCACTCCGCCAGCGGGGCGCCGCATTTCCTGTCGCGCCATATTCAGGTGCCCATCCTGAATGCTGGTGACGGTATCAACGAACATCCTACGCAGGCGCTGCTCGATGCTTTCTCTATCCGGGAAAAACTCGGCACCCTGGAAGGTAAAAAAGTAGCCATCTGTGGTGATATCATGCACTCCCGTGTGGCACTCTCCAATATCTACTGCCTGAAAAAGCTCGGTGCTGAAGTAACGGTGGTTGGTCCGCCCACACTCATTCCTAAACATATGGCAGCCGCCCTCGGCGTTAATGTGAGCTACAATATCCGCGAGGCCCTTCAATGGTGCGATGTGGCCAATGTGCTCCGTATTCAGCTGGAAAGACAGAACACGCCGCTGTTCTCTTCCCTCCGTGAATATTCGCTGGCTTACGGCGTCAATCGCCAACTACTGGACAGCCTCAACAAGGAAATCCTGATCATGCACCCCGGACCTATCAACCGTGGCGTGGAACTGGATTCTGATGTGGCAGATTCCGGCCAGTCCATCATCCTGGACCAGGTGGAAAATGGTGTGGCAGTGAGAATGGCCGCCCTGTACCTGTTGGCAGGTAAGAAACAAGAACTGGTATAACATAACTATATTGACTGAAAATAAACGGGCCGCCTCAAATGAGGCGGCCCGTTTATTTTCAGTCAACTGATCTCCGTCAATCTCCGTTAATCAGCGCAATCAGTAATAATCATGGTCATTACAGTTTAGAAAGAAGCATTCAACCCAATCGTGTACGACCTGAAAAACGGATAGGCGTTACCGATATAACCACCAGCCTGTTCGGGGTCATAGTAGCGGACCTTCATCTTCGTGCTTTCCCAGAGGTCCTGGCCAGAGAAGTAAAGGCGGAGGTTTTTAACAGGGATACGTTTTAACCACGCAGCGGGCAGGTTGTAGCCCAGCTGCAGGTTCTTCAGACGAATGTAGGCGCCGTTCATCACCCAGTGGCTGGAAGGAACGGTATTCTGTTCATCGTGCAGATAGAGGCGTGGGAACAGTGCGTTAGGACGGTCCGGTGTCCAGTAGTCCTGGTTGATGTCCCACGGTTGCTGCCAGCCATTGGTGAAGGGAATATTATAGCGGGGATCAGGCATTACCTTACGGTTGCTGACACCCTGGAAGAAAATTGAGAACTCCAGGCCTTTCCAGGAGAAGCCCGCATCAATGCCATAGGCCAGCTGTGGATCGGTGCTGCCCAGGTACACGAGGTCGCGGTTGTCAATCTGATGGTCACCATTGACATCGCGGTATTTGATATCGCCGGGACCAGTATTGGCGCTTTGGAAAGCGTGTTGTTGTACTTCTGTCTTTGTCTGAAAATAACCATCGGAGATATAGCCAAACAACGATGCGTAAGGATATCCGGCGATGCCTACATTCCAGCCGGCTTGTGGTGTTACGCCCTCGTTGCGCAATACTTTTGTCTGATTGTTGAACAGGTTGGCGTTGAGGTACCAGGTGAAAGGCCCGTGGCTGGTTCGCCAGCCGGCATTCAGTTCCCAGCCCCATGATCTCATTTCCCCGGTATTGAAGCGCAGCGGCCATGCGCCGGCGGTAGAAGGCAGTTGTACCGGTATGCGCATGTCGCGGTTATGTTTCACAAAATAGTCGGCGGAGAGCGTCAGTCTGCCGCGGAACAAGGTGGCGTCCCAGCCGTAGTTGTAAGTGGAAATATTTTCCCAGCCTGAGGCTTGCGGGATCGGATTTTTGTAGACAAACGGAGAGAACGGATTGTTATATCCGAAAGTGAAAGTGCTGAGCCTTTCATCGTTGTCGATACTGTTCCAGCTGTTGACATTACCCAGTCTGCCCCATGACCAGCGCAGTTTGAATTCATTGAAAAAATGGAACACACGGTAAAACCATTCTTCATTATTCAGCCGCCATCCGGCAGAAAAAGAAGGGAAGGCCTGCCATTGCTCCATCGCCGGAAAAGCGCTGCTGCGTTGCGACAGGCGGCCGCCAATCAAATTGGCTTCGAGCAAATAGCGGTTGTCATAGTTATAATTGATCTTACCAAACAACGACATCAGTGTACCGTTGGTAAACTGGGTCATGGAGTATTGTGGGGCACCATTAAAATAATAGCTGTTGACATTGTTCGGCGAAAGGTCGTAGGAAGCTGCGGTATTTTGATCGGTGTTATACGTTTCCTGCGTATAGCCGCCAAGTATATGAATGTTGTGTTTATTGGCTTTGGTATCATAGTCAGCCAGCAGCTGGAGATTGCCTCCTTTGCCCTGTAGTTTGCTTTTTTGCAGCAGGCTGTGTTCCTGCACGGTTTCTACAGGAGAGAGCTTGTTCCATAATTGGATACTGTTGCGGCCGAGGTTATCATGCAGGGTATGTTGCTGTGGGCTGTACACGAGCCTGAGGGAAAGGCCTTTGGCCAGAAGGCTGTCGGCCCGCAGGGTAAAGACAGCATCGATATAATTATTCTTTTCTTCGCGGGTTCCGCCATCGTGCAATAGGGCGTAGATGGGCGCTGCGCCAAAGGCATAATGTTGTGTGCCCGGCACAAAAACAGGAACATTGCCCGGTCCTCTGTAAAGTCCTGCCAGCAAGCCTTGTGGCCCTTCCGCAGGCTGCGAAGGGGACAACGTGTTGGTCTGTGCGTATGACAGCCGCGTTTCGAGACTGATATGTTTGCTGAAACGATTGTTGATGTTAAAGCGCGCGTTTACACGGTGTGTTCTGTCAGGCCCTTCTACAAATAACCCCTGCCGGCCGAAGTAACCGAAGGAGGCGGAGAACTGGTTCAGGGAGTCGCCCCCTTTAATAGAGAGATTATAGTTCTGTACGCCGGTTTTCTTTTTGGAAAGCAGCGACAGCTGGTCAAAGTTATAGTAGTAGCGGTAGTATCCTGGTTTCGTGTAGTCGTCTGCGTAATAGTTGCCTTTTTGCATCAGGTCTATTTCTCCCTGTTGCCATGGAGCGATGCCACCAGCATTGACGGTAGCTTCGTTTTCCATACGGGCCTGTTGGGCAGAAGGTAGCCGGTGTGGTATGCGGATGGGTGTTTCGAAACCTGCCAGGGTATTAAAATCGATCGCCAGTTTGCCGGGTTTACCCGTGCGGGTGGTGACCAATACTACACCGCCAGCTCCACGAGCGCCGTAGATGGAGGCGGCGGAAGCGTCTTTGAGGATGGAGACAGATTCGATGTCGTCAGGATTGAGCACGGCAAGGGAGCCTGGCACGCCGTCTATGATAACGGGTGTGTTGTTGTTGCCGGAGTTGACGCCGCGCACCTGTATATTAAAGCCTTCTTTGCCAGGTTGTCCGTTGCTGCGGGTGACCACGAGGCCGGTGGCGGTGCCTTGCAGGGCGGCCATCACATTGGGTACGGGCCTGCTTTTGAGCCGGGCCCCGTCTATCTGGGCAATGGCGCCGGTGATGTTAGCGCGTTTCTGCAGGCCGTATCCGAGTACGACCAGCTCGTTGAGCTTTTTCAGGTCGGGCTGCAGGGTCACGGAGAAATTGTGCCGGTCGCGGACGGCGATTTCCTTGGTTTCAAAGCCTATCAGCGATATAGTGAGCACGGCTTGCCCGGAGGCGAGGTCCAGTTTGAAATTGCCGTTTTCACTGGTGGCAGCACCATTGGAGGTGCCTTGTTCCCGCAGGGATACGCCGCTGAGGGGTACCAGTCCGTCGGTAACAGTACCCGTTACCTGCCACCGGTTATTGTTGGCCGGCCGGTTGTTGGTATTGCCGGAAACGTCGGTGGGGGCGGTATTTTGTGGTATGACGATAATTTGTCCGTCTCTGATTTCCACTTTATAACGGGAAACGGGGAAGAGTTGCCGAAGTACGTCTGTGAGGGCTGCATGGTGTACATGGATGCTGACGCCTTTGCGGGTTTCCAGTTCGTCGGTTGAAATAGCGAAGGTGTAACGGGTTTGTTTTTCGATGTCCCGAATGACAGTCTTCAGGCTGACGTTAACATATTGAAGGGAAATTCGTTTCGGCTGGGCATCAGGAGTCTGAGCGGCTACCAGGGAGCCGGCAAAAACCAGGATGATAACAAAGGATAAAAAGAAAACAGGCACGCACCTGGACCTGGTATTAGAGCGCGGCGCCTGTAGCATAGCATGCTGCATAAGCAAAGAGGGTCGGGCGCCGGTTAGTATATTTCTACCAGGTTGTCTTTATAGGTGATGTTGATTTGAAGTGTTTTCCGCATGATGTCCAGTACTTCCTCCAGCGGCATGTTGGGGAAGGTGGCCAGCAGTTTTTTGTCGTTCAGTTGCTGGTTGCTGATATTTACCTGTACATTATAGAAATCGGACAAGGCGGCTGCCACATCGGTGAGCGGTGCGTCATCGAAGGTCAGGCATCTTGTTCTCCAGGCGAGGATGTTATTGTTTTTCTTATAAAAGCGGGTGTCGATGGTGTTGCCATGGGGGGCAAGGGAAGCTTCCTGGCCAGGGGTCAGGATGACTTTTTTCCCGGAGCCTTTGCTTTTATAGGCGGCACTTACTTTCCCGGACTGAACAAATACTTTCACACCGGACTTCGCTGCTTTTACGTTGAAAGCGGTGCCCAGTACTTCTACTTCCACATCGGGAGCATCTACGGTGAAGGGGAGGGCATCGTTTTTCACCACATCGAAGAAAGCTTCCCCCTTGTCTATTTTGATATGACGGTTGTCTTTACCAAAAGCGCGGGAGTAGCGGACGGTGCTGTGCGCATTAATATATACCATAGAGCCGTCCGGAAGGTGGAGGCTATCGAGGTTTTGAGCGGTGGTAATGGTTTTATAGCTACCGGGTCCAAGCCAGGTCCAGGTAAGGCCAATCGCGAGCACGGCAGCAGCGGCCCACCAGTAGCGGGCTTTCATCTGAAAGACGCGGGTATTGCGGGGGGCAGCGGGCAGGGCTTCCAGGGTTGCATTCAGTTGCAGCCACTGGCCCTGGGTGTCGAAGGCGGATGCTGCCGGGAGCGGATCTCCCTGCCACATCGCTTTCATATCCAGAAAAATATCCAGATTAGCGGTGTCCTGTTGAATCCAGTCATTGAGCTGCTGTTTATGCTGCTCGTTGTCCGGATCTTCCAGGTAACGGATCACTATATCTATGTCGGTTTTCTTGTTCATGGCTGCTTATTAACTATACAATCGGAGAATGGTTTACCATTAGTGGTAAAGAAAAAAATTCTGGTTGTTTTATTCTTTATTGATCAGTACCACCCGCAGCTTTTTCAATGCGGTTGTCAGGTGAGCATATACAGTATTAATGGAGATATTCAGTTGTTCCGCTATTTCCGCGGGAGACAGGCCTTTGAGGCGGCTCATCTCAAACACGCGGCGGCATTGTTCCGGCAGCTTATCGAGGGCCGACCGGTACTGGGCTTCCAGCTCTTTATGCTCCAGCTTCGAATGGGATGTTTCAGCAGGAGAGGCTGTCAGTAACTGTTCCTTTGCATATACTTCTTTCCGTTGTTCTTTTTTGATGCGGTTCAGACAGGTGTTGACGGTGGCACGGGCCAGGTAATGATTGATGGGGGCCCTTTCATCCAGGTTTTCCGCACCTTTCCACAAATTGAGGAATACATCCTGCACCATATCGTTGGCATCATCTTCATCTTTTACATAGCGAAAGGCAATATTATACATGGAAGGAGCGAACTGTTTGAAGACAGCTTCAAACACCGCTTTATTCCTGCTTCTGATGCCTTTTACTATTTCGTCGTTACTTAGTTGCAACATGCTTTTGATCTTTTGTTTCCGCCAGTGCGAAGATAAATTTTAATCACTTCGCATTCAGTATTTATTGAATTTTTTGTCTTTAACATTTCTTTCACTAATGGTAAGTGCATTGTCGAATGTATTGATAGTATACAGCCGGTTATTGGATTTGTGCAACAATGCAAAAATCATGCACAATCAACTGGTTATACGGTTGTCATCATAATTTTAACCATACAAAAAATTGAATGCCATGAAAAAAACAATCACAGGAATGCTCGCTTTTGCTGCAGTAGTAGTAGGGATGTCTTCGTTTAAAAGTGCTGATGCAACGACTGTTAGGTCTTTGGATAGCGCTTCAGTTAAGATGGACTCACTGATGTCTGTTGACTCAGTGGCGCGTTTTGACTCCCTGTCTATGGGGATAGATTCGCTGATGGGACTGGATTCCGTTGCCCGCGTAGATTCCTTCTCCCATGTTAATGCTGTGTCCAAAATGGACTCGCTCTTCCGTAACGATTCACTGCGTATGGATTCCGTAAAAGGTATGGATTCTCTCCGTACTGTAGAAGGCGGTTCCATCAGCGGTAAAGTTACACCTGCCGACGGCGCTGCTGAAGTAGAAGCGGACAACGGCAGTGAAAAACTGAAAGGTGCCGTTTCACAAGGCGCTTTCGCTATTCCGGCTGCCAAGGCTGGTACTTACACCATCACTATCGTTGGTAAAGCGCCTTATAAGAGCGCCGTTATCAAGGATGTAAAAGTGCAGGATGGTAAAGCTACCGATCTCGGCGAAATCAAGCTGGAACAATAAAATCGTATAGCATCCAACAATTCAATAGCATCCTAAAATGGAAACCCATTTTGGTTTGATCTCAGGGGAGCTTTTTCGGCCCCCCTTTTTTTATGCCCATAAATGAAGCTCTTATGCCTGTTTTATTGTGTTATAAGTATATTATTGTATTGTAAATAAAATATTAAAACTGAAAAAATGAGTTATAAATCAATAAATATTTTTGCAGTTTAAAAAACTTTCCTACATTTGATCCTGTATTTGTATTTGAGTGAATTTTTTATTTTATCCATGTCCGTTTGTTAAAGCCCCAGAAAAAGAGCCGGAAACGGCTCTTTCTTCAAAATTCCGGATTTAGCTGGGCTTGGTAAAGTTGCGTTTTAAGTTATTTATTGCTATTTACTGTCACCATATCAATATCAACCATTATCTGACATCGTTAAACCCAACTGATCTACGTGAATTACGAAATTATTGAATTGCAACAGTTCTCCGGGAAGCGGGCTGGTATCTATTCTGTAATGATAGCTGACGACGATCTGACTTTGTTCGATCATTTTGTCCAGGCGCATGTACGGGAACATGCTACGGAAATAAGGAGCATTACCCAGTATCTTTCTTATATTGGTAACCGCTACGGGATGCAGAACAGGTTTTTTAAAGTGAAACGGGGCCGGCCTGCCGATGGGGTCTGTGCTTTGTTTGACCATCCGGAGAAAAAGCTCCGGTTGTATTGTTACCGGGTAGGGACCGCTGCGCTGATCATCGGTGGCGGTACGCCGAGGCCGGGAAGAAGGAGTGGAGTGGTCGTTCCCGAAAAGCTGCTGACGTGGATTTCCCGCGACATCAGCCACAAAATCCGGACGGGGGACATTTATTGGTCGGCGCAGGAAGCCCGGCTATGGGGAAACTTAATATTTAGAACAGATGGAAAACAAACATCAGGGCGCCAGGAAATACAGCAGTAAGATTATTGCCGATGTGATGGCCAGCATCACACCACTGGAAAGCCTGCAGGTGGAGACAAGGTTTGTGCTGGCAGGCCGCATTGCCGCTATTATGGATGGCAAACGGATGTCCAACAAAGAGCTGGCTGCCCGGATGGGTAAAAACCCTTCTGAGATTTCCCGCTGGTTAAGCGGTACACATAATTTTACGATTGATACGCTGTCTGAAATAGCCATTGCACTGGAAGTACCGGTCATGACTTTCTTTACGCCCGCACCACCGCGGGTAGTCAGGGATGTCAGGCTAACAGTCAGCTCCGGAAACATTCAAGAAAACCATGCTTCATTTTCGCCGGCGACAAACGTACGCTGATAAGCCCTGTTGTTGCCGATGCCGGATTTGCAGCCGCGCAGTTCCACTTTACGGCACTACCTGTAACGGAGGAACTGCTTTATCCGAATCCGAATTTATTGCCAATTTACGCTCATGACTAAACGATCATCACCGGCAAAAACAGGACCGCAACACCTCGTCCTGCTGGCCATAGACCTGCTGGACAGTTCCCTGCATTACCCGGGGGACCATCCGCCATTTGAAAGCTTTCATTTTGATATTCATATCACCAGCAAAGCAGAGGATGAGAAAAGCCAGGTGTTGGTAACTGTGAAAATCGGTGTACACAACGAAAACATTACCCGGCAACTGGGAAGCCTCACCATCAATTGTACCTTCACCATGAATAACTTTGCAGACGTGGTACGGCTCAATGCTGACGGTCAGCCGGATATGCCGGACGATCTCATTGAAACCCTCCATAGTACAGCACTATCAACGGCGAGAGGCGTGATGTTTGCCACCTTCAGAGGTACTTTCCTGCACCATGCCATCTTGCCATTGATTGCACCCGGTTCCGTTACTGAAGAAAAAAGACTATAATTGCGAAATTTATGCGCACAGTCATCCTGCTACTTATTTCCAACACCTTTATGACTTTCGCCTGGTACGGGCATCTGAAACATCAGGATACCGCCTTGTGGAAGGTGATCCTGATTAGTTGGGGCATCGCTTTTTTTGAATACCTCTTTATGGTGCCGGCCAACCGGTATGGTGCCCAGGAAGGATTCAGTGGGTTTCAACTTAAAACCATCCAGGAAGTGATCACCCTCACTGTTTTCAGTGTTTTTGCGGTGTTCTTTCTGAAAGAACCGCTTCGCTGGAACTACCTGATCTCTTTTGCTTTTCTGATCGGTGCCGTGTACTTTATGTTCAAAAAATAACAGGATTTTCACAATTCCTGATTATCTTTAGCCATTGCATCTCACAATCAACCTGAAAATAACCGGCCATCCAATTGAGGGAGGAAGCGAATATACAACTGCTGGTGGAGCGCGTAGCGTCGCTTGGCGATGAGCAGGCCTATAAGGCCTTGTTTCGTTTATTCTATAAACCTCTCAGCCAGTTTGCTTTCTCTATCGTTAAATCATGGGAGTCGGCCGAAGAAGTGGCCTCCGATGTATTTCTCAATATCTGGAGAAACCGGGAAAGGCTCCTGCAAGTGCAGAACATTAAAGTATACCTGTACGTCTCTGCCAAAAACATCGCCCTGAACTATCTTAACCGCGCTTCCAGAACACAACATTTCAGTCTCGATGAACTGGAAGTGGACATCAGTGGCGGTTATGCCACACCGGAGCAAATATTTATATCCGGGGAGATGATCAAAAAGATTGAGTCGGCCATTAATCAACTGCCTCCCAAAAGGAAAATGATCTTTAAACTGATCCGGGAAGATGGACTGAAGTACAAGGAAGTGGCCCAGATACTGGATATTTCAGTGAACACCATTGATGTGCACATGGCACAGGCATTAAAAAAAATCAGTGAGGTGATCCACCTCCATTTCTCCCGCTAAAAAAAAATTAAAAAAAAACTTTGTGAGGGAATAGTAGATTTTGGAAATCTGCATGTCCTTTTATTACAATCATGCTTTTGCAACAACGACATGGAACAGGAAAGAATTTGGTTATTGCTGGGAAGAAAGGTATCGGGCGAGGCCACTATGGCTGAATTGCGCGAGCTGGAAGAGCTGTTGGTGCAATATCCGGAGCTGAGGTACCAGGTTTCGGTACTCGGTAATATGCCTGTACCGGTTGCTGCTCCGGCATGGGCTGAGAAAACGGAACTGGCGTTGGAAAAACACATGGTCCGGCTAGGCAATGACCTGGCTATTACCACTGAATTCCCGGCAGAGCGTGTGACACGTCACCGGAAAGGCAGGGCAGGTGTATTGGTGGCCTTGTCCACACTGGTCGTATTACTGGCGGGGTACTGTATTTTCCTGCTCAGTAGCAAAACCACCCACAAAGTGCCGGCAGAAATAGCCGAGATCCAGACCCGGAACGGTTCCCGTTCCCGTGCCACCCTGCCGGACGGCACAGAAGTATGGCTCAACGGTGGTAGCCGCATCACCTACCAGCGCGACATGAACACGCAGCAAAAGCGGGAAGTGTTTCTCTCCGGAGAAGCCTTCTTTAAAGTAGCTAAAGATGCGGAGAACCCGTTCGTGGTAAAGACCAGCCGCATGGCCGTCAATGTATTGGGCACCGCTTTTAATATCAAAGCGTATCCCAATGAAGAACAAACAGAAACATCCCTGATCTCCGGATCGGTGGAAGTAGTGCCGGCAGATGACCAGCAACGCAGGGTACAACTGCAGCCCAATCAGAAATTTATTATCAGACATACGCAGGACGGCAATGCCAGACCTTCACTGGGTTACAGCATGGAACAAGTGAAGATGAATGGGCAGGACGACCTGATCAATGAAACAGCCTGGTGCGACAATGTCCTGGTTTTCGACAACGAAAACTTTGGCTCCGTAGCACTGAAAATGGAACGCTGGTTTGGTGTGAAAGTCTATCTGACGGATAAAAAACTGAAGGCATACCGCTTTACCGGTACTTTCAAAAATGAATCACTGCCTCAGATTCTGGAGGCGCTGAAGGTTACATCATCTTTCCGTTGCGAGATAAAAGGCAACGAGGTATTTATCAACCAGTAGCACGTTTATGTTCGACAAAAAAGAAAAGATACCATTGGCATAAAAAAAGGGCAAATGCTGCAAACATTTACCCTTTTGTTCAGATCAAACGGCAGTTAGCTTCACTTGGCAATGTAGTACTGTCGTCGTTTTATTGACCTTTAACAACCTAAATGTATGCAAAAAAAACATACATTTTGCCATCCTTTTGCACATACATAAGGAAAATGTTGTACTGCTAATGAAACTGGTATCCTTTATTATTCTGATTACCTCTCTACATATAACGGGCCACGTGTTCGGGCAAAGCGACCGAATATCAGTGAAAGCAGATCAGATGCCACTGACACGCCTGTTGAAGTTGATTGAGAAAAAAAGTAATTATCGTTTCGTATATCGCAACGATCTGATACCCGCGTACATCCGGGTTACAATCGACTTGAAAGAGGAACCAGCAGAGGAAGCCCTCCGGCATATATTGCAAGGAACAGGGCTCACTTACAAACCGCTGACCGATGGCCTTATTGCCATCGTACCCGGTGCACAGGCAGCTATCCCGGATATCGTCGTCAGTGGTCAGGTGACCGACATTAGTGGTCACCCGCTGCCAGGGGTAAGCATCCGGATTGCCGGCGTCAATAAAGGCGCAACCACCGGCACTGACGGGCAGTTCCGGATGATGGCCCCTCCAACGGGCACACTGGTTTGCTCGTTTATCGGATACGAGGAACAGAAAGTAACGATCGGTAACAGATCGACATTGAATATCGTCCTCAAGGACGACGCCAGAGGACTGAATGAAGTAGTGGTAGTGGCTTATGGCGTTCAAACAAAAGGTTCTTTGACAGGTTCAGCTGTTATGGTTAACTCGGCCTTGTATGACAAGGCCCCCCGTAGCAGCTTCCAGGAAAGTTTACAAGGAAATGTCCCGGGACTACAATCTACGAATGGTTCCGGCCAACCCGGATCGGTACCCAGTATCCGTATCCGTGGTATAGGCTCTATCACTGCCGGCAGCACTCCGCTTTATGTAGTGGACGGTGTACCGGTAGTGACAGATGACCTCACCGATTTTAATGTGAATTCATTAGCCGGTATCAACAGCGCTGATATCGCTTCCATTTCCGTGCTGAAAGACGCCGCGGCAGCCTCTATCTACGGCTCCCGCGCAGCCAACGGGGTGATCCTGATCACCACCAAAACAGGCCGGCCCGGACGCACACGGATCAGTGTCAGCGCACAACAAGGCGTCAATACGCTCACCATCCCCAAAGGCAACTATCCGCTTAATACCCGCGAGATGATAGAACTGCTGCGGGAAGGATGGTACAACAAGAATGACGGCAGCGGTGAAGCAGGCTTTATACGGGAACTACAAGCCCGCGGCATCGACACCACCGTCAATACCAACTGGATGAATTTACTGACACGCTCCGGCAGCTACACACAAGCGAATCTCTCTGCTGCCGGCGGTACAGATAAAACACGTTTTTATGTGTCCGGTGGTTATTATGATTCCAAATCTGCGCTTCGCGGCGTAGACTATCAGCGGATGACCGGAAAACTGAATCTCAGCAACCAGGCTACGGAACGGCTCTCCTTTAATGTCAACTTATCATTGGCATATCAGAAAGCTAATGCAGTAGGGGATGTGGGATTGCTGGCCAACCCGGTACGGTCACTCGCCCGCATGCAGCCCTGGCTGAAGGTCTACAACCCTGACGGCTCTTATGATTTTAGTTACAACACCAGTTTTAACCCGGTAGCGGTACTCAACGAAGTAACCAGGACCGGCTCCATCTACGGGCTGCTGGCCGGCGCAGGCGCCAAATACATGATCATTGACGGCCTGTCGCTCGAATCCAAAATAAGCCTCGATCTTAATTATGCCCGTAGCAACTCTTTCTATCCACCCACCTTCGGTGATGGCAGAAATACCAATGGCAGGGCTTATGTCAACAACAATCTGTGGAACAACTGGGTATCTACCAGTATTCTGCGGTACCAGCACCGCTGGGGCCAACACGGTCTTAATACTTTCGCAGGGTTTGAAGCACAGCGCACCCGGAATACCGGTAACAGCGCTTCTGCCACCAACTTCCTGCCTGGCAAAAGCGAACTCGCTGATGCCTCCAGGCCCGAATCCATTACTTCGGTCAACGCCGCTAATTCCCTGACAGGCGTATTCTTCAACGCAGGATACGACTATCAGCAAAAATATTACCTCTCCGGCTCCATCAGACGGGATGCATCTTCCCGGTTTGGCGCGCAAAAACGCGGCGCCAATTTCTGGTCTGTCGGCGTCGCCTGGAATATCTATAAGGAAAGCTTTATGCATGATATTCCCGGCATCAACGAATTGAAATTACGTGCTAGCTACGGCAGCAACGGAAACCAGGCTATTGATAACTATGCCTCTTTGTCGCTGTACAATCCGGCTAATGATTATGATGGGAAACCGGGGTATGTGTTAGGACAATACCCCAATCCCTTTCTTACATGGGAACAGAACAAACCCTTCAACGCAGGCATCGATTTCTCCGTATTGAAAAATCGTATATCCGGTACCGTTGAATATTACAACCGGGTTACTTCCCGCCTGTTACTGAATGTACCGGTATCATCCACCAACGGGATCACGACGGTGTTCCGCAATAACGGTGAAATGCGCAACAGCGGCTGGGAAGTGTCACTCAGCACCCGTAACATATTGCCCGCAAGCCCCGAATCGTTTTCATGGCGCACGGACTTTAACTTCTCTACCTTAAAGAACACGATCACAAGGCTGGACAACCCGATGACCAGTACCTACAAACGGGAAGTCGGCGGCGATTTCTATCAGTTTTATCTCGTAGGATATGCCGGTGCCGACCCGCAAACAGGCGAAGCGCTGTGGTATACCAACGCAGATAAAACAGCGACGACCAACATATACGGCGAAGCACAGCGATTCAATCAGGGCAGTGCCCTCCCTAAATTTTATGGAGGCATTACCAATCACTTCAGCTATAAAGGTTTTGAACTCAGCTTTCAGTTCTTCTATAACTGGGGCAACAAAGTGTATGACAACTGGGGATCATTTACAGAATCGGATGGCAGCGGCGGTTTCGGCGCTTCCTCCAAACTCTCCCGGCGGATTTACGAAAACCGCTGGCAACAACCGGGAGATATCACCAGCATCCCTAAAGTAGTATTTGGCGGCACACAGACAGGCCTCAGTAATCAGGCTTCTTCCCGCTTCCTGTACGACGGCAGCTTTATCCGCTTAAGGGACCTGCTGCTGGCTTATAACCTTCCTAAGCTATGGTTGTCCAAAGCAGGACTCACCGAAGCAAGGGTATATTTCAGAGGCAACAACCTCTGGATGTATGTAAAAGACCGGCAATTGACGATGGACCCGGAAGTGCCTGTGACAGGCGATTATGATCAACGGCCACCGATTTTCAAAACCTTTCTTGTTGGAGTAGACGTTAACTTTTAACTACGCATGTTGCAACGATATAAACATATTGCCTGGGTTTTGATGACTGTACTGGTTACCGGTTGCAGTAAGGACTTCCTCAATCAGGACCCAACGGCAGCAACGGAAACACGCCATGCTATTAAAGATCTGGCTGGTCTTAGGGCCGCCATTAACGGGGTGTATTCACTGATGCAAAATGAAAACTATTACGGACGTGCCATGTTACTGTTGCCCGACCTGCGGGGTGACAATGAATACATCAGTGTTCTCAACAGTAACAGGTACCGTAATCTGGACCAGTTTATCGTGACGGCCAACGACCAATATATCACCGATAGCTGGAACCAGTTATACGCTGTAGTAGCCAATGCCAACATGATCATACAAAAAGGTCCTTCAGTACTACTGGCGCCATCGGCCACCGACAGTACAGAAGCCGTGGAGATCATAGCCGAGGCATATGCCGTGCGGGGGCTGGTGTTCTTTGATATCGCCCGGTTATACGCCCAGGCATACAATTACACGCCGGATGCATCGCATATGGGAATTCCGCTGGCCATCACTACAGATGTGGAGGTGGTACAGTCGCCTTCCCGCAGCAGTGTGAAAGACACCTACACACAGATCATCAAAGACCTGAACCAGTCCATCCGTCTTTTCAACGACAGCAAAAGCACCACTTTCAGTTCGGGACGGATCAACCTGTACAGTGCACGGGCATTGCTCGCCAGGGTGCTGCTTTACAAAGGCGACTGGGAAGGGGCGGAAGCCGCTGCCAGCCAGGTGATCAGCAGCAGCAAATACAGCCTGCTGGCTACGGACAAGGTAGTGAGTGATTTTAATCAGACCGGCAACAGCGAAACGATCTTTGAAATCATCAATACGCCGGTAGACAACCGCAGTACGGACGCACTGAGTTTTATGTTCAGTCAGACCGGCTATGGAGATGTACTGGCTACCGATGATGTCCGGGGAATATATAATGACAAGGATGTCCGGCTGGGATTTGTGAAGAGAGATAAACGGGCCGGCAATGGGGGAGAGAACCCCGCCAACGTCATCACGAAATATAAAGACGTTACCACTTTCGCAGAAAGCATTAAAGTGATGCGTTTGGCAGAGTTGCACCTGATCCGGGCGGAAGCCCTTGCCCGCCTTGGCAGGGATGAAGACGCACGACAGGCGCTCAATAACATCGTATTGCGGGCCAATCCGGGAACGGCGCCGGTAACAGCCGGCGGGAAAGCGCTGCTGGATGCCATCGCACTGGAAAGGCGTAAAGAGCTTGCTTTTGAAGGGCACCGGCTTTTTGACCTTGCCCGCACCGGGACACCCTTTGTAAAATACCTGGCTAGTAACAGAACCATCACCGTGGCACTGCCCGGTCCAAAAATAATCTTACCCATCCCCCAGAGGGAGCTGGATGCCAATCCGAATATACGCCACCAGCAAAACGAAGGATACAACTAATCTAAACCGCCTTTGTTGACAATTGGTTTTTGCAAGCTGGTTGGTTTTTGCTTGTAGGGTCCCGGTTACACACCGGGACCTTTTTTATTTATTCGCCGTTCAACCAATAATCCCTTCCTTCGCATAAATTTATTCCTATTTTTGGCGACCTGTAAATCACGTTTTACTACATGTTTCTAAGAATCCGCACTGCACTGGCTTTACTGATCACAATGACGGCCGGCATCCCTGCTATGGCGCAGCCGTCGCCTGTATGGAATGCAGCCGATATTAAGCTTCAGCTGAAAAAGCTGGACACGCTGGGTAGCGTGTTGTATCTGGCAGCCCATCCTGATGATGAAAACACCCGTTTGCTGGCTTACCTGGCCAAAGAAAAACTGTACCGCACCGGTTACCTGTCCCTCACCCGTGGTGACGGTGGCCAGAACCTGGTAGGCAACGAGCAGTCCGAACTGCTGGGCCTTATCCGTACGCAAGAGCTGCTGGCTGCCCGTCGGACCGACGGCGCTGAACAGTTCTTCACCCGGGCACAGGATTTCGGCTTCTCCAAAAATCCTGCTGAAACCTTCACTATCTGGGATAAGAAAAAAATCCTGGGCGACGTGGTATGGATGATCCGTAAATTCCAGCCGGATGTGATCATCTGCCGCTTCCCGGCCGACAGCCGCGCAGGCCACGGGCATCACACCGCCTCCGCCATGCTGGCCGCAGAAGCCTTTGCTGCCGCCGCAGATCCCAAACAATATCCTGAACAACTGAAATACGTTAAACCCTGGAAAACGACACGGCTGTTGTGGAACACCTTTAACTTCGGTTCCGCCAACACCATTTCGGAGGACCAGTTCAAAATAGATGTAGGCGCCTATAACTACCTTTTAGGGAAAGGTTATGGCGAGATAGCCGCGGAAAGCCGTTCCCAGCATAAAAGCCAGGGCTTCGGCGTACCCGCCGGCAGAGGCTCCAGCATGGAGTACTTCATGACGATCAAAGGGGATGCGCCCCGTCAGCAGTTACTCGATGGTGTAAACACTTCCTGGTCACGTATTCCCGGTGGCGCAGCCATCGGTGCTATGGTAGACAAGGCCATCCATGATTATAACATGGAAGACCCTGCCGCCTCCGTTCCTGCGCTGCTCAATATCCGCAAGGCTGTTCAGGCGCTGCCTGAAGGCTACTGGCGCAACCTGAAGCTGAAAGAGACAGAACAACTGATCTATGCCTGCGCCGGATTATGGGCTGAAGCTTATAGTACCACGCCTACCGTAGTGCCGGGATATGGCATGGAAGCCACGGTACAGATGATCAACCGTGGACAGTTCCCCGTAAAGCTTCGTAAAGTGGACCTCCCCGGTAAACCGGATGCCGCCGGCGCCCGCGAACTGGACTACAATAAATTCAACAGCATCTCTCAATCACTGACTGTTCCCGCTGATACAAAAATTTCACAACCTTACTGGCTGGCAGAATCCCATCCGTTAGGTACATATGCCATCCCTGACCCGCTGCAGGTGGGCAATCCGGAGAATACCCCGCCGCTCGTGGCCCGTATTTACCTGGAGATAGCCGGACAGGAATTCCTCATTGAACGTCCCCTTCAATACAAATACACCGACCCGGTAAAAGGCGAACTGTATGAGCCGCTGGTGATAGCGCCGCCGGTAGTCGCCAACCTGAACAACCAGGTATATATCTTCACCAACAACCAACCGCAAACAGTTCCTGTGAAGCTCGCAGCTTCTGCCGACGGGGTGACGGGCAACGTACAACTGCGGCTGCCTGCCGGCTTCGCTGTAAAAGAAAACAGCCAACCTTTCCGGATGGAGAAAAAAGGAGATGAACAAGAACTGCGGTTCACCATTCATCCGGTAGCTGCTGCCACTACCAATCACGTAGATACGTTCACAGTAGTAGTAAGCTGTAACGGTAAAGAATATACGCAGAGTATCCAGCATATCCGCTATGATCATATTCCGCTGATCACATTATTCCCCGAAGCTTCTGCCAGACTGGTGACTGTAGACCTGAAACATAATGGCAACAAGTTGGGGTATATTCCCGGCGCCGGTGACCTGGTAGCGGCTTCCCTCCGACAAGTAGGGTATGACGTTACAGAGCTGGGCGAAAAAGAAATCATGGGTAACCAGTTGTCACAATATGATGCTATCATTGTAGGGGTGAGGGCTTACAATACCAACCCCCGCATGAAATACTGGCAAAGCCAATTGATGAACTATGTCAACAATGGTGGTACAATGCTGGTACAGTATAATGTGAACAATCCGCTGGTGACCAATAACCTCGGACCATTTCCGTTTAGCCTTTCCCGTGACCGTGTGACGGATGAAAACGCAGCGGTGACCTTCCTGCAACCGGACGATGCTGTAATGCATTATCCCAATGAAATCACCAGTGCGGACTTCAGCGGCTGGGTACAGGAGAGAGGATTGTATTTCCCTGCAAACATTGATAAAGCATATAAGAAATTATTTACCATGAACGATAAAGGCGAATCGCCGCAGGATGGCTCCACTATTATAGCGCAATATGGCAAAGGCAGGTATGTATATACCGGACTGGCATTTTTCCGCGAGCTGCCCGCCGGCGTACCAGGCGCTTATCGTTTGTTTGTAAACCTGATTTCTGCGAAACACTAAAACAACATGGCTGGTAAACACGCACAGAACCGTCCCAGGCTAAGGATTGCAGCGATCCTGTGTATCCTGCTGGGACTGTTCATCGGATTTGAGATAAAGAGGGTCCACATCGGACTGCTGATTGGTATCGGCCTTGGTTTGCTGACTGGAAGCATGTGGACCAAAAGTTCAGACGATTGAATCAATTTTTAAATCTCTAAATATCAAAATATCCAAATGGCTACAGGTCCGGAAGAAGAGAAACCACCACTGTTCCCAACCTGGCGTTACTGGTATGCACTGGTGATAGCCTGGCTGGTTTTACTGATCGTTCTCTTCTATCTATTCACCAAAACATATTCATGAGTTCATTAGACTGGGTGGTACTGATTGCCACTCTCACCATCATTATATTATACGGGATCTGGAAGAGCCGGGGGAAGCAAAGCATGGAAAGCTACTTTCTCGGTAACCAGTCTATGCCCTGGTATATTGTGCTGTTGTCTATTATCGGCACACAGGCCAGTGCCATCACGTTTATTTCAGCGCCCGGACAGGCTTATACCGACGGGATGCGTTTTGTCCAGTATTATTTCGGCCTGCCATTGGCGATGGTGGTGCTATGTATCACTTTTGTCCCGATCTTTCACAAGCTGAAAGTGTATACTGCTTATGAGTTCCTGGAGAAACGGTTCGATCTGAAAACCAGAACACTGACCGCTTCGCTGTTCTTAATACAAAGAGGGCTTTCTACCGGGATCAGTATCTGTGCACCGTCTATCATCCTGTCGTCCCTGCTGGGGTGGAACCTCTACTGGACGAACATGATCATGGGCGGCCTGTTGATCATTTACACCGTGGCGGGCGGTACCCGCGCGGTGGCTTATACGCAAACATTGCAACTGGCCATTATTTTCGGCGGCATGTTCCTGGCCGGCTGGATGGTGGTACATCTGCTGCCGGCGGATATCGGCTTCAAACAGGCCTTACAGGTATCCGGTAAAATGGAGAAGCTGAATGTGATTGTAACCAAATTTGACTGGAACGATAAATACAATATCTGGAGTGGATTGATAGGAGGCTTTTTCCTGGCGTTGTCCTATTTCGGGACAGACCAGTCACAGGTGGGACGTTATCTCACCGCTAAGTCGGTAAAAGAAAGCCGTATGGGGCTGCTCATGAATGGCCTGGTGAAAGTGCCTATGCAGTTCCTCATCCTGTTGATTGGCGCTATGGTGTTTGTGTTTTATCTCTATTTCCGTGCACCCATTTTCTTCAATGAAGCACAGTTGGCAAGAGTGCGGAATACCGCACAAGGCCCGGCTTTGGCGCAACTGGAAAGTCAATACGGACAACTGGCCACACAGAAACAGCAGCAGGTGAAACAGCTGGCGGCCGCCCTGGAACAGGACGATGCTGCGGCTGCGGCCACCGCCAAAAAAGTGTTGAAACAAACCGATGAGCAGGCACAGGCCGTAAGGGCTGAGGCGCTGTCATTGATGAAGAAGGCTGATCCCGCTGCCGATACTAATGATACTAACTATATCTTCCTGCATTTTGTGGTCAATAACCTGCCTAAAGGGTTGGTGGGATTATTGATCGCGATTATTTTCCTGGCGGCATGGGGAAGCATTGCTGCCGCCCTCAATTCACTGGCTTCTACTACTGTGATCGATATCTACCAGCGCCTGTATAACGGTAACGCCACTCCGGAGCATTACCTGCGCGTGTCCAGGTTATGGTCACTGATATGGGGTGTATTTTGTATTGTGGTGGCGCAGTTTGCCAGTGGCCTGGGAAGCCTGATCGAAGTGGTGAATGTGCTGGGATCGTGGTTTTATGGCGTAACATTAGGCATCTTTATGGTGGCCTTTTACCTGAAACGGTTGGGAGGCACAGCTACTTTCTGGGGTGCCATTGCGGCGGAAGCTGTAGTACTGGCGATGTATGGAACGGAACAGGTGTCTTTTCTCTGGCTTAACGCCATCGGATGTGTACTGGTGGTGGTATTTGCCCTGATGATACAGCCCTTTGTAAAACAAAAAGCAACAACGGTTTAATATTTCAGCATAAGAGAAATAAAAAAGCAGCGGGTAAATTATACCCGCTGCTTTTTTTGTCGCATATTTTATAGCCGGAACTAAAATTATTTCAGTGTGGCCAGCAGTTTGTTGTTCAGTGCTACGTAGTCGTCGTTCTTCGCAGCTTTAGCCAGTTCGATGGATTTCAGTGCAGCTTCTTTAGCAGCATTTTTGTCGTTGGCTTTAGCATAGATTTTTGCTTTCTGATGCCAAACCCAGAATGCATCAGGGCTCTGTGCAGCAGCGGCGTCTATCCATGTTTTAGCTTTGTTGATGTCCAGGTTGTGCTCGAGGTAATAAACGGCAGACTGGAAGTAAGGCTTTTTATCGCCGGGAGCGGCCATGGCAGCATCGATCTGACCCAGGACTTTGTTCTGGATATCAGCAGTGATGGCTACTGGTACTTTTACTTTGTCCCAGCTGATCACCAGGTTCATAGAAGATTCTTTCACATCTTCAAAACCGATGGTAAAGCTTTCCTGTGCGCCTTGTGCTACTGGTTTTACCTGTACGCGGGCTACGTCATTTTCCTGCTTGTACAGAGACGGGCTGTTCACGTCCAGGCTGCTGGTGAGGATAACGGTCCATTGTTGTGCACCCGGAATGGTAAGCAGACCGTATTTGCCGGCTTTTACCGGTTTGCCGCCGAAGCTCACGTCTTCTCCGAAAGTGATAACGGTCGGGGAGTTCGCGCCGGTTCTCCATACTTTGTTGTAGGGAACGATATCGCCCATGATCACCCTGCCTTTTTTTACCGGGCGGGAATAGTTCAGTTCCACGCTGGAGAGAGCGAAGTCTTGTTTTACAGTCTGGCCGGGGCTTGGAGCCGGCATCTTAATACCCTGTGCTACAGAAGCACCAGCATATAACAGCAGCATGGCAGCGGCTGATGCGGTGAAGTTCCTTACAGTTTTCATATATAGTGTATAATTGGTGGCAAAAGAAAGGGAAGGTATTATTCAATAAGCCCGTTACGGAAAGCGTATAATACAAGGCCTACGCTGTTTTTGACGTTCAGCTTTTCCAGCAGTTTTTGACGGATGCCTTCTACAGTGCGCGGGCTAAGGAATATCTGTTCAGATATTTCCTGTGTGGTCAATTCCTGACAGATAAGTTTCAGCACTTCCTGTTCACGATCGTTGAGCTGTATTTCGTTTTTAAGTGTAGGCTTGAATTGTTGTTTATTCTTGTGTAGAACTTTCTTTAATAAGGCCAGGTTTACGTTTTCATTAAAATAGAAGCCTTTCTCATAAGTGGTGCAAATGGCTTCATAAATTTCTTCCGGGTCCGCATTTTTCAGCAGATAGGCATTGGCGCCGTTTTCCACGAGGTGAACGATGAAGTTGTCGTCTTCATACATGGTGAGAATAATCACTTTAACGTCAGGATACTTCTCCTTTACTTTAATGGTAGCCTCAATGCCGTCCATGTTGGGCATTTTCAGGTCCATCAGAATTACGTCCGGTTGTTGCTGTTCCATATGCTGTAACAGATGCAGGCCGTCATCCGCTTCAAATACAAAGCGGATATTGTCATATGGTACCAGCGTGTTGATCACTCCACTGCGGAAGATCTTATGATCGTCAGCAATAGCCACTTTTATGTGCGCCATAGTGAACAGTTTATAGAGAAATAAATTATTTTTTAGTTAATAAATTACTGTGAGTCATGTTGTTACATATGGGTACAACAAAACCGGATGGCAATTTAGTAATAAAACAACATATCCATTCACTATTCTGTACCTAAACCTGATAATTTTCTACGGTAATGGTAGCGAGTGTGCCAATTGGATCGCCCGCGGCGAAGGTAATATTTCCGCCGATTATATTGAGACGGCTCTCGATGTTTTTGAGGCCCAGGCTTCCGGTTTTCTTTTTGTTGGCATCCAGTGAAGGTAATAGTAGTCCATTGCCATTGTCAGCAACCGTGATTGTCAGCAGGGAAGGGGTAGTCTGGTAGGTGATGGTCACCTCTGTTGCCGCTGCATGTTTCAGGATATTGTTGATCAGTTCCTGTACCACGCGGTATACGTTCAGTGCTTTTTCCATGTCTACCGGTTGAGGGTTGTCGGTTACCCGGAAATGGATTTTGACTGCCTTGTTTTTGTTCATCAGACTGCAGAATGAATCCAGCGCATGGGCCAGGCCAAGGTTCTCCAGCGCCTGGGGGTGCAGGCTTTGGGAGATGAACCGCAGCTGTTGTATGATAAGGTCTGTGAAGTCTTTGGTTTCTTTCAGTCTTTCCGCTTCTCCGTTGCCGGTTTTCAGTAATGGCATCAGTCCGCCGATACTGAGTTTCAGTACAGATAACTGCGCGCCTACTTCATCGTGCAGGTCTTCCGCAATACGTTTGCGTTCCTGTTCCTGCCCCTGTAACACCGCCACCAGTCGTTCCCGTTGCAATTGCAGATCTTTGTCCCTGATCAGCAGCTTGTGTTGTATAACCTGTTTTTGTTGGAACATCACGAGCAAAATCACGATCACTCCAAGGATTAACATTACTGTAGTACCAATTACAATAATATCAATTGTCTGCATACCCTAACCTTTTAGTTTTTGTGAGGCCAATATACAGCAGAATCATGGCAATTATACCAACAATATAATTTATACTGAGGAGAGTGAGCACCATGGTTTGCTGTGCGTCTTTGGGTAGCTGGATGAGGTTGTAGCTGATAGAAAAGAGAAATGAACTACAGAAATAGATAAAGACGCCAGAACTATACCAGAATTCAGGGAGTGTGTTGATATAAATGGCTTTTTCCAATAGTTCCCGGTCAGTCAACAGCTGGAGGAAAAAGATAACGCCGTAGGCGATAATGATACCGGATTTTAGTCCGGCACTGATGGAGTTATAGGACTGGATGCCTTCAAATTTGAGGAAGTCGGCGATACACAATCCGAGAACAAGAATAGGCAAATAGGTAATAAGTTGTTTGACTGTTTGGTGTTTAATGATGGTCCAATAGAAGCAGGAGAGGAGGAGAAACTGTATAAAGTTCATCATGCTGAACAACCACATGTTGTTCATACCCATTCTGGCTGTAATAGCAGATCCCACCGCAAAAACCACGCTGCTAAAGATGTAGTAGCACATCCATTTGCTGGCAGCGTCCAGCGCTTTGAATTTTAACAGGAAGGGGATCAAAATTAAAGCTTCGATCCCCATCATCGTGTAAAATATACCAAGGAATATATTCAGATTCACGTTTTTCCTTTATTGGGTGGGTGGTTTAGTACCTCCGCCAGAACAATAAGCCGGGCAGGGAAGGCCTTGGTCGAGAATGCGGGCGGTAGTCATGCTCTTGGCAACGGAACCGGTGGCAGGGTCTCCTCCTGGAGGAAGGATATCGTTACCATCGCTGTCAACGGCTACCAGCACCATTTTCTTTTCTTTGATACCATCACCGTCTGTATCGATTTTCAGACCATAATAAATCCTCAGTGCGGTGCAGTCAGGATGATTCAACAGTTCCATCACTTTGTCCTTACCGAAACACATGGCTTTTACGTGCGTGCCCATGGATTTCTGCTGGGCATGCTCGTCGTCATGGTTCTTACACAATGTTTCCATTTCCTCCCTGGAAATGAAACCTCCTGCATCGGCAGGAATTGGTTGTTTAGTAGAATCGCTCATAAATGTGGGTAGTTTAAGGTTTTGGGGTAAAATTATTACAATATTACATGTTTGCAAGATTGGTTGTGTGAGAGGGTCTTTTCCCCCTAAAACCGCCCTGTGACCGGAAATATAGCATGGAAGAGGATTGCGCCTGAAAAGAGGTTAACAGGGAACACTGAAATAGCGTAACACTCACTTAAAAATGCGTATTTATACGCATTTATTTTTTTCAGGTTTACAACGCTTGATTAGCATCCTGATGTTGTTAATCTTTGTACCTGCAACCGGATCGAACGAACTGTTACACATATCGGATCAGTCAGCACTAGGGCCTTTCTACCATGTTTGTTTTTAAGTTTAGTATGCAGCGGGTTTCTATCATTGCCCCCTTTAAAATTAAAAACCATGAGTTACCTGTTAATTGGAAACATCTCTGCACTTATCTGTGACGACTGCATTGAGCCCCTCGCGCAGGCACGGATACGTGTTTACCTGCCGGACACCCGTTACCCGGCTGCCAACCCCAAAGGAATATTCAGTGATCTGCAACCATTGTCAGCCAAAGAAGTATTGATGAAAGCAGACCGCCTGCTGGCGGAAGCTTCATTGGATGAACAAGGCAATTTCACCTTGTCCTGGAAACAGGAGCATCTTTTTACAGAACCCCTTGAGTTAGACCTCTGCCTGGATACACTCCCCGGCAAAACCGGTATCCAGCAACCCCGCAATTTTCATCTGTGTACAGCCGTGCTACACTGGAAACGCAGTATTAACGGTTATATCGGGGCCTATGCCTACGTTGTTCCTTCCGCCATCTGGAATACCATCCAGGGAGAAGCCGGCGCCTGGGTGATCACCGGTACTGTCAAACAACGCCGGGAGACAGGAAATGACCAGCCACCACTACGCGTGGAGGCGTTCAATGCCCTCTCCGGTAAAAAGATCGGTACTGCTATTACGAATGAATATGGCCGTTATACACTGCGTTTTTCCCGGAAAGACCTTTACCATGGCACGTTACAGCCCATCAGGCAAGGGCGCCGGCATATGGGACCTGACGTATATTTCCGTATATATAATAATGACAAACTGGTATTGTCAGAAAATGAATCACATGCTTCCTCGCCGGAAAGACAAGACCTTCCACCGTGCAGTTGCGTCAACCTGGTATACCGTCCGTCTGTGGTAAAATGGGCATCAGGACAGATACAGGGATGGATCAACGATATGAAAGTCATCGCCGGTAAAAGCAGAAAGAAACGCGAGCAGCTGCACCTGAGCAACGCACTGTTTTAACTCCCTATAGAAAAGTATTTTGTTTGACCCCTTTTTTATCGTGTACCAGCCGCCTTCGGGCGGCTGTTTGTTTAAAACCGGGGATGAAAACGGGAGAGGGTGTCCCGCAGGTATTCCCTGTCGAGATGCGTATAGATCTCTGTGGTGGATATGCTTTCATGCCCGAGCATCTGCTGCACGGCCCGCAGGTCCGCCCCGCCTTCCACCAGGTGTGTGGCAAAAGAATGCCGAAACGTATGTGGCGACACATTTTTTTCAATGCCTGCCAGTTTGGTCAGCTCCTTGATCACCAGGAAAATCATCACGCGACTGAGTGGCCCGCCGCGGCGGTTGAGGAACAAGGTATCTTCTTCACCGTGTTTAACGGGCATGTGTATACGTACATTGCGCCGGTAAACATCAATATGCCGCATGGCATCACGGCCAATCGGTACCATCCTTTCTTTATTGCCCTTGCCTACCACCCGTATAAACCCCACGTCCATATGCAGCTGGGTGATCTGCAGATTAGTGACCTCGCTTACACGCAGGCCGCAGCTGTACATCGTTTCGAGAATGGCTTTGTTACGGTGGCCTTCGGCTGTGCTGAGGTCTACCTGTGCAATGATTTTTTCTATCTCTTCAAAGCTCAGCACGTCAGGCAGTTTACGCTGCAGCTTGGGCGCTTCCAGCAACTGTGTCGGGTCGTCCTGTGTCATGTCTTCCAGCAGCAGGAACTTGTAAAACGCTTTGATGCCGGAGATGGTCCGCGCCTGGGAAGCTGGTGTCATGCCCAGTTTGGACACCCATTGTATACAGCCCTGTAAGTCGGACAGGGTGATATCCTGCGGGCGCAGTTTCTCTCCACCATGCGCCTGGAGATACTGCTCCAGTTTCTCTACGTCGCGCAGATAGGCCTCTACGGAGTTGTCCGACAGCGACCGCTCCAACTTCATATAGCCTTTAAATAGTTTCCGGAATGATTCCCACATAATTGAAGGCAAGTTAAAAGTTTTATCCTATTTTTAATGATACCAGTCTTTATAACAACCCTTCATTTATGTCTGCCCCAGTTTTCAGAAAAATAAACAAGCTGCTTGTGGCCAACCGTGGCGAAATCGCTGTACGGGTACTGAGGGCCGCCGCTGAATTACGTATCCGGACGATTGCCGTGTTTACGTATGAAGACCGTTATTCACTACATCGCTACAAAGCGGATGAAGCTTACCAGATAGGTCGTGATGATGACCCGCTGAAGCCGTATCTGGACATTGAAGCCATCATCAACCTGGCGAAGATGCAACAGGTGGACGCGATCCATCCGGGCTACGGTTTCCTCAGTGAAAATGTACAGTTTGCCCGCCGCTGCAGGGAAGAAGGCATCATATTCGTTGGCCCTTCACCGGAAATCATGGCGCAGCTGGGCGATAAAGTAGCGGCGAAGGTGATCGCACGGGAGGCGGAAGTACCACTGATCGCGGACAGCCAGGTGCGGCTGACAGATATAAGCATCGTTTTACAGGAGGCTAAGCGTATAGGCTTCCCGGTGATGCTGAAGGCCGCTGCCGGCGGAGGCGGTCGCGGGATGCGCATGGTAGCGGAAGAATCAGCCCTGGAAAGAGCTTTTCTGGAAGCGCGCAGCGAAGCTGCTAAAGCTTTCGGTGACGATACCATCTTCATCGAGAAATTCATCGAAGATCCCAAACATATAGAAGTGCAACTGATGGGGGACCAGCACGGCAACATCGTACATCTCTATGAACGCGACTGCTCCGTGCAACGGCGGTTTCAGAAAGTGGTGGAGATTGCTCCGTCGCCCAACCTGCCGCAACACACCCGTGATAAACTGTATGAGTACGCCTTGCGCCTGGCGCATAAAGTGGGATTCGACAACGTAGGCACCGTGGAGTTCCTGGTAGACAGGGCTCACCATATTTATTTTATAGAAGTCAACCCGCGTATCCAGGTGGAACATACCGTTACCGAAGAGGTGACGGGCATCGACATTGTACGCTCGCAGATATTAATAGCGGAGGGGCACCGGCTGTCGGACCCTGAAATATTTCTCAAAGGACAGGAGGACGTACGGCTCAATGGTTTTGCCATTCAGTGCCGTATTACCACAGAAGATCCGGAAAACAATTTTAAACCGGACTATGGCACGGTGATCGCCTACCGTAACGCCGGCGGTTTTGGGATACGGCTGGATGAAGGCAGCACTTACTCCGGTGTAAAGATCTCACCCTTCTTCGATTCTATGCTGGTGAAGGTGACGGCCTGGGGCCGCACACTGTCAGGCGCTTCCAGCCGCCTGCACCGTACGCTGCGGGAGTTTCGCATCAGAGGGGTGAAAACCAATATCCGTTTCCTCGAAAACGTGATCACCAATGATGTCTTCAGAAAAGGTAACTGTACCGTCGCCTTTATTGACCAACACCCTGAGCTGTTTAAATTGTCGCAGATACGGGACAGAGGCACCAAGACGCTGATGTACCTCGCCGATGTGACGGTGAACGGGCACCCTGATGTAAAAGGCAAAGTGGAAAACAAGACGTTCCGTACGCCGGAGATCCCGGCTTATGAATCATTGCAGCCTTATCCGGCCGGTATGAAGGACCGTCTGCAGCAAATGGGGCGGGAAGGGTTTGTGCATTGGCTGCGGGAAGAAAAACCGGTCTATTATACAGATACCACCTTCCGGGATGCGCACCAGAGTTTGCTGGCCACCCGGGTACGTACCAGGGATATGCTGGCCGTAGCTGAAGGGTATGCCAAAAACAACCCGGAGATATTCTCCATGGAAGTTTGGGGTGGGGCCACCTTTGATGTAGCGATGCGTTTTTTGCATGAGTGCCCGTGGCGACGACTGCAACTATTGCGCAAAGCTATGCCTAACATGTTGCTGCAGATGCTTTTCCGTGGGGCTAACGCTGTCGGCTACTCGGCATACCCCGAAAACCTCATTGCTGCGTTTATAGAAAAGGCCGCAGAGAACGGGATCGATGTGTTCCGCATTTTCGACTCGCTCAACTGGGTGGAGGCGATGGCGCCGAGTATCCGGTTTGTACGGGAACGCACCAACGCTGTTGCCCAGGCGGCCATCAGTTACACCGGTGATGTGCTGCGGCCGGACAATAATAAATATACCCTTCAGTATTATACAGACCTGGCCCGTCGCCTGGAAGATGCCGGTGCGCATATGCTGGCAGTGAAGGACATGGCCGGACTGCTGAAGCCGGAAGCGGCGTCAGTCCTGATCGGGGCGCTTCGGGACGCGGTGAAGCTGCCCATTGTGCTGCATACACACGATACGGCGGGTATACAGGCGGCCACTTATCTTAAAGCTATCGAAGCCGGCGTGAATGTGGTGGACACGGCGATAGCCTCGCTCAGCGGCCTTACCTCACAGCCTAATCTTAACTCGCTGGTAGCCATTATGGATGGGCACCCACGTGGCCGGAAGATGAACCTCGCTTCCCTGAATAAGTATAGCAACTATTGGGAAGATGTACGGGAGTACTACTATCCGTTTGAGTCGGACATGAAGGCCGGTACGGCGCAGATATATGAGAATGAGATCCCTGGCGGACAGTATTCCAACCTGCGGCAGCAGGCAGAGTCACTCGGATTGGGAGATAAACTGGAACAGATCAAGCGCAACTATGCGGTGGTCAACCAGCTCTTTGGCGATATCGTAAAGGTCACGCCGAGTTCGAAGGTGGTCGGCGATATGGCTTTATTCATGACCAGCAATCAGTTAACTGCCGGCGACGTGCTGGATGCTTCGCGTAACCTGGCTTTCCCTGCTTCCGTGAAAGGGTTTTTCCGGGGAGAGCTGGGCGTACCTTTCGGTGGTTTTCCTGCTGAGCTGCAACGGATTGTGCTGAAAGGAGAAAAGCCGATAGAAGGTAATCCCAATGCGCAGTTGCCGCCGGTGGATTTTGAGGCGGACTTCGCCGGCTTCCAGGCGAAGTACCCGCATGCGGAGTTTCTGGACTACCTCAGTTACCAGATGTTCCCGAAGGTGTTCGATGAGTACTATCAGCATGCGATGATCTTTGGTAACGTAGAGGCCATTCCCACGCCTGCTTTTTTCTATGGGTTGAAGCAGGGAGAAGAGATATTGATCACCCTGAGCAAGGGCAAGACCATTATTGTGAAGCTGTTGTATGTGTTGCCGGCCGACGAGCATGGGATGCGGACGGTGGTATTTGAGCTGAATGGTTATGCCCGTCGTGTACAGGTGAGGGACCTTGCTGTGAAGAGTGTGGCGGTGGTGAACCGGAAGGTGTCTGACGCTGCGGTGGAAATTGGGGCCCCATTGCCGGGCCGGTTGTCCCGTGTGTTGGTGGAAGCCGGGGCGACAGTAACACCTAATATGCCATTGTTTATCATCGAGGCAATGAAGATGGAAACAACGGTAACGGCTACCCGAAACGGAAAGGTGAAGGCAGTGCTGTTAGGGGAGGGAAGTATGGTCCAACAGGATGATTTGGTGGTGGAAATGGAGAAATAGGCTTTTGTTGATGTAGCTACTTTAGATGATTTAGTTTAAGTAATTGTAAATCAGTTTTCTATTATGACTGTATTTTTGTCCGAAAAGCTACTTTTAGCGATGGGAATGGGTCGTTTTGAGGGTTGAAAATCAACCGGTTTTACTTATTTGGCGGCTGGTTTTTGTCAAATGTCTGCTTATTGGAACTGTAACTTTAATATAGGTTAATCAATTTATTTAAAATCAATAAATTATATCGTAGGATATTTAGGTTACAGACAAAAAAAATAACCTGGCCTTGGCCAGGTTATTTTTTGCTTTTCCGTTGAACGGAGATTAGAATTTTTCGAGGCCGCTGAAGAAGAAATCTCCTTCGATAGTAGCGTTCTCATCAGAGTCAGAACCGTGAACAGCGTTACGGCCGATAGACTCAGCGTATTTTTTACGGATGGTACCTTCTTCTGCGTTAGCAGGGTTGGTAGCGCCGATCAGTTTACGGAAGTCTTCTACTGCATTGTCTTTTTCCAGGATAGCTGCTACAATGTGGCCGCTGCTCATGAATTCTACCAGTTCGCCATAGAAAGGTCTTTCTTTATGCACTGCATAAAATTCACCCGCCTTGGCTGCAGACAGTTGCGTCATTTTCATGGCTACGATGCGGAAACCTGCGGCATTGATCATGTTCAGGATGCCACCAATATGCCCGTTTGCTACCGCATCAGGCTTGATCATTGTAAATGTTCTGTTGTTCATATTTGTTTTATTCCGAATTACAGATTAGGCCGCAAAAGTAATTACATTTTCTTTAGCGGTAAAAAATTTTGAAATTCTGGCTCAAATAAAGATCTTCGCACTTCATTTTCTGTCACAATTTATTGGTTGTGACGAGAAATTAGTCTTAACATTACAGTTTTTGAATGAAGCCGATCGAGGAAATTAAACCATTACTGGAAGCGCCTAAGAAAATGGTGATTACGATGCATCAGAAACCAGATGCGGATGCCATGGGGTCTTCACTGGCATTATACCATTATCTGATTCAGAAAGGCCACCAGGTAACGGTCATTTCTCCTACTAATTTCCCGGACTTTTTAAAGTGGATGCCAGGAGCGGAGGGTGTGATTGATTTTGAATCTTCTACAGACAAGGCGATGGAGGCACTGAAAGACATTGAACTGCTTTTCTGCCTGGATTTCAACGCGTTGTACCGTACCAAGAATATGGCGCCGCATCTGGAAGCTGTTAAATGCACAAAAATACTGATCGATCACCATCTGGAACCGCAGCCGGATTTTGAGTACGGGGTAAGTGATACTTCCGCCAGCTCTACGGCGCAACTGGTGTACGAAACGATTTATAAGCTGGGAGACGAAAAGTTCATTAATCTGGACATTGCCCAGTGTATATATGCTGGTACGGTGACAGATACCGGTTCCTTCCGTTTTGCATCCACTACCGCCCGGGTACACCGGATGGTAGCCGACCTGATGGACAGAGGACTGCGTCATGAGATCATCCACCAGGAGATCTATGACAATTTCCTGGAGAACCGCCTCCGTTTTCTCGGGCATAGCCTGTTGAACCGTATGGAGGTATTCTATGAGTACAACACGGCCATGCTCGCCATTCCTTATTCCGATTTGAAGCGTTTCGACCTTCAGACCGGTGATACAGAAGGGCTGGTCAACTTCCTGCTGTCTATTCAGGGTATTAAGATGGCCGCTTTGATCATCGACCGTAACTCAGAAGTGAAGCTGTCATTCCGCTCCAAAGGCAATTTTGATGTGAACACCTTCGCCCGCAGGTATTTCGAGGGAGGAGGCCATTTCAACGCCTCCGGAGGAAGAAGTACTGACTCCCTCGAGAAAACAGTGAACCGGTTCATCAAGGCTGTCGAAGAAAATGAAACCCTTTTACAATAGTCTAACTGTTACAAGTATATCAACTACTAATACAATCAAATGAAAAGAAACAATCAGTTATTAGTTGCAGCGTTCGGCTTACTGATAGCCAGCTGCGGAACGGGTGGCGGCGTTAAGAAGACACCAGGCGGTATTGAATATATCGTCCACAAATCCGGCAGCGGAGCACAACTGAAGCTGGGAGATACTGCCCTGATGAATGTGACGCAGCGTATCAACGACTCTATTCTGGGCGAGTCCCGCAAAATCGTTGGTGCTGCAATCCCTGTTCTGATTTCCAAACCACAGAACAAGTTCGACCTGATGGAAGGACTGGCGCTCCTGCATGAAGGTGACAGTGCTACCTTCGTAATTCCCTGGGATTCATTGCCAGTTAACGAACGTCCTCCCTTCGGTAAAAAAGGTGATAAGCTGAAAATCACTTTCGCGGTAGAAAACAAATTCTCTGCTTCTACCCAGAAAGACAAAGATGAGAAAGCTATCAAGGAATACATGGAGAAAAACAAAATTAACGCTACCAAAAATCCTGATGGCATATACATCGCTATCCAACAGGAAGGTACCGGTGCAACTCCTAATACCGGCGATACCGTTGTAGTACACTACACTGGTAAACTGACTTCCGGTAAAGTATTTGATTCCAGCCAGGATTCTACCCTGCGTCCAGGCATGCCTTTAGAACCTATCAAATTCCCGATCGGTCAGGGCTTCGTTATCAAAGGATGGGACTCCGGTCTGAAAGGCCTGAAAAAAGGTACCAAAGCTACCCTGCTGATCCCTTCTACAATGGCTTACGGTTTACAGGGCAGCCCTCCGGCAATTCCTGCTAACTCTATTCTGGTTTTTGATGTACAGTTGGTAGACATTAAAGCTGGTGCTCCGGTACCTCCTCCGCCACCACCGCCACCGCCAGCTCCTGCTAAAAAATAATCCTGCTTCGGCAGTGACAATAAAAAAGCCTCCCACACAGGGAGGCTTTTTTTATGGGAATAAATTGGAGGGATATATTGTTCATGGGATGGACCATTACCGCGAATGCATCATGTTTCGCCGGGGGTATCATATTCCCCCATCCCGTCCCAGGGCTGAAGCCCTGGGACGGGATGTTATTCAATTTCTTTCTGAATATGGGGCCAATTCATTTACGCAGAACAATATCATAGCCTGGGACTTTAATAAGATACAGCATGAACGAGAGAGCTCATACTCCGAAAGAAATTGAATAACATCTCAGCCCAGGGTTTTAACCCTGGGAATTCGGGACGGGGAATCCGGGACGAGAATCCCGCATCCCCGGAGCATTTAATACATATTTTATTCAAGGAAACGGCTCCTGATTTCCGGTGTGGGAACCATACAGCTGTCTTTCCTGCCAAACCAACGGTAACGGTTACGCGCAATCATGTTATATACGCCATCCCGTATAAAACGGGGGACCGCTATCCCGGCATACAGCAGTTTCCACGGGAAGGGTAGTTGCCGGGCCACCCGGAGGGCAGCCGTACTTTTCGTATAAGCTTTACCGTTTTGAACCAGTATAAAGGACTCCAGCTGAGTGATATCTATTTGATGGTTCGCTGCCAGCGTAGCTGCGGCGGCAGACTGCAACGGGGCAAACCGGAAACGTCCCCGGTGGTCATGCCGTATCACAAAATTGATACTGGCATTACAGAAGTTACAGACTCCATCAAATAATATAACATCCATCATTTAAATCGTTGTACCGTTTACGTTAAATGTCTCACGCATAACCATCGATCAGCACCTCATACAGTTTTACTTTAAGGTCTTCCAGTGAAACATCGGTCACCAGGTTACCGTCCTGTGCATAAGCGATGGTACCTCTTTCTTCAGAAACGATAATGGCCAGGTTATCGCTGTGTTCTGTGATCCCTACGGCCGACCGGTGACGCAGGCCCACCCGGGTAGGCAGGTTGGGATTTTCGGAAACCGGCAGGATCACCTTGGCAGCCAGTATCTTATTGCCCACGATGATCAGGGCGCCATCGTGCAGCGGACTGTGTTTGTCGAAGATGCTTTCTATGAGTTTAGCGCTCACATTACCATCGATCGTGATGCTGGAAGCCGTGTCGAACTTCAGGCGGTAGGTAGTGGCAATCACAATCAGCGCACCGGTAAAGGTGGCCTGCATATGACTCACTGCTACAATCACTTCATTGATAATATTCTCTTCGTCCTTATAGCTTTTGAATTTGTCAGGCAGAAACAGCTTGGTCAGAAAGCTGTCTTTGCTCAACGGGGTCTTTTTGCCCAGCACCAGCAGGAATTTTCGTATCTCGGGCTGGAATATAATAATGATGGCAATGATGCCGACATTGATAAAGTTTTGCAGAATACTGGTGAGGATGGGCATTTGCAGCGCACGTACCAGGAAGAAGGCGGCGTATACCATCAGCAGGCCGACAAAAATATTGAAAGCCAGACTGCCTTTCAGCAGACGGTATAGCTGTATAATCAGAAAAACTACGATCAGCAGGTCCAAAACATTCAGCCAGCGAAACTCATATCCATAAAATTGTATTACTTCCTTCATAGTTGTAAAAATACTAAGATTTAATTGCCTTTCATTTTCTCTGTGATCCTGACTGCTTCTACGGCTGCTTTTACATCATGTACCCGCAGCAGATGGGTGCCATGCAACAGTGCGATGGTATTAAGTACGGTGGTGCCATTCAGCGCCTCCGCGGGCGTGATGCCTAAAAATTTGTGAATCATTGATTTGCGGGAAATGCCCGTCAGTACCGGCACGCCCAGTATCTCATGGAAAAGGGACAGGTCTTTCATCAACGCGTAGTTGTGTTCCAGCGTTTTCCCGAAACCGAACCCCGGATCAGCGATGAAGTCACGGATGCCCGCAGCACGGCACTGGGCCAACTTATGGGTCATATAGTCCAGCACTTCACGCACCACATCTTCATACTGCGGTTTATGTTGCATCGTGGCGGGTTCCCCCTGCATATGCATCGCAATATAGGGTACCTGCAGGCGTCCTGCCACGGGGATCATGTCTTTATCCAGGTCACCGGCACTGATATCATTGATGATGGCGGCACCGGCATGAATGGTCTTTTCCGCAACGCTGGCATACCAGGTGTCAATCGAAATAATGGCTTGGGGGTAATGGTTCAGAATAGCGTGGATGGCTGGCAGGAGCCTGTTCAGTTCTTCCTCCGGGCCTAGCATGGTGGCGCCCGGACGGGTGCTCTGCGCCCCCAGGTCCAGTATGGCAGCGCCTTCCTGCAGGTGTTGCCCGGCTTTCTCTACTACCTGGTGCAGCCCGTGCATCCGGCTGCCTTCATAAAACGAATCGTCAGTAACATTGATGATACCCATCACTACCGGCCTGGCCAGCGATAACAGCTGTCCCCGGCAATTGATGGTCGGCTCCCGTAAGGTATTGATATGGTGTGGTCTCATTTAATGGTTTTTATTCTTTATTTTGCCCTCTGAATCGCTGTTCACAAATTTAAGTAATGCAAAATAAAGGAATTACACATGCAAAGCAGCAAAATGGTTAAAGATCAGAGACTTTGATTTGTAGGTTTTGTTTACGATCTTTATCAGATTGCTCCTTCGGGTGTAATGCACTGTTACGTTTAGGACCATGAATACATTAGTACAATACGACGCCGCGGTTACCGGCTGCAAAGACATTTTTATCAAAAAAACCAAAGATTACGGTACTTCCTGGAGGGTATTACGTCCCATTTCAGTGGTAGATCAGATCTTTATCAAAGCGCAGCGTATCCGCAACCTGCAGGAGATAGGCGTACAGAAAGTAGAAGACAACATCGAAGGAGAATTCAAAGGGATCGTCAACTACGGGGTGATCGGGCTTATTCAGATGGAACAAAACGGCAACCCCTATACGGATTTGCCCGTGGAAGAAGTGGAACAGCTTTATAACAAATACATTCAACAGGTGAAAGCGGTCATGGAAGATAAGAACCACGACTATGGCGAGGCCTGGAGGGATATGAGCCAGGAATCTTTCGTAGACCTCATTCTGACCAAACTACTGCGTATTAAACAGATCCTCCGTAACCAGGGTAAAACCCTGATCTCGGAAGGGATTGATGCCAACTATACAGATATTATCAACTATGCATTGTTTGCGCTGATCAAGATCAGCGAAAGTAGCCCAGGACTTTAGATTCCTGGGATGTCGAATTCATTAACCATTAAACTATTTTATGAAAGTTGTCCTGAACCTATTGCGGATTATTGTAGGAGTACTGTTTATTTTTTCAGGCCTGATCAAAGCCAACGATCCATTGGGCCTTAGTTATAAGATGGAAGAGTTCTTTGAGGTGCTGCACCTTACTTTTCTGTCGCCCTATTCCCTTGCCTTCTCGGTGATCATGAACGCTTTCGAAATCATTGCCGGCGTGGCCGTGCTGATAGGATACCGCATGCGTATCTTCTCCGTGCTGCTGTTGCTGCTGATCCTGTTCTTTACTTTCCTCACCGGTTATGCGCTCTTCAGCGGCACTATCCGCGAATGCGGCTGTTTCGGTGATTGCATTAAGCTCACCGCTGAACAAACCTTCTGGAAAGACGTGGCGCTGCTGGTAATGATACTGGTGATTTACTTTTATCGTAAAAGCGTACAACCATTGTTTAAAGGAGCGGGGCTGGTGCTGTTATTGTCAGCGATTGCTTCGTTTGGCGTGCAATGGTACACCCTTCGCCATCTGCCGTTTATCGACTGTTTGCCCTACAAAGTAGGTAATAATATACCGGAGAAGATGAAGCTGCCTCCCGGCGCCACTCCGGACGTGTTTGAGATGATCTTCATCTATGAGAAGAATGGTCAGAAGAAAGAATTTACAGCGGATAACTATCCCTGGTCAGACAGCACTTGGAAGTTTGTGGACCGTAAAGACAAACTGATCAAAAAAGGAAACGCTGAACCGGCTATCAAAGACTTCATCCTCACGGATGCCGATGGCGTTAATCAAACCCAGGCAATCCTCAGCGAAGAGAAACCGGTATTTCTGTTCCTCGTACAGAACGTAGAGAATGCGGGTGAGGGTTGGGATAATAAAATGAAAGCCCTGCAACAGGAATGGAAAAATCAGGAAATACTGATCTATGGTGTTTCTGCGTCTACCAAAGAACAGATCGCTGCATTCAAACAACAGCACGGGCTGGAGTTCCCCTTTGTACAGATGGACGGCGTGGCTATTAAAACAGCCGGCAGGGCCAATCCATGCCTGATCGAACTGAAAAAAGGTACCATTAAAGGTAAATGGCATTATAACGATATTCCGTAAGACACTATGTTACGCTTTCTTCTCCGGAAAACAGGATATGGGTTGCTGGTACTGCTGGGCGTGGTAGTGGTGGTGTTTTTCCTGTTCAACGTGCTGCCTGGTGATCCGGCCCGGCTGACGCTCGGTCAGCGGGCAGATGTGTCTTCCCTTGAGAACGTCCGTAAAGAACTGCACCTCGACCAGCCGGTGGGAGTGCAGTTCCTGCTTTATCTCAACGACCTGTCGCCCGTTGGTGTGCATCCGCTCGCCGAGGCACGGGAAAACCTGCATTATGTAACCCTGGCACAGCTGTCAGGCGAAAAGATACTGGTGCTTAAAACGCCCTACCTGCGCCGTTCCTATCAGGGCAAGAAGCCGGTATGGGAAATCCTGACGGAGGCACTGCCGGGTACGTTGCTGCTGGCTACCGCAGCCATGCTTTTTGCGACGGTGGCCGGTATCGGGCTGGGCGTATTGTCTGCCGTTAAACAAAACACCTGGATGGACACCAGTGCGGTGTTTGCCAGTGTGATCGGTATTTCGGCGCCTTCATTTTTCGCTGGTATCGTACTGGCTTACCTGTTAGGATTTGTACTCAGCAGCTACACCGGTCTGCATATGACCGGCAGCCTGTTTGACATTGACCCGTTCCGCGGCAGGGTGCTGAACCTGCGCAACCTGGTACTGCCGGCGCTTACGCTCGGCATACGTCCGCTGGCTATTATCGTGCAGCTCACCCGCAGTGCTATGCTCGATGTATTGCATCAGGACTATATCCGCACGGCATACGCCAAAGGGCTGTCCCGGCGGGTGGTGATCTGGCATCATGCGCTGCGTAATGCGCTCAACCCGGTGATCACTGCCATCACAGGCTGGTTTGCCGAACTGCTGGCGGGAGCTTTCTTTGTGGAGTACATCTTTGGCTGGAAGGGGATCGGTAAGGTCACGGTAGATGCGCTCGACAAATTTGACTTCCCGGTAGTTATGGGCGCTATTCTGTTTACCGCCGGCATCTTTGTGCTGGTCAACATCCTGGCTGATATGTTGTATTCAGTGGTAGATCCGAGAATTAAATTGTAAGCTGTTTATAACCAATCATCTATCATAACTTTGTTTCCCGGGCTGGAAGGCCTGGGAATTTTTTTTTAGAAATGTTGTAACATCGTCTTTATTGAGTCGTCTTCTCATTATAAAACGCAATATCCCGCATGTCATTGGACTTATTTCTTAACCAGGTCGTTCCCGTCAGGCAAAAGCTTTTCCGCTTTGCATACCGCTTGCTGGGTAATGAAGAAGACGCGCAGGATATTACACAGGACGCACTGATGAAGGTGTGGAGCCAGCAGGAGAAGATGCCGGAGTTGCAGAATATGGAGGCCTGGTGTATGCGGATTACGCGCAACCTGGCGCTGGACAAAATCAAATCAAGGAAATACCGTCTGGCGGATGAACTGGACAGGGCAGGGGAAGTTCCATCAGCTCAGCACAGTCCACATACCATGGCAGAGAAAAATGATGTCATGGTAAAAGTAAGACGGATCATTCACGAGCTACCGGAGAAATACCGGACCATCATTCAGTTAAGGGACATGGACGGTTATTCCTATCAGGAAATCGCCGACATCCTGGAGCTGGACATGAACGACGTAAAAGTCAACCTGCACCGGGCCCGCAAGGCGGTGCGGGAGAAACTTCAAAACATACAGGTATATGGATTATAATCACATCATCGCTTTACTGGACCGGTATTGGGAAGGGGAAACCACCCTGGAGGAAGAGGCGTTGCTACGCCGGTTTTTCAGCGAGTCCCACCCTGATATGCCGGAACCATTGCAGGAAGCAGCCCCCTTGTTTGGCTTCTTCCGCGAAGAAATGGAAAAAGAACAGGCGTTGGAGGAATTGCTGCCGGAACCGAAGATACCGGTGGAAACCAGTCCCGCTAAGGTAGTGCCCCTGTCACCTTTCCGCCATTGGATGAAGTATGCAGCAGTGTTGCTGATGGCTGTCGGCATGGGCTATGCCATGAAACAGCACCAGCGGCAGGAAATAAAGGTCCATATCGCGGAAATACAGCAGCAGAAAGAGGAAGAGGAAACAAGAATGGCTTACCTGGAAACGAAGAAAGCATTGCAACTGCTGGCCAAAAACCTGAACAAGGGAACAGAAAAGATGCAGAAGCTGGCTTACTTCAATGAAGCGACCGGCCTCATTACAGGAGCTAATTAAAACGACGCCCATTTTAAAACCTGATATAAAATCCAGAAGAAGATGAAACGTTCACTTTTATTGCTGGTAGCGGTTTTTGCCAGTATGCACCTCTTTGCGCAGAGTAGCATAGACCGCTTCTTCCAGAAGTACGAAAACGACCGGAATTTTACCCTGGTCAGTATCACACCCAAAATGTTCTCCATGTTTTCCAAACTGGATATGAACGATCCCGATGCCAAAAACCTGATGAGGGTGGTACAGAAGCTGAAAGGATTGCGTATTCTGGCTAAAGACAACACGAAAGACGGACAACGGCTTTACAAGGAGGCCGCGGTGTTGCTGACCGGTGACTTTGAGGAACTGATGACCGTAAGGGACAAAGACAGTGACCTGAAGTTTATGGTGAAGGAAAACAGCCGGGGAAACATTAATGAGCTGATTATGCTCGTTGGTGGTACCAATGATTTTTTGGCCATGAGCCTGGTGGGGGACATTGATCTGAATGAAATATCACAGATCGCCAACGCTGTCAACATCCAGGGGATGGACAAACTCAAGAACCTTAAAAAGAAATAACCATGAAAAAATTATTGTTAGGTGGTTGTTTACTGCTGGCCAGTGTTTCCACCGTACTTGCCCAGGACAGATCGCTGCGTGAATTCCGTAATAAATACCGGGGAAAGGCAGATGTGATCAGTGTTAAAGTTGGCAGCTTTCCGTTGCGCCTGGCGGGTTTTGTGATGTCATTCTCCAGCGGGGATGAAGATGTAAAAAAGCTCCGGCCTATCTTAAAAGATGTCCGTAAGATTAAGGTGCATACCATTGAAAACCCGCAGGGGGCCAATGTTAGCAACGAAGACGTAGCAACGCTGATGCAAAGGCTGCAAACAAAAGATCATTTTGAAACCCTGATGGAAGTACGTGACAAAGGTAACCTGGTGCACATACTGAATAAAGGAAAAGAGGATGAATTGGGTAACGTGGTGATGCTGATACAGGAAGACAATGAATTCCTGATGGTCAACCTGCAAACGAATCTTAAGATCGCTGATATCAACCGCCTGATCAATCAGTTTGCCTCCAACTGATAACTGTCACTACCGGATCATCACTTCCTTTACCACATTTTCCCCCAGCATTTCATTCACCAGTTTGATGATCTTGTCTTTGGAATAAGTTAATTCCTGTTTTAAAGGTGCCACCGAAGTTGTAATGATGAGTTTCTGCTCAATCAGCTGGACATCTTGTGTATAGCGCGCAATGGTTTTGCCCATGATCTTCTCCCAGTTCTCCTGAATGCGAACTTCAGTAAGACGGGGTTTAAGGCGGCTTTTGTTCATAAATTCCCGGAGGGCATCTCCGATACTGGTTGTTCCGTGGCGCATGGCGTCAAAGCTACGAATATTTTGTTATTTGATTATTTTGAAATTTGGTTATTTACGGGATTCTCAAGTGTGTGGGGCTTCTTCCTGATTAGAAATGTATACATGTCAATGCCTGTCATTAAATACGAAGACTTCACCGTTAAAGAACCCTGTAAATAACCAAATTTCAAAATGACCAAATAACTAAATGCTGATGAGCTGTATCGTTTGACCTGTTCCTTCGAAGCTGTGCTGCAAGCGTTCTGCGTGGGTGTCTGTAATGAAGACCTGGCCATAGGAGGGACCGGCCACCAGTGAGATGAGGCGGCTGACACGGTCCTGGTCCAGTTTTTCAAATACATCGTCGAGCAGGAGCAGGGGCGCAAATTGTTTGAACTGTCTGATCACTTCGAACTGTGCGAGTTTCAGGGCAAAGAGAAAACTTTTGCGTTGTCCCTGTGAGGCACTGCTTTTCATGGGATGCTCATTGAGCAGGAACAGCAGATCATCGCGATGAATGCCGGTGGAGGTCCGTTGCAACTGAAGGTCCTTGAAGCGGGCCGCCCGCAGTTGGGCCGCATAGTCTTCTTCCTGCAAGGTGCATTGATAGCGGATGCTCACCACCTCGTGGGTGCCTGCAATGTAGTCGTACAGCTGTTGTACCTGTGGAATAAAGCCTGTCAGAAAAGCGCGCCGTTGTTCGAAGACGGGGATGCCATGGTGGACCAGTTGTTCATCAAACACGTCCAGCAGGCTGTGTTCTTCGCCGGTGCCGGTCATATTTTTCAGGAGCGTGTTACGCTGCACCAGTATTTTCTGGTAAGCGATCAGGTGCTCGAGGTAGTCGGGATAGAGCTGGGAGAGAAGGGTGTCGAGCCATTTGCGGCGTTCCTCGCTGCCGCCGAGGATGATTTCCGCATCGTCCGGTGCGATGATGACAGCAGGGAACTGTCCGATATGACGGGAAAAGCGGTCGTATTTTTCGTCGTTAAGGGCTATTTCTTTTTTACCGTCTTTCACCGTACAGACAATTTTTGCTGGTTGGCCCTGTTTGTCGAAGTCACCTTCGAGGCGGAAACCATTGGTCTGGTACTGGGTGTTCTGGCTTTCGTTGCTGGTAAAATAGCTGCGGGTGAAGCAGAGGTAGTAGATGGCATCGAGCAGGTTGGTCTTACCGGAGCCGTTTCTGCCGGTGATGCCTACCACCCGTTGGTCGAACCGGAAGTCCTGCCGGGTGTAATTTTTAAACTGTACGAGTGATATTTTCCGGATATGTAGCAAAGAAAATAATTATGTGTATAAAAAAATATGCAAATTCTGCAATATTTATAACTGATAAAGATCCGTATCAGTGGGCCTTTATCTGACAATAAAGTGCAATTAAATGCAAAACTGTTTGAAATTGATGAATTTGCATAATTTAATACTAATTGGATTTGATATTTACATTTTAGGATTTTCCTGTTATATTTGCCAACAAATTTAGAAAGAGTGCAAACTAAAACAGACGTGAAGACGAAATTCACCAAAGAGACATATCTGTACTGGTATGAATTGATGCTTTTGCTGCGCCGCTTTGAAGAAAAGACAGGCCAATTGTACGGAATGCAAAAAATCCGTGGCTTTTGTCACCTGTACATCGGTCAGGAGGCAATTGCTGCTGGTGCAATGACTGCGACGAAACCGGAAGATAAATTCATCACCGCGTACCGTGACCATGCTTTGGCAATTGCCAAGGGTATTTCTGCCAAGGCTTGTATGGCGGAGATGTATGGTAAAGCAACCGGATGTTCAAAAGGTAAGGGAGGTAGTATGCACTTCTTCTCCAAAGAGCACAACTTCTTTGGCGGACATGGTATCGTAGGTGCCCAGATTGGTACCGGTGCGGGTCTGGCGCTGGCGGAGCAGTACCAGGGTACTGACAACGTGGTGCTGTGTTTCTTCGGTGATGGCGCTGCCCGTCAGGGTATGCTCCATGAAACCTTTAACATGGCGATGACCTGGAAACTGCCGGTGATCTTTATTTGTGAGAACAACATGTACGCGATGGGTACTTCCGTAGAACGTACTTCTAACGTATTGGATATCTATAAACTCGCTGACGCGTACGAAATGCCGGCCGATTCTATCGACGGTATGAGCTGCGAAGCAGTGCACGAAGGTGTGGACAGAGCGGTAAAACGTGCCCGCGAAAATGGCGGCCCAACCCTGTTGGAAATCAAAACTTACCGCTACCGTGGCCACTCCATGAGCGACCCTGCTAAATACCGCACTAAAGAGGAACTGGAAGAGTACAAACAGAAAGATCCGATTCAACAGGTGTTGAACGTTATTGAGAAAAACAAATGGGCTACTGAAGCTGAAATTGAAGCCATCAACGACCGTGTTAAAGCGGAAGTGGAAGAGTGCGTTCAGTTCGCAGAAGAATCCCCCTGGCCGTCTGACGATGAACTGCTGAAAGACGTTTATGTTCAGGAAGATTATCCTTTCATCGTTGACTAAAGCTTAATAGTACGCAGCAGTTAGCTTTTTACCTTTTTCAAAAGGCAGAAAGCTAACTGTTGTTCATTGATACCTATTAAATAACCAAGCAATCACAATTACCTTTTAAAATGGCAGAAACTAAAGATAAAGCCACCACGCCGCAACCTGCAACAAATTTTGACCTGGAACAGTCCATGCACAAAGCGGAAGACTTCTTCGTTAAAAATAAAAATGTCATTACTATTGCTGTGCTGGCAGCAGTAGTGGGGGTAGGCGGTTTCTTCGCCTATAACCGTTTCGTTAAACAACCCAACGAAAACAAAGCCCAGGAAATGATCTTCCACGCACAGAACTACTTTGCAGTGGATTCCTTCAAACTGGCGCTGAATGGCGATGGTAATAACTACGGTTTCTTACAGGTAGTAAACAAATACGGCGGCACCAAAGCCGGTAACCTCGCGAAATACAGCGCTGGTGTATGTTACATCCGTATGGGCGAATATCAGAAAGGTATCGACATGCTGAAATCCTTTAGCTCAGACGATCTGCTCCTGCAACCTACTGCACTGGGCCTGATCGGTGATGCTTACATGGAGCTCAACAAAACCGCTGAAGGTATCGAATCTTATAAAAAAGCCGGTCACTACAATGATAATGAGCTGACAGCCCCTGTTTACCTGTTCCGTGCCGGTATGGCCCTGGAAAAAACAGGTAAAGCGCAGGAAGCTATCACTATCTATAAAGAAATCAAGGAAAAATTCCCCCTCACCAACGAAGGCCGTGAAATGGACAAGTACCTGGCGAGACTGGGAGATGTGAAGAACTAAATCAATTACGAGTTACGAATTGAAAGTTCTTTTATGGAGAATTTACTTAGTGACCATCTGTAAAACAGCTTTCAATTCGTCATTCGTAATTCCAAATTGAATGTATGTCTGATTACAATAAAAGCTTGTTAAATGATACTGGCATTCTCAACCTGGAGGATGCCAGTGTTGTTATGGTGTATACCGAATGGAATGATGCCATCGTCAACGAACTGGTAGCTGGTTGCGAAAGATCACTGCAACAATACAAGGTGTCCAAAACCAATAAAATCGTAGTGCCGGGCGCGTTTGAACTGCCTTATGCCTGCAAACAATATTGGGAAAACACCAAAGGCACCGGTCAGCAACCTGGCGCTATTATTGCTTTCGGTTGCGTGATCCGTGGCGAAACCCCGCATTTTGATTATGTGTGCAAAGCAGTTACAGAAGGTATCCTGCAACTGAACCTTCAGCTGCCTGTTCCCGTTATATTCGGTATATTGACGGTAGATAATGAGCAGCAGGCGCTCGACAGACTGGGCGGCGCACACGGCCACAAAGGCGAGGAAGCTGCTATCACCGCATTGAAGATGATCGCGTTACAAAGAGACCTGGCGAGAGGAGTTTAGCACCATACCAATGGTTGTCGGCCTTAGCTTGTAGCCCCGGCGTAACCGGCCCTCTGCACAACCAACGGTCAACCGCTAAAAGATTTTATGATGAATGTACAGTTATTTATACCATGTTTCGTAGACCAGCTGTTTCCGGAAACCGCTTTCAATATGGTGAAAGTACTGGAGAAGCTGGGATGTAACGTGATGTATAACCCGGAGCAGACCTGCTGTGGCCAGCCTGCCTATAATGCCGGTTACCAGGATGAATGCAGAACAGTAGCCACCAAATTTGTCAAAGACTTCAAGACCTTCGATTATATCGTGGCCCCCAGCGGCTCCTGTACAGGGTTCGTCCGCAATTACTACAGTAAACTGTTTGATAATTCCGCTGCCCATAATGACGTGAAACTGTTACGCAAAAACCTCTACGAATTCACTGAATTCCTCACAGACGTATTGCACGTAACTGATCTCGGCGCTACGCTCAACGGTGTAGGCACTTATCACGACGCCTGCGGCGCACTGCGCGAATGCGGTATCAAGGAAGGGCCCCGCAAACTGCTGGAAAAAGTAAAAGGCCTGGAGCTGAAAGAAATGAATGATTGTGAAGTATGCTGCGGGTTTGGCGGTACTTTCTCGGTTAAGTTTGAACCTATCTCCATAGGAATGGGCGAACAGAAAGTAAATAACGCTGTCAACAGCGGCGCCGATTACCTCATCTCCACCGACCTTTCCTGTCTGATGCACCTCGATGGCTATATCCGTAAACACGGTACTCCTATTAAAGTGATGCACATCGCCGACGTACTGGCGAGTGGATGGTAAACCAAAAACCTTACACATGAATTATTGGTTAGTCAAATCGGAACCTTTCAAGTATTCGTGGGACCAGTTTGTAAAAGATAAAAAGACCTTCTGGGACGGTGTCCGCAACTATCAGGCCCGCAATAACCTGAAGGCCATGAAAAAAGGCGACCAGGTACTGTTCTACCACAGCAATGAAGGCCTCGCCGTAGTGGGGATCGCTGAAGTGGCCAAAGAACATTACCAGGACCCTACCACACCGGACCCAAACTGGGTGGTGGTAGACCTGAAGCCGGTCAAAAAGCTGAAGGTACCCGTTACCCTCGCTGAGATGAAAGCAGAAAAAAGACTTGCCGACCTCTCGCTGATCCGCCAGGGCCGCCTGTCGGTATGCGATGTTACCAAAGATCAGTTTGATGTGATCATGGAAATGGGAGGCATGAAATAGATTTTTATTTGGTTATTTTTTTATTTGATCATTTAAGCATTGAGAGGACTCAATAAATGTTCAAATGATCAAATAAAAAAATAGCCAAATGATTATGGAGTTTCCGGATTGTTTGCATCATACCGGAAATTCCATCACGATGAAGTACATAACCCTTATCTCCGCTTGTTGGCTGCTGGCAGCCTGTAGTCATAAACCCGAACCTGCGGCTACGATCGCTTATGAAGCCCCGGCCATCGCTAAAGATCAAGCCGCGCCCGCAGTACTGGATGCCGAAGGCTCTTTATCCGACGAAAAAACCGCTTCTGCCAACGAACATTCCTTCCAGCCTGCTGCTGAACAAAAGATTATCAAGACTGCCCGTATCATTTATTCCGTAGAAGATTTTGCGGCCGCTAAAAAACGTGTAGCCGGTATCGTTAGTAAGGCCGGTGGATATATTTTAGCGGAAACACAACATGGAGATGGTACGGAAAAACGCAATCAGCTGGACATAAAAGTTCCTGCGGCTGCTTTCGACAGTTGTGTGGACAGGCTGACCAGTGGCGTGTCCCGGCTGGATGAAAAAAGCATCAATTCACAGGATGTAACAGCGGAATATGTAGACCTGGACGCCCGCATGAAGACAAGGGTAGCTACGGAACAACGTTATCTCGACATCCTGAAACAGGCACGTACCGTGAAAGAGGTGCTGGAAGTGGAAGCACAGCTGAAGTCCATCCGGGAGGAGATTGAAGCGGCTAAAGGACGGTTGCAGTACATGGACCGCCAGGTGAGTTACAGTACCATCCACCTTGAATATTACCAGGTACTGGCCCTGTCAGCGCCGGAAGCGCCTGGGTTCTTTCCCCGGGTGGGACTGGCACTCCGCAACGGCTGGAACAATATACTGGGCCTCGTGATAGATGCAATAGGCTGGTGGCCTTTGATGGTGGTTGCCGTTTTTCTCTTTATATTTATCAGAAGGCGTTGGAGAAACAGGAACAAATCTCTCGCAACAGCCTGATTCACTTAAACGACACAAAACATATGAAACCAAGATTAGTGGTGCTGACCGGAGCTGGCATCAGTGCAGAAAGTGGACTCCGGACTTTCCGTGACAGCGATGGCTTATGGGAAGGTTATGATGTATACGAAGTCGCCTCCCCCAAAGGCTGGCAGAGTAACCCCGCGCTGGTGCTGGACTTCTACAACAGCCGTCGCCGTGACGTGAAAAATGCGCAACCCAATGCGGCCCATACCGGACTGGCGCAACTGGAGGCGAAATACGATGTAAGGGTGATCACACAGAATATCGATGACCTGCATGAGCGCGGAGGCTCTTCCCGTGTGCTGCACCTGCATGGCGAGATCTTCAAAATGCGCAGTGTGAAAAATGAAGAAATGATCTTCGACATACAGGAAGATATCCGCCTGGGCGACCTCGCCGAAGATGGCGGCCAGCTGCGCCCGCACATCGTTTGGTTTGGAGAAGCAGTGCCTATGATAGAGCAGGCCGTACGGGAAGTGATGTGGGCTGATATTTTCGTGGTGATCGGCACCTCTTTGCAGGTATATCCTGCCGCCAGCCTGCTGAACTACATCAGGCCGGAAGCCGCTGTGTACCTGATCGATAAAAAGCTGCCTGCTGTGGAAGGATACGATAACGTCATCAGTATCGAAAAACCGGCTACGGCCGGCGTAGCAGAGCTGCTCACGCTTTTGTAAAAAATAAAAGCTCCCCGTCTTTGTCGGGGAGCTCTCACTAGTCCTTTCTTCTCCGTTAGTGTTTATCACAGGATAACCATATCGTCTACTCAAAACTTTCTTCAAAACGGATATCAAATTCTTCCAGCTCTTTTAAAACCGGGTTATATATTTCCGGCATCACGGGGATGCACAGGCCGGTGAGGGTTATTTTCTCCTGTAGCAGCAGTTTGGCGAGGATGCCCAGTGGCAGGCCTACTGTTTTGGCCATGGCTGTGCGTACATTGTCTTCACCCTGCGTGATCATGTAGCTGTGCATGCGCGTGGCCATGTTGCGGCGCTCGAATTCTATTTCATGCATCATCACGATCATGTCCTTGTCAGACGCTTCCATCTTCAGTTTGTCTTCCACAAGGTGTTGCAGGATTTCTGCGTCTGTTTTTTCGCCGAGATTAATCAGGTCGCCATTCAGCAGACCGAGAAATTTCAGCTGACGGATCACTTTTGATTTGCTGCTTACGCTGAGGAATTTGGCCATCACTTCTTCATGGCCTGCTTGTTTGTCGGCCCCTTCGATATGCCTTGTGGCCCAGTCGAAGCAGGTGAGATGGTCTGTCTGTATTTTCCCGTTTTCGCCGGTGAGGCCCAGTTTGATCAGGGCGTTCCAGCCTTCGCAGAAATCCGGGAAGCGCAGTGTGGCGCGCATGAAGGTGGCTATATTTTCCAGGTTATAGGATGCCATGTACCCGAGGGAATCGCGGTTGGGATAGTACGCGAGTTTTCCCAGTCCGGGCACCTGGATGGTTTTGTTATGATCAAAGAGTTGTTCGTACGCCACTTCGCGGGTTTTGCCTTTTTCGCGGTAGATGGCGCCGGAAGCCCCGGCCATCACTACGTTGCGGGCATTCCAGGAGATTTTGTACTGCCATGGATTGTCCAGGCTTTCGGGGGAGATGAGGCCGCCGCAGTAGGACTTGAACGAAAATATCTGTCCGCCTTTTTTCTCAATAGAGTGAATGAGTTTCATGGCAGACATATGGTCAATGCCCGGATCGAGGCCCATTTCGTACATGAACAGGAGCCCGGCTTTTTCAATGTCTTTTTCGAGTTTACGTACTTCAGGGTCGATATAGGAAGCGGTGAGGAGGTTTTTATGGAACTGGAGGCAGTCTTTTGCCACGGTGATATGCAGGTGGGGAGGGAGCAGGGAGATGACAAGGTCTGTTTCCTGTACCAGCTGCTGCCGGGCCGCCTGGTCTTTTATATCGATGGCGGCCGGTGTGGCATAGTAAGACTTGCCGGTTTTGGATTTGATCAGCATCAGGTCATGGTCCACCACCGTGATATGCCATTTTTGTCTAGGTGCATTGGCCAGCAGATAGTCGATCAGGCTGGTCGCCGATTTTCCGGCCCCAAACAACAGAATATTCTTCATAGTCTCGTTAAGAAAAGGTTAAGAATCAGGGGAATAACAGCATTTTTGATGTTAATGTTTGAACTGACAGTAAATTTCGGTGCATATCCCGCCCGAAAGCTAACCTCGGGTGATTCGATCTATTGATTATCAGTCTATTAAAAACAAATACTTTGCCAATATTTAATTTTCGATATATTTCCCTATTTATACATATTTTAGATAAAGTAAAATTAAACCATTACACATACTAACGCAGAAAAGTAAAAAATGGTTGTTGGTTATGGAAAAAATCAGTCATATATCGATTGCGCTATATAATTGATTAACACTATGATGTTTTTATTCACATTTCTTCGATTTTAGGCCATAATAAGGGCCGAAATGGCTATATTTGCCCTTATCTGTTTTCAGCAGAAAAAACTGTAAATCAACACACAAAATGACAGAGCACACGGAAAATCCGCAGGAAGGGAGAATTGTCCAGATTAATATCGAGGAACAAATGAAGACGGCCTACATCGATTACTCGATGTCTGTAATCGTGGGTCGTGCCTTGCCAGATGTGAGAGATGGTTTAAAGCCTGTACACCGCCGCGTTTTATTTGGAATGAACGAGTTGGGCAACCACAGCAACAAGCCTTACAAGAAGTCAGCGCGTGTTGTGGGTGAGGTAATGGGTAAGTATCACCCACACGGTGACGCCTCTATCTACGACACCATTGTACGTTTGGCCCAGCCCTGGAGCATGCGCTATCCCATGGTGGACGGCCAGGGTAACTTCGGTTCCGTAGACGGTGACATGCCCGCTGCGATGCGTTACACCGAGATCCGTCTTCAACGCATTGCGGAAGCCATGCTGGAAGACATCGAAAAAGAAACGGTAGATTTTACCAACAACTTCGACGACACCCTGGAAGAACCCACGGTGTTGCCTACCCGCATTCCGAACCTGCTGGTCAACGGCGCTTCCGGTATCGCGGTAGGGATGGCCACCAACATTATGCCCCATAACCTCGCAGAGGTAGTGGACGGCGCCGTGGCTTATATCGACAACCGGGAAATCACCATCGAAGAACTGATCAAACACGTGAAGGCCCCTGACTTCCCGACAGGTGGCACTATATATGGTTTTGAAGGCGTAAAACAAGGCTTCGAGACCGGAAGGGGCAGAGTAGTGGTAAGAGGTAAAATCACCGCGGAAACGGCTAAAAACGGCCGCGAAAGACTGGTGATCTATGAACTGCCTTACCAGATCAACAAAGCCGTCCTGCACCAGAAAATTGCACAGCTGGTAAACGACAAGATCATTGAAGGCATCACCGACGTACGTGACGAGAGTGACCGCGAAGGGATGCGCCTTGTAATCGATCTGAAGAAGGAGGCTATCTCCAATGTGATCATCAACCAGCTCTATAAATATTCCGAGCTCCAGACGTCCTACGGTATCAACAACGTAGCCCTGGTGAAAGGCCGTCCGCGTATCCTCAACCTGAAAGATATGCTGGCGGAGTTCATCGACTTCCGTCACGAAGTGGTGGTAAAAAGGACCCGTTTCGACCTCCGCAAAGCGGAAGAGAAAGCGCACATCCTCGCCGGCTACCTGATCGCACTGGACCACCTGGACCAAGTGATCGCCCTGATCCGCGCTTCCAATACACCGGATGTGGCCAGGGAAGGGCTGATGAGCCAGTTCGGCCTCTCCGAAATACAGTCCAAAGCCATCCTGGAACTGCGTCTGCAACGTCTGACCGGCATGGAACGCGATAAGATCCGCGCGGAATATGACGAGGTGATGAAACTCATCGCCTGGTTGAAAGACATTCTCAATGACGAAGGTCTCCGTATGAAGATCATCAAGGATGAACTGGAAGAGGTGAAAAAGAAATTCGGTGACGAACGTAAAACTGAAATCCAGTACCTCGCCAGCGAAATGAGAATTGAAGACATCATCGCGGAAGAAGACGTGGTGATCACCATTTCCCACCTGGGTTATATCAAACGTACCTCTGCCTACGACTACCGTCAGCAGAAACGCGGCGGCCGTGGCGCTATCGGCGGCAGGACCCGCGACGAGGACTACATCGAACACCTGTTCGTGGCCTCCACGCACCATACCATGCTGTTCTTTACAGAAAAAGGACGCTGCTACTGGCTGAAAGTATACGAAATACCGGAAGGCGAGAAGAGCGGTAAAGGACGTGCCATCCAGAACATGATCCAGCTGCCGGGCGATGATAAGATCCGTGCGATCATCGATATCAAAGACCTGGGCGACAAAGATTATATCAACAATCACTATATCGTTCTCTGTACCAAAAAAGGTATCATCAAAAAGACACTGCTGGAAGAATTCTCCCGTCCGCGCCAGAATGGTGTGAACGCTATCACCATCAACGAAGGAGACGAGCTGCTGGAAGCCAAACTGACCACCGGCGACAGCCAGATCATGATGGCCATCCAGAGCGGCCGCGCTATCCGCTTCCCGGAAAATACCGTGCGTGACACCGGTCGCGGTGCTATCGGCGTAAGAGGTATTGAAGTGGACAGCGAGAAAGATGAGGTAGTTGGTATGATTTGTGTAAACAAAGACGACGACTCAAGAACGATATTAGTGGTGTCTGAAAAAGGTTTCGGTAAACGGACCAACATTGAGGAATACCGTATCACCAACAGAGGTGGTAAAGGGGTGAAAACCATCAATATCACGGAGAAAACCGGTAACCTGATCGCCATCCTGGACGTGACAGAGAAACACGACCTGATGATCACCTGTAAATCCGGCATCACCATCCGTATGGCGGTGGCCGATATCCGCGAGGCAGGACGTGCCACACAAGGTGTGCGCCTGATCCGCCTGGACGACGCTGATGAAATTGCAGCAGTGGCCCGCCTCGACGAGCAGGAAGAAGAAACCGCAGATGTACTGGAAGGAGAAGAAAGCACTGTAGCCAACGACAGCACTTCCGACACAGACACTGACACTGAACAGGATACTGTAGCGGAAGAGCCTGAAACTCCGCAGGAATAGTATTCGTAGCAAACTGAAAATTTAACCCGCTTATGGCAGGAGATGCCCCTCAAAAGGTGTCTCCTGCCTACCTGATAAAAAAAGTACAGCCGGCTTTAGTGGTAACGATGGGTCCGATTGTATTGGATTATTGGGAGCACCATACTCTTATTGTAATCAGCAACTAAAAACTAGAGACATGAAAAAATTATTGGTATCTCTTCTCTTTTGTACGGCCGGCGTATCGGTGATGGCCCAAAGAGCAAAAGTAAGCAGCGCAGATGAGAACCTGAAGAAACAAGATCTGGAGAAAGCCAAGGCAGATATCGATGCAGCGTTACAGAACGACAAGACCAAAAACGATGCAAAGACCTGGCTGGTAAACGGCAAAATCCTCGAAGCCATGGGCACCAAACAAAAAAGCGCTGGTCTTGCCCTCGAAGCCTATACCTCTTTCAAAAAAGCACTGGAAATTGATCCTAAAATGAAAGAAGCCATCCTGGAGATGAGCGGACCAATGTTCAACGTGTACGCTACTGTAGCCAACGCCGGTTACGGTTTCCTGAACGAACAGAAATGGGATTCCTCTCTGGTGGATTTCAAACATGCCTTCGAAATCGCTGAATACTATAACAGCAAAAACCTGGGCACCACGATCCCTACCGATACCGCACTGACTTTCTACACCGGTTACGCTGCTAACCAGGCTAACAAGAAAGATGATGCGCTCACCTTCCTGAAAAAAGCCGCTGACCTGCAGTTCAAAGGCGAACCCGCACTGTACGTAGTACTGGGCCAGCTGTATGAAGAAAAAGGCGACCAGGCTAGCTGGCTCAAAACCATCGAACAAGGTAAAGCTTTATTCCCTAAGGATAAACGCTTCAATGATATGGAAATGGCTTTCTACAGCAAAACCGGTAAAACCAACGAGTTACTGTCCATGCTGGAAAAGAAAATGGCCGACAATCCTAAAGACGAAGCCGCTGTACTGGACTACGCTATCCGCGTAGACAACCTCGCTAATCCCCGCGACGAAAAAGGTAACGACGCTCCCAAACCAGCTAACTACGAAGAGCTGATCGGTAAAGCTGAAGGCGCCTATAAAAAAGTACTGGAACTGAATGCTAACGACGCCACTGCTAACTTCCAGCTGGGCGCGCTGTATTTCAACAAAGCAGTTGTATACAACAAACAACTGAATGAACTGGACAGCAAACAACAGACTTCCCCTAAAGCAAAAGAACTGCAAGGTAAAGTAGAAGGCCTTATGAACCAGGCATTGCCTTTCTTCGAGAAAGCTGACGCCGCGTTCACTGCTAAAGCCGCCAACCTCGATGCCGGTGACAAACAGACCTACGAAAGCTGCCTGTATGCCCTGCAGAAAATCTACGCTATCAAAAACCAGAACGCGAAAGTAGAAGAAGTGAAAAAGAAACTGGACGCGCTGAAATAGTAAATAGCATATACATTATAATTGAGAAAAGATCCGCCGGTAACGGTGGATCTTTTTTTGTATTGATGAAAGAGAAGATAGTACCAGTTTATAACGGATCAGATACACCGCTGAGAGAAGGATAAGTGAAGGATAGGTAAAGGATACCAAAACGAGAATAAAACGATACCCTGGCAAGAAACTGTAGATCAATTAGATATAAACATCTGAAAATAGATGATATGACCCTTAGCTGATGGTATTTTCATCACCTTCGATATTCCCAGGGCTGAAGCCCTGGGCTACGTTGTGCTTCAGGTCTCATTTACATCAAAATCCATTAATATATAAACAATTCCAGCATTAGCCCCAATATTGTAGTCCAGCCTTTAGCTTTAGGCTAATAGATTCATTTGCGGTAAATGACAGGGCTCTTGACCAGAAAGAAATTGAATAACATCGTAGCCCAGGGCTTTAGCCCTGGGTTTCGCGTGAATCCCATATTAAACCGTGAATCCCATATTAAACCGTGAACCCCATATTAACGCGTGAACCCCATATTAAACCGTGAATCCCATAATTAAACAATATGAATCCCATAGATATCAAAAAGAATAGCTCCGGGGCTACCCGGAGCTATTCTTTAACTCAAACGCTGTATGATGGTGAATTAAGCAGCTTTTTTTGCAGCAGGCTTAGCTTCAGCTTTTTTGTGATCGTGATGAGCTTTCTTAGTTGTGTCAGCAGCTGGTTTAGCTTCTGCTTTAGCTTCAGTTTTAGCTTTTTCTTTTTTAGCAGGTTTAGCAGCAGGAGCCTGTGCGAAAGAAGCAGCAGAAATGCTCAGTACCAGTGCAGCAGCGATAACTTTTTTCATGATGATTGTCTTTTTAAATGATTAATGATGTTTTGTTCAGTATTGTGATGTAAAAATAATGCCGGTAACGACGCAAGGAGAGGAGGTTTCGGTGAACTGGTTATTACTGTCGTTGAAAAAGGAAAAATGAACGGTCGTATCGGGGGATGACCGGGTTAAATCGTGATGTCAATGGCTTCCTGTATTGCCTGTAAACACAGCTGTTTCAGGGTGTAGAACAGTTCATTGGCCGTATCTGCGTTGTAGTTATTTTCGTCGGTCTGTTCAAACTGATCAAGAATAGGATAGAGGTGTGTTTCCAGCCCGGTGAAAGACACGGTTGTTTTGAGGTTGTGCGCGGTGGCCCGGATGCTCACAGGGTCATTGATGCTGATCGCATTTTTAAGCATGGCAAGGTCTTCTGGCAACTGTGTCACAAACTGTTGCAGCATGTTCTTTTCAAAGCCTTTATCACCTTTGGAGAGTTCTCGCAGGTATTGCATGCTGAGCAGATGGGAATGTCCGTTTTCAAGAACGTGGGTAGCCGATGGCAGCATCTCCCGGGAAGTAAACTTGCCGGTATATACCTGGATCATGCGGTACAACGTATTTTCATCTATTGGTTTGGAGATGTAGTCGCTCATGCCCATCTGGAGGCACTTTTCCCGTTCTCCTTCCATCGCGTGGGCTGTCATGGCAATGACAGGGATATTGGAATGCATTTCTTTCCGGATTTTGGCAACGGCGGAATAGCCGTCCATTTCCGGCATCTGTATGTCCATGAGCACGAGGTCGAACACTTGTTTTTCCAGTGCCTGTAGCGCTTCTTTGCCATTGTTGACCACCCGGTATTGCAACTGCCAGCTGCTGAGCAGATGACGCAGCAGGTTCTGGTTCATACGGTTGTCTTCCGCTACCAGTAGCCAGATATTGGGATGAATAGGAAGCTGGTCTTTTTCTGTATATAACGTCTCTGCGTTTTCCGGCATCATTTCTCCCAGCGTGTAGGGCAGTTCTACTTTGAACGTAGTACCTTTTCCGGGAGTGCTTTCCACAGAGATGAATCCATTTTGCAGTTCAATCAATTGTTTGACGATGGTCAGTCCGAGGCCGGTGCCGCCGTATTTGCGGGTGGTAGAGGCTTCTGCCTGGTTAAACCGGTCGAAGATACTGTCCAGCTGAGCGGCCTCAATGCCGATACCGGTGTCACTAACGGTGAAGAGTAAACGAACATTATTATCCTCGGCCCATGTTCTGGTCACGTGTATATCAACTTCCCCTTCGGCGGTGAACTTAATGGCGTTGCTGGTAAGGTTGACCAGCACCTGCGTGAGGCGCATAACATCGCCGTAGAGGATGTCGGGTACTTCTTCGTGTATGGTAATATTAAGATGCAGGTGTTTCTCTTCCGCCTTGGCGTGGAAGAGGGTATCGATGGAATGCAGTACGCCGCGCAGGCTGAAAGAGGTAGCCTCAATGCGCATCATACCGGATTCTATTTTGGAGAGATCAAGGATATCGTTGATGATTTCGAGGAGATTATGCCCGGCGCCGGAGATGGCGTTAACATATTCTTTTGATTTCTCATTCAGTGGCTGGGCTTGCAGCAGGTGGGTGAAGCCGAGCACGGCATTCATGGGCGTGCGTATCTCATGGCTCATATTGGCCAGGAACTGGTCTTTCACGGCTGCCAGGTTTTTTTCCTGGCGCTGCGATTCATCCAGCGCTTCGATGAGCTGTTCCTGCCGGTGGATACGGCTGGTGATATACAGGAAGGCGAGCAGGCTGGTCAGACACGCAAAGAGCACCAGCACGGTGCCCCAGCTCTGTGCTTTTTGCCCGCTGGTATCGATGAGACGGGTGGTGCGGTTCACTTCCGTTTGCCGCGTGGTGTCCAGCTGGTGAAGAATGCCGGTGATGGCTTCTCCCAGCCTTTTGCCCCGCTGATTGTTGATCATTTTTTCAGCGGCGCTTTTCCCGCTGCTGTAGAAGGTATCGAGGATCAGCAGGTTAAAACTGTTTTTCTCGTCCACCAGGTAATTGAGTTGGGTGAGCAGTTTCTCGGTGCTGTCGTTTTTAACAATTTTATTGATTTCCTTCAGATCGGATTTGATGATGGCTATTTCTATTTCAATGCCGGTAACATGGGTGGTGTCCTGTGAAATAACGGCTCCCCGCACTTTGCTGTCGGTTTTAGCGAGAGATGTTTGCAGCTTCTGAATTTCGTTTTTTACGTTCAGCTCCTGTAGCAGCTGTTCGTTACCGGATATGAGTTTCCGGATATTCTTGGCTGAATTGAATTGCAGTACCACGAATAAAATCATCCCTGTGATAAACAGGCCTAACAGGTAATATTTTATTCTTTTCGGCTGCATGACATTATTAACGCTATTGAAGGAAAGGCGGTTCAAAATACGATAATAAAGGTCCGCGTATATAAATTATTGTTCAACGGGCAATAGGTATCGGTCAAAACGGAGAAATGGTCGTTAAACTGTTAAAGAAAGTTTAATTTATTGTTGAGGGCTGCTTTGTAGGTATCTGCGACCGGAATAGCGTTCTTTTGGATGATGATATTGCCATCTTCGATGCTTTCTATTTTGTCCAGCGCCACCATATAAGAGCGGTGTACGCGCATGAACTTGTTGGCAGGCAGTTTTTCCTCCAGTGCTTTGAGGGTAGTATGAATGGCGTGAAATTTCTGTGCAGTATACAGCTTTACATAGTCGCCCATGGCTTCAAGGAAGAGGATATCTTCCGTCCGGATTTTTTTAAGGATGCCATTATCGCGGATGAAGACGAATTCGGTGTCGGACACCTGGATTTCGCGGTTGTTGCTGTCGATGATTTCCCGGGCTTTTTCGATGGCCTGGATAAAGCGGGCAGGGCTCACCGGTTTGATGAGATAATCGGCCACATTCAGCTCAAAAGCCTCTACCGCATAGTCTTTGTTGACCGTAGTAAAAATGATGACCGGCCGTTTTTTGCCCAGGTTACGGGTCAGTTCAAGGCCGCTCATGCCCGGCATTTCGATGTCGAGCAGCAGCAGGTCGATTTTTTCCTTCTGGATAAGATTGTAGGCCTCCATGGCGCTGCTGCACTCGCCGGTCACATGCAGTTGTTCCACATGGCTGGCCAGCTGTTTCATGGCTGTGCGGGCGAGCTTATTATCGTCTACTATCAGGCAATTCATGGGGCTAATTTAGGAACAAATCATAATATAAAATCATCTGGCCCGCAACAGAGATGCAGTTTTTCCTGAAGCATTTTTCTTTTTAAGTTTTACATTTGTAAATATGAAATGGTTGATATACATGTTGAGCCTATATATCCTGGTGTTGTCCTGCATCCCATGCAACGACGCCCAGGCGGCAACTGTATATCAGTCGGCCGAAATAACCTCCACCGATACGCATCAGCATGAGGCAGCGGCAGATTTTTGTTCTCCGCTGTGTGTGTGCAGTTGCTGTAACGTACAGGTAACACCAACGCCGGTCATCCATTTACCATATACCCACCGTCAGGTGCAGATCGTATTCCCGGTATTACCGGAAGCACCGCTGCCATTGTTGTACGCCACCATCTGGCAACCGCCCCAGTTGTAATCTCCCGTCCTTATTGTGTCTGATGATGCGCTGATGTGATGCCCTATGGCATGGCACGGCCACCATACCCTCTTTTTACTACATACCAACCTATTTATGCTGGATAAGATCATTCGTTTCTCTATCAGAAACAAGCTTATTGTAGGGATACTCGCGCTTGCACTGGTCGTGTGGGGTATCTTCTCACTGACACGGCTACCCGTAGACGCGGTGCCGGACATTACCAATAACCAGGTGCAGGTCATCACCCTGTCGCCCTCACTGGCGGCGCAGGAAGTAGAACGCCTGATCACCTTCCCGATTGAACAGACCATGGCGGTGATACCGGAGCTGAAAGAAGTACGTTCCATTTCCCGCTTTGGCCTGTCTGTGGTCACCATTGTATTTCATGATGACGTAGATATCTATTGGGCCCGCCAGCAGGTAAACGAGAAGCTGGGCGAGGCCAAATCCAATATTCCGCCGGGCATCGGCATGCCGGAGATGTCGCCGATATCCTCCGGTCTGGGTGAAATTTATCAGTATGTTGTCCATCCTGCCAAAGGCTACGAAAAAAAGTATGACGCCCGTGAACTGCGTACCATACAGGACTGGTACGTGCGGCGGCAACTGCTGGGTACGCCCGGCATTGCGGAGGTGAACAGCTTCGGCGGCCTGCTGAAACAGTATGAAGTAGCGCTCAACCCTGATAAATTACGCAGCTACAATCTCAGCATCAGTGACGTGTTTACCGCGCTGCAAAAGAATAACGAAAACACTGGCGGCGCCTACATCGATAAAAAACCCAATGCCTACTTTATCCGCAGCGAAGGCCTGATAGGCAGCACCGCGGATATTGAGCGCATCGTGGTGAAAAACATTCCCAACGGGCTGCCCATACTGATGCGTGACATCGGTACGGTGCAAATAGGCAGTGCCAACCGTTATGGCGCCCTTACCCGTAATGCCGACGGAGAGGCTGTTGGCGGCATCGTCATGATGCTGAAAGGCAAGAACTCCAACGAGGTGGTGAAGGCCGTGAAAGAAAGGGTGGAGCAGATCCGCAAGACACTGCCGGAAGGCGTGGTGATAGAGCCGTTCCTCGACCGCAGCGACTTTGTGGGCCGTGCCATTGGCACCGTGGAGAAGAACCTGGTAGAAGGCGCGCTCATCGTGATATTTGTGCTGGTGCTCTTCCTGGGCAACCTGCGTGCGGGTTTGATCGTAGCGTCAGTAATACCGCTGGCGATGTTGTTTGCCATTGCCATGATGCAATTGTTCGGTGTGTCGGGCAACCTGATGAGCCTTGGGGCTATTGACTTCGGGCTCATTGTGGATGGTGCGGTGATCATCGTGGAAGCCACGCTGCATCACCTTGTCAGCCGGGTGAAGGGCAAAGGGCCGGTGAAGCTTACCCGGGAGGAAATGGATGAGGAAGTATATACCTCTGCTATCCGTATCCGTAGCTCGGCGGCTTTCGGAGAGATCATCATTCTCATTGTATACCTGCCCATTCTGGCGCTGGTAGGCATAGAAGGCAAGATGTTCCGTCCGATGGCGCAGACCGTGTCTTTCGCCATCCTGGGCGCCTTCATTTTGTCGCTGACCTATGTGCCGATGATGTCGGCGCTGTTCCTGAACCGTCGCATATCTGACAAACCTACCATCGCAGACAGGATCATGGCGTTCTTTCATCGTATATACGATCCCGTTATCCGCAGGGCACTGACCCGTAAAGGTATCGTGACCAGCATTGCGGTGGCGTTGTTTGGGGTGGCACTGGTACTGTTTGGCCGCATGGGCGGGGAGTTTATCCCGACACTGGAAGAAGGTGATTTTGCGGTGGAGACCAGGTTGCTTACCGGCAGCTCTCTCTCAGAAACCATCGATAAGGTGGGCAAAGCGTCAGACATCCTGATGAAAAAATTCCCGGAGGTAAAAGAAGTGATCGGTAAAATCGGTGCTGCGGAAATACCCACAGACCCTATGCCGATGGAAGCCTGCGATCTGACCATCCTGTTGAAACCCAAGAAAGAATGGACCAGCGCCTCCAGCCGGGAAGAACTGGCCAATAAAATGCAGGAAGCACTGGAAGCCATACCCGGTGTGAGCTTTGGCTTCTCACAACCCATACAGCTCCGCTTCAATGAACTGATCTCCGGCGTACGACAGGACGTGGGCATCAAAATATTTGGGGAAGACCTGCCTACGCTGGCATCTCTCGCGCAAAAAATCGGAGGTATTGTGAGCCGTACCGATGGCGCGCGTGACCTGTACGTGGAACAGATCGGCGGCCTGCAACAGATCGTTGTATCGATCAACAGAGACCGGATTGCACAGTACGGACTGGACATTGCCACCGTAAATGAAACCATCAACACGGCTTTCGCAGGGCAGAGCGCCGGACTGGTATATGAAGGCGAAAAGCGGTTCGACCTCGTAGTGAGGCTGGACCAGCAAAGCCGCCGGGATATCCGGGACGTACAGGGGCTTTATATCACCACACCTTCCGGCAACCAGGTGCCGCTGCAACAGCTGGCCACCGTGGAAATGGCCACCGGGCCTAACCAGGTACAGCGTGAAGACGCCAAACGGCGTATCATCGTTGGTTTCAACGTAAGAGGACGAGACATCGCCAGCGTAGTGAAAGATATAGAAGCCGCGATCGGCAAAGAAGTGAAACTGCCGACAGGATACTTTATCCGCTACGGCGGCCAGTTTGAGAACCTGCGTGAGGCCAATGCGCGTTTAGCCATTGCCGTGCCCATAGCGCTGTTGCTCATCTTCGCCCTGCTGTATTTCACTTTTAGCTCCGTAAAACAGTCGCTGCTCATTTTTACGGCTATCCCCATGGCGGCCATCGGCGGCGTGTTTGCACTGCTGCTGCGTGGCATGCCGTTCAGCATCTCCGCCGGCGTGGGCTTCATTGCCTTGTTTGGCGTGGCCGTGCTTAATGGTATTGTACTGATAGGGGAGTTTAACCGGCTCAAAAAAGATGGCCTTACAGACTTGCAGGAAATTGTACTAAAGGGTACGGCCACACGTTTACGGCCGGTACTGATGACCGCCATGGTGGCGTCGCTGGGCTTCCTGCCGATGGCGTTGGCCACCAGTGCGGGCGCGGAAGTACAGCGGCCGCTGGCCACCGTGGTGATCGGCGGATTGATCACCTCTACCTTGCTCACCTTGCTGGTATTGCCCTGCTTGTACATCTATTCTGAAAAAATATTCCAAAAGCGTAACACATGAATTTCCGTATAATCATATGCCTGCTATTTCCCATAGCGGCATTTTCCCAATCACAGCCGCTCACGATGGAACAGGCGGTGCAGCTGGCACTGGCCCAGAACAAAGGGTTACAGTCAGCCTCCGCCAACGTGGCGTATTACAAAGACCTGACCCGTACCAGCGGGGAAGTGCCTAAGACAAGTGTGGCCCTGCAATATGGGCAATACAACAGCTATGTGCGCAACGATAACAACATCAGCGTGTCGCAGAGCATGCCGTTCCCCACTTTGTTTGGGGCCAAAAAGGCACTGGGCCAGGCACAGACCGAAAAGGCCGTATGGCAGAAAGCAGCCACGCAGAATGAGCTGGTGTTCCAGGTAAAACAAGTATATGTGCAGTTGTTGTTCCTGCGCGAACAACGCGCCTTGCTCCACAGCCAGGACAGCCTGTTCACCAGCTTTTCGCGCAGCGCCGACTTACGTTATAAAACCGGCGAAAGCAGGTTGATAGAAAAAACAGCCGCTGAAGTACGTGTGCAGGAAATACGCAACCTGCTGCGACAGAACGAGGCCGATGAAACCATTTTTATGGCGAGGCTGCAAGCGCTGCTGGGCAGCGCCACTCCGGTGACGATTGCCGGTACCACTATTCCCACGGCCAATGCAGGCATACAGGAAGACTCTCAGGCAGTTGCAGACAATCCGCAGTTGCAGTTTGCCAAGCAGGATATTGCCATCGCGGAAAAACAGAAGAAAGTCATCAGCAACAGCATACTGCCGGACCTCACCGTGGGCTATTTTAACCAGTCACTCATCGGCACAGGGCTGAATGCTTCCGGCACACCGCTGGCCACTGGCAGCAACCGTTTCCAGGGCTTCCAGGTAGGACTGGCATTGCCGCTGTGGCTTGGTCCTATGAAAGCACGTGTGCGGGCGGAGGAAAAGCAACAGCAGGCGGCCGGACTGTTTTATGATAACAGCGTGATGCAGCTGAAAAGCCAATACAGGCAAGCCGTGCAGGAGTTTGTAAAGCTGCGCAACAGCCTTGAATATTACACCGGTAATGCGTTGCCTAATGCTGACCAGCTACAGCAACAAACCGTGAAATCCTTTACACTGGGAGATATCGGCTATGCCGAATATTTCCTCAACCTGGAAAAGGTAATGGCCGTAAGACAAGGTTATCTGCAAACACGACATGACATCAAACAAGCTGAATTATATATCGCTTACCTCAGTGGGCATCAACTTTAAAACCAACCTCGTATGAAAAAACGTTCATCTCATATATACGTAGCCGTTATCCTGTTGATGGCCGGCTTTGCCCTGGCATCCTGTGGCGGTAAAAAAGCACCGGCAAATAAGGAAACGCCAGAACACGAACATGAAGAAGCCGAGAATACCGTGACGCTTACCGGCGAACAATTTAAAACAGCCGGTATTACTTTCGGGCTTCCGGAAAAGCGGGACATCAGCAGTGCCATTAAAGTGAACGGATTGCTGGACGTACCGCCCCAACAGGCCGTGAGCGTGTCTGTGCCTATGGGCGGCTTTATCCGTCAAACAACCATGTTGCAAGGGATGCCCGTGAAGAAAGGACAGGTGCTGGCTGTGCTGGAGAACATGGATTACATCCAGTTGCAGCAGGATTACCTGGATGCCCGCAGTCAGCTGGAATATGCCTCTACAGAATATACACGTCAACAGGAACTGTCCAAAGAGAATGTGAATGCGTTGAAGACCGTGCAGCAGGCGAAGGCCACCTATGAGTCGTTGCTGGCCAGGGTAAAGGGATTGCGGGAAAAGCTCACGCTGATCAACATTAACCTGGCTGCGCTGGAAAGAGGAACTATCCAACGGAGCATCAGTGTATACGCACCTATCAGCGGATATGTAACACAGGTGAATGTGAACCTCGGCCAGTTTGTGAATCCCGCAGATGTGCTTTTCCGCATTGTGAACACGGAGCATCTGCACGCTGAACTGACCGTATTTGAAAAAGACATTCCCCGGTTGAAGATTGGTCAGCCGGTACGGTTTACCCTCGCCAATGAAACGCGGCAACGTACCGCTACGGTACACCTGATCGGACGGGAGATAAGCGCTGACCGGACGGTAAGGGTGCACTGCCACCTGGAAGAAGAAGACACGCAGTTACTGCCCGGCACGTATCTGCAGGCCATGATAGAAGCCGGTGCGGCCAACGTACAGGCGTTGCCGGAAGCTGCGGTGGTGAGCTTCGAAAATAAAGCCTATGTGTTTGTGAAAGACTCCACCAGTACCGACAGTACCTTTCATTTCAAAATGCTGGAAGTACAGCAGGGGAGTAGTGAGCAGGGATATACTGAAGTCACCTTTCCTGATGGTGTACCAGCCAAAGAGATTGTGGTTAAAGGAGCATATGACCTCCTGGCCAAAATGAAGAACAGCGGGGAAGAGCATGGACACTAAGCACACTTTACCTGATACGACAAAGCCCGGACTTCCGGGCTTTTGTCGTATATTCCGGAATAAATTTCCCCATACAATGAAACAATTCCTATTATCCGGGTTGTTGATACTGCTGATGTCTACCGTCTATGCACAAACGCCAACAGCAGTTGATTTCCCAAAGCTAAACTGGTTGGAAGGTACATGGACGAAAAAAGTGTCGAGGCCGGACAGATCAGGGTTTGAGCGTTGGGAGAAACTATCACCGTCTTCCCTGAAGGGTATTGGTGTAACCATGAAAGGGAATGATACCCTCTTTGTAGAAGGACTGCAATTGCAGACCAAGGAGAACGCGCTGTACTATGTGGCCGATGTAGCAGAAAACAAAAGCCTCACCTGGTTTAAGGTAATTGCGATTGATGCCGATGGTTTTACCTGCGAAGACCCTGAGCATGATTTCCCAAAGAAGATTGTCTATGCCAGAACGGGAGACACGCTGAAAGTGACAATTTCCGGCGATGGTAAATCGATCGATTTTTTCTTTGAGAAGAAGAAGTGATTAAGCCCAATAGGTAGCAAAATGTTTTAGCAGTCCCGCGAACAGCTTTAGCTGTCCGGGTTGCGTAAAGGCATGGAACTGGTCATGTGTAGTATGAAATCCCATATAGAACAACCACCATCCCACAGCGAGATAAGGCACCACCTCCAGTTCTTCTTTACTCAGCGGACGGTGCTCCCGGTAGGCTTCCAGTAGCACATGGTATTGTTTGTCGGCTGCCTCTTGCGTCATTCTTTTGGTATACACTTCCAGCATGAGATACTGCCAGAAGGAAGCCAGATCATTCGCCAGCCAGCCATATCCCATAAAATCGAAATCGAAAAGCGTGATGGTATTTTCCCCGAAGTGCATGTTTTTCGGGAGGAAATCGAAGTGACAATATCCCATCGACAACCCGTTCACCAATGATAGTTTTTGTATAGCCGCTTTGGCAGCCTGTTGCAGCCAGGCATAGTCCTCCGGATTGTCTGCAAAAGCCGTCTTCAGCATTTGCAGCGGGTGGACGAACATCGAGTCAATGTTAAACGCCCATCTGGCTTTTCCCAGGTTAACAGTAGAGGATATGTTATGAAAACGTGCCATTTCGCTCCCTAAAAGGCGCAGCTGATCTTCATTGGGCAGTCTTACCGCGTGGCCGGGCGCATAGCTGAATAATACAGCACATCTTTCACCTTCCACAGCATCCAATAGTTGAATAATTTCTCCTGAAACATCGGGGATGGGCCAGGATACAGACACTGCTGCCGCTTTCAACGCCAGGAGCAGGGCTACTTCCTCTTTTATTTGCGACAGGCTCCGATGCGATGAACGGTAAACCCGCAGTATAAAACGGTCGTCGGCTGTTTCCACCAGGTAGGTGTCGCCTACACCACGGACCAATAGTTTGCATTGAACCTTTTCAAGCGGGTATTTTTCGGAAAGGAAGGAGGATAAGGCATCGGGGCAAAGGGTGGAATAAGTGGCGGGGAAGACTGTTTTCATCCAATGAAGATATCTATTTTTTGCTTTTTTTACCCTGACTATACATCTGACAAATAAATAATTATATATAATTACATATATTTGAAATATATAATTAGTAAGATGATGTCCTATATCAGATCAGTTGTTTGGTTATGCTTGTTTTTTATCCCCGCCAGTCTGTATGCACAGGTGCCTATTGTAACCCTGGGACCTGCCGTAGAAGAGCCTTTGGACGGATGGGACAAGCTGATGCAATTAAAGAACGGTCATACCTTCTGGTTACATTTTTCCAAAAAAGAGGGGTTGAGAGTGACCGTATACAACCCTAAACATGAGCAGGTAGCCGCCGATTCTGTGGCCGGCAGCCTGTGGAATGCCGCCGATCTGGAATCTACCGAAATAGACGGTATCTATGAAATCAATGGTCAGCCGGTGATCTTTCTCCAGCAACTGGTGAAATATGTGCCGGTATTCTTCCGGCTGGTGCTGGACCCGCAAACCGGGAAACTGCTAAAGGAGGATAAGATCGGGGAACTGGCCTCCGTACAGCACCGTAGCATATACGTACAGGAAAACCTGGCGTCGCACGATTGTTATGTGGAGAAAGATCCGGACAGCGACTATTATGCAGTGGCCTTTTTCAATGGCGCAGAAATACAACGCAACGACAGTATCCGGGAACGTATCCGGGTGATGCATTTTTCCCCGTCACATGAGTTAATCAACACGGGGCTTTATTATCTGCCGGATACGGCGTATAACTATTTCAGTTATATCGGTCTGTCGGTGCGCGGTAAAGACAAAGTATACATGAGCACCGTAGGCTTCAATGCTAAAAGGAAAGGCAATGAACCGTGGTCTAAAGTCATCTTCTCTGCCCTGTCGCCCGACTCCGCCACCTTTGCGCATCACGTGCTCGACTATACGGCCAACTTCAGCGATGTAACCGGTTATCAGCAGTACCTGTCTCCCCGCGATGAAGTGAAGCTGCTACTGTATGCCCCGGGGCAGCGGTCAGATGGCAGCAGTGGTATCTTCCTGAACACGTTGTTATCATCCGGCAAATTGCGTAAACATCAGCAGTTGTCTTTTCCGGAGCTGGGAAAGAACGTACAGATGAACCTTGGTTATAAAGAAGATTATAAAGGCGTGCCCCAGCGCATATGCTGGCAGCCGGATGGTAGCGGTACCCTGCTGCTGGAAACCCTTACCCGCTACAAACAAGGCAATACACAGATCAATAAACTGCATACCAATATGGGTGATATCGGTGTGGCCTTGCTGGATTCTACTGGCCGGGAGAATGAAACAATGGCGGTTTCCAAGTACCAGTCTATTACCGGCGTATGCGAACCTTTTTCCTTACATCGCCGAATGAAAAGTGAATGGGTGTTCCGCAACAAAATAGCCGCGCTGAATACCAACACCTACCTTTCCTACGACTACGTCAATATTCCAAATGCCACGTTTGTACTCTTCAATGACTACTTGCAATACCTCGACAGCGGCGGACAGGATAAAGTGAAGAAACCGCTGAAATATGCGACGGACGCTAATTTCGTTTGTTACCGGTTCTACAATGGTAAGATGGAACGGCTTTTCCTGTTTGGAACGCCTGAGGTGACCAAAGGTTACTATTGTATGATGGGAGCATCGAGCTATGATAGTGTGCAGCGTGTATACGCCACCGTGATGATCAGCCGTAAAGGCACAGAAAAGCAAGCCAATGTGGCCTGGATACAATTTTAAGTGTTAAACGGGCGTGTAGCCTTCCGATAGAACGCCCAGCCGGAACTGGTTGACCGCGTTATGCGCCAGCCGCGTAGGTTCCGGCAGCCGGTGTTTCCGTACGCATTGTTCCACCAGTGAAAGGCTTCCTGCCACATCGATCAGGTGCCCGGGGGAGACGAAGATGGGTTTAACTTTTAGTTTGCTGCGCAGTACGGTGCCGATGACAGCACCTTGTTTATCCGTTAGCGGGGTATGTGCGCCTTTCTCTTCTCCGGGTTCTTCATAGTTGCCGTACAGCTTTTTCTTGGCGCTGCCTACAGTCACCTGTCCGGTGAGCACCCCAAAATGAGAAGCGATACCCATGCGCCGGGGATGCGCAATACCATGACCGTCCACCACCAGCACGTCCGGTTTCTGAGGCAGTTGCTGCCACGCATCCAGTAGCGCAGGTACTTCCCGGAAAGCCAGAAAGCCCGGCACATAAGGGAACGTAACTTCTTTGACCACCAGGCTGTAACCCACCGGTTCAAGGCTGGGGAACCGCATCAATACAATACCGGCATATACCGTCGTACTGAATTTATTAAAGGAGATGTCTGCCCCGGCGATCAGCTGTATTTTTCCGTTGAACGGCGCCGTGATCACTTCTTTGCGCATTTCCTGCTGTAGCAGGGTGGCTTCGGGTACGGTGAGGGTGTTATAGTCTTTCATGAATTTCCGCTGTTGCTTCAGAATAAAGATAATTGTTCCCCGTCTTTCGGTGGGGTAGCTTTACCAAATACGGTACGTCCGCCATACTTCCATGAGTCCCGCTTTTCCCGTTCTATCACTTTTTCAAAATTGGCATTGGGCTCAAAATCCTGCTCAATTTTTTGCGCAAGGACAGACAGCTTGCGGATGGCCTCCTGTTTGTCGGTATGGCCTATTTTAGCCTTGTTCAGCGCATCCCGCAGCGTTTCGATGGTTTCATCATAGATCCGGGTAGGTACGGGGAATGGATGTCCGTCTTTGCCGCCATGAGCGAAAGAAAACCGTGCCGGGTCTTCGAAGCGGGAGGGCGTACCGTGTATCACTTCACTGACAAGGGTAAGGGATTGTAACGTTCGCGGGCCTACGCCTTCCAGCATCAGGAGGGATTCAAAATTGGCGGGGTGTACGTCATGCGCCAGCGCCAGCACGCTGCCAAGGCGTTTGAGATTGACATTTTCCGCGCGTACGTCATGATGGGAAGGCATGATGAGGTTGCGTATTTCGGGCAACAGGTGTGCGGGTTTTTCCTCCAGCAGTTGGAGTATCCCGTTTTTAGTGGAAGCCGCCTGCGTATCGGTAAGATTGAGGATCATACCCTGGTTGCGGCCATAGATAAAAGTGTGCGGCGCCTCCGTGTATGACGTGAATGCCGTAGAGTGCCAGTGGTATCGTCGCGCCATGCTGCTGGCGTCGTTCATGCCCTGTTGCACCACGGCCCAGTCGCCGTCCGTCGATAAAATGAAAGAGTGCAGGTACAGCTGGAAGCCGTCCTGGATAGCAGTGTTATCAACTTTGGCGGTGAGTTTACTGCTGTGTACCAGCTGCTCTCCCGGCAGACCGGTTTTTTCAGCAATGCGCATTAATTCTGCCGGTGTTTCGCGACTGTGGCGGCCTTTGCCGCCGCAGATATAGATGCCCAGCTCCTCGGAGCGGGGATTGATGGCTTTTTTCAGCGCACCCATTACGCTGGTGGTAATACCGGAAGAGTGCCAGTCCATGCCCAGCACGCATCCCAGTGCCTGAAACCAGCAAGGATCGCTTAGCCGCCTTATTACTTCACTTTTTCCGTAGTCTGTCACAATGGCCTCTACGATAGCGCCACCCAGAAGGGCCATCCGTTTGGCCAGCCAGGGTGGTACGTGACCGTAGTGTAAAGGCATGTCTGCATAAGAAGGCATGATGTTGTTACAGTGGATTTAGTTGTACCTGAAACTGTGAGATATGTTTGTTCTGTAGCAAAAATTCATCTAATTGTTCCATTTTGCTACGGTTTCCCCGGACTGTGTAATTGACCTCTATCTGATCTTCTTTCCGGACGATCAACATCCGTTTATATTTTAAACCAAAAGAGCTGAGGATATGTTCCACATCTACCTGTGGAAATTTCTCTTCATGAAAGTATATCGTGTAGTAACGTTTGTCATTGATTTCCGCGATGCTTTTTTCGCTGAACTCCATAAGAATAAGCACGATCAAAGCGCCTGCCAGTCCACCTACCGCCAACACATACTGGCTCATGCCAATGGCCATGCCGAGGGCTGCGGCGATCCAGATGGATGCAGCAGTAGTAATGCCGTCGATAGTAAAATCGTTTTTAAAGATAACTCCTGCGCCAATGAAACCTACGCCGGTCAGGATGTTGGAAGCCACGCGGTCGGGGCTGTTGGGATAACCCAGTTCGGCAGAGAGGATGGTGAAGATAGCGCTGCTAAGACAGATAAGCGTCATGGTGCGCATACCGGCCGCCTTCCGCTTATACTCCCGTTCCAGCCCCAGTATAGCGCCTATCAGCAAGGCTACACATATTTTGAGGATCTGATCATCCTCTATAATTTGTAGTGCATGTTTCATATTGAAAAAGGGGAAATATCTTCTTACAAATGTAAGGGTTGGCACAATTCTTTCCTTCAGGTTGTCAATTAAGACAATAAATACCTGCCATATGGTACCTTTCGTATATAAATTTTTTATGGTAGCCTGCGTTACAGGAGTTTTGTGTATCCTTTTGTTTGCCTGTAACAGTAGCAAGGAGGTTTCCCGGGAAGGAGATTCCGCTGCGGTTTCTATACCCAAAGTAGACAGCACCAGCGTCATACCGGTGGACAGTGCCCTTACCAAACCGGATACTTCGCGCCAGTAAGAAGTTTAACCAGGTGAAGCCCTTTTATACCGTGTAACTGTTTACTTCACCCTTTAAACACTGGACCATGAGAGTATCCTATCTGCTGCTGGTTGCCGGCATATCGGCTGCCATGCTGACGGCCTGTGGCAATGGCGCACAAAACAACAACCAGGATTCGATGAACCTGAACAGCAGTGGCACCACAGACACGGCCGCCATTATTCCGGACACCGCACCGGCGGCGCAAACACCTCCGGGAGCGATTAATCCGGGCGAGGATTCAGCCCGCTTCGGCACCGGAGCCGGAGATTCCTCCAAAAACCCGGGGCACAAATCGCAATAAGCCTGTTGCCCGCAACAATGCCTTACTACGGAATAAAATTATTTTATCCGAAGTAAGGCATTTCTTAATACAATATATTTGTGTGTAGTTCGTCCCCATTAACAAAGTAAATATCCTAATGCAAAACGAAACCACTGCCGTCGTCCCGGCTCCCAAACCAAATCTCACATGGACGTCCCTTAAAAAGACCTTTCGCTTGTTCCGTTATGTAAAACCTTACTGGGGTGAGTTCGCCCTGGGCATGGTGTTCCTGTTGATTTCCAGCCTTGCGGGCCTGGCATTTCCCCGCTTGTTAGGTGATCTGGTAGATCCTAAAAGCATGGGTGACCTGCTTCATGGCCTCAATAAAGCCGGGCTGATGCTGGTGACGGTATTGGTGGCACAGGCCATTTTCTCTTTTTTCCGGACCGTCCTTTTTGTAAATGTCTCCGAAAAGACGCTGGCAGCATTGCGGCAACATGTGTACAGTCACATGATCAAACTGCCAATGCGGTTTTTCCTCGAAAGAAGGGTGGGAGAGCTGACCAGCCGTATTTCTTCTGATATTACCCTGTTACAGGACACCTTTACCACCACACTGGCAGAATTTATCCGTCAGATGATCATCGTCATCGGTGGGGTGGTCATCCTGCTGATCACCTCCTGGCAGCTGACCGCCTTTATGCTGGCTATTCTGCCCATCATGATGGTGGCAGCGGTATTCTTCGGTAAGTTTATCCGCCGCTTTTCCAAACAGGTGCAGACCCAGGTAGCGGCAGCCAACACGGTGGTGGAAGAAACCCTGCAGGGGATTATCAATGTAAAGGCTTTTGCCAACGAACAGTTTGAAATAGCCCGCTATCGCCAGCGTACGAATGAGGCGGCCCGCATCGGCATGAAAAGCGGTAAGTTCCGCGGAGCATTTTCTTCGTTCATCATCCTTGGTATTTTCGGCGCGCTGGTGTCAGTTATCTGGAGAGGGGTGTCTATGGGTATCGGCACGCCGCAACTACTGTCGTTTATCCTCTATTCCGTATTCATCGGCGGTTCTATCGCCGGGCTGGCGGAAATATATACCAGCCTGCAAAAGAGTATCGGCGCCACCGAGAACCTCATGGAAATACTGGATGAACCGGAAGAAGCCATTACCCCGGTAACGCATATAGCGCCGGCGGACCAGCTGGATGGCCAGATCTCCTTCCGTAATATATCTTTCCATTATCCTTCCCGGCCAGACCTGACCATTCTGAAGGATGTCTCCTTTGATGTGGACGAAGACCAGAAAGTGGCGCTGGTAGGCCCCAGTGGCGCGGGCAAAAGCACCATCGTATCATTGTTGCTGCGCCTTTATGATCCTATTGATGGCCGTGTGCTGTACGACGGAAAGCCGGGTACTTCCATACAACTGTCTGTACTCCGTTCGCAAATGGCGGTGGTGCCGCAGGACGTATTCCTTTTCGGTGGTACCATCCGTGAGAACATCGCTTATGGTAAACCCGATGCAACAGAGGACGAAATAGAGGCCGCCGCCCGTAAGGCCAACGCCTGGGAGTTTATCAGGAATTTCCCGCTGGGACTGGAGACCATCGTGGGAGAACGCGGTATTCAACTATCAGGCGGACAGCGCCAGCGTATCGCTATTGCGAGGGCGGTGCTCAAAAACCCGCGCATCCTCATCCTGGACGAGGCCACATCAGCGCTGGACTCCGAATCCGAAAGACTGGTGCAGGACGCACTAGACAAACTGATGGAGGGCCGTACTTCTATCGTTATCGCTCACCGTCTCTCCACTATCCGGCAGGCAGACAAAATCATTGTACTGGATAAAGGCCAAATCGTGGAACAAGGTACCCATACTGAGTTGATCGGTGTAGACGGTGGACTGTACCGCATGCTGAGCGAAATGCAGTTCAGCCATTAACGTTTTCCCAGGGTTTTAGCCTACATATAAGGCTTCATCTCTTCATCGATATCTTTCCGGAGGTCCATCAGTTTTTTAGCATAGCTCTCCATACTGATCTCATTAGCTGTACGCGGTGTCCATTTGGGCACCGGTACGGTTTTACCATTATCATCTACAGCGGCAAATACCATAACACAGTGCGTGGTCTTCTGCTTATGTTGCTGCCGGGGATTACCGGCGAAAACATCAATGGAAATATGCATGCTGGTATTGCCGGTATAGATGATCGTGGCGGTGATCTCCACCAGGTCACCGATGGCAATAGGCTTAAAAAAACGAATACCGCCCACATATACGGTCACCGCATATTGTCCGCTCCAATTGGCCGCACAGGTATATCCCGCCTGGTCAATCCACTTCATCACGGAGCCACCGTGTACTTTGCCGCCAAAGTTGACGTCAGAAGGTTCAGCCAGGAAACGCAGGGTAATCGTGTGATAAATAGAGTCCATGTAATTTGATTTGTGGCACTAATGTAAAACAGAAATAGAAAAAGCGCGCAGTGATTTTTTCAGAAAGAAAGAAATCGCTGCGCGCTTTGTGCTGAGAGGGCCGGTAAAGGACTATTCGCTTTTGTCGCCACCACCCATCTCGTTGTTACTATCTTTTCCGGACTTATTGTTTTTACGTTTGAACAGGTTGTAATCCATTTTCCCGAAACGCCAGGTGGCATTGAGACGAAGCTCGCGGCTGAGGCGTTTGCGGTAGTTCTCTGTTTCAGAGAATGCCGTAGTGGTATAACTGAGGTTACGGTCTGAATTAAAGATGTCGTTCAGGGTAAGGGAGATGGACAGGGCTTTATTCTTCAGCATATCTTTTTTGATACCGGCGTCAATGGAATATTGTGGTTTCCGTTCGCCCTGCGGAAGGATCTGGCGGGATTCATATTCACCAGTGATCTGCAAGGTAAGGTTCCACGGTAGTTTAGTATTGCTGTTGAGTTTACCGAACCAGGTAAAGCCTGAGTTGCTGAGATTATCACCCTGGTTGCTGGCGTTGATTTTTGTCTGCGCCAGGTTGACGTTGGCCGTGAGGTCCCAGTCTTTGGTAAGCTGGCTTCTTACGGTAAATTCAGCGCCATAGGAGTTACGCGTGCTGGCGTTGATGGGGTAAGATAACAGTACCCTCTGCGTTTGTCCGTTCAGGTTAAGGGTGGTGTCTACATAAAAATCAGTGATAGCATTATCAGTATTACGATAGTACAATGATACCAGTATGTTATGCTTATGGGCAAAGTCTTTCAGGTATGACAGCTCAAAAGAGTTTGTGAATTCCGGGCGCAGGTCGGGGTTACCACGACTGGCACTCTGTCCGCTGTAGTCAATAGTAGGCAGCAGATCGCGGAACCAGGGCCGGCGTATGCGGCGGCTGTAATTGAGCTGCAACTCGTGATCGCCTTTGAGCTTTTGGGACAGGAACACACTGGGGAAAAAGCTGATCGGGTAGTTGATCTTGTAAGCAGCTTTTTGTCCGAAGCGGGTCTCACCGTTGTAGTTGGACTGCTCGGCCCTCAAACCGGCCTGGTAGCCGAAGTTGCCCTGAGCGCCGGTATAGCTTACATATCCGGCGTTGATCTGTTCCTGGTAGTGATAATTGTTGGACAGTGCTGAGTCGATGGTGAAGCTACCGCTGGGGTAGTTCTGTCCGAAGGTATTGGTATAGTTATCGAACTTGCGGGTATTGGTGCGCAGGCCCATTTCAATTTTTGATTTATCGGAGAACGGGCGCACATAATCAACTTGACCGGTGATGTAGGTGGTTTTGCCGTCTCCGGTCCCATAACGGTTTTGCGGCTTTATCGGGCTGTTGATCGTATCACCTTTCAGGTTATAATATTGTAGGGAATACGCAGAACTGTTGTCACTGGTAGCGTAGTTGTAAGTAAAATCGGCCGTCAGTTCTTCGCCTTCGCGTGCGAAGGTATGTTTATAGCCCAGCTGGGTAGTATAGTTGCGGAACCCGTTTTTACTATTGTTGACACCTGTGCCATAGCGGACCAGCTCGCGGTTGATGTCCATTTCGTTCTGGGTCTGGTCGTTGTAGCGGTTGAAGTTACCGCCGGTAAGGCCTTCTGAGATGGTGAGGGTATTGCGGTTGTCGATGAACCAGTCGAAGCCGATGCGGCCTGTCTGGAAGTTACGGTAGAAGTCACCGTCCTGCAACTGGTCTGTATAATTAGTGGTGTCTGACAGTATATTTTTCCGGGAGATGCGGCTGGTCATGGGCGACTTACGGTTACGGGTACCGTAGTTGATGAAGAAGTTGAATTTCTCCTGCCGCAGGTTAAAATCGATGCCGGTATTGGTGCTGCCGAGAGAGGTGATGCCTGCGCTGAGCTGCCCGTTGATACCTGCCTTTTTATTTTTTTTCAGGACGATGTTTAAGATACCACTCATTCCTTCCGCATCATATTTAGCTGACGGGTTGGTGACCACTTCGATGTTGGCGATGGCGTCTGCCGGGATTTGGTCTAGTGTGAGGGTGGTGGGGCGACCGTCCACGAAGATGGTGGGGGCGCCGTTGCGTACGGTCACGTTACCGTCGATGTCCACGTTTACAGACGGTACCTGTTTCAGTACATCCGTGGCCGTGCCACCGATGCTGGCCAGGTTCTTCTCTACGTTGAACACCCTTTTATCGATGGCCATGGTAAAAGCAGGTTTCTCGCCTACCACGTTGACAGCCGCCAGTGACTTTACATTAGGGTGAAGTTTAATATTGCCCGCATCAACACTGGTGCTTTTAGCGTTTAGTGGTACGGGTTTGAAGAAAGCTTCATAACCGATGAAGTTTACCTTCAGGATATATTTACTGATAGGGAGATTCTCAAAGTTAAATTCACCATTGGGTTTGGAGAGCATGCCGGTAAGCACGGAAGAGTCTGGGCGCAACAGGGCCACAGAAGCATATTCTACCGGTTTTCCTGTCTGAGCGTCGAGCAGTTTTCCGTAGATCGTTCCGGCATTGGCAGCGGGAGGTTTGGTGCCGTGCTGCTGTGCCGTTAATGCCAGGTTAAACAAGAACATCCATCCTGTCAATAGCAATACAACTTTTCTCATAATATCTTTTACTAGCGTCCAACAATTTATAGCGGCTGTAAATTTAGTTTTAATGAGGGAAGAAAATCAATTTTTTAGGATGAAAGGTGCGTCAGAATCCTTTACAGTAACATGTTTGAACTTCAGAATCGCGCAGGATTCTTTACAGGCAATGGTTTTACAAATGGTGTGCCCGAAAATCCACGAGTGTTAATTAGTGTTAAGCCTGCTGTCTGATGTAAAAAAGGGTATGATGATCAACGCAAAAATCATACGTTAATTTTTGGTGATAAAAAAGCGCAGATAATTGTTTTATGATTTCGATGATAACGGATAGCTACGTATCTTTACAGCCAGCTGTTGCGTTATTTTAATTTTTTTATATGCATAAGGATTACCGACCGGACTGGGATATTTACACGTGCCATATTGAAGAAAGTCCAGCAGTAATAGGCCTTGACCTTGATCTGAGACGATTTGCACCATTGAAGGAGAAGCCGAATGCCATATATATTACGGTATACCTGAACAATCCGCGGGAAGACGGATTTCCACAGAACGACGAATTCGCCATCATGGGCGAGATAGAGGACAGCCTGGTAGAACAGCTAACAACCAATCTGGATGCGCATTTTGTGGGCCGTACTTTTTCCAATGGTGTACGGGACTTTTATTTTTATACAGGCGATCTATTGCTGCATGATAAATTCATTGCGGATGCAATGATCAAGTTCCCGGATTACCGGTATGATTACGGAGTAAAGGAAGATAATAACTGGGAACTGTACTTCGACTTTCTGTTTCCCGACGTATATGAGTTTCAGCGTATCCAAAACAGGAAAGTACTGCGGATGCTCCGTCAGCATGGTGATATGTCTGAGCGGGAACGTCCCATTGAACACTGGATACATTTCCGGACAGAAGAAGATAAGACGACCTACTGGGAACATATCCGCGAGAATGGTTTCGAGATTGCACATGACATGAAGAACGACAATCCCGAATTTCCGTTTAAGTTATGTGTCTCCCGGTCAGACAAAGCCAGTGAGGCCACTATCGATAGTGTGGTCATGACCCTCTGGGAGCTGGCACAACAAGTCAACGCAGAATATGACGGCTGGGAAACCAGCATCGTAAAATAGAAAAAGCAGGGATAGCAACATCCCTGCTTTTTTGTTTATTTCCTGAGCAGTCCTGACAATAGCGAAATAAGGAACAGCACGAGGAAGATGTAAAACAGTATTTTGGCAATGGATGCAGCGCCGGCGGCAATACCACCAAAACCAAAGACGGCCGCCACAATGGCCACAATAAAGAATATTAACGCCCAACGTAACATAGCAGAAGGTTTTTAAGGTGAACAATATGTAATACTGGTTGCAACAAACTTTCTTATCTGTTCTGATTCATTCAATTATTATTCCGGTCGAGTACAATAATTGCATTACACGCAATCCCAATTTTTTTTAATATACTTGCCACCTTCGATAACCCTTGAGGACGGAACTTAAAATATTAACTACTATTTCTGTTACCTGCTGGCTCCTTTGCTGGTGCCAGATTGCGTTTGCCCAGGAGCATCCCGTGGCAGACACGGCGTCCAAGCGGGGCAACGGTCTCATGAAAAAGATAGGCGAATACCGGGATTCACTGCGGAATAAAGAGTACCGTCAGTCCTTTATACGCCGTATTACCAAGCAGGACGTGGAGACGCCCGATGTGGACATGGACAGCGTTATCACCAAAAGTGAGGCATATTTTACCCCGTTTGTGGGCAAGGTGATCAGGAATATCTACTACCGCAAGGTAAAGGTGTTCGGTCCCCGTAATATCAATGATACGGCTTTTACCACCAGCATGAAGCTGATCCACCTGGCTAACCGGCTGCACTTCGATTCCCGGGAATGGGTGGTCCGCCAGTCGCTGTTTTTCCGTGAAGGTAGCCGGCTGGATCCCTACGAGCTGGCGGATAACGAACGTTACCTGCGTAACAGGCCTTTCTTCTCGGATGCCCGTATTCACGTACGGAACGCCAACCCGGACTCCGATTCAGTGGATGTGGAGGTGATCACCAAAGATGTGTTTGAATATGGTGTGGACCTATCGCAGTTCAGCGCTTCCGATATCAAAGCCCGGGTATCCAATAACAACTTGCTGGGAGCAGGACAGGCGCTGCAATTAGGCTTCCAGTGGCGCAGCGATTACACGCCCACCTGGAATACAGAGGCCCGTTATACCAAATATAATGTGCTCGGTTCCTTCGTCGATGTAGGCGTGGGGTATTCAACACTGAACAATACCACGCCGCTGGATACCAATGTATACGAAGGCACGATCTACCTCTCCCTTAACCGGCCATTATACCGTAACGCCGCCAAATGGGTGGGAGGGCTGACGCTGGCCGAGAACTGGTCTATCAATATCCTGGGACGGGAGAAACAGACCATGGACAGCCTGCTTTACCGCGACTACCGCTATACCGTTATCGATGGCTGGGCAGGCTACAACTTCATCAACAATTATGAGCGTGACGGCGCCGGTAGCCACAAACCTAATTTTGCGGTGCTGTTCCGGCATTTTAACCTCAATTTCTCCAGAATACCTGATCAGGATACTTTTAAAATGGACCCGGTATATAACGACCATCGATACTATCTGCTGGAGTTCCAGGTATACCGGCTGGACTATTTTAAGGCGCACCAGTTCTTCGGTTTTGGCAGAACGGAGGATATTCCGCTGGGATATAATTTCAAAGCCTCCACCGGCTGGGAGACATGGCGTGACCGGCGCAGGCTGTACACCGGCCTCGAAGCCCAGAAATACTGGACTACCAGAAGACAGGGCCTCTTTAATACGACCGTGGGCGTTAGTAGCTTCTGGCAGGGTGAGGCCATGGAAGATGCCGTTATCCATGCCCGGGCGGAATACTACAGCCGCCTTTTTTCCATCAGGAAGTCCCGCTTCCGCCAGTTTGTTAGTTTAGACTACCTGGAAAGCCCCAATCCGTTTTTTTACAAGCCGCTTAATATCAACAACGATAACGGTATCTGGGGATACCGGTCTACCAAGCTGAATGGTTATCAACGCCTGAACTTTGGCTCTGAAACGGTGTATTACAGCCCGCTGCGTTTCCTTGGCTTTAAATTTAACTTCTTTGCTTCGCTGCAGGCTTCCATGATCACCGCCAAAGATGACAACCTGTTACGCAATCCTGTTTACCTTGGCGTGGGGGGCGGTTTCCGGATCAGAAACGAAAACTTGTCGCTCAATACCATCAAGGTATCGGGGTATTATTTCCCGAATGCGCCGGTGCTGCAACCCAAGAGTATGTTGGAAATCACCACCATTGTGGATTTCCGGTTTGATGTATCGGCGCTGAGAGCTCCGGCTTTCCTGAGTTTTCTCTGATGACTGTTAACTGAAAAACGAAGATATATGGAATGGAAAAACAGACTTACCTCCCTGCTGGGCATTGAGTATCCCTTTATACAGGCGCCCATGCTGGGTATCACCACTCCGGCGATGGTAGCCGCCATGAGCAACAGCGGCGGGCTGGGATCGCTGCCGGTCGGCGGTTTACCACCTGAGCGGGTGGCTGCGCTGATAGCAGAGGTGAAAGCGCTCACGTCCAGACCTTTTGCCGTGAATCTTTTTACGTACGACATACCCGCTGTAGACCAGCCGGAGCAGTTTGAGCAGATGCAACAGTTCCTGCAACAGCTGTACAAGGCAAACGGCCTGGCCGTGCCTGCGGTAGCCTTTGATGCGGTGAAAACCTATTCCTACCGCGAACAATTGCCGGCATTGCTGGCTGCCAACGTGTCTCTGGTGAGCTTCACCTTCGGCATACCGGACGAATCCAGCATAGCGCTGCTGAAAGAAAAGGGTTGTCTCCTGCTGGGTACTGCCACATCAGTGGAAGAGGCCGTGGCACTCGAGAAGGCCGGCTGCGATGCAGTCGTAGCGCAGGGTATCGAAGCCGGTGGCCACCGTGGCTCTTTTTTACCGGGCCCCTTGCCGCAGGTAGGTACCGTGGCACTGGTGCCACAAATAGCTGATCGGATAACTCTGCCCGTTATTGCTGCCGGTGGTATTGCCGATGGACGCAGCGCCGCTGCAGCTTTCTGCCTCGGCGCCAGCGGGGTACAATGCGGCAGCGTGTTGCTGAGAAGCCCGGAAAGTGCAGCTACGCCTCATCATAAAGACAAAGTGGCTGCTGTTACGGACACGGGCACACGTATTACCCGTGCTTTCTCCGGCCGATGGGCAAGAGGCATTGAAAATGCGCTCATGGATGGAATAGATGCCTCCGGGCTGCCGCTCAATGTGTATCCGGTACAGGACGCCCTGACACAGGCGGTACGTAAGGTGGCGAAGGAACTGGACGATCCTGCCTTCATCGTGATGTATGCAGGACAGGCAGCACAGATGGCGAAAGCGCTGCCTGCTGCGGAAATCATGGAAGCGCTGCGGATGGCCGCAGAGAAAATATTGACAAGGGGCCCGCAGATTCCCCAGGGGGCGTAGATTTCATGGATTGTCCGGATTCGTGGATTTCCCAGGTCCCCAGGGCTGAAGCCCTGGGCTAAGATGTTGTTCAGTTGCTTTCGGAGTATGAGTACTTTTCGTTTGTGCAATGTCTCATCTGAGATCCAGACTACGATGTTATTCTGCATAAATGAATTAACTCATTTTAAGAAAGAAATTGAACAACATCTTAGCCCAGGGCTTCAGCCCTGGGAACCGGGATTCAGAATCCGGGAAATCGGGTGTTGGGTCCGAATCAATATACCCGTGTAAAAATGCCCGGATAATCTTTCACGATACCGTTCTCATCTACCGGCAGCTCTGCGCGGAAGCCACTATCGCCATTTTCATAGAGATACAGGTGGTTATCCATTTTCGTATAGTACTGCGGTATTTTTTGCAGTTCAAACTCCGGCAGTTTGATATAGAGCATGTGCAGCAGTTTTCTTTCTCCGTGGTCAAAATTCAATCTCCGTATAGGCAAGGTATTGGTGAACGGTGTCAGTGAAATATCGATGTCTGTACAATCATCAAATGCTTCTATGTGATTCCCGTCTTTATCAAACCAGTGGCCATTCAGGTCTGAGGTCAGCTTGAGCGCTGTTGGCTGAAGCCCGTCCCGTATGATGTGAAAGGAGGATACTTTCCATTCCGGCGTGACCTCAATCTCATATTGAATAGAGAAGGGCTCCGCTTCTGTGCAGCCATTGATAATCCCTTTGACCAGGCTGTTGTGTTCCTGTTTCGTCACTGTTAAAAATTCCGTTGCAGGCCATTTGGTGGCCTGCCATACTACTGGTCCCATGATTATCTTTTTATGGTGGATGATTTAATCTGGATGATCACACTTTTGGATGCGGGCGTGTTGCTTTTATCGGCCACTGTGCCCACCGGCACCAGCACATTGGTTTCGGGGAAGTAGGTGGCGGTGCATCTTGCCGGGATATCATACGCCACGATGATAAATCCGGGCGCCACCCGTTCCGTTTGTCCGTGATAGTTATAGAGGTCTACTACCTGTCCTGCTGTAAACCCTGCACGGGCGATATCTTCCTGGTTCATGAAAATGACTCTCCGTTCATGATGTACTCCCCGGTAGCGGTCATCCAGCCCATAGATGGTAGTATTGAACTGATCGTGGCTGCGGATGGTCATCATCAGGTATTCTTCCGGGCGAAGCGGCATTTCCGTTACGGGCGCCACATTAAAATTGGCTTTGCCGGTGTTGGTGTTGAACTGGCCGGTCCTGGAGCCATTAGGCAGATAAAATCCGCCGGGGTGGCGTACGCGTTTGTTATAGTCATCGAATCCGGGGATGACTTTTTCTATGGCATCGCGGATATGATCGTAATGTTGGGTGTATTGCTGCCACGGCACTTTGCTTTGTGTGCCGAGTATGGCCTGCGCCATTTCGCAGACGATCACCGGTTCGCTTTTCAGATGTTCAGAGATAGGATGCAGATTGCCTTTAGACATCTGCACTACGCCCATGGAGTTTTCGCAGGTCACAAACTGCGCCTGCTGTTGTTGTATGTCTTTGTCGCTGCGGCCGAAGCACGGCAGTATCAGGGCTTCGCGGCCGTGAACGAGATGGCTTCTGTTCAGTTTCGTAGATACGTGCACGGTAAGCCGGCAATTACGCAGGGCCTGTGCGGTGTATGCGGTGTCCGGTGTGGCCGAGAGGAAGTTGCCGCCCATGGCGATGAACACTTTGGCATCGCCGCGGTGCATGGCATGGATGGCATCTACCACATCGTAGCCATGTTTATAAGGTGGTTTAAAGCCGTATACGGTTTCCAGTTTTTGCAACAGGGCGTTGGCCGGTTTTTCGTATATGCCCATGGTCCTGTCGCCCTGTACGTTGCTATGGCCCCTTACCGGGCAGGTGCCGGCGCCGGGCTTGCCGATGCTGCCTTTGAGCAGCAGCAGGTTGACGATCTCCCGGATAGTGTCAACAGCATTTTTATGTTGGGTGAGCCCCATGGCCCAGCAGGCAATGATCTTTTGTTTATGCATCAGCGCGGCGGCGGCCTGTCGCAGCTGTTCTTCCGTGATGCCGCAGGCGGCGGAAAGATCGCTCAACCGGTGTTGCCGCAGATGCGTGATGTACTCGTCATACCCGGTGGTATTGTTGCCGATAAATGATTGGTCAAATACGGTACCCGGATTTTTCTCTTCTTCTTCCAGCAGTAGGAGGGCCAGTGCTTTCAGCAAGGCCATGTCACCATTGATCTTTACTTGCAGGAAGATATCGGTGAGATGGGTTTTTACCTGCAGTATTCCTTTTACGGTCTGCGGATTGAGGAAATTGAGCAACCCCGTTTCCTTCAGTGGGTTCACGGCGATGATGGTAGCGCCATTGGCTTTGGCTTTTTGCAGGGCGGTGAGCATGCGCGGGTGATTGGTGCCAGGGTTCTGGCCCAGGATAACGATCACTTCTGCCTGATGTACATCCTCAAGGGTAACAGACCCCTTACCGATGCCCACTGCTTCGCCGAGGGCCACGCCACTGGATTCATGGCACATATTGGAGCAGTCGGGAAGGTTGTTGGTACCATATTCCCTTACCATCAGCTGGTAAAGAAATGCGGCTTCATTGCTGGTACGGCCGGAAGTATAAAATACGGCCTCGTCAGGAGTGCTCAGTTGCTGCAGCTGCCCGGCTATTGTGCGATAGGCTTCTTCCCACGATACCGGCGTATAATGGGTAGCGCCGGGAGCGAGGTACATGGGCTGTGCTATCCTTCCTTTTTTACCGATTTCATAGTCTGAGAGTGCACCAAGGGAAGCTATACTGTTGGCCGCAAAGAACGCAGGGTCCAGTTTGCGGGTAGTGGCTTCTTCTGCAATGGCTTTGGCGCCGTTTTCGCAATATTCAGCAATAGGGGAGCGCTCATCATCGGGGTCGGGCCAGGCGCAGCCGGGACAGTCAAAGCCATCCTTCTGGTTCAGCTCCAGCAGTGCTTTCACGGCCCTGAACGCATTCATTGCCTCCAGGACATGTTTCATGCTGGAAACGACCCCAGGGACGCCGGCAGCCACCGTGGCTGGTTTAGTGAGTTTAAGCCCGGTGAATCTGACCGGAGTTAACTCAGTATGTAACGCCATATAATTTCATGATTTTTAGCCCGGTGAGGCACATAAATTTATCCGGCAATCTACGTATTTATCTTTGTTCTCCGCCGGATCAACCGTTATCTTGTTTACCTGCACTATGTGTACTGATTATACCGGTCTTCCTTCAAAAATCCGATCAGGGTGATGTTCCATTCAGCGGCCATCTTTACGGCCATGCTGGAAGGCGCGCCAATGGCGGCGATCATGGGAATACCGGCCATCGCTGCTTTTTGGATCAGTTCAAAACCAGCCCTGCCACTCAGGAGCAACAGGCTTTGTTGCAGCGGTAGTTCTTGTACAAGTGCTGCACCGATGATTTTGTCGACGGCATTATGGCGACCTATATCTTCACGCAGCAGCTGTATCTGACCATTGTCATCTACCAGTGCGGCGGCATGAAGGCCTCCGGTATATTGGAAAAGCGCCTGTTGCGCCCGCAGCTGTTCCGGTAGTTGTGAAATCCATTTGCCGGGAATACGCCGGGCAGCCTGACTAACGTTAACGCCAGTATGAATATTTTCAATGGAAGATTTGCCGCACATGCCACAAGCGGCGGTGGCCTGAAAATGACGCTGGCTTTTATCGAGGAAGGGCACTATCTGTTCTTTCAGTGCAACGGTAGCCAGGCTGCCACCGGGCGTTTCGGCCAGTGTTACTTGTTTCACAGCGGCTGCACCGGGAATAATACCTTCGGTAAACAGAAAGCCGGTGGCCAGCTCTTCGTCCTGCCCCGGTGTACGCATGGTCACAGCAACGTTCTGTTGCCGGCGGTTATGGGTAGGACCATATTCCAGTCTTATTTCCAACGGTTCTTCTGCTGCCAGGATATCTTCGGTATCAGTTTCTCCTGCGGCGGTGACTTTTTTTATACGGGTGTGAACAACAGCATTAGTCATGCTTAAAATTACACTTTCACGATCATCTTACCACTGTTTTGACCGGAAAATAATCCCAGCAGTGCGGTAGGTAGCTGGTCAAATCCTTCGATAACGGTTTCAGTATATTTTATTTTGCCGGCACGGATCCATTCGCCCAGCTGCTGCATGCCTTCCATGTAGCGATGGGCGTAGTTGCCGATGGTAAATCCCTGCATCAGGACACTGAACTTGATGAGCGTGGGCTGTATCCGGGGGCCCATGGGCACGTCGGTACTGTTGTATAAGGCAATCTGTCCGCACACGGGGATGCGGGCGAAGAAGTTCAGGTGTTCCATCACGGCATCGGAAATATCGCCGCCCACATTGTCGAAGTAGATATCTACGCCGTTGGGACAGGCAGCAGCCACGGCCGTGCCCAGGTGGGTATTGCCCTTATAGTTGATGGCTGCATCGAAATTAAAGTCACTGGTGAGCAACTTTACTTTTTCCTCACCCCCGGCGATACCTACCACACGGCATCCCTGTAATTTGGCTATCTGCCCGGCCACCAGTCCCACCGCGCCGGCAGCACCAGAAATAACTACTGTTTCACCGGACTTGGGCTTGCCGATGTCCATCAGGCCAAAGTAGGCGGTCAGTCCGGGCATGCCCAATACGCCCAGGTAATAGGTAGGCGGAATACTGCTGTCTATCTTGCGCAGGTGGTCACCGGAGAAAAGGATACCGGTGGCCCAGGGGAAGAAATTTTTACCGCCGCCGGGCATTACCAGGTCGCCGGCAGAGAACCGGGCATCTTTGCTTTCCACTACGGTAGCCACGCCGCCGCTTTCTATCGGTTCCTGCACTTTGAAAGGGGGGATATAGGAACGGGCATCGTTCATGCGGCCGCGCATATAGGGATCTACGGAGAAATAAAGCGGTTGGAGCAATACTTCGCCCTCCGCAGGGGCGGGAAGTTCCACGCTCACCGTTTTAAAAGTATCGGGAGATGGCAGGCCTTCGGGCCGTTCGTTCAAAAGGATCTGTTGTATTTTCATGAAAACCGGTTTACTGGTATATTTTGTCTTAACGGGCAAAAACAACTTTTGTTTAATGATGTTTTTCAATATAAGTCACCTGATGGGAATTATCAGGTAATAATGTATTTTAGGGCCGTAATTAACCACTAAACCCTAACTGTCTATGCGTTTGGATGATGAAAGATTAAGTGACAATGTCGAGAAGCGTTCCGGAGGCGGAAAGCGCACGTTGATTGGCGGCGGTATCGGCGGCATCATCGTTATTGTGCTGGCACTGTTGTTTAAACAAGACCCCAACCAGGTAAACCAGGTACTGCAACAGGTGCAGGGACCCGGTGGCACCGAAAAAGTAGAGAAGCTGAGCAAAGAGAATGCTTCTGCTATTGAATTGTTTTCTTCCAAAGTTCTGGCCAGTACAGAAGATGTATGGACCGACGAATTTAAGCGGCTCCATATGCAATATGAGCGCCCTAAAATGGTCCTGTTCGAAGACGCCACCACATCCGGTTGCGGTTCCGCCGAATCAGCCATGGGCCCGTTCTATTGCCCGGCCGACCGGATGGTGTACCTGGATGCCACTTTCTTTAAGGAACTGGAAGACCGCTTCGGGGTAAAAGGCGATTTTGCCAAAGCCTATGTGATTGCACATGAAGTAGGCCATCACGTACAGAACCTGCTCGGTATCAGCCGCCAGGTACAGGCTGCACGGAGCAGGCTGAGCGAAGCGGAATACAATAAGCTCTCCGTGAAACTGGAGCTGCAGGCCGACTTTCTCGCGGGATTATGGGCAAACCATGCACAACAGATGCGCAAGATCCTCGAATCAGGGGACATTGAATCGGGCCTGAATGCAGCCAGCGCTGTAGGCGATGATAAATTACAGGAAGCTGCCACCGGCCGCGTGGTACCAGATGCCTTTACACATGGTACCTCTCAGCAAAGGATGTTCTGGTTCAAAAAAGGATACGATTCGGGTGATCTCTCGCAGGGTGATACCGGTATCGGATTGGGACAAGCAGGACGATAATCCAAACATTATATAAAATACAAAATAGCCCGGGACTTAAGTCCCGGGCTATTTTGTTATAACTCCAGCATTTCTTTTGCCAGCGTGATCATGTGCTCATCGCCGGTGTATTTGCCTTTCTCATCCGATAGTTTGACTACCGGTGTCCAGCGGGGTGCATCTTCCGGCCGGGCTTCATACATTTTCACTACAATATTCAGCGGGGTAAGCCCTACATCATTGGTAAAGTTGGTGCCAATACCAAACGACATACCGATTTTCCCCCGGCAGTGGGCTGCTATGGTGGCTACTTTTTGGTAGTCGAGGCCATCAGAGAAAATAATGGTTTTGGAAAGCGGGTTGATGCCTTTTCCCTGGTAATGATGAATGGTATCGTCCGCAAACTGAAGCGGGTCGCCGCTGTCATGGCGGACACCGTCAAACAGTTTCGCGAATTTTTTATCGAACTGTTCAAAGAAAACGGGTGTGGTGTAAGTATCAGAAAGCGCGATGCCGAGATCTCCGCGATACACCTGTACCCAGTGTTCCAGCCCCAGCATATTGGCCATTTTAAAACCATATTTGGCCGCATGGAACATGAACCATTCATGGGCGTGGGTACCCACCGGTTTTACGCCATTGCGCATGGCCAGGTGTACATTGCTGGTGCCGATAAAGGTATTTTCGCCATACTGGCGAAGCGTTTGCACCACCAGTTTCTGTACCGCCAGGGAATGGCGCCGCCGGGTACCGAAGTCGGCGATGGTAATGTTCAGGTCTTTATACCGCTCAATTTTAGTGCGGGTGATCTCAATGACTTCCTCATCCGGTACGCGTTGCTGGCCGGTAGCTTCGTAATACAGCTCGCAGATCAGTGACATGAGCGGCACCTCCCAGAGGATGGTACGGTACCAGTATCCATCAGCATGTACCTCCAGCTGGTCGCCCTGCTGGGCGATATGTATTTCCGCGGGGTTGTACCGGTAGCCTTGCAGAAAATCCAGGTAGGTAGGGTCCAGGTATGGACAGGTGACAGCGAGGAAGTCTTTTTCCTCCTGGCTGAGTTGCAGATATTGCATGTCATCTATCGCTAGCCGCAATAGTTTGTCGAAGCCCGGGGGGAAGGAATGTTTGCCACGATTAATGAATTTATAACGGGCACGGGCCTTCGGAAACAGTTTAATCACGCAGTGCTGCATGGTGAACTTGTAGAAATCATTGTCCAAGATGGAATTCAGCTTCATAAGAATCTGCGTTTTATATGACAATTATACCATATTTTTGCGGTCATAATCATATCTCGTTAATAATGAAACAGATTAAAGTAAAGTTTGCACTTAACCCGCAAGAAACCGTTTTGTTCAAAGTAGACGGTTCGTACCTCAAAAGCAAATGGCAGGCAAAACCAGGAGCCCTGTGCCTGACCAACGAAAGAATCGTTGTAGAAGGCAAACCGATGACAGCATTCATACTGTTTGGCGTTATCGGCTGGTTGTTGGCCCGGAAAAAGGTTATCAAAGAATTTCCGTTGTCGGACATCACCAACTTCAGCAGAGGCAAACAGGGCTTCAATAAGAAAGTGGCGGTGTTTGAGCTGCTGGACGGGTCTACCGTACGTATGGCCGTCACCGGTAAATGGGAAGTGTTTGAAGCGGCTTACCAGAAGGCGATGATGGACGTAAAGCCTTTGTTCTCCGTCAACTAGTTTACAGTTTAGTACCACAATATTTGCAGTAGTCCGCATTCGCATTGTGTCCTTCACGCATGCAATGCGGACATATTCTGTGGTCCACATCATCCTTGTCTTTCAGCCGGCTCATCTCCACGGTCACAATCCCTGTCGGCACGGCAATAATCGCATAACCCATAATCATGATCAGCGCAGAGAATGCCTGTCCCAGCGGCGTAATCGGAGCGATATCACCGTACCCCACGGTGGTGAGTACTTAGAGAAAAGTATACCCGTTGGCGTTAGCCGTGGAGAAAATGACGGCAGGCGCGTGTGAGTCGTTTCCAATAGTTCCTTATCTTAGCTGTTATGCTTACAGAAATATTAATCAATTTATTTGAGCGGGACCTGAGCCGCCTGGAAGATGAAATCGCCGCCTATGACACCGAAGAAGCCATCTGGCGTGTGCAGGAGGGTATCAAAAACTCTGCCGGTAACCTGTGCCTGCACCTGTGCGGTAACCTGCAACACTTTATTGGCGCTGTATTGGGCCAAAGCGGTTACGTCAGGAACAGGGAGCGTGAGTTTGCCGATAAAAATGTGCCGCGGCAGGAACTGCTGGCACTCGTGGGTGTTACCCGTCGTGTAGTGCTCACCGTTATAGTGGGCCTTACCCCGGAAACGCTGGCTAAAACTTATCCCGAGCGGGTGTTGGGAGAAATGACCACCAATCATTTCCTGGTGCACCTGTATGGGCATCTGAATTATCACCTGGGACAGATCAACTATCATCGCCGGTTAACCCAATAGTGTATGCAACAGCCAACATTCGCGCAGCGGCTGCTGCAGGTGTACCAGCAGCTGAAGATGCTGATATGGCCATTTATCGGGCTGGTGACCATTGTGCTGATTTTCCGCAGTATTTACAGCCGGGAGGAGGTTTATTTTTATATAAACCGTTTGCATACCAGTTGGGGCGACTGGCTGTTTCCCCGTGTCACTGAACTGGGAAGCACGGCCGCTTGTGTGGTGCTGACAGTACTGTTGTTTTATTTCAACAAACGACAGGGCGTTGTGCTGGCAGCGGCCTACCTGTCTAATTCCATGGTCAATTTTGCGCTGAAGTTTATGGTCGCTTTTCCCCGGCCACGCCGTTTTTTCGCAGAGCGGCTGCATGATATCTATTTTGTGCCAGGGGTAGAGGTACTGGATAATTTCAGGAGTTTCCCTTCCGGGCACAGTGTATGTGCATTTACAGCGGCCACTGTACTTTCCTATTATGTCAAAAATAAATACTGGTCGTTGGTATTTCTGCTGCTGGCAGCCATAGTTGCGTATTCCAGGATGTATATGAGCCAGCATTTTCTCGAAGATGTTACGGCCGGTGCTACAGAAGGGGTGTTGTTGACCATGTTATGGATTACCCTGATAAAAGATAAAGCCCCTGCTAATTGACTTAGGTTTCCTGTAGCAGTATCTGGTAAAGCAGGCCTGGTTTCAGTTCTGCCGTGTCTATTCCGCCTACGTGTGGCGAAGGGGGAGGTGTATGCCTGTAATACTGGGGAGCGGGCGTATAACGTGCCCAGATGATTTCGTGCCCGATATAAATGGAGGTGCTGCCTTCCTGCACATGATCGGTGTGTCCGAGCTGTCTTTCATCGCCGGGTGCTATATTTTCGATGATGCGTATGCTGCTGGTAGTGCCGATGGGCGTACGTACGATCTGCCGGGTGGCTACTGTCACGAAACGATGGGAAGACATGTTGCGGACATTGCGCAGATACCTGGAGATGGTAAAGGCACTGTTGGAAATACCCGTGATGGTCACATCAGCGATGGCATCGTCACCTTCCGGCGGTGCAGGCGACGCAGGTACAACGGGCGTGGCGAAGTTGCCGACCAGGTAGACAGCGTATGCTACAACACAGATCATGATAAAATAAAGGGTCAGTACAATGTACATAAGAGGGTTAAGGTTAAGTCGTACTGACCAAATATACTACGACTTGATTCTCCAAATGTAAATCTGATGTTAACGTGGTGTTATTCGGATAATATTATTTTCAGTATAACAGATGCAGAATTAACATCACTGCTTTTTTGCGGGGATTAACAATTGACTCACAAAAAAAACAGAAAGAAACCCCCAATTTTGCCTGACGTTTTTTTAGGGTGTTTGTAACCTTGTGCTGTCTTTAGTTTTAGTAAGTGTCTGTATTACCCCTATTTTTATGAATATTTGGTTGTTACCGCTTCCGCACAAACGGCAGTCGTGCTATATGCGTGCAGGTAATAAGCGCATGCCGGGAGAGTATCGCTATTGCTGGCGTTCAGCCTGTATAGCCATGAATGGCTATGGGGGTTAACGGCCAAAGAAAGCGATGCTCAGCCCGGCGCTGTGCCATTGAGCGTTGTAGTAAGGTAAAATAACCGTAGATGCGTGCCTGTTAGTATCCCTGAAGAGTTTGCGTTGTATCCACGGATACACCCAATACGCTGCTTTGGTACTGAGGATACCGAAGCCAGCGCCGGCCACCACATCACTGAACCAATGTTTATTATTGTACATTCTTAAGGCGCCTGTTGCCGTAGCGGCAGCATAACCGGCTATGCCGTACCAGGGAGAAACATCCTTGTATTCCTGCCGCAGAAATTCTGCCGTAGCAAAAGCTGTCGCCGTATGACCGGAAGGGAAAGAGAGATTGTCGCTGCCATCAGGGCGGGTTTCATGGGACGTGTGTTTTACCAGTTCTACAGAACCGGCGGTGAACACGGCGGAAATACCCAGGATGATGGTGCGGTCACGGAAATTGTGTTTGCCATGTATGCCGGCAGCATTGAGCACATAAACGGCTGCTGCGGGCGCAAACTGCAGGTAGCTGTCCACACAGGTATGAAATCCTGCATGGTCTTCCTGTATTTCTTTATTGGTACTATGATTAAGATCGGAGAGCGGATGCCATTGTAATGCTGCCACACCATACCCGATCATCACTATCGGAACAACCAGTCCAGTGGCCGTGGTGCGGAAAGCCGGCGCCGGTGAAGGTTTTATCTCCAGGTGAAAAGAATCTTTAACAGCGGTAGCGAGGGTATCGGTTTGTAACTGGGCCTTTACAGGGCTGGTCATGGCGCCCAGGGCCAGGCCAGTGGAAAGTATCATCTTTTTCATGCATCACTCCTTGACCTACCAAAAGTAAAAGCCAATTCTGGAGGAATTCTGTACTACTCGCCTCCACGATCGGTTGTTTTGGACAGGATCATCTCCGCAGTCTGTTTCGTATAACGGTTATGGAAAATAAAGGTGATCAATAGTCCCAGCACACAGCCGGCCAGTACAGAAAGGACCCTTCCTACGGCGGTATCCCACAAATGTGCGCCCGCTTCATGGGTCATTACAATGATGGTGGCTGCCAGCGCGGTGCGGGTAGCGGTTTCCAGGTTAAAAAGGTTACACAGCACCACCGTCACGCATACGGCTACACTCATGGTTATCAGCAGGTTGGGATGAAACAACAGCAGCAAAAATCCCGATATCGCTCCAATCACATTGGCCTTGATGCGTGTAACCGCCAGGGTGACAGCGTCCGAACCGTCAGGAGATAATACCAGCATCACTGAGATCAGCACCCAGACAACATCCGGATAATCGAGCAACCAGGACAGGAACAAGACCACCAGCACACCACTTATACATTTGGCGGCATAGATCAATATCCTTTGTATACGTGTTCTATTCATCATTTCGCAATGTTATGATTTTTGTTACATATACCGTTAAACATATATGTAGGGGATTGAAATTAGATTCCCTACCTTTGCCGCTATTTCGTTAACCAATTGATAACCATGAAACTGCGGAAACTATGCTACGTCGCGGCGCTCGCCGGGTCATTGCAAGCCTGTATCAAGGATGCACCGATGAACCCCGAGGCCGACATTGAAACATTCTCCATCGACAAGAGCCAGCTGACAAGCGATGTATTTATTGACCAGGCCAATAGCACCATCAGGCTTTACCTGACGCCTGAAGCCTACGCGACAGGGATTGCCCCTAAACTAAGCCTGTCCACCGGAGCCACCGTTACACCGGCATCCGGGGACTCCATTCATTTTGATACCGGGTTACGCCAGTATGTGGTGACTTCTGCCAATGGTCTGAATAAAAAGACCTATAAAGTGGAAGTTGTCAACGTAGGCTACTGGAAATGGGACTTTGAAAAATGGATGATCAACGACGATTTCAAATACCAATATCCAATCGATGAGGACAGTGCCGTTACCTGGTCTTCCGGTAACCCTGGCATCGCCTATTCCGGAGTAGATGAAGACCCGATGGCATATCCGCTTCGCGCCACTACCGACGCCTACCATGGCAAATATGCAGCAGAGATGGTGACGCGTGAAGGTACGGTGCTTTCCGGTTGGGTAGGCATCAAATTGTTTGCAGGATCTATGTTCCTGGGTGTGTTCAATATTGAGAACGCATTTGCCAAACCGCTGGAGGCTACAGAGTTCGGACAGCCCTATAAAGGACAACCGCTCCGTTTCACCGGTTACTACAAATACAAGCCGGGAGCCCAATACCAGGACAAAGCCGGTACTATTGTCCCTGGTATGATTGATTCCTGCGCTGTTTACGCGGTATTGTACACCGGTACTACCCGCCTTAATGCTACCAACATCCATAATTCCGACCGGATTGTGGGTACAGCCTACCTGCCAGACGGTTCCGCCAGGGAAAACTGGACCCGCTTCGACATTCCCTTTATGATGAAGCGAAAAGTTGACGGCAATGAGAAATTGATGATGGCCATCGTAGCATCTTCCAGTAAAGACGGCGACAACTACAAAGGCGCTATCGGTAGCCGCCTGGTACTTGACAGCCTCGAAATCGTTCACGAATAAAGACCCGTAATCAACCCATGAATATAAAAACGAAAGGACTGCTGGCCGCCCTGTTGTTCACAGCAGGACAGCTCTCCGCCCAACAAAGCGATAAAGAAGGACCAGCCTTTAAGCCTCATCTGGAACACCGGATCATGGCTGGATTTAACTTCGGCGCCACGGCGCCGGTAGGCTTGCCTAACACCATCCGGAAAATCAACAGCTACTGGCCTGAATTCAGCCCTTCCCTGGGTTATGAGCTTGGCTACCGCATTACACCAAAATGGGGTGCCTCCGTGGGTGTAAAACTGGATTATAAAGGAATGGGCACCAAAGACCAGGTGCTGTATTTTCCTACCATCATCACTACCGAAGATGGCGGTACCTTTGCCGGCGACTTCTCCGGTAAAAACCAAACCACGGTCCGCAATGCTTATGTGGTGTTCCCGCTTAGTGCCACCTTTACCCCCGATAACAAATGGCGCTTCAATCTTGGCGGCTACGCTGCCTGGCTGTTCAGTTCCAATTTCTATGGTAGCGTATCTGATGGTTATATCCGCAACGGCGGACCTACCGGCGGAAAAGTAGTCATCGATCATGCTACCTTTGATTTCGGAACAGATGTCCGCAAATTTGACATCGGCCTGCAAGGCGGCGCTCTGCGCAAGGTGGGAAACAAGCTGGAAGTGATGGGTAACCTGAACTGGGGCTTGAGGCCAGTATTCGCCAACGAATTTAAAGGCCTTGACTTCCCCTTGTACAATATATACCTGACACTGGGAGTGGCGTATAAAATCTAACTATATAAAGAGATAAAAAAGAAAAGAGCGAAGACGTCATCTGTCTTCGCTCTTTTCTTTTTTATACGGTACTAATATTTTGCTGGCTGACCGGCTTTCGGGAGAGACTTCCGGATAAACTCCCGGATATCTTCGTTGCCCGTTGCCAGGTCATCTTTCCGGAGATACATCATATGCCCGCTGCGGTAGCCTTTCCAGGATAACCGGTTTTTCAGCCGTCCGCCGGGATCAAGTTGCCACATGCTGTATTTCGCATTGAAATAATCACAGGCTCCGTCATAGTAGCCTGACTGTATCATCACATGGAGATAGGGATTAGCCGCCATTGCCTGACGAAGGCTTTCGCCGGTTTTGTCGTTGCTGCGGTCCCATGGATGCACCGGGCCAAACATCATGTATTTAAGGTCTGTACTGAATTTCAGCTCATCCCGCAGGTAGATGTTCATGGCTGGCGTAAAAGCATGCAACCAGGATGTCAGTTCAGCATTGTAATCCGGAGAAGCGCCGGCATCTTCCTTATCCTGTCCGAGATAACGTGAATCCAGGCGGCCTACGGTGTAACCACGATCTCTAAGCAGTTCCTTCCAGAAGAAATCCACCGGTATGTTGAGGTTGTGTTGCAGCACCACTTTTTCAGAGAGACCGGAATAGCGGGCCATGCGGGCCGCAATGTCTTTCCTTTTCTGTTCATCGAGGAAGCCGCCCTGGCTGATGGCTGGTATCAGTTCCTGGATGGTGAAGTTCTCCACTTCCGGCAGTACGGCTGTCAGGTCTTTCTGCTGCAGATCGGCGCCCAGGGCTTTATGGTACCATGCGGTAGCGGCGAAATAAGGCAGTGACAGTGCTGCATCTACCGGTCCGCTGCGTGCAATGCCCAGATCGGTAGGCGATACCAGGATGACGCCATTGAGGTACATCCATTGCGCATTTTGCAGTTCCAGCGCCAGACCAGACACCCTGGTGGTGCCATAACTCTCCCCGATGAGGTACTTGGGCGAAGCCCAGCGGTTGTGGCGCGAAACGAACGTGTTAATCCATTCGGCGAGGTATTTTATATCGGCATTAGTCCCGAAGAACTTCTCCCGGGGCGCGTCTTTATTAATCCGTGAATAGCCGGTGTTGGCCGGGTCAATATAAACGATGTCTGCTATGTCGAGAATGGACTGTGGATTTTCCCGTATGCCGTAAGGCTGCACGGGATATCCTTCATCATCAATATTCAACAGGCGGGGGCCGGTGTAGGCGATCTGCATCCATACGGAAGGGGTACCGGGTCCTCCATTGAAAGATATGACCAGCGGACGGGAAGCACGATCCTTTACGTCTGTTCTTTCATAATAGGTGTAGAAAAGTCCGGCGACTGTTTTGCCGTCCTGGTCCCATACAGGCTGCGTGCCGGCAATTGCTTTATAAGGAATCTTCTGTCCTTTAACGGTAACATCGTGGTAGCTGGTGACAGCGGTGTCCGGGCTGAGAGAAAGTACCGGGTTGGCACCGGTGATGTCTGCTTTAGCCGCCGGTTTGCCGGAAGGCGGCGCCTGCTGGGCCTGTACTGCGGATGACAGGCTGGTGAGACCAGCCACCAATAAAGGCATCCAGGCCTTGTTGAATACGCTCATAATTAGATCAGATATTTGGTGATAAGCTGTTGTAGGCTGCTATTTATAACCAAATATCCGGAAATCCAAACCGGTCATCCCTTTCCTGTTTCCTTTGGCTGGAAGTCGGAAGGACGTTTACCCACCAGTTTAAAGAAGGTATTGCTGAAAGCGGATACGCTGTTGTAGCCGGTGTCCCAGGCAATTTCGCTGATGGTCTTTTCTGTCTCCAGCAGATAGCCCATAGCTTTGGTCATACGGGCCAGTTTAAGGTATTGGAAAAAAGAGATGTCCATGGTAGACCGGAAAAGCCGTGTCAGGGTGCGTTCGCTGATATTGAACTCTGTGCTGATGGTTTCAAGTGTCAGCGGTTCGCCCAGGTTCTCGTTGATATACCGCAATACGGGCTGCAGCCGTTTATTGTCTGTAGTAGGCAGGTTAATCGGCAACGGGGAGGTGCTGATATCCGGCAGGATGTTTTTAATGGCTTTTACAAAACGATAGCCATTGGAACCGGGCAGCACGTCTTTGTCCCATTTGGTGGTATACAGTATCATCTCCAGCAGCAGGGTGTTGACCGGATAGATCCCCGTTTGACGATAAAACGGGACCTGCTCATCATCTTCATCTTTAAAGAAATAGATAGTGCGCACAAAGTTGGCCGGATACCGGTGCGCAAAATAGTGCTCCACGCCAGCGGGCACCCACATGTAGTGCCTCGCAGGCAGGAAATAGGTCTTATCTCTTGTATATAAAAAAGCTACGCCGCCCTCAACATAGGTGAGTTGTCCTTTGTTATGTTTATGGAAGGGAAAGTGATGCTCCGTTTTCCAGTGCCATATGTAGGCGGATTCCGGTATCCTGTCCACTTGCTCGATGATCAGTTCTGGTTTAAATTCTTCCATTTGGCCGGATTTAGCAAATTAATGGCAATTTATAACAAATAATTTAACCTAGATGAATTGAACTTTGCATCCTCATCAGAATCAATATGTTTTCAATTAGAAATAGATGGCTTGCGGGAATAATGCTCTCTGTATTATTTGCCGGCAAAACAGCCGTTTGTCAGAACCCTGAGCAAAGCCCCTTAACGTTAACGGATGTATGGAATAAGGCTGCCGTGTATAACAAACAATTACAGATGCAACAGCTGCGGGTGGCTGGCGCGCAGCAACAGGTCAAGGCTGCAATGGACGAGCGGCTGCCGGAGATAAAAGCCAGCGGTTCCTATTCAAGGGTGTCCAATCTGCCGATGTATGAAAGGGGCATTTTCAACACTCCCACACAGTTTCCGGTCGTACATCAGTCGTACTCCGTTGGCGCGGATGCTTATCTCAACGTATACAATGGCGGCAAAACGTCCCGCGAAATCACCGTCAGGCAAACGGAGAGCGAACTGGCGGCGGAACAGCGTAACATGACCAACGCGGAAATTAAATACAAGGCAGCAGCCTACTATCTTGATATATACCGGTACCGCAGGTACGAAAAAGTATTGTTACAGGATATCCGTGACCGGGAGAAAGAACTGGAAGAGATCAGACAATTGCTGAAGAATGGCGTGGTGCTGAAAAGCGATGTGTTGCGCGCGGAACTGAAACTCTCCAAACAGAAAATGACGCTGCTGGAAATCAGGAACAGCCTGATCATCGCCAACCAGCGGCTTAATATTATGATCGGGCAGTCGGACAGTATCGACAACCACCTGGCGCTGGACACACTGGTACTGGCTTCCGTTCCGGAAAAAGATTACAATGGTTACCTCGCAGAGGCCTATGAACATGCCTTTCCCTTTAAGATTTCAGAAAAGGAAACAGCCTTGAGTGAGCTCAGACTCAAAGAAGTAAAATCTAATATCCTGCCTAAAGTAGGACTGTTTGCAGAATACTCCTACGCTTATCCGCAGATCCTGTTTTATCCATACGCTATCAGCCTGTACGGCCTTGGGCAGGTAGGGGTAAAGGCCGGATTGCCCATATCAGCGCTGTATCAGAACAAACACAAAAAAGAAGTGGCTAGGATAGCGCTGGAACGGCAGGAGATAGAACACGCCGATACAAAAGACAAAGTCAGGGAAGAAGTACGGGCCGGTTATCTCCGTTATACAGAAGCACTGGAACGTATCCGCGTAGCGCAGGAAAATATCCTGCAGGCACAGGAAAACTTCCGGATCGTGAACAATACCTATTTTAATCAGCTCTCCCTGCTGACCGACCTGCTGGACGCGGAAACACAGCTGCTGCAGTCCCGCTTCGATCTCACCAATGCGGAAGTAACAGCACAATTACAATACTATCAATTATTGAAAGCAACAGGCAACCTTTAATATATGAGCAACACACACACGAACACGAACACTAACAAAACAGACAGGATTATATCGAGGATCACTACCGTGGTTGCCTCCATTGTGGTGATATGTCTCGCCATATGGGGCGTAAGAACGTTGTTGCATCAATGGAAATACGAAGAAACCAACGACGCACAGGTCGATGAGTATATCAACCCGGTAGTGGCGAAAGTTACCGGCTATGTGGAGTCTATCCGTTATGAAGAAAATCAGGAAGTAAAGAAAGGAGACACGCTGGTAATCATAGACAATAGCGAATACGCCGCGCAACAACAGGAAGCGGATGCCGCGCTCCTCAATGCAAAAGCACAGGTGGGCGTGATCCAGAGCAATGTCTCTACTTCTGCTGAATCGGCTAAAGTATACCAATCCCAGATTGCCGCTGCGAAAGCAAAGCTGCACAACCAGGAACAGGAATACGACCGCTATAAAAAACTCTACGATGCGGAGTCTGCGACCAAACAACAATTGGAAAAAGTAGAGGCTGCATTGGCGGTGGCCCGCTCAGACTATAATACCGCAATAGACGCTTACAATGCGTCCCTTGCCAAAATCAATGATGCCCGTGTACAACAAAGCGCGCTGGAAGCTGAAATCAAAAGGAGGGAGGCAGTCGTGAAAAACAGGGACCTCACCGTTTCCTATACCGTGATCACCGCGCCGTACGACGGTAAAATGGGCCGTCGTACGATACAGCCGGGGCAATTGATTCAGGCTGGTCAGACAATGGCCTATATCGTGGACTGGGAAGCCGGTAAATGGGTGGTGGCCAATTTCAAGGAAACACAGATCCGCCACATGTTTATCGGAGAAACAACCAGCATTGTGGTAGACGCTTTCCCGGGAAAAACTTTCACCGGAAAAATAGAATCCCTGTCAGGCGCTACAGGCAGCCGGTTTTCGTTGCTGCCGCCAGACAATGCTACCGGTAACTTCGTGAAGATAGCTCAACGTATCCCCGTACGGATACGGCTAAACGGTACACCGGAAGAATTGAGAGCGCTTTCCGCCGGTATGAGTGTAAACGTATCTGTATCTAAAGCCTGCCACTGATCATGAGCAAAGGCAATCCCATATTCAGGTCATGGGCACCGGAATGGCTGGTCAGACTGACGATCTTCCTCGTGCTGTTTCCTACCGTCATGCTGTTTGCGCTGTCTACTGCCAATATCAGCGCGGCAACAGGATTCTACGGGGTAGAACCGGCAGACATCCAATTTTCCATGCTGTTGTATTACGCTGCCCTTGCCAGCTTCACACCGCTGGAACGCCGCTTTTTCAGCCGCGTGTCCACCAAGGAGTATTTTCTGATATGCCTCGTATTGCAGGTGCTGATCAGCTATGCGTGTTATCATACCCGCTCGCTGACGGTCCTCTTTGCAGGCCGCTTTCTGCAAGGGGTGGTGAATTGTGGCGTGACCAGCATCTGTCTGACATTACTCTTCGGGCGACTAAAATCAGAACACGCCCGGGAAACAGGATACGCCATTTTTTACACCATGATCCTGTGCTCGGCTTCCCTGACGTCCCTGGTGACGGCGCCGCTGGTAGACAATTTCGAATACAATGTCTTGTACAAAATGATCATCTACACTTTTGTGCCCGGCGGGATATTGTTACTGCTGCTGATGAATAAAGTGCACCTGGTCAGGAAAACACCGCTGTACCAGCTGGACTGGGCCAGCTTCTTCCTGTACAGCCCCATGCTCATTTTGATTGGGTATGTGGTCACCTATGGGCAACAGTACTATTGGCTTCAGGATGACACGATTGTCTGGAGTCTCATCGCTATTGTCTTCCTGGCTATTGTATTTGTGGCAAGACAACTCACGCGCAAGCGCCCCTTTATACACCCGGAGATGTTTCAGTCGAGGGCCTTTCTGTTCGGTATTTTTCTGCTCGGTATGTTGTATCTGATCAGGGGAGCCTTTTCCATTACCACCAGCTATTTCTCCACGGTACTGGGCATGGACCCGATCAATCTGTACGAACTGCTCATCTATAATATTGTGGGGATTATCCTGGGAGCAGTTATCTCCGGCAGGCTGATCATCAAAAAACGTCCGCTTCAGTTTATCTGGCTGGCCGGTTTTTTCCTGTTGTTATTGTTTCATGGAGGGATGTATTTCCTGTTCGCCTCCGAAGCAGATATGAATACTTTTATCATACCGCTGCTGTTACAGGGGATGGGTGCTGGTATGGTGTTTACGCCGATACTGCTGTTCACCATTTCCTCGGTGCCAACAGAGCTGAGCCAGTCGGCGGCAGCTGTGGGTGTATTTACCCGCTTCGCTTTCTTTGGCATCAGTACCGCGTTGATCAACTATTTCTCGTTGTTTTATTCCGGTACACATGCCATGCGTTTGAGCGATCATGTTTCCCGGGCAGACAATGGTTTGCAGGAAAGGCTTAATCTGTATCAATCTGCCTTAGGTGCACGGGGCATGCAGCCCGATATGGCAGCCCGTGCGGCTACAGGGCTATTGGATAAAGCGGTTAAGAAACAGGCCTTCCTGAAATATGCGATGGATTATAATGAGATGGTGGTGATGCTGATCCTTGGATTGATGCTGTTGATCATTATGGCGCCGTTCATTAATCGTACGATCATTGACGTGAAAGCCAAACAGCCCGCTGCGGCTACATTCTAGCTTTATATGAAGAGGAAAAATATAATCAGCTGATTTTGATTATTATATAGCTATTAAAAGAAAAGACGCATGAACTGCGTCTTTTCTTTTTTTGAAATGGTTGGTATTGATGCTTACTATGGCAAAAGCTCTTTTAGTTTTTTATCCAGTGCTTCTCCTTCGAGTTTTTGTGCGATGATTTTGCCTTTCGGGTCCAGCAGGAACAGGGTGGGCAGTACTTGTACATTGAAGGTATTTTTAGATACCTCGCCTTTATCATCGTGGGCTTGTGGCCATGGATTGTTTTCATCTTTCACCGCTTTAAGCCAGGCGGCCTTATCGCGATCGGTGGAGATGCTCAGTATCTCAAAGTTTTTGCCTTTGTATTGTGCATACAGCTCGCGCATGTGCGGGAAAGCAGCGCGGCAGGGACCACACCAGCTGGCCCAGAAATCTATCAGTACGTATTTGCCTTTGTAGTCGGAAAGCTTAACGGCTTTTTCCACTTCGTTCTTCAGCGTGAAATCCGCCGGCGTGGCGCCGTTGACACTGAGCTTGCGGGCAGCGATTTCTGTTTTTATGGCTTCGCCTTCACGCAGCGCTTTTATGGCTGGTGTGAGTTGCTGGTACAGGGCTGTCAGCGTTTTACTATCGAGTGAGCCGCTGTTGCGTTGCAGGATAACGGCTGATGCGTAAGAACCGGGGTTCTTGCTCACATAACGTTGTACCAGTTTACTGGTGATAGTTTTCTCCAGGGTCTCCATTTCTGCTGCAGCGGCGGCATTGGGATTTTTGCCGTAGAGGCTCTTCATAACATCTGCGCCATATTTCTGCTTCATCGTTGTTTCGATGCCGTCAAAGGTTTTATCCATTTCATCAGTAAAGGCGGCATATACCTGTTGCGCGGCGCCGTCAATGGATGAGTAATGGGTACCGGTGCTGTCTATATGGGCTACCACATGATAAGTGCCGGGCTTGTCGATCAGGATGGCCTGAGGAGCGTAACCGCCACGTACTTTTGAATCATACAGCGATGCGAACAACTGCCGGTAAGGCGCTTCAAAAGGTACTTCACCGGAGAAGGTTTTGTTGGTGACCGTCATAGAGTCGTAGCGGTCCGGATTACGGGAGTACATGTCTATGCGGTCATAGCCGCGGGTATCACCGACAACGGTTCCTTTAATGACAACGGTCTTTTGTTGTGCGTAAGCTCCTGTGCTTAATGCGGTGAACAGCAGCAGGATACGGGCGCTGGTTGTAATTTTTTTCATATTAACTGATTAAATGGTTGGCACTGTAAGTTAATCCCATTCCGGGTTTTGTTTCAATTCTTTCCCTGCGGGATATTTATTCAGCACATCCAACGGAATAGGGAACATGTACATTTTAGGCGCGATAAATACCCTGTCTTCAATCTTGGAACGGGTGTAGGTACGTTTGCCGTTGGTTACGGTGATCACCATGCCATATACTGATCGTCCGAGCAGTTCCGGCCCTTTTTTCCAGCGGCGTATGTCAAACCAGCGTTGTCCTTCAAAGGCCAGTTCCACAGTCCTTTCCTGTTCATATTTTTCCCAGGTCATTTCTCCGGTGAGGATAGCAGGCATGCCAGCACGGGCACGGATCAGGTTGACGTACGTGCGTGCCTCCTCTGCATTACCCAGTTTCAACTGACACTCAGCGTAGTTGAGATATACTTCCCCCAGCCGCATGATGATGCAGTTGTTCAGATTAGGATTGGATATCCCCTTCAGATCGTAGGTGGTGTCCAGGAATTTTTTGAGATAGTAGCCGGTGGCGGTACCCCGCTCTGATGGATTGGCGGCGCTGCCTTTCTGCAAATCCAGTATCTCACCACGGAACATCATGCCGTCATACAATACGCTGCTATAAAGGCGTGGGTCGCGGTTTTCATAAGGACGCTCTGGATTATACAGTGTAGATTCATTCCACGGCTTGCCGTCTTTCATCATAAACGCATCTACGATGTTTTGGGTAGGATCGTTAACACCACTGGCGAAGCCGGTGAAGTTGCGTGGATACTCATAATCGTTCAGATCATGTTTTTGTTTGCTTTGCAGACTACCGAACTGTTTATCGAAAATGACTTCCACATTATTGTCGTTCCCCGGTTGGAACATGGATTTGAAATCGGGAAACAGCTTGTACTGGTTGAGGTCCATCACCTGTTTGGCAGCGGCAGCAGCCCCCTGGTAATCCAGTTCATTGAGCAACAGCCGGCATTTCATGGCGTAGCAGGCGCCTTTTGTGGCGCGCCCTGTTTGTGCCTTGTCTGTGTAGGTGGCGGGAAGGAGCGTCGCGGCTGTTTCCAGGTCTTTCAGGATAAAGTTGACGCATTCTTTATTGGTAGCACGGGGGATGGCTAATTCATCATTCAGTTCCAGTGCTTTGTCGACAATCGGAAATGCACCGAAATAAGTATAGATGTCCATGTAAAAGTAGGCGCGCAGGAAATAGGCCTCGCCGCGCATCCTTTGTTGCAGCGCTGCGCTGAAAGGGGCGGACTGCAGTTGTTCCAGCAGCGTGTTACACTTACGGATGCTCGCGTAGTTGTTGTTCCAGTTATCGATAAACACGCCGGTGGCGGAATTGTATTGTGCGAAGTTTACCAGTTGACCATCCAGATAAGGGCGGTTGGATTCGCCTTCGTCGGTATAGCTCATTATCAGGTCACTGCCACCTCTGTCGTACTCAGAGATAATACCGGAGTAGATATTGGCGATGTAGAGATTTACCAGGCTACTGTCCTTCCATATAAGCTCATCAGTAAACCTGTCTAATGGGCCTTTGTTCAAAAAGCCCTTCTGGCAGGCAGTCAGACAGTAAGCGGTGAGCAAAAGGAGATATGCATATTTTTTCATGATGACTGTTATTGGTTGTTTACAGTTGAACGTTGACGCCGGCATTGTAGCTCCGTATGATCGGATAGGGGGTAATGTTACTGGCAGCTGCCACCGGATCTATTTCCGGATCTATTTGTTTCAGAGGGCTGAAGGTGAGCAGGTTATTACCATTGAGGTATACCCTTACGCCTTTGATGCCTGCGCGGCGTAGCCATTGGTCAGGCAGGTTATAAGCCAGCTCGGCATTCTTCAGGCGGATAAAGGCAGCGTTGTGCAGCCAGTAGTCGGAGTTCTCTGTATTGTTGGCGTAGGCAACTGACAACCTCGGAAAGGCGGCGTTGGGATTATCCGGCGTCCAGTAGTTTTTGTGTATCTCCTGCGGATGTCCGTCAGCAGTGAAAGGGAAGGAGTAGGCTCCATACACATAAGCCATTACGTTACCATTTCCCTGCCAGAGGAGGTTGAGCTCAAATCCTTTATAGCGGCCTCCCATAGCAATGCCATATTGTATTTCAGGATAACCGCCGTTATCAGTTACGATCTTGTCGTTGTTGGTAATTTTGCCATCCCCATCAATATCAACATACCTGATGTCGCCTGCAGAAACGCTTGGGTACAGTGGTTTAGGGCCCTTCTCTACTTCATCCTGTGATTGGTACAGCCCATTTGATACGAATTTCGGTTTATAGGGACTGCCAGCGGGCTTCATGGAAATAGGCTTGCCGGTTAAACGCTGCCATTCAGGAATGGTGCTGGCTTCAGGATAATACACAACTTTGTTGCGGGCGAAAGTGATATTAGGTTTCACATAGTAGGTAAACTTGTCTGCCTTACCGTTGTAACCAATACTGATCTCAAAACCGCGATTGTCTACAATACCCGCATTTTCTACCGGCAGCTTAATACCAATAACATCTGGTACGGCCTGTGCACGGGGGGCGAGGATGTCTTTGGTCCGTTTGTAGAAATAGTCAGCAGAGACACTGATCTGGTTGTCCCACAACTGCATATCGAAGCCTATGTTGCTCATGACAGCTTTTTCCCAGGTGAAGTTGGGGTTAGGCAGTACATTCTGTTCAAGGCCCTGATAGTATACAGGATTGGTGCCACCAAAAGAGTAGCCGTGGCTGACGCCATATTTATCTGCGCCTACAAGGCTATAGCTGGCGAGGAACTGGTAAGGATCTACGCGGTCATTACCCAGCTGTCCCCAGGACCCGCGTAATTTGAGATAATCAACAAGACTTCTTTGTGGGAAGAAGTTCTCTTTGGAGACAACCCAGCCGGCGCCAATAGAAGGGAAGAAGCCAAAGCGGCCGCCCTGTGGGAAGATGTCGGAACCATCATACCGGAAGTTCATCTCCAGCAGATATTTCTGTTGGTAGTCATAGGTAAATCGACCAACAACCCCTTGTCTATACTGACGGAGGGCTGTTCCCGTTACTGATACATTGGTAGGGTCCGCAGCATTCAGTATCTCCAGCGCAGGGGAAACGAAATTTCTGCCGGTAGCCCCGAAATAGCGCTCATTAAAAGCTGTCTGGGTGTAGAGCAGCATACCGCCTACATGATGGTCTTTAAACGAGTGGTCATAGTTCACAGAGAACTCGCTGGTGGCATAATAGTTTTGTCTGGTGCCTTCCGACAACTCTGGCGCCGCTGGTAGGTTGTTGGCTTTTTTCATTACGCCCGCATTGTCCATCGTGTACAATACATAAGGCTTTGAGAAACTCCTGGAGTTGAGCACATTCCGGTCGTATGCAAAGGTACCTTTGAAGGAAAGGCCTTCTACAAATGGTAGCTTGTATTGTAGGGAGAGTGTTCCGGTAAAGGTGTTATTGTTGTTCTGCATGTAACCATCTTCACCTCTGGACTGCTGATAGGCATTGCCTCTGGCGGCAGGGACAAACCCGTATAGCCCGTTGCTGAATTGATTAACATAATAGGGAGGACTGGAGATGGCCATTTTCACAATCGTAGATCCGCCGGAGCGGGTGTCTTTGCTGTCTGACATGATGCCCGCCATTTTTACATCGAACAACAGGCCTTTGGCTATCTCTGTCTGAAGGTTGGTGCGGACGTTATACCGCTTGTAATTTACCACCGGGTAGAAGCCACCTTCATTGTTATAGCCGGCGGACACAAAATAGCGGGTCTTTTCGTTGCCGCCGCTCACAGACAGATCGTACCGCTGTTGTACAGAAGTAGGAGCGAGTATATCGTTATACCAGTCAGTGTTTGGATAACGGTCCGGGTCGTTGCCAGTCCTGAATTTTTCGAGCACTTCATCTGTATAACCCTTGCCTAAAGCGGGGTTAAAGCTATTTTCATTTTTGAGGGCCTGATTATAAAGTTTGGCATATTCGTAGGAACCCAGTGGTTTGAGTGGGCGTGTCTGTTGCTGAACAGTCATATTGCCACTGAAACTGATGACTGGTTTACCAGACCGGCCGCCTTTGGTGGTAACGAGGATAACGCCATTGGCCGCTCTGGCGCCGTATACGGCGATGGCGGATGCATCTTTCAGTACGGAAATGGTTTCCACATCAGTAGGAGCGAGGTCGTCCAGGTTCCTGTTGGGAATACCGTCAATCACCACCAGGGGTTCGGAGTTGTTGGTGGTACTGATACCGCGTACATAGAAAGTAGAACCTTTGCCCGGAGCGCCACTGGCTTTTGAAACAAATAAGCCGGGCGCACGTCCGGCCAATGCATCGGTAACTCTTGCTACAGGCGCTTCGGTAATTTCTTTACTGCTAACAGTGCTGACGGCGCCAACCACTTTGGCTCTTTTTTGTTCGCCATAACCCACTACCACCACTTCTGTCAGTTCTTTGGAAGAGCTGATGAGCTTTACACTTACCGGTGCGGGGCCGGAGGTCTGCACTTCCTGTGGGGTGTAGCCTACGCCGCTGATCATCAGTTTTTTATTGGCCGCATTAGGTATATTGAACACGCCGTCAGCATCCGTATAGGCGCCACTGGTAGTGCCGGCCACCTGTACGCTGATCCGTTCAAGGGGAGTGCCTTTCTCATCGGTTACACGTCCTCTTGCAGGAGATAACGTAACCATTGGAAGTGGCTGTGGTGTGTCTTCTCCTTTCTGAGCGCCATCAGCTGTCAGTATGTTGTTGCCTTTGTCTTTATTGATAGTAATGGCATAGTAGTCCTTTTTAATATACAGGAACAACAGGCCGTTAGGATAGAGGATCGCTTTCAGCTGATCTTCCACGCTTTGACTGCCGGCATGCTCCGGATTGAAGGAAGTGTACTTTTCTGAGGCCAGTGTTTTGTCATAGACAAAGGTGACGCCGTACTTCTTTTCCAGCTTTTTTAAGGCTGCGTCCACGGTCATTTTTTCCTGCCGTTGTTTACCGGTTGGTACGGTTTGCTGTGCCATGGCCCTTTGCGAAAGGGTAGTGGCGTTCAGGCAAAGCAATACCATTCCCATAGGGAAGAATAAGACTTTCCTCATCGTTAGTTGGTTTTTATGATTTTGGTTAGCTGTCGCTAGTCCTTGTTCTGCATACAGTCAGCGCGTATGGTGGGTGTGCTCCGTACTGGATGATTGATGTTTGTTACAATTTTTATTTTCGGTTACTGAAATACATGGTATCGTTCCTGCGGCTGATTTGTATGTCGAGGACATTGGAGATAATAAAGAGAATGTCTGCTTTGCTCTCCAGATATATAATACCTTCTATTTTTCTTTGCTTGATTTTTTCATCGTTCACCACCACTTTTTCGCCGTAGTTGTTCTCCAGGATGTCTATGATATCAGACAAGGGAGCGTCTACCAGGGTGAGTTTGCCCTGTACCCAGCTACTGTAGCTGCTGTCTGTTCTGGAAGCAGAAACCTTTCTGTCCTGTGCATCATATTCTACAAGATCGCCAGGGGAGAGGATTCTGCTTGTTTGCTGTGGATCATGAAAATCGATGCGTACTTTTCCTGATTGCAGGAATACGGTTGTTTGGTGGTGTCGTTGTTTCAGATCAAAAGTGGTACCCAGTACGGTAACGTCGGCATCGGGCGTATGGACTACAAATCCGGCTGCTTTATTATCCTGGTTCACCCGGAAATACGCTTCGCCGTTGAGCCAGGCCTCACGAAGTTGTCCATTTAGGGAGCGGCGGTATGTCAGCCTGGAGTTGGCCTGCAGCGTAACCCGGGAACTGTCCGGGAGTACTATCTGCCTGGTTTCTCCAAAAGTTGTAGACACTGCCAGGGTTGTTTTCTGTCGCCAGGTATACCAGCTGGCTGCTCCCACACCCGCCAGCAGCCCAATCCAGATGGCGGCGTTGCGCCATGACAGCACAGCGTATAGGCGTCCACGTTTGGTGGGTTCCTGGCGTAGCCGCGAGATTGAATGGGCGAACCTGGTATAGGATGCTGTTAACGTTTCGGCTGTTGGCTCATGTTCTGCGAAACGTATCTGTAAAAGCAGCTGCCTTGCGGTTTGCGCCATGACAGCATGTTCCGGAGCGGCGGCTATCCATGTTTCCCATTGTGCCGCTACCGTGGGATCGTTCTGTAATACCCATCTCACAAAAGAAGGGTTACCCACAAGAGCGGTCACACTGTATGTTTCATTGTCCGGTTTGTCGCGCTGCATCCTGTTTAAGCTATTTACTGATATATATAAGTCTGCACAGGGAGATATTACCCCATGAAAACAAAAGTTTTTTAAATTTTTTTTGTTACTGCCGGATAAACAGTAACCGAAGCATAGGTAGCAGCAGGTAGAAGGGGATGTTAACCAGTTGTTTCAGCTCATCCAATGCACGGGCCATGAGCTTGTAGGTGGCTTTAACGGAAATATCCATTACCGTAGCAATTTCATCGTACTGCATGTTTTCATAGAAGCGAAGGTAAACGGCTTCCCGCTGCCGTGGCGTAAGTTGTTGCAAAGCCTGTAGTATGGCTGTTTTCAGCTGCTGGTCCTGTTCCCGGTGAATCAGAAAATGATCAGCGCCAAATTCGGGAGTGGCGGCCTGGCTGGCGCGCTCTTCGCGTTGCATCCGCCTGATGGCATCCTCATAGTAGCGGAACAGCCTGCGGCGAAAGCTACTGTATACATAACTCTTGCTGGCGTCCATGGCAGGATTTCGGCTGTGGGCCTGCCACATAGATACAAACACGTCATGAATGGCGTCCTCTATCAGACTATTATTGTCCGTCAGTTTCCTGCCATAGTTGTACAACTGCTTGTAATAATCCTTATAAGCGGCTGCCGCCTCTGCGGAATCCGGAGCAATAAATATAACGTTGATATTCCGTTGTTCATTAGTGTCCATCAGCGGGACTAAAGATAGAAATTTTCCGGTTATTATCTTGTCGGGCAATATGTAGACGGCGGATAACAGGGAAGAAGCAGAAATAATTTTGGCAGAACGGTTACATTTTTTATTTTTGTATCGATCGTTACAAAAATGAGAGGAAGACCAACAACATATGACAGCGACGCAGTTGTCTTAAAAGCCCAGGAAGTATTCTGGGAGAAAGGGTATAGCGCCACATCCCTGCAGGACCTGCAGACCGCCACACAAATGGGGAGCGGTAGTTTGTACAATACGTTCCGGGGCGGGAAGAAAGAACTTTTTTCAAAGGCGCTGCAGCAGCGACGGGAAGCCTTTCTGGCATTTAAGCAAGAGATGAAACAACATCCCGCGCCAATTGAGCTGATCAAAGACTTTTTTAGAAGTTTGGCCGAAGCGGATGAGCATACCCATATGAAAGGGTGTATCGTAGCTAATACCGTGACAGCCCTGGCTTTTGTAGACAATGACCTGGAAGCGGAAGCGGTGGGTATCCTGAAAGATGTGGAGCGGATGTTTACCGATACTATCCGCGAGGCGCAACGGTCAGGCACTATTACCAATCCCGCGGATGCTGCTGTTTTAGGAAGATACCTGATCACTTGTTGGAATGGACTTAACGTGACCAGAAGGATGCATCCGAATAAGGAAAAGATGAAAGAGCTGATCGGGATACAGCTCAGTATCCTGGCTTAAAATTTTTTACCAATTTTTGTAATGATCATTACAAAAATATATACAGATTGAAATATGGATTTACAATTAGCATCGAAGCGTGTTTTTATCAGTGGTTCCACGCAGGGAATCGGATTTGCGATCGCACAACAAATGGCACAGGAAGGTGCCGAAGTGATTCTTCATGGAAGAACACAAGTCAAAGTAGATTGGGCCATACAAAAGCTCACAGCATTGTGCCCGGAGGCTGTTGTATCGGGCATTTCGGCGGACCTGGCGATCCCGGAAGAGATGGAAATCCTGTTACAGCGGTTACCTTCAGTAGATATTCTCGTCAACAATGCGGGCATATTTGAGGTAAAAGATTTTTGGGAAATAACAGATGCCAACTGGCTTCATATCTTCAATGTAAACGTCATGAGTGCTGTAAGGCTTTCCAGGTACGTCATTTTCTAACCTTTGCTTTTTTAACTGGATAGGGCGTGTGCGTTATACATCGTTGTGTAGCGTCGTCAACCTGTCTCCGGGTCTTTGACAGTTGATTTATCACACGAGTTCGTGTGAGTGTTTTGTATGAAATGATACATGTTTAACTGTATACTTTCAACAGGAAACAACTAGACCTCGATGTCTATATCGAGATAATCAATAAGCAAAAGGAGGAGAGAAGCATCTGCCAGTCCCGATCCCAACAAACTGGCTACGCATGATGGCGGCATTACCCGACGGCAAAATGATTTTATAGCCTAAGAGCCTCATTAATCGAGCCATGGTAACCAGGATATAGGACCCCTGGGAAGCTTCCAAAAACTAGCTTAAACCGACTTGACTAGAAACAGTTCTTATCTTTTATGGTTATTTTCTATTTAACATAATGTTTATTATAGGAATATTATGAGGCTCGGGAATCCGATCTCTCTCAGCGAAAAAGTTTCTACTAAATCAGGAGGAATTTCGGCTGAAACGAAGCCGCTGTGGCTCGTTTATATGAATTGGTCCTGGACTGATGTACGGTTATTCGATTCTCAGCGCGTTCAATTTGAGTGGTAAAACGCGGCTAAAATGGTTCCCCTATTTTCTGTGATAGCTGATGTCGTTTCGCCGCCCTCGCCCGTTGATTTGCTTTGAGGCTGTGATGCAGTGTTCTTCATTATCTTTATACTATCCTATACAACCAATCTGCCTCGAGTATCCCCTAATTTATACAACTAAAAGCACCTTTATGAAAAAGATCAGAATCGCTCTCGCAACGTTTGCTGCCATTATTGGCATTGGTGGCGCTTATGCAGCCACACATCAGGATTCGTCCCGCAGAAATGCTACACTTTTCAATTGGTATACTTTTGTTCATTTCAATCGTGTCTACACTCATAAATCTATTCAAGAAGCAGAAAGCCTCTCTGGCTGCAATGGCGTGGGAGCAAATTGCATGTACGGAACAGTTACAGACCCTAACGGCGTGCTTGTATATACAATAAATAAACGTTAAGCCTTATATTTAAATGCATTAAAAAAACGCCGCCGTTACCGGTCGCCTTATCAGACTACCCCATACGGCGGCGGCAAAAAAATTATGCAACAAAAGCAATGAATTCAATCACTTCTCCATCCAGCCCGTACACCAGTGCGTTACGTACTTTCAACGGCGGCTGACCCAGCGATAATTCCCCTGGTTCCACACAGCTCGCAGCACCGAGGGATAATGCGTGCGCATAGGCCACCTCCACGTCATCTACAGTGAGCGCCAGATGCAGCAATGCACCCGCCACAACACTCTCTCCAGGCGCTTTCCGGCGGCCCTGTGTGGCGATATTGGCGTCTTTATCGAAGATCTCTATAAACGATCCTGAGCCCGGAATCTGCAGCAGCGCGGCATGTGTAATGTTAAATTCGGGTAGTGTCCAGGAATGAAATGGTGTAAGGCCCAGCGCCTCATAAAATCGGCAGGTGGCAGCGAAATCATTTGCCTGAATGGCTAGATGATGGATGCCAGTAATATTCGTCTTCTTCATGCCACAAACATACAGCACGATAAGTATGTGTGTATCGGACTAACAAAATTGTTAGCGCTCAAATGCGCTACCATAGCCATTCTACCGTTCAAATTTAGGCACCTCCAGTTTCTGCGAGGCGTAAATACCGGAATGTCCGCTGAAATAATAAGCAGTAAAACATGCTACGGCAAAGTAAAGTACATGGTCGGCGCCAAAAAGTTCGACGCCCATCAGTGTGCAGGCAAGCGGGGTATTGGTGGCTCCGGCAAATACAGCGATGAATCCCAGTCCGGCGAAGAGATCGACCGGCGCACCGAGCAATAGCGCCAAGGTGTGACCGAGTGTGGCGCCCATAAAAAACAGGGGGGTCACCTCCCCTCCTTTAAACCCCATTCCCAGCGTCACGGCCGTGAAAACGAGCTTCCACAGCCAGCTCCAGTCGGAAATATGTCCTGTATCACGGAAGGCGTTGACGATACTGATGCCATCCGGTGATTGACTATAAACGCCTAATCCCAAATAATCACGGGTACCAACGATGAGAGTCATGGCAATGATCATCAGGCCGCCCACTACGGGAATCAGCCAGGGTATTTTAATATAGGTGTTAGCGTTATGTTTGATGGCATGTATCAGCCAGGAGAATAAAAAGCTGGTCAGCCCAAAAGCTACGCCCACAACAATTACCTTCAACAACAACAACAAGTCGGCCTTCAGGAAAGGAACGTAAGGTGTCAGATGTGTACCCGTATATAATATCTCGTAATGAGTATGGGAAATACCCCAGGCGGAACAGACTACATCGGCCAGCACGGCGGCAATCAGGCAAGGTACCAGGGCGTCGTACCGCATGGCGCCGATGGCCAGTACTTCCAGCGCGAACACGGTGCCTGCGATGGGCGTACCAAATACGGCTCCGAAACCCGCTGCAATACCCGTCATTAATAATATGCGTATATCCCTGTGGGTTAGTCCCAACGTTTTACCGATCCAGGCAGCCATACTGCCGCCTATTTGTACCGCTGTGCCTTCCCGTCCGGCGGAACCGCCAAACAGATGCGTGATGACGGTCGTCAGTAATACTAATGGCGCCATTCTCGCGGGAACACCGCCACCCGGCTGGTGTATTTCATCCATGATCAGGTTGTTCCCTTTCTCGGCATTCTTACCTCCTAAGCGGTACAACCAGTAAATCAATACTCCCGCCACTGGCAACAGGTACAGCAGCCAGCCATGCTCAAAACGGATTTTTGTTGCCTTGTCAAGCAACCATAAAAAGAGGGCAACCAGGCTGCCTACAATCAGGGCAACGGGCAATACCAATACTGTCCATCTCAGCAGCTGATACGCTACTGTTATTTGTTCCGGTTTATTCGTGTGTTGTTTCATGTCCTACAAACAGCAGTTTACAACGACACTTCCGTATCGTCAGGTTCGTTTTGTAGGCGCCATCAGTTTCGGAGGACCCGAAACGGTTCTGAGCAGGAAGACACCATTTCCTGTGCCGCAAAAATAAAACTAATCTGCTAATAATCCTGCATAATATGCTGCGCCCCAGAGGGCTGACTTATCATTATTGACAATATGTATGGGAACACTGCCCAGCAACTCGGCCATCCGGTCGCCCTGCATATAATGATGATAGAATTCACCGGTCTCCAGTAACCGCGTTATTTTCGGCGGAATGCCTCCTCCAAGGAACAGGCCCCCGGTGGATTTCATCTTCAATACCAGGTTACAGGACTCACGGGCCAGATAACGGACGAACAGCTCCATGGTCTTCACACAAACAGGCGCTTTCCCATCCATGGCTGCTTTACTGATCACGGCCGCATCGTCGCCAGCCGCCATTTCAGCTGCCAGGGCCGCCGGCATCTCCATACCTTTCACATCCCGCAGAAACTGGTAGATGGTCACAATGCCTGGTCCGGAAATCACGCGCTCCCAGCTGGCGATCTCATATTTTTCCTGCAAATAACGCAACAGGGCAATGTCCAGCTCTGTCCGGGGCGCAAAATCCCCATGACCACCTTCTGTCGGAAATGGATGATGATACTGCCCATCCCAATATAGTCCAGCCATCCCCAGCCCCGTACCGGGTGCAATGATGGCCATATTGCCACTGTTATCGGCAGTGCCGCGGTGCAGCGTGGTCAGTTGTCCGGGTGACAAAGTGGCCAGGCCATAGGCGGTAGCTTCCAGGTCATTGATCAGGGCTACTGCACGGATGCCTGTAGCCTGCCGGATCTCGTCTTCACTTAGTTCACGGGCCAGATTGGTCAGCTCCACTTTTCCCTTTACTACCGGTCCGGCCACGCCAATGCATATACGCTGCGGCTGTTGCTCACCCTGACTGATAAAATGCTGAATGATCTCTGAGAAACTGGCGTAGTCACGGGAGGCGTATTTGTCTTCACGCACCAGGTCCAGATCACCTTCGGTTAACCTGAACAATGCCAGATTGGTCTTGGTCCCACCCAGGTCGCCTGCCAGCAAATACAAGTCTTCCCCCTGCTCATATACGGGTGCTACAAACTTTGGCAAATAGTGCTGCTTTTTGATCGTCTGCATAACATCGTAAACTTATCTCCTAAAAATAGTCAAATTGGAACAGCATTTGCCCCTGGTTGAACAATTTTCTGAAAAAAATGTAGAACCAATAAATTGATTTTTAATGGAAAGACATACCTATCAGACTGGACTTATCGGTAATTGCGCGTTCCTGGCGCATATCAACAAAGACACAAATGTAGACTGGCTCTGCTGGCCCCGGATGGACAGCTCCTTCGTTTTCGGCGGGCTGCTTGACCGTAAAAAAGGCGGTACTTTTTCCATTCTGCCGACCGGGGATTTTGATTCCCATCAATATTATATGGAGAACACCAACATTCTCTGTACGGAAATCACCACGCATGAAGGCAGTTACCGGGTGACCGACTTTGCTCCCCGCTTCCTGCAATACGAGCGCTTTTTCAAGCCGTTGATGCTGATCAGGAAAGTGGAACCACTGGAAGGCTCTCCCCGCGTGCGCGTGAAATGCACGCCTACCTGCGATTACGGCGCTGCGCTGTTGCACCCTGTCCGTGGCAGCAACCATATTGAATTTGCCGGATGTGAAGATAAAATGAGGCTGACCACCAATATTGCTGTCAGCTATGTTTTTGAGGAAGAATATTTTGTACTGAATGAAACCAAGTACCTGATACTCACCTACGGCCAGCCGCTGGAAGCACCGTTGACCAGCACAGCCGAACAGTTTTTCCGTGAAACGATCGCCTACTGGCGCACCTGGATCAAACACTCCTCTATCGCCAATTACCATCAGCCATATGTGATCCGTGCTGCGCTGGCACTCAAAATACACCAGAATGAAGATACCGGCGCCATCATTGCCGCCAGTACGACCAGCCTGCCAGAATTCCCCGATAGCGGCCGTAACTGGGACTACCGCTACTGTTGGATGCGTGATACCTTTTATGTGATCACCGCACTGAACCATATCGGGCATTTTGAAGAGATGGAAAAGTACTTCGGCTATATCACAGATATTTCTTTCTCCGGCGATTTCCGCTACCAGCCACTATATGGCATTACCGGGAAGAAAGACCTGATAGAAACCATCCTCCCGCATCTGGATGGTTATATGGGCAATCAACCTGTGAGAATAGGCAACCAGGCATATGAGCATATTCAGAATGATATATATGGACAGGTGCTGATCTCCATGTTGCCCCTGTATACTGATCATCGTTTTATTTTCTCTGAAAGAAAGGACTCTGACCGGTGGATCAATCTGCTGTTGAAGAAGATAGAACGTACCATTGACGAAAAGGATGCAGGTATCTGGGAGTTCCGGAACATGGCTAACGTACACTGTTATACGAACCTGTTTCAGTGGGCTGGTTGCAACGCTGCAGAAAAAATGGCCCGCACCATTGGCAATGAAGAACTGATTGACCGGGCTATTGCGCTGAAAAACCGTGCTGCCGCCCATATTGAGAGCTGCTACGATCCTGTCCGGAAAGTATATACCAACGCAGCAGGCAGCCAGCACCTGGATGCCAGCACCTTACAGCTGATCATGATGAATTACCTGGACCCCGCCTCTGAACGGGCACGTGATCATCTGGCCGGACTGGAAAGGGAATTAAAAACACCGGAGGGATTGTTTTACCGCTACCGCCATTCCGATGATTTCGGATTACCTAAAACCACTTTCCTCGTATGTGCGTTCTGGTATGTGGAAGCACTCGCCTGTGTGGGGCGCCTCGATGATGCGCAACGCGAGTTTAGTAAACTGTTACAATATTCCAATCACCTACTGCTCTTTAGTGAGGACGTAGAATCGGCTACCGGCAGCCAATGGGGCAATTTTCCACAGGCGTATAGCCACGTAGGTCTGATGAATGCTGCCTATCGCATTGCTATGAAACTGGATAAGCCCATATTCATTTAGGGATTTTGATATTTAGATATTTATTGGTGTCTGGTTATTATGTCATTAATATATAAGTTATTAATATATTAAAATGCCATAATAAAAAGACACCAATATCGACTTTATTAACTTTCCGCGTGAACCGTTTTCAGTGTGCGCAACAGATGCCGGACTTCATGATGGCTCCTGAGATAATACTGTGCCGCAGACACCTGGCTTCCTACTTTGATGGTGATAGCCTTCAGCGGCAGGGCCTTGAAAATATCTTCATCTGTCACATCATCCCCCATCGCCATAATAAAATCATACTTCTTGTGGTTTAACCAGCTCAGTGCGGCCTTACCTTTATTGATCTCAATATTTTTTACTTCAATCACCTTGTCTCCCGGCAGTACCTGGAGACCTTTCTCCTGTGTATAGTAACGCAGGGTATTCATAAGTTCATTGGCGCGCAGTTCTCCCAAACCGGATTCCACTTTGCGGTAATGCCACACCAGCGAGTAACTCTTTTCTTCTATAAAAGATCCTGGGGTACGATCTGTCGTCTGTTCCAGCATCGGAAATATTTCCTGTTTCCATTTATCGGTAAGCCCTGGAAGCTGGTACCACTCCCCTTCCTTTGTCTTTTGCCAGGCGCCATGTTCCGCAATCAGGTCCAGCGGTAAGTGGCCAAACCACTCTCCCAGTGTTTCGTGTTTCCTGCCGCTGATCATGACAACATCATTGCCCGGAAAACTGGCAAGTTCCCGCAACAGCTGGTACAGGTCCGGGTCTGGGGCAGCCATATCTATATTGGTCTGAAACCCCACCAGGGTGCCATCATAGTCCAGGAAAATGATACGCTTTTTGGATTGCCTGTACTGTTGACGTATCATCATCGCGGTTTCCTGGTTCACACGGCGCGCCAGCATATTCTGTTGTATCTGATTCACTTCCTCCAGACGGGTCATAAATAATTTCACCCAGTGATTGATATTAAATTTGGATACCACCTGCCGCATCTGCTTCATACGCCGCTCTTGTTCCGGCAAAGGCGTGTTCAAGGCATCCACGATAGCCCTGGTAATGGCCCCGATGTTATTGGGATTAACAATGATGGCATCCATCAGCTCTTTAGATGCGCCGGCCATTTCACTGAGAATCAGGACGCCGTCATTATTATTACGGCTGGCCACATATTCCTTGCTGACGAGATTCATGCCATCGCGCATGGGTGTTACCAGGCATATATCTGCATAATTATAAAGGGCTGACAGTACCTCCACCGGGAAGGAACGGTAAAAGTACTGGACCGGATGCCAGCTGAGCGTGCGGAACCGGGCGTTGATATTACCTACCAGTTTATCGATTTCATCTCTTAGCTCCTTGTATTGTGGAACCGTGTCCCTGGAGGGCACCACAATCATATACAAGACAACTTTGCCGACATACTCCGGGTGTAACTGGAGCAACAACTCAAAGGCCTGCAGGCGTTGCAGGATGCCTTTGCTGTAATCCAGCCGGTCGATAGAGAGTACCATCCTCTCCTGCTGGAAATTATTTTTCAGGTTTTGTAGCTGGTGTTTTACCTCAGGGTCCTGCCCAAGAGCAGAGAATTTATTGAAGTCGATTCCCATAGGGAATGTTTCTACTACCGTAATACGGTCGTTATAGGAAACCACATTGGCGCTGGTATTGACTGGCAGAATACGGCTGGCAGCATTGAGGAAATGGCGGCTATCATCAAATGTATGAAAACCCATCAGATCAGCTCCGAGCAATCCTTCTATCAGCTCCGCGCGCCACGGGATAAGGCGGAACAATTCGTAGGAAGGGAAAGGAATATGATTAAAAAAGCCAATGGATACTTCCGGCATCTCTGCCCGCAGCATCCCCGGTAGCAGCAACAACTGGTAATCATGTATCCAGATGATATCGCCCTGTTCTGCCACCTGCATCACGATGTCGCGGAATTTTTTGTTGACCTGGTAGTAGGCATCCCAGTAACCCTGGTCATAGCGGGCGTACACGGACATATAGTGAAACACCGGCCATAACGTTTCATTGGAGAATCCTTCGTAGAAATTATTGATTTCATCCTGGGTGAGAAAAACGGGCATCAGGTTCATCTGCCTGAGCTGTTTGGTGACTTTCTCCTGATGTTTAGGATCGCTGATTTCCTGTCCGGGCCATCCCAGCCAGACATTATTCCCTTCTCTGTAGATAGATCCTAAACCGGTAGCCAATCCACCTTCACTGGCTTGCAGTGCAAATTCACCGTCTTTCTCTGTAATTTTTACCGGTAGCCTGTTCGATACAATAATAGTCTTTCGCATAGTCAGTTTATATCTCTAATTATCAATTACTTAATCTGTGAGCAGCAACAAAACAAATAGCACACCCAAAAGAGCGGAACCGATACATATAAATAAACATAATGCTGCTAAAGCGGCTGTGGTTCATCAACAGGGCTTATCCGGAGTGGGATAACGGGTTTTCCTGCACAGTGTGATCTTCACAATATAGTGGTTTTCAAGGGCAAAAGGAAGGGAAATATCTCCCCTTCCTGCGAAATACTTGCTACGCAGGGGTTTCAGGACATATAAAAATAAAGGGTATTTATTGGGCGAGCAGTTGTTCCATCATCTGCATACCGGTAACGGCATCCTCCACGGAAGACGGATTAGCTCCCTGCCCCCGGAAATACTGCACCACTTCAGCGATAAGCGGGGCCTGGACATTTGCGGGCGTATCAAAACGGAAGGATTCGGTCCCGGCAGCCGTTTCCAGTGTTGCCAGGTGGAAGTCCCGGAAGAAATGAAAGCGGATGGTACCGGCGTCTCCGGTAATGGCGCAGTTATCTTCTTCCCTGTCTGAAGGAGCTGCAAAGTTCCAGCTTCCGTTAAACAACACATCATCAGGGAATAATATCTGTCCGCTAACCTGATCGGCTATACGTGGGTCTGTTCCGGTGCTGATACCTGACACTTTCAACGGTTGTCCGAAATAATACAGGAGGATGTCGAGCTGGTGCGGTGCGAGGTCGTGAAAGTAACCACCGCCTGACAAGGCAGGGTCCAGGCGCCATCCGGCATTCTCTTTAGGTGCCGCTTTCCATAGGCGCAGGTCTACATGATGCACCCGACCAATACGTCCTTCTGCCAACAATTGTTTCACAGCCACAAATGCGGGCAACCGGCGGCGGTAATGTGCTACACAGGCACGAATGCCCGCTGCGCTAACAGCTGCGGCGATACGGCGGGCAGCTGGCAGATCAATACCTACCGGTTTTTCAATATATACCGGTAAGCCCCGCGCAATGGCTGCCAGGGCATACGCTTCATGACTACCCGGAGGCGTGGCGATATACACCGCATTTACATGCGGGTCCTGCAACAGGTCATCAGCATTGTCATAGTAGCGGTCCACCTGATGACGTTTCGCATAGTCCTGTGCCAGCTCCCGGTTACGGCGCATAACGGCAGTAACATCGCTGTTGGCAGCCAGCCGGAAGCCGGGGCCACTTTTTACTTCGGTCACATTGCCGCATCCAATGATGCCCCAGTTGATCCTGTCCATAGTTTCCAGATTATACCGACAAAATACAAATTACTTTTTTAACGTCATCAACACTACGCCGGCAATGACAACAGTAGCAGATACGCCCACCATGCTGTCGATGACTTCATTCCCGATGGCCCATCCCAGAAACATGGCCACAACCGGGTTCACGTAAGCATAGGTAGCGGTGAGGCGGGGCGGCGCATTCCGGGTAAGCCAGCTATAAGAGGTGTAGCCTACCAGTGAGCCGATCATGACAAGATAAATATAAGCGAGCCAACTACGTTGAGACATCCCCGGTAGTGTATCCCATGCACCAGGTTCCAGTAACCCACTGGCCAACAAGGAAAAGGTACCTCCTGCCAACATCTGGATAGCGGTGCTGGTCATTTGGGAGGGCATGGGCAGGCGTTGCACGAACAATGAACCAATGGCCCAGCAAATATTGCCCGCCACGACGACTATAATAGGCCATAAAGGAAAGCTCCGTGATGCATGTGCTGCGGAGAACGGATTAAACAATAAAAACAGCCCCAAAAAACCCAGTACAATCCCTATGGTGGTCAGCAGCGAGGGACGCTTTTTGCTGAAGAAAGCCCAATCCAGTCCCATAAACCAGGCAGGCATGGCCGCCACAAGCAGGGCCACCAGCCCCGAAGGCATATAGTGGACGGCCAGCGCCACAGTGGTATTACCAATACCTATCAACAACACCCCAACGAAAATAGCAGACAACAGCTGCCGCTTAGTAGGAATGCTCCTCTCTTTCAGATAACCGATGATCAACAGGATACCGCCGGCGGCAAAAAAGCGGAGGGCAGACAACAAAAAGGGAGGCACGGTTTCCGTGGCGATCTTCATGCCCAGGTAGGTAGATCCCCAGATAATATATACCGCCAGCAGATACAGGAAGGTCTTTGAACCGGAGCTGGCAGGTTTTATGGACATGGTCATTTCGCTTTCTTTTTATTACGCTGATTAAATTGCTGTACCTTATTGATATCACCACAACTGCTCATGCTGCACCACTTACGGGACCCGTTACGGCTCTTGTCCATGAACAGCCACCCGCAGGAAGGACATTGGCGCACCTGCTGTAAACCGTTTCCCGTATAAAGCTCCAGTGCCGATTTCACCAGCCACCAGATCAACTGCTCCAACGCCGGCGCATTAAACAATAACTCCCCCTGACGTTGCGCAGGTTTCCAGGCCACTTCGATACTGGCATATGCGTCGGCTATATAAGTATTGAACAAATGTATGTCCGAAGGGTCAGGTGCTTTCCGATGGATAGCAGCTGTAAAAAGCCTTAACAACAACTCCCGCAACCCGATGCTTTTGTCAAAAACGACAGCTGCTTTTTGCGGATACCCCTTCGCCAAACGTTCAAGCGTATGAGACACTTTGGCAGTAATCACGCCAGTGCGTCCATACCATTCCAGTAACTCCTTAAAGCCGGAGAGGTAATCATGTGAACCTGATTTCATCCGGTTACTGATCGTGTTCACGAAATCAAGACAGAGTATTCCGCCATCAAACCGCAAAGTGGCTATGCTTTTTTCTGTAGACATAAATCGTTGTTTGAGATAGTCCTCTACACAAATGTAAGGCATTAAATTAACCAGTAAAATTAATTTTGGTGGTTAATAAAAAACAAGCATGGAGGGGCAAAATATACACCCTAAACCATCCGCTTAGCAAGAATCATATAATCTATTAAAAATCAAATAACTAAAAACAAGAAAACAGCCGCTGTCGGTGGCTGTTTTCAGGTGACAATAATAGTATTTTAAGGCAGATGTTGCTGAAGAGAAGGTTGATTTTTTAATGTACCCGCCCCCTGGCTTTCAGGTAAGCGGGCGGGAGCAATATTACACTAAAAAAACGAAGTATCTATATAAATTTACAAATACAAAATAATTTTATATTATTAAATATACAAATACTATTTATAAATAATAAAAATAAACACGGGAGAAAGTTTACTGCTCTCTCCCGTGTTTATGATGTAATGTCATAATGACCTATTTGCTAAGAATCAGCCCGGCTGACATAGGCGACATTTGTCGTAGGATGACAACAAAAGCGAGAATAAACCAAGCACCCCCGTGGATTATTTTTGGATACAAATCCACTCCATTTGGCGGCCATCAATTACTCATGAACCCGGAATACCTGCCCGGTCACCACCCCTTCAATACTCCTCAAATAGGCATTCACCAGCTTGTTCATGGGTACCGGATTAAACCCGGGGAACAAATGTCCGATAGCCCCTGCGGAATCTTCTGCCAGTCCGGGGCTGACGGCATTGATACGGATGCCCCGCTGTAATTCAGTAGCGGCCCCCATCACAAAGCTGTTCACCGCGCCACTGACGATGGCCCCCGTTACTGTATCGCGGGCAGCTTCGTCTGCCAGTATCCCGGATGTCAACGTAAAGGACCCATTGCTGTTCAGATAATGCTGCCCCTTTAAAACAATATTGACCTGCCCCATTAGCTTGGAGTGGATAGCCTCCATAACATCCGCAGCCTGAAGCCGCTGGAAACTTTCCATGCCGGAAGATCCGGCTGTTACCACTACCGCATCAATATTGCCTACCGTTTTATACAGCTGGTCAATGGAAGCCTCATCGGTGATGTCTACACGAACATCTCCGCTATTGCGGCCCGCTGCTATGACTTCATGTTTTTCCAACAGGGCCTGTCTCACCTTCGCACCAATAGCGCCGGTGGTACCGATCATCAGGATTTTCATACATTAAAACATTTATATTTAACTAATACGTGGCTATTCAAACAGGTCCTCCACATTGGCCAGTATCTCGCAATCACAATGACCGCCGTGCTCCTGCAGCCAGATCAAAATAGCATCCGGGTACTCAACACCTGCTGCATGAAGATAACTTAGTGTCAATCCGGGAGAATGATCACAACCATGGATGCCCAATACTTCATCCAGGTAGTCAAAGAGTTGATGAAATCGTTCACGGGGCATGGGCAGGCCCTTTTCAAATGTTTCTGCGGCCTGTTGCAGCAAGGGTGCCAGGAGTTGTTTCCTCCGTTCTTTCTCTGCTTTTGATGGCATCTTGATAAAGTACTTTAGGTTTCCGGCTGTAAAGTACAAAATATCAACTTTCCCGGCACCCTGACAGTTATTCCTTCGCTTTGGCGCGCTGGTCTTCAATCAGCCGATAAGCCAGCTCACGGGCAGTATCCCTTCCGCTCAATGCTTCATCAATCGTATAATTATCCGGATAATCAGGAAGCGTACCGCGCCCTTTTTGTTGTGGCGTGCCCACGGCATTTTCATAATAGACAAGTGGGATGGTCGCATGCATCCGGGTATGGGGAAGTAAAAGCCCGACAAATTCGGCACCGTTTCCCCCGGTATAGTTACCGGCAGTTTCCTCTCCAATGAACTGCCCTACGCGAAGATACTGTGCCACGGCGGTGAACTCCGCGGCTGTTGACCCTGTTCCGCCATTCACCAGGAAATAAACATGTCCGCTAAAATGGTTGGCCGCCGGCCACACGCTGTCCAGCGTTTTATTCAATGAAAGCGGTATCCGGTACGTGCCGTCGGGCTGTTTAACCAGGTTGTCCCTCATCATCACCAGATCTTCTTTGGATAAGGAAGAATGCTCCAGCAATGGTGAACTATTCATGATAGTATGCATACTGTTATAGTACAACACCGGCTCATTGATAAAGTAAGATAATAATACCTGCCCCTGATTATCATAGCCTCCGGGATTGTACCGCATGTCTATGATAACATCGGAAATCCCCCTGCGCTTGATTTTCCAGATACAGTCATCCATAAAATGAGTCAATGCCTTGCGGGCCGTTTCTCCGTCCCGGCCTCCATAAAACTGCCGCAGGAAGATGATCGCTACATCTTTCTGCTTATCCAGTAACAGTTCATGCGTATACGGTCTTTCGTGCTGTATTGCCTTCAGGAAGGCCCGGTTGACCGGATTGGCAGAAACATTCCGGGCCATTTCCTGCATACCCAAAGCAGGCACGGTGGCTGTCTTAATTTCTTTACGGGCGTTTTCGTATTGAATATGAAAGGAATCTGCCTGTTCAATGAAACAGTTGTAGTAATAGAAAAACAGGTAGTCATGGGTCTGACGGTACTTCAATGATTCATTATATCCATCTGAAAAGAGATGCCGGAAAATTTCCCGCCTGATGTCCTCCACGGGGCGGCCATTGATTGTCAGCAATTTATCTCCCGGACGTATCTCCTGGTTGGCTGACCGGTTAAATGTCAGGTAAGGAACTCCTTGTACAAAGAACACCTGAAAAGGAAAATAGAAACTGGCTTTGCTCAGGGTGTCGGCCCAATTGGTCCGCGGAACAATGACCGTATGCCCACACCGGATACCTGACACTAATTGGGAGAACACCGCATAGGCATCCCGTAGGGGCATGTTCTCTCTCAGGGCCATACGGGTGGCCTGTACGGTGCTGTCAAATTGTTCAGGGGATTGATAACGGTACAATCCGGGATGTAGTTCCCGGAGTGCTGACGCCAGCGAATCGAGGTCCTGTTGAAGTTCTTTTTGGGAAAATGTCGCCTCCTGGGCAATGACACGGCCAGTCAGTAATACCAGCACAAAGAGAAAAAAACGCCGCATTTTTTTCCCTTAAAAGTCCGGATCATTTTCAACACCAATGCCCGCCAGTACTGCTCAAATCCGGATTTGAGCAATATTCCCGGCTTATTCGGCCTTCAGGGCATCCACCGGATTGCGCATGGAAGCGCGAACAGTTTGGACGCTGACTGTCAGGAAAGTCACCACAAAAGTAGCTCCCCCCGCCATCGCCAAAATCTCCCAGCCGAAATGTGACTGGTAGGCAAACTGGTCCAGCCAGCGATGCATGATAAACCAGGCGAGCGGTAATCCAATACTGATGGCGAGACTTACAGCCCGTAACAAATCCTTTGACAACAACAAGGTAAGTTGAGCGGTCTTTGCGCCCAGCACTTTTCGGATGCCTATTTCACGCCGGCGAGTTTCGGCGGTAAACGCTGCAAGGCCAAAAACACCCAGGCAGGAAATCACGATGGTCAGCGCGGCTGCATAACCCGCCAGCCTTCCTACCCGCTTTTCAGCAATGTACAGTGCCTGGTAGTCTTCATCGAGGAAACGGCTTTCCAGCACATACCCCGGATTATAAGCACGATAAAAATCATCCAGCCTTTTCAGCACGTCCTGTTCTTTTCCCGCGCCGACTTTCAGCATAACGGTACCGCCTCTCGGCTCTATGGTGAAAAAGAGCGGTTGTACACGGCTATGCAACGATTGAAAATTAAAGTCCTTTACCACGCCCACAATCTCACGTCTGGCGCCTCCAAACAGGATGGTTTTACCAACCGGTTGTTCCAGCCCCATGGCGGCTACAGCCGCCTCATTGAAAATAATGCGGGAAGTATCTGCGGCATAGTTGCCGGAAAAACCAGCTCCTTCTTTCAGCTGGATACCCAGGGTCTCCAGCATCCCTTCTCCCATCTGGAAAGGTCTGAAGAGAATGTTTTCAGTACGGCCCTGTCTTTCCCAGTTTACCGGTTGACTGGCCTCGCCGAAAACATGACCTACCATACTGGAAGCGTTCATGACGCCCGGTATTTCCCGGACAGCTGCCAGAAAAGCATCCATATGCTCCGGCACCTTTCCCTCCGCATTAAAATATACCACGTGGTCCTTCTGGTAACCAAGATTACGGTCCCGGATATACGTCAACTGTTGTTCTACTACTATTACCGCCACAATCAGTACCACAGAAAGGCTGAACTGAAATACTACCAGTCCTTTCCTGGCCCACAGCGCACTGACACTGTTGATCATCTTTCCCTTCAGCACCAGCACCGGTTTAAAGGCTGACAGGAAAAAAGCCGGATAACTACCCGCCAGTAGTCCTGTAAACAATGTGACGCCGATAAACAATGCCGCCAGCGGCCAACTGAACTGCAGCTGCAGTTGTTTTCCAGTGATGACGTTAAAAGGTCCCAGTAATAGCCATACCATCGCTATAGCCAATAACAATGATAGCATCGCCAGCAGCAGTGACTCTCCCAGAAATTGCTTCATCAATGCCCAGCGACTGGCACCCAGTGTTTTACGCACGCCGACTTCCTTCATCCGGATATTCGCCCGGGCGGTCGCGAGGTTCATAAAATTGACTGCCGCAATAAAAACGATAAACAATCCTATAAGGCCAAACAGTTTTACATAGGCAATCCTGCCGCCCGCCTGGTGACCATTTTCGTACGTGCCATACAGATAGTTATCAGCATAAGGCGCCACAAATGACGTCCGCATCTTGTTACCGGTATGCTCCTGCATGAACCGGGTCAGTTTAGCGTTAAAGGAAGGTATGGCTGTTCCCTCCTTCAGTAAGAGCCAGGTGACAAACGGCCCACCAGGCTCCAGATTGTCACCGATACGCATCAACGATTTGAAGGCGCTGAAAGGAAGAATAAAATCGAACTGTAACGAAGAGATGCCTGGAACGTCTTTAAAGACACCTGCCACTACGGCCGGCCTTTTGAATACATCGATCTGCCAGTCCACCTGCCGGCCCACTATATTATTAACGGTGCCGAATAAGCGCATGGCCATTCTTTCAGAGATCACTACACCATTATTATCTGTCAACACCTGTTTTTTATCCCCTGTCAACAAAGGATAACTAAAGATGTTAAAGAAGTCCTTGCCCGCAAAGAGCCCTTCGCTTTTCAGGTGTTTACCTGCTGCCGTCACCGTAAAGCCCGGGAACCAGCCCTGGGGGGTGCTCACCACCGATGCCTCCACTTCCGGCATTTCCTGTTTTAAAACGTCCGCCAACTGTGCAGGTGATTCTACTGTTGTCAATAATCCCTTCGCATGTGGTTTGCTTTCCATGACGGTATATAACCGGCTGCCGTTTTCGTGAAAGCGGTCCATGCGCCATTCGTCTCTTATCCAGAGACAAATCAATAACGTGCAGGCTAGGCCGGTAGACAAACCGGTTAAATTGAGCAACGTAAACAGCCGGTGTTTCACCAGATTACGCCAGGCTACGGTCAGATAATTGATAAACATGGTAACGTGGTTACGGATAGCGAAAAGATAAAATAAAAGCGGCACCAAGGAAGGTGCCGCTTTCTACATCATTTCTATACAAACGATAAGATATACTACATTATTTTAAAGTGTCCGCTTTCTGAAGAAGGGCGTCCGTATACGGACGTTGCGCACCTTCTGCCACATATACTTCGATCATCGCATTCGTAGGCCGGCGCGGCGCCAGGAAAGAGTCCACCAACTGGTAGTGCTGTTGCAGTTCCTCTCTTACGGCAAACGGGAAGAAGTTGTTTAACGTTGGCGCATACTCGTAGAGCACAATATCATAATGATGGTCCCTTATTTTCCCTTTAAAAGCTGCCAGCTGACGGTTGAACATCCCCACGCCGAGGTGGTACCACAGCGGATAGTCCTGTCCGGTTTCCAGTTTAAAAGGCATCGCTTCCGCCAGCGGCGTCAGCTCTGTCATATTCAATACCCGGATACTATCTTTTTTCTGTTGCACTACCGGTAACGCCAGTACGCGATCGATACCGGCTACCGTTGGTTGTGGCATATAGATCTTGTGGAACACCGGCAGCCTGGAGAAGGTCCACTTAGACACCGGTACATCTGTGGTGTCGGTATCGATCATAAAGTTCCGGCGGGACACCGCATTCTCATGGGTGGTATCATTGGGCGCGTAAGCTGCTTCCTTCACCGGGAACAACCTGTCTGTATACCGGCCAATGTATTTCCACCAGATACCGGACCACCAGAACAAAATCAGTGCGGTAGCCATTATTAAAGACCTGCCCGTGTTGAGCGGTATTGACAACAAGCGGCATAACCAGCTGGCAATGAATGCGAAAGCGAAACTATGAAAGAAAATATTGTTGTCCGGTGGCGTGTAACTGGTAACCTGAAAGATGGCCGCTTCGCCTAAAATGCCCAGCGTCAGCAGCGCAAACAATACCTCCCGGCGTTCATGTATCCAGCTGCCCCATTGTTTTACACCGGCAGCCAGACAAACCGCTACCAGCAAGACATAGATCTTGATCCAATTGGAAGCGCCCATGATCTCGTCAGTAAAATCGTTTAGGGCTAACCGTGAGCTGTGGGGCGCCTGGCCATGATTAAACCAATAGGCAAATCCCGGCATCAGCGGCACAATGAAAGCCACGGCGATCACCGCAAAAAATCCAAGAAAAACTGGTACATCCAGCCAACGGCGGGTTTCCAGAGAGTTGTACGCTAACAATGCCAAACACAGCATCAGCGCCATTCCACCACCATCCTGTTTGGTGAAGAGCGATAAAAAGACAAACAAGGCAGCCAGCGCCATCAGCAGGTATCTGCGCCCCTTGCCTTCTGTAAAGAATGACCGCATCAGGAAACTGAGGCCCACCAGTTCATATACAATCACCGTATGATTGTACCATGGCCAGAAGTTAAAGAATGAATAAGACATCACGAACACCAGCACCGACAGGAGCCGTACGCCCGGCGTCACGTTCAGGCTTTTCAGGATAGACCGGAATGAGAGACCGGCGATAATATTGATGAACACCTGCGCTTTTACCAGTGTGATCAGCTGCGGCCCGAATATTTTGAAAAACAATGCAGGGATGATCCAGAAGCCATAGCCCAACGGACTACCATAGTCTTTAAAGGGTACTTGTCCGGATGACAGCCTGTAGGCCCCTTCCCAGGACAGGAAAATATTCACGCGATAGGGAAATGTAGTAAACAATGGCACCAGTGCCAACAGCACGATGATCATGATTTCTATAACCGCCCATCTGCGGGCATTGGGAAATGAAGTAGACATACTGTATCTATTATAAGGATGTATCACCCTTTATTTTCTGAAAGGTTTGTATATGGGGTATTGTGCCAGCGCCAGCATGGGCCGGTCGCCGTTGGTGTCGCCATAGGCGTAAATATCCGTATAGTCGTGGAGGTTAAACTGCTGCCGTATACGGACTACTTTCTCCTGGCCATTACAATTTGTTCCGGAAAGCCGTCCTGTGATCAGCCCATCTTGTACTTCCAGCTTGCTGGCGATACAGCCGATGCCCAGTGTCTCACACCAGGGTGCAACCCAGTCGCGGGCTGAAGCTGTTACCACCACCACCTGACGACCTTCCTGCTGATGCTTACGGATAGCTGTCAACGCCGGCTCCCGTATAAGCAACGGTAACCGCTCCCGGCAAAAACGCCGGCAGTTTTCGATAAACTGCTCCTCCAGCATGCCACCGAAAAAATGGCGCAGTACCTGCTCTTTGCTTTCCTGTGCCGTTTGTCCACCCAGCTTAAAGCGGACCAGTCCAGGCGCCAGCCGGGCGATGCCCCTATACAGGGCAGCACTTCCCTTCTGGAAACGGATGATCTCCCACATTGTGTCTTTATGGGTGATGGTGCCGTCAAAATCGAAGAAAGCGATGCCTGTCACAGTTTTAATTTTTTAAAGATGGCCTCGGGTATCAGCTTAATAATCAGCATGATATATTTCCATGGCCATTTTACGAACAATACGTTTTTCTTTCGTTGCACGGCTTTAAACACCGCGTTGGCTACCTGTTCCGGCTGCGCTGTCAGCAGCGGCGGCAGGGTCAGATGCTGGGTCATCCGGGTATTCACGAACCCCGGCTGTACGCTCATCACGTGAACGCCGCTACGAAAAAGACGATTGCGCAGCCCACTGAGGTAGGCGGTGAAACCAGCCTTGGCACTACCATATATATAGTTGCTTTGCCGTCCTCTTTCACCAGCCACAGAACTGATGCCGACAATCACCCCGGCTTTCTTTACTTCATAAGCATTGGCCACCACATTTAATATGGACACAGCACCGGTGAAATTTGAATGCAGGATACGGGAAGCTTCCTGCCAATCGTGCTGCGCCTGCTCCTGGTCTCCCAGGTAACCGAAAGCACACACGGTAATATCCGGCTGCACAGGCAGCGTGGCATAAAAAGCGGCATGGGTGTCGTAAGCAGTTGCATCAAAATGATGCACGGTGGCAGCAATGCCATACCGTATCTGAAGGTCCTGCTGCAAAGGCTGCAGGGCAGCGGCCTGACGGCCAGCCAGTTGTACATTATATTGAGCGGCGGCAAACCGGCGCGCTATGGCCACAGCCATATCCGAGCCTGCGCCTAAAAGAAGTACTGTAGGCATTTAAGGTGTTTGGTTAATAAGGGGAAACTATTTTGTCAGTAATAATCTTTCTGATTGCAGTGATTCAAACCGCTTCCCGGGATTGTATGTTTTCACGATCTCTGCAAAACGTTCCGCGTTGGGGTAACTTTTCCAGAACACCTCTTGTTTCATACGGGCATCTTTGGACAGATACAGGCGGCCTCCATACTGCAGCACTATCTCATCCAGCTCATCGAGGAATGCGAAAAGCCCTTTCCGCACCGGGAAATCCAATGCCAGCGTATAACCTTCCATAGGGAAAGAGATAAGTGAGTCTTGCTGGCCAAACACTTTCAGTACGGCGAGGAAAGACCCCCATCCTTTTTCACTGATACGCCGAAGGATGGCAATCAGTCCCTCCTTCTGGTCCAGGGACAATACAAACTGGTATTGTATGAAGCCCGCCTTACCGTAACCGCGGTTCCAATGCAGGATAGCGTCCAGCGGATAGAAGAACGGCTCATAAGGCACCACGTTGTTGATCTCCTTTTTGAAGTTCTTTCCGTAGTACAACCAGTTGAAGGCCTTAACCGTAAAGGTGTTCAGGATAAAAGACGGCAGGTTAAATGGTACGGTCAACCGGGGCTTGGACGGCAATAGCAGCGGGGCCTGACCTTGTTTGTCATTCAGCTCCGCTTTGGTAGCATGTTCTCCCACGATCAGGATACTGCGGCCAAAGGAGTCTCCTTTCTGCAGGCAGTCAATCCATGCCATGGAATAGGTATAGTGTTTATATTCGTCAAACAGCCGTATTACCTCTTCGAGGTTACGGGCTTTGATCTGTTTCTGTTTGATGTAGGCCGTCTCTATTTTTTTCAGCCCGAACTTTACCCGGGTGATCACCCCGGTAAGTCCCATCCCTCCACAGGTAGCCCAGTACAGGTCCGTATGTTGGTCAGGTGAACAGGTGACCATAGTTCCGTCGCCAATGATCACGTCCATTTCGGTAATATGGCCGGAGAACGCACCTTCCATGTGATGGTTCTTACCATGCACATCGGACGCCACTGCGCCACCTACCGTAATGAACTTGGTCCCTGGCGTTACCGGCAGGAACCATCCTTTGGGAACAATAATGTCCAGTATCTGGTCCAGCGTAACACCGGCCTGGGTTTCAAGTACGCCAGCGGCGGTGTCGAAAGAGAGGATCTTGTCGTACTTAAGCATCGACAGACTGTGCTTTCCAAGGGAAGCATCTCCATAACAACGGCCATTGCCGCGGGCAATAAACCCATGATTAGCCGCTACGAACGACCGTAGTTGCTCTTCCTGCGTATACGCACTTTCTTCAGATGTAATCGCGGGGTAATTACCCCAGTTAGCTAACCGCTTTTGCATTATTCAAAAAAAACTTTATTAGTGGGCCAATAAATCAGCACATAAAAACTCAGCACCCACAGGAGTATGGTTAATTGAATAAAACGGTCTTTATATAGGATCTTGGTGGGAGAACCAGTATTGTTCTCCACGTAGGTTATTTGCAAATATCGTAATAATCCGCCAATTACAAAAAGCGTTGTGTAATAGAGGCGGTAAGTATGGAACCGAACCTGTGTTTCAGGGGCCATGGTATACATCAGGTAACATACAATGATAACGGCAGAAACTAGTGAGAGCATCACATTGAGGAAGTCGGGATTGTAGCCTTTGGCGGCCTTGCGCATTTCCTGTCCGGAATCCAGGCGGATCAGTACATCGTCGCGGCGTTTGGCGATCGCCATGAACAGCGCCAGCAGGAAGATCATCACCATCAGCCATTCAGATATGGCGATACCGCCAGCAATGCCCCCGGCTTTCACCCTCAACACAAAACCGATGGCCAGGATGATAATGTCCAGGATGGAGATATGTTTCAACCCGAAACTGTAAAGCAGGTTCATCACAAAATAAATCCCTACAACAAAGGCAAACTTGGGGCTCACCAGCAACGCCAGACCACCACCGATGGCAATGCACAGTAAGAACATGGCCAGTCCCGCCGGCCGGGATATCTCCCCGGAAGCCAGCGGCCGTTTACATTTCACCGGATGTTTCCGGTCCGCCTCAATATCCTGATAATCATTGATGATATAAATACTGCTGGCGGTGATGCTAAAGGCGATAAAAGCCAGCAGCAGGTCCAGTAGCTTGGTAACATTAAAGATCTCTCCGGCGAAAAACAGCGGGATAAACAGGAAGGCATTCTTTGCCCAGTGTGCAGGCCGGAGTAATTTGATATACTTCATGATGGGGATCAGGGTAAAGTTGACGCGCCAAATTACAATTTTATTCTTTTTCCCATCATCCCCCGGGGCATAAAAAAAATGTCCCACCCTGACGGTGAGACATTTTTCTATTGTAACAGATTGATTGTACGGTGTTGATTAAGCCGCTTTTTTCATGCGGGCCGGTGTTACCAGCGCCGGTTTCAGTTTGATGATACCCACTACGTTCAGCAGTTTCATCACCTGATAGCTCGGGTCCAGCTCATACCATTTTTTGGCGAAGTTAGGACTGTCTTTGAATTTGTGGTGATTGTTCTGGAACAGTTCGCCCAGCAGGATAATACCCCAGGGAGAAGTGTTTTTGGATTTGTCACCATTATCAAAGTTGCTGTAACCGTATTTGTGACCACACCAGTTCACGATAGCTCCCTGTACAGGGCCCATCAGGAAGTGGATCGGCAGCAACAGGTAAAGATACCACATGCCAGCCGGTACAAAGGCTACGTAGAAGGCAACATAAAGCGCCATCCAGGCTAAACGAACGAAGTTGCTGTCACCAACCTTATCCATTGCTTCCCATTCCGGAAGTGGTTCCTCTAAAAATTTAGGATCCACGGTGTTGGTGTTGTTTACAAAGCCATTGTAAATCTTACGGGTCTGCACCATCATGCTCCACACATCCTTAAAGAAGTGCGGAGAGTGCGGATCGTGTTCCGTATCACTGAATTCATGGTGCATCCGGTGCATCACCCCATAAGCACGCGGGATGAGATAGGAAGACCCCTGGAAAAACCAGGTACAGAAATAAAAGAAACGTTCCCAAAATTTATTGGTGGTATACATCTGATGAGATGCATAACGGTGCAGATAAAACGTGTGGAAGAACAGTGACAAGAACCAGTGCACACAGAAGAATATCAGGATCGCCGTCATTAGAATACTTTAAAATTTGACAAATAATCACCAAAGGTATACTTAAATACCGGGCTTTCATGCGATTTTATAAATTCGTATAGCTAATGAAATGTTAAAAAACTATTTCTTGCGAACATACCTGAGTTCCAACAGGTTCATCCCATTATTATACAAACCGGACACATGAGGCTGGACCAGCCGTACCACCTGGTCATAAAACAGCGGCACTACTGGTGCGTCGGCGATAATCTGGCGGTCCATCTGCTGATAGAGCGCATAACGAAGGCTATCGTTGTTTTCCTCCAGCGCCTGTTCATATAATTTGTCAAAGGCCGGGTTGGCGTAACGGGTATAGTTGGGCGGTGCTGGATTACGGCTGTAGAACATCGCCAGGTAACTCTCTGCATCCGGGTAGTCGGCTATCCAGCTACCGCGAAAAAAGAGCGCCTGCGACTTGGCCGTTTGCTCCAGCAGCAAACTCTTCTGCACTACTTCCACCTGTATCCGGATACCAATTTCCTGCAACTGGTTGGCTACATAATCTGCCATATCCGCGTAGATGGGAATAGACAGGAGCTTGATGGCAGGCAGCCCTTTTCCACCGGGGAATCCGGCTTCAGCCAGTAACTGCCGGGCCTTGCTCTGGTCATAGAAGTATCCTTTTACTTTGGCAGTATCAAACGACGGCAGTCCGGCCGGCACAAAACCTGCCGATGCGGGCGTGCCTTTTCCGTTGCGCAGGTACGTGATCATCTTCGTACGGTCGAAACCGTAGTTAATAGCCTGTCGTATTTTCTTTATCCGGGTAGGTGCATTTTTTACCAGTGCATTGTTGCTGTCCACCAGGAAACCCAGGTACTCAGTATTGAGGAACGGCTTTTTGTCAAGCACCATTTTATCCTTCCACTCCTGCTTCAGTGCGCCCTGTTTGCTGAGGATTTCATCTTTAAAGGAAGCATCGATATCATTAATAAAGTCCAGCTGTCCCTGGCGGAACATCAGGAACTCAGAGGCTTTACTATCAAGAAAGCTGATTTGCACGGCATCCAGGTAAGGTAGTCGCATGCCTTTGGCGTCCCGCTCAAAATAATTCGGGTTACGATGAAAGATGAGCCCCTGGCCTTCATCCCAGAAGAAAAACTTAAATGGGCCTGTGCCACAGGGGTGGCTACGGAAGTCTTTCCCATATTTCTCCACAGCCTCGTGCGGCACTATCGAGCAGTACTGCATGCTCAGGATACCCAGTATAGGGTGGAAAGGCCTAACCAGCGTCAGCTGAAAAGTGGAGTCGTTCAGTGCCCGGAATCCGCTGTCAGCCGCGATACGGCCGTTGAATATCCAGGCTCCCGGAGAAGCGGTAACGGGATCCGTGATCCGCTGCAGGCTGTACACCACGTCCTGCGCCGTCATGCGTCGTCCTTTTCCACCGGGGAAAATATCGTTGTCATGGAAATACACGTCTGTCCGCAGCTCGAAGGTATAAGTGCGGTGATCATCTGATACATGCCACTGTTTAGCCAGAGAAGGGCGAATGGTCAGATTGGTATCCGGCGCCACCAGTGTGTTATACAACTGACTTACCGCCCAGATAACGGCCTGACTTTTGGCAAAAGCCGGGTCCAGGCTGCTGATCCCCTCCGTCTGGTTATACCGGAATACCTGCTGATCGTGGCTTTCCGTATGCCCACAGGAACCGAGCAACAAACTGCACAGTCCTCCAAGGCATAGAACGGATATAACCACCTGACAATAACTACTTTTCATTTGCCGGTAAATTAATATCTTTCCGCATAAAATATATCATTAATTATGCGTGGCATCACCATGTTTTATATGGCCCTGCTGACAGCCGGTACCGTCAGCGCCCAGCAACACTTCACCAAAGCAGATACGCTACGGGGTTCTATCACAAAGGAAAGAGCCTGGTGGGATGTGACTTCCTATGATCTCCATGTACAGGTACACCTGGAAGACAGCACCTTCAGCGGATTTAACACCATCACCTATAAAGTACTGAAACCCGACTCTGTTATGCAAATCGATCTGCAGGAGCCTATGGTGATCGACAGCATACTACAGGACAAACAATCACTGACTTTTACCCGTGACGGTAACGCCTGGTTTGTGAAAATAAAAGCGCCTCAGGTAAAAGATAAAATCAAACGTATCACAGTATTCTATAACGGTAAACCGCATAAAGCTAAAAACGCCCCCTGGGATGGTGGCGTGGTGTGGGCGCGGGATGAACAACAACGTCCATGGGTAGCTACCGCAGTACAAGGTTTCGGCGCCAGTGCATGGTGGCCTAACAAAGACCATCAAAGCGACGAGCCGGAGAACATGACGATCAATGTGACCGTACCCGCTGAAATGACCGATGTGTCTAATGGGCGGCTGAAGAAGAAGACAGACAACCCTGACGGCACCGCTACTTATACCTGGTATGTCAGCAATCCGATCAACAACTATGACGTGGCCGTTAACGTGGGCCACTACGCTGAAATAAAAGACAGCTATTCCGGCGAAGGCGGTAAACTGGACCTGAGCTACTGGGTACTGGACTACAATGTTGACAAGGCTACAGAACATTTCAAAGTGGTAAAGCCCATGCTCAAATGTTTTGAGTACTGGTTTGGCAAATACCCTTTCTATAAAGATTCCTATAAGCTGGTGGAATCACCGTTTCTCGGCATGGAACACCAAAGCGCCGTAGCATATGGTAATAAATTCAAGATGGGCTACATGGGCCGTGACCTTTCTGGTACCGGCTGGGGCCTCAAGTGGGACTTCCTCGTTATCCACGAGAGCGGTCACGAATGGTTTGGTAACAACATTACCAGTAAAGACATTGCCGATATGTGGATACATGAATCGTTCACTAACTACTCCGAAACGTTGTTCACCCAATGCCAGTATGGACTTAAGGCTGGTGAGGAATATGTTGCCGGCATCCGCCACAACATCAAAAATGATGTACCCATTATCGGACCATATGGTGTAAATACCGAAGGCAGCGGCGATATGTACTACAAAGGCGCCAACATGATCAACAACATCCGGCTGATCATGAATAATGACGAGGCTTTCCGCCAGATGTTAAGAGGCATGAATAAAACCTTCTATCATCAAACGGTGACCACACAGGACATAGAGCGTTATATGAGCAATGCCGCAGGCTTTGACCTCGGCCGTGTCTTCGATCAGTATCTGCGGGACACGGTCATCCCCACCCTGGAATATCGTATCATCGGGCAGCAGGTACAGTATCGCTGGATCGACTGTGTAAAGGATTTTAATATGCCCGTGCGCGTTAAGCTGAATGAAAACGGCTTTAAACTGATCTATCCTGCTACCACCTGGCGCACCGCCAGTATCAGCCTGCCCGATCCCAATAAATTTGAGGTGGACAAAGGTTTTTACATCCATGTAAAAAGAAGGGAAGCCACTGACAACAAGTGATACAGCGGCACTTAATAAAATAAAAGCGGGTAGCCTGATGTGCTACCCGCTTTTTTTTTATCATTGATGTACATATTATTTCTTCAGCAACTTAAACGCATGCCCGCTGCTGTTATTTAAATAACCATAGGCGGTCCATAAAACGGCCAGTGGTTCTATGCTGCGGCTCATTTCTATGCTGCCCATGTCTGCAACATCATTCCAACCGAATTCATTGAGCAGGTCTACTACCGTTTGTTTAGCTTCGGGGTTATTACCGGCGATAAACATCGTGGGGGAACCTTCCTCAAAGTTCGGGGAGAGCATATGCTTGTATCCAATACAGCTAAGCGCTTTGACAACTTTGGCGTCGGGGGGCAGCCAGGCCTGGATCTGTTCACCGGCCGAGTTGGTATGTCCGATGAGCAGGTTAAGGCGACCTTTTTCATCCGGACCTTTATCATCCACTGGATTGGTGACATCCACCACTGTTTTTCCTTTGAAATTCCAGATACCAGCGGCTTCGATGGCTTTTTTAGTGCCTATCCAGCTGGTGCAGATGATGATCAGCTCTCCGAATTCGGATGCCTGACGGAAGGTCCCGGCGGCAGCTTGTTGCCCTTGTTGTTTAATCCACTGCTGCAACCCCTCCCTGGCCGGGTTACGGGTACCAATCGTAATATGGTGGCCGGTTTGAATAAGGCCTTTGCCAAGCGTCAGTCCAACAGGACCACTACCGAGGATACCGATTTTCATGACCGCGGGAGCATTTGTTGAACTATGAATTTAGCTATTTTTTCCCATCATCAAATACCTAAGTCCCTGATGTATGACAGGAATTTCTGCATACCCTGGCGTTTGGCCGGTGTGATGGGATAACTCAGGTTGTGTACGTAGTAGGTAGTAAGGTCGTACAGGTCGTACGGATTTTCCGCTACCACGGCGGGTATATCTTTAATGCCGATGCTGGTGGCATCGTTGAACTGGCGGATAAATGCCTCAGGCAGTTGTTTGTTGCTGATCCATGCTGCGAAAACGAAAGGCAGGCTGGTAAAGCGCATCCAGTGTTCCGCGAGGTCAAAAATGAAGGGAGACACTTTCCGTTGTGCCAGGGCACGGTCGCCGATAACAAGACCGGCATCGGTGCCTTTGATTTTATCTTCATAGTCGCCGGTAGTAGGTACCAGCTCCACATTCAGTTTCCAATGTTCTTTAACCAGTATTTTCAGCAGGGCCACAGAAGTACGGCTCTGGTAGTCCAGGTAAATCCGCTTAATCTCGTTCAGGGGGACATCGCTGTACAGGCATACGGAGGCAACCGGGCCTTCCGCGCCAATACCATAGTCCGCTATAATATGATGTTCTTTCAGTTTAGGGATAATAGCCACTGGGACCAGGGCCACATCCACCTCTCCATCTATCAGCTGCTGGGCGATTTTAGCAGGATAATCCACTGACAATTCCATCTGTTCCATTACCGGATGATTCCTGAATCCGTATAACAAAGGCTTCGTATTCAAATAACTTACAGCCGCAACTTTTACTTTCCGTTCCAATTTCAGTAATTTTGAAGCTGCAAAAGTAACTAAATCCCGGATACCAAGTTCCAAATCCTGAATTCCCCCTGAAAACAGGAGGTAAAAAAGAACTTGTTTTTCCGGCAGGCTTTTTTGTAAAAACTGGAATACATATATATTATGCAACTACAACCATTAACTGCCATTTCCCCGCTGGATGGGCGCTATCGCAAGCAATTAGACGAGCTTGCGGGCTATTTTTCCGAATTTGCGTTGATCCGTTACCGTGTGATGGTAGAGGTGGAATATTTTATTGCGCTGGCTGACCAGAAGCTGTTTACTTTGCCCAAGACCAAAGTTCCTGCCTTGCGTAAAATCTACCAGGAGTTTACCATCGAGAATGCGCAACTGATCAAAGACACCGAAAAAATTACCAACCACGACGTGAAGGCAGTGGAGTACTTCCTGAAAAATGAGCTGAAGAACCTCGGCCTGGAAGACAAGCTGGAATGGGTACACTTTGGCCTGACCTCCCAGGACGTGAACAACACGGCTACCCCCCTGCTGTGGAAAGACGCCGTAGAACAGGTGTACATGCCTACCCTGGCCAACATGATCCTGGCGCTGAAAAAGCTGGGAGAATCCTGGATGAAAATACCGATGCTGGCGCGTACTCACGGTCAACCGGCATCTCCGACCATCCTGGGCAAGGAAATACTGGTGTTTGTAGAACGCCTCGAAGGACAGATTAAACTGCTGGGTGAAATTCCGTTCGCCGCCAAGTTTGGTGGCGCTACCGGCAACTTCAACGCCCACAATGTGGCTTTCCCTAAAATCAACTGGGAGAAATTCGGAGAGAAGTTTGTGAACAATACCCTCGGCCTGCAAAGGATGAAGTATACTACCCAGATTGAACACTACGATAACATCGCCGCCCAGTTTGATGCCCTCAAACGGGTGAATAATATCCTGATCGACTTCTGCCGCGACGTATGGACTTACATCTCCATGGACTACTTCAAACAGAAAATCAAAAAGAACGAAGTAGGTTCTTCTGCGATGCCGCACAAAGTAAACCCGATCGACTTCGAAAATGCAGAAGGTAATCTGGGTATCGCCAACGCGGTGTTTGAGCACCTGAGCGCCAAACTGCCGATTTCCCGTTTGCAGCGTGACCTGACCGACTCCACTGTGCTCCGTAATGTGGGCGTGCCTTTCGGTCATACATTGCTGGCCACCAAGTCTATTCAGAAAGGCCTGGATAAACTGATCCTTAATGAAGCGAAGCTGAAAGAAGACCTGGAAAACAACTGGGCTGTAGTAGCGGAAGCTATTCAGACCGTATTACGCCGTGAGAACTACCCGCAACCATATGAAGCGCTGAAAGAGCTGACCCGTGGCGGAGAGCATATCACGCAGAAAAGCATGCATAAATTCATTGATGGACTGAAAATCAGTGCAGCACTGAAAAAGGAACTGAAAGCCATTACGCCGCACAACTACACCGGCCTCTGGTAAAATAATTTAGGGATTTTCTGATTTACTATTAAATCAGAAAATCCCTAAATCAAATATGACTCCCGAAAGCATTAAGACAGCTTTACTGTCTTATTTCGATGTTTTTTTCTGCGACCCTTCCGGCCACGGTTACACGGGCAATATATTCTCCGGCGGATAGTCCGGTCAAACATACCAGTTGCCCCGCTGATATGCTGTTTGGCGCAATAGGAATCATGCGCACGGGTGAGTGATGATTGTCTAATATTGTCAATACCGGGTTCTCCTCCGCTCCCACAGCTTCCATCTGCACAAAGAGACGACCGCTATACTGTTGCTCCTGAATGATCCTGCATGGTAAACTATTGCTGTTGATTGCTATCGCTCCCATTGTCTGTTGAATAAATACCATCAAGCTCCATAAGTTCATAATAATAGTTTTATATGATGAACAATACCATTAAAGGCGTTGTACGGAGTTTTTCCAGGAAGATGATTATGATAGCTGACCCGCTTTTAAACGGGTTTGTGATAAATCACAGGGGTCATTTTTTTTGCACGGCAAAGATATAAAATATCTTTTTATTAAACATAGATTATAAGTGTTTATTTTGTTAAGTATTGGTTAACGTAATACGTTGCTAAAACACGTCCAATGCGCATGACGTCGTGCTATGCTATTCATAGATAGTGCTTTGTTTTTCTGCAATCGATGTAAACCTATACCCTGGCCAGGGACCACTGCAGCCATGTAACATCAGAACACATCCCGCAGATGCAGCAGCTCGTGACCTTCAGTACTAAAAGTAACCGCAATGATATCAAACCGGATGGCTTCCGGAAAGAGATGAAAACACTCAAGGTACGCGGCAGCCACTAGTTGTATATGTTCCCGCTTCTTATTATTTACCGCTTCCTCAGGCCAGCCGAAACGGCTGCCATTACGGGCTTTGACTTCGATAAAATAAATGATGCCGTCATTTTCAGCAACAATATCAATCTCTTTTTTGCCGTATTTCCAGTTCGTATGGCGGATAGCGCAAAAGCGGCGCACATATTCCTGCGCGATCCTTTCACCTTCACGCCCCGTATACTGTCGGTTCATGGGGAAGTAGTTTAACAAACAATGATCACTAAGATACATTTTTCCGGCTTCAGCCGCTTGTTTTTCAGCTATTTAGCACCCGGAGGCTTAAAAATCTGAATAATTTGACAGTAATTTGCAGTTAGTTATCATTACACGCTGATCCGGCATTGCTGCAACAGCGCGGCCTGAGAACAAACCGTTAAAACCATAAACCCGTAAATCGTTTTTATGAAATTATTCAGACTGGATGGAAAGATTCAGCATTATGCCTGGGGCGGTTCTACTTACATCCCCTCTTTGCTGGGAATAGCCCCATCGGAAAAACCCAGTGCCGAATACTGGATGGGCGCGCATCCGAGCGCACCGTCCACCATTACCACCAGCAATGGTCCGGTGCCTATGAATGAACTGATACAACAAGATCCGGCAGGCATCGTAGGACCACAGGTATGGCAGCAGTTCCAGGAACTGCCTTATCTCCTCAAAATACTGGATGTAAAAGACATGTTGTCTATTCAGGTACACCCTACCAAGGAAGAAGCTGAAAAAGGATTTGCCCGTGAAAACGCCGCCGGGATACCACTCAACGCACCTAACCGTAACTATAAAGATGCCAACCATAAACCGGAAATCATGGTGGCCCTCAGTGAATTCTGGCTGCTGCACGGCTTTCTGCCGGAAGATAAACTGCGTCAGATACTGCTGGACACCGCTGAATTTACCTCACTGGTAGGCATATACGAAAACGAAGGTTATTTCGGTCTGTATAAAAGTGTGATGGAAATGCCACAGGCACTGGTCAATATTATCCTGCGCCCGCTGACAGATCGCCTCATACCAGACTACAAAGCCGGCAACCTCTCCAAATCAGACCCGGCATTCTGGGCAGCACGCGCGGTCCTCAATGATCCGAACGGTGCCGACAACCTCGACAGAGGCATCTTCTCCATCTACTTCTTCAATATAGTGCACGTACAACCCGGACAAGCCGTGTTTCAGGACGCAGGCATCCCGCACGCTTACCTGGAAGGCCAGAACGTGGAACTGATGGCTAATTCAGACAACGTGCTGCGCGGCGGTCTTACACCTAAACACATCGATGTACCGGAATTACTGAAGCATACCCGCTTTGAAGCCGTACACCCGAACGTACTCTCCGGTGACAGCATCTCAGGTGGACTGGAAAAAATCTACCCTACGCCCGCTCCTGACTTTGTGGTAAGCAAAATCAATCTCAGCGCAGGACAGGTGTATACTTACACTGCGAAAGCCGCTGAAATCATGATCGTCATGAGTGGTACCGCTACCGTTAAAGGTTCCGATACACTGCCCCTTCATAAAGGGCAGTGTGTAATGGCAGCCTACGGTGAAAGCTATGAAATCACTACGGCAGACACTGTGGAAATATTCAAGGCGACTGTACCGGTAAAATAAATTACCATCTCATTCATAAAAGAAAAAGCAGTGTAGGACCCTACACTGCTTTTTCTTTTTATTGTAACCAGTCAAGAATTACATAATAATTACGGTCTTGCCCGTAGCCTTTCCTTCACGGCTGGCAATGACCGCTGCCGGCACATCCTCCAGCCTAATTTTGTTTTCTACCGGTACTTTGATCTGTCCCTGATCTATCAGGCGGGAGAGCTGGTCCAGCGCAGCCGGGCCTCCTTCTGTTTCAAAGTTGCCACCGTGCAACTTCTTTGCTTTCAGCACTTCTTCATCAGCCACGAACAACGTGGTAAACGCCCCTCCTCCTTCTTTTACCAGGTCCAGGTTCTGTTCAAACTTCTCTTTATCACTGACCAGATCGAGCAACCCATCGATGCCCTGTGGGTACTTTGATTTCACCTGGTCTGTCAGCGGTGCTTTTTTGTAATTGATAGTCACTGCTGCGCCCAACTCATGCATGCGTTTAGCAGCTGCTTCATCACCCACAGTGGCGATCACCTTCAGGCCTTTGGCAGCGGCAATCTGCGTGGCGAAAGAGCCTACGCCGCCAGTAGCACCGTTGATCAGTATCACATCTCCTTTTTGTAATTTGAGTTTATCAACCAGTTGCAGCGCTGTCATGCCAGAAGTAGGCACTGCTGCCGCTTCTTCCGGCTGTATTCTCATCGGCGCCATGGTAAGCCCTGATTTCTCCGGCACAATAGCATATTCAGCGTAAGAGCCTTCACCTATAGGCATGTGAATGAACTGTCCATATACCAGGTCACCTTTTTTAAAGCGTGTCACGCCTTCTCCGACTTCTTCTATCACACCGGCGCCGTCCACACCCATGATCAGCGGAAACTGGTGTGGTGTTTTTCCATTATTCATAATCCCGTCAGTCATCTTCCAATCGAACGGGTTCATACCGGCAGCCTGTACTTTGATCAGTACAGTACCGGGCCTGATGGCAGGTACGGGCAAATCCATCAAAGTCGGAGTTCCCTTAAATTCAGATACGGCTATGGCTTTCATATGCTTCTTTGTTTAATGTAATAGTAACAGATTACAACCGGGGGTCTACCGGTTCACTTTCGAGCGCTAAGATACCGAAAACGCACTGATGCACCATTTGCAGTGGCTCCTTACCGACAAATCTTTCCAGTCCTTCCAGTCCCAGTGCAAATTCCCGTAAAGCCAGTGAGCGTTTGGCTCCCAGCCCTCTGGAACGCAGTCTCGCCAGGTTCTCCGGTGCATCATATTCCGGTCCATAAATAATACGAAGATAATTTTTGCCCCGTACTTTCACGGCTGGTTGTATGATCCCTTTGGCATCGCTGGTCAGGAAGTTATATGGTTTCATTACCATTCCTTCGCCTCCGGTGGCAGTGAGCTTTTCCCACCATGCGATGGCTGCCTGTTCGCTTTCCGGGCTTCCGATGTTTACCACCTGGTATGCGGTGGCCAGCAGCAACTCCGCATCCGCCTCACAGATTTTGCGGATGTTGGTCATATGCCATTCATGGTCCTTGTCGAAATATGTCTTGCCTTCCGTAGCCATGATATGAAAAGGCGCCAGTTTATAATCTTCCAGCTTGTGGACCGGCCAGCAATACTGACGGTATGCAGCCACATAGTCTGTGACCTGTTGCTGACGGCTGTTGTACTTTTCCAATAACAGCTGAGCAGGCACATTGTTGCGGACGGCCTGTTCCAATGCGGCTGTCACTGCTGGCAACGCCTGACTTGCAGCGGTTCCCACGGCGGCATACTGTTGTTGCAGCAACGCCTGCGCCTTGGCGCTCCAGGGCATCAGTTCACAGTCCAGGCATACCCAGTCGGTTTGGTAATCATGATAGAAGCCGGAAGTTTCCAGTGCCGCATTTACGCGGGCAAGAAACGCCTGCTCCAGCACCTTGTCAGTAAAGAAACTACGCCCTGTACGGGTATATACTACGCCGATACCTTCTCCATCTACCCCAAAACGATCGCGGGCTACTGCTTCGTTACGGCATACCACCACAATAGCGCGGGAGCCCATATGTTTCTCTTCACACACCACCTGCTGAACACCTGTCTCCCGGAAATAATGCAACCCTCCTTCCGGATGCTCCAGCAGGCCCGGCAAGTCAGATGTTTCTACCGGCGACATCGTTGGTGGCAGGTAAATCATCCATTTGGGATTGATAGCAAAACGGCTCATCACTTCCAGTGCAGCTATGCTGTTTTCCTCGCGGATAGTGATATTACGGCTATAGCGGGTGTCTACAATTTTTTTGCCAATGAAGTCCGCAATGTCCAGCAGGCCATCATATTGCTGCTGCACACTCAGGCCGCTGTCAGCGTTGTAACCGATAGGCCGGGCGGGCACAGCGTATTGCTGCAATGCTGGTACAGATACCAGTTCTTTCTCCGGATAACGGAGTGCGGTCAGGCTGCCGCCGAAAACGCAGCCGGTGTCTATGTCGATGGTACGGTTCAGCCACTGTGCCTGCGGTACGGGCGTATGCCCATACACCACCATGGCCTTGCCTTTGTATTCCAGTGCCCAGTTATAGCGGACCGGCAGACCGAATTCGTCAATTTCTCCGGTGGTTTCACCATACATACAAAATTCTCTGACGGCGCCGGAGCCACGGCCCTGCATGCTTTCCTTCAGACCAGCGTGTGCTACCACCAGCTTACCGTCGTCCAGCACATAGTGGCTGATTAATCCGTCAATGAATGTTTTTACGGCTTCCAGGAACTCCGGTGTTTCGGCGCCCAACTGTTCCACTGTCTTATCCAGACCATGTTTCAGCTGCACCTGTTTACCATTGAGCCACTTGAGCAGCTTGGCATCGTGATTGCCCGGAACGCACAACGCGGAACCATTGTTCACCATATTCATCACAAGGCGCAATACCTGAGGGGAAGCCGGTCCCCTGTCCACCAGGTCCCCTACAAATACGGGCTTACGCGTACGCGTGTAGCCATCCCCGTTAGTAGTCTGCGGTGCGCTTATCAGCTCTGCATGTTCACGGTCTATTCCATAACCCAACTGTTCCAGCAGTATGCACAGTTCATCATAACAACCGTGTACGTCACCAATAATATCAAAAGGCCCATGTTCATCTTTTTTATTGTTATACAACGGCGTACGGGTGATGGTATCCAGCATCGTCACGTCTTCTTCGGAGCGCAGTTCGTATATCTGACGGAAGCCTTCTTCCTTCAGGTGACGCAGGTTGCGCTTCAACTGGCTGATCTGTTGCGGAATCACGTGCCCACCGAAATTACGGTCTGGGCGGGACTGGTTTCTCTTACGGCACACATCTTCCGGCAGGTTTAATACAATAGCTACCGGTAACACATGGTATTCCCGGGCCAGCTTTATCCAGTCTTTACGGCTTTCAGATTGTACGTTGGTAGCGTCTATTACCGTCAGCAGTCCGTGTTTGAGGCGTTTAGCCGCCATAAAGCGCGCCAGCTCAAAAGCATCGGCTGATACGACCTGATTGTTTTCATCATCACTGATCAACCCACGGCACACATCTGAAGAGATGATTTCCGTAGATTTAAAATATTTCCGGGCAAAGGTGGACTTACCGGCGCCTGACGGCCCAACCAGCAGTACCAGCGACAATTCCGGAATGGATATATGGGACAGGTTATTTCTTCTTGCCATAAAATTCTTCTCTGATCTTAATTAACAGTCGCTGTGTCAAGGACGGGTCCGGGCGTTCCGGCAGATCTGACTGGGCATACAGTTCCTGTATATGGGTTAATTTTTCCGCTGCCATCTGCAGCAATGTTTCATAGGCAAATTCCCCGTTACGGATACTCAACAGGAAATCACGGTCCTCCCGGAACACGCGTACTTCACGATAACGGGCTATCTCTTCCGCCATGCTCAACAGCCGGAAGGTATGCATCATATGTTTGCTATCGTAGTCCGCGCCTAATTGCTGGTTATGCTGATACCTCGCTTCGTTGCGATGCTCCACCCAGTCCCAGTAGGACGCGAACTCTTTACAATACACCGTATAGCCGTCCTTGTTAAAGTGCATCACAGCCACGGGCTCTACGCCTTTGGGAATGGCACTTAACTGTACATCGTTTGCCTGCGGACCGGAGAACAGCCCTTTCAGGCTTACGGGGCGGGGAAACTGATACCGGTGAAACAGGGCGTAGGCATCCCGGAAATGATCGATCCTGGAGATGCCACAATCTTCCTGCTGCAGCTGACGCGCTTCCAGCCATTGTTTCAGGGGGATGCTCTGGCTGCCCTGCACCACGTAACAAAACTCAAGGATGTCTTTTCTCGTTTCCGGAAATGACTGGTTAATCTTTTTATTGAGGCCGCGTGCTCTTTTGATCTGGGTTTGAGCATACCCTGCAAAAGTATCCAGACAAAGACGCGAGAGGAAATCCTCCGGCTTTATCAGATCCATCAGCGGATGACGGAACAGGCAATTCTTGCGCTGCGTATTCAGCAGCTCCAGGATATTGGGATTGTTTTTCTCCAACAGTTCCAGGAAACGCTTTATCTCAAAGTATACTTCGTCATTGCTGTCGTTTGCTACCTGATCGGTAAAGCTCATACCATACAACTCGGCCTGCGGCACTATAAAAATGCCCTTCAGGTCTGTGTCCGACGTTGGTACGTGCAGGTTATAAGCTCTGCTGCCGCTGATACATTCCAGCAGCAGATATTCTCTTTGTTGTTTTAATGTATCGTAGGTCATCATGTGTCAGCAATTGTAAACAGTGCCAGTTGACTGGGAGCGCCGACGGCGTCATCCCATTCGCCCAACGGCCTGAAGGTAACGGTATATCCAAAGCGTTCCGCCACTACTGTGGCCCATGCCTCAAATTCCGGCCGGGTCCACTCAAATCGGTGATCGTTATGCCGGAAAGTGCCGGCAGTAAGGGATTCGTATTTAATGTTATATTCCGCGTTAACCGTCGTGATAATCACGAGAGAGGGGCGCGCGTATTCAAATACTACTTTCTCCAGCACGGCCAGGCGTGGCGGGTCCAGGTGTTCGATCACCTCCACCAGCGTGGCCGCATCGAAACCGGACAGGCGTTTATCTTTATACAACAGGGAGCCCTGTATCAATTCCAGCCGTTTCCGTTGTCTTTCGGGCATACGGTCCAGTTTGAGTTTCTCCCCTGCTATTTCCAGTGAGCGGTAACTGACGTCCATACCCAGAATACGGGTAAAGGCAGGTTTCTCCACCAGAAGCCGCAGCAGCTTACCTTCGCCGCAGCCCAGATCAGCCACGGATGTTACCTGTTGTTCCAGCAACAGGTCACGTACCGTTTGCAGGCGCAGGTCGTGCAACCGTATTTTTTCTACCGGCACCGGCGTATCTTCTGTCTCTTCCGGCTCTGCGTCCTCTTTCATGATCAGCTCCAGCGCCTGGCGGGTGAGCGGGCCGAGGTGCTTCATGTAACGGCGAACAATCAGTTCTTTCGCCGGATGGTTTTCCAGCCAGTCACGCCCCTTTTCCATGAGCTTTTCAACCTCATGGTTACCGATAAAATAATGTTTGTCATTATCGCACACCGGTATCAGCACATATAACTGCGACAACAGCATCCATAACGGCAGTGTATTCTTCAGAGACACTTCGTAGTATCGGCTTTGTCCCCATTCGGCATATTGGGTATCTAACGGAAAAGCCTGTACGCTGACTTCGTAACCGAGCGGTTCAAAGAGGCTGCGTAACAGCGGTTCTCCACCATTAACAGGCAGCACGGACAAGGTCACTTCCAGCGGGAAAGCTACATCCACCAGTTCAGGCTTGTCTTTACAACGCCCGTTCATGGCCGATGAATATGCCTGTGAAATAGCGGCGCTCATAAAAGAAGAGGCCACATAGGGCCGGTCGTTGACATACAGCTCCAGCGCAAAGTCATTGCCTCCCGGGCCAGTTTTACGCGTAAGCCTTACCGGGTCAAGGTCCAGCAGTAAGGCTGCTGTACATTTCTCTTCAGTAGCTTCTGGATAAAAAACGTGTACATCACCGGCTGTCAAGGGAAATGTTTGCACCTTAGCCGGATGTTTGTGCAACAGATAACCAAGGTCTGTAGCGGGGTAACGTGTAGTTGTAATCGTTAATAACATAGGTTCACTAAAACAATCGTCAAATGATCATCCGAAGATAAATGATTATTTTATATCACCCCGATCATTTGGAAATCTAATTTAGTCTACTATATTTGTGGACTAGTTCTTTTATCTACGTTAATATAAAAACACCAAGATTATGTCCAGGAAGTTACACTTTGAGACCCTGCAGGTACATGCCGGGTATAGCCCCGACCCTACCACCAAATCGGCTGCGGTACCTATTTATCAGACGACCTCTTATACTTTTGACAGCGCGGAACATGCGGCGGACCTGTTTGAGCTGAAGCAGTTCGGTAACATCTACACCCGCATCATGAACCCCACCACCGATGTGTTTGAAAAAAGAGTGGCGGCGCTGGAAGGCGGCGTAGGCGCACTTGCCGTAGCATCCGGACAGGCGGCCCAGTTCATTGCGCTGCACAACATCCTGCTGCCGGGTGATAACTTCGTGACGTCTTCCTATCTGTATGGCGGCACTTATAACCAGTTTAAGGTTAGCTTCAAAAGAATAGGCGTGGAAGCCCGTTTCGCTGACCTCGATAACCCGGAGAGCTTTGAAAAACAGATCGACGAAAATACCAAAGCCATTTATGTGGAAACCATTGGTAACCCGGGGTTTGCTATTCCTGACTTTGAAAAACTCGGCGCCATCGCCCGCAAGCATGATCTGCCGCTGATTGTAGACAATACTTTTGGCGCTGGCGGCTACCTGTGCCGTCCGCTGGAACATGGGGCCAACGTAGTAGTAGAAGCGGCTACCAAATGGATTGGTGGACATGGCACCAGTATCGGTGGCATCATCGTGGATGGCGGCAATTACAACTGGGGCAACGGGAAGTTCAAACAATTCAGCGAGCCGGATGACGCTTATCATGGTATGAAGTTCTGGGAAGTATTCGGCTCCCACAGCCCGTTCGGCAATATTGCCTACATCATCCGTGCCCGTGTGACCGGCCTTCGCAGCTGGGGCCCCGCCCTGGCGCCACAGAATGCGTTCCTGTTCCTGCAAGGGCTGGAAAGCCTGTCGCTGCGCGTGCAACGCACGGTAGACAATGCCCTTCAACTGGCACAATGGTTGGCACAACAACCGCAGGTGGAGTATGTGAATTACCCCGGGCTGCCAGGCAACAAATATCACGGGTTAGCACAGAAGTACCTGCAAAATGGCTTCGGTGGCGTGCTCAGCTTCAAAATTAAAGGCGGTAAGGAAGCAGCTGACAAGTTCGTGCAGTCGTTACAGTTAATATACCATTTGGCGAATGTGGGCGACAGTAAAACACTGATCATTCATCCGGCCACGACTACCCACTCTCAACTCAGTGAAGAGGAACAACGGGCTGCCGGCGTGGAACCGGGCCTGCTGCGTATATCCCTGGGCGTAGAACATATTGACGATATCAAGGAAGATATCAAACTGGCATTTGGCGCTTAGTCGCCCTTGCCCAGTTTGATCTTTACTTTTCCATCTTTTCCTGAAACGGCGTGGAGATGCAGGATAATCCCTTTCCTGCTTCTACGCCGTTTCTCGGCTTTATCTGTAATCGCGGAGTCTTTGGCCGGATTACGCAGCGGAACATCGAGGTTGATGTTAGTGCCGCCTGCAAGGCCGTAAACCCCGTTCACGTCTATGTTCACCGCGCTGGAAGCGATGCGCATAGGCGGTATCAGGATCTTGTTTCCCTGTATCTGGAAGGTATTGCTGAGGTTTTCAAACGTAATACTGTCCAGTCGCCTGCGACGGAATAAAAAATTGCCGATGTCTTCCAGCGGCCCGAAATTCACCAGCGCCCCATTGCGCAGGTTAAAGTTGACTGTACCATACAGTGAATTTTTTGCCAGCTCGCCGTTATCTGATACATTCCCCTTTATATCGGCCTTAGCAGACACGATTCCTTTCAGGTTGTTCGATTGTAAACCATCCAGCCCAAAGTTGTTGAACGCATAAAACAGTTGCCCGATATGCACATTAGTGATATTCGCGTTCATTTTAAAAGTATTGGAAGTACCCTGCTGATGCACAGTGCCAGACGCCTGCGCCGTGCCTCCTGCATGCTGGAAAGCAATCTTGTTAAGCAACAAGTCGGCTTCCGTCATAGCGATGAGCGCTTTCACGTTCTGGGCAGTGAAATGTTCAAATACGATCTTGTCCAGTGCCACGTCCATTTTCACGTTACTGGAAGCCAGTACTTTGTCCAGTTGTTCGCCCACCCTGCCTGCTGCCTGGGCTTTCGCCTTGCGGGGAGCCTTCTTTCCTTTACGGGTAGTCAGGAAACTCCTGAATTCATTAAGGTCTACCAACGCGCTTCTGATCTTCCAGTCCAGCTCTATCTTCTCAGGCGCGGTGAAATACAGGTTCATGATATTATGGATGGTACCTTCCATCTGAAGCGCGCTTTTCCGGGATTGTATGCGCACATTACGTACAAGCAGGTCCTGCCCGGTAAATTGCAGCGTGGCGCTACAATCATGGAAAGTAAGGTCACGCGGCAGATAGGTAAACCCTCCCCGCTGTACCTGTACCGTGCCTTCGAGCGCGGAAGGTGTGTTATCGGTTTTCAATACCGGCCCGGTGTAATACAGGTCCGCCGCCGCGGTCCCTTCACCAAACAACAGTGGTATATCGCTGGCAGCGGTGTTGAGGTGCGCCAACGGGAACTGCGACCGGAAATGTCCGCGCAACAAGGGATGTTTAAGGTTCACCACGCGGATGGTATCGGCCTCCAGCGGCACCTCATTAAGGGAAGCCTTCAGGCCGAAAATATTCACGGCAGAGTTTTCATCGTTGTGACCGGCGTCTGGTATCACCTCATTATTGAATCGTCCGGAGAAACTACAATTGCTCCATTCCCCGACGGCTGTCACCAGCGTGTTTTTCGTGGTTTTCCAGGTAACGACCACATGGGGCGTGTCCCGGAATTTCATATGTCCCTGCAGGTTAGCCTCGGCATCCAGCGGGGCTGTAAGGTGAATAGTCGATAGTTTACCGGATATATTGGGCGACAGCCACGAAGCGGCCTCCTGCAACAGTACCTGGTTAGCATTGATTTTCAGCCTGAATGGTGGCGGCTTCTCAGAGAAATCGAATACACCGGCTATCTGTAAAGGTGTCTTGTCAATCTTTATCTGTTGCTCAGGTATAATCAACTGTTTGGTGGTCTTATTAAAAAACAGGGACAGGTCAAGCCCCAGTGTTTTGCCTTTAAGATAACTGCCTTTGTTGGTATTGAATGAGAAGTTCCGGGCCAGTATTTTAGAACGCATATCGAGGTGCATACCTGAATCGGTACTCTTCAGCCTGCCATCCATCTCCTGGATATCCAGCTCAAAAAGTTTGAACTTCTGCCGGTTGTCTATGGTAAAAGTGATCTGCGAAAGCGCGATATTATTGACATTCGCATCCCGGGAGGAACCATTTTTCCCGCCCCCCTTGCTGGTAGTGAACGCTGAGGTGTTCGTATAACCGGTACTGTCAGTATACAGATAGATATTGCCTTTTTCGAGGGAGACTTCCTTCACCTCTACGTGCCTGCGTAATAGTGATAACGTATTCACCCGTACGAAAACGTAGTCCAGGTCCAATAATGCATGATGATGTTGTTGCCACAGGCTATCCTGTACCTGTACTTTTTTCAGGGCGATAGACACGTTGGGGAAGCTTTTGAAGAGGGAGGGTTCCATATCTTCCACAGATAACTTTCCGTTGATGTTGTCATTGAGCTGGTCTGTAATCTGTTTCAGGAAAGCAGCTTTATTGACTTTAATGTACAGGGTCAGTCCAACAGACAACAGAATAATCAGGGCGATGAGGCTTCCTCCGGCAATCAACACAACTTTAAGCCATTTACGCATGTAATGGATGTTTTAAAGGGTATAACATACGAACACGTAAACAGTTTACGAAAATTTCCGCTTTTACGGAAAATAAAAATGGCGAAGATTCCGTAGAACCTTCGCCGTTACAACTTGAAAATTTATAAATTCTGAAATTTACAAATTTAATCATCCAGCTTAAGTACAGCCAGGAAAGCTTCCTGCGGCACTTCCACGTTACCGATCTGGCGCATACGTTTTTTACCTTCTTTCTGTTTCTCCAGCAGTTTACGTTTACGGGAGATGTCACCGCCATAACATTTTGCGGTAACGTCTTTACGCATGGCGCTGATGTTCTCACGGGCCAGGATTTTGGCGCCTACGGCCGCCTGAATGGCGATGAGGAACTGCTGGCGTGGCAGCAGGTCTTTCAGCTTTTCGCAGAGCTTGCGGCCGAAGTCCTGTGCTCTGCTGCGGTGGATCAGTGCACTAAGCGCATCCACTTTATCACCGTTGAGCAGGATGTCCATTTTCACGATGTCGCTGTCACGGAAGCCGATCGGTGAGTAGTCGAAAGAGGCGTATCCGCGGGTCTGGCTCTTCAGTTTATCGTAGAAGTCAAATACGATCTCGGTGAGCGGTAATTCAAACATCAGCTCTACACGGGTCGTGGTGAGGTAGCTCTGATTGAGCAGGATACCACGTTTGCCAAGGCAGAGGGTCATGATGTTACCGATGTATTCCGGTTTGGTGATGATCTGTGCCCGGATAAAAGGTTCTTCGATCCTTTCCAGTTTAGTAGGGTCCGGCATTTCGCTCGGATTGTTTACGATCACAGTACCTTCATTGGTGGTGTGAGCGATGAACCCTACGTTGGGCACGGTGGTGATCACCGTCTGGTTAAACTCCCTTTCGAGACGTTCCTGAATGATCTCCATGTGGAGCATGCCCAGGAAGCCGCAACGGAAGCCGAAGCCAAGTGCCTGTGATGTTTCCAGTTCGTAAGTCAGGGAGGCGTCGTTGAGCTGGAGTTTATCCATGCAGTCACGCAACTCTTCAAAGTCTTCAGTCACTACCGGGAAGATACCGGCAAATACCATGGGTTTTACCTCCTGGAAGCCTTTGATGCCTTCTTCACAAGGTCTGCTGGCCAGGGTGATGGTATCACCTACTTTTACTTCTTTCGCGCTTTTGATACCGGTGATGATATAGCCCACGTCGCCGGCAAATACCTCTTTACGGGGCTCCAGTCCCAGTTTGAGGATACCTACTTCATCGGCTTCATATTCTTCTCCGGTATTGACGAATTTGATTTTGTCTCCTTTTTTGATGGAACCGTTGTACACGCGGAAGTACGCGATGATACCGCGGAAAGAGTTGAACACGCTGTCGAAGATCAGTGCCTGTGTTGGTGTATCCAGACTACCTGTAGGCGCCGGGATGCGGGTTACGATGGACTCAAGGATCTCTTCGATGCCGATACCGGTTTTACCGGATGCCAGCAGGATGTCTTCATCTTTCACGCCGATCAGTTCAATGATCTGGTCTTTCACCTCTTCGATCATGGCGCCCGGCATATCAATTTTGTTGATCACGGGGATGATTTCCAGATCGTTCTCCAGTGCGAGGTACAGGTTGGAGATGGTTTGCGCCTGGATACCCTGTGCAGCGTCTACCAGCAGCAAGGCGCCTTCACAGGCGGCCAGCGCGCGGGACACTTCGTAGGAAAAGTCTACGTGGCCAGGAGTATCGATCAGGTTAAACGTATATTTTTCGCCGTTTTTGGCGGTGTAGTTCATTTGGATAGCATGGCTCTTGATAGTGATGCCTTTCTCACGTTCCAGGTCCATGTCGTCCAGCACCTGTGCCTGCATGTCACGATCAGAGATCGTTTTGGTAAATTCCAATAATCGGTCAGCCAGGGTACTCTTACCGTGGTCAATATGGGCAATGATACAAAAATTGCGAATATTCTTCATATGTTGATTTACTGGCCTGTGGCGGCTAAAGTGCCGCGTTAAGCCTTTTCAGGCCGCAAAGGTATTAAAATTAGTTCATTAGTCAGCGGTTTCTGGCGATTATGTTTTGATAAACATGCTACATGCGGATTGTCAATTTTTCATATATTAGATATAAATCCCCCTGTGGGGTATTATTTGATCTAAAACCTGATGATATGGACCTGACCGCACAATTTGAACAAGCTACTGCTGAAAGCAAAACCCTTTCTGAGAAACCGTCCAATGAGATACTGCTGCAATTGTACAGCCTTTACAAACAAGGTTCCACCGGTGATGTGGACACAGACCCTCCGGCTAATCCGTTCGACTTTGTGGCTAAAGCCAAACATGAAGCCTGGGCTGCGCTGAAAGGTAAATCCAAAGAGGCTGCCATGCAGGAATACATCGATCTGGTGAAACGCCTGAAATCCCAGGGTTGAAACCCTGGGCTAAGATGTTTTCCAGGTTATTTTGTAGCCACGCTTCACAAGCGTTTGGCACCAGGCCCCTAAATCATCGCTTAGGGGCCAACCCTGAAAGAACTTGAACAACAACGTAGCCCAGGGCTTCAGCCCTGGGTTTCCGGATTTTTTTAATGCAATTATCCCCATCTTCCCTACGGCCATGTTGCGTTAAAACTCCTTCACATTATCCGATGGATTTACATCCGCCACCCAGGTGCTGCCCAATATTATTTTACTGATTTTTTTGGGAGACGTGAAGCTCAGTGTCACGGTCTTATTGCCTTTTTCCCAGCATTCGATGCTCCTATGCAGTTGCAATGTGGTCTGGTCATCGAACAGCACCGTCACATCTACCGGTACGGGCTTGGTGCCTTTAGACAGGACCGTCACTTCACAACGTTGCCCGTTACGGATTACCTTCTCTATGGCCAGGTCCGGATAGCCGTCATCAAAGAACCAGCTTTTCCAGAACCAGTTCAGGTTCTTACCGGAGCCGGTATTCATGCAGTTGAAGAAATCATAAGGCTGTGGATGTTTGCCGTTCCATGTACGGATATAATGATGCAACGCCTTTAGAAAGAGGCTGTCGCCCAACATGTCTTTTACATAGAGATAGCCCAGTGCCGGCTTGGGATAGGAATTGGTCATGTAGGCGTCTGTCAGCTGATTGGACGGTGTCATGATCGGGAGGTCCTGCGACCGGCCTGCAATAGCGTTGTAATTGGGCATACCGTAACTGTCCACGATAGCGGAATCTATCATGGGAGAAATCAGCCACTCCCCTATGGTAGCCCAACCTTCATCCATCCAGGCGTAGATGGTTTCATTGGTGCCCATATAAAACGGGAACATGGTATGGAAGATCTCATGGTCCGTCAGCTCTATGGCGCCCGCTTTGCTAGGCACCGGGTTGTCATTCACCATCATGGGATATTCCATCTGGTCCAGTCCGTCGAATACGGTGATATGCGGATAAGGGAAAGGCCATTTCGGAAAACGATGGCTCATTTTATCAACGGTCGTCTTCGCGTAATCAATCACTTCAAAGTAATCCAGATGAGCGGGATTGAAGACCACATCCACCCGGGTGCGGCGTTTGGTGGCCGGGTCCACTTCCACGCTGGCAGCTTTCCAGTAATAGTGGTTGCTGGTAGCAAAAGCGAAATCCACCACATTGGAAGCTTCAAACCGCCAGGTATTGGTGGCGTTCCGGGGAGAGATGTTTCCCTTCCGGATATCTGTGCTGTCAATGATGTCGATGACCTCATTGCTCTTTTCGGCACGGGCAATCCTTTGCAGGTAAGTATCGGTGTACACTTCCTGTCCGTTTTTCAGATCGCCGGTGGCCCATACCTGGTAATTACCGGGTACGGTGACTGCCACACGAAAATCGCTGAAGTCGTTGTAGAATTCAGTCACGCCGTTGTACGGTACCATGTCCCATCCGTTGATATCGTCATATACCGCTATTCTTGGGAAGAAGTAGGCAATAAAGTAGGCGCCGGTGTCTACAGAACCAGTGCGGATATGCGTGTTTTCATTCAGCACATAGGAGAAGTCGAGCGAGATCTGTGCTTGCTGTCCCGGTGCGAGGTCATCCACATTCACCGGCATATTCGTTCCAGTGGTGGTTGGCACATTGCGGGCTTTCCCGTTGACTTTAAAATTTTTGACGGCCACGCCTTTGTGCAGGTCTTCCGCCGTTACCACCATATTACGGACAGCGCCGTGCTGAAAGAGGTTGGCAAACAGCTTAAAGTTCAGGAAACGCAGCGTGTCCGGGCTGTTATTGGTATACACGATCGTTTCAGAGCCAGATACCAGGTTAGTGGCGGGTTCGAATTTCACCTGGATATCATAGTTGGCTTTGTTTTGCCAATACCGGGGGCCAGGGGCGCCACTTTCGTTCCGTGTTTGTTTCTCATAAGCCTGACGGATGTTCCGGGGCATGAACAGGGATTGTGCTGTAGCCTGTTGCCAGCCTGCCAGCAACAGTAAAAAAAGAAAACGCTTTGTCATCATACATCATTCATCATTCGTAAAGTGCCTCTGCAAACAGAAGGGCTTGTTCTTCAAAAATAGGGATTTTCGCTGATCCGGGAGTCCCAGGGCTGAAGCCCTGGGCTACGTTGTTTTTCAGATTCTTTCAGGGAGGATCCCCTGAGAGATAATATAAGGCTAGTAGGTTAATACCGACACCTATGAATCCCCGCAACGAAATAACCTGAACAACATCTTAGCCCAGGGCTGCAATGTTTTTCAGGAACCAGCTGTGAGATTTCTTACATAAATAATCAACCCGGGGACTATAACGTGAACCAATAGCCTCCTGGTTATGTTACATGTATCACGTTTCCTATTTCGTTATCCGGGATTTTAACCATGGGGAATGCTGTCCGACTGTGTGTGCGCACTGTCGGCCGGATGAGGCAGGATGGCCCCTGTGCTGTCTTTTGTATGTGCAGTAGAGTCTGTGGCAGCATGTTCACCTCCGCCGGATTTTTTAACCGGCGCCGTAGGGGCAGTATTTTTCCTTTTATTGGTGTAGTCAGATACTACGCCCTGTCGTTCCAGGTCTTTCATGGTCTTTTTATCGAACAGGTATGCAGGATGTTTTTCGGGGCGCAGCCCTTTATCAAACTGTGCTTCCGCGCCGATGGCAGGAGCGGTATAAATTTTCTGAGAGGAGTTACAAGCCCATAGCAGCCCTGAAAGCAGCCAGGCATATCGCATGGATCGCATGAAAAATGAGATAAGAGGTGAGTACAGGCAGGGATAATGGGGACACTACTATAAAAAAAACGGGAATCCAGTCCTTTTAGTATGAGGCAGTATTTTGTAATTCAGAGAACCTGTATTAAATTTAACTTGCATTCAGTGATTGTCATCCCCTTGTTTACTAATATTTTATATATTTAAGCCCTGTTTAGTATCATGATGAAACCCTCATCCCGGCTAAATTGAGAAAACAACCGTTATTATCAATACAACACTATGAAAGTAACTACAACCAGTTTCCCCAGCGTTTTTGAGACGGCCTTTGGGAACACCGAAAACTCGAGCAAAGATTTGCTTAACGGCTTGAAGCTCAAAAAAGATGAAACCTGGTACCTGGTAGGCAATATGGCCAAACGAGGAGGCATCAATCCCGGAAGGATTACCAATGCTGCTCCCACCGAAGAAGACTATGAAATCCTGTTCAAAGCGGCACTGCTCAATACCGCCGACAAAGTACAGCAACCCATTGCGCTGACCATGGGTTTCCCTTTTTCTACTTACAATGTCTACAAAACCGCAGCGGAACAGTTTCTGAGCAAGCGGCATTTCCTGATCGACTACGATACGCAGACGTACAACACCAAAGGGTCTTTCAAAAAGGCGATGTTCGACATCGAAAAATATGAAGTGATCCCGGAGATCGTTGGTGGTATCATTGGTCTGAAAAAGACGATCAACGAACCGCAGTTGGACAACTTCATCGCTATCAGCTTTGGTTTCGGCACCATAGAAGGCGGCATGGCCACCGGCGACGGGCTGGTACACCGTACCTGTTTCAGTTCTCACGGTATCCGTTACGCTATCAATAACCTGACCCGTGAACTGAACCAGAAGCATTACCTGGAGATGAAAAACGAGCACCAGGTAGACGACGCCTTTATGAAAGGCTCTATCTTCACCAACCGTAAACGCATTGACCTGCGGGAAATGCGCAAAGGCGTGCTGACACAGTATTACAAAGAGGTGGTATCTCCGCTGATGCGCAGCTACTTCACCGATCTGGACTTTGAAAGCTGTGAAAAAATATACCTGATGGGCGGCGGTGCTTACTATAAAGAATTAACGGATGCTTTCCAGGAAGAATTCCGTGATTTTATTCCGGTAGAAGTAGCTCCCGACCCTGAAAAACTCATGAGTATTGGTTACCTTTATAACAGTCTTCGGATATCAGACAATAAACCACAACGGAGCGTAGGCCTCGACCTCGGCAACTCCAGTTCTATTATCTCTACGTTCGATGACGATCATCAACCAGTCGCAAATAATCCCATAACCCTCTAATTTCTTTGTGTGATAAGTGTGAGACATTTTTTCCGAAACATCATTGTACCGGGAGCATTTCGTATCCCTAAAGAAGTATCCGTAAATGGCAGCATCGATGCTACTATTTCAGGACGGATTGACGGAAACGTAAAGGGCAACGTAAAAACGACCGGCAAACTGGTAGTGAGTGAAACTGCCAGCATTAAAGGGCATATTTACGCAACCGACCTCGTTGTACACGGAAAAGTGTATGGAGACGTGTATATCAGCAACAAAGCACATATTAGCAACAAGGCCTTCGTCAAGGGAGATGTGAACGCCATTGTCCTTGAACTGGAAGAGGGCGCGGTAGTGGAAGGGGCCATCCGTAAAAATGTGCTTCCCACGCCTAAAATTGAAACACCCACCGCTGTAGAGCCACATCATCCTTCTATGACGGGAGAAGCCCTTCCTGTTTCTGCTGCCGCTACTACTCCAGCTGCGTCAGCCGCCAACGAAGAAGAAGAACAAACCACCAGTTGGTTTTAACCATGTCCTGACTAAACAACGTATATACTTGAACGTTATTTGGAGAGGCTGCCCGGAAACGAGGCAGCCTCTTTTATTTTCGGGCATTTCAGCCTATTGTTATCTTTTCAGGGGCGTCAGCAGATGGGCGAGGCCATTCATTTTGATGACCAGCATGGTCTCCAGCATCATGCCCAGTTTACCTTTAGGAAAACCGTTGCGCTGAAACCACTCCAGATAACTTACCGGCAAATCGCACAAAACAATGTCCTTATATTTCCCGAAGGGCATCTTCATGGTCACCAGCTGTTGCAATATCTCCGGGTTCGGTTGTGTCATCTCCATAAAATCAAATATAAAACGGGCAAGTTAGGCTTTTATCGTTCTTCTTCGTAATTTGATTTCTCTCAGCACCAAATTATCCTGCTATGAAAACGTACTGTACGCTTTTATCCCTTTTCCTGGTAGCAGCCTGTGTTCAGCCGGGAGGAAAAATCAGCCTCTCCAACCCTCATGTTCAGGTTGTAAAGGAAATGTTCACCGCTTTTAATGAGCATGACTGGCAGAAGATGGCAGCTTGTTACGCTGATACAGCCCTGTTCCTGGACCCTGAATATGGTCCGGAAATGGTAAAACTCACCCGTTCCCAACTGGCTAAAAAATATCAGGACCTGCATCAGTTGTTCCCCGATGTACAGGATGAGATAAAAGAAATCTACGGTGATAAAAACCACATTGTCGTTGAATTTGTTTCCAGCGCCACCGGCCCGGACGGCAAAAAATGGCAACTCCCCATTTGTGTGGTTTTTACCGTTGAAAACGGCAGGATTATCCAGGACTGTACCTATTACGACAACCAGTCATCTAACTAACAGCCTATCGTTGTAACAGCCCGTTGTTCTGCAATGCTTCTGTCACCTTTTTGGCGTAGGCAGCCGCAAAAGATTCCAGGCTGTTGGGATTATAAGTTTCCGATTGACCGGACCATACCAGTTTCCCGTCCTGAGTCAGGTCATACAAGTTGCTTTCCATGAAATATACCTTGTCGGTAGTATAATACCCCGGGGAGTACACCGAGTTGTACATATAGCCATAATAGCCCCAGAACCGGCCGTACCACCCATAGGCGGGATAAGGCGAATACATCATGGAACCAGGTACATAGCGGGTTTCAGATTCTTTGTTGACCAGGGTCACCGTCAGCACCGCTTTGTAGCCGGCTGCTTCAATTTTACCGGAGGCAGCTTTTACAGATTCTTCTTTTTTCGGATCGAAATTGGGGGGAAACAGGTCCGTGCTTTTACCAGCCACTACACCATGTTGTTGTAGTTGCTCAGCCAGTTTGTTTTCCACAATTCCACGGGATGTCAGGTTCGAGCTCAGACCTGCCACCAGAATGTTATGATATCCGCCCGCCCTGGCTGCCGGATCTTTCCAGGTGCCGGTCATACGGACAGAAGTGCCGCAAGCGGCTATAAAAAGCGCTATCGCCAGCAGGGCAACATATCCCTGGCAGCGGCGGCTAAAGGATGCAAATGGAGTACGCATAAAATTTTTTTTAACAATCCCCGGAAAAGGGGGTTGTGATCTATATGGATAACATCCACAGCGTCAAAATGTTCAGGCCGAAAATGCTGCATATAGGCGTGAGCGTGAATGAATTATATAGTATTTTGCGCACCTTTTATTAGGAGAATAAACCGTACATTTATAACCTGGAGACCGCTATATGCAATACAAGGATTATGGGGAGTTAAAAACCCTGCTATTGGTGGACGATGATACAGATGACCAGGAGCTTTTTAAACTTGCGCTGGCGGAACTGAATCATCCCGTGAAATGCCTCACAGCCGGCAACGGCCAGGAGGCACTGGACAATCTTTGTACCCATGCCTACCTGCCAGACCTTATTTTCCTGGACCTGAACATGCCTTTGATGAATGGGATCGTATTTCTGGAGCGGATCAAGGACATCGATCACCTGAAAGATATCCCGGTGATCATTTACAGCACCAGTGATGAGCCCAGGGAAATTTCCACCGCCCGCTCCATGGGCGCCGTAGACTATATCACCAAACCAGCGCGGTTTGACGAGCTCTGTAAGTTATTGCAGATTGTATTAGCGGGAGGCACCGCTTCTTTACATTGACCGCTATGCTGTCCGGTGGGCGAAAGCTACCCGGTAAAACTCATACCCCTCTTCTTTCTCCCTTCCATTCAGATAAAGTGCCCGGTATTCCTCCGCCCCGAGGTCTTTGGTGAGGGTAAACCCAAAACGCTGCAGATAGGCAGCCAATGCGGAGGGCTGAAAGCCGAATGTCCATTTCTCTTCCAGGTTAGCGACGTCTTTCAACAGCTTCTCTGCGCCGGTAAAGGCCGCCGGATTGTCCAGCACTTCCTGATGCACATAGGTAAAGATGACGTGAGAGCCGGGTGGGAACCGTTGCAGAAAAGTAAAAGTACTGTCAATAGCTTCCGCCGTGAGGTAGTTGGTCACTCCTTCCCAGATGATGGCTGTAGGCACCGTAAAATCGAATTGATGCTGTGCCCCCAGCTGGTCGAGGCTCTGCCGGTTGAAATCAATCTGATAATAGCGGATATGCCTGGGGATATGTTGCCTGCTGAGCCTTGACAGCTTGTATTTGGCCGTATTGGGATGGTCAATTTCGATGACAGGCATACCATGCAGGAACGGTAGCCGAAGACCTCGGGTATCGAAGCCTGCCCCCAGGATCATGACCTGCCGGGCGCCTTTACGGACAGCTTCTTCCAGCAGCTCGTCTATCAACCGGGTACGGGCGATGCCGGAAGTATAAGCGCCGGGAATTCTCTTACGGATAATGTTTTCAGCTACCTTACGAAAAGCGCGCAGATGACTCAACCATGCAGCCACCCTTAAACCAGGTGACAAAAAGAGATGGGCATATTTGTCTTTGAATACTCTTTTATTTTCTGAACGGGTGGTTTCCATAGCACGGAATAGTGCCATATACTGCGCGGTTTTACTCGAGGCAGATTCTTTCATAGTGTGTCTTTTTTGGAGAAAGACAATTTACTTAATCAGGATGATATTATCAATACTTTGCTGTCGGGTAATTGTAAGGAATATAGTTCTCCCAGTACCAGGGCGTATATACGTCACCGATAGCCGTCTCCAGCAATGCTTTAAAGATATCTTCCCCGTTATCACTGTTTGTCATGATAGCGATGGCCGTCTGTTTTTCAGGGAAGGCGATCGTGTAATGCCCCCAGCCTTCGCTGTGACCTTCTTTAAAGAAAGCTGTACCTACAGGCGTTTTCAGCAGCCCAACACCCAATCCGTAAAAGATATTGGTGGTAGCTGGAGTCTTATCATATACCCAGGCTTCGGGGCCAAACTGCTTTTTAGAGAGGATGGGTATCTGGGCCTGGAACATCGCTGCGGCGCTTTTGCGGCTAAGGCCTTCGCCGGTGAGCATGGCGGTCAGAAACCGGTTCCAGTCGGTGATGCTGGTATAGAGTGAACCAGCCGCGTGTGCGCGGGTCCTGGCATCAAATTCATAGGCATGTTGCGCTGTATCATGGCCCAGACAGTGGTTGGCATCGAAGGTATTTTGCCAGACATAACTGCTGTGGGTCATCCCTAATGGCTTGAATACCTGTTCCTGTGCGATAGCTTCATACCCCTTGCCCGTCAGTTGTTCCAACACAAACTGCAGCAGATACATTCCTTCGCCGGAATAACCGTACAACGTGCCGGGGTCAGATTTGATCTTCAGTTTTACATCTTCTTCAAACCCGCGATAGTTGGGGAATCCGGTGGTATGGTCGAGGCACATGCGGGCGGTAATTTTTTCATAACGGTGATCTTCCCGGATATCCTGGTATCCTCTTGATTTTTTGTCGAACACATAGTCTGGTAATGATTTCGGAAGATATTTCACCAAAGGCGTGTCCAGATCAATGATGTGTTGGTCTACCAGTTTCATCACACAGTATGCAAATACCGCTTTGCTATAAGAGCAGGCCCAGAAAATGGTACCAGTGTCCATAGGTGTGCCTGTTGTTTTGTCCGCGAAGCCGAAAGCACGTACATAAACAGGTTTATCATGATTAAAAACGGTAACCGTCATGCCGGTTACACGTGCAGTGTCCATGAGCTGCTGTATCCTTGCCGTAAGCGCTTGCGGCGTAATGGTGGTATTATTGAGGCGTTTGATGGACTGCGTAAAGCCAGTTACTGTAAGGAGGCATGCCAGCAGTAGGGATAATATTGCTTTCATCGGGCGTAAAATTTTCTACTGGAGAAAACAAAAATATGCCAAATGCAGATAGTATTGATTTTCAACAAAATACACACCACCAGTGATAAATTAGTGTCCAGAAATGGCCATTGGTGTGCGGATATAAAACATATTCCTTCAAAAAACACTCCCTGAAAACTTGGAATTCATATTTTTTTGCGATTATTGCAATAAAATGCATATTTTTAGAAAATAATCTAAATCGCCCTGCGAAAATGAGTCACTCTTTAAATATTGACAAATTAGACTTACAGATCATTTCAGAAATGTCAACAGATGCCGGTATCTCTTACGCCGAATTGGGGAAAAAGCTGTTTGTATCGGGCGGCACCATCCATGTGCGTATTAAGAAGCTGCATGAAATGGGCGTGATCAAAGGTACCCGGTTGCAGGTGAACCTGCGTGCGATTGGATACGATGTATTGGCTTTCATTGGTATTTACCTGGAGAAAAGTTCCCTGTATGAAAATGTGGCCAGGCAGTTGCTGAAAATACCGCAGATTGTACGGTTAAATTACACAACCGGTGCCTATAGCATGTTTGCAGAGATTATTTGCCGGGACAGCGCAGAGCTGCGTAAGATATTACAGGACGATCTGCAACATATCAAGGGCATCGAGCGCACAGAAACGATTATTTCGCTGGAAGAAAGTTTCTCGCGGCCTGTCAACGTCAGTGAAATAAGTTAACGATCATAACAGTGAATGAAGGCATTACCGCCTTCATTCTTTTTTTCGACCTCCTTCTTCTCCCCTGATAACCCTTTTTGTTCCTTCCGGAAATTTTGTGGATTCAAATTTTTTATTATTTTTGTACCAATTAGTACAATTTAATCATGGCAGGAAGAAACCGCATATTTGACGAACAGGAAGTGATCCGCAAGGCAACGGCCGTGTTTTGGGAACGGGGCTATGAGGCCACGTCTACCGAGGATTTGCTGACAGCCATGGGAATCGGGAAAGGCAGTTTTTACAATGCATTTCCCGGCGGCAAACAGGAGATTTTTGAAAAGACGCTGGAACAGTTCAGCACACGTGCGTTTAAAGACCTGAAAGCGACTGTTGCCAACGACGAAGACCCGGTGTCCGCTGTGCTGGATTTCTTCCGGAATATCGCGCAGGAAAGCCGGGCGGTGCATATGAAAGGCTGTTTTATGGGCAACGCGATCGCTGAGCTGACGCATACCGAACCGGCACTGGAACGGAAAGCGGTCCACCGCCTGCAGGAGATGGAACAACTGTTCACCGCTGTCATGGAGAAAGGCCAAAAAAGCGGACGGTTAAAAACCAAAACGCCGGCGCCCACACTGGCCAGGCACCTGGTGAACCTGTGGAACGGACTGAATATCACCCGCCGGATGTATCCTCATGCCGATGGACTGTCCGCGTTGATTGAATTGAATCTCTCCCCTATCTTCTAATACATTTTTTTTCATCAATTTTGTACCAAATAGTACAATTTAAAAGAAATCATATGAGCGCAACATCTTATCGTACCATCAATGTCAACAATCTGGAGATTTTTTACCGGGAAGCAGGTAACCCGAACGCCCCGGTGGTGCTATTACTGCACGGTTTTCCGTCTTCCTCCCACATGTACCGCCACCTGATCCCGGCACTGGCGGAGGACTATCACGTGATAGCACCTGACTATCCCGGCTTTGGCTACAGCAGCAAACCATCAACGGATGTATTTACCTACACCTTCGATAACGTAGCGGCGGTTATGGAGCAGTTTATTATACAACTCGGCCTGACGAAGTTCCATTTGTATATGCAGGATTATGGCGGCCCTGTTGGTTTCCGCATCATTACCCGTCACCCTGAATGGGTGGACTCCCTGCTGATTCAAAACGCCAACGCCTATACGGAAGGACTGGGCCCGCACGTACAAGAGATAGGCCGTTTACGGGAGGCAGGCGATCCTGTAGCATTGGCGGCGGCGGTGGACCGTATGCTCACCCTTGAAGGGATGCGCACAGACAACCTGATTGGCGCCGCTGACCCATCCCGCATTTCGCCGGACAGCTGGACTTTTGACGCTGCCGTTATCGACAAACCCATACAACGGGTACTGTTTGATAATTACGGTTCCAACTTTCCGTTATATCCAACATGGCAGGCATGGCTGCGCCAACACCAGCCACGTACACTGATCACATGGGGCAAAAATGACAATATTTTCCCGGGAGAAGGCGCCACCGCTTATCTCCGCGACGTGCCCGAAGCGGAGTTGCATTTATTTGACGGAGGACACTTTTTACTGGAGGAATACGGCGATGAAGTAGCCGCCTTGATCAAAACATTTCTGAAGAAAGGGGAACAATAGTAACAGTCCTCAAAGGCCGGTCGGCATACGTGATGGTATGCCGACCGGCCTTCATTATTCCTGTGCGAGTTTCCGGGCATCGCGGGTACCAGCATACAGCTCGTATTCCAACAGCCGGCAATCGAGCGTACTGTTATAAAACTCTATCCGGCGTTTGGCTTTGAGGCCTATTTTCTTGGCCAGATCGAGGTTGCCGGTGAAGATGTAACCGGTATAACCACCACAACGTTGTTTCATAAAATCACCGATACGGCCGTAGGTTTCTTCCAGCTCGGTGATTTCTCCCAGGCGCAGGCCATACTCGGGGTTCATATACACCACTCCGCCCCCTTCGGCAGGCACGGGCGTAGCTGCAAAATCGCAGACGGAAAATGTGATCATATCCGCCACACCTGCTGCACGGGCGTTTTTCCGGGCATTCTCCACCGCCAGCGGGCTCAGGTCTGTAGCGATGATCTTCAATTCCGGCACATCTACAATCTGGCTTTCCAGCAGGCCGCGTTCCTGGAGGTATATCTTTTCATCGTATCCCAGCAAGTGCATAAAGGCGTAGTTATCACGGAACAGGCCCGGACGGCTGTTGGTGGCAATCAACGCCGCTTCAATGGCAACGGTGCCGGAGCCGCACATCGGGTTGATAAAAGGCGAGCGGCGGTCCCAGCGGCTAGCCAGGATAGTGGCTGCAGCCAGCCCTTCCAGCATCGGTGCTTTTCCGGGTATTTTACGATAGCCGTGGCGGCCGAGCGAATCACCGGAGGTGTCGATGAATATTTCCGCATGTTCGTTTTTCCAGAACAGGTGGACCACGGCGCCGCTCAGCTCAGCCCCTGTAGAAGGGCGTTTGCCGGTCTTTTCGCGCATACGGTCTATCACCGCATCTTTCACCCGCAGGTTGGCGAACATGCTGTTATTGATGGTTTCATTCTGTACATTGCTGGTAATGGAGAAGTATCCGTCAGCCGGGAGTATGGTTTCCCAGGGATATGATTTCAGTTCCCTGTAAATATCATCAGCATTAAAGGCTTCAAACTGCTGGAGACTGTATAGTACCTGGCTGGCGCAGCGCAGGTGGAGATTTAAGCGGATACATTCATTGACAGAGGCTAACAGGCGTACACCTGTTACAAAAGTTTCTTCAACTGTAAAACCCAGTTCTTTTATTTCCTGTTCGAGGTAAGGTGTCAACCGCTTATGACAGGTGACGGTTACCGGTGCTTTCTTTGTATATAAAGACATCATCCGGCAAATGTAGCCATTTTGGAATTTGATCATTTAGATATTTAGATATTTGATTATTGAGGGGTTCCTTCAATAACCAAATATCTAAATACCAAAATATCTAAATTTCGTTATCTGCTGTGAGGATGATGGGGGCGCCATCCGTGATGACGATGGTATGTTCGTGCTGAGCCACAAATCCGCCTTTATTGCCGATAAGCGTCCAGCCATCATTAGCCTGGTTAGCATAGTTGGAGCGGGTGGAGATAAACGTTTCCACGGCCACTACACTGTTTTTACGGAAACGTTCCTTATTGCGTCTTTCGTAGCAGTTGAGAATATCTTCCGGGGGCTCATGCAGGCCTCTGCCTACACCATGGCCCGCGAGATTACGGATAACCGTAAAACCGGCTTTAGCGGCTTCCTTTTCTATCAGTTTTCCAATGTCAGCGATTTTTACGCCGCCACGGATCTGGCTGAGCGCTTTGTACAAGATATCGCGGGAAGCGTTGACCAGCGGCAGGTGCTGATGCAGGTCATTGCCTAATACAAACGAACCGCCATTATCTGCCCAGAATCCATCCAGCTCTGCAGACACGTCGATATTCACCAGATCACCTTCCTGCAGGATCTTGGTAGCATGAGGAATACCATGTGCTATTTCGTTGTTGATGCTGATGCAGGTCCATCCGGGAAAACCGTAGGTGAGCTTGGGTGCAGATTTAGCGCCATACCGCTGCAATACTTCCCCGCCAAATTCATCCACTTCTTTTGCAGACATACCGGGCCTGGCGTAGTTGCGCATTTCCTTCAACGTAACGGCCACTACTTCGCTGATCCTTTTCATTCCTTGTAATTCCGCTTCTGATGTAATTGACATAGCTGCTGTTTTTGGTCATAATAAAGGTAGCGAAAGCATCGCAAACCGTCAAAAGTGATGACGGTCGTCACCACTTAAAACGCAATATACTTCACTGGTACATGGTCCGTCAGCCACACATTGTTGGCCGACCGGAAAAAGGTAATGCCATCCCGGAACATCCGGCCACTATGGATGGTGAGTATCACCGGCAGGCCTCTGCGGGCGCCGACAGCGGTGGCCGTATCCTTTTGTTCAGAAAGGTGTACATGGTGACGGCTCATTTTGAGCAGTCCCTCCTGCCGGATCGCCTGCATGAATTTACCGACAGTGCCATGGTACAGATATTCCGGCGGAGTGGCCGTTTCAAGGTCCAGCGACACATTGATGGAATGTCCCTGGTTAGCCCGGATGCGGGTGTTGTCTTCATTCAGCGCAAAACGTTGTTTCTCGCACTCCGCAACCACTATCAGCAGTTCTTCCATGCTGAATCGCTGGCCTTTGCGGGCAGCTTTGCCCATCAGTTCCTGTACATCGGCCCAGCCCTGGTCATCCAGTTGCAGACCAATCGTTTCCGGGCTATGCCGGAGTACAAGGCTCATGAATTTGCTGATATTTTTTCTTCTTTTCTGGTCCATTATAATAATAGTTTATCCCTGACCGCCATCAGCGCATAACCCAGCAGGTTCTGGCCCTTCCAGCGCAGGGGGTTCTCCACGTGTTCGTTATCGGATTTCATACCGATGCCCCATATGGAATCTACCGGACTGGCTTCTACCAGTACACGGTCTTTGGTGTTCAATAAAAATGTTTTTAAGTCCGGATGCTGGGAAAATTTCAACAGGTTGCCAGCGATCACAATAGCAGATTTGTTTTCATCCCATACCACCGGATCGAATCGCTGCACCAATCTGCCAAGCTTCTTTGCTTCGGCGGGAGTTCTTGCTTTCAGGATGCGCTGAAGCGTTGCGTCGTCATTGAACAGACGCGCTTTTCCTGCCATCATCCAATGTTCTGCCGTGGGATAGGTAATACCGTTTTCCTTAAAAGGTGCTACCCACCACTGGCTAAAGCAGCTCTGGGTGACCGTTCCGTCGGCCGCAGGCTGATGCCCCCAGAAAAACAGGTACTTGATTTTATCTTTACGCTGATACTTTTCGATCAGCCATTGATTGTTATACGACATGGTTTGTTAGTTTGTTTTTAAATGTACGGATCGTGTCTTGCTTCTCTGTATTGTCGTACACGGCAAACACCACTTTTGAAAAGCGGTGACGGAAAGTGTCACTGTTCAATAGCGATGCAAACCATCCGGCCACTTCTTCTTTATCGTTACGGAATACGCCACAGCCCCAGGCGCCGAGTATCAGCGTAGTCTGTTGCTGTGCCACCGCTACAGACAACAGCTTCTCCATTCTGGCCAGCATCACTGGTTTGATACGACTGACATTTTCCGGTTCATTATCTTTCACGGCCCCTGCATTCACAGCTGGTGCTGTGATAACAGATACAGTGTAATAATCCTCCAGCAGCTGATCAGCATCGTTGCGGAATACCGGCACCAGCGGGGAATAGATCATATGGTCCGTATAGAGGCAGCTGCCGTTGTTCCTGTTGATCTGGTACATCCCGCTCTGTTGTTGCAGGCAGGTATACAAACCGCTGGCCCGCGACAGTGCTTCTTCCTGTGCATGGGCACCTTTGAGAAAGCCACCACCGGGATTTTTAGCGGAAGCAAAATTCAGGCAGCAAACGTTGGTTTGTTTCTCTTTCACGACCAATCGATAAGCAGCTGCATAGGTGCTTTCGCCTGTCACCTCAATACGACCTTCCTCTTGAGACGGTTGGTGGTCCCGCTGAAGATAAACCGTTTCAAAATCATCCGGGCGGTATAATACTGTGTTGTTGGCGGCATATTGCAGGGCGGGCTGAATGTTTATTGTTTTTCCGTGGGGATTAACATAACTGCCACTGGAAAGGATATCCAATGTTTCCCAGGCAATCTTTGCCCTTGTTTGTTTTTTCATACTATCATTGTTTATACACCAGGTGATTGAAAGCGCATCAATGGGGTACTGCTTCCTATGCTGATGTTTTGTTTACGTCATTCTGACGCAAAGTAAAACAATTTTATTTTACCAGACAACATTTTTTTCTTTTGGAGAGAATCGTACATAAAAAACCCGGCCTGATCAGGGCCGGGGCTGCAAAAATATACGTATAGTCTTTTACGTTGTCATTTGTCGGGAATAGTTGCGGGCATATCGCAACCACAGTCCATGCCGACGGGTTTTAACGCCTGTAACAGCCGAAGCATAGCGTCTATCCGTTTTGTATCAGGGTTACCTTCAATCAGCTTTGCAGCCTGCTTACGCAATAAAGAGTCATTCCGGCTTACATCCACAACATTCAAACTCTCCTCATCAGGAATTTGCACAAGTTTCATCCCCAGGGTTTTGAGCCACTTGTTAAACACATCTCGCTTGCTGACTTCCGGGGTGATGATTAGCTGCTGTGCCAGCTGTATACTGAAACCTGTTTTTGCAAAGAGTGTTTTACCTCCTGTTTCTCCCATCGCTACGATCCAAGCCTGCCTGTTTAATGGCAGGCGTATCTCATCTCCATAATCGAAAGAATAAGTGTCGGCCTTTCCGTCCAGCGGCGCTCCCTCGACGGTTACCCGTAATTCGGGTATCACCAGGAACAGTTGAACATCCTTCCGGTGAGCACCTTTAACGGTAACGGTTAAACGCGTTTTTCCAACGCCGGGCATATTTTTCAGCAGCATGTCAAGGTTATGCCAACCAAATGCGCTGATGACCATGTCATAGTAAACAGGATTATAATAACCGGGGACATTACGGGCATCATCATCTCCGGGTGTTTGGTTATACAAAGGTACATTTGATGGCGGCGTTCCCTTGAATAAAGTAGTATCCATTACCTGGTACAGCGCCTGATTTCTTTTAGCTAACAACGCTCCCCGGACCGCTAAATACTGCTGGCAGGTATCTCTTGCTTTCTGAACGCGGTAATAACCAGCCAGGTCTTTTTGTTTGCTTACCTGGTCTATATAAAGACAGATGCTTTCCAGATCATTGTCCGATAATGCCGGATACTTTGTCATGGCTGCCATGTTATAATCCACATATAAGCAACTGGCTTCAAGATCTCCACTGGCAATAACCGCTTCACTGTTGCGAATAAAAGCATACAGCCATTTCCAGTCGCGACGGGCAGTGACGTGCAACAAAGCCGGTCCTGTCAATCTCTTGTCGATACTATGGCAGCTATAACAATTCTGCTCGAGTAGCATCCTCCCCTTGTCAAACTGGTCCTGTATTTTCTGCTGAGGAAGCGGTTCCGGGTTCGTCCAGTTGATGTTGCCCTCTTCATCTGTTGATCCGGTATAATGCATCATGCCTTCCTGCCAGAAAGGAGTGGGCACTTCCACGCGTATCGGCTGCAGTATCAGGGCTGTGGCGTTACCAGCAGGGCGGATATTGATCATGCCGCCGCTACTGAGCAGTTGGTGATCGCTGACCGTTTGTATGCCGGAGGCCAGCATCTCTCCTACATCATATACTTCTGTTACTTCCAGCTGTACCTGATTGCCTTCTGCCCTGATGGCATTGGCCGGAATGTGGATGCGGGCGCCTTTGCCGGTAAGCAGGACCGTGTCCCGGTCAGTATTGACTGAAAAAAGCTCCGGCTGCGGTTTATCCGCATGCGGTATGCGTGGCTTGTCTGCCGTATTACAGGCATAGCAGCTCCATAGCAGGAGCATGGAAAGGAATAGTTTGGACATAGGGTTAAGGATAAATGATGGTTAAAAATAACATATTCATCTCCAGAAAAAAATATTTGGATTTAAATTGTACACAATTTAATTTTACACTATTAAAATTCAGCTCATGACGATTACAGAAACAATTTATACAGCGCAAGCAACCGCCACAGGCGGCAGGAACGGACGCGTCAGCACTTCTGACGGCGCACTGGACCTCGAAGTAAGGATGCCCACCTCCATGGGAGGCCATGGTGGCGCCTATACCAACCCGGAACAATTATTTGCCGCCGGTTATGCCGCCTGTTTTGACAGTGCCCTCAATCTGGTGATCCGGACACAACGGGTACAGACCGGCACGACCAGTGTTACCGCAGAAGTTAGTCTGGGTAAGAACAATACAGGCGGTTACGGGTTATCTGTAAAGCTGAGGGTACACATTCCGGGAACAGACCAGCAGGTGGCCCGGGAACTGGTGGAAAAAGCGCACCAGGTATGTCCCTATTCGCTGGCTATCCAGGGAAATATTTCCGTTGACCTTGAAGTGATTTAAACTGTTTCTTATGAAAGTATTAATTGTGCTTACCTCCCATGATGAATTGGGTAACACCGGGCAAAAAACCGGCTTCTGGATAGAAGAATTTGCCGCGCCTTATTACGCACTGGCAGATGCGGGGGCGGAAGTCACCATCGCATCGCCGAAGGGCGGGCAGCCTCCTATTGATCCGAAAAGCGCGCTTCCTGATTTTCAGACGCCCGCTACGCAACGGTTTAATGACGACCAGGCATTGCAAAACAAACTGGCGCATACAGCCAAACTCAATGAGGTAGCAGCTGACGATTACGACGCGGTGTTTTATCCCGGTGGCCATGGGCCGTTGTGGGACCTTGCCAATGACCCGGTGTCTATAGCGCTGATAGAAACGTTTTACAAGCAGAACAAGCCCGTGGCCTTCGTTTGCCATGCGCCGGGCGTGTTAAAGAAAGTCAAAGCACCTAACGGCGAGCCGTTGGTGAAAGGCAAGGAAGTAACAGGGTTCAGCAATACGGAGGAAGACGCCGTGCAGCTGACGAAGATCGTGCCTTTCCTGGTGGAAGATGAATTGAAAAAGAATGGTGGCATTTACAGCAAGGAAAAGGACTGGCATTCCTATGCCATCCGGGACGGCCTGTTGATCACCGGCCAGAACCCGGCGTCCTCCGAAGAAGTAGCCCGTATTTTACTGGAAACATTAGCGTAGTTTTGTGTTGTTAAATTGCGAACATTGAAACAGCTCAAATTCTCCAACCAACTTTGTTTTCCGATATACGCTTTATCGCGACTGATCACCTCCCATTATCAGCCATTCCTGGGTGAGCTGGACCTTACGTATCCACAATACCTGGTGATGTTGCTGCTATGGGAGCATCAGTCCATGAACGTAAAAACACTCGGAGAAACACTGATGCTGGATTCCGGTACGTTAACCCCGTTACTGAAACGACTGGAAGCCAAGAAGCTGATCAAGCGGGTACGCAGCAAAGAAGATGAGCGTGTGGTCAATATCCAGCTGACCGCACAGGGCACTGCGCTGGAGCAGCAGGCTGCTGAAACGCCGCTCCGTTTGGCCGACAGTCTGGGTATCACCGCAACCGAAGTACAAGAGATCAAAGATGCTATTACACCGTTGCTCTACCGGCTTAAGCCAGCACTGAAAGGGTAATCAGACCAACATTTCTTTCCCCAAAAACGTTCATCAACATTCTCTCCCCTCTCTCCAAAAAATGATTATTTTAGTGTAAAATGCAATCGTTTGCATAAAACCACGACAATGATGAACTACCCTACCGGTGAAGCTTCCGGCCTGACCCGCCGTGCCTGGCTTCAAAAGATTTCCATGCCTGCCCTGGCAGTTGCCGGGGCCACTGCTCTCCCATCCGTAGCCCTTGCTGCATCCGACGCCACAAAAGACCATCACGCCGGCATCCACGATGTAAGGCGGTACGGCGCCCGGGGTGATGGCAACGCCAATGACACCAAGGCTATTCAACGGGCTATTGACGAATGCCATCAGCAACGGGGCGGCATTGTATTGGTGCCCGCAGGAGACTTCCTGTGTGGCACACTGGAACTTAAAAGCAATGTGACGCTGCACCTCGCCGTTGGCGGGCGTATCCTGGGAAGTCCCCGCCGGGAAGACTACCAGGCGCCGGCCAGCATACCGCCCGGTAACGGCAATGTTGTCTTCATCTTTGCTGCCAATGCTGAAAATGTGCGTATTGAAGGCAGCGGCACCATCGACGGTGATGGCATTCATTTCAACAATGGCAAGGGAGACGGCACCGGTCCGGGCGGACAGAAAGGCGGTAATTTCGACCGGCCCCACCTCGTGGTTTTTTATCGTTGCCGCCATATCGGGGTACAGGATGCATTCTTCACCCGCAGTGCCTATCATTGCTTCCGTATTCTTGAGTGCCGGGAAGTGAACATCCGCGGTATTCGTATATACAATCGCGTTAACCGCAACAATGACGGGTTTCACTTCAACAGCAGTCAACACGTCCACATCTCCGATTGTGATGTGGCCTGTCAGGATGATGGCTGCGCACTGTTTGGCAGCAACCAGTTTGTTACCGTCACCAACTGCACGTTCAGCACGCGTTGGTCTATCTTCCGCTTTGGCAGCGGCGAAGCGAAAAACATCACCATATCCAACTGTATCATTTACGACACATACGGTTGCCCTGTTAAGATTGGCGCAGGCAAATCGAAAATAGAGAACCTCCTCTTCAGCAACATTGTGATGGAGAACGTCACCGGCCCTGTGGGCATAGGTTTTAATGCCGGCAACAATAGTGATACGTTTGTCCGCAATATTGCATTCAGTAACATCCGGGCATCGCTGGTCACTAAGCCGGTGAATCACCCGGATATTCCCTTTGATGTAAAACCCTTTGAAGGAGAGCAGTACAGCTGTATCACCCTCAATGGCGTTGGCAACAGCTACCTGGAAAATATCAGTTTTACTGATGTGCAGGTAATCGCCGCCGGTGGAGGCACCGCTGCCATGGCAGCTAAGGAAGTACCTGCCGTTTCCGTTGAATATTTTGGGGTATGGGGCACCGCTCCTGCCGGCGCCGCAGCTTACGGATTGTACGCGCGGAATGTAAAGGGGCTCACGTTGCAAAATGTACGGCTAACCTACCGGGAAGCGGACCTGCGTCCTGCATTGGTATTGGACAATGTTTCCGATGCATCTGTTCAGGCGTTGAACATACAAGGGCATCCCGATGCTACCGCCCTGCGGTTCATCAACAGCCGGGATGTATTATTTACTGCCACCCGGTTGTTGTCTGCCGCCCATACATTTTTACAGGTAGAAGGAGATCAGAGTGCCAACATTATTATGGAAGGTGGTGATCATAGTAAAGCGCAACGGGTATTACAAGGTAATATACAGGCAGTGCAAATAAAATAACATTGGGCACAGGCAGTTTTTTCATAATATTTTTACGTATTTTGTTGTTAATAACAAGTACGTACATCCTATTTGTCCACCTAACGCTTCCAATGAACAGATGCAACAGAAACAAGTTCCGTTGTCTGCTGCCGACGCTCAACTGCTGAAAGACCTGGAGATTATCCCGGGCACGTATGAAAAAACTGTCTGTAGCGGGCATCTGGTGAGATTGGAACTCGCCGAAAACCATACCCTTCGTTATTATTTTGAAGATGGCCAGTTCGTACAGGCCTTCCCGTTGTTGTCCATGCATGGTACTGCTGTCTTACCGCAGTTGACGCAGGCAACCGGATTGATACACCAGCCGGTGCGGCTGGAAACGGTCCGCAGCGGGGAACGTACCTGGTTACTGCCTGACGTGTTGTATGAAGCACATCCTGAGGTATCACAGGAGCAACCGGTGCTGACTGCCGCCCGTTCTTCTTTGCTGAAAGACACCGGTCTTGTAGCGCTGGTTTTTGCCATTATTCTTTCCGTACTGTTTTATGTGATCGGTATGCCGGACCACTTCAGCACACCTGCAGTGCTGCTGGGATGGACACCGCCTGCCATCGTCGTGGGCGCCGGCTTGTGTTTTATGATCAGGAGATACCAGCATTATCTCAAAAGCATTACACACAGGGCCATTATCCGGGGCATTGTAACCGAAAGGCTGCAGGGAGAGATTAACGGTCAGGCCTATACGTGGTACCGTATCGGTGCACAGGCATTTTACAGCATACAGACTTTGCCTGCCGCACCCGGGCAATCGCTGCAGGTGACGATTGTTACCGCGAAAGACGGCTCCCGGTCATTCCGCTTCCATACACAACAAGATTCTGTGGCTATTTAAAAGCGACTGCTTATTTTCGCGGTATGATTAATGCGATCGATCAATCCGGCATATTAGCTATTTCCACGCGCCTGCAACGCCTGGGCGAGCTGTTGCGCAAAGACGGCCAGCAAATCTACAAAGCCCATGGCATTGACTTTGAGCCTAAATGGTTTCCCGTGGTGTACAGTCTCCATGCCAATGAAGTACTGAGCGTAGTGGAAATTGCGCATGAAATCGGCTACACCCACCCTTCCACCATCAGCCTGCTGAAAGAACTGGAAGCCCAAAAACTGGTGCGCTCCCGGAAAGATAAGACCGACACGCGTAAACGCCTGATCAGCCTCACCGAAAAAGGCCAGCAGCTGGTGACAGAAATGAAACCTGTCTGGGAGCTGATCACAGCTGCCCTCACCGATCTGACCAATACCTCCAATAATATTATGCATGCCATCAATGAAGTAGAAGCCCGTTTCCGGGAGAAAAGCTTTTTTGAACGGGCGGAGGAAATTCATCGTCATCAGTCCCAGGGCTGAAGCCCTGGGCTACGATTTGTTTAGGGAACACGTTCCTTCGGCTTTTATATTAAATGACGCCCCTTTGTTGTTTCCTCCCGGCCTTCATTGCCATCTCTTATTCAGGTTTAAACCCTATACCACACCCTTTCCGTAATTTTTTTCAATTTATGTAGTCAACTACATATCTTTGTAAAAAAGTAATCACATGGCAATTACCTATAGACCAATTGGCAATGATTATTCCGAAGAGGTAATCAATCTGATCCTGCCGATACAGCAGGAGGAATTTAATGTACAAATAGACCTGTCACAGCAGCAGGACCTGCTGGACATCGAGCAGTACTACCATCAGAACGGTGGTGGCTTCTGGGGTGCATTTGACGGCGACAGGCTGGTGGGCACTATTGCGCTTGTTGCTTATGCGGCCGATGGAGGCGCGCTCCGCAAAATGTTTGTCCGCAAGGAATACCGGGGGAAGGAATACGGCATCGCCACCGCGTTGCTGGACACGTTGCTTGGGTACGCCGCTACCCGCGGCATCCGGGACATTTACCTTGGCACAGTGAATTTCCTTCACGCCGCCCGCCGCTTTTATGAGAAAAAAGGATTTGACCAGGTAGCGGTTGATCAGTTGCCCAACGCTTTCCCGAGGATGATGGTAGACGATGTGTTTTACCATTACCACAGTTAGTTTTTTCAGCAGCAGACAGAGGAGCCATTGCCTTTGTCTGCTGCTTCTTTCCGGCAAATAGCGGAAAAAAATCCACAAACGTATAATGTTGCCCGTTACCCCCTCTCCCTGCTCCACTGCCCGTTTCCACCCATTTATGACGCTATGGGCCTGAAAATATGTGTATTAAGTTGTGGCCGGAATAACAAAAAAGACCGTTTTTTGTAATATTATTGGGCTCAGATTTAGTTTCATGTAGTTAAAAATCGGCAAATGGATTCCAGCAACGGACAACCAGAAAAACCAGTCATATCACCCGGAGTTGATCGCTTTTTCATCAACGTACATACCACCTTTCTTTTCGTAGCCCGGTTCTTTCGGGAACTATTCAGGTTCCCCTTTGAAACCCGGGAATTTATACGGCAATGTTATATGGTTGGTTATAAATCACTGGCGCTCATTAGCTTAACAGGATTTATCACCGGATTGGTGTTCACCAAACAATCAAGGCCATCCTTGTCAGAATTTGGCGCCACCTCCTGGCTTCCTTCACTGATAGCGATAGCCGTGATAAGGGCGCTGGCACCGCTGGTGACCGCACTGATATGCGCCGGCAAGGTTGGTTCCAGTATTGGTGCTGAATTAGGGTCCATGCGTGTAACGGAACAGATTGATGCCATGGAGGTATCCGCCATCAATCCGTTCAAATACCTGGTGGTGACACGCGTACTGGCTACCACCGTATGTTTGCCGATCCTCATGGCCTACACCGCTTTGGTAGGTCTTTTAGGTTCTTATCTTGATGTGCATGTAAACGAACAGACCAGCATCACCTTCTTTTTTCTGAAGGCTTTCAGTGACATCACCTTCCTCGACCTGTTCGCCTCCACCTTTAAAGCCATGGCATATGGTTTTACGATTGGCATCGTTAGCTGTTACCAGGGATACAATGCCTCTCAGGGTACACAGGGCGTAGGTAAAGCCGCTAATATCTCGGTGGTGATTTCCATGTTCCTGATATTTATAGAAGAAGTAATCATTGTTCAGGTAGTAAATTCAATCAGGTAGGATGAAACAACGTAACCCGGAAATAGACATGAACGACGTCGTGATTTCGATCAGGGACCTTTACAAGTCCTTCGGTTCCAATCATGTGTTGCGGGGTATCAATTTAGACGTTCACAAAGGCGAAAACGTAGTGGTGCTGGGACGTTCCGGCACCGGTAAGTCCGTTTTGATCAAAATCATTGTAGGCTTGCTGTACCCGGATGCCGGAACCGTCAACGTACTGGGAAAAGACGTCAGCGCCCTGACAGAAGCAGACCTGCGCGAGCTGCGCATGCAGGTAGGTTTCTCCTTCCAGAGCGCCGCCCTTTATGATAGTATGACCGTTGGTGAAAACCTGGCCTTTCCCTTGCGCCGTAATAATAAACAAATCAGCAACGACCAGGTACGCCGGATGGTAGACATTGTACTGGACGCCGTTGGGCTGTCGCAGGCCATCAACCAGCTGCCTGCTGAACTCTCCGGTGGACAGCGCAAACGTATCGGCATTGCGCGGACACTCATCCTGAAACCACAGATCATGCTGTATGATGAGCCGACTGCCGGCCTGGACCCTATCACCTGCATAGAAATCAATAACCTCATCAACGAAGTACAACGCCGGTTCAATACCAGTTCCATTATCATTACCCATGACCTGACCTGCGCCAAGGAAACCGGCGACAGCATTGCGGTAATGCAGGAAGGGCAGTTTGTGGCCCAGGGTTCCTTCGATGACGTATTCCGGAAAGAAAATGATCTTATCCAAAGTTTTTATCAATACAACTTCATACAGTAAGCTATGATTAAAGAAAGCAACAAACGAACAGTAACAGTAGGTATCTTCATTTTTGTTGGACTGGTCATTTTTACTGTAGGGATACTGTTCCTCGGCGGACAGCGCAAGGCTTTTGTATCCTCTATCCGTGTTAAAGCCATGTTTCATGATATCAACGGCCTGGCCCCCGGCAACAACGTCTGGTATTCCGGCGTGAAGGTTGGTACCGTTAAAAAGATCACGTTTGTACAACACGATGTGATCGAAGTGGTGATGAATATAGAAAGAAGTTCCCGTCAGTTTATCCATAAAGATGTGAAAGCCAAAGTTGGCTCTGACGGCCTGGTAGGCAACAAAATTGTTGTATTGTCCGGTGGTACCGAAACCGTGCCGGCGATAGACAATAACGACGTGATCGTGGCCGAAGCAGCTTTAAGCCCGGACAATATCATGGCTACCCTGCAGGTCAACAATGAAAACCTGGTAGAGATCACCGGCAACCTGAAAACGATCACCAAACATATTGCAGAAGGACAAGGCACTATCGGTAAACTGCTGAAAGACGATTCTGTGTACACCAATGTACAGGCTACGCTGAACAACCTGAAAATCACTGCCGCCAACACCCAGCGCCTGACAGACAGACTGGCTGATTACGCCGGCAAGTTACAGTCCAAAGGCTCCCTGACCAATAACCTTATTACCGACACAGTAGTATTCAGCCGCCTGCGTTCTACCGTAACCGAGATGGAAGCTGCCGCCCAGAAAGCGAATGGCATGGTAGCCGATCTGAAGAAAGCCAGCGAGTCCGTAAGTCAAAATCTTACCAGTGACCAGTCGCCCGCCGGTGTATTGTTACACGATCAGGAGTCAGCCGCTGCCCTGAAGAAAATCATTACTAACCTGGAATCCAGTTCATCCAAACTGGACCAAAATATGGAAGCGTTGAAACACAACTTCCTCTTGAGAGGATATTTCAGAAAACAGGCCAAGCGTGAGAAAAAAGAGCAGGCCGAAAAGGAGAAAGCATTAAACCAGGTGCAGGGCCAATAAGCCCCTGCACCTTTTTATTTTTCCTCCACCGTTTTGAGCAACGGAGAATTAAACATACTTACCGGAGAGATGATCTGTTCAGTCATTGGGATATTATTACCGTAGATCTGTTTCATCTGTTCTTTTACCGCGGGGCTGTTCAGGTCAAAGTCTTTCAACTGCTCCAGTTTACCCAGTTCCAGCCCGGTAGACTCCTTATAAATCTTCCAGACCAGTTCAGAACAATAGATACGTTCATCTGACCAGCCGAAATAAAAATCGTAATTCTTCCCGTTATACTTTTTACCGGCGTCCACCATCTTTTGCACGGTGGTTTGCGTGACAACGCTGTCTGCGTTTTTCAGCCGCTTAATAACATAATGTCCTTTGCGCCCACGGTTAATCCATTGTTGCAGCGGCGTGTAGCGCACCGGTTGCAGTGCTTCGTACACATATAATTCCCCGTCTTTCGGAAGAATGATACCGCAGTGGCTGTACTTTGAATGGGTGGCCAGTTTAATGGCCGTACTGAGATCGGACATGGACTCCTGAAAGATCACGTCTCCGGCCTGTGCTGCCGGTGATTGTTGGACGGACTTCTTTACCGGCATCCCGGTGAGGTACAGTGCACCACCGATCATTGCCGCCAGTGGCAATGCGGTGAACAATGCTATTTTTTTCAAGCTGGCCATATGTTTGGGATTAATGGTAATCGTTTATTTTGTAATGATAAAACTTTTATAGCAATATTTGCCGTCGTATTTTTAGCGCATGAAAGCAAAGAAGCGCTGGCTGTATTTTGTACTGATCATGTTGAATATCCCCCTTGGATTAGCCACCAGATGGGCCCCACAGTACTTCCCTACCCTTGTCCGCATTTATGGCGGTGATGTTTTTTCCGCCACCTGTATTTTTTTCGGCATCCGTTTTTTGTATCCGTTGAAGTCAATGGCAAAAGTTTCCCTGATCAGTTTCCTGGTGTGTATTGCCATTGAAGTGCAGCAGCTGTATCAGGCCGAGTGGGCAGTGAAGCTGCGTAATACGCCGCTGGGCATTTTGCTGGGGCATGGCTTTTTGTGGAGTGATTGCGTGTGTTATGCGGTGGGAACAGTGATGGCGGCATTGTTGGCACTTTTACTCGAACGCCTTTTTCATTTGGATATTTAGTCATTTGGATATTTTAATATTTCGGAGGTTCCCAAATATCAAAATATCCAAATAATCAAATTATTCAATAAACGGCCAGTTTGATCACCACTTTCTTCACAGCTGCAGGCTGGTCGATCCGGAGATTGGGCATATGCAGGTCTGTGGGAAAGAAGATGGCAAAATGTTGTTGATCGAGGCGGGTGAAGAATGCCGGCTTTTCAGCGAACAGCATATAATCTTCCGCTTCGCTGTATGCTTTGGAAGGTGTTTGTTGTTGCAGGAAATCATGCCCGATCAGTTCTGCGCCCTTCACGATATATTGTATATCGATGTATTTTTTATGCGCTTCCATTTGTTCACCTGAAGGATCTACGGTATCATATTCATTCACGATGGCGAATAGGTTGGTACCGTCTATTTCATATTTTCCTTTTTCCAGTGTCAGGAAATCCGTCTGTGCGAGGTATTCGAAAGCCTTGACAAATCTGGGGCCCAGGCAGTGATAGCGATGGGCGTTGGTGAGGGTGTCGAGAATCATGTGCTGATAAAATAAAGATAGATGAGCCGTAAAGATATTTAAAAACACGAAAGTGTTTATACTATCGTTACTTTAATGCCCATGTCTTCCATGGCTTTCACCAGGTGTGGAGAAATGGCGGTGTCGGTGATCACTTCATCCACGTCTTCCAGGCCGCAGATACGGCCGAAGCCTCTTTTGCCGAATTTAGTGGAGTCCGCCAGTACGATAATTTTCTGTACAGTGGCGATCATCTTCTGATTGAGATGTGCTTCCATGATGTTGGAAGTAGTGAGACCAAATTCGAGGTCGATGCCATCTACCCCCAGAAACAGTTTACTACAGGAGAAGTCTTCCAATATTTTTTCCGCATAGGGACCGGTCACCGATGAAGAGCTGGTACGCAGCTGGCCGCCGAGTTGTATCACCTCTACATCAGGGATGCGGATCAGTTCCAGGGCAACGTTAAGTGCGCCGGTGATCACCGTCAGATGTCCTTTGGGATGGATATTTTTAGCCAGTGCCAGTACGGAGGTACCGGATGCGATGATGATGGCATCGTTTGGCGCTATCAATGCCGCCGCTGCCAGGCCTATGTTGTTTTTTTCTTCGCTGCGCAGTTTCTCCTTTTCATTCACCGGTTTATCGTTGGTGTAAGGATTGTTGACGGAAGCGCCACCATGCGAGCGGAACAACAATGCTTTATCTTCCAGCAGTTTCAGGTCTTTACGTATAGTCACTCCCGATACATCGAGCTCTTTACAGAGGTCGACCACATTCACATATCCTTTTTCTGCCAGTTTATCCAGTATAAACTTATGACGTTCAGCTATATTGATCATAGACATATCACATAAAAATAACGTATTAAAACCTATTGGCAAGTTTTTTCCGGCGGGCTTTTCCGCAGAGATACTTATGCAGTATAAGGCTTAAAACGGCAGATCTATTTCGATCTATTTTCTATTATTACACTTTCATCCAGTAAAAGTTTCATTTGGAAGAAATTGAAAAGCCCGCCATTGCTCACAACCATTTTCCCTTTCATCCAAAAAATATTTCACTTTCTCGTTTATTTTTCTATTTTGGTTTCGAATTGTTTTATTTTCTTTTATTTTACACTCAAATATAACAATTTGAAAGTAATTAAAAGGAACATTATAATCATATGAACAGACCGGAATCAATCAAAAGCCTCCGATCCATGCCCACCCGTACCTGGGACATGATCATTATAGGAGGAGGAGCCACAGGCCTGGGAATAGCTATGGACGCCGCTTCCAGAGGATATAAAACCCTCCTGCTGGAACAGGCGGACTTCGCCAAAGGAACTTCCAGTCGTGCCACCAAGCTGGTACATGGCGGCGTAAGATACCTGGCACAAGGCGATGTGGCACTGGTGAGAGAAGCATTATATGAAAGGGGGTTATTACTCAACAACGCCCCTCACCTGGCACATAACCAGCAGTTTATCATTCCACATTACTCCTGGTGGCAGGGTCCTTTTTACACCATCGGTCTTAAAGTATATGACCTGCTCGCCGGCCGGTTAAGCCTGGGCAAGTCCAAACACATTGGTAAAAATGAAGTCACCCACCGGCTGCCTACTATACAAGCCGATGGACTGAAAGGCGGCATCGTGTATCACGACGGACAGTTCGACGACGCCCGCCTGGCGGTCAACATTGCGCAAACAGCCGTTGAGAATGGTGCCGTACTGCTCAACTACTGCAAAGTAGACGGTCTGCTGAAAGAGAATGGTAAAGTAAGCGGCGTTACCGCCACCGACCTGGAAAGCGGCGAATCCTTCCGGCTGGCCGCCCGCACCGTCATCAATGCTACCGGCGTATTTGTAGACGAGATCCTGCAACTGGACAATCCCGGCGCCCGTCCGATGGTACGTCCCAGTCAGGGCGTGCACCTGGTGCTCGACTCTTCTTTCCTGCAAAGCAGCAGCGCCATCATGATTCCTAAAACCTCCGATGGCCGTGTACTCTTTGCCGTGCCCTGGCACAACAAAGTATTGCTGGGCACCACCGATACCCCGCTGGAATCACACAGCATGGAGCCGGTTGCGCTGGAGCAGGAAATAGATTTCATTCTCGCCACCGCCGCACAATACCTCACGCGCACGCCTACACGCTCCGACGTGCTCAGCGTATTTGCAGGACTGCGCCCGCTGGCAGCGCCACAGAAAGACACCAACAGCACCAAGGAGATTTCCCGCAGCCACAAGATCATCGTAGCGCCCTCCGGCCTCATTACCATCACCGGCGGTAAATGGACCACCTTCCGCAAAATGGCTGAAGACACGGTGGACGAGGCTATCCGTCGGGGTACCATTACACCGGCCAAATGCAACACCAAAGGTTTACGTATCCATGGGTATCAGAAACAGCCTATGGCCCAGGTACCGCTGGACGTATACGGCAGCGATGCCGCACAGGTACAGGCGCTGGCCGCCATGCGACCGGAATTCGCCAAAACGCTGCACCCACGGCTGCCTTATATCAAAGCACAGGTGATATGGGCTGTGAGACAGGAAATGGCACGCACCGTAGAAGACACCCTGGCCAGAAGGACAAGGGCGCTGTTCCTCGATGCACAGGCAGCCATTGACATGGCCCCGGAAGTAGCCGCCCTGATGGCCGCAGAACTGGGCAAGGACGAAGCATGGCAACAACAACAGGTAAACGCCTTTATTGCAGTGGCACAAAACTACCTGCTGAAAAATGTCCGTACACGTGAACAACTGCCGGTCGGTGCTTAATGCCAACAACTGCATTCCACCATCAACAATAGCGAACTAAATTATCCACGCAGAAAAAGAAAAACATGACCAAATACGTAATGGCGCTGGATCAGGGTACTACCAGCTCACGAGCCATCATCTTTGACAAGACAGGAGCCATTGTTTCTGTAGCGCAGAAAGAATTCACGCAGCTGTTTCCCGCACCAGGATGGGTAGAACACGACCCTGCTGAAATATGGAGCAGCCAGATAGGCGTAGCCACAGAAGCCATGGCCAAAGTAGGCCTCGAAGGCGGTAATATTGCCGCTATCGGCATTACCAACCAACGGGAGACCACCATTGTATGGGACCGTGAGACCGGCAGGCCCGTGCATAATGCCATCGTATGGCAGGACCGCCGCACTGCTGCGTTCTGCGACAACCTCAAAGCCAGCGGCAAAGAAGAACTGATCAGGACCAAAACAGGTCTCGTTATAGATGCCTACTTCTCCGGCACCAAAGTGAAATGGATACTTGACAATGTGAGTGGTGCACGCGAAAGAGCCGCTCAGGGCAAACTGGCCTTTGGCACCGTAGATGCCTGGCTGGTATGGAACCTCACCCACGGCGCCGTACATGCCACCGATATCACCAATGCCTCCCGTACCATGCTGTTCAACATCCACACGCAAACATGGGATGAAGAACTGCTGGCACTGCTGGACATCCCGGCTTCCATGCTGCCGGATGTAAAGGAGTCCAGCGAAGTATGCGGCCACACCGCTCCCGGCGTTTTCGCTGAACAGATACCTATTTCCGGTATTGCCGGCGACCAGCATGCCGCCTTATTCGGCCAGATGTGTACCGAACCGGGCATGGTTAAAAATACTTATGGCACCGGTTGTTTCATGCTGATGAACATCGGTCCGAAGCCTATCCTCAGCAAAAACAACCTCCTGACCACCGTAGCCTGGAAAGTGAATGGTGAAACACATTACGCCCTTGAAGGCAGCATCTTCATTGCCGGCGCTATTGTGCAATGGCTGCGTGACGGCCTGGGCATCATCCGTTCCTCTTCCGAAGTAGAAGCGCTGGCAGCCAAAGCCGTGCAGAATGACGGCGTGTACCTGGTGCCTGCCTTCGCCGGACTGGGCGCGCCTTACTGGGACCAGCATGCCCGTGGCACGCTCGTAGGCATGACCCGCGGCACCAATGCCTCCCACATCGCCCGGGCAGCACTCGAAAGCATCGCCTATCAGACCATGGACGTACTCAAAGCCATGGAAGCCGATGCTGGCATCAGCATACAGGAATTGCGCGTAGACGGCGGCGCCACGGGCAACAACCTGCTTATGCAGTTCCAGGCCGATATCCTGCAGGCAAAAGTAGTCCGTCCAGGCATCACCGAAACCACCGCCCTGGGGGCCGCCTACCTCGCAGGACTGGCCACCGGTTACTGGCAGAACCTGGAAGATATCCGCAGTCAGTGGCAGATGGAGAAAACCTTTACGCCAGATCCGGAACAACAACAACGGGAAACCTGGATCAGTGGCTGGCACAAGGCCGTAGATGCCGCCAGGCACTGGGCACAACAGTAATTATCAACCAAATATAAAACCAACAAATCACCAATCTCTATGTCTCCGATTTTAGCAGAATTTATAGGCACCGCATTACTGCTCCTGCTGGGCAATGGCGTAGTCGCCAATGTGGTGCTCAACAAAACCAAGGGCAACAGTGGCGGATGGATTGTTATTACCACCGGCTGGGCACTGGCCGTATATGTAGGCGTAGTAGTAGCCGGCCCATACAGCGGCGCGCACCTCAATCCGGCCGTGACCGTAGCACTGGCCGCCGCCGGCAAATTCAACTGGGCGGAAGTGCCCATGTTTGCCATTGCGCAACTGGCAGGCGCCATGCTGGGCACCTCCCTCGTATGGTACAATTACAAGGACCACCTGGATGCCACGCCCGATAACGGCCTGCAACGTGCCTGCTTCTGCACGGAGCCGGCTATACGTAAACCGCTGCGCAACTTTATCTGCGAAGTGACCGGCACATTCGTACTGTTGTTTACCATCTTCTATTTTACCGGTGCAGAAGTAAGTACCGATAAAACGCCTGTAGGACTGGGTTCCCTCGGCGCCGTGCCGGTAGCGTTTCTCGTGTGGGCCATCGGTCTTTCCCTTGGCGGCACCACCGGTTATGCCATCAATCCGGCCAGAGACCTGGGCCCGCGTATCATGCACGCCATCCTGCCGATGAACGGCAAAGGACATAGCGACTGGAGCTATGCCTGGATACCAGTTGCCGGTCCGCTGGCTGGCGGCGTACTCGCCGCAGCCCTATACCTGCTGTTGAAATAAAAATCGTCTTTAGTAACCATAATGGATATGCGAACACACGTTTGAAAAAAATGATTACAACCTGTAACAATTCATCAACAATGAAAAAACAAATGAATGCCCGGCTGATGGCCTGTGCCATGGCAGCTGCCGCCACTGTTTTTACCGCTTGTAAAACATCAAAGTCTACTACCACTGTACAGCACAAAGACCTGCCTTCTTTCTTTAAAGTCGGCCACCGCGGTACCCGGGGACTGATGCCGGAAAACACCATCCCGGCCATGTATAAAGGTATTGAGACTGGCGCCAACACTATTGAATTTGATGTACACATCACCAAAGACGGCCAGGTAGTGGTATATCACGATGCCTCCTTCACGCCATCTTACACCACTATGCCGGATGGCAAAGACATCACCCCCGCAGAACGCAACAAGTACATTTTCTACCAGATGAACTATGCCGATATCCGTCGTTTTATCATCGGGGAAAAACCGTACCCGGCTTTCCCGGAGCAGGAACGCCTCCGCTCCTACGCGCCACTGCTGGGAGAGATGATCGACTCCGTAGAGAACTATACGAAGAAAAATCACCTGCCTCCGGTTTATTACCTGCTGGAAGTAAAGTCTTCCGAAAAAACAGATGGCACCGAACAGCCTTCTCCGGAAGAATACATGAAGATCATGATGGCCGTAAAACAACTGAAACCACTGGGCAACCGCCTGCTGATCCAGTCTTTCGATATGCGCCCGCTGCAGGTGCTGCATAAAACGCATCCGCATATCAGACTGGGTTTCCTCACCGGCGACAAACACGTAACGTTTGAACAGAACATGCAACAGCTGGGCTTTACACCAACCTTCTACAACCCTGCTTATCCACTGGTAACACCGGAATTGATAAAAAAATGTCATGACCAACATATGCTGATTGTTCCCTGGACAGTGCAGGAGCCTACAGAAATGAAACAATTAAAAGCCATGGGCGTAGACGGTATCATTACAGATTATCCCAACAGGCTGGAACAAGCGATCAAATAATATCAACCAAAAAAAACACAAAACAGCTATGAAATTGCGAACACGATTCCGGGCATTACGTCCGGCTGGTATGCTATTGCTATGCCTCGGAATCATCCTTATCTCTGTCACTTCCCTGTATGCACAGGACGTTAACATCACCGGTAAAATCACCGGCACCGGCGGCACACCGCTTCCCGGCGTTAGTATCCAGGTGGCCGGCACCACCAAAGGCGCCAGTACCGGTGCCGATGGCCAGTTCAAGCTGAGCGCGCCTACAGGTTCTACGTTAAAGATCTCTTTTATCGGTTACCTCTCCAAAGAGATCAAGGTAACCAATGCCAATCCACTGCACATCACGCTGGAAGAAGATGTACAGAAGCTCAACGACGTAGTGGTAGTGGGTTATGGCACACAGAAAAAAGCTACGCTGACCGGCGCTATCACTACGGTATCTATGGCTGAACAGGAAGGCCGCCCGATCACAGCAACGCATTGCAGGGTGTTCCGGGTGTATTTGCCAACCTGAGCAACAGCCAGCCCGGTGTAGATCGCAGCACTATCCGTATACGCGGCGTTGGTACGCTCAGCAGCGCTTCTCCACTGGTAATGGTAGATGGTATTGAATATTCTCTGGATGAACTGAATCCGAATGACATCGAGACCATTACCGTACTGAAAGATGCTGCTGCCGCCATCTATGGTTCCCGTGCAGCCAATGGCGTTATCCTTGTCACTACCAAAAAAGGAAAGGGTGCTGCCAAAATCAACTACAGCTATTATCGTGGTTCGCAGAAAGCTACCTACCTGCCGGACATCATCGATAATCCGATTTCATACATGAAGTTGAAAAACCAGGCCAACCTGAACACCGGTGTTACCCAGCTCGACTACTCCGATGCAGAGATAGCAGAATATGAAAAAGGCATGGCGACTGACCCAATCCTCTACCCCGCCAACAACTGGTACAAGATCGCGCTGAAGAACGGCGTTATTCAAAAACACGACCTGAGCGTAGCCGGCAGCGGTGACAAGTATCAATACCGCCTGTCTCTTGGTTACCTGGACCGCAACGGTATCCTGTTTGGACCTGGCAACCATGAGAAAAAATATTCCGTAGGCCTCAACACCTCCATGCAGGTAACCAACCGGTTAAAAGCTGGTATCACTTTAGACGGTTATTACCGTAACTATACCCAACCGTTCTACAACTCCTCATGGGAATACCTGGCCAGGGCCCTCCCTATTCTGACTGATACCCTGGCAGATGGCCGCTATGGCAACTCCTGGCTGAGAACAGCAGGGCGTAACAACTGGGAGCATCCCCGTATGTTGTCCTACAATGGTTTGCAGACCAAAATTGTACAACGTTTCCTCGCTACCGTTTTTGCAGAGTATAAATTACCTTTTGATATCACCTATAACATCAAATTTGGTGTAGACAAATACGATGGCCAGCTGACACAGTTCACGCCACGTATGTCTACCTACGATCCAAAAACCAACAAGGTTACCAACTGGAACAACCAAACTACCGCTCCGCGTTCGTACAAGACGGATTACAATGATATGAACATCCACTTCTACAATACGCTGGACTGGAAAAGGACTTTTGCCGGCAAACATAATGTGAGCGCCATGGTAGGCGCCAGCTACGATGCCTTTGACAGTGATCAGTTTGATGCCAGCATGTATGGTTACCTGGATGCCACCCTCGACGCATTGTCTGCCGGTACCGTATGGAATGCCACTACCGGTAATACCACTCGTGATGTACTGGAATCTTATTTCGGTCGCGCTAACTATGATTATGACGGTAAATACCTGCTGGAAGCCACTTTCCGCTATGATGGTTCCTCCCGTTTCGGCAATGGCCACCGCTGGGGTTTCTTCCCGTCTGTATCTGCCGGCTGGCGTATTGACCGGGAATCTTTCTTCCAGTCCAAATTCATCGATCTCCTGAAGCTGCGCGCATCCGCCGGCCAGATGGGTAATCAGGCAGTAGCCCTCTATAGCTATACTCCGTCTGTTGTCTTAAAAGAAGACTACAGCTTTGGGGGTGTACTCAGCTCTGGTGGCGCCACCAAAGACTATGCAGACCCATCTATCAGCTGGGAAACTACCACCACCTACAATGTGGGCGCCGACATTAATGTATGGAAAAGCCGTATAGCCCTGACCGTAGACGCGTACAAAAAACGCACTACCGGTATCCTGCGCACCGTTGCCATTCCTTCACAGGTAGGCAATCTGAACGGTCCCAAACAAAACGTGGGCACCGTGGACAACACCGGTATAGAAGTAGTCCTGCAATACCGCAACAACATCGGTAACCTGGACTATGGCGTATTTGGCAACATAGCATACAACAAGAACATGGTCGTAGACCTGAAAGGAGAAAAAATCTACAGCGGTAACACCATCACCCAGAAAGGCTCTCCTATCGATGCCTACTACGTATTGTTGTCCGACGGGATTTTCCAGAGTGATGAAGAAGTGGCCAAAAGTCCGTTCCAGAACACCAAAACCAGGGCCGGTTATATCAAGTACAAGGATGTCAATGGAGATGGCATTATCAACGGAGATGACCGTGTAGTACTGAACAGCTCTTCCTCTGTGCCTAAATGGACGTTTGGTTTCGGTTTCAATCTCGGTTACAAGGGTATTACCCTGAATGCCTCCTTCCAAGGCATCGGTGGCGTAAAAGCTTATCCGACCGGCAACCTCGCCATTCCTTTCAACAATGGCGCCAATGCCACCAAAGAATGGCTGACAGACGCCTGGACACCAGAAAACACCAATGCCCGCCTGCCTATTGTTACCACCGGCGGCAGCGACAACTTCCGTGGCTCCGATTTCTGGCTGCGTAACAACTCCTACATCCGTATGAAGAATATCCAACTGGGTTATTCCCTGCCGGAAAGATGGTTGTCCAAAGTAAAGATCAACAAGGTGAATGTATTCGTGAACGGTGAAAACCTGTTGACTTTCTCCCGTTACAAAGATTTCGATCCGGAATCCATCCTGGACCAAACGACACTGTACCGTTACCCGATGCTGAAAACATTTAACGGCGGCTTAAACGTGACCTTCTAATGCACCAAACCATGACATCAATGAAAACAAGATATATTGCACTGGCCTTTGCCGGAATAATGGCAGCCTCCTGCAACAAAAGCCTGCTGGACACCGCTCCGCATGATAAATACACAGAGGAAACCTTCTGGACTACTCCCGAAGCTGCCAATGCGGGCCTTACCGGTTGTTACTCCGTGCTGCGCAACGATGGTATCTATGGTGGTAAAGGCTCCAACAACGCCACCGCTTTATGGGACGAAACCCTTTCGCCCAATGCCTGGACCCAGACGGACGTGATGAAATTCAATTCCATTGCCTCCGGTTCCCAAATGGCCAGCTCCGGCGGGATCATCAGCTCCCGTTACAGCGATTGTTACAGCGGTATCGGACGTTGCAATACCTTTATCAAAAAGGTAGATGAAGTACCGGGCATGGATGACAAACAGAAACAAGTCATGAAAGGCCAGGCCTATTTCCTGCGCGCCTTATATTACTTCCAGCTGCAAAACTACTATGGTGGGGTGCCGCTGATTCTTGATCCGCCCAATAAGGAAACACAAAGTCTCCTTCCGCGTAACAAGCGGGAAGAGGTTGTTGCACAGGTACTGAAAGACCTCGATGCTGCTGCCACGCTGTTGCCGCTGACCTATGGCGCAGCCGACAGAGGCAGGGCGACCAAAGGAGCGGCCATGGGCCTCAAGGCTCGTGTGTTGTTGTTTGAAGCCAGCCCACTGCTGAATACTGCCAATGATGCCAACAAATGGGCTGCAGCAGCAGCCGCTGCCAAAGCAGTCATGGACCTGGGCGGCACCGGTTATGGCCTGTTCGACAACTACCGCAACCTGTTCATGAAACAATACGAGAACAACAAAGAAGTAATCTTTGATGTGCAGTACCTGTTCCCGAACCAAGGCAACTCTTTTGATCTGATCTGCTCACAATACAATTCCAATGCGCCTTTGCTCGGTCTGGCGCAGGCTTATTACATGAAAAACGGCCTGCCTATCACCGATCCTGCCTCCGGTTATGACGCCCAGAAGCCATATCTGAACCGTGATCCGCGCTTACAGGGCACCATCACTTTCCCGACAGACATCTACCAGGGAAAAGTAGTAGACACCAAACGTTTTGCTATTACCGGCTATGGTGTAAAAAAATTCAGCGTGTATGACAGCATCGTACCTGCACCTACAGATGCAGACCTGAAAGGCGGTCAGTCTGAGATCAACTTCATCGTGCTGCGTTATGCTGATATCCTGATGATGTATGCTGAAGCGCAGAACGAAGCCGCCGGTCCGGATGCCACTGTCTACGCAGCACTGAACCTGATCCGTGACCGTGTGCGCATGCCTCACATTACACCTAATCTCTCAAAAGACGATATGCGTAAGGAAATAAGACATGAAAGACGCGTGGAATTTGCCTGCGAAGGGCTATATTACAATGATATCCGTCGCTGGAAAACAGCAGAGACAGAGCTGAATGGCCCTATCTATAACTACGCCGGCAAAGAGATGGAGAAAAGGGTATTCAATCCCAAACGCGACTACTGGTGGCCTATCCCGCAAACAGAGAAGGACCTGAATCCCAATCTGGAGCAGAATCCGGGATACTAGTATTCATCCAGCTATTTGTCCGTTCATACAAAAAAAAGCAGCATAATTGCTGAAACGGAATAAACTTAGCGGTTCTGGCCTGAGGGACCAGGACCGCTAACTATTTACAGCTATATAGAAATCTAAAAAAAATGACCAGACTAAAACTCTCCGCCCTGCTGATGATGGGCTCCTTAGCCATCGGGCAGGGACCATCGGCAATGGCACAAGCACCGGAAAGGCCCAAACTAGTAGTGGGAATTGTAGTGGACCAGATGCGTTGGGATTACCTGTACCGTTATGCTGACCGTTATGAATCCGGTGGCTTCAAAAGAATGCTGAATGAAGGCTTCTCCTGCGAGAACACCACCATCAGCCATCTCCCGTCCTTTACCGCTGTAGGACACAGCACCGTATATACCGGGTCAGTGCCTGCCATCCATGGCATCACCGGCAATGACTGGACCGATCAGTTGACCGGCAGAAAATGGTATTGCACCGAAGATACCGTCGCACAATCCGTAGGCAGTACTTCCAAAGCCGGACAGATGTCGCCGCGCAACCTGCTGGCATCCACCATCACCGATGAATTACGTTTCGCCACCAATTTCCGCGCTAAAGTAGTGGGCGTGTCCCTCAAAGACCGTGCCTCCATCCTGCCTGCCGGGCATACGCCTAACGGCGCTTTCTGGCTGGATGATGCCAACGGCAGCTTTATCACCAGCACCTACTACATGAAAGAGTTGCCGGAATGGGTAAAACGTTTCAATGCCAGGAAACTGCCGGAGCAGCTCATGTCCAAACCATGGGAGCCATTGTATCCGATCAACAGCTACGTACAGAGCACCGCTGACAACGTATCCTGGGAAGGCACCTTCGGTGGCGAAAAGGCACCTGTGTTCCCGCACAACATGAAAGAGATCTACAAAAAAAATCCGGGCAGCCTGCGCACCACGCCATCCGGCAACACCCTCACACTGGAATTCGCCATGGCAGCCGTAGAAGGTTATAACCTGGGCAACGGCGAAGCCACCGACTTCCTCACCATCAACTGCGCTTCTACTGACTATGTAGGCCATCAATACGGGCCTAATTCCATTGAAGTGGAAGATACCTATCTCCGTCTCGATAAAGACCTCGCCGGCTTCTTCAGCTATCTCGACAAAAAAGTAGGTAAAGGCAACTACCTCGTATTCCTCACCGCAGACCACGGCGCTGCCCACTCTGTAGGCTTTATGAACGAATACAATATGCCTGCCGGTTTCGTGAAAGACAAACCCATGATGGCCAACCTCGACAGCCTGCTGGCTGTTCGTTTTGGCGTGAAAGGCCTCGTACGCTCCGGTATGAACTATCACGTGAACTACGACGTCAATAAAATAGAAGCCAATAAACTGGACTACGACGCCATCAAAAAGGAAACCGTAAAATTCCTCCAGCGTCAGCCAGGTATACAGTTCGCCGCAGATATCGATAACCTGGGCGACAGTCCCATTCCACAGCCGATCAAAAGCATGATCGCCAACGGCTACAATCCTAAACGCACCGGCTCCGTGATGATCATCCCCGAACCAGGATGGTATCAGGGCTTCGAAAAAGGCACCACTCATGGTAACTGGAATATGTACGACATCCACCTTCCCCTCGTATTCATGGGATGGCATGTTCAGCATGGCGCCAGCAATGAAATCACGCATATGACAGACATCGCCGCCACATTGGCTGCCATGCTGCATATCCAAATGCCGAACGGCTGCGTAGGCCGCCCCATCGAAAGCGTTATCAGCGGAAAATAACCTCCCCGTTCCCAGGGCTGAAGCCCTGGGCTACAATAAGGGCTAACGCAGGCCCCGTGTTGCTGCCGATGGAAAACAATTATATTGCGATTGTTTTTCACCGGGCCCGCAACACGGGTTTTTCATTTTTTTATGATATGGGTATAATAGATCAATTGGCGACGTCCCTGGGGAGAAGAGATGAGGGCCCTAACCAGGACCTGGCTGCTGATGTGGCCAACAGGAAAGACCTTGGGGCGGTAAAGGAATTGGTAGCTTTGCTGCATCATCCTGATAGAAACATTCAACAGGACGCCATCAAAGTACTCTATGAAATTGGTACCGTACAACCCAAAATGGTCGCTCCTTATCTGAACGATTTTCTGACACTGCTCGACAGCCGCAACAACCGCATGCAGTGGGGCGCTATGACAGCGCTCAAAACCATCGCACCAGAATCACCCCATGGCATATACGCTGTGTTGGGCAAACTTGCAGCTATCGCTGATAAGGGCTCAGTAATTACCCGCGACAGTTATATGAGCATCCTGGCAAGCCTCTACCAGGTGGCTGCACAGGCGGCAACAGTGTTCTCGCTTTACAACGAACAACTGCTGCAATGCCCGGTGAATCAGCTCCCTATGTATGCTGAGCTGATGGCGCCTCTTATCCGGCCGACAGACGTTCCCCTGTTCCGCAAAACGCTGAACAGCCGGTTGTCCGATATGGAACAGGCATCTAAAATCAAAAGGATAGAAAAAGTATTGAAAAAACTTTCGTGAATTAGTTCTGCTCCGGTATTATTTTCTCACCAAGGCGCAGGTTCCTGCGGATAACACGATAGATGTCCATTTCCCGGAAAGGCTTCATCAGCCAGTCGTTGAAGCCGGCACGCCTGAAATCGCGCACGTCCTGTTCAGTGATATCAGCCGTCAGCGCCAGCACCACTACCCCAGCCTTCTGAGGATCAGCATCCTTACGTATCCGTTCCACCACTTCCAGTCCGCTGAGTTTGGGCATATGCAGATCGAGCAACACGAGATCATACTTCTGCTGACCGAACATGCGCACCGCTGTTTCTCCATCGCGGGCCATATCAAAACGGCATTTCCAGCGGGTCAGCATCATCTTCATCAGTAACAGGTTCATCTCCTGATCTTCAGCCACCAGTATATAACGGCCTTCCATAAACGCTCCTACCGGTTGTTCAGCTTCCACTGCAATTGGCGCTCCATGACCCTCAGTAGTGGTCAGTTCATACGGTATCCGGCATACGAACTCCGAGCCTTGTCCTACCTCGCTGGTAAAGGTGATACTACCGCCATGCATTTCTACCAGCTTCTTCGTGATCGCCAAACCAAGGCCGGTACCTTTGACGGTTACCCGGGCCGGAGCCACCTGATAAAAACGTTCAAACAGGTTGGCCTGGGCTTCCTTACTGATGCCTTCTCCGGTATCTTTTACCATAAAGGTGAACAAACCATGGGTATCGGAATGCACTTCCAGTGTGCCCGTTACCGTTACACTGCCGCTGGGCGTGTATTTGACAGCATTACTGATCAGGTTGAGCAGAATTTGTTTCAGGCGAAACGCGTCGCCACGAACTTCCCGGCGTTGTTCTCCTTTAAAATCAGCCGTGAATTCCAGGTTCTTTTGTACCGCCAGAATGCGGGTGGTATTGATCACCTCTTCAAAAGTATCATACAGGGAGAAGGGTTCGTGCAGGATGGAAATGTATTCCTTTTCCAGCTTGGAGAAGTCCAGTACATCATTGACCACCTGCATCAACATATCCGCAGATGTTTCCACGGAACGCAGCAGGTCGCGCTGATTAGCAGAAAGCTCGGAATGCGACAGTTGTTCGCTGAAGCCCACTACGGCGTTCAGCGGCGTCCGTATTTCATGGCTCATATTGGCCAGGAACTCTGTCCGCACCCGGGCCTGTTCCCGCGCAGCCCCTTCACTGGCTTCCAGTTGCAATTCTTTTTTGCGTAGCAGCCAATACGTGCCTAATGCTGTCGCTATCGCCAGCACGAGGGAAACGAATCCCCATACCGCAATGCTACGCATGGTACTGGCATCAGCGTACACGGACTGTTTGGCTTGTTGCTTTTGTTGTGCCAGGGCTGTGGCAGCGTTCTCTCTTAATGCCACAAGCAGCGTGTCCAGTTCTCCCAGCATGGAGATATTGGTACCGGCGAGTGACTGCTCGTCGGCGTCTATCTTCAGGCGATTGGACAGCTGCGTGCGTAGTATCTTCTTGTAGTATCCGTTTACGTCTGTGATAATATCTTTCATCCGCTGTGCGTCATAGGTCTCCTTGTCGATCACTTTTCCGCTTTTGGTTTTTACCAGCACAGCCATCTGGGCTTTTACGGTGTCTCCTTTGTTTTTACCGGAGAAAGCGTTGCCCAGCCGTTTGAAAAAGCCTTTCTTTTTCTCCGGTGCCGCCTGCACGTTGCTCACCGTGTCCATGGTCACATCATCTTTTTTGATCTGTGTGACCTTGTAGGAAGGGATGCTGCTGAGCAACTTATCGATACGGTCATCTGTGAGGGAGGTAGACAACATGGAATCCGTTGTTTTTTTCATCTGGGCAATCCGTTCGGAGACCTCCGTTTTTTTTGCTACCAGTCCGTCGAACTGTTGATGATTAGGGGTTTGAGCAAGCATGCCTGCCACCCTGTCTACCGACGACAGTACTTCTCCCAACTGGACAGAGAACTGTTGCAAATAGTTTCTTTTGTAGGTAATGGTGAACATGCGGAAATTATTTTCCGCGCGGCTGAGGGTCAGCAAGGCATTGTCCATGGTGCGTATGCCGGGATTGTCGCGGGACAGCGTATCTGCTGATGCCAGCAATTTTCCTGCACTACGCTGATGAACATCATATCCGAAGATAAACAGCACGCCAATGGCAAAGGCGGCCAGGGCCAAAACAACGAAGAATACTTTAAGTGATCGACGCATGTTAACGTATAGTTGGGTTGATGAATAAACGAGACGATACAGTAAATGAGGAGGTTACAGTACTGATGGTTACTGATACGATTAAAACAATACGATTAAACTGAGACGAGAAAAAAAGGAAATGGTTAAAGATATGGTCAGCGCTTTCAGCTGCTTCTGAAGGGAAGGTAAAGAAAAATTAGGAATTAACAGCCGGGGCCGTCAGTATTTAAATACTGACGGCCCCGTACTTCATTTATCTTATCAGGATTAGAGATACCAAACTTCGTCGGGATGGACGGAGAGGAACACGGTATCCCCTTTTTTCACATCGGATTTGGCGGTCCTGATCAGGACCGTGTCTTTAGCGATGGTCACCGCCGTTTCATAAAAGCTACCGTAGAAACGTATATGTTTTACTTTTCCTTTGACAGCTGATTCGTTTTCCTGCACCAGCATGAGGCTTTCGGGGCGAAGGAAAAGATTTTTGCCGTTGGTTTCCACCCCCTGCAACCCGGCGAATTTCTTCGCTTTGGCAGGACTGAAGAGATTATACGTCCCCAGCAAACCCGCCACATATTCGTTGACCGGCCGGCCATATACCTCCCGGGGTGTGCCCTTCTGGACAATTTCACCGTCTTTCATGATCAGCACTTCATCGGCCCAGGAAAGGATGTCCAGCGGGTCATGGGAAATGAGCATGCAGGTGATATCCAGGTTTTCCGAGATATCGTGGATGACTTCCTTCAGTTTATTTTTATGGATAAGGTCAAGGTTGGAAAATGGCTCGTCCAGCAGTAACAGGCGAGGCGCCGTGACCAGCAGCCTGGCCAGTGCAATACGTTGTTTTTCGCCGCCGGACAACTGGTCTGTTTTTCTTTTCAGCAGGTGGGAGATCTGGCACAGTTCATATAATTCCGTTGCCGAATCTTCTGTAAGCTTATTGTTGTAAGACAGGATTTCCTCCACGCGGTAGTTGTTGCGCAATTCAAAGTGCTGCGACAGGTAAGCGATACCAGGTTGTCCGGGAATCAACACCTCCAGCGGCCCTTCTACCCTTACGTCTTCAAAAGACACCTTACCGGCATCGGGCTGTGCAAACCCGCCGATCATCTTCAGCAGCGTACTTTTACCGGAACCTGTTTCCCCGGCAATAGCCACTTTTTGAAATTTATCCACTGTGAAGCTGATATCCTTCACAACCGGAACACCCAGTTGATTTTTACTGATGTTGGAGACCGTTAAAAAGCTCATATATCCTGTTTGTCTGTTTACCCGGGAACGCCCGATCGAAAGACCTTTCAATCGGACAAATATAACAGAAAATGGTAAAATGCAACCCCATGACAGTCATTTAACCATCCCAATCCTTGCTGGCAAGGAGTTACGTCCGTGTAAAGAAAATTGTTAATATATCGTCCCCAGGGGGTGTATTTACGCCAAACGAAGGGGTTGATCCCGACAAACACCCCATTTACCTTTATCATATGAAACACATATCTATCCTGGTTCCCAGAGGAGCCGTACTAGGCAGTATTGAAGGGCCTCGTCAGGTGTTTACTGAGGTAAACAAGATGTTGCAAAACAATGGCGACTCCCCCATGTTTAAGGTGCAGCTGGTAGGGCTCACCCGAGAGGTACCCGCATGCGGGGGTATGTACACTGTTTTCGCGGATGCCACTACCAAAGACATCCCCAAAACAGACCTTATCATTATCCCGGCGCTGGATGGTGATATGCCTAAGCTCATTGAACAAAACAGGGAGTTCCTTCCCTGGATTGTGCAACAGTACAAAGGCGGCGCTGAAGTGGGCAGTCTTTGTGTAGGCGCTTTCCTGCTGGCAGCTACCGGGCTGGTGAACGGTCGCAGGTGTGCCACTCACTGGATGGCCGCCAACGATTTCCGAAGAATGTACCCGCAGGTAGACCTGGTGGAAGATAAAATCCTCACCGACGAATATGGTATCTATTCCAGTGGTGGCGCTTTCTCCTACCTCAACCTCATTCTTTACCTGATAGAAAAATATTGCGACCGGCAGGTCGCTGTATTCTGCTCCAAGGCTTTCCAGATAGATATTCAGCGTGACAGCCAATCGCCCTTTATGGTGTTCCGTGGCCAGAAAGACCATGAAGATGAACCTATCCGCAAAGCGCAGGAGTTCATTGAGAAAAATTTCACTGAAAAGATCACGGTAGATCAGCTGGCCTATATGTTTACGCTTGGCCGGAGAAACCTGGAGCGGCGATTTAAGAAAGCTACGTCCAACACCGTGGTCGAGTATATTCAGCGGGTGAAAATAGAAGCCGCTAAAAAGAGCCTTGAATCATCCCGGGAGAATGTCAACGAAGTAATGTACAACGTGGGTTATACCGATCCCAAGGCTTTCAGGATCACCTTCAAGAAGATCACCGGTATGTCGCCGGTACAGTACCGGAACCGGTACAACAAAGAAATAGAAGTAGAATAATCAATTACAAATTACGAATTAAGGGCTCTTTTATGGGAAGTGTACTTAGTACCCTCTACATAAGAAAGCCCTTAATTCGTCATTACTTCACAGCGGTTGGTTCCATGAACATGTACTCCCAGAAATGGCCATCGAGGTCACGGAAACCATGGCCATACATAATCCCATGATCTTGCGGTGCTCTTGGTGCAGTAGCGCCAGCAGCCACCGCTTTGGCCACAATGGCATCCACTTCCTCCCTGCTATTGGCAGAAAGACAGTTGAGACATTCTGTATGTGTGCGGGTATCACAGATCTCATTATTGGTAAAAGTCTGGAAGAAAGGCTCTGTGAGCAGCATCACATAGATGGTATCGGAAATTACCATACATCCGGCTTTATCATCTGTGAACTGGGGATTAAAGCTGTATCCCAGCTGCGTAAAAAACTGAATGCTTTTCTGAAGGTCTTTAACCGGCAGATTAACGAAGATAGCTGTAGCCATAATTAGATTTTTTTTGTGCTTAATGTTGATGCAAACTTATATCGATTTTCCGCCCCGCACAGCGTCCAAAAACGACAATAATGGTGGTAAAATGCGACTGTCTAAAACAGCCGCACCAAACTGTACCACTTCTTTTTACACCATGTGTACCACAGGAAAGGCTGATCACCGGATTACCTTTGCCGTGAAACAATGAATAAAGAAATGGAGACCGTACTGAACATCACCACCAAATTTGTAGTTGTCAACGAAGCCAGCATACAGGCACTGTTTTCCCTGATCACCGGACTAGCCCGGGAGAAATACGGACAGTTGTTGTCCGCCGCTCAGCTGGACGACTATCTTAGCAAGTTTACGCCGCAACAACTCACATCAGACATTAACAATTTCTCCAATCAATGGCTCATGGTCTATGCAGACAACGAGCCGGCGGGATATGCCCTGATCACTTCCGCCGGTAAACGGCCGGATATGCCTACCGAAAAAAAAGTAAAACGGTTGGCTGGTTTTGGCGTGCTAAAACAATATGCGGACAGTGGCTGCGCAGCGGCACTGTTGAAAAAGTGCCTGGTAGTTGGGCAATCCTACGACGCGCTATGGATGCACGAGTACGCCGGCAATCCGATGTTACCTTATCTTGAGGAAAATAATTTCCGGCAGACTGGTCAACAGGACGAGCTGGAAGACCTGCCTTTACAGGGAGTATACCTGATCAGGCGAAAATGATTAAATTACCGGGAAGGAGGTCAGACCGATGGTACTTTTAAGCAAGCAGGCCGACTTCCCTGTACATCATTTTATGCACTAACAGTTATGCTTACACGCAAATCCCTCAGGCCATTGCTACTGGCCTTCGCCTTCTACAGTCAGACAGCCGCCGCACAGGCGCCCAATATTCCGAATGCTGTTGAGATCCGTTCCATAGATCCGTCGGACGACCGCTATGCAGACCTGGAGCCGCTGCGCGCCGCCATTGGCCGTTCCAGGGTGGTGATGCTCGGAGAACAGACGCACGGAGAAGCAACTACATTTCTCGCTAAAACACGGCTCATTAAATTCCTACACGAAAAGATGGGATTTGAAGTGCTGGCTTTTGAAAGCGGCCTGTATGACTGTGCCCGCATCTGGGACAACACCATCAAAGGCGGACAGTACTCCAAAGAAATAATCGGCAGCCTGTTTTTCATGTGGGCCACCAGTAAACAGATGCAGCCGCTGCATGATTACATCCAGGCGAATGTGAAAAGCGCTGCGCCGCTGATCGTCACCGGTTTCGAAAGCCAACATTCCGGCGAATTTGCCAAGACAAAGCTGTTCCCTGATTTTGAACAGTTCCTGCAACAAAAACATATTTCCCTGCCAGACAGCAGTTGGCAATTATTCCAACGGGTGTCGGTGGCGACTTTCGCCTCCAACCAGTACCGGCCCACCGCTGCGGAACAGGAAACCTTCTTTAAGGTGCTGAATAAACTCAAGGCCACGTTGTCCAAAGAGCAGGACAAACCGGCGCACTTCACCGCGTCGCCCGGTTTCTGGTTAAAGGTGACCGAAAGTATCGAATCGCAAGCGCTGCGCTACTGGGGCCTGGTGACCGGCAACGAGCTAAGTGTGCGGGACAAGCAGATGGCAGAAAACTTTATCTGGCTGGCAGAGAAAGTATTTCCCGGCAAAAAAATTATCGTGTGGGCGCATAACATCCACATCGCCAAAAACACCAGTAAGCTGGAAGACACCAACGGTAAGCCAATACCCTTCCTGCAAACATATGTCCCCATGGGAACCACGGTGAGCAAACATTTCGGCAAAGCAGCTTATGCTATCGGCTTCTCTGGCACTACCGGTACCTATATTGACTTCAACAACGGTCAAACCGCTAACGTACCACCAGCAGTGCCGGCCAGTGTAGAGGGACAACTCGACGCCAGTGGCTACGCACAGGCTTTTACAGACTACCGCACCGCCAAAGGCTGGTTACGGCAAAAACAACAGGCTACCCTGTTTGACTTTATACCCGTGAAAGGCATCTGGCCGGATACCTTCGACGGCCTTTTCTATATTCATACCTCCACACCGGTAGACCGATGATACATTGGGGAATTTTTTGATTTACGATTTTTTGATTTGACCTTGCTCAGGTCGCTTTCAATCAAAAAATCGTAAATCAAAAAATTCCTAAATTATTTTTATCTTAGTAGCATTCCTCGTCGCAGCAACCAATAATCAATTTAACCATATGGCGTCATTACAGTTCGAGAACGTATCCGCGATCCTTGCAGAAAATCCCGGCGTATTCAGTAAGCCAGCCGCAGAAGAGTTGTCCCGTCTGACCCACGGAGACACCGTTTGTCTGTTTTTTGTTTATGGTTTCAGTACTTCCGGCCGCAAGGCAGAGCGGCTGCTGGCAAAAGTCACGGCCGTGGAAGCCCACCAGTACAAAGGTATATTGCTCTCTCCTACGCAGCATGTAAAAACCATACAGCAGGGAGATGAGATTACTTTTTCCAGCGAGCATATTGCTGCAGTACTGGCAGAGCGCCACTGTTAAGCGTTTCCCCTTTTATCTTTTTTGTCCGGTACAGCAGCAGCACAACTGCTGCTGTATCTTTTTTACACTTCGCCGCAAACACCCCCCAAGAATGTCGGAATTGCACAACATACATTATCACAATTGACAGTACTTTTGTATCAGTCAATCACCACAAGGCTTTCCGGAAGGGTTTGAGGGTTGTTGACAAAAAATGATTCACTATCTTTTTAAACCTAAACTAAACAATTACACTCATGACAACGATAACTGCTCCTACCAAATCTGTACGTATCACTGGTAAAGTGATCAGCATCCTGGTGATTCTCTTTTCACTGTTTGATGCTATTATGAAAATAATCCAGAATAAATATTCCATGGAGGGCTCTGTAGCGCTGGGATGGCCCGCTTCACAGGTACAGTTCATTGGTTTTGTACTGCTGATCGCCACCATTCTTTACGCCATTCCGCGTACAGCGGTACTGGGCGCCATTCTGATCACAGCATATCTTGGCGGCGCCGTAGCCATTATGATCCGTGCGGGACAGCCGTTCTGGTTTGCTGTAGTCTTTGGCATACTCACCTGGGCGGGATTATACCTGCAGGACAACAGCATCCGTAATCTGATACCCTTGCGTAAAGATTAACCACAGATTAATCACATAGGATATCCGGGGAAATTGGTGCATCACCAGTTTCCCCGGATTTTTTTTACCAGGACTAGCAGGGTTCTTCGGATCAAGTTGAAAAGTTGGGAGCCGAAAGACGGTGTATCTGTTTTCTTGTTTTGCATTTTCAAAATTTTCTAAACCTGGTTCACCCGGCTTTAACGGATATCTAATGCCTGATGCACTCCGCCTGAATATTTTCCCTGCAGCCAGACCATACTATTGAATAATCTTCAGTATAGCTATCAAATGGCTTTTGCTGATAATGTTATCTTTAGCTATCATCAGTATCATTCGTTATGGCAAAACAGATTTCTATCATCACTTTCACCGGCAGGCTCGGCAACCTGATCGGTTACAGGCGCAATGGCAAACACTTCCTGCGAAGCATGCCTTCATACGTCCGGCAGACGGCAGCTACCCGCAGGGCTGCTCAACGATTTGGCATGGCCAGCAAAAAAGGAGCGCTCATCCGCAGTGCTTTTTCCGGCAGGTTGGATGCTGGTTGCGATAGCGGACATATCAACAGGTTAACCAGCGCACTCATTCCCGCCACCGGCAATAACATCAGGAGCATTACCGGGTTCAGGTTCAACCGGCATACGGGGACAGACAGGTTTCTCATCCATGCACCCAGGCTTTCCCATGATGGTATCCTGTACATTTCGCCACAGGCATTACCTGCATACAAAGGCATCGACAGCCTGGAAATAAAGGTGATCGCCGCCCGTATCGATTTCGCTACACACCAGGTAGTAGGTACAGAAAGCGCTGTGCTCATAGTAAAAACCGGAGAAGATTTTAAAGGGGCAGCATGTAATGTGGATGTACCGGGTAAAGGAACATTGATCGTTGTTCTACAGGTAAGAGGTATACAGGACCATGTTCCTTCCTGCAACACGAAATACTTCGCCGCTGATATTATTGCAGCAGAGCCGCCACAACCCCTGCCGGAGGTCCCGCACAAACAGATCTGTTCGGAACTCCCCCCGTTAAAACTGCAGTCAGAAAAAATACCCGCCGCAGCATCAGTGCAACTCCTGCTCCCTGTCATTCAGCGGGAATAAGCCATTTCCTGCCTGGCAACTGTATACTGATGAACAAACATAACTCCCTTTGAACTACATACTTCAACCTACTGCCCGCAGGCTTAACCTGAAGCCTGCTGCCTTTACGTGCATGTCCTGCATCTTCTCCATCCTTCCTGTTATATTTCATTAAAACTATACATCCAAAGAACACCCCCGCATCAAGTCCACCTTTACCCCTGGGTTACTCCGTGTATACGTTTCAGATAGACATCCGGCCGGTGCACTTCCATCATCGATGCCGCATTGCCCAGGCTTTTGAAGCCATAGCCCCGGTACAACTCATGTGCGTCCAGTGTACTTAACATGAACCGGCGCAGTTTTCCCACCCATGGCTGATCTGTCAGAAAACGCATCATACTTTTGGAAACACCCTTTCCGCGATAGGCTGGCAAAACAAATACATCTGCCAGCCACCCGAAAGTATGATAGTCCGTAATGACACGGGCAAAACCAATTTGTTTGTCGTCCAGAAATGCACCGATACAAAAAGAGTTTTCCAGCGAGGCTTTCACTATTTCAAAATCGATCCCTTTTGCCCAATAGGAATCGTTTTGCAGGAACTGATGTATGGCAGCGAGGTCCATCCGCGCTATGCCTGTCTTAATCTCCAATTGACTGATCATCTGAAAATGTTTCAACAAAAATGATAAAAAACAGTACATGGACACAGTTACAATTTTTGTATTTTTGATAGACACAGTTAATAAACCGGGGATTTATGAAGAAGGATTATATCTATCAGCAGATAGCGCAGAAAATTACGCAGTTGATCCGCAACGGCGTATTAAAACCGGGTGACAAACTGCCTTCTATCCGTACCATCTGCCAGGAACAGGGGATTAGTATGAATACCGCCAAACGTATCTATCTTGACCTGGAAAGCAAAGCATTGATCACTGCTAAACCGCAATCCGGTTACTTCGTCACGAAAGCAGGCCACCGGCAGTTGCCTCTGCCCGCAGCCAGCAAGCCGTCAGGGAAAGACAGCCGGTCCATACCAGACCAGCTGATCAGTAAAATATATGGCGGAACGGAGCGCAAAGGCGTGACATTCTTCTCTGTTGGTGTACCAGCCCCGGAACTGTTGCCCGTGGCCAAGCTCAACAAATGCCTGCTGAAAGCGTCCCGGGAACTGAAAGACAGCAGCACCGGCTATGAACCCTTACCGGGTAATGAAAAACTACGACATGCCGTAGCCAGGCGCAGTTTTATGTGGGGTGGCAGTTTATCTCCCGACGACATCATCACCACCAACGGCGGCATGAATGCTATCAGCCTTTGTATGCTGGCCCTTACCAAGCCCGGCGACACCATTGCCACCGAGAGCCCGCTGTTTTCCGGTATTCTGCAACTGGCGCAGAGTATGGGTTTACGGGTGCTGGAGCTTCCTACCGATCCGCAAACGGGTATCGACCTAAAGGCATTGAAGGCAGTCGTTAAAAATATCAACCTGTGTTTGCTGGTATCCAATTTCAGTACGCCACTGGGCTGTTGCATGCCGGATGAGCACAAAAAGGCAGTAGTACAGCTGCTGGACCAGCACCATGTTCCATTGATAGAAGATGACTTGTATAGCGACTTATATTTTGGCGCCTCACGGCCTTCCTCCTGCAAGGCTTTTGATAAAACCGGGAATGTATTGTGGTGTAGTTCTGTTTCCAAAACACTGGCGCCAGGGTATCGTGTGGGATGGGTTTCTCCCGGCCGTTATAAAGAGCAGTTGCTCCGGATGAAATACGTACATATGTTATCCACCTCTCCCCTTATGCAGGAAGCCATTGCCACATTCCTGGAGAACGGCGGCTACGACCTGCACCTGCGCAAACTGCGGGACACGCTGCATACTAACTGTATCCACTATACGAATACAATAGCCGCCCATTTCCCCGAAGGGACCCGCATATCGCGGCCGCAAGGCGGGCTGTCGCTCTGGGTGGAACTGCACAAAGACATCGATACAACGGAGCTTTACGAGCAGGCCATCCGGCAAAAGATAAGCATTTCACCTGGCCGGATGTTTACGCTGCAACAGCAGTTTGACAACTGTCTGCGGTTATCAATGGGCCTTCCATGGTCGGAGCAGTTGCAGCGCAAACTTCAGCAGCTGGGGAGGATTGCGGGAAATCTATAGCTCCTTAAAGTCATAACGGTCTTCCATATACTCCCAGGCCTCCTCTGTGCGGCTGGTGGCGATGAGTGTTTCGCTGACGCCTCCCTGCTTATCGGGAAAATACCATATTAAGGTATCCTGATACCAGTAGATCATGAGATTGCCTGGTTGGTTTACCACTATTTCCCAATGCTGCGCATCTTCCAGTACAGCCGCTATCTCTTTATCATCCATGCCGGGATAGAGGCCCCCCTGCCATTCGTAACCGCCCTGCGCAAACTGATAGTACAGCACTGTTTCGAGAAAAGTAGTTAACGCATCATCTTCCGCATACCATTTATCTTCCGGATACGGGCATTGATACACTGCTGCCTGATCATTACCTGTTTCACTTAACGCTATCCCCCACACGCATACCCCCTGATTTTCTTCCAGAAAAACCAGTTTGTCGCCTTCTATGAAAAGTTCCTCCACCGGTGTAAAATGCTGGAAGACATCCATCACCGTTTCTTCTTTTCCGGCTAACCGGTAAAACGATTGCAATACAGGCGCCAATTGAACACCCAGCTTTTGTTCTGTTGCTGCTATCCCCGCTGTGCTGGCGCCGTCTTCCGGCTGTAGCTTCCGGCCCAGCAGTCTTTCTATAATAAATTCCAGTTTATTTTCCATGCGTGCAAAAATGGTATAAAATGAAGTATAAAAAAATGTTTTTTGCGCTGGACAACTTGATAACGACACGGCATAGATGTTGTTTTGTATAACCTACTTAACTCACATTTCCTATGTCTGGTAAATTAATGGTAACCTGCTTATGCGCACTGAGCGTACTCTATGCCAGTGCCCAAAACTCCCCTCAAATCATCGCACAAAGTCAATCCTTTGAGGAACCGGAAAATGGCGCCAGCCGCCTCCTGCTTATGCAAAACGGGCATACGCTTTTCTTTCACTTCACCCCCGGCCGTGGAATAGATGTCACGGTGTACGGCCCCGATCATCGGGAGCGTGTTGTCACTCATGCTAATATTGAGTCATGGAAAAACCAGCGCATGCGCTTTTCAGAACTGCGCGGGATATACGAAATCAACGGTCAGGCCGTCGTTTTCCTGGAAAACCAAATCCAATGGAAGCCACGTTTGTACCGTTTTATTTTCGACAGCAACAATGGCTCTCTACTATCGGAAAAGCTGATCGCCAGTCTGCCTGGTCCGGCCCTGCTCAGCCGGACGCCGGAGGTGCATGACAACCAGCATTCGCCCGTGTTCATGGTCCGGAAAGATCCTTCCAGCGATTATTATGCAGTAGCCATGAGTGATCTGGGCACACGGAACCCTGGTCAACAGCTAAGGGTCTGCCACTATAGCCCGCAGCACGAGCTGCTGAGTGATGCTCCTTTTGACCTCGCTGACCGTCCCTTTAAGTACATTGACATCGCCGATATGTATGTACAGGGTGACACCAGTGTGTTCGTAGCCGCCTTCGCGTACAATGCAGGGGTGTTTCAAAACAGGGACTCCCGGCTTGTTATCGGTACGCTGCCGCGTGGCAGACAGTCCTTTCAGACCGCCCTGCTGGAGCATACTGCCCGGCTGCAAATAAGAGATGTGGCCATGAAGTACCATCCGCAAAGCGGAATGCTTTACCTGTTGACCAGCGCGGAAGAAAAGCTGCTTAAAAAAAGCGGAGAAGAGTTCATTATGCGTAAGCGTTTCTACGAACGTTATGCGTTGCTGATGAATATCATAGACCCACGCAACCTGTCTGTAAAACAACACTATTTCGTAGTGCATCCCTTGCTGAACAAATATGCCAAGGAACACCTGCAATACCGTTATGCCTATGAAGGCGTTGCGCAGGACTTCCACATTAACGCCGACGGCACTACGCAAATATTGTTTGAGGAACTGAATGTGGAAGCAGCGCAGCATACCAGCTTCAACCACAACGACAGTACCGGCGGATTCCATACCACCGCTTCCGGAAATTATATCAGTCGCCTCGGGGAAATCGGCATCTCCAGGCTGGATACAGCCGGCAGAGAGACAGAGAGCTACGCCATTGCCAAAGATCAGATGGCACAAGCCAATGTGGACATCTTCCATATTAATCACCGGAATCAATCCGGATGGACATTCCGTGATAATGGCGACTGGCTGAACTTATCCGGGTTTGGTTCATATGATTTCTTTCACGCAGGCGGAAAGGACTATATTCTTTACAATGATGCAACTGCCAATATAGAAGATAAACGGGAAGATTACCGCTCCAAAGAACGGATATCATGGTTCAGCCGGACCAATACGGTATGTGCTGTTTATGACAACGGACAGATCACTAAAACATATCTGTATGGCGCCCCACAAGCGGGAACCTCCCGGTTTTCACAGCTGGAAATGATCACCCGGAGCAAAGACGGAAAATCATTTGCCACGATGATGATTGAGAGGACAGGTAAAAAGAAAGAAGCCCGCGTAGTATGGGTGACGCTCTGATTTGGGCAACTGGCCAAAAGCAATTAACTTACCATGTATAAAACATCACCATGAACGAACTCCGGCAACTGAAAGTGATTGTTACCGGTGCCAGCGGTATGGTGGGTGAAGGAGTGCTTTATGAATGCCTGCATCACCCGCAGGTGGAGCGCGTGCTGATCATCAGCCGCAAGCCCAGTGGTATCAGCCATCCCAAACTGAAAGAGCTTATTCATCAGGATTTCCTGGAGCTGTCTCCCATTGCGGAGCAGCTCCGGGGCTATGACGCCTGCTATTTCTGTCTTGGCGTATCTTCCCTCGGCATCAGTCAGGATGCCTATTATCATCTCACGTATACCCTCACCATGCGGGTAGCCGGCGTGTTGAGCGAGCAGAACAACGACATGGTTTTCTGTTATGTGTCCGGCGCCGGGACAGACAGCTCCGAGAAAGGCAGTCGCGCCTGGGCACGTGTAAAAGGGAAAACCGAAAACGATCTGATGAAGCTGCCATTTGGGAAAGTATATGCTTTCCGGCCGGGCTTTATCAGGCCTACCAAAGGGCTCAAAAACACGCATACTTTTTACCGTTTCATCAACTGGCTGTACCCCATCGGCAGGGTAATCCGGCCCAATTACTTCTGTACGCTGCGGGAACTGGGACAAGCCATGGTAAATGCTACGCTGCTGGATTACCCGCGGCAGATCATCAACGGAAAAGACATCATCCGGCTGGCCAAAAGCAACAGCTGATAATTCCCATAATTTTCCATTATTTTTACGCCATGACAACTTATGAGCTTCCATCCTGGTATCAGCGGCTGATGAAAAAATATCCGGTGGTGACGCCGGAAGAATGGCAACTGCTGGATACAATAGCCTCCGTAAAGCATATCCGCAAAGGAGATTCTTTTCTGCGCTATGGTAAAGTGGCCCGCTATTCTGCTTTTGTCCTCTCCGGTATGTTCAAGTTTTCCATCCTGGACGACGAAGGCAATGAAAAAATAGTGCGGTTCGGTTTCGCAGATGATTTCCTGGCCAACTGTGAAAGCTATAATAAAAAAGCGCCGTCCGCCGTCAGTATCACCGCCATGGAAGACGCCGTGATATTACGTATCAATATCAAGAAGTTACAGCCCTTGTACGATCTGCATATGAACCTGCTGCATGTAAACCTACAGTTGTTCCAGGAGTTGTCAGAACAGCAGTCGGAACATCAGTACATCCTTTCGCTGAAAACACCTTTACAACGGTACCGTTTCCTGCTGGAAAGACGCCCGGCCATTATCCAGAAAATATCCCTCACCAACATTGCCCGTTATCTTTATACCAGCCGCGAAGCCTTAAGCAGAGCGCGTTTGTACCTGCTGGACCAGTCCCGCAACTTTTGTGATTGAGATCACAGACGCAGAAAGCACGAACTGATAATTTTGCTTCAAAAAATAATATATGAAGCAAAGCATGATTTTATTACACGGACTTTTCGGCGGGCTTAGCAATTGGGAAGGTGTTATACAGCATTTTGGATCACGCTATGACATTCACATTCCGTCACTACCTATTTATGATCAGCACAACCAGGACAATCTTGAATACCTCGTTCGTTTCCTGGAACAATATATCGAGCAACATAAACTGGAAAAACCTGTACTGATCGGCAATTCCCTCGGAGGCCATGTGGCCATTCTCTTTACTCACCGGCACCCTGATAAAGTGTCCCGGCTGGTGCTTACCGGCAGTTCCGGTTTACACGAAAACAACATCATGGGCAATTATCCCAAACGGGGCAATTATGAATACATCCGGGAGCGGGTAGCCTATACATTCTATGATCCGGCCATTGCCACCGATGCCCTGGTAGACGAAGTGCTCCAGATCACCCGGAACCGTATCAAATGCCTCCGCATTGTACAAACAGCCAAATCGGCGCAGCGTAACTATGTAGCTTCCATTTTACCGGAGATACCTACCCCCACCTTGTTAATTTGGGGAGAAGAAGACCGTGTCAGTCCACCGGATGTAGCGCACGAGTTTCAGCAATTGTTGCCCGATGTGCAACTGGTCATGTTATCCGCATGTGGCCATGCCCCGATGATGGAGCGTCCGGAGCAGTTTAACCGCATATTGGAAGAGTTTCTGGGAAAGTAATTCAAACGTTTGCATAATGCACCGGTTTTTCTTACATTAGAGCATTCATCAACCAATCTTGCTTCTTTAAGGGGATGTTCAATGCGTATGAAAGAGCTGGGGGATTCCGTATTACTTGACAAACTAAAACAGAACGATAAAGCAGCCTTTACTGAGTTATACAACCGGTATTGGGATAAAATGTACGTGATTGCCGTCAACCGCCTGAATAACCCGGCGGAGGCGGAAGAAGCCGTACAGGAAGTCTTTTATAATATCTGGAAGCGAAGGGCCGACATATCGGTGACCCTTTCGCTTCCTGCTTACCTGGCTACCGCGGTGAAGTACGAAGTACTGAATACGCTGGCACGCCAGAAGCGTTTCCGTTGTTATGAAAAATATACCGCCTATACCGGGGCCACTGCCGACGAGTCGGCCGGGGAACAGCTGCAGGTAGCGGATATGCAACGCCAGTTGCAACAGACCATCAAAGCCCTGCCGGAACAATGCCGGCTGGTATACCGGCTGAGCCGCGAAGGCGGTTACTCCCGCAAAGAGATTGCTTCCACCCTTGATATTTCAGAAAAAACTGTCGCCAACCATCTCACCCGGGCGTTAAAAAGTCTCCGGGGCACGTTCACAGAGCTTTTCAGAATAATTATAATTTTTTTGCTGACCCGCTAGGACATCTATCTTCTTTATTTGTCATTATATATAAATCCACCAATGCAACATCCACCACCAAGGGTCCGTGAGTTGGCGCAGAAATGGCTGCAAGGCACTATTTCCGCAGCGGAACTCGAAGAATTCAACGACTGGTACAACCAGTTCGATGATGAAAAACTGATACTACCGGCAGACAGCGATGCGCCGGCCGTTATACGGGAACGCATCCTGCAACAGCTTACCGCGCGGATGCAGAGCGAACAATCTTTGCCAACGCCTGCGCCTAAACGTTATAACTGGTATGGCCTCGCAGCAGCAGCCTGTCTCGGCGCGCTCCTGCTACTGGCAGGGCAACGTTACCACTGGTGGTCCACTACTACTGCTATCCACGAAGTGAACAGCGGTCTGGCCATGCAGAAAGTCATACTGCCCGATAGCAGCATCGTATGGCTAAAGCCCAACAGTCAACTGCAATACCCTGCTCATTTCCGGGAGGACATGCGGCAGGTACAGCTGACAGGCGAAGCGTTGTTTGAAGTGACCCAGAGGCCCCGCCAGCCTTTTGTGGTAGAAGCTGGCGGCTATACCGCCAAAGTACTGGGCACCAGCTTTAACCTACGGGTACTGTCAGCCACCAAAGGCGTGGAACTAAGTGTGCTCACCGGCAAAGTAGCAGTGGCCGGCCATGCCAACGGACAACCAAAACAAGCCACCGTACTGGCGGCACGGCAAAAACTGGTGGCAGACAGCAGCCAGTTTACCGTAAAAGCCGTAGTGCCCCGGGAACAGTCGCTCCTGGAAGCAGGCACACAGTACAACATGAATTTTCACAGCACATCTTTCCCGGAAGTCATACACCGGCTGGAAGAAAAGTTTAACATCAGCTGTCAGATAAACGGCCAGGGACTGCAGCGCTGTAGCCTTACCGTGGACCTGACAGACCAGTCATTACAACAATCATTGGAACTCATTGCAGCCACCAGCAATGGCAGATACCAGGTACAGGACGGAAGCATCACCTGGAGCGGAGAAGGCTGCCGGTAAAAACAAATTATCAACCTAACATATGATCAGCGTCAACATGTAACCAAACAAAAACAGGGATGCGTCAACATCCCTGCAAACGGCTTAGTCTCTACATTTTATTAACCAAACCATTACGAAGTTATGCAATTAAATGATTGTATAAATAAGCTATTGCTTATAATTATGCGTACTACCATTCTACCTTTACTTATCGTGATGCTGGGGGCGGGCCTGTTGTATGGCAGGGATGCCCGCGCGCAGAAGTCGCTGAACGCACGTATCAGCATCACCCTGCATCATGAACCGGTAGAGCAGGCGCTGGAACATATCACAGACCTTACCGGCCTTCGTTTTTCCTATACTACCAATCTTTTTCAGTCCTACCCGGAGCTGGACGGCACTTTTATTAATGAAAAACTCAGCACCGTACTGGAGAAAGTGCTTGCTCCTGCCGGCGTGGTGTTTGAACCGCTCGGCAAACAATACATTATTTTGAAACCCCGGGCAAAGATCACCAACCTGGAACATCTTCCTGCCGGAGAACTGGAAGCGCTCTCCAAAGAGATCCCACTGGCCATCGACACCGGTATTACCGTCACCGGCAAAATCACTGATGCTGCCGGCAATCCCCTGCCCGGCGTAGCGGTACATGTACAAGGCACCTCCAAAGGAATTACTTCCGCCGCCAACGGGCAGTTTAAGATAATCGCCCCTAAAGGGGAAGTACTGGTATTTTCGTTGATGGGATACCGTAAGATGCATCTCACCATTACCGACAATGCCCCCGTGAACATGGTCCTGCAGGAAGATGTGAAAGGGCTGGACGAAGTAGTGGTAGTAGGCTACGGTACCGTTAAACGCCGCGACCTCACCGGCTCTATCGCTTCAGTAAAAGGCAGCGACCTCGCGAAGGTACCGGTACAGAACGTCGCGCAAGCCCTTGCCGGCCGCGCCGCGGGCGTACAGGTGTCTGCCGCGGAAGGCTCTCCCGGCGCAGGCATCTCCATTAAAATAAGAGGCGGTGGCTCCATCACCCAAAGCAATGAGCCGCTTTATGTAATTGACGGGTTCCCGCAGACAGACGGCCTTAGCTTCCTCGATCCTACCGACATAGAAAATATCGAAGTACTGAAAGATGCCTCTGCTACTGCCATCTATGGCGCACGCGGCGCCAACGGCGTAGTACTGGTGACCACCAAAAAAGGCGTCACCGGCCGTACACAGGTATCCTACGATATGTACTACGGCGCCAAACAGGTGACCAGCAAGATCGATTTGATGACTCCCTACGATTACGTGATGATGGATTACGAAAGAAGTATGGGCGATGCTGACCTGTTACAGAAATTTACCACCCGCTACGGCGCTTTCAGTGACCTGAAAACGCTCTATGAAGGCAGACCGGGCATCGACTGGCAGCAACAAATGTACGGCGGCAATGCCACGACACAGTACCATAAAATAGGCGCCAGTGGCGGCAACAAGAACACCCGGTTCAATATGTTTTATTCTTTTAACAACGAACAGGGTGTCATGGTCAACAGCGGCGCGAAAAAGAACGTGGCCAAACTCAGTGTGGACCATAGTGATAACAACAGGCTGAAAGCATCCGCCAGCGTGACCTACACCACCCAAAACATTTATGGCAGCGGCACCTCCGAAGGGGAAAACCGGTTCAATAAACTGATGAACATCCTGCAATACCGCCCCACTATCGGTAAAAGCGGTAATGATCAGGACCTGGTTAATTCCGACGAAGACCCTGCCCTGCAGGACGACAACGGCAACGTGATGCAGAACCCGCGCACCAACGCGTTCGCAGAATACCGCAGCACCGATCTCAAAGCACTCTACCTCAATGGCTCACTGGAATACAAGCTGCTGAAAAACCTCACCTATAAAGGCGTGGTAGGCCTGAAGACCAATAACCGCGACGCCAACTTATTCAACGGCGACCGCTCCGTGAACGCCCGCCGCACCGGTGGCCCCAACGGTTCCATCGGCATCACACAAGGCAGCAGCTGGAACTATTCCAACACACTGACTTTTGATAAAACCTTCAAAAGAAAACATAAACTGAACGTATTGATCGGACAGGAACAGTTGTATGCCGCCTCCCGCTTCGTGGAAGCCAGCGCCGCCAAATTCCCCAATGGCGACATTGGCCTCGACGACCTTTCACAAGGCGCACTGGCCGGCATTCCCCGCTCCTTCCGCGAAGACGAGAAACTGATCTCTTTCTTCGGCAGGGCCAATTACAGTTACAAAGACCGTTACCTCGTCACCGCCAGCATGCGTGCCGACGGCTCTTCCAAATTCGGTTCCGGCAACAAATTCGGCTACTTCCCATCGCTGGCGCTGGCCTGGCGCGCCATTGAAGAGAATTTCATGAAAGAGCAACACCTGTTGTCTGATCTGAAATTCCGCCTGACCTACGGCCAGTCCGGTAACAACCGTATCAATAATTACCTTTCGCTGTCGCTGCTGGGCACCAACTACTACCCGTTAAACGATCAACCGGTGATTGGCGTGGGTTCTACCACCTTGCCTAACGCGGCCTTGAAATGGGAAACCACTATCTCCCAGAACATAGGCGCAGACATCGGTTTCCTCGATCAACGGATACAACTGACAGCAGACTACTATCGCAACAATACCCGCGACCTGCTGCTGAATGCACAGGTACCTTATATCTCCGGCTACACTTCTGTTCTGAAAAATATCGGCGAAACCAGCAACCAGGGACTGGAACTGACGTTGAACACCGTCAACATCAGCAAAAAACAGTTTGAATGGCGGACCATCTTCAACATCTCCTTCAATAAAAACAAGGTGAAAGCATTGGCCGGCCCCAGCTTCTTCTATGGTGAATCGGGCTATGGCGCACTGAAAGAAGGCGATTACCTGGTGAAGGTGGGATCACCTGTAGGACTGATGTATGGTTATAAATCCGATGGCGTGTACCAGGTCAGCGATTTCGACTATAACCCGGCTACGCAAAAGTATACCCTGAAACCAGGTATCCCTTATAACCCCAACGACTATCCCAAACCAGGCTATCTGAAACTGGTAGACGTTTCCGGTCCGGATGGCAAAGCAGATGGCCTGATCACCTCCGACGACCGTACCGTGATTGGCGACGCCACTCCGAAAAATTACGGCGGCCTCACCAATACCTTCTCCTATAAAGGGTTTGACCTGAGCATCTTCATTAACTGGATGTATGGTAATAAAATTTACAATGCCAACAAACTGGTGAACAGCCAGACTTACCTGGCCTATCGTAACGCTTACGGCTATATCAAAGACCGTTGGACCACCATCGACGGCAGTGGTAATAAGATCACCGACCCGGCACAATTGGCGGATGTCAACAAAGGCAAAACTATCCCGTCGCTTGAAGGCAGCGGCCGCGATCTGAAATTCTATGACCAGATGGTGGAAGACGGTTCATTCCTGCGTATCAACAATATCAGCCTGGGTTATAATCTTCCCAGGAACTTGTTGGGCCGCGTGAAAGTGAGCAGCTGTCGCCTTTACTTCACAGCGTATAACATTTACACGTTCACTTCCTACAGCGGCTATGACCCGGAAGTAAGCACCCGCAACCAGGGCGGTATTACGCCCGGTGTTGATTTCGGCGCTTATCCCAGGAGCCGGTCCTATACTGTAGGCGCCAATGTTGCATTTTAAAACCATTAAACACTCATCCGATGACTTACCATAAACTGACTGCCATGGGCAGTGCCATATGCCGGAAACTGACGCCGTTCGCGGCCGCCGGTCTGATGATGATGTCTGTTGCCTGTGAAAAACAACTGGAAGAAGATCCTTCCTCTTACTATGCTGTCAATACTTTCTTCAAGAATGTGAATCAGGCCACCATGGCCACCATGGGCGTGTATGACATCCTCGGGGAACAAAGCACCTATGGTTTTTACCTCTCCCTAGCCTACGCCATTGACACAGATATTGCGCAGGTGCAGGGCAACGTGCTGAATGACGAAAAACGTATACTGGCGCACTACGGCGTATCACCTACCCATCCGTGGCTGCGGGAAACATGGCGTAGTTTGTATATCGGCATTGACCGCGCCAACCTGGTGATCCAGAAAATACCCGAGATGGACCTTTACAAAAACGGGACAGAAGATCAGAAAAAAACACTGGACCGTTTATTGGGTGAAGCCAAATTCCTGCGGGGCCTGTATTACTTTGACCTGGTAAGATTATGGGGAGATGTGCCCCTGAAAACCACGCCTACCCAATCGCCTTCCGAGCAGCTACAGTTGCCCCGAACAGACCGGGAGAAAGTATATGACCAGATTATCACCGACCTGAAAGAGGCTGCCGCCACGGTGCCCTGGAATTCTGCCAAAGCACAGGATGAGCGGGTGAGCAAAGGCGCCGTAAAAGGTATTCTGGCCCGTGTATATCTTTACCGCGGAGGCTACTCCCTGCGGCAGGATGCCACCATGAAGCGGCCAGAGAACTACCGTCAGTATTACGACAGCGCATTGACGCAGACGAAGGCGATTATCGCCTCCGGCGAACATCTCCTGAATCCCAGCTACGAGCAGGTGTTCCGCAATTATTGTTCGCTGAAGCTGGAGCCGAAAGAAAGCATGTTTGAAGTGGCGCTCTTTAATCCGCTCGGACAGGCTGCCAACAGTGGCGTGATAGGCACCTGGAACAGCCCGTTGTGTGACGCCGCCAGCCCTTATGGCCGCGCCAACTCCTTCTATGTGACCCATCCCCTGTTTCAAAAAACATTCGAAAAAAATGATCTCCGTAGAGACGTGGCCGTAGCCACTTTCCAGATCGATAAAAATGGAGGCGTCGTACAGCTGACTGGTACCAATGATGCCAAATGGGCGCCCGGGAAATGGCGCCGCAACTGGCAGGGCACCGCTCCCAAAGACCCTAACAACACTGATATCAACTGGGTGCTGTTACGTTACGCCGATGTGCTGCTGATGCAGGCCGAAGCGGAAAATGAAGTGAACGGGCCCACAGCAGTAGCCTACAACGCCGTCAACGAAGTACGCCGCCGTGCAGGCTTGCCGGACCTGACAGCCGGTCTTTCACAAACGGCCTTCTTTAATGCCCTTGTGGATGAAAGAGCGCATGAGCTGTGTTTCGAAGGCTTCCGTAAGTGGGACCTCATCCGCTGGAACATGCTGGGCGCCAAAATACGCGCCACGCAGGCTGCACTGAAAGCCTACAGGGCCGCCTTCCCTTATGTGGCAGGCGACAACTTCCAGGACAATAAACACGAACTATTCCCTATCCCGCAACGCGAGCGCGACGAAAACCCTTCCCTCACCCAAAATCCAAAATACTAAACCATGGCACGTTTCTTAAAGGCTTTCCTTCCGCTGCTGACTGTCCTGCTCCTGGCAGGGCAGCAGCACCTGCTGGCACAGTCAGATACCAGCGTATTCTCCCAACTGGACCTCGACCGGAAAGGAATGGAAAAGGTAAAAGCTTCCTGGCTGAAGAAAGACTACCACCAGGCAGCTGTACAACTATTAGCGTACTACCGTCAACGTAAGGACGTACATCATCCGGAGGTGGAAGCCACCGGTGCGGTGCCCATGCCCAATACAGAAGAACGTAAAAAAGCAGAAGATGGCCTGCGCCATGTTTTCTTTGCCCATAAAGGTTATACACCTTATTTCTATGGAGATGACATCAACTGGCAACTATGGCCGGTGAAAGACAATGAACTGCGCTGGCAGCTGCACCGGATGTACTGGTGGGAACCCATGGGCCAGATGTACCGCGCCACCGGAGAAGAACAGTATGCCAAAGCATGGACCAGCCAGTATCTCGACTGGATCGCCAAAAATCCAATAGGCCTTTCCGAAGACAATGACCGCTTTGCCTGGAGACCATTGGAAATCAGTCACCGGGTAGAAAGTCAAACTGCACAGTTCCAGTACTTCCTGCACTCCCCTGCTTTTACGCCTGAATTCCTGCTGGCTTTCCTGCGCAACTACTACACGCATGCTGACTACATTGTGCATCATTATTCTGAAAAAGGCAACCATCTGTTGTTTGAAGCACAGCGTATCGTAACCGCCGGCACGTTTTTCCCCGAATTCCGCGATGCAGCAGCATGGCGGGCTTCCGGCATCAGCATCCTCAACAAGGAAATAGGCATACAGGTATATCCTGACGGACTTCAGTTTGAACTGTCTTTCAACTATCATATTGCCGCCATACAGATATTCTGCCGGGCACTGGAAATATTACAGATCAATGGTGTTGAAGACCAGTTCCCCGCCTCTTACAAAGCCACCGTGGAAAACATGATCATGGCCGTTACCGAATTCTCTTTCCCGGACTACACGTATCCCATGTTCAGCGATGCCAAGCTGGAAAAAAAATCAGGACTGCTGAAGAGCTTCCGCGGATGGGCCAAAGTATTCCCCAACAATGAAGTGATCCGTTATTTCGCCTCAGACTTCAAAAAAGGCAATCCGCCTGCGCATCAGTCCAATGCCTTAAAAGACGGCGGCATCTATATCTTCCGCAACGGCTGGACACCTGACGCCACGATGATGGTGCTCAAAGCCAGTCCGCCCGCTTTCTGGCACAGCCAGCCGGACAACGGTACTTTTGAACTGTACATCAACGGCCGCAATTTCTTTCCCGATGCCGGTTGTTATGTTTACGGCGGTGATGAAGCCGTGATGAAAGAACGCAACTGGTTCAGGCAAACCAGGGTACACAATACCCTGACGCTGAACAACGCCGATATGGAAGTCAACGCGAAAAGGCTTCAATGGAGCACTTCACCTAAACTGGACCAGCTGGTATATGAAAATCCGAGCTACAAAGGACTTACCCATCGCCGCTCTGTTTACTTTGTAGACAAACGTTTCTTTGTGATCATTGATGAAGCGATCGGAGATGCCACCGGTGAAGTAGCGCTGCATTACGGTTTCAAAGAAGGGCCTACTACCGCCGATTTGAAAGCGTTCAAAGCTACCACGGACTTCACCGATCACAACAATGTGCTGTTGCAGTGTTTCCCGGCGCAAGCCGCTACCATGGTCAAGGAAGACAGCTACGTATCTTATCAGTACCGGCAGAAAGAGCCACGGGATGCATATGCTTTCCAATCCACCAAAAAGGACAATAAACCGCAGCGTTTTATTACCGTCATCTATCCGGTGACCGGCAAAGCACCTGCTATTAAGGCGGCCATAAAGGCTGCTGATGAAAGCTGTGTAAGCGCTACCGTTACGATAGATCAACAATCATACGAACTGGGATATAACCTGAAACCATAAACGAATCCTATGCGATCAACGCTCTTCCGCAACGCCCTGGGCTGTTGTGCAGGACTTGCCATGTTATGCAGTTGTGCGCCCAAGAAGCCGGAGAAACGGCCCAATATCATCTTCATCATGACAGACGACCATACCACCCGTGCGATGAGCTGTTATGATACCTCACTGGTCCGTACGCCTAACCTGGACAGGTTGGCCCGTGAGGGGATGTTGTTCCGCAACTGTTTTGTCACCAATGCCGTGTGTGGCCCTTCCCGGGCCACTATCCTCACCGGGAAATACAATCACATCAATGGGCTGACTGACAATGCCAAAAGCTTCGACAGCAGCCAGGTGATATATCCGCAGCTGTTGCACCAGGCAGGTTATCAAACTGCGATGATCGGCAAGTGGCATCTGGGCTCGCTGCCGGTGGGGTTTGATTACTACAGCATCTTGCCCAACCAGGGGGAATACTACCAGCCCAGCTTCATTGAAAACGGTGATACTATTCCGGAGCAGGGTTACGTGACAGATGTGATCACAGACAAGGCTATACGATTTCTGGAGCATCGCAACAAACAGCAACCTTATCTGCTGATCTATCAGCATAAAGCGCCGCACCGCAACTGGATGCCCGCTATCAGAGACCTGGGGATATACGACAGCGTTACCTTTCCCGAGCCGCCCAATCTGCTCGACGATTTCAGTGACCGCGGAAGGGCATCCAAAGAGCAGTTGATGAACATCAGCACAGATATGTGGGACGCCTGGGACCTGAAAATTGCGGCAGCTGATACGTTGCATGCCATGGAACAACGTCCCGCGCACCGTACGTTCAAAGACTCCAAAGGAGATGATTACAAACAAGCCAACAACAAGGCAGAAGACCTGCACCGGTTCTTCCAGGTATACAACCGCCTGACGCCTGCCCAGAAAGCGCAGTGGAACATAGCCTATGCGGGCCGTGTGGCCGAATACAACCGGCTGAAACCCAAAGGTGCAGACCTCGTACGCTGGAAGTACCAGCAGTATATGCGGGACTATCTCGCCTGTGTAAAAGCCGTTGATGACAATGTAGGCCGGCTGTTGAAATATCTTGAAGAAACCGGCGAGCTGGACAACACTATCATCGTGTATACCTCCGACCAGGGCTTTTTCCTGGGCGAACATGGCTTCTTTGACAAGCGGATGATGTATGAAGAATGTTACCGTATGCCGCTGCTGGTACGATACCCGCCAGGTATCCGTCCGGGTAGTACCAGCGATGCTTTTGCCATGAACGTGGATTTTGCGCCTACCCTGCTGGATTATGCAGGCGTACCCATTCCCACCGACATGCAGGGAAAATCATTGAAGCCTTTGCTGGCGGGCAACGGTCAGGCTCCTGCCGGCTGGCGCACCGCTACCTACTATCATTATTACGAATATCCGTCGTGGCACATGGTAAAACGGCATTACGGTATCCGTACAGCACGTTACAAGCTGATACATTTTTACAATGACCTTGATGAATGGGAACTCTATGATTTACAGCAGGACCCGCATGAGATGAAAAATCAGTATGGCAACCCGGCTTATTCCCAGGTAACCGGCAGCCTGAAACAACAGCTGCTGGCTTTACAGCAGCAATACAAAGACACTAATCCCACAGAAAAATGAACAGGATCTTCCGACCATGGTTATGGTGCCTCGGGGCTCTCTGGAGCCTGCATACTACCGCACAAACGGTGACGCCTGCACGCCCTAACATCTTGTGGATCATCACCGACCAGCAGACCGCGCAGGCCATGAGCGTTGCAGGCAACAAGGAACTGCATACGCCGGCTATGGACCGTCTTGCCGCCAGAGGCATACGTTTCACCCGGGCATATTGCGCACAGCCGCTCTGCACGCCGTCGCGTATCAGTATGTTCAGCGGACGCATGCCGCATCAAATGCAGATCACTACCAATGCATCCGACAAAGAAAACCGTTGGCCCGACACCGTGATGATGGCCGGGCGGCTCATGAAAGCCGCCGGGTATCGCACCGGGTATGTCGGTAAATGGCATATCCCTCTGCTGACATCCGATAGTGCCCGTCATGGTTTCCAGTATATGAAAAACATACAGATGCGTGACTGGATGGATGCTTCCACCCCTGCCGACTGTGCGGCTTTCATCAAACAAAACAGCCGGCAGCCATTCTTTCTCGTGGCCTCCTTTGTGAACCCACATGATATCTGCGAATGGGCACGTGGCGATGACATGAAAATGGACGTACTGCCACCATTGCCCGACAGCAGCCACTGGCCCGCCCTGCCGGCCAATTTCGACATTCCGGCGCAGGAGCCGCCCGTCGTACGGGAACAGCAACACTCCAACTACCGTACCTATCCTACGCTGCAATGGCGACCAGACCAATGGCGAGCTTACCGCTGGGCCTATAACCGGTTGACTGAACAGGTAGACCAGTATGTAGGCATGGTATTGGAGACCCTCCGCAAATACAAGCTGGAAGATAATACCATCGTCATCTTCACCAGTGATCACGGTGATGGCTATGCGGCGCATCGCTGGAACCAGAAGCAGGTGCTTTATGAAGAATCCGCCAGTGTGCCCCTGATCATTGCCGGGCCGGGTATCCCCGCCGGCAGTACCAGCGAGCAGCTGGTGTGTAACGGTACTGATATCATCCCTACCCTTTGCGACTATGCAGGCGCTCCTAAGCCTGCCTATCTGGCCGGACGCAGCCTGCGACCGCTCCTCAGTAGCCACGGGCAGCCCTGGCGCGATACCCTGGTCATCGCCACCACCTTCGCCGACAATGAAAAGTCGCTCGATATTGATGGCAGAGCCGTTATCACCGCCCGTTACAAATACATTGTGTATGACAAAGGCCCTATCCGGGAACAGTTGTTCGATCTGCAACAGGACCCCGGCGAGATGCACCCTCTCTCTGCCGACAAACGTTTCCGGCATATACAGGAGCAATTCCGGCACTACCTGCGTCAGTGGTGTCTTTCCACAGATGATCCTTTCACCCCTTTAAAACCATAAGATGCGTCTTCTCCATCGCTGGCCGGCATGCTTTGCTATTATGTTCACACTAAAGGTTACCGCGCAACAGTTGCCTGATGCCAATCAATTTGTCACGGCGCCGTTCCTGCATATGCGGGAGCGCAGCTGGCCATTTCCGGCCAATGGCGCTACTGATCCCCAGGCACTGTTATGGCCGGCTGTTGCCGGTAAAAATACCCGTTACCTTGTCCGTTACAGCCAGGACAGCCTCTTCCCGGCCGGACGTACCCAACAAAGCGATACCCTTCCCTGGGCCATGTACGCCTTGCATGCCCCGCTGCAATCCGGCAAATGGTACTGGCAATATGCTTCCCGTGCACAGGACAAAGATGCGTGGGCCTGGTCGCCGCTACGGTCCTTCTACATCGCAGATCCAACGATAACGCCTACACTGCCGCAGATGATGGAGAAGGCCCGCAAGCCGCATCCCCGTTTATGGAACATGCAGGCACAGTTGAATACTTTCCGCAGCGACAACCGTAACGACGCAGAAGCCACTGCACTGCTGCGTTCCGCTGACAAACTGATCAACGCTCCGCTGGCAGAAGAAAAACCTACGCGGCCCCGTGATACCACCGGTATGACCGCACAGCAGCAGGAAAAAATGATCGAATTCATGTATCATGGTTTCGGTGAAAAGGTAGCACAGCCTATTCGTCAGCTTTGCACCGCCTATTGGCTCAACGGCGATAACCGTTACGCTACAGAGGCCGTCCGCCGTGCCATGCACCTGGCCAGTCTCGACCTGTCCGGTTTCGGTACCCGCGATGATTTCAACAACGGCAACGTCATGGAAGGCATGGCCTGGGCTTATGACATGGCCTACGACCGGCTCACCACTGCGCAGCGGGATGCGTTGCAACAAGCCATCCTCCGCCGGGGAAGCGGTATCTATCGCAACCTGGTCAACCGCTTCGAGCTGCAGCTGTGCGATAACCACGTATGGCAGCATATCCTGCGCAATTTCTCTATTGCGGCCGTAGCGCTGGCACACGATGCACCACCGGCCAACCAGTGGTTACAGTACGCCTACGAAGTATGGAGCGCACGTTTTCCGGTGCTCGGCTCTACTGACGGAGGCTGGCATGAAGGCAATGGTTACTTCCGCGTTCATTTTGTATCGCTCGCCTACCTGTCACTGTTGTTTGGTGACCTGAGCGGAGTGGATTATTTCGCTACCCCGTGGATGCAAAACCTGCCTTATTACCTGCTATACTCTTATCCTCCGGGATCGGCTTCTGTGGCCATGGGCGACATGCATGAGAACCTGTCCACCACCGCCCGGACACCGGCCGTATTTGCGGAAGCGCTGTCTCGCAAGGTGAACAATCCGTATTTTAACTGGTACGTACATACGATACAGCAGCAGTTTCCCGATTACTTCCGGAGAGATAAAGATTTTGCATTGTTCCGGTTGCTCGTAAAAGAAACCGGACAGCCGAAAGTTGTTTCTCCCGCGGCTTTGCCCGCCTCCCGCACTTTCCCGGACGTAGGGCTTACCATGATGCATTCTCATATAGATGATACCCGTAAAGACCTGATGGCCTCCCTGAGTGCTAATCCATTCGGATCTTCCGGTCATGGTCATGCCAGCCAAAACGCATTCAACATCAACTACGGCGGCAAACTGATCTTTGGTGGCAGCGGCTTTTACAGCAATTTCAGTGATGCCCATAACCTGCTGCACTACCGTAGCTCCCGCGCTTACTGCACCATACTGGCCGACAGCCTCGGGCAGCGCATCGGGGAAAATGGTTACGGCTGGATGCCCCGTCATATTGCAGGTAAACGGATACAATACACGCTGGGGGATGCTTCCAATGCCTATGGTGCTGTGACCGCTCCGTTCTGGTTAGGGCATCTCGAGCTTAATCAGCTGCAACCCGATCGTCAAAATGGCTTCGGCGATCCCGGTGTTACCCGCTACCGCCGGCATATGCTGATGCTCGACAGCAACATTATTGTGCTGTATGATGAACTGGCCGCCAAACAGCCCATCAAATGGACGTGGCAGGCGCATAGCCCCTATACCATCCGGCAGGGTAACGGCAACATGTTCACCATCAATGAACCGGGCGTAAAAGCCGGCGTATACGTCTACGCACATACGCAATTAAATACGGTGGTGCACCAACGTTTTAATGCACCCGCCATTAACTGGAAAGGTAAAACAGACGACGATGGCAACATTGTACCCTTTACCGAACAATGGCATTGCGGCGTTACCACGACGCCACAACAACAGGCCCGTCTGCTGACTGTGATGCAGGTAGGACCACCTAACGCCGCCACACTCGCCGTAACGCAACAAAACGGCGAATGGCATATCGGCCCGTGGCATATCATAGCCGAGCTGGACGACAGCAAAGCGCCGTTGCTCTATATTTTCAACGACGACCAGTCCACCGCCCTCCATTACGGCAGCGGCAATTTCAGGCAGGGACAGCACAAATACCAGCACAGCACCGTACTCACCGAAAACGGGCAGTCCACCGAAGCGATCGACGTCCTGCCATCCATCATTAAAACCCGATAATATGACCATAAACACCTTCCGTCATCTGGCGGCCGCCTTGCTGTTATGTCTGCTCGGCGCCGCCTGTTCACCAAAGAAAAAAAGGCCTAACATCCTGATGATCATGTCCGACAACCAGTCATGGAACCATGCCGGTTGTTATGGAGATAAAACCGTCAGAACACCCAACATGGATTTGATAGCCCACCAGGGCGTCCGGTTTACCAACGCCTTCTGTAGCTCTCCTTCCTGCACCCCAGCCAGGGCCGCTATGCTCACCGGCCAGGATATCTGGCGTATCGAAGAAGGCGCCAACCTCTGGGGTGTTCTTCCTACAAAATTCAAACTCTATACCGACCTGCTGGAGGCTTCCGGCTATGAAATCGGTTTTCAGGGAAAAGGCTGGGGACCGGGCAGTTTTACCGCCAACCAACGCAAGCGGAATCCTGCCGGGAATGAATTCCACAACTTCGGCGATTTCCTGTCCGCCCGTAAAGGCGCCCCCTGGTGCTATTGGGTGAGCAGCCATGAACCGCACCGCCCTTATGAGGTAGGCAGCGGAGAACGGGCAGGCATACACGCAGACAGCGTTCATGTGCCGGGTTACCTCCCCGACCGTAAAGATGTGCGTACCGACATTGCTGATTACTACGCCGCCGTAGAAACCTTTGACCGTGAGTTGGGCGGCATCCTCCAACAGCTCCGGGAAAGTGGCGACCTGGAAAATACCGTCATCATTGTGTGCAGCGACAACGGTTGGCAGATGCCACGCGGCCTTGCCAACCTGTACGACTTCGGCACGCATGTGCCACTCATCATTTCATGGCCCGGCAAGTTCAGGGAGAATGAAACTACCGATCACCTGGTGACGCTTAACGATCTCGCCCCTACGTTCCTGGAGCTGGGACAGGTAGCCATCCCCAAAGAGATGACCGGTAAAAGCCTGTTACCCGTCGTTACCAAAGGACAAACCGCTCCCGCGCGCGATTATGTAGTGCTGGGCAGGGAAAGGCATGCGTTTGTACGGCAGCATGGACTGGGTTATCCTGGCAGAGCTATCCGCACCCCGGACTATCTCTACATCCGTAACTATGAGCCTGACAGATGGCCTGCCGGCGATCCTCCGCTGTATGGCGACATAGACCCTTACATGCTGCATTATCCGGGACTGGCCAAATGCTACATCATGGCCCATAAAGACAGCGCAGCCATCAAGCCCTTCTTTGAACTGGGCTTCGCTAAAAGGCCGGCAGAAGAATTATTCGATATTAAAAACGATCCCGATGAACTGCACAACCTCGCCACAGATCAACGCTATGCACGCCTGAAAGATTCCCTCTCCGCCAGGATGCAGGCGCACCTCATCGCCACAGGCGATCCGCGCGTTACCGGCGGTAAGCTCATCTGGGACCATACAGATTATTTCTCAGAGATCGACAAAACACCGCGGCCCAACGTGGAATCACAGAAACAATTTAAACTGGACTCCGTATACAACTACCTGAAATAACAACAATATGAAGATGGGAAAAATGGGCTGGTGCCTGATGATCTGTTGCGCGATCATGTCCTATAACAGTGAGGCACAAACGAAAACAAGGAAGATGACGCCTGCCATGAAACAGATCGTGGAAGATGCACTGTCCTTTTCGGTGCGGCAGTACAAACACATGGCCGCCACGCTGCCTGATGACAGATTGCCCCGCACCACCGCTAAAGACGGAACATTGATGACAGCGGAATCCCGCTGGTGGACCAGCGGTTTTTATCCGGGCACGCTGTGGTATCTCTATGAATACAGCAAAGACCCGCAGATACTGGCTGAAGCCAACAAACGCATGCAGCTGCTGGAAAAAGAACAATTCAACCGGCAGACCCACGACCTCGGATTTATGATGTACAACAGCTATGGCAACGCGCTGCGCATAGCGCCACAGGCAGGCTACCGTGAGGTGCTGTTGAACAGCGCCCGCTCGCTGGCATCACGCTTTAACAACAAAGTGAACTGCATCCGGTCGTGGGACCATGGCAACTGGCAGTTTCCCGTTATCATCGACAATATGATGAACCTGGAACTGCTCACATGGGCCACCCGGGAAAGTGGTGATTCCTCTTATTACCACATCGCCATAAAACATGCCAACACCACGCTGCAGCATCATTTCCGCAAGGACTTCAGCACCTGGCATGTCATTGACTATGATACGCTGACCGGTCAACCCGTAGCTAAAAAGACCTTTCAGGGCAACGCCGATTCGTCGGCCTGGGCCAGAGGGCAGACCTGGGCACTGTACGGCTACACCATGATGTACCAGGAAACCCGCAACCCGCGGTATTTGCAGCAGGCAGTAGCCGTAGCCGGTTTCCTGTTGCATCATCCTGCAATGCCAAAAGACCATATCCCTTACTGGGACTTTAATGCGCCGGACATCCCTCACGCGTACCGCGATGCTTCCGCAGCCGCCGTCATGGCCTCTGCGCTGCTGGAACTCAGTACACTGGTAAAAGGTAAACAAGCAGATACCTATTGGAAAACAGCAGAACAAATTATTACCGGACTTTCATCCGATACCTACCGCGCTAAAGAAGGTGAGAACAACAATTTTATCCTGATGAAAAGCGTAGGTTCCCTGCCCCATGGTGTGGAGATCAATGTACCCTTGTCGTATGCAGATTATTATTACGTAGAGGCGTTGATGAGATATCGTCAATATTGTCAATCGCAGCTGTAATCGTATTCGTATTCGTATTCCCATTCCGAATCCAAATCCAAATCCAAATTCGAATTCGAATTCGAATACGAATCCGAATCCGAATCCGAATAATCCCAGGACTAAAGTCCTGGGCTACGATGTTATTCAATTTCTTTCAAATTAAGAATTCAATCGTTTATGTTGAATGACCTATTATGTTGAATGACCGGGATATTGTTGTGCATAAAATAACAGTACCCAAATTCGAAAGAACCTGAATAACATCGTAGCCCAGGGCTTCAGCCCTGGGTTCCGTGGGTTCCGTGGATTCCGTGGGTTTGTAATGTATATTAATCCGTAACAGACACATAATATCCATCCGGATCTCTAAGCGAGAATTCATTTCTGCCGGAGTTGGCGTTAACATGCGGAGGTTCTTCGACGATCGCTTTCAGTTGTTGGGCTTTGTCCCAGGCTTCTTCGAAAGCGGTTACGCGGAAAAAGAGGATCAATCCGTTGCCTGGTGTCACCTTGGGATCAGTCATAGTAGGGTGTCCATGTGCGGCCCACTTGTGCAGGCATAATACCACCGTATCATCTTCCGGGTCAGCGAGGATTTCAAAAGTACCACCACCATGCCGGCTTTCACAGCCCAGCAGCTGCTGGTACCAGGCGGAGCTTTTCTCTACGTCTTTTACCGCGATAATAATTTCAGGTCTGATCATAGTTGCTTTTTTCCGGTCATATTTCCCGGTTTCGTATTTTCTGTTTGTGAAGAAGTCCCCATTTGGCCAGTTCACTCATCACGCCCCGCAGAGAATCTGCATAGTCATTCCGCACATACAGGATCGTACCATTGGCCAATGTCTGTTTGGTAACGAGGCCGTTTAGTTCCAGGTCTTTCAGTTCATTGGACAATACCCTGGCGGAAATTCCCGACAATGCGCGTTGTAGTTCATTAAAACGTTTGTCTCCCATTCCCAGGGCCATCAGGATACGCACCTTCCACTTGCCGGCGATAATATACAAGGCATCTTCCGCCGCCGGCATCATCTCAATACATTTAACGCCATCACGGACTTCTGTAAGTGTTGCTGTTTCCATATATATCCGGTTTTACTAACCCACAGGTTAGCAGTAACCTACAGGTTATGTTGATAGTATAGCTTTTAAAGGCAGGTACTTTTGTACCGCAAAAAAGTTCTTTTTCAGAACACAACAAAAGTATCTAAAAAAACAGATCATGGGAAACATCTTGCATATCATATCGAGTGCACGCGGAGAAGCGTCCAATAGCATATTGCTGGGCAACCGTATCGTGGAAAGGCTGCAACAACGGCACCCGGACAAGGAAGTTGTCATTAACGACGTAACCGGACAATCCTGGCAATGGTTACATAAAGAACTGGTAGATGCCTACAGAACGCCTTCAGAAGCGCTCACCACTGAGCAGCAGGTGTTGCTGGAAGCATCTGACGCTACTATCACCCAATTGCAGGAGGCTGATACTATTGTGATCGGCGTACCGCTTTATAATTTTAACCTGCCGGCCCCGCTCAAGGCATGGATAGACCACATCGTAAGGCCCGGCAAAACCGTGAACTATAAAGACGGAGGGTTTGCCGGGCAGCTCACCGGTAAAAAGGTGTACCTCGCCATTGCGTCCAATGGCATCTACTCCGAAGGCCCCATGCAGCCTTTTGACTTCGCTGAGCCCTATCTGCGGTATGTGTTGGGCTTTGTAGGCATTACGGACATTACCACCTACCGTATAGAAGGCGCCGGCATGTCTGCCACCAAGGAAACTGCCGTAGAGAAAGGATTGGCCAGTGTAGAGGCCATCTGATCTTATCTCCGGGAAAATAAAGTTGGTTCTTTGTTTGGAGAACCAACTTTATTTTTTCAATTTTGTGGAGACGAAAAACAACAGCCTTGGAAAAAAACAGAGACAGGATAGAGAAACTGAGCGCTGCCATGGAAGGCCTTGGCCTTACTCCTGTGGCATCACGGACATATATTTACCTGCTACTGTGTGAAGGCCATCAGGCAACGTTTGAGCAGATCGTGGATTACTTCAAGGTCAGTAAAAGCGCCGTATCCAACGCCATCAAGATGTTGGAATCGACGAAAATGATTTCCTCTAAAACCATGGGCGGCCAAAGAAAACGCTATTTTTCTCCCGATCTGACCAGCATCTTCAACGAGCACACGATAACAGAAAGGCTCAAAGTGTTTTTTGGTATTCTTGACGAAATTAAATCCATCCGCCAGACGAAAGACGAGCTAAATCAAGAACTGGAAGAGGTATCCCTGCTGTATAAAATGATGCTGGTGGAGTTACCTTTAATCATGGAAAGGTGGAAACGGACCATCGCACTCAACAAGGCGCAACCATAGCGGCCTTTTTTTTGCCACAATTAGTTCTCTAAGTTCAGAACTAAAAGAATAACAATCATTTAAGATGAAAACAGGTATCATTTTACTGTTGCTGGCGATCCCTTTCCGGGTGGCAGACGGACAGACCATGCCTGAAAAAGACACCGGTCAACCTACGACTGCCCTCAGTCTGCAACAGTGCCTCGACTATGCCGGCACCCACAATCAGGAATTGTTGAGTAAAGCGCAATCCGCCGCAGCCGCGGCACAGGACCACAAAGCCGCCACCGCCAAACTGCTCCCGGACATTTCGGTTACAGCCGCCGTGAACAATTACTGGAAGATACCGGTACAGGTATTTCCCGGTGAACTGGTAAATCAGCCGGCCGGCACCTTTGTGCCCATACGCATGGGTACCCCATGGATGGGCAACTACGGCGCTGAAGCCAACCTGCCACTGGTAGACGTAAAAACATGGCAAACCATCAAACTGGCCAGGTTACAACAACAAGCCGGCGCCAGCGAATACCGGTCCTTACAACGCTCCCTGCAGAAAAACGTATGCATGGCCTATTACAGCGCACAACTGCAGCAGGATTATCTCACGGTGGCCCAACAGCTGTACAGCAATTATCAGCAGATCCACGACCTGATCAAACTACAATTTGATAAAGGGCTGACAGATAAAATTGCGTTTAACCAGTCTGCCACACTGCTGAAAAACAGGCAGCAAGCGGTACAACAGGCTGGCGTGTCTTTGCAGGAAGCATATCTCGATCTTAAATTCTGGATGGGTTTTCCGCTGGACAGTCAATTGACCACACAACCCGCTGATCCGTTACCTCCGCTGGAGATCAACAATTACCGCACTTCGCAGTTGCCCGATTATGAAACAGAACAACTGAAAGTGGCAGTGGCAGCGCAAGAATACCATAACACACGGGCCAACTACTACCCCAGCCTGCATTTTAAAGGTTCCTACCAGCAACTGGGATTTGGTGACAAAATGAACTTCATCACCCGTTCACCATGGTTTACCGTGGGCTTCGCAGGCGTAGAACTGCGTTTTCCGCTGTCCTGGTCTAATTTATCTACCAAGCCACGCAGCATGAAAGCCCAATGGCTGGCGGCCTCCAGCCGTTTCAAACAATACGAATCGGAACAGGAAAGGAAATACCGCCAGGAAAAACTACTGCTGGAAAAAGCTTCCGGCGACATACAGCTACAAAAGGAAAATATTGCGCTGGCACAGGAAAATGAAGCCCTCAGCACACAGAAGATCAACAAGGGCATCATTGACATGATACAACTGAAAGAGATACAACAGGACCTCTACGACGCACAGGCCAAACTCAACGACGCGCGCACCGACTTTTACAAACACTACACAGAACTCAACTATCTGCAACGTCAATAAAGATCTGCATGAAAACATTACTCTCCATCGCAGGAGTGGCGCTACTGCTCACTGCCTGCAAATCCAAAACCGCTACCTACACCGTGCAATCCCGCACGCTAAACGAAGCGGTATATGCTTCCGGAGAAATCATGCCTGAAGCTTATTACTTTCTGAAAGCCAATTCCGCCGACCTGCTGCTCAAAGTACTGGTGAAAGAAGGTGACACCGTGCACCAAAATGAAGTACTGGCCGTACTGGGCACTCCGGGTCAACTGGAGCAGGTAGACATCCTGCAACGGCAGGTGGCGCTGGCCGGCAACAATGCACAGGAACACTCCGCGGCGCTGACAGAACTGAAGAGCCGCATTGCGCTGGCCAAAACGAAAAAGGAACAGGACGCGCTTAACGCCGACAGGTATACGGAGTTGGCACAAAGCAAAGCCGTATCCGGGAAAGACGCGGAACAGGCCCGTATACAGGCGGCCAGCAGTGCCACCGAATACAAAACGTTGCAAGACCAGTATCAGGCATTGCAAAGCGACCTTTCCGGCAAACTGCTGCAGGCCAAACAACAGTTGACCGCCACCACACAAAGCCGCGAAGGGAAAGTGCTGAAAAGCCCTGTCAACGGGCGGGTATATAAAGTCTACCTGAAAACAGGCGAGCTCGCCCAGCTCAATGATCCCGTTGTGATGGTGGGACTGCCCGGGCAATTTAAACTGGAGCTGCTGGTCGATGAACGCGATATCAGCAAGATACGCACCGGCCAGAAAGTTTACTTTGAAACCGACGTCTACAAAGGCAAACAGTTTGCAGGCACGATCAATAAAATCATTCCGTTGCTGCAAAAAGAAAGTCGCAGCTTCCAGGTAGAAGCGGCGGTACAGGATACCGCCCTCTTTTATCCGCAGTCATCTGTAGAAGCCAATATCCTCATACGGGAACGCATCAACGCACTGGTAGTGCCTTCCGATTACCTGATGAAAGGCGACAGCGTATACCTGCAACAGGGCAAAGAACTTCGTAAAACCGCCATAGTCACCGGTATCCGCAATGGCGACTGGGTGGAAGTAAAATCCGGTCTGAAAGCCGGCGATGTAATCGCCATAAAAGAAGGACGATGAAAACATTCACCAATATCAAGCTGTCAGCGACCATTGCCTTCACGCATATGCGTGCCCGGTTGAAACAAACGATCATTGCCACCGCGGGCGTCACCTTTGGTATCACGGTGTTTGTTTTTATGGTCAGCTTCATCCAGGGTTCCAATGATTTCATGCAGGCAGTAGCTTTTGAGCAGTCGCCGCACCTGCGATTGTACAACGAAATACTGACCGCCCCATCCAACATACTGGACAGGGCCGAACCCGGCATCATTAACATGGTCAGCCATGTGAAACCCAAAGATATTCTGCTGAACCTGAAAGACGGACCGCAGATAGTGCAGGCGCTTCAACAAGATCCGCGGGTAGCAGCCGTTTCAGGCTCCGTCAACACACAAGTGTTTTACCGTCTTGGCTCCAGCAGTATCAATGGCACGATCAACGGTATCCGTTTTGAACAGGAGAATGCCTTGTTCAATTTACAGGCAAAATTGGTGGAAGGCAGTTTCAGAGAGCTTTCTACCCTACCCAACAGCATCGTGGTGGGCGTTGGGCTGGCCAAACGCCTTAACGTAAAAACCGGCGACCCACTGGAAGTGACCACTGAAAAGGGCAACAACTTCTCCGTAAAGGTAGTCGGTATCTTCAAGACGGGCCTTACCGATATCGATAAACAACAGAGTTACGCCAGTCTCAACACCGTGCAGCGTTTCCTCGAAGTGCCGATGTCCTACATCACCGACATCAAAATAAAACTGCATAATATGGAACTGGCGCCGGCGATGTCTGAGGAATTGCAGGCCAAATACGGTTTTCATGGTTCTGACTGGAAACAGGACAACGCCGCGCTACTGGCAGGCGATGCCCTGCGTAAAATGATCGTATATGGCGTAGCCGTGACGATCTTGCTGGTAGCAGGTTTTGGCATCTTTAATATTCTCACGATGATGATCTATGAGAAGATGAAAGACATTGCCATTCTGAAAGCGATGGGCTTTTCCGATACAGACATCCGCTGGATATTCCTCATACAGGCGCTTATCATCGGTATTACCGGTGCGCTGATAGGACTGTTGTTCGGTTTTCTGGCGGCCTATGGTCTTTCCAAAGTACCGTATAAAAGTGATGTAATGATCACGCTGGACCATCTGCCAGTGAGCTTCAGCGCTGTGTATTATGTTACCGGTTTTACTTTCGGTATTCTCACCACTACCCTTGCCGGTTACCTGCCTTCCCGTAAGGCCGCCGGGGTAGATCCTATCACTATTTTAAGAGGATGACCATGAACCTGATAGAAGTAAGGAATATCAATAAATATTTTTACCAGCCCACCCAAATGCAGGTGCTGACAGACGTCAGCCTGGATATAGAGAAAGGCCATTTTGTTTCCATCACCGGTAAATCAGGGAGTGGCAAATCTACGCTGCTATATCTCTTATCCACCATGGACACTGCTTTTGAAGGCAGTATCCGTATCAACGGTGAAGAGATGCAGGGCAAACGCAACCGGTGGCTGGCGGATTTCCGCAACCATCATATTGGTTTCGTGTTTCAGTTTCACTACCTGTTACCTGAATTCAGTGTGCTCCGCAATGTGATGCTGCCTGCGTTGAAGCTGGCCCGTTATTCCCCCGCTGAAGTCGAACACCGGGCCATGGACCTGTTAAAATTGCTGGGGGTAGATGTGCAGGCCACCAAGCGGGCATCCCTGCTTTCCGGGGGCCAGCAGCAAAGGGTGGCCATTGCCCGCGCATTGATCAATGAACCGCTGATTATAATGGGTGACGAGCCGACAGGCAACCTGGACAGCCAAAATGCCGCCATCGTATTCGATCTGTTCCGCCAGTTGTCTTCAGAACGGGGACAAACCATCCTCACCGTTACCCACGATGATGATTTTGCCAAACGTTCCGATAAGGTTATTCACCTGGTAGATGGCAAAGTGGCCCATTAATACCCGTCAGGCTACTTTCTTTTGCGGCTGCCGTGTATCATAGGCAATGGGTGTCCGGCCCAGGACACGGTCCCGCATTTTCAGCGCCGGTATCTCGATCAGGATACGGATCAACCACGCAGCCAGTATACAGGTAATGGTACAGATCAGCATCGTCCAGCCGCTGTTTTTGGCGAGGCCGAGGGAACCCAGCAGGTCCTGTGTCACATGTATCACTCCTTTATGGCTCAGGTAAATAGCATAGGAAAGCGCGGCAATCGATGTGGTGACACGGGAATTGATTCTGTATAGCCAACAATGCGGGCATACCGCCGCCGCTACAACCAGGCCGTACCCGGCAGATACTAACGGAAAACCATATACGGTGGCTATGAGAGAAAAACTATCTTCGGTTATAAACCAGGCAGCAGTCAGCAATGCCAGGCCCACAATGAAAATCAGGTTGGCATAACGGTTGACCCATTCCTTCACCGGCGGCCTGAACTGGAACAGTGCTGCAATAGACACACCAGCCAGCAAGCCATCCAGGCGGTTGTACACCGGATAATAAATAGCCTGGTACCACACCACCCAAAAGTTGGGACTATCGTCCAGCGGCGCCACCCGCTGCGTGTATATCCACCAGCGGCACAAAAATCCTCCGGCAAAAAGCGCCGGTATCAGCCAGAAGGCCTTACGGCCAGCTTTTACAAATAACAACAAGGCAAGTAAACAGGGAAACACGACGTAAAACTGTTCCTCCACACATAACGACCAGGCATGGGAAAAAGTCCCGTGCGTTTTGAGGTCCAGCCCGAAGTTCTGCGTGAAAGTGAGAAATTTCCACAAGGGAGGCAGCATTTCTTTCTCCCGGAAAACAGGGAGCAATACATACAATGCCAGTACCAGCAAGTACGGCGGGATGATCCGGAAAAAACGTTTGATGTAAAACGGTTTCAGTTTAACCGTTCCTGTGTCTGCCACTTCTCTGAATAGCTGTCCCGCTATAAGGTAGCCGCTAAGCACAAAAAACAGGTCAACGCCCGTCCATCCAAAGCGGGCCGGCGTATCCAGCCATTCCGGATGCGGAAAGATACGATAGTGATAATAAAAGACGAAGAAAATGGCAACTAATCCTGTAAATTGTTATAACAAATACAGCCCTCAATTCCTCATTCGTAATTCATATCCGTTATGCTTTCTACCCACCATCAGGTTTTTATTGAAGTGGCCCGGGAGAAAAGTTTCTCCAAGGCCAGCCAAACCCTGTTTATCTCCCAGCCCGCCATCAGCAAGCATGTGAAATACCTGGAAGAATATTATAGGACCCGGTTGTTTGAGCGTAAAGGCATCCAGATATCGCTGACTGATGCCGGCAGTTTTTTGCTGAAGCGTCTATTGCAGGTTGCCAATATACAGGCAGAAACGGAGTTTGAGATGGCCGCCTTCAGTGACAAACACCAGGCCAAAGGATTACTGAAACTAGGCGCCAGCACCACCGTAGCGCTGTATATCCTGCCCAAGGTGCTTTCCGCTTTTCAGCAGGAATATCCGCAGGTAGAGATCAACCTGTTGAACCGTAATGCCGAGATTGTATTGGAGGCGCTGCTCAATCAGGAGATCAATCTGGGCATCATTGAAGGCCGGGGAAAGCTCACCAATGTGGTGTACCATCCTTTCATCAATGACCAGGTCATAGCTGTATGCGGCAGGAAGAGCGGTTTTTCAAAGGCGCGGCATTATCCGCTGAAAGAGGTGCTGCGGATGCCTGTAGCACTGCGGGAACGTGGCAGCGGCACCCTGGAGGCCTTAAAAGATGCCTTGCAGAAGCACAAGACCGGTATTGATGCATTACAGATAAAAGCGCGGTTGGGCGGCACCGAAGCATTGAAGAACTTCCTGATAGAATCGGACTGCATTGGTTTTCTGCCCAAACGCTCCGTCTTCAAGGAGTTGAAGCAGGGCGACCTGACCGAGATTTCTTTTGAAGGGCTACATATAGAAAGAAGCTTTTACTTCATCCAGCGGAAAGGCGAGACCAGTGATCTGAATAAAAAACTGATCCGCTACGCCAGAAGCATCTATAACCAATAGTTATAGGTTATAACAAAATCGACCAGTCGTTTGTTATAGGTCATGCCTACATTTACAAGGAATGACACTTACCCGGAAAAACATATCGCACCTCACTGCTTTGCAGTGCCCCCGTTGTGGAAAACAATACGACGCAACAGTATTGCAGTCATACGCCACCTGCTGCCAGCAGCCGTTGACAGCTGTATACTCCTACGACCTGCCTGCACCGGATTTTTTAAAAGGACGAGACCACAGCATCTGGCGGTACCGTGAGATGCTGCCGGTAGCTGATCCCCGTCATATTGTTAGTTTGGGAGAAGGCGGCACGCCGTTGACCACCCTGCATACCCTGAGCGCACGCACGGGCGTACAGGTATTATTAAAAGACGAAAGTGTGAACCCGACCGGTTCCTTTAAGGCCCGGGGCATCAGTGTAGCGGTGTCCAAAGCGCAGGAGCTGGGCGTTACGCATTGCATCATCCCTTCTGCCGGTAACGCAGGCGGCGCCTTAAGTGCCTATTGCGCCAAAGCTGGTATGAAGGCCACCGTGATCATGCCACGCCATACCCCTGCCACATTGCAGGAAGAATGCCGCTTATATGGTGCAGAGCTGCTGCTCACCGACGGACTGATAGACAGCTGCGGCCGCATGGCACGGCAGCTGGTACAGGAAACCGGCGGCTTTGATATGTCTACCTTAAAAGAACCATACCGCCTGGAAGGCAAAAAAACGATGGGATATGAAATCGCCGAGCAGCTGCACTGGCAGTTACCTGACGTGATCATCTATCCTACCGGCGGCGGCACCGGCCTGATAGGCATGTGGAAAGCCTTCCGCGAAATGCAGCAGTTGGGCTGGATCACCGGCAAGCTGCCCAGAATGATCATTATTCAATCTCAAAATTGTGCTCCCATGGTACAGTACATTGAAAACGGAAACCTACCGGATGACTTCAGCGGTTATCCGTCCATAGCTTATGGACTGGCTGTTCCACAGCCTTTTGCAAAAGACATGATGCAGGAAGTGATCCGGCAAAGCGACGGCAAAGCGCTGACCGTCACAGAAGAGGAAATGGAAGCCGGCATCTCTGAAATAGCCGCGGCAGAAGGCATCCTGCTTTCCCCGGAAGGCAGCGCCACCTATATGGGCCTGATAAAGCTGATTGAAAAGGACTGGGTACAGGAAGATGAACAGGTATTGCTGTTCAATACCGGCTCCTGGTACAAATACCGTTGATCATGGAGGCCTTAGGGCTTTCGTGATCAACTCAGGCTTTACCCTCTTCCCATCCCTTTAATAAGTCTTGCAGGAACTTCCTGGACTTGGACGCTTCGTTTTGAAAAGCAAGCGTTACCAGCAGATACCCGAATATCAACATACCGAAAGGTATCAGTAGCATCGGCTCAAACTTGCTTCCCGAAAGGATGCCATTGATTATCGCGATCACACACCCCACCAACCCGACAACTACGCCTCCCATCCAAAGTGTCATAAACACCGCCACTACAATGGACAACGTCATCTTGATCTTCACGACGGTATGTACTATTTCATGGCTGACGTCGCCGGTGATCACCGGCAGGAAAGAGTTTCTATAGTCGATGATACGGCTGATCTCAAAGCTGTTACTTTTCACCACTCCCTCATAAGGCTTGCCAGAGGCTGGTTTATTCCAACCAATTTTAATTTGAAGCCCTCTGCTTTTAGGTGCTACGTTGGCCTCCAGCAGTTTTTTTATTTCTTCCGGGGATAGTTTGGTTAACAACCTATAACGTTCTATGGGTAATAATTTCATGGATGATTATTGTGCTTGACTAATACGCTTAATAAATTTTCGGGCCAAATCATCTTCATAGCTGAAGCGGCCAAATATCACTACACACACGATCAACAACACCAGTGCATAGATCAGTTTTCCAAGGTGAATATCTCCTGTGGTTATCCATTCAAACAGCGTCCACGATAATACACCAGCCACGCCAGCTCCCAACAGCAGCGTGAATATCGTAAACACCATTGTTTGTTCCGGCATGATACTCACCTGTACGTCAATGGCTGTCTGATATAAGGATTTGCTGACCGTTCCCTTTATCTTTACAAATTCTCTTTTACTGAGTTTTTGGCTAAGCCTGCTGATGACAAAAGTATTACCATTGACCTCTCCCGTGAAACGAAGATCCGGATTCAACACCCCGTAGGTATACCAATAAAACTTGGGATCATATGTTGCGAAATTCGTCTGCAGTGCAGACAGAACTTCCTCCGAGGAAAGATTACTCAATAAGGTATAGCGGTTAGTGGGCAGCCAGTTCATCCGTCGAAAATAAAGAATTCCCCCCGATGTCGCAAACACCCCTTCACAAAGTCGCCTCATCCCCCCTGCTGACCGGACGGGTCATTTTATCTTTGGGTTGTTATCAAACAACTCCATTTCACTGGCTGTTAAAATATAAAAACTATGGCAAACAGAATCACCTCACAAAGAATTTCACCGCATTTGTGGTTTAAGGACCAGGCCGAAGAAGCGGCTAAGTTCTATACATCGATCTTTAAAAATTCTTCCATCGGCAGAATTTCGCATTACACCGAGGCTGGTCATGAGATACACGGAATGCCGGCCGGCTCTGTACTGACTGTTGAGTTTACCCTCGACGGACAAAGTTTTATTGCGCTCAATGGCGGCCCGCTTTTCAAATTCAACGAAGCCATTTCTTTTATGGTGAACTGCGAAACACAGGAAGAAATAGACTACTACTGGGAGAAACTGCGTGCCGGCGGCGATCCCAAGGCAGACCAGTGCGGCTGGCTGAAAGACAAATTCGGCCTGTCCTGGCAGGTAGCCCCGGTGCAGATCGCTGAAATGCTTGTCGATAAAGACAAAGAACGCCTCAGCCGGGTCATGAACGCTATCTTCCAGATGAAAAAACTGGACCTGAAAGCGATAGAAGCCGCTTATGGCGCACCTGTTGGTGCTAAGTAACCTGCACGGATATATCAAAATAAGAAGGCCTGCCGATGTAGATGCATGGGCAGGCCTTTTCATATGCTGTTATACGGGCTAAAGAAAATTACATAACTTCCGCTGTCAACCATCGGAAAACTACCTCATGAAATACATACTTTGTTCCCTGCTTATCATGTTCCTGTTCCTGCAGGAGAGCAATGCCCAGTCTGCCTCCTTTACCCAACATCAGCAGGATTCCATTCGCGAACATTACGTCAACGCTGCCTCCCGGTATCATTATTTTGCGCCGGAATGGGGCCTATACCTTGACAGCGGACTGGTATTGCTGCCGCACGATGCACAGATGTGGCAGCTGAAGGCCATGCCACTGTTCAAGCAGCGGAAGTATGAAGCCGGCATGGTGTACCTCGACAAAGCAGTAACGTATGATCCGGCGGAATACCTCGACTACCGCGCTTTTATCAAATGTATCTTTCAGAAGTCCTATGTGGCGGCCATCGTTGACTTCAGGGAAGCGCAGCGGTCGAGCGGCCATAGTGGGGTGATGGACCATCCCTATAGTTTTTATCTCGGTCTTTGTTATCTCCAGCTAAATCAATACGACAGCGCCAGGACGTACTTTCAGCAATGCGTAGACCGCTGGCGGCAATCCGGCACTGAAGCCCCGTTGCATTGCCTCTATCCTTTTTATCTGGGCATTGTCGAATACGAACAGGGAAAGTATGCCGAGGCTTTGGAGCATTTCAATTACAGCCTGTCGCTGTATCAGCAGTTTTCCGATGCGGGCTATTACAAAGCCCTCTGCCTGGCGCGGCTACAACGGAAAGATGAAGCACGGGCGGCCATGCAGAAGGCTTCAGAGGATTTCAGGCAAGGCTATACGTTCACCGAAGACAATAAAGTATACGAACCCTATCCTTACCAGGTGAGTGATTGGATGTATCCTAAAGAGCGGAAAAAATAGTTTCTACGATTGGGTGATTTTTCTAAACACGATTTCTCTGCGGGTAACGAAACCCATATGCTCATAAAGCCGGATAGCCCTTTCGTTGGCCACCGACACATGCAGCATGGAAGTAATACCTTCAGCGACGTGTTGCTGACACAGGCGGGTAATCAACTGTTGCGCATACCCCTTGCCGGTACAGGCCGGATCGGTAACAATGGCGCTCAGCTCAGTGAAGCCTGCCATGCGCATACGTTCACCAGCCATGGCCACGAGCCGGCCCTCCTGGCGGATACCGTAATAAGTGCCCAATAACGGCGTATCCAGGTTATAGTAGCCAGGCTGCACCCGGTTGACCAGATCATACATATCAGCCCTATCAGCGGCTGTCAGTACGGAGATTTCCACCGGCGTTTTAGCCGGCAGTTCCACCATTTCACGCAGGACCATCTGTGCACAGGGCAATTCAAGCACTATCTGCCAGTTAACCGGCAGCGGAGGCAACTCCCCTACCAGGTAAAATGATTCCCCTTCGTTTATCCATGGCTGTAGGTCCTCCAGCTGATGCGCTGCTGTATGGTCACAGGCAATGAAGGAAAGGATTTCCCTCCGGTATCTTTTTGTGTGGGGCGTACCTTCCGCCAGCGGCGCCTGCACGGTTGTCAGCGCGTTCCAGACGGGATTGTCCAGTAATTGTTCATCTGTTGTTTCCAATGTTAACGGTATTGATTCCATACGAATTTAGTTATTTAATCATTTAGCTATTTTCTTATTTATGGGTTCTTTCTAAGAGACAGCCCATAAATAAGAAAATAGCTAAATGATTAAATAACCAAATGATTAAAATCCGTATCTGACACCCAGCTGTATCTGCCAGGGATTGCCGGAAGGTACAATGGTACCGGCATTGGTGTTTACATCGTATTTGAAAGTAGATGTAGCCGGATCGAACCCTCCGAGATTGTACAGGTTCTGTTTACCCAGTACTTTGCTGGCGCCCCATTCTTTGTTGAACATATTGGCTACGTTAAAGAAATCGCCGGACACTTCAACATATTGTGACTTCGCGAAGATAAACTTCTTGGCTATACGAACATCCCACACGCCGTAGAAGCCATTCACGCCCCCATTCCTTTCTGCCACAGTGCCGCTGCTTTTGCGCAGGTAATCCTTGATGCTATTATCAATGTTCGGGTTATCGAGAATGCTTTTCAGGCCGTTCCGCATGGCAGCGGGCACGCTGGGGTCATTTATATCAAACACATAGGCGAGGTCGTTGGTGCTCACGAAATCACCGTTCACGTTGCCTTTAACCGCGAGGGAATAACGGGTACCGCCTATACCGGAATAACGCACTCCCACGTTGATGCCCCAGAAGCTGGGCGCAGTACCATAAAAGACCACCTTATGGCGGAACTGATTATCGGAATAAGACATTACGCTGAGATTACGCGGATCGTCTTTCACCATCAGGTTCAGCGTAGCGGTATTGGCCACATCACCATTGTAAGAAGTATTGTCTTTGGCATCATTCCAGGTATAGCTGAAAGAGATCTCGCCGTCTCTGAAATAGCGGTAGGTACCATCTACCACAAAGGCAAACTGATTCACCTTACCATCGCTGTTCAGTTCCAGCACACGGCCAACCTTCGTGCTTTTGCGGCCGTTCTGCCAGTCGGCATAACCATTTCCGGGGGTAATGCTGTTGGCTGGCACATACACACCACGGTTGCCTTCGTTGGCCAGGCGGAAATAAGGCTGGTCCACCATGTTGCGGTCTACATACATATAGTTATGGCGGGCCATCGTAGCGAAGAATGTCAATCCCATCTTGAACCGGTCTGTGAAGAAGTGGTTATAGGACAGGTTGGCTTTGTATACTACCGGGATACGGGCATCTTTACCGTTCATATTGATGGTACCGATGCGGGGCAATCCGAGTTTATCAAACAGTTCCTTACCAGGCGCAGTAGACGGGTTCTTGCGGTACTCCACAAAATTAGGCGCGGGCACCTGTGCTCCCTGTACGTCCACGGTGAGCACCTTGGTTCCGTCAAACAGCATGTTGTTGATCATCGCGTAGTTGTTGATATCGGAACCAAAGATGGCGGCGCCGAAACGCAGGTAATCACGATGCTTTTCGTTGATGTCCCAGTTGAACTGCAAACGAGGCTGCAGCTGGAAGGTGCGCAGAGAATTATCCGTGCGCAGGCCAAGTTCCTGGTAAACCGTTTCGTTGAAATTGGGCTTGTTGAGGTAGGTGGTATAGTCTGCACGCAGACCGGCGATCATTTCAAAACCTTTGAACAGTTCAGTCTGCATCTGCGCATAGAGGGCAGCGCTCACGATATTCTGTTTTACGCTGGGATCATCTGCCAGTGCTACTTCGCGGGCATAGCGGTACGGCGTCATGTTGTTGAATGCGTCCATTCCTGTAAAGAAGAAACGGCCGTTCATTTCGCTGCCATAGAGGGAGTTCATATGGCTGTACATGATGTCAGTACCAAAAGTGAAACTGGCTTTATTGGTATTGTAATACAGGTTATTGACCAGCTGGAACACGTTATTGTAGAAGTGCTCCGGGGAGTAACGCTGTCCGCCGAGCTGGATATCTGTGAACACATCTTTGCCATTCACGTTGGACTTTACTCTTTCCACGATGCCGCGGGGAATGTTCTGTGCTGGCAGTTGCGCGCCGGGAGAGCTTTCTTCAAAAGTATACAGGTGCTGTACTTTCAGCTCGTTGGTCATTTTAGGGCTGATGGTGGTGCGCAGCGTGGCCAGCAAGCTGTTATTAACAGCTTTAGCGGTGGCATATACTTCGTAAAGATTGAGCAGGGTATTGTCATCGCGGCCCAGTGGAGCGCGGTCGTTGACATAGTTATTGCGGATGGTCAGCAGGTTGCGTTCATTCAGCTGCCAGTCAATGCGGGCAAAGGCAGCGTCGGTGCCTCTTTTTTTGCTGAAGGAGCCGAACTGCGGCGTTTCTGCGACTCCATATTTGTTGCGGGCAATCTGGAGGAAATTATCCAGCGTAGTCTGTGAAACGTTGAGTCTCTTTTCATCTTCCGGTGTTCTGATATCCGCCAGTTGCAGTGGGCGGGCATCCTGCTGATGGTCCCACGCAATGAAGAAGTGTGCTTTGTTACGGATGATGGGGCCGCCGAGAGAAAAGCCGTACTGGTAAGTAGAGAATTCATTCTGGCGTTTAGCGCCGCTCATATTGTACTGGCTGGACAGTTTATCATGTCGCATAAAGGTGAACGCGCTACCGGAGAAAGTATTGGTACCGGACTTGGTCACCGTGCTGATGGTACCACCGCCGCTGCGGCCGTAGGTCACATCATATTGGTTGGTCACCACTTTAAACTCCCGGATGGCTTCCATGGAGATGGCGTAAGGGCCGCCAATCCTGGTGTTGGTGCCGCTGCTGGAAGTCGGGTTCTTGGCAGATGTACCATCGATGGTAATATTTGTTGACGAGCCCAACTGACCGGCCAGGTTGTTGCCGCTGCTGAGTGGCGACAGGTCGATCAGCGAGGTGAAGTTACGGCCGTTTACCGGCAGCCGGGCGATATCCCGTGCAGAGACCGTAGTAGCGGCGCCGAAGTTTTCCGTTTTGTTCTTCAGGCCGGAGCCTACCACTTTTATTTCCTGCATGCTTACTGCGGCTGATTGCAGCGCGATGTTGACCCTTACCACATCGCCCTGGTTGAGCGAATAGCCGGTACGTTTCTGTTCCTGGAAGCCCAGCGAGGTCACATTGACCGTATATGGGCCGCCCAGTGGCATTTCCCGGAAGGTAAACTCCCCCTTGGCATTGGTAATGGTACGGCTGGTAAAACCGGTAGATTCATTGCGGACCACCACCGAAGCACCGGGCACCGGTTGTTTGCTTTCGTCCGTAATCATCCCCAGTATAGACGCCTGTGTGGTCTGCGCTACCGATGGCTGTAGGAAAAGGCATGTCAATAAAGACAAAAGAAAGAGAAAGTGACAGATAGGTTTCATATGGTTTTGAAATTTTCAAGTGGGCGAAAATATAGCTGGTATTACAAAAATCATATTGACAGGCCGATTCATAACGTAAAATTCATATTGACCCACTGCGGCCTGCTTTCCTTTTTGGTTGAATACAGTTAGAAAAATAATAAATAAAAACTATAAAAGAAAACAAATTAAAACAATTTGAAACAACCACAACATTTAATTATTTAGTCATTTGGTTATTGGACTATTTAAAAAAATATTAAAAAAGATCCCTGCCTGCTGTTTCACCTCTCTCCTGCTCACCTATTTTTAGGGTGATTTTTGCTACATTTACTTTACAACAGATCATTGAACCAAAGCCCGACAGAACATGCTTATGAAGCGCTGGTAGCGCAATGACAACGAACATGAAAACACCCCTCAAATGACTATTGAAAATCTTATTTAATGCTGTCACATGTACACATCAACCCAACCCCGCCTCCTCAAATTATTAAGAGCGCCGCTGTTTGCCGGTACCGCAGGCCTCACCAGTCCGGAAGAAAGAAGACCCGTGGTCCTCGCCAATGCGTTGGCCCTTATCGTTACGCTGATGGTACTCGTTATCGGCGCTTATTTTTATGTATTGCATCCTACACCATTCATACTGGCCCCTGTAGTGATGGAAGCCGCCGGATTTATATCGGTGATCCTGCTTAACCACTACCGGCAATACTTCCGGGCCAGCCTGGTGATGTTGCTGATACATGGCATCTTTGCGGTATACTGGAGCTGTTTACTGGAAGACGCTATTCCGACGGACCTGGTGATTGCTTTCCTTGCCGTGATTGTTTTTCATCTTTGCAATACTTTTTTCCTCAACAGGGAACGGAAAGTGCTGTTGTCCACGCTGGCCATCACGCTTTCGCTGATGGCGCTGGTACACATCAATCACCGGCACCCGGTCATTGTGCCGCTGGCACTCACCGAAAATGCGGTGTATATGATGCATGTGCTGACATCTGCCGGTTTTGTGACCATGATGGTGCTGGTGATGTCGTTTTACATTGGTAAAATCCATGCCTTGCTGCACTCGGAAAGGAAGCTCAAAGAAGCATCCATGGCCAAGAGCACGTTCCTCCGGGAAACGTACCATGAACTACGGACACCCCTCAACGCTATTTATGGCATCGCGCAGTTACTGCAGCTGCGCAAGAGTGATGAGGATAGCGAAGAGCGCAAAGAGATAGACGATCTCTATTCCGCCTGTTATATTGCACGCAATATCATCAACAATGTGCTGGACATGTCACGCATTGATGCGGGCAGGTTCAATACCGTTACCCGTGAATCGCTGGACCTCAGGGAATGTGTGGGACATTGCGCCGCCATCAGCCGGTATATTGCGCATTCAAGAGGCATCATTATCCGGGAGAGTTTTGACAAACAACTACCGGCCATCATCTACAGTGATAAAATCATTCTCACCAAAATCATCAACAACCTGTTGTCCAATGCCGTAAAGTTCGCCACTGGAAACAGTACCGTGTCTGTCACTGGTGAACGTTACGGACAACACATCATTTTCCGGGTGATCAACGAGGGCATTATTCACCCCGAAAAAGCCAGGCACATCTTTGAGGCGTTTGTATCCGAGCATAACCAGATCACGGAAGCCACCGGCCTGGGCCTGTCCATCACCAAACACCTGGTGACCTTACTGGGCGGCAGGATATATATGGAGCCGGATGAGATGAGCACTCATACCATCATCACCTTCACACTACCATTGGAAACAGCCAGGGAGAACAGCACCACTTCCATCCGGCAGCATTACCGCCGCGATGTGTTCCCCGGCGCCACTGCGCTGATCATCGAAGATGATCTGGTGAGCAGCGCGCTGCTCACCAAAATACTGGTCCATATGGGTATTGCTCCAACACTTTGCCATGACGGCACCGCAGCACTGCAACGGATACGGCTGGAGAAACCGGATATCGTTATCACCGACCTGCATATGTCTGGCATGAGTGGCAAAGAACTGCTCCGGCAGTTGCGTCGTGACAGCTTTTTGAAAGACATCCCGGTATTGATTGTTTCGGGAGATGCTTTTGTTTCTGTAAAGGAAGAGCTGTTACAGGCGGGCGCCAGTGCTTATATCTCCAAGCCGGTGCACTTCAACGAACTCTATCAGGCGCTGTCCGCACACCTGCCGCGCTTCCAGACACCGGTCTGATATTTATTTAGTCATTTATTCATTTGATTATTTATTAATCGGAGGCCTTTCCGTGTGTCATATTTTTTTCAGCATCTTCCATTAATTTCGTACTTTTTATGGCTTTCAACGGTCATGGACATCCGAAAGTCAATTTATTTTGCACTAAACACAATACTATGAAAACAGGATTATGGCCTATCCGGTCAGACAAGCGGGTTTTCAGGACAATGGCCCTGAGCCTTTTATTCCCGTCTGCCATGCTGGTGCTGCACAGCTGCAACAACAATCCCACTAAGGAGAGTCCCAAAGAGCCGGCCACCGACAATGGTAACGTTGGACTGGAACTGCCACAGGGATTTGGCGCGCTCCGTTTTGCCGACAGCACCGGTAATGCCCGTCACCTGACCGTGAATAAAAACGGCGTGGTGTATGTTAAACTGGAAAACCCGGTCAATGGCCACGCCATTGTGGTGCTGAAAGATAAAAACGGCGATGGCCGCGCTGATGAACGTTCCGCGTTTGCTCCTTACGGCGGCACCGGTATCGCTATTAAAGACGGCTACCTGTATGCCTCTTCCAACACCAGTGTGTTCCGTTACAAACTGAATGACCAGCAGGAAGTAGCAGACCCGCAGCATCCTGATACTATTGTCAGCGGCCTGATAGACCGGGGACAGCACAATTCAAAATCCATTGCGCTGGACAATAACGGTAACCTCTATGTGAATATCGGGGCGCCTTCCAACGTATGCCAGGAAAAAGACCGCACCAAAGGTTCTCCCGGCATGCAGCCATGCCCGCTGCTGGATTCTGCCGGCGGTATCTGGGTATTCAAAGCCAATGAACTGAACCAGGGATATCATAACGGCAAACGGTATGCTACCGGTCTTCGTAATGTAGTGGGCCTCGACTGGAACAACCAGGCGAACGCCCTCTTTGTGATGCAGCATGGCCGCGACAACCTGCATGACTTTTTCCCTGAGCTGTACGATACCAAACAGTCTGCCGAGCTGCCCGCCGAAACCATGTACAAGCTGCATGACGGCTCCAACTGTGGCTGGCCTTATATTTACTACGATCAGATACAGCAGAAAAAAATCGTTTGCCCTGAATACGGCGGCGATGGCAAGAAGGCTGTCACTGACAAATACGATGACCCGGTTGCCACTTTCCCCGGTCACCTTGCTCCTAATGCCCTGCTGTTTTATACCGGCAATATGTTCCCTGAGCGTTACAGAAATGGTGCGTTCATTGCGTTCCATGGTTCCTGGAACAGGGCTCCTGAACCACAACAGGGTTTCTTTGTGGCTTTTGTGCCGTTTAAAGACGGAGCGCCTTCCGGTAAATGGGAAGTATTCGCCAAAGGTTTTGCCGGCAAGGAAAACATTGCTGCGCCCGGTGATGCCGCCCACCGCCCCTGCGGCCTCGCACAGGGCCCTGACGGCTCCCTGTACGTGTCTGACGATAAGATGGGCACTATCTACCGCATTGTCTACAAACAATAACAGTCTGTATACATAAAACAGAAAAGCAGCTCCTCGGAGCTGCTTTTTTTATCTACCCTAAATATAATTCATAGTGATCAAGCGAAACCAGTAACTTGCAACAGTCATAAAACGAATATCCCGTTTAGCCACTAAACGTTATACCTATGTGCTGTCGGTCCCTGGTTACCTGGACGTGCCGTTCAACCACAGGCGGGCATTCCGGTATAAGGTCATCATCGACAGATCACCGCTGTCAGCGGGTCAGTAGGCCCACTTTCCGGTCTTTCGTGATAACCGCCATGGCTTTCGTTTCGCGGTTATAGGCAATCTTTGGCGCCTCTATGTGATGGATAATAGAGGACACCTGTGGGTTGACGAGGAATTCCTCCAGCTGGTCCACCACCTCACCGGTGCGATAATTGATAATGCGTGCGCAACCAGCCAGGTCCCAGGTATATGTATCATCTATAGGAAAGATATTGCCAAAGAACCCCTTGACCATTACCGGTGCGGACAGTTCATCCGTTTCCAGGTTCCAGACAACAAGTTGACCCGGCTGCAGGGCCTCCACATTTTCAGCTTCATCATCCATCAATTCACCGTCGCCGATAGCGCCAATCAGCACCTCATGATTGCTGATGAAGCCCGCCACGCCTACTTCTGCGTTAACGTCCGGGCTTTTTTTAACATTATCCAGCAACGCAGGGTTTTGCAGGCATGCCCCGATATTAAAAGCGACTACCATATCCCATGGATGCCATACCCAGCCTTTACTGATCAACCACTTGTTATCGGCGCTCACTTCCAGGCGGGAATAAAAATAGTCCTGTGGCTCGCGACCTTCCACACGGGTGACCACCTCTCCTGTTTCCACATCTTCAAAATCCAGTTGACAGTAGGCCACCGGACAATGGGCAAGATAGGTCCTGCCGTTAGGCGCCACAAAAAATGCTGCCGGGTATTCGTATACCTCTGCCTGATAGTATGACCGGTTAATTTCCCGGAGTATTTTACCGTTTTTCAGCAGCAGGCCTTTGGTGCCTTGTTTAGTAAAAACCAGCGCATATTGCCCGTCCGCAGATGTGATGGCAGCATCGAAGTTATAAGCGTAACTTATCTGTTGGGCAGGCCACTCGCCTTCACCGTCGATTTTTATGCCAGTGGCCCAGTCTACGAGGTCTTTTCCGCGCCAGGATATCGTTTCCACATGTTCGTCAATTATCCGGAGTTGCATAAGTAGTTGCTTTTTTTGCAGCTGCTAAAGATATTAAAAAAACGGTCAGGGCTACACTACTTTATGCCTTTGCGCTGAAGATAAATACCTGCAGATTCACTCATGGTTATCAGTGCCCCACCCATGATCATCACATCTTTGATCACCAGTCTGCCGCGGCCGGAGAGATATGGAAATCCCCATTGATGGTCTGTAAGATGCGGCACCCAGGATTCCGGTGTGGTGATCAGGAAAGACAGGGTGCCCAGTGTCATGATAAACACCAGCACACTGCCCGCCACACTGGCCAGCGGAGCGATGCGGTATATGGCCACCAGTACCGCCAATATGATCAGGAAAACACCCAGTCCGCGGGAGAAGCCGTATGTATTGTTGTTTTCGTGCCAGGTATGATTAGCTTCAATCAGTTCCCCTTCCTTGTTCATATGTGTCTTATACTCACCGGGCGTGTTATAAAAGAAAGACATAAAAGGGCTGTTGGCCACGAAGGGAACGATGCCGTCTGCTTCGTAGGTAAAGAATTTTAAGGCCCCTATCCAGACAAAAACAATGACGATTCCCCAGCGTATGACTTTTTTTCCCAGCTGATCGAGGTTGGCTATTGCATGCAAGACTTTGTTCATGGTTTTCATTTGTTCGTTTTTTAAATCGTGAATGACGATACAAATGTAAACCGGGCGCCGGGGCCGGGCCATGGAGGGAAAAGGTTATTGCATGGACAAATCAGCCACGATGGAAATGCCCGTCCGCTGACGGAACGTTTGTGGCGACACGCCGGTATTTTTCTTAAAGAAGCGACTGAAATAGAACTCATCATCAAACCGCAGCGCATAGGCAATTTCCTTGATGCTTTTGCGGGTAAGATGCAGTTGTTTCTTGGCCTCCAGCACCAGGCGGTCCTGGATCAGGCGGGAAGGCGATTTACCAAAATAGCGGTTACATTTTTTAGTGAAATGATTGGGAGAAATGGCCAGCAGTTCAGCATAATCAGCTGGTTTGTGCAGTGTAAGATAGTGCTGGTCCAGCAACTGACGGAAACGTTCCATCTGATCATCCGGCAAAGGAATGTCCTCCCGCCTTTCCTGCGTTTTCTGCCTGATAGCGCTGGACTTGGCCAGCAGCAACTGCAGATAGGCTTTGAGCACCATGTCCGAAGGGGCTTGTTGCTTAAACTCCGCTTCCAGCTGGGTGATCAACTGGAAAAAACCAAGGGATTCATCTTGGGAAAGTGGTATAAACGGTTGTTGATAGATATTATTAAAGAGAGATCCATTACAGGCAACTTCAGCGCGGTGATGTTCAATACAATAAAAATCGCCGTGGAAACGCAGCTGAAAGTAAGGCAGCGCTTCATCCGCTTCGAGGCGTAGCAACTGAAACGGCGTAGCAAACAACAGTACCGGTCCTTCGAAGGCCGTCGTGGAAAAATCGGCATGAAATACCCCTTTTCCTGCAGGGACAAATAAAACGACATATTCCGCAAACTGTGCCGGACGGGACAAAGCCGCCGATTCCTCCTGGTCCAGCCCAAAGAGCAACTCCTGTGTATCTGTATGTACTGCTTTCATTTATTGGTTTTAATTACCCGACGAATTTCAAAAACAACCTAACAAATTTAAATACAATCAATTTCAAATAAAATTAAAAAATATTTAAAAATGATGTCCTAAACAGAAATACCAGGTTGTTATCTAATCAAAACAAATATTATTCAAAATTAAAACGATAAAAAATGGAAGCAAGAATTTCTTTCGGAGATGTTAACAAAGGATTTGCAGACGGGCTGTTTAAAACAGGCGCTTATCTCCGTCAGGGGCTGGACCAAAAGCTGCATGAACTGATCAACACCCGTATGTCTCAGATTAATGGTTGCGCTTATTGTCTGGACATGCATTTCAAGGATGCCATTCACAATGGGGAAACTGAACAAAGGTTATATTCCCTGCCGGCATGGCGAGAAACGCCTTATTACAGTGAAGCAGAAAGAGCGGCATTAGCTTTTGCAGAAGCGCTGAATGCCAATCATATGGAAGATGGGATTTTTGATGAACTGGCCAAACATTTCAGTAAAGAACAGATTGCCGATATCGCGTTGTCAGTAGCGATGATTGGTACCTGGAACAAATTGAACATCGCTTTCCGGACAGTGCCTGGCGGTTATGCCGTGGGCATGCACAGCTAACTCACAGATCGCGCTGTTCCTTGTTCCGGAGGGCGGAACAAGGAACAGCGATGATTACCTATATCCCTCACCGTTACCTTGCCTGCATCGCCGCAGGCCAGTGCTGCCAACCGTAGTAACTCACGGCGCCGGCGAAATAGGCCGCAACATCCAGCCAGTCGCCTGTATAACGGGGTGAATAACGTGGCATCACCCATTCAAATACAACAGACACATAACAGGCAATAAACAATACATATCCGAGTGGCAGCAGATAGTCGCTGCGCTGTACAATCCAGCGCTGTACCACTACCAGGCACACCTGCGCTATCAATGGCACCACGATCAGGTCTGTCAGATGCCCGTTCAGCCAGGGCAACGGGTGACCACTCCATCGGGCCATATGAACAATCAGCCATAATAAGCCACTGATACCGGATATGTAAAACAAACGCTTCATGTTACAGGGCAAATGATACCGCAATGGCCAGCAGGGCTGTTACTACGCCTGCCACCCCCAGAAAGGCCGCAAAACCGATCTGCTTCATTACTTTCTTCACCCCGGAATCTTCCGGTTTGATCGGCAACACGCTGTCTCTTAACCGTTGAATAAAGGACTTCTTATCCTCTTCCTCTTCGTTGTTCATGGTGGTATATTCGGTCATAACCTTGAATTTAGGTCAAATGTACTAATTTTTCAAATAACAACCATGAGATTTCCTGTTAAAAGAAGAAGTATCAGCTTTGCAGCGATGCAATATCATAGCCCAACTCCTGCAGATAAACAAGTCCATCCTGTTTATCGATTTTTTCAGTGCCGGTCCAGCCCCGGCCGAAACCGCATTCAATCAACTCACGGATATAACGGGGATAGTTCAGGTTCACATCACAAAGCTCCCGGGTATGCTTATTAAACAACCTGGTCCCCACGAATAACGGGTTGCCCGTTATCAGGTCTTCCGCCACCAGGCATTCGACGACCAACGGGGTATTCCGACAGCCTTCCAGGAATACTTTGAGGATCAACTTGCCATGCGATGGCCGGACATAGCGTGTTTGAATACGATACAGATAAATCCGGTCATTGATAACCATTCTTCTCAACTTGTTTTTCATGCTACTATATTTCAGGGTTAATCCGTATGATGCATAGGGTGATACCGGGATTTTTCCCGTAGGATCAAAAATGTTGTTTGTTTTTCATTGCCATCCCCCAAAAATACCTTTATTTTAAGTTTTGTCCCTCTAACTGTCTCAGCAAATATCTATCTGTGAACTACAACCCAAAATATGAAGGGACGACTCATTATTGCCATTACATTAATCATTTTTTCGGGGCGCTTATTTGCCTACAACTACGGAGAACACAAACTGATTGGTGACGCAGCGTTTCTGCGGTTTCTGCAATCATTACCGGAGAACAACAAAGCACAGCTGTTGCGTTACCTGGACATCCGGTCAGATGATCAGGGCCGTTATTATTTCGGTACCTTTTCCGGCCCGGACCAGAGCCGTATCTCTTATGGCGTTTTGAACGGCCTCAGCGGCGATCATGAGCGCAATCCTCTTTTGCTGGAAGAGCAATTACATTACCAGCATTCTGTCATGGAAAGGATCATCAAGCTGCATGACCACTACATTGAGATGGGCTACACTGCCGCCCCTGACAGCAAGCTATCAAAGATCGACTTCAGCTATGCCCTGAAAGCAGCGGTGAACCTGTCCCATTTTTATGAATACCGCAAAGGGTTCCGTGAACAGTTGCGGCACTTCAGCAAAGCGTCTGTCCGCCTTTGTGAAAAACCGGCGTTAGTAGACAGTATCTTTAAAAAGCTGGGACGCACCAATGCCATCAACATGTACGTAACACTGCATGTGCTGGCCATCGATCTGGCAGAACAAAGCGGACAGCTGTCCGGGAAAAATGAAGATGCCTCCAGGCAACTGTTCTTTTATGCCATGCTCTTTAACGCTTTCGCAGATCACTTCCTGGAAGACGCGTTCTCCGCAGGGCACCTCGTTGTAAACCGCACCATCTTTGAATCTATCACCAACAACAAATCGTTGCACGATTTCTACTCCGCCAACGGCTGCACCGTCGTTAACCGTAAAGGAGAGATATGGCACGCCTATGGCGATGGCCAGTTCAACAATCCGCATCACAGCTGGCAGAAAGACTCCACGCTGAAGGCAATACATTATAAAACGTTTACGCCGGAAGCAGAACGGATCATCCAGGCCGTATCTTTGTCACTACAGGACCTCAGTGATGCTTTCCAACGGGGAGCCGAAGGCAAAACCTTCACCGCTTTTCTGGATAAAATCCCCGATAACCACGCCGATCAGCCGCTTTACCTGATCGTTCATATCCCCAGCCTGGCGTGGGTGCCTATTCCTTATCGTTCCGATATGGATGCCCTGTTTGACAACCGCGGTACCATTACCAGCGCTATGCGGCAGGCGAACGCACCCTTGCGCTACCGCGACTTTGTGCGCAGCCGTGTTGGCAATTCCCTGGTAATAGGCCTTATCAGCGGCTCTGCCGCCACCGACCATTACCTGCTGGGGCCAGAGATACGGATCAATGCAGGCAACTTCGTCAAACACTTTAACTACAACAGCGATGGCGGCAAAAAAGGACTAATGGACTACTGGCTCGGCTATACGGTATCCGGCAGTTTCGCCAACCTGAAAGACAATGGCGCAGAGAAACCCACCACGGCCGCACAGCAGGTCAGGGTAGGCATCAGGGGCAACTTCGACTATTGGGTGAGCAACAAACGGTTCATCGGGCTGTACACTTATGCAGAAACCGGTGCCCAGTTCACCCGCAGCCGTACTACTTTTATTTTTGTGCCATCCATTGGTATACAGTTATCATCACTGTTAAACGTCAATGTAGAAAACATGAAAAGCTGGGCACGCATACCACTTCAATATATCCTGCCGCTGAAACTGCGATATGGCGCCGTTTATTCAGGACATGAAGTACCCCGGTACTTCACCTCCGCAGACATCGATATTCTATTATAAATTACCGCGCCACCTTGCGGGCCAGCAAACGCCTGCAGGTGGCTGCTTCTTTCGGCCATACCTTTTCAGGGTCCAGCGTATCATCCTCAAAACGGTTATGCCCCAACGTCGTTTGATCTATCATTTTTTTACCTGAAAAGTAATACCTTCCCTCAAAATTCCGTTCCAGGGAGTCCGTTCGAAGGACTCCCTTTTTTTCGTCATAATAGAAAATATCATACTGCTCATATACAAATATCAGCTCGTTGTTTTTGAAATAGAACTCCACCACTTCCACACCGCTGGAATATCCTATCCAGCGGACAGCTTTCACCAGCTGCTTATTTTTATAATAGCCTGTCAGGCTGCCACCACCATCAGTCATCTGTTCCATCCATTCCTCGTTGGTCAGCGTAACTTGCTTCAGGGCGCTGTCACGGTTGATTTGCTGAACGGCCTGCCTGATGGGTATTTTGTCCTGGGGCCTGTTTTGAGCCGTTATAGCAGTGACGGTTAGCAAGACGCATGCTGACAGGTACATTACTTTGTTCATCGGGAGAGGTAATTTCCCGGAAGATAATTATTAATTAGGATAACTTGCAGTGCGCCCTATGGCACCTCCTGGCGTAATCATGCCTCCCGCAGCGCGGCCCGCAAAGCCGGTCTCCTTTGTTACGGCAGCACCCTCTCTGCAAGCTAAACCGTATTTTTCGTAGCTTCGCAGCTTATTTGTTTGTTTTCACGATGAGACTAGCCATATTCGCCGATGTTCACGGCAAACTGTTGTTACCCTTTAAACTGGTAGACCTTTACCAGCAGCAAACCGGCAGAAAGATTGATTTTATCCTCCAATGCGGCGACATGGGCGCCTATCCGGATATTCACAACCTGGACAAGGCCACATTGAAACATGCGCGGCAGAACCGCGATGAGCTGGGATTTCATGATGATTTCATGGAGGAGAAAAAAGACATCCGGCAACTGCTGGACCGCCTTGATATAGATATGGTCTGTGTACGCGGCAACCATGAAGATCATGACTTCCTGGACAAGCTGGAACAGGCCAATGCTGAGCCCCGCTTTCCGATAGATGTATATCACCGCGTATTTGTTTGCCGTTCCGGTGTAAAACAGGAACTGCGCAAAGGACAGGAAGTGATACACCTGGCGGGCATCGGCCGTATCGGCGATGCCAAAGGCAGGACTGACAAACGTTTCATCCAGGAATATGAACAGCGGGAAGTCAAAAGGCTGCTCAAAAGCAGCGGTCACCTGGATATCCTCATTACCCATGACAAAGACGACAGCAGCCAGCGGGGTTACGGCATGAAAGCCATCCGCGATGTGCTGGACCATGTGCCTGTCCATTATCATTTTTACGGGCATACAGGAGAACCCTTCCGGCAGGAAGCTGATCCCAACGGCATTACGCAGTCCGTGAAGGTCAGTGAGCTGGAATTCGGTCCCAGCGGGATTCTACCGGAAGGATGTATGCTGATTACAGAACATCATTCAGATGGATTCAGTGAACTGGAAGTTGTCAGCCAGCGGCTCACCAACCAGTTAACCCAATACAACTGGAAAGACTGATCAGAGATGGAACCGCAGCCCCACAGACAAGCTGAGATGCGACAGGTCTTCCTTTTGATCATCTTTCAGCTCTCTTGTCTCCGTCATGTTAGGCTGCTCAATCGTTACGCGGCCTAATGTTCCGGCCAGATAAGAAAGCTGGGCGCCTGCGTATAATTTACGGGCAATCCGGATATCATAACCCACATCCAGCCCCGTACCCAAAGCACCACCTTTTATCATCACCGGATACGTATATACGCCGCCATTATCACGGTAGCGCATGTAGCCTAATAAAGCGCTGATCAGAAAAGCCTGGCTGTAGTCCTTTTTCGTATATACGCGGCCACAGAAAGCAGCACCGTAAAAACTGATGGCGATATTGTCCAGTACATTGGTGCGCATGCGGCCATTCGGGGTTTCAGCAGGTATTACGCCGCTTCCGGACGCCTGGAACCGCAGGTATTTGACCCCCACGCCCCATTCATCATTAAAGTAGTACTGCACATCTGCGCCCACATTAAAACCGGATTTCAGTTTCTTCATGTAGTCGCGGGCTTCGCCGGAAAAAGAAGTCGGGACCTTGCCTATGCGGTAGCTGTAGCCGCCGTGTGCCGCAATCCGGAAACGGGGAGCTTCTTTGTCTTGCGCCTTTGCCGCAAACGCCAGGGCGCTCATGATAAGTACCAGGGATAGTTTTTTCATTAGTAACAGTATATAGCGGGTTTAAGTTGACAGATTGCAGGTATTCGATATAGGTTTATATGCTACGGTTGACACACCGTAATATTAAACATAATAACCTGCATTTTCAATTTTTTTAACTATCAGGAAAACCCTATAACCATTACCACTATACGTTGTGCTTCAGCGGGGATCATAATGCATCAGTACAATGCCGCAATCATAGCGGATACTGTTTTTCAACGTCAGTTGCCGGAAATCGGGCAAGCCGTTGAAAACGGGGCCCTCCGCCTATCGCGCAAAGTTCCGGTACAAATAATACAATGATCCGTACAAATGCCACCTTGCGCCCACAGCTGCATGGCTTTCCGGAACCAGTTGGAAAAGTGGGCCACATCGTAAAAGCAGAGGCGATGGGCAATTTCACCGATGGCCGCATCGGAGCCCAACAACAGGAAAGCCGCTTCAGCGGCCACTTTCTCGCGGATAATGGCCGTAGCATTTTTACCTGTCACTTCCCGGCACAGGATGCTCAGATAGTTTTCATCGATATGCAGCCACGCAGCGTATGCTTTCACTGATAATAAGTCAAACTGATCTGTCTGCGCTCCTTCTTCCAGTTTTTGTTTGATGAGCCATTGAAAATCGCGGACTATATTTTCCCTTCGGGAGACATTTACGGCTGTTTCCTGCGGGCATAATTCCAACATACCGGCCATGAGCAGGCGCAGGCAATGCCGTGCCAGTTCCGGCTGTTCCCGGTGCTGGTACAGCTGTTGAAAGGCTGGCAGTATGCTATCTGCCGCGTCGATCGTTTGATAGAAGAAGTTGGCAGCCGGCAATATCTTTTCGAGGCGATATAACGGCAACAGGCCTACGTCATAGAAGTCGGCCGCAAACAGTGCATAGAAACCTGTTTGCTGACCGTCCGCCAAATCCCACTGCATCACGGCATCCGGCCTCGACACAACGATCATGGGCGGCTGTATGGGAAACGTATGACCATCAATGGTAAATGTGCCGCCACCGCCGGTAATCAGCGATACTTTATAAAACCCACGACGGTGTACCGCTGTTTGCTGAATACACCGCGTTTCATGGTCCTCCCGTTTGAACACGGCCAACTGACGAACGCCTGTGGTGGCCGGCAGGAAGTCATTGTCCGGGTTCAGCTCCCGGATGTACTCCTGCAATGTATAGTTTCCAGTCCTCACTGTGGGTGCTTTTCTTCGTAGGCCTTAATCAGGTCTATCGTATAATCACAGGCGCTGCGGCGGTTATCCAGCGCGCCATGGCCTGGTACCGTGACCGCCGGGTGCGGGTAGCGGGCTTTCAGTCGCAGCATGGCATTTTTCCATTCATATGGTTTGGCGTCCGACAGATTGCCCAGGTCGCGGGAATCCGTGCTCTTAACGAAACAACCACCGTACAACACTTTGTCTTCCGGCACCCATATCACGATGTTATCCGGGCTATGTCCTGCGCCGGGGAAAAACACTTCCACGCGGCGGTCGCCGAAGCGGAACGTGGTATCTTCCGGAATGATATACTGCGCCTGATCATTATGCTCTTTTTTACACAGCGCCAATGTCTGCGCGGTGGAATAAGTTTTGATTCCCTTCGCTGCCAGTGCGTTTAATCCCGCTGTACGGTCGTCGTGGAAGTGCGTAGCGATACAGGCAATTACCTTTTTACCATGCCGTTGCCGGATAGCATTCAGCAGCGGACCAAGCTGGGTGGTATCCCAGGGAATGTCTATCATCACGGCCCCTTCGCGGGTAATAACGTACATACTGTTGGATGGGAAACGGGAGCCATCGTCGAGTGTGCCTTTCGTCGTATATACGTAACAGTTACCAGCCAGGTGACTGATCTTCAGCGGTTCGTCTTTTGTCTGCGCTTTCGTCAGAGACGGCAGCAAAGCAGCTATGAGGGCAATGCCCGATATATATTTCAATCGCTTCATTATTGACAGGATTTATTGGGTAGTGTTGGCTGTTGCAATGTTAGGCAAGTTTAAGCAAATCACAAAACAGCCTTTGCCGGTTAGTAACGAAAAGTACCATGATAGTGATAATTATTACCATTTCACGAAGGAAGTCCGGCTTAATTTTGACTCAGCATAAACAATCCCTGCATGCGAAGCTGTCACTTTATTTTATTACTGATATTTTCAATGACGATTGCCATGACTGGATGCGCACAGGACAAACATACGCCCACTCCTTCCGGCAGCAACAGCAGCCTTTTACTGAAAGCTGCGGCGACCAATGACACCGCCGTCATCAGGCAGCTGCTGGCGGGCAAAACGGATATCGAAGCGCGGGACAACAAACAGCGTACCGCCCTGATGCTGGCTACCTATAGCCACCACACAGCGACAGCGGCCCTGTTGATTGCAGCCGGCGCAGATGTGAACGCACAGGACGACATCCTTAACAGCCCGTTCCTTTATGCTGGCGCGGAAGGTTACCTCGACATTCTACAATTATGCCTGAAGGCTGGCGCTGATTACAAAGTATACAACCGCTATGGCGGCACGGCGCTCATACCAGCATGCGAACGCGGACATGTGGACGTGGTACGCACCCTGTTACAGGATAAGGCGTTTCCTATTGACCATGTGAACCGCCTCGGCTGGACCGGCCTGCTGGAAGCCATTATTCTCAGTGACGGTGGCCCGGCACATGTACAGATCGTACAAATGCTGATCGATGCCGGCTGCAAAGTGAACCTGGCAGACAAAGACGGGGTTACGCCGCTGGCACATGCGCGGCAACGTGGATTTAAAGAAATTGCCGGTATTCTGGAAAGAGCTGGTGCGAAATAATCATATACCACACCTGGAAAAACCGAAGCACAAACAAACGACGAATCAGCATGGATAGATAAGGGTTAACCGATGACTTGTTACAACAAAAGAAAGCATAGCGCTAGCAGCTATGCTTTTCTTTTTACCATACTGTGTGATTTGCGCCAACAAACCATCTTTATTGGAATGCTCCACTTTTTTCAAGGTGTTATCAAACTACTACAAAAATACCGGTACCCATTGGGTTCAACAATCGCAGGCAGCTGGTAATATTTAACCATGGTAAACCAGTACCGATGTTTACACCTCCGCCTTCACTGCATACATGCTACCTGAACGATATACAGATGGCCGTTCACCGAGAAAAGCAACGTGCGGAAATCCTTCATCCGCCAGCAGCTGCTGTAGCGCATTCCGCCGGATGGGATAAGGCACCCATGTATTGGCAGCATCTGTATCATATTCCACGATCACCCATTGCGCACCGGCAGCCAGCTGTTTGGCCAACCGACGCACCAATGCGCGTTTATCTTTCACATAGTGCAGGGAATTGGCCATCAGGATGCCTTGCAACCCTTCTACCGGCAGCGGTTCCCGTACAAAATCCAGTTGGAGCGGGACAATTTTTTGCGCCGCCGGATTAGGCCTGGTCGTAAGCCGTACCGGCTCCTGGTCAATCGCATAAATAGTGCTGCCGGCGGGCAACAGATTGGCCAGCGCATAGGTAAACAACCCGCTGCCACAGCCCAGATCGGCCCAGGCACCGGCGGTATAATCCGCTTTGATCAGTTGTATTGCATCCTGTAACTCCATTGGGCTTTGTTTTATTTCAGCAGCCTGAAATCACTGGGCCGCATATTGATCATTTGCTGGAAAGTATTACTGAAGGCCGTTATCCCGGAATAACCCACTTCATAGGCCACTTCACTCACATTCATCTCTGTTTGTAATAACAGCTCCATGGCCCTTATCATCTTCAGCATTTTTACATATTGCAGGAAAGAAGTATTCAGTGTTTGTTTAAAGAGCCGTGTCAGGTTTCGTACACTGTACCCGAAGCGGGCCGCTACTTCCGGCAGCATCAGCGGTTCACTGACATTATCCTGCAGGTATCGCAGAATATCCTGTATACGGCTGTCATCTGTAGTAGGCAACAGGATGGAAAAGGGCTGACCGCTCGTATGCGGCAGTATATGCTTCAACGTTGTTAACAACTCATGCTGCCAGTTGCCCGGCAGGATGTCTCCTTTCCAGGACGCCGACAGTTGCAGGATTTCATTCACCACGCCTGTTACCGGGTAGATACTCAACTGGCCATAAAAAGGATGACGGGTATCATCTTCATCCATAAAATAAATATTATGGATCACCAGGGAAGAGCTGTTGAACTTGATGTTATGGTCTACGTGCGGTGGAATCCAGACATAATGCTGTGCGGGAATATAGTACTGTTTGTCGTGTGTATTCAGGTAGGCAATGCCACCTTCCACCAGCAGAATCTGGCTTTTATCATGACAGTGCATCGGGAAGCGGTTCTCCAGCGGTTCATTTAATACATAGATAGAATCCGGATGGCTGTCAATTTCATTTCTGAATTTTTTGAACACGTCCATACTTGGCCAAAATTAGTAAATATTTGGCCTATTATATCAAATAAGACTTACCCTGAGTCAGGAATTTTGCATCAACCATTTTTTTGTAGATGATGAAATACTATTTTTTACGTTTATCCCTGCTACTGGCAACGGTTTTCCCATGGCCCGTCTGCGGCCAGCAACCACCTGCCGGCGCCATTACGCTGGCAACGGTATGGGAACAGGCTGAAGCCGGCAACCGGCAGATCAGCCTGCAACAGCAGGAACTGGCCGGCAGCGCTGAGAAGGTACTGGCGGCCCGCGATACGAGACTGCCTTCCGTTAATGTAGACGGCTCGTATTCCAGACTGAGCAACATGCCACTTTACACGGATGGTATCCTGCACGCCCCTACGCAGTTCCCCGTTTCACATGAGCATTATACCGCCGGCGGCAATCTGTACTTCAACCTGTACAATGGCGGAAAGACGACACGGGAAATAGCCATGGCCAAAGCAGAACAGTCTATTTCCGCCACGAAGCTGCAAGGTTCGGTAGCAGACATCCGCTATCAGGCAGCCGTATATTTTCTGGACCTTTACCGCTATCAGCAGTTCAGGACATTGCTGGAACAGGATATCCGTTCCAGTGAGTTGCAGCTCTCGGAGATAAAGCAGCTGTATAAAAACGGGTTGGTATTAAAAAGCGATGTGTTGCGGGAAGAGGTGAAGATATCCAACCAGCGGTTATCATTGACGGAAATCAATAACAACATTGCCATCCATACACAGCGGCTGCATTACCTGATGGGGCGGCCGGACACCGGGGCCATCTACCCTATCGTGGAACTGCCTGAGGTGGCAGGCCCCGCACCCGACACCAGCAGCCACGAAGCCATCGAATATAAGCTGGCACTGAAAAACACCAGTCTCGGTGCCTTACGGCTGGACCAGGTAAAAGCCAACCCGCTGCCTAAACTTGGCTTCTTTGCCGATTACCGCTACACCTATCCGCAGACTGCTTACTACCCCTATTCACGTGTGCCGTGGTCCGGCGGTCAGGCAGGCTTCAGCGTCAGTGTTCCTGTTTCTTCCTTTTATCAAAACAGGCATAAAACACGCGAGGCGCGCATGGCGTGGCAACAGCAGCTGACCATCGCCGCCAGCGTGCAGGACAACCTGCGACAGGAGATACATGCCGCTTTCCTGCATTACCAGGAAGCCCTGCAACAGACTACCGTGGCGCGTAACAACATGCTGCAAGCCACAGAGAGCCTCCGCATCCTGCGCAGCTCCTACTTTAATCAGCAATCGCTGCTGAGCGACCTGCTTGACGCCGAGACGCAGCTGCTGCAATCCAAATTCAATCTAACTACCGCTATGGTAAAAGTGCAGGTACAACATTATCAATTACTCAGATTAACAGGAAAAATATGAACAAACAACTGACCGCTACCGACCAGTTTATTCTCTATGCCACGCGGGCATTCGCACTGCTTTTAGCCGGCGGCCTTTGCTGCTGGGGCGTTTGGTACTGCCTTCGCCTGATGCGCTATGAAGAAACCAATGACGCACAGGTAGAAGCCTATATCAATCCCGTGAGCGCTCGTGTATCAGGCTATATTCATGAGATACGTTTCGAAGAAAACCAGACTGTGAAAGCCGGTGATACGCTGGTGGTGATCGACAACCGGGACTATATGGCCCAGGCTTCCGAAGCAGAAGCCGCGCTGGAAAACGCACGGGCGCAGACCACGCTGCTGGAAAGCAGGATCAGCACCTTAAAAAACGAAGCAGCCGTTTCCGCCGCCCGCATCGATGCCGCCAAAGCCCGCATGCAGCATCAGCAGCAGGAATACAAGCGGTTCGCCAATCTGCTGGCCGAAGAATCCACCACGCAGCAACGATTCGATAATGTGAAAACCGCGCTGGACATCGCCGCTTCCGAATACCAGGCAGCGCTGCGTGACCATGCGTCCGCAGAGGCCCGTATTACAGAAGCCTCCCATCAGTCGGCCGCCGTGACCGCAGAAATCAAACGCCGGCAGGCGGTGGCAGAGCAGCACCAACTCAGTGTAGGCTATACCGTTATCCGCGCTCCCTACAACGGACGCGTAGGCCGTAAGAACATACAGGAAGGACAGCTTATTCAGGCAGGACAACCGCTCACTTTCATCTCCAATGATGAAACCCCCAAGTGGGTGGTGGCCAACTTTAAAGAAACACAGGTACAACAATTCCGGGCAGGCCAACCGGTGACTGTTACCGTAGACGCCTTTCCCGGAGAGACTTTCCGCGGAGAGATCACCTCCTTCTCTCCTGCTACCGGGTCCCGTTATTCGTTGTTGCCGCCGGACAATGCGACCGGCAATTTTGTGAAGATCATCCAGCGGATACCCGTACGTATCCGGCTGGTAGAGAGCCCGACCGTGCTGGCCCGTCTCGTGGCCGGTATGAATGCCAATGTATCTGTCAGTAAATAACCGTTTATGTCATCAATCAACTTACCACTTTTTAAACCATGGGTACCGGAATGGCTGATCCGTACAACCATCCTCCTAATGCTGTTGCCCGCGTTGGGCGTCTTCGCCCTGTATTTCAGCAACGGTGCTGAAACCACGGGTTATTACGGCATGGAGCCGGCAGACATGCAGTATTCCGTGGTATTGATGTATGCCGCACTTGTCACGTTCCTGCCGATAGACGACCGGTTGGTAAAGTATGTGAAGCCCCGGCCTTATTTTCTTATTGCAGTAGCGCTCAACACGCTAACCTGCTTTGTCTGCGCCGGCACCCGCAACCTGTCTGTATTCATGATCTGCCGCTTTGTACAGGGAGCAGTGTGTGCTTTGTTCTGCAGCATCTGCCTGCATATGATCTTTTCCCAGTTACGCTCAGACAGAATGCGGGTTATCGGCTATTCGGTGTTTTACGGCACCTTGCAGGTATCTATCCCTGCCTGCGCCTTCTTTTGCAGCTGGATATTACATTACTTTGAGTTCAACCACCTGTTTTACTTCGTCATTCTGGCAGAAATACCCGGCCTGATATTAATGCTGGCCATCACCAACAATGTGCGTTTCAGGAAGAAATTCCCATTGTACCAGCTGGATTGGGCCAGCTATATTTTATATACCATATTGTTATGTATCGCAGGTTACATACTGGTGTATGGCCAGCAGCTCAATTGGTTTTCCAGTCCGCAGCTACGCTGGTTGTTGCTGATTGGGCTTGCCAGTGGCCTGCTTTTCAGCCTGCGGCAATTTTCTTTAAAACGTCCCTTGCTGCAGCTGCGGCTGTTCCGGTTTGCCGCCTTCAGAAACGGGTTATTGCTGCTCATCGCCTACTATACTTTCAAAGGTACCACCGGGCATGTTTACGCCTATTTACAAGGGGTATTACTGATAGACCCACTCAACCTTACCCCTGTTTGGACATCCAATATCGCCGGGGTTGTTATGGGCATGCTGGTAGCCTCCCGGCTGGTGCTAAACCAGACGGATACACGCTGGATACTGGGCTGTGGTTTTCTATCCCTGTTGTTGTTCCATGTATGCATGTATTTTCTGTTCTCCCGGCAGGCCAATACCAATCAGTTTTTGCTGCCTATGTGGATACAGGGGTTTGGCACAGGCGCCTTGTTTGTGCCCATTGTGATGTACGTGGTTGCTGCTGTTCCCGCAACCATGGCGGGCACCGTGTCTTTCATTGGCATCGCCGCCCGTTATGCCGGTTTTTGCGGCAGCATCGCTTTCGCCAACTATTTCCAGTTGTATGCGAAGAGCATTCACTATAATAAATTCAGGGAGAGTTTCACGGGTATCAATCCCATGCGGGAAGATGTACTGGAGCAGTTCCGGCAGCATTTCCTGGCTGGCGGCAAGGACATGGCCACTGCGCGGCAGCTGGCGGAAGGGGCTGCCCAGCACCTGATGCAGGAACAAACCGGTTTACGTGCATCGATGGATTATTATGCCTGGATGATTATCGGTTTAAGTGTATTGATCACCGTTATAGTGGCAGGCCCATGGGTAAAAAAGCAGGTATTGCGGCCGCGGCGGGTGTTTACGCCGTACTGACCTGAATTGGAAGCTCAATACCCCGGGCTAAAACCCGGGGTATTATTTTTCAGACTTACTCGTTTTACTTTCTCCATTGGAAATAAAAACAGCTCCCTTCTTCTTTCACCGACTCCACCCACACCTTGCCGCCCTGTGTTTCCACCAGCAGCTTCAGGATATTCAGTCCGATACCGGTGCCCTTGCCATTATCGCCGTCATTGTCTACTTTCTCGAATAGACGGAAAATGCGCTCGTTGTCTTTTTCAGCGATGCCCGGCCCGTTATCTTTCACGTAAAATTCGTAGTAGTCACCCCTGTCTTCGCCTCCGATACCGATTTTCACCTGTGGCTTGTCTACATATTTAATAGCATTGCAGATCAGGTTCTGAAACACTTGTTGCAGTTTCTGGCGGCTGGTATACAAAGCCGGGAGGTCATCTGCGACGTGGATATGCACGTTGACCGGCGGGAATAGCAGCTGCACCAGTTGGTCCAGCAGCACTTTCACCTCCACCATTTCTTCCGGCTGATTGTCCTGGTGTTCGCGGCTATAATCCAGGATAGCGGAGATCATATCTGCCAATTTGTGGGAGGCATCCACGGCCATGTCCACAAAAGACAACAACTCAGCAGATTGCTGCAGCTCTTCCTCCTCGCGTAAAATCAGCAGCAGGCTGGTAATACCGGAGAGCGGCGATTTCAGGTCGTGTGCCACCACGTGCATAAAACGCTCCAACTGTCCGTTGACCTGCTCTTTAGCCTTCAACGCCATTTTCAGCTCCCGCTGATAATAATATAACCTTTCAAAAACATCCACCTTGGCACGGGTCAGGTGTTTATGCAGCGGTTTGGGGAGGTAATCTACCGCTCCTTTCTCAAAACCTTTCAGCATATCTTCCTCGTCTTTGTTGGTGGCCGTCACAAAAATCACGGAGATGTCTTTAGTCTGTGGATTGGCTTTCAGCTGGCGGGCCACCTCGTAGCCGTCCATGTCCGGCATCTGCACATCGAGCAGTACCAATCCGATATCATCCTGTTCCCTGGCTATGTCCAGGGCTTCATGGCCGGAGGTGGCCAGTACAAATGTCCGTCCCTCTGCCTCGAGCATACGCTGCAATACTAAAAGGTTGGTTTTGTGGTCATCTACCAATAATATCTTAAACTTCGTGGTCATAACTATATGCTTCCATCGCAAATATAGGGCATAAAAAAGCAGACATTTACATATAATGCCTATCTTTATTAAAGAGTCAACTGTGAGACCATAACAGCCATGAGTAACCGCTAATATCGTATATGCATAAAATACTAGTTATTGAAGACGACGAAGTAATGCCAAAAATTTTTCAACGGATACTTCATAAGGAGAACTATCAACTGGACCACGTAGTGAATGGTAAAGAGGCCATTCAGAAGCTGGAAGAGACCAACTACGGATACGACCTGATCATTACCGACATCATGATGCCGTATGCCAACGGTTTTGAAATCCTCAGCCGGGTGAAAAGCAGAAAAGAAGGCAAACCCATTGCCGTTATTATTGTTTCCAATGCGGGCAATGAAGACATGATCCTGGAAGGTTTTAAGCTGGGGGCGGACGACTTCCTCAAAAAACCGGTCATTCCCGGCGAACTGCTTATCCGCGTGAAACGGTTGCTGATGCAGTACCAGTAATTATTTCCTGTGCCACGCGTTATTTTATAGACCATTTCCTGCGACCATGAAAACCATACCGGCTTTTATTTCGGCTACCGTAGACCAGTTCCGTTACGCCCCGCTCGTGATACAGATCGCGGTCATCTTTACTGCTGTTGCGGTATCGATGACAGCCATCGCTTATATCTCCATCCTGCTAAATCGCTACCGGAGCCACCGGCGGGAGAAAAAGCTGGCAGCCCTCCACCCGTTGATCGATGAGCTGCTCACCGAACATATCCTTATGAACGAGGAGCTATATACCGATGAACCGGTAGAGGCCACTGTGCCTGTGGGGGTTTTTGACAAACCCATTTTTGAAAAAAAATGGGCCCGGCAGGTATTGATCCAACGGTTGATGCAATACCGCGACAACGTACAGGGCGCCATGGGCGACCAGCTGCGCAGCCTCTACATACAACTGGGGCTGGACAAAGACTCCCTGAAGAAGCTGAAGTCCAGCCGCTGGGACCATAAAATCCAGGCCCTCGGCGAACTGACCAATATGGACATTCCCATTGCCGATGTGATCATCCTGCCGTTAACAAATAGCCGTAACCGTGAGTTACGTGCCACCGCCCGGCATGCCTACATCAAACTGAGCAAAAACGAGCCCTTCAAATTTTTTGACGTGGCCACCGAACCGTTACTGCTCTGGGACCAGGTGGAACTATTCCGCATTATTTCCACCACCGACCGGATCTCTATTCCCAACTTCGCCCAATGGATCACTTACTCCTCCAATAAAAGCATCATCGCTTTCTGTCTGAAACTGGTAGAACATTACCAGCAGCTGAGCGCCGTTCCCGCCGTGGTAAAGCTGTTGGATACCCGCGACCACTACCTGCGGGCCAATGCCATCAACTGCCTCGGCAAACTGAGGATTGAAAGCGTGGAAGACAAATTGATGAGCATGTACGACAGCCAGCCCCATCATTGCCGCACAGAAATACTGAAAGCGTTTGGGCGTATCAGTAGTGGTAAACAGGTAGATTTTCTGCGGCAGGAGTTCTTGCATTCCTCCGATTTTGAAATCCGTAAACACGCAGCCAAATCGCTGATCAACAACCAATGGGCCGCCAGCAGCCTTATCCAGGAACTGGTGGATACCGCCACCAGGGAGAACAAACTCATCCTGAAACATTGCATGAACCCATTAATCAAATTTTAGTCGCTGATGGACAGTACATTCTGGGAAATGCTCAGGAATATATTTGAGGCCGGTACTTTTATTTATGGTGCGGTACTATTGGGAACCTATGCCCTGTTAGCGCTGTTTTCCATTATCGCCGTCCGCTCCTACGCCAAAAAGGGAGAATCCCAACAGGTGGACATACTGCTTAAATCACCCCTGGCGCCGGGTATTACCGTGCTGGCACCCGCTTATAATGAGGGATTGACCATTATATATAATGTCCGCTCCCTCATGACGTTGGTCTATCCCCGTTATGAAATCATCGTTATCAACGACGGTAGCACGGATAACAGCCTGGAGCAACTGATCGAAGCCTTTGAGCTGGTGCCCGTAGACTTCGCCTATAACGTCAAGATCCCTACGCAGCCGGTGCGTAAAATTTATAAATCCTCCAATCCGGCGTATGCGTTGCTTACCGTCATAGATAAAGTAAACGGTAAAAGCAAGGCAGATGCCGTTAACGCCGGCATCAATGCCGCGTCCTACGACTATTTTGTGTGTACCGATGTAGACTGTATCCTGCACGAACATACGTTGATGGAGCTCATTAAGCCTGTCATGCAGGAACCGCACAAACGGGTGATCGCCACGGGCGCCACCCTGCGCATCGCCAACTCCTGCGAATTTGATGAGGGCGTGATGACCAGGATGCGGCCACCACGGCAGCTGTTGCCCCGCTTCCAGGAAGTGGAATATATCCGCGCCTTTGTGCTGGGCAAAATGGGCTGGAGCCTGATCAACTGCGTCCCCAACGTGTCCGGCGGCCTCGGGCTGTTTGACAAGGAGGTGGCCATCCGCAGTGGCGGGTATGATTTCAGCTCCTTCGGGGAAGACATGGAGCTGATGACCCGCATGTGCCGCTATGCCAGCGACAACAAGATCGACTATGCGATCCGGTATGTTCCCCGAACACTCTGCTGGACCGAAGCACCGGTGACCGTCCGTATTTTCGGACGGCAGCGGACCCGCTGGGCCAGGGGGCTTGCCCAGCTGATGCACGCGCACTTCAGCATGTTCCTGAACCCAGGCTATGGCCGCATGGGCATGATCATCTTCCCCTATAACTTCTTTTTTGAGTTGCTGGCACCCCTGGTGGAAGCTATCGGCATTATATTTTACATCACCGGCGCCGTGCTGGGACTTATCAACTGGCCCACAGCGCTGTTGCTGCTGTTATTTATATATACGTATTCCGTGATGATCACCACGCTTGCCATCCTGTGGGACCAGCTTACCTTCCGGTACTACAAGAGTTGGCGGGAAGTGATATACCTCTGCGCCACCCCGCTGATGGAGATGTTCATCTACCATCCGCTGATCGTGTTTTTTTCATTACGGGGATACTTCCATTTCCTCACCGGGAAAAAGAGCAGCTGGGGCAATATGCAACGCCGCGGTTTCAAACAACAGGCAACTGCCCATTGATCAGATTTTAAATTGTCGATATCGTGGAATGGTTCAAAAATTTCTATGAAGGTTTCGTATTTGCATTCGGCTGCGCGATGCTGCTGATGTATGCCTTGCTCGCCCTGCTATCATTGCGGGGCATCCGGCGCTTCCAGCGTACGCATAGCTATGTGGACTATACGAAAATGCTGGACTCTCCCCTGGCGCCAGGCATCTCTGTTATTGCGCCGGCCTACAACGAAGGCGTGACCATCATCTCCAACGTGCGCTCGCTGCTCACGCTGGTGTATCCCAAATACGAAGTGATCATCATCAACGATGGCAGTACCGATGACACCCTTGAGAAACTGATCAACGAATTTGAGCTACAGGAAGTGGATTTCGCCTACAACGAGCGGATCAAGTCCCAGCCTGTCAAACGTATCTTTAAGTCTGTCAATAATGTTTACGACAAACTGCTGGTCATCGACAAAGTGAATGGCAAAAGCAAAGCGGATGCCTCCAATGCCGGTATCAACGCCGCCGCTTATGATTATTTTCTTTGTACCGATGTAGATAGTATCCTGGAGAAAGATACCCTGTTACGTTTGATCAAACCCTTTATGGACGAAGAGCACCAGCGCATTAAAGCCGTAGGTGAACCGTGTCCCGAATGTGGTTACGTGCATTTTGCAGAAGACAGCGTGCGGGTAATTGCCTCCGGTGCCACCCTGCGGCTGGCCAATTCCTGCGATGTGGACGAAGGCGTGATCACCCGTGTGAGACCGCCGCGCCAATGGCTGCCCCGCTTCCAGGAAATGGAGTATATCCGTGCCTATGTACTGGGAAAAATGGGCTGGAGCCTGATCAATTGCGTGCCCAATGTGTCCGGCGGCCTTGGGCTGTTTGACAAAGAAATAGCCATCAAGGCCGGTGGGTATGACAGCCAGTCCTTCGCAGAAGACATGGACATCGTCACCCGTATGTGCACCTACATGATCGACAACAAACTGAAATACGCCATCCGCTATATACCCACCTCACAATGCTGGACAGAAGGGCCTCCTACCCTGAAAGTCTTCAGCCGGCAACGTACCCGCTGGGGCCGTGGCCTTGCTGAGATCATCACCATGCACCGCAGGGTGCTCTTTCATCCGCGGTACAAACAACTGGGGCTGATCGTGCTCCCCTACAATCTCTTATTTGAGTTTTTAGCGCCCATCATCGAGTTCACCGGTATCCTGTTTTATATCTACCTGATCATTACCGGCCAGATCAACTGGCATTACGCCCTGATATTACTGGCTTTTGTATACCTGTATTCCGTGATGATCACCACCCTGGCCATCTGGTGGGACCACATGACCTATCATTATTATAAAACCTGGCGGGAAGTGATAGGACTGGCCCTGATGGCTTTCCTGGAGCCGTTGTTTTATCACCCGCTGATCGTCTTTTTTGCCTTAAGAGGATATTATTATTTCCTGACCGGTAAAAAACATTCCTGGGGCAATATGCAGCGACAGGGCTTTGGCAAAAAGAAAACCGCAAACGCTTAGTACTAATTTTTTTATAGATGAGGACATCCGTGTTGAAATATGTTTTCCTGATAACCGCTACCGTAGCTGTTCTGCCGGGTATGGCACAAAACAAAAATAAAAGCAGGGCTGCCGAGTCGGTTTATGACGACGCCGTAAAAGCCATGCGGGCAAAACAATATCCGGAAGCTATCCGTCTTTCCCGCCAGGCGCTGGACCTGCAGCCCGATTTCGTGGACCAGCAACTGCTGCTGGGCAGACTGTATCAGCTCACCGGGCAAAACGACAGCGCCCGGAAATACATCCGGCAGGTGCTGTTAACCGCTCCCCGCTACCGCGATGCCTACCTCTATGCCATCAATATTGAACTGGCCCAAAAACAATACGAGGAAGCCGAATGTTATGCAGATATGGCGCTGGGGTATTTCAACGGCGACCGTGAATTTATGCTGAAGAAACTAGGTGTCATGGATGAAGCCCGCAAGTTCTACCAGGGCAGCAATTACGCTAATACCCTGCTGGACAGGCATGGTACCGACACCGTCGTGCAAAGAGCTGTCACAGGCCATTTCCTGCTGGCAGGCGGCTACTTCCGTAAAAACAACTACCATAACCTCGCCCGCGACAACTACGAAAAAGCGCTGATGACCGACCCTTCCAACCAGGAAGCCAGGCAGGCACTTACGGGCATGGATATACGTGATAATAACTACAGCGCCGCACTGGAACGGATAGAAGCCGAACTGGCCAACCATCCTAACTCCTACGACCTGCTGATGAGCAAACTGGAGATGTTGCACGAGATGCACCGTTATCCTGAAGCCATCAGTCTCCTTGAAAATATTATTAAACGTTTTCCGGGAGACACCAGGGCCCGCAGCCAGCAGGTGCCTTTACGCATGGAAGCCGCCGCCTATTATACCAACACCGATCCTTACGCGCTTTATGCCAGCATACTCGAAAAAAATCCCGGTAACCAGGATGCCCTGCAGAAGCTGATCGGCCTAAGCGTGTCCCGCGGCGCATACCGCGAAGCGCTTACCTGGATCAACCTCGGCCTGAAAAACCACCCTGATGACGCCCGGCTGCTCAGCCTGAAAGCAGACATGCTGGAAAGCGACCGTAAATACGCAGAAGCCGCCATGCTCGCTGAAAGGCTGCTACAACGGCAACCCGGCAACACCACCGAACGCGAACGCCTCGGCCGGCTCTATACCGCCAGCGGCCGCGAATACCTGGTACAGCAACAATACCCGGAAGCCCTCACGGCATTCGAAAACGCCCTTCGCATAACGCCCGCTGACACCACGGCGCCCAACCTGCTGGTCAACACCTACCTGCTTCAGAAAAAACCCGCACAGGCAGTGACGGTCCTCGACCAGGCATTACTACAACATCCCGGTAATGCCCGCTTCCTGCTGAAAAAGGCCAACATACTGGCCGACATGGGACAGTATGATCAGGCCACCGCCATCATGGAAACATTGCTGCAACAGTATCCGGTCAATACGCAATACTCATCCCTGTTACAGGACATCCATCTCAGTGCCGGCAGGATACTCATGCAAAATGAAGAATATGAACAAGCCAAAAGGCAGTTTCAGGCAGTGCTGGCCTTACAACCCGGACAACCCGAGGCACTGCAATACCTGATCAACGCCGAGAGCGCCATGCAACAGCCCGACAGTGCATTGGCCCGGCTGGACCAGGCACTGCAACAAGACCCGCATAACCGGGAACTGCTGTTTAAGAAAGCCGGCATCCTTAGCACACAACATCAGTATGCAGCCGCCAGCGCCATCCTCGACAGCCTCCGGCAGCAATATCCTTTTACCGTTAAATACCGTAACGCCTATACGGACAATCTGCTGGCCGCCGGCACAACAGCGCAGCGTAATCAGCAGCCGGACAGCGCGCTGCAAACTTTCCGCCAGGTGCTGGCCATCAACCGGAAAGACTCCGCTGCCTTGTTATATGCCATCAACCTGTATAACGGGAAAGGTGCCTATGACAGTGCGCTCCTATACACTGATCAGGGGCTCCGGTATTATCCGGACAACCCAGCGTTCCTTGAAAAACGCGTCATAACCCTCGACAATAAAAAAGATTATAGCGCAGCCTCCCTGGCAGCAGATTCGTTATTGCGCTACAGCAACACCTCGGTCCATACCGATTACGCTGACTACCTGCGCAGCAAAACACTCAAAAATCAATTTGGGCTGTTCTTCCTGCGCTCCAGTTATGACTACGGCACCAGCCGCTGGTATAACATCGCCACCGCGGAGTACCGCCATTTTATGAAGCGCGGCAGCTATGCCGCAAGGCTTAACTATGGCGGACGGGCGGAAGGCACCGGCGTAATGGGTGAGGCAGAATTATACTACACTCATACCCGCCGCACGTATTCGTATGCCCTTGCCAGTTATGCCAATTCAGATGTGTTCCCTACCGCGCGACTGGCTTACTCTATCTTCCATACTTTTGGTAAAAGCATAGAAGGTGAGCTGGGCGCCCGTTATCTGAAAGCAGATACCTCCAATGTATATTCCGGCGTAGTATCGGTGGCCAACAGGTTTAACGACTTTTATGTAAACCTTCGTGCCTACTTCATCAGTGACCAGCCTCATTTTTATACCTCCTTTAACCTGACCACCCGGTATTATATGAACCGGGACCAGGACTATCTGCTGTTGGTGGCCGGTTTGGGCACCTCGCCCGATGACCGCAGCCGGCTGGTGCAGTTCCCGCAACTGGCAGGACTGCTTACCCGCAGCGTAGGCACCGGTTATCAGAAAACCATCAGGTACCGCACCACACTGGGGCTTTACGGCACCTGGATCAACCAGAAGATCAGCCCCACCATTTTTCAGAACCAGTATGATATCTTTGTAACGGTACAACGAAAATTCTAACCAATTTTATGCGCAGGAAGATGACATACCTACTTTACATTATGACGTTGTTCGGTTATGGCTGCCAGTCCCTTACCGGCGGTGATATCGCGTTGGTATCGGGCGGTAAAAGCAACTATGTGATCGTATTGCCCGTTGACGCGGGGAAGAACGACCAACATGCTGCTGATGTGTTAAAAGACTATGTAAAACGGATGTCCGGCGCCACGTTGAACATCGTCAAAGAGAATAGCTTAAAGGATAAAAACCAGCCGGCTATTTTTATTGGCCATACCGACCATGCAGCCAATATCAATACCGGGAAAATAAAACCGGAAGGTTTTATGCTCGCTACCGATGCGCGCGACGTGTACGTTATCGGCGGCAGTGGCAAAGGGGTGGTATACGGCGTATACACGCTGCTGGAACAATACCTCGGCTGCCGCAAATACAGTCAGGCGCCAGCCACTGTGCCCACGGTTAAAGACGTGCGGGTACCAGCACAATTGCACGATCTGCAAGAACCGGCTTTCACTTACCGCGAAACCTACTATCCTGCGGCGTTCGACAATGAATACCTCGAGTGGCACAAGCTGCATCGCTTTGAAGACCTATGGGGCTTGTGGGGCCACTCTTTCTTTAAGCTGGTACCACCCCGGGCATGGTTTGCCGTTCATCCGGAATACTTTGCCCTGGTGAAAGGTATCCGGCAGCCTACGCAGCTATGCCTTAGCAACGAAAATGTATGGCGTCTCGTAGTGGATTCGTTGCGCCTGGCCATCAAAGCTAATCCCGATGCTATGTACTGGTCCATCTCACAGGAAGATGGCGGCGGCTACTGTACCTGCGACCTTTGCCGCAAAGTGGACGCCGAAGAAGGCGGTCCCTCCGGTTCGCTGATACGTTTTGTAAATAAAGTGGCCGCGCAGTTTCCGGAGCAGCAGTTCACCACCCTGTCTTATCTGTATTCCGCCAGGCCACCGCAACGCACCAAACCGGCCGCTAATGTGATCATCATGCTCAGCTCCATCGATGCCCTGCGGCAGGAGCCACTGGGCAGTATTCCATCAGCTGCCGCTTTCCGCAAAAACCTGGATGCCTGGGGCACCGTCACGTCACATATCTTTGTATGGGATTATACGACCCAGTTCACCAACTACCTGGCGCCTTTCCCGGACTACGCCAATCTGCGGCCCAACCTGCAATACCTGTCGGACCACAAAGTAAGCGGCGTATTCTCGCAAGGCAGCGGCGATACCCATAGCGACATGGCGGAATTCAACGCCTATGTACAAGCCAAATACCTCTGGAATCCCAAAACAGATGCTGATAAATTACAGGATGATTTTTTACAGGGATACTATGGAAAAGCCGGTAAAAACATGCGGCAGTATATGGACGCGCTGGTGAACACACTCAAACAAACGCATGCTCCGCTTGATATTTACGGCAACCCTGTCAACAATCACCGGGACTACCTGTCACCACTGGCGATTGACACCTACAGCAAACTGCTCGACAAAGCCGAAGCTGCCGTTGAAGGACAGCCTGAGTTGCTAAAACGCGTATATGCGGCGCGGTTACCACTGGAATATACCGTCCTGCAGCAGTCCCGCTTCTTCGGTACAGAACCGCACGGCTACCTCGATGCTAACGGAAAAGAATATACGGTCAATCCGCGCTGGCCGGAAAGGGTACGGAAATTTACCGCCGGCTGCAAAGCGGCAGGCGTGACCACATTAGCCGAAGGCGGCGTTAGCCCCGATGGCTACCAACAGGAATGGGATAGCCTGTTTGCCCGCAAATGGACCAACAGCCTGGCTTTCAGGGCCAAAGTATCACTGGTGAACCCACCCCCGCCGGAGTTTCCGGGCAAAGGCGCGCAGACCCTTACCGACGGACTGGAAGGCGGCAGAGACTTCAGTCTCAACTGGCTGTACCTGTATGGTAAAGACCTCGTAGCGGTAATAGATATGGGCACTGCCAAACCGGTCAATACCGTGTTCATGCACTTCTTACAAGACGCGCGCCATTATATTTTTAATCCATCCCGGGTTAGTATTGCTATATCAGACGACAACATCCATTTCACGGATGTGGGGGAACAGGTCATTACTCCGCTACAAGGCGAAGACTACGATGTAAAAAACACACCGGTATCTTTCAAACTAACAGGAAAGGCCGTACGCTATATCCGGGTTACCGGTGTTTGCCCCGCAGACATACCCGTATGGCGGGAAGCGCCTGAGAGCAAACGACCCGCCATCTGTTGTGATGAAATTTATGTACAGTAATATCAGGACAACTGGTCCAGTGCCAGCTGAACAGCAACAATTGCCTTGTCCAGTTCCGTTGCCAGCACCTGCAACTGTTCCGCTGTAGGACCGTTACTTTCCGTGTCCCGGAAAACTTTCTCCAGTCCGCTCAAACCAGCGTAGGTCGTGACGCTCCGCATACTGTGGCATATCTCCCCTATCCTTTTGGGATATTGGGTCATGTCTTTTTCGGCCAGTTCCTTTCTAACCGATTTACAATCGTCCAGCAGCAGGGAGAGCGTTTCACGGAGCAGCGGGTCTTGCTCAGTATCGCTGCCGAGGTAGCCCATCAGCACGGAGAGGTCTAACGGCTTCGTGTCTGCCGGCGGCGGCGTAGCAGGTTCTTCGCTGCTTACCCATTTATTGACCAGCTCCATAATTTCGTCCTCCACAAAGGGTTTCGACAGAAAATCATCCATACCGGCGGCCATGCATCTTTCGCGCTCTCCTTTAGCATTGCCGGCAGTCAGCGCGATCACGGGAGTATGTTTCTCCGGAAACAGTTCCCGGATGCGGCGGGTAGCATCATAGCCGTTCATTCCCGGCATTTGGATATCCATAAATACGAGGTCCGGTTGTTCGCCAATGTAAAGCGTCACTGCTTCCTGTCCGGTCCTCGCTTCTATAATGGTGGAAGTGGGTATCGATCGGGAGATAATGGTTTTAATCAGGAGCATATTGACATTATTGTCTTCTGCCAGCAGCACTTTTAAAGTGGTACGTTCTGGTTTCCGCTTTTGCTGCGCCGCCTGTGCGGAACCATGCTGATCAGCGTTCTTCAATGACAGATGCGCCAGCGCATTATACAGGTCCTGCATTTTGACAGGCTTCACCAACCGCTGTTCCACCTTCAGTTCTTCACAAACCCGTTGTACCGTTTCATCATCTGAAGAACTGTACAACAATACCACTGGTGTCCAGGTCCCCAGCTGGTCGGCCATCTTCCGCATTTTACGGAGTGTTTCCAATCCATCCATCACCGGCATGTGGTAGTCCATCAATACCGCGTCGTAGGTCCGCCCTTCCATCAGGAACTGCAACGCTTCAAAGCCGCTTTTAGCCATGTCGGTCTCGATTCCTTTCAGTAGCAGCATTTGTTGCAGGATGGTGCGGTTGTGTTCATTATCATCTGTCACCAATACTTTTTTCACCGCTTCAATATGCTGCCATGTCACCGGCGGGCCATCAGCTGTTTCGACTGTTACTTCAAAAAAGAACGTGCTGCCTTCTCCGGGAGTGCTCTGTAACTGCAGCCGGCTGTTCATCAATGCCAGTAGCTTATTGGAGATGGTGAGGCCCAGGCCTGTGCCGCCATATCTTTTGGTGATAGATATATCTTCCTGGGAGAAAGCTTCAAAGATTTTTTCCTGTCGCTCCTTCCGGATGCCAATACCCGTGTCAGACACCTCAAACCGGATGGTGCGGTGATATGCCGCATTTGCGGGAGAAACGGGATATATCTTCAGCCCTACTTCTCCTTTTTCGGTGAACTTGACCGCATTGGAGAGGAGGTTGACCAGTATCTGTTTGAGCCGTAGCTGGTCGGTCCAGATGAAACGCGGCAATTCAGCAGATATGTCATAGATCATTTCCAGGCCTTTACTCTGGGCCTGAAACTTCACCATATCGCTCACCTGGCAGCTCACTTCATAGATGTCCAGTTTCTGAACATCCAGCTCCAGTTTACCCGCCTCTATCTTCGAGAAGTCAAGAATATCGTTGATAATATTCAGCAGGGTACCTGCGCTCTGGTTCACGATAGACAGGTACTGGTGTTGTACATCATTGAGGCGGGTTTTCAGTACGAGGTCTGTAAACCCGATGATACCATTCAGCGGCGTTCTGATTTCGTGGCTCATATTGGCCAGGAACTCCGACTTGGCCACACTGGCCTGTTCCGCCAGCAGTTTGGCCTGCCGCAGTTCTTCCTGGTGCAGCGCGATGGCTGTAATATCTTCTGTCAGGATGGTGATACCGCCTACTTCTCTATCATGATGAAACCAGGGCCTTATCTCCCAGCGCAGATGCTGGTCATGTTTCCATCCCGGCGGCCGCCAAATGAATTCTCCATTCCTTTCCGTTTTCCCGGCGACTGTATCACGGTAGATCTGTTTGAAGCCTTCCGGAACATTGGGCAACAACTCATAGACTGTTTTCCCGTAAAGTGCCTGCCCTTTCAGTCCATTGTCTTCTGCCCAGGCATTGCTGCAGGCAATAATACGAAGCCGCTTATCCAGCATCACTACCGCCGCAGGGGTATGTTCCACAAATGCGGCGAGCTTGGATTTTTCATCGAGCAACAGTTGTTCCGCCTTCTTCCGGTCGGTAATATCAGTAGCGATATGCAGGTATCCTGTCAGTTCGTTGTCCATATTATGAATGGCCGATATCACGAGTGATACGTTCACAGCAGAACCGTCTTTACGGATATACGTCCATTCCTGCTGTGCCACCTGCCGGTGACGGGCGGCTTCCAGCGCAAATATTTCCATGGGCGCAACACCTTTGGACCCGGCCCTTTCAGAGAGTTCAGCCGGTTCATGAAAAGTGGCCGGTGTTTGTTTACCGACGATTTCCCGGGAAGTATAGCCCAGCAGGTTCTCCGCCCCTTTATTGAACAAGGTAATGGTGCCATCCAGTCCCGTAGCGACAATACTAACGTCGATGGCTGATTGCAGGATGTCTTCCACCAGTTTGCGTGCCCGTTGTATTTCTTCTTCCATCCGCTTTTGCCGGTCAATGTCCTGAAAGGTGCCATACAACCGGACGCATTTGCCGTCCCTGACTTCCGTGCTGCCGATAGAACGTACCCAGATATTTCTGCCTTCAGCCGTGACGATCTCCAGTTCTATGTCCCATGGTTCATGAAATTGTATCCCCCTGTTGACAGCATCTTCCATAGCGGTGCGGTTGGCACCTTTGTAAAAGTTCAGTGCACCTTCCAATGAGGGCACAAAGTCGTCGTCCACCTCATGAATGTGGCGGGTCACATCTGACCAATAAGGTAATTGTTTTATTACATCAAACTGCCAAAAGCCGATCCGGGCCACGCTATTGGTCCGCTCCAGCATATGTGTGGTCAGTTTCAATTCTTTCTCCAGTGCATGCCTCAACGTTATATCCAGCGCATTAGCGATCACGTAAGGGGTCCCATCGATGGAATATTCCAGTACGTTGTTGTACAGCCAAATCCGTATGCTGCCATCGCGATGGCGTGTATGCATGATCCCACTGACCTGCTTTTCTTTTTTAACAGCATCGAGATATTCGTACACCCCTTCCGCAAATGCAGCAGGTATGATGTCCCAGAGCGTTCCGCCAATGATTTCTTCCGGCTGATAGCCGAGGCTTTCAGCGCTGGCGCGGTTTACCGCCAGCAGTTTTCCTTCGAGGTCATGCATACACATCATGCCCCTGGAGTTATTAAAAAACACCCTGAACTGGTGTTCGCTTTCCTGTAACTGGCGTTCCTGCTGTATTTCCTGTGTAATATCCCTGCCTACAGCGAAGATATTGCCGTTGGCCATTTCGGGAGATGCCATCCACTGCAACCACACATATTCACCGTCTGTTTTACGCATACGGTTCACAAAGTTGACAGTATCGATCCCTTCGTTTAGTCCTTTCAGTTGCTCACCGGAGCTGTCGGCATCTTCCGGATGAATGATATCAAACACCGGACGGCCCAGTATTTCCTCGGGCTTCCAGCCCAGCACCTTTGAGAAGGCGGGGTTCACCATCTCAAAGGTGCCGCTGCTGCCTACCAGACAGAACAGATCATTGGACAATAGAAAAAACTTGCGGAAATGTTCCATTTCCTCCTTGCGCGCAGCAGCCGACTGGTTTAACATAGCATGTGGTTAATGCCGTTAATTTACGAAAACTAAACACATTACCCACCTACTTTTCTGTTAATCAACTGTTCTTCAACACAATCCGGTAGCGCGCCTTCCCTTCTTCCAGGTGACGGATGGCCTCGTTCACCTGTTCCATCGGGAACTCTTCCACTATCGGATAAATGTTGTGGCGCACACAGAAATCGAGCATGGCACGGATCACCGCAGGACCGCCGCCTGGGCTTCCCGCAACAGATTTCTGTCCGGCAATCATATCAAAAACAGGAACAGCGATAGGCTCCTGTACAATACCCACTACATGCAATTTCCCTTTGGGTGCGAGGCAATTCAGGAATATATTCCAGTCCAGCGGCACATTCACCGTGCTCAGTATAAAATCCAGCTGGCCCTGCACGGTTTTCAGTGCATTAGCATCGGTAGAATTGATCACGCGGGAAGCGCCCATGTTTCGTATTTCCTCGTATTTGGAGGGATTGGAGCTGAAGGCCACCACCTCGCAGCCCCAGTGCTTCAGGAAACGTAATGCCAGGTGCCCGAGGCCGCCGATACCGATCACACCTACCCTGTCGGTGGGCTTCACTCCTTCCAATAACAGCGGATTGAAGACTGTCAGTCCCGCACACAGCAGTGGCCCCGCCTTTGCCATATTGATATTTTTAGGCAGTGGAATGACCCATGACCAATGACCTCGCACGATATCAGCAAATCCGCCGTGGCGGTCTATTACCACCTGCTCGGCTTCCGCACATAGTTGCTGGTTGCCTTCCAGGCAATGCCGGCAATGCATACACGACTCCGAGAACCAGCTAAGGCCCACCTTATCGCCTACCCGTATGCCTTTCACGTGACTGCCTGCGCGAATTACCTCTCCCACGATTTCGTGGCCGGGTACCAGCGGATATCGTGAAACGCCCCAGTCATTGTTGATCATGCTCAGATCGGAATGACAGAGCCCACAATAGGCCACTTTGATATCCACTTGCTCCGGGCCGATCTCCGGTAATTCATATACAAATTTTTCCAGCCTCCCATGAGGCGCATTGGCTGCGTAGCCGGTAACTTTCGTCATACAACAGAATTTTTGAGCCCGTAAAATTATCGGCCGTACGAGCAGGAAAGGTCATCTCATCAAAGGAAAAAGTATAAAAATCAAAGGACGTGTGTGCGTAGGCGTCTCGGGGCGTGACCGGTTTGTTTTTTAAAGAAACTGGAGAAATAATTAGGGGATTCAAATCCAAGACTGTGTGCGATGGTGGCCACCGGCCAATCGGTATGGCGCAGCAATGCTTTTGCTTCCTGCAATATCCGGCCGGCAATATGCGCTGAAGTGGGTTTACCGGTCACCTCCCTCACTGCATGGTTTAGATGGTTGACATGCACCGCCAATGCCTTGGCATAGTCACCGGCAGCGCGCAGCTCCAGCTGGCGGCCTGGGGCGTCTATCGGGAACTCACGCTCCATACGTTCAAAAAAGTGGGCTGTAATGCGCTCCGCAGCATTCTGCTGACGGATACTGACAGTATGCGGTGTTATTTTTAATGCTTCGTGTACCAGCAACTGGAGATAGTTGCGTAACAGGTCATATTTGTACAGGTAGTCTGACTGCATTTCCTCCAGCATATGCTGGAAGATGCCACTGATACGTTGCTCCTGTGCAGGACCGAGGAAAAATACCGGGTTGCTGCCGGGTTTGAAGAGGGGCGCCTGTTGCATGCTTTCATTCCGTTCTCCATTTTGCAGGAAGGCTTTCTGAAACATACAAAAAAAGCCGGGCTGCTCAGCGGACACCGGTTCCCAGCCAAAGGGCGTATGCGGATTAAAAAATACCAGGGCCGGCCGGTCAATCAGTATTTCCTGGTCGTTCCAGCTCAGGCGGCTTTGTCCCTGTAACAGGGATACCTTATAATAATCGCGCCGGTTGTAAATATGTGGCACCGTGCAGTGGTCGCCGTTTTCAAACACGTTAAACAAACGGCTTCCCTCTCCGAGGATACCTCTGTCGTCATAAAATGCCGCTATCGTTTCCTTTCTTCCCATGATTTCAAAACTAAGAAAATCAAAGAATAAAAACGTACCTTAATTGACCACAACACTCCCATATGAAAACGTATCTCTTAGTGGTACTCTCTTGTATTTTCCTGTCTGCCCATGCGCAGTCTGATCTCGCCCTTGTGGGCGCCCGTATATATCCGTCACCGGGAGCGCCACCTATAGAGCAGGGTGTGGTGCTTATCAAAAACGGCAAGATCGCCGCCGTAGGCAGCCAACAGCAGGTGAAAGTACCCACTAATCTGCGTGTAATAGATGGTAAAGGGCTGGTATTAATGGCTGGCTTCTGGAATTCGCATGTGCATTTTATGAGCCCGGTATGGGAACATGCGGACAGTCTGCCTGCAGCACAGCTCACCGCGCAGCTGACTGAGATGCTGACCAGTCGCGGGTTTACCCATGCATTTGACCTGGCCACGCTCAATTTCCGTAATCTCCGTGCCTTGCGGGACCGGGTACGGTCCGGTGAAGTAGACGGGCCTGCCATCCTCAGTGCCGGCGAACCGTTTGTACCACCTAATGGCAGTCCTTTTTACGTTCGCCCGATAAAACTGCCCGAGATCAGTACTCCGGAGGCCGCCGTGGCTTACGTCAAAAAACAGCTCGATGCCGGCGCCGATGCTATCAAGATATGGTCCGCCTCTCCTGTAGGCAACAACAACGTGGTGGCCATGCCCGTGGATATCGTGAAAGCCGCCACCACTACCGCGCACCAGTATCAGAAGTCGGTATTCGCGCATCCTACCTCTGACACAGGAATGCGTGTAGCCGTCGCCGGTGGTGTGGACATACTGGCGCATGTTTCGCCGGATGGCTATGTGGCCTGGAAACAGGCGGATGTGGACATGCTGCGGCAGCATCATGTGGCTGTCATCCCTACCCTGAAACTATACAAATGGGAACTGGAGAGAAACAAAGTAGCCTCCCCTGAAGATCATCCGCTGGTGAAAACAGCCATAGAACAAATAGGCATATTTGCCAAAGCAGGCGGTGAGATCCTGTTTGGCACTGATGTAGGTTATATATCTGATTTTAATACAGAAGATGAATTCCGTTTTCTCGCGGCCGCAGGTCTCACTTTTGACCAGATACTCACTTCGCTCACGACCGCGCCGGCAAAGCGCTTCGGCCTGTCACAACAGTGCGGGCGTGTGGTCAAAGGGTTGGATGCCGACCTGGTACTGCTGAAAGCAGATCCTCATACAGATATCCGAAACTTCGCTGCAGTGGCCTACACCATCCGAAAGGGAAAGGTGATCTACGATGCCCAAACATCGAACAAATAACAAAAAAAGAAATGGCTGCCATTCATCCAACATCTTCATAAATCCGGCTTCAGCGTGCAAAAAACAGTGACCGCGCAAACGCCTCCCCGTGGCGTATTTGGCCTGATCATTCAACCCGAAAAAAAATCTTAAGGTAAAAAATAAGGTAGCTTGCACTTTTTTCTTTATTTTTTCAACTGAAAAACCAGAAAAAAGAAAATGAGAAAGAGTGTTGTGACCCTCGGCCTGTTATGCGCTACTGTAGCTGTTTGTGCCCAGAATAAACTGTATTACTTCCCGACGACCGACAGTGCTCATGTTGGCGTAAAAAACGATCTGGGAAAGATTATCATTCCGGCTAAATTTTCCGGCGCTATCAATTACGACTTTGAGCAGCCCATTACCGGCCCTACAGTAGAGTTCTATGACGTATCTACTCCTGTAAAAACGCCAAAGCTGTCACCGGCTGTTCCGTGCGGCGAAGTATTTAACAGGAAGGGAAAATTCCTTTATTACCCGCTGATGTACGACAATGGCCCCGACTACTGGGAAGAAGGACTGCGCCGTTATGTGGAGAATGGCAAAGTAGGGTTTGCGGATAAAAGCGGCCACAAGATAATTCCGGCAAAGTGGGACTTTGCTACTCCATTCAACTATGGTTATGCCACGGTATATGAAGGCGGATGGCAAAAAAAATATGAAGCCGGTGGAGAACACTGGTATATATCGGCAGCATCCGGTAAAGCTGTCAGCTACCTGATCAACAAAAAAGGAGAACGGGTAAACCCCGGTGCACAGCAGCATGCAAAGGATTACAAAAACGACAACCAATACTATCCGTACCCATTCCAGTACAATGCCACCGAGCAAAAAATCGTCGACAGCCTGCAACAGCTGGATGTGATCAACGATATCAACCTCGTTAACCACTATGAAGACGGCCCCCGGAAAGATCACCTGTTACAGTTCGAAATAACGGACAGGCCTACACCGGATTTCCCGTATTATACCGTACAAGGCTATACGCAGCAAAGTAAGGAAGACCGGATGCAGTTTATCATCAGCCATGATGGAAAAGATTACCAGTATCGGCCCTGGTCAGCTGAGGAACCAGTGCCCCTGCGGCAATGGATCATAGCCGAATTAAACGAATGCAAGGCTTTCATGCAGGAACATGCTGACGCTCCTTTCCGGTTTGATGCGGATGCCCGGCTGAAACAATGGACAACGCAGCACTAGCAGCGATTTCCCTGCCCGGAAACGTACAATGCCTGACCTTAGGTTATCAGACCATCAAAACCGCTACCATCAACCCGGTAAAAGCATTGCGGGATTAACAGGGAGACTTAAATGGATTCCACCGTGATCCCTTTTTCGGCCAGCTGCGCCTGTATGTCTGCCAGGTTATCGGCATGAAAAATATTCATACGCTTCAGGTTGGGGAAATGTCTGACATCTTCAAAATCCCGGATATTGAAGGTATCATCTTCCCCATCCCAGAACCGCAACAGGTGGAGGTATATATCATCTCCACCATCCTGCGAAATCTCTGTAATCTCCGTAGCATATTTTTTATCGATCTCCAATGCTTCAAAGTAAGCAGTGACCTCTGGTATAAATTCGTACCCTTCTTCTTCCACATCTATCTCCCGGCCGGCATGGTTCTCCACAAAATCATACAGGTCAAATGCAGGCTTCAGCAGTTCTTTATTGTACATCAACTCCTGTATCACAGCCAGTTTGAAGTTAAAATCCGTGAACTCAATTTTCTCTCCCGTAATGGGCTGGTATTTGTACTTATCGGAGTACACTTTAGGCGCTGGTGGCTCATTTCGACTGATAACAACACCCTTCAGCCCATTGTCTTCCATATCTACCCACACATCCAAACCACCAATGGTCAGCGTTCCACCTTCATCCCATTTGTTGACCTTCCTGGCTGATTTTATATTTTTATCAATGTAGGCCCGGTAGTCCATCCCGTTGATCGTAAAGGTGTCCACAAAAACAGAAGCCGGGGAAAAATCCAGGAAACCGGATATATAGTCGAGGGAGAACCCTTCCACTTGACGGCCGTTTTTTGAATAGGCCAGAACGCCCAGCGTATCCCAGGTGTAGATATGATTGTATTTTTTTTCCACATGCCGGGATTCTCCCAACAGTGTTTTTAATTGTTCGATATCCAGTGGGAAGTGCATCTCCACACCGTTCAGGGTGAAGCGGTTATCAGTGATCGTTATTTCCATAAATGACATTTGTTCCTGTTAACAAACAGGAACGAATATCGTATTTTTTGTACTTCTGCAAATACTATTCTTTTGTATCGGGTTGTCCTTTGCCGGTGGTGATCAGGCTATGCAGGCTGTTCAGGTACCTGCTCCATGCATTGGAACAGGCATCATAGCATTCAATTTCCGGTACCAGTCCGTGGTGGATAAACCGGAGCTCCGTCTGACCATTTTTCGGGGTGATGTCAAAGCTGACCGTAGTGCCAGTCCATTCGTTGGGGTTATCCTTGAGGAAAGTCAGCCGGCTGTCTGTTATCAGCCACACTACTTTTTTATCCGGCACCACTTCAGTCAACCGATGTTTACTGTAATGGAGATCTTTGTAGCGGTAAACAAATTCATCCTGCGCGTGATGGGTGTCGCCTTCCAGCGTTTCCGACCACCAGCCGCGGACATTATTGACGGCATTAAACACTTCATGGGGCGTCTGGTCTACCAGCATGGTAACCGTAAAATCAGCATGTTCCATAGTATCGGTTTTTGGAGTTGATATAAAGATAACGATACAAAGGTATCCATCCTGTTCATTCCACAGCAGCTGCTAAATTGCCTTCCTTAAGGGGTAATTCTGACAAAAATATATCAACGCTTTAACTCGCCTGGCAGGTAGCCGAAGTCCTCTTTGAAGAAAAAACCAGGCAACGATGAGGCATTGGCTTCATCGTTGTCTGAAATATTTAATTTGCTCCAGCCTGATGAATGCTTGTTCTTCGGTGAACTCACGCCGGGGCAAACTTTCCACCTGGTGAAAACCGTTGAAACGAAGTTCTTTTATATTCGGCCCAATAGAAAACAGGTTATATTCCCGGCAGGAATTGCATTGAACAATCCACCAGTCCGTGTCCGGTATCCCCTGTTGTTTCTCCAGCACAAGTGCCTCCAGTGGCTGACTACAGCCAGTACAGGCCTCTGACCGGATTTCCAGGACTTTTTCCTTTTTCTTTCCTTTTATAAAATCAACCACTTTCATCATGCTGACTAAAAAACTGCCGTAGAGCCATTTATTCAACTCATCTTTAAGGTCAACTCTTACAATACCAGCCAGTTCATCAAAAGTGTCGCAGATAAATTCGCGGTCTTCCGTATCGAAAACATTTTTATTCAGCATTTTAAGCGCATCCATCAACAGTCTTTTGTAATCTTTTTCGGTGCCGCCTTGTTTGGCTGCCATCATCAGCTGATCAGCGAAATGGTTAAAGAATCTTTCAAGTCCGTCTCGGGTTTCATCATCAGAAGGGTTCAAACCTCTGTCCATATATGCGGAATAAGAAAATTTGCCACGCTCTTTAAAATTAGACAGGGCGGTGATAAGGAATGGTTGCGTGTTCATGGCTGCAGATTGTTCCGCCAAGATAACTTATTACCGCCAACTTTGGCGATTTTAATGTGATGAAAAAATGTTTATCATATTGTGATGACTATTCTGCTTTCAGTGATTTTACAGGGTTCATCAAAGCGGCTTTCACAGACTGATAACTCACTGTCAGCAGTGCGATGATCAACGCCAGCAAACCCGCGAGCGCCAGCATCCACCATTGTATTTGTATGCGGTATACAAAGTCTTCCAGCCACTTGTCCATGATGTACCAGGCCGCCGGCACCGCGATGATAAAGCCAAAGAAAACCAGTTTGATATAGTCTTTACTTAGCAGTCCCACGATGTTGGTCACGGTGGCGCCCAGCACTTTCCGCACACCGATTTCCTTACGGCGTTGCTCTGTGGTGTACGCTGCCAGTCCGAATAATCCGAGGGAAGCGATCATAATGGCCAGTAACGTGAACCCGCCAAACATTTTACCCAGCCGGGTTTCTTTTTTATAAAGCTGATCGAAATTGTCATCCAGGAACTGGTATTCAAACGGATAAGGCGTATATCGTTTGATAGCCTGCTCAAAAAGCGCGATGGTGCGTGGCAGGTCTTCCGGCCGTACTCGTGCAGAAATATATCCTGTAGGCGCCTGGTCGAGCGTAAGCACCAGCGGTCCGGGCACATGGTGAATGGAATTAAAATGGAAGTCATGCACCACGCCGATAATCGTTCTTTTTCCGTGGCCGTCTGAATAATCGAATGATTTGCCCAGCGCCTCTTCCGGTGTCCAGCCGAGGGCTTTGACCGCCGTTTCATTGATCAGGGCGATGGGTGCACCGAGCGTGTCCGTACCGAAATCACGGGAGAAGCCACGGCCTGCTACAGTACTGAGTCCATATACATTCAGAAAATCATAATCGATGCCGGTGGTACGGGTGGCCAGTCTTTCCCCGCTGTTGCCGGGCCAGTTCAGCATGCTCTGGTTGGTAATGAATGCGGTGGGGAGATACAGCGAATAACTCATGGAAAGAATGCCGGGATGACTGAGCAGCTCTTTGCGAAGCGTACTGTAGTTACGGCTCACCATTTCATCGTTTACCCGGATGGCCAATACCTGCTCCCTGTTGTATCCCAGGTTTTGATGTTGCACCAGCTGCATCTGCCGGTAAATAATGAAACTCCCGGCCACCAGTATGATGGAAACAGCATACTGGCCCACGATCAATACCCGTTGCAGGGAAAAACCACCAGTGCGGATACCCTGTTTGCCTTTGAGCACCTGCGCCGGACGCAATGCTGTCATCAGGAAAGCGGGATAACTGCCGGACAACAAGCTTACCAGCAGTACAAGCAACAGTAATCCCGGTACCAGGAAGGGATTGCCGAAATAATCCATGTGAAGGGAACGGTCCATCAGCTGACTGAAAAATGGCAGCAACAGATGCACCAATCCCAATGCCAGTACCAGCGACAGTACCGTCATGATCAGGGATTCACCCAGGAACTGGGCCATTAGTTGACCACGCATAGCACCTGCCACCTTGCGCATTCCTATTTCCTGCGCCCTGCGGGCAGAGCGGGCCACGGCGAGATTGGTATAGTTTACACAAGCCAGCAGCAGGATAATAAAACCGATGCCCAGAAACAGGTATACAGATTTATCACTGCCGCTTTTTTCAAATTCAAACGTATCGAGGTGCTGTGATTTCAGATGGATGTCTTTCAGCGGCTGCAACAGGAAGCGGAGGCGGTCTTCCGGCCGCCAGCGGGACAGATGCTCATCGATGTAGGTGCGCAGTTTCTGCTCCAGTTGCGGCGCGTCCGCCGGATTGGCCAGTATGGCATAGGTGTATATGCCGTTGTTCATCCAGGGGTCTTTCACGGAGCAATCGACGTAATGAGGATCGGCAGTGACAGGAAGGATATATTGAAACTGAAGATGGGATGCCTCGGGCACATCGGCCATGATACCGGTGACGATATGGGCCTGATCATGCTGATACAACAGTGTTTTTCCCATAGGGTCCTGCTCCCCGAATATCCTGCGCGCCATAGATGCCGTCAGTACAATACCGTTGGGCATTTTCAGCGCTGTTGCGGGATCGCCCTGTAAGAATGGGAAAGTGAATATATCCAGAAACGCCGTGTCTGCGAAAATACCCTGTTCCTTAAAATGCCGGTCGCCAACGCTCAGCAGCGGGTTAAAGGCAGGTTCCACTGTAGTAGCCGCCTTCACTTCCGGAAACTCCCGGAGCAGTGCTCCCGCCAGCGCCGGAGAAGTAGTGGACCAGTAGTCCTGCCCTTTGGAGATGGGGCGTTGTTGTATCACGCGGAAAATCCCGTCGGCCTTGGCATGGAAACGGTCAAATGACCATTCGTGCTGAACAAACAGCAGTATCAGGATAAAACAGGCCAGCCCTGTGGCCAGGCCGAAGATATTGATAAAGGAATATCCCGGGTTGCGTAACAGGTTACGCCAGGCGATCTTGCAATAATTCCTTAACATGGCGGTGATCATTTGAACTATCGGGCAACAAGAATACTGCCGCTTCCTGAAGATACGCTGTTACCGCCATTTTCCCGCATTCGCGGGGCCTAATGCCTGTCCACATCTGAACGACCGTTGTCCGGAACCGGACAACAAAAAAATTCGAGCTGATCAAACTGTGGTTAAACAGTTGAAAAAATTACTATCATTACAAATAATTTTATCTACAATTATTTTTTAGAGAGATGAAAAACGAATACCATACCCTACTGCTCGACCAACCGTTCGACACCGTGCTGGCGACCGCCAAAACAGCCATCACAGATAATGGCTGGCTGTTATTGCACGAAATCAATCCACAACAGATATTGGCAGGACACGGCTATCACATCCCCGGTACGCGGCAACTGTTTTTCTTTCACCCTTCTTACCTGCATGCGCTCCGGGAAGAGGATGCCGCTGCGGTGATGGAGGTACCGTTGAAACTATTGATACAGGAGGTTTCCGCGCAGCAAACAGCTATCCGGTATTTCGATATTGATCATCACTTTGAAGGATATACGGAAAATATCAATAGCATCACCGCTGCCATTAAAACACAACAAGCCGCCGTACTGACGCAGATACAGGCTGCCCTCTCCCATTGACCGGACTACCCTGCTTCCTCGCATCGGACTACCGCCGCTGGTATATTTATCCGTATACTTGCAATGAACCAGTTTTTGAAGCCATGACACCATTAGACCCAACCGCGTACCATCAGCTGACAACAGCGCTGAAATCCGCTCCCATCAACACTCTTTTTGCACAGGCAGTAGTAGATGGCAAGGTTAACGGGAAAGTATATACGGACAACCCCGCGCATCCCAACGCTTTTTACATTGTGCATCCCTATGGGATGTCACTGTTGTGGGGAGACAGCAGCGATGAGGATTTTCACCAGCGGCTCAAAGACTATGCAGCCAATGTTCAGGGAGCGCGACAAGGAGAAGAATGGTTACAGGCATTCCCGGGCAGCTGGGACTTCGTACTGGACACGCTTTTCAGAGATGAACAACAGCAGCCTGTTGCCCATGTGGAACGGGATACGCGGCTCAATTTCAAATTCAATGCAGACAAATATCGCGAGCTCCGCAAACAGGCGCCCGCAGATGCACCCATACAGATCAAAACGGTGACCCGCACCGCTTTTGAGAGCATGACCGGGACCGTTATCCCAGCGCATTTCTGGAATAGTGCCGACGAGTTTGTCAGCCAAAGTATTGGTTACAGTGTGTATTACGATAACGCCCTCGCTTCTCTCGCCTTCGCGGCTTTTATCAACCATGAGGTGCTGGAGATAGGCATTGAAACCTGTGCGCCCTTCCGGGGAAAAGGCCTGGCTTACCACGCCTGTGCCGGATTGATCGACTACTGCCTTGATAGAGGCCTCGAGCCCATATGGGCCTGTCGCGGTAGCAATGCCGGTTCACGTAAGCTGGCACAACAACTGGGCTTTGAGATCTCAAAAGAATTACCGTACTACCGCTTAAAAGCCATCCAATAAGGCAGGTGTCGTTAGTAGTAAAAGGGGGAGCATGAAATTCATGCTCCCCCTTTTACTGTCAGTTTAGTTGAAAAGTTGGGGGCCGAAAAGCGGTGTATCTGTTTTCTTGTTGTGTATTTTCAAAATTTTCTAACCCTGGTTTACCCGGCTTTAACGGATATCTAATGCCTGATGCACTCCGCCTGAATATTTTCCCTGCAGCCAGGCCCTACTATTGGATAATTTTCAGTATAGCCATCAAATGGCTTTTGCTGATAATGCTATCTTTAGCTATCATCAGTATCATTCGTTATGGCAAAACAGATTTCTATCATCACCTTCACCGGCAGGCTCGGCAACCTGATCGGTTACAGGCGTAATGGCAAACACTTCCTGCGAAGCATGCCTTCATACGTCCGGCAGACGGCAGCTACCCGCAGGGCTGCTCAACGATTTGGCATGGCCAGCAAAAAAGGAGCGCTCATCCGCAGTGCTTTCTCCGGCAGGTTGGATGCTGGTTGCGATAGCGGGCATATCAACAGGTTAACCAGCGCACTCATTCCCGCCACCGGTAATAACATCAGGAGCATTACCGGCTTCAGGTTCAACCGGCATACGGGGACAGACAGGTTTCTCATCCATGCACCCAGGCTTTCCCATGACGGTATCCTGTACATTCCGCCACAGGCATTACCTGCATACAAAGGCATCAACAGCCTGGAAATAAAGGTGATCGCTGCCCGTATCCATTTCGCTACACACCAGGTAGCAGGTACAGAAAGCGCTGTACTCACAGTAAAAACCGGAGAAGATTTTAAAGGAGCAGCATGTAATGTGGATGTACCGGGTAAAGGAACATTGATCGTTGTTCTACAGGTAAGAGGTATACAGGACCATGTTCCTTCCTGCAACACGAAATACTTCGCCGCTGATATTATTGCAGCAGATCCGCCACAACCCCTGCCGGAGGTCCCGCACAAACAGATCTGTCCGGAACTCCACCGGTTAAAACTGCAGTCAGAAAAAATACCTGCCGCTGCATCAGTGCCACTCCTGCTCCCTGTCATTCAGCGGGAATAAGCCATTTTCCTGCCTACCAACTGTATACTGATGAATAAACAGAACTCCCTTTGAACTACCTACTCCAACCTATTATCCGCAGGCTTAATCTACGGTCTGCCTTTACATGCATGTCCTGCATCTTCTCCATCCTTCCTGTTATATTTCATTAAAACTATACATCCAAAGAACACTCCCGCATCAAGTCCACCTTTACCCCTGGGTTACTATAGGCGTGCTGTATGTACCATGGCGATATATCCAGGAAAACACTCCTTTCTCATTTCTGTCGCCAGGCAATGTGTTTTTACTCCATCCCCCAACTTTTCGACTTGATCTTTGTATTGTTTTCAGAAAAATTAGTACATTTGACCTAAATTTACATTTTATGAAAGCAATCATCATCGGTGGCGGCATAGGCGGCCTCACGACCGCCATTGCCTTGCAGCAACGGGGCTGGCAATATGAGGTATATGAAGCTGCCCCGGAATACAAAGCGGTGGGTGCCGGCATCCTGTTGGGAGCCAACGCCATGAAAGTATATCAACAGCTGGGCATAGCAGATGCATTGACATCACAGGGCGGGCATCTGGAGCAGCTGTATATAAAAGATTACAAAGGGAAAATCCTGCAACAGATAGACAACAACCTGCTGCAGCAACAGTATGGTTCCCGCAGCGTGCCTATACACCGGGCTACCCTTCAGGCCGCATTGCTGGGATACCTGGACGAGCCTGTCAGAACCGGGAAAAAGTGTATTGCCGTAACAGAGACGCAGGGAGGTATCATCGCCCGGTTTGATGATGGCAGCGAAGCCAAAGGCGACATCCTGATTGCAGCCGACGGCATACGATCTGCCGTACGTGAGCATTATATCGGCAGCCAGGGTTACCGCTACTCCGGCCAAACCTGCTGGCGCACGACTGTTACCATGGACCTTCCCGCAGCAGAGCGTATAGTCACTTCCGAAGTATGGGGCGGCCGGGGCAATGGCGTCAGGGCTTCGTTTATGCATGTAGGTGGGGACCAGGTATATTTCTGGTTCACCAGGAGATTTCCGGAAGGCACGCCACTGACTAATGAAGAGGCGTTAGCACTAATACAACGGGAACTGGCCAGCTTCAGCGGACATATGAAGGAAGTAGTGGCCCGCATCGATGCTTCAAAACTGATCCGCTCTGACCTTTATGACCTGGCGCCAACCAAAAACTGGCACAAAGGACGTGTGGTATTACTGGGCGACGCCGCTCATGCCACCACCCCTAATCTGGGCCAGGGTGCCAGTCAGGCTATCGAAGACGCTTACGCACTAGCCGACAGCCTCTCCCGTCACAGCGCACCTGAAGCCGCCTTCCAGCACTATGCATCCAGGCGGATGGCACGTGCCCATAAGATTGTGCGCATATCCTGGCAGCTGGCACTGCTCACCAACTGGCAAGGGGCCATAGCAGTAGCATTCAGGAATTTTATGGTGCGCAACATGCCGGCCGGCACAACAAAGCGTCAACTGGATTTTTTATATAATATTGAACTGTAAATTATTATTCCCGGTAAAGGGCCCGGAGGATATCATCTCCTATTTTCTCCATATCACCGGTATCGGTATTGCATCGCAGGATGATGGTTCCTTTACCGGTGTATACGTGGCCGTGAGTGCCGCCTTACCCAACAACCTGTGCCCATACAGTGCCTGATCGAGCTGTAACAGCTCCTCCGCTGTGGCATACAATCAGGATATCTGCATGGGCCTCATACAATTCACTATCCTTTTTTATCCCGAAAACCAGGGCGTACAGGCAGTTTTCCAGCAGCGGACGAATCACCGTCTGATGTCCCGGCATCGTGGTTACGATTTTGAATAGCTATTTACCGCATTCAAATGTCTTCCATAACTGGTCCATCTGTTGCCATACCGCATGTCCGGCCGGCCGGGGCGACAGTTCCACGAACAGCGCCTTCCGTTGAGCTGCCGGACAGTCTTTCACATGCAGCGTGACGTGTAGCCGTATGGGTTGTACCGCCATGTAGTCCAGCATATCAATTTCTCCATTGAACGTTTGTGCTTCTCCGGGAGTACTTTTTATGGGCGTCAGCTGCACTTTCACCGGCACTACTTTATCTGCCGGAATCTTCCGGGGACCAATATTACGGCCAACCAGTCCTTCGTAATATGCTTTTAAATAAGATTCAAGCGTAGCTTTGTCCAGCTGTGGTTTTCCTTCCAGCCACCACAGGAAACAATAGCTCCAGTATTCTTCACTTTTCTGGTCTCCCCAGCCCGGCAAAAAGCGCAGGTCTTCATATCCCTGGTAATGGATGGACGGCGCAAAATCTATGGGAAACTTCATCCTTTCCACGGCCCATCCGGCTGGTGTTCCCATCTGGTAGTTGCCCGGAACATTTTCCGGAAGGAAGCGTAGTTTACGCCTTACCCACTGCACCAGTTCCGTTTCATCCACGATGGACCAGGAATGGGGATTACGCTCTCCGTTGGCATTGCGACCAGCGTATTTAGCCTGTATCAGTTCTGCTTCCTCGTTGCCCTGTTGCTGCAGGCGGCTGATCATTTCAGAAGCTGCGGCTGCGTTGATATCATAAAGACTGTTGCGTCTTTCTTTTATTTGCCATTGCATGTCCACGTCATGGTAACTCCTGACAGCCACCTGTTGCAGAAAACGTTCATTGCCCGGCGCTTCGCTGCCCATATAAAACGGGGAAGCCGCCACGTATCGCGGTAAGCTGGCGGGCAGTTCGCCTAATTGATCCGCCAGCATTTTTTTAATCATCTTTCCTTCATTAGTACTCCTGGCGCTGAAATCTCTTTTGATGAATTTATCGTATCGCTGTAAAAGATCAAGGATATCAACCGGGCCATCTACCGAAAAAACCGCCTGTGGCTGCACAGGGAAGGCTGTCGGCTTCTCCCTGCACAATTCCGTGTACCGTAATGCCAGTGAGCCTCCGGCGGAGAATCCACCAATGACAAACCGGTCCGGGTCTACCTTAAACCGTTGTACCACATCTTTCAAAACAGCGTTGAGCCGTTGCTGTAACTCCTCCGTCAGTATAGCGTTTGGCCCTCCGCCTACCGCGATGGTCAATATATCATTGGTCCATGCGATGTTCTGTAATTTACTGGCGGCAAATACCGCTTCCGGAGGATCATTGAAACCAGGCATCAGCACCATGACGCCCTGAACCGGACCAAATCCAGGCCGCAATGCGATATAATAACCTGTGGAAGAAGCGGTGGAATCTATCACTACCGGCTCAAATTGCTGGGAAAACGCAGGAACATAGAGACAACAAAACAGCGTCAGGCAGCGGGTAAAACGTGCAAGCATAAACGAGGATTTGTACCCAAGTTAAAGACCACTCCTTTAATGGAATGTTAAATCATACAGTGCAGGATAACTTCGCTCATCTATTTTACATAAAACTTTTTGGGATAACCTTTTGCATATTTTTCCAACGTAAAGAATTCGTCAAAAGAGGCAGGGGCCGTTTCTGCGTAGTATTGATTGATGGCCTGTAAAAAGCTCTCCAGGCCGGGAGCGATCACGTTCCGGTCGCTGTCCCGGTGCCAGAACTCCAGCAGTTGCCCTTTCGTACCAGTGAAAAGCCCGCCGGTATCATAACAGATATAGTCACCGCCTCCGTTATGGAAAATGGGAATCCAGGCGGCATGCCACCAGTTCTCCACCTCAAAATCATAGCCTATCATGCCGGTCATTTCTTTTGCCACTTCCAGTGCCTCCTGCAGCGGCAGGAATCCTGAGTTATTGATAAACGTCTCGTAGCAGTCATCCCGTTGCCCGTTCTTCCATTGATAAAGGGCCTTAAGGTCTTCGGGCAATGTAATGGCGTATGTCTTTTCCAATGCCGCTATCGCTTCTTCCGTCAGCGGGGCATTCAGGTGGGTGTAAAGCTCCGGTCTTAATTGTGACAGGTATTGATCCAGTGTGGTTAACTCTTTTTGCATGGTCGTATGATTGAATAACGGTTTTTCAAATTTATCTCTTTTTCTTTTCCAATTCCTTTATCAGATCTACAAATGGTTTTGTTCCCGGCATCAATGCCTCACAGCGTTTCGCCCAAAGCAGGGCATCTGCCAATGCTTTGTTTTCCGAAGATGGCAATTGAGCAAAAGCTTGCGCGGCGATGTACAGCTGTTCACTGATTTCCCTCGAATACACCTGGGTGATGATTTTTTTCTCTTCTGCAAAGCCCGGCATTTTAGTGCTGTCTTTCTCGCCGCTTAAAAAAGGCTGCATAATTCTATCATAGCGTCGTTTATCTTCCGAACGAATGGAATCAATGGCAACGGCAAAAGGCCGCGCTGCCATGATGTACCCGGCTTTCTTCAGCAAGTCATCATCTCTCGTGAGGCCACTATACAGGAGATCGAGGCGGTTAAGGAAAGCCTGTTGCCCAGCATTAAGGCCGGTCAACTGCCGTCCGAATGCCCGCAGGGCATTGTATTCCAGCAGTCGCTTCTCTTTTAACGCCAGCCCTGCGCCGTTTCTCACCAGTTTTTCAAAGAGACGGCTGGTTACCTTTTCTTTGGAAGTATCACTGAGTTGTTTATAGTGATCCATCAGGTATACCATGGCCGCGGTGCGTGTTCCATTAACATGCCGGGCTAAAAACAGTAAAGTACTGTCATCTTCCAGCACATGCGAAGGGATGGTTTTAAAATACGCGTCCAGCACTTCGCTATTATCCAGGTCAGCCTCCGCAAGGCGATGGAGATAACGCAGCAGGAACCGTGGATCACGGTCCCCTTCGGCAAACAACTTTTCCTGGTTCCCGGGATTGTTTTTATCAGCGCCCGCCTGTACCGCAGCGTCGGCCAGCCCAATGAAAGGGTCCTTCTCTCTTTCGCCAGTCACTTTATGCACGGTATACCCGCCACTGTTCAGGAACAGAAAAGTCGGATAGGCGCCAACGTTATACTTCCGGGACAACTCTACGCCCTCTCCTTTTTCAGCGTCCAGTTTGTAGGCAATAAAATGGGCCGCGTATTTCCGGGCCACGGCTGCATCGGTAAAAACTTCCTTGTCCATGTATTTGCAGGGGCCGCACCATTCGGTATATACATCCACAAATATCATCTTCTGCTGTTGGCGGGCTGCTTCCTGTACTTCTTTCCAGGAGCCTTTAAAGAATTGTATGCCGGTTTGCGCCCATGTCAATCGGGCCACGAAAATCAGGGAACAAAAGAGGATCAACTTTTTCATCGTCCGGGAGGTATTATGGTGGAATTGCCGGTAAATATAGAAAAAACACCGAAAGGAAGTCAACAAAAAAAGCAGATCTTGCGCCTGTAAAACGTTTGGCGATGGGGCGCAAAAAAACGGTCATACCCATACATACACTGGAAACGGCCCATGGGGAAGGTATTGCCATACGGCAGTTGCGGGCTGCCAGTGCAGGAGATATTTATCAACCTGAAGCCCACCGGGATGATCACTACCTTTTTCTGCTGGTGGAAGGCGGCAGTTGCCGCTTTATGATCGACTTTGAGCAGTATGAGATCAGACAGGGAGAAATTATCTACGTATATCCGGGACAGGTACATGCCTGTATTCATGCAGATCACGTACAGGCGACAGCGTTATCCCTCGCCCCGGAGCTGATACCAGCTATTTACAGCAGTGCGCTGGAAGCGGTAAATGGTATGCAGCAGCCGCTCTCCCCTGATACATCCGCCACCGGCATACTCGTGCAAGGGTTACAATTGCTGGAACGGTTACTGGAACAACCGGCCCACCTGCCTTTCCGTCAACAGCTGCTGAACGGTGGCATCGATATCTGTACCGGCATTTTCACCGGCGCCTTCAGGGACAGCAAACAGACCAACAGCCATAGCAGCAGGCCGGAAACTATCATGCGGCAGTTCAGGGCTTTGCTGGTGAACAATTACCTTACATTAAGAACGCCGTCGGCCTATGCGGCAGCGCTGCATATTTCAGCCACCTATCTCAGCGAAACAGTCACCGCACAATCCGGCTTTACCGTTAACCACTGGATACACGAGCAACTGATGCTGGAAGCCAGGCGCCGCCTGTACCACACCGATGACACCATCAAAGAAATAGCACACGGGCTGGGATATGAAGACCACGCCTACTTCTCCCGGTTGTTCCGGAAAAAAACGGGCATCACCCCACAGCAGTTCCGCGCCCAATCCCGAAAATAGTACCAGGCATCCCCCTGTTTGTCCATTTTTTGCGACCGGTTTGTACCGGAGCTTTGCAGGCAAAATATACAACCATGGCAATGAAAGTAATAATTGCAGGAGCCGGCCTCGGAGGCCTTTGCCTGGCACAAGGCTTAAAGAAAGCCGGTATCGACTTTACAGTATACGAAAAAGACGCCGCCTTTAACAGCAGAACACAAGGCTACCGTATCCGGATAGACTATGCCGGCCAGCAGTCGCTGTCCGCCTGTCTCCCGGCCGATCTGTATACCGCATTTGAAAACAGCGCTGCGCTACCCGCGCCGGTGTATACCCTGGATACGCGGATGCAGGCACTGGAGAACAAGTGGGTAGACCAATGGATTAAAGATGAACGGGAAATACCCGCCGACCTGAAAGCGGACCGTCACACCTTACGGTGCGTGCTGATCACCGGCATCGAAGATCATGTGGTGTTTGATAAAGACCTTACGGGATACAGCCTGCTGCCGGACCAGAGCATACAGTGCATTTTTGCAGACGGAGAAACCGTTACGGCAGATTTGTTGGTCATTGCCAACGGCGCCGCCTCTGCCCTCACGATCAGCTGTTTCCCCGGCACCGGTTTACATGATACCGGCAATGTGTGCATCTATGGCAAAGTGCAGTGGGACGAGCAACGCCGGCAGCTGCTCCAACAGGGCACCAGTGTTATTTTCGGGGAGAATATAGCGGGCATCATTGATGTGATGGCGTTCAACCGGGTCTATGATACCGTGGTGATGCCGCCGGAAGATTATCTCTACTGGGCGCTGATTGGGCAGCGCAGCAGTTTCGGGATGCAACAAGACCAGTCACTGAAGTTGTCTGTTCCTGAGCTGCAGGAAGCTATTGCGCAGGCCACGAAAACGTTTCCTGCCGTGTTGAGCCCATTGTTCAGCGGTGCTGCCGTTACCGCCAGTGCTATTGTTCCTGTAAGGCATTCCGTACAGGGGCGGCGGGCAGGCCATGCTCCGGTGACTGTAATGGGCGATGCCATTCATACTATGAGTCCTGCCGCCGGACTGGGCGCCAATACAGCGTTGCGCGATGCCGCCGCGCTGACCGCACACCTGAAAAAGGCTGTCGATAGTGGACTACCATTAATCGACACATTATTAAATTATGAAGATCAGATGCTGACCTATAGCGCAGCAGCCATTGCTGCATCAAAAAGAGGAAGCGCCTTACTTTACAACAGCGGGGAATAAACTGAAATTTAGTATATTAGAAGTAGAACCCGGAAATCGTGGCGTTGAGCGGTTTATATACACTTTATATAGATGGTCCATTACCGACAGCTTGTCCTACGAATAGTTTTTAGCTATTAGATTATAGAACTAATTGATTTTTTCTATATCCCTGTTACCCTTACTTTTACAGACCACACCCTTACCGGTGTAAGCACATATTCCTTCCATACCCAAAATTGAAACAAATGGAAAATGAAGTAAAAGACATCAGTAAATGCCCATTTCATAATGGCACAATGAAGCACAATGTTGGCGGTGGCGGCACCAGAAACCCTGACTGGTGGCCCAATCAGTTGAAAGTAAGCATACTTCGTCAAAACTCGGCTTTATCCGATCCGATGGATAAGGATTTCAACTATGCCGAAGCTTTCAAGAGCCTTGACCTGGAAGCTGTAAAAAAAGACCTTCATGCGCTGATGACCGATTCTCAGGATTGGTGGCCGGCAGACTTCGGACACTATGGTCCATTGTTCATTCGTATGGCATGGCATAGTGCCGGCACCTATCGTGTAGGTGATGGCCGTGGCGGTGCGGGTGCAGGGCTGCAACGGTTTGCGCCGCTGAACAGCTGGCCCGACAATGTGAGCCTTGACAAAGCACGCAGGCTGCTGTGGCCCATCAAACAGAAATACGGCCGTAAACTTTCATGGGCCGACCTCCTGATCCTTACCGGCAACGTAGCGCTGGAGTCTATGGGCTTCAAAACATTTGGTTTTGCCGGCGGACGTGAAGATGCATGGGAGCCGGATGAATCCGTATACTGGGGCTCAGAAAGGAACTGGCTTGGCGGCGACATCCGTTATGCCCACGGTTCACCCGGCGTGGCAGAGAACCATGGCGTTACCGTAACAGACGAAAAACCCGATGGAGACGTTCACTCGCGTAACCTCGAAAAACCGCTGGCAGCCGTACAGATGGGGCTTATCTATGTAAACCCGGAAGGACCAGATGGCAACCCCGACCCGATTGCTGCCGCAAAAGATATCCGTGATACTTTCGGCCGAATGGCGATGGATGACGAAGAAACCGTTGCCCTGATTGCCGGTGGCCACAGCTTTGGTAAAACCCACGGCGCCGCTCCTGCCACCAACGTAGGCAAGGAACCCGAAGCCGCCGATATGGAATTGCAGGGCCTTGGCTGGGCCAACAGTCATGGTACCGGTAAAGGTGCAGACGCTATCACCAGCGGACTGGAAGTAATATGGACCAAGACGCCCACCCAGTGGAGCAATAACTTCCTGGAGAACCTGTTCGCCTACGAATGGCAACTCACCAAAAGCCCGGCCGGCGCACATCAGTGGGTAGCTAAAAACGCCGACAGCATCATCCCGGATGCTTATGACGGCAATAAAAAGCACCTGCCCACCATGCTCACCACCGACCTCTCCCTGCGGTTTGATCCGGCTTACGAGAAGATATCCAGGCGTTTCCTCGCCCACCCGGATGAATTGGCCGATGCTTTTGCAAGAGCATGGTTTAAACTGACCCATCGCGACATGGGGCCACGCAGCCGCTACCTCGGCGCCGATGTGCCGGCAGAAGCGCTGCTTTGGCAAGACCCTATTCCCGAAGTGGACCATCCGCTGATTGACGAGAAAGATATCGCAGCCTTAAAAACAAAAATCCTGGCTTCCGGCCTCACCGTATCTGAACTGGTGTCTACAGCATGGGCTTCTGCTTCTACCTTCCGTGGCTCCGACAAACGCGGCGGCGCTAACGGCGCCCGCATCCGCCTGGCTCCACAGAAGTACTGGCAGGTCAACAATCCGTCTCAACTGGAAAAAGTACTGGGTAAACTGGAAACTATCCAGAAAGAATTCAACGGTACCGGTAAAAAAGTATCGCTGGCCGACCTCATTGTACTGGCTGGTTGTGCAGGCATTGAAAAAGCAGCCAAAGACGCCGGACAGGCAGTCACCGTACCATTTACTCCCGGCCGCATGGACGCTCTCCAGGAACAAACCGATGTGGAATCAGTAGGCTTCCTGGAACCACTTGCAGATGGCTTCCGCAACTACCGCAAAGCTAAAATTCCGGTATCCACAGAAGAACTGCTGATCGACAAAGCGCAGCTGCTCACCCTCACAGCTCCGGAACTGACCGTACTGCTGGGTGGCCTGCGTGGACTGGAGATCAACTACGATGGTTCGAAACATGGCGTCTTCACCACTCGTCCTGGCCAGCTGACGAACGACTTCTTCGTCAACCTCCTCGATATGGGAACAGTGTGGAAAGCCACCGGTCCAGACAAGGAAGTTTACGAAGGCAGCGACCGCAGCACCGGAAAAGTGAAGTGGACAGGCACCCGTGCAGACCTGGTATTCGGCGCCAACGCTGAACTGAGAGCCGTTGCAGAAGTATATGGCAGCGCCGACTCACAGGCTAAATTTGTGAAAGACTTCGTGGCCGCATGGGACAAAGTGATGAACCTCGACCGGTTTGATTTACACAGATAATCGGCTTATAAGATGATAATAAAACAGCCTCCATAAAGGAGGCTGTTTTGCTTTAGTCGTTTAATCCTTTTCCATCAAGGATATGATCAACATATTTTTCGATTCTCGATATTCTTGTTTTGGATTGTTTGGCGGCTGAGAAAAACAGCAGATAACCTCTTTGCCGGCCGGGCGTTAAGGCTTCAAACGCTTTTTTCAGCGCAGGCTTCTTATCCAGCAGCTGCTGGAACTCTTCCGGCATGTTAAACTCTTCCGTCTTTTTATACTCCACTCTATAGCCAGCCTTCTCTACTTCTATCGCTTCATACACATACGATTTCAGGGCACGCGTCATCTTCACGATCTCGCGCACATTGGTAAAACGAATCTGGCGGGTAGCCTGCACATTCTCCGACTGTATCACCAGGATACCTTCCGGATCGGCCATCAGGGCTCCTTTAAAGAACAGGATAGCACAGTATTCCTTAAACCCGTGCATTAAAACGATGTTACGGTCGTTGTAAGTGTAACAGGGAACGCCCCATTTTAATTCTTCTGTTAATTGACAATCAAGCAGGATTTCTCTTAGTTTTTCAAACTCATCGCGCCATTTTTCGGATCTCTCCATAAATGCATCGACTTTTTCTGCGCCGGTTTTTGCCATAGAAGTAGGTTTAGACTGGATTTTACGATTGGATTGTTGAATTGGTTTTCCACCGCAATATAATTCGTATTCCCGAAAATAGGTAGTCACGGGCATATCCGGGAAATGGTTTGTTAATTTTCGGGCAATTGTTATCTTTATTTCATGGTCATGTGTACCATGTGCTATCATCCGCGTCAAACATATCTTTGTTAAACTCATTCTATGGAAAAAATCACTCCGGGGGATATACGCTATTCCGATCTCGCAGACAAAAGATTCAACAAACGTTTTGCAGGAAAGCCCGATTACATTGTTTTGCCCGCTTCTACGGCAGAAGTGACAGCAGCAGTACAGGAAGCGGTGAGTAGCAAGCGGCGGCTGGTGGTACGCAGTGGTGGCCATTGTCTCGAAGGTTTTGTGTCAGACCCCGCCGTTCAGGTATTGCTCGACATGTCGATGATGACCCATATCAGTTACGATACCGGGCGGGCTGCTTTTATGGTAGAAGCCGGCGCCACCGTCGGAGAAATGTACCGCAGGCTGTTCCTCGGCTGGGGCGTGGTACTTCCCGCCGGAGAACATCCGGGCATAGGCATGGGCGGACACGTTGTGGGCGGCGCGTTTGGCTTCCTATGCCGGGAATATGGGTTGGCAGCTGATTACCTGTATGGTGTGGAAGTGGTGACGGTCGATGCTTCGGGGAAGGCCCATGCTATGATTGCCACCAGGGAAACCAATGATCCCAACCGCGAGCTTTGGTGGGCACATACCGGCGCCGGTGGTGGTAACTTCGGCATCGTTACCCGTTATTGGTTGCGCTCCCCGCATGCCACCGGCAACGACCCTTACACCGCGCTGCCCAAAGCACCGGCATCTATTACCACCTTCAGGGTATCGTGGGACTGGCAAGAGTTTGATGAAGGAGCATTTAACCGTCTCACGAAAAACTTCGGTACCTGGTGTCAGCAGAACAGTGGTGCGGACTCCCCCAGCCTTCCGTTGTTCAGTATACTCTTCCTGAACCATCGGAATATTGGCAAACTGGAGATAAAAGGACTGGTTACCGGAGCAGATGCCCATCAGCTTATAGACAATCACCTCGCAGATATTGCGGTACCTGTTGGCGTTCCATATTCATTACAGACAGAAGAAAGTCCGTGGTTACGTTTTGCACTCAACCCGTTCCCGGAACTGTTTCAGCCGGGGCTGGACAGTGTAGCCGCTAAAGTGAAGGATGCTTACTTCCGTCAACCACTAACGGACAGCCAGGTGGCAACGGCTTACCGGTACCTCACCGCAGAAGTACCTATCGGCGGCGGTTTAGGTATGGCCACCTATGGCGGCAAAGTAAATACCATTGCACCCGATGCCACGGCCACGGCTCAACGAAGCTGCATTATGGACGTAGCTTGCAATACCGGCTGGATAGACCCGAAAGGTGCAGCACCCAGCCTTGCATGGGTGCGTAATTTTTATAAAGATCTTTTCCCTGGCTCCGGCGGCGTACCGGTACCTAATGAACAAACCGACGGCGCCATGATCAACCACCCGGACGCTGACCTTGCCGACCCCGCATGGAACCAGTCTGGTATTCCATGGCATACGCTTTACTACAAAGACAACTACCCCAGGCTGCAACAGGTGAAAGCCAAATGGGACCCGCTGAATATATTTCATCATGCGCTGTCTATACAACCGGCCTAAAAATAACCAAGCGGTGCACAGACGTGCACCGCTTGACTTATCTGCGATTATAAAGATCAGCTGACACCGCTGAAAAACATTACTGGCCTTTGTAAGTAAAATCCTTGGTATAAGCACCTGATCCTGCCGCAATAGAGACATTCTGCTGATTTGTTTGCACCGTGCCATTTACTTCAGCCTTATAGCTTAAGATAATCGGAGCGCCATCCATATTCGTAACAGACACGCTTAACTTACCAAAATCAAAAGGTTTCACCGTTTCAAAAACATAGGTTGTAGTATTTCCAAGAAATTTCTGCTCGTCTATCATAACGTCGTCTGCATTCCCCTGATCTACACCATTAATTTTCCAGACAGAGGCGCCGTATTGACTGGCATCATGGTTACCCGCAGCCGCCATAACATCAATGTTATCATTAGCGGTAACACCCGTCGCGGTAACTGTATATTTGATCGTTATCTTATTAGCCGCAGGCGGATCGTCTTTTTTGCTGCAACCGGTAAATGTAAAAGTGGCAACGGCTGCCAGACACAATCCCCAAACAATGTTTTTTGCTTTTTTAGTTCCCATTTATGTGTATTGAAGGTTAGAATGAATGCAGCAAAGGTAGGCTGGCAGGGCACCCGGGACAATACCGGGAAACCAGCATTTTCTTTTACTGGTTTGGGAACTGGTGTCTGACTACTACCGGGGCGATGTAAAGAACAAATTAAACCATAAAACCTGGTACTTAGCGGCTTTCGACCAATAGGCATGATCGTGTGCGCCTTCTGTTTCCATATAGGTATGCGCCACATGATGTTGGTCCAGGTATTCGTGCAGCCTGCGGTTGTAAGCCAGGAAAGGGTCTGCGGCGCCGCAACTGATCATTAGCTGTTGCTGGCTGAATACAAAATACTTGGCATTGTCCAGCACATTATAGTATTTCCATTTAGTGCTGTCAGCTCCCACTACCTTGTCGATACCGAAATCTGTCACCAACGGAACAAAGTCCACCGCGCCGCACATACTTCCCAGTGCCCCAAAACTACCGGCGTGTTTCAGGCCCACATACAAGGCACCGTGACCACCCATGCTCCAGCCCATCAGACCACGCTGATCGCGGACTGCGATAGTAGGATAATGCTGATCGATATAGCTGACCAACTCCTCTCCTACAAAGGTTTCATATTGGCTGTTCTTTTTAACAGAACTGTTGATATACCAGCTGTCAAACCCGCCGTCCGGGAGAATAAAGACGATTCCATACTGATCAGCCAGTTCGGGTAAAGACGGAATATCTTCCTTTAAAGTACGGTCGGGATTGCCGCTATACCCATGCAGCACATACACCGCAGGAAACCGTTGTCCCGCCTTTGATTGTTTGGGAGATATTACCAGCGTGCGTACCGGTTTGCCCATGGCATTACTAAAAACAGCAAGGGTGTCTACGGTAGCAGCCTTCACATACACAACAGGCGTTAGTACCAACGCCAGCAACAGGGCGATGACGGAGTGTTTCATATATTCTATTTTAAGAGATAAAAAAAGTACCGTTGAACAACATCCCGAAGCAATGGCTCCGGCTGTTCTCAAAAGCATGGGGCAAAACTAAAACGGTTGCTCAGCATAAACATTTACATATGTTGATGCCCGCAGAATTTTTTACAATTCTTTACGGATACGGCTTAATTGTGTAGGTGTGACACCGAGGAAGGCGGCTATGTGATGTTGACGAAGACGGTTTACCAGCGTGGGGTTGTTTTGAATAAAATTAAGGTAACGTTCCCTGGCGGTGAGGTATTTCAGGGTTATTTCCTGCTCTTCTTTCCTGGCTACCCAGTTTTCTTCGAGATAGTTGATCCAGAAAAAAGCAATGTCTGTATAGTGGTGCATCAGCTGTTTGAACTGTTCAAACCGGAATTCTATCAACAGGGAGTCTTCCAGGGCTTCGATAGCAAACAAACCCGGTGTCTGCTTTACCAGTGCCGCTGTAGAGGCCACAAACGAGTGCTCCGCAAAAAAACGTTTGATCACCACATCTCCGTTTTCCTGTATCGTATAGTACGACAGTAATCCGCTACAGACATAAGCTATTTTCTTCGGAATTTCTCCCTGCGAGAGATACACTTCTTTTTTCTTCAGCTCCCTGAAATGCAGCTCTACGGCGAATGCCTGTTTAGCATCCTCCGAAAGCGGAGCATATTGCTCCATGGCAGCAAAAAAACCGGTCAGTCTATTATCCATTCGGATGGCAATGTAGCCATTATTTCGTTATGACCGGCCGGTGAGCCCGGAGCACCTGCCATTCAAACCTTGCCAGTGCGGCATCCAGTTGACGCAACTGTTGCCTTTTAAGAGCAGCAGGCTGTATAAAACTATATTGAATACCGTTTCTGATCATTTGTTTGATATCCGCATAATGCAGGGAAGGATAACGGGTGGCCAGCAGTACATATTGACGGGTAAGATCTGTCCGGAGCACACCGGCATCATCTGTACTAATCACAACGGGCACCTGGTGGGTATGATACAGGAGAAAAATCTTTACATCAAAAATCAAGACAAAAAAATTATGAATGCCTACACTTTAGTGTAAATTTGTCTTGTTCAGGTATACAAATGAAAAACAACCTATATTCCGGTCTGCTGACGAAGAACAAACTGGGTAATATCCCGGAGACCGATCAACCAAAAGATTACCTCGAAGTCGTGAAAGCATTTGCCCGACTGACGTATCAAAGCCTTTACGTGATCGACTATACGGACATGTCTTTCGATTATGTCTCGGACAATCCCCTGTTTTTATGCGGCTGTTCCGCAGCGGAAGTCCTTCAGGCAGGATATGACTTCTATTTTAAGCACGTTCCGCCGGAGGACCTGGAACTGCTGACCACCCTCAATGAAGCAGGATTTAACTTCTATCAGCAGCTTCCGGTGGAAGAAAAGATGCTGTACAGCATCACCTATGACTTTCACCTGATTAACCGGGACGGCAAACAGATCCTGGTCAACCATAAGCTGACACCCCTCTTCCTCAATAGCGACGGGAAGATATGGAAGGCGATGTGTATTGTCTCCATTTCACATCACCAGACAGCCGGCAACGTCCGTATTTACAAGCAAGGGTCTGATGAAGTATGGGATTTGGGGTTGACGAATAACATCTGGCGGAAGTCAGACAAACCAACGCTTACGGAAAGAGAAACAGCAGTATTGCGGCTGCATGCGCAGGGGCTTACGATCAACCAGATCGCCAAACGGCTTCATGTGGCGCCGGATACCGTTAAATACTACCGCCGGCGTATCTTTGAGCGCCTGAATGTAACCAACATGGTGGAGGCGTTATCTTATGCGGTGAACAGCAAAATTATCTGATCGCGGAATAGATCACTTCGTTGACCTTTATAAGCGTTTCAGCGTCATTATTACAGTTTCTTTCTGAGTGGTTACGGTGGGTAACCAGTCCAACGCCAGTCTTGTACTCAAAGGTGTTTCTTTCCTCTTCCGAAAAAACGAGATGACTCGTCAAAAATTTTGTGATGATACTCAACTGGTCCGCCTGTAAGTCCAGCTCCATCATTTTCAGGTGCCTGGCGATGGCTGCCTCAATGCCGGGCTGCTCGGATTCATTTCCGGCCGCGAGAGGAAGCAGCATCCAAAACAATAGTGACGGGTCTGTCTTATCATTGTTCACGATAGCCTGCAGTTCCTCCCAGCTCAATAGCGAAAGATGAAAATGCCCACCAGTATTACCCAGATAAGTATCGTTAAAAAAATAAACGGTTGCATGAGGATGGAACTCCGCATAAAATGTGACCGTGTCATTAAGTCGGTGTGCATAGGTATAGCCGTCCCATGGAACGTCTGCCTGGCCCGTCAGTTCATCCAGCCATTCGCCTGACGGCATCTCAAAATTTTCCGGCAGATAGTCTGTCAGCGTCATTTCTAACGTATGATCGGACGCAAAGGGAAATTGGGCTAATAAAAACAGGCAGAAATTTTTATCTGACAACTGAAGGTCCATACTATTAAAATTTATATCTGCTTACTGGCCAGCCCGCAGCAGCTTCCGCAGCTGATAAAAGAAACGCTCTATCAGCCGCAGGTCCTGCGTCACTATCTCTGCGTTGCCCTTCAGCTCTTTGTCAAAGGTAAGGGTTTTGTGAAAGGATGTTTGCAGGCCATTGGTCAGCACAACGTTCACATAATAGTTGCCGTCCTTGTCCGGTGCATTGGCGATATACTTCACCTTGCCTTCCACCATGCCAAATTCCTGGTACGGGTAGTTTTCCAGCTTGAACAACACCTTCTGTCCCACTTTCACCTTTCCTGAATTGGTGGCCGGTACCTGCAAACGACCGATGAGCACATCTTTATCATCCGGCATAACGGACAACAATATGTCGCCTGTTTTCACAAACTGGTGCTTTCCGAGAAACTGCTGGAAACTTACCGTCCCATTAGCAGAAGAAGTCAACAGGTAGTTCTGTTCCCACGCATTGAGCGACTTCCGCAACTGTTCAAACAGCTGCACGGTTTGCGATGACAGGTTAATTTTGTCTTTTTGCGCACTGATGGCTGCCCCGCTTCTCGTTTTTTCCATACCCAACATGCCTTCCTGCAGCTGTGAGATGGAGATATTGATCGTTTCAAGGTTCTGCTCTGCCTGCAAGAACTTTATTTTTTCCTGGCTCAGTTCCGCCGCTGACACCACCTTTTCCCTAAACAGTTCCTGGTACCGCTCCCATTCTCTTTTGGAGACTTCATACTTAGACTGCTCCAGCATTTTCTGCTGTTGCAGCGTACGTATCCTGCTACGCGATTCCACCAGGCCTCTGTCGGCCGCCGCATAGTCCGGCGAATAGGGTTGCAGGCGCGCGTACAGCTGTTCATCTGTCAGCGCTTTGGCAAAGGCGTTGTAATCGGCCTGAATTTCCCCCAGCTTAAAACCTGCCACCACGCCCAGCGGGAAATGTTCCAATCCCCTGTTGCTCAGTGAGTCTATCAAACTCCTGAGACGGACCACATCCCGGTAGTCGGCTGTTGATTGCAACACCATCAGTAGCTGGTCCTTTGAAACCTGTTGATGATCTTCCACGAAAATCTCTTCAATCTTGGTATTGGTGCGCGCCTCCAGCTTCTCCGGCGGGTTCTGGGAAGAGATAATGACTTTGGAGGGCACAAACTCCGGGTACTTCATCAGATAACTCATCAGCAGCACCAGCAGCAGGATGAGGAATATGGTGGTATTCCCCCAGCGGACCATCCAGTGCGGTGGTTGCGCCAGGATATCCTGCACCCCTTCCGAATGCAGGTGGACGGTCTCCAGTATGTCTTTTTTAGTTTCCAAGTTCCAATTGATTTTTTACAAGCCTGTAATATTCTCTTCTCAGTGCTACCAGTTCATCGTGACTACCTTCTTCCACTACCTTGCCTTTGTCCAGTACAATGATCTTATCTGCATTTTTTACGGTCGATAACCGGTGGGCGATGATGACCGCTGTTTTTCCTTTTAAGAAATGCCCGAGGTTGTGCATGATCGCCTTTTCTGTATTGGCATCCAGCGCACTGGTGGCCTCATCGAAGAATATGTATTCCGGCGATTTATAGACAGCCCTGGCGATAAAGAGCCGTTGTTTCTGTCCTCCGCTAATACCGATCCCCTCATTGCCGATCTTTGAGTTATAACTTAACGGCAGCGTTTCAATGAAATCCTTTATACATGCTACCTCCACCGCCTTCCTGAGTTGTTGGCGGTTGATGTCTTCCACCCCGATGGCGATGTTTTTAGCGATGGTATCATTGAACACGTATCCCTCCTGCATCACTACCCCACACTGATCGCGCCAATGACGCGGCGAAATATGCTGTAGTTGCAGGTTTCCGATTCTAATATCTCCATCAACCGGCTCATAAAATTTCATCAACATCTTCAGCAGGGTGGTTTTGCCGCTGCCGCTGGCCCCCACAATGGCGGTGGTTTTGCGGTGTGGTATGCGCAGGCTCAGGTGCTCAAACACCGGCGCCCCGGCGCCGACGTATCGGAAGGACACATCATTCAGCACAATGTCTTCTTCGGGTATGTCCATGGCTGTCTGCATACCAGCCTGTTCTTCATCCGCTTTATCATGGATCTCTCCCAGCCGTTCCAGCGATATTTTGGCATCCTGCGTCTGTTTCACAAAATCCATCAGCTGGATCAGCGGACCGTTCAACTGTCCGATGATGTACTGCACCGACAGCATCATGCCCAGTGTCAGATTGCCGTCCAGCACCAGTTTGGCGGCGAGGAAACTGACGAAAATATCTTTCATCTGGTTAATGAAATTAGCGCCCACCATCTGCCACTGCTCCAGCGATAAGGCTTTAAGCCGGATTTTGAACAGTTTCACCTGCATGAACTCCCAGCCCCAACGCATCTGCTTCTCAGCGTTATGCATCTTGATTTCCTGCATCCCGTTCACCAGTTCGATCACCTTGCTCTGTTCCTGGGATACCTGCGAAAAGCGTTTGTAATCCAGTTCCTTCCTCTTTTTCAGGAAGAAGCCTATCCATCCGACTGACAAGCCCGCTCCCAACAGATAGATCAGGAATAGGCGGTAATCGTACAACAACAACACAATGGCGAAAATAACCAGGTTGACCAGCGAGAAAAGCGTATTGAGCGACGAGTTGGTCAGCAGTTGTTCTATCCGCTGGTGATCATTGATCCGCTGCATAATGTCACCAGTCATCCGGGTATCAAAGTAGCTGATAGGGAGCTTCATCATCTTGATGAAAAAATTGGAGACAATGGAAATATTGATCCGGCTGGAAAGGTGCAGCAAAATCCAGCTGCGCACCATCTCTATGCCCGTTCTTCCGATAAACAACATCACCTGCGCCAGCAGCACCAGGTAGATGAAATTCAGATCGTGGTTCTGAATACCGATATCTACGATACTCTGGGTCAGGAAAGGGAAAATGAGCGACAACAGGCTACCGGCCAGCAGGCCAACTACCAGCTGTACGATCAGTTTTTTATAGCTGAGGAAATAACTGAACAGGAAAGAGAAATCCTTCCTGCTACGCGGGGCTTCCGACTCTGCCTCATAAAATGCCGGCGTAGGCTCCAGCAATAAGGCGATACCCTCTTCGTCGCTGGCCTGTTTACCGCGTCCCATCCAACCATCGATAAATTCCTGTTGCGTGTACTTTATCAATCCGTAAGCCGGGTCAGACACGTAAACGAATACACGCCCTGCTGATTTCTTCACTTTGTAGACCACCACAAAATGCTGTTGTCCCCAATGACAAATACAGGGCACAGGCGCTTCTTCCACCAATGTGTTGAAGTCTATCTTTACTGCCAGCGTCTTAAATCCCAGTCCCTCAGCAGCGGCGGACAGTCCCAGCAAAGAGCTTCCCTCCCGCGTGGTTTCCGCCAGCGACCGGATGGCCTGAATATCTGTCAACCGGCCATAGTGTTTGCTGACAATTTTTATGCAGGTAGGCCCACAATCCTTCCTGTCCGGCTGCGTATAAAAAGGGAATGTCTTCAGCTTCATATTAGTTGTTTGTCTCTTTCAACCCATAACAGGCAATAGCAGCCTGCTTCATGGGATGTTGGGTCCAATCCTCCCATTTGTTGGTGTACGGGTCGTAACCGCATTTAAGCGGTTTGGAATAAACATCCTCCGGATTCTCCACATAGGCCCTGCAATCGGTGCAGGCATGCCTGAACTCACAGTCCCTGCATACTGTTATGTCATCTTTACGAATGCTGCCATAACGACGAAATACCGGGTTGTCCAATACCTGCCGCAGCGAAGCGGTGGCCACATGCCCGTAGTCCTCCTGCATGGAAGGGCAGTTTTTAATATATCCGTTGAGGTTAATGCTCAGTTTTCTGTTGAGGCAGGTATTATAATGCTGGCTTTCGGTGAACAGCTCCAGGTTGGACACAAAATAATTCGCCCGGATTTCACCGCAGGCCATACAGGAATTGATAGGCTTGTCGAAGAACACGACCGGCACGGAACCGTCAAATATTTTTTCCTGCCGGAGGACCGGGGAAGAATGTATCAGCAACGATTTTACCCGCGGATACTGTTTCACCAGTTTGTCCAGTAGCTGCAGGTCCAGCACCTTATCATACGACAATACCAGTTTGATATATTTCAGGGTGGTACCATTAAACCGCTCCACGAATGCGCGGATTTTATCCAATGTTACCGCATGATAGTACCTGATCTCCAGCGCCTGCACATGTAACGCAAACAGTTCCCGGAAGAAAGGCCCGTCATAATCTATCGCCTCATTGTATTCGATAATGACATTGGTGATGTCAGCGTAACGGTCCCAGCTCAGGTCCAGCGTTGTCAGTTCAGGCAGCAGCTGTTGGTCTTTAAATCCCAGCTCCCGGCTGATCACAAAATCAATGTAATCTTCAATTGTCTCCCGGTTGTCTTCACCATAGTGCGCCACACACTCCTCAATGGAGTGTTGTTGGAGGAACAGGTACACATCCGCCGTATCATTGGGGATATGGTAATACCTGCGCAGCTGCAGGTCGTATAGCAGCGACATGCCGGCGCCTTTTACAATCCGGCAGTTTGCATAAATGTTTAAATATTCCATCAGAATTTGGATATCACTTTGTAAAAGTTAAAGAGCTCGAAACCTGCTGAGTTAATTTTTGGGGCTTTTTCAAACTTCAGGATGGGCCGGGATGCCTGGTGTTCATCTTTCTCCAGGAAATACAGTGACAGCGGCAGTCCTTTCTTTTCTTTCAGGCTGCTGGTGAATTTCTTCTTCATGGGATATGCTTTGTTGGAGTAATCGGGCTAATTTCTTCTCCAGGTAATAGTTGCAGGGATAAGACACCATGCCAAACTGCCCTTCGGGATTGATTTCCAGGAAATGGTAATGGCCCTCCATGTCCACCATCAGATCGATGGAACCCGTGCGGAATCCCAGTGACCGCATCAGCTGGTCCAGCTTCAGTTCCAGCTCAGCTGGCAGTTTGTAGGGCACTGTTCTGTTGGGGCGTTGCGTATCGTAGTTCCGAAAATCTTCCTTCGTTTTTTGGTTATTCTGCGAAAAAATGGCCATGGAATAGCAGTCGCCATCCAGGTAGAAGCTGCGTATTTCGAACTTCTTGATAATTTTTTCCTGTACCAGTGAAGGGAAAAATTTCTCCGGTACCATCCGCAGATTAGCGCTGTTGATGGTTTTGGTCAGCATCTTGTATTGTTCACCATCGGCGCCTTCCACGAAAATGCATTCGCTGAGCGGTTTTACGATCAGTTCCTGATACAGCCCCAGCAGCCCGGCTATTGCCGCCCTGGTGGTCACCACTTCTGTAAAGGGCGTCGGGATGCCGTGTTGACGGGCCAGCGCCAATACATGCAGTTTATTCAGCCTGTCTTCTGAGAGCGGGTCATTCAGCCATTTGTGCCGGCTGATGGTGTGGAACAGGAACGAATACACGCCGTTGAATTCATCTATCAGAAAACGTTTGAGGGTGTATTGCGTCTGGAAGTCTGCCTGTTTAAGGCTGTATTCCACCGGGAAACTGTTGATCTTACGCCGGTACCAAACGGCTGCTGTTGCGGTATCACCGGGAAGATCACCCAGGTTTTCAAACCGGAAAAAGTCCTCCCCATTGACCCGCAGAAATGGTATCCGGAGATAATCCATCCACAGGCAAACATGATCGGTGGTGCTTTCGAGATGTGACTGACTTAATATGAGGATCTTTTGAGACATGGCAGGTAGTTGATTCCCGGAGATAAAGGCTGCCGGAAAACACCGGCAGCCCTTTGTTTCCAGTCATACGAATGACGGGAGGAGATGATTATTTATCACGTTTGTGGTCGCACAGGTAAACATCAGGACCTGAGTAATGCGTAGGTGTGTGAACAGTGGTGCCAGCGGATTCGCCAGAATCTTCCATTTCCATGGAGAGCTGCATCAGGCCACCCTTAATAGTTTCCAGGGATTCGATTTTTTTTTCGTTCAGTTTTGTGAGTTTGTTCATGTTTTTCAATTTTAATAGTTTACAATACTTTTTCGGGGAACACTGATTACTTATTAGGGTCATTCCGGCAATCAGTTACATAGTGCTGACCGTTCCAGGTAGCAGAATTCTGCGTGGTCCTTTCCTGATCATCTGCCATTTCCATGGAGAGCTGATACAAGCCACCCTTGATACTTTCCGGGGATGTTACCTTTTTGGCAACCAGTTTTTCTAACTTTTTCATGTGCGTTGAATTTTAAATCTGAAGTAAAAGTAGGCCGCAGAAAGATGTTGTTGGAAGCAGATGGATATTTGAGCGGGGCTGATCTATATTCGCGGTGTCTGGGGAAATATTTGCGGTGAGGGAGAGACTAAAAATGAGACGGCCTGCGTTCAATATTAAACTGAACGCAGGCCGTATGTATTATATTGAGTTATTACAGGGAGTGAGAGATGATCACCACCTTACTTTGTTTTTCTCTTCCATTTGTTACCTGTAAGATATAAGTGCCTTCTCTAACATTCTGTACGTCCATAACGGCTCTGGTAGCACCATGGGACAGTTTCATTCGTTTAATTTCCTTATAGTGCATATCATACAGGATGATGTCGCTCGCATCCTGTACCCCACCGGTTTTCTGCATCGTGGCAGGTGTGCCGGACATTTCTATGCTGAGATAATTATTTGCAGGATTAGGGCTGGCCATGAACGTCGCGCCGCCACCGGCATCAATCTTACCACTGCGACTGAAATCATCGCTCCAGCCACATTCATTTTTCCATTTTACCCATATAGAAATAGCGCCGGGGAATTGCGGCCTGGAGGGGTTATTCATCGTTACATAGACCATTGTTTTATCACTGCTGTAGCTGGTAATTTTACCTCCGATTGCCTTCCAGGCAACATCCAACACGGTTCCGCTGTTGGTAGGCAGCATGATAGAGAACTCATAGCTTTGTCCACCACCAAAATGTACGCCATCAAAGGGGAATCCCATCATAAAATCAATAGGCTGTGTACCCACACTCACATTTTTTGTAACAGGCGTACTGTTTCCACATTCACCGACAGCTGATACACTGATGTCGGCCTGATAGTTTCCGCTGGCGGAGGATATCTTAACACTGTTTCCGCTGGCGCCTGCAATGGTAATGGGAGGAGCTTGTCCGTTAATTCTTATGTTGGCGTTGCTGGCAGTCCATGTATAAGAGACAACACCGGGAAAGGCTGGCACGCTGAATGTGCGTCCGGTGTCGTTGCAAACAACATTGGGACCGGAGATCGCTCCCAGTACAGGTTTCGGACGGGAAATTGTTACCGTCTCGCTCCGTGTCTTTTTGCAACTGTCATTCCGGGCACTGAGGGTTACGGTGCCTGCGGCTTCACTATTGATATCCATCGTGAACTGATTGGCGCTTACCCGGGTCACAGGCCATCCGGCATCATTAGTCACGTCGTAGGAGTCCCCTCTTGGAACGCCACCAATGGTAATCGTGGTGATTCCCCGGAAAGAACAGGGAAACGACTTCGTCATGGTCGTATATGCTATCGGGTTACCGACGCTTAATACTGTAATTGGCGCGGAGGTGTCCTGCGAAGATGTTCCGTCTGCCCACGAAATCCGGGTAAGGATACGTGGTTTTCTGGGCTGATCGTGAGAAAACCTGATATAGCAGGTAGTGCCCGTCGGTTGGACACTGCCATTCCCATCAATCACAGTATAGTTCATCAGCGTATACGGTTTGAGGGTGAAATAAGAATAAGGATACTGCGTATCCGGACATACCGTAGTCTCACCGATCAACTGTGCATGAGCTAACATAGAGAAAAAGAAAGCGAAACAAAACAAGAAGGTGGATTTCATGGCATTTCGAGGGTTTTATGAAGAAATAAATGATTGATGGGGATAGCGTTAACAGACAGCCATCTTTTTAACAGCAAGAACAATACGGGCAACACAACAACAGGCGCACAGGGGTACTGCCACACAGGTTAACGGTTATATGAGATCAGCGATGATGTTGGGTAGTTGGGCTACAGGTTTAAAAAATTAACGACTAAATAGTAACATACCTAAGCTAGTCATTAAATCATTATTCAAAAAAAAATTCTCGCACTTGATATTTTTGCAGCCAACGATTTTAGGTCAAAATCCGCGTACAATTCATCAATAACCGCTAACAACGGAACCTTTCGATCATTATATTTACGCGCTAGCACACGATAGATTTATGAAATACAGCTTATTTTGGGGAGCGCTTTCCTGGTGCTGCCTCTCCGGCACCACCCTTTCGGCACAACAACCTTACCTGCCTGATCATGCAGAAGTGATGCAGCGCTACCATAAAGTGCAGCTGCAGGACAGCCTCACCCGCAGGAAGGTATTCCGGCACAACGTAGAAGCCAGCTGGCTTCCCGGTGGCAAACAATGCTGGTATGCCGTTAATAATAACAGCCAGGACTCTACGAAAATCTATTACCTGGTCAATGCCGTTACCGGCCACAAGGAAACAATCAAAGATACCACCAGGATAAACCGGTTGATAGCCGGCAGCACACCGCAATCGCAGGTAGCGCAGCGCGGCCCTTCCCGGTGGCAGGACTTTGAAGCCGATTCCGTATCAGCTGACAAACAATGGATAGCCCGCATTATTAACGGTAACGTCTATATTCAATCCACCAAAGACAGCACGCTGACGCAGCTGACCACCAACGGCGCCGACAGCGGGCAGGCGGCCCGTTATGAAGCACTGGCCTGGTCGCCGGACAGCAAGTACATTGTCGGTTATCTCACCCGTCCGGTTACGGATTCCGTGGTATACCACATCCTGACAGATGTTCCCGGCACTACCCGCGGACAGCTGCATTCACAGCCTTACAAGCAGCCCGGTGACCCTTTCCCGGTCTATCAGATGTACATTTTTTCCGTAGCTGATAAAAAAGTGATACAGACAGATGCGGAGCCGCTGGACTTCTTCGGTCCGCCGGTATTGCACTGGCGGCACAACCAGCCCCGTTACTTTTTGTATGAGAAAGCAGACCGGGGCCATCAGCGTTTTCGTGTCATTGAAGCGGATGCACTTACTGGTACTACCCGCACCGTGCTGGACGAACAATCTCCTACTTTTATTTATGAGTCCCGCCTCTATACGCATTATCTGCCGGAGACCAATGAAATGTTGTGGACCTCCGAAAAAGATGGCTGGCGGCATGTCTATCTCGTTAACACCCTCACCGGTGCCATTAAAAATCAAGTCACCCGGGGTGAATGGGTGGTACGCGGCATCGATAGTGTAGACGCCAAAAAACGGGAGATATGGTTCCGTGCCGGAGGCATGGAGCCGGGAGAAGATCCCTATTTTATTCACTATTATCGTATAGGCTTTAACGGTAGCAAGCTAACAAAACTCACGCCTGCAGCAGGTAATCACCAGGTATATTTTTCCCCCGACAGGCAATATTACATTGATAAGTATTCCCAGGTAAATGTTCCCCCGGTGAATGAACTGCGCCGTACCGCCGACGGGAAGCTCATCACCGTGCTTGAACGGGCCGATGTCAGCGCCTGGCAGGCTACCGGCGTGCCTTTCCCGGTACCGTTCCATGCCAAAGGCAGGGACGGGAAAACGGACATCTGGGGGATCATGTGCCGCCCTACAGACTATGACAGCACCAGGTTATATCCTGTTATCGAGAACATCTATGCAGGGCCGCATGATGCTTTTGTACCTAAAAGTTTCATGAGCTACTATATCGACATGCAACACCTGGCAGACCTGGGTTTTATCGTAGTACAGATTGACGGTATGGGTACCGCCAACCGCTCCAAAGCATTTCACGATGTGTGCTGGAAAAACCTGGCCGATGCCGGTTTCCCTGACCGCATCCGCTGGATCAAAGCCCTGGCCGAAAAATACCCTTTCGTGGATGCCACCAGGGTGGGTCTGTACGGCACTTCCGCCGGCGGACAGAACGCACTCTGCGGCCTGCTCTTTCATCCGGAGTTTTACAAGGCAGCAGTAGCGTCCTGTGGCTGTCACGACAACCGCGTGGATAAACAATGGTGGAATGAACAATGGATGGGGTATCCCGTTGGCAAACATTATGAAGAACAATCCAACGTCACCAACGCCGGTAAACTAAAAGGCGATCTGCTGCTGATAGTAGGAGAAGCAGATACCAACGTGCCGCCGGAGTCCACCTATCGTGTGATCAACGCGCTGATCAAATGCAACAAAACCTTTGACTTCCTTCCCATACCAGGCATGGGACACAGCGATGGCGGCCCCTATGGCCGGAGCAGGCGCAACGACTTCTTTGTACAGCATTTGCTAAAAGCAACGCCGCCAGACAGGAATAACAATGAGTGATAACCACCAGCGACCATATCCTGTATTTATTTGAAAGATAAAAGGAGCAGCACAGCACCGCCGGACAGGGACAACATTGAGTGAACACAAGGTGACCGCTTATTCACTATATTTAGACCTGACTTTAATGCGACTTCATGAAAAGAGACAAATCTCAGGAGCCACAGCTGCCTGTTCTTTCCCAGGCGGTGTTGGAGCAGGAAAGGAAGATGTTGCTTGATTTGGGTAATGATATCACCAGGGTCAGGGATAAAAATGATCTGCTGGTCCTTTTCTCCAAGCGGCTCAAACGTTATTTTTATTTCACACATACCATCGTCACCCTCATTGATGAAAAGAGCGGAACTTACACTCCTTTCCTGCTGGACAATGAGTCCTCTCCCATTCGGAAACATCCGATGTACCCGGAATTAATTCAGGCGCATTTCAGGTTGAACGAGCCTTTTATACAGACTGTATTGCAGGCAGATGGCCCCATCTCCTTTCTGTTGGAAGACATCATGGAGCAACCGGAAAGCCCGGTTTTCCTAAAGGTCAATTATGAAAAAGGCGTAAGGGAAATCCTCATGACTAAAATTATGATGGAAGACAAGCCCATGGGCTTTATCCATATGTATACCGACAAGCCCGGAAGCTTCACCAATGAATTCAGAAGTGTCATCAATGGTATTATTCCCCAGTTATCGGGGGCTGTGTCCAATATCATCAAAAATGAAGAGATCCATAAAACAGAAAGGGAAAAATCATTCCTGTTGGATTTCAGCAATGAAATAGCGCAGGTAAGATCTAAGACGGACCTGCAGGCAGCTATCTTCAAAGTGCTGGATAAGACTATGGGTACCAAACTGGCCATGATCAGGCTGCTTGATGACGATGAGGTCCATCTGTCGATGTTCATGTGTGATCCGACGTTGTTTGGCGGCACCAAAGCTACTTTTGAAAAGATGTCGGGCACACGGATCACCGTGGAAGAACCTTATACATCGAAGGTGCTGGCCAGCAGAGAAGGACTGGTGTTCAATGTAGCGGAAGAAATCAGGAGCGGTAATGACTATGCAAAATTATGGGCCACAACCGGTCTGAAAAACATGTACAGCTTCCCGTTGCGGGTGGGCAACCGGAACATCGGCACTATCTGGCTGCTGGCCAATAAGCTTAGCAAGTTGCTGCTGAAAGGCATCTGTGCCCAGATATCAATTGCCATTGCCAATATACAGGCCAATGAAAAACTGTTGGCCTATAAAAAACAACTGGAAGATGAAAATGATTATCTGAAAGAACAGATCAGGACCATCTATAACTTTTCTGAAATCGTTGGTAACGGAGCAGCCATGCAGGAAGTCTACCGCCTGATATCTCTCGTGGCCACGTCCGGAACTACCGTGCTGGTGCTGGGAGAAACCGGTACCGGCAAAGAACTGATTGCCCGCGCCATTCACAACGCCTCACCTCGTAAAGATAAACTGATGGTGAAGGTCAATTGCGCAGCGCTGCCGGCCAACCTGATAGAAAGTGAGCTGTTTGGCCATGAACGGGGCGCCTTCACCGGTGCTACCGACAGGCATATCGGTAAATTTGAACTGGCCAACCAAAGCACGTTGTTTCTCGATGAAATCGGGGAACTGCCATTGGAAGCCCAGGCCAAATTGTTGCGCGTTATTCAGGAACGGGAGCTGGAAAGAGTGGGTGGTAAACAAACCATCAAAGTAGATGTCCGGCTGATTACCGCCACCAACCGCCAGCTCGAAGAGGCAGTCAGGAAGGGACAGTTCCGTGAGGACCTCTACTACCGGTTGAATGTCTTTCCTATTACGCTGCCGCCGTTGCGCGACCGGCCGGAAGATATAGCGCCGCTCGCCAATTTTTTCGTTAAAAAATATGCGCGCAATGCCGGCCGGAAAATCAATCAGATTGCGCCCAAGGCTATGCTGCAACTGCGCAGTTACAGCTGGCCCGGCAATGTGCGGGAACTGGAGCATCTGATAGAACGCAGCGTGCTGCTGTCTCCGGATGGTGTGTTGAAAGATGTTTATCTCTCCTCAAAAAACGTATCAGAACAACAAAGTCCGGCCCACCTTGCCAACCGTTCACTGGAAGAAGTGGAACGCAGCTATATTATCGAAGTACTGAAACGTTGCAGCGGAAAGATTTCCGGCATCGGTGGCGCCGCAGAAATATTACAGGTCCCCGGCAATACGCTTCATTCTAAAATGAAAAAACTGGGCATTACGAAGGCTGATTATTTCACCCAGGGTTGAAGCCCTGGGCTACGATGTTTTTCAGGCTGTTTCATCAGCTCCGGGTATCTATTTTCTTTAAAGCCTCACTTAATATCGTGAATGTCGTCGTGCTTTCATGAAATACAGTGAAAAAAACATCCCACCAATTCCCTCCTCACACTGATTATCAGCATTTTGCAAATCCGGCATTTTACTAGATTTCTTGACTTCAAACTAAAAACTTCAACTTATGAAAATCGTAGTCATTGGAGGTTCAGGCCTCATCGGGAGCAAAGTAGTCGCCAAACTCAGTCAGGCAGGCCATGAGGTGATTTCCGCTTCACCGGCAACCGGTATCAATACCATCACCGGAGAAGGATTGGATGAAGCGCTGGCCAATACAGATGTTGTGGTGGACCTGGCCAACTCTCCTTCTTTTGAAGACAAAGCGGTCATGGAGTTCTTTCAAACTGCCGGCCGAAATCTGCTGGCAGCGGAGATCAGGGCGGGTGTTAAACATCACCTGGCACTTTCCATCGTAGGAGTAGATCTCATGCAGGAAAGCGGCTACATGCGCGCTAAGAAAGTGCAGGAAGATCTGATCAAACAATCCGGCGTGCCACATACTATTATGCGCAGCACGCAGTTCTTCGAGTTCATTGGCGGCATCGCCAACCAGGCTACGGAAGGCAACATAGTGCATATCTCAGATCTGCAGTTTCAGCCTATCGCAGCGGAAGACGTAGCCACCTTTGTGACCGAAGCAGCGCTGTCTGCGCCTGTCAACGGCATACAGGAAATCGCAGGTCCCGGCCGCTTCACGATGCCGGAACTGATTACCCGGTACCTCGAAGCAGCCACCGATCCCCGTAAAGTGGAGGCCAACCAAAACCTGCAATACTACGGCGCAAAAATCAGCTATGCAGCACTGGTGCCTGCGGGTCAGGCTAAACTGGGCGCCATCAATTTCGATAACTGGTTGAGCAGCCAGTTGGCCAAGGCTTAACAACACTCACGCTATGTTTCACCTTTAACACGAACAGTCATGCATTTCTCTTTTCTGCATCCGTTCAAACTAAAGCTGCACGATGATCATTCGCTGGTACCGCTGCATACAGCTCCGCACAACACTGATGAAGGCGGGGAATTCCTGGATGACGCCCTCCGCATGGAGGACATCTTCCTCCCGGCTGATGACAATGCTGTCCCCGGAATGAACAATGCATAACAGGCTTTCCTGCGGCCGCTCCTTCGTACGGAGCGGCCTCGTTTTATAAATTGGCTTTTACAAATGACTGGGTGTAGTCTTTAATCACCTGCCTTACCACTCTGAACTGCTGCATGATCTCTTCTTCGCTGCCGGTGGCTTTCGCCGGGTCAGGGAAGTTTTCATGGAACAGTTGCGCGGTGGTGGGGAAAAACGGACATCTCTCCTTTGCGTTATCACAAACAGTGATCACAAAATCGAAGGGTATATCCCGGTATTCTGTAACATTGTTAGAGGTATGTGTGGAGATATCAATACCATCTTCCGCCATGGTGGCGATGGCACGCGGATTGACGCCATGTGTTTCCACGCCGGCGCTGTAAACTTCCGCCTTGTCTCCGGCGAAATATCTTAAATAACCTTCTGCTATTTGGCTACGGCAGCTGTTGCCGGTACAAAGGACCAATATTCTTTTCATATGATGGGAGGTATAAAATGTTGACGTTATCTATGCTTTCACGCCGGTGATGGGAGAACTGTACCATTTTCTGCGGAGCCAGAAGGCGACATTCACCAGGGCAATCAGTGCCGGCACTTCCACCAATGGACCGATCACGCCTACAAAAGCCTGACCGGAGTTGATACCAAAAACCCCGATCGCTACCGCGATGGCCAGTTCAAAGTTATTGCCTGCAGCGGTGAAGGCAATGGCGGCATTGCGGGAATAATCGGCTCCCATGGCTTTACCCAGCAGGAAACTGACGAGAAACATAAGGGCGAAATATATGACCAGCGGTACTGCTATCCTGATCACATCAAAAGGTATCTGTACGATTAGTTCACCTTTAAGGCTGAACATGACGACTATCGTGAACAACAGGGCTATCAGGGTGACGGGGGATATGATGGGAATGAACTTCTCCTGGAACCACTTCTCCCCTTTCCAGGCGATAAGACTGTAGCGACTGATGATACCAGCTGCAAACGGAATACCCAGGTAGATGCCCACACTGGCAGCGATTTCCCTGATGGACACCGCCACAGTAATACCCTTCATGCCGAAAACGGTGGGCAGCCAGGTGATAAAAACATACGCGTAAACACTATATAATAACACCTGAAAGATGCTGTTTAATGCCACTAACCCTGCCGCATACTCGCGATTTCCATCGGCGAGTTCATTCCATACAATCACCATAGCAATGCACCGCGCAAGGCCTATTAAAATAAGACCTGTCATATATTCCGGATAACCATGCAGGAATAACACTGCCAGGCCAAACATGAGTACAGGGCCTATCACCCAGTTCAGCAGCAAGGAGACGGACAGTACTTTGGTATTCCGGAACACTTCTCCCATGTTCTCATATTTTACCTTGGCCAGTGGCGGGTACATCATAAGAATAAGTCCTATTGCCAACGGGATGTTGGTAGTGCCCGATGAAAAGGAATGAATCAGTTCAGCAGAAGAAGGGAGAAAATATCCCATGGCCACTCCAGCCGCCATGGCCCCAAAAATCCATAATGTCAGGTAACGGTCCAGGAAGCCCAGCTGTTTACGCCGGGCCGGATTACAGTTTTGCATGATGTAGTCGTGTGTTTTTTAAATGCTCACTTGCGGTTCCAGATCAGCAGCAACCCGGAGGACAACAAGCCGCATCAGCCGGTTTTTCCGCGTATACGGTAATGCTGTAAATACCTGTATCGTCTGACCGGAATGCCGCTATTTCAGGCGCGCTCAGGTAGTTGGCAAGAATATCATCCGGAATGCTGATCGTCTTTTCTTTCTGAATGGTGATATTTTTGAAGCCGTTATTTTGGATCATTTCCAGGTAGGTGTGCTTCTGTACCGCCCCAGACACGCAGCCGGCGTACATTTCAGCTGCCTGCTGAATAGCGGCGGGCAATGTTCCCTGCAAGACGATATCAGCAATACTGAAATGTCCGCCGGGTTTGAGTACCCGGAATATTTCGCTGATGACACCGTTTTTGTTGGGCACGAGGTTCAGCACACAGTTGCTGACTACCACATCTGCGACATTAGCAGTGACAGGCATCCGCTCGATATCACCCTGACGGAATTCCACGTTATTGAAATGCAGTTTTTCAGCATTAGCGCGGGCTTTTTCTATCATGGCCGGTGTGAAGTCGATGCCGATTACTTTTCCGGTCTCCCCTGTCGCTTGTCGGGCTATGAAACAATCGTTACCCGCACCTGAACCAAGATCGATCACGGTATCCCCTTGCTTTATGTTGGCGAATTGCGTTGGCAATCCGCAGCCCAGGCCCAGATCGGCATCAGGGTTATAACCTTCCAATGCGGAATAGTCATCACTCATGATATTATATACTTCGGTAGAACAACAACCAGACCCGCAACAGGAAGCGGCGTTGGTAGCCCTGTCCTGTAACGCAATCTCGCTATATTGTTGTTTTACGATTTCCTTCATTTGTTCATCAGTAGCCATGGTGTTTCTTTTATTGTATTATTGCAATATTGCGATATATTCAGGCAAAAAATACTAACAGCAGGTATTTTGTAAATCAACATCTTTAAAGAAGCCATTGAAAAGCTCCTTGTATTGTTTCCAGGTTTTCGGGTTGATACAATAGCACACACTTGCGCCTTCAATAGAGCCCTGTATGATACCGGCTGTTTTCAGTTCTTTCAGGTGCTGGGAAGTAGTAGCCTGTGCAAGGCCCAATTCCTCCACCAAATCCCCGCAAACACAGGCGTTCTTCTTCACAAGATATTGCAGGATGGCTATACGCGCCGGATGTGCCAGCGCTTTGGCCATAGCCGCTATTTCATTCTGTTGCCGGGTGAATAAATCCGATTTCGTTGCTCCCATAAACAATTGTATTATTGCAATATTACGATTAAATACAAATATCCCAAAGAAATTGTCATTTTTTTCGCTTATAGTATCTTTGTAGAGAGATAACGAGCCAGGTGGTTACGTTTTAATAAAAGTAAAACTATGTCTGCCGCGTCTATCCAATTGAAGTCTGTTATTACCTGTCCGCATTGCGGATATAACGTGCCGCCGCGGCGGACGGTGATAAATCGCTTATCACGGATTTTAGGAAGTATCATGTTGCTTATTTTCAATGCGCAGCAGCCGGCAACAACGCCACAATAGGGTTCAGTATGCCTTCTTCAAATTCCGCCACTCTTACCGCGGAAGCTTTTCCGTTATCAAAACCAGGGCTGATCTTATAGTTTTTCAGGAACTGTTTTTTCTTTACGCCCATCGCATAGTACCAGTCGCCGGATTCTGATTTTGTGAATATCACCACTTCATCCAGCCGCATGAGCTGTTTTTTCCCGAACGGCGGGTTTTCCTTGTATACCGCATTGGTAGCCTTGTCGAACTCATAACGGACATTATACCGGAAGATATAGTCTATCAAACCTTGGATGACAAGGTAGATAATCAAGGCAGAACACAGTACCACAGGCCCTTCTCCCAGCCTGGAATAAAAAATGGCCAGGAAAAGACCTGTCACGACGGCGATGATCGCATACCATTTCAGGCTGGATGCCAACCGGCGGTTAGGTTGCAACGAAATCCTGCCGGGCATTATCTTCACGTTCAACTTATCTTGAATACTCATCTGCACCAATTATTTCCTCGATGTCATTTAAAATATTCTGCATAGCCCTTTTCGTAATACCCTGCGCCAGGGATGCTGACTTTTCTTTTCCATCTTTCAGGAAATACACATTCAGGGTAGTATTGGTGGTAATGAAATTCGTTCTGAGGGAATACAGTTCAAAATGCTGAATATCCTCAATAGGTATGGTATAAGCCGGTTTTATCAGCGCCATTTTCGCGTTTATCACCTTTTTGTCCATGTCCACCACCAGTGACTTGGTGAAGGCGCTCAGTATAAAAATCACGGCCAGGGCAAGAAATATCCACACGACAGCAGGCGATTTGATGTGGAAACCAAGATAGGCCAAGCCCAGGGCCAGCGCTATTGCTATAATACTAAATCCGTATTGGGGCTTCATTTTGTACACGTTACCTTCTCTGGTAAATCTTTTGGGTTGTTCCATTGTTTAATATTCGGGTTATGTAATCAGATTTTCAACGATTCCGGGCTATGGGTGCTACAGTTACAGTAAACCACCTAAAGGGTTTATAGTATAACCATACCCGTTGGGAGGCCGTAATTTACATAAAATCGCTTTCATTCCTAATTTCCAGCGGCTATATTTGGGGTGTCTTCATTGACCGGATGAAAATATTGAAAGATGGCAGGCTTGTGGTGGAAGGCCCTACGACCCAACCACGTATGTAATACGAATGCACCATTAAAATCAAATCAACAGTACATCATATATAAAGCAACATTATGTTTTGAATAATGCGCCACTCACTTCATCGAACCGAATTTTTTGTTTACATTCGGTTCGATTATGATTGTCATAAACGATTAATCACTCATTCAATTCTCAAAATAACTACGGTAACATATCTTATGTAAATACCCATCAACATCACTGTTGATACACCCTCATGCACTTATAACCATTTCCTAACAATTTAAATCTATCACTATGACAGAAAAAACACAACCCGTTGAGGCCTCCGGGGCCGAGCTATTTGGCGATCCTAATTGTACCATTACCATCACTCCACAGGGTATCATCCCCAACTACCCGCCTACGGTATCCAACAAGAACATCACGGATGCCCAAAACGCCATCGGTCAGCTGACATTTGCTGATATCTGGAGGCTTCCTCCCTTCCGTATCGAGTATGGTACTGTAAGGCTGGATGTACAGGGGGCCATTGCCGGCGGCGGCCGTAACTGGCAGGTACAAATCAATGGCATGCAGGGTAACTCCACTATTTCAGCTACCCTTGTACAGGGCAATCTGGCAACAGCTTCCACAAGTGAAAGGCAACAGTATGTGCAACGCATGGTGCGCAACGCACTGGAGCAAAGCCTTGCGTCCAAAAATGTAACGAACGTGAATGGTCCTTGCAGATGATTCCTGCATTAGCTTTTGATTAACCTCTTCTACATACAAGTAAGCCTTCAGGTCATTGCACCTGAAGGCTTATCATCCATACTGGTTATTGGCGCAGGTTAAATAACCTGATACATAGCGGAATCAACCCGATTGACACCGCTATAAAAATCGCTACGCGGACATAGTTGAGCAGCTGCCAGCGCGCTGTTTTGGCCGCCAGGTCTTTCACTACAGCATTCGTTTCTGCCAGCTGCTGGAAATTGATAATGTTGGGCGCAAAAAAAGCGAGCGTCCACACCCTTACTGCAAAGTGAATGGCAAATAAAACCAGCAACCAGTTCCTGGCAAAGTCAATTCTCCAGCAAAAAATGATCGCCAGTATAAAGGTGGCCTCATGCAGTGAATGGAACACTATCCAGAAATTTTTCAGGCTGGCCCCTCTCCCGTCCAGCAATAACTTGAAGTTGTCTGGCGGAGCGGCCGCCCATTTGGGCACAAATACCAGCGTTTCAAATATCTGCGCCCCGTTCATCAGAAAATACACCAACGTTGTGATATACAACCATAGCTCCGCCCTTGTAAGGTAACTTGTCGTGATATTCATCTTTTTATGTGTCGTTTTTAAACGAAAAGGTGAAAGAAGCCATTTCATCGTTTTCGTTACATTTTAACAATAAATACATCCATTTCGATACAAATATCATCATAAAATCGGTCCTGACAAATTATTTTCCCTACATTTACCTCGAATTCGATATAAATTATGGGTGAACTCACGAAACTAATCAGTGCCTGGGAAGAATACACACAGAAAAACAATGATGCTTCCGCCACCGCATTCTGTATGTATTTTTTAGCGCAAGAGAGCAACAACGAACTATTCGGCGGGCTTACCCCTCCTGATCTGGACACCGTATTTGCGAAGCTGATCGGAAGGCTGGCGAATATGCAAACGGCCTATTCCAAAATGGCATTGCAGGAGATCCCAGAGTTTGAGCTGGAATGGTTTTATTTTCTAAATACTATCTACCATCTGAAAGAAGTCAGGAAAACGCAGGTTATACAATACAACTTCACAGAACAGACCACCGGCATCGACATTCTCAACAAACTGAAAAACCTGGGATATATCGCGGAGAGAACGGACCCGGAGGATAAACGGGCCAAGCTGGTCAGTGTCACCAAAGCAGGGGAAAAAATCCTTTTCAAAGTATACCAGCTGCTGCACAAGCCTACCTTACTGATGTACAACGATATTGATCACAAAGACAAACAAGTGGTCGTCAATATCCTGAAGGACACAGAAACCAAACACCAGGAAATACTCTCTAACGTCAAACAAAAATCCATAGATGATCTTCTCTCAGAAACATTAGGGGAAGAGAAGATCGGCCAGATAATGTTGGAACGGGAAAAAATGTTTAAGTCCTGGAATTCCAAACGTCTCAGGCAGGAATAATAAAACGTACATCCCTGGCCGATAGATCATACCTGAAAAGCAACGGCTCATCCATCTTACGATGGATGAGCCGTTGACACTCATAAACAGTTATCGGAGCATACTGGAAGAGGAGGCAATGTCTACATCCGCAAATCGCCACGCTGTGTCAAATGCGGCCTTCACGTTCTGTGCTTCACTGTTCTTTTTCTGAGAGCTCAACGAATGATATAGCCCTATCAACGCCCATCCATTCTTTTTCCATATTTGCAAATCCTGGCGGTAAACACTTTCCGCTTCATTGTATTTCCCTGCATCCAGCAGTACCGCCCCCAGGTAATGTCTGACAGAAAAGAACCAGTCAGGCGGTTCGTTGTAATTCAGTTCATCTTCGATGGCCACCGCTTCCTTCAGCAAAGGAACAGCTATATCCGGGTGGTGCTGTTTTGCTGCTACTTCAGCAGACAATACCTTCACGGCTATCTGAACAAGATCGGCCGTGGTATTGATATCCCAGATCGTGAGGTGACGGAGGGTTGTATCGGCAGCCGATACTTTCAGGCTGTCCAGTTCCTTTTGTGCATCAGGTATCCGGTTCTTTCCCAGGAATGCCATGCCCCGCGCATAATGCCAGATAGCGCGCGGATATACCAGATCTGCTTCCGGCGCCGGAAGCGCCTGAATGGTGTCCCACATGGCAAATTTCACGGCAACGTAATACGGGATCGTGTAATAATGCTGCAAGGTGCCCCACCGGGGCAAACGCATGATATCCTCCGCCGTGTGCTGCCGCAGCTTCTTTGCTGCACTCCATGCCAGCGCAGCATTTCCTTCCAGCGTAGCCGTTGCCGTTAGAAAATGATAATTGTGCGGATAGTAGCCCAGCGGGTAGGCCCCCTGCGCGTGACAGGCAGTGGTGTAACTACTGTCCACCGCCACTGCATGTATATTAGAAAGAGAGCCGGCGTGATAGTCGCCGGTGTTAATATAAATATGGGAAGGCATATGCGCCAAATGGCCGGAACCAGGTACCAGCGTATCCAGTAACCGGGCACTCGCCCATGCTTTTTCAGGCGTGGCAGATGCTTCCATGGCATGAATATAGAAATGATGCGCACCCGGATGCCTGGGATTAGCTTTGATCAGGTGCTCCAGCACTGCGGTCAATTCCGGCGTCCATGCCCGGGGTTTCTTTGTTTTCTTTTCATACAGGTCCCACGGATGCAGGTCCATCAACGCTTCTGCATACAAGGCTCCCATATCAGGATCAACCGGGAATTGGTCATATACTTTCTTCATGGCGACCGCATAGGCTATATCCAGCGGCTTCCGGTCTGCCGGCGCAGGCATGGCATAACGCGCTGCAAGTGCCCCGATTAGCGCCTTTTCCTTTTGCGTGCAAGCGGCAGACAATGATTTGGCCTTGACCGCTGCTGCGTAAGCGCGCTCAAAATTATCGTCCTCCATACCGGCGTTGTAATTAGGGCCTAACACATAAGCATACCCCCAAAATGCCATGGCACAGGTGGAATCCAGGCGGGTGGCTTCGTAAAAAGACCGCGCCGCCTCCGCATGATTAAAGCCATATGCCAACATCATGCCCTGGTTAAAATAGTCCTGCGCTTCCTGGCTGCCGGTCGAAATCTTAAAACTTATACCTGCCAACCCATTCAGCTTAGGCGCCTTTTTAACAGCCGCATACCAGTCTTTGTCTGTTATCCTGGAAGTATAACAGCGGATACTTTGTGATTTTTCATCAGTTGCCTGTGCCTCCTTTTTCTTTGTGCTGTGATGGCATGCAACGAGGAGTAAAATTGAGATAAATGTCAGATAATGTTGTCTCATCGGAAGCTTATTTGGTTGATTTAATGTTTGATAAGCTCCGCACTACTTCTACTGAATAATAGGTATAACGTATGATTAGCCCATACTAATGTACAAAATTGACGGGGAAAATGAAAAATTAACGGGCAGGGATAAATGTCCTGCTGGACATAACGACCGTATCATGCTGCTTTGACTGACCATTGATCAGTTCCATGGCGACTTCCATGGGTTTATCTTCCCCTTTGACAATGTCGTCTACCGTCATTTTTACCGGGTAGTCAGGCATCGTTCCCCTGCCAAAATTCACCTTCGGATCTACCGCTGTAAAATATTCCTGCAGGGGTACTGTCAGCACCATCTTTGTAGGACGCAGATTCACACCAGGCATCAAGCCACTGTTATTGCCCTGGTATCCGCCGCCCGTCTCTTCTCCGATAAAAACGGCTTTTTTATGACAGCTCAGCACACTGGTAACATCTGCACAGGAAGACATACAAAAGCCATTGATCAACACATACACGTTCCCTTTATAATGATTGGGAGATGGCTGCTGCACTTCAAAAAAATCAAAGTCCTTCACCGTCTTTCCTTTCTGCCACAACCAGGCCGAGTCTTGCTGTACCGGCTTCCTGTACCAGATACGGACCACCCCTTTGATCTTTTTGGCGATTTTATCTGTCACCTCTATCCTGTCCCAGTACCTGTATGGTTCGTCGAAGAAAAAACCGGAAAAATAAGCGGCATTAACATCCGACCCACCTGTATTATAGCGTAAATCAACGACCAGGTTGGGAATACCCTTTGCCTGCAGCTCCTCAAATGTTTTGTCAATAAATTCTTTAAACCGCTGGTCCCCCTTCTTTATCACCGAGTTCGCAAAAGTATGTATCGTCAGAAAACCCGTATTGCCGGTCACCTTGAAGGCGAGCTGTTTTGGATAGCTAAACTCCTCCAGGAATCCATCCTGCGCAATATCCTTTTTCTTCGCCGCAGGGACCACACAAACCTTCTCCGTGCTATTGTGTTTCACGGTAAGCGCAAAAGTATCTGCCACTTCTATGATTGACCGGTACCAGGATGGAAACATATGATACAGCGCCAGGTATTTCATTGTCTGGTTATATCCGTCAGCAGGAATGGTGGGCAACAAGAGTTTCAGCACGTCCGGCATGCTCCTGCCATTGATGGCCAATATCTCATCTCCCGGAGCAATGGATTTATCAGCGCTATAGTTCTTTACCACAAACGCCCGGCTGCCTTCACAGTACAATTGAAATGGCAGCAGATTAGGCGACCTGTCCAGCCAACCCTTATAGTTCACGCCGGTGATAAGATCTGTATGCAGGCATCCGATGCGCGTCACCAGCGGTTTGAGCTTGCGGTATAGCTCCAGTTCCGTCATGGGTCCTTTCACGGTGGCTTTCACGGAATCAAGATATCGTTTAAATTCAGCTTTAGAGTGGTAACGATAAACGCCCGGTTGAGACGTTTCCAGCACCCCGGCTGCGTTGTCGATAACGCAATGGCATTCATCAGAAGAATATTTTTTGGTGAGCGCTTTCTGGGCAAACAAAGCGTGGGTGGCAAGCGTAAAAGAAAGGAACAGTAATATTTTGGGCATTCTTCTTTTCTTTCAAAAATAACGTTGGAAGGGTTAAAAAGCTGTTAAGGATCAGGATGGCTGGATAAGCTGGTTAAAATGAAAGTATATTCTGTTAATTACTGCGAAGCCATATCTGTCAAAGAAGAGCATATTTGATACGGCACTACGCCCTGGACCACGTACTGAAAAAAAATAACGCTATGCCCGAAACTTCCCGACCGGTGTCTCATCCCAAAGGTCTTTATATCTTGTTTGTCACTGAAATGTGGGAGCGGTTCAATTACTACGGCATGCGTGCGGTACTGATCCTGTTCATGACCAAGGCATTGTTGTTCAGCAAGGTATTTTCCGCCAATCTTTACGGAAGTTATACCGGCCTTATTTATCTCACGCCACTGCTCGGCGGCTATATCGCGGACCGTTACTGGGGCAACAAACGCTCCATCATTATCGGAGGTATTGTGATGGCCGCAGGGGAACTTATCCTGTTCACCAGCGCTTCCCTGTTTCAGCACTATTCTTCGGTTTCGTTATTGCTGTTTTTTTCCGGCCTTGGCTGCATGATTGCCGGCAATGGCTTCTTTAAACCGAATATTTCATCACTGGTAGGACAACTATATCCTGACGGAGATAACAGAAAAGACACCGCCTATACCATCTTTTATATGGGCATCAATACCGGCGGAGCGCTGGGACCTATCATCTGCGGACTGGCAGGTGATACTGGTAATCCTGCTGATTTTAAATGGGCCTTTTTAGCTGGTGGCATCAGTATGATCATCAGTGTATTGGTACAGGTAGTGTTCCATCACCGGTATGTGACAGCCCCTGACGGTAAAGTACTGGGACTGACTCCGGAACGGGTACCGGTGAAAGTGCTGCAACCCATCGCTATCATCTCCGGACTGGTGCTTTTTGCATTATTGATGATCGGGCTGTTATACCTGGATGCCACCGTGATCAACTACCTTTCCTACCTGATGCTGGCGGCAGTGGTGCTGATTGCAGTCATTATTTTCCGGGACAGATCGCTCACACGTGCGGAAAAGCAACGCATCAAAGTAATTTTTATCGTTTCCTTTTTTGTCATATTCTTCTGGGCAGCCTTTGAACAAGCCGGCGCCTCACTGACGTTTTTCACAGATGAGCAGACTGACAGGCAGCTGAACTGGCGCATACCGGTATGGAGCATTCAGTTGCTATCCGCTTTGCTGTTGTACCTATCATATCATCTGTTCCGGAAGGCGCAAAAGCAGTTGTCGCAACCTGCAGACCGCCCTTTGCGCCTGAGTGTATACGGACTATTATCTCTTTTCCTGATAGCTATAACGGGCACGGATATATACCTGTTGATAAAACGGGAAGATAGCCTGCTACTGACAGAAATACCTCCCAGCCTCTTTCTCTCCCTGGGTTCTATTTACATCGTTTTGTTTGCGCCTTTCTTTGCCTGGCTATGGCCCAGGCTCGGAAAATATGAACCTTCTGCTCCTGCTAAAATGGCCATGGGGCTGTTATTCCTGGCGGCCGGCTATTTGTGGATCGCATTTGGGGTAAAGGATATTGCACCCGGAACGAAAGTGAGCATCATCTGGATAACCGGGATGTATGCCCTGCATGCTTTCGGAGAGTTCTGTTTATCGCCGATAGGCCTTTCCCTTGTCAACAAACTGTCGCCGCTTAAATTCTCTTCTCTGCTGATGGCTGTTTGGTTCCTCGCAGCAGCGGCGGCCAACAAATTCGCCGGCGTGCTAAGCACGCTGTACCCGGAAAAGGGCCGGACAGTTGTTTTCTTAGGATACGCCATCCGCAATGCCTATGACTTCTTCCTGCTTTTTGTGGCGATGGCGGGCGTATCAGCGATCATATTACTGATGATGTCAAAATGGTTAGCAGCCATGATGACTACCCGTAAATAACAAAAAGCTCCCGTAAGGCAAATGCCTACAGGAGCTTTTATCTTCTTTTTTAAAAAGATCACTGGAATTTTAATGCCTGCATAAATTTCCGGAAGATGGTATTGTTGTGATAGATGCCCATGAAAGCCTCTGCCCCGGGGCCATAGGCAAATACCGGCACCATCACGCCGGTATGGTCGTCAGTGGAAAATTTACCCCTGATGTTGCCGGTTTTAAGGTCTCCTTCTGCAATCGTGAGACCGCCGGTTTCATGGTCTGCCGTGACGATCACCAGTGTTTCACCATCTTTGTCAGCGAAATCCAGTGCGGCTTTAATAGCCTTGTCAAAATCAATCACTTCTTCGGTTACATATTGCAGGTCATTGGCATGACCGCCATCATCAATTTTGGAGCCTTCCACCACCAGGAAAAAGCCGTTTTTATTCTGCTGCAACAGCTGAAGCGCGGCATTCGCAGTACGTGCCAGCTGGTCGCCCCTGCCGGCTACCCGCTCTTCTTTCACCAGTCCCACCAGTTTACCCTGTTTCACCTGTACGATATCATCCGTGGTATGTTTTACCTGGTAACCTTTACGGCTAAACTCCGTCAGGAGGTTACGTCCGTCCTTCCGCTGATCAAAATGTTCGCGGCCGGCGCCGATGAGCACATCTACCTCTGACTTCACATAGTCTGCCGCTATTTCAGCCTGCATCTCACGATTTTTCTGGTGGGCGGCAAAGGTAGCCGGTGTAGCATCCGTGATATCGGTAGTGACCACAATACCGGTTGACAAGCCATGCTGTTTGGCTATTTCCAGGATGGTCGGCTGAGGTTTGCCTGTGCTGTCCACACCGATAGCGCCGTTATAGGTCTTCTGGCCGATGGAAAAGGCCGTGGCGCCTGCTGCCGACTCGGTCATGTAGTTATTCGCAGAATTGGTCCTGGAAAAACCGATGCATTTGAACCGCTCCAGGTTCAGCGAGCCTTTGTTGGCCGTCAGTCCTGCATAAATCTGTGTAGTGCCCATACCATCTCCCACCATAAAAATGATATTTTTTATTTTAGGGGAAGATGACGGTGGAGATGATGTACAGGACATGGTCAGCACGGGTAACAGCAGCATTATTGCAGTAACATATCTTTTCATGAAGTTCTTTTATAGTAAAATACAAAGTCTGTCTTTAAAATCCTGGATTTTGTACCAATACCCCCTGGCTCAGGTTAATCTGCGACTGCGGTATCGGGAATATTTCATTCACGCCCGCCTTGAATGACGCGCCTTTCTGGCTGTTATATTTCTTCGCAAAATCGTTCAGCACTTTCGCTGCCCGTTTGGTGCGTACGAGGTCGTAGAAGCGGAACACCTCGGTAGCATATTCCACCCTTTGCTCCTGCCAGATAGCCTGCCGCAGTTTTTCCTTGTCGGTAGCAGTTATATCAGGCAGTATCTGCGCATTGCCCTCTCTCGCGCGTGCCCTCACCTGGTTCAGCGCCTGGAGCGCTTCCTGGCTATGTCCGTTTTCATTCGCTGCTTCAGCATACCACAGGAGGATGTGCCCGAATCGGAACACGATCTGGTCTTTGCCGGAACTTTTGGGTTGGTCCGGCATTTCATTTTTCAGGATCAGGTATTTCGTACATAGGTAACCGGTAGCACTGGTGCCGGTGTTACCGATGGTGCCATCCGGCAGTACGTCGCCGGTTTTGTATACAGTGGCCTTTTTACGGGGATCGCCTGCCTCGAAAGCATCTACCAGGTCCTGCGTGGGGTTATCGTAGCACCAGCCATAGGACAATGGTCCACGGGTCCTGCCATCGCCGTCGCCGGAGCCTTCTTCATCATAAAAGCGCGCATCGTACTGGAAATTGATTTCAAAAATGGCCTCCACGCCATACTCTCCGTCGATGGTAAAATTGTGATAGTATACAGGGTCCAGGCTGTACTGATGGGAATCGATGATCTTTTTAGTCCATGTTTCTGTTTCGGTAAACTTCCCCTGCATCATATATACCCGGGCCAGCAAAGCCTGTGCGGCCCCTTTGGTGGCGCGGCCGTAATCTGACTTTTCCTGTGCGCTCTTCTCCGGCAGCACCGCTTCCGCATCCAACAGATCCGCTTCTATCTGCCGGTATATTTCTTCTTTGCTATTTCTTGGGATGTTATAGTCAGTCAGCATTTCCTTCAACATCAACGGTACACCACCGAAGATCTGCACGAGGTTGAAATAATAATAGGCGCGAAGAAATTTGCCTTCCGCCACATATACCTTTTTCGTTGGCTCATCCATGCCTTTTACGCCCGGCGCTTTCTCAATGACAATATTAGCGGCGTGTATGCCCTGGTACAAAGTAGACCAGGCATTTTCGTAAAACGGATTGGTAGCGTTGGCAGTAAAGAATTCCACCTGGATCATATCCGGGTTATCACCACCATTGGCCCTGGTATCATCTGAGCAAACATCTCCGAAAACCCATCTCACATATCCCGGGTAGTTGGTACGGTAATTTGATTGCAGCGCCTTGTAAGCTGCTATCAGTCCCTGTTTGGCAGTAGCCGGCGTAGTAAAGAAAGTAGCGGTGGTCTGTTTGCCGTGCGGTTCTATTTCCAGTAATTTATTACACCCGGAAAAAACACCGGCTGCGAGGAAAAGCATTGTTATGCCTATTCGTTTCATCATCATGCTATCAAATATTTTTGGTATTAAAAGTTTACATTCAGGCCAACGGAAAGCGTGCGTGGACGCGGATAGTAAGCACGGTCGATACCTACGTCGAGGGGATCACCATCGTTGCCGTCGCGCATGCCCACTTCCGGATCGAAGCCATCATACCTTGTGATGGTGAACAGGTTCTCTCCGCCTGCATATACCCTCACTTTAGCAATGCCCCATCTTTTCAGCAGCGACTGTGGCAGGGAATAGCCCAGCTGCAGGCTGTTGAGACGAAGGAAGCTGCCGTTTTGAATCCAGCGGTCAGAAGGCCGCATGTTGTTATTGGGGTCCAGGATATTCACGCGGGGCTCTTTATTCGTTGAGCCTTCACCGGTCCAGGACTGCTCCTTGTCCGGTGCGAAGTAGTTGGAGATGCCGGATGAATTGGTATAGTGTTTCCAGCCGGTATAGATCTGGTTTCCACCACGACCGCTGAGGGTCAGGTTGAGATCAAAATTTTTATACCAGAAAGAAGCGGAAAGGCCATAGATACGGGTAGGCCACGGACTGCCGATATAGGTCTGGTCTTTGTCGTCGATAACACCGTCGCCGTTCAGGTCTTTGTAACGGATATCACCGGGAGCGGCGCCGGGTTGTTTCGCCGCATCGTCTACCGCTTTCTGGTCCTGGAAGATACCGTCTGTCACATAACCGAAGAAACCGCCGATAGGATGACCGGCCATGGTTTTGCTGACCCTTACACCGCTGGTGATTTCACCGGCATAGAAGGCAGCACCGTCGTTCATCAGGCTGGTCACTTCGTTGCGGTTAATAGCGTAGTTCAGGGAGATGTCGTACCCGAAAGACTTTTTGCGATTACTGTGGAAGCCCAGGGTAAATTCGAAGCCTTTGTTCACCACATTGCCGCCATTGACATAAGGCGCTTCGGATACGCCCACAGAAGCCAGGATAGGCAGCCGCACCAGGATACCGGAAGTAGCACGGTGATAATAATCCGCGCCCACCGTGATACGGTTATCAAACAAGGTGGCGTCCAGGCCCAGGTCCGTTTCTCTGGTGGATTCCCACTTCAGGTTCATATTACCGATGCTGGAAGGAGTAGCGCCGAGCAGTACTTCCTGTTCCTTACCACGACCAAACGGATAAGGTATGTTTACTTTTAACGTGGAAACAGTAGCGCTGGTTGACAGGGAACTTTCATTACCCAGCGAGCCCCAGCCACCGCGTAGTTTGAGGTCGTTGATGAATTTCACGTCGCGGAGGAAAGGTTCATTAGACAACCGCCAGCCCAATGAAAAAGAAGGGAAAGTACCAAAACGGTTGTTGGCGCCGAACTTGGAAGAGCCGTCCCGGCGAACATTCACGGTGGCCAGGTAGGTGTTCCGGTAGCTGTAGTTCAGTCGGCCGAAATAGGACAACATGCCCCATTCGTCTCCGCCACCGCCTATATTCATTCCGGACGAGGCAAGGTCGAGGTATTGCAGTGAACGGGTAAGACTGGCATCAGCAGGCAGGTTCTGTCCGTAGGCACGGATATACGAATCATAGGAATGCTGCGCTGTTACGCCCAACAGCCCGTCAATATGGTGTTTCCCGAAGCTGCGGCTGTAGCTCAATGTATTTTCCCAGGCCCAGTCTGTTCCGTTGGAGGCTTCTTCTTCCAGGCTGCTGACATCTTCCTTTTGGGAGTTGCTGACATAATATACCGGGATATAGGAACGTTCACGGCCATTGCCCACGTTGATGTTAAACTGTGATTTATAGTTCAGTCCCGGCAGGAGGTCTGCCTGGGCATAGAAAGAGCCCATCAGCCACCATCTTTTATTCAGGCGTTGAATATTTTCAACAGCGGCAACAGGGTTGTAGGTATTAGCGAAAGGAGATACACCATAACTTCCGTCGGCGTTCTTTACCGGCACGGTGGGCGCCATCTGGATGGCGGTGCTGATGATGCCCCTGGCATCGCTGTCATAGTCAGAAATGCTGTTCCGTGTGGTGAAGGCATAGTTGAGGTTCTCCCCGAATTTCAGCCAGCGTTTCAGCTGATGGGTACTGTTCAGTGATACGCTGGTCTTGGTATAATCTGTTCCTATTACCGTGCCTTTCTGTTTCAGGTAGCTGGCGCTCATGCGATATACGGAGCCTTCCTTCCCACCTGAAAAGGCCACTTCATATTTGCTGACAGGCGCCGTTCTAAAAATAGCATCCTGCCAGTCAGTACCCTGACCGTAACTATCGGGGTTATCGAATACAGGCGCCAGGCCGCCAGCTTTCAGGGCATCATTGTAGTACCGCGCATAAGTGGCCGCATTTGTCAGTTTGAGTTTCTTATACACCTGCTGCATACCGGTAAACGTATGCAGGTCTATTTTCATCGCGCCGGCGCTTCCTTTTTTGGTGGTCACCAGTACCACACCGTTGGCGCCACGGGAGCCGTAGATAGCAGCGGCAGAAGCGCTCTTCAGGATCTCCACGGATTGAATATCTTCCGGGTCCAGGTTGTTGATATTACCAAAGGGATTACCATCCACCACGTATAACGGATCACTGTTATTGATGGTGCCTACGCCGCGGATACGGATCATCATGCCTGTGCCGGGAGCGCCCGAGTTGTTGGAAACACTAAGCCCTGCCACTTTTCCCACCAGTGCCTGATCGAGGCTGCCGACCGTCCTGTTGTTGATCTGCTCTCCGGCAACCGAGCCTACTGACCCGGTGATGTCTTTTTTCTCCTGGGTACCGTAACCGACTACCAGCACCTCACTCAGTGCGCTGGAGGCCTGTTTCATGATGATAGACAGTTCGCGGGCCCTGCCTTCTTCTACCTGTACTTTCAGTATCCGCTGGGGAGCGAAGGAGATGAAACTCACCTCCACGGTGTATACGCCGGGATCCACGGTGAGGCTGAAAGACCCGTCGCCTTCGCTGACAGTGCTTTTATTCAGCTCAGGGATACGTATGCTGGCGCCGGGAAGTACTTCTCCCTTTTCATCCGTCACCTTGCCGGCTATCTTTCCCGGGTTCACTTTCACGGGCTTAACCTCTTTTACGATAACGACCGTGCGGTTAATGATTTCATAACGATAGCCACTGTTCCGCAGCAAACGATGCAGAATATCGCTGAGTGCCACATTGTTAAAATTGGTTTCGGCGACTGTTTTGTCATGCAGTGCAGCCTTGTCGAATGCAAAGGATAATTTACTGGCGGCCGACAGTTCAGAGATAGCAGCAGCCAGTGTTTTACCCTTCAATTGGATCTGCAGCCGGATATGGCTCAGGTCCTGGGCCGTACCGGTGCCGGCATGCAAACAAAGCGTCCCGGCCACCATAATACCCAGAAGAAGTACAGAAACTCTCATAAGATGTTTAATGGACCCCGAAAGGTTTTTTTTCATAATTTCGAATCGTTTAAATGGTGATAAACTGTTTAGATACGCCGGTATTCACAGACCTTCCCGGGAACTGAATACCGCACTGAATGATGACGGAAGTTGTTTCCAGCAGCTTCCGTTTTTTTATGTGGTCAGATGATTTAATAAATACTGATTACCTGCTCCTGTATGCGATAACGCGCCTGTGTGATACCGCATACAATGCGCATCACGTCTTCAATTTTACTGCTGGTAATAATGTTCATGGAGAAACGGACTTTCCTGATATCTGCCCGTTTGGTTTGCAGGCGGTAGCCAAAATTATGCTCCAGTACCGCCGCCAGCTCGTCAAACGATACGCCGTCCAGGTTGATACTTCCCTCCCGCCACGCATGGGTGAAGCCGGCTTCCTTCGTCTCAGTATGATAGGTGTGATCAGGTTTGTTGTAAGTCAGCTGCTGGTCCGGCAACAAGGTGGCCAATGTATTCCCACCCATGACGATGCCCACTTTCCCCGTGGCCACATTGATACGGATGTTGCCCAGTTCAGGATACGCTTTGATATTAAAGGAGGTGCCCAGCACCACGGTACTGATAGTGTCTGTATGTACTACAAATGGTTGTTCGGGTTGTGTTGCCACATTAAAGAATGCTTCTCCTTTTAAGTACACATCGCGGTACCGGCCTTTGAATCCGGAGGGATAGCTCAGGGAGCTGCCTGCGTTCAGCCATACCTCGCTCCCGTCGGTCAGTATTACCTTCAACATCTTACCGGCGGGTGCAGCGCTGCTGAGCAATACCTCCTGCTGAGGAACGGTTTTCTCCTGCCGGAAGATGTCCGCTGCATAGGCGAGGCCTACCAATACCAATACTGCTGCCGCCATCCGGAGAAACACCATTGTCTTCCGCTTCTGTGCAGGCGCAGGCAGGTCAGGGATATCTGCTGTTATCTGGCTATAGATACGGTTACGCAGCCGGGTACGCACCAGCTCCTCTTCGGCTTCATCCCTGAACACCGGTACAGCCTTGTTATCAAAGGAAGCATACCAGGCATCCAGCCGGGCTGTTTCCTCGGGCGTACAATCTCCCTGTGCTTCTTTCTGTAGTAATTCAAGTAATTCGCGTTTATTCACCTGCGGTCTTTATGAACATACTCGAACAACGCTACAGGATGTACCGGTCTGTTTTCAGGCTTAACATTAAGGTAACATTGCTCAATGCCGGGTTAACAGCGCAGCGGTGACAGCGATGACCATATAGGTGCTGGTATCATTGGCCAGGTTGTACTGGTGGAGCACCCTGCGTATCCGTTTAATAGCCGCGCTGATCTGGTTTCTCACCGTCTGATGGGAGATGGCCAGTTCATGGGCAATTTCTTCATTGGAAAGCATCCGTTTTCTGCTCATCAGGAAAACAGTCTGCATCCTTTCAGGCATGCTGCTGATTTCCTTTTCCAACAGGGTTTCCAGCTCTTTATGCAGCAGGTGGGCATCGGGGTTAGTGATATAACGGGGAGCCGTAAACGCAGAAGTTCTTTCAAAGGTTTCTTTCAATAAGCTCTTACGGTAATAATCGATGACCCTTCCTTTCAGGGCTTTATGCAGGTAGGCACGGATAGATCCTTCGCTGGTTATGACCGACGGGTTTTTAAGGAGCGCCAGGAACAACTCCTGCAGCATGTCCTCGGCATCCGCCGAGGACACACGCCGACTGGCTGTTTCATACAGTTCTTTCCAGTATAGTTCATAGATTTTATCAAAATGAGGCCTGCTTTGTTCGCCATTGCCTGCTTTACTATCTGATCCGCGCATCCTGCTTGCAGTTAGGTGTTTATAATGCAACTGCAAAGCTCCGGTTTGAATGATAAAGTAGTAGCTGTTTACAGTAATTTAATGTGGAGACATATTTATTTACGCTGCATTCTGGGTAAAATATCGGCGTCTTTTAAATAGTCATAGCTAATAAATCTTACCTTCACCCGGTATACCAATAGCTTAAAACTCAGATATTCTCACTATGATGGAAGAAAAAATCGCTCATAAACTTTCACTGAAAAACCACTGTGAGCAGATTATCCTTCAACGCATCGCCATCACGCAACGGGCCATGGATGAGGCCCAGGCTGCCGCCAACCAGGAAGGTAAAAGCTCTGCCGGTGACAAATATGAAACGGCAAGGGCGATGAGCCACCTGGAAAAAGACATGCATGCCCGGCAGCTGGTGGCACACCAGGAAAGCCTTCATGCGCTTCGTACCATCAATGTACAAGTCATATATAACGCTCCCGCTGCGGGCGCATTTGTACGGGCTACCACCACCAACTTCTTTATCAGCACAGGCCTCGGTAAACAGGTAGTTAACGGAGAACCGGTGGTTTTCCTCTCTCCCACCTCCCCGCTGGCACAACAGCTGCTACGGAAAAAAGTAGGAGATGAATTTGATTTTAAGGGAAAAGAGAAAATAATAGAAACGTATTAAAACATCCGGTACCGTTACGCAGTGAAAAAGACAAAAGAAATCCAATGAACCACCAGATATTTGAACCGCATACTGACCTGTCAACACTTGTTGAATGTTATTGGACATTGGAAAGCCCGAAAGAAAAAACACCTCAAAAAAACACGATCGTTCCTGATGGCAGAATGAAAATGATCTTTCACTACGGCGACTTGTACAAACGATACACCGACAACGGCGACAGCATTGTTCTGCCAAAATCCTTTGTAATCGGGCAACTGACACGACCGCTGGACGTAGAGCCAACAGGAGAAACCGGTACTTTTTTCGTTTGTTTTCACCCTTACGGCTTTTTACCTTTTGCCACCACCCCCATAAAGGAAATGGAAAATACGGCCGTTCCGTTGGACAAACTATTTGGAAAAGCCGGAGAGATCATCAGCCAAGGATGCTAAAGGCGCCTACAACTTCAGAAAGAATACAATTAATTGAAACGTTTTTATTAAACCGGCTGACCGACACCCAGACCATCGACAACATCGTAAAATCCACTGTGGAAACGATTTTGACGGCCAACGGACAACTTTCCGTTGACGAACTATCCCAACAAAGCAATATCAACCGCAGGCAGTTGGTCCGCAAATTTTCATCCACCATCGGATTAAGCCCGAAGCAGCTTTCAAAAACGGTGAGGCTGCAAGCCATGCTCAAAACGTTGCTGAACAAGAAAAGCACCCGCCTTATTTCATTAGCCTATGAAGGTGAATATTACGATCAGGCGCATTTCATCAAAGACTTCAAAGAGTTCACCGGACTGACCCCTAAAGCGTTTTACGGAGATCATCTGAAGATGTCCTTGATTTTTGACAGGATGGATTGACCATGTCCCATTTTTACAATTTTATGTTTCAGGCAGGTAATAACTTTGCTCCCGAACATAAAATTAATTTGACAATGGAAAACGTTATCACTTTTTTTGATATTCCTGCAACAGATTTCAGCAGAGCTGTCTCTTTTTACAAAGCTATTTTAGGTTTAGACATCAACGAAACCGACATATTCGGCACCAAAATGGGATTCTTCCCCAGTGATGGCAAAAACGTATCGGGGGCCATTGTTCAGGGCAATGACTTAAAACCTTCTACAGACGGTGTTGTCGCCTACCTGAATGGTGGTAATGATCTGCAGGCCGTATTGGACAAAGTAGCGTCCAACAACGGAAAAGTAATTGTTCCCAAAACGCATATCAGCCCCGAAGTAGGATTTATCGGAATGTTCATTGACACCGAAGGAAACAAAATGGCGGTCCACTCCATCAACTAAAGCAAATGAAAATATCCGTCCTGAATTTCCTGAAAGACCTGGAAAAGAACAATAACAGGGAATGGTTTAATGAGCATAAAAACCGCTATAACAGCGCCCGGGAAGACTGCGCTTCCTTCGTGGAAGAACTGATAAAGGAGATGGCCAAATTCGATAAGGAAATCGGAAAGGTAGATGCGCAGAAATCGCTTTTCAGGATATATCGTGACACCAGGTTCTCCCATAACAAAGATCCTTACAAAACTAATTTCGGTGCAAACATAGGGTTCGGGAATGCCGGATATTATCTGCACATCCAGCCTGGACAGTCCTTCCTGGCGGGTGGTATCTATATGCTCGAAAATGAGCAGCTGAAAGAACTACGGAAAGAAATTTCCTATAATGCCGGTGCGTTTCAAAAGATGATGCACGAAAAAAACTTCTGTCATCATTTTGGAGGTTTGAGCGAAGATGGAAAACTAAAACGTGTTCCTCCGGGTTTTGAAAAAGACGACCCCATGGCCGAATACCTGAAGCTGAAACATTTTGTGGCCGTCCGTCCGGTTGCTGATAAGGAGCTGCTGGACAAAGACGCTCCCGGGAAGTTTGCCGAAATGTACAAATGCCTGAAACCGCTGAACGATTTTCTAAACGCCTCTTTTTTGTAAAATTCAGGCTGCAAACCTGGTGAATCTGCCGGAAAAAGTTTCATTTTTGCAAATGATATCAATCTATGGCAAAAGTAACCGAGTCACTTGAGCAGTTTTACAGGGATAAGTATGGCAGCTTATCTGAGGATTTCCAAAAGAGCATTGGACAGTTCAATGTTTTCAGGATTGAAGACAGGGTCCGTACAGGTACTACTTCGCCCACCTTTATCCGCCGGGATTTCTTTAAGATCATGCTTTTCCAGGGGGATAATGTGTTCCATTATGGTGACAAAAGCATTCCGGTAAGCGGGAATACCCTGTTGTTCTTTAATCCCCAGGTACCGTACACCTACGATCCGTTACATCCCGATACTACCGGTTATTTCTGTGTATTCCGGGATGAGTTTTTTAAAGAGTATGGACGCCTTCATTTAAGCAAGCTGCCATTGTTCACCAAGGGACCGCAGCCTGTGTTTGGCCTGGATGATGAAAGCACCGTTGAAGTAAAAAGTATATTTGAAAAAATGATCCGGGAGCTGGACACGGATTACATCTATAAATACGAGCTGATCAGGAGCTATGTCAGCGAACTAATCTACTTAGCGATGAAGCTCCAGCCGGCAAACAATTTATATGAACATCCCGATGCTGCCTCCCGGATCACTTCCGTCTTTACAGAGCTGCTGGAACGTCAGTTCCCCATTGAGTCAACGTCGCAGCGGTTTGCGTTGCGCTCCCCGAAAGCCTTTGCAGAAAGGCTTTCGGTTCATGTGAATTATCTCAACCGTGCCATCAAGAAAACCACCGGGCGCACCACTACTGATCTTATTTTCGAGCGCCTTACCGCAGAAGCCAAAGCATTGCTGAAACACACCAGCTGGAACATCGCCGAGATCAGTTATGTGCTGGGGTTTGAAGACCAGGCGCACTTCAACAACTTCTTCAAGAAACAGACCACCATGAGCCCCTCCAGCTTTAGATAGGTTTGAATTTGACAAATAATGGTTTGTATCCCACAAAAACAGCATCAGTCGGTGAGGTAACTTTGCACTAAAAAGAGACCATGAGCAATACAAAAGTTTGGTACATCACCGGCGCCTCCAAAGGAATGGGATTATCCCTGGTAAAAGAACTATTAGCGCAAGGCCAATGCGTTGCGGCCACTTCGAGATCAATCGGCGCGCTAGAAGTGTTCAAGGGGCATAACGACAGGTTTCTGCCGCTGGAGGTTGACTTAAAAAGCGACCAGTCCGTGGCAACCTCTATTCAAAAAACCATTGAAAAATTCGGCCGCCTGGACATCGTAGTCAATAACGCCGGTTATGGATTAGGAGGTGCTTTGGAAGAACTCACCTCCGCGGAAATCGATGAAAACTTTCAGGTTAACTTTTTCGCGGTGGTACGGGTGATTCAGCAGGCATTGCCCCACCTGAGACAACAACGATCAGGCCACATTATCAATATTTCTTCAATTGCAGGCTTTGCACCGGGCACCGGGTGGACAGTGTATTGTGCAGCGAAATTTGCCGTGAGTGGTCTTAGCAATGCCCTGGTAAATGACCTGAAGCCATTGGGAATCCATGTCACCAATGTGATGCCAGGTGCATTCAGAACGAGTTTTGCCAAGGCAGATTCAATTGCCTACAGCAAGCACCAAATTAACGACTATGCCCATTTACGGGAATACCATGACAAGATAAACAGCATGGATGGCGCGCAACTAGGCGACCCGGATAAGATGGCAGATATCTTCCTGAAACTGGTTGCCAGTCCCAACCCTCCTGCTGACCTGTTCCTGGGTAGTGATGCCTTCAACCGTGCAACAACCAGGATAGCGCAATTGCAGGCGCAAATGGAAACCTGGAAGGAGGATTCTTTTTCAACTGATTTTACAGCTTAGCGTATTCATTTTCATTTCCTAGTCCGAGTCCGTCTTAATGCCAGTCATGTGAACAGTAGCGGCATTGACGGGCTTTGGGCGTTCTGGCAATTTTGTTACATTTCGGACAGAGATTTAAAGGCAACTCATGCCTGTGCTCATTCCATACACGTTTCACAATACTATCTTTCAGTGCCTGATGACCATCTGCTATCATGGCAAGTATCCTAGGGTCATCACTGGTCCATCCCTTATGTTTCATCATAGAGCGCATCAATTCAGACTGCGTTTTGTAGCCATACATAATGGTCCTCTTCACATCCAATTCATCTTCAGTCATAAATTTCCCGCAGTATTGATAAATGTAGTCTTCCAGTTCAGGGTATAGGGTATCCATTTATTGACGCATTGTTATTCCAATAAAAGTAATATTAGTTTTCTTTATTTTTGTTACTACTAATTATAACCTATACTATATGATAAAATTAAGCAAGTTAACCCCACTGGCGGCTTCGGTCCCAGTGCGCCTGTTTCCGCAAAACCCGGCAATTAAAAATTCACTTTGTGTAGTAAAAGGCTATTTATTGCTGGCGCTTCTTCTTTTATTCCTTACAAGCTTCCATGTCAGCACGCAGGACCCTACGGTAGTAGGTCACCTATATAATGCCAACAACGCTAATTTTGCATGGATCAAACTCGGAACACTTTCCCTGCCACAGGAAGGATCCACGGCTACTATCCGGTTCCATGGCGGAAGTGGCTATAATGGGCTGTTGGAGCAGATGGGACAAACAGAGTTGCATATCCGCACCAGTAACGGAAATTCTAATCCAAACGGTTATCCTTTCAGTGCCTACGCAACACGTACCGGTTATTCCGTTCCGGTAGCCTTAATAAAGATCATCCCCAATGTCTCCGGTACAGCACCTACTTCATATGATATCTATATTTATCATGGGGGTTATGCTGGTTACTCCATTTATGAAGTAGTGACGATCAGCGGCGCCTACCAGAGGATTGAACAAATAACCGCCGCCCCAACGCAGGGATATGATGTGCCTTTTAATTTCACGGTACAAAACGATGTCAACCTGGCCAATGCACTGCGCGCAAATTATACCACTGGCAATGTAACGATTGGTTATCCATCTAAAAAATCGCAACTCATGGTGAATGGTGATATTTTTGCCAATAGGGTGAAAGTAAGTACGGAAAACTGGCCGGATTATGTGTTTAATCCTGAATTTGAGTTGCGCCCTATATCCGATCTGGCCCGCTATATAGCTGACAACAAACACCTACCGGATTTACCGGCTGCAAAAGAAGTAGAAACGAAAGGCCAGGACGTTGGAGAGATCAATAAAATCCTGGTGAAGAAGATGGAGGAAATGAGCCTGTATATTATTCAGCTGGACCAGCGGATGAAAGAACTGGAGGAAAAATTGAACAAGAAATAAATCGTCTTAACAGACTTTATCTACATCCGATATAAATCAAAATGGATAGCTCCCAAAAAGGTTGTCTGCTCAAACAGACAACCTTTTTATTGGATACTATCGTTATTACAAAGCCTGGAAAGGCCGGAAGTAATACTTTCCGTTATACTGTATTATCAGCCTGGCATCGAATGCCCTGCCGGCTTGCTTTACTTCCAGCTTGTAAGGCATTGCATTGTCTTCATCTATATCCTTGTAGTCCAGGGTGGCAATGGCGGATGTTCTCTTTTCTGCAATATTATACCTGTATATTTTGTCATCCTTGACATAAAACACATAAGTTACATTCCCCACTTTAACTATCGGCGCATTGGTGGCATTATGTATATCCTGGTCTACTACAAGGGCTTCACGGCTTACCGTATTAACCAGGTAGACAGTTCCGGGAGTCTCGCTTTCCGCCACCTCCTTTTTCAGTTGCACGCTGATCCAGTTCTCTCCTGCTTCCGGCACCCATACTTTAAAAACATTGTCTGCCCGGAAAAGGGTATCATTTTTATTGATCAGAGAGAAGGTATAATATTCGAAATCTCCTTGTTCCAGAGATGCTATTCCTGACCAGGTTACATTGGCTTTTATGCCGTTCAACATCCTGAACTTATCCCGTTGTACGGAATCGGGCAAAGCAATCATCTCATTCCGCCAGATATGGGGCTTTAACTGGTCGGGCGTTATCAGGATGGTGGGCAATTGACTGTCGATTTCAACAGGTACTGCTGTTGTGTTGATTGCTCCGAAAGGCTATCCACCGGTTGCTGTGCTGCAGGTTGCCTGGAGGATTCATGACAACCAGCAACCATGACACTAACAACTATATAGCCGGTCAGGAAAACACTATCTAAAGATGTCTTACCAGCGTATTTTCTTTTCATCTTCCAATTTTTTATTAAAAAAACAACAACATGTAAGGAAAGTATCGTTTACACCCTGTCAGCCGGTAATGTTGGGGGGCAAACATATCACCTTCATCCAATAAAGCATACTATTATATGTAATTTTTTCATTAAGCTATCATAATTCTATTCGTGTAGCCATTATAGTTATCAAGCAATAAAAGGGACCTCCTGCCATATGATGGCAGGAGGTCCCTTTTATTGCTGATACAGTTATTTAACGATCCACTCCTGGATACCGGAAGCATTTTCAGACGGCAACTGTACTTCCATTTTTAGCGCAGTGGTTTTCACCGGGTCAAACTGTACAGTATTGTACTGGTCTTTTGCCGTACCATAACTGCTAACATTTTGCACCGGCAACCATTCATTACCCTTTTTGTAATACAGCTTCCAGGAAGCGGGCACCCGGCAGCCTCCAAAGGGGCCGTCGTCGTACCAGTACACACTCGAAGAGGAGATGGTATATTCCTGGTCGAAATCGTATTGTACCCATTCGACTGAACCCTGTTTAGGCCACCAGTGAAAATACGGGACGTTATTATCTTTCGAGTCCCTGGGTTCATATTGATCGTTCAGGGCCATATACATTTTTTTGTTAGGCGCTGAAGCGCTGACCTTACTTTTAGAAGCAATCGTGGGCGCAGGTTTCGGGCGGGCGGCGGCCTCTTCGAAGGGAATCCATACCGTCATTTCTCCGGGGCCGCGGTTAGCCCAGGCATAGTACGGTATAGCCGTTACCGTTTGGGCAGACTTTACCAGCGCGGGACTGTTCAACTGCCTGCTGGCTGATACACCTTTCATTTCCAGTACCGTAACGCCATTCAGCAAAGAAGGCTTGTAAACAGCCTGCACGGCCGCATTTTTATCGACGATGATGTTCTGCACCGTGGCGTCTTTGTTGTCGGGGCCCTCCAGGCAATATATAATGGGGCCGCGTTGCAGCGCAAAACGGCCTTTATCCGCTTCCACGAGGCTGTCGGCCATCAGCTTCTGTACTTCAATGGGGAAATCCAGGCTGATCTTGTCATTCGTTTTCCAGGTGCGTTCCAATACAGCATAACCTTTCTCCATACGGTATTTCACGGGTTGGCCGTTCAGGAGGATGCTGATCTTTTTTTGCGGTGTTCCCGGCGCATCGAAATAGAGGTTGCCCGGTACCGGCTTATTCAGTGCCCAACCGGGAATGCGGATGTGCAGGGCGAAAGCCGTGGCTTTGGCAGGAGCGATCATGATGTCAGTCCTCCCCTCCCATGGATAGTTAGTCTGTTGGGTAACGGTTATTTTTCCTGCCGGCAGTGTTATATCGGCTGTATTACCCACAAAGAGGTTTACATACAGGTGATCGGCATGCTGTCCATATACATAACCGGGCATCGAAGGCAGGAAGCGGGTCATGTTAGAAATACAACAGGCGCATCCAAACCAGGCGCTGCGTTGGTGCTGGCCCATGGAAGCCAGCGGATTAGGATAAAAAAAGTGATCGCCACTGAGAGACACACCGCTGAGCAAACCGTTGTACAGCGTGCGTTCCATCACATCGATATACTTGGCGTCGCCATGCAGGAGGAACATACGACTGTTCCAGTACACATTAGCAATGGCCGCACAGGTTTCCGCGTAAGCAGACATATTAGGCAACTCATATGCGTGGCCGAAGGCTTCACCATTGCCGGTAGCACCAATGCCACCGGTAACATACAATTTCCTGTTCACCACGTCCTGCCAGATATCGTCGATGGCAGACAGGTACTGCTGGTTGCCCGTCAGTGCAGCTACATCGGCCATACCGGTGTACATATAGGCGGCCCTTACCGCATGTCCTACGGCTTCGTGCTGCTCGGTCACTTTTTTATAGGACTGGTTATACTCGCCACTATTGGGTTTACCCGGACCGCGTACATCGAGGAAAAATTTAGCCAGGTCCAGGTATTCCTTTTTGCCGGTTGCCCGGTACATCCTGGTGAGCCCTGTTTCAACGATCTGGTGGCCAGGGAAACGTTCTTCCTTACCAAACCCGAATACGCTGACCAGCAGGTCGGCATTTTTGATGGCGATGTTCAACAGTGTCGTTTTACCCGTAGCCTGGTAATGTGCTACTGCGGCTTCAAACAGGTGACCTGAATTATACAGTTCATGGCTCAGGTCTTCTTCCTTTTCCCAGCGTTTGACGCCCATCCATGCATGGGGGTGGGTGGTTTTCATGGTCCTGAAAGTATACAGGTATCCATCTTTTTCCTGTGCAGCACCAATAATGGCGATCAGCGTATCAAGATATCTTTCCAGTTCCGGGTTTTTCTTTACCTGCAGACTATAGGAGGCGCCTTCAATCACCTTGTACAGGTCAGTATCATCAAAGGTATACTCCGTCATTTTATCATCAGAGAGTTTACCGGCAGCGCGCAGGAAATTATCTATACGCCCTGTTTTCCGGCATTGCTCCAGCGTATAGGGAATAGACACCTCGGCATTTACTTTTATTTTAGGCGCCCAGAAACTATCGGACACGTGTACCTGTGTAAATGGCACCGGCTGGATAGGATAATCTTTCTTTACCTGGCCGCCGGCCGTACCGGCGATGGAAGTGCCCCTGATCATTCTTACAGGGCCATATACGGGGCCGGCACTGTTGTTGGGGTGCGCTTGCAGTGTTACCGTCACCGTTTGTTTTCCCCGGGTGACTGCTATCGGTAACGGATATATGATTTCGTAAAATTTGCTGGCCTTATACTTATTGAGATCTTCTGTGGCAATCTTTACATTATCGATAAGAATATCGAAAGTACGGTAACGATTGTCCATTCCCCAATAGTTACAGAGGAGGCTGTTCTCTGTGCTGCTATCCACCTTCATGATGAACGTGAGCGCTCCGCCTTCTTCCGCTATGCGCCATTTACGGCCATGATCTTCGCCGGTATTGGTTTTATCCGCCATCAGGTGATGGTCCCTTTCCGGCTGCATTTCGCCCAGGCGCAGTATGTCAACGGTACTGGCCTCTATCTGTTGTTGTCTTTTTTTCTCAGCGGCATATTTCTCCTGTTGCACGGCCCATTCCTGTGGGGTGAAGGCGTCCCAGTACACGCTGTAATGTTCACCTTGCACGGTGCTGAATGGCACCAGGTGCAGGTCTTGTGGCTGCCCCACCTGGTTGGTATGGAACGCCAATGGTTGCTGTGGATCACGCGTTACCCATTTTGCGGCATTGCGCTCCGGCGTTACCAGCACGGGAATACCAGCTACCGGGTCAGGTTCTTTTTCTCCCAGCACGCCCGCCAGTACCACCGGTCCGTACAACAGCGCTATCCGGCCGGGATTATCCGGCATGGCTTCGCTGTAGATACCCATCGGAAACGTCAATGTTACCTGGTCGCCATCGTTCCATTTACGGTATAGCGAAATGTAACCATCTGCGCCAACGGTAATATTCGTTTGTACCTTACCGTTAACCAACACCTGCATACCTTCCTGGACCCAACGCGGTTGGCGGATGCGCAAAGAAAAGGAAGTAGCTTTTGCAGCGTGGATGGTAAACAATACTTTATTGTCTGCCGGCAGTGTTGTGGTTTGTTCTACCGTTACATTCTTATCCCGCCAGTGCAAGCGGGAAGGGATGAACAGGTTTACATACAAACTGCCATCTGCTCCTTCAAAATAAATGCTTTCGCCATATTTCACGTGGTTCTCCATACCAGAGCCTACGCAGCAGGTAAAGGTGTGGAAGGAATCGCTGAACTCCTTACGGGCACCCATTCTCAACGGCACAAAATAACACATCATACCATTCTGATGGTTTTGTGAAGCGAGGATATGATTGTACAATCCACGTTCATAATAATCCATCAGGTTGGCTGCCGGGCGCAGGGCAAACAGGTGCCGCGTCAGCTTCAGCATGTTATAGGTATTGCAGGTTTCCATGGTGTTGTCGGTAAGCTGGTCATTCAGTCTATCCGCAGGTCCCAGGTATTCATAGTTGCTGTTGCCGCCAGGCGCATAGGAATGATGCCTGGTCACTGTGTTCCAGAAGAAAGAAGCGATGGTACTGTCTTTTCCGCTGCCGGTGAGCTCGTAGCGGCGGATGCAGCCTATTACCTTCGGTATTTGTGTGTTGGAATGTTTACCAGGCAATACGTCCAGCCGGGCAGCCAGGGAATCGAGGATACGCCTGTCGTGAAACCTGAAAGACATGTCCAGGTATTTTTTTTCAGCGGTCAGCGCGTAGGTATTTACCAGCACATCGTTCATGCCACCATATTCGCACAACAACATTTTTTGTACCAGTGAATCAGGGAGATGATTGACGATTGTTCCTGTCCAGTCAGCCATGCCTTTTTCGATAGTCAGCGCCTTTTTATTATCACAGTAGAAATAGGCATCCAGCAGGCCTGCCATTATTTTGTGCACGGTGTACCAGGGCGACCAACCGCCGTTTAAGTCAAATCCCCGGGAGCGGATGTTACCTGCCGACACCTGGGCCCACAAAGTATCTTCACCGGGTATAGCGCCCAGGTAGCCGGTCTTGCGGTGTTGCTGGCATACTGCCAGTTCCTCCACGATATAGTTTACCCGGTCAAGAAACCGTTTATCACCTGTGGTGGCGTATTGCATGGAGCAGGCAGACAGGTAATGCCCGAGGGTATGCCCCGCCAGCCCGGTAGACTCCCAGCCACCGTAACGTTCTCCTTTGGCCTTTAAGCCGGCATGACTGCGGAAGTCTGCCAGCAGCCTGTCAGGCTCCAGTAGCAGCAGATAGCGTGCATCTGCTTCCATGGCTTGTTTAAACGGGCCCTCCAGCACCTGCACATCCCGCAAGGGAAAGGCATACGCCTGCAGCGGCACTACCGGCTTAACTTTTACGGCAACATCATGCCGGCCAGGCACATAAGATTGCGCAGCGATATTGGTTAGCCCGGTATGCAGCGCCAGTAAAACAAGAAACAGTTTCTTCATAACAACGCCTACTTGTTTATTTTAGCCCTGACCACATAAAAAGACCAGGGTGCGATTTCAGTACGGACCGTTTTGCCTTTGATGGCGATGTTTTTTTCTTCCGGGGAAATACCCAAGGGCTTGTCCAGCGTATTAATCGCCTGCAGATCATTGCTCCGGAGGATGGTCAGCCGGCCGTTGGCAGCCAGGCCTTTTACGCCTTCCACAGCCACGGCCACGGGTTTGGCTGTGGCTGACGCATTGACCAGTTTGATCACCAGTTCACCGCTTTGTTCATCTACTACCGTGGAGGCATATACGCTATCCTGTCCGCTGATGACCTGGTTATCCTTTAGTATAGGCACTACCACGGTGCCTTTGTTATTGGCGTAGAGTTTCTGTACATAGTAGTTGGGTGTGCCGTAGGAGCGCAGGTTATCGAACCAGATAAGGTCCGGCGCCCACTGCCATCCATCCACATGCGCCAGCAGCGGTGCATAGGAGGCCATTTCCACCACATCTGCATTGCGTTCCAGGCCGGTCATGAAAGCCGCTTCGGTCAATGCGCTCTGCCAACTGTTTTTATGGTAGCCATCGGTGCCTTTGCCATGCGCGGCATATTCGCCGGCAAAAATCTTAGGCCCCTTGCGATCGTAGGAATCATACCGGGACGCATTACTGAGGAACCATTCCGGTGAGCTGTAGTAGTGCTCATCGAGGATATCAGCATGCAGTTTGCGGAGGGTATCATTCAGGAAGTTAAATTTATCGCCTGACGGACCGGGGCCAAGACTGTTGACCAGCCTGATTTCCGGGTATTTGTTTTTGATGGCTTTTGCAAACAGCGTATACCTTTCTACATACTGCGGGCCCCACTGTTCATTGCCCACGCCCATCATTTTCAGGTTAAAGGCGGCAGGGTGTCCCATTTTAGCTCTCAGTGCTCCCCATTTGGTATTAACGTCACCATTGGCAAATTCGATGAGGTCCAACGCATCCTGGATGTAGGGGTCCAGTTCGTTAATGGCCACCACCTCTGCACTGTTAAACTGACAGGCCATGCCGCAGTTGAGGATGGGTAACGGTGACGCACCTATGTCTTCCGCCAGCAGGAAGTATTCAAAGAACCCAAGGCCAAAGGACTGGAAATAATCCGGTGCCGCGCGGTGGGCAAATTCGTTGTTCCAGCGGTTGATGATCACTTCGCGCTCATTCACGTCGCCAACAGTTTTCTTCCATTGATAGCGGTTCACCAGTTCACGTCCTTCCACAATACAGCCGCCGGGAAACCGGAGGAAGCCCGGACGCAGGTCGGCCAGCAGTTGCACCAGGTCCGCCCGGAGGCCATTGCTGCGTTCTTTCCAGGTATGTTGAGGGAACAGGGAGATCATATCCACATCGATCACGCCGGTACCGGTGAAAGTCAGCTGTAATTTACCTTTCGCTGCGGTAGCGGCAGCCGTAAGGCCGGTTTTGTATAGCTGCCAGTTGTTGCTGTCCAGCGATACTGTCGTAGTCCCGATTGTTTTACCCGCATCATCCAGCAATGTTACGGTGAACTTTACAGCACTACCTGGCTGCTGCCGCGCATACAGCGAGAAATGATACTGCTCTCCCGCCTTAATGCCCATACCACGGAAACCCTCATTGACCAGGGTAAAAGGGCGTGCAGCCGGCAAGGTTATTTTTGCAAAACGAGGGTTGGAACTGTTATCGTCTTTACGGTTAACGACCATTATCTGTCCATTAGAAACCGCCCCTTCAGGGATAGTCCAGCCCATCAGCGGGGAACTGAATTCAAAAGAACGGTTCTTCACCAGTTCAGCATAAATGCCCCCGTCGGCGCTGAAGTTGATATCTTCAAAGAAGATACCCCACATGCCGGGCGACACTGTTGTTTTCACCTCCCCTGCCTTCACCGTAAAATTCAGCGGCTGCTGGGCCGCTGATGGGGACGTATAAACGCCGGCCATTAGTGCAAGAGAGGCTATGATAGGTTGTATTTTCATATGTTGATCATTCCTGTTTTTATGAGTACGCGGTATACTGTTTTTGTATCTACCACCCTATTTTAATTGTCATTTAAACAATTATATTATACTGTAAAAAAAGTGTTCCCGCTGGGAACACAAGCTTTCTATAATGCCTTGCAGCCTTTTCTATAAAGTACTGTTACGCTGTACATGCGGATCGGGAACGAAGTTCAGGAACGCATGAAAATTAGCGTTATATTTTTTCCGGTCAATTTTATAATACCAGGCGCCTTTCTTAGAGCTTAGCTTGTCTTTATCTGCCAGCTTTACCAGCAATTTGGTAGAAAGAACTTTGCGGCTGAAATTGCCCTTATCGAATGAGGTATTATATACTGATTCATACAATTGCTGTAACTGAGGGATGGTAAACTTGGCCGGCAGCAGTTCGAGCAACAGCGGGTGTAAAGCTGCTCTATAGCGGAGCTTTTCCTTTGCCAGGTCCACCATTTCCTTGTGATCAAAGATAAGATCAGGATGATGATTAATAGGGAACCATACTGCATGAAAATCCTCGTTGAGCGGTTGTTTGTATTTCTGGATATCAATAAGGGCAGTATAGGCAACAGACACCGTACGTTCTACCGTATCACGGGACGGTGAGCTGAAGGTATGCAGTTGTTCCATATAGATACCATCCAGTCCGCTGAGATTTTTCAATATCCTGCTGGCTGCCTCTTCTGCACTTTCATGTTCCTGTATAAAACCACCCACCAGGCTCCATTTGCCTTTACATGGCTCAAACCCCCTTTGTATCAGCAACAGTTTCAGCTCCTGTCCATCGAACCCAAAAATGATACAGTCAACCGCGAATAACAACCTGGTCTGCTGCGAGTATCTCTTCATAAAAACAAATTAGAAGATGAAAGTACAATATATTGACGGGAATTCCCACACACCTACCAGAACCGGATATACAAAGCAGATAACAGCAATAATATAACAACGATCAGTACTGTAGTACCTGGTGCAACCCTAAACATTCCCTTGTCCAGCACAAACGCCTTCGGATTGTTTTTGGGGCCTGCGAAACTGATGAGGACCATGATGATCATGGTAAACATAAAGGCCAGTCCCATACAAATGAGGAAAGGTATTTCATAACCGCCTTTACCGTTAGGATAAGCGGTATACAGTAGCGTTTCATGCCCCAGCACTGCCGGCGCAAACTGGTTAAAGAACACACAGAGCGTAAAACCGGTGATAATGCCAGCCACCGCAGCAGAGCCGGTAGTGCGTTTCCAGAACATGCCCAACAAAAACATGGCGAACACCCCCGGACTGATAAAGCCGGTATATTTCTGGATGAAGGTAAAACCGCCTTCACCGCCTATGCCCAGCAGGTCGTTCCAGGTAAAGAGAATTCCCAGGAGCATCGCAGTAATAACGGTGATGCGGCCGGTCCATACCAGTTTGGCTTCGGAAGCATCTTTCCTGATATATTTACGGTATATGTCCAGGGTAAAAATGGTGGAGATACTGTTGGCCTTACCTGCCAGAGAAGCCACGATTGCAGCAGTCAAAGCCGCTATCGACAACCCTTTCAGACCGGAAGGCAAAAAGCCCAGGATAGCCGTATAGGCGCCATCTTTACTGGACAGGCCGGGCAGGTGGCCATTTTTCTGCAACACATATGCCGCAATACCGGGCAGCATTACAATAACAGGCATCATGATCTTCAGCAGCCCGGCAAAGAGGATGCCGTTGCGCGCAGTTTGCAGATCAGCGCCCAGTGCGCGTTGGGTGATATATTGGTTACAGCCCCAGTAATTGAGGTTTACGATCCATTGTCCCGCCGCATACATCAGGATACCGGGCAGCACCAGGTATTTGTTGATATATTCCTGTGAAGAACCGGCCGATGGTTTGGCGAGTATCATATGAAAATGGTCGGGCGCATCTTTCATCAGTGCGTGAAAACCTGCCAGGGCATTGTGCCCGAGCCCAAACTTCTCGCTGACCAGCGTTAGTGCCATATAGGTGGTCGCCAGTCCTCCGATGATCAACACCCCTACCTGGACCACATCTGTGTAACCGATCACTTTCATGCCACCAAGGGTAATGATAATAGCAAATACAGACAGGGCAATCATCACCACATGCAGGTACTCCCCGCCCAGCAGCCCGTTGATGGCCAGTGCGCCGAGGTATAAAATGGAAGTAAGATTAACAAACACATAAAGAAACAACCAAAAAACAGCCATGATCAGCGCCACTGTTTCGTTGTACCGCGTTTTCAGGAACTGCGGCATGGTATAGATTTTATTCTTCAGGTAGATAGGAATAAACCAAACCGCAATAATGATCAGTGCAATGGCGGCGATCCATTCATAGGCCGCTACGGCAATACCTACAAAGTAACCATCGCCGCTCATGCCGATAAACTGCTCTGCAGAGATGTTTGATGCAATCAGCGATGCGCCGATCGCCCACCAGGTAAGGGAACCTTCGGCAAGAAAGAAATCCTTGGTGTCCGAATCAGTTTTCTTTTTTCTCCTGTATATCCAATAACCATATACAGCAACAACGATGAAATAGGTAATGAAGACGAGTATATCGCCGGTGGAAAGGATGTTTTGCATAACGGGCGTTTTATTAGTGTTTGCGCCGTGGAAGTTGGCATATGATACCACTGCGTGTGTTCCCGGCGTTTACCGGGAACACACGCAGCGAATGAAATTATCGATAACAGGCATCGTTCCAGCGAAGCTCATTTCTGAACTCACGGAGGTCGGTATGCCTGCCGATGAGGGCCAGTTCGATACCTGCCATGTCCGCAAAGTCCTGCATATGCGCGGAGGTAAGATTCTGGCTATAACAGGTATGATGTGCACCACCGGCCAGTATCCAGGCGGTACAGCCTTTCTTCATGTCCGGATAGGGCTTCCATAACACACGCGCTACCGGTAACTTAGGCAGGTCCTGTGGTGGCGCCACGGCCTCCACTTCATTTACCAGCAGGCGGAAACGGTTGCCCATATCCACGATGGAAGCGTTGATAGCAGGACCGGCAGCGGAGTTAAATACCAGCCGCACCGGGTCCGCCTTCCCTCCTATTCCCAGCGGATGTTTTTCACAGGATGGTTTGCCGGCCGCAATAGACTCACAGATTTCCAGCATATGAGAGCCCAGCACCATGGGATTGGATGGGTCAAAGTGGTAGGTATAATCTTCCATAAAAGAGTTGCCGCCAGGTAAACCGCTGCCCATTACTTTCATCGCGCGTACCAGTGCAGCCGTTTTCCAGTCGCCTTCGCCGGCAAAGCCATACCCGGCTTTCATAAGCCGCTGCACCGCAATACCGGGCAACTGTATCATACCATGCAGGTCTTCAAAAGTATCAGAGAAGCCTTTGAAATTCCCTTCTTCCAGGAATGTTTTCAGCCCCAGTTCTATCCTGGCCGCATCTTTCAGCGCCTGGTCCTGCAACAGTGCGGCAGAAACCGTATATGCCTCCCCGTATTCCTTCACCAGTGCCGTCACTGCTGTGTCAGAAACACTATTAATGACATTGACGAGATCGCCGATGCCGTGTGTGTTACAGGAGAAACCCAGCTTCGACTCCGCTTCCACTTTATCGCCATCTGTTACCGCCACATACCGCATATTATCGCCGAAACGGACAAAGCGGGCCCCCTGCCAGTCGTGCCACCCTGCGGCCACCCTGGCCCAGGCTCCCAGCTCTGCCAGCACTTCCGGGTCCTGCCAATGGCCGGTGATCACTTTACGGTTGATCCGCATGCGGCTCATCATAAACCCGAACTCCCTGTCGCCGTGGGCGCTTTGGTTCAGGTTCATAAAGTCCATATCTATTTCGCTCCAGGGGATATCGCGGTTATACTGTGTATGCAGGTGGCAAATGGGCCTGGACAATGCTTTCAGTCCGCGTATCCACATTTTGGCCGGCGAGAAGGTATGCATCCAGGTGATGACGCCGATACAATTGGGCGTGCTGTTGGCTTCCATACATACCGCGTAAATTTCATCCGCCGTTTTTACGGTGGGCTTATATACCACGGTAACGGGTATACGGGTATCGCGGTGTAGCGAAGCGGCAATTTCCTGGCTGTGGGCGGCTACCTGTTTTAATGTTTCTTCACCATATAAATGCTGGCTGCCGGTTACAAACCAGACCTCGTAATTTTTCAGATTAATCATGTTCATTTGTTTTACTGCCCGTAATAGGAATGGGGGCCATGTTTACGTTCAAAGTGTTTTTTGATCAGCGCGTCTTTCAGTCGGGGTACATTCCCGTTGATGGATTCTGTGAGATAAGCCATTTGTGCTACCGACTCCAATACGGCGCTGTTATATACTGCTTTGGCAGGTGTTGGGCCCCAGGTGAAGGGAGCATGGTTCCCTACCAGGATCATTTCTATTTCTTCATAAGACACCCCGCGTTCCGCCAGTGTGTTGATGATCTGGAAGCCGGTCTGGTATTCATAGTCGCCGGCGATCATGTCATCCGGCATGGGCGGAGCGCATGGAATGTCCATCGTATTGTGGTCTGCGTGGGTGGTGCCATAGATAGGGATATCGCGCTGGCTCTGCGCCCATGCCGTAGCATACGTAGAATGCGTATGCACGATACCACCGATATGTTCCCAGTGTTTATACAATACAGCGTGGGTGAGGGTATCAGAAGAAGGGCGTAGCTGCCCGTCCACTGTTTTCCCATCGAAGTCTACGATCACCATTTTTTCGGGAGACAACTCCGCATAGGGAACGCCGCTGGGTTTGATGGCAAACACGCCCAGCCGGCGATCTGCCGCGCTGACGTTGCCAAAGGTAAAGATGACCAGTCCGAGTGCAGGCAGCTGCATATTGGCATCGTATGCCGCCTGCCGGATATGTTGATACTGTTGCATACAATTAATCACTGTTAACGGTGGCGCTAAATGCGCCTAATGTTTTATACTTCCGGTACCTGTTTTCGTATATGCCTGCATGATGGGCATCAGGCTGATAGGTTATTTCAAAGCCCTGCCCCATCGCTTCCATGGCCTCTTCCACCCTGCTGAAGATGCCTGCGGCCGTAGCGGCGAACATAGCAGCGCCTAATGCGCATGTTTGCTCCGAGCGGTGTATCCGTATAGGCATGTTCATGATATCGGCCATCATCTGCATAATGAAGGCCGATTTTTTCGCTACGCCGCCGATGCCTATCAGTCCCTTTACAGGCACGCCTTCTCTTTCAAAGCGCTCTACAATGGCTTTGGCGCCGAAGCAGGTGGATTCCGCCACGGCCCGGAAAATGCGCGGCGCGTCTGAAGCCAGGTTCAGGCCGGTGAGCGTGCCTTTGAGCGATTGGTCCGCGTCGGGAGTACGGCGGCCATTAAGCCAGTCGATCCCCAGCTCGTCCTGTTCCTGCGGGGAGATTTGCGCCGCCTGCACGGCCAGCTCGGCGATCATCCTGCCAGAGGTCTCCTGCGCCAGTCTGGCGGCGATTTCAGGGGTGATGAGGGAGGAGGATGACAGCAGGTGTTGTAACGGCCACGCCAATACGTTGCTGAACCAGGCATAGGCATCACCGAAGGCAGATTGCCCCGCTTCCATGCCCATCATACCGGGAATCACAGAGCCGGGTACCTGTCCGCAAATGCCTTTTACCAGCTTGTGTTCCATTTCATCCATGGGCGCCACCAGCATATCGCAGGTGGAAGTGCCCATTACCTTGCTGAGATGGTAAGGCTCTATTTGTCCGCCTACGGCGCCCATATGAGCATCAAAGGCGCCGATACCGATCACCACATCGGTGGAGAGCCCCAGCCTTTCCGCCCATTCCGGGCAAAGATGGCCGGCTGCTTCGCCGGCGGTATAGGTCCTTGTAAACAGCCGTTTGGTAAATCCCTGCAATAGCGGATCTACTGCGGAGAAAAAAGCATCCGGGGGCAGACCACAGAACTCTGTGGCAAACAAAGCCTTGTGACCTGCACTGCAAATGCCGCGCTTCATCTGCCGGATATGTTTTCCGCCAGACAACAGAAAGGGTATCCAATCGCAGTGCTCTACCCAGGAGTAAGTGGCTTTCCTCACTGCTTCATCTGCCCGGAGAATATGCAGCAGCTTGGCCCAGAACCATTCTGACGAATAAATCCCTCCCACGAAGCGGAGATAATCCTGTTTAAAGGTGGCGGCAGTAGCATTGATGGCAGCGGCTTCCTTCAGCGCCGTGTGGTCTTTCCATAGCACAAACATGGCGTTGGGATTATCCCGGAAAGCGGGCGTGAGTGCCAGTGGCGTGCCGGTTTCATCTACTGCTACCGGCGTAGAACCGGTAGTATCCACGGAGATGGCTTTAATATTAGCTGCAGCCCCATGCCCCGCCTGTTGCAGGCACTGCCGGATGGTAGCTTCCAGCCCCTCTATATAGTCCAGGGGATGCTGGCGGAACCGGCTTTCTGCGGCGTTGCAGTACAGACCGTCCTTCCAGCGCGGGTAATAAAATACAGCGGAGGCTATTTCATTTCCGTTGTGTACATCCACGATGATGGCACGTACCGAGTCCGTACCATAGTCTACTCCTATTACCCAGGATGAGCTCATATTAATTATTTAGTTGACATTTAATAAAAAAGCAAAATGATTGGCTGGTGTTGCTTCCGTGGAAAACATCAGGCAACAGGTATCCCTGTGCATGTATAACGGCACTGTAATTTTCATAACATGGATTTAAAAAACCGATCGTTCGTTGCGACAATTCAAAAGAACAAAACAATTGTCACATTTACAATTAAAACATCAAAAAAACTTTTAAAAAAGATAAACCATTGAACTGTAAAGCATTCCATCGATAATATTTTACGCCCACAATATTCTATACCCAAAAACAAGAGGCACCTCAAAAGTGGCGCCTCTGTTAAAGTTTTGACTTCTTTGAGATACTATCATCGTGATTTATTCCAGTACCATCAGTAACCCACCGGAGGCTTTCATTTCCACCTCCTTCACCGGCGTTGCGGCCGCATTGATATTTTCGATATGAAAAGAGAAGGAATCGTTTCCATCTGTGATCAGCTGCGCATTCCTTTTGCCGAAGATGGCGAGGTCAATCGGGACCTTTTGGGATACCGGTTGTGCATTGATCCCGGCGATATACCATTTTTTGCCTGCTCTCCTGGCCAGCACCACATATTTGCCGGGATATCCTGCCAGGAATTTCACGTCATCCCAGGTGGATGACAATTCACGCAGCACAGCTTTTACCTGTGCGTCTACTTTTGCCATTCCTTCCGGAGATTCAGCATAGTGTTGTATCCCGGAGAGAAACATTACTGACAATGCCAGTTGAAACGCATTGCTGGTTTTGCGCTGAACGCCCGACTGCACTTTATATAAGTTCACAGGCGTATAATCCATGGGATCAAAAACATTCCTGGTGAATGGCAGTACTGTGCAGATTTCAGCTTCCCTGTCTGCGTCGGCCTGGTTAAAGGTGACATTCTCAAACCCTCTCACCGCCTCAGCTGTCAGCAAATGAGGATAAGTACGCGCCCATCCTCTCGGCAGCGTTGCACCGTGAAAATTCACCATCAGCCTATTGGCTGCGGCATCATTCAGGATATCGATATAGTATTTTATTACGGACTGCCCGTCACCGGCAAAGAAATCTATTTTCACACCTTTAACGCCCATTTTCCTGATTCGCGCAAATTCTTTCATACGGCTTTCATGCGTGAGCAAAAGGTTTTTAGGCGTATATTTCACCGTATTCCAATCTCCGGCAGAATTGTACCAAAGCAATAAGGATACGTTTTTTCCTTTCGCGTAATCAACCAGCTTTTGCATCTGCGCATAGCCTATTTTCCGGTCCCAGTCAGCATCTACCAGGCAATATTGCCAGTGCATATCCGCAGCAAAATCAATGTACCGAACCTGTTCATCATAAGTGATGAAATCGTCCTTGGAATTGATCCAACTCCAGGATGCCTTACCTGGCTTGACAAACGACGTATTTTGGACAACAGCGGGTTTCGCCAGGTCAGTGCCTGCTGTGGAGGTGATGATGGTTTCGAGAGACCCGATAGTAATTACCCGCCATGGTGAAGAAAATGGTAAGGTAGCCTGCGGCAGATAGCCCTTGCCTGTGATGACCTCCCTGGGGTCCGGGAACCCAATTGTAAAATTGCCAGGAGTACGGGTGGATAACAGACGGGTGGCACAATACTGGCTATCCAGCCCTGATTCTGTCAGGAGCACCCAGCTCTCTTTTACTTTAAACAACGCCGGGTATACCCAGCCGGTTTTGTTCTCTCCTACATTTTCCACGGGCACGTCTGTATGATAATGTTCTTCATAGGCAGGGTTGCTGCTTTCCCATCCTGATTTAGCTACCTGCATTGGTTGCAGCCAGGTAGCTGTTCCTGCCGGGAAATTAAAAGCGGTATTTTCTTTTACCACCTGTTGTATACCGGTTGATTTGCCTGTAAGCAAATATTTAAATGCCACGGCATCATTGGATACCTGGAATACGATGCTCACCCCTGCTTTCTTTTCATTGACATAATGTAGCACCCGTTGATTCGCCTGGTAGCTGACCATCGATTTTTTATAGTAGATCATCCGGTAGCGGTCATTCACCAAACGGGTACCGGAGGCAGAAACAAAGTTGAAGGGGTGCGTCCTGTCAGCATCCGCCAGCTCCAACCCCAGCACGGAAGAGTCTATCACAACTGTATGATGATGCGTCACCTGGTAGCGGATCTCGCCTTCCCTCCCGCTCCATACGGCCACCTGTATTTTCTGATCAGGACTAGCGATCAGGACCGCTTTCGACTGCGCCCATACATGCGTTAGCGATAGAAAAAAGATGGCCAGGGTGATTTTTACGTTTTTCATAACTATAATATGTATATACGCCGTTTTAGAACGGCCCGGAAACGTGGTGTCGTCAAAAATAATAAACAAATGTCATTTTGACTATTATAATTTTTATCGGACGTTACAAAAACAGGGGTAATACATTAGTCATGGTCGGAAGAAATTCCGACCATTTCTTTTTAAGTTTTAAAGTACAGATCAGGATTTCCACCACATAAGACAACAATTTGAGCAATTGCCAGATCCCTGACTTCCATAGCCATTCGTCTTTTAGCTGTTTTATATCCTATTTCGTTCCTTTTTTTATACATCAGTACCATCATCGCTACAATTAGGGTTATATACAGCATTACCTGGATTCCATTTTTATTTAATAAAACCAGATGGCTAACGTTTAGTTCTTGTTTTATAAAACGAAAGAATACCTCTATATCCCACCTTCTTCTATAAGCCAGCGCTATATCTTTAGCTGATTGTTCAAAATCATTAGTTAAAATCCAAATTTGCTTATCGTCTTTTTTGCTTTTGACTACAACAAGTCGAAAATGGGTATCCACAAGATATTCCTTGCGGTGTTGATTGCCCCGTTTGTTATTGATTAATAGACCCGAATACAATTGGACTCTGCAATCTTTTACAAGATGGGACTGGCCTAAATCCATCTCCTGTTTCTCTGTTATAAAGGATTCATGTTCGACGAATTTTCTATTCTCTTTAGCTCTGCAAATAAATGATACCTGATTGGAGCTGAAGGCTTTCATTTAAGAGCCAGACTTCTTTTACATCCAAATCCTCTGGGCGTACTACTTTTTTCTCAAACAGATAATTGCTTTTTGCAGCATACACTACAAAGGATTCATAAAACAAAGGATGTTCTTCCAGGTGTTGGTTATGAAGTGGAGTAGGCCAGTAACCCACAATCTTACAATTCTTGTTTCAGGTGCTGGATAATCTGTTCCGTAGGATATTCCCATATCTCCAATTTTACTTTCGGATATTTTTTCATAAATCCGGTTAAAATACGTGCAAGCAGATAGGGAGCCAATGTAGGAATAATACCTACTTTAAGAATACCTTGTACTTCTTTCTTCTGATCTGCAATAATTTCTTTAATGCGGGCATTTTCTTTCAGAATAATCCGGGCTTGTGTTACTACCTAGGTTGTGTAACCAAGCATTTTTCTGCTGCTACTGTAAAGATGTTGCCTGATGGTTTACAGTTAAAGGAACAGCTACCAGCTGCTAAAATAATGCTATATGATAAGGAAGCTATTGGCAAGAAGAGAAAAACGGAAGAAAAATAGGGCTGGCCATTGATACGGCCAGCCCCAGACAATTATTTGGTAACAATAAATTTTTGAGAAGACAACTGATGATTATACGTCATCTTCAAGATATAAGTACCCGGTTGTAAGTCTTTAACAGATACGGACAAACGTGGAGATATCGGATAAGTATTGGATAATACCTGATTGCCATGAACATCCATGATTTGTATTATTACTGGTGTTTGTGCAGACTTATTATCAGCAGTAGTTGCCAGATTAATGTTGATATATACCACATCGTTGGTAGGATTTGGAAACAGGGTAAAATCAAAGGTATTGGCTTTTTTGCCAGGTAAGACAGCATTTTGTGTGGTGGTAATTGCTTTTGCAAACCAAGGCCCTTCAGTTGGATCACAATCCTTGTTCCATATCGCATAACTTGCCCAGTTACTCCATCCACAAGCTGTTCTAAACCGGTAACGCATTTGAATAACCGTTCTGGCAATAGCACTGGTGCGTATTAGTAATCCATATTCTTCTGTGCTGTTAAGATAGCTATAGTTAGGGTCTACTTCCCACTGATGTTGCAAGGCACTTTCTTTGCTCACATTAAGTACCGGGGTTAATGCAACCAATTCATTTGGACATACATACAGGATATTTCCCGGTGGCTGGTCATAGTATTGGTTGCCTGGTTGAAAAACATTTACTGCTGGCGTACCTACCTGAATATTTTTAACAGCATAAGGAGTACTACCACAACCATTGAATACAGAACGGCCATATAGTTGTATCGTACCGCTATAAGTACCAGGGCTGAGGGTTACGGTAGCACTGGTTGTAAGTAATGGGGTGGCAGCATTGTTTGAAAAAGTGCCATTTATTTTAACTGCATTAGCTGGCACGATATACCATTCGTAGCCGGAAGGTATACCAGCAGCAGCTGCAACGGTAATGCCGGCATCAGCACAGATGGTAATGGGTGTAGTGTTGTCAAATATGGGAGCCTGTTCTGGTGCAGATCTACTGATATTGGCAGAAATGGATTTACTTACACCATAACAGGTTTTATGTTGTACTGTAACAGTAATAGTACCCGGATTACCATTAGTAAAATTGATATTATCAGTAAAAGCTCCCCCGAATCCTCCCCAGCCGGCATTGTTACTCCACATGGATAAATCAGCCCCATTGATGGGCTTATAAATTGCATATTCCTTATAATTTCTGAAATCGCAGGGAATGGCAGGGGTAAATGAAGAAAATGCCAGTGCAGTCATTCCTTTAGGGAATACATCCAGCTGATAAGTATTGCCACAGGCGGTCATTTTTAATGGAACTGCTTTTTGAGTAGTTCCAGATAGTATTCTGTACTCATTTTTCCAGCTGATGTCTACCTTGTATTCTGTTTGTGCTTCAGATACATCTCGGCCGGTAATCGGACCAACGGAAACGGCACCGTTATCAGCATCAATAACTGGTCGGCCACAGCTCCGATTGAGTGTGATGCTATACGTATACGAAGTTTCCGGGCAAGGATTTTTTTCACCGGTAATGGTCTGCGCACCTGCTATATAGGTAAGCAGTAATCCGATAAACAGGAGTAGATTTCTTTTCATAAGAATAGGATGATGTGGGATAATAAAATATAATGAAACAATTGATATATAAGGGGAACCAGCAAGACAGTTAAGATAGCTGTCTTAAAACAGCACTTCACAATAGCGCAACGAATATAGGAGGAATAGTTTATGGCACACAAAAACGGCATGCTAATTTATTGTAAACTTTGTGTTAAGTAAATAAATTGTGGAGTGCTTGGTTTCTGGAGGAATCTTAGACAATCTTTCTGAAATAGAACTCCTACGGACTTTTTCATCCGTATCCAATATAGAAAAGAAAATGGTGGGAAGAAATTTTCTTCCCACCATGACTAGGTAATACATCCGGATTTTTTGCGGGAAGGAAGAGTTTTCCGTTGTCATCTGTGGAACTGCGGGCTGCCGGTCTGGGAATTTCCACAATTTCGTTTATTCGAAACAACAACTATACGTTTGACGCTTATATTTCTTTTCTCTCTACCCCATCAAACCGAACCTGGAATTTTTTTGCGTAGGCCTCCATTTGTTCCGGTATTGCCTCATTATTCTCCAGCCAATCCAGCTGGATCTCCAGCGGCTCTCTGCCATCCATAAAGAACAATATCAGGTAAACGAACAAGCCGCCTTCAGCCACCTCCTTCCTGATGGCATAACTGCGCAGAGAATGCCAGTCATAAGTATCTTCTTTATACCAGACCCCTTCCTGGTTCAATTCCAGCACCAGGGATTTTCGAATAGCCGTCCACGTACAGCCGCAGCATGCTATCAGGCCAATAATCAAAAATACCCAGCCAAAAAAAGAACTGACGCTTCCACTGGCCAACCAGTAATAGCCCTGCCATGCAGCCAGGAAACCTATCACCGCCGATACTGAATAGGCAAGGCGGTGTCTTCTATATTGTACGGTGGTTAACTCCATATGGTATGCTTTCCGTAAAATTAAGACATTTCCATGAACAGCACAGGCTTCCTCCTTCATACAGGGATGCTTATATATTCAAGCTAAACCAAATAGCTTCCCGGCTGTTTAATATAGAAATAATATGCTATTTTAATAGGACATCATTATCCATCTTGCAGGTCCACTGCGTTAAATTCAGATTATGCAGACAATATTAGGGGCCAATGGACAAATTGGCGAAGAGCTGGCAAGGGAACTAAAAAGAAATTTCACTTCCGATATCAGGATTGTAAGCCGGAATGCCAGGAAAGTAAATGATACCGACAGCATTTTTTCAGCAGATCTATCCATCCGGGAAAATGCCATCAAAGCTGTAGAAGGCAGTGAAATAGCTTACTTCACTTTAGGTCTTCCGATCAGTTCGGATTTGTGGGAAGAGCAGTTCCCTCGTATCACCCATAACATCATCGACGCCTGTAAAATCAACAGGGCCAAGCTGGTTTTCTTCGATAATACTTACATGTATCCGCAGGATGGCAGGATACTCACGGAACAAACACCTTTTGCGCCGGTGGGAAGAAAAGGCAGGGTACGACAGGCAATGGCAGATATGCTTCTGCAAGAAATGAAAGCCGGAACAATAGAAGCGGTGATTTGTCGTGCGCCGGAATTCTACGGCCCTGGCAAAACGCAGAGTATCACCAATACTTTAATCTTCGATAATATTAAAAAGCATAAAAAACTGAAAGTACCACTGCGGGACGATAAATTAAGAAGCCTGATCTGGACGCCCGATGCCAGCAGGGCAACTGCCTTAATTGGCAATACACCGGATGCCTGCAACCAAACCTGGCATCTGCCGGTTGATGATAACAGGCTAACGTATAAACAATTCATCGCACTGGCTTCCACGGTTTATCATGCAGCACTGAAGTATTCCGTTATCCCGAAGCTTATCTTTAAGATAGGCGCACTATTCAACAACCGTGTAAAAGAGCTACAAGAACTGCTTCCAAGATATGAGCACGACAATATATTTGATGACTCAAAATTCCGGAAGCGTTTTCCTGACTTTCAGATAACGACCTATCGGGAGGGCATTACGTCCATAGCCAATGAATAGCAGGCATTATCCACATCAGAAATTTCAAAAAATGAAAAGCATTTTATTAGTCGTCACCAACGTTGATATGTATGCAAGCGGCAGCCTAAAAACAGGTCTATGGCTTAGCGAGCTTACTCATATCTATCACAGTGCAAGAGAAAAAGGGTTGGATATTACTATTGCCAGTCCCAAAGGCGGCCATGTTCCCATTGACCCTGAAAGCCTCAAATCCTGGGCACTGGATAAAATCTCCAGGGGTTACTATAGGGACCCTGCATTTATGGACAAACTGAATCATTCCGTAGGCCTGAAGCAAGCTAAGAATGATTCTTTCGACTGTATTTATCTTGCGGGCGGACACGCCACTATGTATGACTTTCCAGATGACCCCAATTTACAAGACATCGTCCGTAAACAATACGAAAGGAATAAAATAGTAGCTGCTATTTGTCATGGCGTAGGCGGATTGCTGAATGTAAAACTCTCTAACGGAGCGTATTTAATCAAAGGGAAATCAATGACCGGCTTTAACTGGTTTGAAGAAACGATAGCAAGAAGAAAGCAGGAAGTACCTTTCAATCTGGAGGCAGCGATCAAGGAGAGAGGCGCGGATTATAAAAAATCGATTATTCCCATGACCTCAAATGTAGTGATAGATAAAAACCTCATTACCGGCCAAAACCCTTTCAGCTCTAAGGAAATGGCAAAAGTAGTTATCAGGGAGCTGGAAAAACAACCAATCAGGTAAATCGCCTCTTCCATCCATATATATCCTCCCTGTTATCACCTTCACGAATGGATGCCAATCATGAATTAATTTCATTAATAGCTATTCATTAATTCGCTACTTTCATATATAAAAGTGTAATAATTTAACGATAGATCATGATCCCCCTTCTTAAACCTATCAACCACCTTTAAAGAATATGAAAAGCTGCTTAATAACACTTGCCACCTGCCTTGTTTTCAACTACACCTTTGCCCAGGAATTACCGGCCCGTTGGGATGAATTAGTTGCCAGCGACTTTCCAGCCGCGCTACAAAAGTCTTCCCGGACCTGTATTTTGCCTATCGGCATCCTCGAAAAACACGGCCTGCATTCGCCCCTCGGCACAGACCTGATCCATGTACGGGAATGGGCTGCACGTGCCGTAAAATCGGAATACGCAGTAGTCTTTCCGGATTACTTCTATGGCCAGATCAACGAAGCCCGGCACCAGCCCGGCACATTTTCGCTTCCCAACAAATTGATCCTCGAACTACTGGAAGCTACCTGCGATGAGATAGCCCGCAACGGCTTTGATAAGATCATCATCCTGAACGGCCATGGCGGCAATCCCGAGTTCCTGGAATTTTTCATGCAAGGCCTATTGAATAAGCGCCACAACTATGCTGTTTATCTGTACCGGCCGGAAACCGACCCGGAATTCCTCAAAGAATACCAAAAAAGGCACACCACCGACGCAAAGACCGATCTGCATGGAGGCGAGAGTGAAACAGCCATTTTACTGCACTACCGCCCCGACTTGATGCGGATGCCCCGGGCCTCCGGTGAAAATGGCGAAAACCAGCAACGTTCCAGCTTACCAGGCTTGTATACGCCCATATGGTGGTACTCCTCTTACCCTAATCATTATGCTGGCGACGCGTCAAAATCGACTGCCGGGTTCGGGAAGTTTATTAGTGACTACGAAATTGCGCAGTTTATCAAAGCGCTAAAAACAGTAAAGGCCGATACCAAAACCATCGAATTACAAAATGAGTTTTTCGACAGGGTAGATAAATTAAAATGACCGCCAATAATAAAACCGGGGAACAACGCATTAGCAGCGTATTCCCCAGCTTACATCAAAACAGTCTCTTACTAGTCGATTAAATTTTGATCTTTTAAAAAGTCAAATATCAATTTATCTACTTCAGAGATTTTATCTTTATCAGCATACTTTAACCATTTGAAATTTTCTATTTCCGCAGATTCTTTTAACGCTCCTTTGTAATTGGCCATGTAACACGTCATTTTCACATAAACACCATCCGGATGGCTGTCTGCCTGCGCTTCAAATGTTCCGACAAACTTTAGCGTTTCCGCTTCCAATTCAACACTAAGTTCTTCCTGGATTTCACGACACAATGCCTGTTCATCGTTCTCTCCCTGTTCTCTTTTTCCACCCGGAATATAATACTTCTGTTTTCCGAAAGACTTTGTAGATAATATCGACTTATCCTTAATCTCTATCCAGGCGAGTTTATCAATTATTTTCATATATTTTTTTCGAGATGTAGTACAATACGTAAAAGGCCTTTCAATTTAAGAATAATTAAATTTCATCGACAGATTTTATTTAACTTGAACCATTTTACCATGACCACACTCGCTTTAAGAAAAGAAATTGTGCAGACGAAGAAAATCATTGGCACCGAATTATCCAGGCTGCAGCAAGCATTCTACGATGAAGACATGCTTCAATGTTACAAAGATGACAATGAAGAAGACCTATATCGGGAACAATTTGATTTTTTTGAAATAACAGCAATCGAGTATGCTTCTTTTAATAAGATCATAGGGTTAGGGCACTTTGACATTAACACGTTTACCGCCTTATTGTCTCATAAGTTGAAGGAGTTGTTTACTATCATCGGAGCCCAGGAACTCATTATTATTTCCCATCTTAAGCTTGATTTTTTTGGCAACAATAATAACGGGTTCAAGCCATTGGTGAATGCATACAGCCTACTGGAGCGAACCGTAGGTAAACGGACCTACAAAGAGGCTTTCATGGTAGATTTAGACAACCTGCCGGAGTTTATTGAAATATTGTTTTGGATAACAAGATGTGACCCGACTGCACCTGAGTATATCTTCCTTTTCGATAAAGATGAAAAAGTACAACTTCTTCTTTGCAAATACGGGAATATCCACCTGACCGAATTCGGAAGCGAAGTACTAACCGCTTCAATGTTAGCATCGCTGGGTTGGGAAATCATAGAGGGTGCGGAATTTGACAATTTTACGGATGATGGAAAAATCAGCGGTCGTAAATCGAACATGTAGTAATACGGGATTATTTATTATCAAACAGAGAAGAAAATCGAGGTTATACAAAAGGAAATAAAAAAAGAACCTCACGACTGGCGTGAGGTTGAAAAACACGATGAACAGCAGTTATTTGTTTTCCCTTTTCAGCCCAATCAGCCTAAAGGCTGCATCCAGCAGAGGCATACCAACGAATACCATCCAGGGTACCAATACAGCAGTGAGGACCAGGGTCCGTAGGAATAAGGGTAACGTTGAGAGAGCCTGTCCGAACAGAAACCAAAAAAGAGTAATTGATGGATAGATGACCAGCCATATCTTCAATGCGGCGAGTAGTTTGAGCTTCATTTTCATGCTTGCGAAATTTATATTGCTGACAATAATTTATTAAGCAAAATTAATTTCGGAAACAGCCTGGTTAGTAGGACAAATCTGAAGTTAGACGGGACTCATTTAAAGTTCTTACGGAATACCTCCGGTGAATAGCCGGTATGCTTCTTAAAGAAACGGATAAAATAGGAAATATCCTCATAGCCGAGCAGGTCCGCGATTTCCTTTACCTGATTGGACGTCGCTAAAAGGTATCTTTTCGCCTCTAAAAGTATCTGCTCATTGATCACCGTAGAAGCTGATTTACCCAGCGACGTTTTGGTAATCGCATTGAGCTGGTAGGTACTCAGGTTTAATAGGCCGGCATACTGTGCAACCTGTTTATGTGTGGCAATATTAGCATCCACCAGGTTTAAGAATTCTTCAAGACGGGTCTGGGTATAATCCCCTTCTGGCTTGTTCCCGCTTTCATGCCGGCGATGCTGGCGCATAAACTCAACAAAAAATATATCAAGGTTTGCTTTTATTACCGCTATATACCCTTCCTCCCTCCGCTGGTACTCTTCAAGCATATAAGCCAGTATTTTCGAAAGCCTGAAGAAACGTTCCGCTTCCAGTACACAAAAATCCTTGCTACCGGCCTTGACCAGCCGTTGCCTGGTGAGCTTGTCCTGCGGATGATAAAAACTGTTGTCAAACTCCACAATATATCCGGTACTTCCTACACTCAGTTTTAACTGGTGCACCTGTCCCGGTCTAATGATAAAAATCGAATGGTCAGACACTTCGTATCTCACAAAGTCAATCTCATGCCAGCCTCTTCCCTGCTCTATAGCGAGTATGAAATAAAAATCATGTCTATGGATGTGATGGTCCATATCCTTTCCGGCCAGGACCTTGCTGAGTTCCCGGATATTGAATCCATTGGATGAAAAGTCCTTTTCCTCCTGGGTGATATGTCTAACAGGAATATCTTTCATGGCTATTTAACCTGCCCAAAATTAATGTTTAAATCAGGAGTTTTTACTGTTTCTAAGATTCATCCTATACAACTGGGCATTTGTCCTACAGCCCCACCACATCGCCGGACTAGCTTTGCATTACTTTACTAAATCGAAACAGATGGAAAATAAAAAACAACACTGTGAAATTCCCCCATCACTTGGATGCGCCATGACGGAAGATGGCTATATCAAAGTAGATGGAGGAATGGAGACCAGTATCTGCGGTGTCTTTGCCGCTGGTGATAATACAGGACGTCACCGGACAGTGGCCAATGCCGTGGCCACTGGTACTGCTGCTGGCATGACGGCCAGCAGGAAAATGATCATAGACCAGTTTTAAAGACCGGCACTCACAAGTAATTTTAAATCACCCAATAATAAAATTGAAAGCATGAAAATAATCATTGTCGGTGCTACAGGCACCATGGGAAAATATCTGACCAAAGCCCTCCGGAACGAACATGACGTTGTAACCGCCGCTACCAAAGAAGCAGATGTCCAGATCGATATTACTTCTACAGTATCTATTGAAAATATGTATAAACAAGTAGGGCCATTTGATGCCCTGATCAGCACCGCCGGGCCAACCTATGTAGGGCCCTGGTCCAGGATGACAGATAAAGAATTCAGGAAAGGCGTGGAAGGTAAGATGATGGGACAGATCAATCTGGTCCTTATCGGGCAGCATTATATCAATCCCAAAGGTTCGTTTGCCCTGATCACAGGAGCATTGACCCATGAACCGCAACTGAACTTCGCCAATGCATCTGCGGCCAACGGCGCAGTTGAGGGCTTTGTACGCGCTGCTGCGATAGAGTTAGGCAACGGGATACGCATCAATGCAGTAAGCCCAACGGTAATTGAAGATTCACCACAGTACTTTCCTTATTTCCCAGGTGATGTACCTGTGACCATGCAGCAGTTGGAATTCGGATTCCGCAAAGCAATATTCGGCGCCGGTACGGGTCAGGTGATCAAACCTTATTAAAGTTGATAATTTTTCAATGAACAAAGGCAAAGAAGTTATTTCTTTGCCTTTGTCTTCAAGGTTAATAAACTATTAGGATCAGAAGACCACAGGCTATTAAATCTTTCACTATCGATTGATCCACAACCACCTACAGCAACATCCCTGTGGTATCCTTCACGCATCCTTCACGTATCCTTCACGCATCCTTGTCCCTACAGCGTATCATGTCCGGCATAAACCGGCATTATTTTATCCGTCCAGCAATTCTCCATCGTGGAACATTTTTTCTCCGGCCCCGCATATGGATTGGTGAATGAATTCATCAACTTTGAATTGTTAACTGCTGAATGTTACCTGGATCATCTGAATGAACTGAATATTTAATCAATATGTTTGAACATGTGAAAAGATCTATTATTTTTATCCGGGATTGGTTGCTAAAGACATGGTAACAGTTACTTTCGTCCATTACTGCACGATCTGGTATCTTATGCTCAAAAAGATTTTCATTCTATTTCTCCTTGCAGCACTTGCTTTACAAAGCAACAGTCAAACGGCCAATAAACGCCTGGTAGATGAGGTAAATCCATTCATTGACACCCACAAATCACGCTGGTTCTTCTTTTCATCGGCCTGCCGTCCTTTTGGTATGGTGAGTCTAAGCCCGGATACCTGGGCACTTGGTAGCTGGAACTCCGGCTATCTATATGATTCTTCCTATATCCGTTGCTTCAGTCATGTTCATTGCTGGGAAATTTCAGGTATACCAGTGATGGCCACGACCGGCGCCATGAAAGGGCAACTTGGCTTTGAGGCTGTAAAGTCAAAATTTACGCATGATAAAGAAATAGCTAAACCGGGCTACCACAAAGTAGTGTTGGACGATTATGGGATAACTGCCGAATTGACTTCCACCTGCCGTACGGGCTTTCACCGGTATACTTTTCCTGCTTCCGACACGGCCAATATACTCCTGGATATTGGCGCCACTTTAGGGCAAGGCCGTATGGACTCGGCATTTATCCAAGTGGAAAACGGCAGCCAGCTTTCAGGCTATTCCGTTATGGCCCCCACCAGCCGGCGTAAAAAAACAGCTACGGTTTATTTTGTAGCCCAATTCAATCAGCCTTTCTCAAAATTTGGTGGCTGGAAAAAAACTGGTACTGCTGTCACACGCACGCTGCTGGAGAACGTGCAAGCGGTTTCGGGCAAGGAAGCCGGCGGTTATGTTACTTTTTACCAACCATCCGGACCAGTGTTGTTAAAGGTAGGTATCTCTTTCACCAGTATTGAACAAGCCAGGCTTAACCTGCAATCTGAACTGCCACACTGGAATTTTGACCAGGTGGTAAATGAATCCTACAGCGAGTGGGATACGATGCTCGGAAAGATAAAAGTTGAAGGCGGTACAGAAAAACAACGCATAAAATTTTATACAGACCTCTGGCATAGCCTGCTAGGCCGTCATATTTACAGTGATGTAAACGGGCAATACGCAGATAATACAGGCCCGGCAACGGTGATCAGGCATATACCTACCGACCAGGAAGGCAAACCGCTTTTCAACGTGCATAATTCAGACGGTTTCTGGGGCAGCGAATGGAACCTGAATATTTTGTGGTCTATCGCCTATCCGAAAGTGATGAGTGATATGATCTCTACCCTGGTAGAATACTATAAAAATGCAGGATTGATTGCCCGTGGCCCAAGTGGTGGCAATTATACATTTGTCATGTCAGGAGATCAGGCCATTCCGATGATCGCTGCGGCTTATAACAAAGGTATCCGGAGCTTTGATGTGGAAGCCGCCTATAAGGGCTCCATCAAAAATGCATCACCTGGAGGTATCCGGGACCATGTTGGATACGAGTTGCCAGCACATCCCTATATGCAACATTATATCAGCAGCGGCTACGTTCCAGAGGGCATTGATGGTAAACAGATGCATCGCGAAGGCTGCGCACTGACGTTATACTTCGCATACCAGGACTGGTGCATGGCACAATTTGCAAAAGGGAAAGGAATGATGCATGATTATCAATATTACCTGCAACGATCCTTCAGTTACCGCAATGTTTTTGACAGTAGCGCCGGGTGGATGCGTCCGCGGGAACTCGACGGGTCCTGGATGAAAGACTTTACACCCGTTAGCCAGGGCTTTAATGCAAGAGGTTTTATCGAAAGCAACGCTGCTATCTACACTTACTATGTACCACACAATATCCCCGACCTGATCCAACTACTCGGCGGCAATGAAAAATTTGCAGCAAAACTGCAACAACAATTTGAGAAGGCCGCACCATACAAATTTGTGGTACCACATGGACACCATGCTGAAGGCTGGCTGGATTATGAAAATCAACCTTCGCTCCACATGGCGCACCTGTTCAATTACTGTAAAAAACCATGGCTTACCCAATATTGGGTACGAAGAATTAAGGAAGAATGTTATGGTGACACCACACCCTACGGTGGCTATAACGGCGATGAAGACCAGGGCCAGGTAGGTGCATTGGGCGTATTAATGGCTACAGGACTGTTTGATGTGGAAGGCGGTGCATCCGTGAATCCCCATTACGAAATAACAAGCCCCATCTTTGACAAGGTCACTATTCAGCTGGACCAACGTTATTACCCGGGAAAAACATTTGTTATAACAACAATCAACAATAAACCAGGTAATAATTATATTCAATCAGCCAGGTTAAATGGTAAACCACTGACTGACTTCCGTTTCCCGCATAGCACCCTTATAAAAGGCGGTACGCTGCAAATCACATTAGGCGCTACTCCCAATGAAAAATGGGGAATTGGGAAATAATACAAATAGTTATCAGGGGCTGATCAAAAAAAATCTCGCAGAGGCGCCTCTGCGAGATTTTTTTTTGATCAGCCCCTGCATTACCGCAATGTGATCGTATCACCATATGCCACACTAAATGTATCGATCGCATTCAGCACCGGGTGAAAGATTGCTTAAAGGCTGATCACCTGGAAATTGTTAATGAGCGGCGATGCACCTGCTTTTGAAATATGAAGCCGAACCGCATCTGCAACCGGGAATCTGGTATCCTTCTCTGACACTCTGCCCGCGAGGATGATTCGCTTGAACCCAATTTTTTTCCCGGCAAACACTTCTGTCCATTTGCCATCTACCCGGCATTCTATGCTGTACGCTTCAACCCGTTGTCCCAGCGGAATGTATTCCTGCAGAATAAACCCGTCAATCTTCACCGGTTTACCCAGTTCAATATCAATCGTAGCAGTTGTTACACTATCATCGGTCGCGAAATAACTATCGTAGTTGTTGTCATTTATTTTGTCTGGACCATACTTTCTATCGTTACCTCTGTAACCTGATAACGACTTTGCTTTTTTAAACTTAGCGGGGTCCTGTTGATGCAACTGGTTTACCCACTGTCTAAATTCTTTCAGTGTATCAACTGTAGCACCATCAATCAAACCATCGCTATTAGGCGACACATTCATCAGCGCAGTAACGCCATAACCAACAGAACCCAGGTAATAATCCTGCATCTGTTGCAGGCTTACGGCCGGCTTGCCATCGTGGAACCAATTACCCTGCAGGATTATGGAAGGTTCCATTGGGTACCAGCGCAGCGTATCGTTTATCTGTTGCCGGTAGTCCTGGTCCGGTCGAACGGCCCCGTGTGCTCCGGGCCATGCCAGGCAACGATTGGGAAGGGTATTCACCAGCACTTTAGAGTCGTAAAATACAGCATCCGGCTGTTCAGCCGCGATCATCCTGGCTATTTTGGGATAATCAATCTTCAGTTTGTCTGCATTAAAACCATCAAACCAATACTCATCTATTTTTCCATAACGGGTGCTCAGCTCTTTCACCTGTGCATAATAATAATCACCGTATGTTTTGTAATCCGGAGAACCAAATCGTTCAAAATGTTTGTCGATAATGGAAGCATAGATACCGAACTGAATGCCGGCTTTTCTGCAGGCATCCCCCACTTCTTTTATCACATCGCCTTTGCCATTTTTCCAGGGTGAGGATTGTACACTGTGCCGCGTAGTTTGCGTTTGCCAGTTGCAGAAGCCGTCGTGGTGCTTGCTGGTGATGACAATGCCTTTAAACCCACCAGCTTCGGCTGCGGCCACCCACTGTCCGGCATCGAAATGTACCGGGTTAAATCGCCCGGGTTCTTCCACCCCGTACCCCATATGATCGTTACTGGGATAGAATGTTTTCATACCGAAGTGAACAAACATGAGGTATTCTGCCTTGTGCCAGCGTAACTGCGCGGCATTGGGAACCGGCAAAAAAGGTGCAGGAGCTGTTACGACCTTGCTCTTCTTCTTTTCATACTGCTGTGCAAAGGTTGCTACCGGTGCCAGTAACAGCGTTATGATCACCAAAGTCAATTTCCGTTTCATTTATATTTATTTTGTTATTGCATGTGCACTACCCTGCATCACATATAGATTGTTCACGAATTGTATATCGCCACCGCGGTTATCATGCAATCCCGACATAAGGGTGGAATTTGCATTGTGATAAGGCGTACTCGTTGAGCTGGAAATAAGCAGTGATGTAGGGAATGGTCCCGGAGACAATGACAGTATCGGAGCCAAACAATAATCCTCCAAAGGCAGCTACAAAGCTTACAAGGGCAATAAAAAACTTACTATCGCCGGTCTTATCCAGTGCTGCTACTGCAGATGCCGGTGAAACACCAATTAAATGAATTTTGTCAGAAAGCGCCAATCGTTAGGTTTATGATCCTTCGAAATTAGTCCTCTGGAAACATAAACACTTCTACTTTATTATTAAAAAAATAAACTATCGTAAACTGCCCAATAAATAAATGATTCATTTGAACAAAATAACTAACTTTAAGTTTACCCTTACAGATAAAGCACACCGGGGGAGTTCTGTAAGATGGTTGAAAACTATTACAGATGAACAATGAAAATTACTCAGAAACTGCCGTCAGTAAAAGGATTCATACTTCAAACCGGTTGATGGCAAATGGAAAGATTTCTCGCATGGCTTTTTTCAGAAGGCTCGATAAGGATCATGAGAAGATTCCTGGATCTGCGGCTGCATTTATCCAGGTAGCCTTCATTTGTATCTTACTAAAATGAGTACCTCAAATTTTTAAACAACTTCTAATATCAATAAACATGCGGCCATTTATTCAACGACTGCTGCCTGATGATTCCACCTCGTTTTTTGCAAAAACTTTCCGTACACCACAGTTTGAAGTTGGCTGGCATCAACATGTCGAATACGAACTGATTCTGTTTACAGAAGGCTCTGGTATGAGCTTTGTTGGAAATCATGTTGGCGAATTTGAAACAGGTGATATTTATTTTCTAGGACCCAACCTGCCCCATACGTTTCAAAAAACCGGCGACCAGATAACCAGCGCTGTAGTCATTCAGTTTCGGGGTGATTTCTGGGGTCCCGATTTTATACATATCCCTGAAAATCGTGCACTAAGATCTTTAATGGAAGCGTCCATTCTCGGCTTAAAAATAAAGGCTCCCCAAAATAAACAACTGGCTTCGCTTATCATGGAACTGGAATACACGAGTGGTGTTAAACGCTTACTTCTTTTACTCGAAAGCCTGTCTTTGATTGCCACCCAAATGGAATACACCACCGTTTCCACGCAACAAGCCACAGCGTATAGTCAGAAGGATATGGATATTATGGACAAAGTGTTTCAATTTACCATTGATTCATTTCGTGAGCAGATCAAGCTTTCTGATGTAGCCCAAAAAGCTTGTATGAGTGTACCTGCTTTTTGCCGAAACTTTAAACGAAGCACCCAAAAAACCTACAACGATTTCCTGAACGAAGTGCGTATTGAATTTGCATGCAGCCTGCTAATTGAAACAAACAAACCTATCTTTGACATCTGCTTCGAAAGCGGCTACAGCACGCACGCCAATTTTCACAAGCAATTTCAGAAAATAAAAAATATCAGTCCGCTTCAATTTCGAAAATTATTTACTCCCGACAATATCCGTAAAGGCAACAATATGGGCATCGTCGAAACCAAATAAAAACCGGTCTGTTCATTTCATTGATGGCCTGTAGCGTCGATGTACGCGAGGAAAGCGGGTAGGCATTAGTTACCAGACGCTGCTACCGTATCAATATTTCCCCTATGTCATTAAATTAATCAGAAGTATTTCCAGCTGATCGCAGAGGCGTGGCAACTGCTGCCCTTGAGAAAATATTCGGCAACTTCCTGCCCAACAAGGGCCCCTGCCTCCCTCATTGCCGCTGTGGGCAGTGATGGGGGCTGTATTACAAATATCACCTGCAGATACTCCTGGTAAATCCGGTCAAAAACTTCCCGATTGTTCTGCTGAACAAGTTTCCAAAGGTAATCGGAATCAAAAGTGCTTTTATTCACGCCATAAAACTAATGACTTTAGGTTACGGCAATATTAATATAGTTCACTGTTTTAGAAAAAGAAGGCCGGCTACAGGAGCCAGCCTTCTTTACAGGATTCGAAAGATAGTTTATTTCTTCGTGCATTGCAGCGTTAATTCGTACACATAGCTACCGGGAACCAGGATTCTCGTATTCATACGGATGTTCAGGTTTACCGGCATCTTGTTCCAGGTGCCATACGGAGTGGTATTTGGCGGGAACCAGTTTTTGGAATCCGCAGTATCGATAGACTGTACATATTGGCTGTACATACGATAGTAGCAGTTGATACCATTGCTCTGGCTTTCCCAGTATGGATGCGGGAAAGGAACTGTTGCAAACTGGTGAATGGTAGCGGTATCGTTTGTGAAAGTTTTCACGGCGAAAGTCTTCATACTCTTCAGGAATGAACCACCGCTCGGGCGAAGCTTCATGGCATCAGGAGGAAAGATGGCTCCATTTTTATCTTTCACAACGAATATTACCTGGTTTGGTTCATCAGCTACGCGTTTGATTCTCAGCCAGGCAGTAGTAGAGCGACCAATCAGCTGATCAATCCAGTCCGCATCATATGCAAACCTGATTGCTTCCTCCTTGTCTGTTCTACCGGCAAGTGAGTATGGTGCATTCACATATTCGTATTCTTTCTGTTTCTGTACCACGATGTCGCAGATATTCTTGTACTGTTTGGTGCCGCGTGGATTGCTGATCTGCAGGTCAATGGTATAAGTACCAGGAGGTACGTTGGTACTTACATCGGAGAAAATCAGCTGACCGCTCGCCGCGAGCACTTCCAGCGGTCTTTTCTTCGCTTTGGTACGTTTTGCGTTAATCAGTTCAAAAGTGGTATCCCTGGTAGGGTCGTAAGGTTTGGTCCATACGTATGTGTCGTAGTCCGTGAAGAACTGTTCTGCGTGTTTGCCGGTGGCTTTATCGCGTACGTCCAGAAGCGTTATATTCAATGGAGGTGTGGAGTTGTCCGGGATAATGCCGGACGACATCTTAAACGAGCCCTGGGTGATGGTGTACGGGTTATCCGCATAGCGTGGATAATCGCTGAGATAGCCTGTTTCCACCTTTTCACAGGAATAAAGGCCGGCGATAATTGGCAGGCAAACTGCCATGATATATTTCAGTTTCATTGTAGCTTTTTAAAGAGATGAATGACCGTTAGCGTAAGAAATTCCATACATGGCTGTTTGCCATCACATGCAGTACACCATTTGTGGTGAGCACGCCCGATGTCTGACAGATACCGGAAATATCCAGGAGTTCTTTCTTTCCTGTCGGGTCCTGGTATTTATCGTTCACAATGATGTCAGGTTCGCCATACACGCGGCGCGCAGAAACGATATAGCCGTTGGTAGTCATCAGGCCTTCGTTTACATATTGATATGGGATTAGGAATAACCACAGCGGTGCGCCCGGGATAACGGACTCGTAGGATTTACCAGTTGAGGTCAGCTGATCGCGGGTGATCTTTCCCTTAAAAATGTACATGCCCATGGAGTCGTGCAACATTTGCGGCGTAAACTCCTTCAACAGGGAGTCAAGGTTATAGTCCAGTTTCTCGGAGATCTTCCTCGCAGCGTCTCTTCTTTTCGCCAGGTATTTATTGATGCAATTATCAGTGGGCGCAAAGAAGGTTACGTCTCCATTGATGACATCTTTCAAACCAGCCTTGTCTATCAGCATGATCGTGGTGTCGAACAACTGCCATGAATTGCTTTTCAGGTAGTCGTAAGTGGTCATATTCACATGCGGGTCGTGCGTGCCCCCATCGATGATGTCATTCTTTTTACAGCTTACCAGGTAACTTGCCAGCAGCAGCGCAAGAGCCAATTTCATTAATATATTTTTCATCTTCATAAAAGATTAGTTGTAATAATTACTGTGATTAATATTTTCCTTTCCACCATTCATTCTGTGTCATCATCGGGTTGTTGTTGAACACACTCTTTGTGATTGGCCACAACCATCCCTGCTTGGAAATACGATCGGCGCTGGTGAGCCAGATAGGATAAAATTTGGTACGCACCTGATCATAATAGTTCTGTCCTTCGCCGGTGAGTTCGCGGAAGCGTTCTGCCAGCAGTTCGCGTTTCAGTAACTGACCTGCATAGTCGGCCAGTGGCGGTACACCCGCACGTGCCCTCACCAGGTTGGCGGTGATTAAAGCTGCGCCTTCCTGGCCAAGGTTGGCCTGGGCTTCGGCTTTCAGCAGCAGGATATCTGCAAGACGGAATATAACGGTAGGCGACTGGTCTTTGAAATAGTAGGATGAGCTGGTGCTCTTCTCCACTGTACTGGAATACTTCAAAATGCCATATCGGTCGTTTGATTTTGGTGAGAAGAAAGTTTTGAATCGCAGATCAGTATTGATATCATCTACTTCTTTATTCTTGAAGAAGCTGGTTACCACATCGCTATTGGAGTAGTAAAGCCCTGGAGCTGTCTGGTCCAGTGACATAGCACCGGTAGCCTGTGCCATGGGGATCTCAAATCCACCGGCGCCGGCATTACTTTCTCCATCGGCATCACTATTGGTTACTTCGAAAATCAATTCAGGAGACTGGCTGCCAGCTTTGAACAAACGGTCCATTGTGGCACTGGATTCCAGTGAATAGATTCCCTGGTTGATAACAGAATCTGCATACACCAGCGACTGATCATATTTATGACGCCATGCTGTAACGTGCGTCAGCAGCGATAATGCAGCGCCTTTACCAGCGTGGATGATATTTTTACCCGTATTGTCCTGCTTCCATTGGAGCATGGAGCTGGCCATTTGCGCGTCGGCGGTCAGCAGGTTCATAACAGAGTCTTGTGGACTTCTTGCGATCAATTTAATCTGTTCTGCGGCGGAAATCGCGGTATTCTGTACCGGAACATCGCCCCAAACGCGCACCATGGTGAAGTAGGCCAGTGCGCGAAGGAAATATGCTTCACCAATGTAGGCATTCTTTACCTGCTGTGCAGAATAGGTAGTACCTCTGTATTTTTCCAATGGCAATTGTCCGGCCTTTTCAATAATCAGGTTACATTGGTTGATCAGGCGGTACCAGTTGGTCCAGTCGTGGCAGGCATCTTCATAATACGGCGTCTGAAAGCTACCTGATTCTACTACTGGTTTCAGGTAGGAGCTTTCTGTGGTATACATGCCAGCCGGCATATCGCCCCATATGAAGAAGGTATTTTTATTTTGAATAGCGGTACGATAAAGACCATAGGCACCGTTCACAGCACCTTCTACGTCTTGCTGGCTGTTCCAGAATACGTTATCGTAAGTACCGTTTTTCACTTCATTGTCCAGGTACTTTTTACAGGAGCTCAGGGAACCTAAGATGCCGATGAGCAGGAGGCTATATAAGCTTAATTTGATTCTTTTCATTGCTTTGCTTTTACGGAGTTACTAGAATTCAACACGTGCACCGAGGGTGAATTTGGTTGGTAACGGATAACCGTCACCGAAGTCGTAGCCCTGTGCATTCACACGTTCTGCATCGATACCGGAGAATTTCTGGAACATGGCCACGTTATCCATCATACCATATACTCTCAGGCTGCTCAGTCTCATATTATCCACAAAGCGCCATGTTTTACGGTCGAAGTTGTAACCCAGGTTCACGTTTTTGATACGGATGTACCATCCTGGCTCTACGAAGAGCGACTGCCCTGCGCGCCATGCATACAGGCCCATAAATGGATTCAGTGCAGGGAAGGTAGCCTGGTCGCCATCGTATTTCCAGTAGTGGTATTTTTCCACATCGGAAAGGGAGGAGAAGGCGAAGTCAGTAGCATTACCGTAGAACAGGCCGTTGGAGAGTTTACGTGCCAGGGTGGAGTTTACGATAGTTCTGCCGAAAGTATAAGTGGTGAGGAATTGCAGTGTGAAATTTTTGTAGGTGATAGTGTTGGTCAAACCACCTGTGAATTTCGGGTTTGGATCGCCGTAGAAGGTAACGTCGTTGGCTCCTGTTGCATCGGAGATCATGAAGTCACCGTTGATATCGCGCCAGTTTGGATAACCAGGCACCAGTGTACCCCATTTTGTTTTGCCTACTTCACCGGTGTACGGGTTTACCAGCAACTGATCTCTGCTGTTGATCACACCGTCGGTGATATACATTCTGTACATATTCACCGGCATGCCGACTACGTATACAGTACCATTGTCGCTGCTGATGTACATGTCGCGGTTACCATCAGGTAATTTGGTAACCATGTTTTTATTGTAAGAAACGTTGAGGGAGGTGGTCCACTGCAGTTTGCTGGATGGTGCAAAGTTGCGGGTGGTGAGGTTGATCTCGATACCGCTGTTTCTTACGCCGGCTGCGTTGGTCAATGATTCGCGGAAACCGCTGGTTTCAGGTACCCATACGTTGAGGAGCTGGCCAGAAGTGTTTCTCACATACCAATCGGCTTCCAGTCTAATACGTCCCTGGAACAATTCCAGTTCTGTACCCAGGTCAAATTGTTTGGATTGTTCCCAGGTAACGTCGTTACGTGTGATATGGTTGAAGTCTGGTGTGATGAGAACCTGACCTCCGTATGTGTTCACATCGCTGCTACCGTTGTAATTCTGGTCGCCGATTTTGTATGCATTGTATCTGCTCACGTCACCGATGCTGCTCTCGTCACCGTTTATACCGTAGCTTGCTCTCAGTTTAAAGAAGTTAATAACAGGGAAACGATCTCTAATGAATGATTCTTCATGCAGCAACCAACCGAGTGAAACTGACGGGAAGTACCCCCATTTGTTGGATGTACCGAAACGGGAGGAAGCATCTGCTCTCCAGAATGCATCGAAGAGATATTTGTCTTTGAAATCGTAGTGCGCACTTGCCATGTAGGAAAGTTTCGCGTAGGTAATATAGTCGGAAAATCCACCACCATTGAGTTTGGAGTTACCCAATACTACCTGGATGTTATCGTTCGGAATACCCCGGCCATATGCCTTCAGTGATTCACTCTGGCGACGCTCAAATTCCTGACCGGCAAACAGGTTGAAGTTGTGGATACGGTTGATGGTCTTATTCCAGGTGAGGTGGTTGGTCAACAGGTATTTGGTATACTGTGTGAAAGCGGACATGGCTTCACCTGTTCTGGATACTGAAAGATCGGCCGGTGATGCATAGTCGTATTTCGCATTGGAATAAGTAACAGCGCCTCTTGTTGTCCAGTGAAGGTTTTCACGGATGTGATACATCAGCTGCACATTCACGTTGATGTCGTTGTTAACGTTGTCGTTACGGGTACGTGAATATGGATTTACAATAGCATCTCTGTCTTTGTCTGTCAGGGCAATGAGTGAAGTAGGCATATCCACCGGATTCACGGTAAATACATTTCTGAGCTGGTTGTTGGCATCCAGTCCGGAGCCTTTACCTACCTGGCGTAGACCTTTGGACAGGCGCAGTGCAGTTTGCAGTTCCAGTTTTTTATTGATAGTGAAACCGAGATTGGAGTTCAGGGAGTAGCGTTTGTAGCCGGTGTTGATGATAACGCCTTTTTCATCGTACATACCCATACTCACACGGTAGTTCACATTTTCATTTGCACCACTAACACCGATGTCGTAGTTCTGTACCTGACCATTTTGATAGAACAAGTCCTGCCAGTTATTGTTGTTATTAAATATCGGGTTCAGGCTGTCTGTAAGAATCAACGGTACCTGAGCATCCAGTTGCGTGTAGTTACCATAGTTCTTAATCATATTCAGTTTACGTCTGCGTTCTTCCACGCCGGTTACGGTGCTTACTTTTGCAGGTTGGGGCACCAGGCCAAAGTATGCGTTGGCGCTGAATCTTGCTTTACCGGTTGTACCCTTTTTGGTTTTGATGATGATCACACCATTAGCACCACGGGAACCATATATCGCAGCTGCAGACGCATCTTTCAAAATGTCGATAGACTCAATATCGTTCGGGTTGAGAGAAGCGAGAAAGTTAGTACCGGTACTGTTGAAAGATTTTACTTCATCTTCGGAGATGGGAATACCATCGATTACATAAAGTGGATTACTGAATGCTTCATCTCCATTAAAGTTGGAGCTGGACATCAGTCTGGTGTTACCACGCACCATCAGAGAGGTTTTCACGCCTGGCTGACCGGTAAAGTTCTGTACGTTTACACCAGAGAGTTTACCCTGGAGAAGTACGTCCACGCTTGCTGCAGGCAGGTTCTCAATGTCCTTGCCCATGATGCTGGTAACAGCGGCGGTGCTTTTAGTACGTTTTACTTCCTGGTAACCGATCACCACTACATCTTTCAGTGCTTTGGCATCAGGTTTCAGTGTGATGCGTAAGTTGGTTTGTGTGCCTACGGTTACGCTCTGCTGTTCAAACCCCATGAAGGATACCAGCAGTTTGCCGGAAGCACCTTTCAAGGTTAATGTAAAAATACCGTCCGGTGATGTAGCGGTACCATTTGTAGTTCCTGCTTCGCGGATGGAAACTCCTGGCAGGGCCACTCCTTTGTCGTCCTTTACTGTTCCCGAAATTTTTTGCCCCTGGGCACTGCCGTATAGGCATAGCAATCCCAGTAGCGCAATGAGCAGTAGCTTCTTGTGCATGATCTTTGGTTTGAGATAAAATGGAAATTGTTAGAGATAAGTCATCGGTTTACAGCCCGACTTTGTCAGGTGTATTATTGTTCACTTCATTCCAAGCTTTTTACAGGCTTTTGTTTTTTAATTGTTCACAAATGGTTTACAGGCTAATTGTAGCCCTTTGGTTGATGCTCTGTACAATTTTTGATTTACACGACATTGGCGGCACACGAATCCGTATTGCTGTCTGGCTCCATTATTACAGATGCTTTTACTTATCGTTGCTACTCAATTCTCTTACTTTTGCTACCTGTTGTTCACTGTTTCAATTCTGGTTGCGCTACATGCTCTCTATTGCACAAAATATAAATCTTAACATTTCTTTTAGAGACGCTGGGTATTCATGTTGGAAAATTGACTTTTGGGTTGATTTCCAAACAAGATAATATAACGAAATATAAGTTACTAATAATTAATTGATTATGTTTTTTAAATTGTAGAATTTACACTGCTCGACAGTCAATTTTTCATTATCCTGGTTTATATAGCATTATTAAAAAAGCTCCACACCGACAATTTCATGACAATTCTAAAGCTAGATAAGCACGCGAGTGCCCGCTTATCTAGCTTTAGAAACTTACTTTTTCGCTGTCAAATCCCCAGTTGATCCCGAAGGCGGAGAATAGGCGGGGCTTGTTCAACCTGAAATCGTGCCGAAAGCACCACTGAAATAGAGTGATTTAGTAATCCGATAGTTGATAAAAACCCACGAAGCGCTGGGACCTAAGCGCTTGTCGGTATTGATGGAGGCAAGAATGTAAACGGATGGAAAAGGTACCCGGCGGTCGATAGCTTAGGTCTGCCGATAGCAATAAGTGTAAGCAGCAGATGTTCATGATTCTTTAAGCGCATTTGATCTGTTATGAAGAATTGATAAAGTTAGCCGTAGAATAGAACTAATTCGAACAGATAGAGCTTATCGGGGAGCGACAATCCATTATTTCGCGTTGCCATTTTGTGATGTATGTCTAATGAGCTTATATCCTTCTGAGATATTTTTTAAACCACTAAATAGAATTAATACTCTCCAATTCTTCTCAAAATCAACAGATGATATTTATTCCTACTCGATGGGATGCCAACAGATCGAAGAGCTTGTCTCTTCCCATTTTTATCTGATGTTGCTCAAGAATTGGCTGTAGCATCTCCAACATCCGACGGGTTCCTATCCGAGGGGGTGTAAACCTTTTTTAGGACGAGACCCTTTAATGATTTTATATTTGTTACTTATATTTGACCCAGGCAAAAGCGCAGGCAGCTTTGTTTAAGTTGCCGGGTGCTGCTACCCGTATCAATATTTCCCCTATGTCATTAAATTATTCAGAAGTATTTCCAGCTGATCGCAGAGCCGCGGCAACTGCGGCCCTTGAGAAAACATTCGGCAACGCTGTTATCAGTGAAGTGACCCTACTGAAAGGTGGATTGTCTTCTGCTTCTGTATATAAGGTCATTGCAGATAATCGTCCTTATGTGATAAAGCTCGATCTCCCCCACGCCAATACGGCGGCAGATCCCTTTGAGAAAGTAGCCCGGGCGGCGGAAGCAGGTATTGCTCCCTTGCTGTGCTACAGCAATGCAGAAGCAGGTATTATCATTAGTGAGTTCGTCGAAAACAAGCCGATCAGGAGCATTTTCAGCGGCGAAGTGCTCGCCGTGAAACTGGCAGAGGCAGTGAAGAAGATACATGCCATATCTCATGCTGTACCAGGCGGCAATCTGGAAGAAACGATTGATCATATGCTGGCAGGGTTCCGTCACAATAATATTCTGTCCGGCCCTATACCGGACGAATGCCTGAAACGATATGAAAAAGTGAAGACGTTATATCCATGGCAGGACACAGACAAAGTGTTCAGTCATAATGACCTGAACCCTTCCAACATTCTGTGTGACGGAGAGGCCGTCTGGATCATTGACTGGGATACTGCCTTCGTTAATGACAGGTTCATAGACCTGGCAGGTGTGGCAAACTTTTTCATCCATAGTCCCGAACAGGAGGCTGTATTCCTGAAGACATATTTTGGCGAAGTGAATGATTATAAAATTTCCCGCTTCTATGTGATGCGCCAGATCAGCCGGATCATTTATGCTATGATGATGATGCAACTCGCCGCTCAGGCTAAATCTGCGGACTATGCACATGACCAGCATATGGAGGGCGTGTATCTGAAGGATGTTGGTCCGCTGCTCGGCTCCGGCAAACTATCACTCGCCACCTATGAAGGACAGTTCATGTATGGCAAAGCACTGATGAACGAGGCCTTGCAGCAGATGCGTACTGCACGGTTTGAAGAAGCCCTGCATTCATTGAGTTGTCATATATAAATGAAACATTGGAAAAGGATTTTTCCATAACTACCCTCGTTGAGACGAAACAGGAGACACCAAAATTATCATGCTGCCCTGTTTTTCCAGGCAGCCTGTCGATGGAATTTAAAGTGAGCTAAACAGAACAGCCGCAGGCAGATTCCCCACGGCTGTTCTGTTTAGCGCCTTAAAATCCAATCCCCTCCTGGATCCGGTTCTTCTACATCATCCAGTAGCCCTTTCCATCCTTTATAAAAATTAATTTGGTCTATATCATCGTTACCGGCAGTAGTTACCAGGTCGCTAATAACCATACTCAATTTTCGTAATAACCACAGGGGCCGATGGTGGTAATGACCATGGGTCTATATCAGGGTCAACCCGGTCCGAATAATTCACGATGCTAAACTTGGGTTCTTCAAGAAACTGGTCGACCGAGGTTTTGTAAAAATAAGGGTCCATTGCCGATACCGTCTTCAATAATTCCCGCCTGGAGGGCACCCGGAATACAGCAGTGTACAGTTTGCCTGTCTCAGCATAAGCAGCCGATACGGTATCAGCCACAAAGCTGCCAACAGTGTAATTCAACGCCAGTTTAAAACTATCCGTTGCCGGGTTAAATGGATTTACTTTTATAACGTCTCCATAACTACTTTTGGTAATCAAACCGGTTACCTGGCTACCCATGAAGGTTACACGGATTTCCTTAATACCAGGCCGCGTCGTTAAACCCAATGAGCTTTTAAAGTCCCAGACATATTCCGGCTTCCTCAGTATAAGATAGCAGTAACTACTTTTAGGCGGCAGCAAACCAGCATCCGATGTAAAGGCTGGCACATTGCCTACAACATCCCCAACGGAATACCTGGACACTCCTGTTTCAAGGGTTGCACTGCCCGAGATGATATTAGGGTTCTCCCAATAAGGGCTCGGATTAGTCATCCCATAGATATGCATTTCATCTGTTACCACACGGGTTACCCTTGAACTGATTACATCATCAGTATTCCGGATTTGTACATAGGGATTGGTGCCACGGCCTCTTAAAATGCCGGTAAAAGTACTGAGCCCTGCCGGATAGTTTGTGTTTTCGAACACCGCACCCGGTAATATCGGCGCCTGGATAACCGCGCTGCTGTCCTCTTCCCTAAAGCTCAGGACACCACTGTATTTGCCGCTACTGCCACTTAGATTTCCGTCATAAAACCGGATCATGGTACCATTCCATCTGCCGGCATTGGCAACTGCTTCCGCCACTGAAACAGATATTACTTTTATGACACCCTTCCCTATATGCTCAATACTGGAAAGAGGGATGTCTTTCAATACAACTTCTCCGTCCTGCTGTTGCAGCTTCTGCCCGGAAGCGTTGATCACCAACCAGTCACCGGGGTAAAAAGGAGATATCGAATCCAATTGCACCACGATTCCGGCAGTATCTGCTCCGTCACTTTGCAGAATAAACGTTTTCGGACCGATGTTTTTCGCTTCCCGGTCAGAAATCACCACTCCTGTTATTTGCCGCCCTTCAGCCCCATCCGGCACGCGTACCTCTGCGGCCGTACTCAGGGCTTTTAACTGGGTGATACTAATGGTTTTGGTACCGAAGGCAGCAGGACTAAGATCAGGTGCATCCGTCTTCCTACAGGCTGTTACCAACAACAGTAATACCATGACTAACGCCGGCAATTGTTTATTGTATTTTATATTGTTCATGTATATCATTTTTATTAATGCGTATCCCGCGATTGCTTCATTACCATAGCTGCCTTAGGCTGCTGCGTAAATTGGCGGTCAGGCTTTTTGTACTGTAGTTAACCGTTTTATCTTCGTTCACGCTTACCGGTATCTTAAACTGGTGTTCGTTTCTAAAACCCTGCACAGCGAGCACATAGCCATGTCCACCATTAGCCGGGATAGCAGTATTCACCAGTTCCTCTCCCGTAACTGTATCGTAGAAGCGTAATCCTAAAAGACCATTTGATGCTTCTTTGATGTTAAACAGGATCACATCCGTGGCTTGTCCGTAAGGCAGCTTTTGAGGCAGCTGATCTGTGCTCAGTCTGCCGTCCGGCAGCACCCTGCTGCAACGCAGGCGCCCTGCGTCCGCAGCCTGGTGCAGGATATAAAGTGCAACTGTATTGGTGTCTATTTTGACGGTTTCGTTCAGTCGTATGCTGAGCAGCTGAAAAGCCGGTTCCTGGTTTTCTGCGGCGAGCGGTTTATCCGCCAGCCAAAGAAGCGTTTCCACCCCGCGGTCGGCCGAAAAGGCAGTATCCATCAGCATCCTGCAGGGCGTTATACCTTCCATCGTGATAGTAGTATCCGGCACCATATAGCTAAACCGAAATTGATGCATACCAGCGCGGATACTCGTATAGACAATACCGCGCATCGAACTGTACACCATAGGGTATTCCATTTTCTGCGGTTTGGAGCTCAGGTTTAAAAAAGGCGTGAATGCACTTCTTTTGCTTACCGGTGAATCAATAAACAACCCGATGCCTCCCATATTATATAACGCCAGTACATCAGAAGAGGAATAAAAATTTATTTTGCTGATGTCCCCTTTTTCCGGTATCGCCGGCTGTACGTCTTTATTACAGGCGAATATCCCTGTCATAACACAGCATAAAACGAGTTTATATAAACGCATTCTCATGACTTTATTTTAAGATGGTCCTTATTATTTTTTTACGTCCATTGGCAGTGGCATACAAATGTCCTTCCTCATCATAATTCAGCAATTGATCAGAGAATATACTTGCCGGCTTACCAGGAGCATTAAATGGTTCAAAAACAAAGTTTGACAAATCTGCCTGCGGTGCATATTGATAAGTGCGGCTTTCAGCAAAATCAAAGGCCATCCATTTAGGGCCTCCCACCAACGGGGCTATATTATTATTCCCCATGCCTAGTGTCCTTCCATCCAGGTATTGGTATAGCAGGAAGATTAATTTTTGCCCTGGCCTGGGTAAAAAGCCGAAGCCGGTTTCCGGAGTGCTATTATTCCCTATGTAACTATTGAAGTTAATTTTAATGCCATTAAAGCTACCAGTATAACTATTGGGCAAAACACCCCATGCCTCTGCCTGTATTTTCAGGGTTTTGATCACTACCCTACTTTGCAGATCGTATACGGTCAACTTGTTACTACCCGGCAGATACATCACGGATTCATCGGGCAATATAAGGGGTAACTTCAGTACAGAGGGGTTATCGGGATCGGTGATATCTACCCCGGGCAAACCCTCCGGTGACACGGCTGTCCGGAATTGATAGCTGATCATACCATCTGTAACGTTATATTTCGCAACAGCACTATAATCCTTCTCCTGTCCCCACTGCATTCCGGGTGTTACAAGAAAAACATTTCCTTTGCTATCAGGATAAACAGCTTTAACTTTCACGTTCACCTGCCCGATTCCGCCTGTGTAAGGGGCGGTGTAGGTTTTAGTATGATTTAACACCTTAATTTTTTTAGTCCCCAGGTCGAGCTCCACAAAGGCGTAGGTGGTATCTGCCTGTGCAGATATCCAGGCTTTGGTACCCTGCGGATTGACACCGCCGGCAATAAATGTTTGAATATTATAAACGCCTCCGGTTAGTTGTTCCCGGGTCAACAGCGTCTCAATGGTACCGTCTTTTCTGACGTGTTGCAGGTTGCCGGTAGTATATTCATAAAAGTACAGATCTCCTTTTCCGTTGATACAGTTCAGGAATATATTGTAAGGACTGGTGATGTCAGCATGTGCTGTAAGTGCCAGGCTTTTCTTAAAACTACCCTCTCCATATTGGCCAAAGATATTAATGCTGGCGGCGTTGATGGTACGCCCCCCGGAAGTAATGGTTACCGGTATCTCAGCGCCGGAGCCCATGTTACCGGTTATCAACACCTTCACCCAATCCATGAAAATCGTAGCAGTATCTCCGGTAAAAGGCCTGAAATGAAGGCTATCAGCCGCTACAATAACAGCATCTTCATTACCGATCCGTATCTTAAGACCATTGTTGGGCTGCAGCCTGCCGGTGATCTTCATGGTATCACCAACGGTATAGCTGGTACGATAGCTATACCCTGTTTGGTAACTCACCTGCGGCAGTGCGTCCAGCGTGTTTTTAAAATTATCAGCCTTATAACAGGAGCTAAATAGGCAACTGCCCAACAGCAGGACTGTCAACTGATGTATGATGTTATATTTCATCTGAATGGAATTGAATGTTAAAAGGAATAGGTCATCGATAAAATAAAATGGGCCCCCGCTTTATATTCGCTGCTAATCATATCACCGTTGGTATCACTTTGATACGCATCGCCTGTTCGTTTAATAAAAGCCTTTTCATATTTATAGGTAAAGTTTTCATCTTCTGCTATCCTGAGCGGCTGATTAAGGATGTTCTGCGCACTGAATTTTACCTGCAGGCTTTTAATGATACGCTGGGTCAATGCCAGGTCCAACATCTCACGTTCCAGCTCAATAAGGCTTCCCTGATTACCCTGTATCACCACGGGTACCGTGCCCTGGTATTTTACGCTGAAAGGCGCCCCGTTGGCTGCCGCATAAATGCGTGGCCCTACTTTATTCCAGGAAAGCGCCAATTTTGTCCCTGTACCAGCGTTGTCATAATACAGGCCCAGGTTCACCGCATAGGGCGCCTGTCCTTGTAACTGGCGGGTATAATGCGGATTGACAGCAGGGTCCGGATTTTTGAGCACCAACGTATCCAGGCGCTTAGTCACTTCACTTTTAATGATACTGAGATTACCGATGAAGGAGAGATTTCTGAAAAAGGGTAGCGGTATAAACCCAAGGTTTTTACGTAGGTCAATTTCCAGCCCTTTTATAGTTGCTTTATCCGCATTACCAAAACTAATGCTGGCAGGGCCTCCAAAAAAAAGGTCCCGTGTGATCATTCTCTCAATGGGATTGGTTAGTGCTTTATAAAAAAAACCGACACTGAAGGTTTCGGCCTTATCGTTGTTTTTGGGATACCACTCTATCCGCGTATCATAGTTGGTAGCGTTGGCAGGTTTCAGGAGATGATTTCCCCCTACTGTCTGATTGTTTAACTGGTCCAGTTCCCGATAGGGTGACAACTCCCGGAACTCAGGCCGGTTCACCGTTTTCCCATAAGCTGCGCGTACCACGAATTGCCGGGATGGGTGGTAGCTGATATTAACGGAAGGCAGGTAGTTGGTGGTTTTATTGTCTACCAGCACCGGATGATTGATGCTGCCGGGGATAGAACCGGGTATAGCGCCGGCTACTTTCTGGCGGTCATACTCCAGCCGAAGGCCGCCGTAGATATCCAGTTTACCCTGAAAAGGCAGCAGGCTGAGAGCAGCATACCCTGCGTTGAGTTGTTCGGTAGCGGTATAGGCATCATTCCCACTGGTACGGTCAAATACTTTGAGCGCGCTGCCATCGTCCCTTAAATAGTCGTTGCTCCAGACTTTGCCCAGGTCCTGCTCTGTAAAAAACACCTTATTGAAGTCCATGTATCGGCCATTGCTTCCAATGTTGGCGTTCTCATTTTCCGGGTAGCCGGCAGAATTAAGGTCCCCCTCATTAACAGTATATGCCCTGCGGAACAAAACTCTTGACTTCCATTGCTGGTAGGTACCTGCTTTAAGCGTAATCCAGGAAGTTAGTTTATTGGTATAGTCAATAGCGCCGTTATAGACATGTTCGTTATTCCGCGACCATGTACGGGATATCATCCCCCGCTCCAGGTTATTGTTCCTGTTTTCGATGTCATCAGGTCCTTTTATGTACCGATAAGATGCCACCCAGCCAAGGTCCTGCGTTTGCCCCAGTCCCTGGACCCCTCCTCCGTCCTGCCGGTTCTGGTTAAAACGGATCACACGTTGGTCAGGTATCTGCTGACGGCTGAAAGTGTAACCCAGGTTCCATTCCAGTTGTTGTTTACCCTTCGTAAAGTAATGTTCTCCACCCAGGTTGCCGGCATATAAAAACCGTTGCGTATAGCCTAAAATAATATTGCGCTCATAGGGGTTATAGCCGTAAACGAGTTCCTTCCAGTTTATTCCTGTAAGATGGGAAAGGTCCGTAGTGGAATCCCCCACTACGTACTGGTTGCTCCGGGTGGTACGCACGACGGTAGTGCTCTGCCCTTGTTGCAACAGGTAGTTTTTAAAAAACAACCGGCTGCTGTCCCGAAGCTTGTAAGTAAAGTTCTGTAACAGATTCAGTTGCACGGTTTCCAGGCTTTGCGATTCCCGGGCGGTTTCATGTGTCCGCCTGCCATTACCATCGCTGCCCCAAAAGCTGCCTGCACGGTCTATGTTCAATTGCTGACTTTCGGTTTTATAGCTCAGTGAACTCAACATCCCCAGGCTTTTACCGCTAATTTTAAACGTATTATAATAGTTGGCCGTCAATTGCATCATGGGTAATGCTGTTTTATAACCATATTGCAAATAAGGACTGAAGTTTTGTACGTAATCTTTCTGAGAAATACCAGCTCTTGTAAAATCGCCATAACCCGGCACCACGGAAGGTAACTTCCGCACACCGTTGTCAAAGCCGAGGAAATCAGTGTTGCTTCCCTGGTAGGTCATGAATTGGCCGTTAAAGGTGGTAGCTGACCGGTAGCCCATCTGCAGCTCCACATCAAAATGTTTTACCGCTTTCGCATCTTTGGTAAAGATCTTTACAGCGCCGCCCGTCATGTCACCCATCAGGTCAGGCGCAGGGGATTTGTATACCATGATCCTGTCAATGATCCTGCTGGGAAGCAGGTCCAGTGAAAAGGCGCGGGAATACAACTCCGTACTGGGCGCGATATTGCCATTGAGATAAGTTAGATTATAGCGCTCATTCATCCCACGGATGATGACAAATTTGTCGTCCTTGATCGTAACGCCGGAAATCCTCTTCACCACTTCAGCCACGTTACGGTCGGCGCTCATTGCGATCTGCTGGGAAGATATACCCGAAACCACCGATTGGGCGCTTTTGATGCTCTCCAGCACGTTCCTGTCTGTGGCATGGGTGACATTGTGTACTTTCCTTCCTGCAGCGCTTACCACAATTTCACCCAATGCTCCGCCGCCCGCCAGCATGCGTACATCGAAAATAAGGCTGTTATGTAGCGTGACCGGTTCTGTAAAAGCGGAATAACCGATGTAGGTTACCTCCAGGGTATATTCGCCGGCTTTTACGTCGCTGATAGCATAATAACCTTTGCTGTCACTGGCGACTGACCGGGAAGCACCGGTCAGCTTAACGGAAGCCCCTGGCAATGGCGCCGAAGTTTCAAAATCCACTACCCGCCCTTTGAGGGTAAACAATTCATCGGAAAGGGCTGTTTTGTTTTGTGGGTAGGCGTCCGTCATTTGCGCCCGCCTCCGGATGACTATTTTTTTATCGTCCATGATGTCATAGGTCAATGGAGTGTCATCCAGCAAATAGTCGGTAATTACCTTTAACGTAGCCTGGTTAAAGCTTTTGGCATAACGTTTTTTTACTTTATTTACTTCAGCCGCATCGTAAAAAATCCGCACGCCGCTTTGTTTTTGCAGCGCATCTATACATTCCACCAGGGAATTATCTGAAAATGAAATATTGTACTTTATGGTTTTGATGCCATCCTGTGAAAAACCAAAAATTGCATACAGCAGGAACAGGGATGACAGAAAAAAACACTTCCTTTTCAATAGTATCCGGTAAACATGATGAATAGACCCGTTTTTCATTTTTTTTTGTTTAGTTATGGACATAAGTTTCCCTCCATCATTAATCATGACTTAAAAAATATTCGTTTTTTGTATGTATCGGAATTAGTTTACCTCAATCAGGTCGCCGGTTTGTTTTATTTCCAATCCGTACGAGAGGGAAAGAATTTTTAGGACTTCGGTGATATCATCCTCTTTCAGGAAAGAGCCGGTAAAAGTCCGTTTGTTAATTTCATGATTATTGGAAACGATCTTTACATGCAGGCTTTCCGCTATAGCTGAGAATACTTCCGCTAAAGGCGTATTTCGGAATACCAGCAACTGTGCAGTCCAATCCGTATTGATTGCGGCATTGTCTTCTATTTTTCCCGCTTCCTTCCCCACTGTGTAGGAAAATTGCTGGCGTGGTAACAATATGGAAGGCCGCGCCTGCTCTTCGTCGGGGATGTTCACCTGTACACGCCCCGTTTTAACCCCTACCCGGGCAGTTTCAGTGGTACCTGCATCCGATATGACAAACGATGTTCCCAATACATCAACCCGCAGATGCGAGGCATTCACGGTAAACCTGGTATCCGGATTCTTTCTGATGTCAAAAAAAGCTTCTCCGCTGAGCGTTACATTCCTGCTACTATTGAATTCCCGGGGATAACGAAGCCGGCTGTTAACATTCAACACAACCACCGAACTATCGGGTAATATAACTTCTTTAATCTGGTACTGGTCAGTTACAATGGTATACATCATCGGGGGAGCGATCATATCGCTTAGTTCATTTCTGAACCTGTATGCCAGGAATACAACGCTGAGTATGCACGCTGCCGCAACCCACCGCAGATAGCGCAGTTTGGACCTGGGTGAACCACCGGTCTTCCTGATAGAATTGGTCTCAATGACGGTTTTAATATTACCGAAAACAAGCGCTTTTCTTTCATCGTATTGCCCCAGGTCCACTTCCTCATCAGCCGCCGCCCTGGCGTCCTTAAACCATTGTTCGATAATGACCTTTTCTTCTGTTGAAGACTGCCCGGACAAATAATTGCCGACAATTTTTTTTAACCTCTGCAGATGCATAATAGATGATTCTCTATTAGTATGTTCTGAAAGAGAATGGGTAGTACCGGTAAAATCAGGTTAAGGAATTGTTACCAAATCAATGATCAGCATTACGGCGATGCTATGTCGCAGCGCCTTTAGCGCAATATGCAGTTGATTCTTAACGGTTTGTTCTGAAATGCCCAACTTCAGGGCTATTTCCGCAATACTTAGTTTGTATTGTCTGCTTAACAGAAATATTTCCCGTGTACGGGGAGGAAGACCGGATATCTCCTTTTCCAGCTGTTTAACCAAATCTTGTTCCTGCAAACGGTGCAGAATATCATTAAAGGCTGGTAACAGTTCTTCCTGAATCCGGTCAATTTGTTCCGGGGAACTTAAAATTGATTCCAGTTTTTTGAGTGATTGAAACCGTACCGCCTGGTGAAGATAACTTTCAATGGATTGTTGGATGACAATGGCATCGCGCCTTTCCCATATGGAAAGGAATACTGTTTGCACGATATCCTGCGCATCGTCATAAGACCGGAGTAATTTATTGGCAAAACTGAATAACGGATGCCAGTATTGATGGTACAACAAACTGAATGCCTCCATATCGGAGCGTTGAACACCAATAAAAAGTTCAGTATCACCTATTTCAGTTGTACGTCTGACGCTCATAAAATTACCGCAAAGTAATTATTTTTCTACTTCAGATACCAATCTTCGAAAGACAGCGTTGTCTGAACACGGCTGCCGTGATCACTTCTTTTCAACCTGGCTGCGGTTTATTTAACCAATATTATTCTTTCGTTAAGAACCTGTAAAATAATGTCCTTCCCTTTCAAACACGAGCTATCGGTTTAGGGGATATTATCCAGCGGTCCTGCAAAGTGAAAGCAGGCGGAAAGCTTCGATAAAGCCTGCATCCAGCCAGCCTGTTCAGCACTGATGACTTGCTCACCAACTTTTACACTTCCACTAACCAGGTAACTACTACAGGAATATTCCTGGATTTCATACGAATCAGGGTTTCTTTAATACCAACACCGCCTCCCAGATCATCAAACCAACCAAAAAGCTTTTGCATGCCATAGGGAAATATGATGATCCCCGCAATAATCCTCAGGAAAGAATAAATATAATCTGCCTCTGTTTGAATAAGTGTATTGATCATCTGTTTGTTTCAGTTTGAAAGTTCGACCTTTCATCACGCACCTTCTATAAAATATCTGCTTTATATGGAGAGATTAAAGAAAAATTATCAGCAGCGGGATTTGCAGGCGCACAAACCGATCTTGATCAGGTAGCTCATCCTTAATCAATCTCCTTATTTCTGCCGATTGTACATCGTTTATTTTCTTACCACCCGAACATCACGTTTCTTTTCTGATATCGCACGTTGTCCCCAGTGCTTATACGACCACCAAATCTTTCCCACCCCACTAAGGCTCAACCCCAATATTCCTCCTCCCTCCCTTTGAGCACCCAACTTCTTTTTAAGATAGGCGGCCAATTTCTTACGGATTTTTCATTGTTAGGATACCGTCCGATTTACACCCTCTGATTTCATCATGTCGTAAACTACGTAAACATTACTATTTTATGCTATCATCAATATATTCCCAATCCTTTTTCATAAATAAATGGAATTACTATTGAACAATACATTATCCAGACTGGTTTAATTATACAACATTTTAATTCTAGCCCCGGTAACATTACTATTGAACAATATATTATCCAGACTGGCTTAATTATACAACATTTTAATTCTAACCCCAGTAACGATTGCTTTCTCCAGGCTGTCTAATTTTAACGATTGCCCCACTTTTAAAAAATGTTAAAAATGAGAAAAAAGCTACTCCCCGGCGCATTATGCGCATTGTTACTATTTTTATTGCCCTTTACCATTTTGGCGCAATCTCCCCCTAACTTGCGTTCCACTGCCAGCTTTGCATTATTTACAGCGACGGGGGCGTTCAGTAATATTGGTGCTTCAACAACTGTAACAGGTGATGTGGGGACTAATGTAGGTGCGTTTAGCGCATTTCCCCCCGGAGTATTGGTGGGCCAACGTCATATAGCAGATCCAGCCTCAGCACAGGCTGCTACGGATGTGAATCTTGCCTATGGCGAGATGAGTACGATAACCTGCGGCAGTGTAATTTCAACAACGATGGGAGGCGGACAAACACTTCTTCCAAATGTTTATTGCCTGGGAGCAGCGTCTACCGTTAATGGAGATCTTATTTTAGACGGACAGGGTAATCCCAATTCCCTGTTTATTTTTAAAATAAACGGGGCTTTGGCTACCACTGTTAATTCCAGAATTATATTGACGAATTCAGCTTCAATATGCAATGTTTACTGGCAGGTAAATGGCGAGGTTGATTTAGGTAATAACTCCCTTTTCCAGGGAACACTCCTGGTAAATGGAGCGATCAATTTACTGGATGGTGCACAATTGAACGGCCGCGCTCTTTCAACAGCAGGAGCAATCTCTTTACATAATAATATAGTTAACATAAGTGCTCAACCTACTGCATCGGTAATTACAGCAGGTGGGCCAACAACATTTTGCGCCGGGGGTAGTGTTACCCTTTCAGGAAATGTTGGCGGCACATGGAGTACAGGAGCAACAACTCCAACAATTACGGTTACCCAGGCCGGTGATTATTCTGTAACAAATACGACTGCATGTGGCTCTGTAATCTCTAATCATATTATAGTTACCGTAAACCCATTGCCTGTATGTACGATCGCGGGTAGTAGTGCTATTTGCCCGGGTACGTCAACACAACTTTGTGCACCCGCAGGCGCTGCTTCTTATTCATGGAACACAGGCGACACCACAAATTGTATCACTGTTAACGCAGCAGGAACATATATAGTTGCTGTTACCAGTGCCGCCGGATGTCTAAGCACTTGCAGCAAAACTGTAACCACAAGCACGGCACCAGTATGTACGATCACCGGCAGTGGTACAATTTGCCCGGGTCAATCAACACAACTGTGTGTGCCGGCAGGTGCAACTTCTTATTTATGGAGCACAGGTGCCACCACAAATTGTATCACGGTTAACACACCAGGAACATATACTGTTACTGTTACCAATGCAGGCGGATGTGTAAGCACCTGCAGCAAAACTGTAACCGCAAGCACATTGCCAGTATGTACGATCGAAGGCAATAGTGCTATTTGCCCGGGTGCGTCAACACAACTTTGTGCACCCGCAGGCGCTGCTTCTTATTTATGGAGCACAGGTGCCACCACAAATTGTATCACGGTTAACGCAGCAGGAACATATACTGTTGCTGTTACCAATGCAGCCGGATGTACCAGCACATGTAGTAAAACAATCACTGTAAGTCAAACACCAGGTTGTCTGATCACCGGTAGTGGAACTATCTGCGGGGGCCAGTCAACACAACTGTGTGTGCCAGCAGGTGCAATCTCATATTTATGGAGCACAGGTGCCACCACAAATTGCATCACGGTTAGTACGCCAGGAACATATACTGTTACTGTTACAGATGCAGGCGGATGTGTAAGCACCTGCAGCAAAACTGTAATCACAAGCACGACACCAGAATGTACGATCACCGGCAGTGGTACAATTTGCGAGGGTCAATCAACACAACTGTGTGTACCTGCAGGCGCTACTTCATATTTATGGAGCACAGGTGCCACTACAAATTGTATCACGGTTAGTACACCGGGAACATATACAGTTACTGTTACCAATGCAGGCGGATGTGTAAGCACCTGCAGCAAAACTGTAACCACAAGCACATTGCCAGTATGTACGATCACCGGCAATAGTGCTATTTGCCCGGGTTCGTCAACACAACTTTGTGTACCCGCAGGCGCTGCTTCTTATTTATGGAGCACAGGCGCCACCACAAATTGTATCACGGTTAACGCAGCAGGAACATATACCGTTACTGTTACCAATGCAGCCGGATGTACCAGCACATGTAGTAAAACAATCACTGTGAGTCAAACACCAGGTTGTCTGATCACCGGTAGTGATACCATCTGCGGGGGCCAGTCAACACAACTGTGTGTACCAGCAGGTGCAGCCTCTTATTCATGGAACACAGGTGCCACCACAAATTGTATCACCGTTAACAGCCAAGGAACATATGTAGTTGCTGTTACAGATGTAGGCGGATGTGTAAGCACCTGCAGAAAAACTGTAACCGTAGGCACAACGCCAGTATGTACGATCACCGGCAGTGGTACAATTTGCCAGGGTCAATCAACACAACTGTGTGTACCCGCAGGCGCCACCTCATATTTATGGAGCACAGGTGCCACCACAAATTGCATCACGGTTAGCACACCAGGAACATATACTGTTACTGTTACCAATGCAGGCGGATGTGTAAGCACCTGCAGCAAAACTGTAACCACAAGCACAACACCAGAATGTACGATCACCGGCAGTGGTTCAATTTGCCAGGGCCAATCAACACAACTGTGTGTACCCGCAGGTGCCACCTCTTATTTATGGAGCACAGGTGCCACCACAAATTGCATCACAGTTAGCACACCAGGAACATATACTGTTACTGTTACCAATGCGGGCGGATGTGTAAGCACCTGCAGCAAAACTGTAACTGTTAGTGCACCTATAGTTTGTCACATCTACGGCAATACTTCAATTTGCCAGGGTCAAACAACTAAACTTTGTGCACCGGCAGGTTGTACAAAATATCTCTGGAGTACAGGAGCTACAACAAGTTGCATTACTGTAAGCACGCCAGGAACATATACTGTTACTATAACCAATGCAGCAGGTTGCACCAGTACCTGCAGTATAACAGTTACTGTTGTACCGATAGCGTGTTCCATCACCGGCAACACTTCAATTTGCCAGGGTCAAACAACTAAACTTTGTGCACCGGCAGGTTGTACAAAATATCTCTGGAGTACGGGAGCAACAACAAGTTGCATTACGGTAAGCACCCCAGGCACGTATACCGTTACTGTTACCAATGCAGCAGGCTGTACCAGTACCTGCAGTATAACAGTTACTGTTGCACCGACAATGTGTTCCATCACCGGCAACACTTCAATTTGCCAGGGTCAAACAACTAAACTTTGTGCACCGGAAGGTTGTATAAAATATCTCTGGAGTACGGGAGCAACAACAAGTTGCATTACGGTAAGCACCCCAGGAACATATACTGTTACTACCACCAATGCAGCAGGTTGCACCAGTACCTGCAGTACAACAGTTACTGTTGCACCGACAATGTGTTCCATCACCGGTAATACTACAATTTGCCAGGGTCAAACCACTAAACTTTGTGCACCAGCAGGTTGTATAAAATATCTCTGGAGTACGGGAGCAACAACAAGCTGTATTAATGTAAGCACCCCAGGAACGTATACTGTTACCACTACCAATGCAGCAGGTTGCACCAGTACCTGCAGTGTAACAGTTACTGTTTTTGTGCCATCTGACTGTATCATTACCGGTCCAGTCTCTTGCGAGCCGGGAAAATCAATTCCGCTTTGCGCACCTTTAGGTTGCACAAAATATCTCTGGAACACGGGTGCAACAACAAGTTGTATTAACGTCACACAGGGCGGCATATACACCGTTACCGTTACCAATGCAGCCGGATGCAACACAACCGCCAGTAAGTATATAACCTCACATTATATGACAACCAGGCGAGCTACGCCAGATACAACAAACCAGACGGCAAAACAGAAAACCTGGATAAGCGATGCGCCAATATCTGTCAATTCAGATAAGCAGGCTACGCCAGATACAACAAATCAGACTGCTAAACAGGGAGCCTGGATAAGCGACGCGCCACTATCTGTCAATTCAGATAAAATGGCAGCTAAAGCATATCCTAATCCATTTAACGGAAAAGCAGTAATAGAGTTCCGAACTCACGATGCAAATGAACATGTTGTGGTTGAACTTTACGACATAAAGGGATTCAAAATTTTGACACTGTTTGACAAGAAGGTCAAAGGAAATGTTTGGTATAAAACTGAAGTAAATGGAACATCTCTTCCTGAAGGTGTTTACATCTACAGGGTATCAAACGGCCACCAGACCATTAATGGAAAACTGATTCTGATTAAATAGTCTTGTTATCAGAATATAAAACGGGTCTCCAATTGCTAAGCCCCCAAAAGTATCTAACTTTTGGGGGCTTTTTTAAGCTGCTGTTTTAGGTTCATTCAGCAGCTTTTGTTTGGCAAAAGGTAAGATCATTATTGCCAACTAACCTATGGGTTTACCTTTCTATGATAAAAGCAGAAAAGCCGCATAAATCCTACGATTTAAGCGGCTTTAATTTTCTTTGATAATCTTGTGGTGATCCTTATAATACAAAACCCGAACCTTTTTATGTTTGATTTGCGAAAATTAGCTGAAATATGCTGACTTACAACAAAACCGGCTTGTCTGGTTGCAAAACGTGAAGTTCATCCGGATAAAATTCATGGAGTTTGGAGGTAGACAACAAGGTGACTGCGCAATACTTAATCATTGAACCGATCTATTATCCAGGCCAACAATTCTACTGCCATCCAGAACGATCCCATGCCTAATATATAACCCACCAGTGACAAAACATATCCCTTTATCTTCTTCCCACCCAATATCTGACCAATGGCCCACATACTGTATAACAGCGATACCACTTCCGATGCCAGCTTCATATTTTTCCCGCTGATTCCCTGCACCAGTGCAAACAACGTATATATCAACATCCCCGTACCAATCACGAAACATAACATGATTAGTACCTCATAATAATTGTACGCGCTTTTGCGCATAAACAATTTCAACCAGGCGCCGATAAAAAGGCCCATGATGATATTGGCATAGCCGTAATGCCCTTCTATCCATGTGGTGAGGGCAGCAAAGGTTTCGTACCGTATGGACCCGTCTACGTAATGGTCATTCTCGATATGAAAGAAATGGGTAATCAGCGTATACAGCAGCGAACATATGACAAGGAAAATGACCGGTTTCACCAGTCGGCTCCTGTCTTCTGTAAGGAACCTCCTGATATTTACTCCGGGGCGTATCAACAGCTCCTTGATCGTATACAATATTCCCTTCTCAAAATGCAGCACGTGCTGCACCTCATGAATGATATAATGGCTATCCACTCGCTTCAATGCTATCGGATTGCCGCAGTGTCCGCAAAACTTATCAGTAACAGCCGCATTACATGACTTGCAATTCATAGTAAAAAATTATTTAGCGGAAGCAGCTGCACGGGATTGCAGCTCTTTTTTAATAGCTTTCAGCTGTTGAAATAAAGGGAAAAAGACCAGCGACAATGAAAACATCGGGGCGATATACACCACCTTCTTTTCTTTAATCATCAGCACACATACGATCATTATCATACACAGTACCAGGAATCCTGCTAGCATTCCCTGAATACGGCTTTTTCTTTTCAATAGATCATTAGTGTCAGCACTTGATAGGTTCATAATCTGGATTTCCGCCAAAAATCCAGACTTTTTCCTTATAAAACCCTACACTTGAGTGTAAATTCATGGCGATAAACGATAATTATAGTCTCTCACGCCCTCAGCATCTAATACAGTTGGATTTCCCGGAACCGCAGGTTTTTTTATTTGGGGCAACACTTGTATTATTTTACCACTCATGTAAAATTTTCAGCTTTTTACTGTTTATGATTTCGATTGCAATTTCATTTTTATACATTTGAAATAAATAATCAACAACCCACGCAATGAATCACGATAATTCAAGACGGAGCTTTCTGAAGCAGGCGGCGCTAGCCACCCTAGCCACCGCTACTCCAGGCCTGCTGATGGCCGCAGCGAAGCCATATACCCGTAAAATCGGGCCTAACGAAAAAGTAAACCTCGCCTTCATTGGTATAGGCAACAGAGGCGGAGAGATCGCCCAGGCGCTCTACAAGACAGGGTTGGCAAACATTGTAGCACTCTGCGACGTAGACATGGGCGCACCGCATACCCTGGAGGTAATGAAAATGTTCCCTAACGTACCTCGTTTCCAGGATTTCCGCCAGATGTTTGATAAAATGGACAACCAGATTGATGCTGTGTCCATCGGCGTACCTGACTTCTCGCATTTCGCGATCACGATGATGGCAATAGGCCTGGGCAAACATGTATATGTAGAAAAGCCAATGGCACGCACATTCAACGAGGTGGAACTGATGATGAAGGCTGCCCGGAAGCATCCGAAAGTGGTGACTCAAATGGGCAACCAGGGACATTCGGAAGCTAATTACTTCCAGTTTAAAGCCTGGACAGAAGCCGGTATCATCAAAGATGTAACAGCCATTACCGCCCATATGAACTCTCCACGGCGCTGGCATGGCTGGAACCCAAATATAACCTCATTCCCGGCAGCAGAGCAGGCACCTGCTACCCTCGACTGGAATATCTGGCAGATGACAACGCAGGGGCACTCCTATAACAAAGATTTTGTAAACGGCCAGTGGCGCTGCTGGTTCGACTTCGGTATGGGTGCACTGGGCGACTGGGGCGCACATATCATCGATACAGCCCACCAGTTCCTCGATCTTGGCTTACCATACGAAATTGATCCGATCAAGCTCACGGGTCACAATAACTTCTTCTACCCAATGTCTTCCACACTGGCATTCAAATTCCCTAAAAGAGGAAATATGCCCGCACTGGATATCACCTGGTACGATGGAGTGGATAACCTGCCACCGATTCCTGCCGGATACGGTATATCGGGGCTCGATCCTAATATTCCAGCTCCAAGCAATGGTCCTGTCGCACCTTCTAAACTGAATCCTGGTAAGATTATCTACAGTAAGGATCTTACATTTAAAGGAGGCTCGCATGGTAGTACGCTCTCTATCATTCCTGAAGAAAATGCAAAAGAAATGGCGGGTAAACTGCCAGTAGTACCGGTAAGTCCGTCTAACCACTTTAAGAACTTCCTGCTGGCTTGTAAAGGCGAGGAGCAAACACGATCTCCATTCGCCATTGCAGGTCCACTCAGTCAGGTATTCTGTCTTGGTGTACTGGCGCAATGGACAGGTGAGAAATTACAGTTCGATCGGGAAAAGAAGATCATTACTAATAACAAACATGCAAATGAATTGCTGATAGGTCCTCCACCAAGGAAAGGCTGGGAGCAGTACTATAAGGTTTAATAAGAGGGGACTATGGTCCTCTCTTTTGTGCGTTGCCAGGGAAGATTGTTTTTTTGATTTGCGCGCAATGAATTTTTACAAGTTGTTCCGATTAGTAAAAAAGATTTAGATTTAAGGAAGGCCCTTACCTATTTCCTTATAGGAAATATTTTGAAAGTTTTCACTTAGTCGAAGTATGTTCATAAACCTCGTGGGGTTGTTGGTTATCCCAGATTTAAGGTGATATCTGCAGTAAACAAGAACAGCGAATCCGCACTTTGATAGACTAACAAACAGACCAAAACAACAAAGCCCGCGACTAGCGCGAGCTTTGAAACTTTCCAGTGATCCCTATGGTACAAAACTCGAACCTTTTTATATCCGATTTGCGCAAATTAGCAGAAATAGTACATTTAGATAAATTGCGTAAGTCTTCACGCCTTGCGGTTGACCTTAAAGCCAACTAATCATGAAGTTAAAACTTGCTTTTAACCACTTGTTTGGTTGCATTTAGTTAAGAAAGACGACTTGGGGAATCTAAAAAACACAACATAAGTATTAATAAAAAAGGCTTAATTAAAATATCCGTCATGTATCCTTTTGTCGAGGGAAAAACCTTCAATAGGTATATTTGTATACTATTTAAATGACACAATCGTCGAGCATTAGTTTATAATTATAGACACTGTATTTATGACATTATTTGAGCAACTTATAGACAAATACCAAGCGGCGACTGACGATGACGAAAAAGCAGAAATTATCAGCGCTGACTTTGATTTTCTCTCAGACAATAACAAGTGGGATTTTTTATTGCCTTTAATTGAAAATAGGGAAGTTTATGATCTTATCAAAGTGAACGTCTACAAGATTCTTGAAATTGCAGATCTTACCAGTCTTGATATAACGGACATAAAAAATAGAATTTTACAAGCGTTAAAAGTGGAAACAGATGACATGGTTAAAGAATATGGTTTCAATGCTTTGACTTGGAATTTTAGCAACTTTCCTGATGTTATTGACTATTGTATGGACACCGTTGAAAACGAAGAGGAAGATGAAAATATCAGACATTGTGCATTTGGTGTCTTGACAAAATCTAAAGATTTTCAAAAAATAAATTCCCTACGTGATAAGCTTTTACAAATAAAAGACTTTGCAAAATATGCTACAACTTTTTTCAAAGATCGAGACAACGGTATCCGTTAACCCGATTTGTAGAGGGTTGTAAGCTTTCCTGGAATTAATCAATCTTTAAACGAATTGACTGAATATCAGGTGAAGATGATCCAGATATCCCAAAGGCAAAATCACTTATCGAGTGGAATGATAGCCAAAGAAAATATAATAAAGGTCAAAAGGAAGAGTAAATGCGGTATTTCAAAATACAACCTACAGAACCACAAGATTGGAGTGATTGGTTTACAAAATCTTTCAACAATTTTACACCATACACAAGGAACTCAACTAAACTCCCGACCAAAAACAAAAAACCCACGCTACGCGCAGGTTTCAAGTTTCTCCAGTGATCCCGCTGGGAACACCTTTATCTTCGCAATGCCTTGTAAAATCTGTATTTGATAGTGGTGAGCACTTTTGCTAACCATAACGCTAACCTGATTACGTATAACCGATATAGTCAGGAGTAGTGATGAGCAAATATATGTAAATTAAAATAAAATTCAGCGAACGGAATAAGCATGAAGCTCTATTCTAATACTTTAGCTATCACGTGCCGAAGGTTAGTTCGATCTCCTTTGTGGACTTCTAATTGCCCAATATTGGATAAGATGAAACTCCTTAAAAATTGATTTGGGGAATCCATGTGATTACTACGCTTACTCTTTATATTCAAGGTAATTGCTTGGATCGATCGTATTATTCCCCATGGAAAACCCCACCAGCCTAACGCAATCGTTTTATTCAAAGCCGAATTGTTCAATTCGTCTAGACAATCTGGACAACCAACATGGATTTTCTTTTTATATTGAGTAATGATGATAAAACTCATTACTTCTGCTGTTAAAGTAGCGTTTAATTTCTCAGAAACACTATCACATATTGGGCAATTCAAATTATTGATCAGGTTACAGTAGGAATCGATTTCTTCGATAGTATATGTCTTATTCTGTACATCTAGTGCTTTAGAAAAACGAGGGTTTAAACCGCGCTTTCTTATTTCATTCTTTGCAATATCCAATGCTTCCGCGGTCAGCCCTCCCGCATTCTGAGTAACAAGGTAGATTAGCTCATTATTAGACATTTTCTCATATCTCTCTTGTACATATTTCATGTCAATTCCAGAATTCATAGGTAAACAGAATTTAAAAACAAAAATAAAATTTTATAGATAACTATTTTTAAAATCGAAATTTAAGAAGAAATAAGAAATTGCCAGCTATGTTTGGGTAATACCAAAACTAACTGGCTATACTCATGCTTTTGTACCCCGACAATCATTGTTCCGGCCAATCAACTGTTTCATCTTCTGCCAAATCAAATAATTCCATCAGGCAAGTCATATCCCAAATAATATCTTTCATGTTAAGGGGACTAACATGTAAACAATGAGCCACGAAGGTCATAAAAACTTCGCGTAGATTACGATTAACCCGTTTTGCGGGATGATCTTCAAGAAATATTTTGAGCTCCTTCTTAAGCTTTTTACTGAGCTTGTATTTAATATCTTTTTGCATATACCTTGTTTTTGCAGGCACCAAGGCCATTAGATCAAGGTATGATTATATCATAATTCAGTATAAAAATATATCAATATTCAATATTTTCAAAAAACAACTAAAATTTTACTTTTATAAAGTATAATAAAATGTAAATCAGAACAATATTTATTTATATCATAATTCTTTATAACCTTATTATGTCCCAGAGTGAGCGCATGAATCGAATAAAGGAAGTCTTAAAGGAACAAGGCCGTACACAGACATGGCTAGCGGACAAGATTGAAAAAAGTTATGTAGTTGTTACTAACTATTGTAACAACAATTCCCAGCCTAGTATTAAATTATTGAGAGATATAGCCTATGTTTTAAATGTTGATGTCAGGGAGCTTTTAGTGCCAACAAAAACGAAAGAATAGTTATTATTATTCGATAAGTTTTATTATTAAAATTTAATACATTCACATAATTTGCCTATTTTTAGGTAAATCAAAAATTAATCATTTTGAAAACAACCCTTGACCACTTGCCCAAAGACAAACAAGAACAACTCGCACTAATTGTTCAAATCATAGTGGAATCCGTCTCACCGGAAAAGATTATTCTCTTTGGAAGTTATGCAAGGGGCAAATGGGTTGACGAACAGCATATGGAAGGCGGTACCTTGCATGAATATGTAAGTGACTATGATATTTTAGTTGTTACTTCAAAGGGGGATGATAGACATGAACATGAATTACAAGATAAAATAGAAGCCCGTTGCCACTTTCGTATTCCTGTAACAGTTATTGTCCATAGCATTGACTTTGTAAATATACGGCTCTCTGAAGGCCAATATTTCTTTTCTGATATAAAAAGAGAAGGTATTTTATTGTATGATGGTGGTAATATCCCACTTGCCGAACTTAAAGAATTGTCAGCAAGAGAAAGGCATGATATAGCTAAAGAGGACTTTGAACATTGGTTTACAACTGCGGTTAAATTTCTAAAAGGAGTCGATCTTTACTTCAAAGAAAACGATCTTAATATGGCCGCCTTTATGTTGCATCAAGCTGCCGAACGAACCTACAGCGCGGCAATTTTAGTACTTACAGGTTACCGGCCACGTACACATAACTTAGGTAGACTAGTACGCTTATGTAAAGATTTCTCACCAGAAACTGGCAAGTGTTTTCCAAACCAATGACAGTAAAGAAAATGCCTTATTCACTATCTTAAAGAAGGCTTACATAGACGCACGTTACAAAAGGAACTACCAAATAACGGAGGACGAAGTCGCGATTCTTATTGAGAAGGTAAAACAGTTGCAAATGATTACAGAACGCATTTGCATAGAAAAGATAGCCTCATTAGATATTATGATCTAGTCTTCCGATCTCGCCCTAAATCTTCGCTGCATTTCCCCCCTTGCGACCATCGGGAGCGAGGGGCGAGCGGTTTTTGCGCAGCAAAAACACCGCTCGCTAACGGAGCGTAGAACCGTTCAACCTTCGCAGACGGGTGGCAACGCCGCCCGTTTAATCTTCGCAGGACAGGTAGCGAAGCTACCGTGTCCTGATTTTTCGCAACGGGTAGCGGAGCTATCCGTTTATCTCCAAATTTAGACTACCTGAACCACCACATGCAAAACAGATTCCGTTTTCAAAATAATCGTAAGCTGGAAGATATCCAGTTCCTTCGCACTTAGTACAAGAAATAAGTTTTACAGAAGATGAAAGTTGTTTATCCCGATAAACATAGATAATCTCATTTTTATGAATTGCTTTATGACAATCAGAACATACAGTGATTAGAGAGCCTGTATCATATTCCCACGGTAAATTATTTAAAACATAATAAGTATGATGTACATGAATTTCGACATCTATCTCATTTGCAGGATACGGAAGATTGTTCTTTATGTGGAAGCCTCCTTCCATTTCCGGTAAAAGATCAATAAAAGGATTCTTCTTAATTTCTTCGGTCCTTTCTTTTAGCAATTGTTCATATTCGTTAGGGTCCATTTTGGTGTAATATCTATCAGTACCACTTGAAGGGTAGGCTTTTATCTTACATTTCTGGCAAGTAATATTATCTCTATCAATAATTCTTTCTCGAAAAGCCCTCCATTCCACTGTCAGAAGCAACTCCTTGTAAGATGGTTTTGCGTCCCCCAGTTTCTTTAATAAACCTTGATAACTAATAAAACTCATATATGCCTATTTTGATTGTGTTGTAGGTCCAATCCATTAAAATTGGCTGTCCTCCCAGTAAATATAGTTTATCGCGGTCTGCCGGTGAAAAGAAAAAATAGGCATCCCACAAAAAACAAGTGCCTTATGAGCAGATGTTTTTTCCGATGCGGCCCAATAGAGAACCACTGTTGCAAAAAACATCTGTTTATAAGGCACCAGCCCGCGGCAGCGATACCAGGTTAAACGGTCCGCTGCAATCCCACTACAGGAGCAGTCAACCGGTCACGCAACGCCCGCATATTATTGCTAACCTTCTGCTGCGTGATCTTGGCGTAAATCTGCGTTGTACGGATACATTTATGCCCTAACATCTGGCTCACCGTTTCAATCGGCACATCATTTTCAAGGGTCACTGTGGTAGCAAAAGTATGCCGGGCGGTATGTGTGGTTAAATGCTTTTAAATGCCGCATAGAACGGCTATTTCTTGTAGATAGGCATTATACCTCTGGTTGCTATTAACGGGCAATAAACGGCCATATGCCTTGCAATACAGGCTTTCTTTGTATCGGTCTATTATCTCCAATGCAATCGGCAAAAGTGGTACACGTTCGGCTGTGTGGGTTTTCATCCTGTCTTTCATGATCCATCTTTCGCCATCAATACCAATGACAAGGTTATCCGGGGTAAGATGGAGTACATCTGTGTAAGCATACCCAGTAAAGCAGCAGAATAAATAAATATCTCTCACCTCTGCCAATCGCGGAATCAGCTCTTTATTATACAAAGACATAATTTCATCCATTGTAAGCCTCTCCCGTTGCGGTTCTTCGTAGCTGCATTTAAATCCGCTTAGTGGGCTAACGACTAGCCAACCCTGATCTACGGCCAATTTGAGCATCTGTTTTAAAATCTTCACATACTTCATTGCGGTATTAGATCCCATCCCCTGCACGGTCGTGAGGAAGTATTCAAAATCCGGGGCAAAAGAAAACCTGATTTCAGAAAGCGGCTTATCTGAAACATGGAAATGAGCTTTAAGAAAAGCAATAACCTTCTCTTTCGTAATCTCAAAGCGTTTCAGCGTGCGTCCGGACTTCATCCCGGCTTTCACCTTCTCTGCAAACCGGCGGTTATGGAAGTCAATCACCTCGCATAATGTCCGCGAGTGTTCCGTAATTCCTGCAAAAGAATTTTTAACAGAACAAGCGGTTACCGGTTCTCCGGATGTAACTAAATGGCTGTAATGTTTGTGTAGATTGGCTTTCAGGGTTACCAACTGGCGGTTAATCGCCTGCGCTTCTTCGGAACTTCCTTTAACGCATTGGCCGGAGGCATTCCATAACGACGGGGTTACATACTGATACGTGGAAAGTTCTGCACGTTTGCCGCCTACGCTGAGACGTAGATAAATAGCGGGCTTGCTGTTTTTAGAGCGGCTTTTATTAAGCCAGAAAAGAACAGAAAAACTGGTCATACAACACTTGTTTTAAGTTAACCAAAATTGTTTCAACTTCACTTATCCTGACATCACTTAACATTGGTCAAACGCAATACAGTATAGCATTTAAGGCCAGTGACGGTTAGCACAATTTAATCATTCTGTTGCTAACCTCAACGCTCACTTTTCTATCCTTATTTAACTTTACAAAACTTTACGACAAAAAACAGAAAAGCCTTGTAGAATCAGATTCTACAAGGCTTTAATTACATAAGAGTATTTCTTTTTACTCTTGGTGGTGATCCCGCTGGGACTCGAACCCAGGGCCCATACATTAAAAGTGTATTGCTCTACCAACTGAGCTACGGAATCATTCCCTTTTCTGAAGGGAGTGCAAAGATAGAAAATTATTTATTCCAACCAAATATATAACAACATATTTTGCAACTACTTAATAAAAATATTTGTCGAGTAGCAGCACACACCTTACTCCTCGCCTTCTTCTTCCTCTATCACTGCCTTGACTGTTTTCTCCGGGAACAACGTCCCCATATTTTCAAACCGGGTATTCAGATGTAAGCGCATAGCTGTACGGAAAGCGTCTGCTGTGCCGCATTTGAGGATTTCCAGCAAGGATTCATGTGAGATGATCTGTTTCACTTTCCAGTCTTTACGGCGGGGAGCATAAGTAGCAAACAACGTATTCAACAGGTTCTGGAAAGCGTACAACGATTTGTTGCCGGACATTTTATATAATGTGCTGTGAAAACGTATATCCAGTTTCGTTAGTTGCTCTGAGTCCACCGTCATGTTCTCTTCTTCGATGATACGCTGCAGGTCATCAAGGTAACGTTCCTCTTTATGCAGGAACAGGAAATCGGCCATTCCTATTTCCAGCATCAGGCGCACTTCATACAGATCTTTCAGCGAGTCTTTGTCCAGCGTGCCGGATGAGAGGATGGTCTTGAACCCATAGAATATATTCGGCGACGTGAGCACGGTGCCCCGTTTGCGCTTTGTTTCGATAAAGCCCAGGATGCGCAGCCGGCTCAATGCTTCCCGCAATACTACCCGGCTCACGCCCAGTATTTCCGCCAACTCGTTCTCCTTAGGCAGCGAATCACCCAGCTGATAGCCTTTCTCCGAGATATACTTCAGTATTTTCCTTTCAATCTGCTCCGCCAGGGTAAGGTCCTTTTGCATCGATTAAGTAGTATTTATTGTTTTTAATTGATCCTAAAAATAATCTTTTTGCTGAATCACAGACAATTTTCTACCAATAAAGGTATTAATTTTCATTATTATGTACTACAAATAAATTAATTTATATACTTTTAGAACGAAATAAGGCTAATATTTCGTCAGTTTTCAACTTTAAGTACTACATAATACAAAGGAATTGCCAAAACAGCCTGTTTATAGTTCCTGCTGCAGCATATGTAATATCTAAAGTGAACAACCCAACCAACATCTAAATATTCACGGTTATGAAAAAACAACATCTACCACGTTTACACTGGCCGGGAAGCTGGTTGCTGGTAGCCCTTACCTGGTTTTCTTTCTTACCGGTAGCGGCAAGACAACAACCACCACAGGAATCTTCCACCAGAAAAAATATATCCGTCACCGGTAGGGTCACCGATGCTGCCAACCGCCCTATGCCCGGTGTGACAGTCATCCAGAAAGGCACACAGAACGGCGTCATCACCGACGCAACTGGCAACTATCGCCTGCAGGTGCCCGCGGATGCTACCCTGCTGTTCAGCATCATCGGCATGGACACCCGCGAGATGCCTGTCAACGGCCGCCCGCAGCTATCGGTGTCACTCAGTGAAAAATCCACTGCCCTCAATGAAGTGGTGGCCATCGGCTATGGTAAACAATCCCGCGCAACCCTCACCACGGCTATCTCCCGCGTGAATTCCAAAGAGTTTGAACACGCACCCGGACAAAATCCACTGCTGCAAATGCAGGGCAAAGTACCAGGACTTACCTTACAGGTCAACAGTGGCCAGCCTGGCGCCGATCCACAAATATTCCTCCGCGGCGGCACTACCACCTCACCGGAAAAAGACGCTCCCCTGCTGATCATCGACGGGATGATCTCCCAGGGCATGCGCAGCATCTCGGACATGAACACCGATGACATTGAATCGGTACAGGTGCTCAAAGACGCGGCCTCCACGGCCATCTATGGTGCACGCGCGGCCAACGGTATCATCATCATCAAAACAAAATCCGGCAAAGCCGGCAAACCACGCGTCAGCTTCGGTTTCAACTATGGCCTGGAACAACAGGCACAAAAATACAAGTTCCTCAGTGCACGCGATTACATCTACGTAAGCCGCAAAAACACGATGGACTATAATAAAACCAATCCTGACTTTTATCTTACCGGCGGCCGCTATGGCATGTCTACCGGCAATCCACGCAATTCAAAAAATACACTGGAATTCCTCGACACCTATATACAAAACTACGGTCAGGCCTATGTGGACCGCCTCCTGCAAGAAGAAGGCTGGGAAACCATGGCAGACCCGGTCACCGGGAAACAACTCCTGTTCAAAGGCACCGATTACCAGGATATCACTTTCAACAACGGCCATAAAAAACAATACGATGTCAGCGTAAGCGGTGGCAGCGACAAAGGCACCTACTACCTTGGTCTCGGTCACACCAACCAGGATGGTATCATCGCAGGTACGTTCTATAAAAACTACAATGGCCTGTTCAACGGTACCTATAAGCTGAGCAACAAATGGACACTCAATACCAATATGAGTTACCAGGTGCGTTATTCCAATTCACCCAATAACGACAACAACGTATTGAGCCGCTCCGTCACCATGCCGCCTACCTACCGCCTCTATTATGAAGACGGTATCCCGGCGCCAGGGGAAGGCATCGCCTCCTTCCGCAGCCGCCTGCACGAAATCTATTACAAGGAACGTTACACCGATATCAAAGTGTACCGCACCACCTTCCAGCTGGGCGCCGACTGGGACATCCTGCCGGGACTGCGCTTCTCCCCTTCTTTTGCCTGGTTCACGACAGAAGGAAAGGAAAACAAATTTGAGGCATACAATGAAACCAATCCCAACAGGAACGCTTCTGCCGCACATAACCTTAACAGGCATACGCAGGCGGACGCGGTGCTCAATTACGACAAAACCATCGGCAGCCACCATCACTTCAATGCTATGGCCGGCACCAGTTATATCAACGACTACGATTACAACATGAGCGGCAGCGGCTATGGTGCGCCGAATGATAACATTCCCACCCTCAATGCCACCAAAGTGGAAACGCAACGCACCTCCACTTCCGAATCAACGGAAATACTGATGAGTTACTTCGGCAGGTTGAACTACGATTTCGACAACAAATACCTGTTCTCCGCCAGCATCCGCAGCGACGGCTCCTCCCGCTTCTCCAGCAACCACCGCTGGGCGGCCTTCCCGGGCGTATCCGCCGGATGGAACCTGCACCACGAAAATTTCTGGGAACCGCTGCAACCAATCATATCACTGTTCAAGATCAGGGGCAGCTGGGGCCAGGCAGGCAATAACGCGCTCTCTATCTTCGACTCACAAGGCCAATACAGCACTTCCCTGAACAGCAACCTGCTGAGTTATATGGGCAACACCGGCATCCTCAATACCACGCTGCCCAACAATGACCTGGTATGGGAAACCACTACCTCCGTGGACGCTGGTCTGGATATCGGTTTACTGAAAGACCGCATAACGATCCTGTTGGATTTCTACAATAAAATCACCGACAACCGCCTGTTCGATAAACCGCTGGACGCTACTACCGGCTTCAGTAAAATCCGCAGCAATTACGGCACCATCCGCAACCGTGGCATCGAAGTGGAACTAAACGCTACCCCCGTTAAAACGCGCAACTTCACCTGGAATACCGGTATCACCTTCGCGTTTAACCGCAGCACTGTGGTTTCCCTGCCCGGCAACGGCGAAGCAAAGAACAGGATTGGCGGCAACTACATCTTCGACGCTAATACCGGTCAATACACAAAAGTAGGCGGCCTCGCTGAAGGCGAACGTTTCGGCGGCAGATGGGCGTACCAGCTCGATGGTGTATACTCCACCGATAAAGACGCTGCCGGCGCACCTTTCGACGTGGAAGCCAACGGCCGTAAGAAAACTGGTGGCGATGCCATCTGGCACGACTTCGATAAAAACGATACCATCGACTACCGCGATATGACGTTTATGGGTTACATCCGTCCTGATAAACAAGGCGCCATCGTCAATACCCTCACCTACAAAGGCATCAGCCTCCGCATCGTGGCTGACTATGCCCTGGGCCATGTGATTGACAACGGTTTCAGAGGGAAAGCCAATGGCAGCTCGCGCAACAATAACCAGGCGCTCACAGATGTCATCAGCGATGATATTTGGAAACAACAGGGCGACCATGCCAGCATTCCCAAATACACCGTGCAAAGCGATTATGATTATAATTTCAAAAACCATAACCGCGCCACCAATGGCCTGGGCAATGATGGAACAGCGAGCAACAACTCCCTCTACTACAAAAAAGGCGACTACCTCGCGCTCCGTGAAATATCGCTGAGCTATAGTATCCGCGCTGCACTGTTGCAAAAGGCCAGCATCAGCAGCATTGATGTGTTTGGCGGTATCTACAACATCTGCTACTTCACCAAATACGATGGCTTGTCGCCCGAAGTATTCACCGGCGCAGACCCTGGCCTGTACCCACGTCCCCGTCAGTACAACCTCGGTGCAAAAGTCAATTTCTAACCGTAATCTAACGATCATGAATAAACGCTTCCTGGTATACAGCTGCCTGATCGCTTTACTACCAGCCTTCTCCTGTAACAAGGTGCTGGATGTAAAAACCGTCTCAGACATCACCAACGCCAGCTACTGGAAATCACCCGGCGACGTGACCGGTTACCTGACGGGTATCTACTCCTTGCTGCGCGGCACTGTCAACGATAAAAACTATTTCAACACCACTTATTATATGGAAGACCGCAGCGATGCCTTTATCGCCGGCCTTGAAGGGGGTATGTCTACCGCCTGGCAACAGAACCTTAACAATGCCAATGCGCCCAACTGGCTTAACTATTACAATATTATCTACCACTGCAACCTGCTGCTGAAAAATGCGCCAGGCATCAATTTCCCTAACAGCACCGACCGTGACCGCGCGATGGCCGAGACCTATTTCATTCGCGCCTATACGTATTTCTGGCTGATACGTTCCTGGGGCGATGTGCCGCTGATGCTGGAACCGGTGGCCAGCAGCAACCAGCAACAGCCCTCCCGGGCCGCCGCCACAGACATCATGGCTCAGATACTAAAGGACATCGATGCCGCCATAGCGCTGTTTCCCGAAGGCACTTTCGTCAACAAAAGCCGGGCCTCCAGGCCCGCTACCTTCACGCTGAAAGCCGATGCCCTGCTCTGGAAGTTCAAAGTGCTCAAAGGCAACGACGCCGACTTACAGGATGCGCTGACGGCGCTGCAGCAGGTGGAAAGTACTGCCGGGCTTACCCTGCTCGACAATTTTGCTTCCGTCTTCGCCACCAACAACCGGGCAAATGCAGAAATCATTTTTTCTGTTTATTTTAAGAAAGATGAACGAAGCGATATGTATGGCAGTCAACTGAAACCACGGGATATCTTTGTGCAGGACGCCGTCAACAAAAATGACATTGCAGCAGCCAAAAACGGCGCCCGTAGCCAGTATATGCCCAGCCCGAAGTTTGAATCCATGTTCACCGACGCGGCCGACAAAAGAAAAAATGCCTCTTTTATCAAAGCTATCGGCCCTAACAATAAACTGATCGGTGTCTTCGACAACAAGTTCAGGGGCACCAAAGACACGGACTGGTTCTATGATGCCGATATCGTCATCTACCGCTTCGCGGAAATATTCCTGCTGAAAGCGGAAGCATTGGCCGCCCTGGGCCGTGTATCCGATGCCGTTACCGCATTGAACCGCACCCGGACAAGGGCCGGCATCGGCAACTACGCCGGTCCCGCGGACAAAACGAGCGTGGAAAAAGAGATACTGAATGAACGCTTCCGGGAACTGTGGCTGGAACAGAAAAGATGGCCCGACCTGCTGCGTTTCCATTATGCGGGCACCATCAACGTATACACGGAAGTGCCAAACCTGAACGGGAAAAACGTACCACTGTATTTTCCTATTCCGAAAGCACAGATAGACCTGAACCCGAACCTGAAACAAACTGCCGGCTACCAATAAACAGTTCACCATGAAACGGACAACCTGTAAAACATTACTATTACTCACTGCCAGCCTTTTCCTGCTGGCCTCCTGTAAAGGCGGCGGCAGCGAAAACGTAACGCCAGCGCCACCGCCCGGCAACAATGGCGGCAATACCAACGATAGCATCCCGTTTATTTTCCGGGAGAAGACCGGCGGCTATAGCTGTTATCGTATACCCGCCATCGTTAGAACTAAAACCGGCGTACTACTGGCTTTTGCGGAAGCACGCAAAAACAACTGCAAGGACGAAGGCGATATCGACCTGCTGGTAAAACGCTCTACCGACGGCGGTAAGACCTGGAGCAATCCCATTATGGTATGGGACGACGGCGCCAATACCTGCGGCAATCCGGTACCGGTACTCGATGAACAAACCGGTCGCCTTCACCTGGTGATGACCTGGAACCTGGGCGAAGACAATATCGGCGCCATCAATGCCGGCACCAGTAAAGACACCCGTCGCGTGTTCGTCACCAGCAGCGACGATGAAGGTCTTACCTGGGCGTCTGCCAAAGAAATCACGAAAGACGTGAAGAAACCCGGATGGGCATGGTACGGCACCGGGCCTTGCCATGGGATACAGCTCAAACGCGGCACCTATGCCGGCAGGCTCGTCATCCCCTGTGATTATATGTCGCTCAAAACAACGGATAGCCCTTCCCGTGACTCAGCCCATGTCATCTATTCCGATGACCATGGCCAGAGCTGGAAACTGGGCGGCGTCGCCAATAAAGACCGTGGCGCGGAGAGCACAGTAGCGGAACTATCAAACGGACAGCTCATGCTCAATATCCGCAACAGCGCCGGCGGCGCCAGACTGGTGGCCAACAGCACCGATGGTGGCGCCTCCTGGCTGCCGGTCCGGGCTGACTATACGCTGGTGGAACCCATCTGCCAGGGCAGCCTGCTCTCCTACAAACAATGGCTGTTCTTCTCCAACCCGGCCAGCACGGCCCGGGAGAACATGACCATCCGGCTCAGCACCGATGACGGCAACAACTGGAGCAAGTCCTGTAAAATATACAGCGGCCCTTCGGCCTACTCCGATATCGTGATGCTGTCAGACACAGAGATCGCTATCTTCTATGAAGCTGGCTATAAAAAACCATATGAAGGCATTGCCTACAAAGTAATACCTGTCACCGATTTTAAATAGAGAGATATGAAGACTACCGTATATGCCTGCCTGTTATGGATGTTGTTTTTCCCGAAGATGCTGCTGGGCCAGCACGATAGCATGGTACTGTTCAACGCGGGTGCCGACGGTTACAGGAGTTACCGTATCCCGGTACTCCTGACCGCCCCCAATGGCCACCTGCTGGCCTTCTGCGAAGGCAGGAAAGAAAGCGCCGCCGACGCAGGGGATATCGATATCCTGTTGAAACGCTCCGCCGATGGTGGCCTGACATGGTCAGCCACGCAGGTGGTATGGGACGATAACGCTCACACCTGCGGCAATCCCTGCCCAGTGGTAGATGCCGCTACCGGCACCATCTGGCTGTTGCTCACCCGCAACGATGGGCTGGACAAAGAACACGACATCATTCATAAAACGGCTACGCATACACGCACCGTCCGGATCTGTAAAAGTGACGACAACGGCGCCACCTGGTCAAAGCCGGACGACATTACCGCCACCACCAAAGACCCTTCGTGGGGCTGGTATGCCACCGGGCCGGGTATCGGTATTCAGCTGCAACACGGTCCACATAAAGGCAGGCTCGTTGTTCCCTGTGACCACAGCTATGATGACAGCAGCGGCCACGTGGCCAAAGGGCCATATGAATACGGCTCCCACATTATTTATAGTGACGACCACGGGAAGTCATGGCAACGAGGCGGCAATATCCACCCTAAAGTGAACGAGTGCCAGTTGACCGAACTGGCCGACGGCCAGGGTGGCCTGCTCATGAACCTGCGCTCCTATTTCGGCCGTGGGCTGCGTTCCCAGTCCGTCAGCCACGACGGAGGCTTTAGCTGGAGCGCTCCTGCTGACGTACCTTCCCTGACAGACCCTATCTGCCAGGCCAGCATCATCCGTTACCGCTGGCCCTCCCGTAAACACAGCGGCATCCTGCTGTTCCTCAATCCGTCCAGCGACAAAAGGATGAACATGACGCTCAAAGCCAGCACCGACGACGGGCACAGCTGGCAACCGCTACGCGTGCTGCATGCCGGGCCGGCAGCCTATTCCTCACTGGCCATATTGCCCAATGGTGACATCGCCTGCCTGTATGAAGCCGGGGATAAAAGCGCCTACAGCCATCTCATCTTCCAAAAAATCAACAAAAAAATCATCAGCCATATCCATCAACAATAAGCACAACGAACATATGAACGACATGACAGCAACACGTATCCAGGGACTGGTGGCCGCACCATTTACACCCATGCACGCCGACGGACGTATCCATACCGAACGGATACACGAAATAGTACAAACACTGATCAGCAACGGCATCAAAGGGATGTTCGTCTGCGGCAGCACCGGTGAAGGCCCTTCCATGACCACGGCCGAAAGAATGGAAACCGCCGCGGCTTTCATCCGCGCAGCAGATAAAAAACTGAAAGTATTTGTACACGTGGGGCATAACAGTCTGCAGGAGGCCCAACAGCTGGCAGCCCACGCACAGGAACACGGTGCCGATTTCATTTCCGCCACGCTGCCCACCTATTTTAAGATACAGACCATACAGGGCCTGATCGACAGCCTGGCTACCATTGCGGCGGGCGCACCTAAGCTGCCGCTGTTCTATTATAACATTCCGGCGCTCACCGGCATCTCGCTCGACATGGTGGCGTTCCTCGAACAGGCCGCCGGCAAACTGCCTACCCTTGCCGGTATTAAATACACCGCGCCTTTTATTCACGATTTCCAGGCGTGTATGCATGCCAGTGAAGGACGGTACGAACTGCTCTACGGCACCGACGAAATGCTCCTGAGCGCGCTCGCCACCGGTTCCCATGGCTTCATCGGCAGCACCTATAACTTCGCTGCCCCGCTATACAACGATCTGATACAGGCTTTCGCTGACGGGCAGCTACAGAAAGCGCAGCAGTGCCAGTTGCGCTCCGTGGAAATGGTGCGCCTCATCGTCAAATATGGCGGACTGCGCGCCCAGAAAGCCATGATGCACATGATAGGCCTCGACTGCGGCAACGTTAGATTACCGCTGCAACCTTTTGAAGAGAACGAGTATATTTCCATGGAAAAAGACCTGCGCGCCATCGGTTTCTTCGACTGGTGTACCCGGGTTACCAAACCATAAAATCCACGTTCATGAAAAAGTTTCTTTTGATCAGCATGCTGACAACCGGTGCCTATATCGCGCAAGCCCAACAGGGCAAACCCATCCCCTTGTACCCGGAAGGCGTACCTAATTCCAAACCTGCGCCGGCAGACTACCAGGAAGACAGCGACAGCAACCGTGCGCGGATGGTCACCCGGCCGGAGCTGATTCCTTTTCCCGCACCTGCCGGTAAAGCCACCGGCGCAGCAGTAGTGATCTGTCCTGGCGGCGGCTACGGCAGTGTGGTGATAGGCCGCGAGGGGTATGCCATCGCACGGCGTTTCCAGGAAGCAGGTATCTCCGCTTTCATCGTCAAATACCGTCTGCCGGACGACCGGATTATGCCGGATAAGTCCAAAGGTCCGCTGCAGGACGCGCAACGTGCTTTACAAATTGTACGGCAACATGCGGCTGAATGGGGCCTGCAGCCCGGCAAGACCGGCATCATCGGTTTTTCGGCCGGTGGCCACCTTGCTTCTACCGTAGGTACGCATTTCGCACAACCGGTGATCGACAATCCCGCGCAGCTCAATCTCCGCCCGGATTTTATGATACTCGTGTATCCGGTGATCAGCTTTACTTCGTATATGCATGCCGGTTCCAGGAAGGCCCTGCTGGGAGAAAAACCCGACAGAGCCCTGATAAAACTGTACAGCAACGAACTACAGGTAACCGCCAATACACCGCCCACCTTCCTGCTGCACGCACAGGACGATAAAGTAGTACCGGTGCAAAACAGCCTGCTGTTCTACAATGCGCTGGTCAATGCCGGTGTAAAGGCAGAGATGCATCTTTATCAAAACGGCGCGCATGGTTTCGGGCTGTACAACAAAACCACGCAGGACGACTGGTTTGAGCGATGCCTGCACTGGATGCAGGCCAATAGCTGGATACCATGACCAGCGTAAAATACACGTCATGAAAAAACTGATTCTTCCTTTATTATTGATATTGGGTATGTCTTTCCGCACTGCCGTCAGCCGTGGCCAGAAGCCACCGGCGGGCTATTTCTCCTGGGGACAGCTCCCAGCCCTGCCGGATGATCATGGCTTTGCCGGGTCTTTTGCCGGCGTGTCCAACAATGCATTGCTGGTGGCCGGCGGCGCTAATTTCCCCGATGGGCGCGCACCCTGGAACGGCGGCATTAAACAATGGTATGACCAGGTATGGGTACTGGAAAAGCCCGACGGGCAATGGAAACAGGTGGGTAAACTGCCGGTGCCGCTGGGCTACGGCGTGTCCGCCACCTGGCGGGATGCCCTGGTATGCGTGGGTGGCAGTAATCAGGACGGCCATACCACGAAAGCGTTCCTCCTTCGTTATACTAACGGTCAGGTACAAACGGAACCGTTGCCGGACCTCCCTGTTCCCAGCGCCAATGCCAGCGGCGCGATGGATGGCGACATCCTGTATGTTGCCGGCGGCACGGCAGCACCTTCCGATACCACTGCCACCAGGTACTTTTGGTCCATAGATCTTTCGCAGCCTGCTGTGAGCCGCCGCTGGCAAACGCTCCCTCCCTTTCCCGGGCCAGCGCGTATGCTGGCGGTAGCGGGAGTGCAACAACATCACTTTTACCTGTTCAGCGGCGTACATACGTATACGTTACCCGGTGACGTTACCATACACCGCACCTTCCTCACAGATGCCTGGTGTTATGAACCGGGTAAAGGCTGGCGCAGTATTGCGCCGTTGCCTCATCCGGTTGCAGCCGCACCCAGCCCGGCTTTCACGGCGGGCCAGTCGCAGCTGCTGATCTTCGGCGGCGATGATGGGCGGTATTTTGAGCAAAGCAGTCAGCTAAAAGAACAGCATCCGGGTTTCTCCCATGACATACTAGGCTACAACACCATCACCGACAGCTGGGCTGTTACCGGCGGTATGCCGGTACAAAAAGCCGGTGACAGCGTCACTAACCCAAACGGCAGTACGTGGGCGCCAGTGACCACACCGACGGTGGTTTGGCAGGGACAACTGATCATTCCCGGTGGAGAAGTAAGACCCGCCACCAGGACACCACGGGTACTAACGGCTACGCCTACACAGCCGCCCAGCGGCTTCCGGTTGACCGACTGGCTGGTAGTGGGATTGTATTTCCTGCTTGTGGTGGGCATCAGTGTGGTCGTGTCCCGCAACATGCAAAACACCACCAGCGACTTCTTCCTGGGTGGTGGCAAAATACCATGGTGGGCTGCCGGCCTCAGTATATTTGGCTCCAAGCTTAGTGCCCTCACGTTCATCGCCATTCCGGCCAAAGCCTTCGCCACTGATTGGGTGTACTTTCTTAATAATATGATGATCGTGGTGGTAGCCCCGCTCATCGTCTATTTTTACCTGCCGTATTTCCGCAAGCTGAAACTCACCAGTGTTTACGAATACCTGGCCATCCGTTTCAGTCCCGGTGTAAAACTATTAGGCAGCTTTACTTTCCTGGTATTCCAGCTCAGCCGGTTGGGCATTGTGATATACTTGCCTGCGCTGGTTTTAAGCGCCGTTACCGGGGTAAACATCATCATCTGTATCGTGGCCACCAGTGCCATAACCACCGCCTATAGCGCTTCCGGCGGCATAGAGGCCGTTATCTGGACCGAAGTGATGCAGGTGGGCGTGTTACTGGGGGGTGCCCTGCTCAGTCTTGTTTTTATCTCCCGCTCGCTGGATGGCGGTTTCGGGCAACTGTTTACCGAAGCCGCAGCCAATGGCAAGTTCCGGCTGGCCATTTTGCAGTGGGACATTACACAGCCGGTGCTTTGGGTGATCTTTGTAGGCGGCTTCCTGACACAGCTGGTCACCTACTCGTCTGATCAGGTGGTGGTACAGCGTTACCTGACCACCTCCACAGAGAAGGAGGCCCGCCAGTCTATCTATACCAACGCCCTCCTGGTGGTCCCGGCTTCGCTTATCTTTTTCCTCGTGGGCACCGCGCTCTGGGTGTACTTCCGGCATCATCCGGCCAACCTGAACCCACATGGCAATACCGACGATGTGTTTCCATGGTATATCTCCCAGCAGCTGCCGGCAGGACTTGCCGGGCTCGTGATAGCCGGCCTTTTTGCCGCTACCATGTCCACTATCAGCTCCAGTATGAATGCCATCGCCACGGTGATCACCACTGACTTTTATCCTTTGTTCAGGCCTTCGGCCGATGACAGACAGCGATTTATATTCGCCCGCCGGATGACCGTGATGCTGGGTGCCCTGGGCTGTGGCATTGCGCTCTACCTGGTGTCGTTGCACAACACTTCTATCTGGGACCAGTACCTGAAAATCATCGGGCTGTTTGGCGGATGCCTGGCAGGGATGTTCCTCGCAGGGATCTTTATTCCGAAGGTGAATGCACGGGGAATTATCATCGGCTTTACCATCAGCGCAGTAAGCCTCTATTTTGTGCAACGGTATACGACTATCAACTTTTTCCTGTACCCCGCAGTAGCGGTGGTGATCTGTGTGGGGACCGGATACCTGGCTTCCCTGGGTAGTAGCCAGGAGGCATCCCAGGCAGTATAAAAGCGGGAACTGTAGACAGCGTTGTGTGAAATAATTGCATCAGTATTGGTAGCATCAACCTTTGTAAACAATTCATTTTCAATCACTTTTATTTCGGCATGTTTTTCCCGGCTATATCTAAAAATCCGTTTTTATGAAACGCAACCGTCACAGCAGAACAGCTAAAATGAACCGTAGCCGTTCTCATCACGAACCGGATGAACGGATCAATAACCCGACATCCGAACAGAACCCGCAGAATCGGGAACAACCCATCGAAACACCTAAGAAACATGGTGAACACCGTAAAGGAAAATAGAACCAGTGTTCATATAAAAAACGGCCCGGAAATTCCGGGCCGTTTTATTATACGTTGGGCAATGTATGATTACGTTTTCCATTCCCCCGTTTCCAGGGCTTCGGTGTCAAATTAGATTATTGACTTTGAATTGCCGCTGCTATTTGCCTTTGTGCAGCTTCACGTCCAGCATCTTCATAAAGTATCCACCGACCACACTCCTCGCCTGAAACCCTACTTTTTTACCATCTACCGATTCATGCCAGTCGCTCAAAGGAACTCGTGTAGGCGTTTCAGTTATATACTTATACAGCGGTTGTACGAAGGGTGCCATATCATCCCCCAACACTGCCGTCCACATGATCCAGTCAGATTTTGTGTACGTCTTCCGGCTGTCGAGTGGCAAGCCGAAAGGTTGCTGTTTTCCGAGGTAGTAGCTTATCTCCTTACTGTAAACAGCCTTCGGAAAGAGATGATAATCAAGCACTTTGTCCCATACCATATTATACTTCTGGCTCCAGGTGCCAGGCTTGCCGAAGGCCAGCGTATAGTGGTCACCGTCAGCAGCGAGGTCCAGCCATCTTTTAGCCATATCACGCGCCTGATCGTTATATCGTGTAGCCGTTGCCGTTTCTCCCAGCATGCCAGCCAGCATAGCATATGACTTAATACCCATGATAGCTTTCAGCGAAAGGTTGGCATTACGCGCAAGATGTCCGGCAAAGTCATCGGTACATAGCTGGTTGGCCGGATCAAAGCCTGCCTGCAACAGGTAGTCGGCCCAGGTGGTCAGTGTTTTCCAATGCGCCTTGGCGTAACCAGCATTGCCTTCGACCACCGCAATAGCCCCTGCCAGGATCAGCATATTACCGGATTCCTCCACGGGCATATCTTCCCCATATACCTGCCCGTTAGCCAACGGGTAAGTACCCAGGTCATGTGCTGCAAATGGTTTGGTGTAACGTCCGCTTTCGGAATATTCAAAGATGCCGGTCATCATGCCTTTCAGCAGGTCAGGGTTATATAGGAGGAAAAGAGGAGCCGAAGGATAGGTAACGTCTACCGTATTAATACAGCCATTGCTGAAATTTTCTTTTGAGAGAAACAACAACTCTCCTTTAGGGCCTCTCACCAGTTTGTGGGCCGCCACGCTCTGGCGGTAGGCCAGTTCACACAAAGCGGCATACTGTTCCCCACCGGCAGCGATGGCGTCGGTACGCAGCTCCCGGTCAAATGCTTCGCACTGCTGCTGCACGGAGGCATAGTCTTTCAGCGCCGTATTGAGCGCATTTTCGATAGTGGCAGCCGGGGTATCTTTCCACCACGCTTTCAGATTGGTATTGAAATACTGAATGGCATAAAGATCATCATACCCGATCAGGAACAGCTGTTCTTTCGGCGCCGTGCCCACCATGCCTAAAGACACGCTGGTGCTCAGCACCTGGTGGCGGTCACCTTTGACCGGACTGGCTTTCTTATGCGCAAAGCGCTGCACCGCTTCGACAGGGGAACTGATGTACTGGGTAGCTTTCGCCGATAAGGGAACGCCCACATACAAGTAGCCCCAGTCAATACGCAGGTCATCGCCCTTTTTCTGCAATACCGGTTGCAGCACGGTGCCCGCTTTCAACAGCGACAACTGTCCGCTCGTGAACTGCTTCGTAGTGACCGGCTGCGACGGCCCGTTGACCGCCAGGTCGGTGGAGGCGCCAAAATATACCTCCACAGCATGCTGCCGGTCGTCGGTCGCATGTACACAGTAAGAGATATAAGATACCGGCCTGGACATCAACATAAGATCACGCACCAGCAACGGCGATGTAAAGGTCAATGTAAGGGCTACCTGTCCGCACCGGAACTGGTAAACTGTCTGGGTGGCATGGACCGCCACATCGGTCTGTTCTGCGGGCACAATGCCTGTCTCCGCCCCATCGTCAGGGGCGCCCAATACCCGGTAAGTCACACCGTCCACTTTCACCAGGCCAGACAATGCCTGCTGCGCTCCTGTCCAATGAACAGTAGCAGACTGATTAAGCGCATCGGTATTGGACCAGACGCTGAAGTACGGGTCGTGGGTTATCAGCGGATAAGCGGGCGCTTTCTGCTGGGCTTGGGCATGGTATCCGGTGATACCTATACATAAAAGGACCAGGATTCTCTTCATAACGGGAATATTAAGCGTATTTTTTACAGTTATGAAAAATAGTAACCTTTTTGAGGAACCAATCAGAAAAGTGATGATCGGTAACTATGATGGCCATGATTACTACTGATTCGCCTGATAGCGAAGAGCGGTGTAGATACCAAAGCATCTTATTGGTATATATTAAAACTAATAGATCAGAAATCAGTGCGAAGATTACAATACTTGGCTGATATTAAACAGCATGCTTGAGAGTGTGCTGTCAGAGAAGACATATTATCGCGCAGGGCAATATGCCCTACTCATTCCGGATAACATCCTTCAATATATGGGTCTACGGAATAACACGGCCTCACATGCTCCACATATTCCGGATGCAACCTTCCTTTAAACAAGCCTGAAGAACATCGTAGCCCAGGGCTTCAGCCCTGGGATTCCGGGATGCGTTCCGGGATGCATACGGCATGAATTACGGGGGGATATGTCGGGCATAACAAATACCGGCACAAAAAAACGCAGACCCTGCAAACGCCTTGGAGGCCCTGAGAAGCCTTTTTAGTACGTTATTCAGATCTGCGCGTATCTTGAGTCAGATTATTCGGAGCGCAAAAATAAACAATTAAAATAAATTTTCAATTAAAACCAGATAAACCACTGTGGCTGCCAGCGTATCAGGCTGGCGACAGCCCAGATAAGCACGGCCATGCCCAAACTGCCCAGCGCCTTACGGTTTTTCCAGGAGTAACCTAATAATACCGGCACCTCCCAATATTTGGTGATCACATACAGCAGCAGCCCACCAAGACCGGTCCAGTTGAGCATGGGAATTGTCCGTTGCCCGCCAGCCAGTACACAGGCACATAACCAGCCCACCGTCAGCAACTGCAGCCAGATGTAGTTCTTCGTCCCGCACCTGGTCACCTCTTCGATGGACATGGGCAGCAGCATGCATGCCAGCAGCACCGACACCGCGATCAATAGCTCCGGCCGCACGGCCGGCAACAATACCAGCACGATCCATAACAACAGGGTCGCGGCGGTATACACCGCCAGCAGTTTATCCGCCCGCAGCGACTGTACCGGGAACGGCAATACCAGCCGTCTCAGTACTTTATGCAGATAGATAACAGGCGGTAGTGTAAACAAGGCCACCATGCCAGGCACCATCACTTCATAAGCGTACCAGTCCTCCGGAGCGCGGAACATCAGCCACCCCAACGCCAGCGTGGCTCCCAATGCCGGCAGTCCCACCTCAACGATGGCTTTCTTAGCTGTGCTGCGCCTCTCCAGGGTGTCCACTACATGCTCTAAATAACGTTTGATCAGGTCCTGCCGTGTAGCCACCGCCGTTAGCTGTGCCCACAAGGTGAAAACGGAGACCTGTAAAATCACGGTCCGCAGCATCTGGTCCCCGATCAGCACACCCCAATAGATACCTGCCACACTAAGCAGCAGCAGCTCCCATGTGAGCATGCGCGGTGAGAAAATACGGCGGAACAAACGATACAGCTTTGCATATAACCAACCATATATCCGGCTCCAGTAACGGCTCAGCAAATGAATCAGGGAATAGGCCGCAATGAGCCCTGCCAGCCCTATCAGCATCCGGGAGGCGGTAAATACCCCACGCAACGCCTGTAAGCGGGAAGGTTGCTTTACCTTATATACAAGCTCTGTATTAATTAATAACTCCTTTGCCAGTATGCCCGCCTCCTCGTGGCCTACTGCTTTCAGCTCCTGCGCATGCTGCTGCCAGAAACTGTCAGCCACAGGCTGACCGGCGTACGTCTGTAACGTACCGTATTGATACAATAATTTCTTTTGGGAAACAGAAAGCCCCGACAAGGTCTGTGCGAGGTCATAATCCCTGGTTTGGGCGTATGCAGAACAGGTTAACATAACAATGATGACCATGATTACTGCTGATCGAAGCCTACAGCTAATACTCATACATTTCATTTTCTTGCAGAAACATCCTGCAATATAAACAAACGACAGTAGAACCGCGCATCAACGTGACCCGGGGCTTCAACCCCGGGTATCACGATCATAATAACTATAATTTTTGGAGCGGACTACCTTTCACGCTGTATTCCAGTTTCAGCGTGTATCCGCCGCCGCCTTCCACAAAGTCCACTTTCAGCGCGTGCCAGCCTTTTTCCAAAGCTACCTGGCCGCTTTTCTGCAATGGAGCATGCCAGCCGTCATTGTTGACGATCGTTTTGTCGTCGATATAAAGCATGCCACCATCATCGCAGGTGAGATAGAAACTATAGATGGCTGTTTCCGGCGCATAAAAGTAACCTTGCAAACGGGCGCCAAAGGCTTCCCCATGGCCCAGTCCTTCCGGGATGACCACCATATCAGTGTGCAGTGTGCTGTCTGGTGTGGCTTTTATTTTAGCCGTGGTTTTAAACGCGCCTTTGAAGTAGTCCAGCTGGAAGCCGGTCGTAGCCGGCTTATTGGCCAATGCTTTGGCATAAGCCTCCTGACGGTAACGAAGGGTGTATATATCCCCACGGTTGCCCATCGGGCTGAAAGCCGCCAACTTAAAGGTCTGCGGTGCTGTTACCGGTAATGCAGCAGGCAAAACAGGTGACTGCGGACCGGGAACAGCCCCGTCAGTCGTATAACGTATAGTCATGCTGGTTAAAGGTGCTTTTACTTCCAGCATGCCTTTGTCTACGAATACATTGTCTTCTGTAAAACCTTCCAGATCAGGTAAACGGTAATGAACGCCCAGCTGATCGAGGCGGGCAAATTGTTCGTTTAACCGTTGGAGGTAGTTGTCATAATCCTGCCGGTGTGTCCATAATACTTCCGCCAGGGCTGTCATGCGGGGCATGAACATATAATCAGCGCGCTTTTCAGAAGGGATATATTCCGTCCAGATATTAGCCTGTGCGCCCATGATGGTGGTCGCTTCCGCGGCGGTGAGGCCTTTAGGCACCGGTTCAAAGTGGTATACATTGCCGAGGGAGTTCCTGTCCGGCGTAGCATCGAAATACAGCGGGTTGCCCGGCGTCATGATCACTTTGTTGCCGTGGCGGGCAGCCTTCACCGGGGCGTCAGGCACCCAGGCGCGCCAGTACATGAGGATGGCCGTAGGACTGATACCGCCTTCCAGGATTTCATCCCAGCCGATCAGCACTTTGCCTTTGGAATGGAAGAATTTCTCCATTCTTTTAACGAAGTAGCTCTGCAGCTCTTCCACGTTCTTCAGGTTGTTGGCCTTCATCACCTCCGCACAGAGCGGAGAAGCCTTCCAGCTGGTCTTTTCCACTTCATCAGCGCCGAGGTGCATGTATTTGGATGGGAAAAGCGCTGCTATCTCCGTATAGATGTCTTCCGCAAACCGGAAGGTGCTTTCATTACAAGGACAGATAGGCGTGGAGAAATCTTTGCCCCAGCCGGACTTACCGTCGCAGGTGAGGAAAGGATACGCACGGATGGCGGCCATCATATGGCCCGGCATATCTATTTCCGGGATGATCTCTATATGGCGGGCGGCCGCATAAGCGATGATATCTTTCATCTGGGCCTGTGTATAGAAGCCACCATAGAGGGTTTTACCATCTTTATGAATGATATGCTCCTGATCAATCTCCATATCCGGGTTCTCTTTCGCTTTCTGCATACATACAGAATCCTGGTTGTTCAACTCTCTCCAGGCGCCCACGGTGGTCAGCAAAGGGTATTTTTTAATTTCAATGCGCCAGCCCTGATCATCTGTCAGGTGCAGGTGCAGCTTGTTCATCTTATACAACGCCAGCAGGTCGATAAATTTCTTCAGATAGCTGACAGAGAAAAAATGGCGGGACACGTCGAGGTGCATACCGCGCCAGGCGTATACCGGATGATCTTTCAGCTGCATCGCCGGAATGGCCACAGAACGAAGGTTGCCGGTGGTGCGGCCTTCGATGGCAGACGGCATCAGCTGGCGCAGGGTAACGATGGCCCTGAAAAAACCCGTGGGTGATTTAGCGCCAATCTGCAACTGTTGCGGTGTTACCTGCAGCGTATAGTCTTCCTCCCCGGGCAGCGTGAGGTCCTGTTTCAGCACGATAGCGTTGCCGGAAGCTGCGGTAGCAGTTTTGAGCGTGGTGCCAATCCCCTGCTTCACCAGTGCCTGCAATTGCGCCACCTCATTGGTAAAAGCGCGTGCATTGGCAGGTAATACCAGCGGGGTGCTGCCCGTAATGGTAAAGGTTCCCTCCATCGGGACCAACTGCTGCGGATAAGGAATAATCGGGTAACGTTTTTCCTGGGCACGGGCGGAATGAAGCCCCATGCCCAACGCCAAAGACAGCGTCAGAACGAAAACTCTTCTCATAAAAAATTCTTGTTATAGCATGATTTCCAACAAGCAAACCTAACAAGAAAAGAAGGCGCTTCCTAATGGGATATTCCCATTTTCGGGTTTTATTTTATAGGTCAGTCGCTAATTTCAGGCGCTCAAAGAAGGTGGCTTCATCCAGTTCCTTTACCTCGCCGGGCTGCATATCCCCCAGCTCCATATCTTCTATGGACACGCGGATAAGGCGTTGGCAACGGTGATTCAGCGCGCCTACCATTTTGCGCACCTGGTGGTACTTACCTTCCGTCAGTGTGATCAGCAACCAGGTATGCGGCGCCCGCTCCGGTGTTTCAGAAGGACGGAGCAACAGGCCGGCAGGCCGGGACACAATAGACGCCTTATAAGGCACCGCCATATACTCCAGTTGACCGGTGATCGGGATCCGGACACCTGTTTGCAGCCGTTGCAGCGTCTCCGGTAACATATGGCCTTTGACCCGTACGAGATAGGTACGCTGATGCGGCCGTTCTCCCTGAAACAGCAACCGGGTAATTTTCTTGTTGGTCGTGAGCAGCAGCAATCCTTCCGAATGGTTGTCCAGCCGGCCGATGGCATGTGTCCCTTCGGGAAATTGAAAATCCAGGTCACCCAGCAGGTTCACCTTTTCTTTGTCAGAACTGATAAACTGGGAGACCATATCATATGGTTTATAAATAATAAAATAACGGTGCGTCATGTGGCTGCAAATTGCCACAATTCAACGGAATTTCCATAAAGGCTTTCCTGGAGGCGGCTCAGGGCGGGGCAAGGTAGGTGATTGTGTATACAGCAGTTCGTTGGACAACACGCCCAGCATCACAGGCGTACCGGTCCATTGAAACGGCATACCGGCATAAGGTTGGGCCAATATAACCCGGTGCTGGTAGTTTTTATCGTAGAGGACGAACATAAACGCTTCTCCCGAGATCTGTATTTTATCATCGGTGTAAAGGGCGTCTTTTACATAAACAGCATACAGGGGATCGTTTTCCCGGAGGCGTTGATCAAACCAATCGTCCGCTGTTGCCAGGCCGGGCGCCTCCTCCATCTGCTGACCTCCGGCGTTCACCAGCAGCAGGACAGGGCTCAGGGATGCGGCATGGTTATTTTTAAAACCTGCTACATATTCCAGCATTAGCGAAAAAAGGTTCATCAACTCGTTGGAAACATCCTGTAGTTCCTGCATAGCAGACAGTATTAGGCTTACATCCTGACTGGTAAAAACCAAACATACAGAATATTACTGATAAAAAAACGATCATTAAAAAACCCCGGGCTAAAGCCCGGGGCTACAATTTGTTCGTTTAATTTCGAGAAAGTTGCTCCAATACTGTCGGGTCTTGTATTTCATGGTCTCTTGCCAGTAACAGCACCTTGGAGATCAGCTCAGCAGACTTCGGGTCTTCGTCCACAAACGGGAGGAAAATCCGGCCTCTGTGCTGCGAATGCACCGGCAGAATGGAAATGTATCTTCCCGGCAACTGATGCACCACGGCACTTCCCAGGTGTATGCTGTATTCACCCAGCTTACCTTTGATCGTAGCATGATTGCCGTTCACTTTCACATTGGAGAGCTTAAACAGGCGGAGGGTTTCTTCCAGCAGCACTTTTCTCATTTCGATAGAAGAATGGCTGGCTTCAGGGTCTACCCCACCCACGTGGGCCACGCTCACGACGAGGTCCAGGTCACGCATCACCTCACTGAAGATCAGCGGGGAAATATCTTTAAACGCTACCGGTGTATACGTTTTAAGATCGTGGAACTTAATGGTCTCCAGCGTCGGGCTTTCCACTTCCGCTGGTGAGAACCAGTCGGCCATAGCATATATTTTAGCCACAAAACCTTCCTTGTGGAATACTTTCTGTAAACCTTCTTCGTAGTCCACTTTCCAGCCCCTGGTTTTAAGCAGGGCGGCTGTCTGTGTAGGCTGTACCTGATGACCGGCATAACGGCGGGACACAGATACCTCCTTCAGTTCATCTTCCATCGGCACATACAGCTCACGGAAGATCTGCTTGAACGGTTGCTGGACAGACTTCTCAAAGCAATAACGCTGATAATCGCTCCACACGCCCGCCCGATGCAGGTCGCTGCTGTGGGCAATGCGGATGGCGTCTTTGGCTGTCAGCTTCGTCGCTTTTCCTTTGGCATCTACCAGGCTGCCGCTGTGATAGAAACCGTTCGCTTTATCTGTGATGAACACCAGCTTTTCCAGATGTTTGGCAATCACCGGGTGATCGAACAGCGTGGATATTTCCTCAAAGGAAAACACGTCACCGCGTACCATGGCATCTTCCAGCCCTTTGCGGGAGCGACGGAACTGTTCACGCAGCGTTTTCCTGTACTCGTTCAGCTCTTCTATTTTCTTATCCTTTTTGTATTTCGGCGGAACGGCTTTCAGCTGTTTATCCCCTTTGAAGGCCACCACATCGGCCTGACCTTCCTCGTCTATCACCAGTCCTATCGTCACATCGTCGTACTGCACCTGTGTTTCTTTAGACAGGATACCCTGCACCTGCCGGGTTTCCATGGCCCACGTCAGTCGTTGCGGGTCAGCATATCCCGCGTTACGCGCAAGGTTTTCCATGGCAATCCGCAGGGCCAGTGCTTCGCTGGATTGTTTCTGGGCGCCAAACTGACGGCTTTCTTTTTTAAACTGCTGAAGATATTCGTAGCGGGCCAGCACATCTTTTTCCGGATTGGTTTTGCTCAAGGGTATCAGGCCATAAAGACGCAGGTAGTCCTGGTCGCGCTTTTCCTTTACCTTCTGTGTCACCTCCTTGATCTTGAGATCACCGGTGATAACGTCAGCGTATAAACGCGCGCGACGGTGAGCATTGCCATCGCTGATAAATTTAGCCGCTTCGTATACGATAGGCCAGCGTTGTTTGCCCAGTTCTTTATAGGCTTTCACGAACCAGTCTTTGTCTACCGCGCCATCTTTGAAGTCCTGTAAATCCACTGCGGAGTAACGGGCAATTTCGCTTTCTGCTTCCGCATTTTGTTCGTTGCCGGCTGATTTGGTATGGGCATGCATCCACCAGATGGCGGAGTCCAGGCCTTTCCAGTCAAGATGCTGGCTGACAAACTTCTGCCACTGTGGCGCATATACGGCCGCTTCTATCAGTTGCGCTTCCGTGAGCTTGACTTTCTTTACGGTTTCATCGAACAGTTCCTGTGTGTCTTCCGGCAGCGGGAAACAGCATTTCAGCAACAGGCTGAATATTTTCTGTTTGCTCATAGCGTCGGTATTATAGGTATAGATATAACCACGATTGAGCGTTGTTTTCCCAAGGCCGGCCCATATTTCACCGAAGCGTTTAACGCCGTAAATGGCTCCCAGCACCTGTACCATGTTGGTTACCGGCGTACCGGAGTCTCCCCTTTTCAGTTCAATGTCCAGGAAATGTTCCCTGACTTTGACGAACATTTTTTCGAGAAATGGATGCTGTTCAAAGTAGTTGTCCTTGTTTTTGCCTTTGCGGCTGCCGGACAGGGTGCGCATATTTTCTACACTGATCAGACCGCGGTACATCTCACTTTCAGATATGATTCCGGCTTCAAACGCGTTGATAAATACCGGTAATGGTGGCAGGTACCTTGCGGCCAGTTCTGGCAGGCCGGAGAACTGTCGCCAGTGGTAAAGATTCCAGCAGTCTTCCAATGGCTGTTTTTCCGTGGGGACCGTATAGAGGAATGACAGAAAGCGTTCGAGCTGCGTACTGCTTTGCCACCCCGTCAAACCGTAGTACCCTTTTTGCTGGAATTGCAGCATTTCCGGCGTCAGTGCATTAAACACGCGTTTGCAGCCACCCAGCAGGAACTCGGCCCGTTGTTCAAACGGGTGAATGAGCTGAAGGGCATTCGTCACTTTCAGTACCGGGTCATTGTATTTATAACGACGGTCTCCTCTCAGCGCCACTGGTATCACTTCTTCATAAGTCGGTTGATAAGGCTTCATGATGCTTCCTCCCTTCATTTCATCTTCCGTGTCATACATGTCAACCATCAGGGAAGTCAGTATGAAAATATCCCGTGGCGTAAAGCCGCTTTCCTGGTACCATCCCTCCCATACTTCCGGCAGCGGGAAATGTGCATATTGCTCTTCGTTGGAAGCGAATTTATAGGTGTATATCTTACAGTTCTGAAAGCTGTTACCCAGCAACACCATGGATTTGGAGTTGTCGTAATTCTCTACTTCATATTCGTAAGTGGCATGTTGCTGAAACAGGTCATTGAGTTTAATGAATTGCTCATGCAACGCCTCCATCGGCATGGAGAAGCCGTAAGGCCCTTCTGCGATGCATTTACCGTAGTAGTCATTAGGATCTACCGGTGGCAATATCACCGGTGAAATAACAGCAGGGTCGTACAATCCGTAGCCATTCTCTGCGGAGTAAGACAACACATTATTGTCTTCCGAGAGTTGTGATAATAATATTTCTTCTTTCTGGGAGACGCTTTTCCGCTCTCTGAAGGATGTGACCCAGCCGGTACGTTGCGTAGCGAGACGATTGCTTTTCTGTAAGCGCAGCGCGATGTCCAGTCCACCGAGGCGTTGTTCGACATCGCCCTGCAGGAGCTTTTCTGTTACCGCTGTCACGATATCGTCCTGTTGACTGAGCACCATGTCGATCGTTTTGCTTCTGACAGAGGCCCCTTTACGTTTTAGTATATCCGTAAACGTTTCCATTTCCTGCAGGGTAAACTGCTGGCCATGGAGGGCATTAAATGCGATGGACACCACATATTCGCCTCTGTCCTTCAGCAGACGCAGCGCGAAATTCCGCTGGAACGGTGTCAGTGGTCCTTCTTTCTCCTGGTCATGGTAACTATATGGCGAATAACCTTTCAGCAGGCTACGGGACAGTTGTTCGCGCAGGGAGACATTCATTTCATCAAAATACCCCAACACAATTTCCAGCCTGTCTTCCCGGTCATTGATCATTTTGATCATCGCGTTGAACACATTATTGCGTTCGTATTTGATCGTCAACCATGAAAAAATATTTCCTTCAAATGTTTTTTCCTTTTCCTTTACCTTCTGAATGATCGCATGGAGCCTGTCGAACATCTCAGGGAAGTAGGTATCGTAGTGGGCTGCATTAAACTGGACCTTGTTGTTGATGATCACCACCGCTCTGGCTATTACGGCCAGGTCTGTGTCCAGCAGGCCTTCATAGGCAGCCGGCATGTCCACGTTATAGTAACTGGTTTCCACGGCGAACTTCAGTGCCAGGGAGCGTTTTTCTGCACTCTTATCTTCCAGCAGTTGAAATACCAGCGGGCGTGTAGCCATTACGTCGAGTACGCCCAGCGCCCATAGCGCCATGTATACGTCCGTATTGTTCTTACTCTTCATGGCCGCCGGAATCGTGTTGGGGGCTTCGAGGTATTCCAGCCCTTTCTCCAGGAAAGTGCGGACAGTGGTTTCTTTTTCTGCTTCCCAGAAGAGGCCGGCCCATACGTCCAGTGCCCGGACAACGGACGAGAAGCGGGTCAGCTTATTGTCCAGTACTACCTTCAGCATGTATTTCAGCGCGCCTACGGAAGTTTCGTCCAGCGCTTCCATGATGGTTTGCCGCAGCCCTTCCTGCCGCTGTGCAGCGAGGAGCAGCTTCTCCACCAGTTCCCACGCCGCCTGTTTGTTGCTGGTCAGCAGGGCTTTGATGAGTGCGCGGCTCACCTTCCCTTCCGGGTCTTTATTATAGATAATATCTTCACATGCCTTAAACAGGGACTCATTGCCCAGGTCGATGGCAGCAGACCATATGCGGTATATCACTACGCCAAAAAGATGGCCCTCACAACGTACCTGTTCTTCCAGGCTCAGGTCAAAACAGGTAAACTCCGTCTTGGGATAATATGAAAACTGATGTGCATACGGGATTGCCTGCCGCAGGAATTCCAGCTGCAAAACGAAATACACTTCCGGGTCGCTCGGCGCCCGGAAAGAGCGACGGGCATAACCGGTCTGGTACATCAGGTGAGGTGTCTGCTCCCATGCATGTTTAACATAGGCGCCAATTTCCTTACCGAACAGGTATTCCAACAGATTGGCACCTTCCGTGGTGTCCCAGAAACCATTTTTCAGCAGTTCCTCCAGCCGGATATATTTTTTGTCTTTATAGGTAATTGCAAATGTCTGAGCATAGCCATTTCTCTTTTCATGCTCCAGTAGTTCATTGAGCATGATCAACACTATTTCGGCTGCGTCCTTTGTCAGCAGCGGATGCGTGGTTTCGCCATTGTAAACGGCTTTCAGGTCTGTGGCCAGATTTTCGATGTAATGGGGTTTAGTCCTGGTCTTCAGGAATTCTTTAACGTCCATGGTCAAACAAATTAAGGTATGGTAATCGGGTTAAAAAATGAATGTCGGCATAAGTGATTTTTACCAGAAACTACCGGCGAGGAAGGTCAGCCGGATGAAGGTGATCACGGTTTCGGGATGTAGTACAAAGGTACGATCAAGCCCCTGTAACTCCTCCTCATCGGCAAAAACAGCGTACAGGCCATCTTCGTAGGCCAGCATGGCTGTCTCCTGCGCTTTGGCCAGATCGGCTTTATTTTCATTGTAAATACTGCCAAAACCCACCTTTCCGGTGCCGGCCTGGTCGGCAATTTGTTCTTTGGAGAGAAAGGGCAAAAGATTTTTCTCTAAAGGTTTGTCGTTATAGGCAGTCACCTGTTGTTTGACAACAGCTGCCAGCAAGGCGCGGAGTGACGGGTTAACGGGCAAATCATCTATGACAATCTTTTGTTTCTCTATCAGTGCATGTTTTCTGCCAGCTTGCCTGGCATTAATAATCAGGTCCATTCTATAGTCTTATCGGTACACAAACAAAGTTCAATAGCGAAGATAGGAATACCCATGGAACATCAAAAGTTATTTTTTAACGGTCCACCAGGGCTGTAAGACCAGCCAGATCAGTGCGGGCAACAGGTGCATGGGCGCTGTCAGGCCGGGGAACAGCTCCGGCGCGGGTATGTCCAGCGGCAGGCTTACCCCGAAAGGAATACCGGCACTGAGTACTGAAAATACCACCAGCCAACCGTTGAAACTGCGGGGCACCTGTCCTTTCCAACGCTCCAACAGCCAGCAGGCCAGCATGATCACCATGGCGCCCCCCATATTAGCGCTGATGATGGCCGTTACCGGCGCCACCCGGGAGAAATCCACTCCCAGCGCCGCCTGGTAAAAGACAGCATACCCCACGGACAGTGCTGCCGCGATCAGGCCAGTGGCGATGCCACACCAAAAAAGTACTGGCCGCATATTACCTGGCGGTAACGGGAACGGTTACTGTAAGATGGGTATAATCTGATTCGTCGCCCCGGGGAGTGGTAATACCAAAGTCGCCCCTATTGACTTTAAACGATCCCTGAAATACGCCCTTATCGCCGTTACGTGTGAAAGTAAAAGGAATGGTGAACGGTTTTTTAATGCCGTGCATATCGAGGGTGCCTTTAGCATCGTAGCCGGTAGCGGTTTTCACTACCTCGGAAGAAACAAAGTGAATATAGGGGTACTTGTCCACATCAAACCATTTCTCACCACGGGCGTGGCGGTTTTTAAGGCCGTTACCGGTATTGATGGAAGACACATCGACCAGCACATCTAACTTTGCGGAAGCAGGGTCCTTTTCATCAAATACCACCGTGCCTTTCATGGATTCAAAGGCGCCATCCGCATACTTGCCGGTGAATTTAATGGAATATCCGCTGCTGATTTTCCAGTTCTGGGTGGTGATAAAGGTAAAAGCAGCCATCAGCATTACCAGCAAGGCAGCTGCCGGGTAAAGGATCTTTTTCATGAGTAACAGTTTGTGTTTGCAGGGCAAAAATAAAGCCGGCTTTGTATCAAAGCCGGCTTAAAGTTACGTGATTTATAAGAGTTTAGCCCTGTTCGTAGATATAGAGCACATTGTTGCTGTCTGCCACAAACAGGTAACGGCTACCAGCCAGTGGCGCGTCCCGCAACGTTGCCCGGGGAGCGATGGGCACCTCTTCCTGCCAGATAACAGCCTCCTGATGCACATCAAAAACACCGATGCAGTTAAGATCTTTTCCGCCCACGCTGGCGGTGTATAACAGCTGTTCTCCCTCCTTGCGGCTGGCAAAAACATTCAGCTCCCGGCCTGTATTGTCGAGCAACGGATATTGCAACACTACAGCGCTTTGGGAAATGGGGTCTATATAACTGAACGCCCGTCCCTGCAGCACGTATCTCTTTCCATCGAACATACCGCCCCAGACAGGCCCCGCGAATGGAAACACGGCAGCATGCCCTTTTGCATCTGTCACTACGGTTATCTCCCATTTTACAGCACCGGTATGAATATCCACCGCTACTATCCTGTTGTTGTTAACCAACGCGACAATGACCTCCTCATTGGCCATCAACAGGTAGTAGAAAGCGTTTTTATATCGCTCTTTGTCCGGTACTTTGTCCAGATAACCGGGATCAAAATCTATTAACTCATCGTGCTCTCCTGTTGCCAGTGATAACCGGTTGATGATATTAAAGCGGACATTATAGCTGTCTTTTCGCAGGTAATACAGCTTGTCTCCCACTATCAGGTGCTGGTTGCCCAGCGCGATATCTTTTCGCCAGACTTCCTTCCCCGCAGCGTTTAACCGTATCAGTTGGTTAGGCCGCTGGCTTCTGTCCGTAATCAATAAGTCTTCCCCAAGTTGCACGTCCGGGAAAAGCCTCCCTCCTATTATCTGTAGCGTACCATCGGGCTGCAATACCGTCAGGGAACCGTTGCAGTTTAATATCCGGTTATTCCCGGATGTAAAAACAGGATGGCAATCCTGTACATCACCAATGAGCCTGCGTTGTGTCAGGTCTGTTTTATTCATCTCCCATAATGCCCCTTCCTTGTAGATGTACAGGCATTCCGCACTGTCACTGATAATATTAATACCGGGCAATTGTGCTGTTAGTCTAAACATTATTCTGCTTTAACAAAATTATAAACCGGGCTGTTAAGATCCTCCACAGCATCCGCAAAATCATCTTCATTCAGGCCAAACAAAGCCTGCATCCTGGCTGCGCCGAGGCCGTCGTTATCCTCTGTGCTGCCATACCATTTTCTGAAATGTTCCCTCAGCGTCAGCCTGATAATTTCTTTCGCTTTGGTGTGGGTCATTCTCCTGCCATCGAACATATAGTTAAGATGGTCCAGCGTTTGGACCTTCCTTAAATACGCCCCCATCTGTCTTCCAAAAGCCTTGCGCTTGCTGGCCCCGCCATTAAAGAAATTCCGCACGGTTGTCTCCCCCCAGCTTTTGAATTCAAAATAATGATCGCCGGCGGCTCCCATTACCTTGATATCGTACTTGCATTTGGTCCTTGTTCCTTGCGCCACCTCTTCTACTGCCAGCGCATCTTCTTCCGCTTCGTCCTCATCTGGTCCGTCCAGTTTCCTGTCAAATCTCAGCGTACCGGCAAAACGACCCTGCAGCGCTCTCAGAATGCGTAGCTGGTAAGCAGCTCCATACACTGTCCTGATCGCGTTAACCTGTTTCAGGTCTGCCCACAGCCCTGCGAAATTATAATTATCCGAAAAATATTTGAAATCCAGGATATATTCTTTCAGCGGCTGTATAAACGCTCCTGGTTTATTATCACAGGTACCGCACGGCAATCCTTTGTTGGCAAACAAGGCAGTCTTTAATCCGCTCTCACCACCCACATTGGTCTGGAAATTTGTATCAGTCCATGCGGTCCGGAGCGCATCCAGCGCGGGGTAGTCCACCTCATAGTTTTTGGACGTGCTGCTTTTGGCCTGACGTACCAGTTTCCAGGCAGCCATTATACCTGCATTGAGGTCCCTCACATGAGAGGTTATATGCGCCTGTTTTTCTGAAGTAGCCACGATTTCGTCGAGGAAAACATCCAGGTCAGCTGCATTCATTTTATCGTCCAGCAGATAATTCAGCACTTCATTAACCTTGGCAGCCGGCAGCTCCCTGCACAACTTATCAACGCCAGCTCCGCGTAACGGCGCTTTGGCCAGCAGCCGTTCAAATTTCCTGCAGACTTCCTGACTATGTCTTGTACAGAGTTTACATTCTCTCCGGTTCAGGATATCGACAGCTGTACCCGGTGTTACGTAGATGATCCTTTCCTGGCCATCCGGCATAACGGCGGTCATTACTTCGGGCTCTGCTTCTGCATTCACCGCTGCTTTCGCTGCTGACACGTAAACACGGACCGATAGCTTCTCAGTAAATTCCGCAGGCTTCATTTTTGCCACCAGGCCAAACTCCGCCTCCAATGCCTTGGCTGATATCTGTGCATCGCTGGTAGCAGCATGAAGAATACCTTCAGCCGCCAATCTCCTCGTGAGGTCGACACCTTCTTGTTTGACCAATACGGCTGTGGTGGCAGCTGAGTAGCCGGGTATTTTGGGCGGAGACGGTTTTGGGGTATACACGATGAAGTCACTTTCAAAACTGCCGTTTTCCATGCCCATTTTAAAGGCGGCCCCGATAGACTCCTCAGCAATATTGGTAACATCGGCTGCTGCTTCGAGTCCATTGTCCTGCAGCGCAGCTTTAGTTACTTTATTAAACAACTTCGAGTTCTTAATAGAAAAAGTCAGTTTGGAAGCCTGGGCCACGGTCAGCGTTTTCAGCTGCTGCCAGGTATTCGCCAGGTTTTTCAGCGACGATGCTGTGAGGTCCAGCGTACCCCGGACGCTATTGCCGGTAGCGCTGAGACGACTCAATTGTTTGAGCTTCCCAGTACCCCATACAGAAAGATTATAGCCGTCCAGTCCCAATGCGGCATAGTCCACGGTAGCTTTTAATTTATCCCACGCTTCATAGAAATCCCTGTTCAACGCATATGCCTGCGGGGTCAGGTTATTTTTCTCCACCTGTATCGCGAAGTCTGCGGCAGACACAATAGCGCTTACCCTGGATACTACCTGCGTAGCCCTGGCGGCAGCCGTAGCGATCATGGACAGGGAAGAGCCGCCGGATTCGGGCGCCAGCAATATTGCCGCCGCCACCGTCATAGCGTCGCACACCTGCCGGAGCCTGCGATCGTTTGTGGTACGTGATATGTCTTTATTATATACCACGGCCATATAGGCAGGCAGGATGTATTTGTCCCCAGCAGTGATACCAAGTTCATGATAGTTGGACACAGCCATCATCGTCATCGGTTCAAACGGGTCCATCACCTCATCGTATGACACCGGAATTTCAGGGCTGTAGTAACCGCTGCCGGCTGCAGAGAAGGTCGGGTAGACATTACGCATGGTATAATCCTGTGTCAGGAGGATTTTACCATTGGAAGACAAAGTTGCGTCCCCTTCCCGTTTCACCGAATATTCATAATAATGCAGTACAGGATTGGAATTGGAACCAAAGCCGACCAGATATTCCTGTTCGCCAGGGCAATATGGAATGGAATCGAGACCAAACATGCCCGTATAATGTTGTTTGACCTGAGGCTTGATACCCAGGCTCGCGAAATTCTCCGCGATCCACGGGTTGATTTCGTCAAATACATCCCGCACATCTTCATATCCTACACCGTTAAATTTCTTCAGTGCCTGTTCCCACAATGTGCGTAACCATTGATAGTTATTGGTCATGAGACCATTTTTCAGCAAAGCTCCCCTGTCAGTTTTCGGTGTTGTTTTGAACAGGTCCAGCAGAATAAAATGACCATCATCAGAGGTGTACCAGGCAGGATCAGTATACCAATAATCGTTATTCATGCCTGGTGACAACAGCTGATTGAGAATATACGACCTGTCTGACAGACTCAGTTGCATCAATGCGCATGGTGAATAGTTCTTTTTAATCAGATCGCGGATAACCTCAGCCGTTGCCTTGGCCTGCACGGCTTTATGTACAACGTCCAACAACATCGATTTCCCATCGGCAATTTTCGCCATTTCAGCCAGCGTCTTCTCTCTGATGGTCTGATACAGTTTATATCCACCGTCCATTCCCTGTGTAGGACCATAAACTACCTTCCGGAGCGACGCTTCCGCCAGGGACATGTCCCATTGTTCTCCCAAACAGTCTGCAAAAGCCAACAGGTCTTCCTTCTTCAGGTTGGCAATAGTGTAGAAGGTCATATAATCCTTCACCGGGCTCTTTTCATTCAGTACATCCAGCAAGAAGCTACTGATTGAACCTCCGTCTTTGCCCTTGTAGCGGAATGCTACGGTACCACTGCTAAACGCCAGACCGAAAGCATCCAGCTCCATCAGTTCACCAGCCACTTTCTTTCTCTCCAATACTTCTCTCATACTGTTTTCGTCCAACAGGAAGTTGAGGTCAACAACGGAGAAGTCACTTACGTTAACAGGAGATTTCGGTTTAAAGCGGGAAGCATAGGTAATAAACTTGCCTTCCTTTACACCAAGGAATACCGCGATACCAGTGTCTGCACCCAATGTCTTGGAAACATCGTCCTTGTATACGCTGCCTTCCGCATTCAAATAACCATTAAACCTGTTAGCGCTGAAATTAACGGCATAGCGCACCTGTTTAACATCGAAGGACAACAGTGCACCCAGCGGCACCAGGTCTTCCGTCGGTTGATTTGTGTCCACTTTATCTTTGACCTTATAGAAGGTCCGGTCGAGCGTGGAGAACGAGAGATTGGCAGCATCCTCCGGCAATGTAACTTTAGTTCCCGCCGGTGTCAGGAAGGTATAGGTATTGGAAGGTTTGTTGATGAATTTCTCAAACACCTTCACACTGCCGAATGACACCTGCTGTTGTTCCTGGTCATTTTCAAAAATGCCCCATACGTGGCCCGGATCATGCACCACGTCCCACTGGTATTTCAACAGCGAGTAGCCGTTGCTGTAATCCATCAGGTTATCGGTGGAGCGTATGTCCAGCCCGATGCCGGCGCTGAACGTATGCTCCAGCGTATAGGCGCCGTGACCGGTTTCGTGAGCCACTGTACGGCCAATGCTTTCAACCGAAGCGCCTTTGGCAAAGATGAAACCGAACTGGCTCTGGCGCGGCATTTTACCTTGAAGGTCACCATCATTCAACGCGGCCTCATTTACCACAAACAGATAGCTGGTATTATTATCTATCTTATGATCTTTACTGTAAGCCTTGCGCATGGCTTTCTCCTCACCGGTAAAGCCATTACCCAGGAAGGAACTGTGGCTGTCCTGCAACAGGCTGTCCTTGTTCAGGTCCCAGGCTCTGTTATCGCGGAAACTCTCATCAACTGTCACGGTATAGGTAACGCCTATTTTTTCATAGGCATCTTTCAGCGCTTTTTCCACGGCTTCCTGCTGTATAGTGGCTTTGCCTACAGGGATGAGCATTACCTGTTTTTGTTTGGGCGCGTAGCTGGCCACCAGCAGCTTGCCCATGCTGATGTTTTTACCACCTTTGGCGTACACCGCATATATTTCCTGTGCATCGCCCGCAGGGCCGCCCGTAAGGGTAATGACAAAACCTTCCGGTGATGGGGAAGACGGGTACACAATGCCTTTACCACTTACAAATTTGATTTTGCTGGTATCGATGTCTTTTCCTCCTGACAACGTAGCGATCACCTGGTCCTGTTCTCCTGGCAGGATAGCCTTGGCAGCTACACGGTAACGGCCGTCCGCCAGTTTCTCATAGCTGCTGTCGAGTACCGGTTTGCCGTAATAATTGTCCTTCCAGGCATCGAAAGCATATTTGCTGTTTTTGCCGGAGAAGGTAAACATACCATTGCTCAGGTCCAGCGTATTGAGCGCTGCCAGTGCACCCGGGTTGCCGGCGAGACTCTTATCCCGTGTACCCGCTGACGTTACCTTGCCATTTTTATCTACGTTGTAAAGGTTACCATCCGTGTCTTCTATCACCAGCGGCAGGCCTTTACCTTTGTCTTTATAGTTAACGGTTTCAGACTGACCGGTATTGGAGTCGGTAAACGTGATAGTACCGTCTTCTGTATTGACTTTGATGCTTTCCTTGGTGAACAGGTGCAGTTTGGTAACGATGTCCGGTACCACATCGCCTGTTTTCACCTGGCCTACATCGTCGCCTCCACGTTGGTTTTTCTGTTCATCGCTGATGAACTTATCGATGCCTTCCGTCACGGCCTGCATCTCTCCGCGGGTCACCACCATGTCTGTATTGACGCTGATTTGTTTGAACTGCACCAGCATACCACCGCCAAATCCGGGAGTGACTACCTTACCCCGACCGCTATATACGCCGTCGCCACCGGAGATGTCGCTTACCAGTACATCAAAATGCCCGATGCGGAAAATAGCGCCGCGGGCGGCAGAAGGCAGCGGCGTATTGTTTTGCGGCGCCTGTAACAATGCAGGGTCGCCGCAGGTGAATGTACGCAACGGTTTAGTCGTTACCGTTACCACATCACTGAAGGGGCCATAAACGCCGGTTACCCGCCATTGCAGGCGGGCCTCGTAGCTGCGGCCCGGCTCCAGGCTATGTACGTTGAGCGCGGTATCCGTTGGTGATTCCGAGGTTTGCCAATCGTATTCCACGCCGTCTTTTTTGACAGCGCGATATTGCACCCGGTAAGTCTCCACCCGGTAAGCCGCACTGGCCGGTGCTGCCGCCCATTGCAGCTTCATCGTCCTTTCTCCCGTGGCTTCGCCAGACAATTTCGGTTTGCTGATTTTATTCGTCTCGAAGGGGTTGTTACCCAGATAAGTAAAGCGGCAGCTCTGGCTTAGACCCTGATTACTGAACATATCGCGGCCGCTTTTATCACGCGCCTGCACTATCCAGACGTATTCCATACTGTCTGTCAGCGCCGGTTCACCGGGGCCATAAGGGATCGTGGTATTATCTGTGGTGATGGTATAAATTGGCCGGGTACTGCGTACGATATAATCCGGATTACTGTTTTTCGGTTTGATCTCATAAAGGGAGAAGATATACTCCGTACCACCTCCTTCCAGCGGATTGGGCGTATTACGGCTACTCCAGCTGAAGGTGAGGAACTGTGGATCTCTTTTCTCCACACGGCTGCCACAGATAGGCAGGTTCAGCAAGGGAGGATCATTTTTCTGGAAGAAAAAGATATTGGCGCCGGTATTACTCACCTGTACCGTTGGCCGGCGATAATCGAATGCCGTGAAGGTGATGCGGTAAGACCCTTCCGGCAGGGAACGGGTACGTTCATAGCTATCGCGGCTAAATCCCCCGCTGAATTCAATATTGCTGGTATTAAGATAATCGGCCAGGTCGGTGCCACTGATGATGGTAGGCACCCCTGCGCTCAGGGTGAGCGGCCGCGGCGTGAAAGCCGGTGCCGTACGCATGATCAGCGTGCCATTTCGTTCCACTGTCATCTGCAGTCTCACATCATAGGACGGTTTGGTCAGGTCGTTCTGCACCAGAATCACCCGCAACTTGTCACTTCCCGGCACTACGTAGTCCGGAAGGTAAACACTGTACGGCGGGATAATCTGTGTACTGGCAGTAACAGGGTACTGCTGTGCTGCCGCCGTCTGACTGATACAGATCAACAACAGATAACTCAATAAGTAACGGAATAGGTTGGGCATACCGCGGATGCTGATTATAATAGTTGATAAAATGTTTTAATGACTGATGATGAACCGTACGTCCCTGCTCTCATTTTCGGTGACCACCCGCAGGATGAAGATGCCATTGTTGACACTTCCCAGCGCAATACGGTCGTCCGTCTGTAAGGCAGGGCTGTAAGGCTTTTTAGCGAGGATACGTCCGTTCAGGTCGAAAACGGTCACCATCATCTGCTGTTTGCGTTTCAGTTTTATCTGGAAACGGAAATTGCCGTCATTCGGATTAGGCGACAACATCACCGTATCTATCACGGAGACGGGCACACTGAACGACGGACCGGCGAGTGGATCGTACGCGTTGATCTGAATGTCTTTGCGCAGCTGATAAGTACATTCTCCGAAAGTGGCTTTCATGGCCACCCAGTAGGAACCTGCCGCCGTAAACCTGATCAGTGGCGTGCCACGGTCATAACCGAGCAGGATAGCCTGCGGGTCGAATGTCCAGCTTACCAGGTCCGGCGCCGGGAGACTGATTTCCTTGATCACCAGCGTATCCAGCGCATTTTTCCGGGAAGCCACGAGGAAATTCACATCCGGTTTTATATTTCGTTTAGTGATGGTCGTTGTACCGTTAGCGCCACAACCGCGGGCATCCCGTACTTTCAGGGCGTACTCCCCTGCTGTAAGGTCCGCAAAACTGTTGCCGGCAGCCCATGCGCCGTTGTTCAGGGCATACTGGTAAGGCTGGGTACCGCCCTGCACGGTAGCTTCCACCGTGCCATCATCTGTCCCGTCGCATACCTGTGAACCGGTGACGGTCAGGCCCAGTGCTGCCGGCTGCGCTACCTCGTAGCTGTAAGACTGCCCGCAGCCTTTGCCGTCGGTGACTTTGACAGTATAATTGCCGGCGGTAATGTTCTGCGCCTGCGCGCCGCTCACCCCGGCGTTGCTCCATTGATAGTTATAATTACCATCGCCACCGGCGGGCTGCAACACGATAGCGCCATTGGCTTCGCCGTAACAGCGTACCGGCGTCACCGTAGCCGTGGCTGTTACCGACGGGTACATTTCTTTCACCGTAGTGACAACCGTTGCCCCGCAACCGTTCACATCTTTTACCGCCAGGGTGTAGTTGCCCACCAGCAGGGAGCCAAATGTTGGTGATGCCTGGGCTGTTCCGTTATTCATCGTATAGGCATAGGGCGTAGTACCACCGGCCGTTTGCAGCGTGATGCTGCCGGTAGGGATACCACCACAGGCCAGATGGGTGATGTCGGATACCGTGATAGAGACCGGTGCTGCCGGTTGCTGTAACACGATGTTTTTAGTGATTTCACAACCACGACCGTCTTTTATTTTCACCGCGTAATTGCCTGCCACCATACCGGTATATTGAGATGTTCCTGTATAGCCGCCACCATTAACACTGTACAAATACCCCTGATAACCGCCATCGTTACCACCAGTGGTAGTAAAACTGAAAGCGCCATCTGATAAACCATAACAGGATATCTGCTTTCCGTGGAAGTCTGAAGTAATGGCCGTAGCAGCTAACGGCGCCGCCGGTGCGGTAATGGACACCATATTGCTCACGGAAGAATAACACCCGATGGCATCTTTTACCCGGATGGTATAGTTACCCGCGCTCAATGGCGTTGTATTGGTAAAAGACGTATAGGCACCACCGTTCAGCGCATATTCATTTGTCAGTTGGCCGCTGCCGCCATGCGCCTGCACCTGAATAGTGCCAGGCGTGCCGAAGCAAATAATATCGTTCCTGGTAATATTATCAACGGCAATAGCCGGGTTCACAGAAAGTACCTGTACAGCCAGCGTATTGCCGCAGCTATTGGCATCCCGTACGGTGACGGTGTAGTTACCGGCAGTAAGACCGGAAAATACCGGGCCGGACTGCCAATCAATGCCATTCAGGCTGTATTGTAAGGCGCCGGTACCGCCGCTGCCGGTTACCGTGATGCTGCCGCCCGGAATAGCCGCGCAACGAACATCCTGTTTGCTCACCAGCTGTATGGTCAGTGCCTGTGCGGATTCGGTAAACCTGAAATTCAGGGTGGCGGTACAGCCCCGGCCATCTTTTACGGTGAACTGGTGCATGCCTGCTTTGATACCTGTGATCAGGGAAGAAGGGCCAAAGGCGCCATTGTCCATCGCATACGTATAGCCGTTGTAGGTAGCGCCATTACCACCTGTAGCGGTCAGCTGCACGGAGCCGTTATCGCCACCGGCGCAGGAAATGTTGTATCCGTTGTAGTCTGAGAATACACCGGAGAGCAACAACGGTGCTGACGGTGTTGTAATAGTAAGCTGTTTGTTATAATTCAGGCTACAGCCATGGTTGTCTGTCACTTTCAATGCATACCCCCCGGCACCCAGTGCAGCTCCGCTGGAATAGGGTTTGGAGGTAGTCCAGTTATCTGTGCTTAAGCTGTATTGATAGTTTCCGTCACCACCTGTAGCGGTCATGGCGATGCTGCCGGTAGTGCTGAAACACTGTATGTCCGTCACCGTAGCAGCCGTGAAGGCCAGCGCCGGATAGCTATGAACGATCGTCAGTGTGGTATCTTTTGTGCAGCCGTTGGCATCCGTGATATGCAGTGTATAATTGCCGGCGGGCAGGTTTGCTGCCGTGGCGCCGGTGATAGTAGCGCCGTTGAGCTGCCACCGGTAAGGCGCAGCGCCACCCATGATATTGGTGGTGATGCTGCCGGTAGACTGGCCGAAGCAGGTCACGTCCTGCTTTGTGGCGTTAATGCTCATTTGTGGCTGTACCAATGTCACGCTGCCCGAGGTCTCACAGCCACGGGCGTCTTTTACACTGAGGGCATAAGTACCGGCAGTTAAACCAGGGAATATGTTTGACGATTGATACGTACCGTTATTCAGTTTATACTGATAACCCGTATAGGTGCCACCGTTACCCCCCGCTGCCAGTATCGTGATTTTACCATCTGCCGCGCCGTTACAGGATACCTGGAATCCGTTGTAGGCCGACAATTGTGTGGTAAAACTCAATGCTGCGGCCGGCAGGCTCACATCATAGGCATTCGGCAGGTCAACGGTACAACCTTTGCCGTCTTTGATACGGAAATGGTAGCTGCCAGCTGTATGTACCTTGCTGCCCGGCGTAAATGCCGTATAGTCCGTGCCGTTCAGGGTAAAGAAATAAGTATAGGTATTATCCCCTCCACTGGCGGAGATATTAATAGTAGCGCCATCAGCGAGGCAAACCGCCGGCGTGATCGTCACCCCGCCGGACTGTAACGCCGGTAGTTCCGTGATCGTTACCGCACCGGATAGTACTGAGCAGTTGGTGGATTTACTATCTGAAACGGTTACACGATAGGTACCTGCACTCAGTGCATCGATTTTAGTATCACTATCAAACCAGAAAGGGTTGGTGGTCCAGACGCCACCTTTCAGCTGTTCCCATTTGTAGGTATAGAACCCGGAACCGCCGCTGGCTATCGCTTTTACGACGCCGTCCTGTGCCCCGTTGCAGCTGATATTGGTGGGTTGCAGGCTGACCTGCAGCACCGGTGGCTCGGTGATGGTCACTGGTTGAGAGGTGACATCAGTACAGCCGGCCACATTGTTTTGTACTGCAATGGTATAGGTGCCGGCCTGCAACCCGTTAAAAACACCGGTGCTGTTGCTCAGGGTAGGCATACCGGTACGTTGCAGCAGAAACGTGTAACTGCCGGAACCGCCGCCAGCGGAGTATTTCAGCGAGCCGTCATTTCCGCCGAAACAGGTAACCAGGTTGCGCGCGTCCTGTGTCAACGTCAATGGAGGTACAGCGTTCAGGCTCACGGTCCCGGTCCACCCCGTACAGGAAGGATAATCCATGTTGAGTATTTCCACGGAGTAATCGCCATTCCCTAAGCCGGAAAAAGTATAGTTCCGGGAAGTGGTGACAGCGCTCTGTTGCAGCAATGCAGCGCCTTTATACAGTTTGTACTGATAGTTGGTGACACCCGGATCGGCCACGATACTGATACTGCCATTGCCCGGGGAGACACAGGTAGGGTCCTGAGGTGTCAGTTGCCCTTTTACCTGCGGCGGTTGGGTAATGGTGGTTGGAACGGTTTTAATGGCGTTACAGGTACCATCTCTCACCTCTGCCACATAGGAACCGGCCGGCAATCCGGTCCAGCTCATGGCATTGCCTGCAGCACGCTGTTCCGCACGGAAAATATTACCGTCTTTTCTCAGGGTGAAAAAATACCCGGTCTTAGCGCCGTTGCCTTCGGCAGCCGTTACCGCAATAGTACCGTCGCTGCCGCCGAAACAGCTGACATTCGTAGTGGTGCCCAGGGTCTCAGACAACTCATTTAATTCGGTCATCGATACAGGCAAAGGAGTAAAACAGTTACCGGCGTTAGCGGAAGGATTGATCACCCATAACGTGTAATCGCCTTTAGGGATACTGGTGATGGATATACCCCCTGCCACCGGTACTATCCCGTTGCTCCACTGCTGCTGGTCGCCGCAGTTGGACACCGGGCCGGGCAAACCCGGATCACAGGGAGTGCTGCTGTTGCCTTTGCGCAATATCCAGCGCATCTCTGTAAAACCGCTCGTAATGGCGGTGTAAGGCAGTGTAACAGTACCATTCATTTGCCCGGGACAGTTAGGTACAACGGTCAACTGGCTGGCATCTACCTTAGGCGCCGGTGGCTGGAAAGTGATCACCTTCGTGCCCGGGGAATAAGGAGAATAACAATAAACGCTGCCATACCTGATTCTGGCACGGCAGCGGAAGGTGATGTTAGTAGTTCCGGCAGCAATTTGCGGGAACAACTTTACCGGGATGAACCGGTATTCGTAATAAGTAGTAAAGCCATATTCTGAGGGAGGTAAGTCTTTCCAGTCATTGGGAGCGCCAAGGCTGTATTGCCATTCCACAGCCATTTCACCGTTAGAAATGGGAAACAAGTCCCAGTTACCGGGCGATGTGATACTGGTCAATGCATCACCACAGATATTATTGGAGGCGGCTTCCACCGCATTGGGTGCAATCATCACATACATCAGTTTCACCTGATATCCGTTCTTGCTTACAAAATTCTGCGGGAAGTCCCGTCCCGATTGGACCCATGTCTGATCTACCGGATAACAGATCTCCAGTGAAAACGCGTCCGAAGTGGCACCATTAATATAGAAATCCAGCTGAGGCGTATAATTTGTTTCTCCCTTGTAAGTACTGGCACCACTACCGATGGGAGAATTGCCCCATACATCATATCGCTCCGGTTTAGTAGGAATACCCAGCTTCAGTACACCATTAACCGGCGTTGTATTACTGACATTGAGATAATACGTAACCGGCTGGGGCAATAACACGTTCTCGTTGATTTGACTGTACACTGACTGGCACAGCACCAGGAAGAAGGCATTAAAAAAAAGGTATTGGTAGAACTTTCTCATGAGCAGAGGCGGTTTCCGTTATCAAAATGAATAGGTATAGTTAAGTGTGCTGGTCAACTCATTGTATCCGGGTTGCGTGCCACTCGTGCTGCGCAACAGCCAGATCACAGATGCGCCAACGTTGTGGGTCCGTTTGTTGTTCAACAATCTCCGTTTATTGTCCGTGCTCACGGCTTCGTTTTGGGATTTGGGTTTGGGAGAATAGTTGACTGTCAGACCGGTATTGAACACACTGCTGTTACTGTTGGTGGTTACGCCGGTATTTTGGGAAGAAGCCTGTGTCATGTTATAGGTAGCGGTCACGCCTGTACGCAGTGTTTTATCCAGGTATTGTTTGTTGGCGCTCACACTGGGCCCCATGAAGGTGGTATTCAGTCCGGCGGCGGTATTACGGTAATAATTCAACGCGCCACTGAGTGACAGCGCCCGTGGTTGCAGGCTATAGGAGTAGCTCAGGTTGGACGTAAAAAATTTGCTTAAGTTTTCAGCAGCATCTTTGGCCGTGCTTTTATCGCTGGCATACTGATAGGAAGAATTCAGGGAGATGGTATGCTGTACCTGTTTGGTGCCGGTACGGTACATCACCATACCGTTGTAGCTGTTGTTGACCTGGTAAAAATCCAGTGTGTCCAACGGATTGGTGAAGTAAGGATCTATCAGCGGCCGTACGCGGGTATAATTGCTGAAGTTGGAATAACCGCCGTTGATGGCCCAGTGTTCATTCGGTACAATGTTCGCGTTGATGTTGGCTACGAGCCGTTGTGCATCACTGTTTTTGCTATTGTCCAAATTATTGACCTGCATCCCGGCGTTGGCGGCGATATTCACTTTACCGCCGAAGAGCTGAAAAGTTGGCGCCACGGTGATATTGCGCATATCATTCACCACATTGTAAGCGCCCAGTGTAACATAGTCTGGTGCCACCCTTTCGTAACGCAGTTGTATCGTATAAAAATTTCCGGTGTAGCCCAGTCCGGCCTGTATCGCATCAAAGTAGCGGGTGCTGCCTGTGGGGGCCAGGAACTTACCGAGGAAGTTGGAAGTGCCTCTGCTGCTGTCGATCGCGTTCTTTTCAGAACGGGTGTCGCGGTTGAGGGCGGATACAGAATACTCTACATCCACGAAGATGCGTTTCAGGAGATTCTGGCGGACGTTAAAAGCCATGGCCAGGTTTTCACGCGGCGTGATGGTGGCATCGTCCGGGATATAGGGAATAGAAGAAGCTTTGTCTTTTGCTTTGAAGAGTGATACACTATAGGCGTTGCCGTTATCTTCATATCCCATCTTCACGCCATAGCCTATACGTTCAAAAGCCGCGCGGTTATAACTCTCGGGGTTCAGCACATCATAGGGCACTGCTTTCAGCAGTTTACCGTACATGGCCGATACGCGCCATTTGCCGGGTGTCAGCTCCACCCCTACGCCATCGAACATATGCCCTGCCAGGGTATAGTTGCTGAACTGCATGCTGGTAGTGCCGAAGTAAGCCCGTGCCCATTTATAGGAAGGCGCAAAACGGAATTGGTTAAAAGGCTGGGAATAGTTACGGCCCTGATTACTGTAGCTAAAGGAAAAGGGCATATCATAACCAAACAGGTTGATGTTGAGATTACCGTTAAGATACCAGGCAAACGGATCACGGCGGCTGTCGATGCCACTGGCAGTGTACGTGGTAGTACTGGCACTGATGGAGCCACTCATGGTCACTCCCTTTTTCACGCCCAGTTGGTCCAGGGCTTGTGACAGTGCGACAGTAGAAGTTAACAGCAACAACAGGACAGACAATGCTGCCAGGCAACAGTGCTTTTTACACATGGGTATAGGGATAGGGCTTAGTTATTTCTACTCAAATATATATTTTATTTTAATTTATTAATATTATTTATTTAAAAACAGAATACAACATATGACAATCAATATATTATATCATTATCAATAATTTATACCGATAAATTTTCAAACAATTATTCCCTGCGGTTGTATTTCCATTGTTTGTTTATTCTTTTCATGTTTCAAACCCGATTCCACATTTCCTAAGCACTAAAAAGTCTAATCTATGCAGAAGTCTTCTTTACTCGCACCCGTATGGGCAGGCAGCTTGTTGCTCTTAAGTTTGTTCGCCTGTAAGAAACCCAACACCAATGATCTTTCCAAACAAACGAAAACCCAACAGCAGGCATCTACGGAACTGGCGCCATCGCAGGTATGTATCGCGTATTACATCACAGATGGCAGAAACCCCGGATTTAAACTGAAGGACATGCCCGACAGTGTAGACATGGTGGTGCTTTTCGGGCTGAAGTACTGGTCGCTCCGCGACACTACCCAATTGGCTGCCGGTACCGGCATGATGGCCAATTTCACATCATACCAGGACCTGTATACGCAAATCAAACAGCTACAGGCGAGAGGTATCAAGGTAATACAGAACATAGATGATGAGCAGAGCTGGCAAACCAATACGCCCGGCGGTTTTGCTTCTGCCAACGCTTTTGGGGACACGCTGAAAGCCTTGTTGATAGACAGAATGAAACTGGACGGTATCAGCCTGGATGTAGAACACTCCGGCGCCAAACCCAGTCCCATACCGCCGTTCCCGGGTTACAACATCACAGGCTACTACAACTGGTATAGCGCCAGCATGGCCGCCAATACACCATACCTCGCGGTAATAGGTTCACTCGCCAGGTACTTTGGCGTGGGCACCACACAACAACTGCAAATCGCTTCCGGTGTGGACGTATATGCCTGGGGACCTGTTATGAAAAACTATGGCAGCAAATTCAACTATGTGGGATTACAAACCTACAATGCAGACACCAACAGGCTGCGTATTACCATGAAGTACCTGGTAGATTCCAAAAAAATAGCGGCCAACAGAATATTGTTTGGCGCTTATGCAGAAGGTGGCTCCAGTCAGAGCAAAGACGTGGTAACCGCCAAATGGATTCCAGTACAAGGGAAAAAAGGTGGTATGTTCATCTATACCTACAACTCCAACCTGCCCTATGCAGAGGCAGTGAAACGGGCGCTCAAATCCATTTAATTAAAAAGCAGTTTTGTCGTATTGTTCAGCACCTGTTGCAGCCAATCATAATCCGGCAAAGCCTCCGATCAGAATAAGCATTTTTCGTACTACTGTTCCTGTTGCAATGTCAACTGCTCCCCTTTTGTGGTGGCAAAGGACAGTAGTACGCCTTTCAGCACCTGTGTTTTTTTACCATTGCGATACAGCGCCACTGCGCCATTCCAGGGATTATGTACTTTGCATACCCCTCCCTGTGTGGCCTCCAGCTTCACAAAAGGAATATTCCCCTGCCGCATGGCGGAGGTCACCACAAAGCCTCCCCTGCACAATAAGGCATACTGCGCATCCCATGTTTTAGGCCAGGCAGGAAACACATGGATCACATTTTCCTGTCCGGGCCCTGCGGGCACGCTCTGGCACAATGCCAGCTGCAGCGCCTCTGCGGCTCTTCCCAGCCGTTGCACGTTAGTAGTCTGATAACCTTCACTAAGGTCCATACGATTGGCCAGCACCTCTTCGTTTTTACGGCGGCGCAACTGGTTAGTCACCAGGTACTGTACCGCTTCCGGTCTTCCCAGCAACGCCCCTGTGGACGGTAGTTTGGAGAGTACATATATGCCCGCCGTACTGTCGATACCGTTATCAAAATAAGTATCGTAGGTATCGTTACCGGTTTGCTGTATGTCGCGGCTGCTTTCCAGGGTACAAAGGTCAAAGAACCAAACCGGCATGGTATTACCATCCGGATGCCAGGACGGATTGCCCTGTAGCACGGGCAACAAGGAGCGGCACCAGGTGGTTTTACCGTTCTCTTTCTGCTCCGGCAGCGGTGATAAATGATCCAGGAACTCCCGCCACACAGGCAGCATGTCGCTGTCTGTGTGCAACAGCCGCGCAGCTTTTATCACTACCGGGAAAATACCACGCATTGCGGATATCTCTTCCACCGTATTGTGCCCGTCCCATATGGATTCGTTGTCGTTGATATGATAGATATGATACCGGCCGTCCTTTTCCTTTCGGACGTTCGGGAAATTGCGGTAAAACTCCGCTACGCCTTTCAGCATCGGGTAAGCCCGTTGCCGCAGCCAGGCGGTGTCCTGCGTATATTCATAACGCAACCAATACTGATAAGCTATTTTAGCGCCACGGGAAAAAATGTGGCTTACATGCCCAAAGGTGCTGTTGCTTTTGGTACCGGTACGCCAACGGCCGTCCTTCCAGCCTTCATCCTTTTTCCAGTTCCAGCGGCTCAGGAACGGCATCTGCGTATAGGCATAATCTTTAAAGGCCTGTGAGCGCTGCTCCCAGGGTTTCCTAACCAGGTAGAGGTCCCGCATTTCTGCTGCTATACTGTCCGGTAATACCGGCGTATTGTCAAAGCCGGTTGTTTCCGGGATGTAGATGCCCGCGCTGCCCCACTGCTGCCGTGCAGCCACTGCATAAGAATCATAGGCCCTGCTGTACATATCAAACATAGGGTCCAGCAGTTCGGGATGATTGGTCTGGAACAAAGCATTGTACAGGCAACTTTGATTAGCGCCCCAATACAGGTGTCCCCATTTCCGCTCATCGCCATTGGTAGACCATAACATGCCGTTGAATTTAACGGGGTATTTTCCGCGGGAACTGCTGCCCATGATATACAGGTACCAGGCATAATGCTGCGCCACGTAATCTGCCTGCCCGTCATCACTGTGTAGTTGTATGTAGGAACGCTGCCAGAATTTCCGCCACCAGTCGCGATTATCATTCAGCAACGCTGTGAAGCCTTTTTTCCTTGCCGCTTCCAGTTTACCGATTGCGGCTTTCACCACATCTTCCGAAGGATCAAAACTGGCCGCAGTGGCGGCATATACGGTGAACTCCGGGCTACCGGGCAGCGTCCTCAGTCTGATGGAAGTAGCCGCGTTCTGCTCCGCTTCCACCGACCGGTTGCTGACGGCAGCCACCAGTGCGCTGCTGCAGTAATAACCATCTTCCCGGAATTCCTGTGTGAGTATGATGTAATCTCCCTCCTGCCGCAGTTTGCACGTGGCTACATGGCTCCCCCGGCGGGTAACGGGCATACGTAACATACGCAGTTCTGTTGTCACCGGCAGTGATGCGCCACGCCGGTCATTGATCTCCAGTGCCAGCACATCTTCCTGCTCCCATATCAGCCCCCGGGCAGATACGTTCCTCCCGGAAATGGTGGTCAGTCCATCATAACAGGACAAATGCTGATGAAATGCCGGCGCAGTAAACACGTCCTGCCCGAAATCCACGTCCATATAGCCGGTGCCACCGCAGTAGTCCGTGTTCCTTTCATAAAAACTGTTGGAAGCCGAACTGTTGCCGAATACATCTACCCGGTTCAACTGAAATTTGAGAGAGGAAGGTACTGTCCATACCAGCGTGCCCATACGGCCGTTGCCGACCGGCATTCCTTCTTCGGAACGCAACACCGGACGGACATAGTCCAGGTCCGCAGCGCCCGCGATAGCAGCATAATTGACAGTAACGGTATCTTTATCATCCGTATAGGCGTACAGGTGAGTAAGAGCACACAGGCCGATACATAACATGGAAATAAGGTGTTTCATACAGCTGGGTATTTACTGAATAACACCAAGATATCCCGGTTAACGGTCAATTGTTGATAGCAAATTGCTGAAGGATGCTGGTATTTTAGCCTGCTAGAAATACTTTTCAAAAGTGACGCCGTAATTGAACAACAGGTTTTCCCTGTCGGTACGGTTCAGTTTATTGTACGTCATAGCGGCGGTGAGGCTCAGCCAGCTGCGTAGTTTGACAGACATGCTGTTCACACAACGGATCATATAGTCATCCCCGTGTATCAGTGAATTCTGAAAGTAGTTGCTGCCTTCAAACACCACCATGTTGCGAATGGTCCACTTGTACTGCACCCGGAAGGAATTACGTACGGTGCTGTAGATGTCGGGAATGGTGTCATGCAGGAACAGGTTGCTGTTTTCAAACAGCAACCCGTCTGTGATATTAAGTATGGCATTGGGCCGGCGTACCAGGTCATAACCAACCCCCACGCCGCCCTGGAAGCGGTTATTGATCTTCAGGGAATAACTCTTGTCATAGTTGGCCAGTCCCCAGTAATAGATCTGGGCGGTATCGGTATACAGGTTAAAATCCACCGCTGCCGATACGTCATTATTGGTCAGCGATGCATTATTTTTTCCGTAAACATAACTGGCGCCGGCATTCAGCGTAGCCCTTTTCTTGCTGACTTTAAACCCGAAATTATTGTTCAACAGGTACGAGTTACCGTCGTTGGTGCGGTTAATAGACCCGGTGGATGCATATTTGAACAGGTAGTGCGTGGAGTCACTAAACTGGGCAAAACCGGTATAACCATAAAGCAGGACAACAATCAGGGCAACTATTCTCTTCATAATCAATTTCTTAATATGTTATCGGTGTTTTATGCCGCAACAATTAACGTGCCCGAAGTTGTCGTGTCCGCCATTAAAACACCTCTTGTTTTAAAGCTTCTGCCCATATCTGGTAACCTTTCTCTGTCGGATGAACGAAGTCATACATGGTTTCCTTCAGCAGGACTCCTTCCGGTGTGAGCATTTTCGGACCGATATCCACGAGACGGATATTTTCTTTTGCCGCGAATGCTGCCAGCAAACGGTTGGTTTCATTGATGACCACCCTGCGGGGATGATCGGGCTTTTGCTCACGCGGGAAAACAGCCATCAGCACAATTTTAGCCTGTGGCACTTTGGAACGGATACGGCCACAGACGGCGGCAATGCCCTCCACAATTTCTGACGGCGTGTTGGCGCGGGCATTGTTGGTCTGGCTGGTGTTATTGGTACCAATCAATACTACCACCGTACGGGGATGCAGTCCATCCAGCTGTCCGTGGTCCAGCCGCCACAGTACATTCTGCGTCCGGTCCCACCCAAAGCCCAGGTTGAGCACCCGGTGATTGCCATATAATGCGGTCCAGGCTTCCGGGCCATTGGCTTTGCGCAGCTGCCCGTCGGCAGATCGTAACAACGGATAGCCGCCAAAGAAATGGGTGATGGAATTACCGACCATGATAATTTCCGGATCGATGGAATCCTTTATGCGTAACACCTCCGCATGCCTGGCCCACCAGTCGTAGCTATCATTTTCCAGTTTAGGTACCGGGATGATGGCCGTATTGGCCGGTAAGGCGGTATCCCGGCTATGATCATTCATCAATTGAGACAGCAGCGGTTCCATGGCTTTAGCCCAGGCCAGCGCGCCAGCGGGACTGGGATGCAGCCAGTCGGGCATCTGGTCCTGCCGGATGGTACCGTCGAGATGCAGGAATACATGGTTTACATCACAATAGAACACATGCTCGTTGTCTGCCAGTTTGGATACCAGTTCCGATGCCCGGTCCAGTATCATCCGGTGTGAGGTGGGATTGGGCCCATCATAGCTGCCGGGGAAACAGCGCAGCAGGATGATCTTCGTGTCCGGCAGTTTTTCACGCAGCAGCTGCACGATAGCTTTGATGCCACCTGCCAGCTGGCCCGCGGTATGACGCACCGGGTAATTCTTTTCGTCAACGTTGTTGGTGCCTATTTCCAGCGTCACTACTTTAGGGGACTGGCCTTTCAGTTCACAATGTTCCAGGTTCCAAAGGATATTCTCCGTACGGTAGCCGCTGAAGCCCAGGTTCAGCGCTTTGCGGGGCGCAAAGAACTGGTTCCATACCGGTTGATAAGCCGGCTTTTCAAAGTTATGAGTGATGGAATTGCCGATCATGATCAGATCGTACTGTTGAGCGGCGGCTTCGTTCAGTTTCTGGTCATGACGTTTGCGGTTACCCCCTTCTGCAGGCACAGCCGCCGTGTTCACGCCGGATGACAGCGTGTCTGGTTTTTCGAGGAAGGACTGCAACAGTGCCGGCCAATTTGCCGCAGCGCCGCGCAATGGTTTTTCCATGCCGAAGCCGTGGCCTCCGTCGGGCAACAGCGCATAGCTGCCTTTCCCGTCGTAGCCTTTCCAGACCTTACCGTATTGTATGCAGCTGTTAACCCATTCCTGCCGGTCGTCTTTGGCGATGAGGGTAAAGAGCCGTGCACGCAATACCGGTGGCGGTAACACCGCCGGATATACGGAGCCGGGGCTGGTTTCGTGAAGATAGGCCGGATATATCAGCATCAGATTGGCCGGTTGCGCTGCCAGCGGCAATTGCTGTATAGTACGCGCTGCCAGATGCCCGCCGGCGGAAAATCCCATGATGCTCAGTGTTTTGTTGTGCAGCCCCAACTTACCGGCTTTGTCCTGCAACAGCTGCCAGGCCTTCAAGGCATCTGCCAGCGCGAGCTTGCGTGTATCCGGACCGGCAGACACGCGGTATTCCAGCATAGCCACATCGTATCCCATTTTATTGAGGAAAGCGGCGGTCATGTTGCCTTCTGACTTGACGGCCAGCACCTCATATCCGCCGCCGGGGAACAGTAATACAGTGCCTTTCGCCGGTCGGTGGCTGGCAGGGAACAACTGCAATAATGGTTGCTTGACAAGATGGACGAGGTCATCTTTTTCAACAGGGTTCCCCTGCTGTAAAGGCAGGCCATCCAGCGATACATAACGTTGCGCCCATATTATGGCGGGAAAACACAATAACAGGAACGCCGTCATATACCACGCGTTCCCGGATAATGTCGGGAATATCTTCATACATTTATTTCAGATCATACAAAGTAGAAAAAAAATTCAGTTATGCATACTGCTGATTCAGTAGAAGATCTCATTCCGCACAGGGCTCCTTTTTTGTTTGCCGACAGAATTGTTTCGGCCACAACAGCGGAAATTGTTGGAGAGAAAACCTTTAGTGACGACAATGCTTTTCTGCGTGGTAGTTTTCCGGCGCATCATTTTGTTCCGGGCACCATATTGATAGAATCCATGGCGCAATGTGGCGGTGCCGGTATTAAGTTAATGGGATTGGCAGACGGCCTCTTCGCGCTGGCTGCCATAGAAACCGCCCGGTTTTTGAAAGGAGCCGATTATAATACACCGGTGCGTTATGTGATCAAAAATATCCGCGTGAGCGAGAAGCTCATCAAGCAGTCCGGAATCGCCTACTGCAATGACGAACCAGTGATGGAAGCTTCCTGGACCTGCGTCAAAATGGGATAACCCGTTTTCAGAAACCGGTGATCATTTTATGCTGAACGGCGGCCATGATAAGTTCCGCTACATTTTTCACGTCAAATTTCTGTAGCAGGTTACGACGGTGTGTTTCGATGGTCAACGGGCTCACATTCAGTTCCTGTGCCATCACAGGCGTGGTTTTGCCTTGCGATACCAACTGCAATATCTGTTTTTCCCGTTTGGTTAACGTGGGCACCTGTTTGAATTCATGTTGTGAGGGACGGGTAATGATTTCCTTTACTTCCTTGCTGAACGCGATTTCCCCTTTCAGCGCTTCTTTCAGGCAGTTAAGCAATTCAGTGGAGGAAACATTTTTGACCAGGTAGCCGCTGGCCCCATTCTGTAATATCTGGAGGATAATACTGCGTTCGGTATGGTTGCTTAATGCCAGCACGACCGTGTCGGGAGATAATTTTTTGATGTCCCTGCACAGGTCCATTCCGCTGGTGTCTGGCAGCATAATGTCCAGCAATACCAGGTCCACTTTGTTGTGTTGCAAAAAATCCATAAAGTCCTTTCCACGCGTAAAGCTGCCCGCAATGGATATCTGCGGTTCTTCCTTCAGGAGGGTCCTCAGTCCTTCGATCACAATAGGATGATCATCAACAATGGCGAGTACGATATTGTCATTCATCAGCGACATGGGCACTACAGTTTCTGTAAAAATGCTACAATATCCTTACATGGAGAAGGGCCTGCCCCAAAAATACCGGGAAACCAGTAGATAAAAATAATAACGGTCCGCCGGGTAAAACCGGGGACCGTTACTATTTGTGATGGCCTTATTAAAGGCAGGCTTGTATGTCTTTCAGCTTCATGGTCATGGACTGTGCGGACTGTAGTGTCCAGGCATCGTATTCTTCTATTGCCTGTAGTCTTTCGGCCTCCGTGATGAAACCGTGTTCCACCACCTGCGGGCCTCTCAGTTCCGCTACCTTTGACCAGATAGCGGCTTTATTGGTAAAGCCGGCTTCTGCCCTGCTGTATTTTTCGTCCGCATTAAAGGACTGTATGTTACGATAACCTGCCTTTTCAAAAAGGGCCGGCAGGTTGTCTGCTATTTCATTGTCCATACCGGCATCTGCGCGCCATTGGAGGAAGGCCTCGTAGAAGCGCAGCATACTGGCTGGCGGAACCGGGTCCCATTCCAGTTTCGTATGGTTATAGTCCAGGATAGACACGTGGCCGCCTGGCACTAACAATTCGCGGAAGCGCAACAGGGCTGCCAGTGGATCATTGAGCCATTGTAATACCCGTGCTGAAACAATCACGTCATATTTTCTGTTGGGCTGCCAGGTGTACAGGTCAGCAGTGATCAGTTGCAGGTTGGGCACATCTTGTTGATCTTCCAGTCCTTTAGCGATCAGGTGCTCACTGCTATCGATACCCGTAGCGCTGCCCTGCTCTCCTACTATATCTGCTATCCCGGCGGTAATAGCGCCGGTGCCACAGCCTACGTCCAGTACATGCATACCGGGTTTCAGCAATGGCAGTAATGTCGCGTAACTACTTTGTAATGTTCTGTCGTCCAGAATGATGGACGTTCCTTTTGGCATGGTGGCCCTTTTGGAGGCTTTGTCCTGCATATAACTAATTGTTTTTTATTCCACCACCCGTGTATACCACCGGCAGTTGTTCTTATTCCACTACCCGTATGCCGCTGGCAGTGTATCTTATTTCCCTTTTGGGTGCTGTAATGGCATCGATGACTTCCTGCGGTTTCCGGGCATCTTTTGCATAGTGCTGCAACTCTTCTACCGAAGTAATATTCTGATAAGCTTCACCGTCCAGCACAATGGTTTTCCCTTTGATATCGAGCGGAACAAAGAATCCATAATTTTTCATCTTCACAAACGCCGTGGTACTGTCATTCACTTTCAGTTGCATCCAGCATCCTTTTTTAGGACACACGTCCAGTACCTGTGCTTTGATTTTCACCGCAACTTTACCAGTGTCATTCTTCAACAGGGAAGGGAGTTTGGCTGCATCTACAGCACCGGCTGCCGTAGTACCGGCACCGTAAGTGGTATTGAGGGTTGCTTTTCCTTTGGGGGGCTGTGCTACCGCAGCCAGACCGGCTGTCATCAACAGTAGGCACAACATTGCTTTGTATTTCATGTTCAAATAGGTTTTGTACTAAGATAAGAAAGAACTATTGACTATTACCATAGACTATTCTTTACATATCTTACAAAAACGTTAAAACTCCTGTAAATGGTCAGGCGCCCCTGGCATTAAGTCGTATATTTGACCCATCGAAAAATGCGTGGAACAAATCACCAATCTATAAACGCCTAAATCTATAAATGCCCCCAGGGCTAAAGCCCTGGGCTACTGTTGTTGTTCTTTGTTGAGATTGTATTACTTTAAAAATATATTGTCATGAAACGATTGGAAAACAAAGTAGCCCTTATCACGGGCGGGGCAGGAAGCATTGGCCAGACGACCGCAAAATTATTCATTGAAGAAGGTGCTAAAGTAATGCTTGTTGACCTCGACGAATCCGCTTTAAAGAAGGCAGCAGCTGAGCTGGGGCCAGACGCAGCCTATATAGCGGCCGATGTCACTGTGGCGGCTGATGTAGCGCGATATGCCCAGGAAGCCGTCAAAAAATTCGGAAAGATTGATATCTTCTTTAACAACGCCGGTATCGAAGGCGTGGTAAAACCTATCACCGAGTTTCCTGAAGATGTGTTTGACAAAGTGATGGCCGTGAACGTAAAAGGTGTTTTCCTGGGCTGTAAATACGTGCTGCCGCAGATGAACGACGGAGCCAGTATGATCATCACTTCTTCTGTGGCCGGCCTTGGCGCATCGCCTAACTTTGTGGCCTATACGACCAGCAAACACGCCACCCTTGGCATCATGAAAACAGCCGCGCTGGAAGCCGCTCCCCGTAAGATACGTGTTAACAGCATACACCCGTCACCGGTAGACAACCGGATGATGCGTTCCATTGAAGAAGGTTATGAACCCGGCAAAGGGGAAGAGATGCAGAAAATGTTTGCGGCCGGCATTCCTTTGGGCCGTTATGCTAAACCATTGGAAATCGCTAAGTTGGTCCTGTTCCTCGGCTCAGACGACAGCCAGTTTATCTCCGGCGCCCAGTATGTGATTGATGGCGGTTCTTCCGCTAAATAAATGACTTACTAACCCATTCAGATAATGGCTTCCCTCAGACGGGGGAAGCCTTCATTTTATTATTGGTTTATATAGTATGCGCGTAAGTAATCACCTCTTTCACCGGTTCAAAGCCCAGGCGGGTATAAATTGGCAACCCCGCCTTGGAAGCATGCAGCACACAATAACGTTTGCCATCTTCCACACATTCCTTCAGCAACCGCGTTGTCATCGCAGCGGCCAGTCCTTTCCCCCGGAATTCCGGTAGCGTACCGATAAAATGCAGACCGGCATTACCGGCTTCATCGTAAAATATCAGCCCGCTGCATGCAGGGGCGCCGTCAACGGTACCGATAAAGACTTTTATTTTATTTTCCTGTCCAAGCAAACAGGCCACTACGGCGCCGTCTACACGATAATTAAAAGAACCTGCCGCAATGGTGGCGAAGGTGTAAGCATCCGCCTCACTTTCTGCCAACCGGAAAATGATCTTGTCAGAACACTCCCCCGGAGGATTTTCCCGCAGGTAGATGATCATGCCTTGCAACGTCAGTTTAGGCTGAAAGCCCATTGCTGTCAGCTGTGGCTCAAAAGCTTCCGCTACAGACGCTGTAAAAGTGACTGCATCGGGCAACAGCCCTTCTTTTATTTGTGTGGATATTTCCGCCAGTGCTGCTGCGTCCTGTACATCAAATACACGCCGGGGCCAATCAGACCCTTCAGGCATAATGGCTTTAAAGGAAGGCGCCGTAGTGAGCAGGCCTGCCCGCTCTCCTACGTACGCCCAATGTTCAAACAGGTTTCCGATAATATGTTTCTCTTCTTGTTCCATGTGTCTAGATAAGACCACAAAAATAGCAGTCTCACCAATGTAAGTAGTAGTCCACTGTCAAATGGAGCGGTAGTCCAGTTTGCATTATCTGCTACTTACAATAAGTCTTCAGCAGCTGTGGGGCCTGCTGCGATCCCAGTATCGCGGCCTGTTGCAGGTCCTGGCAAGCTTTGGGACGGTCATTCAGCATCAACCAGCTCACGCCGCGGCCCAGGTACACATCTGCCTCAGCAGGTTTCAGCGCCAGGGCTGCTGTAAAGTCAGCAATCGACTGCCGTATATTTTTCTTCCTGTCACGCTCGTACACGCCTTTGAAATACAACAGCCGCTCGTCTTTCGGATAGGCCTGCATCAGCGAGGCGAAGAAACGGTCATTGTCCGCCGACTGTGGCCAGAGCTTCACAAACAATACCGCCAGCGCTTCTCTTTCCCGGTTTTGTATGACATACACGGGTGCAAAAGTGCTGTCATTCAGAAAAGCAGCGATCGGCATATTCGTATAGTTCTCACCGGTATAGTGCGACTCCCAGATGACCAGCTGCCCCGGCTGCATCACCGTTTTACTGCTGGCCGATATCCCTCCGGTGCGCACGGTATCATTGGGATGGCGCCCGGCAGCCCAGAAATACCACGGGTGATTACAATAGACCTTCTGCTGCTGCAACGGTCCCTTGGCCACAAAGGCGGTCATCCCATTCATGCCCCATCTTTCTTCATTACCATGACTACCCGGATTTTCGTAGTAAAGCGTAAACAACACCTGCCATACCAACAACGCTGCTGCTATGCCATACGGCGCCTTACCCTTTTTTGAAAACGCCGGCAAAACAGCCAGCAGACAGCATACCACCAAGGCATTAAATATCGTATAGTCTTTCTTGTCAGGGTTGTAAGTCTGCCGCAGATGCAACTCGTTGGTAAAACTCAGCCATGCCACGAGGATAATAAACACGACAAATATCCACAGCTCCCTGCGATCGCGGGACTTGACCGGCTTGGCATTCTTTTTACTAACAGCAGGTCCGGTAAACATCTCCCACCAATAGTTAAAGCCATACACACAGATCACTGCGGCAAAAGGCGCCAGCGTGATCAGGTTACGCAAGGCGCCGCCTGACTGCCCCAAATCCATAAACACGGCAAAGGCGACATAGATCAGAAATCCAACGGTGAACTGCAAAACGATAAAATAATCTGCGAGTATTTTCTTAAGATTCTCCATATATCCCCAGAGAAAAAAGAAAAAAGCCACCGGTCCCAATACATACACGTACTTGCCAATATGGTGGGTGAGACTGACATGCCCGTAGCGGTTCTTCTTCTCGCCACTGGCCAGCACTTCCTGCACCAGCGCCAGCGGTTGACCGGTATAGGCGAACAATCCCAGGCCCCACGCAACCAGACCTACGCCCAGTAATGGAACGTACCGGTACATCCGTTGCTGTATCAAAGGGAATAACCAGAAAGGCAGGAACAGCACGCCTTCCGGACGGGCCAGTGGCAGCAGGCCTCCTACCAGCGCAAACCAGCCAAACTGTTTGCGGTAGAAAAAATAAATGCCCAGACAGACTAAAAAAGATGCCAGCGGCTCTGTCATCGCATCTCTTGAAATGCCAAACAGAAATGTCTGGAACAACAGGAAAACCATGACCACCAGCGCATGCGGCACACCTTTATGTTTGAGCGCCTTGTACAGTAAAATACCCGACCCCGCTGTCAGCAACACCATGGTCACCACAATACCCATCCTGCCGAAAAGCTGTACCGGCAAATAAAACAGCACCACAAACAATGGCCTGTTCCACGAAGAAAAGAACTCCTTCGGATGTTTACCAGCGTCCTGTACGTTCAGGAAGCGGCTGATAGCATCATCGTCCCAGGTGTAATTGGAGAGCTGCGACCATACCAGGGAGACGACCACAAATACCAGCGCGCAGATCAGATAATCGTATTGTTTCCATTTTTTCATACTGCCTGTTTTTCTTCGTGATATTCCTGTTCTGTGTTGATGTCCCAGATATTGTCCCGGCCGGTGACCCCGTGGATGATGTTATCCACCGCCGTCATGGCTGTCAGCATGGAGTGATCTGCATTGTTGTATTTATGCATGCCGTTGCGGCCAACGAGGAACAGATTACTGATCGTATCCGTGTATTCCCGTAATTCATCAAACTGCTGATAGGTACCAAAATAAGCCGGATAGGTTTTCTTCATGCGCACGATGGTGCTGTCTCTGACATGCTCCCTTCGGATGATACCGATTTTCTGAAGCTCATCGATACCAAAGTTAATAAAGTGCTGGTCTTCCATGCTCCACAATTCATCACCTTCGTTGCAGAAGTATTCCAGTCCTATCCATACACGGTCCGGGTCACTGACCATAAACGGGCTCCAGTTATTAAAGATCTGCAACCGGCCTACTTTTACATCGTTTTCCTGTATGTAAATCCAGTTGTCTTTGATAAGGCCGTGTTCCTGTTCGACTACCAATTTATCGAGCAGCAAGCCTACCGTCACAAAGTCGCGGTATTCCAGGCCTGCCGCGATATCCCGCACCCGTTGCGGCACAGGGCCGTTCATGGCTGCCACCAGGTCTTTTACCGGCATCGTGGAAAAGAAGTAGTCGCCCTGAAAATGTTGTCCGGCTGTTTCCACGCTGGTTACACGGCCATCTTTCATTTGAATGCCCTTTACTTCCTGCTGCATCAGTATTTCCCCGCCCATCGCTTTAACACGCTCCGCCACTTCTTCCCAGAGTTGTCCCGGTCCGTATTTTGGATACAGGAAACGTTCTATCAGACTGGTTTCTGTTTGTTTCTGGTGGATGTCTGCCGGCTTTTTGCGCGCTGTCATTTTTTGCAGGGCGTGTTTGATGGTTTTAGACACCGACAGTTTTTTAATTCGCTGATGTCCCCATTCGGCGTCTATTTCATTACATGGCTTTCCCCATACTTTCTCCGTATAGTCTTTGAAGAAAGTTTTGTACAGTACTTTACCGAAACGTTTGATAAAAAAATCTTCCAGCGTCTTTTCCTGTTTCCGGTAGAAGACACGGGTATACCCGTACGAAACCATGATCCTGCAAAGCCGGAACAGGCCCAGCTTTGAGATAGTGCTCATCGACATGGTGAGCGGGTACAGGAAGAGTTTACGTTGATAATAGATTCGGGACAAACGGTCACGGATCAGCATCACCAGGTCGGGATTTTGCTGTGTGTTTTGTTTAGCCGCTACAGAAAGCGTCCGTTCCTGGCGCTGGTAGCTAATGCGTACCTGTTCGGACGGAGCGCCGATAGGCATGATTTGCAGCCACCAGTCCATCACGCGGTCGGATTTCGAAAAGAACCGGTGACCACCGATGTCTATACGGTTGCCTTTGTAGCGGACGGTTTTGGAAATACCACCAATATCGCCGGATGCTTCCAGGATGATGGGCTTAATGTCTGTACGGGTAAGCAGTTCGTAGGCCGCTGTCAGTCCCGCCGGGCCTGCGCCTATAATAATCGCTGTTTTTTTGTCTGTCATGGCAGAAATAGCTAAGCGGAATCATCACTTTCTTCCAGCACTATTCCTGTTGACAAACGGCAGACATCTCCCTAAAAATTTCACGGTCACCACTAACAGGTACCATGGTAAGAACAGGAGCCTGACAGCAGCCTTCCAGCATAGTATGGCATAATAAAAAGCACGTTCCATCATCATAAAATATTCGTGATACAGCCTGCGCGGGGCTACTGTTTGTTAACTAACTGTCACTAATACACGATGATGGAATAATACCCTTATGTCAGTATAAAAAAAGTCCGGGAATTTTCCCGGACCCATATGTTTAGGAGAGTTGGCCGTTGAGACTGGCGAGCCGGTGTAGCTCGTCGAAGGTAGCTACAATGGTACTGCCGTTGTAGGTGGCAGACAGTTCCTTGTCTTTCATGCTTACTTCAAATGCTTTGGCTTTGAGGTAACTGGCCAATGCCTGTTGATGGTCCATTTCAAACAAAGAGATCAGTTGCGGAAAAACGGTCAGCACCCGTTGCGGGCTGTCGGTCCGTACTTTGTCTATTACGTCACTTTTGATGGTCACCAGCAGCGCGCCGCTGCCATAGTCCGCCACATAGTAGGCGCTGGAGCCAAACATACCGGAAGCGATCAGGCCAATATAATGTACATCGTTCACAGAACCGTCGAACTGGCCGGTAGTGAACAAGGGCAACTGATGCTGTTCACCATAGGCTTTCAGCTGTGCGGCCTCTTGCAGGAGGTTTTCCGGGAGATCGGACTGGGTATTGGCCCAACCCCAGAGGAAGGTTTCAGACGAATGGGAGAAAGTGCCCATGATCTGGATAGGAAACGTCAGCTGATCACCGAAGCTGATCACTCCTTCGTTGAGGTCAGCGGTCCAGTTGTTATCGCCGATAACGGCGGACAGGTCATTCTGTTTATCCAGTGCTATACCGCCATATTGTGCGATAAGGTCCTTCGCGGACAGGGCTGTTGATTCAGACATGTTGCTTCTTTTTTATTATCAGGCGTCAAGATACATTATTTGGCGGGATTGGTGTAAATTGTAAGGGTAGTTACACCCGACAGGCATTAGGAAGTCATGTGATCATCATCCCCCTTTCTCCCAATATTTTTCATTACCCTAAAAATTAAAACAGATGGCTAACAAAGTGAATATTCTCCTTGTGCATGGCGCCTGGGGCGAAGGCATGCATTGGAACAAAGTAATTCCTTTATTGGCAGCCGAAGGCCATAATGTGGTGGCAGTCCAGTGCCCGCTGACATCACTGGCAGATGACGCCGAAACCGTACGCCGCGCAGCCAGTCAACTGGAAGGCAAATCACTGCTGGCAGGCCATTCCTATGGTGGCGCCATCATTACCGAAGCAGCCGGTAAAATACCGGGTACCGCAGGTCTGGTGTACATCGCCGCTTTTGCGCCGGATGAAACAGAAAACCTCGCCGGCCTGTTACAGAAGGGACAACCAGCACCTGGTGGCGCTAATATTTATCCAGACGAGTTTGGTTTTCTGTGGATCAAAAGAGACAAGTTCAGGGAAAGTTTTTGCCAGGATGCCACCGCCGAAGAAGCCCTGGTAATGGCCTCCGCCCAGCGGCCTATCGCCGGCCGTTGTTTTGAAGACAAGCCTACCAACACCGGATGGAAACATTTCCCGGTATGGTACCAGGTATCTTCCGAAGACCGTATGATACCACCCGATGCCCAGCGGTTTATGGCAGACCGCATGAAGGCAGAGACCATCACCCTCGATGCCAGTCACGCTTCGCTGGCCACACGACCGGTGGAGATTGCCGGCTTCATCAGCAAGGCAGCGCAGGCCATCTGAAATTATCCAGAGCTGGCCTTGCCGGTCAGCTCTGCTGTATCTTCCCTATATTCGCGGCGTAGCATTTTAACGAAAAGAAAACCATGCAACTGGAAGTAACCCTCCGCCGTATTACTGTAGACAACGTAGAAGACATCTGCGATTTAAGCAAAACCCTCAGCCCTGCACAACGCAATAAAGTAGCCGACAACGGTGAATCCATTGCGGTAGCCCATTATTCCGAAGACGCCTGGTTCAGGGCCATCTATGCCGGTGAAGAGCCTGTGGGTTTTATCCTGCTGCATACCGGCGCCTGTTGGAGCGACGGCATCAATTTTCCAGGTATGTTCCTCTGGCGTTTCATGATCGCCGGCCCGCACCAGGGGAAAGGATATGGCAAAAAAGCCATCGGGCTGGTATTGCGCAACCTCGCCGCCCGTAAAATTTACGAGCTGTATACCAGCTGTGGCGAAGGCGAAGCCAGTCCCCTGCCGTTTTATCAGCAACTGGGATTTACCACTACCGGTGTTTGGTATGACGATGAAATGGAGCTAAAGCTCGTATTCATCGATGCCACCGTGGAGGAATTTTTAGGCTGATGCCTTCTCCCGGATACCCGCCAGGTGATGATCATCATGTTCGGCCACAAAGTAAGCCAGGTCAATGATGCGCATCGGCGTCTTCAAACGTGGGTGCAGCGCGGTTTTATCCAGCTGTGCCTCCTCCAGCGCCAGCAATTTTTTCACCAGCAACGTCCGCAGTTCCCGGAAACGCTGCAGCAATTCCGGGAGTGCGGCAGCGTTATGATTCGCCTGATGGGTGCGTTGGTTCGTAAGGTCTGCCACACGCAGCTCCGGCTGTCCGTTGACAAAATCATCGAACCGGCCGGACCATAACGGCTCCATATCAGAGAGGTGCCCGGCTTCTTCCTTGATAGACCATTGTTCGCCGGATTTGTTGACCAGCACCGCTTCCGCTATGCCGCGGGTCAGCTCTTCCAACCGGGCAGGTGTGCCCGCGAGGCGTTCAATGATATCCGGCATAACGCCATTGTCTGTGATGACCGGAAATGACCGGTCGAACCATGCTGTCCTTTTCATCGTGACTGCGCTTTATAAAAATCATATAATGCTTTGATATCACTGCTGCAAAGCAAAGGCATCGCTGCTTTCAGCTTATCGTCGGACCAGTTCCACCATTCCATTTCCAGTAAACGGGCAATGTCTTCCTCCGCGAAACGCTTCCGGATTTCTTTGCCCGGGTTGCCACCCATGACGCTGTAAGGCGCCACATCTTTGGTGATCAGCGCCCTGCTGCCGATAATGGCGCCATGGCCTATCTTCACGCCCGGCATGATCACCGCTTCCGTGCCAATCCATACATCATTGCCTATTACCGTATCACCCGCAGGCCTGAAGCCGTCAATACTACCTTCAAAGGCCGCTACTTCCGGCATATAAAAGAACGGGAAGCTCGACACCCAGTCATGCCGGTGGCCTTGATTGCCAGCCATAATAAACGCCGCGCCGGTACCAATGGAACAATAACTTCCGATGATCAATTTATCTACATCCGTTCTGTCGGGCATCAGGTATTTCGCACAATCATCAAAAGAGTGACCATGATAATAACCGGAATAATAACTATAGGCGCCTACAATAATGTTAGGATTGGTAACCTGTTCTGATAATAACTTGCCACGAAAAGGGCTTTCAAAATAATTTTCCATGCTACTCATTTTAAATCAGGAACAGCAAGGTACGATTAGTTGAGGAAATATATTTTTACGCCACCTCCGCTTCTGCCATCTCCTGTCTCACTACCCCTGGTTTCCGCACGCTTATCTTTGTCAGCAGCATTACCACGGCCAATGCAGGCGGGATAATGAAACAGCCGTACAACCAGGTAGCGGCATTCATAGCGCCAGCCACACCGCCCGGATGCGTCATGCCACCGGCATTGGCAATCAGGCCGGACAGCGCTGCGCCAAATGTCATGGCCATCAGTTGTACGGTGGTGATAGACGTGGAAGTCAGTTCTATTTCGTTGGGTGGTGCCAGTGAGAATACCCGTACCACCAGGTGAGGCCATGGCAGCCCGATACCGGCGCCTATCAACAGTAAGGAAACGCAGAGGCCTGCCAGCACATAGGTATTGTATGCCATACCGGAAAGCCAGGCCATTCCTGCCAGTCCGGCGACCATCAGTAAAGCGCCGATGAGCGACAGTTTCATCACTGCAGCAGCATTCACGCCGGAGAAAGCCATAGAAGCGGCCGACCATCCCAGCGCCACCAGTACCGTCAGGTAACCAGCTTCCAATGCGGTAAAACCATGGATGGTTTGTTCGAAGTAAGGGATAAATATTTCCACGGCGGCTACCAATGCCAGCAGCACAATCACCAGATAGACCATGCCCAGCGGAGAAGATAACCGGTAAGCGCCGGTAGGCAGCAGTCTCACGCTGCTTCCTCTCTCCGATCTTACCAGCAACACGATCAGTAACAGCGCTATCACCAAACCAGCCAGGTTATACGCCAGGCTTTCCATGACACTGCCGATGGATACCGCGAGCGCAGAAAATAACAACAATACCAGCTTCCCGACCGCAACGGGCGTTTTAGCGCCAACCGCGTGTTTGGCGGGCAGAATAAATTCTGTAAACACCAGCAGCAACACGCCAATGACCAGGATAACGGCAAAGGCTGTACGCCAATTGCCATACTCGGCAAAAATGCCGCCTACAAAGGGACCGACAAAAGCGCCCACGCCCCACATGCCCGATACGAGGGCCATCGCCTTGGCCCACAACCGTGACTCAAAGATGATCCTGATCATTCCATAGGAAAGGGCAAACAATAGTCCACCGCCCAGTCCCTGCACCGCTCTTGCCATCAGCAAAACGTACATCGTTGGCGCCGCCATGGAGATGACCGCTCCGGTCACGAAGAGCAAAATAGCCCAGCGGTAAGCCTTGCGGGGACCGCTGACCGATAATAATCGTGTCGACACTACCGAACCAATAATAGAAGCCACCACAAATATGGTGGTATTCCAGGCGTAATAGGCAAGCCCACCTATCTCCCGGACAATAGAAGGCATAATGGTGGCCACAATATAAATGTTGGTCACATGCAATAAAACACCCAACGCAAGCGCAATGGCTTTGTATTTATTATTCCCGGCAAACAAATCGGCCCAACCGGCATTTGCTGCTGTCTGTACTTTTGTATCCATACTGTGTATATTCAGATTTGTTTACAAAAGTCGGTCGTTTTTCAGGCGGCATCAATCTCCAAACAGCGGAAAGAACAACCAATTTTACGGAAGCTGCCGGTACTCTTTGGGGGTAAGGCCGGTTTTCAGTTTAAAGAAGCGGGTAAAATGGGAAGCATTGTCAAACTTAAAATAGTCAGCCACCTCCTTTACAGACAGAGAGGCATACTTCAACTGGTACTGGATTTCGAGCAACAATCTTTCATGGATAACTTCGAGGGCGGTCTTGCCGGTTTCCTCTTTCACCGTTTCACTGAGATGTTTGGCCGTAATACCCAGCAACACTGCATACTCCGCGATGGTCCGCAGTTCAATGAACTGCTCCTCTACCAGTTTCTTGAATTGAAACGTGAGTTGATACTGCCGGTTCATATTTTTCCGGAACCGCAGCAGGCAATATTCGCAGGCCCTGTTGTAATCGTATAGCAGTTCCGTGAGCACGAGGCGTATGACATCAAAATGAAACGGCCGGCTGCCGCCATATTCTTCGGCGAGTGTCTTAAACTTACGGTGCACGCCAGGCAGCGCATTATCCTCCAGCTCAAATACCGGCGGATACTCAGGGTTCAGGTACAGCAGCTCATCGATGACCTGCTCCTTGATATGGCTCTTGTATAAAAAACTTTGGGTAAACAACAACTGTTGCGTGGCAAAATCAGGCGTGATCCGGTCCACCGAAAAAATCTGTTTGGGCGATATAATGGCCATATGGCCGGGTCCCAGCGTAAAACTATGATAGCCGACGGTGACGTCCATCTCCCCCTGTAGCCCCAGCATCAGGGTGTAATAGTCATTCTTCACCGGCTGACCGGCTTTCAGGCATTCATTATTTTTCAGCAATACAAATTCGGCATCGTTGGACAACATGGCTTCACTGGTTTCAAAACAGCCAAATTTACGGATTCTATTGTTTTGAAACCAGTGAAGCTTTGTGATTATGCTTTCAGGGTGTCCAGGGCACCGAAAGCATGGTCTATCACGATCTTCCAGGTACCGTCTGCCTGACGCCGCATTACCTCTATCCCTTTGGCACTGATTTTTACCTCCCCGCCATCGGTGATGTTCCATTCAGAGCGGCCTACCGCCACATCACCCGTCTGCAGGCAATACACTGTTTTGATTTCCATCGTTCCTTTCACAGCCAGGATGCCTTTCACGGCCTCTTCAAACTGTTCCTTGCCGGACACTACTTTCCCCGGTTCCGGCACAATGACACCGTTATAATCATAAATGGTGAACACCGTATTGATGTCGCCGGTGTTAAAAGCCGCCGCCAGTGCGGCGTGCACATCTTCTGCCCTTTTTGGTAACTGCATGTTAGGATTTTTAAGGTGTTTAGATAAAAACAGGATCAAAACTGCCCGCTGTGGTAATCGCCTCCGACAGTTGGCCAATGTGGTCATATACTTTATTGTACAGGAAAGGCCCCATGCTGACGCGTTTCACGCCGAGCTTTTCCAGTACGTCCAGCGCCGGCAGGCCTGGCATACACATCACGTTAAGCGGCAATTTGGTTTGACTGACCGCCGTGGTAATCGCCGCTTCCTCCGTAATGCAAGGCAGGAAAATACCATCTGCACCGGATGTTTCGTACAATCGTAACCGTTGCTCCGTCTCCGCTTCCTTATTGGCCACATTGAGTAAATACGTGTCCGTGCGGGCATTCAGAAAGAGATCAGCGCCTGCTGCTGTCAGCCTGTTACGGACACTTTCAAGCGTGGCCGCAAATGTTGCTGCCGGTTGCAATACACGGCCTGTACTGCCAATAGTGGAGTCTTCGAGGTTGATGCCCACCACTCCTGCTTCCAGTAACCGGGAGATGTTGGCATAGATCGCTTCGGGAGAATGACCGTAGCCCATTTCTATATCAACGGACAAGGGTATACGCAGTATGGCCGTCATGCGGCGCACGATGAACAGGTAATCATCGAAAGGCATCCCTTCCCCGTCTTCATACCCCAGGCTTGCCGCCACCGCCGCACTGGAGGTAGCTACCGCCGGAAAACCTTTCTCCTGGAAACGGCGGGCGCTCTCCGGATTCCATACATTAGGCAATACCAATAAACGTTCCTGGTGTAGTTCTTTAAATGCATTAAACATTGATGACATGGTCGTTCGTTTGAAATAAATAATTGTTGTTTGTTTGACAACACAAAACTACGACGGCAGGAAAGCGTGAAATTGTACAGATCGGAACAGTTTAACTGTTGGATGCCGCCAGCGTCACAGGCGACTGGTCGGGCATATAACCGGAAGGGGTATGACCGGTGAAGGATTTGAATTCGCGGATAAAATGTGACTGATCGAAATAACCACAATCATAGGCAATGGCCGTGAGTGGCGCTTCATTCCTGATCACCAGCTGTAAGCTGTTCTGAAAGCGATGGATTTTGCTGTATAGTTTGGGGGTAAGACCAGTATATTGGACAAATAGTTTTTGCAGGTAACGGGAGGTAATACCATAGCGGGCAGCCACATTCTCGATATTATCAAAAAAACCAGGCTGGCGGATTTCATGCATCACACTATTAAGCATGGTCACTTTTGTATGCCGCTTTTCGGACCACAACATCTGTTGCCACAGAAAGTCCTCCAGCAACAGCAGGCGTTCCCGCCAGGTGGGCGTTTCCTGCAAACGAGCATGTAGCGCGGCCACGCCTTTGCCATATACATCGCGGAAGTCATTGACCTGGTCGTTGAAGAGATCTACTTTTTCGGGGAAAAAGAAAGCGGCGGCGTGAGGAAAAAAGCGGACGCCCAGCATGGTGTTACGGCCAACGGAACGCACCGGCAGCGGTTTGGTGATCTGGCCCCACAACTCCACCGGAGGAGTGGTGGTAAATCCGGCGCCATTATCGGTCAGCCAGTGACCAGTGCCGAGATTGAAGATGATTTCCATGTTCCCGCTGGGGAAAACAGTGTCTTTAAATGCTGTGGCAGCATCTGATTCATAAGTGTAATAACACTTTACATACTGTTTCAGCCTGTCACCCGGCTTTATTTCCTTGTATTCCATGGCCATTGCAGGTACCGGAAGGTACAATAAATCCGGTCCGGGGTCAAAAATAATCTCCTTTTGCTGATGGGAATTGTACAAAACGGAACAAAAATCGCAATCCAAATCCCAGTTCCCAGGGCTGAAGCCCTGGGCTACGATGTTGTTCAATTTCTTTCATGGCAAAAGGGATATTAATGCAACAGGGCTGACTTTTTGAGCCAGCCCTGTTGCATCTTATGGTAATACTTTATTTCTTTTGCTGTGACAGGAAGTTGACCAGTGACGCGAACTCTTCGTATGATAACGCGTTGGCGAGGCCTGTCGGCATCATGGACGTTTTCATTTCTTTCCGGCTGAGAATATCCGCTGTTTTAACCGTGTACACTTCACCGGTGATATCTCTCATTACCACCTTAGTGGCCGTTTCTTCCGTGATAAACCCAACATAGGTTTTGTTTCCTTTAGCCGTAACCGTTACCGTTGCAAATCCCTGCGAAATAGATGCATTAGGCTTCAGGATAGATTCGGCGATCCGCTCACGGTTCATGATGGAACCGATCTGTCCCATAAAAGGCCCTTTCATCTTTTCTTCCCTGCTGAGGCTGTGACAGGCCACACATCCCTGGTTGACGAACAGTATCTTTCCTTTGGCAGGGTCTCCTTTTATTTGTTTCACGGCCAGGAGCACATCTTCGATCGATGATTTACCCACCTGTCCTTTTTTGCTTTTTATTTTCTCCAGGTCGACCTTGGGTTCTTTCGCCGCAACGGGTTCTGTCTTTTTCAGCGGGGCAAAAGCAGCGATCTCCATTCTGTGGCGGGCATCCAGGTCCCTGAAAAGTTCCATACGTGCCGGGTCAGCTTTCAGCGCTTCCTTCTTCAGGAATTTTTCGATCAGCGGTGATCCAGCCCAAAGTACCGCTTTGTAGTACGGGCCATGGGAATCAGGGCGGGTACCCCACCACCAGGACGCATCATACGCAGCCTCTTTTTTATACAGGCGGGCCAATGTGGTCAGGATCTGTTTTTTCAGTTTCAGGTCTTTCGATTGCTGGTACGCAGCAATTAACCCGTTCACCGCTTTCTCATCATGCATATAACGCAGGGCCCATAAGGCAAGCGGAGCGTTGGCGCCGTTGATCGCTGCCACCGCAGCATCTACTGCATGAAGCTCCACGAGCGCACGCACCGCGAGATGCGGCAATACGATCGCGGCATTAGGCGTAGCATGCGGGCCTTCCTTATCTTTCACCGGCGCGACAAATGAGGCCGGCACTTTCGTTTGTAACAAAGCAATGGCAGCATCCATACGGCCTAAACGGCCCAGTCCTACGATCGCTGCAGCACGTACGCGGGGCGAAGCGTCTTGCAGCCCATCCAGGAAAGGTTGCTCCGGAACATCCGCCAGCAAGCCTTTACGATCCGCCAGCGCTCTCAGGGCATGTTCCCTGATAGCCGCGTCTTTTGTCAGCTCCACTAAAGTGCCGATACCGTTTTTCCCTGCTGCCTGTGCATAGGTATAAAGGCCGGCCACGCGGGCATACAACGGCTGCTGCGCATCGGATGCTATCTTCAACGCAGCGGCAATTCCCTGCTGGTCGTTCCGCTGCAGCAACTCGCGGGAGGCATTTAACCGGGCCACCGCACTGGCTGACTTCAGCATGCCAATCAGTTCATCCACAGAGGCTTTGGCCGGATCGGGAAATGCTTTATAAGTCCAGTTATTCGGTACTGCACGCACCACAAAACCGATGGTATCGCTGCCGGAATAACCGGCGCCATCCCATGCGGAGAGGTAAAGCCTGCCTGATCCGTCAACATCCAAATCGGTAATTTGCGGCAGCGCAATAAAATCTTCTTCTTTTTGTGTGAACGTTGGTCCATCCGGCGTTACCCGGTGAATATACAGCATGCTCCTGCCCCAATCGGCCATCATCGGAACATTGTTATACTTCTCCGGCCAGCCTGGTTCAGCCATGAACAAAGCACCGGTACCGGAGCCGCCGCCAAGGTCGGCCAGCGCTGGTATTATTTCATCTGTAAAATGCTGGAACAACACGGGGTATCCATATTCTCCGGATTGAAGGTGGTGGGAGAACCGTACATTCCATCCACCGCCATCATTGGTATTTTCCCTGGTGAAGACATTCATGTACGGGTCGATGGCCACGTCATATACATTGCGTGTTCCATGGGTGAACACTTCCATTTCTGTACCGTCGGGACGTACCCTCACGATCCCGCCACCCAACATAGTCAGCTTTTTACCGGAACGGTCGGTGGCATCATGGAACCCAAAGTCGCCCACGGCGATATAAATCCAGCCATCAATACCCATGCGGATACCATTGGTGGCGTGGTCTGTTCCTCTCTCCTGGATGTATTTGGTATTGCTGAGATGCTCAACAAGCGGTTGAGCTGGTCCATCAGCTTTACCATCACCATCTTTATCTTCAAACACTACGAGGGCCATCCCTGTGGCCTTCCCTGTTTCCTTGGAAAAGGTGGTATGCAATACAAAAACCTGGTTGCCCATCACGATAATCCCGCGTGGGTTGTCGACCTCAGCAAAATCAGTATGCTGGTCCATTTTGCCATCATTGTCCTTGTCTACCAGCTTCAATATCCGGCCTTTCCCCGGGTCTTTGCCGAGAGAGCCAATCATATCTACGCCGACAAACACCTCTCCTGTTGGCGCTACCGCCAGGCAGGCCGGGCTGGGCGTAACAGCGGGACCGGAAAATCGTGTGATGGTTAATTCAGCGGGCGTGGTTTGTGAATACCCCGAAAATGGTTTTACTGCGATGAGCGCTGTAAGAGAACAGGCCAACGCAATTGGAAGTTTGGTCATTGCTAACTGCTTGTGTAATAGTATAACTGGAATTTTAAATGCCGGTCAATATATAAAAAAGTTTCTTTTACAGTAGCTTTTATTATTTGAAAGGTCACCGGGCATTTTTCATCAAATACTCCATTACCGGGTCTTTATCCCACACTTTATCCTGCAACGAAGGTTTTATCATCACATCCGGAAGTACAGGCCCGTTTTTCTTTTTGTTGCAATTCGCCCCGTGGCTCAGGGAAGTAGTGGACTGTATCATCATCTTGCTGTTAGGAAGCTCTATCGGGAACGCCTCTCCGAAATCCTGTACATTTTCGCCGGTAGGTTCTCCGATGATAGTGGCCAATTCATAGGTTTTTACCACGTCGGCAATGGACATGGCGCTGGAGAAGGTAAACGGACCCGTGAGGAAATATACTTTTCCGTCAAATACGGTATCTCTTTTGAAAGGGCAGTCTCCCGGTATGCAGTCTTCACTTTCCCATACGGTGCCGTTGGCATGTTTCAGATAGCTGTCGGTGGTATCCCCTCCGGCTGTCAGCATATCTTTGTAAGGCTGACCGATTTTCCAGCTTTTCCGTCCCCAGGAATATTTTTCATGGGTGATGTAACTGAATAGCAGGTCGCCCAGCAACGTGTTGCCACCGCTGTTTTGCCGGAGATCAATCACCAGGTGACGGATGTTGGTCGTTTTTAATTCACGGAAACAGCTGTCCAGGAAAGTGCGGAAAATATTCACGTCGCCGCTCAGACTATTAACACTGATGTAACCCAGTTTATTGTCCAATATACCATACGTATACGGCTGCACGATTTGCGGCATAGTGGCGGCAAGCGCCTGTCCGAACACCACTCCGGCGGCTATGGTTGTTTTACCGGTTACACCTTTATTGTCTTTGTAGCTTAACACAAAAGGCGGTTGTATTCCCTTTAAAAACAGGAAGTAGCTCAACAAACGGCTGGACGCCTCTTCCCGGAAGGCTGGCAATCCGGCCATGCCGCTCAATATGTCTTCGTAAAGGTCAGTCATCTTCCTGCCATTGATATCTGTAATTTCAGCCCCTGCCGGGATATTGAGATCAGTCGCCAGTTTAGCGGGAATATACAACCGGTGGTTTTCCTGTACCAGTTTATAAGGGAAGAACTGGTCTTTTTTCAGTTCGTCTTTCAAAAAAGGTTGCCCTAGTTGCGGCGCACAGTGCGCATCGCCCAGCAGTGCAGTGATGCGGTAGAATGTCCATACCAGGTCGCGGGTACTGATCGAATCTCCGATGGAGCGCTTGATCCTGTCCACACCGGCGTTGTAATCTTTCTGGGAGATATGCATAAAAGGCGCATAGTGCGATGCCTCCAGCGTGCGGGTGTATTCATCGATATCTGCTATCGCCTGCCGGCGTGACAGGGCTGACTGCGCCAGGCTAACATTTGTTCCCAGCAGCAGTGTCAACGGGAATATCCAATTTTTAAAATTCATATAGCCGTTATTGTAAGGTATCAAGGCAGCCCAATATAAACAATTTTGCTTCGGAATTTATTACCTTGCGGCCCCTATATATCCTGATACCATGGAGCAACAGTCTACCATTTTTGACAAAAGTTTTGACAATAAGCCGGCGCATCGTCGTCGCAACCTGATGCCGGCATGGTTAAAGGTGTACACCTGGGTGGCCATCGGTTTCGGTATATACGTTTTCAGTTACCTCTTTTTCATGACGCCTGATGATATAGGCGGATCTTCTGACCGCAACAGCCTGCATAACCAGATTATCAGGCTGGTCATAAAAATTGTCGTCTCCTGCATATACGTTTTACCGGGCCTGTTGGTATGGCTGGAAATCAGACAAGCTATTCTGTTTAACCTGATCATCGCTATCTCCTGGGTGGTCATCACATTATATTGCTCTTTGCTTGTGAATTCGAAACTTTGGGTCCTTGCCTGGTGCATGGTGCCTTTCCTTCCCTTTTGGGCAGGGCTGTTCCCCCTCCTGCGGAAATGGAAGAATGGTGTATCCGGTCAGACATTCCGCTGAAAAACATTTTAAAACCTAATTTTTATTTATCCTGTATCTGTTATCATGAGTGAACAATCATCCATATTCGACGAAAGTTTTGATAGTACCGAAATACCGCGCCGCCGTGAACTGATGCCGACATGGCTGAAAGTTTATACCTGGTTTACTGTTCTTATCGGGATACTTGTTTTTGTCTACGGATTCTTTTTTGCACCGGACGACGATCCCAACGAGATCAAAGACGCAGCCTATTGGATTGGCAGCTTCATTGGGAAAGGCTTGGTAGCGGCTATATACCTGGTCCCCGGATTGTTGGTCTGGTTTGAAGCTAAATACGCCATCCGGTTCAACCTGATCATGGCGGCCATCTGGGGAGTCACTGTCCTGCTGGCAGCAGCCCTTACACAATGGAGCAATCTGATATTTGGCATGACCATGATATTTTTCATACCTTTTTGGGCAGGACTGCTCTTTATCCGGCGCAAATGGATCAAAGAAGCTGTATCCGGCCGGACACTCCGCAGAAAAGCACTTTAAATACAGGCCAGTCCTTTCCGCACCGGAACAGCAGTTTAAAACCATTATTTTCTCACTACCTCATAATGCGCCCCGATGACACCGGATTTAAATTGTGTGGAGCTAAGCATCTGCAGCTTTACAGGAGATTTCAGGTCTTTAAACATCCGGGTGCCGGCGCCGAGTACCACGGGCTGGATGGTCAACTGGAATTCGTCGATCAGGTCCAGGTCCGCGAAAGTCTGCGCCAGACCGGGGCTGCCAAATATCACCAGGTCCTTCCCCGGCTCCGCTTTCAGCTTTTGTACTTCCTCAGCGATATTGTTTTTGATCAACCTGGTATTATTCCATTCCGCTTTTTCCATGGTGGTGGAGAATACCACTTTGGGAATTTCCTGCACCCACCTGGCGTGATGCAGGCTGTGTGCATCAGCGGTCTCTGGTTTTTCCAGTACGGTAGGCCAATAGCCGGCCATCATATCATAAGTGGTGCGCCCGTACATCGGCATGCCTACTGTGTCTACTATCCGTCCGGCATATTCCTGCAATTCCTTGTCATAGGAGATCCAGCCCAGGCCACCATTTACGTCGCACACATAATTATCGAGCGATACGTGCATGAACAATACTACTTTTCTCATTTTTTCAGTTTTTTGTGGTTTATATATTTTTTGGATAGATGTCATTACAGCTGAGTAGCCAATGGTGGCCGTATTTGTCCGTCAGCACCCCAAACAGGCCTCCCGCGATTGTGTCCCGCAGCGGGTGGGACGCCACGCCACCGGCAGCCAGTTTCCGGTAACAGTCCCTCGTTTCTTTTTCGCCATGACAATGCAATAATAACGAAACTGCATTGCCTTTGATCAACCCCTCCTCGCCTACCATGTCGGAGCCTGTCAACACCAGCGCACCACTCACCAGGGTAGCCTGTACTACCGCACTCCTGAATGGTTCCGGCAGTACCGCTCCCCCTTCCGCTTCCCCCGCTGTCCGGAAGCTCAGGTCACCGCCCAGGCATTCCCGGTAGAAGCTCATCGCTTCCCGACAGTTGCCGTTAAAGGTGAGGTATGCGCTAATTTGTATCATTTCCCTATTTTTGATGATGACACAAAACTACTCCGCCGCCGGAAAACCTACGGCAGGGTTTAATGACAATTAAGAACGGCGAAAACGACAACACCGTTTATGACAACAGCTAACCGTATGAAACACATTTCAATCCTGATACCAAGAGGCCAAAGCAGCCTGGTAAATATCGAAGGAAGCCTGCAAATACTGTCAGAAGTCAATGTCATCCGCGCGGCCAGAGGCGAGGCGCCGTTATTCAACATCCAGCTGGTAGGGCTTTCCCCTAATACCAGCCAGCGCAACGGACGGTTCACCATCAATCCGGACGCATTGATCAGCGAGGTACATCAGACAGACCTGATCATTATCCCTTCCCTACAGGGCGACCAGCAGCGGGCAGCGGAAATCAACCTGGAATTTATTCCGTGGATACTGGAGCAACGCAAGCAGGGTGCCGAAATCGCCTGTCTTTGCATTGGCGCCTTTTTCCTGGCAGCCACGGGCCTGCTGAACAACCGGCCCTGCACCACCCACTGGCAGCTGGCGGAGCAGTTCTCCCGAATGTACCCCGAAGCGAAAATGGTGCCCTCTCAACTCATTACCGACGAAGACGGCATCTATACCAGCGGCGGCGCCTTTGCTTACCTGAACCTGCTGGTATACCTGATTGAAAAATATGCCGGCCGTGAAATGGCCATCGACATCGCGAAAGGATTTCTCATAGATATAGACAAGAAAAGCCAATCTCCCTTTATTATTTTTGAAGGACAGAAAACACACGACGACCCGGAAATCAGGATGGCACAGGAGTTCATCGAAGAAAACTACCCGGAGAAAATCACCATCGATTTCCTCGCCAATAAATTCTCTATCGGCCGGCGCAACTTTGAACGCCGGTTCCAGAAATCCACCAACAACACCGTCAATGAATATGTGCAACGAGTAAAAGTAGAAGCCGCCAAACGCCGGCTGGAAACCACCCGTAAGAATATAAGCGAAGTCATGTACGAAGTGGGTTATACCGATACCCAGAGTTTCCGGGAGATATTTAAGCGGCTGACCGGCTTAACGCCGGTGGAGTATCGTAATAAGTACAATGAAACAGCTATCGCATAATTATACTTTTGGAGAAAATACCATCAACCTCAAACATATTACAATTAATAAAATTCGTATATCTCATTGATAATTATTCATTTGTATAGCTATCGTTGTGGTATCCTTCACCTATCCCTCACCTATCCTTCGTATATCCCTTCAGTAAGCCTTCAGAGAACCGTATCAAACAGATGCTTTTTTAACATCCCAAAACGGTTGTTGTTATGGCCTGAACAAGCGTCACCCTGCATGCCATTCACCACCCGCCTGAAACACGCAGTGCGCTGATATTCCCATCTTTTCCCTTATTTTAGCGGTTTGGCAGTGAGCTGTCATGCATAACCTATATCACGTACACCATTTGATTTTACATGAAAAAAGCAAGTAATCATCCGGCAGCATTGCCTTTCCTGTTCCTCTCCGAGATGTGGGAGCGCTTTGGTTTTTATCTGATCCTCGGGATTTTCCAGTTATACCTGACCGACACGGCGAAAGGTGGCTGGGGCATGGACCGTGCTACTGCTGCGGATATCTTCGGGACTTTCATCGCTTTCGTATACCTGACACCTTTTCTTGGCGGACTGATAGCCGACCGTAAACTAGGCTACAGCAAATCCATTATCATCGGTGGGATACTCATGGGTATCGGTTATATGGGGCTGGCAGTACATAACCTCACCGTTTTTTACCTGTCCCTTGCGCTGATCTGCATTGGTAATGGATTTTTTAAACCGAATATTTCCACCTTGCTGGGCAATGTGTACAGTGACGAAAAATACCGTAGCCGGAAAGATACCGGGTACAATATTTTTTACATGGGGATCAACATCGGCGCATTTATCTGTAACTTCTTTGCAGCCTTCCTGCGTAACACCATCGGCTGGGGCGCAGCCTTTATCGCTGCCGGTATAGGGATGTTCCTCGGGGTGCTGATTTTCACTATCGGCATGAAACATTACCGTCACGCTGATGTACGCAAGCCCGTACAGGAAGGTGATATGCCGCTGAGCAAAATTTTCTCCGTCGTGTTCCTGCCGGCCATCGTAGTGGGTTTGGGCGCATGGTTTATTCCCGGTAATATCTTCGGCTCCGACTCCACCGATGCCTTCATCTTTGCCTGCATCCCCATATTATTATTTTTTGTATCGCTGCTGGTCAAGGCAGATGCCAAAGACCGTAGGCCATTATCAGCGCTGCTGGCTATTTTCGCCGTGTCCATCGTGTTCTGGGCCGTATTTAAACAGAACGGTACCGCGCTGACCACCTGGGCACAATACTATACCGACAGGGAAATTCCTTCCGCGATCCAGCAACCGGCGCAGCGCCTCTACCTGGCTGAAACGGTCGTCAATAAAGCAGATTCCGTGACCGCCTATGACGATGAGTTCAGGGTAGTACGCGACGCTGCCGGCAAACCACAGAAAGTATGGGACAAGGTCCCTTATTTCAAAAACGTGGCACCGGAAAAAATGCCGGCCGAGGGACAAAGTATCAGCCTGTATAATACAGAGCTGTTCCAGTCCATTAATCCCTTTTTTGTGATCACGCTGACGCCGTTGATCGTCCTGTTCTTCGCCATGTTACGAAAACGCGACAAAGAACCCTCCACCCCTTCCAAAATAGCCTGGGGCCTGCTGATATCCGCCCTGTCCACCCTGATGATGGTAGGCGCCGTATATGTATGCAGCAACGGCGCCATCAAAGCATCGCCGTGGTGGCTGATCGGTTGTTACGGCATCATTACCGTGGGTGAACTGTTTCTTAGCCCGATGGGATTGTCCCTCGTGTCCAAACTGAGCCCCGCGCGGATCACCTCCCTGATGATGGGTGGCTGGTTCCTCGCCACGTCTATCGGCAACAAACTCTCCGGTATCCTGGCAACGTTATGGGACACTTATGACAATAAAGCGAATTATTTCCTTGTCAACTTCCTGTTGCTGGGAAGTGCGGCCGCTATTATTTTCCTCATGCTACGCTGGCTGAACAGGATTTTCAAGGAGTCCGTACACTAACGGCGACGTATATATGTTTTTTAGACGCAAAGTGATTTTCATCACTTTGCGTCTTTTTTTTATCCAGTAATAAAAGCTTTTCGCACTGCGAATATGCCGCTGGGGACCGGACTAGCTTTGCGGCGACTTCAGCTATCCTTTTTACGCAAACCACTTTATATGAAAACTCGGAAACTCTTATGCTGTCTCATGTTCATCATGACATTACTCTTCAACTTGTCGTGCAAAAAAGAAGAGCAACAACCAACAAAAGACACCACCGTTGACGTTTCGTCCGGAGCTTTAGCCAAAATTAAAAAGCTCGGATACAGTACTCATGGCGTTATCCGCCAAGACAGCGGTTATATTGTGGAAGGCGATATCTTCCTGTCTGATGCAGACCTGGACAAAACACACGCCTATTCGCCAACGCTGCGTGCCGGCGAAACAGAACAGTACAGGACCAACTATGCCATCACCCGCCTGCCGCGTGTGATTACCCTTTCTGTAAGTGGCTTGCCGGCTGTTTACGCCACGGCCACAGACATCGCTATTGAGCATTACAACCAATTGGGGCTGATGCTTACCTTTCAGCGGGTATCGTCCGGCGCGAATGTGACCATCACTTATCGTAGTCTGGGCACCGGTATTTTAGGCATGGCCTCCGGTTTCCCGGATGCCAACGGCAACCCACCCAACCTTATCTGGATGAATTCAGACGCCAATGGCCTGGGCACCAATCCGGAGAAATATTACCTGGCTAGTGTGATTGAACATGAGTTGGGCCATATCATCGGCTTCCGACACACCGATTATTTCAACCGTGCCATTAGTTGCGGCTGGTCATCATCCGATCCCAATGAAGGCGATGCCGGCATAGGGGCTATTCCCATTTATGGTACCCCTACCAGTGAGGACCCTTTCAGCTGGATGCTCGCCTGCATCGAACCCGGAAAAAGCAGACCATTCTCCTCTTATGATATCTCTGCACTGCAGTTTATGTATGGCCGTGGCCAAGGCACGCAGTCTATCCCCGATGGCACCTACAAAGTCACCAGCGTATCCAGCGGCAAAGTAATGGACGTACACGGCGCATCCAAAGAGGATGGAGGCAGCATTGTACAATGGGACTGGAACGGCGGCGAGAACCAACAATGGTATTTTCATTACCTGGGCAACGGGTACTACAGTATCATCAACATTGGCAGCGGTAAATCACTGGACATTAACAATAACTCCCAGGCGGACGGCATTCCCCTTATCCAATATAGCTGGCATGAAGGGTATAACCAGCAATGGCAAGTATATTCGACCTGGGATGGCACTGGCAATTTTATCATTAAAAACAGGAATAGCGGAAGAGTACTGGACGTAGCTGCCGCTTCTACAGATAACGGCGCCAGCATCATCCAGTACTTGTCAAATGGCGGTAATAACCAACGCTGGACCCTGGAAAAACTCTAATCGAAAAAAATGTTTGAAGTCAAAAGGAAACCGGCGTAAATGCCGGTTTCTTTTTTGTTTCGTACTTTTGATTTATAAATATCCCGGAATTATGGCATTGGAATTCAGAAAAGCGACATCAGCAGATGCAGATCAGATTTGGAACATATTGGAAAAAGCCATCGCACGCAGGAAGGCAGAAGGAAGCGACCAATGGCAGGACGGGTATCCCAACCCCGCTGTAGTGGCCAGCGATATCGAAAACAGCCACGGCTTTGTATTAGCCGCCGATGATAAAATAGCCGGCTATATTGCGCTGCTGATCAATGACGAACCAGCTTATGCCGACATTAAAGGCACCTGGCTGACCGACGGCGATTTTGTAGTGTATCATCGTGTAGCCATTTCAGATGATTTCCTGGGCCAGGGATTGGCGCAACAAATGTTAAAGCACGTAGAAGACTACGCCATGAATAACCATATCAACAGCGTCCGGGCAGATACCAACCACGACAACAAAGGCATGCTGCGCATTTTCGAAAAACTGGGCTATGTGTATTGCGGCGAAGTTTTCTTCCGTGGCGCGTCACGGCTGGCATTTGAAAAGGTATTGCCTTAGTCTCCTGACAGATACGATTTCACCCGTTATTTTGACAGTCGGAAAAATTAACTATATTTATCATCTAACATTTCCGGCTGTACGTAACGGCAACATTTTCATTCCCAAGAAATCGTTTTCTATCACAACTCCTTATATCATGAGAAAGGTATTCTTCCTGGTAGCCTTCTTCCTTGTGACAGGTCCTGTTTTGGGACAGTCTTCCAAAGCCGGTCTTTTTATCGATTCCTTCGTCACGAAGAACAATTTTAATGGCACTATCCTGCTGGCCAAAAAGAACAAAGCCTGGTATAAAAAGAGTTTCGGCTCAGCCAACTTCCAGCAGCAGGTACCCAATACCACGGATACCCGGTACAAAATCGCTTCCATCACCAAAGCCTTTACAGCCGTATTGGTCCTACAGCTCTACGAACAAGGCAAAATTGACTTAAATAAAACCATCAGTACCTACCTGCCCGATTATAAGGGAGAAGCAGCCAATAAGGTAACAGTCGTACAGCTGCTGAATATGACTTCCGGCATCCATAACATGGACGCTGACCTCTCCCTCGAATCAGCGCTGAAACAAGGCATGCCGCAGTATCAACTGCCGCATACCTCCGATGAAATGCTGACACGCTACGGCAGCGGCAAGCTGGAAAATGAACCAGGCAAAGTGTGGGATTACAACAACGCCGATTATATCATTCTAGGAAAAATAATTGAGCGTATCACCAGCAAAACCTTTGAAGAGCATCTTCAAGCCAATATCCTGCAACCCTTGCTGATGACCAATAGTGGCATCGCCTATCAGCAGAAGATGATCCCCCGCCTTGCGGACACCTACTTCTACCGGGAGGATATCAAAGCCATGGTCAATGATCTTCCGGCTTACATGGAAAACTGGTATGCCTCCGGCGCCATGTACTCCACTGTTGATGATATCCTGAAGTTTGCCAATGCGTTGTTTGAAAAGAAACTATTAAAACAGGCCACGCTCGACCTGATGTTCACCTCCGGACTGAGCGAATATGGCTACGGCGTATGGGTTTACAAGGATTATGACATTCACCACAAGAACTATACTATCATTAAAAGGCCTGGCTCAATTATGGGCGCGCAGGCCATGTTGTTTCATGTGCTGGAAGAAGGCTCCACGATTATTATCCTTAGTAATACGGCGACTGCCAGTCTGGATGAATTTGCAGCGAAGATAGCTACGCGGATTGTTGAATAACAATCAGACTCCCTATATTTTCGTGGTCAGGTGAATGGTGGGCGCTTCCTGTAATTTACCTTCCGCCAGACGGCCAAATTCAAGAATATAGGGCTGTTGGTTGTGCGCATCAAGCCCTTCCTGGTCCTTCCATATTTCATAGAATACAAACAGGTTGTCATCTGCTGTCCCCTGGTGAAGGTCATATTGAATAGCCGCTTCTTCCTTCCTGGTTTCCGTTACCATACGTTGTAATACAACGGCCACCTCATCGCGATGTTCCGGTTTAGCTTTGATAGTAGCGATCAAATATATACTCATGACAATTGTTTTTTAAAGGTGAATACTTTTTCCAGGTGCAGCAGATAATCCTGCTGATAGTTTTCAATCCGCTCCTGTGTGGCATTTTTTTCCAGGTCATGAAAATGGAAACCATCTATTCTGTCCATGCCCACAAACTGGTTCATCTTATGGAAACCGAACAGCACCCCGTCATCTACTGATTTCTGTTCAAAAAATTCGCCCGGCAGGGTGAAGGCTGTTTCCGGTGCATTCCAGGTAGTGGTGACCATGTATTTTTTACCTTGCATCAATCCACCTGTCCCGTAGTTGATAGCCGGGTTTTTCCGGCTTCTGCCGTCGCTGGCATACATTCCGTTTTGATGACCGGCAGTGAACACTTCATCGATATATTTTTTTAACTGATTAGGTACCTGGAACCACCAGATCGGTGTGTGATAGATGATAACATCTGCCCATTTAAAGTTCTCCACTTCAGCCATCGCATCAAAATCATCGTTAATATTGACGGTGCGATATTCGAATCTTTTCCGGTCCAGAAACCCCATTGTCCAGCCTGTCAGCGAATCGTTGAACTTTCCGCCAGAGTGTGCGAAGACTTGTCCCGCGTTGATAATGAACACCTTCATTTCTATAATTTTAATTATTAATGATGCAAATTTCCATCACTTTAATACATCATCAAAATAATTTAAATAGTAGCATTCTATCATAAAAATGATAGTAAAAAGGACTGCCCGGGATATGATAATGCCCGGATAAAATCTCCTGCTTAACATTTTCAATAATGTTTAATTTATAAATTGCCGCCCTGACCAACCCCGCACTATGATTACTATTCAGACAGACGCCTCATTCATCTTTACAGCTATCCGGTACACCAAAAAACAATTGCAACATGTCAAAGTATAACCTCGAAGCCAGGTACTTTGTACTGGAGAATTTACGTAAGCTGGATGATACACTGCTGGATACCCTTTGGCAGCTGTTTACGCAAATCTGCCAATTCTGGCAGACAACCCATACGCCGGAAGCGATGAAATCCGACTTCCTGATCTTTATTTCCAACCGTATTGAGATCGATGTCAGGTACCTGGCCGAATATGTCAATTATGGAGATGTGATCCGGGAGCTAACGGAAGAACTGGGAGAAGAAGCTGCCTTTCAAAGGCTGTTTACAGATGCCGCTGCCAATATAACGCCCGCTTTTACCAACCTGGCCAGGGCGAAGCAGCTCGTGGTCAATGAACTGATCGCCTTAAACCTTGCCCTGGGCGGGTTTAAAGCCTTTGGTGACCCTACCGTAGCGCAAGGCGTACCCATCAACTACCCCGGATACATTGGAGGAATGAACCTGAAAGATAATACCCCTTATCGTACAATAGCAGATTAATCATGCAAACAGAAATTGTGGTCATCGGCTCCGGTGTAGCCGCCACCGCCCTGGTAACCAAAATATTGGCCGGCAGGCCCCATACAGCCATTACCGTACTGGAAGCAGGCGGGAAAATAAAGATGCGTGATTTTGCGCTTTATCAAAACTATCTGATCACTAACAAGCTTCCCTTCGACAACCAGAATATTTATGACTCCTGCCATGACCTGTCTTATCCCGACAGAGACAGACCAGGAGAAAATAAATTTGAAGGGGACACAGAAATTCCGATGACAGGCGCCCGCGCCTTTCTGTATGGAGGATCCACTGTACACTGGGGCGGCTGGGCTTTCCGTTTAAAACCGGAAGATTTCCACCTGCGTACCAGCCTGGAAAACAAAGGCGTCACCGCCGGAGATGTGATCGACTGGCCGGTCGATTATCATGAAATGGAGCCTTATTACCACGAAGCGGAACACTTTATCGGCGTTTCCGGCGATTCTGAAGACGCCACCACGCCCAGGTCCGGAAAGTATCCTTTCCAGGCATTTCCATTTACCCTGGAAGACGGGCTTTTTATTGATGCCTTTAAAAAATTCGCTGAACCAGTCAGTTATTCGCATTTGCCGATAGCCCGCTATGGCGATACACACGCTAATAACAGCCATGGCCCCTGTCATACTACCGGGCTATGCAAATACTGTCCGTTCGGGGCGCGGTTTGCCGCAGCCAACAACCTCGACGACCTGGTGCAATCTGCCCGCTATCCGCATCTCCAGGTCCTGACGAATGTCATCGCAGATGAAATACTGATGGACAGCAAATCACATGCTACTGGTGTAAAGTATCTCAACAAAAAGAAAGGCGCCTGGGAAACCATTCAGGCAACCATTATCATCAATGCTTCCGGCGCTATCGAAGGTCCCAAATTGTTGCAACGCTCCGCATTGAACTGGTGGAAAAACGGGATCGGCAATGACAACGACCTGGTGGGCAGGTTCCTCATTTCACATCCCTACTTTTTTTTCAAAGCGGTACTACCCGGCAACCCGCAAATGCTCCAGCCGGAAATGGGTTTTCCTACATTGGTATCACGTCATTACGACAGTCCGGCTGAACAACATAAAGGGAAATTCGTCCTTATCAATCCCCCTACTTCCCCTAAGGTGAACCTGGTCCGCTCCGCTACCAGTGGCAAAACAAGAGCGGAAATCATCAAATCCATTCAAACCAATACCACCGTTCAGCTACAGGGCATGATAGAAGTCTTCAGCGATCGCAGCAACCGCGTGGAAAACACAGAAAAGAAAAACAGGTTTGGCATGCGGGAGACAAAAATTACTTTCTCCAAAAGCAAAGATTTTGATACCAGGATGAAAGAAGTGGCTACCGTTGCTCAAACCATCTTCGGTCATATGAATGCAGTAGACCCCGGAACAGAAAACCCCATTTCCTGGCGGGCCGATCATGCGGCTTGTACCACCAGGATGAGCCATACTCCTGAAGACGGCGTAGTAGACCGCGACCTGAGAGTACACGGCACTTCAAACATATACATGTGTTCCAATGCCGTCTTTTCTTCACTGGGCGCCGTCAATCCTACCCTCACCCTTACCGCCCTGTCCTTAAGGCTCGGCAGTCATTTACTCCATCAATTAAATGCTTAGGCCTCTTTACATATGAATCTGCAAGACCAACTGTTACCTCTCAAAGAAAAGCTGCAAAAGGCCATCGAGCTGGAACTGGCCACCATCCCCCCCTACCTGACCGCTTTATTCAGCATGCGTCCCGGCAGTAATGCCATGGCCTCTTCTATCATCAGGAGTGTGGTCATGGAAGAAATGCTGCATATGCTGCTGGCAGGCAACCTGCTTTCGGCTGTAGGCGGCAATGTGAAACTGGGAAAGGATAACATCCCTGTATATCCCGTTCAGATGGAATTTCAGGGGAAACAGTTTAAAAACAGGCAGTTCGATATACACCTGGCAGCCTTCAGCCAGGACACGATCAACGTGTTCCTTCAGATAGAACTGCCGGACGGATGGGCAGTCGCTCCACTCGAATTTGACAAAATCACGGTACCCGGTCTCACTATCGGGGAGTTTTACCGGGGCATAAAAGAAGACCTCATGGATCTCTGTAAAACCTATGGAGAACAAAACGTATTTACCGGTAAAAAAGAAAACCAGATATCAGAAGAATATTTCTGGCGTGGTGGCGGCACCCCGATCGTGATTACGAGCCTCGGTACTGCTTCTGCCGCGATAGACCTCATCATAGAACAAGGGGAAGGCACCACCGAGCCCATTGCGGTAAAAGCCTTTAACTTCTCCACCACCGATGAGGTGCCGCACTATTTCCGTTTCAACGAAATCTACCACGGCCGGTTGTACACCCCGCAGGACGATCCGCATCTTCCGCCTACCGGGAATGTTATAGACATCGACTATAACGCTATCTTCCCCATTAAAACCAGTTGTAAAAGCAGTGATCTGCTACAGTTCCCGGCTCTCAGTTATCTCAACAACCTCTTCAACACCAATTACGCTACCATGCTCTCTCAGCTGGAGGAAGGCTTTAACGGCAATCCTGCGGCTTTTTATACCGCTATCCTGAATGGCATGCATAAACTATCCCCCCTGGCTTACAACCTTGTACAGTTGCCTATTCCCGGCGACCCTCAGGGACGTCATGCAGCCCCCAGCTTCGAATGGCATCGTGATCACGAATAACAATTTACCCTTATGAATAAAATTTACCGTATTGAAAATGGCGTAGTCGTGCCAGACGGCACCACTGTTTATGAAATCATAGGCCCCATACAATCCAAACTGGCCAGGCTTCCCATCATAGATGCAGAAAGCCTTGCCTACGGAGAGCTGGACCCCGGCGAAAAATCGCATGTGCATGTTCACCCCATTATCACCCATCTTACCTGGGTGGTGTCCGGCACTCTTACGGTAGGCATGAAAGATGCCGCCAGCAACGACATGTATTACATAGAAGTAAAAGAACGGGAGACCGTCCTGACACAGCCCGGCACCTTTTTTCAATTGATCAACAACAGCGACAAACAATGCCAGGTGTTATACATCGTTGCACCTGCGTTTATTTTTGAAGTGAACGAACAGGGCGAGGTATTATACAACGACCAGATCGTGCTGGACCTCAGCTGGGACCAGCTCAGGCAGCAGCATTGGCAGATACCCGAATTACAGGACATCGCAAAAATCACAGCCGCCAGAGAAGCATCATTGCAGCGGTTAAAACAAAAATAAATGACCTATGGGAAGCATGATAGAAATAAACGACACCCTGGTGATCTCCACAGAGCAGGGCTTTCCGGATACTGTCCTCGACCTGGGAAAACATATAAAAGAGCCGGTAACCATTGACCAGGTAAGCGGAAAGATATTTTCCTTTTATAAAAAAGAACGCGCGAGGATTTACCAGAGCGATCCCGTACGGGTATACCTGGTACAGTATATCAACGGGAAATGGTTGTTCTGGGGAAAGATATACATACAGTCACAGCGCATCGACAAAAAACTGGACGCGCAGGGCAACTGGAAAGCAGACGACTGGGAGACCAGCGGAACTTTTATCATCACTGATCTTTACGAACCCGCTTATCAGCAGGAGTTTACCAAAAGAGAATCACCCGCAGGCAAAAGTTATTTCTAAACAAACAACGGTCATGGATTCTTTTATATTAAAGAGAGGCAACTCAACTATTCAGCTTGATAAAAGCGAAGACCAGATAGCATTACGCCCGGACAAAGCGACGGACCTGGCTGCTGCCATGCCCGCGCTGGGTGGCGACCTGGAATGGTCCGACACCAACAAAAAGCTCGGCGGCTTTCATCTGATCAATATCAAAGGCGCCGAAAATATCGACAGAACACTGGACCAGTTGCGCGAACATGAAATGATAGCCACCGGCTCTCATGTATATCATACACCCCAAAGCCAGGTACCTTATGTCCCTACCGGTAAACTCACGTTACGCTTCACTCCTGATACCAACGATGCCACCAAACAAGCCATCCTGGACACCTACAAGCTGATGGTCGTAACATCGAGGGTAAAGGAAAATGCAGCCGGGAATAAACAGGAAACGTTTATTGTTGCCGTTACGCCCGACTCCATGAACCCCTTGAAGGTAGCCTATGAGTTACAGCATCATGACAACATCCTGCTGGCAGAGCCGGACCTGTCCACCCCGGGGAAACTGGCCCAGTTTGATTTGCCCGGTGATCCGCTTTTTAAGGAACAGTGGCACCTGCAGAATTCAGGCGTTCAGTTTGGCAGCAGTCTCGGGCTCAAAGCAGGTGCAGATGCACGGGTGGTAGAGGCCTGGCAGAAAATGCAGTCACTGGGAAGCCCCGACTGCATCGTTGCTATCATCGACGATGGATTTGATCTCACTCATCCCGACCTGGGAGGAAACGGTAAGGTCGTGGCCCCATGGGATTTCCAGACACAATCGCCCGACCCTTCCCCCCGAAAGAAAACACCTTTCGATGGTGACTATCACGGTACCGCCTGTGCCGGGCTCGCACTGGGAAACAGCAACAACGAAGGCATAACAGGTGTTGCTCCCTCCTGCAGGCTGATGCCCATCAGATGGAGCGAAAACATCAACGACGACAATATAGAAGCCTGGTTTAACTACGCCGCTCAAAATGGCGCATGGGTGATCAATTGCAGCTGGGGCGCCTCCCCCGCCTATTATGTTTTATCCACCAGGCAACTGGAAGTGATCGAAGACTGCGCCCGTAACGGCCGTAACGGATTGGGCTGCGTCATCATTTTTGCAGCAGGCAATGCTAACACCGATATCAACGATCCTCAGCAGGAATCCGTAAACGGCTTCGCCATTCATCCGGACGTCATCGCCGTAGCAGCATCCACCAGCAGGGATGAACGGGCCGGTTACTCAAATTATGGCAGGGAAATATCAGTGTGCGCCCCTACCGACGGACAAGGAGGCCGTGGCCTGCTGACCACTGACGTAAGAGGCACGTTTATATTCCAGGGTATTGAATACGCAGCCGGCTACGATGCCGGCGACTACACCAAGATATTTGGCGGCACTTCCGGCGCCGCCCCTGTGGTAGCCGGAGTATGCGCCCTGATGCTTTCTCACAACCCGCGACTGAAAGCTTCCGATGTGAAACAAATCCTGCAACTGTCATCCCGCCGTATCGGCAACGCTACCGACTATACGAACGGCCATTCTGTATTTTACGGCTACGGTTGCGTGAATGCTGCCGCGGCGATCGATATCACCTCAAACCACCCCTACGCATGAATCCAACACCAAACAACCCCAACGCAACTGCCGCTACAGCGTTTTCTCCCCAGGAATTATGGGGGCCTGTCAGGCATAAATTTATCGCGATGGAAGCCGACAAACTCCTGACGCCTGCCGCCAGGAAAGCAGTCAGTGACCTACTGGCGCCTATCGGACAAAGCAGTCTTGCCGAAATAGCCACCTGGGCAGATGAAATAAAAGGCCAGGCACCCGATGATATTGAAACCACCAAATTCCTCAAGGACTTTCCCAATATGGTCCATAAACACTGGCATTTTGTGGACTTACCGTTGGACGTTACCAGTTACGACCGCCAGCAGTACGCTCCATTCACCAGCGAAACAGACGTTGTACAAATGATCGCCAAATCAGTAGACGTACTACAGGGAAATTCCCAGATGATGAGCAGGATAAACGCCTTGCGCTGGCTGACACACCTGATCGGCGATCTGCACCAGCCCCTGCACGTAGCCTGCTGCTATATTGATAATGACCCTGACCCTACCCTGCTCACCGATCCGGCACTCATCGTGGAAAAAGGATTGACGCATCAAAGTGACCAGGGCGGTAATGGCCTCATATTGCCCCTGCCACATGACACTACGCTTCACGCTTATTGGGACTCACTGATCCCTTCCTTAACACCTGCGGCAGCAGCCGACGCATTAGATGCCACATTAACAGACGCTCCGGCAGGTCCGCCCCGCACATGGGCCGAATCATGGGCCATGGACTCCGTCAAAAAAAGCAGGCAGGCCTATCAATCTTTAAGAATCACGGAAAAGGCAGATAAAAAATTCCGCGTCTCCTGGGAAGGAGAAAAAGCATACAACGAACGCTGCGCACCGTTAGTCGGTGAACAACTGGTGCTCGGTTCCAGGCGGCTGGCTTTATTGGTGAATACACTTTTTGCAGGATAACTTCTTTCAGAAAATATTACAATTGACAAAGAGAAGACCTGCGCTGATCGCAGGTTTTCTCTTTGTCAACTGATCTCCTATACGCCATACATAAAAGTTCAGGGCGATTGGACGTTATGGAATTTTGTGCAGTTTGCATCCTCCTGGAAACTTTTTGTATGAAATCATCCCTTTTGATGCTGCTGGTTATCGGATTGGCAGTTACAACTTACGGCCAGCAGAAGGTTTCTGATATACCATTGCCCGCGGGATATGTACGGATAGCACAGGAAAGGAACTCCTTCGGAGAATGGCTACGGAATTGCACCTTAAAATCTGACAAAACGGTATACCTGTATAACGGCTCTCCCAAAAAAAATCAGCAAGCACAATATGCCGTACTCGATGTGCCTGTAGGAGGAAAGGACTTACAGCAATGCGCCGATGCCGTGATTCGCCTGCGGGCAGAATACCTGTATAACAAAAGCCATGCTGAAGCAATTGCCTTCGAGGCAACAGACGGCACACGAATCGACTTCAGCGGCTGGCTGAAGGGAGACCGCTTCGTGCTGCAGCAGGGAAAACTGTTGCGGAAGCGTATCGCAACACCAGGACGGGGAAGAGCCTTGTTTGAAAAATACCTGGAAACGGTGTTCACCTATGCTGGTACAGTTTCTCTCAGTCGCGAACTATCGAACGTTCCGGCAACGAAAAACATAAAACCGGGAGATGTCTTTATCCAGGGAGGTTCTCCCGGCCATGCCGTTATCGTTATGGATGTGGCGCAGGACCGCTCGGGCAAAAGAATATTCCTGCTTGCCCAAAGCTATATGCCGGCGCAAGACATCCATATCCTTAAAAAACCAGCTTCTGGTATGCCCTGGTATGATGCGGACTTCGGCAGTAAACTAAATACTCCCGAATGGGTATTTAACGCCGGTTCTCTAAAGCAATGGTAAAGGAGAAATTAATCCGGATCAACTAACGATATCGTTCAATGCCCGGAAAATATTCATGGGATATTCCGCCAGCCTGTTGCATAAATAGAGGTACCACTCCTTCCCATACACGAAATACAATTTAGTGGGATACCCTTCTTCTTTCAGTTTTTCAAGCTGTTCGGTCTGAATTCCATACAGGCTCTCGAATTCATATTTATTTTTATCCGGTTGGTGGTGATGGATTAGTTCTTTTGCTTTTTGCTGCACTTTATCGTGGTGCGTAGCAATTGAACACAGGTGCCCTTCTGACAACAGTTGATCCACATAACCGAGATATGCCTCATCCAGTTGTTCTCCCCTTGGCATAGAAAGTCCGGGGACCGTCTCAAACGCTCCCTTTACGATCCTGATCCGTCCTGGTTCTTTGATTAATTCCTTAAAATCGTCTTTTGACCGGTAAAGATAGGCCTGCATGGTAATGCCCACGCCATTGTATTCTTTCACCGCGCGTTTATAGGTATTAATGATGGCGTCCGTACGCTCTGTTCCTTCTGCACTGATAATGACTTCTGTCCCGCTCTGCGCGGCTGCTGTACAAATAGCCATCAGGTTGTTGAAACACAGGTCTTCAGCGATAGCCAGTCCAATATGGGAGAGGTCCAGCGAAACGGTTGAATACAATTTTTGACGGCTGATTTCCTGACATATCCTGATAAATTCATGCGTAGCTTCATTAGCCTCCTGTTCACTCCTGGTACTCTCCCCCATAAACTCCACCGAACATTTAAACCCATCGCGGTTCTGCTGGATCACCTTCGTCAGTGTTTCTTCCAGTGTCTCCCCACCGATGTACCTGTCAGCTGCTTTTTTTAATACGTTGAACAAAACCGGGTTATCCAGCACATACTCCTTGGCCTTTTCATTGAACGCGGCCTTCTTCAGGGCTGCTGATCCTATACTCAATAACTTATCCATGGTTTCACATTTTAGTGACTAAATGTAAGCATAATGCGAAAACATTATAGCGGGCAGCACAGATTATTTTGAGCAACTTTCTTATTCCGTCTAATGATAACCTTCTCCAAACAAAAGCCGGCAGCCCTGCATGTCAACACGCTCCCGAAGGATTTGCTGCATACAGGGCTGTTTAACGGCTCTGGTAAACTTAATTTTTAATAAACGTAACGGCACTGCTCCTGTTGGCGCCATCACCGCTGACCTGTAGTATCCATACGCCGGTTGGGAGACGGCTTACATCCAGTTGCACGGTATGTAAACCATCATGAGACGCTTCATAGTACACCTGCTGCATGCGCTGTAAAGTAGTGTTATGAAGTACCGACAGATAAAACTTCCCTCCTGCCGGTGCAGCGAATTTTACATACAGCACATTACCGGTAACGGGATTGGGGTATACCACGGTACTATTGACTGGCTGACTGATAGCTGCGCTGGCGCCACAATCCTTTACATATGTCCAGGGTTGTCCTGCACCGCTGTTCTGGTCGGGCGGATTGTTTTGGGTCCACCAGTTGGCCTTATAGATTTTGTTTTTATAAACCGCCTGGTTGCCGGTTGCATAAGCTTTAGATGACATCCATTCTGCGATGCCGCTGCAGCCGGTATCCGTCCGGGGGCCGCCGGTACAGGCGCCGAGCAGTTCCCAGGTATCGCTGCTGCCAGGCACGCTAGCGCTGCCTGCCCACCATTTGTTGCGGTAAATATTGTTATTGTACAGTACAATGTTTCCCGCAGCGGTGTAGTTCTGGGAGGCCTGCCATGGCGGGAGATTGGCGCAACCTTCAAAGGTACTGCTGTTCCATACGGCAAAACTTACTGTGGAGGTGACGGTATCCAGCCCATTTCGTATACCCTTTGCCGTAGCAGTATACTTATTGTATGCCGGTGGCGTCCATTGAATAACAGAGTCATTGAAAAGCTGGCCATTTACAATGATCTGAATTTTGCTGATCTCATTGCGGGGGTCATTTTTAGTAACGGCCACGGTAACCGGGCCCAGTGATGTAGTGGAAAGAATTCCATTGGCGGGTTGCAGGAAACGGATGGATGTAAGGCTGGCGCACTCTCCGTTGTCGACGGTGAACCTGGACATGTTGGCACATCCGCAGTTGGCAGTGTTATTGCCACCGTTGAGTTCCAGGCTCACCTGCTTGATAGTGGCATAGCGCTGGAAGTGTGCGATGCGGCTCAGTACTTTGGTGTTTTCCTGTCCGCTGCCGCATTCGATACCACCATTGATAATGTTGACGGTAGCGCCAAATCCGGGCTTAATGCCTGCAGCCTGTTGGGCAGGTGTGGGCGTCCATTTGCCGGGGATCATTACATCATGGCAGGACGGTTTGGGGTACTGAGGCGCCATCCAGAACCAGAGACCGGTTTCGAAGGCGATCACACCGTCTTGTATCACCTTTTCCGGATTGGCCAGCAACACGTTTTTGTCACCGAATATCAGCTCACTGGCCTGGCCATAGTTGTAGTTGTAGCTGATCTGAATGGGGCCCCTGCCATGATACGATTTCCCGGGTGCGGGAGGGTATATGGTATTGGTCTCATCCCGGTAACCGATGTTGTTGGTGCCTTCGTAGCCTTGTTCTTCGCGGAAATACAATCCCCAGGCGTATTGTCCGCCCGGGGCCGTAGGCCAGCCCCCGGTGGTTTCCTGGGAGATGTTGGCCAGAAAGGCTACCAGCTCCCGTTTCCGGGCATTGATATCACCTTCTCCTGCGAAGGTGCCATAGTCCAGCACCTGTGTAACGATGGCGAGCCCGTTCCAGGTAGGATCATTGAACCCGGGGTCGGTCCGGATCACGGTGGTAGCACCCGTGGTTTTGTCGGTACGGGTGATCCGGTAGTAATCAGTACCACAGCGTCTTTCCAGCAGTACTTTTACATTGGCCATACGCCGTACCGCTTCCACGAAGTTGTTATAGGAATAGAAATCCCTGGCAGGGCTCGTGGGCAGTGTTCCAGCGCCGGTACGGTCGTCCGGATTAAAACGGTGAGGAAAGAGGACGTCCCATTCTGCACTGCTGATCAGTGAAGAAACAGACGTGTCGACGGCAAACTGTGCACTCGTTGGATTTGCGGGCTTGCCGGCTGATGTACGTGACCAGCATAACAGGCATAGTAATACAATAGTAATCAGAGGGGGGATTTTCATAACTAGCTAATTTGAAGAGTGGGAAAATGATCGTTAAACTACAATCCCTTGTTGCTACAATATCGCAGCCCCACCAGAAAAGTATGCCCGTTACCGGTATACTGGAAATTATACAAACCACTGCAGCGAAAAGGCCATTGCGCCGTTACAGCGGCAAAATGCAACCGATAATTATTTGTAACCGGCAAAAAAATATTTAACGGATACACAAACAAAATCCTGCCTGCCGGTGGACCAACTAAGAAAGTTCTCAGCTCTGCGGATTCATTCCTGCGATGCTACCTTTAGTTGTAAAAACGCGACAATCTAAAACATGGATGGGTTTTAGCTTTGACTTTTACTATCTTTATAAAGATGTAACAGCTGATATTTGATCGGACAGAAATGGACCAGGGTAACACAACTTTATCGTACTTTCTTTTACATTATAAACGTAGATCAGGCAATGGCCCTCTTAGAGAAATATACTACCGGCTATGTTATATCAAAGGACGGAACAAAAGTTGGTTATAGACAAACCGGTTCCGGGCCGGGAGTTATTCTTGTCCATGGCGGGATGATGACCTCTAAAAATTTCATAAAACTTGCCAGCTTCTTATCCAATCAATTCACTGTTTATATTCCAGACAGGCGGGGACGCGGCTTAAGCGGTCCGTTTGGCCCGGACTATGGCATTGGACCAGAAAGCGAGGATTTGCAGGCATTAATCCATGAGACCGCATCGGATAAGATATTTGGGCTTAGTTCTGGTGCTATCGGTGTACTTCAAACGGCCATCATAGAGCCAGCGCTTAAAAAAGTAGTACTCTACGAACCTCCGATCCCTGTCAATGGAACTGACCCTGCAGCCTGGGGCAGTCGCTATGAATCAGCCCTCTCCCGCGGAAACTTTGGAAAAGCAATGTTCACGGCCATAAAAGGCACCGATGACCCCTCTTTGTTTACAGCCTTGCCAAGCTTTCTTATTGCACCATTGCTAAATATTGGTATAAACGCAGAAGCAAAGAAACAAGCGGGCGATGACGTGCCTTTGAAATCCTTAATACCCACCATGCATTACGATCTCATATTGGTACGTGAATCACCTGGAATTATAGATCGATGTAAAGAAATTAAAGCTGAAATGCTACTGATGGGTGGGACCAGGAGCCTACGTTACCTTAAACTGGCACTTGATGCATTAAGCACCGCTTTACCGCAAGCAAAGCGTGTAGAATTTCGCGGTTTGGGACATACGGCCGCCGATAACGACAACAGCCCGGAAAAAATTGCAAAAGAGTTAATCGTCTTTTTTCAACCATAACCCAGACATCATAACCGGACCGCCTATATTCTTCCGGCAAACTTACACCATCATATAAGCCTTTGCCTCTTATTGCCATTCTCGTGGCAACCACCCTCCTATTGCCCACAAAGCAATGGATTGTAACGGGAAAAGCGATATTACTGAACGCTGAAAATCGCCCATGGCGTGGCCATCCTGGCCAAAGACAGGGCGAAATCATCCTTTAAATCTTAATGTTATGAAAAAGAAAAACCCGTTGAACCCAACACTGACACTGAACAAAAAAACAGTCGGTGTACTGTTACAGGAGCCCGGCACCATGATGGCTGACAACCAGCTCGCAGCCATAAAAGGCGGTCGCCTCACCACTATCGGAAGGACATGCAATCCATGGACGTTCGGAGAGGTCTGTAACGTTGGCTAAAAGCAGCAGATTCACAACAAACAGGAAACCGCCGCCAGCGCGGTTTCCAATATACCTCCTTTGCAACATATCCCGCTTAAAACGGCCCCATGCTCAAACATTAAAAGCCGCACCAATCATACGATTGATACGGCTTTAATATATGTTGACCACTTATTGACAGATTAAAACTCAATATCATCTGCTACATTGCCTCCCTGGGCATCTGCAAACAGCTGCTGATATTTGGCTTTATAGGCATCCTGCTGTGACGTATAGGCTTGGAAGTTAGCCTGAATATCCCGGTGGATCTGGTCACTCCAGACAGATGCCGCAATCTGGAAATCACCAAGGGTGATACCGTATTTATCAGCCACCCACTGGGCGCCGTCCAGACCATATTCGTATGCTACGCTCCTGGCCACTTCCAGCTCCTGGTAAAAGTCTTTATCGGATTTTATTCTTTCTGTATTCGCATTTCCTGCTGCAGAAGTATTGGCTTTCAGGTTGCTGAATTTGGGATGCTGATCTGCCTGGCCAAAATATTGTCCGAACAGGGTAACAATCTCGAAAGAAGCATCCTGCTTCATGCGCTCAGGCCACAGGAGATTGGCTTCCTGCCACACCGGCAATTCCACACCGAGGGCGGTGGCCACATCAGCCTCGCTCAAACCGCTGCCTAATTTTGCGCAGGCTGCGCTGTAATCTTCCAGGGTAATGCCGTGAATAGGTGCTAATAACGGATTTTCAGACATAAACGATCTATTTATAATGATTAAAAGTGTACTCTTCCAATAATCGTTGATAGAATTTTTCATTCTCCCCGGCCATCTCCGGGACTATCTTATTCCACTCATCAAACATGGCGCGAAGGTATTTTTTGTACAGCTCAGGGTCTTGCGGACGGCTGTTCTCATATGCCTGACGAAGACCCGCAGTACGTTGCTCCGCCAGTTCCCGCGCGTTATGCAGCACCATTCTGGCCCCAGTAGACGGACTGAAGGTATTCTGCGACTGACAGAACGGACAGGTAACGTAGGTATCAATAAAGAACATCTTCGGAATGGTCAGATTACCACCACATTGTTTGCAGGCAAACTGGTCCCTGATTTTTTCGAAGGCTGCCAGCTGCTGCTGGTAGGTACTTTCCAGGTCACGCTCGCCGGCTGCATGCCGTAGTGCTTCCAATGCTTCATTCAGCTTTTCATCGAAAATATTATACCGGTCCAGGCAAGCGATCCTGAAATCAAACATGTAACGATGATATTCGCTGCCTGCCGGAGTGGTAATGGCCGGCAAATCCGCTTCAGCACAATACACGAAGGAAATGATATTCTCTTCCTTCACATTATTGGCTTTGTCCCGCATGTTGTTGATCTGCCCCATCAGGCCTTGCAACATATGATAGTGGGAACGTTTATACGGGTCTGTATCTTCATTAAAAACCTGTTGCAATTCTGGTATGCCGGCGGCAGTTAGTTCACCGATGCGGGCTTCGAGTTTGTCCAGGAAAACAAACCAGCGGTCCTTCCTGGATTTCAGCTCACTAAGCAGTTCAGGGTTATTGTACTTCTCCTTAAAAAAACCAAACATGTATTATGAGTTATTTTCTTTTTTGATATGGATGCCGTCTGTCAGTGTGATGTTCATGAATTCAAAACCACAGTAGGCGCATTTGGTAAGACCTTTATGATAGGCCCGTCCGGCGCCGCAATTGGGACAATCACGGATATCCATTTTCGCTTCTTCATCGGGCATGTCGCCACCATAATGTTGTTGCGTGGTCGTTTTTTGTTTGAGCTTTTCCAGGAAGGAAGCCGTTCTTTTTTTATTCTCGTCGTTCATAAAGCTGCATATAGGATCAGAGTAAATTCAGCAGTTCCTGCTTTTTGGCGGTGTATTCCGCTTCAGTGATCAGCGTTGCTTCATACAGTGATTTCAGTTTACGAAGCCGTTCTGTGATATCATCAGCCAGAGCGGGTTTACCTGGTGCGGGGGGCTGCTGCTGGTTCATCATATTGGTGATCATGCCTAACATGACGCCTTGTCTCGCGCCATCGCCCAGCACAGCACCTTCTTTGTCCATCGCATTGGCAATGCTGTATTGTGAGAACTTATTCATGTCTGTGACCATGTTCATGCCCGTCACTTTATCGTATTGCTGCAGCACTTCTTCCGGCAGTGTGATGCTGGTAATGGTGAAACGTGTCACTTCCACTCCGAAGTCAGTAAAGTAAGGCTGAATGAGCGGTTGTATTTTCTCGTTCAGGGCAGGAATATTGGCAGCAGCTTCCACCACCGGCACTTTGGCGAGTGACATTACTTCTCCGAACTTCGGGGCGATAAAATCCCGCAATTGCAGTTCCAGCTCGGTGATAGTGAGCCTGGGCCAGGTGCCTGCGTATTCTCTAAAGAATTTCGCCACGTCGGTGATACGTACATTATAGGTACCGAAAGCCCGGATACGTACTTGCCCGAATACCGCATCTGTCATGAGTATCGGAGCAGGCGTACCCCATTTCAGGTTTACAAACTGATGTGTATTGAAGAAGTATATGTCTGCTTTGAAAGGGCTTTCAAATCCGTACTTCCAGCCACGCAGCCGGGAAAGCACCGGGATATTCTCCGTTTTCAGGCTGTACCTGCCGGCCGGGAACACATCCGCCAGCTGGCCTTCGTTCAGCAACATGGCATGCTGGCTTTCACGGACGGTGAGCATTGCGCCGTTTTTTATCTCTTTGTCAGCATCCGCAAACTTCCACATGAGCACATTTGGGTCAGGAGTTAACGACTCAATAATTTCTAAAAATGGTAGTGCCATAGTATTACTATTTAAAGCATGATCCGAAAGGATTCAGCGGCCAAACCTCAACAGACAGAACAGAATATTAATCATACGGCATTGTCTACTGCGGCCGGGGTTACAGTATAAAGTAACTGCAAAAATTTCAGAAAAACAAAAGCATTGGCGGGTCCTGGCAGATTATGACGCTTACCGGGCCTGTAAAATTCGCGACAGCGCAGTAAGTTTAAATTATTGTTATCGATGTCCGCCCCGGAATTATACTTGTCATGTACTCTTATAACTATCGTAAAATCAGTTACATCGCACACCACGAATCAGGTGCCCGTGTTAAGGACCCTTGTATACCTATAGCATGTCACAGCGTTCGGATGTCAAACTTTTTTTGTTGCTGTTTCAGAAAGTTTCTTTATCTTAAGCATCTCAGATAAATAACCCGTACTATGCCCACATTCCCTGACACATATTGATCCTCACCAAATCTTTGCGCTGAAAATCCGCCCCATGGCGTTACTCCGTGTTAAAGACAGGGGAGGCTGTAATCAAAAAACGATGTTATGAAAAAGAAAAAAATTCAGTTAGAGAAAAAGCTCACGCTGAAAAAAGAAACCCTGACTGCCCTCACACAGCATCAGCAAGCACATGTAGCCGGTGGCTTTGTATTTGCAAGCCGTACACCAGACTGCGAAACCCAGCCCATTACCGGAAGGCCCTTCTGTATTCTGTGCCCCTGATTACAGTGAAATCACAAAGCGGTATCATACTGTAATATTATTGCCACACCCTCAAACACGTAAAAATGAAAAAGAAAAAACTGTCTTTAAGCAAAAAGCCACTTCTCCAGAGAGCCATTGTAGCATCGCTCAACCATCAGGAACAACATCAGTTAAATGGCGGAGCACCTCCAACCACCTGGGGATGCCCTACCTGGCTGCCTAATAATGGTTGCTACACAGAAACCAACCCCCGTATTCTTTGCAATTAATCTCTTCGGATGATCCCGATTAATGCAGTAGATTATTCTTTGCTGAGGCAGCCTGCCGCCAGACAGCAGGCTGTCTCAGCATAATTGCCCCTCTCCTTTCTTCCTGCTCTTCTTGTAATGATCTGATAATTTGTCACCACAGTGATGAATCTTTGCACCCGGTTTTATTATCTTTAAAAAGATGAACCTTTGCCCTGTAGCAACGTATGAAACCCAACTGCAGTAAGCTCATCCAATGCACGATGCTCACTACATGAAACCGTGATCAACAACCTGATTTTTCATTCTAACGAAAACCCAATACGATTATGACCGAAGCATAATGACCGGACCCTCTATATTTTTCAACCAAATCTGAACCATCATGAAAAAGACGTTATGTCTTATCGCCATTCTCATGGCGATCACCCTCCTATTGCCTGCACAGCAACGGCAGGTGACAGGAAAGGTGACAGGCAACAATGCACCTGTCCCTTTTGCCAGCGTCCAGCTCAAAGGTGCCACTAGCGGTACGATTACAGACCAGCAGGGAAATTTCAAACTACCTGTACCAGGTAAGGATGCCGTACTGGTAGTCCGAAGTATCGGGTACCTGTTGAAAGAAATACCGGTAGGAGATGCTACCAGTTTCAACATTGAACTGCAACCTGATGACAAAACCATGCAGGAAGTAGTAGTAACCGCCCTCAACGTAAAAAGGGAAAAGAAATCTCTCGGCTACTCCGTCCAGGAAGTAAAAGGCGCCGACCTTACCCAGTCGAAAGATGCCAACTTCATTAACTCCCTCAGCGGAAAAGTAGCAGGCATACAGGTTACCGGCTCCTCCGGCAATATGGGAGGATCGGCCAGGATCACCATCCGCGGTGTCAACTCTATCTTTGGAAACAACAACCCGTTGTTCGTGGTAGATGGCGTACCGATGGACAACAGCTCCTTTACCGGCAGCGATCCGCTCAACAGCATTAACATGGAACGCGGCCGTGGCGGCTACGATTATGGCAATGCCATACAGGATATCAATCCCAATGATATCGAATCGTTGTCTGTCCTCAAAGGCGCTGCCGCCTCTGCATTGTATGGCACCCGTGGCTCCAACGGCGTAATTGCCATCACCACCAAAAAATCGAAGTCCGGCGCAGCCAGCGGCATTGGCGTCACCTACAACTTTGGCGCACAAATGGAAAAGGTATATATCATGCCTCAATACCAGAATGAATACGGTGGTGGTTATAAATTCACCAAACTGTATGTCAAAGAGCATCCGGAAGGATTCAAAGATGGCAAGGCCACCTATGATGACAATGATGGTAAAGGCCCTTATGACCTCGTTCCTGATTACGAACCCGACGTATCATGGGGCCCTAAACTGGATGGCAAACTCGTTCGCCACTTCTGGTCATGGGACAAAGACAAACAAAACCCTGATTTCGGCGTATCAGCACCATGGGAGCCACATCCCAACAACAACCGCAGCTTCTTCGAAACCGGGCTGACCCTCACCAACAGTGTGGCCGTTGCCGGTAGTAACGAGAAAGGCGCTTTCAGATTGGCCTACACCAACCTCGATCAGAAATTCGTTTTACCCAATTCCCGGCTTAAACGTAATTCTCTCAGCTTCAACGGCACCTATGCCATCTCCAACCGGCTGGAAGCCTTTATAGGCGTTAACTATGTCGGTACCAACGCACTCGGCAGGCCCGGCACCGGCTACCACGGAAGGAACGTTATGCAGGGCTTCACTGAATTCGGGCACCGCGACTGGGACATGAACAAACTGAAAAACTACGCCTACGCATACGATGGTTCCCAGATTTCATGGAACCGTGGCGCATGGGACGATCAGCCTCCCCGGTATACCGACAACCCTTACTGGACAAGGTATAAAAATTATGAAACAGACCGGCGCGATCGTGTATTCGGGAATGCAGGCTTCAACTTCAAGCTTACAGACTACCTTTCTGTCACCGCCAAATTCATGACCGACTTCTATACCGACAGCCGGCAGGAAAGAGTGGCGATAGGTTCACAGGAAATCCCCTCCTACAGCGAAGCCACCCGTTTTGTAAAAGAGAACAACTACGAAGGACGTATCAATTTCAACAAGTCCATCGGCACCCACTTCTCCCTGTCTGCCTTTGCCGGTATCAACAGAAGGGAGAACTACCTGAAATTCACCGGCGGAGAGAGCAAGGACGGATTGAATATTGATGGCTGGTACAACCTCGCCAACTCGCGGCAACCGGCCAAAACATACGACCGCGTAGAGAAACTGCGTGAGAATGCTGTTTTTGGCAGTGCGTCACTAGGCTACCAGGGCATGCTTTACCTCGATGTGACCGGCAGGAATGAATGGTCCAGCACCTTGCCCGCCGCCAACAATTCCTACTTCTTTCCGTCAGTATCCGGATCATTTGTATTCTCTGAAATGGGAATGCTGAAAAACAACAGCTGGTTATCTTTTGGTAAACTCAGACTGGGATGGGCACAGGTAGGTAAAGGCACGGTCCCCTATAGTACATTGCTGGCCTATCTGGCAGAAGAGAACTTCGGTTCCACTGCCAATATCACCGTACCTGATCAATTGAACAATGCGAATATCAGGCCCGAGATCACCACAGAAGTAGAAGCAGGTCTTGAATTACGTTTCCTGCATAACAGGCTGGGCGTAGATTTCAGCGTATACGATAAAAAATCAAAAGACCAGATCATACCACTGACCATATCTGCTTCCTCCGGATATACCACCGCCATCATCAACGCAGGGCTGATCAGGAACAAAGGTTTTGAACTGGCCCTCACAGGAACGCCCCTCCGCACGCAAAGCGGATTCACCTGGGACCTCGGTTTCAATATCGCCCGCAACAGGAATAAAATTGAAAAGCTGTACGACGATCCCTCCAGGGGTATCCGGGTCACCAACCTGCTGCTGGCCAATGCGGCCTTTGCGGTGTCCGTGAATGCCCGTGAAGGGGAAACATATGGCTCTATCGTTGGGTATGCCATCAAACGGGATGCTAATGGCAACAAGCTTGTAGGCGCCGATGGTTTCTATATCAGGGCCGCCAGCCAGTCAGTGCTCGGCAACGCCCTGCCTGATTATACCGGTGGCTTCTCCTCTGTATTCAGTTACAAAGGTGTTTCGCTGGGCGTCAACTTCGATTTCCAGGTCGGTGGCCAGTATTTCTCCACCACCACCATGTTTGGCCGTCAGTCAGGCTTGCTGGCCGAGACAGCTGAAAACGGCATCAGGGAAAACGGTACTATCGCAGACGGATATACGGAAGACGGTAAGAAAAACACGAAAGTAATATCCGCCTATGATCATTTCAATAACAACAACGGATATGTGGTACAGGAACTGGATATGTGGGATGCCGGTTATCTCTACCTGAAAGAGATCAACCTGGGGTACACCTTTGAAAAATCATTTGTGTCCGCATTGCGGCTGCAGCAGCTCCGGCTGTCATTATCTGCCAGGAACGTATGGCTGATACATAGCGCCAATCCGCATCTCGACCCTACCAACCTGGCCATATCCGCCGGTAACGTACAGGGCATTGAAGCAGCGGCCCTCCCGTCTGTACGCTCTTTCGGTGTAAACTTATCCGTTTCCTTTTAAAAAACATGTCATGAAAACAATATTCAAACAACTATGCTTCTTGTCGGTACTGATACTCCTGATAACAAGCTGTACTAAAAAGTTTGACGAGATCAACCAGGACCCGAACAATCCTAAAACTACCGATCCGGGCTACCTGCTGGTCTCCGCCGAGAAAAAAGCCATCGATAACATCTGGAATGAATGGAACAACGGACGTACCGGCATGCATTACGCCCAGTACTGGTCCGCCACCACCTACTCCAACGAAAGCCGCTACCAGATCCGTGAAAACCAGAACAACACCTTTTGGAACATTCTGTATGCCGGCTCCATCAAAGATCTTAACGAGATCATTAAGATCAATACAGAAAAATCATTCGATTACTCTCCCAATCAGATAGCCATCGCGGAAATCATGAAAGTATGGGCCTATCATATGCTGGTGGATGTGTACGAAGACATTCCCTATAAATTATCACAAGGTGGCCTTGACTGGCCCAACAGCCCATACGACAAGGCGATCACCATCTACACCGATCTTCTGAAAACACTGAGCGACCAGGCGGCTAAACTGGACCCTTCCAAAGGATCATTCCCCGCCAAAACAGACATCATCTATAATGGGGACGTCAATAAATGGAAACGCTTTGCCAACTCCCTCCGGCTTCGTATAGCAATGAGGGTGAGTGATGTCCCTGCCATGCAAACGCTCGTCAGCCAGGCCGTCAACGATGCCATCACCTCCGGGGTATTCACTTCCAATGCAGACAATGCCCTGTTCAGGTATGTGGAAGCTCCCCCGAACAATAACACGCTGAACGAGGCCTATAAATCCCGTATCGATTTCTGCATGTGCAAAACGATAGTAGACTATATGCTCGACATCAATGATCCCCGGCTGCCGATCTATGCAGCACCTGCAAAAGACAATGGCAGGTATATTGGTAAAGCATACGGATTAAACCAACAGAACGGAGAAACCATCCCCAACAGCGCCATCTCCCTGCCCGGCAGCGCCGTAATGGATGCTAAAGCTCCCGGCGTTTACATGGATTACGCCGAAGTGGAATTTATCCTTGCAGAAGCTGTAGAACGGAAAATCATCAGCGGCTCTGCTGAAGACCACTACAAAAAAGGCATCAGGGCTTCCCTGGAAGACCGCGGTGTTGCCACCGCCGATATTGATCCTTACATCGCCGGCGTACCCTATAATGGCGGACAATGGAAGAATGTAATCGGTACGCAAAAATGGCTTGCCATGTACATGCAGGGACTGGAAGGCTGGTTTGAAAGGCTGAGGCTCGACTTCAAAAAGCCTAACGGACAAGACCTGTTCGTGGCCCCGGTTGACGGCTCCCTCGATCGTGAAGTAACCGTAGTGCCCACCCGCATGACATATCCCGTAGATGAACAACAGCTGAATAAAAGCAACTACGACAAAGCTGTTCAGTCTATCGGCGGGAAAGACAGCAAAGCAGCCAAACATTTCTGGGATCTTTATTAACACACCCCTGAGAGTATAGAACCGGTCATAGAAAGGGCTGGTCTTCGAAAGAAGGCCGCCCTTATTTTCTTTGTAACTATGTAAAAACTATTTGTTATTTTTAGATAGAACAATGAAATGTCAACCATAGTGGAAAACCGTTGCCGTTATCGCTTTTTTACCCATCAACCCAAATCCTTCAACAACCTCGCAACATACTATCTGACAAAACCATAATTCTTCATTTAAAAACAGTAAACAATGACCAAAATCTTTCACTACCTGGTGGTTACCACTGTACTGATGATGGCAATGACCGGCTGCCGGAAACAGTCCGAACCTGCCACCCTGCAGAAAACCGATGCCAAAAGTTCGTTGGGTGTTGCCAACGGTGTGGCCAATGGGACCTATATGCTGAACGTAGTCTATTTTGTTCCATCTGACCTTGATACCGTACCGGGATACCGGGCAAGGCTAAACGGCGTATTCCTGTACATGCAAAACTTCACCTCCAAATGGATGAACCAATGGGGATATACCGGTAAAACACTGGGACTGCAAACAGATTCCAGCGGACAGCTGAAAATATCGCTCATCCGAGGGCAGCTGGGCAAAAACAGTTATCCGTATGACGGCGGGTCCGGCGCTGTGATGACCGAAGTAAATGCCTACTTTGCTGCCCATCCGGCAGAGAAAAAAAGCGATCATATCATGGTGGTCATCCCCACCTACTCTTATGGCGCTAACGGGGACCCCAGTGGCGGACCGTTCTACGGAATCGGCCGGTGGTGTTTCGCCCTGGATTATACCGGCCTGGACACCATCAATCTTGGAAAACCGGATGATAAATTTTCCACCAAATGGATTGGCGGTATGGCCCATGAAATGGGGCATGGCATTAATCTGCCGCATAATGGAGGCGCCCAGTCACAGAATATCCTGTACGGCACTACGCTGATGGGCTACGGCAACGGCACGTTGGGGAAAGCGCCTACTTATTTTTCTCCGGCAGATGCCGCTATACTGGCCAATGGTCAGCTATTCAGCAGCGTGACCAGGGGTGACTGGTACACAGATCCCGGATGCCAGGTTAAACGGGTATACGCGGCATACAATAGCGCTTCAGCCAGCATTATTGTTTCGGGCAAATTTTCCGCCACCAAACCGGTGAAGGACATCGCCTATTACAACCGTAATACCGGTAATGATAATGGCGGGTATAATTCGGTAACATTCGCCTCTAAACCCATAGGCACCGACAGTTTCCGTATAGTCATGCCAGTCAGTGATTTCAGGGACAAAGGGAATACCAGCTATGAGTTTACCATCAGGCTTTGCCATGAAAACGGCAGTATCACCAGTTATGTGGCTGCCTATAGCTTCGTTAACGGCACCCCTGTGATTACCTTCGGCGATAAGGTGGTATACGATAAAACCGGTTGGACAGTAGCCGCCTTCAGCTCTGAGGAAACGGCCAGCGAAAATGGCGCTGCCGCCAATATCATTGACGGTTCAGGCAGCTCTTTCTGGCATTCCCGGTGGTCTTCCAATGCTACCAGCTATCCGCATTACATCACCGTAGATATGGGACAGGCATTGGATGTAAACCGGTTCACATTCAAACAGCGGGACAGCAGAATGGTGAAAGTGGTAGAAATCCTGACCAGCAACAACAACTCCACCTGGACATCCCTGGGTGATTTCACCCTGGCACAAACGACCAATCCTCAAAACATAGTACTTTCAGCGACACAAAATTTCCGCTACTTCAAGCTGAATATGAAAAGTTCTTATGACGGACAACAGTTTGCTGCCATGTGTGAGGTGGGAACGTATAAAGACTAACAAAAGACGCAGACATATTCAAAACATATAACTCCTAAAAATAATCCGGGTAGTCTTGCCCGGATTATTTTTTGCGATATGCGCTGTCAGGACTCCTGTAGTCTTTTCAAAGCCCGTGCCTCATGCTCCTGTAGTGGCAAAAGCTGTTCCTCCGTCAAAGAAGAGGAAGCCGGTATAAAAACAACTTTCGGATAATTGATAATCCTGCTGTACAGGGCCCTGGCCCTTGACAGATGAAAGTCGGAAGTGATGACCACCAATATATCAGGTTGCGCTTCAAGCACCAAATCTTTAGTCATTTGAAAATCTTCCATCGTATTGGAAGAAGGTGGACAGTCTAAAAAAGCGGTCTCAGGAACGTTTCTGTCCGTCAGGTACTTTTTAGCATAAAAATAATGAGGCTTGTCCGTTGTATTAAAGTGTTGACCAAAGCCGCCTGTGCAAACTACCTTAAAATCATTGTTGGCCTTGTAAAAGCTATGCGCACAGGCTAATCTGTCCTGCGCTATCTGTGACAGGTTCCCCAAATGATCATTGGGGGCTCCCAATACAATCAATATTTTCTTCATAAAATTTGTTCCCGTTGTGCTGCCTTTAACACGATGAATATAAAGATATTGTTCGACAACATCTCCCTACCATTCCTATAAAATAAAAATATTTATTGATATGAATTATTACAGCAGTTACACATGGTAACTTCACGGCTCAACCTATAATTTTTTCGCAAAACAACTGATCACTCGAAACCCGATTTTTAATTCCCACAAGACAAAGTTATGAGCATTAACTCCCTCTACGTTGCGGGCGGCGTTGCCGTACTCCTGCTGTTTGGCGCATGTACCAAACAATTGAAAAACGATCTTTCCGATCCTTCCGATCCTTCAAAAAACCTCGTGGCCAATGGGGTTGCAGCTCCTGATCCGGATGGATCCAAGCTCCACACTTTCCTGAGAGCCAATGGCCCGGCGTATGAAACTTACACTGTCAACCTCCAGGAAAACGCTTCCTTTACCACCAAAGGTGGCCGGAAGTACACCATTTATCGTAACTCCCTGGTAAGACCTGACGGCAGCCCTGCTACCGGTCCCATCACATTCACTGTAAAAGAAATCAGCAATGCTGCCGGTATGATCTTCGCAGACAGGCCTACTGCCACCAACACCGGTGCGCCGCTGGAGTCTTTTGGCGAATTTTTTGTTGCTGCACAACAGGGCGCCACCCCGCTCAGGTTGCGTAAAGACAGCGCCATCAACGTTCAGGCTCCGGCTAAAGTAGGTGACCAGCGCGTCCCGATGTGGAACGGTGATACCTCTATTACCATCAACACCACTGGTTACAATTATGTAAACCAGCTGATCACCTTGTCCACTACCATCAGTGCCAACAAAGGCGTGGACTGGCAGCAGGTAACCAATCCCGCTTCTGCCTATGCCCTGTTTGATGGTACCAATGGCACCCTCAACTTCAGACTGGACAGCCTGATCAAATGGACCAACTGCGACAGGTTAATGAGTCTTCCGAACCCTAAAACCACTGTACTGGCCTATTTCAGCTCCAATTACAACCCGGCTACCGGTACCAGCTTTGGCGGCGAAGAGCCAACCATGCTGTACTTCAAACCTACCGGTATCAACAGCATCATTAAATTCTACAATACCATCTTCACTCCCCCGGCGGGCTTTGAAGGTTTCTTAAGCTATCAGAACGCCATTCCCGTAGGACAGAAGGGCACTTTCCTTGCCATCTCTTCTATTGGCGGCCAGTTCTATGCTGAACAGAAAACAGTAACGATCGGCGCTCCTGCTCCCGGCACCAATTACACCACCGTAACTTTCAATCCGGCTCCTGTTAGCGCAAGCACACTCGTTTCACTGATCACCAGCATGAATACCAAGTAATCAGGCACAACAAAATAGCCGTTAACGGGTTGATTAACGGCTATTTTTCCCATTAATGTTGATATGGTATAAAAAATAGACAAGCATGTCTTTAATGCAAGGTTACACCGCACGATAGCCGCGGTGTAACCTTCTTTTTTTCATGCATTTCCGGTGAGCGATGGATTAACGATAGAGGTAATTTAATGCAATGATATCATTGGCATTGAAAGTGCGGTTGCCGCCATTGGAGCAGGCCAGCATCCAGGAGTCCGGATCAGGATCGCTGGGGGTACCGGGCAGGTACACGGCGCCTACTCCACCATCACCTTCATCTATCGGATCGCCGCCGCAGCTATAGGAACGGTCCATATAGTCGGTATGGCGCATACCGATGCAATGTCCTATTTCGTGCTGGAGCACAGAACCTACGTACTGTACATTCGGGCTGCTGCCATATGCAGCCGGGTGGGTATTCATCTGGATAACATCAAAAGGATCTCCTGCATCAGTAGGGAAACCGGATGATCCCAAAGTGATATAGCCGCCACTGGGACCTTCATAGAAGCCCTGGATGGTTATGTCCGCATTACCGCTGGTAATACGCTGGAACCGGATGCGCAGTCCCAATGCGTTGTAACGTTGGATGGCCAGGTCGGTGCCTCGTACAAAAGCGGTTCCCAGGCTAACCACCTTTACGGTGATCGTGCGTGGCAGGCCGACTAACAGGTTATTGGTGGAATACTGTTCTGTTTTGGCTACTCTTACTTTCGTGTTTTGAGCTTTCCGGCTAAGTTCTTTTGTGCTAAGAAAAATATCTCCTTCTACGAGGTAACCACCATTTACGGCGTGTACATTGCTGGTACTGAAACCTTTTGCCTTGATCTGTGCTAATACGTCGTTGGAGATATTGGGTTTATCAACGCTGCCTTGTTTGTTGTCTTTCTGGCAGGAAGTGATGAATGCACCTGCCAACAGGCAGATCAGAAAAAAAATTGCTTGATTTTTCATCGGTTGAGATTTTGGGTTTTGGATTTTAGATCGCTATCGTGTATGCATGAAAAAATAGCTTTACTATAGCTGTATTTCACAGCTAACGTTTAAGTATACACGCATTTTTCAGGTGACGGGAAAACCTTGATTATTCACCTGCAAATAAAATCATCATCATGATTCTTATGCGATGCATGTTTGGAATGATGGACAGATGGACTCTCCAGTGTAATCAGATTTAAAAATGTGGGTTATTCAGATTTGCTTAAAGATTATGGCTCGTCGTTTGGGTTTTTATCGTGATTGTTTGCCAATATTACAGCTTTCTTATTACTGAAAAAAATATTTTGAAACGGGCACCGTCGTTTTTATCAGCAATGGTACAGCAGTATTCTGCACTACTTTGAAGTTTGATTTAAGCTGATTTTAATCACTTTTTAATTGCTTTTTAATTTGATTACGGGAGATGCCAAAATCGCTTACCTTTGCATCTTTTTAAGCCGCCCTGTCAAGGCCGGCGCACTATGCCACAAGCGTGTATATGACCGATGTAGAAGACGATTATCATTCATCTGTAGCAGCACTGGAGCAACAAACGAGCGCCGCCTTTTGTCGTTTTACAGACCAGGACACCGCCAGATCAATGGCGGATACACTCACCTTTAGCCAGGATGACAACATTCATCCGCTTTGTACAATTGCCGTTACAGAGCTTCAACAACATCTTGCCGGACAAAGTGAATGGAAACATAACTTCGGACTGGACAACAATGGCCATGGCGCTGTCATTGGCAAGATGTTCGGCGTACTGGTGGTACGCGCCCGGTGCGGAACATTGGGTTACCTGTCTGCATTTTCCGGCAAGCTGGCCAATGGAAATCATCACAACAGGTTTGTAGAGCCGGTATTTGACGGACTTAAAACCGGCAGTTTTCTAAATGCCGGCATGGTCCGTTTATCGGAAATCAACAATGAAATTGCCGCGCTCTCCCGGGAAGACGCTGTTCTCCATCAGTCTGCCATTGGACAGTTAAAGGAGTTGCGTAAAACCCATTCCGTCAGATTACAACGAAGGCTGCTGGAACAATATAATTTTAGCAATAAGGCTGGCCATGTAAAAAACATGGTGGATATCTTCACCGCCCACGGCTACAAACAACCGCCTGCAGGCGCCGGGGAATGTGCAGGGCCCAAATTACTGCAACATGCCTTTCGTCACCAGATGGAGCCTTTGGCTTTAGTGGAATTCTGGTGGGGCTTATCGCCAAAATCGGCCACCTGGAAACATGGCGCTTATTACAAGCCATGTAAGGAGAAATGTGCGCCGATTTTAGATTATATGTTGAACGGCTCAGACCTTCCGACTGGAATTTCTCAGCCTGCTTAAGGTTTCTTTTGTAAGACCCAGATAGTTGGCCAGGATATGATGCGGGATGCGTAAAAACAATTGTGAAGACGTTTTCATCAGTCTTTCGTACCGCATCTTTGGCGTTTCATAATAAGAAGCAATCAAACGCTCCTGGTAATAGCAGGCAACATATTCAGCCAAATGCCTGCCTATTTTTTGCCAGGTCATCGTTGTATCGAAAAGGGCCAGCATCCTTTCCGCATCCGCGGAAACCACGATTGAATCCTCTACGGCCAATATGCTCACCTGTGATACACTTTTGGTGATGATACTATGATAATCCGTGACAAATTCATGTTCAATGGCAAAGTCAAAAGTCTTTTCGTTGCCATCAACGTTCCTGACCGACCGGAAACAACCCTCCATGATAAATCCCACCGTCTGGCAAACCTTTCCTTCTGCATGGAAAAGTTCCTTCTTTTTGTAATACCTGGTTGACAGCATCGCTGCCAGGCACTCCCACTCTTCATCCGTGAGCATTGCGATATTGCTCAGGTGCTTTCTGTAAAACGTATAGTCGATGTCATTTTCCATATGGTAACAAATAGTGGCGTAACTGCCGATCGCCGATTTGTTGATTTGAATCATCGTCGCTTCCCTAACCCGGGTATAATTTTACAAAAAAAGAAGCACATGTCACAACCGCTCAAAATTGTTATTACCAGCGCCAACTGTTTTACGGCGGGATTGCTTATCCCGGCCCTGAAAGCCAAAGGATACTATACTATCGGCCTGATACGAAATCCACAAACAATTGAAAGTGATGAAACCATTACCAACTGGATGAACAATGATAAAGCGAAACGCGCCTTACAGGACGCTGATCATATTATCCATTTGTCAGGGGAGATCAATTCAAAAAAAGAAGCCGTTTACATTCAGGCCAACAAAACTTCAACGCAGATCGTTGCTGAAGCGGCCAGCGTGGGCAAAGCACGGCGGCTTATCTTTTTAAGCTATCCCGGGGCTGATGCATGTTCAAAAAACCTCTATCTCAGGTATAAGGGAGAAGCTGAAAAGATACTATCTGCTGCGGGAAAAGAAGCCGTCATATTCCGGTGCCCCATTATCATCGATTCGCCCGACAAACCATCCCGGATAGATACGCTTTTCATATCGCAAAATGGGAAAGCGATACCGGTAATCGGTGATGGCCGGCAAATGATGCAGCCCGTTTACCGCGGAGATGTCGTAAAGATGATCGTGTCCGCTCTTGAACACGGGGACCCGGGTATATATGAGTTATCAGGTCCGGAGCGATTGTCCCTCACCGGGTTTGTTCAGCTTGTCAACCAGAACCCGGCAGTTAAAATCAGGTATACGGCGCCATGGCTGGCAAAACTATTAGCCAATTTCATTAAAGGTCTTTCTACTACTTTCGTGGACATCCTGTTAAACCATGCCGACAGCGAATTTACTCCCGCTACCTATAAAAAATTCGGCATACAACCCACTTCATTGACGACTTTATGGAGCAGGCGACAATAATCCAGACGACAGTCCATATATAACCAAAATCCTTCGGGCCTTCGGGCCTGAAGGATTTTCAACCAGGTGCCTACCACATCCTACTGTTCCCATGTTGCCGCTTCATCTGCCACCGCCACTGCTTCTATCTCTATCAGCGCATCAGGTGAATAAAGGGAAGATACTTCCAGTATAGTGTCTGCAGGATAAGGGGCCTTAAAATACTTTTCTCTCAAAGCAACGATCTTGTTAAAGTTGCCCATGTCCTTCAACAGGATAGTCACTTTTATCACATTTTTCAGGCTGGAGCCGCCGGCTTTCAATACCTTATCCAGGTTCTCAAAAGCTTTAGCAGCCTGCTTGTCAAAGTCTCCGATCCCAACTAATTGACCATGATCATCGATAGCTGTCTGCCCAGAAATGAATAAGAGATCACCGGCGCGATAACCCTGTGCAAGACGGAAAGGTTGATAAGGGTCTGGATTGATTTTTATTTGTGAGATTTTCATTTTATTATTTTTTAATTGATGTAATGAATTTTTTGTTTGTGCTGATACGCTTACGCTGTATAAGGTGACGAGTATTAAAAAAAGTGTTCTCATGATATATTAATGTGATTGGATTTGATAACGTGATTCGTGTGGCTGATGGTAGCTTCCGGCCAAAGCATGTCGGGATGGAAAGCAACGGGCGACGTTCCGTTCAGTAGGTGCGAAGGCCAGGCAGGATCGGCCAGGGCGGCTTTTCCTATGGCGAGGAGGTCGGCATGCGCTTCTTCAATAACCCTGGTGGCTCTTGTCAGTTGATGCATTCCGCCGTTGGCGATGACCACCTGGCCGGTTATTTGTTTGGCGAGTGCCGCATAAGAAGTTCCATTGCTGTAAAAGCTGTCCCGCTCCCACTCTCCGCTTTGAACGGCAATATGAATAAAATCGGGTGCTGCTTTGCGGACTTCCTCCAGGATTTCGATAGCCATCACAGCGCCATCTTTCCAGCGGTATTTGAGATCATTCACTTTGCCTTCTGATAGCCGTATCCCTACCAGGAAATGTGCCGGCACAACCGCCCTGATAGCCTGGATAATTTCTGCGGCAATGCGGAAACGGTTGCTGGTGCTGCCTCCGTATTGATCTTCACGGACATTTAGCTCCGGTGTAAGAAATTGATCGAGCAGGTACCCGTTGGCCATATGTAATTCCACCCCATCAAAACCGGCCTCGAGAGCTACTTTGGCGGCATTTACAAAGCCCGTTTTAGCGGCATCAATATCGTCCGGGTCCATGGCCTTCGGAAAGGGATAAGCACCAGTGCCTCCATATTGTGCCATTTTAACGCCCACCGGCTGTATGGCTGAAGGAGCCAGCGTTTCCTCGGAGTACTGCGACAGGGCGCCTGCATGCATCAGCTGTGCGATCATCAACGCACCATGTGTTTTTACCTGCTCCACTACCTGTTGCCATGCAGCGGCATGAGCAGCGCAGACAAGGCCTGGTTGATGAGGATAACTTTTACTCGCCACGTCATCTGTATAGTTCCCTTCTGTAATGATCATACTGAAACCACCTTTTGCAAAAGCGGAATAATAGGTTTCCATTTCAGCAGTGGCCAACCCTTCAGCAGTAGCACTTACGCGTGACATAGGCGCTATCACCAGCCTGTTTTTCATTGAGTGCCCGGGCCATGCTAACGGCCGGAATATTGGATGTTTTATCATGTCCATAAGTAAGTAATTATGAACACAAAACTATTCCATACGTTTTTGCCGCACGTTCAACTATTATAATAAATGAGATTAAACTAGTTTAATTTTCATGGGGTTCCGGGGGGCTGTAATTCCCTGGTAAAGAAAAGGAAGGAGCTGTACAGGTAACCTACAAAATCCCGCTGGATCGGCACAGCAGTGGGAAAATTAAAGTTTTTTCATGATAAGAAATTTATTTTAATATTGATGTAAGCAAAATCTGAGCACGCGACTTTTATTAACCCAGTTTAAATAAACCGCATGACTGTTAGCATTAAGAGCACTGATGATAGATTGCTGTAGCAAGCAACAGATCCTTATGGTTTACCCTGCATGGATAGCTGTAGATAGTTATCCCGTGAGCGCTTTGTGCCATTATTTTCCGGGCAGATGATCATCACACTATACCCTTTTTTCACCCAAAATTAAAAAGTCACATGAAAAAACACATGTCGTTCGTTCTGGTGGCCCTATTTGCCATTGTCTTTGCAGCCTGTTCCAAATCAGCTGACAGTCCCGCTACTCCGCCTCAGGCCGACAACGCAGCTAAAGTGCGGGAGTACATTCTTAAATTAGGTTTCCACGAAAACCAGATCGTGGACCATCCTACAGAGTTCATGGTAGAAGGCGATATCAGCTTCCCTAAAAACATGAAGGTGCCAGAAGGTAACATTAAAACAGAACAATATTATACCGGTAGTAAAGTTACCAATGTTACCAACATCCGTTTAAGAGTAGATGCATCCCTCAGTGGTTTAAGTGCTGAAATCGATTCAGCCATTTCCCAATGGAATGCCATCTCTTCCTGCTCAGTGAACTGGGTGCTCGCACCAACCGGTACTTACGATGTACTGATGACCAATGCCAACCTCGGTAATGGCATATGCGGTGCAGGTACCTTCCCGGTAAACGGCGTGGTAGGTAACCTGATCCGTATCAACGCTGCTTATATTGCGGGCAACAACTTTGCGCAGCGTGCCCGTACGATCACCCATGAGTTGGGGCACAACATCTCTTTCAGGCACACCAACTGGGCTGCCGCTGGTGAAAACCCTCCAGGCGTTGATGTGCCAGGCGTGCCGGGCACAGATGCTTCTTCCCTGATGAATGCCGGCCAATGCGGTATCGGTGCTACTGTATTGTCTGTAAAAGATATCAAAGCAGCACAGTCTTTATATCCCTGATAAAAATCATGACACCAACCATGGCAAGGGCGTACTACACGCCCTTGCTGCTTTGCAGGCCATATCTTCCATTAACCATTGTTTCTCCGGCATCCTGATTAATATCTGCTTAAAAAAAATCTTCCTGCAATAAATATTTTGTTTTATTTGTACCTTACTCTCCGGTAATGTACCGAAACCTGTCTGAAGAACCGTGACTGTGGAAACCTATAACACCTGTTGTACTGAAAGAAAAGATGCCTGACAATCAGGGGAACATTCCACCTGAGGGAAAGAGAAAGTCAGGCCCATGATGCATTTTGTCAAATCACTTGTTGGACACTAAAGTATTTAACCAGTCCAAACCATGTCAATTATTCAAGTCCTATGAGAAAATCCGATTTACCATTGCAAAAGATCTGCAGATCTTTAATTCCACTGCTCCTCCTCTATTTCGCGGGATGTCATAAGCCTGACACAGGAGGCTCCAAAGATGATCCCGGAGGTCCCGGTAATACCGATGCCAATATATGGCCATCGTCGCCGCCCGCGGAAATTTGCGGTAATACGAAACTGCTGACTGGCCCGGATGCTGCGCCGGCGGGCGCTATTACTGTACCGGCGGGTGACAACAGCAAGTTTGACTTTGACCGCAAAGGTGCTACTTTCTGGCTGGCGCCTGGTGTGCATACAATAGGCACTGATCCGCTAAGCCAGATCATACCGGCCGACAATACCACGTTTATTGGTGGCCCCGGTGCCATCCTGGATGGCCGGAATGTCAATCAGTATGCCTTTACGCAGCGGGCAGTCAATGTAACGATCCGTTATCTTACCATCCGCAACTTCGTTGCCCCACGCGATGAAGGCGTTGTAAACCATGATGCCGGCGATAAATGGACCATTGAGTATAATACCATCTCCAATAACAAAGGTGCAGGTCTTATGGCCGGCCCTAATAATGTTTATCGTTATAATTGTATCAAAGACAATGGTCAATATGGTATCAACTCCTGTTGCGGAACAGAGCTGAATGAGGTCGTAAATTTCGTATTGGACCATAATGAAATTACCGGTAACAATACAGATGACTGGGAGCGCAAAATCGATGGATGTGGTTGTACCGGTGGTGTAAAGTTCTGGATCAACAAGAATGCTACAGTAACCAATAACTGGGTACATCATAATAAAGGAGTTGGCTTATGGCTGGATAACAATAACCGTGGCTTCGTGATTGAAAACAATTATATCAATGATAATGATGGAAACGGATTAATGATAGAAGCTGGTTATGATGCCAGGGTACGTTTCAATAACTTTAAGAAGAATGCTGTCGTTGCCGGTATGGAGAGTGCGCGTAAAGGAGATTATTTCCCGGTTCCGGCAATATATATTTCCGAAGCCGGCAGTCCCCGGGGCTTTAATCTGAAGACCTCCCCCATGCTGATCAGCAACAATAATTTTGAGAATAACTGGGGAGGTGTGGTACTGTGGGAAAATGCAAACAGGTATAGTGGGTCCAGTGCCAATACCCATCAGGCGGGCACCATAAAGATGAGAAGCCTGTACGATGACGGCCCCTGCAAATCCGGTCTGCCGGATGTTATTCCCGGTAGTATGCCAGATAAATTTGTTTGTCGCTGGTCAACAGAAAACGTGGTGGTAGAGAACAATGAATTCAAAATAGATAAGGCGACGCTGGGATGTGCAGGCGGAAATTTCTGCGGTATCAATGGAATATTTTCTGAGTACGGTACCTATCCTGAATTCGGTGGTTACCAGATTCCCTGGCGGATCACCTTTCAGCAGGATAATGTTTTCCGTAATAATCATTACTACGGCGACTGGCAATTTGCCGGATTTGAGGTGACTGTCCCTGATGGCTCCCGCGTATCATGGAGCAACTGGACAGCCCCTGCGCCTCCCATACCGGATAAGCCCACAGTAGATAACCGCCCTAAAACATTTGGGCAGGACAAGGGCAGTACTTATGTGAAATAATCTTGGTGGCTGTTATTTACGCTTAAGCCTTTTTACCAGTAAAAAAATGCAAGAGACAAAAACGATCATATAAACAACGGCCAATGCAGGTTTTTCAAATCTAAGCTGCTGAAAGTCGAATTGCTTATACAATGTCACGCCTAAAATGATAGCTACAATGATTAATACAGGTGACAGGCCTTTTTTATTTTCCATATATTTTAATGCTACTTACCAGGTCAATGGCTGTTTCCAAGGGAATCAAGCCAACTTGTCCAAAGGACAAAGTGCGTAAAGATAATCTCAGCATTGTATTTTATCCAATATTGGATATCACGTTTACGGATATCCGATATTGGATAAATACCTGATTCCAGGATTAGCCCGGGAATGGTTGACTGTGATTCTCCTGGTGACACTGTTGAACTTTAATTTCGGAATTTCCCGAAATACCGATATATTTGCTCCATGGAATTAATTATGGTTTTTAAAGCGCTCAGTAACGAAACCAGAATAAACATACTTATTTGGCTCAAGCAGCCTCGCCTCCACTTTCCCGCTGAAGAATTGCAGGACTATGATGCAAATCTTGGTGTTTGTGTAAGCGACATTACCAAAAAGGCTGGTTTATCTCCGTCCACAACATCAGACTACCTGAGTTTACTACAAAAATGCGGGCTTATTGAAGCCACGCGGGTCGGCCAGTGGACGTACTACAAACGTAATGAAGGAGCGATTAAGACGCTGAACAAACTAATCCAAAAAGCGTTCTGATTTTTTTAGCCTAATACTTCGAGAATAAGCGAAACATCTAATCATGAAAGCAATTGTAATCAAAAATTATGGGGGACCAGAAGTCCTCCAGTTAACGGAAGTGCCTACTCCTTCCATAACAGATCATTCCCAGGTACTGGTGAAGGTAAGGGCTACCTCGGTAAATCCGCTCGATTACCAGGTAAGACGAGGCGACTATGCGTCACTGTTTGATTTACCAATTATAACCGGTCACGATATCTCAGGCGACGTTATAGCAGTGGGTGAAGCCGTGAAAAAGTGGCGGCCCGGTGATAAAGTCTATTATTCCCCACGTTTTGGCGGCTCCGGTAGTTATGCTGAGTATCACCTTACTGACGAATCTTCATTGTCCAGGATGCCGGATAATCTTAGCTACGAGGAAGCTGCTGCTATTCCGCTTATTGGAGGGACGGTATGGGAAATGCTTGTGGTACGGGCTAAACTAAAAAAAGGGGATACTATTCTTATCCTTGGAGGAGCAGGTGGCGTTGGAACACTCGCCATACAGGTCGCTAAATCACTGGGGGCTTTTGTGTACACAACAGGGCAAAGCATTTTACATGAGCAGCTTCAGCATCTTGGAGCGGATGTAGTCATTGACCATCATAGAAAAAACTACATTGAAGAGATACAGGCATATACTAAGGGAAAAGGCGTGGATGTTATTATTGATACTGTAGGAGGCAGCACACTCTCGGACGCTCCGCTTGCCTTAGCTAACTACGGTACAATTGTAACGCTGGTTGACATTGCCCGGCCGCAAAACCTTATCCACGCCTGGGAACGAAATGCTACCTATCATTTCGTTTTTACCCGGCAAAGCAGGGATGAGCTCCATCATATTACCAGATTAATTGAAACCGGACAGGTAAAGCCTATTATAGACAGTATGTATCCAATTGAAGACGTTATAAATGCCCATCAAAGAATAGAGGACGTGAAACGAGACAGACCTTTATTGGGTAAAATTGTGCTGTCAATGTAAAAATTTGCAAGAAGGGGTATCTCCGACCGGAGATATCCTAGATGATATCATGAAATTTTAGCGAGTACCTGGTCTCTGCGGTTCGATAAAGTACCGCTGACTTCAATGGTCTCTATGCCAAAATCTCCAATCCATTCGTAGAGCAAATCATTAACCCGGCCTCTGAGTTTTGGCAGATCTGTCTGATGGCCTGGTATCAGATCCGGTTCTTCTATAGGAACAAACACGAGAAGGTCGATTCCAGCAATGACTGTTTGAGCTGTTTCAAATAGCAATTGAATATTCCTGCCTGGGTCGATAACATGAAGATAGGCCAGGATATCAATGACACATCTGTCAAATATCACATTGCTTTCGTTTTTGGCAATCTGTTTGACTGAATAATTAAACTGTTCAATAAAATCCTCATCGGTAGGAATTTCTGAAAATTCATACCCTGATGCTTCCAGTTGATAATATGGTTCTGCATTAAGAGTATACCCAGGAAGATTCACCAGAAGTTCTTCCGCCAATGTCGTTTTACCCACCCGGTGAGCACCAACTATCGCAATTCTCATATCTCAGTTCGATTTGTTGAATACCATAAAATTAATGCGCAGTTCTATGCCATACAAAACGGCTCACAGGCCTTTAAAAATGCAGTGCTTTTCCAATAACTGTTGCACATCGTCTCCGTACATGGTAGTATAACCAAGATTAATTGCCCGATGAAGGTCTTCGCAGGCTTTGTCAGGCTGTTTCATAGCCAGATATACCAAAGCCCTGTTCCTGTAAGCGTAGGAGTTTTTCGGGTCTAAAGCAACAGAACGTTGGATATCTTTTAAAGCATTCTTCAGATCTTTCAGCTGGTATTTTGCATGCCCCATATTATTGTATGCAATGGCATTATCGGGACAAGGTCAAAGGTCAGTCTTCGATAGCATGGTGCCATCTTTGTCGTAAAAAGCATGATTTAAAAAATGATCATTTGAGATCAGTTTGGTTGGAATATAGCTTCCACTACCGATAATTACCGTAAAAAGATTTGTGTCCATAGTGTTTGCGATCAATGACTGGCTATTTGATTACAACCTAAAATCCGGCAAAATTAATATATCAGAATATATATTTTTAGCGTTTTTTTCCAACCAAGCAACCCAAATGCAGAATTATGTCATTAATCAGAAATTGTAATTTTACAAAGTCCGTCCGAAGATTACACAAAATGATACAGAAAAACAACATTGCCGTTATAGGCAGGTTTCTGCTCACCTTTAATGATAAGCGTAGCTTCAATTATAACTTTGGTAACACCTCTTAAATTTGTTATCAAATTAAGTTTAGCCTTTAGCTGAACTTCACTATCCACCAGGACGGGTTGACCAAATTTAAAACTCTCTATACCATAATTTATTTCCATTTTAATATTGCGAACGTCTGCAATCTGCTTCCAGAGATATGGGATTAATGCCAAGGTTAAATAACCATGAGCGATGGTTGCATTAAATGGCCCTTCACGTTTAGCTTTTTCCTTATCAGTATGTATCCATTGATGATCTAGTGTGGCATTCGCAAAGTTATCAATCTGTTCCTGGTCAATTTTATGCCAGTTGGAAACACCTAATTCTTTACCGAGATACGTCTTGTATTCCTCGAAACTATTAATTATCAGCATTTTTTTATTGTTTGTATCTACAATACCCTGTGCCCTGATGATTGCAATTATCTCCTGTACTAATTTTGAAGTATCAACATTAAAATGGCATGAAAATATTTCAAATACATTCAAATAGAACAGATAATAATGAAATAATTAAAATATCATTGATAGCAAAGAGTGCATAATTGTACATGGGTACGGTAAAAAATTTACAATTTCTCTTATAAAAAAATACCTCTATCCTTGCAAGATAGAGGTATTACTAATTTATAAATAAATCTAATTAGCTTCTTTTAACGTTAACCGCATTCAAGCCTTTTTTACCTTGCTCGATGTTGTAGGTTACTGAATCATTCTCATAGATGTTATCCATTAAACCGGAGGAATGAACAAAGATCTCGCTATCACCATTTACTGGTACGATAAAACCAAAACCTTTCTCCTCATTAAAAAACTTTACTGTTCCTTGATGCATTATATATTTATTGATATCAACAAATGTAATTAAAAAAATTTAATATTCTAATTATATTTAAGAACCCGGTGCTAGTAGTGTGGGCTTGTCGTAAACTGAAGTATCATATTTACAAATGTGAGGCGTATAAATTTCAATAGGAATATTTGTATCTTAGTAAAAGCTCGTTAACCTGTATAAAGTATGGGAAACAAATTGAGGTTATATAAAAAGGAACTCGACTAAACGCTCAACTAAAAAAGCAAACCCCACGCCATGCGTGAGGTTTCTAAAACTTCAGCGATCCCTATGGTACAAAACTCGAACCTTTTTGTATTCGATCTTAAAAAACTAGCTGACATTGCCTGACTTTTGCCATAAAATTACCAACCAAACTTTATAAATATTTCATCTGATTTAAAGTTGCCAATATTTCAGACTGGAGCATTTTTTAGCCATTTTGCCCTTATGTGTTCTGCTTCTCCGACTCGTGTAATGAAAAAATGACAGCCAAATTTAATTTTTCACGTTTGGCATACAGGTTGATCACCCTTTTTTAAAGGTAGAATTACCAATAAATATAAAAGTTTGTTAATATTTAAAAAGGAGGTTACTATGTCACTCGTAAGAAGAAACAGGGAACCACTTACAAATTTGCCGACCCTGTTCGAAAACTTGTTTAATCGTGGTCTTTTAAGTTGGGACAACTTTAATAATTCCACTAGCGGCACTACCATTCCCACGATGAATATTAAAGAAACAGATGAGGATTTTCTTGTCGAACTCGCTGCACCAGGCATGAAGAAAGAAGACTTCAAAATTCACCTCGATGGCAACAATCTATGCATTTCTTCTGAAAGAAATGTCAATGCGGAAGAACAAAGTGACGGTAAGTATTCCTATAAGGAATTTAGTTATCAGTCCTTTAAGCGTACAATAACACTTCCATCGGATGTTGTGGATGAAGAAAAAATCCAGGCAAAATATGACAATGGATTACTATCTCTGAAAATTCCCAAAAAAGAAGAGGTAAAGAAAAAAGCACTACGGCAAATAGCAATTCACTAATTGTGCATTAAAGAAAGATAGTGCGTTAAAGATCGATTAATCTTATGTCAAGCCCAGCGGAAGGTGGATCACCCTTTAGATCCGCCTTTCCGACTGGCACAAACTCATGATAATGGAAGAGCGTTTTTATATCGATGTGCATTTCAAGGTATCCAAAGGTTGGATAACCTACGCTAAAATTAATCTGGGAGATGATCAAGAGTTTGCTAATTCTCTTTTTGAAATGCTAGCGGGCAGAACTTTGCCTGAAGGATTTCTCAGAATGAATTTGATGGAATCAAAAAATGATTTGGCCCTTCTTCACAATGGCATGTACTGCACACTCCCTGAACTGGCTGAAAACTGCACGTTCATAACTAAGGAAGTTTTCAGATTCTATAATCTCGACAAAGGATATTAGATTATTAATGTTCCTTTAATTACGCAAACAAAACGCACAAAGGAATAATTCCACCAATGCAAATGGGAAAGTACAGTATGGCACTATAATATATTTTATCTACAAAAAATTGCGAAGCGCTTTTTACCGGCGCGCAACAAGGTTTTTAGTAGATAAAGATTCAGCCGTGGAAAATATTGGAGCTACAGTTTACTCACTTTGCACTTCTCTTTCACACACTTACTGTTTTAGGCAACAAACATAAGCCTACAGATAAGCAAAAAACCACACAACATCTCAAGGGGTCAGGTTTCCTGAGATACCCTTGAATCTCTATACTCTAAGGGTAATTTAATGCTAAGGGTTAAAATCCAGAATAGATATTTCGTATCTTTAGTAAAAGCTGATTAACCTGTATAAAGTACGGAAAAGAAATCGGGGTTATACAAAAGCAACTCGACTAAACGCTCAACTAAAAAACAAAACCCCGCGCAAAGCGCGAGGTTTATAAGTTGTCTGTGATCCCGCTGGGACTCGAACCCAGGGCCCATACATTAAAAGTGTATTGCTCTACCAACTGAGCTACGGAATCTTTTGCTGTAAAGCGGGTGCAAAAATAGGAATTAATTCTTCACTTCCAAATTTTCAGCAAAAAAAATTTCAACTAACGCTATAGCATACACGCTATTCATCCATTCCGCCACTATTGTCACCAGGAGCAGTTTTGCTGCTGGAAGCCACCATGGTATTGATACTGGCGATTTCATCCTTCGTGAAATAACGCCATTTGCCGGGGGCCAGATCTTTTAAGGTCATATTCATGATACGTGTCCGTTTCAGCGTGACCACCTTATAACCGAGCTCTTCACACATGCGGCGGATCTGGCGGTTAAGGCCCTGGGTAAGGATAATACGGAACCTGTCTGTCCCTTCCTGCTGCACAAAACATTTCTGTGTAACGGTACCCAGTATCTTCACTCCATTGCGCATGGCTTTGATAAACTCCATGGTAACGGGTTTATCGACAGACACGATGTATTCTTTTTCATGCTGATTACCGGCGCGAAGGATTTTATTCACGATATCTCCATCATTCGTCAGGAAGATCAGTCCTTCGGAGAGCTTGTCCAGCCGGCCGATGGGGAATATCCGCGAAGGGAAGTTCATGAAGTCGATGATATTGGTTTTATCTTTCAGGTCGGTGGTACAGGTGATGCCTTTGGGTTTATTGAGCGCGATGTATACGGTCGTTTTTTTCTTCTTTAGCGGCTCTCCGTCGACTTCCACTACATCACCGGCTTTCACACGGTTGCCTTTGGACGCGATATTGTCATTGATGGTAACACGGCCCTGCTCTATATATTTATCAGCCTCCCGCCGGCTGCAGAAGCCTGTCTCACTGATATATTTGTTGATACTGATATCCATAATGGGACGCAAATTACTTAAAAGGATTTAATTCCGTTTAGGGAGCAGCTTCACCGCCACGCTCCAGTCGCTGCCGCTGCCGATATGTTGCGCCTCTGCGAGGTTACCCATATTGACGGCGAAGGACAACTGCATCAGGCTATTGAGATACGCGAGGGGCTTGCCCTCAGGCACAGCGCCAAAGGTTTCGCTGTAGGGCGCCTGCAGGGTGGTCACTGCCTCCTGATGGTGATAAAATGTCACCTCCATCATATCTCCGTATTTCGGCCGCAGCTCTTCCAGCAAGGCAGCATCGATGTTCGTCCATACGTTGCCATATTGAATATCCAGGATGGGAATATTGCCTTTGAGCACCTGTCCTTCGCGGACGGCCTTTTGAAACGGCAGTGTCACCACACTGGCGGGCAATACCGGCCCTACCTGTTCAAATGTGATGGTGCCGGATGCCAGCCGGGCGGCAGTATAGGCATATACGTCCCGGCCATGGAAGGTATAGGACTTGCCGGAGCCTTTCCGGCGGTTGACAGCTTCGTTGATCTCTCTCAGTTCAGAAACGCCCTCAGATGCCGCTACCAGGGTAAGCGTGCCGTTATCAGGCGTCACGATAAAATGCCCTTTACGTGTTTTCAGGACGACCGACTTGCGGCTGGTACCCACACCGGGATCTACGACAGACACGAAAACAGTCCCTTCCGGCCAGTAGGGCACCGTCTGCTCAAGGCGAAAAGCAGCCTCCCATATGTTATACGCCGGTATCTCATGGGTCAGGTCATACAGTTTGAGATCAGTGGACACCCCGTTGGCCACGCCTTTCATGGCGGAAACAGCGCCGTCTTTTAAACCGAAATCAGACTGGAACACAACGATCTTGTTTTGCGCCCGCACCCCTTGCGCCAGCAACAGCGCCACCAGGGCCAGACCACCTACATTGATTTTTTTCATGGGGAGATGATTCTTAAGCTGAACAAATTTAATGGCTTTCGGGACAACCTGGTGCATCAGAATGACAAGTGAAAAAACGTACATTTAATATTCACCTGACAGATCATGGAAAAACAGCCACGCGACTTTAATACGATCAGCCCCTCAGCCCGGGCACTACTGCTGATGAAAGGGCTTACCGATATCCCTTTTGCCCGGGAAGCAGCCCGGCTGATGATGGCGCCGGAACCCTATGTTCCCGATTACAACACAAAAGAACCGTGGTTCTGGGCACGGCTGGTGCATTTTGAAAACCGCTACCACAGCATCGATCAACTGCTGCAGGGAATAACACACCAGCATATCCTCGAACTGTCTTCCGGCTTCTCCTTCCGCGGACTAGCGGCAGTACAGCAACAGGCATTGCATTATATCGATACGGACCTACCGGACCTGATCGCCACTAAACAACGGTTCCTCCACGACCTGCAGCAGCACCTCCCTCCTGCCAAAGGTCAGCTGGAAACCCTTCCCCTGAATGCACTCGACGAGCAGCAATTTACGGCCGTTACCGGCCGCTTCGCAGAAGGCCCCCTCACCATCGTGAATGAAGGCCTGCTCATGTACCTCGACCAGCAGGAGAAAAGCGTGCTTTGCAGCCTGATACGGAAAACACTGGAAACGCGCGGCGGATACTGGATAACGGCAGACATCTATATAAAAAGGGACCGCGAGTCTGAGCAGGCTGCCGGTACCGAAGATCAGCTCAGCAGCTTTTTTGCCCAACACCGCATCAATGATAATATGTTCAATAGTTTTGATGATGCCGCCGCTTTTTTCCGGGAAGCCGGATTTGAGATAGACAAGGAAGCCGAGCCCGACTACACCCGCCTCACCGCTTTCAATCACCTGCTTAAAAACGCCGACTCCGCCATGCTGGAAAGAATGCGCCACCGGGGTAAGATTCACGCCACCTGGCGGCTACGGCTCCGATAACACACTAAAACGGATACTATGGAAACAACATTCAAAAAAGGCGACCACGTTACCTGGAATTCAGAAGCTGGATGGGTAACAGGCACCATCATCCGCATCCATACCTCCGACTTCCAATATAAGGGATATACCCACCATGCTACACCGGAAGACCCGCAGTATGAAATCAAAAGCGATAAGACAGACCACATTGCCGCCCATAAAGGGACAGCACTAAAGAAAATCTGACGAAAAAACAAGTCACTTTCATGGATGAAACACATGGTGTGGCATCAGGCCGGATGCTCCATCTTTGTATGGTCTAAATAAAAACACATGAAAGCAGTTACCCTTAACGCTTACGGCACGCCTGATGTGCTGGAAGTGACCGAACAGCCCATGCCCGTTCCCGCCCCGCATGAAGTGATCGTAAAAGTACAGGCGGTGGGCGTTAATTATGCCGACCTCCTCATCCGCCAGGGCGTATACCCCTTTATTCCGCAGTTTCCGGCCGTATTGCCCGGGGAAATCAGCGGTATCATTACGCAAACCGGCAGCGAAGTGCAGCACCTGCAGGCTGGTCAACGAGTGACCGGCCACGCTCCTGCCGGATATGCCACCTACGCCGCTATCCCGGCCGCAGGCATTACCATATTGCCAGACCAGGTAGCTCCAGCTGCCGGGCTGCTCACCCATTCCCTGACAGCACAGCACCTACTGGAACAAACCAGCGGATACCGCTCCGTGGTGATCACAGCCGCTGCGGGCGGTGTAGGCTCACAGGCGGTCCAACTAGCGAAGATCAAAGGAATACCGCAAATCATCGCACTCACCGGCAGCGAAGCCAAACAGGAATATGTCCGCTCCCTTGGCGCCACCCATGCCATCAACTACCGCGAGACAGACTGGCTCAAGCAGCTGGCAGACATTGCCGGCCCCCAGGGCGTAGATCTTATCCTGGACGCCACCGGCGGGGATACGCCCGCTCAACTGGCGTCGGTCCTGGCTGTCCACGGTACACTGATCGTATATGGCAACAGCTCCGGGCAGCCTACCACTATCAATCCGCAGGAGCTCATCATGAAATCTGCCCGGGTTATCGGATCGACGGTCTATAATATTCCACCTGCCCAACGGCAGCAATGGAGCCAATACCTGGTGGACCTGATCGCCACCGGCCAACTGCTGGCACAGATCAACAGCTATCCGTTCACCGATGCAGCCCGCGCCCACAGCGACATGGCAAACCGCCGGAACACAGGTCGAACCGTACTCTCTTTCCCGGAATAAAATTTTTCTTAATCCTGCTGACATAAGGTTGTCACTTCCCCCTTGTTATCTTTGGACCATCAACATTATTCAAACATCCTAAAGAGAACAAACATATGGAAAACACTACCATCGCGAAACCATTGACAGCCATTTCCTCCGCTGACCTGCTCGGGCACTACCAGGGACACCGTCGCCTCACCCGCCGCCTGCTGGAAGGTTTTCCGGAAGACCGCTTCTTCGATTACTCCATCGGCGGCATGCGCTCCGTGGCTGCGCTGGCCATGGAACAGATCAACGTTTCCAGCATGGGCGTGAGCGGTGCAGCCACCCGCAACTGGCAGACCGTCGCTAGAAAAGAACAACCGGCCACCAAACAGGAAATCCTAGATCTGTGGGATGAAAACACCGAATTGATCAATAAATACTGGCCTATGATCACGGAAGAACGTTTCCTCGAAACCGACAAAGCTTTCGGCATGTACGAAGGCGTAGTGATCAATCTGGTACTTTATTTTATCGATAATGAAATTCACCACCGCGGACAGATATATGTTTACTACCGTTCGCTGGGCCTGGAGCCGGCACCGTTCTACGAACGCTAACCGGTATTAAAGATGACAGGATTTTTCGCAGGTGCTTTGACTTACCGTCAAAAAACAGGAACTTCGTACCCGTTTTAACCCTCCTGCGAAAAATCCTGTAATCTTTATTGCATATGAAACATGTCCTTATACTGGGCGCCAATTCCGATGTGGCAAAGGAAGCGCTCAAAATGTATGTCAGCCGGGGTTATCACGTAGTGGCCGCTTCCCGCAGCACGGCCGCTCTTGAATCATTTGTGCAACAACAACAATTTCCCGGTCACCCCGTGACGGTCCGCTATTTTGATGCGGCCGACTTCAGCAGTCACCGTTCCTTCTACGACAACCTGCCCGCCAAACCCAACATTGTGCTGTATGCCGCCGGCTACCTGAAAGACAACGCTGCTGCCATGCAGGACTGGGACGGCAGTTTTAATATGATGCAGGTACATTATTGCGGAGCAGTATCTATATTGAACATTATTGCTACCGACAGTTCCCACACAAGCCTGGAAAGGATTGTGGGCCTCTCTTCCCTCTCCGGTGTCCGTGGCAGGAAAAGCAATTTTATCTACGGCAGCACCAAAGCAGCCTTTACACAATATCTCGCAGGATTACGGCAACACCTGTTCCCCCGGCGTGTAACCGTCAACGTGATCGTGGCCGGTTATATCCGCAGCAAAATGACGGCAGGGCTCTCCCTACCGGAATCGCTGATGCTGGAACCGGCGTTCATTGCCGGCGCAGTGGTCAACGCAGGGAAACGTTTCACCATTGTACCGGGATTTAAATGGAAGATGATTTATCAGGTATTACGACTTATGCCGGAAAAAATGGTGGCCAGGCTACCCTGATCAATAACGGGTACGATAAAACTGGTTCTCTTCATTGATGGTAAGCGGGTGGTCTTTCAACCATTCGAGGAAACGTTTAAACAAATCCTCGTTTGCTGCGCGCCAGTTGGCGAACTCCTGCTCCTGGCCATAACCCAGGATCCAGTAGTTGTATGGCTCCAGTAAGCCGGCATCATTTACCTGCTGCTGATAATCGAACAGCACAATAGGCGCTTTGGCCATTTTGCGGAACTTTTGCTGATAGAACTCCAGGAACCTGGCGCGTATACGGTTTAATGACTGTAGATTAATGTCTTTCTCCATGCCTACAGCCGCTGCCATGTTAGGTTCGAAGATCAAACCGCCATAAGGCAGCTGCAAATTCTTCAGCTGATCTGCCAACGCGTCCGCACCGTCTTTCACATCATAGGCAACATTGATCACATTGTTTTTGCTGAAGCTGACAGTAGCAGTGTCTCCATTAAATTTAATTTCTGATTTATACGTCAGATAAAGCGCTTTACTGATCTCCACGGTGCGGCGGGTGTTCCGTTCCAGGTTCAGGAAGATCTCTCCGTAAATCATGCCCCACACTTCTTCCTCGGTGTTATTACAGAATATTTTAGCCGCCCAGTAGTAATTAGAGGCGAACATGGGCGCCGCTTTAATGCCCGCTTCAAAATAAGCCAGCGCCTTGTTATAGTCTTTAACGATGATTTCCATGACACCCCGTTCCAGGTACAGGTTACCCGCAGCAGGGAACAACTTCAGTCCTTTTTCGTATGCCTCAATGGCTTTTTCCCGCTTGTCCAACATATCGTAGCTGTTGCCCAGCAGCTGGAATACCCGGTCGTTGGTATCGTCCCGACGGGCCAGCTTTTTGAGGATGCCCAGGCTTTTGTCATAATCTTTCATCTGGTAATAAGCATAGGCCATTTCGTATGGCCAGGCCAGATTTTTAGGGTCCAGTTTGGCGGCTTCTTCCAGCAGTGGAATGGATTTCTCAGGTTCCCCACTGTCCATCAGCCTGATGGCTGCTATTGCTTTTTCACGGGCCTGGATGCTGTCTTGCTGGGCATATGCACCGCCGGCAATCAACAACAGGGCCAGCGGAAATTGCAGAAGGGATAAACGCATAAGTACAGTATTATGAAGGAAATACTTCACCTGTAATTTAGCTGAATTTTATCATATCTGCTGATGGATTATGCCGGAAATGTCTACACAACCGGAGGGGACATGCTGCATAGGTGTTAGACGGCCGTCTTTGTTTTGCAGACGGCCCGTCAACAAACTATCCAAGCTCCGGTACCTGCACCAGGTGCAGCCCTGCCAGTGGTCCTCCGGGGAAATGTTGCATCACGCCACCCTGTATCAGTCCACCCAGGTCTACGCCGGCGAAGCCGATGCGGTCCAGTAACTGGCCCACGCGCTCCTTGGCAGCCTGGTCATCTCCGGAAAAAAATACGACCCGCTTTCCACCTTGTGCAGATTGTGGTGTCTGTATCAATGCAGGCGGCAAGGTATTAAAGATCTTCACCACAGCGGCGCCGGGCACTTTCTCTGCCACCAGCTCACTGGACGTTTTACCGCCAAGATCGGGAATGATAAATTCAGGGATGATCACCGGATTAAGGGCATCCAGTACTATTTTGCCGGAGAGGTCCGGCAGACCGGCAGTAGCCGCCTCCAGGAACTGCCATTGCACAGATAACAGGATGATATCGGCGGTGGCCGCAGTAAGCCGGTCGGTAGCCGTTATACCCGGTATGCCCGCTGCAAATTCTGCCAGTGTCTCCGGCCCGCGGCTGTTACTGATCATTACTTCATAACCCGCCGCTGCTGCTGCCTGCGCAAAAGCGCGACCAATACCGCCGGCGCCGATAACGCCTATCTTCATACTTTTCATAAACATTGATTTAAATGATGCCACAAAATTAGCGGCATGGGCAGGCGGTCACCAATGACAAATGATAAGAAAAACGCTTGACAAATATCAAGGCTTCCGGCGGGTCAGGGAGGCACGGATACGGCTCAACGTTTCCGGCGTAATACCCAGGTAGGAAGCAATCATATGCTGGGGTACGCGCTTTATCAACGCGGGGTATAGTTGGGCAAACTGCTGGTAACGTTCTTCTCCACTCAGACTGATAGCGGCCTGTATACGGTTGTTGGCAGCCATCAGGCTACGGTTCAATAACGTCTCCGCCATCTTCTTCATCTCCGGCAATTCCTCCAGTAAAAAATTAAAATCATCCCGGGTAAACATCACCAGTATACTATCTTCCAACGCTTCGATATTGATCACGGAAGGCAGGCCACAGGTAATGCTTTGCCGGTCGCCCGCCCACCAATGCTCGGGAGAAAAACGCATGATACGCTCCACTCCTTTGTCATCAACAAAGTACGACTTCAGGCAGCCTTCGCACACAAAAGCATAATGTTTCCATACCTCTCCCTGCCGCAGCAGCAGCTGCCGGCGGCGTAGCTGCCGCACCATACCACGCGAACGTATCAACGTAATGTCCGCTTCTGTGAAAGTTCCTTTGCTGTGGAGGTATTCAACAAATACACCAAACATTTGATTATTTTTTTATTGGGTTATTTTTCTATTGGATTTACGGATTTTGGAATTTTTTGATTTAGAAATTTATAACCCGAAGATCACGTTATTTAATCCAATGTGCAATATAATGCTGATCTTCGCTCTTCAAATCACTAAATCAAAAAATTCCAAAATCCGCAAATCCAATAACCAAATAAAAAAATATCTAAATAGCCAAATATACCGGCCCCTGCAACCGGCCATCCATCCGGAACGTGACGAAGCCTCCTACCGGGAGTGCCTGCCATCGCTTCCGCTGGCGCCGTATATCTATTGTTACTGGCAGCTGACCTCACACCCGTCACTGTCACAGCCTTTTGTGTACCGCGTGGTGGCCGATGGCTGCATAGACCTTTTCTTTCACACCTGCCAACCACAGGATGTGTATGTCATGGGCTTTTCAACGACATACACCGAATTCCCGCTGGACAATCCTTTCAACTACATCGGTATACGTTTTATGCCGGCAGCGTTTCCCTTGCTGTTTGGGGTGAGTGCCGCCGCGCTGACCAACCGTTTTGAACACCTGGGCGATGTAGTGCCGGCACTGGCCGCAGGACTGACACAACAGGCGGCCGGTCTCCACAGCCTGCAGGAACTGCAACCGCTGCTCAATCATTATTTTGAAAAAATACTCGCCAATCACACCGTGGATGCAGACAACCGGCTGGTACAGGCACTGGACCTGATTTTGCGCACCGGTGGCAATATCCGGCTGGAAACGGAGCTCCATAGCGGCGTTAGTCCACGGCATCTCAGGCGGCTGTTTGATTTTTATATCGGGGAATCGCCGAAAACTTTCAGTAAAGTGGTACGCTTTCAGCAGCTGTTGCACAACACCCCTACAGCCGATAGCCTGCGGGCCAACAAAATGTTTTATGATACCGGTTACTACGATCAGGCACATTTTATCAAAGAGTTCAAAACCATGTACGGCCTCCCTCCCACCGTGGCATTGCGCTGAGTTTGTCCGTTTTTTACAATACCGTCCCGGTAAATTCTTTCACCTTTGTGTCATCATTAAAAAAGTACAGAATGAAAATGAATGCCGGTGTTATCACCCATAAAATAAAAGAGAGCAAAGATTTCTATACCGGGGTACTCGGTTTCGGAGTAGCATTTGAAAATGAATTTTATCTGCTGTTACATACGCCGGGCCATGAAGCAGAGATCAGTTTCCTGCTGCCGGAACATGTCAGCCAGCAACCGCTTTTCCAGCCTGCCTTTCAGGGAAAGGGCATGTACCTGACGATAGAAGTGGAAGATGTGAGAAGTATCTATGCGGCCATAAAGGCCAAAGGTGTTCCCATTGAAATAGATCTGCGGCAGGAACCCTGGGGTGATCATCATTTTGCTATTACTGATCCGAATGGCGTAGGCATCGATATTGTGCAGTATGCGGCGCCAGACACCACGCCGGACAACTGAATAACATTCCTGGTCCGTCTGGCAGGATTATGACCTGTTTCATTTTGTCGTTTTTTTCCAAAGTTGGAGGCTTGCGTGGCAGTTACCTTTGTATCAAAAGATCATGAAAAAGAGATGGCATATGGGCTTTGGCCTCCTGCTGCTGCTTTTCTTTCAAACAAAAGCACAAACCGTAAAACCGACAACAATGGCATTACCCGCACAAACATTAAGCATCACGGTACTCCGTCCGGCAGACGACGTATATGCGTACCTGTCAGCACCAGCCAACTTCGCTATCTGGGCAGAGGGCTTCGGCTCTCAGCTGGCGCCCACGGACACTCCCGGCACCTGGCATTTCAAAATGGCCAATGGCAACAATGCCACGGCTAAGTTCACGCCACCCAATCCATTCCGTATCGTTGATCACTACGTATATCCCGGCAACGGGCAGGAAGTATTTGTCCCTATGCGCGTAGTGGCCAACGGAGCAGGCAGTGAGGTGCTGTTCACCCTGTTCAGGCAGCCGGACATGACCAATGAGATGCTGGCGAAAGACAAAGCAGCGGTGTTAAAAGACCTCGGTAACTTAAAAAAGGTACTCGAACAACGATAACCGGGCTTTAACGTGTCAGCTCCGGAGAAACGGGCTTCCCCGGAGCTGACATGTTACAAGTCATATGTCATATAAAAAGCCACTTCTCCCGCGCACCACACCGGATCATAGAGTTTCAGATGAACGCCCGAAATGCGGAATCCCTGCTTTTTATAAAAACTCACCGCGGCCACATTGGTGTTCTGCGTCTCCAGCTCCAGTAACCGCACCTTCAGTTGTTTTGCATGCGCGATCAGCGTATCCATCAGCAATGCTCCGGTGCCCTTCCGTCTTTCTGCCGCCGCCACTGTCAGTTGTGAAATATACAAGGTGTTGTTCCACTCCCGCCTCTCCCCGATGATAATCCCTGTTAACCGGCCCTGTTCATAGGCTGCAAAAGAGTGCCCCTGCAGCATGACTTCATTCAGTTCTGCCAGTTCTGTTTCACTCGTGTGCCAGGTTTTTTGTTTAGGCGATGCCAGCGTTTCCAGGCGGAAGGCAAAGACCGTCTCCTGTTGGTCCGGCTGCTGTACCGGCACCCAGGCCTGTGTGGAGGTATAGCCGTTATGGCCCATCTGTAATATATCCATGGCCGTTAGGCCACTGAGCGGTGATATTATTGCCATAAGAATGGTCCCCGTTTTTCCCGAAATTAACAAAACTATATTTTTAGTTTTAAAACTAAATACTTAGTTTTATGTAAATACTTTCACTATGCGAAACTTTATCGGGGCCATTGGATTGTTATGTTTGTCCGGTACTGTCCGGGCACAGGGCATAGACAGGAACAGGGTCATGGAATACCTGCAGGACCAACAATACGAGGAAGCCATCGCTTATTTGCAGCCTAAAGTGAACACAAGCGAGCCAAAGGAAATGGCCCTGTTGGGCTACACCTATTACCAGGGCGGGAAGCTGTCTGATGCCGCAGACACGTATGAAAAGGTACTGGCACTGGACAGCACACTGATACCGGCCCTGCAATACCTGGCTACTATCCGTTCGCAGCAGGAGCGTTATCCGGACGCAATGACGCTTTACCAGCGCATCGCACAGCTGAAACCCACCAGCGCCACAGCCTGGAAACAACTCAGTTTCGCCGCTTTCATCGCACAGCAACCGGATTCTGGTTTCGTGTGGCTGCAGCAGGCCTACCAGCTCAATCCCGCTGATGCCCGCGTGGTATCCCGTAACGCAGAAGAATGGATGGACCGGAAAGCCTATCCCCGCGCAGACTCCATCACCCGCGTATTCCTGGCAAAAGACTCCACGGTATCTACCGTACTGATGACAGCCGCGAAAACAACCTACCTGGTAAAAGACTATAAACGTACTATCAGCATCGGGGAACAACTGCAACGGCTCAACGTAGTGGGGCCTAATACTTTCATCTATGTTATGGCCGCCAACTACAACCTGAAAAAATACCAGGCCTGCATCGATATCTACCAATACCTGTCGGAGCGCAATGCTGCATCGGAGAGCGTTACGTACTACACTGCGCTGGCATATACCGCACTGCGGCAGTACAAGGAAAGCAACGAACTGCTGCTGCGTTGTATAGATATGGCCAAATCGTCCAGCCTGGAAGGTTACTACAATAGCATGGCCACTAACTACGAAAGCCTGCGGCAATTCAAACCTGCATTGGCCAGCCTCGACACATCGTGGTACCTGTCACGCAAGCCGCTACGGCAATACAGCATGGGCCGGATATACGAAACCGGGCTTCATAACGACAATACAGCGATGAAATACTACAAACGCTTTATGCAGTTATACAAGCCCGATTCACCCGAAGACGAGGCAGTAATATATCAGTATCTGAGATCCAGAATTAAAACTCAGGGATACAACAAATAACGGAGACGCATCTTTTTATAGTTGCTGAGCCCTGGCTCCCAGCTCTGCCGGATGTCCGCTTCACTTTTACCATCAATGATCTGCTGACGGAAAGCCGTAGTGCCGGCCAGTTTATCGATGCTACCCATCTGTTTGCTGTAAGACTGATCAAAAAATCTGGCCTTATCAGGATAAGCTTTATACAACTCCATCATCCAGCTGAGATTGATCCTGCCCGCCTTACGCAAAGGCGCCGTATCGAACTTGCGCAGGTCCAGCCCATAGCAGGCCTGTCCCATATGCAAAGGCGATTCAGACTTACCGGAAATGCTTTCCGGCGTAAAGGAAAATTCATATTGTCCTTTCAGCGCCGGGCTTCCCAGTACAGTGAAAGGCATGTAAGTGCCTCTACCCTGGCTGATAATCGTTCCTTCAAATAAACAGAGGGAAGGATACAGCAATATGGACTGCTGTGTATTCAGGTTGGGGGAAGGGCTTACGGGCAACGTATAGTCCATACCGTGCCTGTAATTTTTTACCCGGATGATCTTAAGTTTGCAGCGTTGCTTATTTTTCAGCCAGCCTTCCCCATTCACCATCTGCGCAAATTCACCGACAGTCAGGCCATGAGTAATGGGTATGGGAAACTGACCGATACCGGATTTCAGCTTCATGTCCAGTATAGGGCCGTCTACATAGTCGTTCGGATTGGGACGGTCCAGTATGATCAGCTCTTTTCCTGCTGCTGCGCAGGCATCCATGATATCGCGCAACGTGTTGATGTTGGTGTAAAAACGGCAACCAACGTCCTGTATATCGAAGATCATCACGTCGATAGCGTCCATATCCTGCTGTGGCGGCATTTTGCGGGCGCCATACAGGGAAACGACAGGAATACCAGTAGCGGAATCAACTTCATCAGCCACATGAGCACCATTACTGGCATTGCCCCGGAAGCCATGCTCCGGGCCAAAAATACGGGTGATCTTCACCCCCAGTTTCAACAGGCTGTCTACCAGCATATGCCGGCCAATTACAGCAGTTGGATTGACCACCATCCCGACTTTCTTACCTTTCAGATAAGGCACATACAGGCTGGTTTGTTCTGCACCGGTAACAATCGGCTTCGGTGGTGCGGCATAAGCTGCCAGCCCACCCGTCAATAACAACAAAAGAAATACGCGGAATACAAATTGCATAAGCTAAAAGATGGATATACCGGTAAATATAAAAATTAACCGGTATATCCTGTATATCAAAGCGACACCATACTACTGCGGGCCAGCAGTGCGGCATCCACTTCAACGCCCAGATAGCCGGAATATTTCGCCAGCGCATGCTGTGCCCCCATCTGATAGAAATAGTCTGTCAGCGTATTCCGCCGGTACCGTGGGTCGAGATTTGAGTTAAACAGTACATAATGCAGTGCTTGTTGCATATAACCAAACCCATATAATAGTCCGGTCAGCAACAGGTAACCATCGCGGAGGCTCATCTGGTAACCATCATAAATAATCATGATGCCTTCTGATGAAGGAGACGGAACATACAGCAATGAAGCCATGATCATGGTAGACACCACAGGAAATTTGGGAATCACATCGTTTACATTTTCATAGTGCCAGGCATTGGGCACCTTATTGTCCAGGTCAGTGGCAAAGGTAGTATCTCCTGCTGCCGGTGCAGCGAAGGTGAACAGGTAAGTACCATCATAACGAATGCCCTCCCGCTGAAGGGCGGTCACAAAATAGGAGGAATAAACATTGGCAATGTTACCACCCAGGCTATGCCCGGTAATGATCACTTTTTTGTTTTGCGATACAACTTGTGTCTTCAGAAAATTATAGATGCCGGAAGAACCGACGCGGAGCCTGTCTTTCATGCTGGCCACATTGTTAAACGCCCTGTTGGCACCGGCGCTGATGCTGGCAGTACCATAAGTGGTATAATGCCAGGTGGCCAGGGAGATCACGTCCAGGTCTTCCATAATCCAGTTAGCAAAGGCATCCCAGTCCTTAAAGATGTCGGTGGGTGGCAGCGAGCCTCTGAAAGCCAGTCCATAAAACTCTCCGGTAGGGTCTGCGGCAATAAACCCAAAATTACCATCTACGGTTTCGTAGCCTTCCCAGACCAGGCTCCAGCCAGGCAGATGTTTGTCCAGATCGGCTTTGACATGTGTACTGTAGGCAATAGCGGATAATAACACAGCGGTTTTAGCATGTGCAGGCACAGCGCCCACTGCTGAAATAGTTTCTTGTAATTCCATGCGGTTTCGGGGGTTTGAGGTAAAACAATTGCGGAGAGCGAATAATAGATGGGGTCGTAAAATTTGTGGATTTTTTGATGTGTGATTTTTTGATTTGATGTAGCCTGGGCTTATTTCAAATCAAAAAATCGTCAATTAAGAAATTTCTGAATAGCCGTTGTCCTTCTCCGTTCTCTAATTTACAGATTTTTGACGTACGATTTTTTGATTTAGCGCAGTGAAGATCACTTTCATTCAAAAAATCGTAAATTAAAAAATCTGTAATAGATAAACATATGAAATGGATACTTGTTCCTTTGTTTTGGCTGTTGTATAACAGCACCCATGGCCAACCCCGGCCAACGGACTACCGTATGAACTTTCAGCAAGACTCCGCCCTCCGCAAATGGACTGGCAGCATCCCAGGCTTCACACTGGATGCCTTCGTTTACACTGAGGCCAGTAATTTCGATCAATTCACACCAGATACGCTCTCCCACAAAGACGCCACCACCTACTTCAACACCTACGGTAAGCTCCTCAATTTTTCGCCCGATAAAAAACAATGGCTCGACTTTTACAGCTATCAGGTAGCATTGGAGAAGGCGCCCAAGGGCCGCTACCGTGCCTACATCGAAGTAGACCAGGCGCTGCTGCTCGGCAACACCGCCGCCAGCACACGCAGACGCATTGCCTTTATGGGTGCTTCTTCCTGGATAGAGGAAACACTGTGGCTGGATAACCATACATTTATAGCTGTTGGGGTGACGGACGTCACTAAAGGACTTCAACCATTTATTTATATGGGAGACACCCATACCCGGAAACTATACCATTACCGGCCATCAAATGAGCGCTACAATCGCGACCGTAACCGCAAATATGTTTCCTGGCAATGGGCTAAGATGGCATCCAGGATTATCGAGGAGTAATGTTCAGGAAGCCTCTATGGCCTGTTTGCGGTATTCTGTAGGAGAAAGGCCTGTCAACTGCCGGAATACCCGTTGAAAAGTGGCCAGGGAACTGAAGCCACAATCATTCGCCACACCGGCGATCGTCAGCGCCGAGGATGCGGGCAACAAAATCGCTACCTTAAATGCTTCCACCCGGTAGCTGTTGATATACTCGTTCAGATTTTTTTGCAGACATTGGTTCAATACCGCTGATATCGTTTTGGCAGGCAAACCGGTATGTTCAGATAAACTTGCCAGGTTCAATGACGGATCGAGAAACAACCGGTCTTCTTCCATCGCTTTCCTCAACAACGCCAGCGCCGGTTGACTGACCGCTTCGTCTGGCGCCACATTCTTTTTTGCTGCCACCACTTCCTGGTACGAAAGCATAAAGCCCTGTATCCCCAACCAGTAAATCATCACCGCCATCGGCACATATACCGGGTACCAGTCAAATGTGTTCAACATAAAATCAGTATACCGGGGAATAACATAAGGTATCAGGTATAACAACCACACCGCCTGAAACACCAGCATTACCCGGGGAAACCGGTGCAACAACCGGTAACGCGGTTGCTCCACAGCCGTAACTGTATTCAGGTAGCGGACAGACAGCCACAAATAAGTGGTGAGGGATATCCAGCGGGGAATATCCGCATATACATTATAATGATCGATGAAGGCTCCCACCTTCATGCCGGCGCTGCCAGGCACCCATCCGGCCAGCGCAGCGATAACAAAACCATAAGCCACCAATACCGGTACGAGATCAATGATCACGGGAAAAAAGTGTAGCCGTGACTGTTTGGTAAGCCGGAAACCGGCATTCAGGGAGGCTTGTACATAAAACCAGATCAACGGCCCCACCAGCATGACCAGCATCCACGGCAACAGATCAGCCACAAACCGGATAATATCTGAATGAAACCAATCGAGGTAATTACCATACAGCCGGAAGGAAGCCAGGGCTAATACCAGCAATACCGCTGCCAACAACCGGTTGGGCAGCTTGTTCTTTTTCATGATCATCAACAACACACCCGCCACCAGTCCCTGCACCGCCCCCAACAGGATCACCATCCGGAAAAAATCTGCTACATGCGCCATGCGATAATTTTGATCACGTTAAAACTACAAACATTATTTTATAACGGTAGCGAGTGTACGAATTCCCTCTTCCAGTTCCGCAGGCGTCAGCGACGCATATCCCAGCCGCAGCGCATTCAGCGGTTGTCCGTCAAAACAGAACAACTCCGTCGGCATCACGGAAACACCTTTCTTCAACAAACGCGTCGCCAGTTGGCCGGTATCTGTCGGCTTAACAAACCTCACCCAGAATGCCAGTCCGCCTTCCGGTTTTTGAAACACCACCTGTTTATCCAGATACTGATGTAACAACTGGTCCATTTTCTCCCGTCTTTCTTTGTAGATATTAAATGCCCTCCGGGCATGACGGTTGATAGCGCCATCTTCCATCAGTCCGGCCACCGCCAGCTCCATGATAGGATCACCCTGGCGGTCTATCAATCTTCTCAGTTGAGCCAACGCTGCCACAAAGGCTGGCGGACCGGTCACATATCCAATGCGCACCGCCGGCGCTACCAGTTTACTCATCGAACTGATATAGATCACGTTGCCGGCGCCTTCATGGCTGGCCAACGGCAACAAGCTTTTAGCGCTAAAGTGAAATTCATGATCATAGTCATCTTCAATAATCGCAAAGCCGTATCGATTGGAGAGCTCCAGCAGTTTAAGCCGCCGTTCCACTTTCATGCTCACCGCCGTCGGAAACTGATGATGCGGTGTTACATACACCGCTTTCAACGTGGTGGTACGGCATACCTGTTCGAGTATGTCTGTTATCAGTCCTTTTTCATCTACCGGGATATGGACCATGTGGGCACCTGCGTTCACAAAGGTTTGCCTTGCAGGCAGGTAGCCCGGTGATTCTATGGCCACCGTATCCCCCGGCTGTATGAGCGTTTGCGCAATAAGATACAGCGCCATCTGGCTGCCGCGCGTGATACAGATCTGTTGCGGATCGGTGTTCATGCCTCTTTTAAAAGACAACATGGCCGCCACCGCGGCACGCAGCCTCTCATCACCTTGTTCGTGACCATAGCCCAGCATCCGCCAGCGTGCTTTTTGTTGAAAGATACGTTTGTAGGCTTTAGCCAATTCATCCAGCGGCGCTAAACGTACATCCGGCCAGCCGTCATTAAACACGATCAGGTTGGCTGCCACTTCCTGTGGCACCGGCGCCAGTCGTTCGTGACGATTAAAAGTGAAGTTGGCTGCTTTCTTTGCCCCCTGCCCTTTCCTGTCGGGAAGTTCTGCAGAAACGAAGGTCCCGCTTTTATCTGCCGTCTCCAGCCAGCCTTCCGCTGTGAGTTCTTCATAGGCCAGCACGACAGTCTTCCTGTTCACACCAAGATCGGCCGCCAGTATGCGGGTGCCGGGCAGCGGCGTTCCTGGTTTCAGCCGCCCTTTCTTTATCTCTGTTACAATACCCTCAGCAATCTGGCGGTATACCGACAGCTGCGGGTTATCAAAATCAAGGGTAAGTATCGTTTTCCAAGGCCTGAGCATCTGGACCATCTATTTTAGTTAAAACTGGATTATCATGATCATCCAAAAATAGACAAATTTTGTGTCATCGAAATCAGCTGATGAATTTATTCTCTCACACTTAAATCAATGTTAATATGGAAAAGGTAAAACAACCGGCGACATTTTCTTCCAACGATTTCCACCGCACTTATGCGCGCCCTCAGTATGTGAAACCCGCGAAACTGCTGCATAAGAACGTAGAGCAGGCAGGCGAGCATGATCAGTTTTCAGCAGAGCGCAAACATCCGGTATTCTTTGTGGACCTGCCTACCCGTAATGTGAGCATGACCATCGGCGGACTGCTGCCCGGGCAGCTGACCAACCGTCACCGCCACACGTATGAAACGGTGTTGTATGTACTGGAAGGCAAAGGATATACAGAAGTGGAAGATGAAAGAGTAGAATGGCAGGCCGGTGATGCCGTGTATATTCCCAGCTGGGCATGGCATCGTCATCAGAACCTGAGCGACAGCGAGCCTGCTCGTTATATCGCCTGTGAAAACGCGCCACAGCTACAAAACCTCGGTGTAGCATTACGGGAAGAAGAAGGCAGAGACCTCTAAAAATCAATTACGAATTAAAGCTGCGACGATGAAGAAAAATCTTTTTAGCGGGATCATAGCCTATCCCATCACACCATTTGACAAGCAGGAACGGGTGGACATCCCGCTGTTTAAGAAGCTGCTGGAGCGGCTGATACAGTCGGGTTCCCACGGCATAGCGCCATTAGGCAGCACCGGGGTGATGCCTTATCTCACCGACGAAGAGAAAGAAGCCGTTACCGAAGCCGCCCTGCAACAGGTAAAAGGGCGTGTGCCCGTTATCGTGGGAGTGTCTAACCTGACGACGGAACGCACCGTCTACCACGCACAGTTTGCCGAGAAGGCCGGCGCCGATGCCGTCATGATCATCCCGATGAGTTACTGGAAGCTGGCAGAGGACGAGGTTTTCCGTCACTACGAAAAAGTCGCGTCTAGTATATCCGTTCCCGTTATGGCATACAACAACCCGGCAACGAGCGGCATAGACATGTCCCCGGCACTGCTGAAGCGGTTGTTGAAAATCCCTAACGTGACCATGATCAAAGAAAGCACCGGCGACGTGCAACGCATGCACTACCTGCGCCGTGAGCTGGGTGAAGACGTAGCGTTTTACAATGGCTCCAATCCCCTTGCCCTGGCAGCTTTTGGGGCCGGTGCTACCGGATGGTGCACCGCCGCGCCTAACCTTATCCCCGACCTGAACCATCAGTTGTATGAAGCAGTGCAGGCCAATGATGCCACCCAGGCAAGGACCGTGTTCTATCAACAGTTCGACCTGCTGCGTTTCATCGTGGCCAAAGGGCTGCCCAAAGCCATTCAGGCCGGACTGACCATACAAGGCATTGAAGCCGGTTACCTCAGAAGCCCGCTCCGCGAACTCGATGCACAGGAGTATGCAGAACTGGAGCATATTCTTTCCGCAAAGGCATAAGCGCCGGGTTGTAATATTGCCGGGCATTCCGGAGGCAATGGCCTGCATGCATCCTGGTTCCCAGGGCTGAAGCCCTGGGCTACGATGTTGTTCAGGCATGTTAAAACGCCGTGTTGCCTCCTTAGGGTATAGCCTAAAACGATCTACAGTCTGCAACGCTAAACATCTCCATGGCTGTAAGATTTAATAGGATTGCATGTAAAAACTGCCCCGGGCCTCTGCCCGGGGCTATCTTCGTTAATAGTCTCCACTAACAGCATCCACTTCCATAAAGCATAACCAGGGGCTTTAAGCTATTTCCAAAGACTATAACACTATATTATGTAAATAATAGCTTCGCCACCTAAAGAACCTGAACTACATCTTAGCCCAGGGCTTCAGCCCTGGGGAACGCGAATGGGGAACGCGAATGGGGGAACGCCAACGAGGAACATCTACGGGAAACGTCTACGGGGGGAACGAACCCCGAATGCGAACGGGAAATACAAACGGAGAGGCAAATATGAATGCAAACACGAACGATAAAATACCATGCGTATTTGGTTATTTGCTGAATTTTATTTTCCTTGGCAACATAAGACGATATGCAGGAACCGGAAGACATACAACTGTTACACCAACTCCGTGAAGGAGATGAAAATGCTTTCACCACGATCTACAAGCGTTACTGGAAACTGTTATTTACGGTGGCCGCCAATAAGCTGGACAACCTCGAAGAAGCAGAAGAGCTGGTGCAGGATATTTTTTCAGACTTGTGGGACCGTCGTGAAACACTCGTGCTGACAGGCGCGCTCCCTGCCTATCTGGCTGTAGCCACCAAATACCGCGTCATCAATCTTCAGGCGCGAAAAAAAAGAGCCCGGGCTTATTCTTCCTATGCACGGGAAAACATATCGCCTGAAGACCATTCTACTGAACAATGGCTCTGTTTCGAAGACCTTAAAGACCTGCTTTCCGGTCTGGTGGCCGCTTTACCAGAACGGTGCCGGCTCACCTACCAGTTGAGCCGTGACATGGGCCTCTCTCACAAAGAAATCGCTCAGCGGATGAATATCTCTGAAAAGGCTGTGGAGCATAATCTCGCACGAGCTGTAAAAACGCTGAAGACCGGTTTAAAACATCTCTCCGCTTTATTTTTTTCGGTGCTCCCCTGATACAATTTTCCCATTTATTAATTTTTATTATTGAAATGCCGATAATTTTTAATTTTTTTTATAAACATATGGGGATTGGTGCTTTTCAATTGACTTAATATAAAAGACCTCTTTTGTATGAGCCAGGAAAAAGCACAAAGCCGGTATGAAGAACTGGCGGAGAAATGGCTGAAAGGCACCATCACACCGGAAGAAGCGAAGGAATATGCCGCGTGGTACAACGCTGGTCAGGATGCACCGGTGGAGATACCGGCATCTTTTGCCGCTAATGAGGCTGAACAGGAAGAAAGATTATGGCGTAAAATAGCTGCCCGGACAGGTTTTCCGGATCATACGGCAACGGCCGCACCTTTGCGCCGTCGCCGCTGGTGGGCTGCCGCTGCGGTAACAGCCGCCATTGTTACCGCCGGCTACTGCTGGCATCACTGGCAAACAAAAGCGCCACAGCCCCAACAACTGGCCACGGCCATTCCCGACGCCCTGCCGGGATCAGATAAAGCGGTGCTCACACTGGGCAATGGCCAGCAAATCATCCTCGATAGCGCCGGCAACGGCACACTGGCGCAACAGGGCGGCGTACACATCGTGAAAAAAGCGGACGGCTCCATCCTCTATGTAGATCAACATTCCGGCACTATTCCGGACACTCTTTATAATACTATGACCGTCCCCAAAGGCGGCCAATATAAACTCATCCTCCCGGATGGCTCACGCGTATGGCTAAACGCAGCCAGCTCCCTGAAATATCCGGTCGCCTTCAGTAATAAGGAAAGGACCGTAGAATTGAACGGCGAAGGCTACTTTGAAGTGGCAGCCAGCGCTGCCAGCCCCTTCCACGTGAAAGTACGCAATACCCAAATTGCAGTGCTGGGCACCAGCTTCAACGTGATGGCCTATCGGGATGAATCCAATATTCAAACTACATTGCTGACCGGCGCCGTGAAAGTAAAACAGCGAACAATTGAAAGACAAATCGCTCCCGGTCAACAAGCCGTCGTGAACAATGAAAACGGCCACATCTCTGTCGGGGAAACAGAAACAGCACTTGCCACCGCCTGGAAAGATGGCCAGTTCCGGTTTTCCAGTAATAACATTCCCATGGTGCTACGCCAGATCAGCCGCTGGTACAACATCGATATCGTATACCAGGGTAGTATCCCGCAAGGCCATATAACGGGCAAGGTACCACGAAACATGAAACTGTCCGGCGTTATCCGCATACTGGAGCTCAGCGGCGTACGTTGCAGACAGGAAGCAGGCAGGCTCCTTGTATTTCCCTCATCCTGAATTCCATCGCCAACATTTATTCACCTTTAAAAACTACGGTATGACCAGTCATTATTAACCAAAATCATCAACGTTATGAAAAAAGCGCCGTAAGCCGCGCTACACGGTATCCCATAAAAAAACCAGGAGCGCTTGGACCCGCCCCTGGCTATATGTCCGGGTTACCGTAAAACAATATCCGACTAAGATTATTGATCTCTAAACCCAAACACTGCAAATCTATGCAATTGGATTGTTATGTTAAAACCGTGCCCGTAACACGGTTTTTGTTCACCAGTCGCCCGGGAAGGCGACAGGCAACAACGCCTCAGGGCCGTTGCCTCCGTAATAAAGTCATCAGGGTTATGAAGCTAACCGCTATACTGCTCACACTATTCTGTATCCAGGTATCTGCCGGTGTATCTGCACAACAGCTCACCGTGTCGGTAAAAAACAAACCGCTCGAAAGCATCTTCGCGCTGATAGAGCAACAGAGCCACTACACCTTCGTGTACCGCGATGAATGGCTGGCCGGCACCAAACCGGTCAACCTCAACATATCCCGCGGCAGCATCGACCAGGTAATGAAAGCAGCGCTCCATCAACAGCCACTCTCCTACGAGATCATCGACAACACCGTGATCGTGACCCGCAAAGCCGCAGCCGGCAGCATCGCCCCCACCGCCGTGGTGGCAACTATCAGCGGCCGCGTAACGGATGAAAAAGGCAACCCACTGGCCTATGTCAGCATCAGTATCAAAGGCACGCAGAAAGGCACTCACTCCGATGAAAACGGCGCCTTTAAACTGGAAGCCCGCGAAACAGATGTACTGGTGTTTTCCCTTGTGGGGTATACGCCCCGCGAAATGGTAGCCGGTAATCAAACTACTTTACAGGTGACCCTCACGCAGGCTATCAGCGACCTTAACCAGGTAGTGGTAGTAGGTTATGGTACCCAGAAAAAAGTCAACATCACCGGCGCCGTTGCCGCTGTAAAAGGACAGGAAATCGCCAAATCTCCCGTCACCAACATCAGCAATGCCCTGGCTGGCAGGCTCCCCGGCATCCGCGCGGTACAGAACAGCGGCGAACCCGGCAAAGACGGCTCCCGCATCGACATCAGAGGGTTCGGCGAAGCCCTCGTGATCGTAGACGGCGTACCTTCTACCTTCGACCAGCTCGATCCATCCGAGATAGAAAACATCTCCATCCTGAAAGACGCTGCCGCCGCAGTATACGGTATCAAAGCCGCCAACGGCGTGGTGCTGGTGACCACTAAAAGAGGGAACCTGTCCAGACCGAAAATTACGTACAACACCTACTTCGGCCTGCAAAGCAATGCCCGCTATCCCCGTTATGTGAACGCAGCTGAATTCGCAGAACTGACAGACGAATCGCAGCTCAATCAGGGCCTCGCTCCGGTGTATGGCGCAGATAAAGTACAGAAATACCGCGAAGGCCAGCCCGGCTACGAAAGCACCGACTGGTACAAAGCAGCCATCCGCAAAAACACGCCACAGCAATATCATAACATCAACGTAAGCGGCGGCACAGAGTCCACCCGCTACTTCTTCTCCCTCGGGTATCTCAACCAACAGGGCATGTGGAAGAGTGGCGACACACGCTTCAACCGCTACAACTTCCGCAGCAATATCAGCACTAAAATCAACAAAAGACTGACCGCAGAACTCAACCTCGGCGGCCGTCTCGAAAACCGCCACTATCCTGCTGCCGAAACAGTGACACTGATGGACCAGGTACAGCGCGCCTATCCAACCTACCCGCTGTACGCCAACGACAACCCTGAATATTACGCCGTGACCAACTTCAGCCAGAATGTACTGGCTTCTATGAACAGTGACTATTCAGGATATTCCGCTCAGAAATACAAATACCTGAGCGGCATCGCTTCGCTTACCTACGACATTCCGTTTGTAGATGGACTGAGCGCAAAAGCCCTCTACTCCTACCAGTCCGGCACCGCCAACAATAAGAAATGGGTGAAACAATTCAACCTGTATAACTATAACGCCGCTACGAACAAGTACGACGTAGGTTATATCGGCAATTCCCCTACCAACCTGAAACAGGATGAACAACAGGAAGAGAACAGCCTCGCACAGCTATCCCTCAACTATGTTAAAACTTTTGCCCGTGACCATCATGTCAAAGGCTTGCTCCTGTTTGAACAACGGCAAACAATCGGCAGTCAGTTTGAGGCCTACCGCGAGTTTATGCTCGATGCACTGGACCAGCTTTTCGCCGGCGCCAATACTAACAAAAACAACAATGGCAAGGCCAGCGAAGCGGCTTATATGGGTTATGTAGGCAGAGTAAACTATGATTACAAAGACCGCTACCTGCTGGAGCTGGGCTTCCGTTACGATGGCTCTTACAAACTGGCGCCCGATCACAGATGGGGTTTCTTCCCCACCGTGTCTGCCGGTTGGAGAATGAGCGATGAAGCCTTCTTCCACAATATGACCCGCCTCGTCAACAACCTTAAGATCAGAGGTTCCTGGGGCCAAATGGGCGACGATGGCTCCGCTAATCCTTTCCAATACCTCACCGGTTACCGCTATCCGGAAGGTGGCTACATCTTCGGCAAAAATATCGTTGGTGGCTTAACACCTTCCGGCCTTCCCAATCCGCTCATCACCTGGTTTAACGCCACTACTGCTAACATTGGGTTTGAAGCAGGGTTCCTGCAGAATATGTTCACCGTTGAGCTGGACTTCTTCTCCCGCAAACGTACCGGCCTGTTCGCGCAAAGAGTGCTTTCCCTGCCCGGCACCTACGGCGCCGGTCTGCCGGCTGAAAACCTGAACAGCGACCGCACACAGGGTTTCGAGCTGGTATTGGGCTACAATAAAAAAATCGGTGACGTGGTGCTCAACGTATCTCCCAATATCACCTGGACGCGTACACGTAATTTGTACCAGGAACGCGCCAGCTCCACCAACGCTTTCGCCAACTGGAAAGACAACAATAACGACAGATGGAGCAATATGATCTGGGGATATAAAGCTGCAGGCCAGTTCCAGAACCAGGAAGAAATTGCCGGCTGGGCCATACAGGACCGTAAAGGCAATACTACCCTCAAACCCGGCGATCTCAAGTATGAAGATCTCAACGGCGATGGTATTATCGACGGCAATGACCGCACCGTTATCGGTCGCGGCAACACACCGGAACTGTTTTATGGCCTGAACCTCGCCGCCACCTGGAAAGGCTTCAGTCTCTCTATGCTCTTCCAGGGCGCTGCCAATTACAATATCCTGATAGACGGCGCTATGAGAGATCCGTTCAGCAACGGCGCTAACGCATTTGCCTACTTCACCGACCGCTGGCACCGTAGTGATCCGTACAACCCGCAGAGCGAATGGGTACCGGGCAAATATCCTTCTACAGTAGCCAATGGCCTGGACAACAATAGAGGGGTGTCTTCCTTCTGGCTGAAAGACGCGTCCTACCTGCGTCTGAAGACCGTAGAGCTGGGATACTCCCTGCCGAAACCGATGTTATTGAGAGTTGGTATTGAACAGGTACGGTTCTACTTCTCCGCACAGAACCTGCTCACCTTCTCCAACCTGAAATTCATTGATCCGGAAATGCCGACCAACGATGCTACTAATGCTGCTGGTAACGGCAAGTACTATCCGCAGCAACGGGTACTCACACTGGGCATGAACCTGCAATTCTGATCTTCTTAATTATTCGTCATGAGAAAACTACATAAACATATATCCTTTGCGCTGATGCTGACCCTGTCGGCCTCCTGCAACAAAGATTTCCTGGAGAGGAAAGCACAGGACATCATCTCCGATGATGCCGCCTATGGCTCTGTATCCGGTGTACAGGCACTCACCGCCAACCTCTACAACAATATGCAGACCGAAGCCTTTGACTACTGGGTGGAAGGGAATCAGGCTGCTTTTCCCAGTCAGGCCAGCGATGAAGCGGTTCGCTCGTATAGCTGGGGCGCTACACTTGATCCCATCCTCGGCGATGAAATGTTTGGTTGGTGGAAGTATGACTTCGTGAGAAATGTGAATGATTTCATCGAAAAAGTCCCCAACGCCAAAAATATCTCCGAAGAACAGAAGACCCGCTTCCTTGCCGAGGCCCGCTTTGTCAGGGCGTTTTATTACTTCTCGCTGGTAAAACGTTATGGTGGCATTCCGCTGATCACAAAAGTACAGCAGTACAACGGCAACCTCGAAGAGCTGAAAGTGCCGCGCAACAAGGAACAGGAAGTATATGACTTCATCGCCTCCGAACTGGATGCCGTGATGGGCCAGCTTCCGGAATCCTACAATGCTGATGAACGTTATCGTGCCACCCGCTATGCAGCCCTTGCCTTAAAATGCCGCGCCATGCTGTATGCCGCCTCCGTAGCCAAATACGGCTCCGTACAACTCGGCGGCGCAGTAGGCATTGCGGCTAACGCCGACGGCTATTGGCAGAAAGCTTACGATGCTGCCCAGCAGATCATCAATTCCGGAAAGTTCCAGCTATTCAATGGCTACAGCGATAAAACAGCCAACTTCCAGCAGCTGTTTTTAACCGGCGCCGATCTCGACAAAAACAAAGAAGTCATCTTTGTAAAGACTTACCAGTCGCCCGACCTGGCGCATGGATTCGATTTTTACAACGCTCCCCAGAGCTTTAAAATTGACTATGGTTGCGCCACCAATCCAACGTTGGAACTGGTGGAAAGTTTTGAATACACCGATGGTACGCCAGGCAAACTGAAAATTAAAGACGCGGCTGGCAATCCCATCCTGTATAAAAACACCGCAGACCTGTTCAAAGACAAAGACCCGCGCTTCCTCGCCAGCATCCTGTATCCGGGCGCTCCCTGGCAGGGTGGCATGGTAGAATTAAGAAGAGGGGTGATCGATAACGGCGTACAGTTCACTTCCGCTAACCTGACAGATACTTATGGCAGCGGCGCCAATAGCACCCCACGCGTGGGCAAAGATGGACCATTGCTCAGTGGCGACCCTACCAAAACAGGTTTCTACGTTAAAAAATTCATGGACCCGGTCAACAGGCTGGCAGACGGCCGTTCTACCACGCCATGGATTGTATTCCGCTACGGCGAAGTGCTGCTGAACTACGCAGAAGCCGCCATAGAGCTGGGTAAAACCGCCGATGCGCTGAATGCCATCAACCAGTTGCGCGACCGCGCGGGCATTAAAACCCTCGGCAGCATCACCCGTGATCAGGTAAGGCATGAAAGGCAGGTAGAACTGGCCTTCGAAAACCACAGATGGTGGGATATCTGCCGCTGGCGCACCGCCACCGATCTGCTGAACAATACCCAGTTCCACGCATTGTATCCGTGGCTCATGTGGGAAAACGGCAAATCACCGGCCGACATGCAATACACCTTCGAGATCGTGCCGGCGCCTAAAAACACGCGCACCTTCCTCTCCCGGATGTATTACCAGCGCATCCCCACCGGCGAGATCGACAAAAACAGCAACCTCGTGCAAAACCCGGGTTTCTAACTAAAACAAAAGACAACACATGAAACAACATATCATCAATAGCTGTATAGCGCTGCTGCTGGGCAGTGCAGTGCTGACCAGCTGCAAGAAAGACAACTACCCTGCACCGGATGCCAGTATCCAGGGGCGGCTGACCGATATCAAAACCAATGAAGCCGTACCCGTGCAGGCCTTCAACGGTGCCGTTCTCCGCTACTATCAGGTAGGATACAGCAGCAGCAATCCCAATCCTATCAATACCGCTGTACATCCCGACGGCTCCTACAACAATAACCTGCTCTTTACCGGCAGGTACCGCATCGTGGCAGAAGGACCGTTCTACTACAAAGACACCGTGGTAGTGGATATTGCCGCCAATACACAAAAGGACATTCCCGTTACGCCCTTCCTGAAAGTAACAGCTGTCACCAGCAACGTAACCAACAACAGTGTAACGGTGAAGTACACGGTGAAACACAACGGCAACACCCAGAAAATATCCAGGCTGGTAGCCATTATTGGCACCACCGAAGGCATCGATGTAAACAGTTATACTTTTAATGACATACAGGATGTACAGAACGTACCGGACGAAACAGTAGAAGCCACCACCTACGAAAAAACATTCACCGGCCTCAAAGCCGGCGCAGTGTATTATATCCGGGCTGCCGCCCGTATCAGTGGAGCTGATAATCCTGCCGGGTATTATAATTATACGCCTGTTATCAAAATAACAACGTCAAAATAGACTGGTAAATCATTCCAGCCCCAATGCAAACCATAGAGGCAGGTTAGCAGTGATTCACATCATCCACGGCACTCGGCTGTCTTTATATATCAGTTCAACCTTCAGGTCAATGGCCTGAAGGTTGCTGATTTTTAGCCGTTATTATATCAGCCTTTTCACCCGGAACACACCATCTATTTTGTGTTCCCGGTATACAACATGGTCACCTTCCGGCTTCTGCGAACTGGCACGGTCCAAACGGAACGTATCGGTCATATACTCACCAACCGCGCCAACTCTGGCCACATCCAGGTAACCAGGACTTGGCAGCGAAGTCTGACCAGCTTGATAAAAACTCATGAAAATATGGTTGCCTGTCCGCTGCATCTGAAAGTGCGTTTCTACTGACCAGGAGCGGCGTCCTTCCGGAGCGCCCATCCAGAACACGCTGCATTCCGGAGAGGAACCTTCCCAGGGCAGGCCACCAATACGGGTAACCCCATTGCCGCTGCTACCAGTAGCGGCTCCCAGCTGCTCCCAGGCGCCACCGTCTACTCTCAGGGCAATGCCTTCCGGCATCACAAAGATGTTGGCGAGCACCAGCCCTATGGCGCCGTTCTTTAATTTAATCCGCACACTGACAGTAGCCGGATTCGTTGCCGGAATATCACCAGGCGCCTGGTACACCGCATGGCTACCGTCAGGCAATAACTTACCGGCACCAGCCAGTTCCCATTTTTCGATGTACTTTAAAGGGAGATCATTTTTCGGACTGTTGATGTAAGTCTCCACTCCTTCCTGCGTGAGTGGCGATAACAGGTCCTCCATATTGGCACTGAAGTAGCTTTTGGCCGACAGCTTCACCGTGCTTCCCGGATCAACAAACTGAAGTCCCGGTTCAATGAAAACAGCTTCAAAGAAGCTCCAGTCGCTGAAGTGCGTGGTTTTCACACTGACGGTTTTCATTTCTTTATTCAACTGCACACCGCCTACGGCCTTCCACTTACCCTGATCGTCCTGGTAAGCGATGCCCAGCGCTTCCACGAAAGTTCGCCCCAGATCACTGTTTTCATAATGAATGGTAATCGTCGCAGGTTTCGTCAGCGTTTGATGAGGCGTGATGCGGAAAGCTTTGCCCAGCCCTGCTATGTTGGTATTGGTAATGGGTTGTATAGAGAAAGTGGTTTCTCCGTTGACCGCGCCGGCGGGGATTTCTATAGAAACGCGGTTGTCTTCCATGGCAATGGTACCACCGGCAGTCCCAATCACTTTCGTGACCGGCGTTCCGTCAACGACGCCTACCGGCACTACCACGCCACTATTGTTATTGTCACCACCGGGATCGGGAACAGGTTGCGGGTTAATTTTCTCTTTTCCCTGGCATGCAGCCAGGAGTATGGCCAGCAGCGTGACCTTCCAAAAATGTTTCATGTTCAGCATTTAACGTCAGGGGTTATTTGATTGACGGCACAAAATTACCCTGCGCTGCTGTGGAAGGTCTCAGTACTACTACGGAGAAAAAAAATTACGTTATTTTCTGTCCAGATCAGTGATAAGTAATTCGTTGTTGGGCTTAAGCTGCTGTATCAGCTTCTCACATTCCTCGGTGGTGGGGTGCTGCATCAGCGCTTCGTATTCTTTTGTGGTGATGCCCACCATTTGCAGGAAAGTCACTTCGCCATGCGGCGTTGCGATAGTTCCCAGTTCAGGGTCACTGACAAAAGCCAATGCTGTGATATCGGTATTATATTCCAGCCTGATAGGCCCATTGGCCGGCATGAAATGAAATGCTTCAAACCACCTGCCGGAGCTGAATACATACTTGGCGATGTTCTGCAGTAAGTTACAGGCCCAGCTGTGATTATCCGCTTCGCCAGTTTTCTTCAGCCTGAACGTCAGCTCAAATCCATATTTGCTATGGTCTCCACCGGCGGCTTCTTCATCGTAATACAGTTCAGAAAAACCATAGGTCACAAAATGCAGATGGTCCTTGCTTTCATAAACGCTGATACCATCCAGCGGATTATCGCCACCCAGTGCATAATACAGTCCGGGAGCGTAATGTTTGGGCTCCTGGCCCGGGTACAGTTTCCCCATGGCCTCGTCGATACAATCCCAGCCTACCGCATCGTCTTCGCTGAACTGCTGCTTGTATTGTTCAATGTTCATGCTATCAATATCGAATTGGTTACGCTTCTGCTATCTTCACAAATGAAGACAGATGTGCTTCAATATAATTCCTGAAACGCTTCACCTCCTCATCCATAACATCATAGAAAGCAGCATCCAGCGGTTCAAATGCAGTGAACTGCTTATAGAGGACAGAGAATTGTTCCAGGTCCCTTTCCTGGTCAAGGAGCGTTTGATTCTCCTCATAAATCGTCATGGCCTTTTTGACAAGAGCGGCGGTCTCATTCATCGACCATCTTTGGAGGTCTTCCACAAAAACGGCATCAAAAACAAACTGCCCATATCCATTGTGAATCAGTTGCAAAAAGCCACCGTTGGTAACCTGCCCATAAAGCGCATTGTATATTAACAGGGTGTGCTGATCATCACTCAGCTGATCAAGAATTTCTTCTTCATCTTCTGCTTCTTCGATAGCGTCCTCGTAGGGCCCCAGTATCGTATAAATAAAATCCCAGTCTTCCGTGCCTGCGGCTTCGATTGCGTCCTTGCTGACAGTTGGTAAAAATTCCATGATATTGTTCTTTTTATTGTTCAATTTCTTCTTCAAAAGCCGACCGTACCCAGTCATCCCCGACAAACTGCCGGTCTGCAAACTCGCCACAGACCATATCTGCCACCTCATTCAGGGAGGCATCCAATGCCACGATATCCCGCAGACAGACCAACACTGCTTGCTCTTCTGCCGCCACCAACGCTTCTTCCGTGGTGGCGTTCAGAAATTCTTCCGTCAGGAACTGCCAGTATCCATCGTGTTCATGTACCACGCGTAACACCGGTAACCGTCCTTCTATAAAACCTTTCGTGCTGAATACGCCCAGTGTTTCCGGTTCCCGGAATTCAAATGCCATGACACCTGTTTTATCTTATTAATAATATTCCAGCTTCACGCCATCAATAATCAGCTCCTCACAACTTAACGTCATAAAAGCGCTGCCATAATCGCCTGTCACCTGATCGTTCATCGTCTCCAGCATGGCGGACTTAAACGCGATCTTCCTTCCGGGGAGCTTTCCAAAAGCATCCGTTACCGTTATCTCTCCGTCGAGGCCCTTCTTGTTTTGCATGAAGGCCCGTAATAAAGGGATGCTCTGCTTTTCAAAATCTGCCGACAGATAATGCCCCCGGGGCGCATCAGCGGGACCAGGCTTGCCATTGACAGAATCCTGTACAGGCGTATTCAACGTCCTGTTATAAGAAACGGTGAATGACCTGATCACAGCAACCACCTGACTGTTTCCCGTTTTCACCATCAACTCTATTTTGATGCGTCTTTCTTCCGATTGCTGCGCATGAGCTGTTCCCATGGAAAGATAAAGAAAAGCCAATGCAAAAATCCAAAACTTCGTTTTCATAATATATTTTTTTCTTTAACAAGATTAGAATTTTACACGCGCTCGCCGCAACTTGAATTGGCATTTGTTTACTTTTAATTGTTATTTGGACACATACCGCAGAAATCCGGAAAACGGGCCACCGGCAAGATTTATCACCCCCTCCCAACATACGTTCCTTATATTTTGTCAGTCATATAACAATCGATATCTTAGCCATCATTTAACTTATATGTCAGTAAAAAGATGCTTTAATAGATATAGCTGTGGCGTCCTGTTTTGTATGCTGATGTGGGGTATTGTGCATGCCCAGGAAATCTCTCCCATAGAGAAAGCCGCCAGGGAAGGTTATAGCAAACGGTTTACGGATTCAACGGCCAGCATACAAATACAACTGAATGCGCTCAGGCTTGCCGAAGAAAAGAAAAGTAAGGCGGACCAGGCCATTTGCCAGGCATACCTGGCAATGACACACCGACGGCTGTTACACCTGAAAGAATTTACCCGGTATGCTGAACAGTCTTATCATATCGCTGGCACCACTTCAGATGCCAGGGCCAAAGCCTTTGCTTCCTGGGCAATGGGATCGCTGAAGTCTTATATAGAGGATAAATCCAGGGCGCTTGACTATATGCTCGAAGCCTATGGGCTTTTCACTAAGCTGGAAGCCAATGACCTGTGCGCCAGGATCGGCGCCGACATCTCGTACCTTTTCTCTCCGGGGTCGGAAGAAAAGGTGAAAAAGTATGCCGATGCGGCACTCGCCTACGCTGAAAAAACCGGTGAACCGGAAAACATACTACATGCACGCCTGGCGGTAGGCAGCTATCTTTCAGACCGCACCGCCTCCGGCGATCATGGCCAATGGCAGGAGGCAGTCACATTTTTCAGGCAAACCATTGAACTGGCAGAAAAAGAAGAAACAAAGATCATCAGCAAGAGCAATATCGGTATCGCCTATATTAACCTCGCGGTACTTTATTTAAATAGTCACAAACCTACAGATGAACAAGCCTTCCTGGCCTGCCTGGAGAAAGCCTCCCACATCGCGCAGCAATATGACCTGAAAAATGTTTACCGCAGCGCTATCGGGTTACGCGGACAATTCTTCCTGGAAAAAGGTGAATACCGGATAGCGGAAAACCTTTTCAAGACCGGCATCGCTTATCAACAGGCACTCCCCTACAAAGACAACTATCTGCTGGCTGCCTTCTACGGATGCCTGAAAGACCTGGCCGCCCGCGAAAAAGATTATGCAGCCTATTATGCCTACGATATTCCTTTTGTCCGGTACAACCAGTTGAAATACGATGAATCCACCCAACAAATGCTGCAAAATGCCGATGCAAGGTTTGAGTCAGATAAGAAGATCACCCGTATCTCGCAGCTGGAGCAGGAAAATCAGCTCCAAAAGAAAAATAAACTGTTGGGTTATGGTATCGCTGCGGTATTGCTGACCGGGCTCGTTTTTATGTACCGGTCTTACTACTACCGCCAGCGCTACTACCAGAACCGGGAAGACATCCTTCAGCAGCAGCAGGCCAACAACGAGCTTCGGATGCAGCTGATGGAAAAGGAAACACTGGAAAGCCTCGCCGAAAAACTGTCGCTGGAAAGAAGACTGCTCCAGTCACAGATGGACCCCCATTTTATTTTTAATGCACTGGGAAATATCCAGGGGATGATCCTTCAGCAAGACACCGCGCTGGCGGTGGCCTACCTGTCTAAATTCGCCCGGTTGAGCAGGCGGGTGCTGGAACACTCCCGAATGGAGAAAATCACGCTGGAAGAAGAAATCGAAACACTGAAAAACTATATCGAATTACAACAGCTGCGGCTGAATAAAGGTTTTGACTACCACATTGAATGTGAAACGTCCATAGACCCGCAGCTGCTCCTGCCGCCGTTATTGATACAGCCATTTGTGGAAAATGCCATTGAACACGGCTTAAAGCCACTGGCCTCCTCCCAGCGCGGACTATTGAGCATCCGGTTTCATGAGCAAAGTAATGAGCATATCCTGGTTTGTACCATTACGGATAACGGTATCGGGCTAACGGAATCCAGGCGCCGCAAAACACATGACTCACACCGTTCCCTGTCAACAAAAATTACAGATGAACGATTGTTGCTGATGTTGAAAGACAATCCACACACCCGCCTGGAAGTCCGGGAGCAGCCGGTGACAGATGGACAAGGCACCATCGTAACATTATACATCCCCATAATATAAAATAATGTACAGAACGATCATTGTAGAAGACGAATACCGCCTGAGGGAAGCACTCTCCATTCTGCTAGAGATGGTAGCACCGGAAGAGGTGCAAATTGTTGGTTATGCCGAAAGAGAAGATGAGGCCGTCAAACTCATCGACAGGCTCAAACCGGACCTGGTGTTCATGGATATCATGCTAAAGGAAGGAACAGGCTTCGATGTGCTCAACCAGATTGCGCACAAAGCGTTTCACCTGGTATTTACAACCGCCTATGAAGAACACGCCATCCGCGCCTTTAAGTTCAGCGCTATCGACTACCTGCTGAAACCCATCGACGCAGAGGAGCTGAAAATGGCACTGGAGCGGATAAAAGATCTTCAGGGACGTTTCCTGGCAGAAAAGCAGCTGAGTGAACTGAACACCAGCCTGGAGAAAACGCCCAAAAGACTGGTGCTCCCCACGCAGGAAGCCATGCACGTTGTTAAGATCGATCAGATTATCCGCTGCGAGACATCCGGCTCCTATACCACCTTTTATCTTACAGAAGGAAAAAAAATCATTGTATCCAAACCGCTGAAAAATTATGAAGACATCCTGGTGCCACCGGACTTCTTCCGGGTGCACCAGTCACATCTGATCAATGTCAATTATATTCTCAGCTATTCACGGGAAGGGCTTGTGCAAATGGAGGACAATACCACCATTCCCATATCAAGGGGCAATAAGGAAGCTTTTTTCAAACTCATGAAAGACGGATGATGACGAATACAAAGCCAAAGCCGCCGAACGTCAAACGACAGTTCCTGCATTTGCCGCCATGACTACCTTTGGCAGCAAATGATCTAAACAATGAACAACAAAACCATTTCTATCCTTAGTTATGTGACAATCATCGGTTGGATAGTCGCTTATGTAAAAAGCAAAGATCTCTCCCCCAAAAGCGATCTGGTCGTGTATCACCTTAAACAAGGCCTGGGCTTTTTCATTTTGTCAGTGCTTATCAATGTTGCCCTTTCCGTTACCGTGTCCATCGTCCCTTCGCTTAGTTTCCTTACCTATATCGGGCTCGCGCTGCTGATTCTTTGGATATTCGGCATTATCAATGCTGTCAACGAGCAAAAGAAACCTATCCCGGTAGTAGGGAAAATGTTTGAGGATAAGTTTGCCTTCCTCGACTAAGTACCATCCGGCTTTTCACCATTGTTTATAGAAGCCTACTTTTATTATGTTGATAATCAACATAATAAAAGTAGGCTTCCTTCTTTTCTAAAAAAATCGAAAAAAATTTGCGTAGCCAAATAACTACACATATATTTGTAGTCAAATAGCTACACAATGAATCTAAGAAGAGATGTATTTCAAGCCATAGCAGACCCCACAAGGAGGGCTATACTTGTATTGGTAGCCACGCATGCTATGACGGCCGGCGCGATCGCAGCAAACTTCGACACCGCCAGGCCAACAGTTTCCAAGCACCTGGCCATACTCACGGAATGTGAGCTCCTGAAACAGGAACAAAACGGCAGGGAAATTTATTACCATTTAAACCCTCAGAAAATGAAAGAGATAGCAGACTTCATTGAACCATTTCGTAAAACGTGGGATGACAGATTTAACAAACTGGAAGCCGTCATGAAAAAATATCAAACCAAAAAATAACGACAGATGGAACTGAAAACAAAAGTCCATGCCGAAGAAGGCAAACTGGAACTGATTGTCACACGCGAATTTGACCTACCGCTGGAACTGCTTTTCAGAGCATACACAGAGCCTGAAATCGTGGAGGAATGGATGGGCACCAAAGTACTGACACTGGAGAACAAAAAACATGGTAGCTGGCAATTTGAAACTACCGACCCTACAGGCAACAAACACCTTTTCAGTGGTACTATCCATGACTTTGTCCCCGAAGAAAAAATCATCCGGACGTTTGAAATGGAGAACACCGGATTCGGCGTGCAACTGGAATTCCTGGAATTTGAAAAACTCACCGACGACACCAGCAAACTCCGGATGCATATCCTCTACAAAACACTGGAAGAAAGAGCGCAATACCTGAAGATAGGCATGGCCCGCGGTATGGGCCTGGCACACAACCGCCTCGAGAAAATAGCAATCAAATTCAAAAAATAACACATCATGTCTAAAAGAAACAAAATCATCTATTGGATCGCCACCCTCTGGCTCTCCTTAGGTATGACCTCAACTGCCATTGTGCAACTGTTACAAATGAAAACTGAAACTGATTTTATGACCCGTCTGGGCTACCCCGTCTACATGCTGAAAATACTGGGCGTCTGGAAAATATTAGGGGTGATAGCCGTACTGGTACCAAGATTCCCCCTGGTGAAAGAATGGGCTTATGCTGGCTTTTTCTTCATGATGTCAGGCGCATTCTGCTCTCATCTCATCGCCGGCGACGCGATGAAAGACATCCTCCCATCCTTGCTGCTGCTGGTCCTCACAGTGATATCCTGGTACTTCCGTCCGGCAGACAGAAAGATCATGGCTACTGCCTGATTCCAACGTGAATGTTCCTTTTGAAAACCACAACTGATACATTACTTCCGTCACACTATAGGCCGGCAATCAGAATTAAATCCGTCACCGGGGTACCATCTCCGTTGGAAGAGGATTTACGCTGCTCATGGATCACGCTGAAACCGTGTTCACGCAAGACTTCCTGCAGCCACGCTCCCTGGTGAAAATACTGATAGTATTCATCACCGGTACTGGACTTCCGCCAGCCTGATTTCGTATAGTCATCCTCCATGGTACTGAGATACAACACGCCTCCAGGCTGCAGCATACTGACTGCGTCCCGGATCAGCTTGACCGTTGCCTCCTGGGAGAGGTAGGGTAACAGGAAACCGACCATAATGCCGTCATAACGATCAGGCAGCGTAGTCATATCGGCGCAGTCCAGCAGCTGAAAGATAGCGCCGGGATTGTTCTTACGGGCGAGGTCCAGCATGGCGGGCGACAGATCAGTGCCCAACAAACGGAAGTCTGGCCGTTGCTGTAACAGGTACCGTGTGATGTTTCCCGGACCGCAGGCCAGCTCCAGAATGGCCGCCTGTTCCCGGGTAATATTCCGGCAAAACACGTCCAGGGCATTTTGGTACTCTTGTGTGTCCATGAACTTTTCTTCATAGAGGCGGGCATTTTTGCCAAACAGCTCTACTACTGAGGCATTCTTGTCATCCATAGGAAATATCATTTGTTATAAAGATAAAAAAAAGCTACCAGCAAATGCTGGTAGCTTTTTTTGCGTATATCCATCCCTGATAACATTTTATTAAAAGACAGGGTAAAAAAAAGGGCCTGCTATTGCGGGCCCAGAAATTTAAAGGGGTTAGTCCTTTTAAAGGACCCGGCCACATTGCCGGCGTATACTTCTCCTTTGGTCAGCGACAATTTCTTGACGCCTCCTTTGGGCGAAAAATTCACATCGCTGAAATCCACCCAGAAGGTATTTGGCATCAGTGAAGACTCAAAATAATAGATCAGGTTCTTCTGGTCTGACACGGTTCTCCAGCGGGTGGAAGAAATGTTGGGTTGATCAGGAGTGCTAATACCATACGGTACGGAGCAATTGCGGATCACGCTGAACATGCTGGCGGCGGCCAACCGGTAATCCTTTGTTTTAGGAATAGCGGTAGTGTAAAAAGAAGCGCGCACAAAACGGTCAGCGGCCCTGTTGGTACCGGGTAACATGGTGGTACCGCCAATCTCTTTCCAATACTCGTTCAGCGCTAACTGTTTGTCATATACCGGCGAGTTGGTCATCACCTGGTAAGCGGGATCATGATGGATCACCAGCTTGCCTTCGACATATTCAAAGATGGCGTTGTCTCCACTGGGATCAGAAATAGAAAGGTGCAGGGTGGCCAGCCTGGACTGTCCCGGCACGTTGTCGGACACAATGGTAAAACGCTCTTGCTGTAGCTCATCCACAGCTTCTTTTACGGTAGCGAAATTATCGAGTACATATTGTACCCAGGCGGCAATGCTCAGTCCCGGTTTCTGACGGTCCCAATCAGGATACTTCGATTCGGCCAGCCATAGCAGATTGGCCACAAGCCCTTTTTCGTTCATCCCGTCAGTACTGCAGATATTGTAGGCTGCAGCTACCACGCTACCGTATTTGGATTTCCATTTAACGGTCTGCGCGCCGGTTTCGCCGTTGCGGGCCATGCCCCGCGGGAAAATCCACAGGTCGGTCTGCGTATCTTCTTTCCAGTCCATGGACCGGGCAGTGATATACAAGCCGTCAAGGCCTTTATAAACGACACGGGTACACGCACGTCCGGGGTAAATAATCGTAATGGCTACGAGTGATGCAATAATCGTGAGGGCGAGGGTTTTGAAAGTTAACTTCATAGTGGTTCAAATGTTGGGTTACAAACCACTAATAAACGATTTTTTCGCCACATTGTTCACTTCACGACGTTATCTTTAACTGAAAAGCCTGCTCACCATATATTTTCCCATTCACCTGGATACTGATCAGATGCTTGCCCTTATAGTGTTTGCGGGTGGTCATATCCTTAAAGACCTGTTTTTTGGAGAACGACAATTCTTCTCCCGGCTGTAACACCACCTCCTTTAGTTTAAATACTTTCTGTGATAGCTCCCCGGAAGATTTCGGATAGTGGACCACGTAGTCGATCACCAGTTTTTGGGGAGACGACTTTTCGCTTTTCAGCTGGAAAGTGAATGTCAGCGCGTCGCCGAGGCGGATGGAAGCTGCGCTCAGTTTGAACTGGACCAGCTTTACTTTCACCTGCTTTTCAAAATTAAACACACTCAGGGAATCCTTGTCTCCCTTTTTGATCAGCGTACGACTGGCATGTTTAACAATCCAGCCGGTATGCGGATGCTGCGTGTCCCACCCTTTCACCAGCTGTAACATGTATGCGCTGTTGTCTTTGGAAATATCGTTCAGGTGATTGGCCACGGATTTTCTTACATACAGGGTATCATCTGTTTTGAGCGACTCCAGGATATCCCGCGTCAACGAAGGATCTTTAATGACAGCGTCGAGCTTAAAGGACCAGGGCAGCCGGGGGCGGCTCCCTTCAGAGGCCAGTCTTCTCACATGATGATCATTATGCACCGCCCACTGTTTCATCACGGTGAGTGTGCGCGTAAAATCCGTCTTCAGGAACTCCCTGATGGCAAATTCAGCAGAACCCAGTGTGGTAAAGTATTGCAGCGCCTTCATGGAAAGATCAAAATGATCTTTGCCGTACAAGGCCACAAAATCAGGCAACACCAATGCGGTATAACCGGTCTTCAGCGAAGGGGCGGCCTTCATTAATACTTCCACTGCTTTTTTATAATCGTTAGACAGATGTTTTCCCAGCATCAAAGCCGTATGGCGCAAACGGCCATTCAGCTCGCGGGTTTCCAGCGCTTCGGTCACGTCTTTATAAAAACCGTTGCGGTCAAATTTTTTATCAGCGCCCGCAAAAACATCGGCAAAGTGCCGGTAGAAATCGCGGTTGAACATCTCTTTTAGTGGTTCCATACTATTCAATATTACAAACTACATTGACCGGCCAACTTTGGTTCATATCAGACGTTCCCGCCTTCATGCCGGATACCATATCATAAAAACGTTTGCGGAGTGATTCCAATCCGCTCACCGTACCACGGATAGCCGTGCCATTCAATCCTTCTATAACGGCCAGCGTACCGACTTTGGTCAGTTGCTGCCGGCAGACGGTCGCATCACGGTGCGTCAGGCCAAATTTACTCAGTCCGAAGAAACATTTCTCGTCACCACCAAGGTACTGCCATATCCGTTCAATGCCCGGCTGCATCTTTTTGGTGGTAGCCTTATCATAAAAAGACAAGATAGTGCGGCCCAGTAGCTCACAGTGATGAAGGTCTTGTTCAGTAGGCATCGCTTCGGCATAGTAAGTGAAGGGGACCAGCATATACTCGCAAACACCGCGTTGCTGGTGTATCTCCGCGCAAAGGGCCGCCATATAATGACCGTTGTTCAGTTGAAAAGCCAGCACGTCGTTGGGTTGAAAATAAAAACGGGTGACCTTGCGGTATTTTTTTTTGGCCCTGATTTTTTGGTTAGGTTGACTGATTTTTTTCCAGTAGCGATCCAGTTCTTTTTGCCTGGCTTTCCCACCAGGTCCATCAGCGTCCCATGCTTTGATGAAAGCTCCCTTATCTATAACAGACCTGATGAATGCCAGCTTATCTGCATTCATCAGGCCTATTTCCCACAGGGCAAGCCCGCAAGCAGTTACATATAGTTCCTGGTCCAGTACGTCGGACTGATATTCTTCGTCATCCAGCGGAAAAGTTGCTTCAATAGTTGGCAGGTCAGTCCCACTGTCATATAAGTCCATGATGCCTGAATAGACATCATGTGCCGTATCACTGTCAATAATCTTTATGCCATCAATTGCCATTACAGTACAGGTATTTTTTGCAACGGCAAGTTAAGCAAATTAGATATTGATTGCACCCTGACCGGTAGCAATGAGGTAAGCATCTTTAAGTGCTTCCGCGTAGGTAGGGTGCGCATAACAGGAACGGATCATCTCTTCAGCGGTCATCTCCTGCTCTATCGCCAGTACAGACTGTGCGATCACGTCTGCCGCGCGCGGCCCGATGATGTGTACACCAAGTATCTCTCCGTACTTCGGCGACACCAGTACTTTCACAAATCCGTCTGTGTCCATGGACGCACGGGCGCGGGCGCTGGCCATGTAAGGGAATTTGCCTGCTTTGTATTCCACGTTCTGCGCTTTCAGTTGTTCTTCCGTAGCGCCCACGGCAGCTACTTCCGGCCACGTATACACGACGCCGGGCACCAGGGCATAATTGATATGCGGATGCATGCCATGTATCGTTTCCGCCGCAAACACACCTTCCTCTTCTGCTTTGTGGGCCAGCATCGGGCCATCGATCACATCGCCGATAGCGTAGATATTGGGCACGTTGGTTTGCAGTTTCTCATTGACTTTTATCTTACCGTTTTTCTCTGTCTGAATACCGACAGCAGGTAAGTTAAGCCCATCGGTGTAGGCTCTTCTGCCTACCGCCACGAGGCAGTAGTCAGCCGTAATCTCTTGTTGCGCGCCCTTTTCATCGAGGAATTTCACGGTGGCAGTGGCGCCGTTGTTGGCCGCCGACTGCACCTTGCTGCCCAGCAGCAGGTTGATTTTCAGCTGGCGGAGCGACTTTTGCAGCGCTTTGCCCAGCTCCTGGTCCATGGTAGGTATCAGGTTGTTGGTATATTCTATGATGGTAACGCTGGTGCCTATACGTGCGTATACAGATGCCAGTTCCACTCCTATCACACCACCGCCTATGATGACCATGGAAGCAGGTTTTTCCGGCAGGGAAAGACTTTCCGTAGAAGTGATGATTCTCTTTTTATCGATAGCCACACCTGGTATAGTAGAGGGTTTGGAGCCGGTAGCGATGATAAAGTAACGGCTGGTAACCGTTGTTGCCGTATTATCTGCGGCAGTTACTTTCAGATGGGTAGCATCGGTGAAACTGCCTACGCCGTGATATACCTGTATCTTGTTTTTCTTCATCAGGTATACCAGTCCGGACGTGTTCTGTGACACGACCTCCCCTTTGCGGCGGATAAACTGCCCAAAGTCCAGACTGATGCCACCGGTGTTAATGCCATGTGCTTTAAACTGTACTTCCGCCTGATGGTAATGCTCCGAGCTGTCCAGCAAAGACTTGGCGGGGATACAGCCTACGTTGGTACAGGTGCCGCCAAGGGTGCTATATTTCTCCACGATCGCTACCCGGTACCCCAACTGGGAAGCGCGGATAGCCGCTACATAGCCGCCTGGGCCGGAACCGATTACAACAACATCATATTGATTTTCCATATACTTAATATTGATCTGGACAACAATATTACGAATTTATATACCAATCGGTATTTTTTATTTTATACGGTCGGCATTTCATTGTTTTTCACGATAATGGTCATTCAAATATGTATATATGTACATACATATTTGAATAATTTTAATAACCCGGGATAGTTTTACCCGGCTTTCCATTTCGCGCCATAAACCAATGCTATTAAGGATTACAAATACCTAAAACATCCCAACCCGGTTACTCCGCCAGAAAAAATCTTGCAAATATGTTTATATGTATATACATTTAAACGATGAACTTTCTGACTGGCCACGTTATAAACTAAAGATCCGGATATAAACAGCTGAACAATGGACCAACGTGTTGCAAAATCGGCGTACCCTTCCTATCAGAAACAGATCATCATGTACCAAAATTATGTATCGTGAAAAACACAAAATTCCTATTGCTATGGATGATCGTATCAATAGCTACAGTCAACGCGCAACAGCGGAAAACAAATCCCGTCAACCCCAAAGTAACAGATGTATGGGTGGTGTTTAAGACCCACTTCGATCTGGGTTTTACTGATCTGCCGGAAAATGTGTTCAAACGGTACCGGGAGGAAATGATGACCAACGCATTGGCCGTTATGGAAAAAAACGCGCTGCTGCCAAAAGAAAAACGTTTTGCCTGGACGGTTTCGGGGTGGCCCCTGCAGGCACAAATACTCGGGCCTCTGCAAACTCCGGAACGGAGAACTAGAATAGAGCAGGCGATAAAAACCGGTGCCTTAGCAGTACATGGACTTCCCTTTACCACCCACACAGAGTCGCTGGACTATGAGGATTTGGTGCGGGGCCTCGGCTATTCGTCGGCGGTCACGCGGAAATACGGGCTACCCATGACCATCAGCGCAAAGATGACGGACGTTCCGGCGCATTCCTGGGTAATGCCCACATTACTGCATCATGCTGGGATCAAATTCCTTCAGTTGGGCTGTAACCCTGCCAGTCAATACCCCCGGTTTCCGGAGCTGTTCTGGTGGGAAGGCCCCGATGGCTCAAAGGTGCTCTGTAACTACACAGCCCTTTATGGATCCGACATCAGGCCCACCGAAAACTGGCCCTGTAAAAATTACCTGGCCATGCAAATGACAGGTGATAATCACGGCCCGCCTTCTTCGCAGGAAATTGACAAACTCCTCGCCTATGCGGCAAAGGAAATGCCCGGTGTCAGGATACATTTTGGCACGCTGGACGATTTCGCCAAAGCTGTTCTCGCTGAACATCCGGACCTGCCAACAGTCAAGGGCGACTGTCCGGATACCTGGATACACGGCATACAATCCAATCCACAGGAAACCAAAATTGCCAGAAATATCCGTCCGCTAGAATCTGCACTGGATGCGCTGCATACACAAATGACATGTTGGGGAATACCTACTGCATCGGTTTCAGACAAACTGGCAAAGGCATACGAACAAAGCCTCCTGTACGGCGAACATACCTGGGGCATGAACGCGGAATACGGCCCCCGCTATAGCTATGGCGACGACTGGAAAAAATGGATGAGCGAAGCAGCAGCAGAACCCATGCCTGCAAACGGCAACTATGCACTGCTGAAAAACAGCGACGCACACAAAACGGCTACGGGCAGCAAAAGAAAATGGCTGCACTCCTACGATGAAAAACGTCAGTATATTCTGAATACAAATGATATCGTCAGCAACGAACTCCATCAACATCTTCATCTGCTCGCCTCGGCTGTAAATAAAAACGGCCCACGCGTGGTGATATATAATCCACTGCCGTGGAAAAGGTCTGGCATGATTGAAAACCCCTGGAAGAAGGGAAGTTACTGTTTTATAAAAGACATCCCGCCATCCGGCTATGTATCCCTCTCTCCCAACGAATTAGAGAACCAAAGCCCCACCCATGATGAACAAAAGGTGTTCAGCACCCCCTACTTCCACGTAACTTTCGACCTGGCAAGAGGCGGCATCTCATCATTGATCGAAAAATCAACCGGCCGTCAACTGGCAGACACCACCGCTGCCTATGTGATAGGTCAGTTTTTACATGAACGGTTCAGCACCCATGAGGTGGACAAATGGTTTAACGCCTACAGCCGCATAAAAGATGGCTGGGGATTAAACGATCTTGGCAAACCCGGAATGATCGATGCCGAAAAAGCGCCTTATCAGGCCTTCACACCCAGGGAATGGAAAATTGATGTTGCCCATACCAACGTCGCAGATATTGCCACGCTGACAGCAACAGACCCGGAAGGCCATGCCCAACATTACACGCTGACATTTACCTTCCCCCGCCAGGCAGCCTATGTGGATGTAACATGGTCCGTTACCGGCAAAACACCGGACAAACAGCCTGAAGGTGGATGGCTCTGTTTCCCGTTCAACGTGAAGCAGCCTGCCTTTACGATTGGCCGCCTGGGAGGCCCTGTCAACCCGGAAAAAGATATCGTACCGGGTACCAACCGTTACCTGATGGCCATCAACTCCGGCGTAGCGGTCACCCAGCCCGATAAATCCGGAATGGCATTGTCCTCTGCGGATGCACCATTGATCAGCCCGGGCCAACCCGGCCTGTGGCAATATTCCATGGACTACGTTCCAAAAGTACCTACCGTTTTTGTCAATCTCTATAACAACATGTGGAACACTAATTTCCCGTTGTGGCAGGAAGGCTCCTGGACTGAAAGCGTACGTATATGGCCGTTGGACAAAGGCTCCTCTACAGTGGCCAACCTGGTCCAACATTCATGGGAAACCCGTCTCCCATTATTAACAGGAACAGCAGAAGGCTCCCCGGGAAAATTGCCGTCCACACAGCAGGGAATTGTCATTTCCAGGCCAGGCGTATTAATCACGGCGTTCGGTGAAAACCCGGATGGAGAAGGCACTATTTTGCGCTTATGGGAACAAACCGGCACGTCAGGAAAATGCACCGTGACATTTAACAACAACAAAAGGGTAAAAGCTGTGTTGCCGCTGGATTTACGCGGAAATAAAAAAGGAGCGCCTATTGCGGTAAAGAACGGATCATTCGTCTTTGAGCTGGATAAATATGCTCCCGCATCGTTCCTGCTTATTTATTAAAAACTAAGCCAGAATACATTGTACCAATCGGTATTTTTATTTAAAACAGATGTCTATTGGAAGCCGGGGGGTGATCACCCTTTCAGTCGTCCGAAAAATAACGCATGGCTGCATGAAATGACGCACCTAAATGCCCGCCCAAATCACGGCACTCGTCCGCGTATTGACGCATATAGGCGTAGAACCGGTGCATACTGTCATTATCCTCCCCACGCCGCAGGGCGTGCAATATATCAAATGTCCGGTGCGACATTTCGTTTAGCCATTTGAGTGCCATGGCTATCTGATGATCAGACAGGCTGTCGTCCGACCAGATGGCACGGCCGGCAATCGTAAATAGATAAAGCACTCTTTCCAGTATCATGATCTTCTCAGACAGCGGGCGCTGGTCCTGTGCTTCCACCAACTGCCGGAATTTTTCTGCGTTCGTCATCATATTAAAAACTACAACCCCGGGCTCTCGCCCGGGGACTATTAAATTTCGGTGTATTTAACCGTCACCACCGGTGTTGTCTGCGTTACTTTTTGCAGATAAGGCTGGAGCCTGAAAACATCAGACGCATCTTTGTAAGCAAAATCAAACTCCTGGATATACCCGGAGGGGAAATTGCCGGACCTGTCCAACAGTTCGCTGAACTGCTCCTTATAGGCCTTGCGCTGTTTTTCCTTGAGCACGGTCTTCCAGTATTTCATCGCTTCAAAGCGAGAGAGCCGTCTGCCTGCCCCATGAGAGCAGGAATAAAGCGCCTCGGCCGCGCCAGGCAGATAGCCGGCTTTAGCCAGCAGACTGCCTCTGGACATAGACAGCGGAATCACCACAGTTTTGCCCTGCTGCAGTTCTGTACTGCCTTTCCGGTGGATAATTTCTTCACCGGAGAAACGCAGGTGGTTGTGAATGGAATCTTCCAGTATATAAGGCGTTCCATGTAACACCCCTGCTTCGCTGTGGTCCCGATAGTTGAACTGCAGGTAGTTCCTGTCAATAGCTGCTTTGTTGCAGACCAGGTAATTGGCGTTCTGTAAAAAGATCAGTGTCTTGATACAGAAATTTTTCCGCCGCTCATAACCGAATTGCAGGATGTCCTGGTAATACCGGACAAAGTCCGGTTGTACAAAGTCTCGATGCACATAGTCCACGTCCCGGCCGTATTCCTGCGAGAAATCACGGGTCAGCTGTATACAATGCTGATACAGCGCAATACCTCTGTCCCGCGTGCCGGTATGGCAAATAATATAGACGGCCTCGTTATCCTCCTCAATAGAAAGGAAATGGTTGCCGCCACCCAGACCGTCATCGGTCATTTGGGTGTGCGCCTGCGCAAAAGCGCGGTAGTGGGCGTTTTTGTCGAATGGCCGCAGCCAGTATTGTTTATCGATTTTAAGATACATCACGCCGCAGCCAATATCTTTACCGGTGATCAACGGGTAAAAATAATCAGTGGTTTTAAAAGCCACGCCCACAGGCAGGGCTTTCTCGGCGCAATAATGGATATCTGTAAACGCGCAGATGCTGTCTAAAAACGGTTTCTGGGAATACTGCTGCAACTGTTCCATAGCGTTATCTTCAACACCAGGTGCATCACAATAGAATGCAATAGATCGCATGTTCTTTAATTTGGGTAAAAAAGATTAGTTCGTGGGGCTTGGGTAGGAACATCTGCCCCTTGCAGTGATGTCAGCAGCGGCCGCAAATATAGGAAATTTCTTTAAAACAATAAACGGAAACTTCATTCGTCTTCTTCATTATAGAAGACATACTATGCAAATGTTCCGTTCTTTCTTTGAGCAATACCATTCATTAAGGGAAACAACCTGGCAACAGGTAGTACCCCTGTTCTCTCCCGCTACGCTGGATAAAAACAGCTTCTTCATACGGGAAGGTGAAATCGCCAGGACCATGGCCTTTCTGGAAAGCGGCATTGTACGTGGTTTTTACAGGAAAGACAATGGCGAGGAATATAACAAAGTCCTGTTTTCCGCGCCGTCCTTCATCGGGGACTATGCCTCCCTCATCAGCGGCCGGCCTGCCCTGTTCTCCCAGCAGGCACTAACCGATGCCCGCATATGGGTGGCAGACTACAAACAGTTCACCCGGCTATACGATACCTGCCCCGACCTGGAACGTTTTTCCCGTAAATGGGCGGAGTCGGTCTTCGTCCAGAAAGAACAAAGGGAAATAGAACTGGCTTTGTTTGACGCTACCCACCGCTACCTCAATTTCCGCAAAGCCTTCCCGGAAGCGGAACAACAGATTCCTCAATATCATATCGCCTCCTGGCTGGGCATCTCCCCCACGCAGTTGAGCCGCATCCGCCGTAAATTATCGGCAAGCTGATTTCTTTACCTATGTCAACAGGTTTCAGGAAAGCCGGGAATAGTTTTGTGTTTCAATTTTACATCATGAATTACACAATTATTCTTACAGCGAAAGCCACTGCACAATGGCTCACAAAATCCCGGCCCGAACGCGATCACTTCGTGGAAACAGAAGTAAGGCCTATCCTTGACAAATTTTCCGATCAATGCAGCGTCCGGCTGTTTGACTGTGACTTTACCCATGCACAGGTTTCTGATTTTATGATCATCGAGACCACCAATCTTGAGCATTTCGGTTACCTGATAGGGTATCTCCGGGAATCCCATACGTTCGCCGCTCCTTACTTTGATGTGAAGGACATTATCATAGGCGTTCCCAATAATTTCAGGGGGTCGATGAATATCGATGATATCCGGAAGGCAGGTTAACTAGTGCCCCGGTACAATCTGTAATCCGGCAGGATCTTTTACAGCAGGATGTTCCAGCGCCCATACTTTGGCAAAGTACCGTCCGTTGTCGCGGATGTACAGGAAATACTCATAGTCGTTTCGGAAATAGCTAAACATCACATAGGTTGGGCGATACTGTTTCATAAACTCTTCCAGCGCTGGTGATTCAAGACCGGTGATCTTTTTCACCAGTGCTTTATTAAAACGATGATCGACATATTTTTCCTGTTCATCACGTACCAACAATTCCCTGAATGCCTCCATGCGTTTTATTTTTTTAGCATTGAAGATCATATCCAGGTTGATGCCCACACCTCCCGGGCCGCTGGTACCGCCAAGTAATGACGGCGCATAATCGAATACTTTCCGGTATTCGTCCCGGAATGCGGCGGAGTCTGCGGAATAATCCTTTAACCGGTTCGTGGAAACCACAACGGTAGGCAATGTGGTAATGTCCACATGCAGCTTCATATCAAACGGGCGGTTGGGATGAATCTCATTAACAGGGAACTTCATGGTAGCTTTTCCCTGGTAGGAAAAGCTGAGGGAATCTGCCAGCGTGAGGTGGATCGTGTAACGCCCCATTGAGTCAGTAACAGTACCGGCGCCGGAAGTGCTCATCACACTTACGCCCGGCATGCCGAAACGGCCGGAGCGGTCGTATATCGTTCCACTCACACGTAACTGCGCACTCGCTGTCACGTGCAGCAAGAACAACAACGGGAATAATATCAGCCATTTAACCGGGTAAAAAGTGCTCATTTCCGCCTCAATCTAAGACAGGATCAAAACATAAGCAAACATCAGGCAAATATTAACAAAACGTTGTATCTGACCGCAGGCTTGCCTGGCTTGTATCCGTGCCTTATTTTTTCGTTTTTCGATCAATTTTTTCCTGGAGGGAAGCAATCAGCGCAGTGCATTCTTCCAACCGCTGCGTATGAACGCTGCCATCTACAGCCAGGTCTTTTTTAGTGACATCTGCGCCATCGAGAAAGGCTTCCAGGAAAGAAAGATAACGGGGTTGCTGCCCAAATAATGCTTCATACATTTCCTCATTCAGCTTGTCTCCCTCCTTGCGTATATCATTACTCGCCAGATCGTTCACATCACGCATGTGATTCATGACAGCGCTCATTTTGGTCTTCAGGTCTTCCAGCCGGTCCGGGTCTTTTTTCCCCGGTGCGATATTATTGCGAAACAAACTATCAGATAGTTTTTTTCGGGTTTTCATATATACCTGCAAATCCTCCTTCAGCCCTTTCAGATGCAGGCTCAGGTCTTCTCCTTTCTCAGGCTTATAATATTTATCAACGTCATTATTTAAATGTTTGACCCAGGTCAACAGGCCGGTGGTCACGTCCTGTACGGAGGGTGTAGTTTGTGCCGCTGCATGCCCGGCCACTGCCAGTTGCAGTACCAGGGCCAGTCCTGCGCAAATTTTGCTGATCGTCATATTCTTTTCGGGTTGTTCATTTGTTTACAAGATAGTAAATCTGCCGGTTTATGGCTGCTTTAACCGCTCAACTGGCCAGACAAATCGCTTTTTGCCTATTTTTATACCCTGAATGAACCATTCCCATGCGAACCATCCTGATTCTTTGCTGTATCTTTTTCACCACCGTGCTGAAAGCACAAAGTCCGACCGATACAAAGTATCTCGACAGCCTTGAAAGCGTTTTTAAAAAAGCGCACACGGACAGTGAAAAGCTAAGGGCCGCGGTACAAATATCCAGCTATTGGGTGTATACCGATACCGTCAAAGCCATGGCGATACTGGACAAGGTAGCTCCAATGGCCCATGGCAAGCCCTATTACGAAGGCCTGCTCGCCTCCGTACGTGCCAACGCCAGCGTATTTGTGGATGATTTCGACAAAGGACAACAGCGGCTGATGGATGCGGAGCACATCTTTGAAAAACTGAATACCCCCGCCGCTTACGGGCAGCGGGCACGTCTCTGGTACAACTATGCCTTTATAGAACAACGCAGGGGACACGATAAAGAATTTCTTCGCATCATACTGGAACGCTGCATCCCCTATGGCGAAAAATCGCAGGAAAACGGGTTGTTGTCCCAATATTATTCCGCCGTAGGCGTAGCTTTCATGAACGAACGCGAATACGACAAAGCGATCCAGTATCAGCAGAAAGCGATCAACCAGTACAAAGAAGAAGGATTGAAAGATGACTTTATCATCTGGAACTATCTCCGGATGGCCAGCTGCTATATCTATAAAAAAGATCTGCCGAAGGCAAAACAAAGTCTCGATACAGTATCCGCTATGCCCGAGTCTAAAGAGGAAAGGTCCTATACCTCCCTCTACTACACGACGTACGCACAGTACTACGGCGGGATGAAACAATATGAGGCAGCCCTGCCGGCCATAGACGCCGGTATGAAAGCAGCACAGCATCTTAACCAGGGCCATCGCTACAGCGCCCTCCTCTATCAAAAATACTCCCTCCTGAAAGATATGAAACGCTACAGGGAAGCCAAAGCCATACTGGTAACCCTGTCTGATGACAAGACATTTACCGGGCACGAGAAAAACCAGCTTACGCTAAAAAAGGAAATGGCCGAAACCATGGCCAACCTGGGAGATTATAAAGGCGCCTACGATATGATGGTAGCCCATAATGAACAGAACGACAGTGTTAACAATCAGGCGGTACGCGGACAGGTGGAGGAACTGGAAATCCGGTACCGCAATGCAGAACATGAAAAGAAAATAGCCGTACTGGAATCAGAAAAAAAGGAAGCTGCCGCCAAAGCCAGGAGCCAACGGTTGTTCAACTGGTTACTGGGCGCCGTTGCCTTCACCCTGCTGATACTCGCTGAGTTCTCCTGGCTGTTTTACCGCAACCAGAAAAAATTGTCCGCACAGGAAGAAGTCAACCACCGCCAGCAGGTGAAGGAAATGCAGCAGCAACAACAGCTGGTGGCCACGGAAGCCATGCTGGAAGGTGCTGAGCGCGAACGCCGCCGCGTGGCCCGCGAACTGCATGACGGCCTGGGGGGCCTGTTATCAGGCATCAGGATAAAGTTGAGCGGCGTATCCTCCGCCACCGATGAAGTAGAAAAAATCATCCCGCAGGTAGACAATGCAGTCGCTGAAGTGCGCCGTATTGCCCATAATATGATGCCGGAAACACTCGCCCGCTTCGGCGTGGAAACAGCCCTGCAGGAACTGTGCGACTCCCTGCAGACTTCACACACGGTCATTCATTTTGAAGCCTTCGATATGCAGAAAGATATGCCCGTTTCCGCCCAACTGGCCATCTACCGTATTGTACAGGAAGCGCTCTCCAACGCGCTGCGTTATGCCGAAGCCAAAAACATTATGGTGCAGTGCAGCCAGAACGGCCACACCTGCTTTATCACCGTGGAAGATGATGGCAAAGGCTTCAACCCTGAAAGGCCACAGCGTATTGGTATCGGGCTCTCCAGCATGGAGAACCGTGCCCGCTACCTCAACGGCAAAATGGAACTGGACAGCCAGCCGGGAGCCGGCACCACCATTCATGTGGAACTGGACCTGGAGGCAAAAATCAAGGAAATCAACGTTTTACAACAAGCTTAAAAAAAATTTCTGATGATGTCCAAATCGGGGTAACCTGTTACGTCATAGTTACAAAATCATGTATTATGACAAACAAAGACATCGTAAAAAAGTATTTTGAAAGCATCAACAACAATAACTTTGATGCCATCCGCAAACACCTGGCAGATGATCACCTCTTTTACAACCCGGCTACGGAACAACCGCTGAACACCGCCGGCCACCTCGCCATGATGGAGCGCCGGTCTGTCGCTTTCGACGGACATTATTTCCTGGAACTGGTGCTGGAAGAAAGCAACTATGTAACGATCAAAGGCCGCTGGGAAGGCGTCCATAAAGGAGAATTCGCAGGGATTCCCCCCACCGGCAACAAAGTGGTGTTCCGATGGATAGACCTGCTGGAGGTAAAAGACGGAAAAATCGCTGCCGAACATATTGAGTTCAACCCAGGCAGCATTGTGGCGCAGTTGAAAACACCTGAAAAAGTATAATCATCATGCAGGAATTTTTAGTAATCATCCGGGGAGACGGCCGGCCAAACACAGACTCCGCGCAGGATATGCAGCAACATCTGCAGAACTGGCAACACTGGCTCCATGAGCTGATGGCTTCCGGAAACTATGTAGGTGGCCAAAACCTGGAATCTGAAGGCCTGACCGTACTCAACAGCACGACGGTTACAGACAGGCCATTGGCAGAAGGTAAGGAACTGATCGCCGGATATCTCGTGCTACGGGCCTCCAATGCCGCTGCCGCTGCAGAACTGGTCAAAGGTTGTCCCAGTCTTCCTTACGGCAGCACGTTTGAAATTCGCGCCATCAGACAGCTTCATCTGTCATGACAACATCGCCCAACATTCATCAGGCAGTCAACCATCTTTTCAGACAGGCGTCCGGAAAGATGGTGGCTGTGCTGGTAAAAATATTCGGCGCTGAAAACTACACCCTGGTGGAAGATGTGGTACAGGACGCGCTGCTCAGCGGTCTCGAGACCTGGAAACTCAATGGTATCCCCGACAACCCCGAGGCGTGGCTTTTCCGCGTGGCAAGAAACAAGGCGATTGATATCATCCGCAGGAAAAAACATCAGTACAACATTGATTTTTCCAGTCCGGAGCAGCTGTCTCCCTCCACCGAATATACGCTGGCTTCCACCTTCGATCAGTACTGGCAGGACCAGGCCATCCGGGACGACTTTCTGGGTATGATGTTCGCCTGCTGTCACCCTGATATCTCTCCGGAGAACCAGGTCACCTTTATCCTGAAATCACTTTGCGGTTTCAGTACCCGCGAAGTGGCCCGGGCTTTTCTGACCTCAGAAGACACTATTTCCAAGCGACTTTACCGTACCAAAGAATTTTTCCGCACGAATGATATCAGGCCGGTGATTCCGCCACCGGCACAGCTGTCCGGCAGATTGGACGCTGTGCTCAACAGCCTCTATCTGCTCTTCAATGAAGGGTACAGCGCCACTCAACATGAACAGCTTGTACGGGAAGACATCATCGCGCAGGCCATATACCTGTGCCAGTCACTGCTGGACCATGAGCATACAAGGCAGCCACGTACCAGCGCACTCATGGCATTGTTCTGTTTCCATGCAGCCCGCATCCACAGCAGGCTTCAGTCCGACGGCACCATTATCCCGTTGTCACAGCAGGACCGCCGGCAGTGGGACAAAGCACTGATCGCTTCGGGTAACGAATGGCTCAACAAAGCCGCCAGCGGCACCGCCCTATCCCCTTTTCACCTGGAGGCAGCCATCGCCTACGAACATTGTATCGCGCCCGGTTATGCAGCTACCAACTGGAAAATGATCCTCGCCTACTACGATGCGCTGTTGCAACTGACCAAAGACCCGGTGATACTGCTCAACCGCAGCGTTGCGTTGCTGGAATATGCAGGTGCACCGGCTGCCTTGCAGTCCCTGGAGGTAGTGCAAAGCCATCGCCAGCTGAACCGTTATTATCTTTACCATGCCGTGCTGGGTGAGATATACAAACGAATGAACGAGAAAGACAAAGCAGTGGCCTCTTTTGAGCAGGCCCGTCAGTTAACTACCGCACAGCAGGAACAGCAATTCCTGACCGCTAAAATTGCGGACACCTGACCACCATCAACTTTCTTCACGAGCGGGTAATTCCTTAATTTGCAATATGACGTTGACAGAAGCATTCATTACAGCGGCACGCCGCTATTGTAAGGAACATCATACACGATGGACCAGGCGTTATTCAAAGGAACGCACCGGCACCAACGATCCCGTTTATTCCTTAAGTGATCAGGATTACGATTTTCTCTCCCGCTATCATGTACTGGCGGCCATATTAGACGAGGTGGAAAAACTGGTAGGCAAAACATTCCCTTCGCTGGAAGCCTGCCGCGAAACACTGTTCCATATAGGCCTTACCGCCCGGTCATTGTTCACGGAAAGCGATCACCCAATCGCCATAGCGGCCAGGCAGGAAGAACGGGAGCATTTTGTGCAGTACCTGCAAAGCATGACGCCAAAGACTCTGGCGCAGGTGGCGCCGCTGCCCTATCGCAGGCGGCTAAACGAAGAAGAAAGCAGTATTGTCCGGCAGCAACTGCTGGAACGCTGGCACTACGATAGCAGCCACTGGGCGCCGCTGGCGGGCAACATTCCGTCTAATACGTTATTTGTTGCCCAGTCAGCGCTGACGCCGGCAGACCGCAGCGCTGTCACTGGCTACATCTGCCAACACGCCATGCCGCATCTGTTCGAAATTACAGCAGACCATACAGATGCCGAAATTACCTGCAGCGAACTGGATACAAACTGTTACGCAACTGTTTACTGTGATGAAAACTACAACTGGTTGATATACGGTTCCCATGAGTCAACACTCACTTTTGCAGGTGAACAGTTACTCCTGTTTGTCCGGCAACTGTTCACCGGACGGGAACGGGTATTAAACCAATGGCCGTAAATACATTTTGGAATTTTTTGATTTACGGATTTTTTGATTTGAAGAATGTCAAGCTTCTTTCTAAATTCAAAAATCCGTAAATCAAAAAATCAATTCAGTCCTCCTGGTTGTTGCTGCATACTTTTAGCAATGGCTAATTCAGTAGCATAGCCGGTAGCCATGGCCGGAGGTAGTGTTACGCCTTTGGGAGCGGGCCATGGCAATTGTTTCATGGGCCAGTCACAATTATCCCGGTAGTTGTCATAGGCCACCGTTCTTTCGTTGGATACTTCGTAACTATTGCTCCAGAAAGCGTTTCCGAGGCGGTAGTTATTATTGAAATCTTCAAAATTGTCGAATAACTCATATATATAGTCAGCCGCCTGCAATATGTTTTTCCAGGCTTCCTCAGCGGTTATATGCCCAGCCATATAAGCATCCCGGGAAATGGCAATGAGCCGCCAGCATTCGTATCCCCAGATCAGTTTAGGCGGACGGCCGTTAGCCCTGTGTTCGAGGCAGGACAGGATATATGATTCCGGCAGATTGGTCAGCGCCGCCAGCCGGTTGCTCACCTCATTATCGTTATTCCGCAGCGACATCGTCATGGTGAACGCTTCCGCATGATATCCGGTAGTCAGCAGCTGATTAGCCACCTTCCGGTAGTTTTCCGTAGTGAGGATGCCCCAGCTTTGGTCGAGGTCTTTTTTATAGAGGTTGGCGTCAGCCGGCCGGAACGTATGGTATTTTCCTGGTCCCTGTAAAACCGCCAGCGGATAATATTCCAATGTTTCGCTCCAGTAACCACCTTTGTAGATATCTACCAGTTCCAGCCGCAAAGCCTGTCTTTTATCTTCGCTCAGCCAGGTAGCACCGCTGGCCAGGTTGTAGCGTTGCTGTTCCCGCACCGGCAGTTTGCATAGATGCCACCCTACAAAAAGGAAGAGCCCTACCAATGTTATAAAAGAGGTTACCCCGATCCACTGTGCACCGGTAAGCGGTGCGGGGTCTTTGATCAGCTTCTGTACCAGTATAATCATGAAAAACAGATCGACGCCGGCAAAGCTAAAAAGCAGGACAGCAAAGGCATAGAGGACTGGCTGCTGGTGTTTGTATTTTTCAAAGTTTCTCCATTTGGCCCTGACAGGGAAATCCAACTCACGAGGGTGGTTCTGTAACAACGGTTTCATTATATATAAATCTTTCTACCTACGAAAGTACAACAACTTTTAAGGTTTCAAGAGTGCTGCTGCTTTTCTCAAAAATAAAAAGCCGTTTCCCTGTGAGGAAACGGCCTATCAAACGAATAATGATATATCAATGCATGGGTGTTTCCCCGATTGGAGCAGAACCTTTGATGACACCGGCCAGTTCGGGGTTCTCTCTTTTTTCGCGGGTCAGCACTTTATAAGTGATGATCACACTCAGCATCATACATACTGCTCCGATCAGGAAGTGCATGCCGGGGAAATAAAATGGTGCTTTGGCGGAGGTGAAATAAGCGAAGGTGCTGTTCATGATCAGCGGGCCTACCACGGTGGTGAGGCTCATGAGGCTCGTCAACGCGCCTTGCAGTTCTCCCTGCTGATTAGGCGGTACATGGCCGGAAATCACCGACTGGAGTGACGGGCCGCAGATACCACCGAGGCAGTAAGGGATCAGGAAGGCGAACATCATCCATCCTTGTGTGGCGAAAGCAAAAAGCAGCAGGCCGAGGGCGTATAAGGAGAGGCCGAGGTAGATGCTTTTTTCATTCCCGATTTTCGGGTTGATGACCCTTGTGAGTCCAGCCTGTACAGCACCTACCAGCACGCCTACCACAGCGAGGGAGATGCCCACCATTTTCTCGCTCCAGTTAAAGCGGTAGATGGTGAAGAAATTCCAGTTGCCCTGTACAGCCTGGCTGCCCAGGTAAATCAGGAAGAAGCTGAATGCCAGTCCGCCGATTTCAGGGTGACGGGTCAAAAACTTCAGGGAGCCGAATGGATTGGCCCGTTTCCACTCAAACGGCCGGCGGTTTTCTTTGCTCAGTGATTCAGGGAGCAGGAAGTAACCGTAGAGGCAGTTGAGCAGACAGAGTACGGCCGCCGCATAGAACGGGGCACGGATACCCCAGGTGGCCAGCAGGGCGCCCAGCGCAGGACCCAGCACAAAGCCCAGGCCGAAGGCAGCACCGATAAGTCCGAAGTTTTTGGCTTTGGAAGTTTCATCTGTGCTGATGTCTGCAATGTAGGCCGTAGCGGTGGTAAAGCTGGCGCCGGTAATACCGGCTACCACACGGCCTATGAACAGCCACCAGTAATGGGGCGCCAGGGCCAGGATAATGTAGTCAATACCGAAACCCAACAAGGACAGCAGTAGTACCGGACGACGCCCATAGCGGTCGCTCAGGTTGCCCACTACCGGTGCAAATAAAAACTGTGTGATGGCAAAAACAGATAATAACAGGGCGCCATAGGTGCTGGCTTCGTTGACCGGAATGTGTTTCAGTTGGGCAATCAGATCAGCCATTACCGGTATGATCAGCCCCCAACCCATCACATCAATCAACAACGTGATAAAAATAAAGCTGATGGCAGCTTTTTTGGAAGTGGTATGCATAGTAGTGAATTGCAAATAAACAGAATTGATTAAAAAGGGGAACAAAAATACGTTGCAGGCCGGAAAAAAGACGATATACATTCTCTTATTCCAAAGTTACCGCAGGCGCGGCAATGACGATACATATTTCTCCTGCCGGTATTCCTGCAGCTACTTTTACTAACGCGGAAAAGATGACACGGTTCATCTCCTTCCGTTGGCTTTGGTATCACTCGTAGATCATGGTTTCATTGTTTTATCAGGCTCTCAAAGGTACGCACCAACACACGATATCGAAAACAGATTCCGGCTGAAATACATGCGACAATCGGTAAAAACCATCATTTGACCGGTAAAACCGTCCTGAGCGGACCAGACGGTTGTCGGAGTGATGGCCTTGTGGGGCATTTATAATGCTTTCACACAAATGTTAAAATATGTAACCTTAATATTTTAATGACTAATCATTAATGACTAATCATTAAATTTGATTAAAATTGAACGACATGAAACGTTTTGAAAATAAGGTGGTACTGATCACCGGTGGCAACTCCGGTATTGGTAAGGCTTCCGCCATACTGGCGGCCCGTGAAGGCGCCCATGTGATGATTGCTGACCTGCGGCTCAACCAGCAAACACTGGACGAAATACAGCAGGAAGGCACAACAGCTGCCTTCGTTCAGTGCGACGTCTCCAAACCGGAAGACATGGAAGGAGCAGTGGCCGCCACGGTGGAGAAATTCGGCCGCCTCGATGTGGCACTCAACAACGCCGGCATCGTAGACGCCTCTCCCATCCATGAAAAAAGTATCGAAGAATGGCTGAAAGTAACCAGCGTAAACCTTAACGGCGTTTTCTACGGCATGAAATACGAAATTGCCCAGATGCGCCAACAAGCTACCGGCGGCGCTATCGTCAACATCGGTTCCATCATGAGCCAGGTGGGTGAAATGGGTATCGCGGCATATGCTTCTTCCAAACACGGACTGCTGGGCTTGACCAAAGTAGCGGCACTGGAGAACGGCACCAGCAACATTCGCATCAACACCATCGGACCGGGCTATATCGAAACACCGCTCCTGATGGACAACGCCTCCTCTGAAAGCCTCGCCTACATGGAATCCAAACATGCCATGAAAAGACTCGGCAAACCAACAGAAATCGCAAAGGCATTCCTATTCCTGGCCTCCGACGATGCCAGCTTCTGCACAGGTGCTTACCTTCCGGTTGACGGCGGTTACCTTTGCCAGTAAACAACTTTTTGTAGTTTTAGGCTATGAAAAACGCGGAAATACCTGTCCGGAGAAAGCTGGGCCTCCATCTTCTCCGGACCTTCAACTGGTCGTACGACCAGTCGCAGCTCTTTTTTGCCAACTTTGAGCTGACATCCCAGCAATACAATGTGCTAAAAATACTCCACATGGCTGCTCATCCCCTCTCCACCTCTGAAATACTGGAACAGATGGAAGAAAAAAATGCGGGTGTATCCCGGTTGGTAGACCGGCTCGTACTCAAAGGTTACGTGCACAAAACCGTCAACCCTGCCGATAAACGGCTGGTGGCGGTCAGCATCACTTCAGCCGGACTGGAGCGCGTTAAAAAAGTAGACCGCAATCTCGATAAACTGGACCTGGTATACGCTGCGCTGAACGATCAGGAAGTGGCGCAACTAAGCAAACTCCTGGAAAAAATACGGACAGGCCGGTAACTTCATAGCACCAGCCTGCCCTCCCTCTTTCCCAAACAAATGATCACCTCACCATTGGCCGGCTGGCACTGCAAATACGATTGCCATCAGATAGTATACGGGGAGCCACCGCGTCTGTATGCGGATCAATGGTGACTGTCTGTCCTGGCAGGTCCATCACCCGTATCTCTTTACAGTTACCACTCCAGTCCAGGGTAAAGAATATCTTTTTTCCATCGGCAGACCAGGCAGGGTACCACTCCTTTACGTCGCTGTTGGTCAGCTGCCGCATACCAGTACCATCGGGATTCATCACCCATATATGGTAATTGCTGGTAAAGAGCACGGAAGCGCCATCAGCGCTGACATCCAGTTGTCCGGGCACATCAGGGAACCGGCTCACATCGGCAATACGCGAAGCACTGGTGAGCTGAGGATTGCTGAGATAAAAACCTCCGGGCGCCGTCATTACCATACGGCCGTCTGGCAGCCAGGCATAATCTGACACTCCTTCAAAACCTGCTACCTGCTGGCCACTGCGGGTAAACACAGCCATAAATTTCCGGGGATAAGTACTGGCCGGCTGCCAGATAACGGCTATTTTACTTTTGTCCGGAGAGATACGCGGCACACCATTAACATACTGCCTCACCTGAAAAGAAGCCGCCACCTGTCCGCCGGTGGTATAAATAGTGAAAGTCACCTGATCAGACGACAGGCTCTCCTCATAGGCTACAATTTCGCTACCATCGCGACTTACATCGAACCGTTCCTGATGTGACATGCTGGCAATATCTATCAATTGCTGTTGCTGACCGCTGCGCAGGTCAAGTTTCATGAACCCTTTAAAGGAAGCATAATAAAGCGTACCCTGTGCCCCGCCTCCGGTCCCCCCGCCATTTTTGTCTTTGGAACAGGCCATCAGTAAAACCAGTAAACACAGGTGCATCAATGAAAGCATGGTCGTTTTCATATTAGTAGCATTGAAGGGTTAACAGCCAAAAGGAGCTGCATCACAAAGATCTGCCTCCGGCTGTCACCAGTCAATTCGCAGATGTACGGATTTTCCTCTCCCTGATTTTATGGAATTTCTGCCCTGCATATACGCCCTCCCCGCTATATTTGTATTATTGCCCTCAATTCTCCGACCATGAAAAACTTTTTAGCCCCGGTCATATTGCTTTTATGGTTAACCAGGCCCGCCCACAGCCGACAGACGCCTGACAGCCTGCTGCAATTGCTTCACCACTGCAGCACAGATACCGGCCGCACAAGCATACTCCTTCAGTTGGCGGAAATCAGCTCCCGGACGGGCGCTCCGGATAGTGCCCTACATTATGCACAGGACGCAGTGGCTATCAGTCGCCGGAGCAACAGCCGCCTGTATCAGTCTAAAGCCACGGCTATGCAGGGCACTATCCTGATGCGGTCTAATCATCTGGACGATGCCGTTCATTATTTTGAAGAAGCCCGGCAACTGCTGGAAAACGACACCAGTACCATCGCACGCAGAACACGCGCTAAAGCCACCGGTAACCTGTCAGTCGCACTCGGGAGAAAAGGGCTTGCAGACCGGGAACTGGCGTTACTTACCTCACTGGTGCCCGAATTCGAAGCATTACACGACACTGCCGCACTGGCGGTATGTCTGCACAACATATCTTCCAAAATGATCAACATTGGCCGCTACGATCAGGGGTATCGTTACATGTTGCGCAATATTGCCATGACAGAACAAAGTGGCACAAAGGAAAATACAGCCGGCTCCTATATCGATATGACCTCTCTGCTGTATAAGATGGACAGTATCTCCGCCATGCCGGCATATTTACACAAAGCGCGGTTACTGCTCGATCAGCTTCCCGCATCGCGGCAATGGAGCACCTACTATATCTATGCCGCCATGTATGCCAGTCGCACCGGACACTACAGCACCGCAGATACTTTACTGGCACAGGCCCGCACGGTCATTGATAAATTCGGTGACCGGCCTAACCTGTTCAATTATTATACCGCGATGTTACAACAACAGAAAGCGCAACACCTGTGGAAAGCCGCACTCACGACCGCTGCCACGCTCCGGCATATGGGCGAAGAAGATAAACTTCCCTACTTCCGGCTCAGTGGACTGAAAGATATGGCCGAGTTGGAAGACAGGCTGGGGCACCCTTTGCAGGCACTGGCACTTTACAAACAATACCAACCGCTCAGAGACAGCCTGCGGCAGCAGGAGATGGACCTGCGTATCAATGACCTGGAAATCCGGCATCGGACCCTGGAACAGGAAAAGAAAATACTGGCCCTTCAAGCTACCGGTGAAGCGCAGGAAAAAACGTTGCAGCAGGCGCGCAACCGGCAACTACTCCTTGGCAGTCTCGCCGGCCTGGTGTTACTGGGTATCCTGTTCTTCATTTTCTATTATCGTAACAAAAGAAAAATCATCCGGCAGGAACTGGAGCAGGTGCGGCAACAACAGCGCCTCACGTCCTATACCTCTATGCTGGAAGGACAAGAGCAGGAAAGACTACGGCTGGCGCGTGATCTGCATGATGGCCTCGGTGGCACGCTCACCGCTTTAAAGATCCAGCTGGACCAGATCACCGACCGCCCCTCCACAGAAGCAGTAGCTACTTCCGCTCGCAGACTTGAAACCGCCATTGCTGATCTGCGGCAGATTTCCAGGAACATGATGCCGGAAACCCTGTTGCGGTATGGCCTGACAGAAGCGCTGAAAGATTTCTTCGAGACCGTCCGCCAGTCCGGTTTGCAGGTCCGGTTCCATCACTATGGACTGGAACAGCTCTCCAATAATACCATTCAGCTGATGATATACCGGATTATTCAGGAACTGGCCACCAATGTGGTACGGCATGCCTATGCCACAGAAATGCTGGTCCAGGCAACACTGGAAGAAGGGTTGTTACTGATTACAGTAGAAGATAACGGCGCAGGCTTCGATACTGCGGCAGCCTACACCGGCGCCGGACTCACGAATGTACGGGCACGTGTGGATTATTTAAATGGTAAAACAGAGATCATCTCCCGGAAAAACGGCGGGGCAGTGATCAACATAGAATGCAGACCATGATCGATATACTGATTGCAGACGACCATCCGCTCATTACAGAAGGGCTGCGCTCTTTTCTGCGGACCAAAGATGATTTCCGTATTGCCGGCACCGCCGCCAATGCAGCAGAAACGATGGCGATGATACAGCGTACGCCGGCATCTATACTGCTGCTGGATGTGAACCTGCCGGACGGCAACGGTGTGGACCTTTGCAGCAGTATCAGAAAAACCGCGCCGGACCTGCGTATTCTGGGGTTGAGCAATTACAGCGAAAGGAGTGTGATACTACGCATGTTCAACAACGGTGCTTCTGGCTATGTATTGAAAAGCGCGCCTATGGAAGAATTGGAGAAAGCCATTCAGATCGTGGCTTCCGGGGGCATTTACTTCGGGGAAGGTGTACAGCAGGTGCTGACCGGATTGGCAGCAGATGCCCTGACGGAAATGCCGCCCATTACTCGTCGTGAAAAGGAGGTGCTGCTATGGCTGGCTCAGGGACTGAGTTCCCCACAGATCGGAGAAAAGATTTTCATCAGCGCCGTCACTGTTGACAGCCATCGCCGCAGCCTGATGCAAAAGCTGAAAGTCAACAATACCGTGTCGCTGCTTAACCGGGCCAGAGAATGGGGGCTTATATAAAGCCGCCCTACTCTCTTTTGCCCGTGAAATAAGCATAGAGGGACATGGCATGCCCATGCCCCAGTTCATATTCTTCTTTCAGCCATGCCACGATCTGCCCGGCTTTCACACCCGGCTTCAACGTTCCTTTTTCCACCAGCCCTTTTTTCTCTGCCAGTTTCTGAAAATCTTCAGGAGACTTGCCGGTTTGTTTCTGGATATTATCCAGGTACGCTTGAAAAGACATCGCTTAGCTATTTTGCGGGTAATTGTAATTCAGCATCCATTTTATTCCGAACCGGTCTTCACACATGCCAAAATAAGCGCCCCAGAATGTTTTGTTGACGGGCATTTCCACTTTACCGTCGGTGGACAGGGTCTCGAACAACTGCTCCAATTCCTGCTCTGAATCAGTATTGATCACCAGGTGTATATTATTTCCCAGTACCAGTTTTTGTTCCATGGATTCCAGGAAATCTGTGCCCATCAGCACTGCGCCGCTTTTAGTCGTCAGGCTCATATGCATGATTTTACTGCGTTCATTAGCCGGCATTTTCTCAGAGCCGGGCGTATCACTAAAACGGGACAGTGAGGTGATCTCACCTCCAAAAACCGTCTTATAAAAATTCATGGCCTCTTCGGTGTTACCCATGAAATTAAAGTAGGTGGTCATAGCCTGCATAGTATTATCATTTTTTGATGACACAAAGGTAAAGACCAAATCCCATCTATCTAAAGGGCGAATACGACAACCTTAGGTAGGTATTTGCGTCATTTGTTGTGCTTATCTTTGACACATGGTCCACATATACATCCTTACGATTCGCAATGCGCTGGTGGCATCTATCGCTGATTGCCGGCATTTGTTTGATACGGTCAACGAGTTTCTGGTGGAGAAAGGGAAGCCTCCCATCTTTGAAGTACGGTTGGCCGGCATGACTGCTGAAGTACAATATGAACGCGGCGCTTTCTCTGTTCGCCCGGATGTATTGCTGGATGCAGTTACCGATGCGGACCTGATCATTATTCCGGCACTTACGGGAGATATGAATACCGCTGTTATGCTCAACAGGGAATATATACTCTGGGCTGCCTCGCAATACAAAGAAGGCGCTGAAGTGGCCAGTCTGGGATCAGGTGTATTTCTGCTGGCTTTTTCCGGTTTATTGAAAGGCAGGCAATGCACCACACACTGGTATTGCGCCAACGAACTGAAGTTCTACTATCCCGCTATTGAAGTGGTAGATGAACGGATGATTACTGACCAGCAAGGCCTGTACTCCAGCGGTGGCGGCAATGCCTACTGGAACCTGCTGCTGCACCTGGTGGAAAAATACGCCGGCCGTGAAATAGCCATTTATACCGCAAAGTATTTCGCTGTCGACCTGGATAAGAATGTACAATCCCCTTTCATCGTTTTCCACGGACTAAAGGACCATGACGATGATGTGATCAGAGAGTCGCAGGCCTATGTAGAAAAACACTACCGGGAAAAATTCACCGTCGATGAACTGGCCGTTCAATTCAATATGAGCCGCCGCACCTTTGAAAGACGCTTCAAAAAAGCCACCCGTCACACCGTGGCGGAATATGTACAACACGTCAGAATTGAAGGCGCCAAAACCCAGCTTGAAATCGGAAGAAGGTCTATCCAGGAAGTAATGGTCTATACCGGTTACACCGACATGCAAACCTTCCGGGAGGTCTTCCGGCGTATTACTGGTATGACGCCGGTGGAATACAAAAATAAATACGCCCGCAGGTCAACTGCCGGATAAGCCTTCTGTCGAAGCCGCCAGATTGCATTTCCACTAAAACACCTTCCCTATCCCATGGTCTTCTTGCCGCTTTTTCCTTCAACTAATTTTCAATATTTTTTGAAAATACAGAAACTTTAAATAGTTTTGACATCAGAAAAGCAAACCTACAAGCCATGAACATCCTTGCCTATCTGATCTACTTTGCCATCACTTACCTGATCACTGTACATGTTGGGCTTCGTTTTTACCGGAACGGCAAGGTATTCATCCACGGCCTGATACCACAGGATACGGCCTTATGCGAAGCCATTAACAACATTCTGCTTACGGGGTATTATCTGGTCAACATTGGTTATGCCACTGTGATGATCTCTTTCTGGAAGACCATCCATAACATCACGGAACTGATAACGGAAATAACAGCCAGCTCGGGGTTAATTATCCTCACATTGGGATTGCTGCACTGTTTCAATATGAGCGCCATCTATTACATCAGCAGAAAAAAACAATTACTTCATCCCATAAAACCATAACATATGCATCCCGCATTTAATTTTTCCGCCTACCTGATTTACCTGCCTGTCGTCGTAGTAGTGACCTGGCTTGTAGCCTGGATACTGTTTAAAAACAGTAAAGTATTTATGATCGATATTTTCCACGGCAAACAAGACCTTGCACTGGCGACCAACAAACTCTTTGAAACCGGGTTCTATCTGCTTAACATCGGTTTTGCTTTTTGGATCATGAAAATCGGAGTAGAACTGAGCAGCCCGCGCGAACTGATGGAAGTGCTGAGCAGCAAGCTGGGCGGCTTCTTCATCTATCTCGGCATCATGTTGTTCCTCAATCTCTACCTGTTTTTCCGGGGAAGGAGAATCTCTAAATCCCGTCAAACTAATATAAATCCTACAGCCGGCCTTCATCCATTATCCTGAATAAAAAAGAAGTGGCCATCTCCATATGTAGGAGACGGCCACTTCCTGTCTTGCTACAAAAAAGACAGCTTATCGTATTACCTGCAATTGATGACTCCCAGCGGGTTTATGTAATAACAGGCTATAAATTTTGTACTTGTTATCCGCAATGCCAGTCATAGCCGATTCCCCTCTCAATGCATCATCTGTCCGGATCAAGCCTACCACTCTCCCATTTCCAAAAAATTTCAGCTCATAGTGCTCCAGCGGTAACATATCAAGGTTGGAGGTTTTTATTTTCGCAAAGCGGTCCCAGGTATCGGCGGCATCACCGGGTTTATTCTGGAACAGCGCCTGTTCTACCTCTACCTCACGATTGTACACCAACCCGGCTATTTCATCCATTTTACGGTCTGCCATCAGCTGGCGGTACCGGAGATAAAATGCCAGCACTTCTGTTGTCAACCGCGCTTTGTCTTCTTTTCTCAGGTCCTGGCTTTCACTCCAGCCTTTGAGATGGTACGGTGTAGTGGCCTCTAACACGCCGGTATACTCCAGGTAAGGCACATTATCCTGTTGCACTTCCGGCATTTTATAGCGGAACAGCTGTTTATATTCCTTGGGCGTTTCTTTATCATCATCGCCTGCCACCACCTTTACTTCGAGGCCACAATTCTTTGCCAGTAAAAAACGAGCCATTTTATCATTGTCATCTACCTGGGGAAATACCCGGATAGTAATGGCTTGTTTTCCGCTTTTGAGAATAAGGGGCGATACCGGAAAAACGGTGCCGCCCTGATTTCCCGAGCCATAAAACGAATATGCCGGCATATCATTTATCAGCACTTCATAGGTACAGTTGTAGCTATTCATGTCCAGGTAAAAGTGTGGATTGTAGTCGTATTTTTTTATCAGCTTATAACTGCTGAGGTATTTTTCTTTGATACCCTGGTTCTTCGTTTCTTTATTTGCATTTGTTTCTGCTATCAAACGACTCGTTTGTATCAGCACGTCGTACACATATTTCCGGATAGACGCCGGTAGCGCGCTGGTGTCTGAATCTATCTGGTAATATAGTGATGGCCGGTTATTAAACCCCAGCTCAATCAGGACGGCCGGTTGGTCGTGGCAATACAGGCAACCCCAATTAGCCGTGTTACCAGCGGTGAACAACAGTCCGGGAACAGCATCGATGATAAACCGGCTTTGTTGCCACTGTTCTGCCGATTGCTTTACCACCGAAGAATCAACAGCGGGACCATTGGTGTCCAACCAGGTGCGCTCCAGTTCACGAGGCGTAATTTTATATGTCGCACGCAGGCCCATAGACATCACGCCAAACTTTACCCATTCCGGGGAATTGTTGGCTGATGTTGTTTGCGCTGATACACAGACGCTCACCATTAGCAAACATATGAGGGGAAACAAATATCTGCCCATACCAATAACTTTAATTAAAGGGTTGTTCTTTTTGTATAAACTTATCTTCTTTATTTTTTGAAGAAGGTATACTGTACAGTCGTATCGGGAAACTGTAAGGCTATCCGGCTGCTATCCCGCCAGCTTTGCACCACCTGAACTGACTGTACGTCTTCCAGCTTAGCGGTACCTATGTTATCTCTCATTTCAATGTACGAAACACTTCCTTCCAACCGCTCTGCCACCACATAAGTTTTGATAATCTCTACATCGCCCCGGACCATCGGGCTTTTAGCGGACAACTGTATCCGGTAATGATCCGGCAACTCTTTCCGGAAAGTTGCATCCATACCAAAGCCTGTAATAACGATTCCCATGAAAATTATTCCCATTGGTAAAATTGAAAGCACGGTGAGGAACACCAGTAACCCCGCATATATCTTAATCAGTCTTTGTTTAAAATAATGAATGATAATATACAGGGTAAAAACGAGCCATCCAATAAATAAAATCCTGTCTGGCCAGTATCCCCGGATACTAACGCCGGCGCTTATATCAAGCAATAGGTTCAAAAATAACACACAGGTCAGTACAGCATATGCTTGTTTATCTCTCGCAATTGTCATAGCAGCAGGGAACGTTGTTGCGTACAAGGTACAAAAAAAGCTGTTCCGTAAGAGGAACAGCTTTTTATTATTTGAAGGCAAGTTAAAAAATGGATGTTATAAGAAGATTAGTACAAAGTGAATTCTACTCTTCTGTTCTGCTGACGGCCAGCGGCAGTCTTGTTGGTGGCAATAGGCTGCGTAGAGCCGTAACCGGTAGCTTCAATCCGCGAAGGATTAGCACCTTTGGACACCAGGTAAGATTTGATAGATTCCGCACGTTCTTTGGAAAGACGCATGTTAGTGGCTGCGGAACCGGTGTTATCGGTATGACCGGCGAGTTTCAGGCTGAAGTTTTTCTCAACCAGCAGGCTGGCTACCTTATCAAGGCTGGCGAAAGAGTTAGGACGGATAGTGGCTTTACCCAGATCAAATTCCAGGTTGTCGATCGCGTCTTTTACTACTTTCTTATCAGCTTCCGTGATGATAACTTTTTCTTTTACTACCTGTACAGGAGCCGGCAGCGGGCAACCAGCGCCATCTACTTTAGTACCGGCAGGCGTGTTCGGGCATTTGTCCAGGTAATCAGGAACGCCGTCACCGTCTGTATCGCGTTTCATGCCGTCCACTTCATCTTTCAACTGACCAATAGCAGCCTGATTGCGGGCATCGCTTTCTGCCAGGGAAGTTTTCAGTGCAGCGTTTTTGCTCCACAGGTCTTCTGCCAGTTGTGCAGCCGGATTTACGACAGCCAGCTGTGGTTTTCTTTTCTTACCGAGTGCAAATTCAAGACCCAGTTTTGCAGTAGAAAACTTGTCTTTGTTACCGCTGTTCACACCGTCAAACACTTTGCTGTTCACAAAGTTTGTGTTATAGGCCAGGTCGATGTTTACGCCCGGAGCCACTACAAACTTGGCGCCTACGCCAACGGGGATGAACATTTCAGTATGCGTGGATTTGCCACCGCTGGTTTTTACAGCAGTTTCTGTTCCATCAGCAGCGGTAACAGTAGGTTTGAATGCCATCGCACCAGCACCAACAGATACGTAAGGAATCACAAAGCTCTGTTTGTTGATCCAGTTGATAGAACCCAGGCTGAATACACCACTCAGTGATGCAGACCAGTCAATATCTGTCGAGAAAGATTTGATGCCGCCGGCCAACGGTGCACCATGGATATCAGTCAGTGTCTGCGATGCCTTGGTAGCGCCTTTTACCTGTCCGCGCATGAAGTCCGCCTGCAGGCCAAAGTTGTGGAATATTTGTTTCTTCACGTACGCACCATATACAAAGCCAACATTCTTAAAATCGAAGTTATTGAAGTAGTAGGGACCGCCAAATGGGCCAAAAGCTGCGGAACCACCGCCCCATGCACCTACAGACCACGTACGATAATCTTTTACGCCATTGAAGGGAACAACACGATTTGTTTTCAGGGTACTGTCCTGGTCCTGCGCAAAAGCAACTCCGGATAAAGCAAGTACAGATGAAGTCATCATGATAGACTTCCCAAATTTCGTAAACATCCTCATAAATAATTAGTATTGGGTTAAATTATATAATCTGTTCTATGTATAACAAGTCTAAAGTTGTCAACAATCAAGGTACCTTTGTTAGAACAGACTGGCTATTTACAAAGTCTGTGCCAAGAGCAAAAACACGTTTCAAAGCACCACCACCAAACCAGCTACCACAGCCAATTTAAAACGGATATAAAAAAATCGCCTACACCCTATCTCCTTATCTACTGACCCATCACATAATATTTTTTCAAACTAAATAATTATCGTTTATACGTTTTAGTTATACATCCTTACTTTTTTTCACGGAAACAACCAAAATTATTCATAAAAAAATCCCTTTACACCGGAAGATGTAAAGGGACTGTTTCAAAAAGATGTTCCTGTAATTACTTATTGGTCATGGTACCGTAAAGGCATATACGAACTTATACCATTTTTGGAATAAAAATCAAAAAGCCCGCGCGCAATGCGCAGGCTTTTTCTGTATTATTAGCCAGCTATGTATTTAGCAGGCTGACACTTCTTTTTTGTTGGGCATCGGCTGCAGGCCGAGGTTCTGCAGCATCTGCATATCTTCTGAAACACCAGGGTTAGGTGTTACCAGCAGTGTTTGTCTTTCTCCGGTGAAGATGGAATTAGCACCGGCCATAAAACACCAGGCCTGTTCAGATTCTGTCATCTCGATGCGGCCGGCGGTGAGACGTACCGTGGATGCAGGCATCACTATGCGCGCAGTGGCGATCATGCGTACCATATCCCAGGCATCTACTTTGGGATTGTCTTCCAGCGGCGTGCCTTTTACCCGGGCCAGTGCGTTGATGGGCACAGATTCCGGATGTTTGGGCATCGTAGCCAACGTGAGCAGCATGGAGATACGGTCGCGGTGTGTTTCCCCTAAACCGATAATACCGCCGGAGCAAACGGTGATACCGGCTTTGCGCACGTTATTGATGGTGTTGATGCGGTTATCAAAATTACGGGTGGAAATAATCTCTTTATAGTATTCTTCTGAAGTGTCCAGGTTGTGATTGTAGGCATGCAGACCGGCTTCCTGCAAGCGGATTGCCTGTTCTTCTGTAAGCAGGCCGAGGGTGCAGCATACTTCCAGGCCCAGGTCATTTACGCCTTTCACCATGTCGATAACACGGTCAAAGTCGCGGTTGTCTCTTACTTCCCGCCATGCTGCGGCCATACAGAAACGGGTGGAACCGTTGTCTTTTGCCTTCTGCGCATGTGCGATCACCGTTTCAGTGGGCAACAATGCCTGTACTTTGATATCGGTGTGGTACCGGGCTGCCTGCCCGCAATAGGAGCAATCTTCCGGGCATCCGCCTGTTTTGATGGACAAGAGGGTACACACCTGTATTTCCCGCGCGGAATGGTATTCGCGGTGAATGGTAGCTGCCTGATAAACCAGATCCAGCAGGGGCTGGTCATAAATAGCCTGGATCTCTTCGAGTGTCCAGTCGTTTCTGATAGCTGTTGCGTTCATGCTTCCTGATTAAATTTAACTCGTTATGTAAGTGTCTTTATGCGTATTGTGCCAGTTCCTGCCCGATGGCTGCCAGCCAGTTATCGAACAGCTGCTGCTCCAGTCCTTCCACATGCCGCGCATGTATTTCCCAGTCAGGTGCGAAGTCCTGTAACTGCTTCATCATTTCTTCCAAATGACCTTCTTCTTCCACGATAATGGAGCGGACCATCACCTTGCTGCCGGCCTTGTCCAGTTCGGCCTGATATACCGGGTACAAGGCATCTGCACGCACTTCTATGGCATACGTCACGAAGAGGTAGGCCGCATACCTGAGCTGGCTGCCCTGCAGCCCGAAGGTGTTTTTAAGATACCGGCAGGCCTGCATGTCCAGCTGGTGCAGGTAATGCCGCGTCTGATGCGGCGCCAGCAATTCGTGCAACTGGTAGGTCTTACAGGTATCAGCGCTTACTTTAGCGATTTGTTTTTTCAGGTAATAGGCGTGGCGATGCTCTTCCGCCGCATGTTTCAGCTGAATAAAATCCACGAGGGTGGGATGCTCACAAGCTGAAATCTTGCGGGCGCCGGCATTCTCCATAAAAGAGAGTGTGTTCAGCCATTTAGCATGCAGGTCGTTGTGTCCAACGATATGTTGCAGTATATCTTGCATATGTCATTCGTTTCCAGTCAAAAGTAACCGGTTACCGGATGACTCAACTGGGCCAGTTTTGATATGATAGCTAGTCCGGATACTTGACCAGCCAGGCAACCGGATCCCAAAATCACGCCAATCATCTTACTACAACCTAAATATCATCTATATAAATATTATATAAAATAATATAAATAGATTATAAAGGAGAAATAAGATAACTTGCCGGACTATTTAACAGAAACATTTTCATCAGCATGAGCAGTCCGGTTCCTTATAAGAGTTTTGTACATATAGATCGGCAATCAACAACAGCCATCTACCTACAGATCGCGCATCAGCTGATCAACGCCATCCAGCGCGGCTACCTGGTGACAGGCACCAAACTGCCCGGTACCCGCCAGCTCAGCGAACTACTGGAAGTGAACCGCAATACCATTGTGGCGGTGTACGAGGAATTGGACACCCAGGGCTGGATAGAAACACGGCCCAACAAAGGCACCTTTATCTTCGGGAAAACAGCAGGCCGGCCACAGAAAATACGCACCACGCCGGATACACCGCTGGCCCGCTATCCCAAAGAAACGGGCTTCGACTTCCGCCAATCCAGCCTGCTCGACAACCCGTTTGAACATTCCTCCTGCGAGTACGTGTTCAACGACGGCACACCAGACATCCGCCTTACCCAGGTAAGCCACCTCTCCAGTCTCTACAGCGGCCATCTCAAACGTAAAAGCAACCACCGTAAACTGGGATACTACAACCAGGACGGCAGTGAGTTCTTCAAAAAACACCTGTCCAATTACCTGAACCAGTCCCGCGGCTTGCATATATCCAAAGACAATATTCTCATTACCCGCAGCACGGAGATGAGCGTATATATCACCTCGGAAATATTACTATCCCCCGGAGACACCGTGCTGGTGGGGTCATTGAGTTACTTTTCTGTCAACATGATCTTTCAGAAGTCCGGCGCCCGCATACTTTCCGTTCCTATTGATGAAGATGGCATCGATGTAGACGCTGTGCGCCGCATCTGCGAAAGACAACGCATCCGCATGTTGTACATCACGCCGCACCACCACTACCCTACTACGGTGACGCTCAGCGCGGAACGCCGTATAGCCCTGCTGCACCTTGCCTCCGAATTCGGTTTCGTGATCCTGGAAGACGATTACGACTATGACTTCCACTATGACAACAGCCCGGTGCTACCCCTCGCCAGCGCCGATACCAACGGTATGGTGGTATACACCGGCGCATTCGGGAAGTCACTCGCACCGGGCTTCCGCACCGGTTTTATCATAGCGCCTGAAAACCTCATGACTGAAATGCGTAAACATCTCGGTATCATCGACCGGCAAGGTGATGTCCTCATGGAACAAGTACTTGGTGAAATGATTGAATCCGGAGAGATCCACCGCTACCTTAAAAAATCCCTCAAAGTATACCGGGAGCGGCGCGACCATATTGTAGACGTGATGCAGGAGGAACTACAGGATTTCATGGAACTGCGCAAACCGGCAGGCGGCCTCGCCGTATGGACCCGCTGGAAACGGCCTATTAACCTGATGCAGCTCGGGAAAGCATGCTCCCGGAACAACCTCTTTATCCCCAAAACGCTGTTATATCAGCATAAAGACCTTACCGCCATGCGGTTGGGGTTTGGGCATTTTACCCAGGAAGAAGCAGCGGAGAGTGTACGGATATTGAAACAGGGCGTGCTGGAAGTGATGGGGAAAGGGCAATAAAAAAATGCCTGCTCCGGTGCACCGGAACAGACATTGCATTCACTATAAACATACCTATCGATAGCGGTTCTGGTAACCGGACCTTTCTCTTGGAGGCGGTGCTTCCGCAACACTCATAACACGGCCATCGATCTCCTTTCCGTTAAGCTCAAGGATCGCTTTTTCCCCTTCCAACCTGTTTGGCATCTCTACAAAACCGAAGCCCTTGCTTTTGTTGGTGAATTTATCCTCGACAATTCTCGCAGATGAAATCACGCCATATTCAATAAACAGGTTGACAAGATCCTCAATCTGGAAATTATACCCCAGATTGGATACATAAATGTTCATTGGAGCTAAAAATTAAACGTTAAAAATATCTGAGAAGAATGCAGTGTAAAGTAAAATAACCTGGCGAAAGCATGGTAGCTTACAGAAGCGATAAAACTCAAATTCGGCTAAAGGTACGTTTAATTTAATCATTTTGGGGAAAAAGATAATCTCCGCCTATTATTGCGTATCTTTGGGGGTAGTGTGTACATCTACTCAGAGACTGGCCTATAATTTAACGAGACAGACTATCAGACCCTATTTTAAAATTGACCTTTTTAAGAAACTGTTATGCCCAGAGAAGATCAAAACCTCATGACGTCATTTGATAGAATCGCTTTCAGTATTCTGATCACTACTTTCGGAGAGTTTTCTCTATATACCCAAAACATAGACAGGCATCAGCAAGAAAACATTTTCAGGCAATGGCAGCAGAAGTACAGTATTCATTTACGACAAAAGCTGGATCAGGCCGCTACATCTTTCATTTCTGAAAACCAATCCATGCTGACGGTCGATTGGCTGCAGAAAAAGATCGGGATTCTCATCCAGCACTATCTGCAGGTTTTTGCACAGCGGGCACAGACGATTTGACGGAATACCGCAAAGGTTGAGGGCGTTTATGAAAAAGTCGGCTGCTCGTGCTTTTGCTTCAATAACCACACACTAGGCGTCTCCCCTATAATTTTCTTGAAATAGGTATTAAAAGAAGATTTGGCTTTAAAGCCGCAATCATAAGCTACCATGAGGATATTGACCGGCAGGCCTTTTTCCTGTATGCTTTTCATCATAGCCGCAGCACGGAGAATGCGGTATTCATTGATATATTGATAGAACGACTTATGTGCGTAGGCGTTCAACGTTTCGGACACATAGTATTTATTGACCTGTACTGCCTCCGCAAGTTTATCGAGGTTTAGGTCCGCATCAGTATACAGTGCTGTTTTCCGTATGTGGTCTTCCAGCTTTTGCCATACCTGTTGCTGCTCTTCCGCGCTCAACTGCGTTTTCCTTACCGAAGTAGCCGGAGCTGCCGGTGCAACAAGCGGTGCCTCCGATTCAGGCGCATGTGCCGGCACTGCGGCGATGCCTGTATACCGGTAACGCAATATATCAATACAAATAAATGACAGTAACGTATACACGATATTACGGCACCAGATCATAGCATCCGGCGGGCTTCCCCATATAAAATCAAACAGGTAAAACAACGTAGATACAATACCGATAGCCATCAGCGAGATGGCCATATGTGTGACCAGGCCCCTGTCAGCACCCGCTGGCAGGCTCCTTCGCATGTTCAGTACCAGCGCGGCATAGATAATGCCCGATGCAATAAACAGCCACGTAGAGGATTGATTGTACAGGTCCAGCGCTTTATGCCCCGCTGGCGTGTATACATACAACAGGCACGCCACTGCCAGGTAAGCCACCGCAGCCACCAGGAAAGGAATAAAATGCTGCCAGTGCAATGCAGGAATATATTGCTCATCCTTCCGCTTTTTCACGTACATGTATGCCAGCGGACCGTAACAAAAACCAATGAAGGTGTTCATCTGGGTACGTACATGCATGTCCGATACAATCGTGAAGATGTAAAATTTAATCAGTAAATGAGTGGCAATGCAGGTAAGCAGCACCAGCAACAAGGAATCTGCCTTGTCATTCAGTTTTCTTTTCCATAACAACAGGATAGCCATCAACGCCTGGAAGGCCCCAATAGTAATGATGTATATCATGCCCCTAAATTATATATCCATTATTATGGCAATGTTAAGTCCCCCGTTTTAACACCACCTCACCTCATTTGGTAACAATTTGGTAATGGCTTGCAATCAATTGATTTCCAGAACTTTCAAGTTCTAATCGTTGGGAATGACGGGTCGTACTGTACCACTCATTGGATACGGTCGCCCGGCATACTGCCACCCACCACCTTTGCTGAAAATTTCAATCACTATGACTGCAGGCACTAAAAAAGTTTCGCTGTTAACAGGCCTCACGTGCATGACGTTATTATGGGCCAATGCCCAAACGATCAAGGGCATTGTGAGCGACAAGGATGGCCAGCTGCCGGGAGCCACGGTACTGTCACCCGCTACCAGACAAGGCACTTCCACTGATCTGAACGGAGCCTTTACCCTGAACACGCAGACCACCGGCAAAGTAAAAATCATTATTTCCTATATCGGTCACGATACCCGCGAACTCGAACTCGATATAAAAAAAGGCGTGCATGATGCCGGCATTGTGCTGCTGCAACCCAGTGGACAACTCGGCGAAGTACTCGTGAAAGGCACGATGGCCCCATCCCAGATGAAAGCGCTCAGCATCAAAAAAAATGCTACCGCCATCATGGATGTCATTGCAGCTGACGCCATCGGTAAACTGCCGGACCGTAACGCTGCTGAAGCCGTACAACGGGTTCAAGGCGTGGCCGTGGCCCGTTATCATGGTGAAGCGGATGCCGCCACCGTAAGAGGTACGCCATTCGCCTGGACATCCATCCTGTTTAACGGCAGCCGTCTGCCCAGCGCCAATGTAATGGGCAGCCGCAACTCCGTGCTGGACGCTGTACCTTCTGAAATGATCCAGTATGTGCAGGTGGCCAAAGCCATCACCCCTGATATGGAGGGCGATGCTATCGGCGGATCTATCAACTTCATCACCCGCACCTCCCCCGCCAAACGGCAGCTGGGCGTCAGCGCCGCAGGTGGGTACAATACTTTCTCTAAAGACGGCACCTACAACGGCTCCATCGTATATGGCGACCGGTTTTTCAGGGACAAACTGGGCGTGATGGTGGCAGCTGCCATCTGGAACCGCCAGTGGGGCACTGATGCCTTCGAAGTAGCCTACAACACGGCTCTTCCCGACCCGATGCAGCAGAAATCCATCAGCACCGCCATGCTGAAACGATACATGGGGCAACGCCAGACCTATGGCGCCAACATCGGACTGGACTATACCTTCAACCCTGCCAACAAAATTTATTTTCGTGGCCTCATGGATAAGTTCAACGACATCCGGCCCGTGTACGAATCCTACGTCGATTATAACAATAAACAATACCAGTACAACTACCGCTACTCCTACTATCAGACGGTGCTTAACGGTGCAGAGCTGGGTGGCGAACATCAGCTGTCTTCCAAAATAAAAATGGACTGGGCGGTAAGCGATTATTACACCAAATATTTCCTGGAAACACCGCCCACCAATGGTAACAAAGGTTTGCCCATAGCCACCTTCAAACAGAAGATCACCGGTGGCTTCTCCAACCTAGCTGCCGATGGCAGACGTTACTGGGCTTTTGACGCACCTGATAAAACCACCGGCGGCATGCCCCTCGCCTTCGAGCCGGGCATCGCCAACCCTGCAGAGACCATGGACGCATCCAAACTGACGTTGCAACAGCTGGTTATTGCTCAACTGGATACCAAAGAAGAAGACAAAACCGTACAGGTGAATTTCCGCATCAACGCAGGCCGGAAAGTCTCCCTGAAAGCGGGCCTTAAATACCGCCACAAAGACCGCAGCGGTATGTTCGGTTCCAGTATTGTATACATGGCCGGAGCTGCCATGGGCATTCCGCAATCGCCGGCCCTGGTGCCGCTGGGCCAACTGGAACGCACCGACTTCCCCATGCGCGGCGGTTTCTTTACCGGCATGCAGGGAAACCACGATGCCCTGGCCATCAATCCCATCACCAAACAACAACTGTTCAATCTCTTTGATACCGCTGCGCTGCGGGCCAATGGCTTTATGAACGTAACGCCGAAAACCAATCCCACTAATATTTATGACGGTACCGAAGATGTAGCCGCCGGTTATGTGATGGCCGAAATAGCTGCCACCGACCAACTGAAAATTACCGCAGGCATCAGGAACGAATACACGATGTTTGCCCTGCATGGCTCCAAAGCTACTGTCAGCGGCACTCCTGCTACCACCAACATTACACCGGTAAGCGTCAGCAACAACTACAATGCGCTGTTACCGATGCTGCACCTGAAATACAGCCTCAACAGCCAGGCCAGTCTTCGTGCAGCGTACACCCGTACTTTCGTTCGCCCCAATTTCGCTGATCTCACGCCAGGTGAATCGATCGACAATACCAAAAATCCTATCGCCATCACTAAAGGAAACATCAACCTGAAGCCCACCTTCGCGGACAACATCGATCTGATGGGTGAATATTTCTTCCATAACATCGGCCTATTGTCTGGTGGTGTGTTTTATAAGAAGATAAAAGACGTGATCTTCTCTAACCGGATCAATTACCAGGAAGGGAACAACAACTATGTGCTCACACAAGCGCGCAACATCAGCGACGCGTGGCTGCTGGGTTTCGAAGGCGGCATCAACAAACGTTTTGATTTTCTGCCCGGCGTTCTTTCCGGTCTGGGTGTGGAAGCCAACTACACCTTTATTAATTCTGAAGTAAAACCCACCGGCACCTATACCACCTCGCTGCCGAACCAGTCCAAACACCTGTTCAACAGCATCGTCTTTTATGAAAGAAAAGGCGTGATGGTAAGACTGGCAGGCAACTACCGCGGTGCGTCGGTGGAAAGCATCAATACCCAGCTGGGCCCTGATTTCTTTACCTGGACTGACCAGAACTTCACCATTGATGCTTCGGCTTCTGTGAGCATTACACCATCGCTGCGTGTGTTCGTGGAGCTGAACAACCTCACCAACGAACCACTGAGAGTATACATGGGCGACAAACGCCGCGTCACCAGCTATGAATGGTATGGCCGCCGCGGACAGGCTGGTCTTCGCTGGGACATCATCAAATAATCTGTAAAAAACCTATTCATCATGAAAAAATACATCCTCTCCTTCGCCGTACTGGCACCGTTCTTCGCTTCCGCTCAACTGGCAGACAGCACCCAACGACTGGTACATGTACAAGGCGCACTCAATTTCCGCGACGTAGGCGGCTATAAAACAACAGACGGCAAGACCGTTGCCTGGGGCAAAGTATACCGTTCCGCCGATGTCAGCAAACTGACCGATCAGGACCTGCAAACATTGGATCAGAAACATATCCATACCGTATTCGATTTCAGAGGCCGGCAGGAAGCCGCCGCAGCGCCGGACAAGCTGCCGGCTAATACCCGCTACCAGCTGTGCCCCGCCGGTAGTGACAGTCTGCCTTCCCCCACGCAGATGGCCACTTATCTCAAACAAGGCGGTTTCCTGGAAAAATTCTACAGCGACCCAACGCCCTTCGGCGCCCGCTACAAACCTCTGTTTCAGCAACTGCTGACACTCCCCGCCGATGAAGCGGTGATGTACCACTGTACCGGTGGCCGTGACAGGACCGGGATGGCCACAGCGCTGTTCCTCTATGCCTTACAGGTATCCGAAAGCACGATAGAAGCGGATTTTACCGCCAGCAACGTATACCTGCAACCCATGCACAGCCATATGTTCAAGGGCCTGCAGCAGTTGACCGGCATGGACGAAGCCAGCATCCGCAAAGCAATGGAGTTAAGGCCCGAACACATCCGGCTCATGTTTGCCGGGATTAAAAAACAATACGGCAGCGTGGAGAAATTTTTCGAAACGGAGCTGGGGATTGGGGAGAAAGAGGTGAAGGTGTTGCGGGAGAAATACCTGAACTAAAAACAGACAAACGGCCGGAGCATAAATACTCCGGCCGTTTATTTTTTGTATATTTAAATATCAATCAGATACTTATGTCACGCATCATTCCCATCTTCCGCATGTTTGATTATGCCCGGGCCATAGAGTTCTACGTTGATTGGCTGGAGTTCGAAATCCTTTGGGAGCACAAGCCGGAAGGCGCCCCGATATATATGCGTATTGCCAAAGGCGATGCACAAATTGATCTGTCTGAGCATCATGGGGACGGTACACCCGGCTCCCGGATCAGCATCACGGAGTTTAAAGGTCTGAAAGCCTTCCATTCGAAATTAGGCGGGAAAGACTATAAATACATGAACCCCGGCCTGGAGCGGGCCGACTGGAACCCTGAAGTGCTGCTGATGACCGTAATCGATCCGTTTCAGAACACCATTATCTTTGAAGAATCTACCTGATTAATAGATCTCTTTTCCAAACGGTGCGAAAGTAAGGCTCATCAGTTTGAAATGCTGACGGCCCCAGGGAGCGCCAATAACGGTGATGGTCAGCAATACGCCAAAGAAAAAATGGCAAATGGCCACCCAGATCCCACCAGTAAATATCCAGATAATGTTGAACAAGGTGGACAGGCAACCGGTAGAACCGACGCCGTCACGCACCTCACGCCCAAAAGGCATGAGCGTGAATACCCCTATTTTAAAACACTGTATCCCGAAAGGAATACCGATAATGGTGATACAAAAAAGAAAGCCCGATACGATGTAGCCGAGTGCTGCGGCCAGTCCACCGAAGATCAGCCAGATAATATTTCCGATTAAATTCATAGGTGTAATATTACAGAAAAATACATACTTTCCACAGCAATTACACCGCAATCTGCCGGCGGTGGCGGTAATGGGCAATGGATACCTCGATCAGGGGAACGGCCAGAATGAGCAGAAAGGTGTATAGAATGCCACGCTGCAGCCCTTTCAGGAACTGGTCTACCTGGATAACCGCGATATTGACAAACAGGTTGCCGTTCATTAATTTACCCAGTGATGTATGTACCACCTCATTGCTCGCGCCATCTGTCAGTACCAACTTATCATGCAACAAATTATAGATAGCCTTGTGCATTATACCGGCGATGGCTTTGCTTTTGGTGATCTGTAACAGCAAAGAAGCCAGCTTGCCTTTGACACCCTGTGTGCTGCCAAGCTGTTGTTCCAGCGTACTGCCGTATACGTTATATACCACTACCGCGGTGGTATCAATGATCTGGTGGGTGCTGAGCGACGACACGCGTGCATTGCCGCCAAACAGAGAGTCGACCGCCTTCAGGGCTGCTTCGCTGAAAACCGGCGGTACATGGGCCGCATACACTTCCGTATGCGCTTTGATGTCTTTACGCAGACTATGGAAGAATCCCCATTTCATGCCGAAGAAACCGGCCAGCAGCGGCAGCGCCACCATATAAAGGTAGGCCAGCACTTTCAGCAGCTTATGGGAACGGGGCACTAAAATGTACTTGCGGAGCGCCAATACAAGTATCAGTGCCACTGCGAAAGCAATCAGACCGGAAAAAACAGCACCGGAAATAAATCTGTAGGGGTTAGTAAACTCGCCTGCCAGTTGAAAATAGGTAACAATGGTTCGCATAAGGGTAAATAGTAAGAGAACGCAGCCAACGTATGACTGCGTCCGGGACAAAAATTATTTGGATGATTTTTTAAACAGGTAAGGTTCTATTGCTTTACGCCAGATGGCATAGCCCTGTGCATTCATATGGAGCATGTCCGACACGAACAGCTCCTGGCGGGGCTGTCCCTGTTTGTTGAGCATCAACGGAAATACATCAATGAAGTGGGCATTTGTTTCTTTTGCCAGAAATGCTTTGATCAGCGCGTTCGCTTCGGCGGCTATTTTCATGTACTTCACGCGGGAAGGGCTTGGCTTCAGTGAGATGTATTCGATGGGCACTTCAGGCAACCGGGAACGGACAACGCCATACAGGCGCTGAAAGCGACTGTAAACGCTGTCGGCCGTAGCGCCTTCCGGCAGGTCGTTTTCACCTACATAAATCACTACCTGGCGCGGGTGATAATCAAAAATAAGGTCCTGGGCAAAGTGAATGATATCGTTGGTCACAGCTCCGCCTACACCTCTGTTCATCACCACATAATCCGCGAAGGTGCGCTCCAGATCGTCCCACTTACGGATGGAAGAACTGCCCACAAACAGGATGGGGTTTGCAGGAGGAGCATACATTTGATCAAACTTTTTGATCGTTCGCACATCTTCCTGATAACGCACCTGTTCCTGCGCCAGCAGGCTATCAGCTGATATCAGCAAGCCTAACAAAAAAGGAAAAAACAATTTGGTCATCAGCACAAAATAAGGAAGAATTACGAAACAGGAAACCTTTTATCGTAATTCTTCCGTTGTGATCTACTGCTTGGTGACCATTTTAGTATATACTTTACCGTTATGAGTGAGTTTGATGACATAAGTACCAGCAGCAAGATTTTTGGTATCGAGCGTGGTACGGTGATTACCCGGTTGCAACGCGCTGTTGAGCAACAGCCCTACCCTTTTCTGCTGGGTATCGAACACTTCCAGCATAGTGTTACCTGCTTCTTTCACGTCCAGGTCAATATAAGTGATTTGGGGGAACGGATTGGGAAACACATTGAGAGAAATGTTATCATGTGTAATAGGCACTGTTGCTGCCGGCGGTGTGTCGGAAGTGGCCAACATAGGACTGCCGCAGGTAGCGCTGCCTTCCGCGATGCAGAAGTCGGCAAAACGTACCTGTTCATCCCGGATGCCTGTAACCAGCTTACGGTAGATCCCCCATTTAGGGCGGCAGAAGGTAGTCCCGTCGCGCCACATGTCAATATTATTATTGCTGTAGTTCAACAGCGTGCTGCCATCGCTGATTTTTTTGATGATGACTTTATAGGAGCCTGTTGTGGAATAAGTAATTTTTTCCTCTACCTCCACCCAGGCGCCTTTAAAGGAAGACAGTGGTGCGCTGGCTTTCTCACCGCCACCGCTGCCACCGGCCCCTGGTGTATAGATCACCTGTAGTTTCTGTGGGGAGCCTGCACGGGGCGTGAGGGTGATCAGTGGCGCGCCATCGTCGCCATCACCGGCTTTTATCTGATGCAGGTGGCAGAAACTGGTGGTGGGAATAAAGCCTGCATCAATTTTAAATTTCCAGCGATAGGTGACGGTTTCGCCGTAGGTGGCTTTCACATTGTCGGGGGAAGGACCAAAGGTCTTGATCTCGTTACGTTGCCGGTCTGTATTGGGGCCGCAACGATCATTGTCTGGTGTGGCATGGAGGAAAAACACGAACACGTTTTTGTTGAGCGATGCATCGAATTCCTCTGTAATGTGGCGGCCAAACGAAGGATGCGCACAGTCAGGCACTTCGCTGGCGGTGCCGTTGCCCAGCACACTTTCAATCAGTTCATACGTGTTGCCGGGACCGTTGGCAGAAAGGGTTACCTGGGCATGAACACCGGAAAGACAAAGGAGACCTGCTGCTGTCAGGAAGGCGGGTTTCCATAATTTGTGCAAAGGTTTGCAGATAAGCGGTTTCATAAATAATACATGTTTTGAGGGTTTTTTGATTCAGATTTCGGTGGAATAAATGCAATCGATTTCATTGCATACATAAATTAATATTTTTATTTGATAAATCGATCTTTTAGCGGGGGAATTATTTTGGAGATACCTTAAAAAACTGGTTATCAACATAGATGGCCAGTCGCTCTTTGGGGGAAGAATAGTGAAGGGGAAACAAACAAACTTTTAACGTACGACCGTGACCAGCATCCCTTCCCTGCCAAGGAAAAGGATGCAGTCACAAAAGCACCTTCTTTCCGGTACGGGCAGACTCTTTCGCTGCTTCGAGGATACGCAGCACCAGTACATTATTAGGCAGGGCATACAAGCCATAGGGCGGCGGCGTTTCTTTTCCCTTTACTACCGCAGCCAGGTAGCTGAACGGATCTTCATAAACGGGTATATCCGCTGCCGTTATATGCCTGGTCACCGGCGGCGCTGACTCCCGGTTGCGCAGCAGCAGCGTGTTTTTGTCAGCCGCCATGATGTACCCCTTCTCTCCATATATCTCCATGTCCTTGCGGCTGAAAGGCCAGTTCCAGGAAGCCTGGATAATACACTGGGCATCCGGGTAATCTACAATGATCGTGGCGTCGTCATCTACCCTAGGATAACGGTCGGGCTTATATTGCCGGGTAACGGCGGTAACTGCAAGGGGTACACGGTTTTTCATCAGCCGGGTCATCAGGTTGGCGCCGTAGCAGCCAAAATCCATCAGGGCGCCGGCTCCGTTGAGGACCGGGTCTGTCAGCCATGCCAGGAAAGCCGGGCTGCAGCCTATCTCCTGTGGCCCCTGATGCCCGTCGTGGATCACCACTTTACGGACATGGCCGGTAAAACTGCTATCTTCTACCAGTTGAAAAGCCTTTGCCACTGTGGGATACCAACTGGTTTCGTAGTTGGTCAGCAAATGTATGTGATACCGCCGCGCCAGCGAGTCCATCACCAGCGCATCGCGGAGATTGGCAGCCAGCGGCTTCTCCACCATCACATGAATACCCCGCGGCGCGCAGGCTTCCACTACTTCCCAGTGACTGTACACCGATCCGAATGCCAGTACGGCCTGCGGCTTTACAGCATCCAGCATCTGCCCCAGGTCGTGGTACACCTGCTGTTGCGGGATATGGTACTGCCGCGCCACCTTGCCGGCAAGGGTGGTGTCTTTTTCGTATATCCCTGCCAGTTGGACATCATCATGATTGGCCCGGCCCAGTATCCAGCCGGAATGGCCATGCGATACACCGGCAACGGCCACACGCAATGCCTGCGCCGAAGCGCAGGCCTGTGCCAGTATTAAAAACAAGAGGAGGTACAGTTGTTTCATCACATCTTAAATACTTTGCCACCCACCATCACTTCCTGGGTAGCTTCATCAAAAGTTGCTTTCATACCGGTGCGATAAGCGGCGTTGCCCATGATCAGCGCTATAGAATGCGAATACGCTGCTTCTATCGGTGCATTGGGCTGCTTGCGTTCCCGTACACTGCTCATCCAGTTGCGCACATGCGCGCTGGTAAGTGGATCACCGCCGGTATTGGCGCTGGTCTCTACTTTTTCCTGGGAGTTCAGCGTCATCGGGGTCAGCAGGTTAGCATGCATGCCCATTTCGGCGGCTTCTCTTTCGGTGAGACCGCCGGTGCTGCTGATTTTGCTGGTAGACATATCGATGGTGCCGCCATTGGAATAATAAATCTCTTTCGTACCCCCGGCGGAGTTATGAAAGCGGCTGCTGTACATTACCTGGAAACCTTTTTCCGGTTCGTTGGCCGGACCGTAGTCAAATACGGCTGTCAGCGTATCCGGGTTCTTGCGGCCGTCGTGCCACATATAGATGCCGCCGTTGGCCACTGCGCTGCGCGGGTGTTTCAGACCGCTGAACCAATGCACGGTATCAATCTGGTGTGTCATCCATTGTCCGAAGATACCGGAGGAATAGGGCCAGAAGAGGCGATACTCCAGGTATTTACGCGGGTCCCAGCTGTCGTTGGGGCGACCGGCCAGGAAACGTTTCCAGTCCGTATCCGATTCCCGGATGCTCTTCACCAGGTCCGGCCGCCGCCAGCGTCCCGGCTGGTTTACGTTCCAGGTCATCTCCACCATGGTGATATCGCCGAACTTGCCTTCCTTGATGAAATTGGCCGCGGCATGGTAGCTGGTACCACTGCGCCGCTGGGTGCCCACCTGCATGATCTTCCCTGACTCTTTTACGGCTTTCAGCGCGTTGCGGGCATCTTCCATGGTCTCGGCAAACGGTTTCTCACTGTACACGTCACACTTGTTCTTAACGGCTTCAATAGTATGATAGGCATGCTGAAAATCGGCCGACGCAATAAAGACAGCATCCAGGTTTTTAATCCGGTACAGCTCATCGTTGTTGACGCAGGCCTGTACCTGGTGCCCTGTTTTTTGTTCCAGGAAGGCCTTCCCTTCTTCCCTCCTTCGGTTCCAGATGTCGGACACCGCGATCAGGTCGAAGTTCAGTTCTTTGTTATGGCTGAAGAAAGAAGGCAGCAAGGCTTGCCGGGCACGATCGGAAAACCCTACCAGCCCCACGTTTACCCTGTCATTGGCGCCCAGGATACGGGCGTAGCTGCTGGCAGGCATTCCCATAGCCGTAATCGTTAGTCCTGCTCCTGCCATCAGGGATTGTTGCAGAAATTCCCGCCTTGTCTTTTTAGTGGATGTCATTGTACAAGTATTTTATTTTTTTCCGGAGATATGATACACTTCTTTGAGTTGCCCTTCCAGGTACGCCACCGCCGGCGCATATTCCGTAGCGGGATCGGTCCATTTACATTCCATCATGATCCGTCCTTTATAACCGATGCTCCGCAGGGCTGCCAGATAAGGCCGGAAATCCTGCCGTTCTATACCAGGCGCGGAACGTTTCTCCCGTTCCGCAATATGACAGTGCACCAGTATGCCTTTGGCCTTCGCGATATTGGCCGCCGGTTCATTTTCGCGCAACATATGATAGATGTCGGCTGTAAGCCGGAAGTTAGGATGGTCCACTGCTGTCACAACCTCGATACCTTCTGCCAATGTGTTCACGAAATTGGTTTCAGTAGCATTCAGGTTCTCCATGGAAATGAGGCAGTTATGCTTTGCTGCAATGCCGGCCATTTTGCGGGCCAGCCGGATAAACTGCTGTTTCGCCGCCTGCCTGTCAACCCCCTCAGGAATTTTACGTGCCTCTCCGCTGCCTAACACAATGAGCCCGATACCTGCCTTTTCAGCACGTTGCATGACCGTGTCCACATACCCTAAAACCCATGCTTCGTTGGCCTCCGGTCCCATCAGTTTGAGGTACCCCGGTATAAACAGGTTACAGGTCTGTATACGGCAACGGGCATGCTGTAGTTTCTGCAGGTTGGCGGCAAACGCTTCCTCGCTTACCGAAGGCGCCAGTATCCTTTTGACCGTTTCCTCGAGGTACAGGAAACCGGCGGCGCTGGCCAGGCTGTCGCTGTCCACCGAGGCTGTTATGCCGAGGGCTGGCAGAGCATCTTTGTCACCCTGCACGGGAGACTGTGCATTCGATTGCAAAAAAGTGGCAAAACCCAGGAGGAATAGACCCGTCAGCGTGTTTTTCATAATGTGGAAAGCCCGGAAAAAATGGCTGTTGGAAAAAATAATCATTATCAGGGAGAAACCAAAAATATTTTGATATTTGGTTATTTTGATATTCTATTTGATCATTTTAAACAACTAAAATATCAAAATAATAGAATTTCAGGATTTCAGTACTTCCAGCAGCGGCTCCACCTGCCGCCGGAAATCATGTTGCAAATCTTCATGCAGCCCTACCACCACCTTCACAATCTTCTTCAGTTGTGCGGCGTACAGGTTATGCAGCACCGTGCTCTGATGGTGCAACAGGCCGGAATCCACCAGCTGCTCACAAAAGTAAATCAACAGCTCCGCCTCTGCCGGCTTGGAGCCCATGTAGCGGATATGTTTATTGACCAGCCGCAAGATTTTACGCAACCGTTTTTTAGCATTGTGCAGGTTGCTGCCGACCATCTCTTCAAACCCATTGTCCACCTCCGTTTTCACGGCATTGATGTAGCCCTGTTCATCATCTGCATCGAACAACAGGTAAGTCAGCAGTTCCTTGTTTTCCTTTTTATATTTGGCCAAACGCAGGCACAATGCCGCCAGCTGCGCCGGAGGCACGGAGGCCAGCTCTTTCTTCAACTCGTTAATGGACGCTGTCTTCATCTTGATTTTATTGCGGCATCGAAAATACAATTAATAAATAGTATGGTACAACACCTATGTCTTGCCGCATGGCTTAATTAATTAAATTGCAATACTTCAAGAACCCCAATTACTCACGCTTAACAACCTCAGACTATGAAAACACTGTATGTGTTGGCCGCCGCTTTCGGTTGCCTGTTAACAGTTAACACTGTTTCCGCCCAAATGGATTCCGTTGCGGCCCACAAGGCATGGATGGCCTACATGACGCCTGGCCCCGAACACCAGCAACTGGCTAAGACCGAAGGAGACTGGAACACCGACATGACCTTCTGGAAAGGTCCCGGCGCGGCCCCGGAAAAAGCTACCGGCAGCTGCTCCAACAAAATGATCCTGGGCGGCCGCTACCAGGAAAGCCGTTTCACTTCCGACATGATGGGCATGCCCTTTGAAGGCCTCGGTACCACTGCCTATGACAATGCCAGGAAAATGTATCTCAACACCTGGATTGACAACATGGGCACCGGTATGATGATGATGGAAGGCAAATGGGAATCTGCCGTCAACGGTATTGTATACAGGGGAAAATCATTTGACCCCTCCACACAAAAAACCATGGAACTGCGCCAGGTGATCAAATTCCAGGATGCCAACAACTACACCCTGGAGATGTATCGCATGGCCAACGGCAAAGAATTCAAGGAAATGGAGATCTTCTTCAAACGGAAATAGTTAATTGTAAAATCCCTTCCGGCACCAGCGGCCCCTGCTCCAAAGGCATGGGCCGTTGCTGTTTCTTGTCCGCTCATCTGCTTAAAACCAGTATTCAACACATTGTCCTGTTAAAAAGCCGGCCCGTATTTGATCTTTTGACATGTTGCATCTATTTTTGAAATGATCACCAATAACACCACAACAGTCTTTAATGAAAAAGTCCCTCATATGAAAACACACGTCATCACCCTCCTGCTATGCCTGGGGCTTTCCGCCCAGCTGAAGGCACAAACCGGCAAACAGCTGCCCACCGATATGGTACAGTTCTTCCTCGGCAACTGGACCGGCAACGGCGCCTTTGCCAATGGCAACAAAATCGCCGCTGATCTTAGCTTCAAATTATCGCTGGACAGCGCCTGGATCATATATGAACATACCGACAAAGCCCCCAACCGCTATAAAGCGCTTTCCATGTGGGGTGTGGACAAGCAAACGGGCGAGTTGGTAGACTACATCTTCGATAACTTCCAGGGGCACCGGAAATTTTCCTCCCAAGGCTGGCAGGACGGTAAACTCATGCTTACCCGGCAGCTTCCCCAGCCAATAAACGGCGTATCGTATGAGCGCTTCCTTTACGAGAAGCTCTCTCCACAATCGTTTAAGATGACTTATGAGAAGAGCCAGGATGGCAACACCTGGAAGCTGGGAGACTATCTGACGTTTACCAAAAGGTAAAAAAGGCCCCTTTTAAGGTCGATCGCAACAAAACGCAAGACCATCAAAAACGAATATAAACAAAACCCATACGGATATTAATTCAGGGGTTATGGGATAATAGCTGGCCTTATCTTTGAAACGTCCGCTATTTATCCGCCAATTGAATTCATATCCATATGAAAATCAGCAACTCTGCCTCCAAAAGTGCGGAACAGATCTTTTCAGAAATACAGCGTCGTTTTCCAGGCGCCCGGTTATGGAAACCTTTGACAGGCGCTCCTGTTATCGTGGTACAGCATCGGGGTTTCCGGTTTTTGTTGCGCTATAAAAAAGACCATCTGCGGTTGGATTTTCTGCCGCCGTTGTTGTGGCTGGCAGGCGGCGTGCTGACAGGATTTGTGTTGTGTACGGCAGCATTGAGCATGTTTTACCGGCAGTTGACGATCAGTATTGGCGGCATTATTCCGGTGATAGCAGGATTCCTGCTTATCAGGATGTTGTTTAAATCTTCCCGCAGGGAAACTTTTGAACACTTCCAAAGTGAAATAAACGTTCTGGTGAACACCGTAGCAGCACCGGCTTCTACATTGTTCAGTCATATATAGTTTGTTCTCCGGAAGACCCTATTATGTTTAAGCTGTTTTTGTCGGCCTTTTATTCTTTGTTGATAACCTTACAGGTATTACCACCCGGTAATACCTGATTTTTTTCTACTTTTAACAACATGAGCAATAACCCATATCCGAGACCATGATCCGCACGCTGATAATTGATGATGAACCAGCCATCCGTAAAGACCTGGAATGGCTGATGAAGCGCTACCCCGATTTCCTGGTACTGGGTAGTTGCGGTAGTATAGCCGAAGCCAGGGTGATCATTCCCAATACGGAACCGGAACTGTTGCTGCTGGATATTGAACTGGCCGACGGCACTGGATTTGACCTCCTGCAGGAGTTCCCCGACAGAAATTTCCGCATTATATTTATTACGGCCTATAATGAGCATGCTATCAAAGCCATTAAATTCGGGGCTTTTGACTATCTGCTCAAACCTGTGGATGAGGAAGAGCTGATGGCCACCCTGAAAAGGCTGTTGTCTGAAAGCCCCGTCAACACCCGCACCCAGATGGACATCACCAGCAACCATCTGCAATCTAAAAAATCAGGACTGCAAAACCGGATCGTGCTCCGCTCCTCTCAATACCTGCAGGTAGTGCCTTTCGAGGAAATCCTGTATTGCCAGAGCGATGGCAGTTACACCACCTTCCACCTGTCTGACAAAAGAAAGGTAATGGTGTCCCGCCCCATCAAAGAGTATGAGGAACTGTTGCCCGAGAGCTGGTTTATCCGCATCCATCAGTCGTATATCGTCAATCATCATTGTATAGACCGTTTTTTGAAAGATGGCATCCTGATCCTGAAAGACGGCACCGAGATACCAGTTTCCGCCCGTAAGCGGGAATATGTCCGGCAGTTCCTGATGGGCGACCATTAATAGATTGTACATGCATATCCGCCGACAAGCGATTTTACTTTTTATATGTCTGTGCGGCACCATTTACGGGTGCCGTCCCAAACCTGCTGCCCCCCTGCGCCCAGGCTCTCCTGACGCTGCCACCTCACCTGTGGTAAAAGAATTACAGCACCTGATTGATTCCGGCGCCAGCTGGGACGGTCCACAGGCCACCCACCGGCTCACACAGCTCAAAAGCAGCGCCTTACAGGCAGGCCCCGTCGCCAGCGGCTATTACTACTATCTCGAAGGCATACACTACTGGTATGCCGACAGCAACCAGGCCGCTATCAATAGTTTCACGCGCATGCTGCCCATCAAGCCGCTGGACACCAGTCAGCTGACAGAGCTGATCATCCTGCAACAACTGGGACTGCTACAGGTACGGCTGGCCAGCAAAATCGATGACAGCACCTTTACCCGGCTGTTCCACCTCCTTTCCCTGACAGAAAAATATCAGTACACCGGCAGCTGGCGCGTATATGACCTCGCAGCAGAGATATACTTCCGCTTCGGGGATTATGACAAAGCAGAAACCTACGCTGCGATGGCGCGGGACAGTTACCCGATTGCCGATGACTACTTCCGGCTCTCTCTTTTTATGGAAGAACGGTCACGCATCTACGAACGCCGCCATCAATACCGGCAGGCGCTCCAATACCAGGACAGCGCCCTGCAATATGCCCTTCAGCAGCCCGACACCATCCGTCTCGCCACCGTGTATAGCGCGCTGGGCGTCCTATATGAGAAAACAGGCGACAAACCGCGGGGGCATGCCCTGATGGAAAAAGCGTTTAACATCAAAGAGAAAATCAATAAAGTCAGTTTCCAGGAGTATATCAATTATGGCCAGCTGTATCAGGAAAAAAAGAACTACCCGCTGGCCCTGCAGTACCTGGGCAAAGCATTGGAGAAAGCCCGGCAGGCTAATAACAGCGGTAACCTGAGCACCGCCTTCGATGCCATCCATCAGATTTATTATGACAACGGTGATTACAAAAACGCTATCCGGTATCTTGATTCCGCGGCCGACATGGCCCTCGCAGAGCAGGAAGACAGGCAGCTCAGAAAAATAGTGGAGATACAGGCGCTGAACGAACTGAAAGTACAACAGCATAAGACGCTGGACCTGAGCCGGCAGTATAACAGCCAGGCCATTATTGTGCGCCAGCAGCAGGTCATACTGCTGATCATCATCATCCTGCTGGTACTCGGCCTGCTGATCACCTTCCTGCTGATACGGCAGCGCAAACTGGTGACCCAGAAAATGAGCATAGAGCTGGAACAGCGACTGCTGCGCAGTCAGATGGAACCGCATTTTATCTTCAATACCCTGTCTGTATTACAAAGCTTCATCCGCCGGGATGAAAAAGAAAAGTCTGTTAAATACCTCAATAAATTCGCCCGGCTACTGCGGCTTAATCTTGAGAACTCGCGCCACAACCTGGTGCGGCTGCAGCAGGAAACCGAAGCGCTGGAAAACTATCTCAGTCTGCAGGCCGTTCGTTTCGATAACCTCTTCAGCTATACGATTATTGACATTCCGCCTGACGAAAGCAGCGGTATCTGTATCCCTCCCATGCTGCTGCAACCGTTTGTGGAGAATGCCATTCAGCATGGCATGCGTAACATTGCCCATCGCGGGCATATTGCCATTACCCTGCAATTGCAGGGAGACCTGCTGCATTGCGTTATTGAAGACAATGGCCAGGGGTTGCAGCCAGCCAAAAACAAGGAAAAAAACTCCCTGTCGAGCATTATTACACAGGAACGCCTGAAAATACTGAGCATACAAACCGGCAAGCTGGCCTCCCTCACCATTACAGACAAAGCCGCCGAAGGACGTACAGGCGTTCGCGTTACCCTTATTATTCCCACACAACGGTGTTAAAACACCGATGGCAAAAATACTGACAGCCATGGCAATTCCGCCATCATACCGTTAAAATGAGATTATTTTTTTAGTTGAAATGAACCAAATGCCGGGTTCACCAATTATTATTAATACCTGTTGACAGACGCAGGCAGCGGATAGAACGGCACATGCCCCAAAACATTGTTTATCACAGAAAAGTGTAGTATCCTTACAACAGGTTACAGTGAACCGGGATTACAATCCGGACTGATGATTTTTGTATGCTGATAATATCAAATCCGAAACAAACAATTACACATGGGCAACAGGACCTATTTAACCATCAGGACCGCTCCTGATCAACAGGAAGTATTGTTTGAAGGCAATAACAGCCTGGCTTACTTCTGGTTACTGTTACTGAAAAGGAAAGACATAGAGCAGGTACAGCCGGCTTTTCAGACCTTGTATGCCGGCGGGGATGACGAAGCCGATGACAAAGAGCCGGAGGACAGCTATGTAGACACTGACATCCGGATACCGCTGGACGAAGCCCTTGCTAATGCCGCCGCCCACCGGTCCTACGTAGAGCGGGTTTACCCTTCACTACTGCCGCTTTATGATGACTGGCGGGCTTATCTCGCCACCGTTCCTGCCCATGATAAAATGTTGTACATCGACCTGGAAGAATTCAGTGGTTTTTATGTTAATGTGAACCAATTCATTGACGAGCTGCTGGACTTCTACACGCATGTATCCGGTAACAAAGCATACTTCAAGCCTGCCATCCCGGATACCACCGGCTGGGAAGCCATTGGCCGGAAGCAGTTCTACGACTACTCCGGTCATTACCGCAATACGCCGGAGATGGTGGATTATCAGCAGAAGACCCGCCCAACCCAACCGCTGTCCGCCAGCTATAAGATATTGATCGGCTGCTGGTTGGTTTTCAGTTTGGTGCTGCTTGGCGCCGGGTTCTATAGCCTGGGCTTCTTTCATTCCATATGGCTACAGGCATTAATGGCGCTGGTCATATTCCTCCCCATCCTGCTTATTGCGATCGGCGGATTGGCCTGGCTCGTGAATAAGGGGACACAAAAGACGAAGTAACAGACAATATATAAGATAGAAGAAACCATGCAATTGCCGCTTTATCAGATAGATGCCTTCACCGACCGGCTTTTCGGCGGAAACCCAGCCTGTGTCATGCCATTACAGGAATGGCTGCCAGACCAATTATTATTACAAATAGCCCGCGAGAATGCCGTAGCAGAAACGGCTTTTTTCCTGCCGCAGGGTGATGGCTTTGCCCTTCGATGGTTTACTCCGGAGATAGAAATGGACCTTTGTGGCCATGCCACGCTGGCTACCGCCCATGCCATCCGTACCCTGCATGCTTATGCAGGTGATACGCTGCATTTCCACTCCCGCAGCGGATTACTGAAAGTGGCCTTTGAAGGAGAACGTTATGCGCTGACTTTCCCTGCGCGCAAGCCCGTGCCCGCAGCGTTGCCGCTGGAAATAGCGGAGTCCCTCGACCGTATGCCCGTGGCCGTACTAAAGGCACGGGACTATGTGCTGGTGTATGAAACGGAAACGGATATACGGCATATTCAGGTCAACCGCCAGCTGCTGGACCGTATCAACCTGGACCCTGGCGGCGTAGTGATTACCGCTCCGGGGCAGGACTGCGATTTTGTGTCCCGTTTCTTTACGCCACAGGCATCTATTTTTGAAGACCCTGTGACCGGTTCCGCCCACTGCTCCCTTATTCCCTACTGGAGCGAGCGTCTTCATAAAAGGGAAATGCTGGCGAGGCAATTGTCGGACCGCGGCGGCACCCTGTACTGCACCGATGAGGGCGATACTGTAAAGATGGCCGGTTATGCCCGTACCTACTTCACCGGATGTTGTGAAGTGCCCGCTACTATTAGCTTGTAAGAGATTACCCACCTTACCATTTTATCTGGTAGAAAAATTTGTTTTGTTATAATAAGCACACTTATTATATTTGCACTTATAATAACAATCCATATGATACAGCACTCCTATTCACTGACTACCACCGCCGTTACACAGGCACAGATCTGGAAACTCATCTCCGACATTGATAACTGGAAAAGCTGGGATACCGGCGTCACCTCCTCACAGTTGCATGGTCGTTTTGAGACCGGCCAGCACTTTACGTTACAGCCGCAGGGCGGCCCCAAAGTCCGTATCCAGCTGGAAGAAGTGCGGGCCAATGAATACTTCCGGGACCTTACCCGTTTTCCGCTGGCCAAAATGTATGGTGAACATTGGTATGAAGTAACGCCTGAAGGGTTAAAGCTGACTGTTACCATGACGATGAAAGGTTTGTTGGCTCCACTATGGAATAAGATAGTCATGAAAAATATTGTAGCCGGCATGGAAGAAGATGTACAACGGCAGATTGAAGCAGCCGGAAAGCTTTGATAGCTTTGTTTTGAATTGGTGGTTAAAAATCTTTTCTTTGAACAGCGAACTACCGGCAAGTATGAAAACAAATGACAACGCCTTTGGCGTAGAGAAAGCAGAAGACAGCTCCGGATTCCTGTTATGGCAGGTAACCACATTATGGCAGCGGGAGATCAGGGCCATCCTGGCCCCGCTGGACCTCACCCACGCACAATTTGTGTTGCTGGCCAATCTTCTTTGGCTATCGCAGCACCAGGAAAGCGTAACGCAGATAGACATCTCCCAGCATAGCAAGGTAGATCCGATGACCACTTCCACGGTGTTGCGGACATTGCAGACCAAAGGGTTGATTGTGCGCCGGGAACATGCCACCGACACGCGGGCCAAAGCCGTAGCGCTGACAGAAGCCGGTCAACAGCTCACGAAGCAGGCCGTTGCCGTTGTGGAGCAGTTTGATCTGGCATTTTTCAGCAAGCTTGGTAATGGCATCAAAGCGTTTAACCGGCAATTGCATCAGCTGATCATGCCAGATACCACCACCTGAATTTGTCGCATCCTTCCTTTTAGCGTGTGTAAAATTTCACCTCATTAACAAAAAGGCAACCGTCATGGTTGCCTTTTTTATCTCCCTATATTAAAAATAAAAATTTGGTTTTCAGTTTATTACAATAACATATTGTATTTTTACCTCAGATTATCCGAGGTCAGCGGCTAACTTTACAAAAGGCTTTTTGTTAATCTTTAAATATGTGGAAATATTTATCATTTATGTAACAGGTTTTTGTTAAATTTAGCTAAATACAGGATGGAAGTTAATCATCGGCTCCAGTCCAATGCCGCCCAGGGTAACCATTAATGACATTTTCTCTAGTGTAACCTCACCAGAAAAATTTACAATCCAGATGAAAGCTATTGCTGTCTTTATCAGGTCGCTCACTCATTTAGGTAGGAGTAACTTCTATGAAAAAGAACTCAATTACCGGATCACTAAGATCAATATTGTCACCTTGGTGCTGATCGTTCTAGGTTCAATCTTCGGTTTTACATATTGGCTTTACTCCGGGTACCTGAGTATTCTGATTGCGACGTTGTTGGGCAATGTCCTGTTCGGGGCGGTGATGTATATGAATAAAAAGCGAAAACATGTAGCCGCCGGCGTTACCCTTCAGATAACGATCAATTTATCGACGCTCTATTTCGGCTGTATCCTGTCTGTGGCAGTAGATCCGATATGGCTGACGCTTTTTCTGTTGATTTCCTGTCTTTCATTTATTAAGGTAGGGGCTGCACAGACCTACTGTCTGGCTATTTCGGCAGCAACACTGCTTTTCCTGGAACTGAACCGCATCTTTCATATTTTGCCGCCGATGGACTTCAGCCCGGGAATGCTTAGCCTGGTCTACTATTGCACGGCTTTTACCGTACTAACGCTGACGTCTATATCATTAGTAAATCTGGTGCATTATAATGACAAACTGTTTCATACCATCAGTGTGCGTAACGAGCAACTGAGTAAACTGAATCAGGATTTACACGACAGTAATACAAGATTGGAGCACCAGGTAAAGGAAAGAACGGCCGATCTGGAAAAAGCGGTCACCGCTAAAAATATTTATGTACGGGAGCTGACCCACGAACTGAGAACGCCGCTGAATGCCATTTACAGCATCGCGCAACTGAAACTGTTGTCCGGTAGAGACAAAGCCAAAAGTGAGCAAAAGGTGGACGAAGATCTCTTTGTGGCCTGCCGCAACCTGCAAACCCTCATCAACAATACGCAGGACAAATGCAAGCTGGACACCGGCAACTTTGATGAAGTTAAAAAAGAGCCCATCCTCCTCTATAGCTGGATCAGCAATGTGGTGAACATCTACCAGTATTTCGCCAATGAAAAACGGGTAAAGATAGAACTGGAAGTACAGGAAGCCTTTCCGACGGCCATTGTAGAGGACAGCATCAAACTGACTAAAATCGTTAATAATATCCTGGTAAACGCTATCAAGTTCACCCGCAGCAATACATCTATCTTCCTGCGCCTTTACCGGGACGATACACATTGGTATATCGCCGTAAGAGACCAGGGAGCGGGTATTGCACCGGACCGTATCGCCACACTGTTTAAAGAATTTACCCGCACCACCATCAACTTTGCAGAAGGCAGCGGGCTGGGCCTCAATATCACCCATCACCTCGTTCGTATACTCGGCGGTACCATACAGGTGCGCAGCGAAATGGACGACGGAACAGAATTCGTGGTAGCGTTGCCGTTAGTACCGTTCACCGGTGAAATAAAATCGGCTACGGTAGAAATCAAGGAAAATAACCTCATCTCTTTTGAGGGTAAAAAAATACTCGTGGTAGAAGACGACGTCATGACCCAGCGTTATCTGTCGCTTCTGCTGAGCAAACGCGGCTTCTCTATTATGCATGCCGACAATGGCCAGGAAGCCCTGCTCAAAGCTCACAATCATCCGGACGCCATTATTCTTGACATGAGCCTTCCGGGTAAATCAGGCAAAGATGTCCTGATGGAATTAAAAGCTAATCCTGCTTTAAGAAACATCCCTGTTATCGCTGCATCCGCTGATACCGATGAAACAAATATTGATGAAATCATGCTGGAGGGGGCCAGCGCTTATATGATCAAGCCGATCGACTTTCATATCCTTATAGACGTGCTGGTCAAAAATCTACTTACAGGAGCAATCGTTAAAAATTAGTATTTAAGCAGATATCAACCGTTTTTTCTTTCTTTTTTCGCACCTTACCAGTGCGACTGGTACCCTTTTGTTTATCACCGTTTGCACATTGTTTATGAATCAAACCGAAACTGCTAAGATTGTCATTCCGAGGCTGTATTGCCCATTCCCTACCAGCGTTAGCCCATATGTGGAACTGGTAGCATCCAACACCTTTGAATTCCTGCACAAATACCAGCTGCTGGACAGTCCGGAAGAAGAACGCCACTTCGCCCGGTACAAAATGGCCTGGATGACCTGCCGCACCATGCCGCAGGCGGGATTCGAATTGTTGTGTTGTATCGATAACCTCTATAGCTGGCTCTTTGTACTGGACGAACAGCTGGACCATGTAACTCCGTCGACCGCCTACATCCGTGAAGAGAACTATCTGCAACAGCTGATAGATGGTTTCTCCTATGTGCTTAAACACAAAGTGTCTCCCGTCGACAACAAGTTCTTTCACGCACTGGCCGACATCTGTGTGCGGCTGGACGCCCTGAGCAGGCCCAGCTGGCAGTCACAGTTCCTGATCAGCGTACAGGCTACCTTCGAAGCCGCGATCTGGGAAGCCAAAAACAACAAAAACAGAGAGAAACATCCTACGGTAGCGCAATACATGCATATGCGCCTGTTCTTCTCCGCAGCCAATATCGGGACGGATATCAATGAACTGGCCACCGGTGTATGGTTACCCATGTATGTACTGCAACATCCGGACATGGTGCATCTTACCGCACTGTCCAGAAGAGTGGTATGCTGGGCCAACGACCTGTTCTCCCTCCGCAAGGAGCTGGAACATGGTGATGAGCATAACCTGGTGATGATGCTCAAATACCACCACAACACTACCCTTGAAGAGGCAGTGTTGATGGCGGCATCTATTCATGATGATGAAATCAGAGAGTTTGTATCCTGCAGGGCGGCATTTCCTGACTTCGGGGAAGAACTGAACAAAAGGATACAGATCTATGTGGATGGACTGGAGACAATGGTTGCCGGCTTCTTCTATTGGAGCATCACTGATACCCCCAGATATAACCCTTACTGATATACGCCCACGGCTGTAAACGTGACCGGTAATCCCGTAAAGCCTGTGATAATTGTACTCGGCGTCATTTCAATCCGGGCCCCCTCTTTAATCCGGAGCTTCCTGATACGGGAGAACACCACCTTTAACGCTATTTCAGTTTCCATCTTTGCCAGTGGCACACCAAAACAATAGTGGATGCCATGTCCAAAACTCAGGCTGTCTGCGTGGTTGGGACGGCGGAAATCAAACTTGTCAGGTTCAGGGAACACTTCCGGGTCATGATTGGCCGCAATCAGCCAGATATTCAGGTAGTCGCCTTTTTTGATTTGTTGCCCGCCCAGTTCCAGGTCGTGTTTGGCCACACGGGTCATGGATTTGGCAGAAGGCAATACCCGCAATACTTCATTGATGATGTTATCGAAATCTTCCGGATGATCCAGGTAATGGTCCAACACTTCCGGATGATGAGAGAAAGTATAAGCGATGTTGCCCAGCAATGAAGACGTTGTTTCAAAACCTGCGAGGAACATACCTACTACGGTACCCAGCAGATCATCATTATTGAGCCGTTCCCCATTCACCTCCGATTGCAGCAGATGCGAAATCAAATCATCTTTCGGTTCCACTCTGCGCATCTCGATCATCTTATCGAGATAGTCCGCGATTTGTTTTTGTGCTGCAAAAGACGCCTGCATTTCCTCCATCGTATTTACATTGGTCACAATGGTGGTTACCCAGCGATGCACCTGCGCATGATCTTCCGCCGGAATGCCGAGCAGTTGAGCAATAACACGGTTAGGCAATGCAATGGCGAAATCATGGATAAAGTCCATCTCCCCTTTTTCCAGCCAGGGCTCAATAATCTCTTCACATTGTTGCCTGATCCAGTCCGCATGTTTGGAAATCACGGATGGTACAAACACCCTGGCTACGAGGGAACGCAGTTTCTTGTGGTCCGGAGGATCGCTCTGGTTCAGGTTTCTGCCCATAATATTCTGTCCCAGGTTAGGGATAAACAAGTTGGAGAAGGCGTTGTAATCGCCAAGGGCCTGTTTCGCCTCTTTGTGCGAAAAAATCTGCCATGCTCCTTTAACACCATAATAAAAAACAAATTCCGGATCATACACGACCGGGTTTTCAGCTCTCATTTTTGCAAACCAGGGAATTGAATTAGGAGAAATCATAAGTGACAATCGTTTGTGCGGCCATCACATGCAGTGGCCGCTGGTATATGAATAACGATGATAACAGAAAACGGTGATAAACATTTATCGGTACAATAAACAAAATACAACTTGCATTACTATATATCACATCATAGCAGCACTGTTAACCGAGCGTTAATCATAGCCCCTTTACGAGTAATCCCTGTTAAGCGCATGTTATGCTTGTTTACTGTTGATCGTAATTGACAACCATCCCTTAAATTATGTGTTAATTTCAGGTATTGTTTACACCTACCTCAGCATCTATGGTAAAGAGAAAAATCAGAAAAACGGTACCATTGCCCAACGCACTGGAAAATATGCTGCACGAGCTTCTGCAGGAAGCTGCCACCCTGCAGGGCACCGACATTCGGCTGGCGGCCGACAAAACAGCTGCTGCATGGGCCTTGATACCAGCACCCAGATTCAACACCAACTGTACCCTGATGGTACTCAACGATCATCTGCTACGTTTGCTGGATGCAGGCCGTATCCAGGAAGCCAGTAACATTGCGGGCCTCTGGGTAGCGGATATTGAATCCAGTCAGGAACCTGCTCATGAACCAAGGCCATACATCTTATTCGCCGCTTCGCTGCTCTATCTGCACAAACCCACTGAAGCCAGGACCATCCTGCGGATGGTACGCAGCTACGGCGCACGCAAATGGGACTTCAAAGGACTGCCGGCATTTTACTGGGAACTCTTTACCAATCCACAGATGAATGATGATATTGTGATGGAACATTTTCAGCAGGAAGTGTTGCAACCGATGCAGCACCCCGCACCCGAACCATTTGAACTGCATCCGTTCATTGTAGATCATATGCAACCACTCCTTCAGCAGGGCCACAGCGCCTTCGCAGCAGGTAATTATGAAAAGGCGGCCCGGGCATGGATACGGGCGTTAAAGCAGATTCCTGATCCACAACCGGCATTTGGCCAGAGCCTTACCTTAAATGCCGCCATCGGCGATGCTTTTTTTCTGATGCGGGACTACCACCAGGCATTGCCTTACCTCGAAGCTGCCAGGTCCAATACTGCGGAAGACGGACAAACCAACGCCTTTGTATTGATGCGCATCGGAGAAGTGCTGCTGGAGCTGGAAGAACACTGGGATGCCCGTGAATATCTTCTGCGCGCCCATATGCTGGGCGGAGAAAAACTTTTTGAAAACGAAGAACAACCTTACCTCGACTTTCTGCAATCCTGTCTGAAGCCAGCCCGCTGATAAATGACGAATGGAGGACTTTCTTATTGAAAGGTTATTAATTAACTTTTCAATAAGAAAGCTTTGCTGTGACAATCGAAAAAGGAAAAAACGACGCTCCGGAAATTTCCGCATTTCGAAAATGAGTTGCCATGCATATACGTAGTTTTGCGCCTTGTCCTGCCTTTTCCTAAGGCAGGAGCACAACAACGTTAATAAATGGCATGCGATGACTAAACCGGATATCAGGCAGTTGTGGGAAGGCATGGTGCAGGGAGATGAAACACTGTTCCTCCGTTTGTTCAGGCTGTTATATCCCGCCCTGCAAACCTATGGCATAAGAATACTGCCCGACCAGGGTTTGGTAAAAGACACTATCCATCAGACTTTTTTGTACTTCTGGGAGAAACGAAACCAGCTGGGACATGTGCTGCAACATGAAGGATACATCTATACTTCCTTCAGGAGACAGCTATTGTCTATTGCCGGGCAGTCCGACAAACTTTCCTTCCCGGGTGATTTTACGGAAGTCGGGGCTGAGCAAACGATTCCCTCCCATGAGGATTTCCTCATCCATCTCAACAGCACCCAGGAACTGCAACAGGTCATTGCTGCGGCAGTTTCCCGTTTGTCGGAACGGAAACAACTGTTTATCCGTCTCCGTTATTACGAAGGCCTCAGCTATGCGGATATTGCCGCCAGGACCGGCGTATCCGAACGGACCATCTATAATAAGATACACGAAGCCATTAAGAACCTGCGCCGGGAGCTGGCCAAAGCAGGCTTCCCACAGGAGATCCTCTCCTCTGTACAATTGTTATTACGTTAGCTCCGGAAAAAAAATAAAAAATTTTCCGCATCAGAAGGGTAAAAACACTTCCCGCTTTCTCTCATATTATATAAAGCACCCTTTGATGCGCGAGTCTATTACGATTGAATACCTTGTCCACTCGGACTCTTTTATTGCCAGTTGCCTGCAAAAGGATGAACAAGCCATCCAATACTGGCAGCAGCAGCGGAAAGAGCATCCGGAGCATCAGGCCATATTCCAGAGCGCCGAATTGCTGGTACTGTCGTTATACAGCTTTGGGCTGGAGCAGGAGATCTCTGAAGAGGAAGAAAAGCTGAAGATGAGCATGCTGCCACCTGCGGAGACAACGTCCATCCGTATACGAAAAATATGGATGCGCATGGCTGTCGCGGCCAGCCTGGCGTTGCTTATCCTGACAGGCATCTATCTGTTTACCAGGCCCCGGGCCGTCAGCTATGTGGTGATCAGTAGCCCTGCCGGCCAAATGCAGCAGGTAACACTGCCGGACGGCTCCACTGCATGGCTGTACAGCGGCACCAGTATCCGTTATCCGCAGCCTTTTACTGCACGTAACATACAGCTGCTGGAAGGGGAGGCCTGTTTCCAGGTAGTACATGACAGCCTGCATCCATTCAGTGTGCAACTGCCTTCAGGCAAGCTGATCACCGATCTGGGCACCGCTTTCAGTGTGCAAAGTTATCGCAGCCTGCCAGAAGAACGTATAGGCGTTGCCGAAGGGTCGGTACAGGCAGATACGCTCCGGGTATTACATGCAGGAGAAGGCATTGTTGCCGCCAAACAAAGCGGTGAATGGAAAAGTATCCCCTACCGTGCTACTGTCACCGACTGGACGGCTGGTAACATATCCCTGCAAGATGCCAGTTTCGGGGAGCTGCAACTGGTGCTGGAACAGACTTACGGCCTGACGATCATCCTGGACACGCCGGGCGTATCCACCTGCCGGATCACCACGGCATTCCGCCGGTCAGACAGCATCAACCGCATACTGGACGCATTACAGCTCATATACGGTATCACCTATACGATAAAAGGCAACACCGTCCACCTTTCGGGGACCGGCTGTTCCAACTAAAACTGATGAACATCATTTACCTATATAACAAGTATCTGCGCAGCATACTTTGTATCCTGTTACTGTTACCTGTTGCCGGCGCGGCATGGGCACAGGAGGAAGCGCCTACGCGTATCAGCATTTCCATCAAGGCAGGGACACTGGACGAAGCACTGCAGGCCCTGAGCCGGGAAACAGCCCTGCACTTTACCTATAACCCGGCAACGGCGCGACAGGTAAAAACACCCGCCACCAGTTTCCGCCGGGCAACGGTCACGCATATACTGACACAGCTATTGCAGCACAGCGGTTTGTGGTTCCGGCTAAATGGCAGCCAGGTGCTCATCTATCCCCAACTTCAAAAAAAAGAAGACAAACAATCACCCGTCGTTCAAATGGCAGTCACCCCACTATTGTTTACCGGTATGGTAACCGACGAGCGGCACAAACCACTTGAGTTTGCCAGTATACAGGTGATAGAAGCCGGTGTCCAACTGGCTACCGATGAAAAAGGCCGCTTCAGTGTCCGTATACCCACCGGCATCATACGGCTACATCTCAACATTTCCTACGTGGGAAAGCAGAACATTCGCGAAACAATTGACAGCGCTGTCTTTGCTGCCGGCAAAACATTCGTGATGCGGGAACTAAGTCTCTCCCTGGAAGGCGTACAGATCACCGCCACCCAGAAAGGCAACCAGTCCAACTCCTCTATATTATTTGACCGTGAAGCCATCGAACAGTCGCAGGCCTTCAGCATGGCAGACCTGTTGAACAACCTGCCTGGTAAGGAAATCAAAGTGCCGGACCTGCATCATGTACAGACACTGACCCTGCGAACAGCGGCGGATAACGCATCGGCGCAAAATAACTCGCTGGGCACCGCTATCATCATCGATGACATCCTGCAGTCCAACAATGCCAATATGCAAAACAAAAACATCGGTATGTATGGCAAAAGCACCATTTCGCAAGCTGGTCGCGGCAGTTTCGATGTACCATTCTCCGGGCTGGACCTCCGGGACATCCCGGTCAACAATATTGAGCGCATTGAAGTGATTTCCGGTATCGCTTCCGCCAGGTATGGCGACATCACCAATGGCGCCGTGATCATTGACCGGCAGGCCGGTAAAACACCCTATCAGTTCAACCTGGGCATCAGTGGTTATTCCACCCAGTATTCCCTGTCCAAAGGATTTAACCTCGGCGGTAAAAGAGGCGCGCTGAATGTTTCATTGAACTATCTCAAAAGCAACGAAGACCCACGCAACCGCATACAACAATATGCCCGGTCTAACGTAGGCCTGATGTGGACCGACTATCTTGCACGGGATGTTAAAAACACCCTGTCGGTGACGCTTGGCTTCCGGGACGATAATATCAAGATGGACCCGGAAGACAATACGGCGAAGATGACCTATGTCAAAAACTACAACCTGTCTGTCAGTAATCGCACATCGATCACGCTGCACAACAAACTGCTGAACAACATCAGCCTGAGCATGGGTTATGCTACGGGGAAACAGGAATCCTATACGCAGTTTGCCATGAACGGCAACCCCAAAGGCATCGGCGATAAAGATACCACGGGGATTTATGAGGGCTATTACATCCCGGGGATTTTTACAGCCGTGGACCATATTATAGGCAGACCAGCCACTTTCAATGCCAATCTGGGTTTCAGCGGGACTGTCCATACCGGGAAACTGTTGCACCGGCTCAGTGCCGGCGGCAATCTGTTTGTCTCCGCCAACAACGGTCAGGGCGTGATCGTAGATCCGCTGACACCGCGGTACACCAATCTGAGCTATCAGAACCAGCGTCCTTACAGCTTTGATCTGTTACCTGCCCTTGTCAACACCGGCTACTATTTACAAGACAATGTGAATATCCGTATAGGCGCGCATACACTGTCACTGAATGCAGGTTTGCGGATGGACGTGCAAAACGGATGGGGCACCCTGCAACCCCGCATCAATAGCTCTTACCGGCTCAACGAGCGCTGGGAGCTGACTTTCGGCTACGGCGTAGCCACCAAATCACCCACCATGGCTTACCGTTATCCGGCGCCAGCCTATTTCGATATTCCGCTGCTGCAGGTGTACGACCCCTCTCCTGCCAAAAGGGTTTACCTGGTGTATACCGAAAAGTACATGCAGGACAACAGTCACCTGAAACCCATGAAAGCCCGCCAGTTTGAATGGGGCATCAAATACAACAGCCCTGTGATCAGCAGTTCGCTGTTTGCCTATTATAAACATAACAGGGATGGTTTCTCCACCGCACATGAATACCGGTTGTTTACCCTGCCGGTATATGATTACAAACTGGTAGACGATCGTATCACGTACTGGCCCACCGACAGCACCATTACCCGTGCAGGACTGGGCCTCAGCACCGTAGCCAACACCACTTCCAGTAAAGACATGGGCATAGAGTGGTTTATCAATACCACCAAAATAAAAGCCATTCAGACCAGCTTCTCGTTGGTATCATCTTTTAGTTTCAGCCGTTTTTCAGACTCCAGGCAAAGAGTAAAGCTGGCCAATGACGATGCTTCCAACCTGTATCGTCTCTGGTATGGTATCTACCCTCCTGATCGGTACAAAAACTGGACGCTGACCAGTAAGCTCACCACTACCACGCATATTCCGCGGCTCGGCTTTTTTATCAATGTGGCCGCAGATTTATTCTGGCAGAAAAAGCGGGTGAACCTTGCCAATTCCGGTGAGCTTACCGGCTATACCGACCTTGATGGCCGTTATACGCCCGTACTCAAACCGGACGTCAACAATCCCATTCATCAAGCGCTTGGCCCCTACAGCATTGCTGAAGCAGAAAACAGTGAACCATTTTATTTCAATATACATCTCCAGGTAGCCAAAGAAATCCGGCAGAAAATACGGTTCTCTGTGCGTGCCTACAATGTGTTTAACATCCTGCTCAACGATTACATAGAGCAGAACAACAGTATTCGGAAATTAACCACACCGGTGAGCTTATCCGGTGAGATATCATTAAAATTCTAAAATATACATCATGCGGAAAAATCTGTTTCGTATAGCCATTGCCTGTATAGGGTTACTGGCAGCCTGCAAAAAAGACAATGACACATCTTTACAACCTGTATCCATCAACGTAGGGTTCAAAGTGGCTGAAGAGATGGGTAAACTGGACATCTCTTTCAAAACAGCTAAAGTTACCATTTCCAATATCGTAACCGGACAAAAATATACCGGCGTACTGGATACTGATGCCGGACAGGTGACCTTTAACAGCGTAGTGCCCGGCAATTACAACATCGCCGTATCCCTTGACTTATCTGCCAAGGCATACGAGACAGCTACCGGTATCAAGTCGGATGGCACCGTGTTCTTTTCAGGCGCCGCCAACGCGCAGGCAGCCATGGCGCCCCAGAACAATTTTACCGTGGAATTAAGGACCGGCAGCAACACCAGCACCTGGCTGATCAAACAGATCTATTACGCCGGCTCAAATACCAAAGACGGCGCACTTTTCCGTGACCAGTTTGTAGAATTATACAACAACTCCGATCAGGTGTTGTATGCTGACAGCCTGTACCTGTGCCAGGTAGAAGGCGTAGAAACAGCCCTTGAACAGATCGATTTCGCACAGCCATGGGTACTGCCAACCGGACAATGGAACTGGGCGGTTGCCACGGGGATGGCCGCTACCAACCCGAACACTGATTATATTTACGCCGCGTCATTATTCCGTATACCCGGCAACGGTACCACTTATCCCGTACAACCGGGCAACAGTATCATTATTGCCGCCACCGCCATTAATCACAAAGCGCCTTACCAGGATGCCAGCGGCAAAACCATTACCGTACGCAATCCTGATCTGACGGTAGACTTACAGGGCGCCGACTTCGACGTATATATGGGCAATCAGCCCGGTATTAATCCGCTTCCTTCCGATCTGAATACCAACACGCCACATCTGACGGTGGTCCATAATTTCAACCGTGACTTTGTGATGGACGCTAACGGCCGCGAAGGCATCATGATATTCCGCAGCCAGGCAGCTACCAGCACCTGGAAATCATATAAAACGCCGAATAATACAACTGACGGCAAACTGAAAATGCAGTTGCCCAAAAAAGACATGCAGATACTGGATGTCGTAGAAACACAACAGACGCCGCTCAACAAGCGCGGTCCTAAACGTATTTCCCTGGACCTTGATGCCGGTTTCAATTTTGTAGGCAACGGCGCTTACAGTTCACAAGCACTGCTGCGTAAAACCAAACAACGTACAGGCGGTCGCGTTATCTTGCAGGACACCAACAATTCATCTGTGGACTTTATCACCATCAAGGCCGATCCATCCAAAAAGGCCTTTTCCAACTGACGGGCATACCGCTGAAATGATATGAAAAAAGTTTATCTGCTTTTCACTTGCCAACTATTATCTGTGGGCGTCATCGCGCAAAGCGATGGCGCTTCAGATAGCCTGCTGACCTATCAGGCTTCTGCCCTACAGTTCCGACAGGCCACACAGGGCGTCACCATGCTACAGCACTATGCTTCCGGCAACGTTGGCATCGTTACCTTACAAGGCACAGCGGCCAGCGGCGGTTACCGGCTGGCGCAGGAGCCGCAACAACACCGGGAGGCGGCATTTAAAAGCGAAGGGATCAAAACCGTAGAGCGGTTCAAACTGTATGGCCAGTTTACGTATAGCCGTACCTGGGATGACAGTCTTGCCTGGATGCTTTCCGGCGTGGCTGCAGACAACCGGCCTTATTATTTTGCTGCCGGCAAAGCCGGCAAATACGACCGGCAGTCTTATCAAATGAAAGGACTGGCTTCCTACGCCCTGCATCCCGGGAAATGGTATACCGGCGCCGGTATAGACTACCTATACCAGACCGCCTTTCGTTCCGTTGATCCACGGCCGTCCGTGCGGCAGTTTGCCCTCACCATACGCCCTGAAATCACCTGGAAAAACGACCGTCATTGGTTGGGCGTACAGCCGATGATAGGCTATGGCTATGAAAATACATCCGTACAATATAAAAACACGCAGTACCAGCATAACTTCGACAGTTATCCCGAACGCCGTACCTGGCTGATGATGGGCATGGGGTATATGCAGCCCCGAAGCGGCCAGGGCGAACAGATGAACATCCGTATCCGGAAAGGCGGCCTTACGCTATTCCACCAATACCATCAAGGCGGATGGGAACTCAGCACGCAAGCCGGATGGGAACGGCAACGGTCTTTCTTCTCACGGCCGCCGGAAAGCTCGCTGAAAGAAACACGCTGGGGCACGTATACCCTTGACCGTTACCAGCTGGCTTTACTGGCGCAACAAGGCCAGCGTCACAGCTTACAATTCAGGGCTGTTCTCCTGAATGGAGAAGACTTCAACAGCTACAGTGCACCGCCGCTGGTACAGGCATTAAATGCCACCAACTATCATTATCAGCAACAGCAGGTAACCGTGCATTACAGTCACCTCAGCAGCCGGAAAGTCGCCTGGGTGCCCGGATGGGGAGCCTCACTGGTATGGCAGCACGAAAAGAAGCAGGATTTTATCACCGCGCATCAGTTGAACTACAGTATGGTAACACCCTCCCTTTCCGGGGAACTGCACCGGAACAAAGGAGGTGACCGTTTCCATACACGGCTCACCGGCGGCGTTCAACTGCCGCTGTCTGCCAGCGTGCATGTGTTGCCCACCCAGATGACTGCTTTCTCCCGCGAAGTAGTGTACTATGATTATTACTATTATCACACCACCGCCGCCTCGCTTGACTGGCAGGCCAGTTATATCACCCGGAAGGTTTTCAGCACCCTGCCTGCGGGGGTGACCTTGCGGGTGCGGTATCTTCAGGCACTCGGGGACATATCCTCCCCTGAGCCATCTATTCCGGTACCGGGCACCAACAATATTTGGTCATCATTGGCCTTTCACTTATACTTATAAATCACTCCGTCATTTTGATGAAACGACTTGCCATCATATTATCATCACTGCTGCTCCTGATGCTCACCACGGCGCTGCGTCAGGGCCCCCGGGACACGCCTCCCGACACTGATAGCCTGCGCCGTTTATATATGCGCCCTGTCAGCGAGTGGCCGCGACCTACCATTGACAGCGGGGTTACCTGGAAAGAGTTTGCTGCTATTCCGGTAGACACTGCCCTGCCCCGGCTGTTGGAAGATCCGGAGATCAACCTCGGCAAGACATTGTTTTTTGATCCGCGTTTGTCCGGCTCCAATCAGATATCCTGCAGCAGTTGCCATGACCCGGACCTCGCCTGGGGCGATGGACGGGCCGTTTCGCTGGGCCATGACCATCTCCAGGGCACCCGCAATACCCCGTCATTGCTGAACGTGGGCATACACAATGAATTCTTCTGGGATGGCCGTGCCGCCACGCTGGAAGACCAGGCTATCAATCCCCTTGCCACACATCATGAGATGAATATGGAGCCGCCTTTGCTGGCCGCCAAATTAGGCCGGATCAATGGATACAAAGCGCTTTTTAAGGAGGCATACGGGACGGAGCGTATCACCTTTGACCAGATAGTGCAGGCCATTGCCGCCTTTGAGAAGACCATCCGCAGCCGGCCATCCCGTTTCGACCAGTTCCTTGGCGGCAATTATAAGCGGATGACTGATGAAGAGATACAAGGCATGCATCTGTTCCGCACCAAGGCCCGGTGCATGAATTGCCACAACGGGCAATATCTCACAGACGGCCAATTTCACAACATTGGGCTTACCTATTACGGTAGGAAGTATGAAGACCTTGGCCGGTACAATTACACCCAAGATACCGCCGATGTTGGTAAATTCCGGACCCCTTCCTTGCGGGATGTGATGCTCACCCGGCCGTGGATGCACAATGGGTTGTTTGACAATATAGAAGGTATACTAAACATCTATAACAGCGGTATGCATATGCTGAAGCCCCGCCCCGGGCAGGAGAACGATCCGTTGTTTCCTAAAACGGATCCGCTCATGCAACCATTGCAACTGACCGCCGCGGATAAAAAAGCGTTGATAGCCTTTCTGCAGTCCATCACCGGTGTGCCGTATAAAATGAAGCGGCCGGTGTTGCCACAATAAGCTCTCCGGTAAATACCACAACGTAGATGCCTCTCCGTCAGTAACGGAGAGGCATCTACGTTGTCAGCAGCACGCATTATCATCAAGCCGGGAAGGTATCTGCCCGTTCCGCCCATAAGGTGCCCGGGTAAGTTTCCCGTAACTCCAGCCAGTAGGGCGCCAGCGCGTCAAATGATTTGCCTTCGGCAAAAAAAGCAGCCACTCCCTGCCAGTATAATACCTCCTGGTGCAAAGCCGGATGCAGGTCTTCGGAGATCAGCCCTTTTAGCAAGGGGATACCGTCTGCCGGTTTACCGCGGCGCATTGCCAGCAATGCCCTGCCGATAGTGAGTTCGGTCAGAAACTGATGCGGCGGCAGATAACCGGTAGCCTCCCGGAGCACATTGCCGTCCGGTGCGTACATAAAAAAGGCGGGCGTCCATAGCAGTGCACGTGTCAGGTATTTGGTCGTGAAAGCTTTGGTTACCTCTTTCACATTGAACTTCACCAACACGTAGTGTTGTTCCAGGTATTCGCGGACCTGTTCATCTTCGTATGTCACCGCGTCCATGCGCTGGCACCCCTTACAACCATCTGCCCAGAAATCGATCAGCAAAGGGCGTTGTGTGGCCTTTGCCAGTTCAAATGCTTCCTCTACCTGCTGCCCGGTAAAATGTTTGATTGCTGTTTCCATATACCAATGAATTTTGTTTATCAAAGGTAGCCATCGGCAAAACATGAGAAAAATGAATACTTTTCTTACTTTTGATGAAAACAGCTCATGATAACAAGTAACGATCTTCAACTTGTAGCGCACATTGTGGCAGAGGGCTCGCTCACGAAGGCTGCCGAGAAGATGTACCTGACACAGTCGGCCCTGAGCCACCAGTTGAAAGACCTGGAGAAAAGGGCCGGGTTGCCGATGTTTGAGCGGGTCAACAAAAAGCTGCTGCTGACCGCTGCAGGGCGCAGGGTCATGGAGAGCGCCACCAACATACTGCCACAGCTGACACGCCTGCAGGAAGACATACAGGCTTATCGCAAGGGTAAAATACAGACATTGCGCATCAGCACAGAATGTTACACCTGTTACCATTGGTTACCACGGGTGATCACGGAACTGAAATCACGGCATCAGCAGGTGGAGATCACCATTGTGACCGCTGCCACGCAGAAACCGCTGACCTATCTGATGAACGGAGAGTTGGATGTAGCGATTATCAGCGACAACACCCCTCCTGCCGGCGTACATACACACACGCTTTTTCATGATGAAGTAGTAGCGGTGCTACCACGGAAACATCCTTTTGTAGGACAGAAAAAATCGCTGACAGCAGCAGACTTTGCCACAGAGCACCTGCTCACATATGACGTAGCGGAGGAAGCCGGCACCCATAATATGATGCGGGAGTTTTTCCGGGAATCACGGCCGAAAGACATCACCCGGCTACAACTCACCGAAGCTATCGTGGAAATGATCCAGGCAGGTATGGGCATTGGTCTCTTTGCCACCTGGGCCATTGCGCCTTACCTGCAAAACCGGGACCTTGTTACCCTGCCATTGCAGACACCCATGCGGAAGCGGACCTGGAAAGCAGCTTGCCTGGACCGGAACAATCCGTTGATACGACAATTTGTCGAGCATATCCGGCAGTATTTCAAAGGCGCAGATCAGAAACAGTCCAAATAACGTATTTTAGATTAAAAAAAGATGCGCTATCTGTACCTCATCCTGCCGGCCCTCTTTGCTGTTAACACCCTGCAAGCCCAATCCGAAACTGCCGGTGTGAAACAAACCATCGATAAAATGTTTACCGCCATGCATAACAGCGACAGCGTGGCGCTCCGCGAGTGTTTTTCTCCCACCGCTGTATTTCAGACCATCGAAGAGCTTAAAGGCAGCACCACCGTGAAAAATGTTTCTGTAGAACGTTTTGCCTCCGTCATCGCAGGCACGCCCAAAGGCGACCTTGACGAACGTATTACTTATGGCCCTATACAAATAGATGACCACCTTGCTTCCGTATGGACGCCCTACCGCTTCTACCATCAGGGAAAGTTCCACCATTGTGGTGTTAATTCCTTTCAACTGGTGAAACTGGGTAAAGAATGGAAAATCCAGTATGTAATTGATACCCGCCGTAAGGAGAAATGTGTGGAAGATAATACCACTGCCACCCCTGCACAATAATTCATATGCCTTTTTTCTACGTGGCCTGCTACTAAAATTTACAGGACAGCTCCATCCATCAAGGCCGGCAACCGGCAATAAATATTTACGTAAGTAGTTACTATTATCTATGTTCATACGAACATAATAATCCTACTTTTGCCCTAAAAAGCCCCAATGAGACTGTCATCTTTATTTACTTTTATTCTTTTCATTTACGTTACTACTTACATAAATAATGTATTTAGCCAGACTGGCAACGCGTTTTACAGTATTAAAGGCACTTTCGCCACAGCGGACAATACCCCTGCGCGGGACGTTGTAGTACAGCTGCTGCAAGCAGCAGACAAGAAGCTGGTCAAATTAGAATACACCGACGCACAAGGTAACTTCTCCTTCGATCATCTGCCCGCAGGGCAATATTTACTGGCCACCCAGAGCATGGCCTATACACCCTGGCTATCGGCCGCTATTACACTCAATAAGCATACACAGCTGGGCACCCTCCGCCTTCAACCCACCACTACCACGTTGCGGGAAGCCAATGTAACAGCTACCAAACCTTTCATACAGCAGCAGTATGATAAAACCACCCTCAACGTGGCAGGCTCTATTTCCGCCGCCGGCAGTACCGCGCTGGAAGTGCTGGAAAAAGCGCCGGGCATCACCATCGATCAGAACGATAACATTGCGATGCGCGGCAGACAAGGCGTGCTGGTGATGATGGACGGCAAACTGGTGCCCATGTCCGGACAGGAACTGGCCAATTTGTTGCGGAACCTCTCGGCCAACCAGATAGAAAAAATAGACCTGATCACCAATCCATCGGCCAAATATGACGCTGCCGGTAACGCTGGTATTATTGACATACGGCTCCGGAAAGGCCACCAAAGCGGCACCAACGGTAATGTATCGCTCAGCTACGGCCAAGGCGTATATCCCAAAATAAACCCGTCCGTCAACTTCAACAGTAAGATGAAAAAGGTGAACCTGTTCGGTTCTTACAACTACAACTACCGGCAGTTTATGAATGACCTTACCATCGAACGGCAGTTTTATGATCCAGCGGACAAATATACAGGCGGTATCAACTACGATAACTTTTTCCGGTACGGCTTTAACACCCACAACGCCCGGCTCGGCGCAGACTATAACATCACGCCGGATATTACTGTAGGCGTAGTAGCCAATGGCATCTTTAACAAGGGGGACATCACGTCCAACAGCATGGCGGAATCCTTCAACATACAACAACAAAAAACAGGTTCATTCACCACTATCGGAGACAACCATCCTCAAAGGAACAACGGAAGCATCAACCTGAATTACAAACACAGGCTGGACACCAGCGGGAAAGAACTGTCTGTAGACCTTGACTACGCGCGTTTTAGCAACGATGAACTTCAAAACTACCGGACTTCTTATTTTGATCTGCAACAGGCACCGACCAAACCGGACTATAGGTTGTTCGGCAACCTGTCCGGCGAGCTAAACATTAAATCCATAAAAGCCGATTATACCCAGCCTCTGAGAAGCCTCGGCGCACGGCTGGATGCCGGTATCAAAAGCAGTTGGGTGAAAGCTGATAACGACGTACGTTTTTTTGACAGGAGCAGCGGAACAGACATACTGGATACCGGTAAGAGCAACCGGTTTGTATATGACGAAAACATCAATGCCGCCTATCTCAACGCTTCCAAAAAATGGGCGCGCCTGAGCGTACAGCTGGGCCTGCGCGTGGAAAACACCATCGCCAAAGGATTGCAGGTCACCAACAAGGAAAAATTTGACCGCAACTATACCCAGTTCTTCCCCAGCGGGTACGTTGGTTATGCGTTCAATAAAACACATGATCTCGGCATATCCATCAGCCGCCGCATCAACCGCCCGTCTTACCGGGAACTGAATCCGTTCAAAGTATTCCTCGATCCGCTGACATATTCTACCGGTAACCCCTATCTGAAACCGGAGATCACCAACTCCTTTGAGATGACACATACTTTCAAAGACAGGTACATTACCAAACTGGGCTTTAGTACCACCACCGACAATATTCTGACGGTATTGTCACCAGACAAGGATCCCAACAGTGTTATTCAAACCGGTCATAACCTGGCGCGATACAACTATTACAACATCAGTTTCAGTGTACCCTTCTCCGTTGGTAAATGGCTGAACAGCACCAACGAAGCGCTGGCCTATTATGGCGAATACAAAGGAGATCTGGCCAACACTCATCTGAATGCCAGCAGGGTTTCGTTTAATCTTAACAGCATCAACAGTATTACCATCGATCCCAATACCACGATGGAGGTTACCGCCACCTATAGCAGCCGTACCTACTACGGTTTCCTGGACGTGAAAGGCGTATGGTTTATGGGCATCGGTGCACAGCGGCAGCTGTGGCACAAAAAAGCTTCTGTGAAACTGAACCTCTCCGATGTGTTCTTCACCAATTATACCAATGCCTTCACCCGGTTGACCGGTTACGGCGAAACTTTCTTCCAGCGCAGGGATAGCAGGGTATTTACCATCACATTCAACTACAAATTCGGCGGTAATAGTTCCGGCGGCAGCAATAAAAAGACCGGTGGCGCCGAAGAGGAAAAGCGCCGGGCCGGATAATTTTGCTAAATTGGCTGCATGAATCTGGTAAATGAACTGGAAGAACTGGCGCTGGCCACACGGCTCAAAAGGCTCAGTGAGCGCCTGTCCCAGGATATAAGCAGGATATATAAGGAGTCCGGACTGGACTTTGAAGCGCGGTGGTTTCTGATACTGGAACTACTGGTGCGGCAGAAGCAGTTGAGCGTCACCGAAATATCCGAAGCCTTGCAGCTTACCCACCCGGCCGTAGTGCAGTTTGTAGATCAGCTGCTGACGCAGGGGCTGATCAAAACGTCCGCTGACAGCCGGGACAAACGCCGCCGGCTGATATCCCTGTCGGCCGCCGGTAAACAGATGCACCGGAAAATAAGCCCTCTGCTGGAAGTCATCCGGGAAGAAAACCGAAAATGGCTGGAGGAAGCCAGTAGCAGCCTGTTGACCGTAATGGGCGAACTGGAAAAATCGCTGGATGAAAAGAGTATGTACAAGCGGGTAAAGATTAGTCTGCTGGAGCAGTCTGACGAGTAGCCCTTATGATAAAAATAAGTGATGCCCGGGCGATGTACTATCGTCCGGGCATTTGTGTATCAGGAGCAAACCAGGCATTTGTTAATCCGCTTAAATTATGATGATATAAACAAACCATAAAAATTCTAGACTGATATTGCCGGACTCAAACTGACTGTAGATGAATCAAGACCCGGTATTCGAATTCAGCGAATATTTTGACAATACATTTTTACTGGAACTTTATCAAAACGACATCGACTACGCTCTGGATATTTTCGAGATTACTCTTTCACACTATCCTACTGTACTGGCGGAACTACAAGTTTCAGTACTGGAAAATAATTGGGAAGAAGCCATCCTATTTGCCCACCGCCTCAAAAGCGGTATCCGTGGGTTGGGGTTTACACAACAAGCCAACAAGCTGGGACATTTACATAAACTGATCACCATCGAAAATGCTAAAGACACTCCTGTCATCAATAAACTATGTCACGAAATACAATTTTCTCTGCTTTCAGCCATACCCATTGTTCGTAACGAGATGAACCGGATGAGATTATACCTTGGCATGCATTAATCTGCAGAAATATGGAATTACTGAAAGTGCTTTCAACCGTTATTACCAGCCTTACTACCATTTTCAGGACTATTTATGAATGGTTCAGTAAACGGAAGCTTCTCCGGCATGAAGAAGATATCGCCAGGGCTGGCGAGGCTCGTCACCTTACGGCCGGACTTTACACCAGGAATATTGACCAACTGGGTGATGCGCTTCAACAATATACCACCGTCGTTCAGGAAACAAAAGATGAGCTACGGGCATTAATCCAATTGTTTCACCTTACCAATAAGCAAAAAAGAAACACTGAACTGGAGCTGCTGCGGCGAGAACTGAAGACTACCTATGCATCATTGCGCCTTCACTTTGATAACGCGGGATTTAAGGATTGCGCCCATTTTATTAAAAGCGATCTATTGACCATTATTATTAAACTACAGAAAAACGGGCTTGATGATCCTGACGAATACCTGCAGGCCCTTGATCTGGTGACTGTACGGCAGCATGAGCTACGCACGGGCATCAACAGGATACTTTTCCAAATGCAGGGATCTCTTACACAATCCTATTCATAATATGCAGGTACTTTGTTTTGATCCGGCTGCTGCCGGTAACCCATATATCCATAACCTTACACACAGTAGCACACGCACAGCGTATGCGGCCGATTACCGGTCTTTCCTGTTGGAAGTAAAGGCACGCCCCTTTGACATTATCCTCATCGGTTGCAATGACCGCTCGTGGACGGAGGTATTACGGACGAGGTATATGGCTACAATTGCCCGGCGCATGTATCCGGCCTGCCTGATTGTAATACAACGTTTTTCTTCCGGTCCGCTTCCACCCTGGTTTCGCCGTATTCCTCCATCATTATATGACTTTCGCTTTGACGACTATCTCTCTCCATCCTTTTTACCGCTAGTGGCGGCGACACTGGCACGCCGCCGAAAACACCTGCTGCGGTTACATCCGGGGGTCTCCGGGCTCAAAGGGATGATCGCCATGGACCAGCTGTTGGGTAGGATGCTACAGTCTACCCTCACCCAAAATCACCTGATAACGATCCCCACCGAAGTAGATGATAATTTTGAAGCAAAGTTCCGGCATCAGTTCCCCGACTTTGTGGTATTACACTGCCACAACAGGGATGGTGATTTCGACATTGTCAAACAAGCCACCCATACCATCCGAAGGCTGCATCCGGGCTGTATCATCTACGTCACCTGCTCCGATGAAGCGCTGGAATATTACGCGTCCAAGTACCGGTTCCATGAGTATTTTTATGATGAGCTGCTGACCCTTCCGGTAACTGGTAAGCAGTTACTAACAAAGCTCATCAATCATCTGTCCCTCCGTTATCATGTCGCTACTCCCCACCCATAAAAAAGCCCCCATGCATCGCATGAGGGCCACAATGTTCCAGTGAAATGCCGTGCTGTTACTTAGCGCCTGCCACGTTAACGTGTTTGATCGCCGAGCTGTCTCTTATTTCCTCACTGGCTACTTTGATAAGGGTATCATTCAACGCGAGATCGCCGAATACTTCTGTCTGATCGTCTGTTTTACGGCCGGTTTTTACCGGTACCCAATGGGCTTTACCATCTATCACTTTAATGACATACACGCCCTGTGTGGAATTAAGCACCGCTTTAGACGGCACCACAAAAGCGCCTGCATGGTTGCCGGTGAGCGGAATGGCCACTTCTGCCACCATACCGGGCAACAGCTGTTTCTTATCATTGATCACATCCATTTCGATGCTCTGGGAGCGCAGCCGCTCATCGAGTGCGCCGGACAACCTGCTTACTTTAGCCGTAAACGTCTGGTTGAGCATGGATTTGGTGGTGAATTTCACTTCGCTGTTATCGTTCAGGTAACTGTTATATGCTTCGGGAATGCTTACCACCAGACGCAGTTTTTTCTGTTCCTGCAGGGTGAAGATAGGCAGATCGGAGCCTTTACCAGCCGGACCGACATAAGCGCCGGCGCTCACGTTCCTGCGGCTGATCACCCCACTGAAAGGCGCCCGTATTTCGAGGTAGTTACGGGTATCTCCCACTTCGCGGTAAGAAGCTTTGGCCGCATCCAGCTGGGCCAGGTCTGACTTCTGTTTGGCGTAGGCGATATCCAGGTCATTCTGGGATACGGTGCCGGGTGTTTTGCTGGTTTCCAGCAGGCGGTCATAGGTAGCTTTGCTGGAGAGGTAAATCGCTTCCTGGGATTTGAGGCGGGATTCCGCGCCGGACAACTGGGAGTTCAATTCCGGTGCTTCCATGGTCACCAGCAGCTGGCCGGCTTTCACTTCGCTGCCCACGTCCACATACAGCTTTTTAACAAAGCTGCTCACTTTAGCGTAGAGGTCTACCCGTTGAAAAGCCACCAATTCACCGGGAATTTTTATGGAAGTTGACAGTTGTCCCTGTTGAAGGGTAAAAGCTTCCAGGGCCGGTGCAGCCGCGGCTGCACCTTCCTTATGCTCTTTGTCGTCCTTTGCTTCTGTGGAGCTACAGCTCTGCAGGGCCATGGCAGACACACCAACTGATAAAAATATGAGGGCAAATTTTGATGCTGGTTTCATAAAATGATATTTATTTCCTGTAATTCTCATGGTAATATTTATGCTGATGCTTTTTCCGGTTTATCCTTTCATGGGAATATAATGTGTACTTTCTTCATCTTCCGGATCGAGCGAAACACTTGTTGTTGACGTTTTCCCTTGTCCCCATGCAAATACCAGCGGTAAAATGAACAGGGCGGCAAAGGTAGAAGCGATCAGTCCTCCGATAACGGCGCGGCCCAGTGGTGCTGACTGGTCGCCGGCTTCACCCAGCCCGCTGGCCATCGGGATCATGCCCACCACCATCGCGAGGGCCGTCATGGCAATAGGACGCATACGCAGCGCGGCAGCTTCTTTCGCTGATACCAGGGCGTTGCCGTTGGTTTTCCTGATCTGCTCCGCATTGGTGATCAATAACACCGCGTTCGAGATGGACACGCCTACTGACATGATCATCCCCATATAGGATTGCAGGTTCAGGGTAGAACCCGTCATCATCAACAGGGACAGAGAACCGAGCAATACCGCCGGTACAGTGGCCAATACGACTGCAGATACTTTAAACGACTGGAAGTTGGCCGCCAGCATCAGGAAGATCACTACTACCGCTACCAGCAGACCGCTTTGCAGACTGCCCAATGTATCGATGAGCGTGCTGCTCATACCAATCAGGTCTACGTTCAGTCCGCGAGGCAGTTCGCCGAGGGAGTGAATGGCTTTCTGCACTTCTGTTGAAGCACTGCCCAGGTCCTTATTATTCAGGTTAGCCGTTACCGTTAGCATTGGCATGGCGCCCAGGTTATCATTCTCTCCGTAGGTGGTTTCGGGGGTAATAGTGGCCACATCGCTCAGGATTGGCCTGGTTGAATTCTTCAGCAAAGGTATCTCACCGATGTCATTTTGAGAAGAAAGTTTACTTTCCGGTATCTGTACCTGCACGTTATAGCTGATGCCCGCTTTTTCATCCACCCAGATGTTTTTTTCTGTCAAACGGGAAGAGGAAGTGCTGGCAATCAGGGAACGGGAGATATCCCCCACGTCCACGCCCAGCTGTGCCGCTCTCACCCTGTCGATATTGATATTCAATGCCGGATAGTTAACAGCCTGGCCCAACTGCACATCCCGCAGGTAAGGGATTTGTTTGAGCTTGTCTACCATCTTCAGGGCGTATTCCAGGTTCAGCTTTTTATTTCTGCCGGAGAAACGGACTTCGATCGGTGTAGGCGAGCCCTGGCTGAGGATTTTATCGGTCAGCTCAATGGGTTCGAAAGACAATTTCATCACCGGATCAATCTGTTTTACACGGTCGCGGATTTTATCTTTCAGCTGATCGAGATTAACATGGTAATCTTCCTTCAGCGCTACCTGCAATACAGACTCCTGCGGACCGGCCATCCAGAGGAAGATTGGCGCAGTAGAGAACAGTTGCGGGTGAGTACCCACAAAAGCGGAGGTGATAGATACGTTTTCTTTTCCTACGATATCGTTCACGGCTTTGATCACCGCAATGGTTTTCTTTTCTGTTTGTTCGATACGGGTGCCGTCCGGTTGACGGAGCCTTACCTGGAACTGGCCACTGTTGACTTTGGGCAGTACGTCGCGGCCGATGGTGCCCATCTGCAGCGCCACAATCAGCACGCTGATGATCAGGTAAGCGGCCACAATCACTTTGCGGTAAGGCATCATGCGGTCGATAAAGCGCAGGTAACGGGCACGTATCTTCTCGAAACGGCTGATTTTACCGTCACGGTTGCTATCTTCTCTTTCCACGAGCGCTTTCTTCTGGCTCCAGGTATTGCCTTCATCACCAGCAGCAAGACCGGCCGCTTCAAATTCCTCTGCGTCTGTCATCACGCTGCCGTCTTTCTTATGGTGATGTTTGGATTTCATGATCCAGTTGGCCATCACCGGCACGAAAGTCTGCGCCAGGAAATAAGATACGATCATGCTGAAACCGATAGCCAGGGCCAGCGGGAGGAACAGGGAACCTGGGATGCCGCCCATGGTAAATGCCGGGGCAAACACAGCGAGGATACAAAACAGAATGAGCAGTTTTGGGAAAGCGATTTCCTTACAGGCATCCCAGATGGCCAGCGCCTTGGGTTTGCCCAGATCAAAGTGCTGGTGGATATTCTCGATCGTCACCGTACTCTCATCTACCAGGATACCGATAGCCAGCGCCAGACCACTCAACGTCATGATGTTGATGGTTTGTCCGAACAGGCTCAAAAACAGGATACCGGAGATAATGGAGGTAGGGATGGTAAGGATCACGATCAGCGCCCCGCGGGCATCGCCGAGGAACAGCAATACCATCAGACCGGTAAGGATAGCGCCGATCGCTCCTTCAGACAACAGGCTTTTAACGGAGTTGATCACATAGGTGGACTGGTCAAATTCGTAGCTCAGTTTTACGTCTTCCGGTAACTGTGCCTGTATTTTGGGCATTGCTTTTTTCAGGTTCTGTACCACTTCCCAGGTGGAGGCATCGGCTGCTTTGGCAATGCTCACATATACGGAGCGTTTGCCATTAATCAACGCATAGCTGGTGCTCACGTCCGCACCATCTTCCACGGTGGCCACATCACGGAGGTAAAGATTCTGTACGCCGCTTTTAAAGAGGGGAATATCTTCAAAGTCTTTGATAGCCTTAACGGTGGTATTGGCAGGCGTAAGGTAGTTTTTATCACCGATACGCACGTTACCCGAAGGCGCCGTTTGGTTGTTGAGCCGCAGGGCTTCTACCAGCTGGTCGGGCGTCATATTGTGGGAACGCAGCAGCTCGGGATCGGCTTTTATCACCACGGTACGCATGTTACCACCGAACGGTGTAGAGCCTACCAGACCGGGGATAGAGGTAAAAGACGAACGTACATATACGTTGGCCAGATCGAGCAGTTCGTTGTTGCTGCGCTTATCGCTGCTGAGCACAAGCTGTCCTACCGGCAAGGTGGAGGCATCGAAACGGATGATGAAAGGCGGGTTGGAACCAGGCGGGAAGATAGCCTGGATACGGTTGGAGAAGGCGCTCACTTCCGCGGCTGCCTGCGCCATATTGGTACCGGGATAGAAGTTGATCTTGATGAGTGTCAGCCCCTGGATGTTCTTTGTTTCCACACTTTTCACCCCGTTCACGAACAGGAGGATATTAATGTATTGTTTACCGAAGAAGGATTCCATCTGGGTGGAGGTGTATCCGCCAAACGGGTGGGAAAGATAGATCACCGGCATATCCAGCTTCGGGAAGATATCAATTTTGATCGTGGTGACCGCTTTGATACCGAAGAAGAACAAGCCGGCAACTAACACCATGATGGTGATAGGTTTACGAAGTGCGAAACGAATAAGGTTCATACTATCTGTTTAATGTCATTGGCCTGAGTGGCTTGCCGTTGACGGCTTGCCACCTATATCCATTCGTTAGAGTTCTTTTGCAAACATGTTAAAATCGCCGGAGGCAGAGGCTTTGAGCAACAGAGCCTGCCATACGTTGCTGTAAGCGATGTCACGGTCTGTTTCCGCGCGGATCAGTGCATACAGCGCCTGTGTCACGTCTACCAGGTTGGTAAGGCCGTTGCGGTACAAGACTGACTTCTGGAGATATGCGTCAGAAGCGGCTTTCACCTGTGACGGTACTTCATGGTAGTTGTCCAGTGCGTTGGCGATCTTAGTATCCGACAGTTGCATTTGCGCACGCAGCTGTTGATCTGCCAAATCGTATTCTGCCTGTAACCCGGTACTGATCTGCCGTTGGGCTTTCACCTGCCGGGAGATGCGCAGTGGCTGCGTGAGGTTCCAGGTAACGCCCACCCCGATCAGGTAGTTGGTACGGGTAGGTTTCACGCCGTCCCAATATCCGTGCGTATAGGCGTTGAGGTTTTGTGCACCATAGGAGGCGTCAAAACCGGAGCCCCTGGTCTGCAATACGCCCACCAGTGAAAAGGCAGGGTACATCAGCGTGCGGTAGTATTTGGACTGCTCATCGCTGAGGGCGATGCGGCTTTTATACCATTGCAGCAGCGGGTGACCTTCAATAGTGGCCGTATCGTTCAGCAGGGCCGGCACGCGGGACACAAAGAACGTATCGAGTGCGAAGCGGCCGGGAGGCACGCCCATCAATTGCGCCAGCTGGTTGGCCTGCGTCTGTTCAAAATCGATGGACCTGGTGAGCGCTATCTTTGCGCTGGACACTTCGGCATTGGCTTGTGAGGAATCCACGCCGGCGCTCAGACCATTTTTAACGCGGGTCACTACCACCTGGCGGAAAGTATCTGCCCTGTTCAGGTTCTTCTGATAGGACAGTGTCAGTTTCTGCGCGGCCACGAGGTTTAAATAAGCAGCTGCCACCTTTACTTCGTGCTGAAAAATCTCTTGTTGCCAGTCTTTACTATCGCGGGCAGCAACTGCTTGTGCTGTTTTTATTTTTTCTTTGGCACGGCCAAAAGCGAAGAAGTCCCAGTTAATATTAGTCAGATACAGCCCACCGAAAGCGGCGTTCCAGTTCTGTTCCGCCAGCGGAGCGCCGGAAGATGCGGCGGCAAGGCCGCCGAAGCCGTACAGAGGGCCGTTCTGACCGTTGATGGTTCCGTAGTCCTGTTGTACTGATACGTTGAGGTTAGGCAGATAGTCTCTCTTTGCCTGATCTATGCTGGTTTTAGAAGCAGCAGCATAGTTGGATTTAGCCTTGATGGTACCGTAATTATTAATCGCCGTTTGTATAGCATCTTTCAATGTAAGTACCTGCTGGGCTTTCACAGAAGTTGAATGAACACCAATCAGAAAGAGAAGGATCAGCCAGTATTTATTTCCAATCATGTAGGGAGAATTTTGCAGCATGGTATGAACTAAAGTTGTTAATCCGGATACAAAAAGACTCCATCATTTTGAAGCAATTTTGAAGTATTCATTTTTTCTTCTCCCTAACGGAAATAAAAATGGGCAAGACCAAAAGCCTTGCCCATTAAAGATCCTATCGAATCTGACGGACTATTTTATTATGCGGTCACGACCGCTGCTGTTTCAAATTTATCTTGTTCCGTTTCGTTAATGACACTTCCCGGACAAAAGTCCACCTGTAAAATATGTAGTGGCGCCTTGTATTTATAAGACACTTTAAAGTCACACACCTCACAGATCTGTTTCACGATGGCCAGTCCGAGGCCTACGCTTTCGCTGCACTGATTGCTTTTGCGGAAGCGTTCAAACAGCTCTTCCGGCGGGGTTTCCGGGGGAAGCCCGGTATTTTTGATGACCAGTTTTTCCTGTTTCAGGATGATGTGAATGCTGCCGTCCTGCACATTGTGGCGGATGGCATTGCCCAGCAGATTATTCATCAGCATATCTGCCAGTACCGGATGTATTCTGAGCTGGATATTTTTATCCAGTTCCTTTTTCACCGCTATGTTTTTCATCTCCAGCCGGTCTTCATACGCTGCCAGCACGTCTTTGGCTACACGACAGAATTTGATATGCTCCGTCACGGCAAACTCGTTGTTCTCCATTTTAGAGAGCAGAATGAGCGAGCGGTTGATCTTTGACAGCTTTTCGATGGCGTGGTGCATATCGGCCAACAGGGTAGCCTGATCTTCGTCGATGTTGGTTTCACTGAGCAGCTCCAGTTTTCCGCGGATCACTGCCAGCGGTGTTTGCAGCTCATGCGACGCGTTTTCACTGAATTGTTTTACAGCAGTATACTCATCCACTGCCTGGTCAGTCATCTTTTTCAGGAAGGTATTCAGCTCTTTAAATTCCTCTGTGTTGGTTTGCGGGAAAGTGATCTTTTTCTTCAGGTCGAAGTTGTGTATTTTTTTCATGGTGAGCCGCAGCGTATAGAGGATGCGTTGCGACAGGAAGCGCGCCGATACGGCCACACAGAGGATAATAAGCAACAGTTTCCATGCTACCGTGTCCATAATGGCGTTCAGTATCTGGCGGGACGCCGGGATATAACTGGAAGTAGTGACTTCGTAAGGTTTACCATTGATGGCCATGAAAGTACTTACCGTGAGACGGCTTTCCAGGCTTTTATTGTTGCCGTCAGGGTCAGCGTCTTTTCTGATGCGGAAGCTGTCTGCCGGCAGCGTGGGCAACAGCGTAAAGGTGGTGAAAGACGCATCCCGCGGTATGTTGACCGTAGTACCATCGGCCATACGGGCTGCCGCTTTTGTATTGACTATTTTCAGGCGGGCAATCTCCACGTCATCAATCTTTTTCTCTATATTATTCAAACAGATATAAGAAGTGATGGGTGTGGTGATCACAATCACGCCAAGAAACCACAATGTAAATTTATCAACCAGTTTCATACTTTGGAAGCATTAAATTTATAACCAAGGCCATACACCGTATCTATATAATCCGCTCCGTTTGCCGCGCTGATTTTCTTACGAAGGTTTTTGATATGCTGATATACAAAATCAAAATTAGCTAAATTATCGGTATAGTCGCCCCACAGGTGGGTGGCTATTGACTGCCGGGAGAGCACCCTGTTTTTATTAACGACCAGGTACAGCAGCAGGTCGAACTCCTTCCGGGTGATATCCAGCAGCATATCGTTGATAGTAGCTTCCAGTGTATCTGTATTAAGCGTGATCTCGTTAAAGGTGATGATATTGCTGCCTGACAGTTTTTTACGCCGATAGATGGCCCTGAGGCGGGCATGCAGTTCCGGCAGGTGGAATGGTTTGGTGATGTAGTCATCTCCCCCGCCCTCCAGGCCCCTGATTTTATCGTCCATGGCGTCTTTGGCGGAAATGATGAGTACGCCGCTCTGGATACCCTGCTCCTTCATAAACTTCAACAGCTCCAGCCCGTTACCATCCGGCAACATGATATCGAGCAATACACAGTCATATGAATACAGCAATAATTTCTCCTGCGCTTCATCAAAACTATAAGCCAGCTCACAGATATACCCTTCCCTCACGAGAAAATCATGAATACTGCTGGCGATTTCTTTACTATCTTCTACTACTAACACTTTCATATAAAAGCTAATGTATATGGAGATTTTGAAGCAATCTTGAACCGCTGATGGACAGGATTGTTGCTGATTGTCCTGATTAGCGGAGATTGGCCCGAAGATTTTGCTGTAATATTATTAATATTCAGATTATTATAAGTAATGCTTTATATTACATTAATAATATTTGCACATACTTTTTTAATTGTGTTTACAAAAAACAACCTGCAAAGTTAACGTAAATTTGTGCACTTGATAAGTGAGCTTCTGGTTTCAAATTCTAATTCTAAATTCTAATTCCGGTCAGCAAAACACCGATCTCCCTGCATCAGGGAATCAGCAATAATCATGGCCATCATAGTTATGGAAAACTACAGCATCATATTAGTGATCATGGCCATCATGATCGGCGTATCCGGTATTGCAGAGAAGATAAAGTTACCCGTACCCGTATTGCTGCTGGCCGTAGGCATAGCCATTGGATTTTTGCCCAGTATGCCGGGTATTGAGCTGAACCCGGAGATCGTGATGCTGTTGTTTTTGCCGCCACTGTTATACGATGCCGCCTTTAATATATCTTTCCGGGAATTCCGGATCAATATTAATACCATCGGTACGCTGGCCATCGGACTGGTATTTATTACCACCGGCGGCATTGCCGTGGTGGCGCATTACCTGATACCCGGTATGACGTGGCAGCTGGCATTTGTGCTGGGCGCCATTCTTTCCGCCACAGACGCCGTGGCCGCCATCGGTATTACTAAGGGACTTGGGTTACCGCACAATACCGTCACCATCCTGGAGGGCGAAAGCCTGGTGAACGATGCTTCCGCACTGGTAGCTTACCGTGTAGCCGTAGCAGCCGTGGCCGGTACCGCTTTCGTCACGTGGAAGGCGTTGTTGCAGTTCCTCCTTGTTTTGGGAGGTGGTTTTGTGATTGGGGTGGTCCTGGCCAAAACACTGGCTTTCTTCATCCGCTTTTTCCGGACCAACGATATGGTGGTGATTGGCCTCATGCTGCTCATGCCTTTTGTGACGTATGCCGTAGCGGAACATTTTGAAGTATCCGGCGTTATCGCCGTGGTGACCCTGGGCCTGGGCATGGCCCGGTTAAGCCGGACAAAATTCCCGGAAGAGCTGCGTAACCAGTCCAGGCATTTCTGGGACGTGATCATCTTCCTGCTCAATGGTCTCATCTTCCTCTTGATAGGCCTGCAGTTTCCGCTGGTATTGAAGAAGATGAGCGAAGCGCAGGTATGGCCCTATATCGGTTATGCCGCCCTCATTGCGGTAGTGGCCCTGGGAATACGACTGGTCAGGGTTTACCTGCAGCAGTTCAACCTGCAAAAGGCTTTTCAGGGAAGGGGAAAGCGCCGTGTCAGTCAGTATGCGCTGTTTGATTCCAAAACGAGTTTTATCATTACCTGGTCAGGGATGCGGGGAATCGTTTCCCTCGCCATCGCGATTGGTCTTCCTATGGTGCTGCAAAGCGGGGCTCCGTTCCCCATGCGCAACGAGATCATTTTCCTGTCCATCGCGGTGGTGCTGTTTTCCCTGCTGGGGCAGGGGCTGTCTCTCCCCTGGGTAGTCCGGAAATTCAGCAAATAGGGTATCTCCGGTGATGTCACCGGTTATTCGTAACTTACATCAACGAAAGCACTGATATGAAAGCACTGACTTTTTTATTGGCGATATTGATCACCGGTTCTGCCTGTCAGAGCCAGCAGAAAAAACAGCAGCCTATGACGAGCAACGCCCAGGCCAATCCCTATTATTCCCGGACAGACACAGAAAAGCTGCATATTACCAATGCAGAATGGAAAAAGGTACTGTCACCGGAACTGTATGCAGTAGCACGGGAGGCCGCTACTGAAAGGCCTTTCACCGGGAAATACTGGGATGCCGATACCAAGGGAACTTATTATTGCGCCGTTTGCGGCAATGCCCTGTTCCGTTCTGATGCCAAATTTGCCAGCAGCTGCGGGTGGCCCAGTTTCTTCGAGGCTGTCCGTGCAGCCAGCGTCATATACCGGGAAGACAACTCCTATGGCATGCACCGGACAGAGGTGCTGTGCGGAAGATGCGAATCGCACCTCGGCCATATCTTCGATGATGGTCCGCCGCCTACACATAAACGCTTCTGCATGAATTCCGTATCGCTTGATTTTGAACCGGAGCGGTAGACCAGGTTAACGGTCACGCTCCCAGCGTACAATTTCCGTCGTCACCGTATCTCCGGTGAGGGTGATGATACTGTACCCAAAATAAGACAGGTCTATCTCCAACCCGGCCGCCTCTTTAATAAACTGCGCAGAGGTGGCTGGTGTTACCGTCTGATGGATGTTTTGTTCCTGTCGCTGATCTGTGATATGAAGATGACCACAGAAAACGTATACGGCGTGTGGATGCTTCAACAGCAACGCCTTTATTTTCTCGCGCCCCTGCAGCGGTTGCAGCCCATCTACCAGCACCGGTATTTCTACCACGGGATGATGCACAAACAACAATACCTTACCGGCTGTTTTCAGTTCCTGTTCCAGCCACTGCAATTGTGCATCATACAACACCTCTGAGGAGGAATCCAGGAAAATGTACCGGAAGCCATCACGGTCTTCGCTGTAACACATCGTTCCGTCTACCAGTCCGGGAGGATGATAATGTTGCCGGACATCCTCCAGCTTATCAAAATTACCTAGTATAACTTTATAGTCCGGCGTATGCTGTTTCAATGCATCAAAGAGGAAGGAATGTGAGGACGGTTCTCCGATGTCTCCTCCTATCACCACTTCACGGATGCCTTTGCCGGCAATCTCCTGTAGCAGCAATATAAGATCTTCCCGCGCAGGTACCTGATGGCTGCGGGTAAAAGCATCATCCAGATGTGTATCGGTGACAAATGCGAATGAATGGGTCATATTTGAGAGATCGTTTATCTCCCGAATATATAACAAAATACGGTACCGGTTATACGTTATATCTCTGCCATTTTTTTATTGTAGCGGTTGCGGTATTCATGCGGTAACAGGCCCGTTACCAGCTTGAAAGAATTGCGGAAAGTTTTGGTATCTGAATAACCTACTTCAGACATGATATCGTTGATCTTGCGGTCGCCGGCTTCGAGGTGTTTTTTGGCGGCCTCTATTTTCACGCGTTGGATATATTCATTCATGGTATTGGCCGTCGCTTTTTTGAAGCGGCGTTCCAGGCTTCTGCGGCCGATCGCCAGCATCTCCGCCAGTTCATCGACCCTTATCTTTCCACGGAAATTATTCTCGATAAATTCCTGCGCCTGTTTCACCGGTTCATCATCATGTTCCTTCTGTGCCTGGAAGATGATGAAAGGCAGCTGGGCAGAGCGTTCCAGGTCTACCTGGAAAAACTTGGCGCTATAGATAGCCGCATCCCGACCCGCATATTTCTCCACGAGGTACACCAGCAGGTTCACCAGCGAAAGGCCGCCGCCACTGGAATAGATACCGTTTTCGTCGGTAATGACTTTCTCTTTAACAAGATTTACATCGGGGAACATATCACGGAACAAAGCAGCAGCTTTCCAGTGCGTAGTACATTTTTTACCGATCAGCAGGCCTGTCTGTGCCAGCAGGAAGGCGCCTATGCAGAGGCTTGCCACCTCAGCGCCTTTTTCATATTGTACACGTATCCAATCCACCAGCTCACCATTTCTCGCTACGTTTTCCTCCACGTTTTCATGTAGTGCCGGAATAATGATCAGGTCTGTTTTGTGCAGCTCCTGCACAACGGCATCCGTTTGGATGGTAAACAATCCTCTGTTCAGCTGAATAGCGCGCCAGGCGCCTACCAGCTGCACCTGAAATAAAGGCTCCCGGCCTTCGTTGATGAGGAAATCATTCACTTCTGTAAAAACGTGGCGGGCAACTTCAATACCGGTCATGGCAGCGCCGAGTGGAATCACAATAGATACATGCTTCATAAGACAGCGTTATAAAGTTTGCAGGTTTCTCATTCTTTCACAAGATAAAATATTTATCGGAATCACATAATCCCAGGGCTGAAGCCCTGGGCTACGATGTTGTTCAAATTCGGTTTTGGATACGGATCGATATTGAAGTCCGAAATCACATTATGTCACAATATCATGTTGATTACAATCGAACCTGAACAACATCGTAGCCCAGGGCTTCAGCCCTGGGAATGCGATAGGAGCCCAAAATCAACATTGCATCACAATTCCATGCTGATTACAATCGAACCTGAACAACCCCTGGGACAACCGCATTCAACACAAGCTTCTGACGAGATTGCCCAGTTTACGGACAGCCTGTTCCACCTGCCTGTTCCAGTGTTTATTACAACTGATGCGGATATAGTTGCGATAGCCGCCGGTGCTGGAGAAGAGCGGTCCCGGTGCGATGTTGATATGATGTTCCAGTGCCAGCTTCTGCAATTTCAGGGCATCTACCTGTTTGGGTAATTCCACCCAAAGCACCATGCCGCCTTCGGGCTGGCTGATCCTTACGCCGGACGGGAAATACTGTTCAATATACTGGGTGGTGAGCAGCACCTGCTTATGCACCAGTGGCCTCAGTTTACGGAGATGCCGCTGATAGGTGCCGCTGGTCAGCAGATCGGCCAGTGAGAGTTGCAATACGGAGGCTGTGGCCACATTGGTGGTAGCTTTCAGCTGCGCTACTTTTTCTATGAAACGCCCCGGTGCGCACCAGCCGATACGGAAACCGGAGGCTACTGTTTTGGAGAAAGAAGCACACAGCATCACCCAGCCATGTTTGTCGTAGGTTTTGATGGTAGTGGGCCTGACAGGGCCGAAATACAGCTCTCCGTACACATCATCTTCAATCACAGGCAGCTGACGTTTCCAGGCCAGTTCAGCAATCCATTTTTTCTTTTCGTCAGACAATATGACCCCGTTGGGGTTATTAAAATTGGAGATGAAGAGGCAGGCCGCGATATCATAGGTATCCACGATCTCTTCCAGTTGCCGGATATTGATGCCATCTTCCGGATCGCAGGGCAGTTCTATTACTTTCAGTTTCAGTTGTTCGAGGCATTGCAGGATACCGTAGTAACAGGGTGATTCCACTACCACGGCATCGCCGGGACTGGTGACTGCTCGCAGGCTGAGGCTGAGTGCTTCGAGGGTGCCGTTGGTCACCAGTATGTCGTTGGCAGAGAGGCTGCCGTTCCAATAAAAAGAGAGGCGCGCAATCTGTTCCCGCAGCAACAGGTTGCCCATGGTAGATTCATATTGCAGGTGCGTGCCTGTGAGATCGCGGGAGGCCTTCTGCAGGCTGCGCCGCACCGCATTAAACGGTATCATATGTGTTTCCAGCGACGCATTAAAAAACGAGATAAAGCCCGGCGGATGAGGTCCCGCATCGACCGGCATTTTACTGATGATACGGCTCACGTTCACCTCACGGATGGCGGGCGCCGCGGAAGTCGCCACCGGTTGCTCCGTATGCCCCGTGGACTTGCGCAGGGGCACATACCCTGATTTCTCCCTGGAAGCCAGCAGGCCTTTGTCTATCAACAGTGAATAGGCTTTTAGTGAGGTGCCTACACTCACCTTAAAATGCTCGCTGACCGCCCGCAGGGAGGGCAGTTTTTCGCCCAACGGATAGGTGTCGTTGTTGATCATGGCCTCTATCCGGTTGGCTATCTCGATGTAATGGAAATCTTTCATCTGTTACACTAAAATATTCTAAATCTGTATCTGTTACAGTAAGTGCAAAGTAAATAATTTTGGAGAAACAATTGCGCCATGGAAATAATCAACAGCACTGTTACAGACATAGACGATATCTTTTACCTTTATGACGAAGGCACCAATTATCAGCGGCTAAAAGGATTAGCAGGCCGTTATTGGAAAGGATTTGAGCGGTCTGTGGTGGAGCAGGAAATCGAAGAAAAAAGGCAGTGGAAGCTGGTGGTGGACGATAAGACGGTTTGTGTGTTTGTCACCACTTTCAACGATCCGTTGATATGGGGTGATAAGGACGATGATCCTTCTCTGTATCTTCACCGTATTGCCACACATCCGGCATACCGGGGCCGTGGATTTGTGAAACAGATCGTTGACTGGGCAAAACGGTACGGGCGGGAGCATGGCCGGCAGTATCTGCGGCTGGACACCGGCGCCGGTAATGAGAAGCTGAACAATTATTACGTCAGCTGCGGCTTCACTTACCTTGGCGTAGTGGAAATTCCCAATCCGGAGGGGCTGCCGGCACACTATAAGGATGGTGGTTTTGCTACGTTTGAACTGGTCCTTTGACAACTATCTATAACCGATATATGAAAACACACCTTTTATCGTTGTTCACAGCTGTCCTGATAACCGGCGCCGCTGCTGCCCAGCAAACCGAAAGTTTTTCCAACTGCCGCAATGGCGCCTACGCGCTGAGCGATGGCAGCCAGCTGGTGATCAGCCCTTCGCAGGATAAAGATCTCCGCTACCGCCGGCTGGACGGCACTACCGGCCGCCTCTTTTTGCAGGCCGACAGCAGTTATCTTTCCGGCCCTGGCTGGGCCAATGCGAAAGATCCGAATGTCTTTGCGCGCTTTGGTGGCTGTGTCAATGATTCGCTCGTTTTTAAGCAGGATGGAAAAACGTTTACCGGGAAACGTATACCCTTTCCCGTTATCCCCATACATATTCCGGTGAAAGGTGCTTCTATTTACGGAGAGCTGTACCTTCCTGTCCATCGCAAGCCCAGGGCGGTATTGATAATGCATGACGGATCCGGCGGGACATCAGCGGTATACAATAACTATAAACACTACATATTGCCACTGGGTGATATTGCTGTATTTGTGTATGATAAAAGAGGCACCGGCAGGTCCACCGGCACACTGAGCGCCAATTTTGAACTGCTGGCCGCCGATATGGTGGCTGTTGTGAAGGCCGTAAAAGCCCAGGCGGCAGTGAAAGGCGCGCCTACTGGTTTGATGGGCGAAAGTCAGGGTGGATGGATAGTGCCGCTTACCGCTACGCTCACACCGGTGGATTTTGTTATTGCCAGCTACAGCCTGCTCATTCCACCTAAGGAAGAGAACCGCCAGGAGGTGTTACACGATTTGAAGGAGGGACATTACAGCGAAGAGGCCATTGCCCGGGCCATGCAAGTGGTAGCTGCCACAGACGAAGTGTTCCGCAAGGGATTCAATGGTGGGTTTGCAGCCCTTGACTCCATCAAAGCAAAGTATAAACAGGAGCCATGGTTTGCATCATTACAGGGCGATTATACCGGATTAATCCTCAACTCCAGCCGGGCACAACTGGACAGCCTGAAGCAAATTTTCCCGACAGACATCCCGCTGGATTATGATCCGCTGCCTCCCTTCCGCCGCGTAAACGTACCGATGTTATGGGTGATTGCCGGAAAAGACACGGAAGCTCCCAATGCGGGGACCATTGCTGCGTTGAAAGAAGCCACCGCGACCCGCAAAAATATTGATGTAGTGATTTTTCCGAATGCGGACCATGGCATCATCGATGTCCAGGACAGCCCACAGGGCCCGGTGCTCCTCCGGCAGTCAGCCGGTTACTTTGAGCTGCTGCGTGACTGGATACTGACCCGGCAGGTTAAAAAACACTATGGTGATGGGCAATCCATTGCGGAGTTTCAGTCAGGGACCAAGCATTAATAGCATACGTCATTCGTGATGGATTGTCGGAATACCCCTTGGCGATTGTCGCAGGTCTCCCCTGCCGTTTACCTTTGCGGGGTTACCTTTGCAGCAATTCTCCTTTCATGAAAGCTATTGAGAACATTTCTGTACCCGTCACTGATCAACAGCTGTCCAAAGACTTTTATCTGTTACTGGGCTTTGAACTGCTGGCCGAAGTAGTGATGCCCAATGGGGACATGTGGATACAGCTGGGCTTCAGTAACCAGGTCACTACTATTTCCCTGGTACGGCAATGGCCTTATAGTCATATGCAGGCCGGTTCCTTACAGGGACTGGTACTGGAAACAGAGAATATTATCAGCGAGCGGGAGCGGCTGCACCAGGAAGGAGTAACGGTTTCAGACATCCGTGAGTCACCTTTCGGGAAAGTTTTCTTTCTGCAGGACCCGGACCATAATGGGCTCAGTATTCATCAATTCAGTTTTTAAAGACTACTCAATCATCTCCCAAAAGATTGATTTAAAATATCTTACAAAAACTTTAAGAAATTTTGGAGAAAGATGTCTTATTCATGAAAGCATGGTTGTTATTAGGTTATAAACATCTAAATTTAAGGCCATGAAAAATTTCTTATTTCTCTACAGAGCAGATTTTACTTTAGCAGCCCAACGTTCACCTGAAGAAATGCAGGCTAACACCAAAAAATGGATGGACTGGATTGGCGGCATTGCAGCACAGAACAAACTGGCTGACCGCGGCAACCGCCTGGAGCAGACCGGTAAAGTGATCAGACCGAATAATGTGGTGACGGACGGACCTTTCACCGAAATCAAAGAAACACTGGGCGGCTACACCGTTATACAAGCTAATTCTCTTGAAGAAGCAGCTGAACTGGCCAAGGGTTGCCCCGTACTGGCAGTTGGCGGTAACGTGGAAATCAGGGAAATCAGTGTATTATAATCTCCCGAAGGATAAAAAATCGCAGAGCCTATGTAATATTGCAGTATTACATAGGCTTTTATATTATGGAAGAAAAAGAACTGCTCCCCCATCTGTTCAGAACCGAATACAGTAAGATCACCGCTGTATTGTGCAAGCTGCTGGGGTTTGAACATTTGGACATAGCCGAAGATATTGCCAGCGAGACCTTTTTGTCTGCCTCTGAATTATGGGGACTGAAAGGGCTGCCGGAAAACCCTGCGGCCTGGTTGTACACCGTGGCCAAAAACAAAGCGAAAAATCACCTGAAACACCGGGCCGTGTTCCAGCAAAAGGTATCCGTGCAATTGAGTCAGGCTGCTACCAGCGAAGTGCCGGAGATAGACCTCTCTGTTCAGAATATCAAGGATAGCCAATTACAGATGATGTTTGCCGTCTGCCATCCCGCCATTTCCCTGGAATCGCAGATAGGGCTGGCCCTGCGCGTATTGTGCGGTTTCGGCATCGAAGAAATTGCAGACGCATTCCTGACCAGTAAAGACACCATCAACAAACGATTACTGCGGGCTAAAGAGAAGCTGCGTGAAGAAAATATTGCGATCGCGTTTCCGGATGCTGCCCAAATCCCCAGCCGGCTGGAAGCGGTGCTGCGCACCCTTTATCTCCTGTTCAATGAGGGTTATTTCTCTGCCAGTCATGACCATTCGCTGCGTAAGGACCTGTGCCTCGAAGCCATGCGGCTCACCTTTTTACTGACAGAAAACGAAGCTACCAATACACCCGCCGTCAATGCGCTCATAGCCCTGATGAGCTTCCAGGCCTCCCGGTTCGAAGCCCGTACCGACGATAGTGGGGAAACTATTTTATATGATGACCAGGACACCAGTCTCTGGGACGAAGACCTTATCCAACAGGGACAGTTTTTCCTGAATAAAGCCTCCGAAGGCAATACCGCCTCCAAATATCACTTTGAAGCAGGTATCGCTTACTGGCATACCATCAGGACCGATACACGGGAGAAGTGGGAAAATATCCTGCAATTATATAATCATTTGTTGACCGTAGAGTACTCTCCCATTGCCGCGCTCAACAGGACCTACGCCCTCTCCAGGGCCAACAGCAAGGAAGCGGCCTTAGAGGAAGCGAAGAAGTTGTCGCTCAATGACCACTATCAGTATCATCTGTTACTGGGAGAATTGTATACCGGTGTTGACGACCGTTCTGCCCGCAGCGCGCTTGAAAGAGCCCTGGCGTTAAGTCATTCATCTGCCGACAAAAAAATTATCGCACAAAAAATACAACAGCTTACGGGAAATAGCTGATGTTGTTTACTACCAACGCATATAGTTGTGAGATCACCGTTTCGCGGTGAAGGCGGAAGGCGTCTTCATGACCATCCCGGATGGCAGCTGCTGCTTCGGGGCAGGACAGCATATCCCGGATGGTGGTGCTTACCAGCTCCCGATGAAAATACAGCGCGGAGTCAAATCCCTCATAGTCCTCATAGGAGAGCCATTCATGGATGATCATAAAAGCCTGCTGATATGAATTGGGCAGCGTCATGGTCTCTAAAGACAGCCAGAAGTTCCGCTGCAGCGGCGTTGCTGTCTCGATGGCCAACGCTACTTTATCGATAGCTGCTTCGGGGTTGTTTTTGACTTTTCGTAGTATCCTCTCCGTTATAGTATACAATACCTCCTCTATCGCAAGCAGTGTACGTGGTATATCATACTGGTGTTGCTCCAGCAGGGGCAACACCAGTTCCGGTGGTGCAGTTGTTTTACCCAGCACGGCAGCCTGTATTTCCTGTATAAACAACTGCCGGGCTGCCATGATATCACCTCCGGTTTTTTCCAGCAACAGGCCCGCATGGCGCAGGCCGACAGGCACCTGTAGCCGCAGTTGTTTTATTTGTTCTTCATGGTCCATCGTACTACAAAGTAAATATATTTCAGCTGTATCTAAACTTATCTGGTATTTAATCATTATTGTCTGAATGCGTACAAATATTGTCCCGCCGGATGTAACCTTGATAAAAACATGTATACTTGATCTGTAGACTGACTGTAGTTCCACCTCAGAGAGCAACAATGATATATGACAGAACAATGGAACCAATGCCAGCGTAACCTATAAGTCATCAATCAAAATCCGTTATAAAATCAGCACCGTCCAGCTACCGCCAATAAACCTGCTATAGCTGGAAATAGAACACCCACGGGCCTTCTGACATCACGGCTGTAATTTTCCGTATAGGGATCACCGTTATTCCGTTACTATTTGTGATGGGACCGGCTCCTATATGCCTTTGGAGATCACCGTTATTCCATTACCATTAATGGAACAGGCTCCTGTATGTCTTCATATCAACCTTGACAAGAGCACCTTCAGCGGTGTTCCGGGGATGTTATGCCCATAAGAAAATCCGTAACAGCACTGTATTTCCGAACAAATCCTCATAGCTCATGAAAAAAAAATGTCTACTCGTGCTGGCTTTCCTGGTGTGTCTGTGCACTGGGGCCATTGCTCAAACCAAAAATGTATCCGGGACCGTCAGGGATGCAGATGACGGTCATCCCCTATCCGGTGTGTCTGTCCGCCAAACGGGCGGCGCCAAAGCCGTTCCTACGGACCAGCAAGGACGTTTTACCATTACCGTTACTGCCGGCGCACTGCTGGAATTTTATGCCATCGGCTACGAGCCACAACAAATAAGGGCCGGAGCACAGGACAGTCTCATCGTCAGGCTGAAAAGCAAAGACAAACAACTGGGCGAAGTGGTGATCACAGCTTATGGCAATACCCGCAAACAGGCCTTCACCGGCACCGCTGCCGTGATCAGCAACGAGAAATTCAAAGACCTGCAGGTATCTACCGTCACCGGGGTATTGCAGGGCAATGCCAGCGGCGTACTGGCCATCACCTCCAGCGGTCAGCCTGGCGAAAACCCCACTATCCGTATTCGTGGCATCGGCTCCTTCAACGCCAGCAACGACCCACTGATACTGCTGGACGGGACACCGTACAGCGGCAGCATTAACAGTATCAATCCCGGTGACGTAGAGAGCATCACAGTTCTCAAAGATGCATCTTCTACTTCCATCTATGGTTCCCGTGCCGCCAACGGTATCATTCAGATCACCACCAAACGCGGCAAAGGCAAGAGCCATTTTGAATTTTCCGGTCTGACCGGTTTCTCCCGCAGGGCCGTCAAAGAGTATTCCACCCTCAATGCCACCCAATACTATGAAATGGCCTGGGAAGCGCTGCGTAACGATGCCCGTGATAATCCGGCCCTGCTGACACAGTTCAACGTGCCTACGCCCGAAGCTTATGCCAGCAAACAGGTAGCACCGCGTCTCGTGTACAATCCGTTTAACGTAGCACAGCCCGTCGGCGAAAACGGCAAGATAGACCCTAACGCAAAAATGTTGTGGAACGACAACTGGATGGATGAGATGACCCGTACCGGTATCCGGCACGATCTCAATATGAACGTATCCGGCAGCGATGCCGCCAATACCATCCGCTACTATCTCTCCGGTGGTTATATCCAGGACCAGGGCCTTCAGAAAGAATCTGAATTCAAACGTTACTCCGGACGGGCCAAAATAGACGCCACCCCCGTGAAATGGTTGCAGGTGGGCGTTAACAGCAGTCTCGCCTATTCCTACCAGAACTACCCCTACCAGGGTAACGCCGCCGCCTCCAACGGCATCGGTTTTGCCCGGACCATAGCGCCTATTCACCCTATATACCTGCGTGACTGGAAGACCGGCGATTTCCTGCTGGACGGCTCCGGCAACAAAGTATTCGACTTCGGTAACAATACCACCGTATTGGGCGTACAACGGCCTGCAGCCCAGAACCGCCTCTTTAACCAGGGACAAAACCCTTCCGCTACCACCAGCATCAACCCCATTACCAACGAGCGGTTGACAGCTAACGGTAACGCCTATGTTGGCGTAGATCTTTTCAAAGGGCTCAGCTTCAAATCGCAATATTCCATCGACTACAACCAGATCGACAACAATACTTTCTGGAATCCATTCTACGGCGATGGCACCACCAGCGGTGGTTTAAGCTTCCGTTCCATTACCTTGCTATATGCGCAGAACTTCAGCAATGCATTTACCTATGACAATACCTTTGGTCAGCATCATGTGAACGTGGTAGCCGGTATGGAAGCCTTCCGGCGGGTGAGTGAAATCACCACTACCCAGCGTACCGGCTTCACCTATGCGAAGCCCACGCAACCCAGTTATGGCACCACGTCCACCGCAGAAGGCTACAAGGAAACATTCCGGTTGCAAAGCTATTTCGCCCGCGCCGCCTATGATCTTTCCGACAAATACCATTTGAGCCTGTCCATCCGGACAGACGGCGCCACCCGCTTTGCAAAAGACGTACGTTGGGGCGTGTTCTATGCAGCAGGCGCATCCTGGAACCTGGACAAAGAACAGTTTATGGAAAATGTAGACTTTCTCAGTCAGCTGAAACTCAAAGCCAGCTATGGTACCAGTGGTAACCAGGCGCTGCCCGGCAGTTTCCCGTACCTGGGCACTTATTCCGCCGGCGCCAATGTGGGGTCCACACCTGGTTCTATCATCAATACCGTCGCTAATACGTCACTCAGCTGGGAGACGCAGAAGCAGCTGGACCTTGGCGTGGAATTCGGCGTGCTGAAAGACCGCATCACCGGTTCATTTGTATACTTCGACAGAAGATCCGCCCACCTGCTGTTTAACAGGCCGTTGCCCAATTCCACCGGTATCAACTTCATCGCTGACAATGTGGGCGGTGTTAAAAACGCCGGATTCGAAATAGAACTCAACACCCTCAACCTCCGTACATCAAAACTGGAATGGCGTACATCCGTTAACGTGACCAAACTGAAAAATGTGATCACGGAAGTTGCGCCCGGCACCAACCAGGTCCTCGGTGGCAGCTGGTATGAATGGTTCATTCCCCAATATGCCGGTGTAGACCCCACCGATGGCAAACCCATGTGGTATAAAGATGACGCTGCCAATGCCGGCAATAAAGTCACCACAAAAAAATACAGTGAAGCCACCCGCTATCACCTGGGCAACAAATTATCCGACTATACCGGTGGTATCACCAACACCATCCGCTACCGTAATTTCGACTTCACGGTGCTGGCCTCCTTTGCCATTGGCGGCAAGTACTATGACGCCGACTATGCCGCGCTGCGCAACGGAATGGTCAACTTCGGCAATAACGCCAGCATGGACGTATACAAAAGATGGCAGAGTCCCGAAAACCCTGGTGATGGCCTTACGCCCAAACTGAGCACCACCGCCGACAATAGCGCCGCCAGCTCCAGCCGTTTCCTGTATGACCTGAGCTATATGCGTATCCGTAACATTACACTGGGGTACCGTTTCCCCGAAGGACTGCTGAAACGTGCCCATATCAGCAACGCCCGTGTATTTGCCGATCTGCAGAATGCCTTCACTGTCTTTGGCGGACCTAAAGGCGCAGATCCCGAAGCCGGCGTTGATGCCACCACCAGTGGTAACAACACCACGACCAACAAAATATTCTCCATCGGTATCAACGTAGGGCTTTAAAACTAAAAATCATGATGATGAAACTATCCCGCACTATCATAGCCGCCACAGTTCTCTCGCTGCTGGTACTTTCCGCCTGTAAGAAAGAATTTCTCAATGCACCATCTCCCGAAGACGGGAACCTGACAGACAACATTATTTTCTCCAATAAAGCCGGCGCAGAAAGCGCCATGACCGGCATATACTGGATATTCCGTTCCGAAAACTACAACGGCTACGGCGGCGACCCTAACAACAGCGGTAACCTCACCTGCCGGGGCTTACAGACCACCATGTTTTTCTACGAAGTAAGAGGCAACGATGTCTTTGAAGGATTACGCACCTGGTGGCGCTGGGAAACCGCCTGGGAAGAAAATGCCTCCGGCCGTATACAAACAGGCAGCCGTACCCGGCAGATCTGGGACATGTTTTACAAAGCTATCAACAACGCCAATGCCATCATCAAATATACACCCGGCATCACCGGCGCTTCCGACGCAGAAAAAGCAGCACTGATTGCCGAGGCCAAAGCCATCCGCGCTTACTCCTATTTCTGGCTGGCCAGGTCCTATCAATATACCTACGCCAAAAATCCCAATGCCAGTGGCGTGCCATTGTATACCGAGCCTGCTTCCAAGGACAGCAAAGGTAATCCGCGTGCACCGCTGAAAGAAGTATATAAGCTGATCCTGTCTGACCTGGAAGAAGCCACCACCAAACTGACCGACGACAGGAACGAGAAGTTCCGCATCAACCGCAATGTGGCACAGGGCATCCTGGCAGAAGTATACCAGGAACTGGCCATGTCTGACCCTGCCCTGTGGCAGAAAGCCATCGACAATGCCAAAGCCGCCCGCGACGGTTTTCCGCTGATGAGCAACACCAGCTATGGTGGCGGATTCAATGATCTCAGCAACCAGGAATGGATGTGGGGTTTTCCCGTACCGGAAGACCAAAGTCTCACCTACTATTCCCAGTTCAGTTTTATGGATGTCAACAGCGGCTACTACCGCAACATTTTTTTCAACAATGATTTTGTGAACACCTACAGCGTAAGCGATACCCGCCGGGCGTTGTTCATTGACAACGGTAATAATCCTGCTGCACCTGCACGTAAATGGAGCAGCCGCAAATACAGATCAAGGCTGGCCACTTCCATCACCGGCGATATTCTCGTGATGCGTGCCGCAGAAATGTACTTTATAGAAGCGGAAGGGCTGGCCCAGCAAGACAAGCTCCAGGAAGCTATTGATGTGTTGTTCGCTGTTCAGGGACTGCGTGATCCCGCTGCTGTAAAACCGCCCGCCTCCATCGGCAAAGACGCGTTGATCAGTATGATACTGCTGGAACGCCGCAAAGAAATGTATGGAGAAGCAGGCGTGTATTACTTTGACCTGAAGCGTTATCAGCGCGACCTTGTCCGCACCGGCAATCACCCCTACCTGCTGAATATTCCAGCCACCGATCCCCGCTGGCTGATACAGATACCGATTTCTGAGGTTGATGCCAACGATAAAATCAATCCGGAAGATCAAAATCCGTGATCCATGAGCCCAACAACCGGTTGGCAGCTGTTGCTGCCGGCCGGTTACTATTTAACCCTGGACAAAAAAACTGTCATCACTCAGCAAAAAAATTTCGCACCGGCTTCGTGTATCAAACATCATAATTAATTAAACCCATTCAAAAGCGTTCACTATCCTTCAAAACAGCCTCTCCATTAATGATAAAAACGCTGTCCTGATAATAATTATACTTGCTCTCAAAACCGCTGTAAATCGTTATTATAATCTACCTTCCAACAGCATATTTTACATATAAACATCATCCGGTCATATTCATTTTCTTCGCAGAAAAATTCAGGTATGACAGACCTCTTGCACATAGATGACATGGATACAGAAACCTGTATGGCATCCTTCCGGAACATCGCGGGAATGCTGATGAATAATCATTTGTTACGGGTCGGAGAAAACTTTTACCGGGTTGTGGATTGTGAGTTTTATTACTGCAGTGATACTCATAACGATCCGTATGCCTACGCACATGAGCATCCCCGCAGCAGTAACGGAGAGTGGTATTTTCATGGTTCAGGGATGGACATCACGCTGGCGACGGAGCAATCTTTTGGTGGTATCCTCATCCGCGGCATCGCGCCGGTGGCTGATACCCGGCACCTTCCATCCCGTGCCGGCGCCATAGCAGGCCCCTTAAAAGTTTGCACGGAGATATTCAAACAATTTGGCAGCATCATGCGGGAGGAGCCGTTGCATTTCGGGCTGGTGGACATCTCTACTATTCCTGCGTACAACAATATCGGTGATGTACGTGTGTTTGCCGTACCCCGTGCCGGGCTTAACCTGGCCAAAGATCCGGAAGAAATTTTCTATGGAAGACCCTACCGTTTCGTCAGTTTTCTTTATCTGCCGCATAAGGACAGCGAAAAAGCGCGCAGATATTTGCTTCATCATCCCGAAGATCCTCTTTCGCCGATAGAGTACGATGCTTACAGCAGTGGCAGGAACTGGTGATACGAAAAACCCCGGACTTTCGTCCGGGGCCTTTATTAATGCAGTAACTGCCCAAGCTGAACAAACCGGTAACCTTTCTTTTTCAGGTCCGTGATCAGTTCATTCAGGCGGTTATAAAATTTATCTGTGCGGGCAGGATCAGTGCCGATGTGCAGCAGGAGCATAAATCCGTTCAGTCCTGCCGGTTGGGTATCGGCGTATTGCAGAATGGATTGATAGATCTCTTCTGAAGAGCGGTATCCTTTCATAGCCGGTGTGGTATAGTCCGCGTTGGAACGTGTGCCGGGCGTGAAATTCACCAGTTGCAGCCCTGCCGCACGGGTCCATTGCGCGATGGTATCGTTGTACCATTCATAGGGTGGCAAAAAATAATGCGCCGCGTTTTTGGGGATGCCCAGCGCCTGCATCTTGCGGTAGTTGGCGGCGAGGTCTTTTTCAAAAGCAGCATGCGTGATCAAAAGACTGTCGCGTTTTTGCCAATCACAATACAGCGGATGCTGATCGGAATGAGGCCCGAGGTAGTGGCCGTCCGCTTTGAGTTGCTTTACCAGCGGCTGAAAGGCTGGATTGCCATAGAACTTCCCTGTCAGGAAAAAGGCAGCGGGTACTTTTTGTTGTTTTAGTATGCCGCGTATCACCTGACCACCATCTGCAAATTCATCACCGGTGAAGACGAGCGTCAGCGTTTTACGGCTGGTATCGCCCCGGATGATGGCGCCTGCAGCATACGTGTGTACGGAACCGTTAGCCGGCGCAGCGGCGCCATGGTTACGGCCTTCCTGGTCCATGGCTGCCAATAGGTATATCAGCGAAGCAGTACCGTCCATCGTAGGCTCGTTGGTGCTGTAGTCGCCGAAATCATCGTGGTATACGGCGAGATCACTTTGAAACTCCGCATAGACGTCTGGTTTAGACAGTTTGATACCGATCAGGTTTTTGTAGATGTTGGTATATACCGGACCGTCTACCAGCGCACCATCTACCGGGTAATGCCCGAGATGGGTGAAAGCAGAGTGAGGATCTTCCGGCGTGTCGCCATGAGCGGGCAGTCCGTACACCATACTGGTGCCCCATGGATTGCAGCCAAAGAGCCAGTCGAAGTTGGCCTGTTCCAGCGCCGCATAGGTATTGCTGCCGGTCAACTGCCGGTACCAGTAGCACTGAATAGCGAAAGCAGTGGTGAGGTTGTTGCTGCACCATATAAAAGGAATATAACGATAGAATGCATTGTTCTTAGCCTGTTGCCATACTTTGTCAATGCCGGTTTGATAATAACCGGTGATGGTTTGCCGGGAGGCGCCTTTCAATTGCCGGGCCAGTTCATAGTGTCCGAGGTTGATGAAGGGATACCATTGATAGTGATGGGCCGTGTCTTTTCCCAGCCAGGGCGTTACTTTTTCCTGGCCCGCATAATCCAGTGCCTGTTGGCGGTAGGCCTCTTTTCCGTTTAGCCGGTACAGTGAGGCAGCAGCCAGTTCCATATCATCCACCCAGTTGTCTTCCGCATAAATATAGGGCGACAATACGGAGGCCGTCTGGCATACGCCCGGTTGTTTACGGCCCATATCATAAGCAGTGAGTGCTTTTTGCCGGAGGGTACCGGCATAGGCAGCGTCTTTATCTTTCAGCAGGTCGTATCCCAATGCGAAAGCGCTGGAGAACTTACCGGCCGTGGAGGCCACGCCGGTGGTCTGGTTCATGAACTTGCCCCGTACCTGTGGCTGGCCGGAGCAAAAATATACCGGACGTTCAAATCCTCTTCCGTAGAAAGGGTCTTCTTTGGGGAGGCGCATGCCGTGGTGGTCGCGGTCATCTGCGATCTGGTTGAACATCCAGTTATCGCGGGGATGCATTTTCAGCAGCCAGTCAAGCCCCCAGCGTGCCTCGTCGAGGATGTCGGGCACATGGTTGCCGCCTTCCAGTCCGTTGGCCGCATAACGGTCACCGAATACCTGCGGAAAATCACGATAGGCTGCCAGCAGGTGGTAGGTAGCATTGGCCGATGTAGTGGAATACTGGAGGTAGTCGCTGGCATCATGCCAGCCGCCGGCCACGTCCAGGTGGGTACTGTCCGGCATGGGGCCGTACAACGTATAGCCGTCATGGGTATGACAGGAATCTTTCAGGAAAGGATTAAAGAGCGACCGCTGCTGCCGCATGTACCGCAGCGTAAAATCGGCGGCACCGGCGTACACGTCGGTGGCTATACGAAAGTAAGGGGATTTCACCTCCCCGGCCTTCAGGTAAAACGTGCCTGTTTGTTTCCAGCTGCTGAAATCCAGTCGCGCCGTTTCATTAAAAGGGCCGTAGCGGCCGAAGGGCTTGCCGGTACTGGCCGTAAAAACAGCTTTACCGCTGGCGGAGTCCACCAGCTGGAAATTAGCCGGCACCGTGCTGCCCTTACTCGCCCATACCGCCACTTTAACACCCTGGGGCAGATATCCGAGCTGATTAATCCGTATCCAGGATTCCGTGGCCCCCATGGCGGTAGATACACGGAGGCTGGTCAGCCACAAAGTGACTATTATCGTCAGACAGTTTTTTTTCATCTTCCTGTATTAACATTTTCCCACGGCTCACTGTTGCGCGCCGGCGATATATACTTTTTGCACTTTATACTGATGATCAAATATGACCAGGTCTGCCCGGCAACCGGGTTCAATACGGCCACGGTCTTTGATGCCCATCAGTGTGGCGGGGTATACCGTCGCCATGCGCAGCGCTTCATCCAGCGGGATACCGGCATACTGCACACAACGTTGTACTGCGCGCATGAGCGTGAGACGGGAACCGGAGAGCGTACCATCGGGCCGTGTGAAGTGGTCTTCCTGCGCCACGTGTTGGCTGGCGCCTGTATTGTTGGCCTCCACTGCGTCGGTAATCAGGAACAGGCGGTTGCCCATGACCTTCTTACTGATGATCAGAGCATTGTCGTCTACATGGATATTATCTGCGATGATGCTCGCATATACGCTGCTGTCACGGAATGTAGCCCCAGGGAGACCGGTATCGCGGTGCAGCAGGGACGACATGGCGTTGAACAGGTGTGTGACAGCACGTACGCCGTTCTGGAACCCTTCCATGGCCTCTTTGAAAGTGGCGTTGCTATGGCCGGCAGAAAGGATGATGCCCTGTTCATCGAGCCAGCGGAGGATAGCGGGGTCGCACATTTCAGGAGCCACTGTGATCATCTTCACCATACCGCCGGCAGCAGCCAGCAGGCTTTCCAGTTCCGCACGTTCCGGGCGTTTGATTAGTTCGAGGGTATGCGCGCCTTTTTTAGCCGGATTGATATAAGGCCCTTCGAGATGCATACCCAGCACTGCCGGATGCGGGTTGTTACGTACTATGCGGATACATTCATGGAACACCTCCATGGTGTCGGTGGCCAGAGTGAGCAGGAAGCCGGTCGTACCGCTTTTCACCAACGCCTGCGCCATGGCGTTGAGCGCTTCTGGAGAAGGATGCGCAGAGAAAAGGTAACCGCCGCCGCCATAGATCTGGAGGTCCAACAGGCCCGGGGCAACGATATGGCCGTTACAGTCCACTACCGTCGCCCCTGTGGGGACTTCCGCCGGGTTGACCAGCGCCCGTATTTTTCCCTGTTCCGCCAGCAATGTTTTACCAGTGATCACCTGTGCGCCGGTGTAGATGGTCCCGTTTGTAAAAGCAGTAAGCATAATCTTATTTTGATGCCGGCGCCATGGCGGCCGCCGTGCCATTTAAAGTTCAGTAAAGCAGAAAAAATAGGAAAAGATCGGCATAAAAGCAACGTGTACAGCGGATAACTTTCGTGACTGTTCTGTTGGTCACGCGCGAAAATTGATTATATTGTAGGGAACAGAATATGTGATCCATATGCCAAGATTCCCGTTATTGCTGGTGTTGACGATGATGGTGATGCCTTCTTTTGCACAGGAAACGATGCCGCTTTCCAAAAAGGTAAGTCTCTCCTGGAACCGTAATATCGAAACTTATTTCATCGCAGAGAAGCTGGCCGTGCAGCATATTGGCTACATCGTGTTCACCCGGAAGGACAGCAGCTATGCGCATCAACCACTGATACGTGCTGCCAGTGAACGTTTCGGGCATTATGTCGATAGTCCGGTCATCAAACGGATCGCGACGCTTTTGGCGGCCATCCGCGACCAACTGCACGACAATGCTGAGATAGTGGAGTATGTACTGCATCAGCGCCCCTTCCCTGCCCGCGGCGCCCTCTATCCTTTTGATGACAAGGCGCTGCTGCACAGTGACCAGCATCCGCAGGTGCTGGCGCAGATACAGGAGCTCACGGACAGTCTCCGCTCCTTTTATCAACAGGCGGATGTTGGCCGTTTTTTACAGGAGAACAGGCATTTTTATACCGGCGCCCTGCGGGAAGCCGCCCAATATATTCGTCCGCAGATATTCCCTTATATGGAACAGTACTATGGAGAGCATTTCCACCGTTATGCCCTCTATCTTATGCCTTCCATGCCTATCAATTGGGGAGAAGATAACTACCGGGCCTTCGGCCCGACCTTTCAATGGCCGGAAGGCCGGATATCAGCCATGGTGATGAGCATCAATACCATGATGCCTGTAAAACCGTCCCTGAAAGACTATACCACTTTTGGATTTGGCAACGCCACCACCGTTCATTTCCTGACCGTACATGAAATGGGGCATTCCTTTGTGAACCCGCATGTCGAAAAAATCGAAGATCAGGTTAGCCGGGACACTGCACTGTTTACCCCGGCATTGCAGCAAGCGCTGGAACCGTCGTATATCGGCAGCTGGAAAACCTGTGTGATAGAACATCTCGTACGGCTGGGTGAAATCCGGGTCGCAGTGGCCATGCATGATGAGGCCGAAGCGGCAAGACTGCGAAAAACACATATCCGGGAATTCCATTTTGTGTTATTGCCGTTGCTGGAAGAAAAAATTCAGGAATATGAACAGCATCGTGACCGTTACCGGGCCTTCGCAGATTTTCTGCCGGAGCTGCTGACCGTCTTTCATCGGTTGTCACCCGGTGAGGTAGATCAATTGATCACGAAGTACAAACAGGATGGTCATTGATTCCCTGATGATAATTTCATCTTTACTGACATATATTTTTTAGTATATTTAATAAGAACTGGTACCTATTACATCACTAAATCTACCTTATGAGTACGCTCCCGAGGCACAGGCTATTCGACGCAGTAAAGTTTCAGCTGGAGAAATTCCCGAAACAGGACATGCTGGCCGCCAAAATTAATGGCAGCTGGAAGACTTTCAGTACCGCCAGTGTCAGTGAAACAGTGAACCGCTTTAGTGCCGGCTTATTACAGCTGGGCGTAGGCGGCAACGATTTTACGCCAGAAGGCGCCGACAAGATCGCCATTATTAGTAACAACCGGCCGGAATGGGTGTTTACAGACCTGGCCGTACAGCAGACCGGCGCGGTGCTGGTCCCCCTGTACCCTACCACTAACCCGGCAGAAATACAATTTATCCTGAACGATGCCGCTGTGAAGTATATCTTCGTCAGCAGCAAAGAGATGCTGGAGAAAATTCAGGGTATCCGGGGCGGCGTGCCGTCTCTGAAAGAGATCTATACCTTTGATGAGATTCCCGGCGCCACTCACTGGAGCACTATTACAGCCCAGGCCACGCCTGCGTTGCTGTCGCAGGTGGAATCCGTTAAAGCAGGTATTGATCCGGAGCACCTGGCTACTATTATCTACACATCCGGTACCACCGGCACGCCCAAAGGTGTTATGCTTACCCATGCCAATATATCCTCCAATGTGATGTATTCCAAGGTCAGCTTTCCTTTTGATGATGCGCCGCAGCAGAAGGTACTTAGCTTTCTGCCGCTCAATCATATTTTTGAGAAGACGGTCACCTACATCTATCTTTTCAGCGGTATCAGCATTTACTACGCAGAAAGCCTGGACACCCTCAGTGAGAACCTGAAAGAGGTGCGTCCGGACGGGTTCACTACGGTGCCCCGGTTGCTGGAAAAAGTCTTTGAGAAAATCATGGCTACCGGCAACAGTCTTACCGGTATTAAGCGTCGGCTGTTTTTCTGGGCGGTGTCCCTTGCCGGTAAATATGACAACAATATCAGTGGCGGCGCGTGGTACAACTTCCAGCTGTCTATTGCCAACAAGTTAATCTTCAGCAAATGGCGTGAAGCCCTGGGTGGCAATATCAGCTATATTGTTACCGGTGGCGCTGCCTGCCAGGAGAAACTGCTGCGTATCTTCAATGCTGCCAAAATACCGGTATATGAAGGTTACGGCCCCACCGAAAACAGCCCTGTTATCTGCGTTAACCGCAGGAAACCCGGTGGCACCAAATTCGGTACGGTTGGCCCGCCAATTGATGGTATTGAAGTGAGACTGGACGAAGACGGAGAAATATGTGTAAAAGGCACCACTGTCATGAAAGGCTACTACAAGCGCCCCGACCTTACCGCCGAAACTGTGATCGATGGCTGGTTGCATACCGGTGATATCGGTATATGGGTAGATAAAAAATTCATCAAAATCACCGACCGCAAAAAGGAACTCTTCAAAACCAGCGGCGGTAAATATGTGGCGCCACAACCCATCGAAAACAAGTTCAAGGAAAGCCCTTTCATTGAACAGATCATGGTGGTAGGGGAAGGCCATAAATTCACCGGTGCGTTGATCGTACCTGCGTTCCCGTACCTGAAGTACTGGATGAACAAACAGAATATCCCTTTCACCACCAATGCGGAAGCCATTGCCCGTCCGGAGGTGCAGCAAGCCTACCAGAAAGTGCTGGACGACTATAATCAGCACTTCAACCATGTGGAACAGCTCAAACGCTTCGAGCTGATGCCCGAAGAGTGGAGCATTGCCGGTGGTGAAATGACCCCTAAGCTAAGCCTGAAAAGGAAAGTGGTGCTCGAAAAATACAAAGGCGCGATAGAAAAGATCTATCAAAACGAGCATGAATAATTTCCATGGCCCTGTCAGCACTGCTGTCAGGGCCAATTTATTGTCCGTACAATTTTCGTTTCATCCATTTGCCAGGCACGTATTTCATCATTCCTGTCGGCCGCTGCCTGTTCCTCTCCGTCCGTCCCCACTGACCACTCCGCTTTATACTCTTCCGGTTGATGATTGTATACCCTGAAAGCTGCTTCCAGTTCCTGCTGTTGTTCCACCAGATCTTTAAAATGCTGATAGGTGATTTTAAAAACTTTACTATAAAAATACGGTAGTTTCTCTCCCATCGGGCTGAGTGCCAGGTAAAAAAACTGGGTTGTCATAAATCTGAACAATTAAAAGTGAATAGGTCTGGCAGGTTTCCCTTTACAGTGTAATGTTGTGAATATAAGGAAATTTATGGCGGAGAATAGGCTGTGACGCATGCACAAGCCTGCCAGGGAATAATATTTTTCCGGAAAGTTTATCGAGTGACTTATCTACTTCCACGTTAACGCCCAATACGACCGCTCCCTGAAGTTTCTTTTTTGCTTTCATATCATGACAAAACTATCTCATCATTCTATCATTAGTTCATCACAGATGTGAAAATGCCATGATTAACATCTCCCCTTATTTCAGCTATCTTTGAAATATGAACCAGGGTACCCATCATGATTATCAGCAATCACGCCTTCCTGTTCCGGCGGAATATGAACCCGTGTTTTCCTATTTTTATCATGCTGCCAATAATACCAGCGCTGCGGTAACGAAAACGCTGCTGCCCACCTATCAGACAATTATGGTTTTTGTTTTTGGCGGGAAAAGTATACTACATTCTGCGCAACAAACACAGATGGAAGTGGAACAGTGTATGGTGCTGGGACCGGTGAAACAAGCCTTTGACTATACCCTGCCGGCTGGTACCAGCATACTGGTGGCGAATTTCAAAGACGATGCCTTCTACCGCTTTTTTGGCCGTGCTACTATGGCAGGACATCCGGATGAGCTGGTGGATGACAACTGTTTCACCGCATTGTGGGAATCGCTGCAACATATACCTGATCCTGCGGCACAGGTGGAACATATCCTGCATTTCTGCAGGCCTTATTTGCAGGAACAACATCTGCTCTCCGAACAATTGGCCAGCTTTGAAGACGATAAACTGAATCCTGTCAAAGCGATTGCTGACGCTACAGGACAGAGCGAGCGCAATGTACAACTGCATCAGAAAAAACAATTCGGCTATACAGTGAAAGAACGCCAGCGGTATCAGCGGTTTCTGAAAGCAGTACAAATGGTACAACAACAGGTGACCACCGGCACTCCTATCGACTGGTTTGATCTTATTGAAGCTTGTGGATACTATGACCAGAGCCAGCTGATACATGATTTCCAGCATTATGTCCGCCTGAGCCCTAAACAATATCTGAAATTCCAGGAAGATATCTGTCTGGCAGCTCATTAGTCTACCTATTCAACCAGTCCCCCGCCTTGCCTGCCATCTCCTGCATATCATTTATCAGCTGACAGGTATGATAACCATCAGCCACTGCATGATGCACAAATATGGTCAACGGCAGCATCATCTTTTCATTCTCTGCATAATACTTCCCAAACCGGATAATCGGGAACAACAACGAAGATGCTGTATAAGTATCCTGGCTGAAACCTGCAAAACTAAGCCAGGGCAGCGCAGACACCGGACAGAAATTCTGCGGCCGGCCGGCACGGGCCTTTAATCCCTTTACATCTTTGTAGGTGGCCATATCCCGGATGATCGTTTCATAAAAAGCAGTAAATCCTTCGTGATAGTCGCTCCAGAGGTCAGAAAATGTTTTATCATCTTCATGAAAAATAGTGTACGATGGGACCACGTAATTCCAGTGGCCTAGAACACCTTTGTCATCAAAGCTATAACGGAAGGCTTCGTGTTGGTTCACCGTTTTCATGATGACATATAACATCACGGGATAAAACTTCAATTCTCTTTCTTTAATTTCTTTTATCAGCGTTGTGATATCCAGGTTATAATTGATATTGTATTTGGTTTTCACACCATAGTAGAAATAATCAAAGTATGTTTTTCGTGGCCAGGTTTCCAGATCTACGGGAGAAAAAACAGGTTCCATTTTGTATCTTTTTTTGAAATATAAAAGGCCGGCAATAGTGTGCCAGCCTTCCAGTATGTAAGGATTACATATCTTATGATGTGAAGAAAATTTTAGCGGCGGCCATCCAGGAGTTAGCGGATTTCCTTCGTGATTCTCGTCGAAGTTCCCGTACAAATTCATTCCACTCCTTCCTGCTTTGTGCAAAATCAGGATTATCCTCCATCAGTCCGGCCTTACCTTCTTTCATTAATCTAGCAACAATTTCACTGGTTCTACTTATTTTAATAGCCATATTAAAATCCTTTTAGATTATTAGTAAATATATTAAACGCCCCCAAAGTTAGGGAATTCCATAATAATTTTTCATCAAAGAACTGCCTGTAGTATAGTCGGTTATCATAGCCCGCAAGCATCAGCGCTTCATATTCCTCTGTTTGTGGCTCCGTTGCATCCAAAATAACCAATCCATTTGCCTTACGTTTTTAAATCAACTCCTTCGATGAAATCTCTCCCACCCATATAAATTTAGGCATGGGTATTTCCAAAATGATCTCCCTCGCGTCACCACTAAAACCATCTGTCACTGTCAGATAATCTTTATACGATCTACTGGAAGTTAAAAAGACCCGGATAAACAGTTCTGCACCGGCAGGTGTTCTAAAGGATTTATCCGACAGTAATTTTTTTATGCATTTTCTGGCTTCAATCCCATCCATATAAACTTTGGGATAAAGCGGCACCAGTAATTGTATGATCTCACATTTCTTCCATGTGGCATCCTGATAATATGCCATTGGCGATTGCAAAGGAGCCATTTGATAAGCGGGGTAATTATCATCTATAAAAACAAAGTGACGCTTTATGTCAGCATTATCTATAATGCTGATATTCTTTCGTTTCATCATTTCCAACAGCGTTTCATTGTCTTCCTTCTCAACAGTAAGCTGGTCAATATCAGCCTCCGTTGTTTCCGAACGCCCCACTATCACAACGGCATGTCTGATGCTTCCTCCCCGATGAACATTAGACACTGCCACAATCAATGGTATGCCGCTTTCAACATACACTGCCAACAAGTTATCAAACGATGCGGGTGAGTACTCAGACCTGTCGTAGGTCATTGTCCCAAATCCGAACTCCCTCAATGCAAAGCTCATTTGTTCGATATTAAGTCCATCCGATGGGATTTGCCTGGAGCTGGACCGGCTTTTCAACGTATCAATAATTGCGGAAGGCACTATGGGCTTATATTCAGGATACCGTGAAGCGAAATATTCCATCACAGCCCACAACGAAGTTTCTGCACAAGTTATTGTTTCCGTATCCTGCGAAGCGTGCGGAAAACCCATGGCATCAAACCTGACTGCATTCACCGTTGTTGGAAACCGGCCCATGAGACTGAGAAAGCGTCGCTCTTGCAAAGCAAGCGGAGACAGAACGTTTCTGCCTATTATATAGGGCATCGTAGGCCGCAACACCATAAACCCGCGATACCGTTCCCTTAGACCGGCAATGCCGCCGGCATTTCTAAATTGATCCGGAAGCACGGCATCTTCAAATACGGAAATCCGGATGCAATTTTTTTGATACAACCTGCGCTTGGAGGAAAAATACGCATAATAGCTGTCTCTGTAAATCTTGTCTACATAAGGGTACTCTATGACAAATTGTAACCCCTCCCTTAACCTGCTGAAATATTCATTCAACATGCCATCAAAGGCTTCCTGTGCGTTTTGAAAGGAAACAGCAAACTCCTCTTGCATGATTGGGATTAATTCGTCCCTTAATTCGTGTGGCGAACAAACAATTGTGGTAATACTCATAAAGAAATGATTTTGGCAAAAAACTAAATTGGCGTTAACATCTTGTCAAAGCTAGTGATAGTGTTGCCAGTCATTCTCATGATTTTATGAAAAGCAGATGATTAACAAATTTCCTCTTTGTTATTTCTTTTTAGATGTCTGCATATTTTTCAGTTCACTACTGAGTGTTTCCTCTACGATTTCCGTCAACCGGAGCACGGAGGCATTTATCTTTTTCCGTTGGGCTGTCAGCAGATAAACGTATATCTGCGGTAGTGCCGGTAATCCACAGGAAACGGGCAACACCTTACAATCCGCCGGCAGACCAATCTGCGTTCGGATAGTGATGCCTAGTCCGGCCCTGGCGGCAGCCCACATCCCGGCTACGTTGCTCGCGGTAAGCACTGGCTTCCAGGTCATACCGGACTTCTCCAGCGCTGCCAGGCCCGCAGCGCGGAACAGGCAGGGCGGCTCAAACAGCAGCAATGGCAACGGCGACTGCTGCGCTACACTTTTATTCCCTATCCAACGCAAAGGCACTTTACCGATGGAGATAGCGCCTGCCGGCAATTGCGCACCCACACATACAATCACATCCAGCTTGCCTGACTGCAGTTTTTGTTGCAGCACCACCTGTTTATCGATCGTTATCTCCATCTGTACCCGCGGATGCTGTTCCGCGAAACGCGCCAGCACCTGCGGCAAACTTCCTTCTGAGAAATCAGTCAGCATGCCAAGACGCACCACACCTGCCAACTGTCGGGCAGATAATGCCTCGACCGCCTGATCGTTCAGCCGCAGCAACTGCCTGGCATAACCGAGCAGCAGTTCACCGCTGGCAGTCAGTTCCCAGCTGCGTCCCTGCCTGACAAACAGCTGATGGCCTGTCAGTTCCTCCAGCCGCTGCATCTGCAAGCTCACGGCCGACTGTGAGCGGGACACCTGCTCCGCCGCACGGGCGAAACTGCCCGCATCCACCGCTAATACAAATGTGCGTAACAGGTCCAGGTCCAATACATCTGTGATCATACTTTAGTTTTATTAAAGTATATAATGAGATATTTCAATTATACAAAAGTATGAAATTCATCTAGGTTTGCATGCAAATGAAAATCATGCAAACACCATTTTCTTTCCGGCTGGGAGAATTAGAACTGATGATCCTTAGCGACGGCCACCAGGCGCTGGCGCCTGCTCATCCCATGATCGGGCCTTATGAACAGCCAGATCATGTGCTACAGTCACTGAGAGCACTGCAACTACCTACGGATGCACTGCAGCTTGATCTTAACATACTACTGGTACGCCATCAGGACAAACTAATACTGATCGACGCCGGCCTCGGACAGGAAGACACCACCAGCGGCCTGCTGCCCGCAAACCTTGCTGCTGCCGGTATTCCGGCCACAGCTATTACCGACATCGTGTTGACACATGCACATACTGATCACACAGGCGGCCTTTTACATCCGGATGGCGCTCCCGTTTTCCCACATGCTACTATTCATTTGAGCCAGACGGAATACGACTATTGGATGCAGGGCCGGCCCGACTTCTCTGCCAGTCCGCTGGATATAGCGCCTGAGATGAAAACAGGACTGACCACCCGTATCCCACAGATACTGCGCGGTATTCAGCCGCAGCTGCGACTGGCAGCACCACGGGCAACACTATGCGATTGTATCAGGTTGATACCTGCACCCGGTCATACTTTGGGACACAGCATGGTGGAGATTTTTTCCGGTGAGGATACCTTACTGCACAGCGCCGACCTGCTACACGCAGCCGTACTGTTGCAACATCCGGAATGGGGTATGTTCTATGATATGGATTTTGGGCAGGCTGCCCATACGCGGGAGCGTATTTTACAGGAGGCGGCAAATACCGGAAGGATGACCATGACCTATCATCTGCCATGGCCGGGATTGGGGAAGATAAAAAAGGATAACACAGGGTTTGAATGGGAGCCGGTTATACCTTCCGGTAGATAACCCGATTCTCATATTCTCCCAGTATCACCCTGCCATAGATCACCTTCGTCCATCCGTTTTCAAATCCGTGATTATTGGCAATCAGGTATCCTTTGTTAGCATCTCTTTTGGTGATTTTGTGCGCATCAATATAACGCCCTTTCACTTTACAAAATACGATGTCTCCCACCGCATATTCCTGCTCCCGCTGAAATGTCAGCAGGGTACCGCTTTTCAGGATAGGTAACATAGATGCGCCAAAGGCCTTCATCTTTCCGGTTCCAACTGTTTCCAGTTCATTTTTGAGTCTTTCATATTTATTCATAACATAAAAATTAAGTGCATTTTCAGGGCATAGGTCAACCGGGTCGCCAACCTTTCGGGCAACAAACAGCACCTGCGCATTGATGACAACATCAACGACACGGGCATACCGGTAAAGAAGACTTAAAAAAAACTTGATGATTATGTATCAGAAAAGGGACAAGGGCAGCATTACAATGTAGAAGGATTTAACCGGGGTCACAGGTGTACAATACTTCGGAGTTGATATGGCAGAAAGCCGTTTCTGCGCTATATACTACAATCTTATAACGATCTGAATCAAAAAGTTCTTTATGTCAAGAACCTTATTTCCGATGCAAAGAAAGTCATTTTTTTTAAAAAAACCTAAAAGAGACAAAAGTGAAAATACTATCAAAACTGCACTTCCGCAGGTCACATTATCTATTTTTAAATACTTGCAACAATCTGATTTTCATTTATTTATAGTAACATCCTTTACGTACTCTTTTAGTATCCTTTAGGTATCCTATACCCATCTCTGTGGTAAACTGCTGTCAGCACCATCACTCAACGGTCTAGTCCTATTATAGGTTTACACCCAAGGTTAAAAAATCCTGTTTAAGGTTTACGTTGACGTTCATTAATCCTGAATATAGTTTACATAGTTGACAGAACGTCCTGTTTCTCGTTTACAGTCCGCTTTCTGGCTGATTTCCAACGACGTTTCATCTCCCCCCAGGCCTTACGGTATGCCTGGTCAGGGGTCAGATAATCACAACTTGCATGTAATCTCTCCTGATTATAGATTTCTACAGCTTTAACCACTGCCTCGAGGGCCTGGGAAAAACTACTGAAGGTTGAGCTAAGTATGAATTCCGTTTTCAGGATACCATTAACTCTTTCTGCAATAGCATTTTCCCCAGGATCTCCCTGTTGAGTCATACTAATCGCAATGTCGTTATCCACCAAAATATCCGTATACTCCTTGCAACAATACTGAATACCTCGATCAGAATGATGAATCGTTCGATAATACACTGAGCCCTCCCGGGCTTTCAAGGCCATTCGCAATGCGGCTATTGGCCCCTCTTTCTTTAGCGATGAATGGAGGTGATAACCTATTATCTTACGGGAGTACACATCCGTAATCAGGCTTAAATAGCAGAATTTATTAGCTGTTAACGAAACATAAGTAATATCACTTACCCATACCTGATTAACCGTTTTGATTACCACTTCCCTGATCAGGTTAGGATATCTACGAAAAAAATGGTTGGAATCTGTTGTTTTGACTCGTCTCCGACGGTTCCTGCGTACCAATAGATGATGGGATGCCAACAGATCAAAGAGCTTGTCTCTTCCCATTTTTATCTGATGCTGCTCAAGAATTGGCTGTAGCATCTCCAACATCCGACGGGTTCCTACCCGAGGCTGACGACTGCGAAAGTAACGGACCTGGTCAATCACTATCCCTTCTTTCATAAATTGAGTCTGCTCACGATGTGCATTCTTATAATAGCCCTGCCTGGACCGACCAAACAATCTACATATATTACCCAGTGACCATTGGGGATAATAATGCCTTATTTTTTGGACTGTTTGGGTCCAGACTTTTTTCGAATATCGATCTGAAGGCTTTCTTCTGCTACATCTATCAGCGTCTGAAGGCCAAAGATCTTCCTATTCGCCTCGGCCAGTTGTCTTTCCAGTTCCTCCTTTTGCTTTTTTAGGAATTCCAGATCCTGTTGTTCTTGTTCCGTCATGGGTGGTGAGATCGTTTGAGGACCAAGATCGGAAGAAAATTTGGATACCCATTGTTCAACCTGTTTCTTCGATACATTAAAACGACGCGCGGTTCTTACATAACCCTCCGTCCCAGTTAAATAAGCCGAGACTACCTGGCGGATAAACGACAGGTCATGGCTATACTCCCGCCCCAGCTTTTTGGGGGCTCCTTTGGTAATTATTTGCATGTTTACACTCATTATAGGGTGTAAACCTTTTTTAGGACGAGACCAACCGATGTTTTTTTATCATAAAAAAAGTCCCAAAAAGCATCTGGCTTTTTGGGACGTAAACAAATACTCAGGGTGTTGCATCAATGACCTGCATTAATCAGCTCCATCGTATAGGATATTTCAGGATCTTTATCTGCCTGTACATACCCCATGAATTTATCCATCGGTACTTCTTTGTCCGGCATAACACCGCGTCCCGGGTCATGTGTAGCATTGAAGAAGTATAGTTCAGACAACGGGACCGTTAATACACATTTGGTGCGTGGCAACAGGTATCTCAGAAACCAGGCTGCCGTGGTAGCCGCCTCGCCACTACCGGTTTCTTTCCCGATGATGACCCCTCTTTTGTTCTTCTGTACCAGCGAAGCGAAGTAAGTCGCTGCGGATACCGTGCCACCACCTGTCAGTACATATACTTTACCGTGAAATGCATCTTTGTCGGGCGGGAAGTTCTCCAGCAGACCATCTTTCAGGCGGGCATTGCCTACATAAAAGCCGGTGCTGTCTTTATCAAAACGTTGATAGAAGAAGTTCTTCTGTCCCTGTATATCTTCATCAGAAAGTCTTCTGCCGTTTTCTGCCACGGTATATTCCGGGTAGGCCACCTCGATATTGCGGGTACGGTAGTTGTACACGTTCCGGAAAGGGGCATCTGCCATGAAAGAGTATAACAGGGCGGAGATGGCAGGGTTACCACCGCCATTGCTTCGTACGTCGATGATCACCTGTTGGTAGTTCCGTTTTTTTACTTCCCGGAAGAACTCACTGAATTCTTTGTAAGCTTCCTGTTCGCCGATACCAAAAGTATTGACGGTCAACCGGCCGGTTTTCGTACTGTCGTCATAGTCATTGTAGATGTAATAAGCCCTTTGCAGGAGGTTGAACGGGAAAACAGCCTGCCTGGTGGCATGGAATGCCGCTGTAGGGCCGGATGCAGCCAGCACGGTCTTTTTCGTTTCTTTACTGCCGGACGCCACCCAGGTCACCGGGTAGGTAGCCTGGTGGGGCGTCAGCAGACTGAAGGTCACCTGAAAATCGGAATATAACCGGTCCATGCCGGTAGGAATAAAACCATCACTATAGGCGGAAGTGGAGAGGCTTTGCAGAATTTCTTTTGCCGGTTTATTGTTGATGCTGATGATCTCCGCACCAAAAGGAATAGCAGCTCCTTTGATATTCACGTATATCCGTCCCCGTTCGATGATCACCGGGTAGGGGAAAAAACGGAGCGTACTATACAGCTCACGGGAATTGTCATTGGAGAGCCGCAGACTGGTATGCACATCACGTACCAGGTAGATAGGTGAATATTGCAGGCTGGCCAGTACATCCGGCTCCTGGGCCATACGGGCCATCAGCGAATCCACCCGGCGGGCGAAAGTGGCAGAGTCGGTAAACTTATACGGATTAGGATGTTGTTTCTTCAGAATATCGACCGCCAGCCGGAAGTCAGCGATAAAATCCTCTTTGGTGAGGCTGGCCAGTTTCTTCTCCTGGGCCGGCGCCTGCAGGCATGCGCAGGCCAGTATGGCGCTGGCGCCATATGTCAACAGCTTCTTCATATGTTATATGTTAGGTGTTTTTTACAGGTTATTGGCATTTATCAGTTCCAGGATACCTTCATTGCGGATGATCATCATCCCCTGACGGTCTTCCGTAATCCCTTCTTCCAAACGGTAGGTATAACGGGGACGGCTACCCTCCATCACGGTAGGCAGGAAACGGAACTGTATATTGGGTTTATCTTTCAGCGCCTCTCCCACTTCAATGATGTGGGTAGACACAATGAAGAGGCAGCCGGTGTATTCCGCAAAAGCAGCCGTCACGGCCAGTGTACCGTCATAGGCATCTTTTACGTTGGTGCCTTTAAAGAGCTCATCGAACATGAGCAACAGGCGTTTGCCGCTGGCGGTAGCTTCGGCAGCCTGCTTCACCCGTACCACTTCCGCATAGAAATGGCTGTAGCCCAGGTTGATATTGTCGGATACGTTGATCGATGAATAGAGCCCCTCCCGAACGGAAAAAACGAGGCGGGAAGCCGCTACCGGAAAGCCCATATGCGACAGGTACAACGCAATGCCGATAGACTTCATCAGCGTGGACTTACCCGCCATATTGGCGCCGGTGAGAAACAGTACATTACTGCCTTGTTGCATCTCGATATCGTTACCGATAGCGTTGTTGATGCAGGGATGATGCAGCCCCGTCGCAGAGAGCATATTTTTCTCCGGGGGTAACGCCTGCGCATAATGGAACCCTTTTGCCCTCGCCACATCACTGACTGCAATATATACATCCAGTTCATCTATAAACGATAGCAGTGTTTCCATCGCCTCCCGGAGTTTGTTCTTCAGCAGATGATCATAGGTGGCGAGTGTTTTCACGGGCAATGCCTGGTAGATGTCCATATCTGCCAGCTGTTCCAGTTCGCGGGTACGCAGCAGTTGCCGGATAGCACTGACATGTTCGTCATACGGACCTCGCAGCGACGCCATGGAAGCCACGAAGGCCATGCATTTCTTTACTGTCACGATGGTCGCCTGCAAGCCTTGCACATTTTTCCGGTAACGTTCATCACGGGCCACGGTGGAGAGCCCTTTTTTCAGCAGCGTGTCAGCCATCGAGAGCAATATGTTTTTACTGCCGCCGGTATCGAGGTATTCCCGCATCTGTGACAATTGCGGCACATCGAATGGAAATACCAGCTGCGCCTCCTGGAAGAAACGGAAAATGCTGCTCCGCTGATTGATGGCAGCCATATCTTCCAGCGGCGACTGGAACATGGTGTCCAGCAAACGCTCTCCTCCCCTTGTCTTCACCTGGTTGAACAAGTGATATACTGAACCTTGCCGGAACTTGCCCAGCAGGTTCAGTTCATCCATCGTTTGCCTGTCTATACTAAAGCTCATAACTGCAATTTTTATTTAGTCTTCCGACCGTTCCTGAGAATATCCAGTATGCCTTCATTCCGGATGATGATCATACCGTGCCGGTCATCTGTAATACCCTGCTCTAACGTATACGTATACTCGGGCTGATGACCGTTCATACGGGTGGGCAGATAACGGAAATCCACGCTGCCGGCTTCTTTCAGTCCATCGCCTGCCTCCACGATATGGGAAGAGATAACGAACAGGCTGTTTTTGCGCCCTGCAAAGGCACGGCTGACAGCTACTGTAGCTTCATGTGCATCCTTCACATTGGTGCCCCTGAACAGCTCATCGAAGATGACCAGCAGCGACTGCCCGCTGCCCAGGGCTGTCGCTACTTTTTTCACGCGCAGCACTTCCGCATAGAAGTGACTGGCCCCGATACCAAGATTGTCCGGCAGGTTGATGGTGGTGTAGATCCCATCCATCACAGCAAAGGACATCTTCCGGGCGGCCACCGGGAAGCCCATGTGCGCCACATACAACGCAGTGCTGAGAGAACGCAGGAAGGTGGACTTGCCCGCCATGTTGGCGCCGGTAAGGAAGATCACGTTGCTGCCGGTCCCCATGGACACGTTGTTAGGGACCGGATTTTTCAGTGACGGATGATACACGCCCTCCAGCTGTAATACAGCGCTGCCTTTATCAAGCGCGGTGGGGAATACGAACTGTTTCTCCGTGGCCACCGCCGCAACGGACAGGTATACGTCCAGCGTATATACATGCTCCAGCAGCTTCGTGATACGGTGCCGTTCCCGTGTGCGGAACAGCAGGTCAAAGGCCGTTACAGCGCCGTATGACAGTTTCCCTTTCATCGGTTCATTCAATACCGGCTCCAGCGCCGGTTCTGCGAGCAGCATGGCAATGGCCGTGCGCTCGCCGGTATAGGCTGCTGCACCGGCTATGGCCGGGCCTTCTATGAAGCGATGCAGCTGCTGTATCAGTCCAATTACGGACGTTACGCCGTTATAGATATCTTTCTCTCCGAGGGCTGCGGTACGGCCGCCGCTTTTCGTATGTTCGTCCCCGTTTTTCAGGTATTTTTCCGCCATATCGAACATAGCGGCTTCAAACGGGAAAGCCACGCGTTGTTGCGCAAAATGGGCGATAATACTGCTTCTGCGGTTGATCGCTTCTTTATCCGACAGGGGTTGCCGGAACATTTCCTGCAACAGCGTTTCCCCGCCCCGTGTATGCGTATGGTTATACAGCTCATAGATACCGCTCACATCCCGTTTGCCGAATATCCGGAGGTCGTCTATGGTTTGTTCATCCGTTTCTAAAAACATAGTGTCCTGTTTTATTGTCTCTTACGACGCACCAGTAATATTGTTCCACCCAACAGCACCAGTCCCGGCAATATCCATACGAACAGGTATTTTTCCATCGTCGCCGTGGCGGCGGTTATGGTCAGCCTGGTATCGACAGGTTTGATTTTCGGTGTAAAGATGGGAAATGCGTCGTTTACCATCCAGGCGTAAAGGTCAATTCCCAGGAAGCCACCGCCCTGCCGGAGATTACTCATAAAATCGGCATCCGCAGATACAGCAATGTGTTGCTCTTTACCATTGATCATACGTGTTAGTCCTACAGCAGTAGCGTAGGATGGCTGACGGGTATCTCCCTCCTGCGGATTGAATACCGGCGCGGTGGAATCTGTCACCACCGTACCGGCTTTAAGCCACGCGCTGCCGGGAACGGTTATCAGCAGGGGAGCTGCTTTGAAAGCACTGCTATCTCCGAAGGTGATGCCGGTGACACCGGGCATCAGCTGGCCCATACCTTTACCTCCCGTCTGTAATTCCCGTAAAGCTGCAAGGGCAGGATCTTCAGAGAGATGCAACCCTGCAGAGGAGAGGACTGGCTTCACCATATGCGGCATTTCATCTTTGGACACTTCTATCAGCGTACCATCCATAAGCTGCACGCCCAATTGTTTCAGTACCGGATTAAGTATCTGTTGTTTGCCGGGCTCTCCGAAGATCAGCATATTGCCGCCATTATTGATGTAGCGGTTGATCTTTTCAACCGCAGTAGCAGTAAGGGCTGTCTTCGGATCTGCCAGTACCAGTGTCGAGATATCGGAAGGGATTTCCTGTGTTTCCACACACAGGCTGTCTGAATCGAAGCCGAGGTTGATCAACGACTGGCGATTCTCTTTAGCTATAGCATGACTGGAATACTCACGCTCTCCCCGTTTGTAGATACTGCGTTCGAGGTTGCCGGTAAGGAAAATATTTTTGGGCATATTACCCGGCAGCAGCCTTTTGAGAGAAGCCGCCACCTGTTGTTCTTCCGGCCAGAAGTTGGCATCATCGAAGGTACGCAGGAAAGTGGTTTTCCCTTTGTATTTCAGCTGCATCACGAGACGGTAGCCTTCCGGTTGCAGGTCGATCATCTTGCGCACTTCTGCCGGCACTTTAAAATCTTTGATATTGACCTGTAATCCTTCCGCGTTCAGTGCAGCTATCTCCGGCAAACTCTTACCCACCCAGGTTTTATACAGCGAGCTGTCAGCATCATCGGTATCATAATAATAAACGTAATTAAATTTGATGTCCGGTTTAAAACGGAGGTATGGTTCCCAGAGGTTCCACAGATAATCATTCCGATTCTCCGGAAGGCCACGGTGGACGCCGGGACCCACCAGGTTGGTATACAACGTAATTTCCATGGGCTCTTTGCCCAGCTCTTTCAATATTGTCTGCGTATTGGGATGCAGGGTATTGGTCTGCCGACGGGTAGTATCCCAGTAGCCGATAAAAGCAGAACGAGAGCTGACATAACCTATCACCAGTACAGAAGCGAATACGGCCACATAACGGGAAGCCTGTGCCCACCAGGGCCTGGACTCGCGCCCAGCTTTCATTTTGATAAGCGTGAAGGTGACAAACATATACGCGATTATCACAAAGTAAATCACGTCTTTGGTAGTGATCAACCCTTTCATCATTTTGATCGTACGGCCGGAGATAGACAGGAAGTAAGTCAGGTCTCTTACAAAATCATATTTCTGCCAAAGGCCTCCGATATGGCCCAATACAAAAATGATGATAAAGCTGCCGATGGCAGAAACGATCTGGTAGTTGGTGAGGCTGGACATAAACAACCCGATGGCCGTATACGTACATACCAGCAGATAGAAACCCAACGCGGCAGATAACAACACGCCATAATCCACCAAATGAATATTGAGCGCTCCCACGATCATAAAGATGCCTACAATACCCACCAGCAGCATATTGTAGATCATGATCGCGAGATATTTCCCCAACACGATCTCACGGGTACGGATAGGGGAAGAATACAATAGTTTGATCGTTCCGCTGTTCATCTCCCGGCTGATCAGCCCCATTGTCAGCAGGGGAACAAACAGGTAAAGGTTCTGCAATGCACTGGAAAAAATACCATCATTCCCTAAGAAGAGGGTCTCGGTCATGGATATACCAAAGTCGGTAATCCCCGGATTGTTCCTGGAAACTATATCCTGCCAGTTCGCCAGACCATACAGCGGATAAACATAGTATACGCCGCACTGCACCATAAATGCGATTGTTAAGAACCAGGCCACCGGTGAATAGAACAGGTTACGTAGCTCTGTTTTAGCAATCTTGAATATCATCTTCATGTATAAAAATTATTGGAGCGATTGAATAGATAATTGCTTGAAAATATCATCCAGCAATCCTTTATCGAGGTTGATCTCACGCAGGCGCCATCCGTGCTGTACGCTGGCGGCGATGATCCTTTCGGTGATGCTTTCATCGCCATCGAAATAGAGGCGGACCTGACGATCATTGAGGAATTCCACCCTGGATACACCGTTGATCTGCTGCAGCTCCGCGACGGTTGGCGGCTGCTCCATTTTTACCAGCACACTGTGTGGTTGCACATAGTTATTGAATGCTTCCATGGTATCGGAGAAGATGACACGCCCCCCTTCAATCATCACAATTTCACGGCAAAGCAGGTGTACTTCAGAGAGAATATGGGAAGACAACAATACCGTGTGGTCCTGCCCTATCTCCCGTATCAGTTTTCTGGCTTCAATCAGTTGGTTGGGATCAAGGCCGTTGGTAGGTTCGTCCATCACCACCAGTTTAGGTTTATGGATAATGGCCTGCGCGATGCCTACCCGCTGGCGGTAGCCTCCGGAGAGGTTACCGATCAAACGGGTGCTGAAATGGGAAATGCCCACCCGTTCCTTCGCTTCCTCCACTGCCTTGTGCACTTTGTTTTTTTCGATATGCCGCAGTTGCGCTGCAAAATGCAGGTATTCATCCACTGTCAGGTCGGTATATACCGGAGGATTCTGCGGCAGGAAACCGATCTCTCTTTTGGCCTGTTCCGGTTGCTGGCGGATATCCAGCCCGTTCACAAATACCTGGCCTTCCGTCTGGTTCAGCACACCGCAGATGATATTCATGGTGGTAGACTTACCTGCGCCATTGGAGCCTAACAGCCCTATGACGCCGGTATGGCCTATTTCCAGGTTAATATCGCGGATAGCCCAGGCATTGCTGTACCTGTGAGAGAGCCGGTCAATTTTTAAGATAGTGCTCATAATACGTTTTGAATAATTGAATGTTGATGCTCACCTAATACCTGATGGACAATACCTTTTGTTCCTGTCCGTTAGTACCGCCCGGTATGCCGACCAATGCAAACGTGTAGTTCTGGTACAGCCATGGATTGGGCCAGCCGGCAGGCAGGTTGTGCACATAGGTGGTGACGATACTGGCAATGTATTGTCCCGTGGCAGCGTCACTGAATACAAACTCGTAATCTTCCTGTGCAGCGTTGACCGGATAGTTGATGAAACCGGTCATCCCTTTAAATGGCAGGCTGCTGATTTCCGGAGCGCCGGGCTTGCCTTTTATCGTCACTTTCACCGGTGCGCTGCCGGCAGAGAGGTTGACGAAACGGAAACCGCACACACTGTCACCTGTCTGGTGGAAAGGCACGGCATCATTGGCAAACAGCGTATCCGGTGCAGCGATGCTGCCGGTAAGAAACAGCGTACGCATGGACCCTACCGGCAGATCAAGCATCAGGTTAAACAGTGGCTGGCTTTTATCGGTCGTATCAGGATATTGGTACAATGCCAATGGCTGACTGCCGACGTAGGAACTAAAACGGTTATTCGCCAGCGCAAAAGTGTTGTATGGAATCTGGTTGGCGATATCGTACCGGATAGGGCTGGTGCCATTGAAATTAGTGACCAGCGGCTTGCTGCCGGGCACCGCATTGATAATCGTCAATGAAGCGGTGCCGGGCGGAGTTTTATCTTTGGAGCAGGCTGCCAGTAATACTACCAGGAGGCAGCCCGCATAGTAAGTGATCCGTTGCATAATCAATAACCGGAATTTTGGGTCAGGAAATGGTTTACGTTGATCTCCGAGATCGGGATGGGATATACCAGTTGGTAATCGCCGGCCCAGGGTTGTTTTAGCGGAAGCGCCGTTAAGATGTCATGTGCCTTGCCGGTACGTTTCAGGTCAAACCAGCGATGTCCCCATTCGGCAAAGAGTTCCGTCTGTCTTTCTTTTGCAACAGCAGCCAATACCTGTTCTTTGTTCAGGGAATTGGACAAGGCAGGCAGGCCAGCCCTGGAACGGATTACATTCAGATCAGCGATGGCTGCCGAAAGCCCGCCGGGGCCACCATTGGCTGCCGCTTCTGCGCGTACCAGGTATAGTTCGGCCAAACGCAGCATCACATAATATTCCCTGGGTGGTGCACCAAAAGCGTTGTTGGTCCTGCCGATTTTGTATTTGTTGGGAAAATAAGCCACTATCTCCGGCAGGTTCAGTCCTGGTGATGCTTTGGTGCTGTCTACCCAGGAGAGACGTTTATCGCCCGGCTCAAATGCCTTCATTTGCATGTCTGTGAGACAATACGGCGCGATACCGATCTTGGGCATGCTCGGTGACATATCATAGCCCTCCGGTGTGGCATTTCCCCGCATATTGGCGGCATTGGCCTGCTGCAGCTGCCAGATGGCTTCCCTGCTGGCTACCGTGAATGCATTGTCCGGGTCCGGCTCCAGTTGATACAGTGAAGTTTGGTTGATCACAGTGGTAGCTGCTTCCACAGCACCGGCGTAATCTTTCTGGTAGAGATATACCCGTGCCAGCAGCGCGCTGGCCGCATAGCGGTTGGGGCGTATTCTTTCACCCATGCTGGTGGGATATGCTTCCGGCATGGCCGCTGCTGCCTCTTTCAGGTCCTGTACCAGTTGCTGGTAAACCTGCACCTGTGGCGTTCGGGGCATGAGGCGTGTTTTATTAAAATCGATCGTAAGGGCCAACGGCACATCTCCAAAAAAATTGGTGAGATAGAAGTAGGCAAAGGCACGAACAAACTTCGCTTCTCCGGTCAACGCCCTTTTCACACTGTCTTTCAGGTTAGGCGAGGTAGCAGCAGCAATCCCTTCAATCACACCATTAGCACTGTATATCGAAGTATAGGCGGAAGTCCAGATATAACCGCAGCGGCCCGCGTCAAAAGCGGTCAGCTTATTGGCATTAGGCATATACCAGGAGTTGTCTGCTGTGCCCGTGAAATAAAACAGTTCATCGGAAGACAGGCCACCCATAAAGGTGGAAAGCCCGCCGGCAAATGACCTGTCCCCCACCGATGTGGTGAGGAATGGATCGTCACCGTTGATCATGCGGGTGTATATGCCCACCATGGCGCCGTTGGCCTGTTTCTCCGATCCGAACACCTGGGAGGTGGAAATGGTATTCACCGGGTCCGGCACAGATACCAGTTTTTTGCAGGATGAATGGAGGAAGGCGCATAACAGCAGCCCGCCTGAAACAGTAAATATTTTATGATAGTTCTGCATCACTGATCATTTAGAAGTTAAGCGTTACACCACCGATGATCGTTCTTGGCGCTGGAAGCGCCAGAAGGTCCTGTGAATCCGGATCAAGGCCCGGGTAGCGGGTGATGGTAAAAATATTTTCTGCCTGCAAAAACACCTGGCAGCTTTCCATGCGAGCCCTTTTCACCAGTTTCTGGGGAAGCGCATAACCGACAGAAAGTGAGCGTAAGCGGATATAGGACCCATCTATAAAAGCTCCATCAGACACGCTGAGGTAGCTGGCCCCGGAAGTGGCATAGCGGGTGTATTTCGCGTTGTCTCCCGGCCTGGACCAGTGATTGTTCAGTGCCTCCACCGGCAAATTAGTGAGGCCACCCGGCACAGTACTGGCAAAAGGATCCGTATTCAACTGCTTTTTGAAATCAAAGAAAAGATTGAGCGATACTCCTTTCCAGGTAAGCTGTGAACCGAAACCGCCATAGTATTTAGGGTCCAGATCGATGGCCATATAGCGGTCGGCAGTAGCAGTAGCATCCGGATTGGGTTGCACCACGTCCAGCTTTCCATCCTTGTTGTAATCAACAAAACTGTGTTTGCCGGTCAGTGGATCCACACCGAGATAATGCAGGAAATATTGGGTAGACAGGGACTGTCCTATTTTGTATACGCCAAAGTAGGGAGACTGTTCCAGTCCGGGATAGGATACCAGCGCATTGCGGTTACGGGAAATATTGAACGACAAAGACCAGGAGAGATCTTTCTGTTGCACCAGGTTAGCGCGCAGCAGTCCTTCCCAGCCATTATTCTGTACTACCGCCGCCGAGTTGGCGATTACCGTGTTAAAGCCTGTAAAAACGGGCGTAGGCAGGCCGGTCACCTGATCACCGGAACGGTTGCGGTAATGCGCTACTTCCAGGCTGATGCGGTCATTCAGGAAGCTGGCAGTCAGCGCGCCTTCCATTTTTTTGTTGGCCTCCCAGTGATAATCCTGGTTCATGGCATGAATGGGCGCATAGGGCTGTAGGCCATCATACTTGCCCAGTTGGGTCGAACCTGATATGATGGTACCCCATTGTGACAGGTATTGGTAGTCACCGATAGATCCATCGCCACCGGTAATACCATAGCTGCCACGGAGTTTCAGGAAGCTGACCCAGGAAGGCAGCACGGCCTTCATCCAGGGCTCTTCCGACAGAATCCATCCCAGGCCTACAGAGCCGAAGTTGCCATACTGGCGTCCTGGTGCAAAGCGGGAAGACCCGTCCCTTCTGGCATTCAGGTTCATCATATATTTGTTGTCCCAGTTATAGGAGATACGGCCAAATACGGCAGCATATTTATAACGGGCCACATTTTCAGATACCTGTTGGATCGGAGCATTCGAGATGCTGCCGAGCAACGCATCATCGCTGTAACCAAGTCCATAGATAGTGCCGCCGTTAGTCGCTGCCGCCTGGTAACTGGTACCCACCTGTACAGAGAGGTCTCCTTTTCCAATAAAACGGCTGTAGGCCAGCTGTGGCTCCAGTATCCAGTTGGTATTGCGGGTAGTGCCGAAAACGGCTGACCCCATAGGATTCAGGATAGGATTCTGCGCGGCAATAGGTACAAAACTGTTATTGTTTCCGGAGACATAGGAATATCCGCCGGTAGTACTAAAGGTAAGTCCCTTGGCCAGCTCATAGCGGATTTCAATATTACCGTCAAACTGGTTGGTCTCATTATTATTTTTATTCAACAGGTAAGCGAACGGGAATTGTACTGCGTTGCCGGCTGCATTCCACTCCGCATAATTAAGATTCCCCTTGCTGTCATAGATTGCTGGTGCATTAGGGGGAAGATACATCGCGGCGGCGTTGTTTTGGATGGCATCCACTTTCGTATAGCCAATGGTGGTACCCACCATGATGCTGAACTTCTGATTGCTGCTGTTGTGCCGGATACGGGACATCAAAGACGCTTTCTGCGATGCGCCGCTTTTGCTCAGGATCTCCACCTGGCGGCCATAGTTGGCGCCCACATAAAAGGTATTGCGGCTGTCGCCACCGGAAAGGCTGGCCGATACCGTTGTCATTTTGCCGGTGCCCAGTATTTCCTTCTGCCAGTTGGTATAGCGTGTGGTATCCCACAGCATGAGGTCAGGCGCATTGGCAGCAGTAGGCGTAACGCCATCGTTTTTAAGTGCTTCCCGGCGCATCTGCAGGTATTGACGGGTATCCAGCAAATGCCATTGGCGGGGAACAGTGACGATCCCTTCTTTGACATCCAGTGAAAACGTTGTCTTCCCTGTTTTCCCTCTTTTAGTGGTGATGATGATAACGCCATTGGCGCCACGGGAACCGTAGATCGCTGTTGCATCGGCATCCTTCAACACTTCGATGCTTTCAATGTCTTTAGCGCTCAGCCCAAACAGCGGACTTTGACCACCGGTGGGGGAAAGTCCACCCTGCACAAATCCCGGTGAGGTGCCTTTTGCAAAACCTGTTAAATTCAACACGGTTAACGGCACCCCGTCAACGATATATAGTGGATCAGACAGGAAGCCCTTACCCAGGGAGTTCCGTCCTCTGATTTCCAGTCTAACGGGAGAGTTGGCATACCCATTGGTTTGTGTGACCAACAGCCCCGGGACCCTGCCCTGTAAAGCCTGTAACGGGTTCATAACCGGTTGCGAAGCAATCTCTGATCCGCTCACGCGAGTGATATTACCGGTGGCCAGGCGTTTGCTGGTAACGCCATAACCCTGTACTACGGCCTGGTCCAGCTCATTGGTGGCCACCTTCATCTTCACATAAATGGTCACACCGGGCTGTCCCGCAGGCATGGTCACCTTCTCATAGCCAATGCTGGAGAAGGTGAGCATTTCTGCGTCTTTTAAATTTTTCAGGGAGAAAAACCCCTTTTCATTTGTCTGGGTGCCTTTATTGGATGCACTGGCAAAAACACTCACGCCAGGTATCGGCTGGGTTGTTTTCTCATCAAACACCATCCCCATCACTTCTGCCGGAGGCGGTGGTGTATTGAACTCCGGCGGTGCATCCGCTTTGCGGAATACCACGATGGTCGTACCTACTATTGTGTAGCCCAGTGGTGTCTTGGCCAACAGCGTTCTCATAAATGCGTCCAGCGGCTGGTTGTGGGCATTCACCGGAACAGTTTGTGTCACGTCTACCTGCTCCGGATTGAATACCACTACATGGCTGGTCTGTTTTTTTATTTCTGCGAACACCTGTTGCAGCGTCACTTTTTTGCTGCTGTAATTCATGGTCTGGGATAGTCCCCGCAGCGGCAGGCCCATGGCTGCTACCAGCAGCAACAGCCCCAGCTGTTTCCACGGTATATACCGCTTTGGATGTCTCAATTCTGGCATAACATTTTTTTGGTTGATAAATAATAACCGGTGGCTGAAGTGGCCGGGCATGGCTCCGCCGTTAAGCCCCCAAGGGCTTTTCGTTCCGGGACACACCAAGCCCTGACCACTAAGGCCGGCATGTTCACCTCTTCACCTGTTGTTACGTGTTGATCTTAATTTACTATTATGGTTGCTTTATGGCATTACAATCAGTTGCTTTCCTTCTATCCTGAAACGGACACCCATGCTCTGCAGCACCATCAGTGCCTGCGGCAGGTCCAGGTCTCTTTTTATTTCCCCGCTGAAGACGATGTCTGCGCTGCCTGTTTCATATACGACGGTCACATCGTACCATCGCGCCATTTGCCGCAGCACCTCTTTCAGGTGGGCATGATCAAACTGAAAGGAGCCGTTTTTCCATGCTACGGCCATCTCCATATCCGGATGCTCCACCAGTTGCAGGCCATCGGCTGCTATAGCCGCCTGCTGGCCGGGCTTCAGCACTATCGATGCCTGGCGGTGATGAACCCGCACACTTCCGTCGACCAGCGTCGTGCGGATATTGTTCTCATCCGTATAGGCGTTGACGTTAAACTGCGTGCCCAATACTTCCACGGTAGCTTTTCCGTCCACATCCACGCGGAAAGGCTGGCGTGCATTGGCCGCCACTTCAAAGTAAGCTTCGCCGGTGATGATAACGGCACGGACTTTCTCCGTAAACGCCGTCGGGTAAGTGATGCTGGAGGCGGCATTCAGCCATACGGCCGTACCGTCGGGCAGCGTGATGCGGTATTGTCCGCCCCGTGGCGTGGTGAGCGTATGATATTCCCTGGCAGCAGTAGCCCCCTGGTAATTCAGCCGGCCGCTGTCATTACGTACGGTGAGCCCAGGCTCCTGTACGATGCTGCCATGGGTACTGTCCAGCATAATTTCTTTTCCGTCCGCCAGTTTCAGCACCGCACGGTTGGTACCGCTGGTGATAGCCACAGGCGCCTGGACCACCGGCTTTTTCGGGCTGGTCAGGATCCTTACGGCAGGAATGGCGATAGCCGCCACCAGCACCGCCGCCGCTGCATACCGTACCCAGGAACGCCGCCACAAAGGCAGTCGTACCACACCGGTATCTTCCGCTGCGACAGACACCATCAGCCTGTCCAGTATACGTTGACTGGCGCCCGGCGGCAAAGCCACAGGTCCTTCAAAAGACACCTTATAATTAGCCTGCAGCATCTCCTCCATCGCTTCATTTTCCACTGCTGCCGGATTTTCCTTCAGCCAGGCAAACAGCACTTCACTCTCCGGCTCCGTAATGGTGCCATCGAGATACTTTTGCAACAGGTCCGCAGGAAATTTATTTGGTTCCATACTAATAAGACTAATGAGTAAAAGAAATGGGTGGATGGTCCGGAAAAAAAATTTCCGTTTTTTTTATTTCATGGCAATCAGCAGCATCAGCAGGGAGATACTGCCATGCTCCAGCAGGTATTCCCGGATGGATTTCACGGCCAGCGACAAGTGCTGCTTAAAGGTGTTACGGGAGATGTTCATCAGGGTGGCAGCCTCCTCGTAACTTTTCCCCTGCTGGCGGCAAAGGATAAAAGCCTCACGGCGTTGCGGCGGCAGGTTATTGATAGCGCGCTGCAACAGCTCCTCGTACTGTTTCTGTTCCACCGCATTGAGCACGGAAGGTTCATGGATGCCCAGCGACACGCGGTGCATCACTTCATCCCGTACCGCATCGAACAGCGTGAGCCTGTTCAGCTGGGTGAGCGCCGCATTCCGGGCCAGGCGGTACAGATAGGCGGCAAAGGAGGACTTAATATCCAGCTGTTCCCGGATTTCCCATATCTTCAGGAAAACGTCATGCACCAGGTCTTCGGTGAGCAGCGGGTTTTTGGTAAATTTCAACAGGTAGGTATAAATACCTCCATGGTATTGCAGATAGATCGCTGTAAATGCCGCCTCGTCACCGATGGCAAGCCGCTTTAGCAGTTCCTGTTCATTCATTCTATGTAAGATATCAGACAATCAAACTCCCTACACAGGAGACCGGTAAATTTAATATTAAAAGCATCAAAAAAAGAAGCCTTTCCTTCCGGCGCACCGGAATTTGTTCATTACCATAAAAATCAATAAGTTTAGTGCCGTTTTACGTTTTTGCTTATTCATTTACTATCTGACACCACAAATCTGTCACATGCAACCAAATCACCTGCGTGCCAACGCTCGTCAGCCACTACCACAGCTGATGCTTTTTTTGATCATATTGCTGGCTTCCCATTTTGCTGCTCATGCACAAAACAATGATGTCACCGATAAATATGCCGGCGGCAGGAAGCTGGTTACCGGTTTGAGTAAAATCCTGAGCCCTAACGGCGTCCAGGAAAATTTTGAAGCTTCGCTCGGCGGTACCAAACAATGGGTATTTGTACGGGGACAGGACCGCAACAATCCTGTTATCCTCTTCGTACATGGTGGCCCCGCCTCCCCTATGGCCCCTGTTGCATGGACCTGGCAACGGCCGCTGGAAGAATATTTCACTATGGTGCAATATGACCAGCGCGCTTCCGGCAAAAGCTTCCTGGCCAACGACACCACCAACCTCGGCGCCACGCTGCATATCGACCGCTATGTGGACGACTGCATTGAACTGGCCGAACAGGTCCGCCAGAAATACCACAAAAAGAAGCTAATCCTGATGGGCCACAGCTGGGGCACTATCGTGGCCATGCGGGCCGCGCTCAAACGTCCCGATCTCTTTTATGTGTATGTGGGCGCAGGCCAGAACGTCAATACAATGGACAACGAGCGGGTAAGTTTTGAATTTGGCTTGAAAGAGGCCCTCCGCCGGAAAGATACCACCGCTATCAGGGAACTGCAATCTATCGCACCTTATCCCGGCAACCAGCCCATTACCCGGGAGCGGATCATTATCGCCCGCAAGTGGCCGCAGGAATATGGTGGCCTCGCCGCCTACAGGCCCGTGCCCGCGTATTTCTTCAACGCCCCCCTGATGTCGCCGGAATACGATAAAAAAGATGTGGACGCCATCGACGAAGGCAACATCTTCACCCTCGGCCGTGTGATGGATGAATTCCTTGCGGCAGACTTCAAAAACGTGAAAACGTTTCCCATCCCCGTGTTGATGTTCATGGGAAGGCATGACTATACCACTCCCTCCGAACCGACCGATGCCTGGCTGAAAAAGGTGAAAGCACCTTATAAAAAGGGCGTATGGTTTGAAAACTCCTCCCATCTGATGATGATGGAAGAACCAGGTAAGTTCTTACTGACACTGGTACAGGATGTAAGGCCCATGGCTTTGAAATAGTCTTCCAACACGATATAAAAAAAGGACGCTTACCTCCGTAAGCGTCCTTTTTTTGTTTGACCAGGCGGCTCTTTGCCACCGTACAGCCATCAGGCTACCGGCGGAACCAATCAAAATCCACATAACCGTTGCTTTCCGGACCGCCAAGGTCAGTATTAAAAAGAAACAGGGCGAAGCGGTTGGCTGTCCAATCCAGCCCCAGTCCCATCTTCAGTTCATTACCGATTGTAGTGAAATGTTTGCCATCATTGCTATAGGCAAAAGCTGCCGTGAAGTCCTTTTCCCGCACCATGGCTTTCAGCCATATTTTTGAGGAAGTGCAGGGTACTGCCGTCACCGTACTGTCGGCATTCACCATGATGAGTTCCTTGTTTTTCCCTTTGTAACGGACACCTATATACGCATAGGGTGACTGGAATACGCCCAATCCGGCTATATCGCCCGGCTTCAGGCCGGAGAGGTCGAGGTATGCGGTGCCTTCCGAATAGGGGCCTTCTACGCGTTGCGTCAGCGTATTGCGCGCTTCCATTAAGTTGCGGGCCTTACCGGCATATAACCGGAGATATCCCGGCCTTTTGGTCAGCGACCATTTGCTATTGTCGGGGTTGTGGTTCCATTGCCATTGTAAGCCCAGTGTATTTTTGTTGAATTCGTCGGAAGTGGCCGGTACTGACACCGGGTATGTTTTGCCGACAGCAGGTTTAGGGAAGGTGTCCACTCCTTTCCCACCGACGCCTAATATAGGCCAGCCATCCACCCACGTTACCGGTTCCAGGTTGGGTACACGGCCGATCGGGCCACGGTCCTGCATAATGATAAACCACCAGTCACCGTTCTGCAGCTGTACCATCCCGCCCTGATGCAGTCCATTGCCCGGATAGGAATGATCGTCGTGTATCACGACTTTCGATTCATAGGGACCGTATATACTATCGGACCGCAAACAGACCTGCCGGCCTTTGGTGCCGCCGGTGCTTCCAAGGATATAGTACTTACCGTTGACTTTATACATGTGTGACCCCTCCAGATAAGGATAGGCGCGGTTGTCATAAATCTCACGCCGGGGTGTTTTTACCGACAGTGCGTTGCTGTTCAGCTCTGTGATAAACAGTTTTTGTTGCCCGTGCACTACGTATACTTTACCATCGTCATCAAAGAAAAGACCCGGATCATACAGGTACTCCGGGAAGATGGTCCGTGTCCAGGGGCCCTCCACATTTTTAGCTGTACACATGGAGAATTGGCCTTTACGGCCATCCATATCCGGTGTGCAGAACCCTACGTAAAACAGGCCGTTGTGATGGCGGATAGTGGCGGCCCAGGAACCACTCAGGTACATATGGCCACCTTTCAGGTCATAACGCGGGTCTTCATCGTAGCGGGACACCGCGTATCCTGCCATCTTCCAGTTCACCAGGTCATTTGAAACCGCAACAGGGCAGCCAGGCACGTAATGCATACTGGTAGACACAAAATAGAATTTGTCATCCACCCGGATGATATCCGGATCGGGCCAGTCGCCCCACATCAGTGGATTTTTGAAAGTTCCGTTGCCATTGTCCGGCGTCCAGGAAGTATTCGTTTGTGCGTGCAGGCCATTGCCCGCCAGCAGCAGCAAAAGACAAGCCCATTGCCGCAGAAAGGAAAAATATCTCATTGTTCACATTTAATACCCGATGACCAGGGGCCATCATCGTCATAACGTATTTATCTATGTGCGAACATATGGACTTTTTTTATCAAAGCGAAGAAAATTTACCAGTGGTACAAAAAACAACAAAGCCGCACAAACCCTGAAGGCGGTGCGGCTTTCTGAAATCGTCAGCATGCTACTCGCACAACCAACATGACTGTGTAGTACCTGGCGAGGTTTCACAGGTATTATAAAGCGTAGCACAGTTAAAGGGGCTTGTTTCAAATGCCTTACCACCAATAACCCCATTTTGCTGTGTAGCATTGAGTACAGCGATGGTAGCCTTGGTGAAAGGCAACTTTTTACCAATGGAAATTTTCTTTTTCATAGTGAGATTTTTAAAATGCTAAAACGATGAGATGTACAGTATATGCAAGGTTTACGGGGCACTAGCAGGTGGCAATGATTAAGGTAGCACAACCGGGCGCTTTCGTAAGCTGGAATTTGGCGCCGTCGGCTATCAGGTTGCGTTGTGCATCAGTGAGCATGGCGATGGTATCTTTCCGGAAAGCCAGTTTTTTGCTGAGGGAGATTTTCTTTTTCATAGCAATATTTTTAAGTATTGAAACGATGATATACCAAAGCCGCGCAAACCACGGGGTTTGTGCGGCTGGTGGACATTGTATTTTACCAGTCACTTACGCTCCGCAATTTTCGCAGGGATAACCTGGTCTTGGCGAAGTTTGGCAGGTTTCAACGATGGTGGTGCAATTAAAGGGCTGATTGGTAATCGGCGCCCCGCCAACAATCAAGTTGCGTTGTGGATCGCTGAGTACAGCGATGGCAGCTTTGTTGAAAGCCAGCTTTTTGCTGATGGAAATTTTCTTTTTCATGGATGCAGTTTTAGATGCTGAAAAATGAACCATTACTGGCAGCGCACGCATTGATGGCCAGTATTAGGAATTGTTGGGCAGGTGTTGTCCTGTCCGGTATTACAGATGGTGAACCTGGTCTGGACGGTGGTGGTAGGTGCCCCACCAGCGATCAACTGCTGCTGTTCCATGTTCAGCGCAGCGATGGTCTCTTTGTTAAGAGAAATTTTTTTCCCAATAGCGATGTTTTTCTTTTTCATTAGAAAAATTTCAGGTAGTGAAAAAATCAGGCACAGTTATCGCAAACGCCGGTACCAGCTGTCGTTACACAGGTAACTCCATTGGAGGTACAGGTAATGAGTTTGGTGACGGTTTTGGAGCCGCCAGCCAGCTCCTGCAGCTGTGCAGTGTTCAGCGTTGCGACAGTTTCCTTGTTAAAAGAGAGCTTTTTTCTGATGGCGGCGTTTTTCCTTTTCATACCCTATTGAATTGGTGGGCATAATTCGCAAGGGCCGCCCGGGCGTTGAATAGTAGCGCAGGTTTCCATACCGGAAGCGCAATTAATGATACAGGTATGAAATGTGGCGCCACCGGCAATCAATTGCTGTTGGCTGTTGTTCAGCGCTGCAATCGTTTCCTTATTGAAGGAAAGCTTTTTTCCGATGTTAATGTTCTTTTTTTTCATGAGCTGTGTTTTTAGACGGCAGTGGTAGTACAGAAAACACAAGGGCGGGTAGTTCCTGGCGAGGTATCACGTGTTGGGCAATTGCAGGTAACCCCTTGGGTTATACGCATGCCGCCGGCAATTATTTCCTGCTGGTTATTATTCAGGGATGCAATGAAAGACTTGCCGAGCGTCATTTTTCTGTCGATAGAGATTTTTTTCTTTTTCATAAAATGATGGACAGTCAGGTTAGAAAATAGCCTTAACAGGCGATACATTCAGGTACTGTGTAAGGATATGTCATACAGGTTTCCAGGTTTGTAAAACATTTCCTGTCCATTGTCAACGGAGGAATACCTCCAGCCAACATTCCTGTTTCAGTAGCTGACAATACAGCCACAGCAGATTTACCGAAATGCAGTTTCTTTTCGGCACTCATTTTTTTCTTTTTCATGGGTTGTATTTTTTAGGGACATAATTGACATGGACGGGTAGGACTTGGTGCGGTAGCGCATGATTCCAGACGGGATGTGCAGTTGATAAGTCTGGTCACCGGGATACCGCCGACAATCATTTCCTGTTGATTGTCATTCAGGGATGCAACGGGTAACTTGCCCAGCATCAACTTTCTGTCGATGGAGATTTTTTTCTTTTTCATGGGTGGTGTTTTTAGAGGGTGGTGTCTGGATTACATAATTCGCAAGGTTGGCCAGGCCTCGGCGCCGTGGCGCATGTTACCGCACGGGAAGTACATCTGATCAGGGTCGGAGGTATACCGCCGGCAATCATTTCCTGCTGAGTGTTGTTCAGGGATGCAATGGGAGACTTGCCCAGCATCAGTTTTCTGTCGATGGAGATTTTTTTCTTTTTCATATATATTGGATTTTAACAGATTTCACAAGGACCTGTTTGAACATGCACAGTAACGCAGGTTTCCACGAACGATTCACATTCAATAGGCCTGGTAATATACATGGCACCGCCAGCGATTTTCTTTTGCTGGTCTGCATTGAGCGCAGCAATAGTTTCTTTATTGAGCGACAGTTTGCGCTCAATAGCTACTTTTTTCTTTTTCATAAATGATAGACAGTTCAGGTTAAAAAATCGGTCTTAACAGAAGATGCAAAACGGCTGGGTGTAACGGAATGTCTGACAGGTCTCGTCAAAAGTCTGACATTTCCGGTCCATGGTCGCGGTAACAGCGCCACCGGCCAACATTTCCTGTTGAGAAGCCGACAGTATCGCTACCGCAGATTTGCCAAAATGCAACTTCTTTTCGGCGTTCATTTTTTTCTTTTTCATAAAACGAGTGGATTTACAGGACAAAACATCCCCGCTGGTAAGCTTTACAGCCACCAGGACAGTTTGCCCCCCGATTAAAAAAGGGACTACATCAGATTAGCAGAATACACATATCTCCTGTGTATAAGGGAAAGTGTTACAGCTGGCGTAACGGGTTTCCTGGCAGATCTTTGTGAAAGTCGCCGTGGTAGTGGGTATTCCACCGGCGATCTGGTCCTGCTGTTGGGCGTTCAATTGGGCGACAGTTGTCTTGTTAAAAGACATTTTTTTTCCGATAACTGCTTTTTTCTTCATAAGGAGGAGAATTACGGGTTCAAATTTTCGGTTGAGAATTCTAACAGATCACACATGCATCCTGTGTGTAAGGAATAGTCTCGCAGGATATCTGCCTGGTCTCCTGGCACTGGAGAACTCTGGTGATTATTCCACCTGCGATTTGGGCTTGCTGCTGTGTGTTCAGTTGGGCAATAGTTGTCTTGTTAAAAGACATTTTTTTTCCAATAGCTGTTTTTTTCTTCATAAGGAGGAGATTTACAGGTTCAAATTTTGGGTTGAGAATTACTTTATATAGCGTGGGTTAATTGGCATGAGTCATCGATTATTTTGAGATATTTGAAGATAACAAAAAGGAATAGAAAAAAAGAATTTTTTTTGCAGGCCGGAAGGCCTGCAATGCTACATACGCCCACAAACAGTATCAGGCAAGTTTTTTAAGTCCCATTTCCAACCACGGCAACTGATCATGACGATGTGTTTTCATATAGTCCACCCCCCATTCATACAATGGTTCAAAGATGGTGCACAGCTTTCTACCTGATTCCGTCAGCATATACTCCACCCGTGGCGGCACCTCCGGATATACTTTACGCGTAATGATACCGTCCTTCTCCAGCTCCCGCAGCTGACTGGTGAGCATTTTCTCCGTGAGGTTTTCACAGGTGCTCTTGAGCAGTTCACCATACCGTTTCGGCGTACCATCAGACAGCATACTGAGTATATACAGCTTCCATTTGCCACTGATGGCTTTCACAGCCAGCGTCAGCGGACAGTGTAATCTTGGGTCTCTCATATTTTTTTAAAAAAATTTGTTTGCGCCTTCCGGCGATGCTCCACAAAACCTACTAAAAAGTAAGTAAGCCACGGAAAAGTACCTACTTATCCGACAGGGTATAAAGGTATACTTTTGATGCCATTAAAATAAAAACAGCACCACATGAAAAAAGTAATCCCACTGATACTCGCCTGTATCAGCGCCCTGACAACAAGCAGCATCGCACAACCGTTACAAATCCAGCTCATCCGGAGTGCTACCGTTAAGATCACTATTCATCAGCAACATCTCCTGATAGACCCGATACTGGCCGACGAAGGCACAGAGCCTCCCATCTTCTTTTCCAATGAGCGGAAGAATCCCACGATCGGGCTGCCTTTTCATCGTGACAGCGTGCTGAAAAACGTGGATGCCATCCTCCTCACCCACTACCATCCTGATCATTTCGATGGGGCGGCAGAGAAATATGTGCCCAAAGACATGCTGATCTTCTGTCAACCGGGAGATGACGCCAGGCTGAAAGAAAAAGGCTTTACCAACACGCGGGTCGTTGACAGCACCGTTAGCTGGCAGGGCATTTCGTTTAACCGGTACCTCTCCAGCCACTACCCTGGCGCCAATGGGGAGCCACCTTTCGGCATCTCTTCGTCCTGGTATCTGCAAAGCGGCAGCAACGCTGTTTTCATCACCGGCGACGCTATTCTCGATGACCGGCTCAAAGCCTCCCTCACCGCTACGCAGCCTCCCATTGTGATCGCCAATACCGGCGAATGCCACTTCACCCGGGACAACCCGGTACTGGCGCCTGGTATCACGATGACCATGACCACCGGTGAACTGAAAGCTATCACCCAACTATTGCCTGCTACCACCGTGGTGGCCGTACACATGGATGCCATCAATCATTGCAGCTTAACGAAGGCTGACCTGCGTCAGTTTGTGGCTAAAGAAAAACTACAAAAGAGAATAAGGGTACCGAAGGAAGGTGAGGTTGTACGCGGCATTCCGGGGAATAAATGATATCTTCGCTGGGCTTAACCCCACAACGATAACATGAACTTCTCGACACATATACAGACGCTTCACCATCCCGGTAGTAAAGAGAAAAAGCTGCATGCGTTAGCACAAATGCATAACGATGGATACTCCTCTCTGATTCACAACTTACTGATTGCGTTGCATCAATCACATAATGTGTCGATAAGAGACACTATTTGTGATACCATCATTCATTTATTCCAGAAAAACATAGATCCGCGGCCGTTATATCAGGCGTTGAACAATTGCGAGATAAGTGTAGCTGACATTGATTTCTTTGAGGCAACTTTTGATCAGTCAAGGTTGACTTACCTGTTGATTATCAGCTCTCTCAACAGCAGCGGTTACGTCCGGGAAAAGGCTGTCCGTAAACTAGGTGAAATAGTAAACGCCGAAGCCCTTCCCTTTCTGCTTCACCGCCTGGCCGACTGGGTAAAACCTGTTCGTCAGGCGGCTGAAACAGCAGTGATAGCCTATTTGCATTCAGGCAAGGCAAAAGCTTTTATCATGAACCTGTCCCTACTGGAGTGGTTACAGCAGGTAGAAAGAGCAGACCTGACAGCTATCCGGAACACCATTCTCGATTATCTTACCGGGCGGGCCCGGAGTGTGGCGAGACATCAATTTCATCGTCTGCCCGTAAAGCAACGGTTGCTCCTTGCCCGCCATCTGGCCGCGAGCTGTGCACACAGAGATGAATTGCTGATGTTTATGGCAGACCGTTACCCATTAATAAGACAGGTTGCTGTGGAGTATATGTCGTACCTGCAATCAGAAGATATTTCCCGATTACTGAAGGATAAGTCCCCGCATATCCGTTTGGCAGTACTTCGGACACTTCAACAGCAAGATTCGGATTTTTCACTCGTACCTTTTGTAGCAGATCCTGCAGCTGGTATCCGGGAATTTGCCCGGTACTATCTTAAGGACAAGGGTATTGACTTCGTAGCTATTTATCTTGATCAGCTGCAACAGCAACAACAACTGACCGGCTCACTGACCGGGCTGGCTGAGATGAATGCCCGCCAGCATGCAAGTGTAATAACACCATTCCTGCATCATAACATCCTCAGGGTAGCGAAAGCAGCCTTTTTCGCACTTAAAAAGCTGGACGACACACTATGCTATAATTATTGCCTGGAATACATGGATCATCCGGTTCTTAGTATGCGCCATATCATTTTAGATTATCTGGCCAATCAGGCAAACGACAACGTACTTCATAAGGCGAGAGAACATTATTTGAACGGAACAACAGATCTCAAACTTTCCATGTTACGGTTCTTTTCCTATACCGGCGGCTGGAAAGTAGCAGCAGATTTGATGCTGGGCACCATTGATCCTGATCAGTCCATCAGAGACTACAGCCTGCCGGCATTACTACGCTGGCAAAGAAGTACTGTCTATTTATATCCGCCGCTTTCAGCAGCTGACCGCGAACGGGCCCTTACCATTCTCCGCTTCGCCACAGAGATGCATGACCAGCACCAGTACTTTACTAAAAATCCATTACACGGGCTGGACTTTTACTTTCGCTGACAACCGGCTGCTCCCCAAAACGCTGCGCCTGCATACGGTCATATTCCTTTACATAGTCGGGATGCTCGGTGCCCATTAAGCGGTCCCATATACGAAAATACAGGCCGTAGTTACCTTTAAAACGGCTATGATGCAGGTTGTGATGAACGGAACTGTTAAACAATTCAAACCACCAGCTGTGGCGGAACCAGCGGGGCAGTATCTCATAGCCCAGATGACCGTACACATTGATCATAAACCCGGTAATCGTAAACAACAGTAATGTCAGGGGGTGCATCGGCATGATACATACTAACACCACCAACACCCCTCCTTCTGCGATGGCTTCCAGCAGATGAAAGCTGTAGGACGTCCACGGCGAAGGGTTACTGCTTTTATGATGCAGCAGATGGGTGGCCTTAAAGAGCCTCGGATGGTGCAACAGGCGGTGCATCCAGTAGAAATAGGTATCATGCACTACAAGACTGAGCACCAGGCTCACGCCGATATACCACAGGGGATAGTCATCGATATGCCGGTATAACTGTGTAAATTGACGGACCGGCGTAAACAGCAGTATGACGGAGATCGTGCTAAATACAAGGGTGGTCTGCATAGAATGCCATACCTCCCGGAAAAAATCCTTCCGGGAAGCTTCTCTTCGTTGGATTTTCTGTCGTTTTAACCTGGCAGGATATATCAAATAAAATATGATAAAAGGGATGCCTGCCACTAAAAAATAGCGCAGTGCAGAGAGACTGAAAATACGGGCCAGTGCTTCGGTCAATGTTTGCATTTTTTCAGGTCGTTTTAAATGTAATACGACCCAAAATTAGCCACCACGAATGCATCCGACGGTTAACAAAGGATAAGAAATGACGTTAACAAATGTTAATTTCTACGGTTATTGTTTTCCCCTGCTATGTATTCTTTTCCGGATGCGGCTCAGCGACACCGGCGTAACGCCCAGCATGGAAGCAATGTATTTATCCGGTACGCGGTTCACGATATCACCGCGGCTGTCTAATAGTTGCAGGTAACGTTCTTCCGGCGACAGCGTCACAAAGGCTTCGATGGAGTCCAGCGCTTCGGCCAGCATAAGCTGCAGGAAGTAACTGCGCAACGGCTCCAGCCGTGGGTTCTCCCGCAATACGCCCTCCAGCTTGTCGTAGTCTATCTCTACCATCACCGTATCTTCCAGTGCCCTGTAAATAAAGCGGGACGGTCGCTGACGGATAATGGTATCATGCGAGGCAATAAACTGTCCTTCGCAGCGGAGAAACAACGTAGCTTCGTCCCCGTTATTCATCACCGCATACGCCCGGATGATGCCCTTTTCGAGATAGGCCAGCTTCCTCGCAGTATCACCCTCACGGATATACGTTTCTCCGGCTTCCAGTTTTACCTCCCGCGTAGCTGCAAACAACGGCGCCATATCTGCCGGTGGAACTGTATTCAATTGTTGTAACAGACTTTGTAACGTTTCAATAGAAACCGCCATGCTCCTGATTTAAGATCAATATTAAAATATTTTTCCGGGAGATGTGAACAAATTTATCCCGCTTCGCCCCATGGCAAAGCGGGATTTTTTTATACTGTGGATGACCATTACACTATCTTGTGGTATAACCACCATTGGCAAATATCGTCTGACCCGTGATCCACCAGCCATCTGTTACCAGGAACTCCACCAGCGGCGCAATGTCTTCGATCTTCGTCAGGCCACCTAATGCTGATGCTGATTTGTGATAGGCCACCGCATCATCTGTTTCCTGGCCGTAAAAGAAAGGCGTGTCCATTGGACCGGGCGCCACTGCCGTTACGGAAATACCGCGACTGCCATATTCCTTGGAAGCAGCACGGGTGTAGTGTTCCACCGGCGCCTTACCACCTGCATAAGTGGAATACAAGCCCGTATATGCTGCCAGCAAAGAGGTCACGATGGTACAGATTTTACCATTATCGTTCAGTTGTTTACCTGCTTCCTGTATAAAGAAATAAGCCACCTTGGAGTTGATATCAAACATGCTGTCATACTCAGCTTCCGTGGTATCGGAGAAAGGTTTCTTCAATACTTTGCCTACGGTGTTGATGGCAATATCAATACCCCCCCATTGTTTACGGGCCTCCTGGAAGAGTGTCCGGATATTTTCCACTTTGGTAAGATCAGCCTGGAACAGGATAGCTTCTCCACCGGCAGCCTGAATGTCTTCCCGTGTTTTGTCTGCGTCTTCTTTTGTGGAGGCACTGTTGAAATGGATGATTATTTTAGCCCCTTTTTTTGCGATCTCCCTGCTCAGCAGACCGCCCAGATTCTTTGCTCCGCCTGCAATGAGCACAACTTTTCCTTTTAAATCGTTTCTTCCCATGACTACATTTTTTTAAAGAATGTTTAACGATGGGATAAAGGTCAGCAAATCCCTTTCCCGGGCATGGTGAACTTTCAGGAATTTTGAGAAAGCGGTTACTATCGCACGGAATCGCGGTACTGTCCGGGTGTTTGCCCGGTCATCTTTTTAAAAAACTTGGAGAAATTGGAAGGATCGTAGGTTAATACATTAGCTATTTCTGCTACCGGCTTATCTGTTTCAGTCAGCATTTTCCGGGCAGCATCCACAATTTTCTGATCATAAAAATGACAGGGATGATGCCCCATCGTTTGCTGGATGGTGGCCGTCAAATGGGCATGGGACACAAACAGTGCGCTGGCGATCTGGTTAAGCTCCAGAAATTTTGGCGCGTCACCACTGATCACATCAGCGATATGTTTATCTAAAAAAGCGAAATATGCCTGCGTAATTTTTTCACTTTGCTTCATGGACGTATTAACTGCATTCTTTGAACAATCGGGCTGCGATGGTTAACGTTTCACCGGGCCATAGATGAATTCTGCAGCGGTGGTGCCGGCCCTCCATCAAAGCTACTTATTTCGCGGCATTTTCTGCTTTTTGTTTCTAAACTGCGATATTTCCCGCCACGAACAGGTATTAAGGACTGCTTCCTTTTTACACCAGCCTCTCCGGGCGATCGTCACGCCCAGCTGCATACAATCAAATTGAGACAGGGCATGCGCATCCGTGTCAATAACCAGCTGTACTTTTTTTGCTACGGCCATTTTCACCAATTCATCAGACAGGTCCATCCTTTCCGGCTGCGCATTGATCTCCAGCGCAGTTCCCGTTGCAGCGGCCTTTTCCATCAGCTGTTCCCAGTTGACCGTATAGGCTTCCCTGGTGCCTAGTAGCCTGCCACCCGGGTGACCGATGCAGTTAACAAAAGGATGATCACAGGCTTTCAGCAATCGTTGGGTGTTGTCATGCGTAAATCCACTATGCACAGAGGCCACCACCCAGTCAAACTGCCGCAGCAACCGGTCCGGCAAATCAAGACTGCCATCCATCAGGATGTCCACCTCCACGCCTTTCTTAAGAAAGTCTGTTCCTAACCGATGGTTGATCTTATCTATTTCGACAAATTGCCGCACAAAATCATCTGCTGTCAAACCGTGTGCAATCCGTTCACTCGGCGAATGATCTGTTATAACCAGGTATTCGTACCCGGGGAATGTTTTTCTGACATATTGTGCCATCGTTTCAATATCTTCCTGCCCATCGCTCCATTTGCTATGTAGATGCATATCCCCTTTGATATCGCTGGCCGTCACCAGTACCGGCAACCGGTGTTTGGCAGCCACCTCGATTTCCCCTCTTTCCTCCCGCAGTTCAGGCGGAATATACTGCAGGCCCAGCCACTTATACATGTCTGCCTCCGTTTTCCCGGCCAGGTATTTTTCGGTCTTCAGGTCGAACAACCCATATTCATTCAGTTTCCAGCCTTTTTCTCGGGCAATGGTACGCAAACGGATATTATGTTCCCTGGAGCCGGTGAAATAGAGCAATGCGGCGCCATAAGCCTCTGCCGTCACTATCCGGACATCGACCTGTGCCTGGCTGGCTGCCAGTCGCACACTGACCTTCGTGTCTCCTGCGGCCAATATACCAGCTACCTGCGGCAGTTTTGTTATTTTGGTGGCCAGCCGCTGCCGGTCCTCCGCCGTGGCCATTACAACAATGTCAATATCAGCCACTATCTCTTTGCCTCTGCGCAGACTGCCGGCCAGTTCCGCTTTTTTCACCTCTGGCAGGTGCCGTATGGCATCCAATATTTCATTGCCGCCTTTCAGTGCATCCCAGATGAATAGCCGGGACTGTGCTTCACTACTCAGCTGCAGCCCCTTTTTCATATTTTCGATTTTTTTGCTGCCGAAACCTCTCACTCCTTCAAGGCGGCCGGCTTCCAGCGCCTTCACCAGCTGGTCACGTGTACGGATACGCAGTTTCTCATACAACACCTTAATCAGTGCCGGGCCGAACCCCACAATATCCATCAGGTCCAGCAGCCCCTCCGGGACCGTCTTCTTCAGCTCTTCAAATTTCAGGATCTTCCCTGTCTTCAGGAATTCAATGATCTTGTCTGCAATGCTGGAACCAATTCCGTTCAATTCGTCCAACGACTTTTTATCGTCTTTATAGATGGCAACATCACACTGGAGATTATTGACCGTCCGTGATGCGACATCATAGGCTATAGCACGGAAGCGTTCCTTTGCGCCCAGGTACTTGTAGCAGGAAGCCATACGATGTAACACTCCCGCCACAACCACATTTTGCGTTGTCATATAATCGATGGTCATAACGCAGGTTTTTAATTTGACACAGTAAATAACAGGGATGTCAGGACTTCCTCAGCAGCACATCACATCGATTACCCGCTATTGCATTCATTGCTGCAATCCCATCAGCGGCACCGGGCTTTGCATGGTCAGTTGTTTCGTATGGCTCTTATGGGTCAACTGATACAGCAAGTCATGCCTTTTAGGCAATATGATCAGCATATCCAGCTCCAGCTCTTCCACGGCTTCCATGATGCTTTCAACGGCCTTCGGATGAACTTTATAGTGATACTGAGGCGCCAGCAGCCCCAGCATGTGGTGTAATATGTTGTTTTCCTGGATGGCGGTGGTGATGTCGGCCTTTTTATCTTTGACGTTCACTACATGCAGCTCTGCGTCAAAATCTGCCATAAACATTTGCAAGCGTTCTACCGGTACTGTTTCCGCCACCTGGTTAAGGTCACAGGCCAGCCCTATTCTTTTAATGCCTTCAAAACTACGTGCAGGCGGCACCGTAATCAGCGGCCAGGAAAGGTTTTTCATGGCAAATACCGTATGACCGCCGAGCAACAACCGTTCGGCTGCAGTGGTACCCTGGCTTCCCATGATCACCGCGTAGGGGTTTTCCCGCTCACAAACAGCCTTCAGTTCTGTAAAAAAATTTCCCATCTTCAATTTCGTACCGATCACCACTGCTCCTGACATCCTTTCAGACAACTGCTGCTGCAACTTGTCCAGCTCCATTTGTATGTTCTGCATCAGCTTATCGGGATCGAAGGCCATAGGCACTTCCGCAAAGGATACCGGCAACGTATACACGTTCAGCAGTAATACCTGCTTGTTGATCGCCTTCGCCATATCCGCTGCATAACAAGCCGCATTCCAGGCTACCGGGGAAAAATCAGTTGCAACGATGATTGTCTTCATATGCTCATTTTTTTGTCGTGACAAGGTATAGAGAAACCATCACCAGGATGCTGACAGGTGTCAGCCATTCATTTGATTGTGATCATTGGGTACTGTCCGGCAACCGGATAGCTTTGTGGCAAATTGTGTGTATGAAACCTGCTTCGCATAAATACACATTATACAATAAGTTATATACTACTGTTCTTTCCGATGTATATAACACCTGCCGGTTTGTATTCCGGTTTTTCGCGGAAGTGTTCCGCCCCCCCTACGAATTCAGGGAAATAATCAGACAATGTTACAACGTTGGTCAAAAGTCATTGGCGCTTGTATCGCTGACCGGCTTTATCACGGGGTTTGTATTTACGAACCAGTCGCGGCCATCACTGGCGGAATTTGGCGCCACCTCCTGGCTGCCGGGACTTATCTCCATCGCTATCGTCAGGGCGCTGGCGCCGCTGATCACTTCCCTGATCGTAGCCGGGAAAGTGGGTTCTAATATCGGGGCAGAGTTGGGTTCCATGAAAGTGACGGAACAGATCGAAGCCATGGAAGTATCGGCCACTAATCCCTTTAAATTCCTGGTTGTAAGCAGAGTGGTGGCTACCACCCTCATGAACCCCCTGCTGGTATTTTATATGGCGTTTGCGGGATTGCTGGGTGCATACATCAACGTACACCAGCATGAGAACACCAGTTTCGCAGCTTTCTTCCAGCATGGCTTCGCCAGCATTTCCTTCCTCGACATGTTTGCTTCGATCATCAAATCGCTGGTATATGGTTTTACCATCAGCATCACGGGCTGCTATCAGGGGTATAACGCGGCCAAAGGCACACAGGGCGTAGGTAAGGCTGCTAACGCGGCCGTGGTTGCTTCTATGTTTCTCATCTTTATCGAAGAAATGATCATTGTACAGATCGTGAATCAACTCAGGCCATCTTAAAGGAACAGATCATGAGAAAATCACCTGTCGATATAGATAAACAAAATACTGTCATTCATATACGCGGACTGTATAAATCTTTTGACACCGTAGCGGTGCTAACCGGGATGGACCTTGACCTATACAAAGGGGAAAACGTAGTCGTACTGGGCCGTTCAGGCAGCGGTAAATCTGTATTGATCAAACTCATTGCCGGATTATTAAAACCGGACAGCGGTACCATCTGTGTAGCCGGTGAAGAAATAGACCAGCTTTCCCCCAGGGCACTGCAGGAATTAAGGCTGAAAATAGGGTTCCTCTATCAGGGCAGTGCACTGTACGACAGCATGACGGTGCGTGAAAATCTGGAGTTTCCGCTGGTAAGGAACAGTCCTCATCTTACACATGAAGAAAGGGAAGATACCATTCGTGAAGTGCTGGAAAACGTGGGATTGTCCCAGTCAATCGATAAAATGCCCTCCGAGTTGTCCGGCGGACAGAAAAAAAGAGTAGGCATCGCACGCACGCTTATCCTTCATCCGGATATCATGTTGTATGATGAACCAACAGCTGGGCTGGACCCTGTCACTTCCAGCGACATCAACATGCTGATCAACGAAGTACAGCAGAAATACAGAACGAGTTCAGTGATTATTACCCACGACCTGACCTGTGCCAAAACAACGGGCGACAGGATAGCATTGATCACAGATGGGAAATTCAGCAGGGAAGGAACTTTTGAGGAAGTATTTCAGACAGGTGACGCGGAAGCGAAAAAATTTTATGACTACAATTTTATCATCGACACATGAAAGCGGGTAAAAACAAACTGTTGTTTATTGTGAGCATCTTTTCGGTACTGGCTATCGTGATACTCGCTGCTGCTATATTGACACTGGGAGAACAACACAAATCATTTGCAAAAAAGTTCCCGGCAAAGACAGTCATGACAGATGTGAACGGTCTGAAAGTAGGCGATAACGTGTGGTTTGCCGGCGTAAAGATCGGCATTATCAAAGGCATCGACATCACAGAAGATGGTCAGGTATTGGTCACTATGAGCATCGAAACAAAAGCCCGCAAACATATACATCTCGATTCACATACCAAACTCGGTACCGACGGACTAATCGGCAACAAGATCATTATGATCTCCGCCGGATCTGCCGCCTCTCCCCTTATTGGCAATAACGGCTATCTGCCGAGCGACGCAGGTGCCGGCGATATGATGGCCATACTGGATTCCGCCAGTAAAAATTTAGTACAGATCACTCAAAATCTAAAAGATGTCAGTCAACGGATATTGACCGGTAAAGGCACGCTCACCGCGCTGTTAAACGATTCCGTGATGGCTGCTAATCTGCAATATACGTTGCAGGATGCCAAAGGCGCCATGGCACAGGTACGCACCGGCAGCGGCAAAGTAATGGACAACCTCTCCTCTTTCTCCACCCGGCTCAATCGCTCCGGCACGCTGGTCAACAATCTCCTGAGCGATACCACCAGTTATGAAAATATCAGCGAAAGCATCACACAACTAAAAGCTACCATGGACACCCTAGTGCTGTTTTCCCGGAACCTGAAAAAGGCCAGTGAGTCGTTGAATAGCCGCCAGGGCGTGACCGGCGTGCTGTTGAATGATGAAGCAGCGGCTGAACATTTACGCAGCACACTTAACAATCTCGATTCTTCCAGTATCAAGCTCAAAGAAGACCTCGAAGCTGTGCAGCACAACTTCCTGTTCCGTGGTTACTTTAAAAAGAAAAAGAACTGATGCCCGAAGGCACCAGTTCCTATAGCTGACCACTGAACAAATCAGTTTCCTACTGCTTTCTGCGCATCTATCACGCCCCAGCCCAGCTGTCCATGCTTGTTGTTATAGAAGCTGGACGCACGGCGCAAACGGGCAACGATGCTATCACGGGAATAAGTGGGGTATTTGCTCCATACCAGTGCGGCGATGCCCGCAGCGCTGGCAGTAGCCACAGAAGAACCACCTACGGTTGATGGTGCATTACCGGTAGCAGCGGTAGTAAGCGGATTTCTGCCGGTAGTGGATTTTTCCATGATGATATCGAAAGCCACTTCACGGCCGGAGTGACAGTCTTCACAAGGAGAAGTACCGTTGTCTTTCACGCCGGTCACCGCCTGTACTTCAGGCATAGTAGCCGGATATACCACACCAAGGAAAGGACCGAAAGTAGAGTTGGTCGTACCTGCTGCACAGAACATCAGTTTACCTTTGTTGTAAGCGTAGCGGATACCATCTGTTACGTGACCGAAGGAAAACAGGGAACCCATGCTCATACTGATGATTTTTATGTTGGCATCATCACCACCGATCACATAGGCGTCACCGATACCCTGTACAGATTCAGGGGACAGGATCACCACGTTTTCAGCCGCGTGAACAGTCACCAGGCTGGCGTTGTACGCGATACCGGCGCTGCTGCCGCTAACACCACGGGGTGCTGCTATCACACCTGCCATTTTGGTACCGTGACCGCAAACATCAGCAGGCGTACCGCCCGGCCAGGTGGCAATTTTAGTGATGGTACGGCCGGAAGATGCACCCTGGTTGAAGTTGCTGCCGAGATTGTCCTGCGTGGGACTTACGCCGGTGTCAATCAGCATGATCTTGACATTGGCGCCGGTGGACTGTGTCCACGCCTGTGGAATATTATGATTGACATAGTTCCACGATTGTTTGGCGCCGGGTGTGATATCCGTATAGTCTACACCGGGGACCAGGGATGTATTGGCCAGATTGGAATCACAGCCAAAAGTAAGCAAAGAACTTCCGGATGCGCTGCCTGAAGCGGGTTTCACCTGCATATAGCGGGCATATCCCACCGGCTCTGCATACCTTACCAGTGCAGAAGCGCGGAGCGCTTTCACCGTAGCAAAGCGGCTGGCTTTTACATAAAATACCGGCAGTTTGGGAGACTGATAGGTAACCAGGCCTTTTTCCTGTTTAACGTCTCCTTTAAACTGTTCTGTTTCGGTGATCAGGTTTAACACCTGCTGCCGGGCATCCTGCCAGTTGCCGGCATTAACGTTGATTTTGTCGATCTCCTGGCTAAGTTCGGCAGTGCCGGCGGGCTGGAAGCCTACAGACAGGATGCTGTCGCCCTGTACCAGTGCGCTCCATACAACGCTGTCATTGACCATTTTCCAGTCAAAGCGACCGGTCTTGTTGAGTTGTTCAAATACCAGTCCATTGATAACAGATTTTGGTACGACGCCTTCAGTGGCCGAAGGTTGGCCACCCTGCAGGACGGACTCTCCTCTTTTACAGGACATAAACGTGGCGAAGAGCATACAAGCTGCAAATAAATTAACAATTTTCATGTGAGGATTTGCTTTAATGATGAGGATTTGGGTTTGGGTTTTAGATATGATTTAATTGTGTCTTAATGTGTATCGCTACAGTAGCCGCTCCCGTCTCTTTGGTCATGGAGATGTGATCACCGGGCGCTCGCAGCGCTGTGGAGCGGGTACCAAACGGCGCCCATCCCAGGCTGTCATCGTTATCGGTGACGTTTCTCTCTTCTGCGCGGATGACTGTCAGGGCCGTATCTGCCTGACCAGCGACGGTATATTGCATAAACAGGCTATGAGTGGCCATATCGAACATGCGCATCACGAAGCCAAGGTGTTCTTTTTCTTCGGGCACATGTTCTTTCAGGTATTCGAGCACGAATGGAATGACCGCTTTAGGCTCCAGCCCTTCTATGGCTGGTTTCAGGGCTTTCACCCATTCCGGGTATGGCTTCACAGCGATCTTATATACTTCGAAGGCTTCCAGCAGGGAGTTATAGAGCGTGTCATTGTCCAGCACACTGCGTGCAGGCGCTACATGTGTGTCCAGGATGAAGAGCGCTTCCACCTTCTCTCCCAGCTGTTCCAGCTGCCGTGTCATTTCGTAGGCCACCTGTCCACCGAGCGAGTGCCCGATAAGCCGGTAAGGGCCTGCCGGTTGCACAGTCTTCATCCACGCGATGTTTTGGGTAGCGATGGCAGGCACATTGTCCAGCGGTTTTTCGCCTTCGAAGATGCCCATCATTTGCAGGCCATAGAGCGCGCCAACATCTTCCAGCTCGGCGCCCAATACCGTATAGCCTTCACAGATACCGTTACCACCAGGCAGGAAAAAGAGCGGTGAAGCCTGCGAACCTTTGTTCAGCGGCAGAATATGCGGATTGCCATCGAAGCCGCCGATCTGTCCTGCAGCATTGACTCTGGCCATAGCGCGCTGGTCCAGCACGTTCGCCAGTTCCGCGATAGTCGGATAATCGAAGATATCGCTGATAGAGATTTCCCCGGCCAGCTGTTTACGGATAACAGCAATCAGGTGGATGGCCAACAACGAGTTACCACCTGCTTCGAAATAGTTATCATGGATACTCACCTTTTCCATCTCCAGCTGTTCTGTCCAGAAGGCCGCCAGCGCTTTTTCCGTTGGCGTTGCAGGCGCTACGTACGCATTACCGGAGTGGATGATGGTATCGGGGTCTGGCAGCGCTTTTTTATCCACCTTACCGTTGGCCGTCATAGGCAGTTTCTCCAGCGGTATCAGGTAAGAAGGCACCATATAATCCGGCAGGCGTTCTCTCAGCCATGCCACCAGTTTATCCTTTTCGAAATCGCCTTTGGGCACAATGTATCCCAGCAGGCGTTTGTTGCCGTTCTCTCCTGCTTTCGCGATGACCACCGTTTGACTCACCTGCGGATATTGCAGCAGCACGCTTTCTACTTCTCCCAGCTCAATGCGGAAACCACGGACCTTCACCTGGTCATCCTGGCGACCGAGGTATTCCACGGCACCATCGGCGCGCCAGCGGGCCATGTCACCGGTTTTATAGAGACGATCGCCTGGTCTTTTGCCGTATGGATGTGCAATGAAACGTTCAGCCGTCAGTTCCTCCCTGTTGAGATAACCACGCGCCACCCCATCACCGCCTACATACAGTTCTCCGGCTACGCCTACCGGCACCAGCTGCAACGCAGCGTCCAGGATATAGGCGGTACGGTTATTCAGCGGCATACCAATAGGCGTATTGACCGTAAGCCCTTTTTCATGAATAGGATAACTCAGCGAGAAAGTGGTGTTCTCCGTAGGTCCGTAGATGTTACTGATCTTAATGTCCGGATAAGCTGTCCTGAAACGCACCACATGTTTCTCCGACATTTTCTCACCACCGGTGAGGATAGCCTGCAGATGGGCGAAGACGCTCACATCTGTATCAACCAGCTGGTTGAACCATCCGGTAGTGATAAACAGTACCGTTACCTCTTTTCCATACAGCTCCTGTTTCAGCACTTCCGTATCCAGCAGGTTGTTTTCAGGACTGAGCACCAGCCGGCCGCCGTTGAGCAGTGCGCCCCAGTATTCAAAGGTGGTAGCATCGAAGGACAATGAACCGGCCGACAGGATCGCGTCCGTTGGTTGCAGCGACACATAGTTGGGCTGCATCACGAGGCTGGTCACATTGCGATGCGTCACCAGCACGCCTTTCGGCTTACCGGTAGAACCGGAGGTGTACATCACATAAGCGAGGCTGCCCGCTTCCAGCTTGTTTTGAACAGCGCCTTCCTTGTAGGCAGGCAGTATCTTGTATAATTCACCGATGCAGAGATGGGTCATTTCCGGCCTTTCTGCTGTCAGCCGTGGAACATACGGACTAACGGTGAGGGATATATGACTATTACTTTCCTCCAGCATGAAGGAAATTCTTTCTGCCGGATAATCCGGGTCCAGCGGCACATAAGCACCACCAGCCTTCAGGATAGCGAGGATGGCCACCATCATTTCCGGTGAGCGCGGGATACATACCGGTACCATCATTTCTTCCTTCACGCCCTGCTGTTGCAGATAAAGCGCCAGCCTGTCGGACCATTCATCCAGTTCCCGATAGGTGATCTTTTCTTCCCTGAACAACACCGCCACGTCGTTGGGCCGTTGGCGTGCCTGTGCGGCAAACAGCTGCACGATGGTCTGGTCTTCCGGATAAGCTACCGCTGTATCATTAAAGTCTTCCAGCAGCATTTTTTCGTCTGCTGCGTCCAGCAGCGGCAATGCTGCCACCGGTGTCTGCGGCGCCTCTACGATGGCTCCCAGTAAGCGTTTAAACTGCGAGATCATCCGCTCTATGGTGCTGGCATCGAAAAGGTCCGCGCAGTATTCCACGCTGGCGCCCAGTCCTTCGGGCCCTTCGCGGAACAGTACGGTCAGGTCCAGTTTAGCCGTGGTATGCTCTGCTCCTTCTTCTGTCATCACCAGTTCACCGAGCTTCAGTTCCGGTACATCGGGCAGGTTCTGTAACACCAGTGCCACCTGGAAGATGGGGTTGCGGCTAAGGTCCCTGTCTTTGGCCACCACTTCCACTATTTTTTCAAAAGGCACCTCCTGGTGTGCGTAAGCTTCGAGGGTGGTTTGTTTCACCTGTTGCAGCAGGGTGGCGAACGAAGGGTTGGCGCTCATATCGGCGCGCAGCGACAAGGTATTGATGAAGAACCCGATCAGGCTTTCCAGCTCCTGCCGCGTACGACCTGCAATAGGGCTGCCCACGCAGATGTCGTCCTGGCCACTGTAGCGATACAGTAATACCTGGAAGGCGGCCAGCAATGTCATGAAGATGGTGGCGCCTTCCTGTTTGGCCAGCGCATGCAGCTTGTCCGACAACTCACGGTCCAGTATAAACGTAGTGGTAGCACCACGGTTGCTTTGCACCGCACTACGGGGGTAATCCAGTGGTAACTGCAACGCTGCTACGCCGGACAGCTTCTGTTCCCAGTAGCCCAGCTGTTTGGCCAGCGCCTCACCGGAGAGATGTTCCCGTTGCCAGATGGCATAATCAGCATACTGGAGTTCCAGCGGCGCCAATTCCGGCTCACGGCCGGCGGCATAGGCTTCATAAAAAGCAGCCAGTTCTTTTACCAGCACACCGGTAGACCAGCCATCAGAAGCAATGTGATGCAAGGTGGCCACCAGTATATGTTCTTCCCTGCCCAGCACAATCAGTTGTACGCGGAGCATATGATCAGCCGACAGATCAAAAGGTTGGGTGATCAGCTCTTCTACAAAGGCGTGCAGGGCGGTTGTATCGTTCCTAAATGAAGGTTCTTCATATATCTCCATGCGCCAGCTGTCCTGCGGCATGATCCGTTGCCAGGACTGGCCGTCGCTGGAGCTGATCACGGTACGCAGCACTTCATGACGATTGATGATAGCTTGCGCGGCACGGGCCAGCGCTTCGCTGTCCAACGGCCCTTTCAGGCGCAACACCGTAGGCAGGTGATAATGCAGACTGCCTTCCACCTGATCAATGAACCACAGCCTTTCCTGGCTGAAGGACAGCGGGATGTTGGCCGGTCTTTCTTTCCGTTGGAGGTCTGGTGCCTGTACTGTTCCTTTACGGGATTCCAGCAGCGTGGCCAGTCCTCCGATGGTAGGATGATCAAATACATCTCCGATGGTCACTTCCAGCTGCAATTGTTTCCTGATGGCGGAGATCAGGCGGATGGCCAATAACGAATGTCCGCCGAGGGCGAAGAAATCGTCATGCAGCCCTACCTGTTCTACTTCCAGCAGTTTTTCCCAGATGGCTGCCAGTCCCAGTTGCACCGCTGTTACCGGCGCTGCAAATTCGGCCGTATCTGCCTGTACCTTCTCCGGATCAGGCAAGGCACGTTTATCAATTTTACCGTTGGCCAGCATGGGGAAGACATCCAGTGGCGTAATCATTGCAGGCACCATGTAATCGGGCAGTTGCGTACGCAGCTGGTCGAGCACCGCTGCTGCATCGAAGTCGTTTGCCGGCACTACATATCCCAGCAACCGTTTGTTGCCGGTGTTGTCTTCGCGGGCAATCACCACTGCCTGTATCACGCCGGGGCACTGTTCCAGTACCCTGCCGATTTCGCCAGGCTCTACGCGGTAGCCACGTATTTTCACCTGATCGTCTATACGTCCGAGGAAGAGAATATTGTCGTCCGGCAGGAGCTTCACGCGGTCGCCGGTGCGGTACAGCCAATCTGCGGGGTTTGTTGTAAAAGGATCTGCCACAAACCGGTCGGCTGTCAGCGCGTCATTATGCAGATAACCTGCCGCCACGCCTTCACCGCCAATATACAGTTCACCCGGAACGCCCACAGGGCATAGCTGTTTTTCCGGGTTAAGCACATAGGCGCGGGTATTGGAGAACGGTTTCCCGACAGGGATAAAGGCGCCGTATTCCGTCTGTGCGTTCACGATATGCAACAACTTACCGATGGTGGTCTCCGTTGGCCCATAGTGGTTCACCACCACACATTCTGCGTTGGCGGCACGGATAGCTTTCACCACGCTGTTTTCCAGCGCTTCGCCACCGAAGATCAACAGCTTCGCCGGCAGCAGCAGCTGTTCCGGTTCTGACAGCGCCTTCCAGTGTGAGGGTACTATCTTGATACAATCTATCTCATGTCTTTCAAAATAAGACAGCACTTTCTGCGCATCGTTGATGGTGTCTTTGGAGAACAGGTGCAGGGTAGCGCCGATAGACAACGCCGCGAAGAGCACTGTATTGCCAAGGTCCGTAGCAATGCTGGACAGCAGGCCGAATGAATGACATTCATCTATCGGCAGGTGTGCTCTTAAGCCGGCGATATAGTCCGCCAGGTTGTGATGCGTTACTTTCACGCCTTTGGGTGTGCCCGTACTGCCGGAGGTGTAGATCACATAAGCGATTGCAGACGGCGCAGGCAGCTCCAGCTGGTCTGTTGTCGTATAGCCGTTGATGATACTTTGCTGTTCATCGAGGAAGATGACCTCCAGTCCTTCTACCGCTGGTATAATATCACGATGCTGGCCGAGGCTTACCATCACGGTAGCCCTGGTATCCTGCAACATGTATTTGATCCTTTCTGCCGGGAAGTCCGGTTCCACGGGCACGTAGGCGCCGCCGGCACGCAGGATGCCCATCACGGCCACCAGCATGTCCAGCGAACGGTCCACGCATACCGGTACCAGCACATTGGCCCCGACCCCTTTGCTGCGCAGGTAATGCGCCAGCGAAGCAGAACGTTGGTCCAGTGCTTTCCAGGTCAGCAGCTGCCCTTCAAAGGCGAGCGCATTGCTGCCGGCATGATGGCGGGCAGCCGCTTCAAACCAATGCAGGAATGTCTGCTGCCGTGGGTAGCCGACAGCCTGGCTCAATGCAGCCAGTTGTTGTTGCTGTTCTTCACCGGTCAGCAATGCCAGTTGATCGATCTTCTGCTGCGGTGCGGCCACCACTGCTTCCAACAATGTCTCAAAGTGGGCCAGCATTTGCCGGATGGTATCTTCCCGGAAAAGGTCCATCGCATATTCCACGGCTGCATACAGGTGCCCATCACTGTCTTCCGTCATGGAGAGAATGATGTTAAAGCGTGCAGTCGTGTGGGTGATTTCTTCCGGCGCCAACGTCAGGTTATGCAGATGGAAGTCCGGTGAGGACGGTGTATTGTCCATCACAAACATCACCTGGAACAACGGTCTTCTGTTGGGGTCGCGGTCTTTTACCACGGCTTCCACTATTTTTTCAAACGGCACTTCCTGGTGATCGAAGGCATCGAGGGTGGTTTGTTTTACCTGCTGCAGCAGCTCGGTAAAGGCCGGGTTGTTGCCCAGGTCACTGCGCAGCGCCAGCGTATTGATGAAAAATCCGATCAGGTTTTGTGTTTCCTGTTGTGTTCTGCCAGCGGCGGAAGTACCTACGCTGATATCATCTTGTCCGCTGTAACGGTGCAACAGCACTTTAAAGGCGGAGAGCAATACCATGTAGAGCGTAGCATCTTGTTGCAACGCCAGTTGCTGCAACTGCCGACCGAGGGATGGAGACAAGCTAACGCCTATTCTCGCGCCCTTCATACTGATGGTAGATGGTGGCGTAAAATCCGTCGGCAGTTCCAGCGGCGCCACATCGTTCATTTTGTTTTTCCACCAGGTCAGTTTGCGGTCCAGCACCTCTGCGGAAAGCTGTGCCCGTTGCCAGATCGCAAAGTCCGCATATTGCAACGGCAGCTCCGGCAGCTGCGCTTCTCCGCCGCCTGCAAAGGCATTGTACAGCGCCATTACCTCACTGGTAGCAATACCCATGGACCAGCCATCGGCAGCGATGTGGTGAATGACCAGCACCAGCAAATGTTTTTGATGGTCTATACGCAGCAGATGCGCCCGCAGCAGGTGATCGCGCGACAGGTCAAACGGGGTACGTACCAGCTCACCGAGATAAGCTTCGCGAGTTGCTTCGTTCGTATATTCATCTACGTTATCTATCACGTCCAGCGTCCAGGTATCTGTGGGCTGTATTTCCTGGTACACATTTCCATCATCTTCCTTCATCACAGACCGGAGCACTTCATGGCGGTTGACAAGCGTTTGCAGGCTGCGTTCCAACGCGACTACGTTCAGGTCGCCATTAAGCAGCAACAGCTGCGGGATATGGTATTGAACGCTGCCTTCCAGCTGATGTATGAACCACAGCCGTTCCTGGCTGAAGGACAATGGAATCCGCGGGCCTCTGGCCTGCGCCGTCAGTGCCGGCGCGGCGGGTTGTACCCCGGCCGTTGTGGCCAGCCAGGTGGCCAGCTGCGCTACGGTAGGATGCGCAAACACTGTCCGGATAGGCACTTCCACCTGCAAACGGCTTCTTACCAGCGCGATGACGCGTACCACCTGCAGGGAGTTACCGCCGCATTCAAAGAAATTATCATATATGCCTGTCTGTTGTCTGCCCAATACTTCCTGCCAGATAGCTGCCAGTGTTTCTTCCGTAGCATTGCGGGGCGCTACGTATACATTGACCAGGATACTGTTCATATCCGGTACCGGTAAAGCATTTTTATCAATCTTACCGTTGGCGGTCAAGGGCAGCTTTTCCAGCGTTACCCACAGCGCTGGCACCATATAGTCCGGCAACCGCTGTTTCAGGAAGGCAACGGTATCTGCCTTCTGATAATCACCGGCTGGTACTACATAAGCCACCAGCTGACGGTTGCCTTCATGGTCTTTGCGGGCCACAACAACGGCCTGCTGTACCTGCCCGCTGGCAGCGAGCGCACTTTCGATCTCGCCCAGCTCAATACGATAACCACGTACTTTCACCTGTTCATCAAGGCGGCCAAGGTACTCAATGGTGCCATCGGGCAACCACCGGCCGAGGTCTCCCGTTTTGTACAGCTGTGAGCCGGCATGGAATGGATCAGGCACAAATTTCTCCTGTGTGAGATCGGGGCGGCCCAGGTAACCCAATGCCAGGCTATCGCCGGAGAGGCATATTTCACCGGCGATACCAGCCGGGCACAGTTTTTCACGACGGTTAAGGATGTACACCCTGGTATTGCTGACCGGACAGCCAATCACCGGCGCGCGGTCTTTGTCCGCAGCTGTCAGTTCATACCAGGTGGCCACTACGCTGTTCTCCGTAGGGCCGTAGTTGTTAATGATTTTATAGGACAGACCACTTATATCTGTTGCCGGCAGCTGATCACCGCCGGTCAGCAGGTATTGCAACGGCAGGATTTTGTCTGCTGCCGCGCGGATAAACTCCTGTACCTGCGCAGTGGAGATAAAGGCATGGGTGAAGCCCTGCTGCCGATGCAATGCTATCAGCGAAGGCATGAGCACACGGGTATCATTGTCGGGCAGGTATACATAAGCGCCCGCCGCCAGGTAAGGCCATACTTCCCAGCCGAAAGCGTCGAAGCCTACACCGGAAACAGCCGTGGCCCTGCTGTGGGCATTGACACGGAAAGCTTCCTGGTGCCAGTGTACCAGGTTACTTAAACCACGATGCGGCACCATGACGCCTTTCGGTTGACCAGTAGACCCGGAGGTATAGATCAGGTAAGCCACATGGCCTGCCGTTACTTCCGGCAGCCTGGCAATAGATTTATAGCGGTTGATCGTCTCCCGGTCCACATCCAGCCGGATGACGGTGAGCTGATCGATCTCCGGTAAACTATCGTTACTCTGGCTATCCGTGATCATCACAGTGGCGCCACTATCGCGCAACATATAACGGATACGGTCCAACGGATAAGCCGGGTCCACCGGCACATAAGCCGCACCAGTTCTCATGATGGCCAGCATCGCCATCACGATGTCAGGCGAGCGTTCCAGGCATACCGGTACGCGATCTCCTGCTTTTACGCCCTGGCCCAGCAGGTAACGCGCCAGCTGGTCAGCCCTTTCGTCCAGCGTTTTATAAGTCACAGCAGCGGCAGCAGATGCCAGCGCGGTAGCATTCGGCCGCATGGCCACCTGTGCTGCAAACAATGACAGCATAGTATCTTCAGCCGGATAGGCAACAGTAGTTTGATTAAAAGCGTGCAACAGCTGTGTTGTTTCTGCGGATGTTACCAGCGCCAACTCATCTATCGCAACGCCCGGCGCCTGCACGATGGCGCGCAGCAGTTGTTCAAAATGAGCTACCATCCGCTGAATCGTGGATTCGTGGAACAGGTCCAGGCAGTATTCGACACTGCCCATCAGGCCGTCGGTCCCTTCTATCAAAGACCAGCTGAGATCGAAACGGGAAGTGGTATGCGCACTTTCCTGTTGCGCCAACGCTAATTTACCCAGCTTCAGGTCTCCTTCTTCGGGCGCGTTCTGTAACACGAACATCACCTGGAACAGCGGCGTACGGCTGATATCCCTTTCCCTCACCACAGCATCTACCACCTGTTCGAAAGGTACGTCCTGCTGCTCATAAGCGCCCAGCGTTGTCTGCTTCACCTGTTGCAATAAAGTGGTAAACGCGGGGTCGTTGCCCAGATCAGTGCGCAACGCGAGTGTATTGATGAAGAAGCCGATCAGTCCTTCTGTTTCCTGCCGCGTTCTGCCTGCAATAGGTACGCCCACGCAGATATCTTCCTGTCCGCTGTAGCGGTACAACAACACCTTAAAGGCGGCCAGCAGCGTCATAAACAAGGTAGTGCCCTGCTGTTGCGACAATGCCTGCAATGCGGCCGACAACTCATGGTCAAACCTAAACGAATACATACTGCCACGGGTACTTTGTACGGCCGGTCTCGGAAAATCCGTCGGCAGCTGCAACGTTGCGGTACCGGACAGTTTATTTCTCCAGTAGGCCACCTTGTCCTGCAATACGCTGCCTGCAAGGTATTCCCGCTGCCATATGGCGAAGTCGGCGTATTGAATGCCCAATTGCGGTAACGATGGCGTACGGCCTGTTGTCAATGCGTCATACAGTTCCACCAGTTCGCTGACGATGATGCCGTTTGACCAGGCATCAGACGCAATGTGGTGTTGGGTCACTACCAGCACATATTCTTCCTGCTGTCTTGCGATCAGGTGTGCCCGCAGCATATAGTCGTTAGCGAGATCGAAAGGTGTATTCACCAAACGGGCGATATAGTCCTGCAAGGCGGTTTCGGCCATGAAGGCTGTACCGGCGATGATCTGTAGCTGCCAGCCGTCTGCCTCCAATACCCTTTGCCAGGTTTCGGCGCCGTCATGTTCTATAACGGTACGAAGCACTTCATGGCGTTCAATGATCGTTTTCAGGGCAGTGGCCAGCGCCACGGTGTCCAGCGCGCCTTTCAGCCGCAGTACTGCCGGTACATGATAATGTACGCTACCTTCCATACGGTCAATAAACCAGAGCCTTTCCTGGCTGAAGGACAGCGGAATGCGGGCCGGTCTTTCTTTCCGTACGATGGCCGGGGCGGACGCCTGTGTTGTCCGTTGGGCCAGCTGGCCTGCCAATGCCGCTACCGTAGGATAATCAAACACGTCACCGATGGTCACTTCCGCTTCCATTTGTTTACGGATAGCGGAGATCAGGCGGATAGCCAGCAGGGAGTGTCCTCCCAGTGCAAAGAAATCATCGTATAGGCCCACCTCATCTACCTCCAGCAATACTGACCAGATAGCGGCCAGCTTCTTCTCAGTGGCCGTTTCGGGCGCCACATATCCCTGTTGTGTTTCGATGGTTTCATCAGGGTCTGGCAGCGCTTTACGGTCTACCTTGCCGTTGGCCATCAATGGGAAACTATCTACTACCGACCATAATGCAGGATGCATATGATCTGGCAATTCATTTTTCACGTATGCCAGTAAGGCATCTTTGTCCACCCCACTGCCGCGCAGGATGTAAGCGACGAGACGTTTATCGCCGTTGCGGTCTGGCTTCGCCAGCACTACCGCCTGTTCGGTGAGACCGCTCTTAACGAGCGCATTTTCTATCTCTCCTAATTCCACCCGGTAACCACGGATCTTCACCTGGTCGTCTGCACGGCCCAGGAAGAGGATATTGCCATCCGGCAGGTATTTCACCAGGTCGCCGGTGCGGTACAGTAAGGAAGAAACACCGGGCAGGAAACGGTCTGCGACAAACTTTTCGCTGGTCAGCGTTTCCTGGTTCAGATAGCCGGTGGCCACGCCATCGCCGCCGATGTAGAGTTCTCCCGAAACACCCACAGGGCTTAGCTTTCCGGCAGGCGACACCACGTATATGCGGGTATTGGAGAAGGGCTTACCAATCGGCACCTGTTGTTCGTATATCCGTTCGGGTTGAACAATATGTATCAGTTTTCCGATAGTCGTTTCCGTTGGGCCGTAGTGGTTCACTACAGTGCAATTACTGCCTGATGCCCGAATAGTGGTTATCACACCGGCATCCAGCGCTTCTCCGCCAAAAATGAGCAATTTCCGGGGCAGCAGCAGGTTGCCTGGCAACGACAACGCTTTCCAGTGGGAAGGCACTATTTTGATGCAGTCCACCGGATGTGCCGCAAAGTAGGCAGCGATCCGTTCCGCATCATTCACCGCGTCTTTGGTGAAAACATGCAATGCTCCGCCGGTGGCCAGCGCACCAAATACCACGGTGTTGCCCAGGTCGGTGGCAATGCTGGACATGAGGCCGAAAGAACGGCTCTCTTCCAGCGGCAGCGCATGTTTCAGTCCGTATACATAATCCATCAGGTTCTGATGCGTAACGATCACGCCTTTCGGATTACCGGTACTGCCGGAAGTGTAAATCACGTACACCGGTTGCCCGTGTATCCATTCCCGTGCCATCCGTGTGGCGGGCATGGTGTCCAGTATCGCAGCGTCATCGTCGAGCGTAATTACCTCCTGGCCTGCCAATGGTAGTTTGCCGGCGCAGGCATGATTGGTCACAATTACCTTGGCCTTTGTATCGGCCAGCATAAAGGCGACCCTTTCTGCCGGGAAATCCGGATCGATGGGCACATAAGCGCCACCTGCTTTCAGGATGCCCAGCAATGCGACCAGGATGTCGGCAGACCGTTCCAGGTACAAAGGCACCAGTGAACCGGTCGTCACACCTTTGCCACGGAGATAATGTGCCAGTTGCGTGGCCCGTTTGTCCAGCTGGCTGTAGGTCAGCACCAGCTCTTCACAGCGCACGGCGGTTTGTTCCGGCACACGGTCGGCCTGTGCTTCAAATATATCAATGAGGGTAGTATGCGCCGGATAGGCTACCGTAGCGGTATTCAGCAGCTGTTGTTTTTCTGTGGGCGTGAGCAGCTCAATGTCCTGGATAGTTTCCGCTACACCGGTAGCTACCTGTTGTAATACCTGTTTAAAATGCCCGGTAATCGCTTCGAGATAATGATCATCCAGCAATGCTGTATTGTAAGCAAATACCAGGCTGGTTTCTGTGGAAATGCTGATGATGATGGTCAACGGATAGTTGGTATGCGGATGTGTCTCCACATACTTTACCTTCAGTTGCCATTCTTTTGCGTTGACCACTTCATTTACCGGGTAGTTCTGGAAAGTGATAGAGCTGTCAAACAGGTCTCCGTTGACGCCCGCCCATTGTTGGACCTCCTGCAGGTTATTATATTGATGCTCCCTGTTAAGCAGCTGACCGGCCTGTATCTGTTTTAACCAGTCGATGATGTTGCTGCTTTCGTCTACCGCGGTATGCAACGGCAACGTATTAATATACAGCCCCACTCCTTTTTCCGCACTGGCCAGGCTGTCCGGGCGCCCGGAAACGGTGACACCGTAGGCAACGTTGCGGTGACCGGTATAGGCATATAACAGGTACGCCCATACGCCCTGCATCAGCGTATTCACCGTAATATGGTGACGCTGTGCAAAGCGGGACAGCTGCTGCGTGAAGGCTGCATCCAGCACCAGTTTCCGGTTATGGTAAGCTCCTACGCCTTTGGTACGCGCGGTGGTATTACCGATAAAAGGCAACAGGGTGGCTTCATTCAGCTCGTGCAGGTATCCTTTCCAGTAACGTTCCGTTTCTGCCTTATCCTGGCGGTCCAGGTACCGGATGTATTCTTCAAAATGATCTTCTTTCAGTGAGGGCAGGGTGCTACCGGTAAGCAAGGCATCATAGCCCACCAGCAAACCTTCTATCAGGACAGACAATGACCAGCCATCCAGCAGGATGTGATGGAAAGTCCATAACATCCGGAAGTTGTTTTCGTGCAGGCGTACCAGTGTGATGCGCGTCAGCGGCGCTTCGGTGAAATCAAATCCCTTCCGCAGATCGGTCGCCAGCAACTCCTGGTATAACCTGTTTTGTTCATCCTCATCAAAAGCGGTATAGTCCAGTATCTCCACGGGCAGCTTTACCTTTTTGTAAACACATTGCACGGGAATACTGAAACGGTCGTAATAAAAGGCCGTGCGCAGGATGCTATGTTTCTCCAGCAGCAGGTCCCAGCTTTTCACGAAGGCATCCACGTGCAGGTCGTCTATATCCACGGTCATCTGCTCGGTGTAAGTACCGCCTTCTGCTGCATAGAGGTTATGGAAGAGCATCCCCTCCTGCAGGCCGCTCAACCGGTACAGGCTCTCCACCTGGTCGCGCCGGGGCGCGCCGTTGTGCGCAGCATCGAGGAAACTGTCCAGTTCATCGTTGGATACCCACGCACCCAGACCATAGTCGGATGGCGTGAACACCGGCGTTTGTACGGTTACGCAATGCGCCACCAGCTGTTCCAGCTGCGACAGGTATTCCTTGGCCAGCCGGGCAATGGTGGCCGCCTCAAAATGCCCGGTGCTATAGTTCCAGTCAAGATGCAACTGTCCATCTCTTACCAGGCCGGTCACGGTCAACAGCTCCTGCAGCGGGAAAGCCGGGGCTGTGTCTGCGCCGGATGACTCCGAGGCGCCAGTGAACAGGCCTGCTTCATCCTTCAGGTTATCAGTCTGACCGAGATAGTTGAACACCACGTTCCACGGATTAGCTCCCTGCAACGCGGGTATTTTATTAAGATATTTCAGGACACCATATCCCAAACCCTTGTCAGGGATACTCCGTAGCTGTTCTTTAACAGCCTTCAGTGCCTCTCCTGCGTGAGGGTGGTTGCCCGGTTCCAGCAATACGGGGAACAAGTTGGTAAACCATCCTACCGTGCGGCTGGTATCAATCTGTTTATTGATGTCTTCCCTGCCATGGCCTTCCAGTCCGATAATGACGGCGGACTCGTTGTTCCATGCTGATAAAGTGAGTGCCAGGGCCGTCAGCAGCACATCATTGATCTCCGTATGATAAGCTTTGGAGGTATCTTTCAACAGTTGACGGGTAACATCTGTGCCCAGCTGCGCGGAATAACTTCCTACATCCGACACCGTTACCGCACCTGTAATCGTCTTGTCAGTTTTTAATGTCAGTGATTGTTGTGCCACCTTCTCCCAGTAGGCCACCTGCGACAGTCCGCGTTGCGACATACCGTAGTCTGTCAGTGCCTGTTGCCATTGACGATAAGAAGAAGTTTTCTGCTCCGGTTGTTGGCCTTGCAGCAACAGTTGCAGGTCTTCCAGCAGGATACGCCAGGAAACGGCATCTACGGCCAGGTGATGAACAACGATAAACAGCCTGTTGGCCGCTTCTGTTTCCGGTGTAAGTATCAACACTGCTTTTACCAGTGTTCCTTTTTTGATGTCCAGGCTTGCCTGATAACGGTCGGCAGTGGCGGTAACGGCAGCCGGCAGTTGCTTCGGTGCTACGCCGCGCAGGTCGGCCACTTCCACCGCTCCTTCAAAAGTACCATATGCTTGTTGCCATACACCATCCTGCTGCTGATATACAAAACGCAACGCATCATGATGGCTGACCAGCTGTTGTATAGCCGGTGTGAGCGTTTCGGCAGACACTTTTTTATCTATTCCCAGTAATACGCTTTGGTTAAAATGATTCACCGCAGCGGTGTCGAGATTCAACAACCATTGCTGAATAGGCAATAGTCCGCTGGCGCCGGTGAGCGTTCCCTGTTCGCCTGTAGCGGCACGACCGGCATTCGTTTGTATATGAGCGGCCAGCGCGGCGATGTGCTGATGCACAAATATGTCTCTCGGCTGCAGTTCATAACCCGCGCGCCGTATCCGGCCTACTGCCTGAATGGTGATGATAGAATCCCCACCGAGTTCAAAGAAGTTGTTGTATATCCCTACCTGTTGCACGCCCAGCAGCTCCTGCCACACAGAGGCCAATGCTTCTTCGATGGTATTGCGGGGCGCCACGTAGCTGGCAGTGGCAGCACTTTCCAGCGCCGGCTCCGGCAATGCTCTTTTATCGATTTTTCCGTTGGCAGTGACCGGGAATTTGTCCATGGGCACAATCTGGGAAGGCACCATGTATTCCGGTAATTTCGCCTTCAGATAGCTGACCAGCTGGTCTTTATCCAACGTATCAACGGGCACCACATAGGCCACCAGTCTCTTAGTGCCTTTATCGTCCGTTTTGACTACCACCACACCCTGCGCTACCGCAGGGAAGGTCAGCAGTATATTTTCTATTTCGCCCGGTTCTATGCGGTGGCCACGGATTTTCACCTGGTCATCGATACGGCCCAGGTACATAATGTTGCCATCAGGCTGCCAGCGGGCACGGTCGCCGGTACGATAAAGCTTTTCTTCCGGATTATCGCTGAAAGGATGGGGAACGAATTTCTCCGCAGTCAGTTCCGGCCGGTCGAGGTAACCGAGGGCCAGGCCGGCACCGCCCACATACAGTTCTCCGGACACCCCTACAGGCACTAATTGCTGTGCGCTGTCCAGCACGTAGGCCGTGCGATTATTGAGCGGTACCCCTATGGGTGTATTGGGAATAAGTCCCTTGCTGTTGATATGATAACTTAAAGAGAAAGTCGTATTCTCCGTAGGTCCGTAAATGTTACTGATGCTGATGTCGGGGTATGCCTGCCGGAAGCGCTCCACATGCTTTTCAGACATCTTTTCACCACCGGTGAGAATAGCCGACAGCCGGCCAAAGACGGTAATATCGGTATCCACCAGCTGATTAAACCAGCTGGTAGTAATAAACAACGTAGTTACCTCCTTGCGGTAAAGCTCCTGTTTAAAAACGGCACTGTCGAGCAGGCTGTCACCGACGCTGAGCGCCAGGCGGCCGCCATGTAGTAATGCGCCCCAGTATTCAAAAGTGGTAGCGTCAAATGCCAGCGATCCGGCTGAAAGCACGGTGGTGTCCGCATTCAGCGCAACATAGTTCGGCTGCTGCACCAGGCTTGTCACGTTGCGGTGTGTTACCAGCACACCTTTGGGTTTACCGGTGGAACCAGACGTGTACATCACGTACGCCAGGTCATTGGCGGATGGCGGATTAGCAACCGGGGTATCCGGCTGCCTTGCCAGTAACACCGGCAGCTGATCTACCAATACCAACTCTTTATCCGGCCTTTCCGTTATAAACCGGTCGTGAAAATCAGTCGTGGTCAACAATACATTACTGCGGCTTTCATCCAGCATAATACGCAGCCTTTCTGCCGGATAGGCCGGGTCCAAAGGCATATAGGCCGCTCCTGCCTTCAGTATGGCGAGGATGCCTACCATCATATCGATGGAGCGTTCCGTGCAAACAGGCACGATACCGCCTTTCTGCACACCCTTGCTACGCAGGTGATGCGCCAGCTGGTTAGACAATGTTTCCAGTTCTCCGTAAGACATCACGGCGTCACCATACAGGAGCGCCACGGCGTCGGGTGTCTGTAGCGCATGCGCGGAGAACAAAGCTGCAATGGACTGGTCGTCCGCATAAGGCACCGCGGTATTGTTGAAAGTGATGAGTGCCTGCTCCCGCTCTTCAGCAGACAGCAATGGTAACAAGTGAACCGGCACATCAGGTGTCTGCAACACGTTTTTCAACAGCAGCTGAAGGTGCCCGATCATCCGATGAATGGTTGATGCATCAAACAGATCGGCGCAATATTCCACGCCGCCTTTCAGGCCATCGTTCGTTTCTTCCATGATCAGGGTAAGATCGAACTTGGCATTTTCGGTGATGATTTTTTCCTCAGACAACCGTAGTTTACCGGGTGCATCTGCTTTGGACACTGGCGCGTTCTGTAACGCAAACATCACCTGGAACAGCGGACTGCGGCCGGGATCACGGCCTTTCACCACCGTTTCGATCACTTTTTCCAGCGGCACTTCCTGGTGATCATAAGCGCTCAGCGTAGTCTGTTTTATTTGTTGCAACAACGCACGGAAAGTAGGATGATCGCTCAGGTCACTGCGCAGCGCCAGCGTGTTCACAAACATCCCGATCAGCGTTTCCATTTCCGCCCTTGTTCTGCCGGAGACAGGGCTTCCTACAGCAATATCATCCTGGCCGCTATACCGGCACAAGAGTACCTTGAAAGCCGCCAGCAATGTCATAAAGAGGGTTACGTCTTCCTGCCGCGACAGCTGCTTCAGCTTTTCGGCCAATGTATGTTCGATGGTAAAATCGATGGTGGCGCCGCGGGTGCTTTGTACCGCCGGCCGCGGATAATCCAATGGCAATTCCAGCGGAGCAATACCGGACAGCTGTTTCTTCCAGTAGTCCAGCTGTTGCTGCAATCCGCCGCTGCCCAGCTGCTGGCGTTGCCACAATGCATAATCAGCGTATTGAATTTCGAGCGGCGCCAGTTGTGGCGTGTAACCGTTGGCGTAAGCATCGTACAATGCCTGCAGCTCACTCACCAGCACACCGGTGGACCAGCCGTCAGAAACGATGTGATGCAGCGTTAGCGCCAGTATATGCGTATCTTCTTTCAGGACGATCAGTTGCGCGCGCAACAGGTGATCATTAGCCAGATCGAAGGGAATAGCGATGTAATTTTTCAGGAGGTCCTGCAAAGCCGCGTTGTCATGGAGACAATGGGCGCCGTTTGTGATAGTAAGTTCCCATTGGTCTTTCTCCATCACATATTGGGATGGCCGGCCGGTATCTTCACTGGTACGGATAACGGTACGCAGTATTTCATGGCGGTTGACAATTTCACGCAGGGCTTTCTCCAGCGCGCTACTGTCCAACGGGCCTTCCATGCGGAGGGCGGCGGACAGGTGATACTGCACGCTACCTTCCAGCTGATCGATGATCCAGAGCCGCTCCTGGCTGAAAGACAATGGTATAACGGTATCAGCAGCGCGACCGGAGGCCGCCGCAATAGCCGTTCCCGTTACTGCTGCCGTGCGCTGATGGTATTGCCTGAAATAAGTAATCAGATGTTGTTTGTTGTCCTTCAACACCTTCAGCAGGGAACTGTCGATCTTCTGTTCCTTGTTGACCTTTACTACCAGGTCGTTTTCGTCATAGGATATTTTTATTCCCGAATCCTGGGCCTTTCCCAGCAAGTCAACGATGTCAATTAAATTAAAGTCTGACATAAACGGTTGTTTGAATAATGAAAAGAATTAATGGGGTTCTACTTTATAGGGTGATGGTTTCGAGATTATCATCATCATCATCATCTGCCGGAGGCTGATCAAGATTTAACCGGATGTACCGTGCCAGCTGTTCGATGGTAGCCAGCTGGAAGAAGGTCCTGACATTTACCTCCACACCAAATTGCCTGCGGACAGTGGACGTGAGCCGTATCACCTGCAGTGAGTGGCCGCCCAGTTCAAAGAAATTGTCCTTCACGCCTGCTTTTTCCACGCCGAGCAATTCCTCCCAGACAGTGGCCAGTTGGGCTTCCGTTTCATTACGCGGAGCAACATACGTTTGTGACGACCATCCCTGTACTTCATCCGGCGCCGGCAATGCCTTACGGTCTATTTTACCGTTGGCCGTCAGCGGCAGCTTTTCCAGCGGCACCAGCCAGGACGGCACCATATACTCCGGCAGGCGGCCTTTCAGGAACGCATATACGTCATCGCGATGGTAGGCATCAGTAGTGACCACATAAGCCGCCAGTTGTTTGTGGCCTTTGCGGTCCGCACGGGCCACCACCACCGCCTGCTGTATCTGTTCATGCAGCTGCAGCGCGTGTTCTATCTCACCCAGTTCCACCCGGAAGCCACGTACTTTCACCTGATCGTCCATACGGCCGAGGTATTCTACCGTACCATCAGGGAGCCAGCGGCCAAGGTCACCGGTGCGGTACATCCGTACAGCCATTCCCGTTATAAACGGATCGGTGATGAATTTTTCGGCTGTCAATTCCGGGCGTTTGAGGTAGCCTCTTCCTACTCCTACACCTGAAACGCATACCTCACCGGGCACGCCGGGCGGGCATAGTTGCATGGCCTCATTCACCACGTAGATGTTGAGGTTCTGTATCGGATATCCCAGCGGGATGTTAGATTGTGCCGGCGTCTCATACATGATATAGTGGCAGATATCGTCTGATGCTTCCGTAGGACCGTAGGCATTCACGACCGGGATGCGGTTGTAATGCGCATGCATGAACCATTGTGCCAGCACCTGTTGACTGACCGCTTCACCGGTTACGAGCAGGAATTCCAGGTCATCCAGTTTCACGGGGATGTTTTCCTGCAATACCGTTGCCAGATAAGAAGGCACCAGTTCCAGGATGGTCACCTGCTGGCGGTCAACCGCGCGCATCAGCTGCTCCGGTTCCAGGATCGTTTCTTCGGAATAGATGATGGTGGTACCGCCGCAAAGCAATGCAGCCATCATTTGCCATACCGAGATATCGAAAGTATAGGAAGCCGTGAAGGCAATCACCGCACGATGGTCCAGCCGGAGATCATTGACTTTCGCATAGAGATGGTTCAACATGCCCCGGTGTTCTATCAGCACGCCTTTAGGCTTGCCGGTGGAACCGGAGGTATAGATGATATAAGCCAGGTCGGCAGGAGATGGCAGCAGCAACGAACCAGCCACAGGTTGGCGGAAGATTTCTTCGCGGCGATCATCCAACGCAATAACGCGGGCGTTGGTGATAGCCGTTATTTTTTCCTTCAGCAACAGGCTGCTCAATACCACCGTAGCTTCCACGTCTTCCAGCAGGAAGGCAATTCTTTCCGCCGGATATGCGGTATCTACCGGCACATAGGCGCCGCCGGCCTTCAGGATGCCCAGTATACCGACGACCATCTCAGGTGACCGCTCTATACAGATGGGCACAGGCATATCTTTTTTCACGCCCAGGCTTTGCAGGTAATGCGCCACCTGGTTGGAACGTTCTTCGAGCATGCGGTAAGTCAGCTCCGTTCCTTCGAAGATGATGGCTGTGGCATCCGGCATCATATCCGCTCTCTCACGGATAATGGACACGGCCGTCTTCTCCTGCGGGAAGGCCACTTTACGGCTGTTCAGTGTTTCAGTCAGCAGTATCCGTTCTGCTGCCGTTAGTATATCGAGTTGATGCAGTTGTATGTTGTCGTTGGCGGTCATCTGCAACAACACCTCTTCAAAATGCCCGCGGATAGCGGCAATATAAGTATCTGCCAACAGGTCTGCATTGTAGCGCAGGGTGATGCGGATGGTATCCGACACAGCAGCCAGTATCTCCAGCGGCAGGTTGGTCTGTTCATGTACCACAATATTCTCTACGCCGAGTGCGCCTTCCTGTGCAGCCATCATTTTGCTCACGGGGTAATTTTCGTATACCAGCAGGCTGTCAAACCAATCTCCCGTAATGCCGGTCCAACGCTGCATATCATCCAGCGGTGTGTACTGGTACTCGCGGCATTGCAGCTGCGATGCCTGTAATTCCTGCAACCATCCGGTCACTGGTTTAGCCGGATCGATGACGGCGCATAAAGGCAGGGTATTGATATACATCCCCACCGCCTGCTCTACACCCGGCAGCCCTTCCGGCCTGCCAGACACGGTGATGCCGAAGGTAACCTCCCGGCGGCCGGTGTAGCGGTATAACAGGTACGACCATACGCCCTGTATGATGGTATTTGGCGTAATACGGTGACGATGAGCGAAACGGTTGATATTGCGGGTGGCTGCTTCGTCCAGCTCCAGCAACTCCTGCCGGTAACTGCCTACGCCGGCGTTGCGGGCTTCCGCAGCACCGATAAAGGGCAGCAGGGTGGCATCTGTGGCATCTTTGATATAATTGCGCCAGAAAGCTTCTTCCTGCTCTTTGTCCTGGCGCTCCAGGTAGCGGACATAGTTTTCATAACGGTCTTCCGTGAATGCCGGCAAAGGCGCCTGCTTCACCACCGCTTCGTATATCCGTAACAGATCTTCCAGTATCAGTGGCAATGACCATCCATCAAACAAAATATGATGAGAAGTCCATACCATGCGGTGACGGTTGTCCTCCAGGCGGATAAGCGCCAGCCGCATCAGTGGCGGGTGACTGAAGTCAAACCCTCTTTTACGGTCGGCCTCCAGGAAAGCTGCCAGGTCTTCCTGCTGCTCTTCCGGTGTAAGACCGCGATAATCCTGTAATACCACCGGCAGCTGTACATCCTGGTAAACACCTTGCACAGGGATACTGAATTCATCAGCATGAAAGCCGCTGCGTAAGGCGGTATGCCGTTGCAACAACAGGTTCCAGCTTTGAATAAAGGCTGCTTCGTTCAGGTTCAACAGGTCGCTGGTGAACTGCTCCATATAGGCGTTGGAGTTTTCATCGTACAACGCGTGGAACAACATGGCTTCCTGCAGCCCTGTAAGCCGGTACAGGCTACTGATCCTGCCACGATGGGCTGTAGCATCCAGGAAAGTGTCCAGTTCCGCTACAGTGATTTCGCGTCCCAGGCCAAAATCGGATGGCGTGAACGCCGGCGCCGTGCGGTCTGCACAGTGCGTGATCAGCTCTTCCAGGTGCCTGATATAGGCGGCGGCCATTTTCTCCAGGGCAGCAGCTGTAAAATGTTGACTGCTGTATTTCCACCGAAGCACCAGCTCTCCATCCTGTATCATGCTGTCCACCGCAATTTTCTCTGTCAGCGGGAAGTCGCTGCCAATCGCAGCGCCCGGAGATTCTGCTGCCATACGCAGCAGCCCGTCTGTTGCGGCGATATTGCCGGTCTGACCGAGGTAATTGAATACAACATCCCATGGATCGTTGCCCTGCAAGGCCGTTTCCTGTTGAAGGTATTTTAACACACCATATCCGAGACCTTTGTCAGGTACATGGCGTAATTGTTCTTTTATAGTCTTCAGCCGCTCGCCGATGCTGCCGGTACCGGTTGACAGCTTCACGGGATAGAGACTGGTAAACCAGCCTACGGTGCGGCTGATATCTGTGGTGGCGTCGATAGTTTCGCGGCCATGGCCTTCCAGTCCGATGGTAACCTGTTCCGTATTGCTCCACTCCTGCAACGTGGCGGCGAGCGCGCACAACAGCAGGTCGTTTATTTCGGTATGGTATGCTTTGGGAACATCCTGCAGCAGGCGGCGGGTTTGTCCGGCATTCAATCGTACTACGTGATTGGCCGTATCCCTGATGGTCACAACGCCGTCGAAGGCTTTGTCGCCCTGCAGTGGTGTGAAGCCTGCTATTGCCTGTTGCCAGTATGCCAGCTGCGCCTGCACTTTAGGGCGCTGGCCATAAGCGGTCAACACTTCCTGCCATTGGCGGTAGGAATTGCTTTTCAGCGGAAGCGGTGCAGTGGTTTGTTTCAGCAGCTGGTCCAGGTCTTCCAGCAGGATGCGCCAGGAAACACCGTCAATGGCAAGATGGTGTACCACGATCAGCAGGCGGTTGTGAGAAACGGTATCCGGTGTAGTCATGAAAACGGTACGTGCCACAATGCCTTGTTCCGGATGCAGGCTGCGTTGGTAGTATTCAGCACGGGTAGTGATTTCTGACGGCAGGGTATCTGTTGTTTCCTCCCGCAGGTCAATGACTTCCAGCGTGCCGTTATGAGTGCCATACGTTTGCTGCCATTGGTCACGGTGTGCCGTATACGTAAAACGCAACGCATCATGATGCTGTACCAGCCTTTCTATGGCCGCTTCCAGCGTACTCACCTCCACCGCTTTGTCCACTTCCAGTAACAATGCCTGGTTAAAATGAGCTTCTCCCGTAATATCAGCGGTATGGGCAAAGTACCAGTGCTGTATCGGCAACAGACCACTGGAGCCTGTCAGCAGGCCCTGTTCAGCATGGCTGTCCGGCGTATCCTGTTTGGATGCCAGCATAGCAGCAAGACCGGCAATGGTCTGGTACCTGAACAAATCGGCCGGATGCAGGTTCAGTCCTGCTTTCCTTGCCCTGCTGACGGCTTGTATCGTGATAATGGAATCACCGCCCAGCTCAAAGAAGTTATCGTATATGCCTACCTGTTGCACATTCAGCAGGCTTTGCCAGATGGCGGCCAGTTGGGATTCGACTTCATTACGTGGCGCTACAAAAGCGTTCCCGCTCAGTGCGTCCACATCCGGTACCGGCAGCGCTTTTTTATCTACCTTACCATTAGGGGTCAACGGTATGGCGGACAACTGAATAAATTGTACGGGCACCATATACTCCGGCAGCCTGTCGCGCAGGAAGGCAGACAGCACTTCCCGGTCGGGCAGCCGTTCCCCGGTGAGGTAAGCCACCAACCTTTTATGGCCGGCGCTATCAGCTTTAACGGCCGTTACGGCTTCGCGTATTTCCGGATGTTGCAGGAGCGCGTTTTCTATCTCTCCTAACTCTATGCGATAGCCACGCAGTTTCACCTGGTCATCTATACGACCGAGGTAGACGATATTTCCATCGGCCAACCAGCACGCCAGATCACCGGTGCGGTATAGTTTATCATTATTACCGGAGAAGGTATCATAGACAAACTTCTCTGCGGTGAGGGCCGGGTTGTTGAGGTAGCCTTTGGCCACCTGTATGCCACCGATGAATAATTCTCCGGGCACACCTATTGGCACAGGACGACGGGTACTATCGAGTATATAGGTACGTACGTTGGTCAACGGTTTCCCGATAGGCAGCATCTCTGTGCCTACCGTCTGCTGCAATTGGAAATGGTATGCGGTGGCTACTACCGTTGTTTCCGTAGGGCCATATTCGTTATAAAACGCCACATGCAGTGCCCAGGCAGCCGCCAGCGGCAGGCTGCACGCTTCACCACCGGAAACCACGCGGCGCAATGCCCCATAATTGCCCGGCGTAATGGATGCCAGGAAACCAGGTGTAGTATCCAGGTGCGTAATTTTCTCTTGTTCCAGCAATAGTTCAAACTCCTGCCGGTCCAGCCGCAATGCTTCCGGTATCATCACCAGCACGGCGCCATTCACCAACGGCAGGAACATCTGCTCCACCGATGCATCAAAACAATAGTTGGAAAACTGCAATACCCTATCGGTAACGTCTATACTAAAATCACGGCTGCGGTGAACGATAAAATTGACGATCGCTGCGTGAGGGATCACCACGCCTTTAGGAACACCGGTAGAGCCAGAGGTATAGATCACATAGGCTGTATCTTCGGCTGTTGCCACGTTTATTTCATACTCCTCTCCTGCCGGGTTGTTCCAGTCATCGGGCAACAATAATTTCGCCTTCGGCGGGAACAGATGTGCATGCTCCGGTGTGGTTACTATCAGCCGGTCACCACCCATATCTTCCAGGATACGGCCGATACGGTCGGCGGGATGCTGCGGGTCCAGCGGCACATAAGCCCCGCCGGCTTTCAGGATACCCAGGATGGCCACCATCATGTTCAGGGAGCGGTCAATACACAACGGCACTAACGTACCCGCACCAACGCCATGACGCGCCAGCTGCGCTGCCAGTTGGCCGGCACGTTCGTCCAGCTCCTGGTAGGTAAGCGCGGTATTTCCAAACACCAGCGCCGTAGCGGCCGGTGTACGTTTGGCTTGTTCTTCAAACAGGTCAGCCAATGTTTTACTGTCTGTTTCCGGAGCGGCCTGGCTGCTTTGATTAAATCCATACAGCAGCTGCGCCTCTTCTTCCGGACCCAGTATAGGCAGTGATGCAAGACTGGCTGTTGGCGATGCCACCAGGCTGTGCAACAGCTGTTCAAAGTGCTGTACCATACGGTCTATGGTACCAGGCACATACAGGTCCGTGCAATATTCCACGCTGCCCCGCAGCCCTTCTGCGGTATCTTCCAGCGTAAAGCTAAGATCGTATTGTGTTGTAGCGTAAGACAAGGGTTCCGCTGCCAGCTGTAAACCTTCCAGTTCCAACGATGTGCTTTCCGGCATATTCTGCAGGGTAAACATCACCTGGAACAACGGGCTTCTGCTGAGATCGCGCTCTTTCACCACCGCTTCCACTACTTTTTCAAAAGGTATTTCCTGGTGCTGGTACGCGTTGAGCGTCGTTTCTTTCACCGCCTGCAACAGGCTATTAAAGGACTGTTCCCCATCTACGTAACTGCGTAATGCCAGTGTATTGATAAAGAAACCGATGAGCGATTCCGTCTCCTGCCGCGTACGACCGGCAACAGGGCTGCCCACACAGATATCTTCCTGACCGCTGTAGCGGAACAACAACGCTTTAAATGCCGCCAGCAACGTCATAAACAAGGTGGCTTCCTGTTGCTGCGCCAACGACCGGAGATCAGCTGTCAACTGTTTATCCAGCCGGAACCATGCAACCGCGCCCCGGTTACGCTGTACAGCCGGACGGGAATAATCAGTTGGTAACTGCAACGTCTCTACGTCGCCGAGTTTTTCTTTCCAGTAGTCCAGCTGCAACGACAGCACTGTATCTGTCAGGTAACGCCGCTGCCAGATCGCATAATCCGCATACTGCAATGGCAGTTCCGGCAACGTGCTTACTTCCTGGTGGACAAAAGACCGGTAAAGGTCTACCAGCTCTTTTACGATAATGGCAGAAGACCATCCGTCAGACGCGATATGGTGAATCACCGCTACCAGCACATGTTCCGTAGGTGACAGCACGACAAGGTGTGCCCGCAGCATATGGTCTTTAGCGAGATCAAAAGGCGCCTGTACCAGCGAGTGTACCAGGGAGGACAATGCCAGCGGGTCTTCGTGGTAAACCGGTTCATCCGTCACCGTTAGCTGCCACTGGTCGCGGTCCAGCAGCCGTTGCCAGGCCACACCATCTTCCTGTGCAATGACCGTTCTGAGTATTTCATGGCGATTGATAATGGTTTGCAGCGTAGATGCCAGCGCCCCCTTGTCCAGTGTTCCTTTCAGCCGCAATACCACCGGAATGTGATATTGCACGCTGCCTTCCAGCTGATCGATAAACCACAAACGTTCCTGGCTAAACGATAACGGCACCCTTTCAGGCCGTGAAACAGCCGCCACTGCAGGTAATACCGGAGCGGCATGTTCCTGTTCCAGGAGATGTGCTGCCAGCAGGGCAACAGTAGCATGCGTGAACACGGCTTTCACCGGCAGTTCCAGCTGCAACTGTTTCCGGACCGCTGCCACCAGTCGCATAGACAACAGTGAGTTGCCTCCTAAGGCAAAGAAATTATCGTTGACGCCTACACGGGATATTCCTAAAACATGCTGGAAGATATTCGCCAGCACTTGTTCTGTCTCATTTCCCGGGGCCACATAGGCTGCTGACGCGAGGAAGGTTTCATCCGGTGCGGGCAATGCTTTCCGGTTGATTTTCCCGCTGGCGGTGAGCGGCATTACGGGAAGCGGTATCAGTATTGCCGGTACCATGTATTCAGGCAGACGGCGCTTCAGTTCATCCAATACTGCGGACCGGTCTATCTCTCCTGCCGGCACTACGTAACCGATCAGGCGTTTGCTGCCGTCGGCCGCATCTCTTGCGACTACTACGGCTTCGCTGACCTGCTCGTTTTCCAGCAACACACTTTCTATCTCGCCCAATTCAATCCGGAATCCCCTGATCTTCACCTGGTCGTCTATCCTGCCAGCGTATTCTATATTGCCGTCGGGCAACCAGCGGCACCAGTCGCCCGTTTTATACAACCGGCCATCACTGAAAGGATCACTGACAAATTTCTCTGCCGTAAGGTTTTCCCTGTTCAGATAGCCACGGGCCACCTGCACCCCACCGATATGCAATTCACCGAAAACGCCCGGTGGCAGTAAATTTCCGGCCTTATCAAGGATGTATAATTGTGTATTCGCTACCGGTTGACCGATAGACACTACTTCATTTTCTGCCAAATTATTCGGCACATGCCAGCAGGTAACGTCGATGGCTGCTTCCGTAGGGCCGTAGAGGTTATACAGGCCGGCATACGGGATCTTTTCGCGGAAAAGGCCCACATGTTGCGGTTTCAGCGCTTCCCCGCTGCACAACACTCTTTTCAGTCCCGGAACATCCTCCGGCGTTACATCTTCCAGGAAGATATGCAGCATCGAGGGCACAAAATGGATGGTGGTGATACCATAACGGTCGATGGCCGTTTTCAGGTAACCGGTATCCTTCTGGCCATCCGGGATGGCCATGACCAGCCGCGCGCCGCAGATGAGTGGCCACAGCAGTTCCCATACGGATACGTCAAAACAAAATGTTGTCTTCTGTAAAATGGCATCATCTCCGTTGAGGCTAAAATATTTCTGGGTCCACAACAGGCGGTTCACCACCCCTGCGTGTTCATTCATCACCCCTTTCGGTTTTCCGGTAGAACCGGAAGTATAGATCACATAAGCCAGTTGTCCAGGCCGTACCACCTGTGCAGGCGGCGTATCCGGATAAATGGCCAGTACTGCCTGTATTTCATCCAGGCGCACCGCTCCGGTAAAGTTGTCCGGTATGGCGTGAAAACCGGTATGATCTGTCAGGATGATATCCGCGTTGGTATCTTCCAGTATATGTAAGATCCTTTCTTCCGGATAGGTCGGGTCTACCGGCACATACGCAGCACCAGCTTTCAGAATTGCTACGATGGCGATGATCATATCGAGCGATCGTTCAAGGCATACCGGCACTAACGTTTCCGCGCCTACGCCTTTGCTATTCAGGTAATGCGCCAGCTGATTGGTGATAACGTCCAGCTCACGGTAAGTCAGACTGGACTGCTCGTCCACTACGGCGGTCAACAAAGGCGTACGGTCAACCTGTGCGGCAAAAAGGTCTACCAGTGTTTTTTGTTCCGGCCATTTCACCGCTGTATCATTGAATGTATGCAACAACCGCTCTTCCGCTGCTGTCAGCCATGGCAAAGCCGGCAACTGATTACCCACATTTGCCGGCAGTTGGGTCAGCAATGTTTCAAAATGCCCGGCAATGGCCTGCAGGTAATTATCTGTCAGCAACGCTGTATTATAACTGAAACGAATGTTGATCGTCTCTCCAGCGCCCACCAGGATGGTAAGCGGGTAGTTGGTCTTTTCCTGTACCGCCACGTTTTCTATCTGCAGCTGCCAGGATTGCGCTTCAAGCACTTTGCTGACAGGATAGTTTTCGAACACCAGCAGGGTATCAAACAGATCACCCGCAATACCGCACCAGTGCTGAATGGTATCCAGGCCTGTATGCTGATATTCGCGGCTCTGCAACTGACCGGACTGCAGCTCCTGCAGCCATGCTCCCAGCGTTTTATCCCCGGAAACTTCCGCATGCAATGGAATGGTATTGATGTACATCCCTACGCGTTGCTCCACGCCGGATAAATCCTCGGGACGACCGGAAACTGTTACGCCATAGGTAACGTGGTCTTGTCCGGTATAGTGATGCAACAGCAACGCCCACACGCCCTGCATAAGGGTATTGACCGTCACATGCTGCTGCTGGGCAAAAGCATTGATCTTTGCTGTCAACGTTTCATCCAGGCTCAGTATATGGTCTTTATATAAGCCGGCTTCGCGGGTACGCTCTGTACCGGAACGGACAAAAGGCAGCAGGGTAGCGTCTTCTACGCCCTCCATATACCGGCGCCAGTATCGTTCTTCTTTTTCATCATCCCGCGTTTCCAGGTAACGGATAAAGTCTTCGTAACGGTCTTCCGCGCCTTCCGGCATCGGCAAACCTTTTACCGCTGCCTCATATGCGTGCAGCAACGATTCCATTAAAACCGGAACAGACCAGCCATCAAACAGGATATGATGGAAAGTCCATAACAAACGGTAACGGTTATCCGTCAATTTGATCAGCGCAATACGCATCAACGGCGCTGTTTTAAAGTCGAACGCCTGTCTGGCATCTTGTTGGGCAAACGCTTCAACTGCCTGCTGACGCGCCGTTTCATCCATTCCGCTGTAATCCAGCAACTGAAATGGTAATACCGCCTCATTGAAAACGCCCTGCAACGGAATGGCAGCTTCATCGCTAAAGAAGGCGGTGCGCAGGATCGTGTGCCGCTGTAAAAGGTGCTCCCACGCTGCTTTGAACGCATCTGTCTGTACGTTGAGCACATCACAGCCAAACTGTTCGATATATGCGCCGCCTGCCTGGTCATACAGGCTGTGGAACAACATACCTTCCTGCAGCGCGCTTAAGCGATACAATCCGGAGACCTGCGCACGCCGTGAAATACCGGTGTGGGCAGCATCCAGAAATGTGTCCAGTTCATTGATGGTCATAATGCCCTGCAGTCCGTAGTCTGATGGCGAGACAAGAGAGACCTCCTGTACGAGGCAGTCCGCGATCAGCTGCTGTAATTGCAGGATATATTCATTGGCCAGGGCCTGTATCTGTTGTGCCTGAAAATGCCGGGTGCTGAAAGACCAATTCAATACCAGGGAGCCATCACTGACGATGCTGTTGATCCCCAGTTTTTCCTGCATCACGTATTCATCGCCCACACCAGGAGCAGCAGACTCGCCTACCAGGCTCAACACGCTGTCCTGTCTTACCACATGGTCCGACTGTCCGAGGTAGTTGAATACAATCTCCCATGGGTCATTGCCTTGCAGCGAAGGTGTTTGCAATAATTGTTTCAACACACCGAAGCCGATGCCTTTATCCGGCACCGACCGTAATTGTTCCTTTACAGTACGCAACACTGCGCCGGGTGACTGGTGCTGTCCTATTTCCAGCAGCACCGGGTATAAGCTGGTGAACCAGCCCACCGTACGGCTGATGTCCATGCCGCCAATGTCATGCCGGCCATGGCTTTCCAGTCCGACACATACACGGTCCGCACTATTCCATTTACCTACGGCCAGCGCCAAAGCAGCTAGCAGGATATCATTAATTTCCGTATGATAAGCCTGCGGCGCATGCTGCAACAAGCTCCGTGTCAGCCCGGCATCCAGCCTGGTTTCTATACTGCTGAATTCAGCCGCTGCCACCTTGCCGTCAAAAGGCGCCGCTTCTTTCAAGGCAGCCAGGCGGCCTTCCTGGTTGATTTTTTCCCAGTAAGGCAGCTGCGTGGTCAACCGCCGTTGACTTGAATAAGCTACCAGCGCCTCATACCACTGACGGTATGAATTCCCTTTATCGAGATGTAATCCTGTTGCATCGTCCTGCAACAGTATCTCCAGGTCTTCCAGTAAAATACGCCAGGAAACACCATCTACCGCCAGGTGATGCACAACGATCAACAACCGGTTATGCGCTTCAGCATCCGGCGTCTCCAACAGCACAGCGCGTACCAGTATTCCTTTGGTGATATCCAGCGTACGGTGTAGTGTACGGCTATACGTCGTGATGTGGTCCGCCAGTGTTCCTTCGGGTATTGCACGCCAATCTTCCACGGTGAGCCCGGCTTCATAGGTACCATATGCCTGATGCCAACCGCTTTCATCTGTATGATACACAAAACGCAACGCGTCATGGTAGCGTACCAGCGCTTTGATAGCGGCCGACAAACGGGCGGGTGTTATCTTCTTATCAATCCCCACCAGCACGCTCTGGTTAAAATGACCTGCAGCGGCGGCGTTGTTATCAAAGAACCAGCGCTGCACCGGTATCAATCCGCTCTCCCCTGTCAGCAGTCCCTGCTCGCCCGTCAGCACCTGTTCCCTGTTTTCAGACAATAGTATTTCCAGCCGTTCGATGGTCTGATGCTGGAACAGGTCACGCGGATGCAACCTGAGCCCGGCTTTCCTTGCTTTGCTCACCACTTGTATAGTGATGATCGAATCGCCCCCCAGTTCAAAGAAATTATCGTATAGCCCTACCCGTTTTATGCCCAGCAGTTCCTGCCAGATCTGCGCCATATCGCGACCAGCTTTGGTGCGGGGTGCCACATAGCCCTGAACAGGCAGGATGTTTATGTCCGGCTCGGGTAATGCTTTTTTATCGATCTTCCCATTGGCCGTTAATGGTAACTGTTCCAATACCGTGATCGCGGCGGGTACCATATATTCCGGTAAACGGTTTTTTATTACCGCCAGCGCCGCGTCTTTATCGAAGGTGTCATCTGCCGCAACATAGGCCACCAGTCTTTTATGTCCTGCGGCATCCGCTTTGGCCAGTACCAGCGCCTGTTTAGCGCCGTTGCAGGAGGTCAGCAGGTTTTCAATTTCTCCCGGTTCAATACGATAACCGCGTACTTTCACCTGTTCGTCTATACGTCCCAGGTATTCGATCGTTCCATCTGCGCGCCAGCGGCCCAGATCACCGGTATGGTAAATCCGCTCACCAGCAGCACTGACAGTGAATTTTTCTTCCGTCAGCTCCGGTAGGTTTAAATACCCTTTGGCCAGGCTTGCACCAGCGATGCAAATCTCGCCAGCCACACCAACCGGGCTGATAGCGCCAGCCGTACTCAGTACGTATAGGCGTGTATTGCTGACCGGGCGGCCGATAGGCGGTGTCATCTCTGCGTTAACGGGCAGTAGCTCATAACTGGTGGTAACCACTGTATTCTCCGTTGGGCCGTAGTTGTTAATCAATTTATAAGGCAACCGCGACACATCCGTTGCAGGCAGTTTATCGCCACCCGTAAGCAGGTATTGCAGGCCCGTTATCTTTTCTTCGCCCGCTTGTATAAACGCAGGCACCAGCGCGGTGGAAATAAAAGCATGCGTAATCTGTTCCTTTACGTGCAGCTCCACCAAAGCAGGTATGAAGATGCGGGTATCGTCATCCACCAGGAAGACTGAAGCACCAGCGGCGAGGTAAGGCCAGATCTCCCATCCGAATGCATCGAAGCCGATGCCGGAAACAGCCGTGGCGCGGCTGTCAGCGGTTACCTGAAACGCATGATTATGCCAATGCACCAGATTGGCCAGCCCGCGGTGGGGTATCATCACGCCTTTGGGTTGACCGGTAGAACCGGAAGTATAAATCACATACACCAGTTCATCAGCCACAGGTGTTACAGCAGGCGCCGCGGCCGGGCACTGATCGATCTCCGCCTGTTCCCGTGCGGGGATTACCGCCCGTATCTTCTCTCCTATGCCGGAGGCGATGATGTCATTACAAATGACAATAGCCGCACCGGTATCTTCCAGCATAAAGCGGATGCGCGCCGCCGGATAAGAAGGGTCTACCGGTACATACGCAGCACCTGTTTTGATAATCGCCAGCATGGCCACCACCAGATCATTGGAGCGCTCCAGGCAAACCGGCACAAGGCTGCCGGCTGTAACACCCTGCAGTTGCAGGTAGTGGGCCAGGCGGCTGGAACGTTCATCCAGCAGACGATACGACAATGCTCCGTCAGCGCTGTTCAGCGCCAGAGCTTCCGGCCGTGCGGCCACCTGCTCCCGGAACAGGTCCAGTACCGTTTTGTCCTTTGGAAAATCTGCATGGGTATTGTTGAAGGTCTCCAGTAATTCTTGTTCTGCCGCTTTGTTTAACAACAACAGATGGTCAATCCGGGCTTCCGGCGTTGCGATGATGGATGATAACAGTTCTTTGAAATGTGCAATCAATGCATTGATGGTAGCTGCGCTGAAAAGATCTGTGCAGTATTCCATCCTTCCGGCCAAACCAGTTGCTGTTTCTTCAAAAGAACAGGTCAGATCAAACTTGGTGGTGGTGTGGGCTGTGTCCATGTAGGAAAACGTAACACCGCCCAATTCCAGTTCCGGCGCTGCCGGCGTATTTTGCAGGGCAAACATCACCTGGAACAACGGATTTCTGGCCATATCCCTTTCCTTCACCACCGCTTCCACTATCTTCTCAAAAGGTAGTTCCTGATGGTCGTATGCCGCAAGCGTAGTTTGTTTTATCTGCTGTAACAGGTTGATAAAAGAGGGATGACCGGACAGGTCACTGCGCAATGCCAGTGAGTTGATAAAAAATCCTACCAGGTTATCTGTTTCTTTCCGTGTTCTACCAGCTACCGGCGTGCCTACGCAGATATCCTCCTGACCCGTGTAGCGGTACAGCAGTACTTTAAAAGCTGCCAGCAGCGTCATAAATATGGTAACGCCCTGTTGCCGGGAAAAAGACTTCACTTTATCGGCCTTATCACGGTCAAGGTTAAACGTAATAACAGCACCCCGGCTGCTCTGAACAGCCGGTCGCGGGTAATCCGCCGGCAAATCCAGTACCGGCGTACCGGAGAGTTGGTCTCTCCAGTACCCTAACTGCATGGCCAGTGTATCACCGGAGAGGTACTGACGCTGCCATACAGCATAGTCAGCGTATTGTATCTCCATGGCCGGCAGCTGTGGCGCTGCGCCGGACACGCCGGCATGATACAGCTCCACCAGTTCCCGCACGATGATGCCGGTTGACCAGCCATCTGCCGCGATGTGGTGCATCACCACCACCAGTATGTACTCTCCGGTTCCCGGCGTGATCAGGCTGGCACGCAGCATATGATCGGCCGCCAGATCAAAAGGGGTATCGATAATCGTTTGTATGGCTTGTGTTAACGCAGCCGGATCATGATAATATTCCGGCGCCGTAATGATATCCATCTGCCAGGCATCTTTATCGAGCACCAGCTGGGAAGCGATGCCGGTGTTGTCCCTGAACACGGTGCGCAATACCTCATGCCGGTCCACAATGGCGCGCAGGGCTTGTTGCAGCGATGCAACGTGCAGGCTGCCTTTGAGCTTCAGCACAATGGGAATATGGTATTTAACACTTCCTTCCAGCTGGTCAATGAACCAGAGCCTCTCCTGGCTAAAGGACAGCCGCACGCCTGCGTGGCCGGCAGCCGCACCAGCTGTGATGGGCGCCGTTTCTGCGGAGATGGACTGGTGCAACAATGTTTTGATCTCATCCCGGTGCAGCTTAATCTCTTCCAGCAGTTCCGGTGTAATACCTGCGTCCTTCGGTGTCCGGAATTTGATTTTACCATCTTCCAGAAAAAGTATGACTCCCTGTGCCCGGGCCTTTGCCACTACCGCTATTGCCTTGTTAAAATTAACCTCAATCATATGTTGTATTTATAATACCAGTAAATGTTGATGGATACCGACTTACAGCTCATGTACATCGTAGGCGGCATCATTTTCCGTTGGGGTGGCAGCAGCCAGCGCCTGAATGTAGGCAGCCAGCTGAGCGATGTTCTTACATTCAAACAGTTTGCTGACAGAGAGTTGAATCGCCAGCTTCCGTTTGAGATGGGCCACCACCCTTACAGCCAGCAGCGAGTCGCCACCCAGCTCAAAGAAATCATCGTATATGCCTACCTGTGGTACTTCCAGCAGTTCCTGCCAGATAGCGGCCAGGTCTTCTTCCATGGCATCGCGGGGCGCAACGAATGTTCCTTTGTGCAGGTCATCCGGATCGGGCAAAGCGCGGCGGTCTATTTTACCGCTGGCGGTTACCGGCAACTGTTCCATTGGTATCAGCAAGGCAGGCACCATGTATTCCGGCAGTTTCTCTTTCAGATAACTGAGAATGCCTTCTTTGTCAAAGTCACCCTGCGGTACCACATAACCGACCAACCGTTTGTTATCCGCACCATCGGCCCTTGCCAGCACCACGGCTTCATTCACCAGTTCGCATTCCAGTAGCACGGTTTCAATTTCACCCAGTTCAATGCGGAAGCCGCGTATTTTCACCTGGTGATCTATACGGCCGATGTATTCGATGTTACCGTCGGCCAGCCAGCGGGCGGTATCTCCTGTGCGGTACAGGCGGGCACCCGGCGTAGTGCTGAAAGGATGCGGTATAAACTTCTCAGTTGTCAGTGTTTCCCTGTGGAGATAACCACGGGCGAGGTTAGCGCCACCGATGCACATCTCCCCTGCCACGCCGATGGGGCACAAAGCACCGTAGCGGTCCAGTATGTACACGCTTACGTTGGCGATAGGCTTACCGATGGTCACCACATTATCTTCCCGTATAGGCTGGTCCGTGAGCGTAGTACAAACTGTATTCTCCGTAGGGCCGTAGGCGTTAATCAACCGGATACCTTTGCTTTGCAGGTACTTGCCGTCTTCGCGGTTCAGCGGCTCACCGGCAGACACGATCGTTCTTACCGGTCCCAATACGTCTTTGATAATATGCTGGTAAGAAGGCGGCAGCGTCACCAGGTCCACCTGTTGGGTATTCACCAGTTCCGCAAAGCTGTCGGCCGACAGCAGGTCTTCTTTGCGCGGAAGCACCAGGATACCGCCACTCAGCAGCGTATTGAATATCTCATAGCAGGAAGCATCAAAACCGAAAGAGGCAAACTGGAGGGAACGCATGCCAGGCTTCAGCCACAGGGCATCACGCTGACTGAGCGCGAGGTTGACCACGCCACGGTGTTCCAGCATCACGCCTTTGGGCTTACCGGTAGAACCGGAAGTATAGATCACATAAGCCAGGTCCCCGGGTGCCGGCAGTTTGGCCGGTTCTGTTACCGGGTAACTACTGATGGCGGCGGCCTCTTCGTCTACCAATACGATGGTCGCATCGGGATTGGCTGCACGCAGTTTCGTGCTGCAGCTGTTACTGCTGACCATCACATCGGCGCCGGTGTCTGCCAGCATGTAGCTGATGCGGTCTGCCGGATATTCCGGATCGATGGGCACATAGGCCGCGCCGGCCTTCAGGATGCCCAGTATGCTGATGATCATTTCCAGCGAACGCTCCAGGCAAATCGGTACCAGCGATCTATTGGTCACACCTTTGCTGCGGAGGTAGTGCGCTACCTGTGCTGCACGTTCGTCGAGCTCACGGTACGTTAAATGCTGACCGGTGAATATCAGCGCGGTGGCATCCGGTTGCAATCCTACCTGTACTTTCAGCTGATCGATGATGGTATTGTTGAGCGGATAATCAACTGCCGAAGCATTAAACGTATGCAGGAGCGCTGTTTCTTCTGCGCCGCTCAGCATGGTCATGGTGCCGATGCTGGCTCCCGGTGTGGCCACGGCGGTACGCAGCAGCTGTTCAAAGTGGCGGGCCATCCGTTGGATAGTATCTTCCCGGAAGAGGTCTGCGCAGTATTCCACACAGCCTCTGAGTTCTCCGCCCACTTCTTCCAGCGTAAAGTTGAGGTCCACTTTCGTAGTAGTATAAGGAATATCTTCTATGGTAAATTGTACATCCTGCAGTTTAAATTCCGGTATCGCCGGTGCGTTCTGCAAAACGAAGGCTGCCTGGAACAGCGGCGTGCGGCTCACATCACGGTCTTTCACCACGGCGTCCACGATCTTCTCAAAAGGCACTTCCTGGTGAGTAAAGGCGCCGAGTGTGGTGGTTTTCACCTGTTGCAGTAAAGCAGAGAACACCGGATTATCACGCAGGTCAGCGCGCAGCGCGATCGTATTGATAAACAATCCTATCAATCCTTCTGACTCGTGTTGTGTTCTGCCTGCCACCGGGCTGCCCACGCAGATATCATCCTGTCCGCTGTAGCGATGCAGGAGCACATTGTAAGCCGCCAGCAGGGCCATAAACAGTGTCACCCCTTCTTCCTGGCAGAGTGACCGTATGTTGCTGGTCAGTTCCTCATCAAGCATGAACCAGAAACGTGCACCACGGGTACTTTGTACCGCCGGACGGATAAAGTCCGTAGGCAGCTGTAATGGCGCTACGTCATTCAGCTGGCGTTTCCAGTAGCCCAATTGTTCTTCCAGCACATCACCGGAGAGGTAGTTCCGTTGCCAGATGGCATAGTCTGCATATTGTACCGGCAACGTTTTCAGTTGCGGTGTGCGGCCTTCTACACCTGCTGCATACAGTTCCATCAGTTCATCCACGAGGATGGTGTTTGACCATCCGTCGGAGGCGATATGGTGGAGTATCACCACGATCAGGTGTTCCTGTTCAGACAGGGAGATCAGGTGTACCCGCAGCATATGATCATGTTGCAGATCGAATGGAACTGCTACCAACCGGGCTATTTCCTCATGCAGGGCAGCCACGTCGTGCAGGTAAGCGGGACGGCTGATCCTGTCCAGCCGCCAGTTGCCTGCCGGTTTCACGCGCTGGAAGGCTTGTCCGTCTTCCTGCTCCATCACGGTGCGCAATACCTCGTGACGGTCAACGATCGTCTGGAAGGCATGCTCCAGTACCTCCGGTTGCAGGTTACCTTTGAGACGTAACACCGTTGGTACGTGATAGTGAACGCTGCCTTCCATCTGGTCGATAAACCACAAACGTTCCTGGCTAAACGACAGCGGCACTTGTTTCGGTCTGTCTTGTTTTACGACGGCGGGCACCGTAGTGTCCACACGGTTGCCGTCAAGGCGGGCCGACAGGGCTTTTACAGTGGGATAGTCGAACACGTCGCCGATCACCACTTCTGCCGTTAGTTCCTTACGGATGGCGGAGATAAGGCGGATCGCCAACAGGGAATGTCCTCCCAGCGCAAAGAAGTCATCGTGCAGGCCTACCTGTTCCACTTCCAGCAGCCTGGCCCAGATAGCGGCCATTTTGATTTCTGTTGGCGTGGTGGGGGCCGTATATTCATCACCGGTAGTCACGGTCACTTCCGGATCAGGCAGTGCTTTACGGTCAATTTTACCGTTCGGCAGCAGCGGGAAGTGGTCCAGCACCACTACGGTGGAAGGATGCATATAGTCCGGCAGCTCCTGACGGATATAGGCCGTTACTCCCTCACGGTCGTATTCGCCATTGGGCACCACATAGGCAACGAGGCGTTTGTCGCCAGAGGTGTCGGTCTTCACCAGTACCACCGCCTGACTGATATTGTCAAAGGCAGCCAGTACAGATGCTATCTCTCCCGGTTCCACCCGGTATCCCCTGATCTTCACCTGGTCGTCTATACGGCCCAGGAAGAGGATATTGCCATCAGGCAGGTATTTCACCAGATCGCCGGTGCGATAAACACGCTGGCCGGCGCCTGGCTGAAATGGGTCAGTGATAAATTTATTTGCAGTGAGTTCTGGTTGATGTAAATAACCATGGGCCACGCCGGCGCCGCCAATCAGCAGCTCTCCCGGCACGCCCGCCGGACATAGTTTACCAGCCGGGCTCACAATGTAAACGTTGGTATTGGAGAAGGGCTTGCCAATCGGGACAGTTTTTCCGTACACCTTTTCAGCACTTACCACATGTAATAGTTTTCCGATAGTCGTTTCCGTTGGGCCGTAGTGGTTCACCACCGTGCAGGTAGCTTTGGCCGCACGGATACTATCTATCACGCCGCTATCCAACGCTTCACCACCGAATACCAGCAGTTTTTCAGGGAGCAGCAGCGCCTCACCTGAGCAGAGCGCTTTCCAGTGGGAAGGCACAATCTTGATGCAATCCAGCGGGTGGCGGCGCAGGTAACGGCCGATTTTTTCCGGGTCGTTGATGGCGTCTTTGGAGAAGAGATGCAACGCACCGCCTGTCAGCAGAGACCCGAAGATCACGGTGTTACCCAGGTCCGTTGCTATACTGGACAACAGGCCGAAGGAACGGCATGCATCCAGTGGCGTTGCCGCTTTCAGGCCGTACGTATAGTCTACCAGGTTACCATGAGTTACTAATACGCCTTTAGGTTGACCCGTACTGCCGGAAGTATAAATCACATATGCTACGCTTTCCGGTGTAACGGCAGCGCTTACACGTGTCGTGTCCAGTGCGCCAATCTTCGCAGATGCCCCGTCAATAGCAATAACCTGCAAGGATGACCGTTGCGGTAACAGCGGCGTACAAGCATCGCTGCTCACCACGATCCGGGCGCCGGTATCTTTCAATACAAAGGCAATACGCTCTGCCGGGAATTCGGGATCTATGGGCACATATGCCGCACCAGCTTTCAGGATGCCTAACATACCCACAATGAGATGCACGGAACGTTCTATGCACAAAGGCACCAGTTCCCCGGGCTGCACGCCCAGGTTGCGCAGGTAACGGGCCAGTTGGTTGGCTCGGTCTTCCAGTTGCTGCCAGGTAAGGCTTTCCTCTTCAAATACGACGGCTGTTTCCCGTGCTACACGGTTGGTCTGTGCTTCAAACAGGCTAACCACCGTAGCATCTTTTGGATACTCAACGCTGGAAGTATTGATCAGCGCAGTTTTTTCCTGTGTTGTCAGCGGTTCAATGTTTGCCAGTGTCCCCACCTGTTGGGTGACGATCTGTTCCAACACTTCACGGAAATGCCCTGCTATCATGCGAACACAAGGTTCCGGCAGCAGTCCGCTGTTGTAGGCAAACAACAACGAGGTCTGTTCTGCGATAGCGATGATGATGGTCAGCGGATAGTTGGTATGCGGATGTATCTCCACATTCCGGATCTTTAATGCCCACTCGCGGGCTTCCAGCACTTCGTTAACCGGATAGTTCTGGAAAGTGATGGAACTGTCGAACAAATCACTGCCCACGCCGGTCCATTGCTGCACATCGTTCAGGCTGGCATACTGGTAGTCGCGGCTTTTCAGCTGGCCTGCCTGTATAGCCTGCAACCAGGCTACGATCTCCTGTTTTTCATCCACATTGGTATGGAGCGGCAGTGTATTGATGTACAACCCTACCCTTTGTTCCACGCCGGGCAGATCATCCGGTCTTCCGGACACCGTAACACCGTAGGAGATTTCATCACGACCAGTGTAACGATATAACAGGTACGCCCACACGCCTTCCATCAGTGTACTGGTAGTAATATGATGTTGCTGCGCGAAAGCTGTCAGCTTTTGTGTGAAGGCACGATCGAGCGCAAGCTGGTGTTCGAGATACACACCGCTGCCTTTGGTCCTGGCGGTGGCGGCATCAATAAAGGGCAACAATGTACCCTCAGTTGCGCCCTGCAGGTATTGTTTCCAGAAGGCGGCCAGTTGTTCTTTGTCCTGCTTCTCCTGGTAACGGATATAATCTTCAAAATGGTCTATTGTTACGGCAGGCAGTTCTTTATCTGCCACCAGCAGCTCATAGGTATTGAGCAGGCTGTCTACCAGTACCGGCAGTGACCAGCCATCCAGCAAAATATGATGGGATGTCCACAACATCCGGTAATTATTGTCCTGCAGCTGCACCAGTGTCAACCGCATGAGTGGCGCTTCACGGAAATCAAATCCCTGCCGCAGGTCTTCTGCTTTAAAGGCAGCAAATGCCTCTTCCTGCGCGGCTTTGTTCAGGTGCGTATAATCAAGTATAGAGACGGGTATTTCTACTTGTTCGTATACACATTGTACCGGGATGCTGAATTCATCATAATAAAATCCGGTCCGCAGGATGGTGTATTGTTGCAACAGCCGGTTCCAGCTCTGGATAAAGGCATGCGGGCGTAACTGTTCCAGGTCGCAGATAAACTGCTCAATGTAAGTTCCGCTTTCGCCATCATAGAGACCGTGGAAGAGCATGCCCTCCTGCAATCCGCTGAGGCGGTACAGGCCAGACACTTGTTTCCGGCGGTTGGCGCCTTTGTGCGGCGCATCCAGGAAACGGTCCAGTTCCTGCCAGCTGATCTCTTGTCCCAGTCCATAATCTGCCGGCGTGGTGCTGGTTTCCTGTTGAGCCACACAATGCAGTATCAGTGTTTCCAGTTGCGACAGGTAGTCCGCCGCCAGCTGTGTGATCGTTGTTGTATCGTAGTGTACCTGGCTGTATTTCCATTGTACCACCAGTTCACCACCCTGTACGATGCAGTCCACGCCCATCTTCTCATTGATCCGCAGTGCCGGAGACAATCCGCTACCGGAAGATTCTTTGGCGAGACCGAGGTAACTACCAGGCTGTGTCACATTATCCACCTGTCCGAGGTAGTTGAAGATGATGTCCCATGGATGGCTGCCTTGCAGCGACGACGTTTTATTAATGTACTTCAGCACACCGTAGCCAATGCCTTTGTCGGTTACCTTACGCAGGCTTTCTTTCACTGTTTTCAGCAATGCATCCGGCCCTTCGCCTTCAGCAGCAGGCAGGTATACAGGGTATAAGGAAGTGAACCAGCCTACGGTGCGGCTTGTATCTATACCGTTAGCGATGTCTTCACGGCCATGGCCTTCGAGGCCGATGACAGTGCCGGCGGCGCCACTCCAGCCAGACAAGGTGCGGGTTAATGCGGCCAGCAGCAGATCATTCACTTCCGTGCGATAAGCTTGTGTGGTGCGCTGTAGGAGTTGTTGCGTTAAGGCAGCGTTCAGCCGTACTTCCTGCGTACGGAGGTCCGATGCCGTTATAACCGTTTTATCGTTGGAATCTGTTCGTAACGGGAGATGACGTTCCTTCACCTGTTCCCAGAAAGGCAGCTGGTTTTGCAGGCGGGCAGACTGGCCATAGCTGGTCAATGCCTGCTGCCATTGGCGGTAAGAAGTACCTTTCGGGGTAGTCAATGCCGCAGGGCCCTGTTGGAGCAACTGTTCCAGATCTTCCAGCAAAATACGCCAGGACACGCCGTCCACTGCCAGGTGATGGATCACCATCAGCAGGCGGTTGTCTTTTTCCGTTGCAGGAGTATTTACCAGCACCGCTCTGATGAGGATGCCGCTTTCGAGACTGAGCGTGCCATGGTATTGCGCCGCCAACTCCTCCATGCGGTCCGGCAGTTGCGCAGCCGAAACAGCCTGCAGGTCTTCCACAGCGAGCATACCCTCATAGTTGCCATACGTTTGTTCCCAGTGATCACCGTTGTGCGTATACCTGAACCGAAGCGTGTCATGTATGGCCAACAGCTGTTTAACAGCAGCTGCCAGCGTATCAGCACCTACTTGTTTGCTGATTGTCAGCAGTACGCTTTGGTTAAAATATGGTGCATCTGAGCCAGCTGTTTCCAGGTACCATTGCTGAATGGGCAGTAACCCGCTGGTCCCTGTCAACAGGCCTTGTTCGCCCACGAGTACCGTTTTGCTGCGTGATTGCAGTTCAGTTGCCAGTGCGGCGATGGTCTGATGCGTAAAAATATCGCGGGGCTGGAATTCCAGGCCTGCCCTTCTGGCGCGGCTCACCACCTGAATGGTGATGATGGAATCGCCGCCGGACTCAAAGAAATTATCGTAAACGCCTATACGTGGCAGGTTCAGTAATTGTTGCCATATATCGGCGAGTATCCGTTCTGTTTCGTTGCGCGGTGCGGTGTACGCGCCGGCTGCCACCGTGGAAAAATCCGGATCAGGCAGCGCTTTGCGGTTAACCTTACCACTGGCTGTAAGCGGGATGGCTTCCAGCGGCACGAGGATGGCCGGCACCATATATTCAGGCAGTCGCTCCCTCAGTGCGGACACGATCGCCTCCTTATCGAATGTTGTTGCGGGCACCACGTAGCCAATCAGGCGTTTATTGCCACCAGCGTCTTCCCTTACCACCACAGCAGCATCATTGACCAGCTGTGAATCAAGCAATGCGTTTTCTATCTCGCCTGGCTCCACGCGGAAACCACGGATCTTCACCTGATCGTCTATACGACCCAGGTATTCAATATTGCCATCCGGCAGCCAGCGGCACAAATCGCCCGTACGGTACATGGTAGCTCCGGCCGGATGGAAAGGAGCGGTCACAAATTTTTCCCTGGTCAGATCGTCGCGGTGCAGATAACCTCTGGCTACCTGTACGCCGCCGATATGCAATTCGCCTGCGATGCCGGGAGGCAGCAGATGGCCCGCCTTGTCCAGGATATAGAGCTGCGTATTGGCCACCGGCTTGCCTATGGGCACCAGATCAATGTGTCCGGATGTGGCAGGGGCATGCCAGCAAGTAACATCGATGGCAGCTTCCGTAGGTCCGTACAGGTTATACAGCTCCACATGCGGTAGTTTTTCCCGCACGGCCATTACCTGTTGAGGTTTCAGCGCTTCACCGCTACACAGCACCCGCTGCAGTGACGAGCAGGCGCCGATTGAGATATTCTCCAGGAACACATTTAACAATGAAGGCACGAAGTGAATAGTGGTGATGCCGTAACGTTGGATGGCCGCCTGCAGGTAGTCTGCGTCCTTCTGCCCTTCCGGTTTGGCGAACACCAGTTTCGCGCCGCAGATCAATGGCCAGAGCAGTTCCCATACAGATACGTCGAAACTGAAGGTGGTCTTTTGCAACACGGCATCTTCCGGTACCAGGCCAAAATAATCCTGTGTCCAGAGGAGACGGTTCACCACGCCGCGATGTTCATTCATCGCTCCTTTGGGGTTACCGGTAGAGCCGGAGGTATAAATCACATAAGCGAGGTTATCAGGGGTGATCTTCACTTCCGGCGCCACAGCGGGGTAGTTGCTAATGGCTGTCCAGTCAGTGTCCAGTTTGATCACCGTAACATCCGAAGGTACTAACGCCGCCGTCCGGCTATCACCCAAAACAACCGTTGCTTTGGTGTCTTTCAACATATAGTGTACACGCTCTTCAGGATAAGCCGGGTCTACGGGCACATAAGCCCCGCCTGCGCGCAACACACCAAGGATGGCCACGATCATGGCATTGGAACGTTCCAGCAAAACAGGCACCAGCGTCTCTTTCCCTACACCTTTGCTGTGCAGATAACCGGCCAGTTGAGCAGAACGCTCTTCCAGCTGACGGTAAGTCAATACTTCCTCTTCAAAAACTGTGGCGATGGCTTCCGGCGTACGGTCGGCCTGTTCGGTGAAGAGGCTGACCAGCGTTTTATCCTGCGGATAATCTGCTGTAGTATTATTAAACGCTTCCAGTTGTTTGCGTTCTGCGTTGGTGAGCCATTCCAGTTCTTTTACCAGCACATTGCCGGATGACATTACCTGTAACAACACCTGCGCAAAATGTTTGGCGATGGCCTTTACATAGTCAGCCAACAGGATGTCGGAATTGTAATTAAAACGGATGCTGGTCGTTTCTCCCGCTTCGATGATAATCTCCATCGGATAGTTGGTATGCTCATGAACAGACGCATTGTCTATCCGCAGGCGCCAATGACCGGCGCTTACTGCCTTGCTCACCGGGTAGTTCTCAAACACCAGCAGGCTGTCAAACAAATCACCTGAAACACCCGCGCCGCGCTGGATGCTATCCAGACTGGTATACTGGAATTCCCGGCTCTCCAGCTGGGCGGCCTGTATGTCCTGCAACCAGGACACCATCCGGCTGTTTTCCTGTACCGTGGTATGCAATGGCAACGTATTGATGTACAAACCGACCCGTTGCTCTACGCCCGGCAGGTCTTCCGGACGGCCGGAAACGGTAACGCCATAGGTAACTTCATTACGGCCGGTATACCTGGATAACAGGAACGCCCATACGCCTTGCATAATAGTGTTGATGGTCACCCTTTGCTGTTGTGCAAAACGGGTAAGCGTAGCGGTACTATCCTTTTCCAGCAATACGCTGACAGACTTATAAACGCCCGCTCCTTTGGTACGCTCAGCGGTAGCAGGGATAAACGGCAACAGCGTTCCCTCGTCCGCATCTTTCAGATAACGCTGCCAGTAAGCCGATGCCTGCGCCTTGTCCTGCTGCTCCACATAGCGGATATAATCGCTGTACTGGTCTTTTTCGTAGGTACCTAAGGGTTGTCCGGCAGACAGTTTTTCGTAAGTGTTCAACAGATTTTCCAGCAACACCGCCAGTGACCAGCCATCAAACAGAATGTGATGGAATGTCCAGAGCATCCGGTAACGTTTGTCCTGCAAACGTATCAGCGCCACGCGCATCAGCGGCACCTGGGTAAAATCAATACCACGTTCCTGATCTGCCGCCTCATAGTCTTTCAACGCCTGTTGTTGTGCGTCTGCATCGAGGTGGCTGTAGTCCAGCAGTTCAAATGGCATTTGCACCTGGTGATAGGCACATTGCAGCGGTACGCCGAAATCATCATAATAGAAACCGGTGCGTAACACGCTGTAGCGGCCAAGCAGATAATTCCAGCTCTGTTCCAGTATGGCGATGTCCGGATCGTCCAGGTCGCATCCCAGCTGTTCGATATATGCCGCATTGTGTTTATCATACAATCCGTGGAAGAGCATGCCCTCCTGCAGGCCACTGAGGCGGTAGATGCCTTCTACCTGCCCTTGCCTTGGCGCACCTCTGAAACCGGCCGCCATAAAGGTATCCAGCTCTGCGATGCTAACAACGGTGCCCAGCCCGAAATCGGATGGCGTGAAAACAGCGTCCTGTTTAGCTGCACAATGTGCAATCAGTTCTTCCAGTTGTGTGAGATACAGGGCAGACAATGCTGCGATATCAGCAGCTTCAAAGTGGTGCGTACTGTAGCTCCAGTCGAGTACCAGTTCCCCGTTTTGAATCACACTGTTGACCGCTATTTTTTCATGCACGGGATAATCCGGCGCCATGCCCTGCCCAGGCAGTTCTTCCGCGTGGCGGACAGGCCCTGCTTCGCTTACCACACGGTCAGCCTGACCGAGGTAGTTGAACACGATGTCCCATGGATCATTGCCCTGCAAAGCAGGGATTTTAGCGAGATATTTCAGTACCCCGAAGCCGATGCCCCTGTCGGGCACCTGGCGGAGCTGTTCTTTGATAGATTTGAGTGCGGCGCCTGTTTCGGACTGTCCTGCCACATCCAGTAATACCGGGTACAGCGAGGTAAACCAGCCGACGGTATGTGTGGTATCGATACCTTTGGCGATGTCTTCACGACCATGGCCTTCCAGGCCGATGATCACCTGTTGACGGCCATTCCAGGCAGCTACCGCCTGCGCTAAGGCGCACAACAGGATGTCGTTGATTTCAGTATGATAAGCCTTTGGCGCCTCCTGTAACAAGGCGAGTGTTTTTGCCGCATCCAGGCGGACCTGCTGTTGGCGCATATCCTTCAGCGTTACACGCTTCGTCTCGTCTTTGGGTTTTCCCAGCGGCGTATACTGACTGGCGATTTTCTCCCAGTAAGCCGGCTGGCTGGTCAGCAGCACCTGATTTCCATAGTTGGCCAGCGTTTCCTGCCATTGGCGCATGGACGTACCTTTTGCACCAAGCACCTCTTCCACTGCTTTGTTGTCTTTGTTTTTCAGCAACAGTGCCAGGTCTTCCAGTATAATTCTCCATGATACCCCGTCTACCGACAGGTGATGTATCGCCAGCAGCAGGTGGTTATGAGCTTCCGCCGAAGGCGTTAACAACAGGGTGGCATGCAACAAAACACCGGCAGTAATATCGAGGCTGCGATGGGCCGCCTCCGCGTACGACAATACCTGTTCCTGTATGGCCGCAGGTGATATGGCATGCAGGTCTACTACTTCGAGGGCGCCTTCCGCATGGCCGTAATGTTGCGTCCAACCGGTAGCCTTCTGTTGATAGGTGAAACGCAGCGCATCGTGGTAACGGACCAGGCCTGCTATAGCCGTAGCCATCGCTTCAGGCGTAATGTCCTTATCAACCTTGATCCACAAGCCCTGATTGTAGTGGGACACGGTGGGTGGCTCACTGTCAAAATACCATTGCTGAATGGGCAACAAACGACTTTCACCCGTGAGTGTTCCTTGTTCGCCTGTATTCACCGCCTGTTGACCGGTACCCAGCATAGTTGCCAGCGCACCGATGGTCTGATGCAGGAAAAGATCGCGCGGGTGCAGATGGTAACCGGCGCGACGGGCACGGCTTACCACCTGGATGGTGATGATGGAGTCTCCTCCCAGTTCAAAGAAATTATCGTGCAGCCCTACCCGTTCTACACCGAGGAGGTCTTTCCAGATGAGTGCCAGCGCACGTTCGGTATCTGTGCGCGGGGCAATGTATTCATTGGTCAGTACTGCCCCTGCATCAGCGTCGGGCAGCGCTTTTTTATCTACTTTACCGTTGCGGGTCAGCGGCAGCTTGTCCAGTTCCACCAGGATGGCCGGCACCATGTAATCGGGCAACTTGTCTTTCAGATAGGCCAGAATAGCGGCCCTGTCGTAAGTACCATTTGGCACTACATATCCTACCAACCGTTTGTTGCCTTTGTTGTCCGCCTTCGCCAGCACTACCGCCTGATTTACCAGTTCACATTTGGTCATCACGCTTTCAATCTCACCCAGCTCAATACGGAAACCACGAATTTTCACCTGATCGTCTATACGGCCCAGGTATTCCACCGAGCCATCGGGCAGCCAGCGGCCAAGGTCGCCGGTGCGGTACATACGGGCGTTGGGCTCGTTGCTGAAAGGATCTGCCACAAATCTTGTTTCGGTCAGTTCCGGACGATGGAGGTAACCTCTTGCCAGGCCAGCGCCGCCTACATGCAGCTCTCCTGCCACGCCCGCCGGCGCCAGTCCGCCGTATGGGTCCAGAATATACAGGCTCAGGGTAGGAATAGGCACCCCGATGACGCTGCCACTATTGGCATGATGTAATGCTATCGGCTGATAGGTAACGTGCACCGTTGTTTCCGTAATGCCGTACATATTGATCAGGCGGCAGTCGCCATACAACTGCAGCCATGGCTGTACTTTACCAGGGTTCAACGCCTCTCCGCCGAAGATCACATAACGTACCGGCACCGTATCTGCTACACCTGTCAGGTAATCCTGCAATACATAAAAAGCAGAAGGTGTCTGGTTCAGGATAGTCACCTTTTCACGCAGCAACAATTCCCCGAAAGCAATAGCATCCTGTGCTACAGGCTTAGGCACTATCACCACGCGGCCGCCGTAAAACAGCGCGCCATACATTTCCCAAACGGAGAAGTCGAAGCAGAAAGAGTGGAACATGGTCCACACATCATCACTGTTAAAATCATATAACGGCGCTTCCGTTTCAAATAACCGTACTACGTTGCGATGCTCTATCAGCACGCCTTTCGGGTTACCGGTAGAACCGGAAGTATAAATCACATAGGCGAGATTGGACGGGCGTAACTGTGTAACCGGCGGCGCCGCTTTATGCGCGGCAGGTGTACGCAGCTTTTTATCTACCGCTACCAACACGGTATTCTTGCGGCCTGTTTTCAGCTTGTCTTTGCAGGTGCTGCTGGTAACGATCACCGTAGCGGCAGTATCATCCAGCATAAAGCGGATACGATCTTCCGGATAGTCCGGGTCTATGGGCACGTAGGCGCCACCGGCTTTCAGAATACCCAGGATGCCGACGATCATGTCCAGCGACCGTTCTATGCAGATAGGCACCAGCGTATCTTCTTCCACGCCTTTTTCGCGCAGGTAATGCGCCAGTTGATTGGAGCGCGCATGCAGTTCGCGATAGGTCAGCGTATCATTGTCCAGCGACACGGCTACGGCATCGGGCGTACGAAGCGCCTGTTCCATCAGCAGGTCCACGATGGTTTTTTCTTTGGGATAACCGACAGCCGCGGCATTGAAAGCTTCCAGCAGCTGTTCGCGTTCACCTTTGGCCAGCATTGGCAGTAAACCGATTTTTTCTTCCGGCTTCAGCACCACGCTGCGCAACAGCTGTTCAAAATGTTGCCACAAACGAAGGATGGTCTGATGATCAAACAGATCGCTGCAATATTCTACGTTCACATCAATACCGTCACGGTTTTCGATGGCGGAGAAACTCAGGTCAAACTGGGCAGTCGTATGTTCAAACACTTCTTCTCTTACGGACACGCTGCCGAGGCTGATAGCCGGGATGTCCGGCATGTTCTGTAAACCGAAGACTACCTGGAACAGTGGTGTCCTGCTAAGGTCCCTGCTGGTCACCACCGCGTCTACTATCTTTTCAAAAGGCACTTCCTGGTGATCATAAGCACCCAGTGTTGTTTCTTTCACTTGTTGTAACAGCTCAGCAAAGGAAGGGTTATTCCCCAGATCGCTGCGCAATGCCAGCGTATTCACAAAGAAACCGATCAGTCCTTCCACTTCCTGTTGTATCCTGCCGGCAACGGGGCTGCCTACGCAGATATCATCCTGTCCGCTGTAGCGGTGCAACAGCACTTTAAAAGCAGCCAGCAATGTCATGAACAGGGTCACGTCCTGTTGCTGGGCGAGCTGTTTTAATTGTTCCTTAAGGATATTTTCAATTTTGAAAGTAGCCATGTTGCCACGCCTGCTCTGTACCACCGGACGGGTACGGTCTGTAGGCAGGTTCAGCGGCGCTACGCTTTCCAGTTGCTGTTTCCAGTACCCCAGTCGGGTGTCCAGTACCTCAGGTGTCAGCCAGTTGCGCTGCCAAACGGCGTAGTCAGCGTATTGCAGTTCCAATTCTGCTACTGCGGCCGGGCTATCTTCCGTATAGGCTTCATAGTAAGCCGCCAGTTCATTCACCAGGATGGAAACAGACCAGCCATCAGAGGCGATATGGTGCATGACCATCACCAGGATGTATTCTTCGTTGGCACCTTCCATCAGGTGTGCCCGCAGCATATGGTCTTCCGAGAGATTGAACGGCGTATTGATCACCGACAGGATATGCTTATGCAGGGTAGCCGTGTCAGTTAGGCGCAGGTCCCACTGCGACACGTCCATCTTCCATCTGTCTTTATCCATTACCTGCTGGTAGGCGGTACCATTTTTCTCGCGGATAACGGTGCGCAAAACTTCATGGCGGTTCACCAGCGCCTGCAGGGCTTTCACCAGCGCGTCTTTGTTCAATGCTCCTTTCAGCCGCAGCGCCAGCGGCATATGATAAGCCAGGGAGCCTTCCAGTTCATCGATGAACCACAAACGTTCCTGGCTAAACGATAACGGTATCAGTGATGGGCGCCTGCCTGTCAGCACCGGTGGCAGCAGACTGCTTCTGTCTTGCTGGTCCAGGTACACAGCCAGGTCACTGATGGTAGGATACAGGAAGAAGTCCCTCACCGTCAACTCCACATTCATGACTTTCCTGATCGCAGACACCGCACGGGTGGCGAGCAGCGAGTGGCCGCCGGATTCGAAGAAATTATCTTTCACACCGATGGTCTCCACGCGGAGCAGGTCGGTCCAGATAGCGGCCAGCTCACGCTCTGTGGGCGTTACCGGCGCCTGGTAATAAATATTGCTTTTACGCTGCATATCTTCCCGCTCGCTCAGGAAGCGGCGGTCTGTCTTACCATTGTTGGTGAGCGGTAACTGTTGCAGCGCAATAAAATCAGTGGGGATCATGTATTCCGGCAACAGTTTGGCCATCGTTTCGCGGATATCACGCTGTATCAGCGCACAGATATCGGGGAACAGCGGAACGCTGGTCTTTGGTGTAGTGGCAGCCACGGCTGGCGCCGCAGCCCGTTCGATAACGCCGTCAAAAGGATGGCGTTCCAATACCAGGTCTGCCTTCAGCGGGTCTTCATGCAGCAACAAACGATAGTGATATCCTTTGGTTTTAGCCAAACGGATAATTTCCTGTACCATACGGGTTTCAGGATCAGGCTTGGTGCTGAAAGCCGCCAGTTCGCGTACTGTTTCCACTGCTTTGCTCCGTACCGCCAGATCCAATAACCGTTCCTTCCACAGCCTTGGGTTAGGCACGTCTTTTAAGGCGATAATGTCATTGCCCGCCGTCAGGTCTTCGAGTACGCTGCTTTTGTCTTCCAGTGTGTCCCACGACTGCCAGTTGGTGCGGAGCACATTCTTCTCCTTCCCCACATGGATGATGACCGTATAACGGTAAAGGCTCAACTCATTGCTGTAATCAGCCTCTTTCCACTGAATATTGATATGGGTGATTTCCGGGAAGATATTGGCCAGCTGGTAGAAGTAAGCCGGAGAGAAACACAGTTCCTCTTCTTTCAGCACTTCCTGCTCCACCTGCCAGTTGAATTCACGGATGTTTGTTCTGTCTTGCAGCACATCCATTTGCAGCCGGCGTTTAAAGGAGGGCAGCAAACGGAGGTCACGGACGTCGCCAATGATGATGGTGCCTTCGCCTTTCAGCAGTGACACACATTTGGTCAGCACGTCCGTCATATATTGTTCGCCCGGAAAATACTGCACAATGGAGTTGAGGATAATAGTATCGATAGATTCCTGCTCATCGATCGTCACATCATGTGCAGCACACAGCTTCAGCGTGGTATCCGGGTAGGTACGCTCTTTTTTGTCTATTCTGCGCTGTATCTGCGCCATCGACACGCTGGAGAAGTCGGTACCGATGTAGCGGTCTATATGGCCTACCAGCTGGTAGTAGATCAGGCCGGTACCACTACCGATTTCGAGTACCCGTTTGGGTGATTCAGCGAGAATGACTTTGGTGATATCCTGCAACCACTGGGCCATCAGCTCAGGCGCGATGGCACCGCCGGTAAAGCTGTCATTCCAGCCGGTGATGTTAAACTCCTCGTCCAGGTCGGGCACCTCTTCTGCTTTGGTGTAAGCTGTTTCATACAGCTCTTTCCATGTCTCCACCTGTTGCAGGTACAGCTGGGCTTCTTTTTTTCGTATAGCCTGCAAGTCGGGGATATAATAACCTACCAGCCTTTTTTCACCGGGCGCCTGTTGTTTTACCACTACCGCGCCAGCCATCACTTCATCGAGGTTGTTGAGCACTTTTTCTATCTCACCTGGTTCAATACGGTAGCCGCGGATTTTCACCTGGTCGTCTATACGGCCAAGGTATTCCACGGTGCCGTCGGCCAGCCAGCGGGCACGGTCGCCGGTGCGATACAACCGGGCACCTTGTTCACCGCTGAACGGATCGGCCACAAATTTTTCTGCGGTGAGTTCCGGCTGATGCAGATAGCCTGCCGAAACACCTGCACCACCCACGTACAGCTCCCCTGCTACGCCGATGGGCGCGGGGTTGCCGAAAACATCCAGCACATACGCCGTACGGTTGCCTAACGGCCGGCCGATAGGGATGCTCTTACCACGCGTTAAGGTATCAATGGGATAAGTAAGGGAAAAAGTAGTGTTCTCCGTAGGGCCGTAGCCGTTAATAACGGTCGTCTGAGGCCATGCCGCGCGGAAGCGGCGGATATGTTCCTCCGACAACTTCTCTCCTCCCACCATCACCACGGAAAGGCCCTCAAACAATTGTATATCATCATCCACCAATTGGTTAAACCAGCTGGCGGTAAACCACATTTTAGTGACTTTCCGGTTGCGGATCTCTTCGCGCAACAGGCGGTTATCGAGAAAATGATTCTGCGGGCACATCACCAGCTGACCGCCGTTGAGCAGCATCCCCCAGTATTCTATGGTAGTGGCGTCAAAGGAAGGCGAGCCGGTAGACAACAACACATCCTCTGGTCCGAGCGGCACAAAATTGCCGCCGGTGGCCAGGCTTACCACGTTACGATGCGTTACCAACGCACCTTTGGGCTTGCCAGTAGAACCGGAAGTATACATCACATAGGCTATTGCATCCGCCGTAAGATTTGTTTGAACAGGGATGGCCGGCAATGCCTCCAATGCAGCCGTCATCTGATCGGTGCACAGCAATACGGCATCCGGTGCAGCATCCAGCAGCAACGCCTGATAGGCCGTACTGGTGAGAATCCTGTTGCCGCCAGTATCCTGCAACATAAAGCGGATACGTTCTTTGGGATATTCAGGGTCAATGGGCACATATACACCACCGGCTTTCAGAATACCGAGGATGCTGACAATCAGCTCCACGGAACGGTCCAGGCATACAGGTACAAACACGCCCGGGCGGACGCCCAGGTTTTTCAGGTATTGTGCCAGTTGATTGGTACGATCTTCCAGTGTTTTGTATGTCAGCTGTTCACTGCCGAAAGACAAAGCCACCGCAGCAGGTGTTTTCTGTGCCTGCTGATCGAACAGGGCGGTAATCGTTTGACCGGCAGGATAAGCTACGGCCGTATGATTGAATGAGTGCAGCACCGCTTCTTTCTCCGCAGCCGGCAGGATATCGAAGGCGCCCACTTGTGCGTTCGGATTGGCGACCACACTGCGCAGCAGTTGCAGGTAGTGAGTGACCATGCGTTGCATGGTGGCTTCGCTGAACAGGTCCACGCAGTATTCCAGTTCCACCAGGATACCATCGGGCTGCTCAAGGAGCGACCAGTACTGATCAAACAGGCTGGTGATATGTTTCACCGGTTCACGGGTGATGGTCGTTTCACCCATTTTCAATGCCGGCATCGGTGGCTCATTGTCCAGTACAAAGATCACCTGGAAGAGCGGGTTCTTACTCACATCCCTTTCACCTCCCATCATCTCCACCACTTTTTCAAAGGGCGCATCCTGGTGTTCGTAGGCATCCAGCATGGTATTTCTCACCTGGCCGAGGAACGTTGAAAATGCAGGATTGCCACTCAGATCACTTCTGAGTGCCAGCGTATTGACAAAAAATCCGATCAGCTCTTCTATTTCCGTCTGCGTTCTGCCTGCAATAGCGCCGCCCACACATACGTCATCAACACCGCTATAGCGGTACAGCAGCACCTTAAAAGCAGCCAGCAGTGTCATGTACAGGGTAGCATTCTGTTCGCGGGAAAGTTGTCGCAACCCGTTGGTCAGCTCATGATCGATCATGAAGGTGATCATGGCGCCACGGGTACTTTTCAGCATTCCCCTGTCGCCATCGGTGGGCAACTCCAGTAAGGTAGTACCTGACAGTTTCTTACGCCAGTAGGCCAGTTTTTTATCCAGGAAAATACCCTGCAGGTATTTACGTTGCCACAGCGCGTAGTCTGCATACTGCACGGGCAGCGGCGCCATCGTGTCTGTATGGCCGCCTGTATACACCGCGTACAGTTCCACCATTTCCCTGAACAGTACAGACATGGACCAGCCATCCGCCGCAATGTGATGGATGACGATCACCAGCATGTGTTCATCCGGCGACAGTTTTATGAGATGCGCCCGGAAAGTATGGTCACGGTTGAGATCAAAGGGAATATTGAACAAGGTAGTGATGTAGGCATTCAGCTGCACCGAGTCTTCCTGGTAACGTTCATCGTCTGTGAAGCCCAGGTGCCAGCGGTCTTTTTCCAGCAAGTGCTGATAAGGCCGGCCTTCTTCCTGTAAGATGACCGTACGTAATATTTCGTGACGGTTCACGATCGCCTGGAAGGTGCGTTCCAGCGAGGCCGTATCCAGCCGGCCCTTCACGCGGAAAGCGCCTTTCATATGGTATTGCACGCTTCCCTGTAGCTGGTCGATGAACCAGAGGCGTTCCTGGCTGTACGACAGGGGTACATGGCCTTCAAAGATACCGGCCAGCGGAGTAATTTCCGCAGCATATTCCTGTTCAGTATCTTTTTGTTTCAGGTATTCGATCAGGTGTACTTTATGCTGTCTTAATTTGACGAGAAACGACTCGTCGACTTCCCTGTCGTCCTCAATATTCAGTAACAGGCTATCGTCTTCAAATGATATAGTGACCCCATTTTCCGTAGCCTGTTGCAACAGGGCTACAATGTCGTTAACGTTTAAACTGGGCATTGTACTAAGATTTTATGAAAATTGCTGGATGATATAGTTTGTGTCACAATACGATGCTCTTTTCTCTTCCCGGGCCGTAAGCATTGACTACCGGGATGTGGCTATAAGCAGGATGAGCGAACCACTGCTCCAACAGTTGCCCGCTTACTGCTTCTCCCTTTACCAGCAGGTATTCCAGATGTTTCAGGGTAGCGCCGGTATTTTCTCCGAGCACGGTGGCGAGATGGTCAGGTCCCAGCTCCAGGATGGTCACTGCGTGGCGGTCGACCGTCCGTATAAAAGCAGCGGGGTTATGCATCAGATGGTCCGGATAGATGATGGTAGTGCCGCCACAGGCGATTGCTGCCAACATCTGCCACGCTGCTATGTCTGACGTGTAAGGTGCTGTAAAGGCAATCACCGAATACTCATGGATACATAGTTCCGTTATCCTCGTCATGAGATGATGAAGCAGGCCGCTATGTTCCACCACCAATCTTTTGGGAAGACCGGTAGCGCCGGCAGTGTAAATCATATAGGCGGCATCGTTAGGCTGCGGTATGTGTCCCGGAGCGCTGGTGGGTTCGTTGCTGAAAATATCCGGCACATGGTCCAGCAGGATCACGCTGACGGCTATATCCCTGGGGATATTTCTGCGGCCATAGCTGCTGCTGATCATCACATAAGCGCCGGTATCTTCCAACAGGTGACGGATGTCTTCTTCCGGATATTCGGGGTCTATGGGCACATAAGCCGCACCGGCTTTCAGGATGCCCAGAATGGCCACCAGCATGTTTACCGACCGCTCTACACATACCGGTACCAGTTTATTGGCCTTCACGCCCCTGCGTTGCAGGTAGTGGGCCAGCTGATTGGAACGTTCATGTAATATGCGATAGGTCACTTCTGTACCTTCATACCGGAGCGCTACCGCGTCGGGGACGCGTGCTGCCTGTTCAGCCAACAGGGTAATCAGCTCATGCTGCATGGGCTGCAGCGGTACTTTTTGCAGTGGCATAGCTCTGTTATTTTGAGGGTACCGGCGCCGTGGTGGCGCCGGTCAATAGGATTTCACACGGTAATGTCTGCGGGGTTAACAAGACGGGGCGGGTTAGTCAGGCATCACCATGCCTACTTTACGGCTGATGGCCTGCTGATAGTAATGTCCGCCAACGGCGATGTCAAAAATGGCCATGCCCATAGGATTGAACATCACTACGCCCTCCTGGTCTTTCAATGCATCTTTACAGACCACATCAGCGATCGATAATGTATCACCTTTTTCGAGGCCCATAACTTTATGCATGTTTTCAATGTCGGTATTCTGGCGACAGACTTCTTCCCAGTCATCTACCACCACTACGTCCATATGGCGCACCATCTCCACTTTATAGTCGCGCAGCGACACGTTCAGTTGCAGGGAGGATTTCACCGGCGGCAGGTCAACATATGGCGCTGACGACACGGTGCAGGTAATAAAAATATCGGCTGATGTATAACACTCCTGCCAGGAACCGGCCACTGCTACCTTATCTTTCACGGCAGGGTCTACTGCTGTCAGGTCCACACCATTGATATCGTACAATAAAACCCTGTTGAGACGGTCGCCCAGTATAGCAGTGACCATGTTGAGATGCATTCTGCCAATAGGCCCAAAGCCGATAATGCCTACGGTAAATTGCTTGTCTTCTTTCCTGGTGGCGAGGTACTTTTTCAGTATCACGCCGGAAACGGCCGCCGTACGGATGCCGCTGATAGTGGCTGTATTGATAACGCACAGTGGTATCCCTGAATCATGTTCGTTGAGGATGGTCACTGAATGCGCTCTTAATTTGTTCTGGTAGATATTACCCGGGAAGCTGGCTATCCATTTGATACCGGCCAGTGGCGCCTGTCCGCCTACATAGGCGGGCATGGCGATGATACGGTTTTGCGGGTCTCCGTAACGTAAATACGGTTTAATCGGTTGCGAATAATCCTGCTGGTGCAAAGCGGCAGTAGCCTCACTGATTACATGTGTCAGTTCATCCCATTGGATACCAATTTCACGGATATGGTCCGCATTCAGATAAAGCATATACAGTTGTTTTAAGCGATGGTGGCAGATTGTAGCTTGTGCGCCAGTTGTGTGGCCCATTCCCGGTTATAGATCGTATCGAGGTAAGAGTGACCTTTATCCGGGAAGATAAGCAATGAGTTGGGTGGCGTACTGAAGGACTGCTGACGGAAATAGTTTTTAGCAGCGAGGTATACGGCACCGGAAGAAGCACCGGCAAAGATCACCTGTTCATTGAGCAGCTCAAGGCAACCTTTGACAATATCCGTCTGTGAGAGGATCACCACATCATCAATCAATGCATTTTTGATGATGGGTGGTATCTGGCTGGCGCCGATACCGGAGATGTATCTCTTTACGGGCGGAGCATTGAAGATAACAGAACCTTCCACGTCTACACCAATAATTTTAATCTCAGGGCGCTCCGCCTTGATGCTGCTGGAGATGCCGGTGATAGCACCGCTGGAGCTTACTGCCACAAACACATAATCGATCGGCTCCGGACAGGCCAGGATTTCTTTTGTTAATCCGTAGTAACCTTTGTAGTTATTGGGATCACCATATTGATCAGCGATGAATGAGTTGTTGATGGTGGCATGCAGCTGGTTCACCGTATCAATACGGGTGAGCAGGTAACCACCGGTATGATCGCGTTCGGTGATCTTCACTACTTTGTAAGACAAGAGGTTCAACAGTGATTCATAGGCACTGTTGATATTTGGGTCGATAACGGGAATAAATTTCAGGTCGAGCATCTTACAGATGGAGGCTACCGCGATAGCGAGGTTACCAGAGCTGGAAGCGATAATGGTGGTGTCTTGATTGATATGGCCGGCTTTAATGCCATGGTAAATAATACTGTAACCGGCACGGTCTTTAGAGCTGCCGGAGAAATTGTTGTATTCCAGTTTAGCCCACAAGGGGGTGTCTGTATTCCGGAGGGAAATGAGGGGAGTATTGCCTATGAAAGCAGACAACTTTTCTAGCTGTTGTAACATGTTAGATTTTTTATAGTAAAAAACGAGGGGGTATACCTGCATCCGGGGTGGATGCAGGTAGCAGATAGTTGGCAGTCTGTAATGGTGTTCAGAGAAGAAAAAGGAGCATAATAAACAAACAATCAGAAAGGGCCGGCGTTATTGCTCTTCCGCCACCAACGCTTCTTTTCTGCTGTACAGGAGCTCTTTTTCTCCATAAAGACGTTCAGCAATAATACCTCTTGCCTCACATTCCTTCACCAGTTTATTGGACTGAATGATGGGATTGGACTCGTCTGTGTATACAATGCTGCTGATAAATTCCAGCCAGGGTTCCATCCCCATCGCATATACGTAGGCTTCCTTCGGCTTGAAGATATTCACCAGCGCCATGCCTTTCGGACAGTCAGAACCAGCGAGCCTGCGGCTGCTGTCCTGATCGCGGGTGATCTTTTTAGTCAGCAGCGGGCCATACAGCCAGGTAAGCGGCGCGCCGTCGCATTCCATGCCGAGGAACAGTACGTCCACATCACCGATCTGGTTGTGAATGTGCCTGTAGAGGGCTGATTCCACGATCCTTGAGTCGGCCAGGAACAACAGTTTAAAGCCGCTGATCTGTACCAGGAAACAGGATTTCGTGAGAATGTTCATATCACAGTGTTCACCGGTGAAAGGCAGACCGGTAATAGCAGTGTCCACAAACTCGATGGTCTCCATCGGGTCTACCGCCACTACGTTGTTGAAGCCGATATTGTTGAACATCAGTTTCAGGTCCGGGTCTTCCAGTTTACCACTGGAAGTGCGTGGCACGATCAGGTTTTTGATTTTATGTCGCAGGGGCAGCAATGTTTCGAACAGGATGTGGTCCTGGTGGTTGTGGGTGATCAGCACATAGTCGATCACATCCGGCAGGTCTGCATCAGAGAAGTGGTCGATGCTGCTTTCATAGCCATAGTAGCTGATCAGCGGGTCTACCAGGATGCTCACGTCTTTTGTTTCCACGAGGATACAAGCGTGACCGAAATAACGCATGCGGATTTTGTCGCCGGTATATCGTTTATACGGCGGCGGAGGTGTTTCTGTGAAGAAAGTATCAAACAGTGCTTCCTGTTCGGGCTTGATGCCAAAGATGGCTTTGATTTCAGACAGGGAGCGGGCATTTCTTTTCATGCGGCTGATCGCATCGATGCCGGGATGATCGAAGGGAATATTGAGGTGCAGTACATCCGCTTCATCGAGCCGCGGCGTACTGAGACAGAACGGTCGGTGGTCGTTATTAGTGATCCACAGTGCAATGCTCTGGGCTCCTTTATTATAGAATTCGCTTTTATACAACAAGGATTCGAACAGGCGATAGTCTGCGTTGTTATTGCGATCGTAGTACAGTTCAACATATCCTTTGAGGATCTCCGGTACTTTTTCGTATAGTGGTTCCAGTCCGAAGCCTTTTGCTTCAGCTGCGAGTATTCTGTCCAGTTCTTTACTGGCTTTCGCAAATTCGATGGTCCGGTGCTGACGTTTCAGGATGTCTTCTTTCAGGGCACTCACTTCCGCTACCCTTTCGCCGTTGAAGTCCATGAAGGGGCCGCCTTTCATTTTAGGGTTCAGTACCGCTTCCGCGTGGATAGCGGGATCGTCAAGATAAGAATCCATGATGGTGAGGTGGCGTGCAATGGTGTTCATGGCTGCTGTAGCCGGAGAGATGAGGTGGCTCCAGGCATACCACCTGTCATACAGTGGTTCCAGCACTACGTTGGGCTTCAGGTATACTTTTTTGTCGCTCATAATTGATATGATTTGTGATGTACAAGTAATTTTTTTGCGATGATGCTGACGATCTCGTAGGGGTATTTGAAGATAAAGAAGTGATGGCCGGGCATACGGCGGAAGTCTACGGGGTTCCTGGCTTCCTGTTGCCACAGGCGGATGTCTTCGGGCTTCATGTCCTCTCTCGTACCGGTGATAACGGTAACGGGTATATCCAGCGGTTCCTGCCGGGTGTGGGCATAGTTCTCCGACACTTTAAAATCGGCCCTTAAAATAGGTTCGATAAAATCCAGCAGCTCATCATTTTGCAATATTTCATCCGGACTTCCGTTTAGATTACGGATTTCTTCGATGAATGATTTTTTATCCAGCAGGTGTCTTTTTTTCTCTGTTCTGGACAGTGCGGCGGGGCCTGAAGTGCCGGTGATAAAAAGGTGCAGTGGTGGCATGCGGCCTTCTTCCCTGATTTTGCGGGCCAGCAGGTAACAAAGCAATCCTCCCATACTGTGTCCGTAAATCGCGTAGGGTGCTCTGTCGAGTTTGTTCTCCACCTGCAGGTAGAGATCATGCACCAGCTGCCGTATATCTTCTTTCAGGGGCTCACTCATCCGCGTACCTCTGCCGGGGTATTCCAGCGGAATAAGGTTCAGGAAAGATGGCAGGTGTTCTTCAAACAGCCGGTAAGAATATTTACTACCTCCGGCAAAGGGCAGACAGAAAAGATTGATTTTTTCCATATGTCAAAGTTTCCACGTTGTCAAAAAATATAGGCACAGGACGCCCTGTCCGGGACCAGGGGGACCGGTATCTCAACTATAAGAGAATGACGATCACAGTCATCTGTATATAACAGATGATGTTTGTCTATTCACGCTTCATACCAGGGAAATTACAGGCAGAACGAAGCCTTGCAGCAGAGGGGAGCCTTCCTGCTGAATTTGGACGAGCCAGGGTTTCCATGCTGACCATGCACGTTAAACATAACAATGACCGGCCGCTTACACAGCAATAGAATCGAGGTATTCAGCAGATACGGCAACCAGAATATTCTTCTGCAGCATGTTAACCCTCACCAGAAACTTCTGTTCTCCTTTCACTTCCACCACTTCACAAACGAGACCGCATAACATTCCATCTTTGATCATGAGTTGTTTTCCGGGCTGAAAATAATCATCCGACACCTCAATATCGATGTTATTCGGCTGCTGGGTAATCAGCCGGATGCTATGTATCACGTCTTCTTTCACTTTAACCACCTCCTTTCCTGTCTTTACATAGTATAGCACGGCCTCCAGGCTCAGCACCTTGTAATAGGTCTCCAGGTCCTCCAGATAAATGAAGAGGTAAGAAGGAAATAAAGGAGCGTCGATGTATTTCTTTCGGTCTTTCCACACGCGTAAAATTCTGGCTGTAGGTAAAAAGTTGACAATATTCAAAGTTGACAAAAAAGCGGCAACCTTTTTTTCGTGACGGGGCTTGGTATACACCACATACCAGCCATTAACGGAAATGCTCATTGAGGGTATTTTCTAAAGGATACTAATAACGCAATAGGCTTTTCCTTTTTCCAGACATGGCCCACACACCCTTTTTTGAAGCCTTGTGGCTCAATCGCGGGCATAGCTGTCGCTATCGTGAATCCAGATCCTTCACATTACATAAAAAAAATAAAATAGTTGTTTAAACGACTTAATTAAGTTAACATAAAACACCACCATGGATGTCTCAGAATTTTCCGGATAGTATTAGTTTGTGCTTAATGCTTAATCCCTTGTCTTAGTCATTGAAAACATTTAAGGAAAATTTGATTATTTGAGGGTCCGTTAACTACTTTTTTTATCGTTGTACAATAATTAACACTTCTATCGTCCTTATCAGTGGCCCGAATTTAGCAAACATATTTTATTCAGCAAAAAAAATTATCAGGTGCGATATAGACGCAATAAAAAAAAACAATACCTCCATAAGACTCAGCCCGGTGAAATGTGAATTCAGTAAAAGGGTGCATGGAAAACCTTCCACAGTAAGGCATTACATCCGGAACACTGTTGTTAACAATCATTTAATATCATCAGTACGACTGACGATTTTTTTCAAACTTTTTTCCATTGCTGTAAATCATTTTATATTTAACTTGCCGTTGGCTGCTAAATCTTACGCCACCGAAGTTTTGTTGCAGCAGCATAAATCATGCTATTGCCAACGCACCTTAAAACCCTTTTTATAGCCATCCAAAATTAGTCCATGCAATCCCCCTCAACAACCATCAACAATGGCGGCCGTGTTACTGTCAGGCCTAAACGAATGCTACGCATGTTGCAGTTATTACGGCCTCACCGCGCCCTATTTACAGCGGGCATGCTTTTCCTGATCACGACCAGCCTGGCCGGCCTTGCCTTTCCTGAATTATTGGGGCGCCTGATCAATGCCAGCAAACAACCACAGACCACTGACGCGATACATGAAGCAGGCATTTGTTTAATAGCACTCCTAACTATACAAGCTATCAGTTCATTTTTCAGAACATTAATTTTTGTAAAAGTGGCAGAAAGAACACTGGCAACCCTGCGACAGACAGTCTATAATCACCTGGTACAACTTCCTATGCAGTTTTTCCTCACCCGCCGGGTAGGAGAACTGAACAGCAGAATATCCGCAGACATTTCCCTGTTGCAGGAAACATTCACCAATACCATCGCTGAGTTTATACGGCAGTTGGTGATCATTATTGGCGGCATCATTTTTCTGATGCTGACCTCCATCCACCTCACCATTTTCATGCTGGCCATTATGCCGGTCATGGTGCTGGTCGCCGTTGTTTTCGGCCGTTTCATCCGGCAATTTTCGCGGAAGGTGCAGGACCAGGTAGCTGCTTCCGGCACCATCGTGGAAGAGACACTACAGGGTATCTTCAGCGTAAAAGCATTTGCCAGTGAATTCATGGAGATGAAGCGCTACCGGGAAAAAACCAACGAAGCGGCCAACTTCGGTATACAGAATGGTAAATACCGGGCAGCCCTCTCCTCTTTTGTCGTGGCCGGCATCTTTGGAGCCCTGGTAGCGGTTATCTGGCGGGGTGCCCTCATCGGCCTGGATACAGGCCAGCTGTTCTCCTTTGTATTATACTCCGTCTTTATTGGCAGCTCTATCGGTGGATTAGCGGAAGTATATGCTTCCCTGCAGAAAAGTTTCGGCGCTACCGAAAACCTCTTCGCCATCCTCGATGAACCCGCAGAACCACTGGCACCGGTCACACAGCTGGCACCGGAGCATATCTTGCATGGCTATATCAGTTTCCGCCATGTATCGTTCCGTTACCCCGGCCGCGAAGACACGCCAGTACTGAAAAACCTTTCCTTTCAGGCACAGGCCAACCAGACAATCGCCTTAATTGGTCCCAGCGGCGCAGGTAAAAGCACCATCGTTTCTTTACTGTTACGTATATACGATCCTACGGGAGGGCATATACTTTTTGATCAGAAAGACAGCAGCAGTATTCCACTATCTGCGCTCCGTTCGCAGATTGCCACCGTACCGCAGGACGTATTCCTGTTTGGCGGCACCATCGCAGAAAACATTGCCTACGGCAAACAGGATGCTACAGAAGCGGAGATCATCGCTGCTGCGCAGAAAGCCAACGCCTGGGAATTCATTCAACGGATGCCGCAAGGATTACAAACACTCGTGGGTGAACGCGGCATACAGCTCTCCGGCGGACAGCGCCAACGTATTGCCATCGCCCGCGCCGTGCTCAAAGCGCCCCGCATCCTTATCCTCGACGAAGCCACTTCCGCACTGGACGCAGAATCGGAGAAACTGGTACAGGACGCACTGAACAAACTCATGGAAGGACGCACCGCTATCGTCATCGCCCACCGCCTCGCCACCATCCGGCAGGCCGACAAAATCATCGTTATTGATAAAGGTGCTATTGTGGAAGAAGGCACCCATCATGAACTGATCAGCAACGAAGAAGGTTTATATAAAACACTCTGTGAGATGCAGTTTATTCAATAACCATAATATTATCATTCGTATTCGCGTTCGTATTCGTATTGCCGTTTGCGTTCGCGTTCGCGTTCGCGTCCCCAGGGCTGAAGCCCTGGGCTAAGATGTTGTTCAAATCCGGAAGGATGGATGGTTCCGATTAAAACGAAGAATTATCTCTCTCCAGGACAGAAGTTCCAGGCTATAAGATATTAGGGCCGCAATGGCCATTCATTTCACTAGAAACCGTTAAGCCTTCCGGATTTGAACAACATCTTAGCCCCGGGCTTCCAGCCCGGGGAAATCGGAATCGGGAATCGTGGAACGCGAATAATCCCCATGCCATAACGCTATAAAAAGCAAAGAGGCCAGCCCTTTTGGGGCCAGCCTCTGCATATGGGTTGATCACTAATTACTGTATTAACTTCTCCATCACAGCGTCAAAATTCTGCCGCTGGTAATAGTCCATGGATATTACAATACGGCCATCTTTATCGACGATCAGCAGATGCGGGATACCGGTGATATTAAACAGCTTCCGCACACCTGTTTCTTCTTTGAAACCACCATCAGCGAGTACCTGTATCCATTCCATGTGCAGCTCGTCCATGGCTTTTTTCCATTTGTCTTTGTCATCATCTACAGATACGCTCACAAACACCACGCCTTTGTCCTTATAACGGTTGTAGTGTTCCCGCAACGTCGGCACATAAGCGCGGCAGGGAGCGCACCATGAAGCCCAGAAGTCCAGCACCACTACCTTGCCTTTCAGGTCGTTCAGCACAACTGTTTTACCAGTAGGGTCTTCTGTCCTGAATGCCGGCAGCGGTGAGCGGGCTTCGATCTTTCTGAAGGTTTCGATCCGTTCTGCCAGCGCTTTCCCTTCCAGGGTATTTTTCCCCTCCGGTGTCAACTGTGCATAAGCGGTCTTAGCTTCATCGTACTTTACGGCGTAACGGTGGGCAATCCAGGGCGCAATCTCCTGCTGTGGATGTTCCGCGAAGTACTTCATTGGCAGCATGCCACTGGAGGTGTACTGATACCATTGATCGTTGTACTTCCCTCCTTTTACGCTACTGCCAGCGAGGGAATCAAAACTGCATTCAACTGTATAGTCTGCATTTTCGAGGAACACCTCTACTCTTTTGGTACTTACTTTCAGCCATACCAGTCGCGGGTGGTCTATTTTACCGGAGTAGGTGAACTGTCCGTTCTCGATACGTACACGGGGCCAGTCTGCAACACTCTCCCCGGTACGTTCCAGAACAGCCACACTACCATTGGTGACGCCTGTTATTTTGCCACGGATGACGAAGCCGTCACCGGCAAAACTGAACAGGGGCAACAGCCATAGAACCAGTAGCGGGATGTATTTCATAGGATAGGTTATTTGATGATTTCAGCGAGTTTTTTCTCTACATCTTCTCCGTAAAGGCCCATAGCGAGAACTTTACCGTCTGGCCCGATCAGCACATTAAAAGGAATGTAGCTGGCGCCGTAGGACGCAATGGTTTCATCAGCCCAGCCTTTCATGCTGCATACGTTGGTCCAGTTGATACCATGTTTCTCCACTGCCTTTTCCCACGCTTCTTTTTTGGAGTCCAGGGAGACAGCTATCATAGAGAAGTTCTTGCCTTTGTATTTATCGTTGGCCGCTTTCAGGTAAGGGATCTGTGGTTTGCAGGGACCACACCAGCTGGCCCAGAAGTCCAGGAATACATATTTCCCTTTAAAATCAGCCAGGGACACCATTTTTCCGTTGGCATCAGGCACGCTGAAAGCAGGCGCCATATCACCGATTTTCACTTTACCGAGCGGGCCTTGTGCTTCACCAGGTTCACCGAATTTAACGGACATCGGAGACGGATCTATTGTTCCGGGATGAAGACGGCGCTGCATAATACGGGATGCGATGGCATGTTCCCCCAGTCCGGCCAGGATTTCATCAAACTCTTTTTTCCCGTTGAAAAAGACGGTGGCCGCATAAGCAGAAACGCCGGAGTTGGGATGTTTGGTAATCCAGTTACGGTAGGATTGCTGCAGGCGGTCTGTTACCACCTGGTATTCTTTTCCATATTTTTCGGCAGCATCTTCATCCCCTACTTTCATCGCCTTATTGATGCTTTCCATTAAATCATTCTGCTTTTTAGGGTCTCCTTTTTCAGGGTCCATGAGCGCCATCATTTCCTGCCATTCTTTTACCCAAACATCTCCGCTATAGGTAGCATTCTGAAAATATGGCCCTTTGCCGGAGATATGTATTTTTCCGCTTTCCAGGTAGAGAAGTGTAGCGCCCTTTTCCCCCTGATTGCCTATCATCAGCACGTAAATACTTCCACCCTTCGGCATCGGCCTTTTAATGGTAAAGCCGTGATTAACCACCCGTACCGTGTCAAATTCGCCGGTATAGGGTTCCAGCAGCTGTACCAGCGTATCGTTAGGCGCCTTGTCCAGTTTGGCTGTGATTACTACCTCCTGTGCAAAGGCACCATATGCCCCTGCGCTCAGCAATAAGGAAAAGAGTATTTTTTTCATGATGGATTCGTTTTATATCAGGCACCCTGAATGGCGGAAAGGGTGAAGCCTGATAACAATTTTTTAATTTGATTATTTGGATATTTTATTATCAACCATGTCTTCCATGATTTTTACCGTTTCAGCCAGGTAGATGTCCTTTGCTGTTTTATGCAGGAAGTCTATAGTAGTGGGACTGTTATCCGGCTTCAGCAGCGATGGGTGGACCGACCGGTCAACGGGCAGGGATACACGAAGTGTATCAGCGCCAGCTCCCTCCTTCGTATCTTTTATATTTTGTTCCAACCGTGCCATTTGCGTATAGCGCTGGTAGAAAGACGGCAGGTCCAGCGCCACAAGGCCACTATTGAGTTGCTCCAGTTGTTGGGTACCGGTTGCCACAGCGGTAAAGGCAGATTCTTTTGTCACCCTTTTACGGGCATTTTCAACCACCTTGTTATAATCAAAAGTGAAGGTCTCGCGGGTAAACGGTAACAGCTTCATGGTATCGCAGGCCATCGCGGAAGGATAGTCCTTTTCCATGACGGACTCCCGGCTCATCCTGTCCTGCAGGACAATGTCAGGCCGTACTCCTTTGAGCTGGGTGGATTCTCCGGTAACACGGTAGAATTTCTGCACTGTCAGGCGCATGCTGCCGTAGCTGACATCAGCGGTGCCTTTGGCCGGATCTCCCATTTTCCCGAGGTTGACATTGGTCTGCGCCGTCCCTTTTCCAAAAGTGGAACTGGTACCGATGACCAGCGCACGCCTGCGGTCCTGCATGGCAGCCGCGAAGATTTCAGATGCAGAAGCACTGCCTTCATCTACCAATACAGTAAGCGGTCCCTCATAGAGTGGTGGTGTGGCTGGTGAATTGTAGCGGTCCACCTTGTCTTTGCCACGGAGCCAGCTCATAGGCCCTTCCGGTACGAAGCAGTAACCCATTCTTACCACTTCGTCGAGAGCACCGCCGCCATTGCCGCGCAAGTCCATCACGATACCCTCTACTTCTTCCTGTTTTAGTTTTTCCACTTCACGCACCACGTCGTTGCAGGCGCCATTTTGTTTGGTGGGTGTATCATCAGTATAAAATACCGGCAGCCAGATATATCCGAAGCGTTTACCATCACGCTCTATCACGGCGCTTTTGGCCCTGTTCTCTTTGTCAATGATTTCCTCCCGGGTAACTGTCACATTACGCGGCTGGGCGCCGGGCTGCTTCAGGCGCAGCTTTACGGGTGTACCTTTTTCACCACGGATCATGGCCGCTACTTCTGTAGGTGGTACTCCCGCCACTTCTTTCATCTGGCCCTGATGGTCAGAGATAGCAAGGATAAGGTCATTTTCCTTTACTTCACCGCTGCGATAGGCAGAACCACCGGGCAACATCCGTTTCACAAAAAAATCGGCCTCCTTTACTCCCAGTTCAATACCCAGACCGAAATAACGTTTATTGAGCATATCGTTAAGCGTCAGCACCTGTGGCGCGGTATACATCGTATGCGGATCTACTTCGAGGGTGGCATCGGCGATGTACTGGAAGAACTTATCGTTTACCGCCTGGCTGCGGACATTCTGGCGGAAAAAATCAGCGTACCATTTCCCTACCTTTTCGCGCGCTTTAACTTCCAGCGCCGGGTCCGGTTTTCCTTTGGCAGCTGAATCCTGCATCTCCATGTAGTTGCGGAGCGTATAGAATTTGAGCAGTTTACGCCACAGTTCGGCCTGTTCCGCTTTACCCGCCGGGTAAGGTGCATTTTTTCGTTCAGCCTGTACCGTTTCCTTCACCTTAAAATCAAAGGGCCTGGCGAGTGTTTCTTCACACAATACCTGTACTTCGTGTGCCCGTTGGGTATAGATGGCAAACGCAGCATCAAAAAAACCGGTACCGGATATTTTTATTTCATCATCAATAGTGGATTGAAAGGCCGACAGGCGTTTGATATCTTCCTGTAAAAAGATGCACCGGTTGGGGTCCAGTGTGGCAATATAGCGCTTCCATACATCGGCAGCGTAAGCATCATCCAGCTGCCTGGGAGCAAAATGGCTTTTATTGATTTTATTGAAGACGGCTGCCATCACGTCTTTGCGGTAAGCAGGCCAGGCGGTAGTATCAGCCGGCGCCTGGGCGTTGGCTGAATAGCCGGCAGACAGCGCGCAGGCCATGAGCAGCCATGGATTATTTTTACGAAATAGTAGTTTCATGTAAATCGATTAATGGATATCGTGTAAATAGCAGCATCAAGGCCTGTTACCAATAGCCTGCAGATCTGTTCCGAAGTTGTTGGCAAAGTAATTAACGACAATTTCATACTTTCTTTTAATCAGCCCTCTCGTGTCCACAGCGGGACTAAACAAAGTGGCTTCCAGCTCAGATTTGCTGCGGGAGGTAATCGCTTCTATGTAATCGAGGAAGTCTGTTACAGCATTCATGGGCTGTCCGGTAATGTTACCGATAATACCCATACTGTATTTGTTTCCCTGATTGGATGAAGTATAGTCATAAGGAGCCAGTTCCAGGAACGCCATGGGAATATCAATACTTTTAACCCTGTAAGCGCGCTCCATATAAAACCGGTGCAGCAGGCCACGCAGCTGTTTGGTTTCTGCCGGCGTTTTATTCAGCAAGGTGCTGTCTGCCCAGCCAACGGTCAGCGTACTGATAGTGCTGGCAAAGCCGGCAGCATCCCGTTTCGGGCCGCTGCCTATATAGGAGGCCAGCAGTATTTTGAAGGGCAGTGTTTTTTGCAGGAACGATTCCGGGTATTGCAGGATCAACTGATCATACACGAAACGAAGCGTGTTGCCTATGTAAACCGGGTTGGCATTAAAGGCACTGTCTTCTCTCATGCTGGTATAGTTGTAGGCGAAATCTGTATGGGAGAACCGGTACAGGATATAACAGTTGTATTTCCGGTAGAATTGAACAATAGAATCGTCATAACTATGATTGCCCTGTGGCAGCGTATAGCCAGGCACTTCGACCGGCGATGTCGGCACCGCTTCTTTACGGCAGGCCATCAATACAGTCAGGATAAAAGCCAGGAGCAGGTAATATCTTCTCATCGGTAGTCACATTAAACGTTAGGAAATACTATTTCGGCATGCGTGCGCCGGAATACAGCGGATTTTGCGTTAGTGCAGGATTACGGTTCAACACATCATCCGGTATCGGCATCACGTACATCGGGTCGCGGGCCTCCAGGCGAAAGACCTGCACGGTAGTCTCGTTAGGCGTATAGATATGTTCAATGGCCGGCATGCCATATCTTCTGAGATCAAACCAGCGATGCAGCTCTTCCCGGAAGAGTTCTCTGCGGCGTTCTTCCCGGCACATACGCAGCAGTTCAGCGGCAGGTTTAATGTCCCATGCCTTGAAGGTTGCCATGTCTATGCGATAAGAGCGGAGCATATTCAGACTTTTCAATGCTTCTGCGGCGGCCCCTGCGTCCCCTTTGGTTTTATAAAGCTGTATATAGGCTTCTGCACGATTAAGGTAAAGTTCAGCCACACGCCAGCCATTGGCAAGATGGTTGCCCATTGATTTGTAGGTGGAGTATACTTTCAGCTGTGCCAATTCAACAGGGAGAAATTGTTTCATAAACGGCGGCACCTGGTTAATGGCAACCTGTTTACGCAGATCATTGTCTTCAAAAGTATGATACAGGTTATAGGACACCTCATAGCTGTTGCCATAAGGCATGCTGATCTGTTCCTCCGGTTCTCCGTAGGCAAAAAGCGTTTCTTCATTATGGATGCCCACCAGCGGACGGCTATCCGTATCCGGCTCTCCCCAGGTATTGAAATTCATTAACTGCGCGCGTTGTGCCAGTGCGGCATCAGCGTGCTGGATACACTTTTCCCAGTTTTCCATATAGAGATATACCCTGCTGGCCAGCAGATGGGTAGCGGGAGCGGATATACGAAAAAGTTCTACGTTCTTTTTGTATTTATCTAACAGGAACACAGCGCTGTCGAGATCCAGTGTGATCCGGTCATACACTTCCTTTACCGTGTTGCGTGTAAGGAAAACATCGGACAGGTCTCCGGAAGTACGTATCGGTATTCCCGGGCTTTTGTCCGGCGTGGTAGTGGAATCATTGTATGGTTTGGCATATAAGTTCACCAGCATAAAATGATAAAAAGCACGCAGCGCATAGGCCTCTCCTTTCAAAAGTTCCTTTTCTTCCTGCGTTCCTATCGATTTATCAAGCCCCTCCAATGCTATGTTAACACCCAGCAAAAGACGATAGTAGATGCCCCAGGTATTGGTTTTGTAACCATAGCCTTGTGCAGCCAACCGGCGGTACATATCGGGCTGCCACTGGAAAACACCGGCTGTTACTGCAGGACCAGGATCCTGCACTACCGGGCCGCTGTAACATTGTACATCGTCATCCAGGTAAATCGCCCAGGGTTGCAAAAACACGTTCAATGTCGGATAGCCCTCTGTAAACAGCAGGCTTCCAAAATCGCGGGCAGATTTGGGAGTGATATCTGTTTGCGAGTATTCCTGTAAAAATTTCTTACAAGATGTCAAGCCCAACGCCACTATTATGATGACCAGTAATTTTTTCATCTCTCTCATTTAACGGTTTGAATTAAAAAGATGCATTTACGCTCAGTGTATACTGGCGGCTCAACGGCAATGCACTGGTACCTACTCCATCTATCTCAGGGTCCTGTCCCTGTAACTTGCGATTGGCAATAGTAAATACATTGTTGACACCCGCTGCCAGCGACAGGTTTTTTACACCGGTCTTTGCCAGCCGGCTGGCAGGTATGCCATAACCTAAGCGGATAGCGTTACACCGCAGGTAGTTATTATTGGTAACTGTTCTCAAATCAGAGAATTTGTAAGCAGCATAAGGGTCTACTGACAAATTCTGGTTATTGATTCCGGCAGTTGCCGGATACGCGTAAGGAATACGCAACTGGTCTTCTGTTCCCAAATCCCTCAACACCGGGAAATCCGTGTACTGCTCATCTCCTGGTTTACGCCAGCGGTTAAGATAGTCTGTGGGCACGTTCGTATTGGGCGCTGGCACTCCGTTGCTGAGTAGTTTTGATGAACGGAAAGGATCATTCATCCGTTTGCTGCTGCCCAGGCTTACATAGAACAAAGCAGACAGCGAAAATGATTTATACCGGAACATCGGCTGAATAGAGCCTGTTATCACCGGAAAAAGCTGTCCGGAATATACCAGCAGATCATCGGGATTATTGGATGGCACTTTGCGGTCCAGTTTACCGATCATAGGAACACCGGTAGCAGGATTAAGCCCTGTGTACTGATAAGAGTAAAAGCTGCTGACAGGCTTCCCTGTCAGGCGTCCGCTGCCGGTCAGGTAAGAAAAGAAATCACCCTGGAAAACGCCATCGGCTACACGATTGACCACTTTACCTGTAGTGACCGTAAAGGAAAGCTGTGTATTCTTCCGGCGGATGGCATTGATGTCCACCAACAAATCCCATCCGGCATTGTACAGCGTGCTACCGTTACGGTACATGATGTCCATACCGTATTCGTAGGGGATCGGGACGTTGTCGAGTACGTCCACTGATTTTTTGCCGTAGACCGACATGTCCACGCGAAAGCGGTTATCGAACAAGGCGAAGTTGGTGCCGATATTCCATTGATAGGTCTTTTCCCATCGTAAATCGGGATAAGGCAGGGATTTGATTCTCAGGACAGGCAACCCTGTTAATCCGTCTCGTTGGTCAGGACTGGCATAAGTAGCGATCAGGTTAGGACCTACTGCCGTCACCACGTTACCCTGCGTGCCGTAGGAAGCCCGTACCTGCCAGTCAGTCAGCAACGTAGTAGCGGGGAACCAGCTTTCCATGGCTGCATTCCAACGACCGGAGAAACTAAAGTTTGGCAAAAACCTGGAATTGGAAAACTGACCGAACCGGTTAGAGCCATCGGACCTGACGGTGGCGCTGAATATATAGCGGTTCATCAGGCTATAGGCAACCGTACCGTAGTAGGACACCGAATTATCCAGCCCACTGTTGATCAGGTGCTCGGAAAGCTCTTTACGGCTGCGGTCCGCAGGAGAAAATGTTTTTCCACGGTCCGGAAAATAACCAGGTTCTGTTATGATGTTACCATTATATTTCGCGCTTCGGATTTCATTACCTAAACTGACATTGAACTGGTCCCGCTCCGCAAAAAAGCTTTTCGTATAATCCAGGCTGTTTCTCAGTCCCCAGATGAGGCTTTGCTGGTTCTGCATATAAGCCATACCTCCATAGGGGAGGCTGCTGGAGTTTATCTTCTGTCCTTCCGGCTTATCACCATAGGACCAGCCCCGTGTACTGGAAATAAAGAAAGTCTGTTCATCTGCCGCGGCAAAACCGTCTGCTCCATCAGTAATCACATTGGAAGTATTACGGAAGATAAGTCCCTTTCCGATTTTGTAGTCCAGGTTCAGGTTCAGGCTGGTGGAATTTTGGGTAGAGGTATTTTCGGAATGCGCAATTTCATTTAAAATATTCATGCGTATGGGCGTTCCATAAAATTTGAGGGGCACATTGGGACTGGTAGTTGAAGTTGCCTGCATGGGATAATAGTCATCGGGACTGAACACGCGGCTGGTCTGTATGGCATAAGTCAGCGGGTTGACGCCCTGGAAATAGCCGGTGGCGTTACGGTGGCTACTCTGCAACGAAACATCCAGGCTAAGCCGGCGGGTTACCTGTGAGCGCAGGTTGAAGCTGGCCGAATAAATCTTGTTGGCGTCCTGTTTGGCCGCACCATTGTTGCCGGAATAGGATGCGGATGCATAATACACGGTCTTGGCATTGCCGCCGCTCAGGCTCAGGGAGTGTTGCATGCTCAGCTGATTCCGGAACAACACCTTAAACCAATCGGTATTACGCGTTTCAATAGCGGCCACTCTTTCTTTGAATTCCGCTTCTGTAATATGCCTGGCATACAGCGCCCTGAGCAATCCTTCATAGGTCAGCTCTTCATCCAGGCCGGCATACTGCTCGTTGTACAAAACGTGATCTTCCTGCATCTGTTTGGAAAACATCACCCTCTCCCGGGAATTCATCAGTTTCATATTGTTGTAGGATGGCCGTGCCTGAAAGGAGAAGTTAGCGTTATAGGACACCTGCATGGGCCCTTCCTTACCTCTCTTTGTGGTCACTACGATTACGCCATTGGCGGCGCGGGTACCATAGATGGCAGTGGCGGCGGCATCCTTCAGAAAAGTAATGCTTTCAATATCGTATGGATTGAGGCCACCGATGGCGTTTCCCATCAGTTCAAAATTCGCGGAGCTGCCAGGAGACATCAGGTTATTGAGCAGTGCATTGGAGACATCTACCGGGTCAGGACGTATCATTCCGTCTATTACCCATAGTGGCTGCGTATTGCCCATCAGGGTGGAAGTGCCACGGATACGCATATTGGGTTTGGCGTTCACACTGCCCGAATTGTTGATCACCATCATACCCGGCACTTTACCCTGTAGCATTCTGTCCACCGAGGGTTGGCCCGGCTCAATAATATCCGCCGCCTTCAGTTTATAATAGGAACCGGTAGATAAGCGGGGATCAATTTTCTGGTAACCATTCACCACCACTTCCTGGATATCACGGGCAATGGTATCCATTTTGAATCTCATGATATCTGTTTCCTTAGGGTTGGCGCGGTAAACCAGTGGCTTCATCCCCAACAACATCATGCTGATCTGTTCATTGGGTTTGGCCACAATCATAAAAATTCCATCCGCTCTTGTAACCGTCATCTCCTTTGATTCCAGCCCTTTAATACTGACGCCGCCAAGCGGCTCCCCCTTTGGGTCTGTTACCTGGCCGCGTACTACAACGCCGGTCACTTTTACGTCTGCCGGTGCAATATTGACCGTTTTATCTTCATAAATAGTGATACCGCCCATATCCACGCTGAAATGCAGACTGGTGTTTTTCAGGAGCTGCTTCAGCAGTGTTTCGAGGCTTCCCTGTTCAACGGTGACAGTTACTGCCGGCTGACGGCTGATCAGTTCACTGTTGTACGTAAAACGTATATCCAGTTTTTTCCGGAGATCTTTCAGCACTCTGCTCAGAGGCGCATTGGTAGCTTTGTAGGATACTTTGCGGGAAAGAACGCCCCGGGCTGCAGCTTCCTCCTCCTGGGCTGTGGCTGCAAGGGTAGCCATCAGCAGGAAAAACGACAGCAAAACACTTACCTTCCGGACATAGCGTAGTAAGGCCCCTCGCAGGAAGGGCAGGCCCTGCAATTTTTTCATGTTGGTCTGATATTAAAGTTTAAGGAAGCAACCCACTGGTCGCTGAAATACCTGTTGTCAATCGCCGGTATTACGGCCGTTTAGTTTTTACTATTGTTTTTTACATGTACCGTACGGCCGTCCACTTCAAAACGGACCGTCTGCATACTTTTTGTGATTTGGTTGAGCACATCCTGCAATGCCGCAGGCCGGCGTATATCTATCGTAAAACTCATCTTCTTAAGGTCGGTATCGTCGAATATAAAATTGTAGTCGTAGCTGCGTGCCAGGCTGGCGGTAATATCCTGTAAAGGCGCATCCTCAAAGAACAGGTCCCCGTCTTTCCAGGCAGTGTAAATGTGTGCTTCCACCGGTTTTTTCTGCAGAGAGCCGTCGTGATGGTTTAACACTGCCTGCTCATCCGGTTGCAGTACCAGCTGCTCCTGCCCTGCCGTTACCAGCAGTTTGCCGGTGGCCAGCGTCGTTGTCAGGTCCTGCCCATAGGCGTTGACGTTAAACCCGGTACCGAGGACTTTCATGGCGGTTTTGCCGGCGTGGACGATAAAAGGCTGCGATGCCTGATGTGCCACTTCAAAGAACGCTTCTCCTTCTACCGTCACTTCCCGGGTGGCGCCATGGAAGGCAGCCGGAAAAACCAGTCGGGAAGCGGCATTCAGCCATACCTGGGTGCCATCTGCCAGCCGGAGCGAGAACTGTCTGCCTCTGGGCACATCCAGTGTGTCCATGACCGTTACCTGTTCCTCACCGCTGCCGGCTGCATACTCGAGATGGTCTGTATTGGCTTTTATACGGGCAATCGGATTGTTTTGTATCAGTTGCGTGTCCTGTCCGAGGGTGACTGTACGGCCGCCGGACAGGCGGAGCATGACTTTTTCCGCCGGTTGGGCGTTTGCCAGCTGTATGACCGGCTGTTTAGCCCGGAATGTCCACCAGGCGGCGCCGGCGGCCATTACTACCGCTGCGGCCAGCGCTGTTCTCACCAATACGCGTATACGTCCTTTCCGTTGGTCTTTTGCTTCGGTGAACCGCTGCCAGCCCTCGTCTGCTGAGAAGCTGCCAGCTTTCAGCCGGGCCTGCATTTCCCTGGCTGCGGCCAGCGCTTTCATTTCAGCGTCGGTCATACCGGAAGGCAGTTGCCCGTTCTCCAGCCGCTCCATCAGCTTTTCCCAGTCTATATCGTGCTCGTTGTTATCTAAATTCATATCTGATTATCATTAAGGCAATCGATGTTTAAAAAAGGGTGAAGGCATTTTCACCAGCGGGATAAAAAAAATAAAAAAGACACCATCCGCGCCATCCATCCACATTCCTTTCTTAGAAACTGCAACGCCAGTTTGATCTGTGTTTTCACTGTATTGACCGAAATATCGAGGACTGCCGCGATGTCTTTGTATCTAAGGCCATCACGGTTGCTCATGAGGAATATACGCTGCCGCTGTTCCGGCAAACGGGAAACCGCCGCCCACAGTGCCCTGTTGCGTTGTTCTTCCTCTTCTTTGTCTTCCAGTGGGAAATAGCGGGTCAGCTCCTCGATGACATGAATTTCTTCCAGCTGCGTTTTGCCGGACTTCCGGAGATAATTCAGTGAAGCATTTTTAACCGCACGGGCGGCATAACTCTTAAAGTCGTGTGTGATCCGGATGATATGGCGTTTATGCCAGCAGTACAGGAAAAAGTCCTGTACCACGTCCCTGGCCGCATCCTCGTCTTCCACAATGTAATAGGCTACCATACATAAAAATGTATAGTGTTGCCTGAACTGTTCCTCAAAGGAAACAGCCTCTCCTGATTCTGGTCGATGCATAAGCCACTTTGCGCGTTCATTGTTAGCCGTACAAAGTAAAAAATAATCCGGATTTATTTCCATCATCTCCTTTTAGCTGCGATTCACATAAAATCTGACGACAATCCTGTTATTATGGTCCTGGTATATGATAATTTATATCAGGCAATCATCTTCCTAAAAAGGGTGAAGGAGAAATCATATTTTTTTTATTTTAAAGGGAATTTATTTACCACCCTTTCTTGGACATCTGAAAAGTTAGCCTAACTTGCGCCCGATATTACCTATCTGCACTAGATAAGAACCCACAATGATCCCCTTATGAAGCGAATTTGGTTTAATATGGCAGTTTGCGCTGTCATCACCAGCAGCTGTAGCGGTAGTAAGTCTGACGATGTTACACCCAACCCTCCCCCGGCGCCTCAATGGTATCTGTCCGAAACCGTTATCCGTTATGAGTACAGGAATAACCCGCTGATAAAACCGGGCACTATCGACAGCATAGTCATGACCTATAATCCGGACAAGACACTCCATACCCACGAGGAATTCAGAGGCCCACGGAACAATTTCGGGGCCAGCTACTCCCTGTACAATGCTTTTTACGATCGTCAGAAGGTGACCAAAATGACTTACCAAAATAGTAAAACGGGCACTCCCGAGGTTGTCAACGAAACACGGTATGTCAATAATCAGCTGGTCCGTTTCTTCAAACCCGGATTTGAAACAACCCGCTATGATTCTTTAGTGTACGAGAACAATAAAATTGTGAAAGCGGTACACATCGATGACCAACCCTTAAGAAGTAAAATGTGGGAATACACCTGGGACAATGGCAATCTTGTGGAAATAAAAGCCTATATCTACGTTCCTGATGAAGGCTGGAAACCGGGCGGCATTACGAAAATAGAATACACCGATATGCCCAATATGGGCCTGGCTTCGGCGGCCTATGGACTACTGTGGGGAGGCGCTCCCAGCATAGCGCAACTTTCTGCCAACACCAGTCGCAGTACCGCTGCTTATTCAATAGATGGCAAGCTTTTGTATAAATACGCCCGCACTTATTCCATGAACGAGAATAACCTGCCGGCCATAGACAGCCTCTGGTACACGGACGCTGTTGCAGGTACCCCTCTGCTGTATAGCGTGTCACAGTTAAAATACATTGACCTGAATAAAAAATAACGGAAACCAATTTATATACAACAAAAAACTACTCATTATCTACATGAAAAAAGTGTGGCTTGGTATGGCAGCACTGGCACTAATGGCTGCCAGCTGCAGTGGCAACAAATCAGACGACATCGTTACACCCGAAGTTCCTAAAACACCTGACTGGCGGGTTGCCGGAATCATCGGCGTACATCTTGACGACAAAGGCGAAGCTTCCAACATCATAGACAGTACCGTGTTCGCCTATAATCCTGATAAGACTTTCAGTTTCCGGGAGACATTTCAGGGAGAAACGATGGACTTCTATTTCAAATACACGGTGGGATATGACAAGAACAATATCGTCAATCTGACCCGGAAATTCGGGCTGACAGGCACTCCCAAAGTGATTACGGAAACCCACCTTCTCAACAATCAGATCGTGCGCTACTTTGAGCCGGGATATGCCAACACACGGTATGATTCGCTGGTATACGAAAACAACAAGATTGTAAAAGTTGTATTCAAACACGAGGATATACGGGCCCACAAAATCTGGGAATACACCTGGCAGGGAGACAATGTGGTGGAAGAAAGGGCATACATGACCAACCAGGGCACCCTCGCGATGGAACTTGTCAGTATTTATAAACATACTTACAGCAATGTGCCTAATATTTTCAAATCCATGACCGGCTTACACCTGCTACGCGAGTATATACCCAACGTTCAGCAGCTTTCAGCCAACATGGTCAACACCACCACTATAACAGACGCCACAGGTAAGTTGCAATACCAGTTCGCTCATAGCCGCTCCATGAATGATAAAAACCTGCCGGCTACTGATACCGTTCGGCAGCAGACTTTCGGCAGCTTCCCAGGTGCGAGTAGCTCCGTTTCGCATTATAAATACATTGACCTGAACAAATAACAAAAAAGGCGCACTACCTAGTGCGCCTTTTTAAATCGTTCTTCCTGCACGGCTATCGCTTTGGTCAGCGTTCTCGTTTTTATATCGAGGTAACCGTTTCTCCCCTGCTTAAACTCAGCCTCCGGTACGGTCTGGAACTTAATGGTCACCTGACTGTCCGTATAGCCGTACTGTTTACCCAAACGGGATGAATCAGCCAGCTTCAGGGCGTAATGGTCCTCCAGGTATTCTTTTATCTCCTGCTGGGCCGAATAGGTCAAAATACGGAAGGCAAATCCTGCCACTTTATCATTGTAAGCCAATAGCTCTATATGTGGCGGTGCATAGCGGTCAAATAAGAGGCCCCCTTTACTGTCTATGCCATAAGAGATCATATTGGTGAGATCATACATCTTCCCTTCCCGCACATTGGCAATGCCCTGCAATATTTTCGCGGGCGCTTCGTCAAACAATAGTTTTGCCAGGTTCGTTTTTTGCTGGGCAAAGGTGGTAAGGGAAAACAGCCACATCAGGGTGGTTAACAGCAACTGTTTCATGGTATCGTTTATGGGGATAAATATACGCATTTTTGTGCCGACCCTTGTTGCCTGTCGTCATTAATTTTATCATAAATATCCGTTAAAATGGATGTGCCCTGCTTCCTCTGACCGCTATCTCATTGCAGCCTTAGAAAGCATAACGCAGGCCCAACTGCCCTTGTGCCTTTTTATCACGTATTGCCGAATATGACCATGGCCTTGTTTAACAACAGACTATCGTTGATTGTTTAGCTTAGGCCATGATACAACCCGGCTCGATACCGCATCCCATGAGGTCTTCATTAAACTTCATTTTCATGAAGCCGGCCATGACACCGTTAGCACCGGCCTGACTGAGATATACTTCGTGTTGGTTGGCATTGCGCAATACCATTGTTGTGCGGATGGTTTTTTGTTGATGGCCACCGATAACAAAATCGATGTGGGTAGAGCCGGTGGCGATGTTGCGGTTGTCAGCGATGCCTTCCGGTTGTTGGCACCCCAGGTGCGAGAGGCATATCACCACGTGGCAGCCGTGTTCCTTTTTCAGGCGTATTGCCATATCATTGGCCGCTTGTACCGGTGGCAGAAACGCAACGCCACTATCGGCCGGCAATGCTGGTCCTACGCCGGTGATACCGACTTTTAACGATCCCGCATATACGATTTTATAAGGCAATACCTGTCGCGCCAGTGTTTTATCTGTGAAATGGTAATTACAGTTGACCAATGCAAATTGCATATGGGGCATCAGTGCAGCCAGTGCCGCCTGTCCGCCTGCCAGTTCTCGGTTACCGATGGTAGCGGCGTGGTAGCCGGCGCGGTTCATGGCATCTATCGTTTCCCTATGCCCATTGACGTTAGCCGTGTCATCAAGGAAGTCGCCGGCGTCCAGCAACATGCCCTGATCACCGGAGGGGCGCAGGTTTACTATCTGTCCGTGCATATCATTGGTATGCCAGATCATGAGTTCGCGGTTGTTACCGGGAAGGTAGGTCGCATTGCCGGCAGTAGCAGCCAGTGATCTGAATGGTTGTTGCAGCAGCAGTAAACCTGTAGCCAGAGAGGTATTGCGCAGAAAAGCGCGGCGGTTGTTGTTCATATGTTATAGGGACCAGCAAGAAATTGCCGCTAAGATATATACATTCCCGTTATTTTTCCCTGTGAATTTTCCCCTGAAATAAATATTGATTGAAAAAAAATATGTGATATTTTTGCAGCGGTTTTTCAGACGCGGACCAACATATCCCTTTATCTAAATCTACAACACTATGGACGAGGCATTCTTAGGAGAGATTTTCCTTATAGCCTTCAATTATGCTCCTATCGGGTTTGAATTATGCAATGGCCAGGAACTTCAGATCGCTGACAATCAGCAATTGTTTTCACTCCTCGGTACCACTTATGGTGGAAATGGCCAAACCACTTTTGCTTTGCCCAATCTCCAGGGCAGGGTGGTGATGGGCCCTACCAACTATATACCAGGAGAAGCAAGCGGCAGCGCAACCAAAGCACTGACGCCTGCTCACATCAGCAATCACACACACGCTATCACCAGCAGTGATGTCCGGATGAAAACCGGCACTACCGCCAATATCCTGTTTCCTACCGCCGCTTATCCTGCGCCTGCCGCTGCCGGTGCTCCCCGGTATAGCGCCCAGGCGGATGAGAAAATGATGGAGCTGAACGTAAGCGATATGGTAACGCCTCAGGGAGGTGCATTTTTGACAGACGCCAATATTACCAGTAATAATCCTGTCGACAACCTGATGCCTTCCCTGTGTATGACCTATGTGATTGCTGTACAGGGCATATATCCTCAATTTTAATTAATTATTCCAGCGATCTATGCAAAAGAGTTACCAGCAGCAGTTGGCAGATATCATTATGACCGCATTCCCGGGTACCCCTAAAGGGTATATGCAGTGTACCGGTCAACTATTATCCATTCAACAGAATAACGCACTTTTCTCGCTATTAGGCACCACATATGGAGGCGATGGTAGGACCACCTTCGGGTTACCGAACCTCCGGGGCAAGGTGCCCATTGGCACCGGACAGGGAGCGGGTTTACATGCGCGTACACTGGCGATGACTGGCGGAGTAACGGAAGTAACGCTCACCGCCAATAACCTGCCACCGCATACCCATACCGTCCAGGATAACCGTCTTTCGTTACCTGCCGGCGACAACAACAATACACACAACCCGGTAGGAACTTATGCCGGTGCCGCAGCAGCGGGCAACTTGTACAGCAGTACAGCGGGAACAGGTGTTTCCGCTAAGATGCCGGATACACTAAAACTTGATGATGGTAGTCCAGCCACGGCTGTCAATAATATGCAACCCTACCTGGGGATCCAGTTTTTTATAGCACTGGAAGGCATCTATCCATCACGAAACTAGTGTCCACTCAGCCAATATCAACTATTCATGCCTTATATCGGAGAAATAAGATTATTTGCCGGCCAATTTGAGCCCAGGGGTTGGCTCTTTTGCGATGGGAGACTACTGTCCATTGCACAGTTTAGCTCCCTGTATGCCTTACTGAGTAATATCTATGGCGGCAATGGCACATCAAATTTTGGGTTGCCTGACCTTCAGGGAAGAGCAGCTATTCATGCAGGCTACCTGACGGGCAACAGTTATGTACCAGGGCAAAAACTTGGTAGCGAGGAAACGATCCTACTGAGCAATCAACTACCTTCCCATGTACACAAAATATCAGGTAGCGTGTATCAACCCGTACTGGGGGAAAACCCGGGACAGTTGTTATCACCCGACAATGCCAACATGGCCATCACTGCCGGGCAGCAGGTGTACAGCACTTCTAAATTCGGCACCTTCCGCATGGGGCCATTGAAGACAACCATACAGCTGCAAAACACCGGTAGCGGCCAGGCCTTCGAAAACATGCAGCCTTTTCTTGCATTGAATTATATCATCAGTTATCAGGGAGATTTCCCTTCACGTCCCTGACCCTGAAAGTAATGATGAAGATAGGAACACTTTTACCCGGATCCACCTTTCACCTGCTGCTGCAACACGATTTCCAGGCGGCCATGGCTGCTTATTTCCAATACCGGCAGACCAATACGGCACTGATCAGCAGCAACATAAAATATGGTACTGATGCCAATGTTGTGCATCAGGAAGCGGAAAAGATGCTGCTGGAAGAAAAGGTGGATATACTCGTGCTGTATGCAGATCAGGCCACACTGAAGCAGACTGCCGATCTCGCCCGGGCACTCAACAAGCTGATCATACTGGTACATGGCGGCGCTAAATACATGCATAGCTGGGAACCCCATCCGGCAGTGCTGTCACATACACTCAACAGCACTATTCACTGCAGGCTGACAGGCATGCATGCTGCCACACAGGCGGCACAGGCAGCTTTTTGCACCTCCTTCTATGATGGCGGGTATTCCCACTGTCATGCTATATCGGACGCCTACACGAACAACGGCGGCGAGTTGACCTACAACTATGTCAGCCCGCTCAAAACAGATGCATCCGATACAGCACCATTGCAGGCCTTCCTGAACGATAATCCGGCAACACGGGCATTGCTGTCACTCTTCAATAGCGATCCGGCTTATCATTTTTTGCAGCAGCTGCAACGGTCAGGCATCAACGATTTACAACTGTATGGCAGCCCCATGCTGCTGGATGAGACCTTACCAATGATGCACGGGCCACTGGAGCTGCCTTTCCGGCTTCGTGGGTATGTGCCCTGGGTATCTGTACTGGACAGCCCGGCCAATGAATGCTTCAAAACGCAGTTCAGACAGCATAGCGGACGGGAAGCGGGTCTGGCCGCCCTGCACGGCTGGGACACCGGTATCATCCTGGAACAAATACTCAAAACAGCAGACCAGCACCGCTTTCGCGCCGCAGAGATATTGGAGATGATGAAAGAAGTACAGCTGGAGAGCCCGCGCGGTGCCCTGCATATGGACGCAGCCACCCATCACATGCTGGGCCCCTCCTGGCTGGTGCAAATGAACAGCGCGTTTCAACCGGAAATACTTGGAGGCGTGGACAACACCACGCACACCTGGCAGGAAATAGTGAACACGAAACTGGAGGGACCGTCTTCCGGCTGGATCAACACCTATCTCTGCGCCTGATAGCAGCGCAGCCTAATCGCCAAAATGTTTTACATCCTGCGACACTGGATGCACAACGATATATTTCTTATACCTAAGAGTTCCCCTCTATGAAGTTAATTTTACTCCGGACAGTAATCTTTATACTATTACTAACTGGTATAGCCCCTGTTACGCAGGCTCAGTTGAGCCCCGGCGACCTGCTGTTTACCGGCGTCAATACTTTTGACGATGATACAGACGGCAACACACAAGACGACGCTTTTTCGTTTGTCATGCTGCGCGACTGTCCGGCCAATACAACGATCTACTTCACAGATCTTGGGTGGACAGGCAGCGACTTTCAGTCGCTATACTGTGGCACCGGCTCCCAGACAGACGGTATCATTGTGTGGAACTCCGGTAATGATGTAATCAAAGCGGGACAACCTGTTGTGATCACCTGCAAATACAAGCCCCACGCCACTATCGGCACGGCGACCGGTACGGCGGCTACCAGGGCATCTGCCAATAAAGAATATATCAGCCTCGGGCTGGCCGGCGACCAGCTGTTTGCCTTCACCGGCGGCGCCCCCTTCATTACTGTCCTGGCAGGCCTGAACATCAACCGGTCCACCTGGGAAACATCCCTGGACCCCTGTGAGTTCACCTCTTCCAAATCTATGCTACCAGGCAGTCTGACCGCCGCGCAGGTTCCCAATATCACTGCTGTCAACGGCCGCTACAACTGTAATGTGGCCATCGCCAGTTCCACAGCAAAACTCCAGGCATTGTTACTGAACACGGCCAACTGGGCCATGGACAATACCATGACTGCACCCGCCCCCACCGCATTTGATCTGATAAAAACACCGCCCTGTAACCTGTCCATCGTAAAAGCCGGTTTTGCCGGTATTTTATTCGTCAACAACCAGGCAGCTGTTCCCGGAGACGGCAGCAGCTGGGGCTCTCCCCTGCCAGAGCTGCGTGATGCACTGAATGCAGCGACAGACCCGGCTAATGGCATCCGTCAGATATGGGTAGCCAAAGGCACCTACAAACCCAGCACCACAGATCCCAATCAGTCTTTTGTACTGGTTCCCAACATACCAGTGTACGGCGGATTTGCGGGTGTAGAAGGTACGCCCGGCTCCCGCAATATTGGCGCCAACCCGGTTATCCTCAGCGGAGACATTGACAACGATGACATACTCACCAATGGTATTGCACTCACTTCTTCCAATATTAATGGCAACAACAGTTACCATGTGGTGACCAGCAATGGTGGCAATGTTACGCTCGATGGCGTGATCGTCACCGGCGGAAAAACCATCGCCTCGTTAAGTAATCCTCATGGCGCAGGTTTCTACACAGGCGCTTCCGGCAATGTAACCATCAAGAATACACGCTTTTATGGCAATAAAGGCGCCGGCGCCGGCGGCGCAGCCTATTTCCCCGCGACCGCAACAGCAACAATCTCCAACAGCAGCTTTTATGGTAATGAGGCGCTTACCAACGAGGCAGCCATCACGGCATACAACAACCTTACCATCACCAACGTTACTGTTGCCGGTAACATTTCCATTGGCATCCGGCAGAGCGGTGGCCAGCTTAATGCCTATAACAGTATTGTTACGAACAATACGGCTGTAGACGTATTTCCAAGCGGAGGCACTACCAACTACAGCTATAGTGTCATCAGTAGTATGTACTATGTCAACAGCACTCCTTCACAACCAGTTTCCGATATAGGTTTCACTAACCTGGCCACCGGCGATCTCACCCTGAAGGTAACCAGTCAGGCCATCAATCGTGGCGACCCGCAGACTAACGACATCAGCTATCCGCTGCAGGTAGACTTTAGAGATCTCGCTGGTCAAATCCGCATCAAAAACACCGCCATCGATGCAGGCGCTTTTGAATATCAGTCCCAGACACAGAACCTGATGTTCTTTCCGATGATGTCCGTTACCTACGGCGACAACGACGTCACCCCAACTACCACTACCACCGGCGACGGCGGTATCACGTATACATCCGATAACGCCGCAGTAGCTACCATTGTGGCCGGCAAGATCAGGAATAAAGGCGCAGGTACCGCACGGATCACGGCTTCAGCCTCCGCCACCAACGGCTATGATGCTAACAGTATCAGCCAGACGTTTACGGTGAAACAAAAGGTAATCACCCTTACAGCAGATCCCAAAACACGCCCGTACGGCACTCCTAATCCGACATTTACCGGCACTTACAGTGGTTTTGTCTACAATGAAGATGCTTCGGTAATCCGCGGCACGCCGGGATATATGACCATGGCCACCAGCACCAGTCCGGCGGGTACCTACTCCATCAATCCCATGGTAGCCACGTTGCTCAGCGCCGATAACTACAGCTTTGCCGGCGCTCCCGGGACATTGACGATCACGCAGATTGCACAAACGATCAATTTCACCGTCCCGGCTGAAGTACCTTATGGCACTCCTGTAATGCTGACAAAACAAACAGACGGCGGCCTTGATATCTTCTATACTGTCACCGGACCGGCGACCGTTAGCGGCAACGTGATCACGCTCACCGGCCTTGGCACCGTAACTGTAAAAGCCGAACAGTTCGGCGATGTTAATCACACCGCCGCCACACCGGTAACGCAGTCATTCACCGTAACAAAAGCGATGCTGACCGTGACGGCGAATGATAAAGCCCGGGGCTACAAACAAGCCAATCCGGCACCGGACTATACTATCACCGGATTTATGAATGGTGAAAACGCGACGGTTGTCAGCGGAACACCGAATATGCTCATCGGCGCTGATGTCAACAGCGACGCAGGCACCTACCCTATCACCATCACGAAGGGTAGTCTGACCGCTACCAACTATGATTTCACTGTTGTTCCCGGTACACTCACCGTTAACAAGCTGCCACAAACCATCACCTTCGCGGCATTGACAAACAAAATATACGGCGACGGGCCTGTTACGCTCAATGCCACCAGTGATGCAGGTCTTCCGGTAAGCTACACAGTAGCCGGTCCAGCCTCTCTTAGCGGCAATGTACTGACCATCACCGGCGCAGGTCCTATAACGGTCACGGCTACACAGGGAGGAGACGTTAACTACGACGCGGCAAACGCTGTCCCCAACGCCTTCTCCGTAGCAAAAGCCCTCCTGCAACTTACAGCTGACAATAAATCAAGAGAATATGGCCAGACCAATCCTGCGCTGACCTATACTTATAACGGTTTTGTAAACGGTGAAGATGATGCTGTATTAACCGGCACTGTCAACCTGTCCACCACCGCTGTTCTTAGCAGTTTGCCAGGTACCTATCCTATCGGGTTCAGTGCTGTCACCAGTTCGCCTAATTACATCATCACACCGACTGGCGGCACACTCACAGTAATCACGGCGCAGCAAACCATCACGTTCCCTGCTATCACAGATAAAACGTATGGTGACGCAGCCTTTACACTTGCTGCCACCACCAGCAGCAACCTGCCTGTCACTTATTCCGGCAGCGGGCCAGTCACCATCAGCGGCAATACCGTGACCATTACCGGCGCCGGCACCGTGACCATCACCGCTAAACAGGCCGGTGACGGCAATTATGATCCGGCACAACAGGTAACGCAAACTTTCCAAATCAACAAAGCGGTGCTTACCGTTACTGCGGTCAACAAAACGAAGACGTACAAACAAGTTAATCCTACCCTGGATTATAGCTTCAGCGGCTTTAAGAATGGGGACAATGCTTCCGCCTACAGCGGAATACCGGATATCAGCACGACCGCCACAGTGTCCAGCGATGCAGGCACCTACCCCATCACTATTACCAGGGGGAACCTGGGAGCCGTTAATTATGATTTTAGTTTTGTGGATGGTACACTCACCATCAATAAAGCATCGCAAAACATTACCTTCGCGGCCCTTGCCAACAAAACCTATGGCGATGCCTCCATCACCCTGAACGCCAACAGTGATGCCGGTCTTCCGGTAAGTTATACTGTGAGCGGGCCCGCCAGCATCAACGGCAACGTACTCAGTATCACCGGCGCAGGCACTGTGACCGTAACGGCAGACCAGGCAGGAGACGTCAACTACAACGCAGCTACTCCCGTTAGCCAAAGTTTCAATGTAGCTAAAGCCAATCTGACCATCAAAGCGGACAACAAATCAAGGGAATACTACCAGAACAATCCGCCGCTGACCTATAGCTACAGCGGGTTTGTAAATGGTGACGATGCTTCCGTGGTTACCGGCACGATCACCCCTACCACACCAGCTGATCTCTTCAGCCTGCCTGGTGGTTATCCCATCATGCCCAACATCGCCGCATCTGCGTCAAACTACCTTATACTGCCGGCAAATGGCACGTTGACGATTACCACAGCGCAGCAGTCCATCACCTTCCCCGCTATCAGCGGCAAGACGTATGGTGACGCCGCCTTTACACTCAACGCCACCACCACCAGCAGTCTGCCGGTAACCTATTCCGTTATCAGCGGACCCGCTACCATCAGCGGCACTACCGTGACCATTACCGGTAGCGGTGATGTGACCATCGGCGCCGACCAGGCAGGCAACAGCAACTATAACCCGGCCACGCAGGCTACGCAGACCTTCCGGGTAAACAAAGCCACGCTTACTGTCACCGCTAACAATAAAACAAAAGCGTACAAACAACCTAATCCGTTAATGGATTACACCTTTACCGGATTTGTGGGCACAGACAATTCCAATGTTATTAACGGTGCGGCTATGACCAGCACAACGGCGGACGTCAACAGTCCAACCGGTGCTTATCCCATCAATGTAAGCCTGGGCAATCTTAGCGCCAACAATTACGACTTCCGGTTCACAGCCGGTACGCTGACAGTCACCCCAACCGGCCAGCAGATTACTTTTGCCGCTATCCCGAATAAACAGTACGGTGATGCAGCATTTGCCCTCAACGCTTCTTCCGATGCCGGTTTACCCGTTACCTTCACGGTAACCGGCGGCCCGGCTACCATCAACGGCAGCACGCTGACCATCACTGGTACTGGTATGGTAACGGTAACGGCTACACAAACCGGAGATGCTAACTATAACGCTGCTACGCCGGTGAGCCAAAGTTTCAATGTAACAAAGGCACCGTTACAGGTAAAGGCAGATGACAAACAACGCGCCTTTGGCGCTGCTAATCCGTTGCTGACATACACCATCACCGGCTTTGTGTACAGTGATAACAGCGGTGTTGTTACCGGCTCACCAGTATTGAGCACCACCGCCAACGCCGCCAGCAGCGCCGGTACTTATCCGATCCGGGTTACTGCCGGTACATTAAGCGCCACTAACTATACCTTTACGCTGACAGATGGCACGTTGACCGTAGGCCCGGCAGACCAGTCCATCTCCTTCCCTGTCATCAGCGATAAAACTTATGGCGACGCTGCCTTTACGCTCAACGCTACCGCCAGCAGCACATTGCCGGTAAGTTATACCGTTGTCAGCGGGCCGGCTACTATCAGTGGTAATACCGTCACCCTCACCGGCGCCGGCGTTGTCACCGTCGCGGTTAACCAGGCAGGCAACAACGAATTCAAACCGGCACCGCAGGCCACCCGGACCTTCAACGTGGCCAAAGCTGCGCTGACCGTTACCGCGAAGAACGACACCCGTACCTATAACGGCACCGCCTATACCGGTGGTAACGACGTAGACTACACGGGATTTGTGAACGGCGACAACACCGGCAGATTAACCGGCACAGTGACTTACAGCGGCAACGCACAGGGAGCCGTGGACGCAGGTGCTTATAGCATCACGCCGGCAGGCCTTAACAGCAACGATTATACGCTGACCTACGTAAATGGTACCCTTACCATCACGAAGGCATCACAACAGATCACCTTTACTGCACCGGCCAACAAAAACCAGGGCGATGCTCCGTTCACACTCACGGCAACATCCACTTCCGGTTTACCTGTCAGCTTCAGCAGCAACAATACACCGGTGATTGCCGTAACGGGCAATACCGCCAGTGTAGGCAATGCAGGCACCGTTGTTATCACCGCCTCACAGGCCGGTAACAATAACTACGAACCTGCTACGGCCGTTACACAAACCATCGTGGTAACCGCCTACCAGCCGCCGGTGATCAGCGCCCAGGGCAACATCGTTTTCTGCCAGGGCGGCAGCGTAACGTTACAGTCCACGGTGGCGCCGGTGTACGAATGGTACCGCAACAATACGCTGATTGCAGGAGCAGGCAACCGTACCCTCACCGTCAGCGAAAGCGGCAGCTATACCGTAAAAGCCATCTACCCTGACAACTCCGGTCTAATGTCCACAGCGATGACCGTTACCGTGAACCCATTACCCACCGGCGACCTGCAGGTGAATGGCAATACCACCATCAGCAAAGGAGAACGCGTAACGCTTGTGGCATCCGGTGGCACCAGCTACAGCTGGGAACCGGCAACAGGCCTGAGCGACGCCACCGCAGCAGCACCGGTTGCACGGCCGGCCGCTACGACTACCTACCGGGTCACCATTATGAACGCGGCAGGCTGTAGCGTCAGCAAAGACGTTACCATCAACGTAAAAGAAGATTATAAGCTGGAGCCCAATAACATCCTGACACCTAACGGCGACGGTATCAATGACGTGTGGGTCGTGAAGAACATCGACATGTACCCGCAGAACGAAGTGAAGATTTTTGACCGTACCGGTCGCCTAATCTACCGTCAGCGTGGCTATACGAACAACTGGAAAGGTACCGTCAACGGTCAGCCCCTGGCGGAAGGCACCTATTACTTTATCATCGAGCTGGGTGATAACAAACCATTATTCAAAGGATTCATCACCATCGTACATGAGAACTAAACAGTTAGCCAGATACATACTGCTGCTGGGCGCAGGCGCGCTCAGCAGTCGCCATGCCGGGGCACAAACAGCCGGCAACCCGTCACAGTTATACGAGCCATTGGCAGCCCAGTATTTTCTGAACCCGTACCTCGCCAATCCGGCCATGGCCGGCATTGACACCGGGTTGCATGTACACCTCGCCTACCAGCGTCCCTGGTCAGATATGCCCGGCGCGCCCGAAGCCAAATCACTCACGGCAGATTATAAACTGTTTCATCGTGTAGGCATCGGCATGAATATTTTCAATGACAAAGCCGGTCTGCTCAACAATACCAAGGTCGCCTTTTCCTACGCCTATCACCTGCCGCTCCGTGCCGACGAACAGAGCATGCTCCATTTCGGCCTGTCCGGCGCTTTCATCGCCCGGCGGCTGGATACCAAAGCGATCAATGGCGATATGAATGATCCGAATATCGGCGCATTCAACCGGAGGGACAATTACTTCGAAGCTGATTTCGGGATGGCTTTTACGCATAAAGGTTTTTCCCTGCAAGGCTCATTGCCGAATCTGGTCAGCCTGGTAAAAGACAAATCATCCGATTTCGGCATCAACCGCAACCTGTTTTTCGCCGCGGCCGCCTACCGGTTCCCCATCAACGATCAGCTGACTTCCATAGAACCAAAGGTATGCCTGCGTGGCATGAAAGGGTATGATGATATCATCGATGCCGGCGCCAATTTTGTTTTCCTGGACGACCTGATCAATGTGTTCGGCATGTACCATTCCAGCCAAAGCTTCAGCGCCGGTGCTGGTATCAATTACAAGTCCATTGCCGGTTTCCAGCTGGTATATAACTCCCAGACCGCGGGGCTGGCCAACTATACCAATGGCACGTTTGAACTGAACCTGGTGGTGCATCTGTTTAAATAAGACATAGTGATAAAATACTATCAATTTTGATCATATTATTAATCATTCAATGCTTGTAATTTATTGATTTATAAATATTTGCATAGCACTTCTTTTGTTATCCTTCGTATATCCTATACGTATCCTGTACCTATCTCTTTGATAAGCGAGCCATGATTGGCCGCTAAACCGATATTATTTTCCCCGATATTATTTTCCCAGGGCTGAAGCCCTGGGCTACGATGTTATTCAGGTTCTTTCGAATTATGGGGTAATCATTCAGGGGGAAAACATCATAGGCAAAATCGCGGTCAGGGCCTTACCACTGAAGCTAAATATCGTTACGTATAAACGAAAGTATCCATCTTTTGAAAGAAATTGAATGACATCGTAGCCCAGGGCTTTAGCCCTGGGATTTAATGCGGATTCACGCCATCATTTCCCTCCCGAATGCAATTCTCATCTAATCACAATATTCCTCCAATGGGAATGCTTCCTCTCCTTTTCTGCCTATTAATGCATTTCAGAGATTAACCCATCTTTTCACCGGTATTTTATATATTCGCTACACTAGCAGACAAAATTCGATATGAAAAGATTCGCTTTATTATTTCTTGTAATGTTTTCTGTGTCAGGGTACGCCCAGAACACCATCAACAACTATAAATATGTGCTGATACCCGAGCGGTTTGATTTTTCGCGGGAAGACAATCAGTATGGCCTGAACACCCTGGCGAAGATGTTACTGGAAGAAAAAGGCTTCACCGCCTATTTTGACAATACTGATCTTCCGAAGGAGTTGGCAGGCAACAAATGTAACGCACTGAAAGCAGAGGTAACGCAGCGTAAAGCACTATTCGCCACCAACCTGACGCTGGTGTTAAAAGACTGTCAGGGTAACATTATCTTCAAAAGCAAAGAAGGCAAAAGCCGGGAAAAGGAATTCAACACTTCCTACAATATGGCGATGAGAGATGCTTTCGCCTCGCTGAAAGATGAACCGTATACTTACAACGGTACCACCCATGCGCGGACAGAAGTAGTAGCAACACCAGCGCCTGCACCCGTAGCAGCAGCTCCGGCTCCGACGCCCGCTCCCGTAGCATCTACAACCGCTCCGGCCCCTGCACCTGCTCCTGCCACACCGACAGTAAAGGACGCTGCCGGCACCCTGTATGCACAGGCTATCGCCAACGGTTACCAGTTGATCGATACCGCTCCGAAAATCGTTTTAACCCTGCTGAAAACTTCCATGCAGGATTGTTTCATCGCTGAAAACGGCGCAGTGCATGGCCTGGTGGTGAAAAGAAACGGAGACTGGTATTTTGAACATTATAAAGACAATCAGCTGGTAGCAGAAAAACTGCTGATCAAATTCTAATACCTGCTATCTCCCATGGACAGACCAAGAATATATGTGGACTTTAATGAGATGATTGCCGAAGACCTGGTATTGCTGTCACAGGAAGATACCAAACGGGACAGCGCCGGTAACCTTGTGCAACTCTTTGAAGGGAAGACCATCGATATATTTATGGACGATACCAATGAACGGGGAGAAAAAGATAACCTGATTGCCAGTGGTACCGTGGAAGCGAATACCACTGGCCTCTTTCCGGTTTGTAAATGGAACTGCCGGATTGACGCCAACGGCATACGGCATGAGCGTGAATGATAACCCCTCCCCCGTTTTTTATCCCTATGAGCACTTCCCCGCTTCAAATACAGGATATCAGGGCATATTACGATAATTCCGGGGAATACCATTACTTCGGCCCCGACTATCGCCGTGCTGCCCCTATCCTGATCGAGTTTAAGAAAGCATATCCCTCGTTAGAAGAACATCACCTTCACGAGTTAACAGCTATACTGGCAAAGCGGCCGGTAGACAGCGATCATATTGTTGCCGCTGATTTATTGTATATGTACCGGCCTATCCCCGCCGTACTGTTTGAACCCATGATCGATTGCGCTATTGACTACAGAGATCCCAGTTTCAACCGGATATTTCTCCGCCCCTGCATGAAAGCCTTTGGCGACAAAGCCGTGGCTGAGATGCTGCATAAAAAATTTCTGGAAGGCGAAATCATCAGAAGAATTGGAGTTGCCTCACTTTTATACTGGTTTTGGTGGAAAAATAAGGAGGATGTACAAGTACTTTATGAAACCATCATAGCGCAAGGAAATCAGTCTGACAACCTCGTAGAAAAATACATTTACAATTTATACGTCGGGATTGAATCAGATTTTCCCTTACCTAAAAATGCGGATGAATTGAAACGCATGGTTCGTGATAATGAGAAATGCTGTCAATTATTGCGCGACCTTAACTGGCGCATGGGCGAATAGCGATAAACTATCTATCCAAATTTTTCCAGCTGCACGGACCAGAGACTAAGGTATTATTTTAATCTCACGGCCTTGATCATTTCATAGACATACAACGGAATGGCCCATCCCAACCAGAAAAACGTGGGGCTGATATCTTCAAAATTACCCAGCCTGTATATCACCGGCATTTTCAGTATCAGTCCGGACACTACAAACGCCAGGGTCACAAGATAACTTCTGATCATCCAGTCTTTGTGCTGCCTGAACTTCATCTTCAAAGCCAGCCATAAAGCGATGCTGGTAGTGGTGATCCATACCGACACCCATACTTGCAGGGAGAAAGCGTAGGCCCAGTTGACCGCGTATGCTGAAGTAGAAGCCAGTACGATGGCGCAGAGGCTACTGGCGAGGATGGCCAGCAGGTATAGATACCCAACAATGCGGTGCAGCCGTTTGTTGGACTGTAGTCTTTTCCAGAACTGCAGCGGTCCCAGTACCAGCGCACCACCGCCGGAAGTAATATGCATCAGCAGAAACCATCTGACCGGAAAATATTTACCCAGTGCTTCGGGAGTCAGCTGCAGGTAGTGATCGGCTCCGTGCATGAATGTCCACGTGATAAAGAGAATGCCGAGCCACAGTAGAACATAAAGGCTATCCTTTAAAGAAAAAGACCTGTCGATAAGTGTTTTATTCATGATGCTTACAGATTTACGGATACAAAATTCCGTATCCGTTCTGCAAGAATCAATAACCGAAAAATTATTCGGTATCAGGCTACCGTCTCAGCAATGGCCTGTTTTATCCGTTCGCCGTATTTTTTCCCCCAGTTATCGATCGCATCCACCAGCGGTACCAGTGACATGCCGAGATCGGTGAGGGTGTAATGCGTTCGCAGTGGAAAACCGGAACCAGTGTGTTTCTCTACCACGCCCATGGCTTCCAGTTCCCGAAGCTGCATATCCAGCACACGCGGAGACGCTTCGCTGATGAAACGGTGCATTTCGCTGGGCCGTTGATAACCTTTATTGATCATATCGATGATGCAGGGTTTCCATTTAGCGCCCAGTACCTGCATGTACACGGTGATGCCACAGTCCATGTCCACCGGTATCTTGCGTTCATAAGTAAACATAATACAGGTTTTTCGTAAAGGACAAATTAACGATAATTCGCGGAAAAAGAAGTTAAGCTACTTTACGAATTGTTTCGATGCGAGATCGTATTGCGAGGTGTAATGTTTTCTCAGTTTTTTCAACCGGTAGCTACAATCTATTGTCCAGTGATACACCATTTCCAGTTGTTTTTTTTCGGGATGATAGATAAAGTCGAATGCTTCGTAGTCGGTCCTGCAGTTTCTCAACCCTTTCTTCCCTAATATTGTTTTGTCGGCTGCCGGCACTATTTCTGCTATAAACCTACTCTTCAGGACATCCCTATCAAGACTTTCATAATCAACACCTTCCAGTTCCTTGTTGCTGACTTTAAAAAAATGCAGCAGGTGGCCAAAGGGTACTATTCTTCCCCAAAATGTAAACGACAAATCCTTATAAAGCGGTACGATATACAAGTCTCCCCACTTTTTGGACGCGCTTACCTTTCCTTCTTTGACATAGTATTCAACAAACTCCTTCACCGAAAAAGTTTTAGCGTATTCGAGATAGCGACCGGTTTTAATGGCGGCGGTATCATCGTATATGCGGATACGTTTGGAAGCGCTGGCTTGCGCATAGGTATAACCGGTGCATAACAGCACGAACATAGGTATCAACAGGGAAATTCTATACATAGAAAGAGGAATGACAGGTATTAATGTAGTAAAAATTTCCGCCTAGTTCTTTTTTCCGGAGGAATCTTTTTGCACGGATATCCGGTAATCATCTTCCGTGATTCCCTTTACGCCGCGTGGTTTTTTAACGGGGACGGCCTGCACAGAGTCTGTCACCAGCGGCAGGTACCGCTGATGTTGTATGGCAGGAGAATCCACCACAGGGGGTGGCGAAACTTGTCTTGCTGAAGAATCCGGTGGCGGGGCAACACGCGACAGTACGTTCATCAGGGAAACACTGTCCTTCTTTTTGTTGGCCGGAACTGGTTGTGTTTCCGCAGGCGTTACCGTGGCACTGCTGTCTGGCGGCGCCGGTGCATGTGTTTCCGGTACGGCTTTTACCGGCGCTGTTTTTTCAGGCGCGGGTGCCTGGTGACTGGTATACCACCACAATGCGGAGGCTGCCGCTGCGGCGCCGGCGAAGCCATACCAGCCTTTACTGAGATATTTTACGATGCTTTTCTTTGCAGCGGTATACTGAGCCGTGTTGTTTTCTGTAGGGTGATTGTCTGTTTGTTGATTATCTTTTGCGTCATCTGAGGAATGATCATCCGGTGTATCTGCAACCGCATCCAACTGCAACTCAATACTGGCCCAAATGCTGTCCGCCATATCGGGAACAGGCACCTGGTTCAGCTTTGCTGCCATTAATTTTTCGTATGGAGTGGTTGTATTCACTAAACCTTTGTTGCTGTTAATTTTTGCTGAAGAATTTTTCTTGCCTCACTCAGATGCCATTTACTGGTCCCCTCACTGATATTCAATTGCGTGGCAATTTCCTTGTGAGTGTAACCATCAATGGCATATAACACAAAGACCGCATGCGTGGCGGGCGGTAGCTTCCGCACCAGCTGTAAGATGTCCGCGGCATCTGTTTTTTCGATCACACTATTATTGACAGAGGGTTCTTCCACCGCTTCCAGTTCAAGACTGGAAAAGCGGCTGCGTTGTTTGACGATATCGAGTGCTTCATTGATAACGATCTTTTTCAACCAGCCATGGAAGTTACCTTTACTTTCATCAAAGGTGTGCAGGCTCCGGAACATCTTCACAAAGGCATGGCACAGGATATCGCCGGCTTCATGCTCATCGTTGGCATAACGCATGGCAATAGCCATCGCAAAGCCATAGAGCTGCCTGTACAGCTGCTCCTGCGCTTTCCTGTTGCCCTGACGGCACTCCGCGATAATATGCTTTAAATCCTGTTCCAGTTGTCTGTCAAACCGTTTAATACTATTGTCTCATCACCTCCCCGGGCCTGCTACCACTTGGTGTCGTGCACTTTTCTTGCAAACAGCGCGGTGGTAATGGCACTCACGTTCAGCTTCTCCGCAGGGGACAACTCATTATAAAACCAGATATTCCGGTCAATCAGGTCAATGATGGCGATAACGCCGTCCCTTGTGCTCAACTCATACCCCGACATCATCTTAAACAGCAACTGTCCCGTTTTGCCATTAGACAACTCCGTCTTCTTAATGCTGAGTGGTTTTATATGGATCGTGTCAATACCATTGGTGGCCATCCCTTCGTCTTCCTGTTTAATAAAAGCAAATGGGTTCTTGTCGTTCTCCGCTTTCCGGTCGTACAGGTTGGTCATCACCAGCTCCCAGTTCTTGCTTTCCTGTGTGGTATCCACGCTGATCAATGCAGAGAAAATATACCGGTGTTCCTGCAATACCTCAAAACCACCCAATATATTGTGATTATCGATGGCTTCATAATCATGTTTCCTGGTCATCTGCCGCTCGTGGGCAAATATCTCTACCGTATTACGCCCGTCTGTAATAGCATAGCGGAATTTCGCCTTTTCATTTTCCACCGTTTCTGATTTCGAAATGCCTGCCTGGTTCAGTAATAAGTTCTCCCAAAAAAAACCGCGGCCCCATCCCGGGTAACTGACATGCACCCCTCTTTTTATTTTTGAAGTGGTAAAATTAGCAAACGACATCCTGTTGCCTCTTGCCCCGGTCACATGCTGCATGGTGGCCTGCTCCTTGAATTTCTCCGGCACGGCCAGTTTCATGGAGGTGCCACAGCCCATCAAACAGATCCCGCTAAATAGTAATACCGCGTTTTTCATCTTATTACTGTTCTATTAATGTATTACAAATACTAATATGTAAAATTACCGCATATACGGATACCAACTTCAATACCCCTGTTTTTTGTCAAAGGTTGGGTCATCTTCAAAAAAAATATTTTTTCTTTTTTCCCCAACCCTTTAGTCAGCACCAGGGGTACTACTGTAAAATCCACTCAAACGAAATATATGAAAACAATGACCATCAAATGCACCGTAACTGTAATGATCGCTTCTGTCCTGCTGCTCTCCTGCAAAAAAGAAAAAAGCAGCCCTTCCGGCTGTGACATCAGCGTGACCGGCCTTTCCGGCTCCTACAAACTGACCGCCCTGCAATACCGGGAAAGCGCCACCGCCACCCCCATCGATTATCTCACTTACCTGGAAGACTGCGAAAAGGATGATATCATGGAACTGAAAAGCAACGGCACCTACACCTACCACGATGCAGGCACCGTTTGCCCGGAACAGACGGTTGACCACGGCACCTGGGAAGTGAAAGGCAATACCCTCGCCAGCGATGGCAAGCTGCAAGGCACCATCGCCAGCTATGATTGTAAAACGCTGGTATATTATGTGGAAAGTGCTTTAACGAAAGGTGATAAGCTGACGTATACTATGGTGAAGCAATAAAACAACAGCTATATTGGCTGATCACGCCTGTCTACTGGTGTGATCAGCCATCAACACCGCTATGCGGGTAGCAATACGCTCCCTCACCCAGCGGCGGTCCTGCTCATCCAAATCAGCGAGGATGTTACCACTGTCCCCGTTGAAATCTACCCAGACATCTTCCAGGAACTCATTCCTGATTTCTTCCTGCCGCTGTTGATTGCTGGCATCAAAGCCGCCGGTTTTTGACAAGGCACTGTTCAGCCGGTTTGGGGTGACATAACGCGCCATTTCTTCCACCAGGAAGGAAAGCTGCTCCGACCGGGAAGTAACGTCCGGGATAAACGACCATTTCTCTGCCTCATGAAATTTCTGCTCCTCATCAAACTCCGGATTTTTCAGTTTGATGACGGGGCGCATATCCAGCGTGGTAAGCGCCGAATGGCGCAGCGGTTTGATCACCACTCCTTCTATCAGGTTGGAAGGCAGCTCGGGCAGTTGTAACTGTGCGGGGATACCTGAATTGATGCGGGTATCAAAATTCAGCACTTCGTTCCACTTACCGGCGAAAAGCACTTTTGCGTAGAAGATGCCAAACTGCTCAAAGTAGGCTACGGCGATATCATAATCGATATAGCTTTTAACACCGTCGGCGGTTTCCACGGCTATATCGAAAGCGCAGAACCGCACAACAGGGCTGTAATACACGCCTGTCTGGATGGCCTGCACATACGGGTCCGGCATGACCGCGGGGTGAGGATATTTTCCGCCGAACAGCTCTCCGTAGAGGATATACCGTTGTGCCGGCACTTCCTGCTTCAGGTGTTCAAAGAAACGGACGACCTGTTCTTCCATATCGGCTACCACTGCCTGAAAGCCGAAAAAATCGTCGCTCCATTGCAGGTATGCTTTCCGTTTGGCAAATAATAATTGATGATCTTCATACACAAAGCTGAAGTTGGCACCATGTACTTTCTCTGTCACTACCCACTTTAATTTGTTGAGATCTTGCATGGCTTTCTCTGACAGATCAAGGCCTTTCAGGCTTTTGGGCATTTTTTCGTATTCGGAGTTCTTGTTCATTGTTGATCAGGATGACCCGTGGTTAACAGCGGCAAAAATAAACAATTCCTCCCACAAACGGGTGGCTACTTCAACCGGTAGGTGATCATGGCTTTGCCATAGGCAGTATTGTCGATGCTGAAATTCCGGATGGTATCATGCCCGGGACTGAAGAGTTTATAGCTGCCGAACAGCCCCATACCGCCCTGCAACTGGAACCACAGGTTTTTGTAGATGCGCTGGTTAAACTGTATGCCGGCGTGAATAGTGGAGAACTGGGCATAGTCGACCTCTTTGCCTTCAAAGTCCGTATAGTTCTTCAGGTTATACCTGGTCCAGTCAATAGACCCTGCAATACCTACCTGTGTATGGGGAGTTAAGTTATAGGCCACATTGAGCCTGGGCCAATAGAACTGGCCGGTCCATTTGCCATTGTTGCTTTTGTAATCGACAGATATGCCGGGGGTGAACAGGAATTCCTGGAAGGAATACATGACATGCAGACCGAAGCCCACTTCCAGGTTCGATTTCTTACCGAACCTTTTAGATACCCCGTAAATACCGTCCACGATCAGGTCATCTGAAGAAAAGGAGCTTTTAAAATCCGATGCCACGGTGGGTATGAGTATGCCCAAAACCGACCATTTCTTTGCAATGGGATGGCGGACAATCATCACCGCTTTTATTTCGTGGATTTTGTCCAGCCGATAAAGGTCTTGTGTGTTTTTCTGATCGAAAGAGAAATCCATCAGACGGTAGTTGATATTCGTGAACAACTGCGTTTTCCCGAAATGCATGGGGGGTAATGACAACCACGCGTCGTAAGTGTTGTATTTAAATTTGTTGCCATGCAGACCGCTTCCCTCCGGGAGATCGTTGAACTGGCTTTCTCCGTGAGCGGTCACCGATACCCCGGCTACATCTTTGACAGACTGTGCGAAAATATCATTTGAATAAAATACCAACAGACTGATGAGCAATGACTGATGCAATAAGCGTTTCATGTTTTCCTTTAGTTTGATAACACAAAGGTCGCCAGCAGTCATCGCTTGCTTTAGAACAGAATCTACCTTTATCAGGACAAACTTTGCACGATAGAAGCCCTGTATTCGGAGGGTGTCAGGTGGGTGATCTTCTTAAAAAGACGACCGAAATAACCGGGGTCTTCATAGTTCAACTCGAAAGCCACGGAGGCAATGTCTTTGGTAAAATCCTGTAATAAAAGCTGGCTGTGTAAAATATTCACTTTGTTGATCCACTCTTTGGGCGCAGTGCCTAAAGTCTGTTGCACGCAACGGTTCAGGTAATTCACCGAAACAGCCAGTTTGTCTACATAAAAAGAGACAGCTCTTTGTTCTACATGATGTTTATACACCAGTTCCTTAAAAGCGAAAGTGATCTCACTGCTGCGGGTCACCGATTTATGCTGACCACTATCAGCCGCGATGATCTTCATGAGCGCCGCCTGAAAGAGGGAGTAGCAGATGGCCATATCGGGGGTGAACTGGTACAGTTCCCGGATCAGCAATCCGAAAAGGGGCGTCAGCCAGTGGCTGGTTTCATCCGGCAGGGTCACGACCGTGCCGGTACTGAACAGGTGGATCAGTTTTTCTTTGGACAAGAGGTGATGCAGGGTGCTGTCTTCAAAAACCACCACATACCCTTCCACGTCATCACTGGTTTCCAGCAGGGCTGTTACATTGCCCTGTTTTACAAAGAGTACATCATTAGGGCCGATGTGTTTTACCGCGGCGTCTACCTGTTGACTGGCATGTCCTTGCGTCAGGTGCACGATAAAATTGTAGTCCGGCCTGTAAAGCGGCGTTGGCAGGCTTATCAACCCGGCAGTTTCCCTGATATCGAATATTTGCAGCGGCGTGCCCATTGTTTTGAAAACCGGAGGGATACCGGACATATACCGGCGTTCAAAATCAATCGGCTTTACGGTTTTTATTTTCATATGTCAGATGGCAGTACTCCCAAATGACACCTGAACACGGTGTTACCCCTATTCTTCCTTCAGTATGTCCACTATTTTCCGCAGGGTGCGGGTAAACTGTTCCAGTTCATTTTTAGGCAGCATGCTGCTGATACGGGTCGTAACGCTGTGGCGTTGGTTTTCCGAGCCGTCGACCAGGAGTTTGCCCTTGCCCGTCACTTCCAGGAGGAAATTACGGCGGTCTTCCGGCAGCTGCTTTTGGACCAGCAGTTTTTTCTCCAGCAGGAGTTTTACATGACGGGAAATGGCCGGTGCACTGATATGAAATTTCTGCGCCAGTGTTTTACCGGTGGCAGGACCGTTGCGGTACAGGTATTCCACGATGTTGTAATGCGTAGCGCCGACCCCGTTAAAATCCCCGTTGTTGACCTGCGCAATCACATAACATTGGAAATCGGTATAGGTCTCGAAAAAGGCTTTTTGTGCTTTTTCCATTGTTGGAAATTTATTTAACTTTGTTAACTATTTACAAAGTTAATGAAATTAAATTAACCCATGAACCCGATAAAGATCACCGGCGCTCGTCAGCACAACCTAAAGAACCTGACCCTGGAAATTCCCAGGAACACGATCACCGTTTTCACAGGCGTGTCAGGATCAGGGAAATCATCGCTGGTATTCAGGACCATCGGCGCCGAAGCACAGCGGCAGATGAGCGAAATGCAGCACAGCTTCGTGCGCAGCAGGATGGAGCACCTGGGCGTGCCGGATGTGGACAGTATCGAGCACCTCAATGTACCGGTGATCATTAATCAGAAACGGTTGGGCGGCACCGTGCGCTCCACCGTAGGGACCGCCACGGACATCTATACCTCGCTACGGCTGCTGTTTTCGCGGGTAGGCAAACCATTCGTTGGCTACGCCAATATCTTCTCGTTCAACCATCCGCAGGGCATGTGCCCTGTTTGTGGCGGTATCGGGCAAACAAGGCAGATAGACATCAACCGGCTGATAGACACCACCAAATCGCTGAATGAAGGGGCTATCCTCTTCCCTACTTTCCAGCCTGGCGGCTACCGCTGGCTACGGTATGCTGCATCAGGGTATTTTGACAATGACAAAAAACTCGCCGACTATACGGAGGAAGAGTGGCAAATACTGCTGCATGCGGAAGAGCATGTACCGCCTAACCCTTCTCCCCAGTGGGGCAAAACCGTGCGTTATACCGGCATCATCCCGCGGCTGGAAAGGGACATCCTGAAAAAAGACTCCAAAGAGCTGCGCCTCCGTGAAAAAGAGATCAGCCGGATTGTCAAGGAGCAGTCCTGCCCCACCTGCCACGGGAAACGGCTAAACGAAAAGGTGCTCTCCTGCAAGATAGCCGGCCGGGACATCGCCGACTGTGCCGCCATGCCGGTAGATGAACTGCTGACGTTTATCCGGTCTGTGCAGGCGCCCGGATACGAAACCATTATAGCTGAACTGGTGAAAAAACTACAGCATATGATCACCATCGGTCTGGGTTATCTCACCCTCGACCGGGTAACGCCCACCCTCTCCGGTGGGGAATCACAGCGTATCAAAATGGTACGGCACCTGGACAGCAGCCTGGAGAACCTGCTGTATATTTTCGATGAACCCAGTATAGGACTGCATCCTAAAGACCTGGACAATATATCCCGTATTATTCAGAAGATCAGGGACAAAGGCAACACCGTCCTGTTAGTGGAACATGACCCTGACCTCATCCGCATTGCCGATCATGTGATGGACATGGGCCCCGGCTCAGGCACCCATGGCGGTGAAATCATCTACCAGGGCACCTTTGACGGTCTGCGTACGAGCACCGGAAAAACCGGCCGTTACTTCGCACGGCACAAAACATACAACCAGCATCCGCGTACATTCACCGAAACACTGACGATCCGCAACGCCCGGATGCACAACCTGCAAAATATTACCGTAAAGGTCCCGCGTCATGTGCTCACCGTCGTTACCGGCGTGGCCGGCTCCGGCAAAAGCACGCTGATCAGCGAGGTACTGCCACAACAGCATCCGGAAATTACACTGATTGACCAGTCAGGCATTGCCGGGCATTCCAAATCCAACCTGCTCACCTATCTCGGTATTTCCGATATCATCCGGAACCTCTTTGCCCACGCCAATGGGGTGAGCAACAAACTGTTTAGCCGTAACAGTGAGGGTGCCTGCCTCAATTGTAAAGGGCTGGGCGTCGAAAAAATTGACCTGGCGTTTATGGACGATATAGAAATGCCTTGTGAAGTTTGCGGCGGCAGCGGCTTCCGCCCGGAAGTGCTGACATACCGCTACCGCCACCAATCCATCGCTGATGTGATGGACCTCACCGTAGAAGAAGCGGTTGTATTTTTTGCGGAGCAGCAGGAGCTTCACCGCCATTTCACGATGCTGCATGATCTGGGCATGGGCTACCTGACACTCGGACAGCGGCTGGACACCTTCTCCGGCGGCGAGCTGCAACGATTAAAACTGAGTACGCAACTAAAAGGCGAACATGCCGTGGTGGTGCTGGATGAGCCCAGTACCGGCCTGCATCCTGCCGATACCGAAAAATTGCTGGCGTTGTTTAACAAACTGATAGCCGCAGGGCATACGTTGATTGTGATCGAACACAACCTGGACATCATCGCCTGTGCTGACTGGATCATCGATATGGGGCCGGGCGCCGGTAAAGACGGCGGCCAGCTGACGTTTGAAGGGACCGTGGCCAACCTGCTCCAGCATTCCGACACAGCAACGGCAACGTACCTACGAAAATATCTTGTGTAGGAATATTTTTCTATGGTTGCAGTTTTTTCACTGGAAATCTGATCAAACTCCCGCGTTAATATTTCAGGATCTCCACCCATCCTTTCCTGATTTTTATTCGCTGCTATGGCACACCACTCCCATTTCGTAGCTTTACATACAGCAGACTGGAGTCCGGACTATTTACACCCTCAAAATATTTTTATATGAAAACACTCACCTGTATACTCACTGTATTATTGTTACTGAGTGCCGCTCCATCTTCATCAGAAAAAAAAGCCCGTCGGGGTAGTGTCACTGTACATGCCTGGTTTTATTATCCAAATGCCGGTGCCGTTATGGGTATCTGTGCGTTCCCGATATGGATGCCCCAGGCACACGTATGGGGCGATACATCCGTTAGTATCAACTGCCCATCCAGCTCAGCGGTGGTGGATGTCACCGAAGGGCAGACAGTCTCCTGCACTGTAGCGGTGGGTCTGAAGACCAATATCCTTGCCAGTTATCCCATTGTGGTAGACGCTGATAATATAGGAGCCGGATCAATTGATTTAATTATTCCAAGGTAAATGTTGTCCGGGACACCAAAGCAGTCCGGAATAGGTATCTGCTTATTCCGGGCTGCTTCCCGCTTTTACACAAAGTGAAAATTACACCGGCATTACTGACAGTTACTCCAACACCTCGCTGATCTGTATCACGGGTTGAACATTGGTATATTTGGGGAAGTCCTTTCTAATGCTATCCACATATGGCTCCAGTCCTTTTTCATAAGCGGAAAGCGTCTCAAAATACAAATGGCCGATCGCTAAAAACGGCATAGGCGTATTGGGCCTTCCGGAAGCTATTCCTTTGTCAATGGACAGGAATTTCAGTGCATCGCCAAACATACTCGCCACCATGGGCATATGATTGTGCTCATAATAATTCATATCAAACGTTTTGCCTTCTCCATTCGGATAAAGTATCGTTACTTTGATCATTCCCTTTTTGATTTTGGGGCTCTCTACGGCTTTGGGGCTTTCCTCCGGCTTCTGGCTATCTGCCGGTTTACTTTGCTGACAACTAAAGAATACGCCGAGGCACAACAACAATAAGTTGAATTTTACTTTCATCTGTATATGTTTTAGGTGATGTATTTTCATAACGGGAAGACAGGGACCTCAAATTTCGTGGAATTGTTCTCGGCATTTACACATCGTCTTCAACAAGATATTGAAAAAAATCGCTTCAACATATAGTCAACCATGGCTGATTGCATATTTACTGGTATACAAGTAGATCAAAATACTGGTACACCTGTGGTAAACATCCTGCAGTAATATCACAGCATCCCGAATTTAAAATGCAACACCTCCGCAGTGCCACACATTATATTTAACGAAAACCAACAAAATGTTTCCTGTCACTACCCTTGACCCAGCGCCCTGGTATCATCAGATGCGCACGAAAAACCCTGTTTACTTCGATCCTGATTTCACTTTCTTCTATGGCGCCAAAGGTGGATGGCAGCTATACACGTATGATGACGTGAAATGGGCGTTAAGCGACTATGAAACATTTTCCAGTGAATACCTTCCCACATCCGGTGATGATCTGCTGGGCGCGAGCATATTCGCCACAGACCCTCCCCGTCACAGAAAGGTGCGCGCGCTCGTTACCAAAGCTTTTTCACCGGCAACTATCTCCAGAATGGAAGCCTGGCTGTATGAACAATGCCACCAGCTGATAGCTCCTTTACTGCCATCGGGGGAGATGGACTTTGTCAGCGCTTTCGCCGCTCCCCTCCCAAGTCTCGTTATCTCGCGTTTAATTGGCGTTCCAAAGGAAAGCAGCCCGCAGGTAACCATCTGGACAAAGACGCTCACCGGCGATCCGACAGCTATCGGCATGGAGATATATTACCAGACCATGAGAGAGATGAGCGCCTTCCTTTCCCAACTCATCGTTGAACGGGCAGCCCATCCACAGGAAGACCTAATCACCGATCTTTTGCTTGCCGAGGTGGACGGTGAGAAACTTACGGACAAGGAAATACTGGCGACCTGCATCACGCTCCTGGGCGCAGGAACTGAAACTACTGAATCATGGCTCACGACCGCCCTCCACCTGTTTATCCAGCATCCCGCATTACAAAAGCATCTTGCCACCCATTCCGCTGATCTTCCCAAAGCGCTCACGGAGGCCCTCCGTTTCAGATCGCCGGTGATAGCGATGCCCCGGAGGGCAACGCGCGACATTACGCTCCGCGGCCAAACCATCAAAGCGGGAAGCCTCGTCAACCTCTGCATTGCCGCAGCCAATCTCGATCCCGCCGCATTTCCCAACCCTGATACTTTCGATATAAACAGAGACAATTCCAGGATACTCAGTTTCGGGCACGGCATCCACTATTGCATCGGTTCAGTACTCGCAAAGCTGGAAGCCCGTATAGCCTTTGAAGTGTTATTTAAACATATGCAGCATATACAGGTAAAGCCGGGCACAACAATTGTGAGGACACCCAGCACCCTTGTATACAGCTACCAGGAACTTCCCATTATATTTGACCTGCCCTCTCTATAATTCCCGCCAGTCAATCGTCAGCCGCCGCTGATGACTGATATTTCACCTGCCCGTTTTTGGCTACAACAACACGTGTTCCGGCTACAAATACCAGGTCATTTGTCTTCAACTTTGTGATACAAAAACAAAACAAGATGAAAGTATTTGTAACAGGAGCCACCGGGTTCATTGGCAGCGCTGTCGTGAAAGAATTGCTGGCAGCAGGTCACGAGGTAACAGGTTTAGCCCGCTCGGAAGAAGCCGCTCAAAAAGTGGCTGCACTGGGTGCAAAAGCACACCGTGGCGACATCACCGACATCGCAAGCCTGCAGTCCGGTGCAGCTGCAGCTGACGGTATCATCCACACCGGTTTCATTCATGACTTTACCCGCTATCCGGAAATGTGTGTCCTGGATGGAAAAGCGATTGAAGCGATGGGCGAAGTATTAATGGGTACTCAACGCCCGCTCATCGTCACTTCCGGCACGGGCGTTATTGTTAAAGATACCGTGGTTACCGAAGAGGACGGAGTTGAAAATCAGGCCCATCCCCGTGCCGAAACAGAAAGAGCGGTGGACAAATTAGCGGCCAAAGGTGTGCGTGCTTCGGTGGTAAGGCTCCCACCCTTCTCCCATGGCACAGATGACACCCATGGTTTTCTTCCCATATTGATCCGGCTCACCAAAGAAAAGGGCCGTTCAGGCATGATCAACGAAGGCGCCAATATATGGCCGGCAGTACACCGGCTGGATGCAGCACGGCTGTATCGCCTGGCACTGGAAAGCAACCCGGCAGGCGGCACCCGTTTTCATGCGGTAGCCGAAGAACGTAATACCTTCAAAACCGTAGCCACCACCATCGGCGAAAGACTGCAACTGCCGATCGTTTTCCTTAACCCGGAGGAAGCCGCTGCACACTTTACCTGGTTCGCACATTTTGCGAAAATCAACAACCGGGTATCTGCAGACATCACCAAAACAACACTGGGCTGGAACCCCGTACATCCTACATTGTCCGAAGACATGGCAGGAGATGTATATTTCCCGGGAGATAAATAAAACAGGTAAATTAACAACATACAGGCGGCATGACCGCCTGTATGTTGTTAATTGATGATGCAGATTACTTTGCCGGCCTTTGCGCCACCATCAAGGAATCGAACCTTTCAGCGATTGCCTTGGGATGGACGCCTTCAGCGAACTCACTTATCAGATACTGCCGCTCATCATCCGGCTCAAAACGCCACAAATTTGTCCCGTCTTCAAAAATGTGGTTATATCCTCTTTCTTCGAGCCTGAAATAAGGAAGATGACCTCTCACCGCCACATACACAGCGATGATGTCCGCACTATGGTGCCAGTTCCTCTTCCAGCCATCCAGGAACCATTTGTAGGCATAAGCCATAGGCGTACGTTTATATTTCTCCTGGAAGAAAACCTTCCCCGTGGGCACGCTGTCTGCGAAAGCCCCGCCACCCGTGAAATAGATGCGGGTTGGCCACGCTGTAACTACGTGTTGTGTGGAGCGGGGGTCCGGCTTGAAGTTCCCCCAGGGCGCCGGGTCCCGGTCTTCGGGATATCTTCCGCCCATACAAACCAGGCGTTTCACTTTCTTCCTCACCAACTCAATGCCATTCAGTTCACTAAACTGATCTGCTCTTGTGTTCAGCAGTTTGGAAAGGTTGGTCAGGTCGCCCACTGTTACCACCACAACACTTGTATCCGGTTGTGAGGAGAGTATCTTCCGGTACAGTACCGTAGCTTCCGGCATATCCTCACCCAGCTTTACACCAGGTTTAAATTCATCACAAAGCCTGCGTGCATATTTGGATTTATGGTATACGCCAAATCGCTGCACCGCGCCGATGGGAATGCCCGGCCTGTCATAATAGGTGTTAATGACATCCACCGCGCCCGGCGACCATGGATTGAGGCTGGAAACCATGACTCCCAATATTTCCGCTTCACCGAGATTGGCGAAACCGTGGAGCATCGCCAGCGCGCCTACGTCATCCACGTCAGAATCCATGTCCGTATCGAAGATAATTTTTACAGGTTGCGCAAAAACTAAGTGGCACAACAACAGGTTGAAGATCAACCATCCAATATATTTCATTGGTTTTATGGGTTAGTTCTAAAAATGAATCTCCAGTAGAGAAGCCGTCCCTATTACATTAAGGGACGGCTTTCTTTTTTTAGATTTTGACAATCCGGAAGATCTTAGTCTGATCTTCCCCTTCCAGCATTAACATATACGTACCTGCTACCAATGCACTGATGTCCCTGGTGATCTGCCTTTCGCCTTTCTGGATGTTCCACTGTCGCAATACATTGCCGCGTATATCCAGCAACGTTAGCCGCGTATAGGACAGGCCCTTCAGATCAATGGTCAGGCGTCCGTTGGTAGGATTGGGATAAAGGACAGGCCCTTTCGTATCTGTTTCTGTTGCAGGATATTCAGCCTTGTTATAAGCCATGCGGGCAGCAGGTTCGCTTACCGCGCAGTTATCGATACTGAACCAGTTGAACTTCAACGTAGTGCCTGACAGAACATGCACACCGGTATAACTGAGCGCCGGCAGGCGGATGGTGTCCGTAATCGTTTTCCAGACACCACCGGTAGAGGGTATACTGATGGTATCGAATTTAAAGGTGCTATGCCCTATCCATATTTTGACAGACGAGGTAGTCATCACCCTGAAGCTGATATTGTACCTGCCGGCAACGGGCACGTTCAGGTTGCTGTAGGCAAACCAGTCACCCGCTTTGAGGCTGGTGAAATTCTGCCCGCCGCCCACGTCCGTACAGGTTTCCAGTACGGGGCCCGGAGCGCGGTTGGAAGCGCTTTCCGCTTCGTACTTATCATTAACGGTACAAATGGTATAGGCTATCGTTACTGGTGTTGTACCGGATATGGGTCCGCTGGTGGCGGTTACCGCATAAGTACCGGGCGTGACGCCTGCGGTGAATACACCATTCGTATCGATGGTATTACCGGCGCCGGTCACGCTCCATACAGGCTTAAAGCTAAATGGATTATTACGCTGGTCATAGCCCTTTGCCACGTATTGCTGCGATGCCCTCAGCGGTACCGTTAACGAATCGGGCGTCAGCGCTATGCGCGTCAGCACCGGTGGCGCCACTACGTGCATGATGGCCGTGTCGCTCATCGTTCCTGCGGTGGCCAGCACCAGGTAATCACCGGCAGCATTGCCGGTAAACAGCCCGCTGGCAGTGATACTGCCGCCAGCGCCTTGTACGGACCATACCGGCGATACGGGAAATATGCTGCTGTCCTGGCCATAGCCCGTTGCGGTGAACTGCTGCACCTGGCCGGTATTAATGGTGGCGCTATCGGGCTTGATCACCAGGCGCGACAACGCCACGGAATCGGCACGGATAATACTCAGCCAGTTAAAATTCCAGCCGTCTTTGTTAGCGACTATCCGGAGTGTCTGTTGCCCCTGTTCCAGTCGTATAGGCGCTGACGTGACAGTGACCCATTTCTGCCATCCGCCGCTGGCAGGCAGGTTCACCGTTTGCAGCGTCGTGGTGTCCAGCTGTACACGAAGGCTGGAAGCACCGTTCACCGCCACCCGGAACTGTATCCGATAGGTATCGGCGCGGGGCACGTCAATGTCATATTCAAACCAGCTGCCGGCGCCGATGTAGCTCACATCCTGGCCGCCGCCTACATCTGAACAAGGTTCTGTATTGTTGTTGTTACTGTTGTCAAAACTTTCGGCCTGTATCTTCACCGGTATCAGCTTGTAATTGGCCGGCCGCCGGGTAATGAAAGCCACCCCTGTTTTAGTGGTGGTATCCACCGTAGCCGTGACCGTTACCTTGCCGGAATTATTCAGTGTGGCCAGTCCGCTGCTGGTAATGCTGTTGCCGGTGCCGGTGATACCCCAGGTTGGCGTAATAGTCATCGGATATCCATTCTGATCAAGGGCTTTGAAGGTATATTGCTGCTGTTTTCCGGGAAGGAAGGACATGTCTGCCGGTGTGACCATAATAGTGTCCAGTACCGGTATGCCCAGCCCTTTCTGATAAATGCGGGCGTAGTCCACCTGCATGCTGTCGGGCCAGTCTGCCTCTGTGATGGCGCCGCCCATTCCCCCGCCGATGGCCAGGTTCAGGATGAGGTGAAACTTCTGGTCGAAAGGCCAGTCCTTCCAATCGGTGTGTGGATTAGGGTACGACAATACCTGTGTGGTATCATACCTGAAGCGGATCGTATCCGGCGCCCACTCCATCGCATATACGTGATAGACGGTATCAGCGTCCATCAGTTTTTTAGTGTTGGAGACGCCGCCGCCATTGGTCCAGTTGTGGTTCTGCGTGTGGACGGTAGACAATACCGTTCCGAAGTTATTGCCCACATGTTCCATGATATCCAGCTCCCCGCTTTTAGGCCAGCCGCCGTAGGCGCTGGTAGTAGGCATCAGCCAGATGGCCGGCCAGGAACCGCGTGCCCGCGGCAGTTTGGCGCGTACCTCTACTTTACCATAGAGAAAATCAAATTTTCCTTGTGTGATGAGCCGGCCGGATGACCATGGCTCTGTGGTAGTTCCATTAGGAAAATCTTTTTTCCCGGTGATGACCAGGCGGCCATTTCTCACGCGGGCATTGTCGTGGGTGGTATCGGTGTATACCTGTTGTTCCCCGTTGATCCAGCCTTTGGGGCGCGGATCTACGGTCCATTTGGTACGGTCTGGCTGACCGTCTGTATTGAACTCGTCGGCAAAGACGAGCGTCCAGTTGGGGTTACCATCAAATACCACATTACCTTTCGCCGTATAGCTGGTCACGTTAGCCGTCGCCAGCTCTGTACCAGCTATCATCAGTTTCAGCGTGGTGCGGGAATAGTTGGCCCCTGAATTACCGCTGAGGGTAACACGCGCCGTCGTATCATTCACCCGCAGCACGTTACTGATAACAACGCCAGGCGGCAAATTGGCAGCCGTCCAGTTGGCGGCGGTCAGCGTTGGTTTCAGCACCCCTCCTTTTACTTCAGCGGTGATAACAGCGCCGTTCTCATGCCCCATCAGGATACTGGTATCTTTCAACACAATGGCCGTGGGATTGGGTCCTTGCAACAGGTCGAAATACAGGATACCATTGGCTTTCTTTCCATCGATATACTGAATGGAGATGGTATTGAAATCCGTCCGGTTCTTTACGCTCTGGAAATTGTAGGTGGCTTCTTCCCAGTGGTTCACACGGGAAGGCTTAAACGTAAAGAAGACCGCCTTGCTGTAATTACTGCCTGGCTGTAGTTTGAACATGATCTCATCCAGCGTGCTGGCGTAGACCAGCATTTTGAAAGTGCTGTTGGCAGCGAGATCGAAGGAGTCTCTCAGTGAACACGACGCGCTCATGTACTCAAAGCAGGAAGTGTCTTTGGTGAATTTGGCTACCAGCGGACTGGTGTTCAGTCCGGACGGATTGGGATTGGGCACCCCGAATTCCACCTTGCCGGTAGTGGTGTTGCCGGCGTAATACGTCCATTTGCCGGAGCAGGGGCCGTGGCCTTCCATATCATCCAGCAGGAGGTATTGCGCGTGAACTGTGCTGCATAGCAACATACAGGGCAACAATAATAACAGTAGCAACTTATCCCGCACAGGTAGTCCCCGGCGAGCATCAGATTTTGGTTTGCTCGTTTTCATAACGTTTCATTTTTGAAAGGCCGGCGCAACCGGAAAGCTGCGCCGGCCGGGGTTTTATAGTATCAGGGTTTTAGGTTCGTCTACAGGTCATAGATTAGGGTTCACCACCGCGTCGGCACCGGGTATGGGCATCCAGTAGTTGGCTTTGGTGATGTTGCCGGCCGGTTGCAGGTCGCCCGCCGCCTTGTTGGCATTGGCAGCTTCTACCTGTTCCAGTCTCACCAGGTCAAACCAGCGGTTCCATTCCCCGGCAAACTCCCAGGCACGCTCACTTACTACGGCGGCTGCGAAGTCGGCGCCTGCCATGCCGCCCGGCAGATCAGGCAAACCTGCCCGCTGCCTTACAGCATTAACAGCCGTATAAGCGTCACCGTTAGGCGTGCCGGCGGAACGTGCCTGCGCTTCTGCATAGATCAGCAGCACATGCGCATAACGCATCATGATAACGGGGTTATTGGACATGTACACAGCTTTCTGGCCAGACTGTATAGTGAACTTTTTATAGTAGGGATGTTTGGTGGTGGTTTGTTGCCACGGGATCACCGTACCGTTGCTCAGTGTGAACTGTGTGCTGAAAGTAGCGTCTTTCCGGGGGCCGGCGGGGAAGTTATTAAAGAAATTCAGCTCCGGGAAAAAGTCACTCCACCCACCTTCATCTTCCGGCATGGTGGACAGCCCGTAAAATGAATTGTACGTTACCCAGTTGCCGCGCGTGAAAAGCGTGAACACATCTTCCACCGTACCGCCAACGAAAATTTTCAGGTACCCACCGGTGTAAAGATCAAACCCATAGTCTGTTTTGTTGTCTATTACCTCTTTTGCTTTCGCTGCTGCCAGTGCGTATTTCGACTGGTCTTTCAGCGGCCATCCCGCTTCCGTGAGATACACGTCTGCCAGCAAAGCCTTTGCCGAACCTTTATTAGGCCGTCCGGAGCTTCGCCTGGTATTGGGTATCCACTCTTCTGCCCTTTTAAGGTCGGCTTCTATCAATGGATAGATGTCCGCCGGTTTGCTCTTTTTCAGGTGGAGGTATTCCGGCGTATATTTCTCTGAGGGAATGACCGGCACGTCGCCCCACAGCCGGGTGAGCCAGTAGTACGACAGGGCGCGCAGATAACTGGCTTCGCCCACCATGGCGCGGATGGTGTCCTGATTACCATCCAGCACTTTATTGTAGTTGTTGATAATATTGGTAGTGGCCTGAATCGTTTTATAGCAGCCCAGCCAGATGGGATTCATCCTGCTGTTCAGCGATGATACGTTGAAGCGGTCAAACTCGCGGAACTCTTCCTTATTGGAGCCGGGATGTGTAGTGAGGTCATCGCTGCCCATGGTCATGGCAATCTGCGATACTGTCGTGAAACCGCTGGTCCACGGCACCAACAGGCTGCCATAGGCCCCGGAAAGCACCGTCTCCAGGCCTGTCTGGCTGCTCATGGCATCGTCGCCGGCGACCAGCCCTTTAGGGCTTTCTGTCAGCTCCTTGCTGCATCCTGCTGCCAGCACGAGGAAGGATAACAGATATATAGCATAGTTCATGTAAAATCGTTTAATCATAACAGTTAGATTTAAAAGCTCAGTGTTACCCCACCGGTGATGGTCTTTGCGTTTGGATAAGTGCCAAAGTCAATGCCCTGACGGATATCCCCGGCAGAGGAACTGCTTTCCGGATCGATACCGGAGTAGTTGGTCACCGTGAAAAGGTTGGTGGCGCTCACGAAGACTTTTACGCCCAGCGTATTTTTCAGTGCCGATTTGGGTATATCATAAGCCAGGCTGATATTCTTCAGCCGCAGGAAATCTCCTTTTTCCAGGAAACGGCTGCTCTGTGTAAAATTGCGGTTGGTGGTGCTGAAAGCCGGTATATTGGACGTCTCATTCACTCCGGGAATATAGCGGTCTTTGATCTCCTGCAGGGTCGCTTCGCGGGCGTCGCCACCGTAATACATGGCCGCTGCTTTGTTGTAATTCAGCCGGTCGAACCCGAAGAGGCCCTGGAACAGCAGGTTCAGCGTAAAACGTTTATACGTGACCGTATTGTTCCAGCCGATGGAGGTAGTTGGGATGCCGGTGCCGATCACATGGTAATCGCTTGCGTCGATGGCGCCGTTGTTGTCTACATCGAGGTAACGGGCATCGCCAGGTTTGGCACCGTATACAGCCGCTTTTTCATCACCGGGTTTCCAGGTGCCGAGGTAAGTGAGGCCCCAGATGGCGCCGAGGGATTGGCCTGGCATGACCACAAACTCCGACTGCGGCGACATGCCGCCACCGATCTTGCGGTTATTGGGATCAAAGATGCGGGTTTTGCCTTCGCCCAGCGAGATCACTTTGTTTTTAACGAAAGATACGTTGAACCCTGTATTCCATTGCACCGCGCCGCTGTTGATCACCTCGCCTTCCACGGCAAATTCCCAGCCTTTGTTCTGCACAGCGCCTACGTTACGGGTAATGGAATTGCCGCCAAGGTACATAGGCAGGTTTTCCTGTAACAGCAGGTCACGGGTGTCTTTTACAAAATAATCCACGGTAACGGCTATCCGTCCTTTCAGCAGCCCGATGTCGAGCCCTACGTCCTTTTGTTCAGTGGTTTCCCATTTGAGGCCGGGATTGCCGATGTTGCCCATCACGAGCCCTACAACATGACTGCTGTTGTTGAAAGATGCCGGTATATTAGAATAGGATGAAAGGGTGCTATAAGGACTGATTGCCTGATTGCCTGTAAGCCCCCAGCTGCCGCGCAGTTTCAGGTTACTGATGCTGCTCACCTGCTGCATAAATGGTTCGTTGCTGACCACCCATCCTGCGGAAACAGAAGGGAAATAGCTGTACTTGTTGTTGCCCTGGAATTTAGAAGAGCCATCCCGCCGCAATGCTGCTGACAAGAGATATTTATCATTGTACGCGTAATTCGCACGGCCTACCAGCGAGAACAGCGCCCATTTCGAGTAGCCGGAACCGGGAGAGCCGGGTGTTCCCAACGCGAGGTTGTTCCATTGGAAATTTTCATACGTAAGATTGGTAGCGCCGGAAGAAGAGTAATTATAGGTAGATTGCTGGTACTCCGCCACTGCAGTCAGGTCCAGGCTATGCACCTTATTAAATACCTTCCTGTAATTCAGCGTATTGGTGTTCTGTAAAACAATTTCTTTGTTCGACCTGATACCGGCGCTGGACACATTATTATTGGTGATCTTACCACCGAAGCTCTTGTCTTCGTACTGGAGATAGTTAGCGCCGTATTGCAGGTTGAAGGTCAGTCCGGGCAGGATGTCAAACTTAAATCCGCCGATCAGGTTGGCCAGCATCCTGTCCCTGATGGAGATCCTGTTCACGGTGAGTGCTACCGGACTATAGAACAGTGAACCCACCGGATCGCTGACGACGAAGCTGCCGTCTGCATTGTATACCGATGTGGTGGGCGCCCAGGTGAGCGCCTGAGCCAGCGGGCTGCTGGGACCGTCCGGGGGAATATCCGCATTCTGTGCCGTACTGTAGGAGCCGGTGATATTCAGAAACGTGGAGATGACATTCGTAAGACGGGCATTGATATTGGAGCGCAGCGTGTAACGTTTGTAAAACGAGTTATTGATCACGCCATCCTGGTTGAGATAGTTACCGGAGATAAAATAACCGCTTTTGTCTGTGCCCCCGGAGAGGCTGAGCAGGTATTCCTGCGCCGGCGCTGTCCGGAAGATTTCGTTTTGCCAGTCGGTGCCTCCTTTGGCGCGGAAGTCCGCGATCTGCGCATCGGTGAACTTAGGCGTAGTGCCCACAGCCGCCGCATGGGCGTTGGCTGTTTCCGCAAAGTCGGCCGCATTCAGCAGGTCCAGTTTTTTTATCACGGTAGATGAAGACAGGCGTGTGGTGAAATTCAGCTTCAGTCCACCTTTACCGCCTTTTTTGGTGGTGATCAGGATAACGCCGTTGGCCCCACGACTGCCGTAGATAGCCGTAGCAGCAGCGTCTTTCAACACCTGGATGGACGCAATATCATCCGGGTTGATAGAGAAGAATTCTGCGCCCACGAAGCCATCCACCACATACAGCGGGTCGTTGCTGCCGTTGATGGAGTTGGAGCCGCGGATACGGATACGTACGCTACCACCGGGCGATCCGGCGGAATTAGTCACCTGCACGCCGGTCACACGTCCCTGCAATACCTGGTCCAGGCGGTTCACCGGTGCATCTTTAAAATCTTTGGAAGTAATAGAAGAGATGGCGTTGGTCAGCGTACCTTTCTTTTGCTCGCCGTAGCCTACCACCACCAGCTCATTGATATTGGAGGCAGATGGTTGCAGGGCGACAGACAACTCTTTTTGACCGTTGACAGGTACTTCCATTTTGTTGTAGCCCAGGGAAGACACGACCAGTACGGCATTGCCGTCAGGCACAGCGATCGAATATTCGCCTTTTGCGTTGGTCACCACGCCTCTGGAAGTACCTTTCACCTGTATGGTCACACCAGGCAGCGGCATACCTTTTTCATCGGTGATAGTTCCTCTTACGTCCTGTTCAACCGGGGCGGGTATCTCCCTGGTGATGGGCTTGCGTTTTACGATGACCACCTTGTCCGATATGCTGTAGGTAAAAGGCTGTCCGTTGAAACAGGCTTCCAGCGCCTCTTTCAGGGGAGCATTTTTCAGTTGCAGGTCCACCTTCCATTCCTGGAGCATTTGTTCATCGGTATACAGGAAGGTATAGCCTGTCTGTTTTCTGATCTCCCGGAAGACCTTGTCCAGCGGCACATTACGTTGGGAGATGGTAACTGTTTGAGAATACCCGGCCGCATGTACCTGCAGCAGGGCAACGGTCATTAGCAGCACCGTTAGTTTCATCATCAGCAACATTTTTTTCGATAATCGTGGAAATTTTTTGTCCCACGCAGCACGACGCCGCCTGCTTTGGGAAAAAAGCATCAATTGCATACATTTGTATGGTTTGGGTAAGTAATGAATAATTGCCGCAAGCGATTGTACATACAGGCCTGAATTCACCGGGAGCGGTACGAACGCTTCCGGTTTTTTTTGTCCTGTATGGGTAAAGGGATTCGTGGAAAATTAAGGACCCATAAGTGTATCAGTTTTATTGGAATATCAGGGCGATACGATAATCTGCCTGTCTTTGATCTCGAAATGTACTTCTCCTGTCATCTCCAGTATTTTCAGCACCTGTGACACCGGCACGTTCCGGGGTATGATACCGCGGAAGTGTGCCGGGACCGGCGCCGTGAACACCACGTCCACATTGTACCAGCGTGCTATCATGCGCATGACGGAAGCCGCGTCGTTGCCTTCCAGCTGAATGAGGCCGTTTTTCCAGGCCACCGCTTCTTCTGTATTTACCTGCTGTTGAAGGGAGAGCTGATCGTGTTGTTTATCCAGCTGCGCCCCCTGTCCCGGCGCCAGCTGTTTGCTGTTGCCGTTGCGGCTTACTTTCACCGCGCCTTCCAGCAGGGTTGTCTTCACCACCGATTCATCGGCATAAGCCATAATATTGAACTGTGTGCCCAGCACCGCTACTTCCATGCTGTCATTATGCTGACCGGTGCGCACCGTTACTTTAAAGGGCTTGGCAGTATTGCGGGCCACCTCAAAATAGGCCTCTCCGTTCAGCTCTACCTGTCTGGCGGCGCCTTTGAAGGCCACCGGGTATTTCAGGGAGCTGGCAGCGTTGAGCCATACTTTGGTGCCGTCCGGGAGCGTTACCTGGAACTGGCCGCCACGGGGCGTGCGCAGGGTATTGTATTGTAAGATGTCTGGTTGAGCTGATGTAGCAGCGTACAGGAGTTGTCCGCCTGCCGGCTGACTGATTTTGGTGTTGCCTTGTTGCGTGAGTGCTCCGCTGGCGGCGCTGTCGAGCGGCAGCTCCGTGCCGTCTGCCAGGACGAGCATGGCTTTGTTGCCGCCGGGCGCCACATCGTGCAATACCGGCGTAGCAGCCACCGTAGCTGGTTTATGGGCAGCCGGCCGCAGGAACCAGAACAGGCCGGCGGACAACAGCAATATAGCGGCGGCAGCAGCGGGTATCCAGCGCAGGCGGCGCGGCGGATGGAGCGGAATAACCGTGTCCGTACGCTCCGGCCGGTCGGCAGCCAGGATTTTGCCAGCGATATCATCCCAGTAGGCCTTATCGTAGCCAGCAGTGGCGTTGTCCGGAAGTTCCTGCAGCAGCAGCGTTTCCACCTGTTGCGTGAGGGTGCCGCTGGTATCATCCCTGATCAGCGTCGATAATTCCTGCAACTCTGCCGCAGTGGCAACGTGTTGCAAAGCCTGCCCCAGCAGGTAGGTAAGGCGGTCTTGTGTTGACAAATGGCGATCGTTTTTGACAGTTTAAACGTGGTTGATTTTGGTATGTTCTTCAAACGTGAAATACCCCCTTCTGATAAACAGACGCGCGAGCGGACATTTAGGACCTATCGAAGGAAAAAAAAATTTTACACCCGCAAAAGCCAGAGGATGAGCGCGGGAAAAAGCATCCCGGATTGCTCCAGGTGCTTGCGGATGGTGTGTAAAGAGCGTACCAGTGAATTTTTTACGGTATTGGGCGACAGGGACAGCTGGGCTGCGATCTCCGGTATTTTCAGTCCCTGTTCGCGGCTCAACAGGTAAATCCGCCTGGCTTGCGGCGGCAGTTGATGTACCGCGACGCCCACCTGCGCCTTCATAAAAGCATAGGCGATGTCCTCTTCCGGGCTGAAGACCGGCTCATCCGGCATCAGCGTGGCCATGGCCTTATGATGCACCGCCTTTTTACGCAGGTACGTGAAACACTGGTAAAAAACGATGCGCAGCAGCCAGGAACGGGGCTGTTCTATCTCTTTCAGCTTATCACGGCTGATCCATAAACGAAGAAATGTTTCCTGCAGGATGTCTTCCGTTACCGAAGCGGTTTTGGTGATATGCAGCGCCATCGCGCGGAACTGGGGCGCATACAGGTGAAAAAGCTGCCGGAAGGCTATTTCATCGCCTTCGGAGATCAATTGAAAAAGTTCCTTATTATCATGTGAGTACGCCTGCATGCGGGACTGCCTTCCTGCTAAAGTAGCAAAATAATTGATAGTTGTGTCCCCGCGATATACACGACATCTATTTAAATTCTTTTTATATTTTTCAGACCGAAATGAAAAAGGTAATTTTTATGAATAGCTATTCCACGTTATTTTTAAGTTGTATTGTCATCGCTTTCGCCGCCTGTTCCGGCAGCAAACATATCACAGAGCACCCCGGTTCTGCTGCCATCACCGCTTTTATCACCAGCAGCGACCAACAATACCTGCTGAAGGAGCAAACCGGTCTCCGGTTTTCCGTAGCTAACGCCAACGGTTACACTACAATAACCGTAGACCCGGCACAAACATTCCAGCCGGTGGAAGGGTTCGGGTATACCCTTACCGGTGGCAGCGCACAGCTGATCAACGCCATGAACGCCACCGCAAAACAACAGCTGTTGCAGGAGATCTTTGGCACCGGCAGCCGGCAGCTCGGCGTCAGCTATCTGCGTATCAGCATCGGCGCTTCAGACCTGAACGCAACCGTTTTTTCCTATGATGATATGCCCAAGGGAGAGACAGACGTTCCGCTGGCACACTTTTCACTCTCGCCCGATATGGCTGGCGGCACAGGGTTAGTACCGCTGCTGAAGGAGATACTACAGATCAACCCGAAACTGAAAATCATGGCGGCTCCCTGGAGCCCGCCTGTATGGATGAAAGACAACGGTTCTTCCAAAGGGGGTTCGCTGCAACCCAAATACTACAGCGTATACGCACAGTACTTCGTGAAATATGTACAGGCCATGAAAGCGGCCGGCATCCCGATAGATGCGATTACACCACAGAATGAACCACTGCATCCCGGCAATAATCCCAGCCTGAAAATGGTAGCGGAAGCACAACGCGATTTCATCAAAGACCACCTCGGACCGGCATTTGCCGCCGCTAACATCGGTACTAAAATAGTAGTGTATGATCATAACTGCGACCGGCCGGATTATCCGCTGACCATCCTGGCAGATACTGCAGCAGCCCGATACGTGCATGGTAGCGCCTTTCACCTCTATGCCGGAGATATCAGTGCGCTGACTACCGTGCACAACGCCGCTCCCGGAAAAGCTATCTACTTCACTGAACAGTGGACCGGTTCCAAAGAAACGTTTGATAACAATCTCCGCTGGCATATTAAACATGTGATCATTGGCGCCATGCGTAACTACAGTCGCACCGCCCTGGAATGGAACCTGGCCAATGATACCGCTTACAAGCCGTATACACCCGGCGGCTGCACCCAATGTAAAGGCGCCTTTACGATCAACGGTAACCACATTACCCGCAATGCAGCTTACTATATCATAGCGCATGCCTCCCGCTTTGTGCCCGCCGGCGCAGTCAGGATTGGCAGCAATAACGAAGGCAATTTCCACAGTGTGGCATTCAAAAGACCTGATGGGAAAAAAGTACTGATCGTATTAAATGACAACAACGCCGAAGCTTCGTTTAACCTTCGTTACCAGGGCAAACAGGCGGTGGCGGTTTTGCCGCCCGCCAGCGTGGGAACCTATGTTTTTTAGGGAGATGATAAAATAGTGGTTACCTCGGGGTGCCCACTATCTGCCAAACGGTCTCTTTTAGAGACCAAGCCATCCTACTTTTGTTCTCACAAAAAAACAAGTTTATGAGCAACAACAGACGATGGAAATTTACGCTTGGCGTGTGTATATGGATGTTAGGCATTCCTTTTTATTCAATGGGCCAATCATCGCCCTACACCGTTAAAATTGGCGGCATCCCCGTCACCGCGCTGACAGATGGTACCATACCTATCAATGCGGAGCAACTTTTTGCCGGCAGCGAACCAGGTAAGGTAACACAGCTACTGCAAAACTCCTTTCTGAAAAACCCGGTAGAACTCAGCATCAACGCCTATCTGATAAAGGACGGCGACAAACGTATCCTGGTAGATGCCGGGGCCGGAGAACTCATGGGTAACTATGGCGGCAAACTGGCTGCAAGTCTGAAACAAGCCGGTATCCAACCGGAAGAGATCACCGATATCCTGATCACACACGTACATTTGGACCATTCCGGCGGACTGGTCGTTGCCGGGAAAAAAGTTTTTCCCAATGCAATAGTGCATGTACATCAAACGGAGGTGGACTTCTGGCTCAATGCAAAAAACAAACAGGCCGCAGACCCTAAACACATGGGCGCTAATCCGCAGGCGTTCACCAATGCTGAAAATATGCTGACGCCTTATCTGCAAAACAACCAGGTGAAGACTTTCAGCAAGGAAACGGAAGTATTGCCACATATTACAGCTATACCTAGTCCCGGCCATACACCAGGGCACACCATCTATGTATTGAGCAGTAAAAATGAAAAGCTGTATTTCTGGGGAGACATGATCCATATGTCGGCCATACAATTCCCGGCCCCTTCCCTGCCGGACCATTTCGATGTGGACATAGCTGCCCAGCAGAAAAACCGGAAAACGCTTTATGAGCAGGCCGCACAGCAGCAACATCTTATTGCCGCCCCGCATATCTCTTTTCCCGGCATCGGGCATTTACGGAAAAACGGAGCAGGTTTCCTTTGGGTACCTGTGCCTTTTAGTCTCGAAGGAAGGACAGAGTAAACTTTGTGCAAACCCACACCGTGATATCATGGAGTGGGTTTGCGTTTTCTATAGGGATCGTTGTATTTCCGGTTCCACAATGTCAGTTGATTGAGTATCTTCAACAGGTCAATCCCCTTTTCCGTTAATGTATATTCCACGCGCATCGGCGTTTCATTAAACTCTTCACGCGCCACAATTTCATCCTCCACCAGCTCTTTCAATTGCTCCGTCAGCACTTTCTTCGAAATAATTTCAATACGCGCAAATATTTCTCCGAAGCGCAACGTTTTCAGCCCTATGGTGTAAATGACGATCGGTTTCCATTTCGTGCCGATGGTAGCCATTGTACGGGTCATCGGGCAGTTATGGCAGATAAATATCTCGTTGCTCATGCGATCAAAGGTACGGCAATTCGAACTTCAGTGATGGCGGTTGCGTATAGAGTAATACTATGTCCTTATCTATTTAATCTATCACAAACGTCCATAAATCCGAAAGCACTGGTAACCGTCTCTCCTTCGCAATCCCAGTCCTCACACCGGAATGCAATACGGCATTGTTCTTTGGTTTTAAATCTGAAATCCCGGATACCGCCTGTCAGTATGCCTATGACGGAATCTTTCCAGAATACCGGTGCTCCTGAATCGCCCGTATATACGTCGAGGTTACATATAAAACCACCAACGGAGAAGGATGAACGAACAAATGCCTTCGAAGCGACTTTCACGGGAAGCCCTAAACCGTAGCCAATAGAATAAACCTGGTCCAGCACCTCCGGGACCCGCCTTGAAACCAGCAATACTTTTTCAGGGGACAAAGGCCTGTCTGTTTTAAAAACACAATAGTCCTGTGCTGCATTGTACGTTACCACACTTTCCACCCTGTACACATCTTCCGCTTTAATCAGCAGATTGGCGTTCAGTGAATCTTTCATGCGGTACCCAAACACAATGCAAAAACGTTTATAGTTACTGTTATCCAGGCAATGGCTGGCTGTTACCATTACCGTCTTACAGATGGCAAATCCCGTACCCTGCGCCTGCACCACCGGTTGACGGTTAAAGTGTTCTCCCTCACAGGTCCCGAGTGCTGATTTCATGATTCCTCTATCGTGTAACGTATAATTGCCATCGGTTGTCTTTACCAGGTGAACAGTATCAATGATCAGTCCAACCTTTCCTGCCAGTTGTCTCATATCCGGGGACATAGTGTAAGGGTCTTCCCGGTTATCATCACCATAGTTTCCATATATTTTCAGCTTCTCCCGCTGTATCTGATCAATGGTGATGATCAGTTGCTTCTCCGTCAGCCTGCGCAACCCTCTCCTTTTCAGCAAAAAGGGAGGTAAAGTATCCTGCCCAGGCACCTCCTGCCATTTCCTACTTTGCCTCAGCTGCAGCTCTCCATACAATTCCTCGTAAGAATACTGTTGGCGTATAAATGCAGGCGTAGTAAATTCCAGCATCGCACTCATGTCAAAATCTCCCGGGCGTACCAAGGCAGTATCATCATGTGGAGCTATGGCTGTGGAATCTTCAACCGGACGGGATTCAGTGGCATTATTATTACAGGAGACAAGCGACCACACAGAAAAAAATACAATAATATTTCTTTTCATGGTATTTGGGATTTATTAAAAATACACTAATTTGGCAATAATATAATTATAACTGTCGACCTATTTCTGATATTCCTACAAGCCAATAAACCGCTTTTACAGACTCCAAAAAACACCCTGATGAAAGGTATTTCTTCCCTGTTTCTATGGCTGGCCGTTGTCCTTGTGCCTGGACATGCCTTCGGGCAATGGCCGAAAAAAAACACATCCCGGCTTATTAAAATCGAACTAAACGACAAAGGAGCACTCATCGGCACGCTGCCACCTACGCTCAACCCTTCTGACAGGCTGCAGTTCTTTATTCATGCTGCTGATACCGGAGACAGAAGGCATTTCACCCTGTTCCGGCAGGCGATGGAGCTATATAACTCGCAATGGAGCAATTCACCCTACAAGAACGGATATGAATGGCTGTTTACTGACACAGCACAGAGCAGAAAGGCCATGATAGAAGAAATCAGAAAAACGAATGCCTATCTGAACCATCCGGATGACACCCACCTGGACTCGCTGCAATCCAACAAACTATTACCCATTCCGGACAAGCAATTCAACCTTCCCGCTACCCGTATTACGATCAACTTTCCCGGCAGAGAGCCTGTCAGTGTCTCTTTAAAAAGTGTTGCCGGGGGAGCTGTTTCTGAAAAGGAATTATTGATATCAGATTATGGTGACCTGACAACCGGTCAAACCATTACTTTCCGGGTGGAACGGGAAGACAAATACCAGGCACTCGTCATTGATCACTTCAAAAAAGCAAAACGTTATTTAAACAGGGAACAGGAAAAACAATGGAACCAATTATTGAAAGAAATTATCTCTTATGCGCCATTAATAGATACTGTGGCAAATCTATCCAGAGATTATCTCAAAAAGGAAATTGACCGCGATGCTTATATAAATGGTATACAGCAAAAATGCCGGCAGATAATGACGGTCTCCGCGTTGTTGGATCAATTGCAAACGTTAAATGCGAATCGCTGGTTATCAACCTGGCTTTGGTATACCAGAGGTACACTCCGTTTCAACCCGTTTGATTTTTCCGGCGGGCAACCCCTTAAAGATTACACAGCCTTACACTTTAAGCCAGACACTTCTGGCTACTACCACAGTTTCACCACCACCGTTGACTCAGCGATTGCGCGGTTGCGCAAAAACCCAAGACCGGGCAACCCGGACACCATTCTGTTATTGGCAGATAAACAAAAACAGGGAGCCGCGAAGCTGATAGACAAGAGTGCCGGCACAACGTTCGTCAATGATAACAATAAAGCCGCTGAGGCTTTTCAACAAACCACTTCACTCACTTACAAAGGCAGTCTGTTGGTTAGTACGGAGGATCAGTTGAAATTTGTCAGGTATCACGATGCCCTCAAAGGGTATACCCTCTTCCCAAAAACCCCCAAAGACTATCCGGAAGATTATGCGATGTACGTGGGTATGTTAAATGTACCTACCGACAAGATAGTCACGCTAGACCAACGCCTGAGCGATTTCACGGAAAAAGCAGAGTTCACCAACCAGGTACAAGAGGCGCTGGGAGCCATCTCAGGAGGAAAATCCGCTGTCACCGAAGCTGCGAAAATCTTCGAGTCTATAAAAACCCTCAAGAGTGGCACTCAGAATATCGATGACAATTGTGTACAAACCGCCGGGGAAATATATGAACACTATCTTTTCGTCACCCTTGGATACCCTGGCGATCTGCCGGTACCGGATAAACTCAGCAACAAAACCGACAGCAGCAATTATAAGTATAGTAGCATCCTTGCCGCCCAGGACGATAAAGCCGCTCCTTTCACCAATGAATACAGCATCGTAGAACGGCTTGCAGCAGACACCAGCAAAAAACAGACCGCCAAAGGATTCCGCTACAACGTAGGCAAACTCCGTTCCTTTGCTATCGGCGCGGGACTGGCATTCGGCTTCTCCCAGGTGACGCAGGTAAATGCAGATTCCGTTGGCGCGCTCTCTACTGCTACCGATGCAGCCAGGGCCAAGTTTATAGTAGGGCTTAAATACTACCCTTTCAAAACTTTCCTGAGAGATAATGGCATCTGCCCGAGATGGCCGGAGCGCCGCTTTTCGCTATTCGGTGGTTTTGAGGTACTGGACCCGCTCAACAACCTCTATCTCGGCATTGGCTATGATATCGTTCCTGGCCTGAACGTGAACGTGGGCGCCAATTTCTACCGACAACATTATTACCGCGTGCAAAATGATAGAATACTCGACAAGGCAACCAGAATGCCTGCTGTCGGCTATCTGGCCATCACCTTAGACCCGGAAGTGGTAGTAGACCTCATCAAATTAATGGCAAAGTAAAACCAGGAACCCGACATGAAAAAAATCTTCCCCATACTCACCGTTATCACCTTCATTTATCTGCTGTCTAACTGCGGAAAAAAAGAATTTGATGATATCAGCGGTAATAAAAAGTTATCCGGGCGCATCTACCTGGTAGATACCCTCGGGACCGTTCTGGAACCGCAGCTGCTTAAAAGTAAAAAAGTGTACATCCGTTATACCGGCAGCTCCACCAGTGACTATCTGTATTCGGTTGTCAGCGGTGCTGATGGTTATTTTACCTTCACCAACCTGTCTGCTCAATCCTATACGGTATTTACAGAGGAAGTCCGCTCAGGCATCAAATATACAGATGCACAGCCAGTTGATCCCGGACAAAAAGATTCCATAGTGTTACGGCTAAAGCCGGATACCTTGCAGCAACGGCTGTTAAACCTGATCGTGACAGACAAAAACAAAGAGCGGGTATCCGGTTCCATTGTCTACATCTACAGCAGCCAGCTGGTGGCAGATAATGATGCTGCCATTACAGGCGCCGGTTCTATCCTGGCAGATACCACCGGCATCTATGGCAACAAATTGCGTATAGGCCTCGGCGATGGCAAATACTATTTTAAGGCTAAACGGGCATTAACAGATACCACGCTGCGGTCCCGTACACTGGTGAGTGCGGCCATCTCCGGGAATGGACTTAGGGACATTACCGTGTCTATTGAATAAATGCCCACATAAAAGAAGCTGCCACAAATTACTTTTGAGGCAGCTTCTTTTATGTTAACCATATCAGGTCTAATCCCTTAGGGTCACCGGAAAAACCTCATCTATCTTATGGGTCCCCTCCTTAATCGAAACCACATTTCCATGATCCCCGATTTTAAAATCAATCAGGTATTTATTAATCTTTGACAGCAGATTAAACTCGATTTCAAATTCATTGGAGGGTTTCCAATATCCTCTCAATGCATACAGATGGCCTGAACCGGCATCCTGGTAAAATTTATAGGCAGTGCCCATTCCCAAAGGATAGATGACAGTTTGTTCCCCTACTTGCTTCAACATCAGGGATAGACTTCCTTTCTTCCATATAATTTCGGCGCTTTCAATGGCCAGGCTGTTCTTCGGGAAAATGATTGTTTTATTAAATAACTTTCCTTTTTCACCACCTATGGAAATATTCCCGGGTGAATCGACATCCGCTTTTTCCGCCTGAAGTTCCAATTTTTTCAAGTTGTTATAGGCTACCGGATCAGGCTCCAATTTTTCATCAACGTGGAGCGATTTACCAATAATATCACCAATCCGTTCCTTATCCTCTTCATTAACGCCACCTCCCGTAATGATGACAACGGCATTGTGTCCAGAATCGACCCGTATCTTTTGCCATCCTCTGCCTTCGGCATTGTAAGCATGATTCTTGTCTATCCAAAAACCGTATCCGTAGCCATTTTCGTTTGGAAATACCGTGTTCATTGTTTTGGCTTTTTTCAGCCACGCTGCGGAAATAATAGTTTTGTTATTCCATTGGCCACCGTCTAACAATAGCTGGCCAATTTTAGCCATATCATGTGGTTTCAGGGCGAGGTCACCCCAACCGTAATTAATACCCTGCTTATTTTTCGACCAATAAATGGATGTTATCCCTAAATCATCAAAGAGGTATTTTTTAGCAAAATCTTCAGGGGACAACCTGGTTGCCCGGTAAATAATTTCAGACAGCAAGTAATAATTGCAGCTGCAATAAGAGAATTGTTGACCGGGATTAGTTACAAAAGGAACATCGAATATAAATTTGGGCCAGTTGTTTGATGGAAATAATTCATGGAACAGGCTATCTTCATTTGAAAAGCCGCAATCAAAACCCGATTTCATGGTGAGCAGGTCTTTGATGGATAATGTTTCAAAACCCTTACCTGTTAGTTTGATCTCCGGGAAAAAGGAAGCAACCAATTGATCTTCCCCCTTAATATATCCCTTATCTATGGCGATGCCAATAAGCAGGGATGTTACTGATTTGGTGCAAGACGCTATGTCATGCCGTAAATCTGAACGAAAAGGATAAAAACAGGCATCAAATACGATCTTCTTATTCCGAATGATTAAAAGGCTGTGAATATTTATGTTGTTTTCTTTTACATAAGTAAATATATTACTTAGGCCCTTTGAGGAAAACCCTACCTCTTCCGGCGCGGAGAAAGAAAATATTCCATTCGGGTTCCTGGGTTTAGAGACCTTTTTTATTTGAGAAAAAATCAGCACTGTTTTAAATAACAACAGTAGCAATAAAGTTGTGCTTTTATAACGGGAACTGTACATAACGGGAAATGCATTTATATAGGCTAATATAAAAAATTTCCCGGACAGCTGATTTCTTTGATATTGGAAGTCATGTCAGGCTTGATTATCGAAGCCTGACGCCCAACTAATTCGCCCGGCTTCTTTCATCTTCATTCCCAAAATCCCGTTGTTTAAATTTAAGGCTGTTGTTGCCAAACTTATAACTCAGCGAAACCCTGAACCCTCTTGTATCGCCATAGCTGCGCACCGTATTTTTAATCCCATTGGAATAATAGGTAATCAGCGGCCGTTGGGCATTCAGCAGGTCCTCCCCGGTAACGGTGAGCGACAGCTTTTTGTTGGCCATCAGGAACTTCATGGACACATCCAGGATGTTCATCGTTGATATATGAAAGATCTGGTAACGGCCCGGCAGTTGCAAGGCATAGTTAACACTGAAGAAAAGCGTCTTTGACTTGTTCAGGGTAAAGTCATTGTTCGTGTAACAGTAGCCGTTATACCCATCCGTTGACTGGATAAAACCCGACCGGGATTTCACCTGCTGATAGTTCACATTAAACCCGGTAAAGCTGTTCCACCAGGACCACAGGCTGAAATTATAGTACGTCGAAAAACCCAGCTGGTAAGTATTACCGTAGTTCACCGGTGTTTGCCGGGTGATATTGGTCACGCTGTCCACGATGGACAGCTCCTGCCCGAAATCAGTCACCTTTGAATAATAGACGGAGCTTACCCACTGCTGATTCCGCACATAGGAAAATTCGAGATTATCAATGTACGAAGGCTTTAAGAACGGATTCCCTTCGGAGTAGAAATAAGGGCTGGTACGGACCACAAACGGATTCAGGTAGTCGAAGTCCGGACGGCGTATCCTGCGGCTATAGTTGAGTGAGAACGAATTTTTATCGTCCGGCACATGGGTCACGTAAGCTGTGGGGAACAACTGCATATAACGATTGGTATTGGTCTGGTCCAGGTTTTTGGAGTACCCTTTGGTTTGGGTGGCCTCCGCCCGTAACCCTGCCTGGGCTTCCCATTTCGTCCCTAATTTCCTGTTGGCAGAAAAATACAGGGCTTCGTTGTATTCCTGGTAGTTAAAAATATTGGATTGACCGGTATTTAACACCGGGCTTCCGGTGTGATGATCATATACCGCCAGGTCATTATTGGTATTGGTATAGGAAACCTTGCCGCCGAAGCTGATGTTCGCCCATGCATAAGGCAGGGATACATCCACCTTGCCGGAGTAGTTGTTGATTTTATTGGCATTGGTATTGGTCGAAGAAAAGAACGTGCCCGGCACGATGGTTTTATCCTGGCCCAGTTCATTACCGGCAAAGAAACGGCTGTCTTTTTTCCGGTAGCTAAAATAATCAACATCCACGGTGATGCTTTTGCCCGACGAATCCAGCGTGAAAGCATGATACCAGTTCAACGCATCCATCTGAGGTTTATTATTGGCCGTCGCGTTGGATGCGATATAGCCATTCACAGCTTTCTCGGTATTACCGAAGCGGGTAGTCAGTGGACTGTTCTCTGATGTTTTGTCCGTAAAGCTGCCGAGGTATTTGAAGCCAGTGGTCCATTTATGGGTTATTTTATAGTCAATGCCCAAACCGGCGCTGAGTACATCACTTTGTGATTGATTACGTATTTCCTGCTGCCATTGTTCGTGGGGGTAAAATATCTGCTCTTCGGAGGTGGTCAGCAATTGCTGTCTGCTTTTGCTGAGAGAAGCCTGTAAGGCGATTTTTCCGTGATTGTAGTTAAATAACCCCTGAAGACTTCCGCCGTTATAGGTTTTCTGCGTATAGGCGGCGCCGATACTGGCGTCCCATGAATTAGCTTTTGCCTTTTTTAGTTTGATGTTGATCAACCCGCTGTTCCCTTCGGCCTCGTATTTTGCCGGCGGAGCGGTGATCACTTCTATGCTTTTGATATTATCCGCCGGGATGGATTTCAGGAAAACGGTCAAATCCTCCTGGGACATGCGCTGGAGGCGGTCTTCCACCATCACCAGCACCTCCCCTTTACCTACGATGGAAACATTGTCCTGCTGTACTCTCACGCCCGGCGTGGCCTTCAGGGCGTCCAGCGCCGTTCCGCCGGTGGGCATGACCGCCTTTTCCATGTTAAAGACCAGCCGGTCTACCTTCTGCTCAACCAGCTTCTTTGCGGAAGTGATGGTAACGCCCTGCAGCTCCGTACCCTCCTGGATTTCAATCGTTCCCAGGTCCATATCTTTGTCCAGCACCATTTCCCGGTCGAGGCCCGTATTGCCGAATTGCCTGATCACCAACCGGTAAACACCTTTCGGCGCTTTCAGTGAGAAACGGCCCAGGCTGTCCGCCATAGCTTGTGCGGCAGGAACCGAATCCCGCTTCAACAGGCCTGCATATACGAAACCTACGGCTTCCTTACGTTGATTGATAACCTTGCCGCTGACAGAGAATTGCTGACATAGTGCCTGGGAACAATATAAAACCGCTGCGAGTAAAAAGAGGATCTGCTTCATGTGCTGTGGATTAAATGTGGCACAAAACTGCGCGGTTTACATGCCTTCTACCACTTTTATCGACAAACCCCTTTCGTTTTCCGACGAACCCGGTTTTGTATCTTTTTGGAAATGAATAGCTTTGTAAAAAACAGTCAGATGGTATACCAGGGCACATTATCGAGAAAAAGGGAATTATTGGTCCATATCCTGTTTTGGATACTGACTGCCTATTTTACTTTCGTTAAAAATCCTATACATGCCAGGATACTCGTGCCTGACCTCTTCTACACCACCTACGTGATCGTATTTGTGTTCACCTTCTACTTCCACTATTTTATTGTGATGAAGCAGGTATTCAAATCCTTCCGGTGGGTAAAGCTGCTGGCCGGCCTATTTGTCTCTTACCTGTTCTTTACCGGCGCGAGATGGTTAACGGAACAGGTGATCACCGGGATGTTGTTTAACCAAACGAACTACATCAACCCCACGTTTATCAACTATATGCTGGACAACCTGCACTACAGCAGCATGCCTATCATTTTCAGTTCATTTCTCTGGCTGGGCATTTATTTCATCCGTCTCCTGGAATATAACAAAGCAATCCTGGAAGAAAATAAAAATACGGAGATCAAATTCCTGAAAGCCCAGATCAATCCTCATTTTATCTTCAATACGCTCAATAATATTTACTCCATGGTATATTTTCAGTCCGACAAATCACTGACCGCGATTGAAAAACTCAGCCAGGTAATGCGGTTCACCACCTACGAATCACAAAAAGAGAAGGTCAGGTTAGCGGATGAAATCAACTATATACAGGCATACATCGAACTGGAACAATTGCGACACCAGGAAACAGGGTTTATACATTTTACCAGTAAAGTAGAAAATGAGCACATCGAAATACCGCCTTATATACTGTCACCGCTGGTGGAGAATGCTTTAAAACACGGGGCCACGTCCGGCGAAAGCCCCATCGAGATTACACTTACCGCCGATAACCAGCAACTCATTTTTAAGACCTCCAACGAAATCGGCACGCAAAAAAAAGACAAATTAGGCGGTATAGGCCTTGATAATCTGAAAAAACGGTTGCAAATTCACTATCCCGATGGGCATCAGTTAAACCTGACCCGGGACAACAACCGGTTCACCGCCGAGCTGCTAATTCAACTACGATGAAGAAAAAGATAAACTGTATCATATTAGACGACGAGCCGTTTGCCGTAAAACTGATTGCGGACTACGCCTCCAAAGTGCCGCAGCTGAATGTGCTGTACGCTGACAGTGACGTTTACAAGGCCATTGAGGTGCTGAACCGGGAGACCGTTGACCTGATCTTCCTCGATATCCAGATGCCACAACTGACGGGGATCGAGCTGATGCAATTGTTTAATCAAAAACACAATTTCATCATCATCTCTGCCTATGCGGAATATGCGCTGGACGCTTTCCAGTTTCATGTAGTAGATTTTTTGCTGAAGCCGGTCACCTTCAACCGGTTCTACCAGAGCGTAGAAAAGTACACCCGCTGGCAGGAAACCTTCCAGACGACGGACGATACCGACAACTCCCTGTTTGTAAAAGCCGACCGCAAACATTATAAAATCGCTACTGATGATATTCTCTATATAGAAGGGCTCAAAGATTATATCCGGATACACACCACCGATGAAAAGATCATGGTGCTGGAGACCATGAAAGATATCCTTGAAAAGCTGCCGCCAAAGCAGTTCGTGCGCATTCATCGTTCGTATATCATTCCCCTGAACAAAATCAAACTCATTGAGGGCAATCAAATCCAGATGATTGATGGCACCTTCCTGCCTATCGGAGAAACCTACCGCAAGCTGGTGGGTGAATGGACAGAGCGGAAATAAAGACCGATAAATCATCTATAAAATTTGTACTATTGAGAAAGTGAACAAGACAAGCATTAAAAATAATTCCATCATGATGCAAACAAGCCGCACGCTCCTCTCCCTATTACTGGCCATCTGCTTTTTACCGGCATATGCCCAGACACGCACCAAGGCAGCAGCCCTGCAACAATTCATGAGTGACCGCTTCGGCATGTTTATTCATTGGGGACCGGTAAGCCTGCGTGGCACTGAGATCGGCTGGAGCCGGGACAAAGAAGTTCCCATCAACGATTACGACAGCTTGTACAAGGAATTTAATCCCGTGCTTTTTGATGCCGACGCCATTGTCAAAACCGCCAAAGATGCAGGCATGAAGTACCTGACCATCACCGCAAGGCATCACGACGGCTTCTGTCTGTGGCCTACGAAGTATACAGATTACAACATCGCCCATACACCTTACCGGAAGGATATCGTCAAAGCCTTACAGGTGGCTTGTAAGAAGCAGGGCATCAAATTTTGCATCTACTATTCCGTACTGGACTGGCATCATCCTGACTACCCGATTCACTCTGCACATAATGGTCAGATCGACCCCAAAGCAGACATGAACAAATATCTTGTTTTCATGAAAAACCAGCTCCGGGAGCTGATTGAACAATACGATCCATATATGCTCTGGTTCGATGGCCAGTGGGAACAGCCATGGACCAACGATATGGGCAAAGATATCTATGCTTACCTGACTACCTTAAAACCGGATATCATCACCAACAACAGGCTGGGAAAAGAATTCGCCGCCATGGACAACAAAGCGATAGATGCAGCGAAGATGGTAGGCGACTATGATACGCCGGAACGGGTAGTAGGCCGCCTGAATATGGCTATGCCGTGGGAAAGCTGTTTTACCATCTGTCAACAGTGGGCGTGGAAACCCAACGACAAACTGGAGCCGCTGGACACGTGCCTGTCCGTTCTCTCCCGCACTGCCGGCAGCAATGGTAACCTGTTACTGAATGTAGGCCCTATGCCGGATGGACGGATAGAAGCCCGGCAAATCAAACGCCTGAAAGAAATAGGCGACTGGCTGAAAATAAATGGTGCTGCTGTTTATAACACCAAAGGCGGTCCTTATGAACCTACCGCAGACTATGTGACCACCCGCAGCAACAACGCGATATTTGTGCATGTACTGAATACCCGGCTCGCTGAGATATCGCTGAAAGCCATTCCGAACATGAGCATCCGGCAGGCGCGCACCCTGACAGGCCTCAGCGTACCCACCACCATCAGCAACGGAACATATCTTCTGACACTCCCGGCTACGCTCAAAGGGCAACAGGAATATGTTGTTAAACTGGACATGGACAACAATACCGAAGCGGTTCCTGTAATAAAATAAGTTTGTCTTATACCTCCGAAGTGGTGATACCGTACTTTTGCCTGAACGAAAAATAAAAGTGGGAAAGGTTTTCAAAGCCCAGCTCCAGGTAGAAATCAGACGGCTTTTGTTGTTTATGCCTGATCAGGTAATGTGCTTCCTCCAGCCGTCTTTCCTTGAGCCATATTTTCGGCGTGGTGCCGAATATTTTGGCGAAATCCCGTTTAAAGCCGGAGAGGCTCCGGCCGGTTAGTCTGGCCAGCGTAGCCACCGGAACATTAAACATGTAGTTTTGTTGCATAAACTCCTGCAGGTCTATTTTGTGGGGCTCCGAAAAATCAAACAGTAAATTTTTGAAATCCGGGTTGCTTTGCAGCAGCAGTTCTATGGCCTCCCTGATCTTCAGGTCAGCCAGTTTGGGGGTAGCTTCTTTTGTCCGGTTAATATACGGGGTGAGGGACATAAAATAACTTCTGAGAAACTCATCCGGTTTGAAGAACAACTTTTGACTGTTCCTGTAGCCGCCGCTGACGCTGATTTTGTTTTCTGCTGCACAACGTCGCAATGCTGCGGTATCCAGTGTGATGGCGAGGAACTGATAGTTTCCTTCTTTGGACGGATATTTAATGGTGCGGATGAGTTGATTTTTGGGTACAAATACAACGGTGTTTTCCCTGATCACGGCATGACCATCAGCATGGAATGCATGGGTTTCCCCTGAGAGTTGAAACCCTAAAAAATGTTCGGGTATAAACTCTTCATGTCCCCTGTACTTCTCAAAAGCACAGGAATAGACAAACCTGTCAAATATGATTTCAGCTTTAGCTTCCATAATACGAATATCGCGGAAATCCTAAAGATTTCCGTGTGCCCCGGCCATGGCTATTTCTTTGTCTTGTTCCGGTGTTCCGCCAGACGAAGCGATGGCCCCGATCATATTTCCTTCTTTGTTTTTTATAGTGACGCCACCCGCAATGGTCAACAGGCCTTCATTGGCATTGATCATTCCGTATCCGTTCATACCGGCCCCGGCAATGATAGTACCCATTACATCAGTATCTACGCCAAACATGACCGCTGTCTTCGCTTTTTTGACAGCAAAGTCTGCCACGCCGTATACGCTGTTCCACCGGCCGAAAGCTACCAAGTGCCCGCCGGTGTCCACCACCGCTATGCTCACCGGTATGTTCAGTTCCCTGGCTTTCTCTATTGCCGCCGACACTGCTTTCGCAGCGTTATCATATGTTATATTCATTTTCTTTTTTTATGGAGATATGGATAAAAAGAAATGCACAGGCAAATGCCTGTGCATTCGCCTAACTTTTCACTGACCAGGCATCACTTTGCAGTTGCTTCACAAAATCTTCTGTTTCTTTCGGGTGCACGTTTCTAAAGTTAGGTTGGTCATCCAACGCCACATTTACGATGACGTCTGCCATGGATTCGGGGTCTAATTGATGTGCGAGGGAGTCTGCGACGCCGTCGAATGCGCTTGCCGGTGTGAAATTCACGGACGGATCGTACCAGCGGGCAATGGAATCCACGCCCCGGTCATTAAAGCCGGTCCCAAAAACACCAGGATTACAAGTAGCAATTTTAATATTGAAAGGGGCCAGTTCGGTTTTCAGTCCTTCTGCAATGGCCTCCAGTGCATGTTTGGAGGCACAGTAAGCGGCCACGTAAGGAACCGTCCACAAGCCGCCCATCGAGGACGTGAATACAATTTTCCCTTTTTTCTGCCGGACGAATTTTTTGATGAAGCCCTGTGCCAGCTCCAATGCGCCAAAAAGATTCACGTCGAACATCGAGCGCACCAGTTCCAATGGCTGTTCTGCGATAGGACCGCCTTCCATGATACCGGCGTTGCTGATTAAAATATCGATGTCATATTTTTTGAGCACATAGGCGATATCGCGGGGATTGGTCACATCCAGTTTGTCAACCGTGAGTTCAATCCCTTTTTCCGCGGCCTCCCGGACCAGGTCGCTCATCTGCGGGTATACCTGCGTAGTGGCAATGACGTTATGTCCTTTCTCAGCCAGTTTAAACGCGGCGATTTTACCAAATCCACTGGCTGCTCCTGTTATTAAAATGGTTTTACTCATCTGTCAAGAAAATTAGTACACCACAAAATTGAACAAACCAGTTATAAAATAGCTTGGCGAGAAGTCCAAATTCATATTGCCGGGCAGCTCACCACTTCAGGGGGATGGTAAAGGGGTGCTACTGCATCCAGGTGAGGGTCATGCTACATACTGGTTCCATGTTGTTCCTTAAGACGTTTCATATCCCCTTCCGGCAGGTCAAGTTTGTTTAGCTGTAGGTTGCACTCTGCGGCATAGTCATGGTCCCCCATCACGGAGGCCAGGTCCATCCGTATGATCAGTGCTTCTGCCATCGTCACCTTATCTTCATGAGCCGCTTTTTTCAGCGCCACGTCCAGGATTTTCACCGCCGCTTTTTCATCTTCTTTATAGTCTCTGAACCTGGTGGCTTGGGTGATGGCCTTCCGCAGCGGACTTTGGTGCTCGTTGTCGGCCTCCTCCCATGTTTCCTGGTCTTTGTCACCCAGGCCAATGAAAATGATGCCATTACCGGAAACATCTGTTAATGTAAACCGGGTGGTGCCGGGTTTCATCCGGGAGATGCGCGGCTGGCCGGTATGGGGTACTCTCCCCAGCTTTGCCTTCATTCTTTCCGTGAATTCCCGGTACACTTCTGCCGCGTCCGGCACCGCTACGAGACAACCATGGTACTGGGCTGTTCCCATCCCTTTGAAACCGCCAAAATGTATCGCAGACCCGCCCCTTTCCACGACACCGTATTGATAAGGGCGGGTTTGTTTGTAGGTGATCTCAAATCCCAGCATTTCCCAAAAGGAAAGCGTTTCTTCTATGGAGGCACATGGCAGGCCCGGAATGGTGGTCCATACTTTTTTACGGGTGTTATCAGTCATTGGAGCAAATCGTTTGATTGCCGCAAACCTAGTCACTCCCCCGCAGCGCGCCATGTTTATATACTTTTTTGTATATAAAGGAAATATTAGTCCTGGCTGCTCTCTACACCGACTTCGTTCATCAGAAAAAAACCGTATGCAGTCAGCTGATCAATAATGGGCAATGCACTCCGGCCAAGCGATGTAAGTTCATACTCCACCCTTGGCGGCTTTTCGATATAGGTATGCCGGGTCAGCATTTTTTTGTCTTCCAGTTCCCGTAACTGGGTAATCAGCATTTTGTCAGAAATACGTGGAATAGCTATTTTCAGATCACCGTATCGTACAGCCCCGTTTCTCAGACACAGGAGAATAGGCATTTTCCATGTACCGCCGATGTGTGTCATGACAAATTCGATAGGATTATAGTATAACCTGTTGTTGTATGTAAATTCCATGATGATAGTTTAACCTGGAGCGAAGACAAGTTACAATAAGATTTGGTTGTAAAGTTTGCTGCACCGGACCATCGAAATCAGGACACGTCACCGCATGGCTTTTTTAGATCAGAAGATGTTCATTACACCTGGGGAAATAAGCGTCATTTTAACACCCTCTTTAAACTACAAGTCCGTTACTTCGCGCATCCACAGCCCATTTGAATACTAATTGAGCAATTGCTGGTATTATTTTACCGGTGGTAGGGATTTGCTGCTGACGATAGTTTTTATTTTATACTTTTCTGGTATTGTCCCTAAAAAAAACAATCGATTGATGTATCAACCAATACGTTCCGCGTTCAGAAAAAATACCTGGATCACAGGATTTCTGTTTACTGTTACTGCTGCGCATGCGCAGACGAGCATTGTGCCTGCGGCTGAAAGAGCCGGAGATATTACAGCGCGTTGGGAAGACCGGGCGCAATGCAGTAGTCAGGCGAACAAGCCGGCCGGTCCTGTATTGTGGTACCGCCGCCCCGCCCGTGTATGGGAAGAAGCCCTACCGGTGGGCAACGGCCGTATGGGCGCCATGATATTTGGCGGCGTGGCAGACGAACGGATACAGCTAAACGAAAGTACGTTATGGGACGGATACCCGAAGGATGCTGATAATCCCGCCGCCTTAAAAGCATTACCGGAAGTAAGGCGATTGCTTTTTGAAAACAAAAACAACGAAGCAGTGAAGCTGGCCAGCAAAACCATGCTGGGCGTGCCCGAAAGGATAAAACCGTACCAGTCGCTCGGTGAACTATGGCTCGATCAGCCGGTAACCAATGCGGACAATTACAGTCGCAGCCTCGATGTAGCCACCGCCGTAGCTACCGTGAAATACACCGCCGATGGCGTGGAATATACCCGTGAAAATTTTGCCTCCTTCGTTGATAACGCCGTAGTAGTGAAGTTTACCGCGAGCCGGCCTGGTAAGATAAGTTTCCGGTTCACACTCAGACGGCAACAGGATGCCCGGTGTATTCCTGACGCCTCCGATCATGCCGCGCTCCTGCTGGATGGCCGGCTGCCTATCAAAGATACCACCGGAAAGCCCCGCGGGATAAGGTTTGCGGCGCGCGCCAAAGTAATGAACAATGGTGGCCGCGTCTATATCAAGGACGGAATTTTGTATGTAGAGAATGCCAACGATGCTACGTTATATATAACAGGGGCCACCAACTACCCCGGATTGAAAAACCTGGCCAAAGGCATTACCACTGTTAACACAGACCCGGTACAACAATGCAGGAATTATGCTGCTACCGCAGCCGCCAAAGCATATACCGCTTTAAAAGCAGCACACATCGCAGCCTATAAAAAATATGCCGATAGGGTGACATTGGATTTTCATACAGGCGATACCGTAGCCGCCGCGCTACCTACCGACGAAAGGCTGGAATATGCCCGTCGCACGGGCAGTCCCGATGCCGGCCTGGTAGCCTTGTATTTTCAGTTTGGCCGTTATCTGCTGATCTCCAGCTCTCAACCGGGGCATATGCCTGCCAATCTGCAGGGCCTCTGGGCCTGGCAGATGACGCCGCCATGGAATGCAGACTACCATACCAATATCAACGTGCAGATGAACTACTGGCCGGCAGAAATCACCAATCTGAGTGAACTGCATCAGCCGCTGTTTGACCTGGAAGAAGCGCTGGCCAAACCCGGCGCGCGCACCGCACGGCAAACATATGGCGCCAAAGGCTGGGTGGTACATCACCTCACAGATGCCTGGGGCTTCACCGCTCCGGCTGACGGGCCACAGGGCATATGGCCTATGGGCGCGGCATGGCTGGCACAACACCTGTGGGAGCATTACACCTACACCGGCGATAAAACATTCCTGGCGCAACGCGGTTATCCGCTCATGAAAGGCGCAGCAGAGTTTATGCTCGACTTCCTCGTGGAAGCGCCCGCAGGCACGGTATGTCCGGGCAAACTGGTCACCAATCCCTCCTACTCGCCTGAAAATGCGTTCCTGCTGCCTGATGGCACCAGCTCTGTATTTACCTATGGCGCCACCATGGACATAGAGATCATTCATGACCTGTTGAATAATTGTATTGCTGCCGCTACTACACTGGGCATCGATCCTGCTTTCAGGGCACAATGCGCCGCTACCCTGCAACGACTGCCACCGGTGCGTATCAGTCCCGCTACCGGCCGCGTGATGGAATGGGCGGAAGACTACCCCGAGAAAGAGCCACATCACCGCCATACCTCCCACCTTTTTGGCTTATATCCCGGCAACCAGATCACGATGGAAGGCACACCGGAACTGGCAGCTGCCGCACGCAAAACACTGGAAGGCCGCGGCGATGATGGTACCGGCTGGAGCCTCGCCTGGAAAATCAATATGTGGAACCGCCTGCATGACGGCAATCATGCCTTCCGGCTGTTATCCGGACTGCTCACTAAAAAGACGCTGCCCAACCTGTTTGATAATCATCCGCCTTTTCAGATCGATGGTAATTTCGGTGCCACCGCTGCTATCGCAGAGATGCTGCTGCAAAGCCAGCACAGGAAAAGCGACGGTACTTTTGAGATCGCGCTGCTGCCCTCCCTGCCCGATGCGCTGGCATCCGGCCGTGTGTCCGGCTTGTGCGCACGCGGTGGGTTTGTTATCGACATGGAATGGCAAAACGGAAAACTGCTGCACGCCACTGTAACATCCAAACTCGGCGGAAACCTGAACATCAAAACAAACGATAAGACTGTCAGCTATGCCACCCGGAAAGGGGAAGTCATCAAGCTCAACAGCCAATTATCAAAAGTCCTGTAAACCAAAACAGGCTTTTTTTTTCATCATTTTATGCAAACCTTTGCATTCAATCAACCAAACAGTCACAAACCAATAGCCACTTATATTCCAAACACGTTAAGAAAAAACTTTTAAACCTACCAAATGGACAACATGCGTAGCCCGGGGGCTACTGCCTGGTATTGCTTTATCGCCAAACATCTATCATTCAAAAAATCGTTTTATGGGAGGAATAGTAAAAATAACTATTGCAACAATGCTCTCCGTTTGTTCCATGTTTATGCAAACGTATGCACAACAAAACACCGGCAATGTGAGCGGAACAGTAAAAGACGCCGGAGGCTCACCACTTCCCGGCGCCTCTGTGGAAGCAGTGTCTAACGGTCACCGGGTGAAAGTCGCCATCTCCGACAGTGTCGGCAAATTCGTCTTCACCAACTTACCGGCGGGCAGCTACACCTTCAGCTCCCGCATGATTGGCTATGATGCCAAATCATTTGCGGGATATAAAATCACCTCCGGCAAGAATCCCGAGCTTTCGCTCGTACTGACGTCCACGGTCAGTGAACTGACCAGCGTAGTGGTAGTGGGTTATGGTACCCGAAAAAGACAGGACGTTACCGGCGCCGTAGCCAAAGCGGACCTGCAGGTACAGAAACAATCCCCCAACGCCAGCGTGATGTCTTCTTTAAGAGGTACGGTGCCCGGCCTCACCGTAGGACAGGTGAACAGAGCCGGTAGCGACCCTACCCTAATGGTACGCGGCAGGAACTCTATCTCCGGTACAGCATCCCCGCTGATTGTAGTAGATGGCCTGATATACAGGGGATCGCTCACCTCCATCAACCCGTCGGACATCGCGAGCATTGATCTGTTGAAAGATGCCAGTGCCGCCGCCGTGTATGGCTCCCAGGCGTCCAACGGCGTGGTACTGATCACCACCAAAAGCGGCGCCAGCGGGATAGATAATCTCACGGTAGATTACAGCGGGTCATATTCCATGCAGGAGATGACCAAAAAGGAAATGAGACCGGCGTCAGGCGCTCAGTATATACAGAAAGTCGGTGACTGGTACCTCGCGGAAAGCCGTGATCCCAACGACCCGACAAAAATGAACCCTAACTGGGACCCCACTACGAAAATGCCAGGCATAGAAGGCGACAACTATAAAAACGGTTACGAAGCCAACTGGTGGGATTTAATGACCAACGCCCGTCCCAGGATCCACAACCATAACATCGGTTTAAGCGGAAGATCAAAAAAGATCCGTCTTTACCTGGGCTATGGTTATTTTGACCAGGTGAACCTCATCAAAAACGATGACTACCGCAGAAACAGCATCAGGCTCAACATAGAGGCCAAACCTACAGACTGGCTGACGGTTGGTGCACAAACGGGGTTGTCCATCAATGATTACAGCGGTGTGTCGCCCGCCTTCTCCGATATCATGTTCCTGAAACCATATAACCTGCCTTTCGATCCAAAGACAGGACAGATGCTGGAATTCTATGCACAAACCACCACGCCCACCGCGCTGGAAGTGCTCAGAAGATCGAAAGACCTGGACCGGAATATGAATATGATCGGCAACTTCTTCGTCAGCGTAGATATCCCGTATGTGAAAGGTCTGAACTACCGCGTGAACTTCGGTAACAACTACATCTATACGAACCGGTTTAACTACAATGCCCCCAACGTAGAAGCCACCGCCTATAAAACCTACATGACCAATTATTTCCTGACGATCGACAACATCCTGACATATAAAAGGGATTTCGGGAAACATGGTGTGGACCTCACCTTACTGTATGGTGCAGAAAAAAACAAACATGATGGCAGCAGCACTTCCGCCGGCGGCATCACCAACGGTGTGCTGTCCTACAACAGGCTGGACGTAGGCGATCCTGCACGGCTGACCGTTTCCAACGACATGGACATACTCCCCTGGCAGGAACAGGCGCTGTACCAGATGGCCAGGCTCTCCTATTCGTTCGATAAAAAATATATCCTGACAGGTACGGTAAGAAGAGACGGATTTTCCGGTTTCTCCGCCACCAACAAGTGGGCCACCTTTCCATCCCTGGCATTTGCATGGCGCCTGAAAGAAGAGAACTTCCTGAAGTCTGTCAACGTGATCAATGACCTGAAACTGAGATTGTCTTACGGCGCTACCGGTAACAGGACCGTTGGCCGTTACCAGACGCTCTCCCAGATGACCGTTGGATTATCGAGCGGTTATCTGTACGGCACCTCCGGCGGCGCACAACTCGGCTCCTATCTCAGCCAGTTGCCTAATTCCGGTCTGCGTTGGGAAACAACAAAATCCTTTAACACCGGCGTAGACTTTTCGTTCTTCGACAACCGGCTGTTTGGCTCGCTGGACCTGTACTTCTCCAATTCCACCAACCTGTTGAATTCCAGGGCTACGCCTACCATCACCGGTTTCAACAGCTTCCTGATCAACATTGGTAAAATCCAGAACAGCGGACAGGAGTTGAACATCACCGGCGTACCGGTGTCCAACAAAAACTTCAAATGGGAAGTAACGGCCAACTTCTTCAGAAACCGCAATAAAGTGGTGGATATCGACGGCACCAAAAACAACCTGATCAATGGCAGCGACCCGATATTAAGCTACTTTATCGGTCAGCCTTACGGCGTGGTATATGATTATAAGATCACCGGCATGTACCAGATCGGTGAACAAATTCCTGCAAGTCTTGCCGCACAGGGATTCAAAGCCGGACAATACAAAGTAGAAGACGTGAACGGCGATGGAAAGATCACACCGGAAGACAAACAGATATTAGGCAGACTCGATCCTTCTTACAGCCTGGGTATCTCCAACAGCTTCCAGTACAAAGCATTCCAGCTGAAATTCTTCATCAACACCATACAGGGTGGTAAAAACGGATATCTCGGAGCACCCGGTATTATGCTGCAAAACCCGGACAATATCCGCAACAACAATGGCTTTGTATATGATTACTGGACACCCAATAATCCGGATGCCCGCTACAGAAGCATTGCGGCTTATGTGGCCACACTGGGTGAAAACTTCGGGCCGTATGTGTCCAGGAGCTTTATCCGGTTGCAGGACGTAACGCTGACCTACACCTTACCAGAGGGCCTGCTGAGCCGTTTAAAGATACTCAAAGCGGCCAGCGTATATGTGAACGCGCAAAACCTCCTGACCATCACCAAATGGGACGGATGGGACCCCGAGTCCAATCCGTCTTCCAGCCAGCGGTCTTCACTCGGACTGAGAATGCCGGGTGGTATGGGTCTTGACCAGAACGGCTATCCCGTGATGAAGAGCTATTCCCTTGGTGTAAACGTGACATTCTAATGCTTCAACCGTAAACTCTCCAACATGAAACCAACAATCTTTATATACCTTCTTTGCATCGGAGCGGCGTTATCTTCCTGCAGCAAGAGTTTTCTGGATGAAGACCCGCTGTCTATCTATACACCGGACAACTCCCTGCAAACCTCCACGCAGTTCCAACAGGCCACCAACAACCTGTACAATGGCGTCAGGAACATCTACATGGGCAATATCAACCTGGATACTTACTTCGGGTTGTATTACGCCACCGACTTCGCCTATAATGGTACCGACTATGACCCTGCCGCAAAGTTAAATGCCTATAAAGCCACCATGTTGCCCACCTATTTTATTCCCGGAAATATGTGGACGGCATTTTATAAAATCATCACCAATGCCAACCTGGTCATCAGCCAGGTATCTAAATCCACTAAGCTCAGTGATGCCGATAAAAACAGTTTCCTGGGCCAGGCATTGTTTTTCAGGGCCTATTCCTACAACGTACTGGCCAACCTGTACGGCGGCGTGCCTATTGAGCTGAATGAGCTTTCCGGTCCGCGTTACGACTATGTACGCGCCAGCCGCGACGCCGTGTACCAGCAATGTAAAAAAGACCTCCAACAGGCTATCGGCATCTTGTCCGACATCAACCAGGTGCCGGATGGCACGGTGAACAAACAAATCGCCAAACATGTGCTCACAGAGGTACTGATCTCCCTGAAAGACTATGACGGCGCCATTGCCAGCGCTTCTGACGTGATTAACTTTAGTGGCGTGTCCCTGATGAACAGCCGCTTCGGCAGAAGGGCCAATTTACCGGGAGATGTATACCGAGACCTGTTTGAATACAACAACCAGAACTACAGCACCGGCAACCACGAAGGGCTGTTGGTGATTCAGAGCACCCTGAACAATTCAGCTTCCGTGGGCGATCAGACAGCATGGGCCGTTGTTCCCAGCTTAACGGGTATCAGGATTACAGAGGCCACCACCAAAACCAAAATGGCTATCCTGTTCAATGCCAAATTCGTGGACAGCGTTTCCTCCAACGGCGTTGGCTGGATACGGCCTACCTCCCACTTCTTTTATGAAATATGGACGCCTGGGGATATGCGCAACTCTTCCTACAATATCGTCAGGGATATCCGGATTTCAGGCGTACCTGCCAATTCCCCGGACTATGGCAAGTGGTATGTAAAAGACGGTTACAAAGCGAAAGTAGCGCCGGCGGACTTCAGGGATACTATCCGTAACTTTTACCCGGTGATCAGGAAGGCGTCTCCTTCTGCCGGGGACTTCGTGTCCGCGGCGGGTCCGGCCATCCTCACCAATGTGACCAATCCGTTTGGCGGATTTTTACTGAATGGCGCCTCCCGCTTGTTTATGCAGAAGTACATGGCCCGTGTGGCAGAAACTTACCTGCTGAGAGCAGAGGCTTATCTCGCCAAAGGTGATGCCCAGAAAGCTACCGACGATGTGAACGTATTGCGGAACAGGGCCGGCGCCACGCCTGCCACTACCGCGGAAATGAACATTGATTACATCCTGGACGAACGCCTGAGAGAGTTGTATATGGAAGAGTTCAGAGCAGTAACGCTTACCCGTTTGGGAAAACTCTATGATCGGGATAAAAAATACAATCCGAAGTCAGGGCTGACGATTGAGCCGTATCATAACCTGTGGCCGATACCGTCTACCGAAATCACACAGAATACCGGCGCAGTGCTGGAACAGAACCAGGGTTATTAATTGATTGGTTTAAATAATAAAGGCGGGCAAGCAGTGAATGCTTGCCCGCCTTTATAGTTAACGGATTAATAAATACCAGTGGGTTCTCCGAATTTATCCACAAAAACTTCATCGGCAACGCCATACAGAATGGGGTCTGTATTACCGGTCACCGAATGGGGTGTATTTTCCGGATGGTTGATGATATCCGCATAAAAAGCTTTTCCTTTACTGACAATCCAATGAGAGATGTCCTCCACTCCGTCTTCCGATTCTTCCATATAGTCAGTGAAGGGTTCATCCTGTAATTCTATCGCTGCATCGACGAACTGTTCCTGGAACCGTAGTATATCGGCTTTATCCATAGCAGACAGTGCTTCCTTCAGCGTGTTCCTGTCTTCTTTTGCGTAGCTGATAATATCCCAGAACCAGTCACTGATATGACTAAAATCTTCGGGTAACTTAATTGATGCGTTATCCATGATATAACAAATAAATAAAAATGGGTTAATATTGAACGCTTCAATTTACTGCTTTAATTTATGCCAGGCAAACTCACTGGGTATGTACCGCACCGTCATAGCATTGTACCAGTCATTCAGTCCCGTTATATTCAGGCCGAGATGGAAGACATAGTTCTCCACAGCTTTCTGGTGATCTCCAAAGTCAGGCAGGTTATCCTGTAACCCCACCATCTCTTTTACGTACTCATCGTGCATCCGGCGTGCTTCTTCCATCGCTTCCTCCAATGAAATTTTGTGATGATGCCGTAAGGCCAGGATCATGTTACATACTTCGGATTCTTCTGCCATTTCTTTTTCCAGCGTATACCAGTCGTTTTGGATGAACATCACCCGGCACAGCAGTGTTCTGAGCCGCATGATCACCGGATGCTCCGCAATATACCGGGGCAGGGCAAAATTGATACCCGGTTCAACGAGGTCTCCATAGGGATACATCCCGATAGCATACTCCCGCAGGTAAGTCAGGTTCAAAATCGACGGGAAACGTTTTTCTGTTCTGTATCGGTGCTCTTCCATGATGCCGTAGGTAGTGTACCGGTACATGGATTTGGCCAGCCGCTCCATCCATTCATAGGGCATAAAAGACAGGAATTCGTCCCGGAATATCGCTGCCTGCCGGTATAGTCCGATATCTCCTGCCTTGGGAGATTCACCCAACATAATATCAATGATGCGGTCCCTTTCCTCAGCGAGACGCTTTACCGGCCATAATTCATAGTAATCATCGTAGAGGGTCAGCCACAGAAAGAAGCGGGCCATCGGTCTTAAATGATCGATATTGATGGTGGTGGGCGCCATATACGAAGCACCATCGGCCAAACAATGACCTTTGTATTTCCTGACTGCTTCTTCCGCCATAAATGTATAATCAGCATCCAGCCATCCGGCTTCTTCCTTTGCGAAATAATCAGGATATGGCGCTGGAATAGTAGGCCATGGATATTGCAGCACCGGTATGTTAAGTTCTCGTTTCATATCTTTTGGTATTGATCTTTACACGACATCATTCAGTCCGGCCACCCAAAGCATTTTTTGCGGTTTGTGCGTCCGGAAATCCCTGTAATGAATTATACCGGTCCAGGCCGGAGGAGATGGACCGCCATCCGTTCAGCGTCATGCTGAAATAATGGATCCTGTTGACGACTGCATCCTGCCATGGCCCGAAATCGGGCAGGAAATGTTGCAGGTACTGAAACTCCCTCAGGTATTCATTATGCATGTGGATGATCTGCCGGCAGGCTTCTTCAAATGAAAGTACCCCGTGATGCTGTATCACTTTTAACACGTTGTAATAGATAGCATCCGTAGCTTCGTCTTTGGAAAATGATTGCACTTCGTTGAAGCAGACCATCATACGGACCGTCAGCACCTTCAGGCGCTTTATTACAGGATGTTGGTGTACTTCATCCGGAAGTGACAAACCTGTTTCCAGATCAAGCAGTTCCAGGAAGGGGTACAGACAAAGAGAATCTTCCCGGATAGCCAGACTTTCCTCCACAGCAGGAAATGTTTTCAGCGCTTTGTAATGCTGCTCCTGCTTTAAGCCATTAAAGTATCTTTGCAGGCCCTCCGTAAACCGTCCCATGGATTCCGGAGAAACGAACTGTATCAGTTCCTCCCGCAGCGTGGCCAGCAAACCACCTAATGGAATACCGGCATCTCCCGCGCTGAGTTCACCTTTCAGGACGGAAAGGCTTTGTTGTTCTATAAAAGATATTTCTTCCGGGCTGTATTCTTCATACTTATCGTCATTATAAAGTGTCCACAACATAAGACGGCAGGCGGGCCGCAGTCTTTCCAGCGCCGCCGTAGGAAACCAGTGAGCGGCAATGTGCGCCGTTTTGGTCATTTTATACTTTGTCCTTGTATCAGGATCATCTTTATACAACGACAAATACACCCCGTCTATCCATTGGTTGTCGGTAATTTCCTGCATTGCTTCCGCGTATGGATTTTTAAGCATAGGAAAAGGATAATGGAACTGCGAAATAGCCAGGATATTTGTAGTGTTCATAAAAAAGAAATTGGGTCACGGAACAGTAGGAATGCTAATTAAATATAAGACAGCACAGGGGCATCCGGACCGCACTGTATCATGGATCAGCATTTTCAAAAAAAAATCCCTCCGGGAAATCCCGGAGGGCGACACATTCTTGCTTTATTCTGTATTTGTTGGGAGACGTAAATCACTATATGGCCACAACACCTTCCCGCGTAATACGGACCGTCACCGTTTGCCCGGCGTTCACAGTCACATGCGGCCATTTTACAAATGCGGTGTATGACAGCGGTACAGCAGCCTGACGGTCGTTCTCCGCCAGCAGCGATACCGACGCATTGTACATAGTTGGATTGGTTACCGTGATGACCATAGCAGATTTTTCTGCTGTTACCACTTTGGCCGTAACATGATCGAAGACGTATATATCCTTTTTGTCGGTGTTGACATAGATACCCGGCACTTCCAATGCCATCAGCATTCCGGCAGTTTCCGTCCAGGAATTGCGCGTGTTGATGAAGTTGCCGATACTCCCTTTCCCTTCCGCATCGCTGGGCTGGATACGCTCCATGGAAGACCCGACCAGGTTGTTGGTGGTGGGGTGACCTGGCATGTTCACCGCTTCCGCGTGGGCATGCTGGATATCCCGCAGCAGGTCGGCGTAGCGGCGGTTGCCAGTGGCCCGGAAGAGTTTAAACAGCGCATCACCGGAAGAGGTACAGATACCAGGTGCCGCATGTTTGTTTTGGATACTGGCCCATATGGCGCCGGCCATATGACTTTGCAACTTACCGATAGCGCTTCCGGGAGGAAAAACAGGGTCATAGGAAAGTGCCCATGTAGCACAGAGGGCGGCTTGTGTTTCTGCCTTTTGCAGCCAACGCCGGTCCCCTGAATGATAATACATGGCCATCAGCGACTCCAGGAACCCGAATGCCGATTCTGAGTTGGCATCCTGTGAAATGTCGCCACAGTCGCCGCCGGTAAGACCCTGTTTTTCTACATCACGGAGGTAATAAAAGGCGGACGCATTTTCTGCCATCTTCGTCCATGCCACAACGTGGAAATAGCGGGAGGCCAGCATCATGCCCGCAGGCACGATGGCCCCCGCCGTGGAATTATAAACCGCAATCTCTCCGGTACGCGGAGCAATATATTGTCCGAACTCACCATGCTTTTGCCAGGTAGCCGCAAAAGCCGTTGCCAGCCGTTTGGCCGCCTGCTCCCATTGTGGCCTGATCATCTTCCCATACCCCTGCTCATTCAGCAGCAACAGGTGTTTCATCAGCCAAAACAACACATCGCCGTTCTTCCTCACCATGGCTTGCAATTCCGGAAAATCCGGATGCATTTTCTCCGGGCGTAGCTTACCCTCCGCGGTGATGCCACCGTAGAAATAACCGCTTTCGCCCTGCAATTTCTCCGTCACAAAGTCCAATTCCCGGGCTACCCGTTTTCTTTCTTTTTCATCATTCAAGGCCAGCATGGGATAGGTATTGATCATACCACTCACCCACCCCAACTGGAAGTCATCATTGTTCTCTGGTCTGTAATAAGCTCCTGTCTTTACTTCTATGAAATTCCCCCGGCAAATATCTGTAGCGCATTGCAGCAGCTTGCTCATGGGTAGTATGTTCCGTGGCTGATTGGGCCCGCTCAGTTCTTTCCGTAGCTCCATAAAACGTTGCAGCAACGCGGGAATGTTTTCCGCATCGAATGCATACATCCGGAAATGGACCGTTACTTCATCACCTGCTTTCCAGTCGGGTGCACGATCGCCGGAAGGGTGAAAATCACCGAAGCCCGTCGCCAGTTTTCGTATAGCCGGTACTGATATAGACAGCGAGCAACTGTCTTTGGCGCCATTCTCTGTAATCGTAAGGCCGCTGTTACCCAGACTGGTTTGCTGGGTGGTGAGCAGGACAAACCCTTTCTTCTCCTGTGGTGAAAAGAAACAAACCGCGGGCGTGGCCGCATTACCGGTTTGCAGGGCTATCACCGATGCCTGACCATCAACAGCAGATAAACGCGGGTTATTGGAAATGGTGAGTGGTACCCCCGGATGATAGTACATATCCCGGGGATAGTCAGGGTTATATCCATTACCGATGGAACGGTAACGATTGCCATTATATACCGCTGCCGGCACCAATACATAATTCCCGGCGCTCCACCTGGCGAAGTCCAGCGACACCGTTACCGCGCTTTGAATGGCAGTGCCACGTTCCAGCTGGCATACCATCTGTACATCAGTAGCGCCGCCGGGCAAAGCGGTGGTGCGCAGTTGCAGCCGCCAGTCGCCGCTGCCTGTCTGCAATCGCTCCTGCTGAAAGGTTTGTTCCGAAAGCAAAGTAGTACCATCATACTGACATACGTTGTACCGCAGTGAGCCATGCAGCTGGTTGAGCAGGGCATTGGCCACCTGTTGCTGCGCCTGAAGGATATGCGTACTCAACAATAATGTAGTGACTAAAATGCGGTACTTTATACTCATGTTGATAATAATATACTTTTTTGTCATCCTTATCCGGCTCTTTTTCATCACCTCACCGACAGCTAAAGTGCAAAAGTCGGCGGTTCAGCACCATTTTACCACCCCTTATTTGACGAATACCTATGCTTTTTTTGCATCAACAAAAAAGTATCATTACCGTGAAAATTTGTTATTTTGGCATCAGGAGTATGCCAGTTTTATATGCAGTACATTTATGAGAACTTCACCTTTCCTGCCGACCAGTCATTCACCATCAGGTCAGAATTTCTGGAGATCAGGAAATACACGGCATTGAAGTCACATGTGAACTTTGAGATCGCGCTGATTGAAAACTGCAGCGGTAAACGTTTCATCGGGGACCACATCAGGGATTTTGAGGGTACCGAGCTGGTATTGCTGGGTAGCTACCTGCCACATTGCTGGCAGTATTACCAGGCAGTAGATCCGTTCCAGCCACCGGTGGCAACGGTCGTGCATTTCTTCCCGGACTTTCTGGGGCGGCAGCTGCTGGAAAAACCGGAAGCGCGGCAATTGAACGTGCTCTTTGAAAAAGCATCCAGGGGATTGCTTTTCACCGGCCCTGCCATTACCACCGCCAAAAACCTGATGCAGGAAATGCTTTGTCAGACAGGGCTTACCAGAGCCGCGCTGATGCTGCAGTTGCTGGATATGCTGGCACAGTCGGCCTATGTGGAAGTGCTTTCCTCCCCCTACTTCAACGCCGTCGATAACTCCGGGGAAGCCAATAGAATCAACAAAGTATTTGACTATATCTTCGGCAAATTCAGAGAGGAAATTGCCTTACAGGACGTGGCCGATCTTATTCCCATGTCTTCCGCCGCATTCTGCCGCTTCTTCAAACGGAAAACCAACCGTACTTTAATTGACTTTGTGAAAGAGGTGAGGATAGGACATGCCGCCAAACTATTGCTGGAAGGACATCACAATGTAGCAGAGGCCTGCTACGAAAGCGGGTATAACAATATTTCCAACTTCAACAAACATTTCAAGGATATTAAGGGCGTATCCCCCCGCGATTTCATTAAACGGTACAACGAACACAGCATCGTTATTCCTTCCTGAATTCATAGAACGGCGTAGCTTCCACCCAGGTTTCACCCTGGCCTGTACCGGGTACGCCTACCTGGTATCCGCCCATCAGCCGGTTCCACTCCGCACAACGCGGACTGTATGCCTCCGCTGTTTTTCCCATCTGTTGCAGGTCCGCGCCGGCAGGCACCTCTATTTTCATCACCAGTAAATACTTATACCGGTAAAGCGTGATCTTTTGATAACCGGCTTTCTTAAAACCAGCTTCCACTTCCGGCCATACCTGCTGATGGTAGCGAAGATATTCCTGCAGCTTTTTTTCCTCCGGTACAATATTGACCACGAAAACCTTCTCTTCCGTTTTCACTGCTTTGTGGCTACCGCATGCCACCATAGCTATGGCAAAAAAAACCAGCAATATTTTATTCATCATCAACGTAATAAAAAATAAATAATCATCATAACAGCAGCCAATACCGCCCAGCCTGCCCATACCCTGCGCGATGGCCCGAGGCCCTCAACCGTGGCAGCTGCCGGGTTATCTGCCACCACGGGCAATGGCGGCGTTAACCATGATACCACCACAATCAATATCGCCAACCCCATAAAAAGATACACCGATAGTAGCAGAAAGTGCGGCCAGAAACCTTTGTACGGATAGTTCAGCAGATAACACAACCCCGTTAGCAGACATATCGTCCCTCCACCGTACAATACCGTCAGCACCGCCTTAGTATTGGTCCGTTTCCAGAAAATGGAGGCAAGGAATACCACTGACAACGGCGGCGCCAGTATAGACACCATGCCTTGCGTAATTTCAAACAGTCCTTTGCCGGAATATAAAAATATCGCCGCAATGCCTATTGCCAGCAAGGAGGCGAGCACGGTCACCCACCGGCCTGTACGCAGCCTGCTGTCCTCGTTTGTTGCCCGGAACTGCGCCACCACATCCAGCGTAAATACAGTGCTAAATGAATTGAGCCCCGATGACACGGTATCGATCAGCGCGGCTATCAGCGCAGCAATACAAAGGCCCCGGAAACCAGCTGGCATCAGTTGTTTCACCAGCGTGATGTATGCATTGTCAGCGGTAGTAATATCCCTGAATAAAATAAAGCAGATAATACCGGGCAGCAGAAATATAAACGGCGTGATGATCTTCAGCGCCGCAATAAACAATGCGCCATATTGCCCCTCCCGCAGGTCTTTTGCCCCCAGCATTTTTTGTACGATCGTCTGGTCGGCACACCAGTAGTAAATAGCCACCACCGGATACCCCGCCAGGATAGCCACCCAGGAGTATTCCGGGTCGTTTGTGCCATGAAGCAGTTTCCAAAAATCCGCCGGCACAGCATGATGCACAGCGTCTGTTGCCACCATCCTGTTAAACGCGAGGATAGTCAGTATAAGCGATGATAAGATAATAATGACCGACTGAAAGATACCCGTGCGGACCACCGCCCTGAAACCACCGACTGCCGTGTAACTGGTAGCGATCAATGCAATCAACGCCACGGCGTACATCAGCGGGCAACCCAATACCTGCGAAATAACCAGCCCGCCGGCATACAAGGCACTGCCCAGCCATACCACCAATATAGATACCAGGCTATAGATCACCAGGAAATTATAGGCGCTTTTCCCGTAGCGGTGCAGCAGATACTGCGGAATAGTACTGATGCCGGCCGACAGGTACCGGGGCAGAAAGAACATGGCCAACAGCAAAAGGAATATCCATGCCAGCCACTCGAAATTGGCGCCTACCACCCCATGGGAAAACCCCAGGCTGGACATACCGATCAGCATCATAGGACCGGCATTGGCGCTGAACATGGAAAAACCTATCTGCCACCAGCGCAGTGAACGGCCGCCTAAAAATATATCCTTTCCGCCGTTTCTGCCCAGGTAAAAGCCCAGCACAAAAAGCGCAACGAGATACAACACCAGCACGATGCCATCAACCCCGGTAAGCAATATATTCACAGGCAACAGTTAAAGATCATAGTGAAACAATAGGTGAATATTTTCTGACATTCTGCGCAGTCCAATGATACTGCTTTATTATTTTGTTCGCACGCTTACAGTACTCCCAGTCCACCCTTACCGGCATACCGGCGATATCCGGTAAAATAAAATGACCCTGCTTCCACTCCGGGCAGACGCTGAAATAACGTTCCAATCCATACATAATGGCGTACAGGTATTCTACTTCGCACGCTGCATCCGCAGTAGCCATCAGCGAGGCGGTAAACAACGAATAGCCACCGGAAGAAAAGTCAATACCGCTCTTTGCCGCCAGGTCCCTGACCTCCTTCCATTCGTTCACTCCTCCCAGATGCGTGGGCACCGGCTGAAGATGTTTTACGCCCAGGCTCGCCAATGTAGGAAATAAACGGGACGTACGTTCGGATTCACCGAAAGAAATTTTGAGTGGTGTGCTCCGGCATAACTTACCTATCTGTTCAAACGCGGCAGAATGAATGGGCTCTTCAAACCAGTCCACATTTTCAGCGGCAATCATATCAGCAAAACGCAGGGCGTCTTCACAACTCCATATCTGGTTGGCGTCTACCGCCAGGCGCACGTCTTTTCCTATGAGGCCGCGCACAAACTTTACACGGCTGGCATCTTCCTCCATCATGGTACCAAATGCCTTTCCAACTTTCATCTTATAACAGTCTACCCCGGCTTCCATAAAAAGGCTGACTTCTTTCTCCAGCTCCTGTAAGGTGTAATTAGTCCCGCCACCGCTGCCGTACATTTTTACGGTGTCTCTGTTGGCATGCAGGTAACGATGCAACGGCACCCCTTCCCGGCGCGCCGCCAGGTCGTGCAGGGCCAGGTCTATATGTCCTACCAACGCCGAAGCAGGACCACGAAACCCTTCATTCCGGATGGACCAGTACAGGTGCTGATACAGGGTGTGGTAGGGAACGTTGCGACTGTGTAATAAAATAGGCAGCAGGCAATTTTCGAGAATATTGATATAGCTGCTGTAAACGGGCGCTTCGCCGATAAAGCCGTTTTCATCTTCCAGTGTGATCAGCGCGAGGCCGAACGCCGGAAAAGGGCCCATGGTAGCATCCTGAATGGGCGTCACCGCCATGGCAGGTTCCAGCTCTCTCAGTTGTACGCTGGTGATGTTGAAGATTTGATGATTGATCGTATACAATGCGTATCAGTTTACTTGTTACAATCCAGTATTTGCCGGTATACGGCTTCGGGAAGCGGCCCTTCACGAAAGGCCGACAGGCTGTCTTCCAGCTCTGTTACACGCGACGCACCTGCTACTATGCTGAAGCGATGCGGAATGGTCAACAGGAAACGGTGAGCCAATGCGGACAATGTAAGATGATGTTGCTCCGCTATCACCTGTAAACGTTGGGCGGTAGCAATACTGTCTGCGTTTAACCATGGCGGCGGACGCTGCTGCCAGGTATGAAAATTCTTTCCCAGCAGTCCCATATGAAGCGGACTGGCCGCGTAATAGGTCATTCCCCGTGCGTTACAGAAAGGTAACCGGTCCTCGAGAGCCGCCACACTACAGGCATTCAGCCTATTGAACTCCATGATCACATCAAAGGTCCCGGTTTTAATATAGTCCTCAAACCACAGCGGTATATTTCCTCCCAGACCGATCTTCTTCACCAGCCCCTGTTGTTTCAGGTGTTGCATGACAGCCACCACACGATCTGCTTCCTGTTCTGCTACCGCTTCCGGATCATGCAGAAATAATATGTCCACCGCGGGAACGTCCATTGATTTCAGGGAGTTGTATACGCTGTTCATAATGCCAGCAGCAGAATAATCGTAACGGGCCTCGTCTGCGGCATATGACCGTAGCCTGCCCGCTTTGGTGCTGATAACCGGCCGTGGCCCTTTCCACAGTCTCAGCGCATACCCCACTATCTGCTCCGCATCACCGTAGGCAGGTGCGGTGTCAATGGCCGTTATACCATTTTCCAGCGCCATCAGTATAGTGCGGACAGACTCCGTGGGGTTAATTTTACCCCACACCCCTCCAAGACCCGCTGTCCCTAACACTATACTTTTGGCATTCATCAGGAAGAAATCTAATCAAAAAACTAAAAACGATGATTTAAAGGTAGTTGCCCTACAATGGTGTTACAACAATTAAATTGACTTTAACCAATGTTATTTTTGCCCGGCTTTCAGGAGATAAACAACGCAGTCGTGTGCGCCTAACTGTCCTTTCAATGCCTTTACAGGCTTACCGCTCCATACTTCTGAGATATTGAAAGGCTGCCACAGGTCGAGGTCTTTTTTCAGGTCTATCTCAAAGGCCTGCCCATTGGAAGAACGGTTGAACACACAAACGGCGAAAGCCTTGTTCTCCAGAGGTTTCAGCAACACCTGCAGATCGTTCCGCTTTAAAACGGTGGTAGCCTGTTTGCCCAGTGCATCCTGGTTGATGGCAATCAGCTCTTTGTTGGTGATCAGTTGCAATACGTCCGGCGTGATATGCTTCAGGTCCATATTCACCATCAGCGGCGCCGCCAGCATAGACCACAGGGCGAAATGGGTACGGTATTCCGCAGCGGTGCACCCTTTAAAACGGCCGTCCACAGAAGACGACGCCCCTTTCCCGTAAAGGCCTACCATGAGCAGGTCCGGATCATTCCAGCCGCCTGGGCCGGCATAGGAGGCCAGGTATTCCTGTTGATGAAATATCTCCATGATCCCGGTGAGATTGCTATCATGCGATTCCCATACGTCACGGCTGTCCCAGGTGGTACGCCACAGGTGACCGCCAGCCGCTTTTGCCCAGAGCCAGGGTTTCCGTTGCCCCCATTCACAGATAGAATATACAATAGGACGGCCGCATTTTTTCAGGGCATCGCCCATGCGGGCATAACGACTGAACGCAGTAGCCACATCTTCCGGCGCATTGCAGTAATCATACTTCAGGAAGTCAATGCCCCATGCCGCGAACGTACGGGCATCCTGTTCCTCAAAATTGTAACTGCCTGTAACACCGCCACAGGTCAGCATAGCAGCATCCGAATAAATGCCGAGCTTCAATCCTTTTGCGTGTACATAGTCGGCCAGGTATTTCATGCCATGCGGAAACCGTACCGGATCAGGAAAAAGGTTATTGTGTTTATCACGGCCTGCCACCCAGTGATCATCTATCACCAGGTAACGGTAGCCGGCGTCTTTCATGCCGTTGGAGGCCATCGCATCGGCCATATCGATGATCACCTGTTCGCTCACCCTGGCTTCAAAAAAGTTCCAGCTGTTCCATCCCATGGGAGGTGTCATCGCCAGTGAATCCCAGGCAGTGTAACGGGTTTGCGCGCCTACCGGCAGGCAGCCGACGATTGCCGCCAGCAGAAAAATAATTGTTCTCATTGTTCTCCGAATAAGGGTCTGTTTCCGGTAAATATCTACAAAAAACAGGGGATTTTCAGCGATTATCAGAATCTCGTGGGCGCTCCTGTAACCGGAACCACCAGCTCAAACCTTACTTTATCGTCCTGCACCGGTTGTAATGCTGCAATGATGATATCGCTCTGCCCTTTTGCGATCCGTAAATTACTGTTTGCGGTAATCTGTTCAAGCAGCTTACGACCGTTATCTGCCACCCAGAGTTTTCCATTTTGGTAGATAACATGCTGTCCCACGTTGAGGGCCTTATCAATCGTCAGCACCGTATTACCGGCCAGCTGGATCTTCAAACCCTGCACGACCGCGCCTTTGGGACCAGTCACCTTAAGGGAAAGCTCCAGTGACTGTTCCTTAAATTCATTCTGCAATGGTAAGGCAGTGCCTGCGATTGTTTGTGCTGTAAACCTGTTTTCCTTTATGGGATACAGCAGGAAAGCGTTGGCGCCGGTTTTCTCCAGGTGAAATTTATAGTCGAGGTTTTTCAGTCTTTCCTTTAAAGCAGGGGTGAATTTATTGGCAGTGCGCGCTTCTTCCCAGGTATGGAACGCCTTGAATATCGCTGCTTTTTCTCCGCTGGCTTCTACTGTCTGCTGGCTCAAACCCAGCATGTACGTGGCATTCCAGCCGATAGATTTTGCTTCGAGGTTTTCGGCGTCATAAAGGCTCCAGTCGGCCTGGTAGTTTTGAATACCAAAGGTGGCTGGGAAATAGCTGCTTTCGAATACGTAGCGCATATCCTTTCCTTCGATGCCCCATTTATTTTTCACCGGGCTGAACATATGATCGCCCCCTCCCACATTACAAACGCTCATATAATGCCAGCTGCCTTCCTGCACTGCGCTGCCCATTACCCGGAGGTATTTGCCGCCATTGCGGTGGTAGCTATCAAAAAGCCCGCGGAAGAAGCGTTTGAAAGAGTATTGCCCATGTCCCTGGTACATACAGCTTTCCAGTCCGTCGAAATCGATATAGTCCATGCCCCCTTCTGTCAGCCATTTACCATAATAATCCGCATATATGTCCTGCAGGTGCATATCTGGTGCAAAGCCACGGTAGCAGTTAGGCTGCAGCTTTACGATAGTGGTACCTGCTTTATAACTTCCGCGCGTAGTATGGTGAAAGCCTCTTTTTACTTTAAGGAATGTATACGGTGGTATGCGGGTGATGCCGTCATATTCAATCAGCTCCTTCCCTATTTTCAGTACATTGGTATGGTTACCCTCCCATCCGCCGAATTCATGGAAGTATGCGGTGTCCGCCACGGTGATGATCGTATCTTCAGGGGACAGGTCTTTAGTAATGACGGTACGTTGCATAATAGCGAGACTGTCACTCGGCACCGGTGCTACATCGTTGTTATCATTGGGTTGCAGGAACTCGCAAAGCGTGTGTAGTCCGTAACGGATGCCTTGTTGCTGCATCAGCGCACCGAAAGCGGGAATACTCATCTCCTCCTGCCCGGAGAAACTGATCTTTCGTTTTTTCCAGCGGTTGGCCGGATTGGGATAGTATTCGCCCCATCCTTCATCCTGAACGCCTTTTATATTCAGCTGTCCGGAATAGGCTGCCAGGCTATCGTGCGGGCCGTGCCACGCAATATCCGGGCGATAGGCAACAGGGTCTTTGATCCATTTGCCGTCTATGGTTGGATGTGGCAGTCCTTCTGCCAATACTATTTTTTCAATCGTGTTCAGTCCCAGAGAATCCGGGCAGGCATAGAGCGCTACAGACGAACCGATATAATCTGCCTCCACGGGCGTCACCAACTGGTACCGGGCGGAATTGGCCTTCCCTTCTATTCCTTCCGGGTAGTCCGGGAAACGGATCATCTGCTCTTTTCTTCTGTCTCTTGCATGCATGCAGATAGTGGCGCCATAGGCGGGTTCCAGCTTTGCGCCATTGCCATAATTCATCCGGAAATATTCTTCCGGCTGAGAATAGAAAGCAACATCGCTCACACCATCACCACCGATACTGAACGTCTGCCCTTCTTTGAGATGGGCCGGCAGCGGGTATTTCACCGGATCAGGAGAATGGATGAAATAATACATAAAAGAGAGGTCTCCTTCCGTAGGAGGCCCTCCGGTGGTATTATCATCCAGTCCCAACAGACCAAAAGCAAACTCCTTGTTCCTCACCACACCGATCACATCTCCGATCAATGTGGAGATGGTTGTTTTATACGGTCCCCAGACGATGTTATCGATTCCTGTTCTTTTAGTAAGGGACAGCAACTTCAGCTTCAGGTACTCCGGCTGCTGATCTATCCTTATCCTCGCTTCAGACCCATTGGGATATCGCAGGAGCATTTCATGCTGTTGCGGCGTATATACCGCCTGTTCCGGCAGCAGATATTGTTTACCGGTATAAAGACTCATCAGCGCCGATGTAAGTCCCTTCGGATGATATTCCCGGCCATTCTTTTTATTCCTGACGGAAGATATAAATCCTCTATTATCGATCGTCATAACGGCATACTTTGTTTGCAACGTGGTAACCTGCGCACAAAGACCGGTGGTATAGCAGAGTAATGACAACAGCGTGATAATTCGCCTAAAGCCGCCAACATTCATGAAAAAAAGTTTAAGTAATACAAACCTCTAATTACCGGTATCATCAGCAGCATAACAACGAATAAGTTATCAAACATCGATGGTTTATTTGCATTTAAAATAAAAACCGGCAGCCATTGACAGCATACCGGTATCTATTGTCATAACTTAATTCGGAGACCTTCAGCGTACTTCATTGCTACTTTGTAAAGTATTTCGTGGTGCTCATGTTATTCATAACGTAAAATATTCCTGACTACTTCATAAGACAGCGCATTGTATATTCGACATGTCCACTTCCGGAAATTTATGGATAAAAATTATGCAGGAAGACGGGAAGCAGATAAAACAAAAAAACTGATCAATAACCAAAGGAATACGGCCCCATAGCTATTCCACACTTTCTAATTATCAAGAACATATTCTATATTGACAACTACCTATGTAATCTTTGCCCTCTGATATTTAAAGGAAAAACGATTAAAAAAAGCTTTACATTGTTTTTACAGCAACGGCACATCCAGTGTACTGCACGACGATTGCGTGAAAACTGCCTAATGAGGTCACTGGTATAGCCAGTGAATAAACAATCTCCGGTACGCTGGCAGGCGTACCGGAGTCCTATTAGTTTCAAAACTTATATTGAATGAAATATTTCCTCATCATTTTATTAGTCTATTCATTTCCTCTATCCGCTCAAAACAATTACACCCTAAAAGCCTCAGTCCCCGCAGCTTTTGAGGGAACGAAGCTTTTTCTGACCATCGAAGACAATTACTCCTTACACAACTATAAAAAAATTGATTCAGCTGTAGTTAAAAATAATATCGTCCGGTTTGCCGGAACACTTGCCAGGCCAAGTGAACAGGCCGTTCTTTCCAACACCATCGACACCCGCGCCCACAGGCTTCACTTTGCACTGGACGCCGGCGTCAATATCTTATCCGTACAACCCAACCCGGTGTTCTATAATAACAAACTTTCCTTTATTTCGTCAGCAACCTCTTCTAACCAGTCCAACATCATTTTAAAGCAGATAGACAGTCTCCATGAGCGGCGTAGAACTACGTGAACAGCTATCTCAAAGAATACAGGCGCGAACCGCTACTCAAAAAGGACGCACAGTGCCCTTGTTCAAGGTACCAACAAATACTGGTGAAATATTTACCAACGAAAGCCTGAAAGGCACACCATATCTCATTATTTTTTCAGCGACCTGGTGTATTCCCTGTCATGAAGACCTTCCGGTTATTAAAAGCATGTATGACAAATACAAACACAAAGGGATGAAAGTGGTTGCGTTTAATATGGATGACGATGTAAAAAAATGGCAGCAGTATATTACGAAAGAAAAACTCAGCTGGATCAACGTTTCCGAGCGGACCAAAAAGTGGGCCGACAGCAATATCCGCCGGGCATTTGATATTGAAAGCGTTCCTACCTATCTATTGATCGACCAGCAAGAGGAAATCATCTATAACTCCAAAGGCGACGAGAATCGCCTGGAAAACTTAGAGCATAAGCTGGCAAAGCTATTCCCGTAAAGATAGCCGACGTGCAGTGTAATCGTTTTCAGGGATACAGACATCACGTGAAATTAAATGACCGGACAACCACTGATTTCCTCGGTAGCTGTCCGGTACAAAGTTATGATCGGGTCTTAAAAAAAATCTATTTAAGCTCCAGCACCACGACAGCGCATGGTGGCAGCTTCACCGTTAGCGTATTATTCTTCAGCACCGCCTCTTTAAACGCTACCGGCTTAATCTTATCCGGTTGTGTAAAGCTGTTGTAATCCTGCAGTTTGGCAGACGAGAGGATACGGCCGGTCACTGAATGCCAGGCAGTTCCTGTTTGCACGGTTATCTCCTGCGCTTTGGCAGGATCGATGTTCACCAGCGAGATATGCGTAACGCCCGACTTGTCTTTGGAGGCAGAAGCGGTAACAGCCGGCAGGCGTTCGTTTTTATAGGTATAGCTGTTACTTTGCACTTCCACCGGGACCAGCGTGGCATCCTGGTGCACATTGTACATCTCCATGACGTGGTAGGTGGGCGTCAGTACCAGCTGCTCTCCTTTGGTTAAAACAACCGCCTGCAATACGTTTACCGTTTGAGCGAGATTGGCCATCCGCACCCTGTCGGAATGATTGTTGAAGATGTTCAGGGTAACGCCGGCGATCATGGCGTCGCGCATGGTATTTTGCTGAAAGAGGAAGCCGGGATTCGTACCTGCCTGCACGTTATACCATCCACCCCACTCGTCTACTACCAGGGCTACTTTTTTCTTCGGGTCGTATTTATCCATGATGGCGGAATGGCGACGTACCAACGTATCCATGAAACAGGTGCTGCGCATAGTCTGGAAATACTGTTCTTCCGTAAAATCAACAGCATCGCCTTTTTTACCCCAGTCGATAATGGAATAATGATGTAACGCCAGGCCATCCAGCATGTGCAGCGGGATGTTTTTCATCAACACTTCCGTCCAGTTATAGTCGGAGGAATTGGCGCCTGAAGCGATCTTAAAAGTGTTGCCGCTCATGAAGGTGGCGTATTTCCGGTAGATGTCCGCGTAATATTCAGGCCTCATGTTTCCGCCGCAACCCCAGGCTTCATTGCCTACGCCCCAGTAGTGGACTTTCCAGGGTTGTTGCCGGCCGTTTTGCTGCCGCAGGTCAGACATAGGGCTCTTACCGGGAAAATTCACATACTGCACCCAGTCGGCCAGCTCCTGCACGGTGCCGCTGCCTACATTACCCGCCAGATAAGGCTCTGCGCCCAGCTCCTCACACATGTTCAGAAAATCATGCGTACCGAAGCTGTTGTTCTCTGTGACGCCGCCCCACCATGTATTCACAATCGTGGGCCGCTTATCCTTAGGCCCGATACCATCTTTCCAGTGATAGGTATCTGCAAAACAACCTCCCGGCCAGCGCAAATTGGGGATTTTCAGGGTTTTTAAAGCAGCGATGATATCTTTCCTGACCCCATTGATATGAGGGATGTGGGAAGTGTCCCCCACATAAAATCCGCCATAGATACAGTTTCCTAAATGTTCGGCAAAATGTCCGTAAATATTGCGATTGATAGTTTGTGTTGGCGCATCGGGATGAAAGGTGACTTTATTCTGCGCCTGTACTGCCCCCAGAGAGGCCACCAGGCTCAGCATACTAATAAAGCGGCGACTAAACTTGTTTGGCATAACGTGGAATTATAACGATTCGTTTAAACTGATTCAAAGAAATAAAATATTTGTCAATTTTACAATTGTTTTTTTTTCACCGCTATAACAGGCATAAAAAACCCGCCAGTATCAGCTAAGACCTGGCGGGCGATCGGCAACATCTATAAATTTATACTTTCTGTGTGCTTACATTGTGTCTTTTAATATGGGTGGCCAACATTTCGGTGGAGGTAATTTCACTGGCATCTCCTTCAAAGGTATCAAAGGGGATAATGGCCGAAAAATCAATACCGGTCTCCTTTTGAAGCGCTTCAATGCTGTACATGTACTCTTTAAACTCCACATTCTGGTCCAAATCAAGTTGTTCCCAGTTGATATCATCTACCAATGTCTTCTGGGATAATTTAAAGGCGGTCGCTTTCAGCTCTCCGTCGTCCGTGAGCCAGAGTACGATCTTAAAAAAGTCTACCGGCACCTGCACCCCTCTGAACACCCGGTCATCGTCTCTAAAAACAGGGCCATTAAATACGGAGATGCGGGCAGTTTTCCCCTCCTCTACTTCCGCACCTTTTTCCAGCACTACTTTTTCCAGGATACCCCAGAGGCCTTTCCGGCTGCTCTGGTTGATAGTGGGCACCTGCGGACAGGCATTGGTATACATACAGGTCAGATCAGCGTTGCGTTTGGCATCATCTGCGGTGGCTCCCCAGTCGGCATCTTCCCGGCGGCTCATATGCCCTTTGTCGAAACCGCTGTTTTTATAGTAAGTATCGTCCAGCTGCAGGTCGAAGCTTAACCTGTTATCACGCAGCCATACGTCTTTCCGCTTACTGTTATCGAGCCTTTTAGCCGGATCACCGTCCACATTGATGGCGCTGATCATCGGCATCCTTCTTACCGAATGCAGGATGGTGCTGTAGTTGTAATATTTCAGTACGATACTGTCGGTACCATCCAGTTTAGCCGCAAATTTCTTCATGGCTCCCTGGGGCTGTGGCATAGCGATGTTAAGCCCATTGCCCAAAAAAGTGGACAGGTAACCTTTGCAGGCGGAGAAATCAGTGTCCTGCTCCAGTTTTTTCACTTCTTCAAAGTCCGCCTCCGCTGCCGTCAGGGCTGCTGGCGCAGACGCTGTAGCCGGCGGCAATCCTGCTCCCTGGCTGATATTGATGTTAATCATGCCATTGCGTTCTATCAGCGACGCCGGAAATGAAATATTGACATTAGCGGAAGAGTTGTTTGTTTCCATATCGGGGGTTTTAGGGGTGAGTGAAGGCGTTGTATTTTCCTGCTCCGGCTGTTTTACCAGGGCTGTCAGTGTTGTCGTTTTGGGGGCCGACAAATCTTTTACCAGCGGCTCCTGTGGGAAATTAAGGGCTATGTCCTTTAATATCACGCTGATCCGGATGCCTTCATTGGCTATCCATACCACACGCGAGGCATCAATGGAACCATTGACCATGGGGATCACTTTCCCCTCTTTATCAATATAGTCGCCCGCCTCATTTTTCTGTCCCACTCCCATATGATGCAGGGCCACTACCTGCCACTGGTCGTTGAAAACCGGGCTGCCACTGCTGCCAGGCGCGGTATCTGTTTTATACCAGATAGAAGTAGGCGCAATTTTTATAAAGAGATTTTCCCGGATCGACAACTGTTTGTAATCGCCATCAGGATGATGGATGATGTTAAGCGCTTCCTCGTCTTCATTGCCCAGTTTTCCAAGAGACGGGTCCAGGAAAAGAAAACCTATGTCATTGATGCTACGCTTCCCGGTGATATCTACCGGCGCCACGGCCACAAAACAGTAATCCAGCTCCTTGGAGGCATAGTAAAACCGGTTGACGTCCAGCGCAAAAGATACGGCGCTCCCCGGCGTACCGTGGATATCCAGCTCATAAAAAAACTGGACTTCACTATCGGCCACGTCATCTTTTGTTTTAAAAACATGCCAGTTGGTCAGCAGCAGGTTGTAAGACACCATGAAGCCGGTGGCGTAGCCGATGTTTTTACTGCCTTCTTTAATGGCAATCCGCCCTACCCGCTGTTTGGCAATGCCGATCAATTCCACGAAATTACTGTAGACCGAATCATTTTTACCGATGGCCCGCTCAAAGGCGAAATCTACCGGCTCCTGGTTGATGGTTTCCAGCATCTGTTTTCTTCGCTGCATGTTTTCATCTGCACCCAGGATGTTGCCTGTCGCCACACTGGCTGGCACATCTGCCGGCAGGGCCTCTTCGGCCGTACCAGTGGGCGTTTCTCTGGTTGGAGTTTGATTCAGGGTCGCGTATCGGTTCTCCGATTCGACCATCTGATCGAGGGATACTTGCATAATCGTTACAGGGGTTTGGTTTGGTATAGAAATTAACCGACTCCTTACAGTTAAGTATGGTCACATCTGATCAATAACAATAACATCATTTGAACTACCGGTGGAATAATTGGCGATATCTGACTACATTGGGGCGGTATCTAAAAGTACAGTTTACCTGCACTGTCTCCAAATTAATTTTATGTTACCCTGAACGATTGAACTATTGGTGTTTTGTAAACTGCCGGTAGCTGCTACAGCCAGGTATGCAGCCAATAATGGATCAGCGGTTTGGTGACAGCCCGTTGATACGGGTTCCTGATTTCCGAATAATCAAATTCAAACATATCCTTTACGGCCACTATCTGCTGGCCTGTATGGCTTTTTTTCATGGTTTCCCGCATCCTGAACGGGCCGGAGTACTGCGGCGTACGCGGCAATGGCGGCGTATGGAACGCCTCCACGATATCGTCCACCAGGTTTTTCAGGTAAGGCTCCCCTTTCACCGCCGCAAAACATTCAGAGGCATAAGTACCATTAGACGGATCTATTAAAAGGTAGCCTGCTGGCAGGTCACTTATCTGCGCGTAATAATCTGCTGAAGATACCAGCTCGATGTCCCAGTCGATGTAATACCCCGAATAATGATAAACGATGAGGTACCGGGCAATATCCGAAGCCTCCGCCAGGTTCCTCGCCTGTAAAAAAGGTCCGAGTGCCTGCGGATAGTTTGCCTGGATAAAATCCCTAATAGCCGTGTAATTCCATCGCTTGATCTCAAATCCAAACCGCTTCATCTTCTCCCAGGAAGACACACACATCCAGATCATGGAGGTGGGAATGTCATTCAATATCAGCTGATGAATAATAGGCGCTACCATCGTGGAAATTGTTTGTTGATCAGTATGCCCGCTGCTTCTCCTTCTCATTGGAGAAGTTCCTTTGGTTGGGATTAACCTTCGAACTGCCAAACCGGTAAGATATGGTCACCCTCAGGTTCCTGGTGTCATAATAGTTATCGTAGTATTGTGTTACACCATTTACCACAGCATTTAGTTTACCCTGAGTGGTCTTCAGTATATCGCTGGCCTGTATACCCGCTTCCCACTGGTTGTTTATTTTATACCTGAAGGCAATGTTCACATTATACCTGGGCGTCCGGTGAAATATCCCGTTGATCTGTGGTGAATAACAGAAAAACGCTAACTGTGCGCTGATCTTTTTACTGATCTTAAAATTATTGTCCATGCTGAAATAACCGACATATACCTCATAATTAGGTACGATAGCCGTATCCCGCTGTCTTATACTTCTGTAGTAACCAGTAAGAATGAAATTAGTTTCCAGCCAGCTTACCTTCCGGAAGGTATAAATAGCCGTTAATCCCACGGTGAACATATTATAGAAATTCTGCGTAGTGTCTACCACCACTTTCGAATTTTCATGGGGGATAGCCATTTGTGCTACCTGATCGTCACCGAAGTTGGTATATGCCTGCAAATTCAGGTTGTCGTTATTGGAATAGTTCAGTTCAATATTATGTGAGAAAGAGGGTAACAGGTAAGGGTTTCCCACAGAATAATAATACCGTGTAATATATCTCTCAAAGGGATTCAGGCTCATATAGGCCGGCCGGTCTATTCTCCGCCCATAAGCGAGGGAGAGGACGTGATGGTCATTGATCTTATAGGAGGAGTAAAAAGTCGGAAAGAGCTTCAGATAATTGTTTTTGTAGGTGCTTTCCAGTGTGTTGGAGATGCCTTCTGTATGGGTATTTTCAAGCCGCAGGCCGCCCTGCAGTTCAAATTTGCTGCCCAATGCCCGGCCGACTGTCAGGAACAAAGCGCCTGTATTCTCCGTGAACTTAAACTTGTCCTTATAGTCGAACAGCGTATCCGTTTTAGCAGCTACTGCTGTAGCAGACAATTCATTCGTGTTCCGCGAGCCGGAATAGTTGACGCCATAGTTGACATCAAACTGTTGGATCTTATGTTCTACATCTACGTTCAGGGAAAGATTGCTGAACGCATTGTTGCCGATATTCCGGGAAAACCATTCCCTGCCGGCCATAGGCTGTCTATCCGGGCCATAGGTATCTGAATTGAAATCCCTGGAATTATCAAAGCCGCTCTTGTAATAGTCAAGGTCCACCACGATACGCTGGTCATCTTTTCCCAGGGAATACGTTCCATTAAGGTTCAATGATACATTATCCGTTTCCGAATGCTGGGAACCATTTCCGATGAGTAAAGAGTCGATGTATTTTGTCGTTTTTTGTTCAATGCTGGTGGAAGTGTTGTCAACAGTATGGGGCCGGCTGTTATTATAAAACGCCTGCGCGCCGACGGTCAGCTTCTCCGATATTTTATAATCGGCCTGTAGCCTTGCGTTATATAGTTTTGTATAGCTTCTCCTTTTACTTTCGCTCTCCCAGTTCTGTGTAGCATACAGTATGCGCGGCCGCTCTGTAAAAGCCCCGGAACCTTCGGTCATACTGGCATTGGAGGAGAGTGACAGTTTTCTCTTCTGATAGTTAAAGCCAATACCCAGGTTCTCCGTTGGATAAGTGGCCTGCGTGTATACGGAGCGTATGGAAGCGCTCCAATAGTCATTGATGACCTTTTTCAGTTTGATGTTCAGTATACCGGAATTACCTTCCGCGCTATATTTGGAAGGCGGCATGGTGATCACCTCAATACTCTCTATGGCATTGGACGGAATACTCCGGAGATAGGCAGCCAGGTCGTCTCCTCCTATACGCAGCATTTTATCATTGACCATGACTGCCACACTTCCTTTACCGATAATGCCGAGATTGCCATTCTCTGCCATGACCAGCGGCGTCACTTTCAATACATCCAGCGCATCGCCGCTGATGGATGCCATACTATTTTGCACGTTGAAGACCAGCCGGTCCACCTTACGTTCTATCAATGGTTTTTTGGTGTTTATCACCACCTCTTTCAACTCGCTTACTTTTTGTTTCATGCTGATAAGCAGCGCGGTTGAGCTCCCCGCCACAAACACCGTATCCACGTCCTCGTACCCGGTAAAGCTGCATTTCAGCAGGTAGGCAGTTTTTGCCGGCAAGTCCTTGAATGTAAACATCCCTTCCTTGTCAGACAAAGTATGCTGCAACATCGTGGAATCCCTGAATAGTTTTACGGTAACATACTCAAGCGGCTTATTGTCACTCGTAACAATGCGCCCCTGCGTGGTTTGTGCGCATAAGGAATCAGACAGGAACAACGTGGTAACAATGATGTAAACGAATATTATTCTTTGCATATCAGGAAATAGTAACTGAGCATGGTCTATTGTTCACTACAAAACGGGTATACTGCTCTTAAATATATACACAATATAGCAAAAAAACTGATTTTCACTCCCCCCATTATATACCCTTTCTGTATTTCGCCAACTCTTTCTCCTTGTGCGTTTCAATCACTATATCAGAAGTGGCATAAGCGGAGCAGGCCAGCGTGTACCCCTCCTTTAGCTCCGCCTCGCTCAACACCGATTGCGCTGAATGCCTGACAGAACCGGACACCAGCTTGCATACGCAACTGGAGCAGTCGCCCGTCCGGCAAAGGAAGGGCAGCGCTATCTCCGCTTCGGCAGCAGCGTTCAAAATAAACATGCCTTCTTCTATCTCAACTGTTTCATTGATCCCTTTTTTGTCATTAATGAGTGTTAATTTATAGACTGTTGCCATTTAAAGAGAATTTTGTTAGTTATAGTACCTGACATTTTTTTATCGAAAAATTTCCAAGTCCCGCTACAAAGTAGGGCATCCGGCCCCTGATCTTTTTCTCCCATCCGGAAGATGCCGAATGCAAAGACAGTATCCAGGAGTCCGGCAGATGGCTGCAAGAGAATCCAACCTCCAGTGTATAACTATCGAACTGCCGTTGTATCATGGCAGCCACACCGGCGGCATCCAGCTCCAGCTCATGCACAATGCGCTTATCGGCGGCGAATGCTATCACCGCCTGATCGTAGTCGTCTTTCACGAAGACGCTATGGGGGATATGCAATACGTTGTTTACACAGCAACAGAAGCTGTCCAGCCATTCCTGTTCTGTCGGATATATCCGCGGATTGGGTGGCGGCAAATGTTTCAGCGTATATGGCTGTGCCTTTTTTTGACAAAGCAATATCCCGGCAAATTCTTCATAGTCTCTTAGCGTCCTTTCTTTACCAAGACCATAAATACCCCAGTCATAGCCGGATGTCTTTTCTCCGCTTTCAAAGAACCGCCGCAGCCGGTCCATCGCCAGGAGCTCCACGGCTTCAATAGCGGCATGGTCTTCCCAGTGTTTGGGGCTTTCCCGCCGGGAGTAGTAATGCCAGGTAATATTGATATGCGGGTGGAACAGATCATAACCATGCGTATAGGCACGAAGCGCGATGTTGATCTCTTCTCCCATAAAATATAAATGAGGATCATCCTGCACATCCTGGCAGAAGGCACCTATGGAAAAAGCGAATCCACCCGCCAGGAACCGTGCCGGCACCGGGGCTGTCAGCGCTTCCCAACCAGGGATTTCTGCCGGCCAGCCAATAGGATATACCCCATGCTTGTCAAATTCCCGCAGGACGATCTGGTTGGGCGGTACCTCCCTGTATTCAAAGGCAGTTGGCTCGAAATGAGGCGGATAGGTGGTCAGCACTGGCTTGGGATAGCCCCGTTCCTGTAATGATACCAGCATGTTTATCAGCACCGTGTCCCAGTTTTGGATAAACCGCATGTGCGAGTCCACCTGCAACGTGTATGCCTCCCCTTTATAATGCTGCTGGATCAGGTTCCTCGCCCAGCAAAGGCCCCTGGATTCATGATACAGCATATCGATGATATTAAAACGGTCATCATCCCGGTAAACATCCAATTCTGCGTTAAAAGCATCGTCAGGATGGTACTGGTGACAAATGGTGACGCGCAGGTTCTCCGGATTGCCCGCCTTTTCAAGAAGGTCTCTTAAGGTGGAACCCAGCAGGGAATCCCTGTATGCTGCTATCTGAACAAATATTAACATCGTTGTCTGATATTGGGTGAAACAGATATTATCCGGAAAAATCAGTCCTCTTCTATGAGCAATTCATTCATGCGCATTTTCTGGTTCAGGTAACTTAACACCAACCTGTCTTCCATGTTATATTTAAAAGCAGGGCAACCATTTTTGCCCTCCTCCCATTTTAAGCGGCAGCCACCACCACAAACAGGCAACAGGTTGCAGCTGTAGCAAGCGGTATCGCCATTTTCCAGTTCATGGAACCAGTTTCTGAATTTGCTGTCGCGTGAAAGTGCACGGTCCCCTTCCGTCAGGTTGCCCAGCCTGTTCAACGCCTGGATGGCCGCGCCCGCAGATGACAACGCATTACAGGAAAAAAGATTCCCCGACAGGTCCACCGTGGCAGCGCCCTTGTCCACCGCAGCACAAGGCACAAAAGCCCTCGCCGGCAGAATACCCAGTATAAAGCCTTTCTGAAGGGCATGCAGCATATATTCAATTTCAAATGACGCCAGTTCCTCCATATCTGCGGCCGTTCTTTCCGCACCTTCTGTAACGCCAAACTGAAAAGTGACACGGTTCTGCGCACCGGCGGCAGCAAACCTGTCGATAACCGCCAACACGGCCTCCTCACCGAAAGCGTCGATATTGATCCGTATTTCGAAGATGACCCCGTGCTGCGGCAGGAACGAAATATTTTCCAGGATATCAAGGATATTATCGAATACCTGTGATGCCCGATCATCCAGCGCGATATGAAAGTTCCGGATACCACTTCCGTAGAAAAGCTGCTCAAACAGCTCCCGGTTAAGAGCGGTCCCGTCGCAGATCATAGCGGAAGCAAAGAGTACGCTGTATTTATCGGCCATCGCCAGGTTGAAAGCTGATAAGTCAGTGATCAACGACAAGTCATCCGCAGGATCACCAACATTCCAGATCACATTAAAAGCCTTGAACTGTGCTGATCTCAGCTCCCTTTCGATGTAATGCTTTAATGCGGTTTGCACCGTATCGTCCATGGTTTTACGCTCCTGCTGAGGGGCGCAGGAAGTACACCCCGACTGGCATCCGGCTGAGACATTCAGCATCAACGAAAAGTTATCATAACGGGCATTATTTTCCCGTAACACCGTGGCCAGCTCGTCCCGCTCCGATGGTACCAGGATAGCGGCGTTCTCCAGTTCTTTCCGGACCGTGCCGTCCAGCAGGTCAAACCGGCCATTGATGAGATGATCGTATATGGATTCATTCACCACGGCGGTCATATTACTGACAGATGAATAGATAATCCTGTCCGGCGCTTCTGCAGCGTCATCACCGCCATCCATCGTGGTACTGGATATGTATCTTGAGAGTTTCATCATGGTACTATCTGAGGATTTTTCTAAACATGGATATCAATACTTTTTCCTGGCCGGTCACCACATCAATACTGACCGGCATGCCTTTCGAAAGGCTCAGCACTTTGTTGTCACGTGTGCGCAGCTCATCCCCCCTTTGGGCCACATGAAGCGCCAGCCAGGTGACATGCCCGTCCGACCATACCGAATCGACAGAAGCCTCCGCTCCTCCGGCACTCACTGCATTTCCCCCAAAAACACAGACCAATGCCCGGTTACCATGCAGCAAACGATGTTGTGGCGGCATGTTCAGGGAAAAAACAAGCCGCTGGCCAACAGCTGAAGGGCCATCGCTGTATCGGGATGCCAATACAGCCGGCAGCTGCTCTTTTATCTCTAACCGTATGTTGTTGATTAAAATCATCGCCGCCACAATAGCCAGTACAATCATCGTATTGCCCCAGCTGACAACGAAATGCGGCGGCCTGTTCATGACCTCCTGCACTTCATGGCTTCTTACTTCATACCTTGATTTCAGTTCTGCCACGGTGATTGTTTTTAGTCTCCTAATTCCAGTTGATTTTTTACCAGTTCAAAATATTTCCCTCTCGCTTTCGTCAATGTTTCATGATTACCGATTTCAGCCACCTCCCCTTTATCCAGCACCACAATCTGATCGGCCTTCTTAACGGTGCTCAGGCGATGCGCAATAATGACTACGGTCTTATCCTTAAAAAAAGCATCCAGATGGTCCATAATGACCTTTTCATTGTTGGCATCCAGACTGCTGGTTGCTTCGTCGAAGAACAGGTAGTCAGGATCTTTATAGACGGACCTGGCAATCAGGATACGTTGCCGTTGGCCGCCACTGATACCCACTCCGGACATACCAATTTTAGTGGTATATCCCGAAGGAGTGCCTTCTATAAAATCACCCAGATTGGCCACCCGGACAGCCATTTCCATTTTTTCCTCATCTATTTCAAGTCCATCGAGCGCAATGTTTTTCGCAATGGTATCATGAAAAATGTAACCATCCTGCATCACGGTGCCACACTGGCCGCGCCACCATCTGGGGGAAATCTCGGCGAGGTCTTTCTCCCCTACCAATACCTGTCCCTGGACAGGCTGATAGAAATTCAGCAGGACTTTCATCAGCGTTGTTTTTCCGCTGCCACTGGCGCCTACAATCGCCGTCACTTTCTCTTTGGGGATACTTAAATTAATATCTTTCAATACAAATGGAGAATTAGGCCCTTCATATTGAAACGACAGGTCTTTGATGTACAGGTCCCCTGACAGCACATCAATGGCATCTTCGCTTTCCTTCACAGTGTCTTCTTCGTCCGTTTTACCATGTATTTCCTGCAAGCGGCCCATACTGAGCTTCGCGTCCTGGGCTGCCCTGATAAGGCTCACCAATTGTTCAATGGGCGCACTGGTTTGCCCGACGATATAGGAGATGCTCAACAGCTGACCGATGGTCATATTGCCTTTTATCGCTTCGCTGGCCGCAAAAAAAGAAACCAGGATGTTTTTAAGATGCGTAACGAAAGTCATACCTGATCGCTGGTACTGCTCCAGCGCCAGGCTTTTAAGATTCAGTTTAAAGTCTTTTACCTGCAGCTGTTCCCATTCCCAGCGTTTGGTGGTTTCACTGCCATACAATTTTATTTCCTGCATGCCGGTGATCATCTCGTACAATTTATCCTGGTTTTCCCGGCTGCGCGCAAACCGTTTATAATCCAGGTCCTTTCGTTTTTTCTGGAACAATAATGTCCACACAATACCGGCAACACTGAATGACAGGAACAGGAAGAGTATTTTAAGGTCGTAGATCGCCAATACAATGGTGAACACAATGATGTTGATGAAAGAAAACAGCGAAGTGAGTACGTTCCCTGTGAGGAAATTCTCTATACGATGGTGGTCGTTGATACGTTGCGCGATATCTCCCACCGCCTTTGAATCGAAATACCTGATCGGCAGCTTCAGCAGTTTGATCAGAAAGTCGGAAATAATACTCAGGCTGATACGCGTATTAATATGCAGCAACAGCCATGACCGGACCAGCTCAATCCCCATATTGCCCATAAAGAGAAACAGCTGGGCCAGCAAAATAATATATACAACGGATATGTTCCTGTCAGCCACCCCCTGGTCTATCAGTATCTGAGAAGCAAAAGGGAGTATCAGCGAGATAAAGCTGGCAGCAAGCATCCCCAGTACCAGCTGCATCACATGCCGCCTGAACGGCGTCAGGTAACGAAGCAGAAAACCAAATCCATCTTTTTTATCGCCGACTGCCGACCTGGAATAGAAATCAGGCGTAGGCTCCAGCAGCAAGGCCATCCCCCGCTCATTGTAGGTAGATATCCACCCATTACAGAAAGTATCCTTGTCCAGTTTTATAATGCCATGTGCCGGATCAGCGATCACAAATTCGTCGTCCGTCCTGTTCTTCCGGAGCCTGCTGAGGATAGTATTGTTTTTCGGCTTGATTTCCGATAGCACCACAAAATGATCGTGGTCCCAGTGAAGGATACAAGGTAGCGGACAGTCAGACACCAGTTTCTTATAACTGAGTTTGACCATCAGCGTTCTGAATCCCAGTTTTTCAGCCGCATCATTGATGCTGAGCAGGCTTACACCGTCCTTTCCAAGATAACAGATCTCACGCAGGTACTCGAGCGAATAACTCTTCCCATAGTAGTCCGCTACCATCTTCAGACAGGTAGGTGCGCAATCCATAATATCATGCTGCATCGAAAACTTAAACATAACAATACTATACTATCGCATTCAACGGCCTTAAGACATTGATCTGTGAAGCGGTCAGGCCTAATTCTTTTTCCTGGTAAAGACGGATATTATTCTTCAGCGGTTCCGGCAACAGGTCGCCGGCATTGTTGTGATGCAGCAAGGCCGTCAACACAAAGTACCGCATCGACGCAGGCACCTTCTCATTGAATATCTGCGTATCAAGCGCCATTTCCAACCCTTCCTCTTCTTCCCCTTCGGATATCCGCAGCAGTATCGCTAAAGCGTCCCTGGTAGCAGGTTCCATCATTTCATTAAAGGAAATGTCCATTTCCCTGAAAACAGCCAGCAGGAAATCATTCCGGAAGAAAGCTCCGCTCTCCGGCTTCGCCAGCGCCTTAAAAATCAGACCGTTGAAGAAAAGGGCCAGGATCGAGTTGAGCTGATTGGCTGATCGTAACACCTCAGAGAAAGGAAACTCAAAGGTTTCTTTCCCGCTGCTCAGGAGATACTGCATCACCACCCTGGCGTAACGGGCAGATTTGTCATATTGTCCGGCATTGAAATATACCCGTGCAGTATTCAGGTACTGTTCGATTTTCATGTACATGCCGTCCAGGAACCCATGACCGATCAGATAGTCTATGTTTTCCAGCAAGCCAAGCATGTACCCTTCCGCTCGTTCATAATCATGTTGCAGGTAATAATGATAATATGCCATCACGGGGTTGAAGATGCTGCGCAGCGCATGATACTCCAATGCCTGTTCTTCATTGAGCAGTGCGTATTGTTCTTCTACCTTATTAACAAAGTAGGTGGCCACATTCCGCTCTTTCGACTGGCATACCCGCAGCAGCTTCTGGCTAAGGCTATAGCAGTAGGTATGTTTCTCCCTTTCCGGCAATTCCCGTATGATATATTCCAGCAGCGCGTAAAAGATATGGCCATTATCGAACTTGTTGCTATTCGACGAAGCAGCACTACTATCTGCCTCCTTTGGTGGCTCCGGAGCATAGTCTTCGAATTGTTTCAGATAATCGGCAATTATGGATGCGTTCATAACCCTTACATTAATGTTTTTAAGCTTGATTTGTCCATCAGATATTGTAACACCAGCTTGTCTTCTATATTAGCTTTGACTGTCGGGCATTTTACTTCCCCGTTATACCAGTCCTTGGGGCATCCTCCGTTACAGACAGGGAACAGGTTACACTTGGAGCACTTGGGAGACACGTTGCAGGTAGCCAGGTCATCATACCAGCCACGCACCTGGGTTTTATTGTTATAGGTGCTTTCGTCTTCCAGCAGGTTGCCAATGATGTATTTTTTATCCTCATACTTCGGTGTATAGGGAAATTCATAACAGGGGGTAATGTTGCCGGTGGCATCATACACTTCACTGGCTTCATTTACCACCATGCATACATCATAGTTTCGCAGGGGTAATATATATTCCATCGTAAAGCCCTGTTCCTGCATGTACATCAGCCATTCTATTTCGAGTTCTGCAAATTCGTTCGTCGTGAGGCCCTGTTCATCGCCGGCGTTTTTATCGCCCCAGTTACTAATGGGGAAAAAACCCATTTCCACTTTATCTTTCAGGCCCAGTGACACGATGTAATCAATAAATTCGGTCACGTGCTGATAATTGGACTCATCGACGTTCATCCGGATGAATATCGGATGTTTAACACGCGCCTGATAGTGCTCCAGGGCGCATATTTCAACAATATTCTTCATGATGATATCGAAAGTCGATTCCCCCTTTTTGGTGATACGCCGCTTATCATGATGTTCCTTCACCGTATCTATGGTGATTTGAAACCGGGTGATCTTGTGATGCAGGTACAATTCAGTAAAAATATCTTTCTTCAGGCTTAAACCGTTGGTGATCATGTAGGCGCCATAGGCTAAGCCCCGATCCCGGGCAATCTCCTGCATCCTGTTGCTAAGGTTGATGATGGCGCTGTATCCCATCAAAGGCTCGCCTCCATACCAGGTAGTATGAACAAGCTCTGTATCTCTCTGTCTGTCCAGCTGATAAATCAGCCGTTGCAATATTTTCTCCTGAACATCTGCGCTCATGGTTTGTTTCGAGTGTACCTGGCCGCAATAAAAGCACCCCAGCTGACAGTTGGCTGTTGGCTGGATGGTCATCGAAACGGATTTGGTGTCTTTAACACCCAGTTTATTGAGCTTCAGAATTTCCTGGAACTCGTCTTCCTCATTATTGACAATGATTTCGTAGTCCATGAACCGCGAGAGCACGTTGTTTCCAAGGCCTGTGAAATCACCCACTTGCAGCTTTTGGTAGACAGCGTCTTCGATCAGGGCAGATATTCCGCTTCGGGTGGAGAAGATGATACGCTGCTGCTTTTCGCTGTTTGGGTCCAGCACGTCGGTTACGACGATATACTTTGATAACTTGAATATCATGATAGCAGGATTGATAGGTTATCTCGTTAGCGGGATAATGATAACTGATGAGAGAAAAAATCGAATGAAAGGATAGTTGCCCGGCGGCATTCGGCCGTTTTACAACATGTGGGCTTTCGCCCACATGTTGATCATTGGACAAAACGACGTATTCTATCGTACGACGGGCCCAACTAATAGCATCAAGCGTAGTTGCTGCCGTTGTTGCAGGTACAATCCGGCGGTTTTGTGGTATAGTTGGAACCGTTATTGCAGGTACAACCTGCCAGATTACCACCACGGGTAGAAGATGCCTCATCCAGGTTCATCACTTCAAATCCATCCTCTAAACCGCCTTCTATTCTGGCTTCGCTGAATTTTTGCAGAGCCATTTTTAAGCGTTTTGATTTCATCGAAAACGAATTAAAATTGAAATAATGTGCTAAAGTTTTACATTATTAAGCATACGTTGAATGACATAAGCAACTCTTATGCAAGTTTCAATTACAGATGGCCACTATATATGAAAAGTTTATAGTCGAAGAAGGGCTATTTTCATGCTCACCGGTTTAATAAAATATGTAACAAAAAGCGCTCAGGGAAATACTTACACAGGCATGCCGCACGGGGGAACCATTGAAACAAGGCATTATCAGGGCACGTTACATCAGAACATTCTTTTCAGCGATGGCCGGCTTCTGATATCGTGCACCGCCTCCAGTTGCAGTTTCCTGCCACTGTCTGTCTGATGATCGTTGTTCGGATGTATCCTGTAACAATAAACAATATTGGGAATGGAAACAACATTTTCATAGCCGGCTACCTCCATCAACGGCAACATCAGTGCCTGGTCCGAGGTAGACGCATAAAACCTGCCGTCATTGTATCTAAAGTTGTCTGCGTTAGGGTCCTGCTGCAGGAAAGCCTTAAAGAGCTTGTACTTGAAAGTCTTCAGGTGAGAGGCTTTCCAGCCTGACTGCCTTAAATTTTCAAACTCCTCCGGCGTATAGGGCGGACAGGGATCATAAAAACCATAATTGGTAATGTACTGCCCGTAAGTCAGCAATGCATTTTCATTGTATTTATTGTTCACTATCTGAAAAGCAAATTCTCCGAAAATATAGTCGTCGCCATCCAGCAGCACCACTACGTCTTCATCCTCTATCGGCAGGTTAACCAGGGCCTGGTACATGTTTTCCAAAGAACCCAGCCGCTCCTTATTCCGTACGATGTGAAAATGTTCCAGGTCTTCGTCTATCAAGTCCAGCGTACCATCATCCGAGGCATCATCCAGTAAATAGACTTCATAATTTTTGTATTCCTGTCCCAACACGGAACTTACACAGTCTATTATGTAGTTGCCTGCATTCCGGAAAGGAACCAGTACGATCATCTTGTGAAATATCTTCGTATTATCTGAGATCGAGATTGACATAGAATTGACAGGGCTATTAGTGTAACAATTATTTCATTGGCATTTTGAGTATTTCGTGGAAATTATCAGTCGGCGAACCTTAGGCTTACAACGTATCGAGTCGAACAAACTACAGAAACAATAATCCTGATAACTACTGTCTTGTTTTTTGAACTTAACAGACATCTGTGACTATCAATTCTATTGCATCGAAAATAAGTATTCTATTTTAAAAAACAAATAATATTGAAAATAAATAAAAAATCCTCCCTGCAATTATATTGCAGCACCATTCCCTACACGACGCTGCAACAACAACACATCAACGGACCTATCAAAAACAGATGGTTAGCCATACTACCTTCCTCTTCCGTCTATTTATCCTGTACCGAATTACTACCGGGAAACCACTGTAACATTAGGATGATCTGCGATGATCTCCATCAATATATCAAAGTAAGTCTGCCCCTTGCCATCATTCAATTCCGTTAGCTTCTCCTGAAAGTGCTCGCGGTTAAACGGGGATTCCGGCGACAGCTTCCCTTCGTAATACTTCCTGGTCGCTGCAACACCCAATGATGCTTTGCTATGCGCTATGTCTTTCCAGATAAGCTCAATAGGCTCATCTCCATCGATGGCGCCAAAACCGCCATGCAGCAGATCATTGAAGCCATCCAGGCTGCCACCCAGCTGCCAGTCCTCCCCGGTCATGAATAAACGATTTATTTCCGCATAGAAGCCGGGAATATCATTGATCCGGCTGCCCTCGATGATGAATTGTTTTTGCTGCATAGAAAATGTTCTGCTTCCAAGTTAATGAAATTAACAGCCTTTGTACTTTTTGAAGTTTGTTGTATATTAGTAAAAAGAAGGAATTCCCTGTTGGGGGAATTCCTTCCATCTTAAAAATGCCTGCGGGCCACCATTATAGAGAAACAGTCAGACTATCCGTTAAAATATCTCCTCATGCAGTACTTCAGCAAAAACCTGAAAGCAGTTATTTTCTTTGCCAGTATAATTGTTGAGCTGATTGCCCAGTTTTTCAAGCATATCTGATCATGCTTCGCATTATCTGGGTTGTTGCTGTGTAACGCAGTGCACCATTCCCCCGTTGGCGAACAGGTTGCGGCAGTCTATGCCTACCACTCTCCTTCCCGGATAGAGCGACTGAATAATACTGTTGGCAACGGCGTCGTTGGGATCATTGTAGTTGGGCACCAACACGGTATTGTTAGCTATATAGAAGTTGATATAGGAGCCTTTCCCCACATTCTTTCCGTAAGTAGTGACCACATTATTTTTTGTAAGCGGCACCTTTACGAACTTATAGGCAGCGCCATTCTTATTGACAGCACTGTATAATGTACGGATATCCTGCTGTGGCACCTGCCAGTAGTCCAGGTCTTCCTCCGACATCGTGATGATGGTCTTACCGTCTGCGAACCTGGCAAATCCGTCGATATGCATATCTGTGATTTCCAGGCCAGCACGTCCTTCCAGCCAGATGAAGCGGGTGACGCCCAGGTATTTTGTAAACAGTGCTTCGGCCTGCTGTTGGGTCATACCCGGATTACGGTTTTTATTCAAAATGGAGCTTTTGCAGGCCATCAACATACCGTTCCCGTCCATTTCCACGCTTCCGCCCTCGTTGATCATCACAGTATTCAGGTCTATACGCTGCATGCCGCTATTGGCCGCTATCACGCCTGGTATCCGGTCACAGTTTTCGAAGGCTGCCTTGTTGCCCCATCCGTTGAAGCCCCAGTCTTCCATCAACAGGCGGCCGTTGCCGTCTTTTACAAAGATGGGACCGTTGTCACGTACCCATACATCGTCTGTCCGGCTGATGGTAAAATCTACATTGGTCATCGGTACCTGTGCTGTTTGCAGCAATTCAGTGACCCTATCCCGTTCATCCTGATCATACACAATGAGGTGAACTTTCTCTCCTGACACCAGTGCCTGGGTCATCGCAATCCAGGTGGCATCCAGTCGGTTACGGTAGGCCTTGCCATATTGATATTCATGTGGCCATTGCAACCAGGTACCTTCATGTGGCGCCGCTTCTTCGGGCATTTTGTACAAAACGGCAGTAGTGTCGACCGGGGTCACAGGTGTTCCGGCGTCCTCTTTGGCGCAGGACATCAGGAGTGCAGACAGGACCATGAGTGTTGTTGTCATTTTACTTGTCATTAAATGCTAAAATTTTGATAGCACAAAACTATCGCAGCGCATATCCTTTCTGTTGTCCAAAATTGACAATCTTACTGAAGCGGCAGCCATATGGCCGTTTCCTGTTCGGCTACAGCAATAGTATTATCGGGGTGTTTGATGTATTTTTCAATGATCGGTGTCGGGGCAAATTCGAGGTTAGTGTCCAGTATCCAGCCAGCGTATATCTTTTGATAAGTATCTTCTATCGTTTCATAGCTGCCGTAATGCATAAAACTGGCGTATCTGCCACCCGGAATTGTTTTCGAAGGCAGCTTTCCATTCGTGGCCTGCATGGAAGCGCAGGCATCATACCGGCATTTCAGGCTTTCCCGTATCAATGGTTCATCTACCACAATACCATAGAATTCCGTTCCGGATGCCGCAAACTGATGTGACATAAACCGCTCCCAAAGGGCTTCCACATCTTCATGGTTATAATCGATAAAAGCACTTTGGTAATACACCGTTACCGGCGGAACATAAATAATTTCAGGCATCAGGCGCTCCTCCATCTCCTGCGGAACAATTTCCGCTCCGGCCAGCAGGGGCAATTTGCGCTCCCTCGCTTCGCTGGGGGCCATTCCAAAATGTAACCTGAACGCCTTGGAGAAAGAAGCCACATTGGCGAAGCCTACCTCCAGCGCAATGGAGGAAAGTGTTTCCCGGGTATACAAAATCATTTTGTACGCATTCTCCACTTTAAGCCGCTGCTGATAGGCGCCAATTGTCTCCCCACAGGTATATTTAAATATCCGCTGAATATTCCTGTACGAATAGTGGGACACATTCTCCAGCTCTTTGATGGAAATAAGCCGGCTATAGTTCTCTTCCACAAAATTCAGCGTGTCATATACCCTGATCAGATTAGCGGTATCCCCGGTGTCCATTTCGTGCTTTTAGCGCAAATTTACCCCAAAGCTGTCAAACTGCAGTTGCTTTTCCGGTATGCTATCGTAACATCACTTCCAGCATGATTAATAAATTATTAATTCCACGTATTTGATAGTCAAAATCCAAAGTTTTTTTACTCACTTTAAACAAACAAACGTTCCCATGAAACACCCTCAACTCCTGTTGGCCATTGCCATCTGTAGCCTGTTTGGCTGTAAAAAAGATCTGGCAGACAACCCCCAACCAGGCAAAGTCACCGCAGACAATCAGCTCATCAACAGCAATGCCGCCCTCGCCTTTTCGCTCAACAGCTGGATGGGCACCATCCCGAACGACCGTAACCTGGCGGCCATCAGTATTCCCGGCACGCACGACAGCGGCGCCCGTTTTGAACCCATAGGCGGCACCGCCAAATGCCAGGACCTCACCATCGCACAACAACTGGACGCCGGTATCAGGTTCCTCGATATCAGATGCCGCCACATCGGTGATGCCTTTGCCATACATCACGGAAGCATCTACCAGAACCTGAACTTCAACGATGTGGTAACAGCCTGCTATGCCTTCCTGTCCGCCAATCCAACAGAAACCATTGTGATGAGTGTGAAAGAAGAGTATGACGCCACCAACAATACCAGAACTTTCGAGCAAACGTTTGACAGCTACACTGCCCAGCAACCGCGCAAGTGGTATTTGTCCGCCACAGTCCCCAATCTGGGTGACGTACGCGGCAAAATAGTGTTGCTCAGAAGATTCGGTGCGTCCGCTACGCCTAAAGGCATTGAAGCCACCAGCTGGGCAGACAACACCACCTTTACCATCAACAACAGCAACGCCACCCTGCGTGTACAAGACCAGTACCAGGTACCGGACAACAACGGCAAATGGTCCGGCATCACCACGCTGCTGAACGAAGCCCAAACAGGTACACCGTCAACGCTGTACGTTAATTTCACCAGCGGCTACAAACCATTGATTTTTGGCATCCCCAGTATTACGACTGTGTCCAATGCCATCAATCCACAGCTCAACAGCTATTTTACCAGCAACACACATGGCAGGTATGGTATCCTGCCGATGGACTTTGCTACGTCTGACAGAAATAATCTCATTATCAGTACTAACTTTTGATCCGGCTGGTCTTAAATAACCAATACAGGTTTTAGAGATCAAAATCATTATTGTCCGGTAAAATATCCTTATTCGGATGTAGTCCATATCAACAATGGATTACATCCGATTTTTATATAAATAATGCGAGCAGGTCTTCTTGTTGTGTATTTTCAAAATTTTCGAAACCTGGTTCACGCGGCTTTAACGGATATCTAATGCCTGATGCACTCCGCCTGAATATTTTCCCTGCAGCCAGACCCTGCTATTGGATAATCTTCAGTATAGCCATCAAATGGCTTTTGCTGATAATGCTATCTTTAGCTATCATCAGCATCATTCGTTATGGCAAAACAGATTTCTATCATCACCTTCACCGGCAGGCTCGGCAACCTGATCGGTTACAGGCGTAATGGCAAACACTTCCTGCGAAGCATGCCTTCATACGTCCGGCAGACGGCAGCTACCCGCAGGGCTGCTCAACGATTTGGCATGGCCAGCAAAAAAGGAGCGCTTATCCGCAGTGCTTTTTTGGGCAGGTTGGATGCTGGCTGCGATAGCGGGCATATCAACAGGCTGACCAGCGCACTCATTGCCGTCACCGGTAATAACATCAGGAGCATTACCGGCTTCAGGTTCAACCGGCATACGGGAACAGACAGGTTTCTCATTCATGCACCCAGGCTTTCCCATGATGGTATCCTGTACATTCCGCCACAGGCATTACCTGCATACAAAGGCATCAACAGCCTGGAAATAAAAGTGATCGCCGCCCGTATCCATTTCGCTACACACCAGGTAGCAGGTACGGAAAGCGCTGTGCTCATCGTAAAAACCGGGGAAGATTTTAAAGGAGCAGCGTGTAATGTGGACGTACCGGGTAAAGGAACATTGATCGTTGTTCTACAGGTAAGAGGTATACAGGACCATGTTCCTTCCTGCAACACGAAATACTTCGCCGCTGATATTATTGCAGCAGAGCCGCCACAACCCCTGCCGGAGGTCCCGCACAAACAGATCTGTCCGGAACTCCCCCGGCTAAAACCGCTGTCAGAAAAAATACCCGCCGCTGCATCAGTGCAACTCCTGCTCCCTGTCATTCAGCGGGAATAAGCCATTTTCCTGCCTGGCAACTGTATACTGATGAACAAACATAACTCCCTTTGAACTACCTACTCCCACCTACTGCCCGCAGGCTTAACCTGTGGTCTGCCTTTACATGCTTGTCCTGCATCTTCTCCATCCTTCCTGTTATATTTCATTAAAACTATACCTCCAAAGAACACTCCCGCATCAAGTCCACCTTTACCCCTGGGTTACTATAGGCGTGCTGTATGTACCACAGCGATATATCCAGGGAAACACTCCTTTCTCATTGCTGTCGCCAGCCAATGTGTTTTTACTCCATCCCCCAACTTTTCAACTTGATCCCAGATCTTCCCTTTTCAACTGAATCAGCAACTACTGTTCTTTCTTCTAAAAATATTACTTAACTTCAAGAAGATAGTTCCAGCTATAAATACCTCTGTTTGTGAAAGTCAGGCATATTCCCTGTATCAAGAGCCCACTATCGTTGGACCTATGCCCTCAAAACCATTTCTGACCTATACATTGTTGTTATGTTTTGTAAATCCCCTGTGCCCGGTTTGTTCCTGTGTATGCTATCCTTTAGTGCTACTGCACAATTTCAGAATGGCATCCCGCAAGTAAAACCGCTTTCTCCGAATGCTGCATCTCTTTTTAAAGTGCTGGAGCGACCTCTGATTACGTTATTCCCTCTTTTCTTTTACTTTTTTTATATCCTGTTCTTATTGAGTGGAGCAGGAAGAAAGTATTACCTGAATAAGTAAGCTTAGAAACCAGCAAATCCCGGGAATATTTTCCTTGAAAGAGGCAGCCGATGATCGAGGTTGCCTCCCCGAAAATAATAATAAACAAAAAGGACGTCTCAAATGCATGAGACGTCCTTTTTCTATATCAGGTCCTGTAATCCGTTTTTACTGTTTAACGATCTTCTTCAGATACACCTGCTTTACACCATTCTTCACCCTGATCAGATAAATACCCGGAGGCAAAGCGGAGATGTCCAGCTGTGAGTTAACGATACCTATTTCCCGGCGCAATACTTCGCGGCCGTTCACATCCAGCATGCTCACCTCTGATTTCCCGGTGAAACCTGTAAGATTGATGTTTACAATGTTATTGACAGGGTTTGGGAATACGTCCACTTTCTGCCCTTTGCTTTCTTTGCTGTCTATTCCCTCTTTGCTGACAACAACATCATTTTCGCTGCGGCTGGCAGTTCCTAATTGTACCCGTAAGGTGTAGCAGGTAGTAGCACTATTAGCGCCATTGTAACCATACACCTGTGCGTAGTAGGTACCAGCAGCAACTGTTCTGCTGATCGTTTCATTAGTGGTACCGCCTGCCTGTGAAATAGCCACCTGTGTACCAGCGCTGTTCAGCAGTTTCAGGTCATAATCACCAGGCAGCGTGCGCAAGGTGATGGTAATAGTACCACGGGTAGTAATCACAAATTTGTAGTGATCAATATCTCCGCTCGGGCTGATAAGACCAGTAACATCGGTATTAAATGGAATGGTCGCAGCACCGGCAGTGGTTCCATTGGTGGAATTATCCAATGGGTTGGCACAACCAGAAGAGGTTAAGGTAGTAAACTGTGCAGCTGTATAGGCACTGCTACCGCTTGAACAATTTGTTCTCACTCTCCAGTCATATAAGCTGGCGGATGTTAATCCACTTAGATTAACGGAGGTGGAAGTAGTGGCAGTGGCGGCATTGGTCCAGGTGGAAGATGTATTAAGCTTGTAGTCTACATCATAATTGGAGGCACCGCTTACGGCTGTCCAGCTAACGGTAGCACTGGCGGCTGTTACACCGGAACTGGTCAGGCCGGCAGGTGCATTACAGGTGGCGGTTGAAGTGGTGGTAAACTGCGCTGCGGCATAAGCACTGCTGCCGCTGGAGCAATTGGTCCTTATCCTGTAATCATACTTAGTTCCTGAGGTAAGGCCAGTTAAGCCTACAGAAGTAGCAGTTGTTGCAGTAGCCGCATTGGTCCATGTAGAAGATGAAGTGGCCTTATAATCCACATCATAGGAAACGGCGCCGGTTACTGCTGTCCATCCTACTGTAGCAGATGTGCTATCGATAGCGGAAGCAGCTAACCCTGACGGAGAAGCACAACCAGAGCCTGAGGTAATCGTGAAGTCAGCATTGGAGATATCAAAGAAGATATTACCTACGGCTTCTACTTTTATCCTGGCATTGGTAGTCGGGGTGTTGGGAACTGTTACCGCTTCACTACCGTCATTAGGGGTGCTGGCCACCAGGGTGCTGAAGGTATTGCCGCCATCTGTGGAGATGGATATTTTTACATTGGCGCAACTAACCGCACCTGTTGTGGTGTTTGCCACGTTCCAGGTAACCGTTTGTGATGAATTACCCGCCCATGTTACATTCGTATTGGGGGCGGTCACGGCAAAAGGTCCGGATGTATTGGTCACTGTTATCGTTGCATCTGCAAAGTTGGTCTGCCCGATGGTCACCGGTGCAGTTGAACTATAGGGAGCATTGTCCCTTACGGTCAACCGGAACTTCAACGTTCTGTTAACGGAGCTTAATGCTTCTGTATTAGCGCCGGCGTCGCCACCAGGCAACGGGCCTGATATTAACCCTCCTGCGAGGATAGTCGCCAATTTGGGAAAATACCTTACAGGAGAAGTTGTAGGCGCATAGGATATCCAGTTAGGGCCGGTTGCTTTGGTAGCGCTGGCCACACTGGCTGTTCCTGTTTGTGATGAGGTAGCGTTATCATTCTGTTCCCAGGAATATGTCAGCACATCACCGGGGTTAGCATCCGTTGCTGAACCGGTCAGCGCAAACGGTGTGCTGATGGGAATAGTAAAATTACCACCGGCATTCACCACCGGTGTGGCGTTATTGCCGGAGATGTTGGTCGTTACCGGGCAGGTTTTGCCGGAAAGATTGGCCTGGATCTGTGCAATGGTAGCGGCATGATAGAAGGCAATAGAGTGCGGGGCAATATCCTGCGCAGTGATGCCGGCATAACCCATAATGGTAATACCGGAACCAGGTTCCACGTTCACACCGGTACCTTCATTGCTCATGGAGAAAGTATGGTTGCCACCCAGCTGGTGACCAACTTCATGTACCACGTAGTCGATATCGAAATTATCTCCCTGGGGAATGTTATCAGCAGGAGAAGTAAAACCACTGCCTTTTTGAGTATCGTCACAAATACAACCGATACAGCCGGCATTACCGCCGCCACCGGATGCACCAAACAGGTGGCCGATATCATAATTCGCTGCACCGATCACAGAGGTCAGTGTATTTTGCAGCTCGCCGTTCCACGCTCCGCCGGCACCGGAACTGGCATCGGAATATGGATCTGTGGCAGGGTTATAATAAATCACATTAGTGGTTGCTGCAATCAGGTTCAGATGGAGGGCCAGGTCTTTTTCATACACACCATTGCAACGGGTAAGCGTAGCATTGATCGCCGCCAGTACCAGGTTAACCTGTGAAGCGCTGGTAGCGCCAAAGTAATTGGAGTATTCGGCCGTAACAGATTGTGCCAGTCGCAATGTTTTGGCATCACCAGTGGACCGCGCCACAGTCCCTACCTGGTTACCGATGCTGGTAGCCAATTTCTGTTCAGGAGTGGAACACTTCCATGGTAACGTCTTTGCTTGTTTTTTGAACACAGTATAAACTGTGTGGTCAGCAGAATAAGGCTCAATGAATTCACTTTCTTTCTCAGTACGGAAGACCATCGCCTGTACGCCCTGCGGAGAAATGCTCAACTTTAAGGTGGCTTGTTTATCAGTAATACCCTTTCCGGAGAATGCCCTTATCTCCGGGAAGCGGGCTTGTAACGCAGGCTCGAAATTGGAAGCTTCCTTAATTTCGTACTGTTCAATTTGCCCGTCTGCGTTAGGCAAAGAGATAATGGTGGCACGTGCTTGTTGGTTGCCGACAGATTTGAACACTTCGGTCCGTAAAGGAGCAAGGTTCAGGTCAAACAATTTGTAGGTGGTTGGAAATGCAAGCCTGGAAACGGCTTTGTCTTTAGTGATCCCGGCGGCGGCGGTATGCGGCCTCCAGTAGTCCTGCGCAAACAATGTTGTGCTACACAACAACGCCGTTGCGAAGAGTAGAACTTTTCTCATGGTTAGGTGAGATTTTGGTGAATAATGGTTGTTTCAATAATGGTTGTTATAATAAATTTAGATCAACTCTCTGCGACAGAAATTGTAGCGGTATAAAATAATCACTGCGAAAACGGATAATCCGCCCCTTTCATAAAACAACAAAAGGCTGCCTCAAATCCGCTTTGAGACAACCTCTTATCTATACAGGGGGGTACATTTCCTTATAATACCATGGTCTTTCCTTTGGCAACAGGTGTCGCAGGCTTGGGCAGGAATCCTTCCTGCTGTAATTCCCGGATACTGTCTTTCACTGCCTTTGTAATATGGCGCACATGCTCTTCTGTATGGGCATCAGACAGGAAACAGGTCCTCCCCTCCCATATATATACGCCTTTCTCCAACAGATGATAGAAAAAGAGGTCCATATTGGAAGTAATGGCGAAGTAGAACAGGGAGCCAAAATTATGTACATCCATGGGCACATTGTTTTCCTTGAAGAAAGCAGACAGTTCGCTGACCAGCTTGGTGGTACGGCTATTCAGCTTCTCCTGGAGCGCAGGGCCTCTCTGCTGCAGTTCCTTCAGCAGGGCCAGGGTGGCCGACATGCTGAGCGGATGCTTACAGAAGGTACCGGCAAAGAACGTAGTGTCTGTAGCCGGGAAGGAATCATCGCCATACTGCCATACGCCGCCATCCAGTGCATCCATATACTTACGGGTGCCGGCGATAATGCCGATGGGAAGGCCACCACCTGCGATCTTACCGTAGGTGGCCAGATCAGCACGTACCTCAAAATGCGCCTGTGCGCCGCCGGGATGGATACGGAACCCGGTGATCATCTCATCAAAAACCAGGGCGATGTCTTCCGCTTTTGTCATGGCACGCAGCGCATGCAGCAAAGCTTTGGGCTGATATCCCGGCTTGCGGCTCTGTACCGGTTCCACCAGTACGGCAGCCAGCTCATGTTTGTGTGCACGTATCTGCTCCACCACATCCGGATGATGATAATCAAATACCAATACATCGGCCACCATGTTATGCATGATGCCCAGGGCCATCGGTACGCCCGCATGTGATCTTTCCAGGTCCTCCGGAGCGGCGAGGGTACCATCGAAGTGACCGTGATAAGCACCTGCAAATACGGCTACTTTTTTCCTTCCCGTAACGGTGCGGGCCAGCCTGATGGCTGTCATTACCGCTTCGGTGCCGGAGTTATGGAAGCTGGCGCGTTCTGCACCGGTGAGGGATGTCACCAGTTCAGCTACCTGCCCGGCAAGCGGCGTTTGCGGCCCGAGCTGGAATCCCTGCTGCAATTGCTGCTGAATGGCATTCACCACCACCGGCGGGCAATGCCCCAGCAGGTCTACGCCAAAGCCCATGGCCAGATCAATGTAAGTGTTACCATCTATGTCTGTAATAGTAGCACCGGCGGAAGACGCGGCCTGAATAGGATATACCAGTTCCTTGGTAGAGAAACGGAACCCTGCCGACGCACGGTTGTCTGCCAGTACCGGCCGGTATTGTTGTGTCAGTGCTTTTGATTTTTGTGTTTTGAGATTATACCGGCGGATGAATGCATCGAGGTATTCCTGCTGGGCGGCGCTGTAATTGGACTGGCCAGGGCGGGTTTCCATCTTCGGGAAGATAGAACGATGCTGTACGGGGGCTTTGGTCACTTCTACGGCTGCCGGCGCAGGTACCGTTGACCCATTGCCGTTAGTCTTCGCTGTTTCAGTTACTGCCGATATTGCCGCCGGATACTGCGGAAGCTCCTCCGTGCCGAGATGTTGTGATAACAATGCCAGCTGCTGCTCAAGGAAATTGAACAAGCGCATCGACACGGCTGTTTCGGGAGGGGCGGCTGGATGTTGGGCGCCATTCGTCTTCACGGGACGGGCCGGCGCGGCAGCTCTTACGGCGGGCTGTGAAACCGCCTCCTGTATCGCGTCAGCTATCACCGGAGCCGGGGCTGCCGCAGTTTCCTGCGCTACGGGCGGGTTCTTCGCCACGATATATTCCGTTATCTGGTGAATGGTGGACAGCGTTTCAAATAACTGCCTGATGGAGAAATTCACGTTGTATTTCTTCTCAATCCTTCTTACTGCACTCGCCAGCACCAGCGAGTCCGCCCCCATTTCGAGGAAACGGGCGTGTATGTTAATATCGGCAGCCGGAATCTTCAGCAGGCTGCTGAAGATATCCGTGATATCCCGCAGAATAGCGGTACGTTGAGCTGGTACTTGATTACTTTCAGGCATGATCTTACTTTTTTGTTCGTATTGCGGATGGATAATGGGTGATGGTTCTTTTGTTTCGGTCCAATAACGTTGGCGGTTAAACGTATATCCGGGAAGTTTGACTTTGTGGTACCCCGGATGATCGAACAGCTGTTCTATCCGGACCGGCAGTCCTTTGACGTATAATGTCAACAGCACCTGCAACATCATGTCCCAGGAGGAATGGCCTATTTTCATACAGGGCAGCAGGTGGTCTTCTGCATATTCGGCGCTGAGCTGCACCATGGACAACAGGTTAGGTTGTGGGCCCAGCTCCATCAGTATGTCACCGCCCAACCGGGCAATGGTCTGTATGCTTTTGGCAAACAACACCGGTGAGATGATCTGATCACACCAGTAACGATGATCTGGTACTGCTGTCACTACTTCTCCGGTGATATTGGAAATCAGTTGCAGCTGCGGCGCCCGGAAATTGATCTGTTTGGCCACTTCGCGGAATTCTTCCAGCATAGATTCCATCAGCGGAGAATGGGACGCATGGGCTATCAGCAGCTGACGGCTGTTGATACCGGCCGCCTCCAGTAATTGCAACGCATCAGACACGGCTTGTTTTTTCCCGGAGATCACCGTTAGCGCGGGGCCGTTGACCGCCGCGATGGCCAGATCATTTCCGAATGGCCGGATAATGGCTGCCACTTCTTCTTCTCCGGCGAAGGCTGTCGCCATGGAACCCGGCTCTTTCACCGCCTGCATCAGTCGCGCTCTTTCTGTCACCAGTTTCAGACCGTCATCCAGGCTAAACACCCCCGCTACATAAGCAGCGGCGTATTCTCCTACACTATGGCCGGCAACAATGGTGGGCGATATGCCCCATGATTTCCACACTTCCGCGAGCGCACAGGAAATAACGAAGATGGCCGGTTGGAAATAGGTCATCTCCAGCAACCGCTCATTGGACGCTTCCTTTTCCATTTTATACAGCAGGGTGGTCAGCGAAAAGCCCCACTGCGCTTCGAGCCAGGTATCACAATGGTCAACCACCCGGCGGAAGACCGTATTGTGGTTGTACAGTTCAAGGCCCATGTTCCAGTATTGGGAGCCGCCACCGGTGAAAAGCCATACCAGCTGGCCATCGCGGGGTTGCACCAAACCAGACAGCACTTCTTCCGTATAGGGATTGGCAGCATATGCCTGGAGGCAGCGGGCCGCTTCTGTGATAGTATCCGCCCGGAAGGCGATGCGATGATTAAATGCGTCTCTCGTGGTGAAGGTGCTGTAAGCGATATCCGCCAGCGTATCACCTGTATGTTCCAGTGCAGCCGCATAGCTGGCCGCCAGTAGTTGTAAAGCTGCCGGTGACTTAGCGGAGAGCGTCAACGGATATGATGGCAATGCCGGTAACGGTCCGGGATATACGTCCTTTACAGCGGCAGGAGCTTCTTCCAGGATCACATGCGCATTGGTGCCACTCAGCCCAAAAGAGCTGATAGCCGCGCGTCTTAACCCGTTGGTCGCCGGCCAGGCTGTCAGCTGGTCCACCACTTTCAACCGCATATCATTCCAGGGAATATAACTGCTGGGGGTATTATAATGCAGGGTGGCGGGCAACAGCTGCCGTTGCAGCGATAGAACGGTTTTGATAAGTCCTGCGATGCCCGCCGCAGCTTCGAGGTGACCGATATTGGATTTCACCGCCCCGAGCAGCAGCGGATTATCCGCTTCGCGGGATTGGCCATAGGCCGCATGCAGCGCCTGTGCTTCCACCGGATCACCGAGCTTGGTGCCGGTACCGTGTGCCTCCACATACTGTACCGTATGCGGTTCTACGCCGGCCCGTTGCAACGCTTTATGGATGACCTGTTGCTGTGCAATGCCATTGGGGGCCGTAAGCCCGTTACTTTGCCCGTCGTGGTTTACTGCCGAGCCGCTGATCACCGCGAGGATGTTATCGCCATCGTGCAGCGCATCGCTGAGGCGTTTCAGCACAATCATGCCTGCGCCTTCTCCCCTGACGTATCCATCCGCTTCTTCGTCGAAAGCATGACATTGCCCGGTGGGCGACAGCGCTTTCATGCGGCATAGCCGGATAGTGGTATCGGGCGTCAGCATCAGGTTCACGCCACCCGCCAGCGCCAGCGAACATTCGCCCAACAGCAGGTGCTGACAGGCCTGGTGCACGCTCAATAAAGAAGAGGAACAGGCGGTGTCCAACTGCAACACCGGTCCGTGGAAATCAAACAAGTAGGCGATCCTTCCGGCAGCTACGCTCCTTTGCAGGCCCAGACTGCTGAAGGCATCTTCAAATAAGGCAGGTGGCGTATGCTCCTGCACGATCTGCTGATAATCATCTGTGCCCAGTCCCACAAACACGCCGGTATCGCTGCCTCTCAACGACGAGGGGCGTATGCCTGCATGCTCCATGGCCTCCCAGCTGACTTCCAGCAACAGACGCTGCTGTGGGTCCATACCGATGGTCTCTCTGGGTGAGATACCGAAGAACAGCGGATCAAACTGGTCTGCCTGTTCGATGAAACCACCATGCCGGGTATACATTGTCCCCGTTTCATCTTCATCAGGGCTATAATAATCTGCTATATTCCAGCGGCTTTCGGGGACAACGGTCACGCCACTACGCTGTTCGCGTAACAGTTCCCAGAATGCAGCGGGGCTGTTTACACCGCCCGGGAAGCGGCATCCGATACCGATGATGGCCACTTTTTCATCTGCTGCCTGGTGTCGTGGCTGATCTGCCTTTATGGCGCCGGTTTCCCCGGAAAGATATGCCGCCAGCGTTGTGGCGGTAGTATAGTTATAGATGAGCGTTTTATCCACCGGTTGCTGCAGCCATTGTTCCAGGTCGGCCGCCAGCATCACCGCCTGCATGGAGGTGAGGCCGTATTCCGCGAAAACGCGGTCAGCTGACAACACTTCGTTCGTCAGCTTAAAACGTTGTTGCAGCCATTGCTGCAACCAGTTCCGGATATCTTCAAAACTGCGTTTATGCGTTACATTGATGGAGGCGGTTTGTTGTTGCGCGGCTGCTATCTCACGGATAATGTCTGCATAAACACCTTGCCGGTATTCTTCCATAAAAGCATAACGCTTCACTTTCCCGCTGGTGGTTTTGGGCACCTTCCTGATCGGCAGCACATGTTTTACTTCCAGCCCCAGTTGGGAAGCGACATATCTTTTTATGGTAGCAATAACAGGCAGGAATTTCTCTACAGAAGATTTATGTATAACAAATACCACCACCGCTTCCGTGCCCGTTTCTTCATCGGTTACCCCGCAGGCCACCACCTTGCCGGCTTCCATCCCGGTCCCCTGTTCCACCGTATGTTCTATGTCATGCGGATAGATATTCAGGCCATTGACAAAGATGATGTCTTTTGAACGTCCGGCGATATACAAGTAACCATCGAGCATAAACCCGGTATCGCCGGTATTGAGCCATCCATCGCGGATAGCAGCAGCGGTAGCCGCTTCATTGTTATAATAACGGCTGGTGACAGCGTCTCCTTTGATCTGTACAATACCGAGGTGGCCATCTTTCAATGGCTTGCCCGCTTCATTGGTAATGCTGACAGCGACGCCGCCAATGATTTTTCCCACGTTAACGACTTCCGTATTTTCAACCGCCGCATCTTCACCGCTGGTGACGATAATAGGCTGCCCCATTACCAGCGAGTCTCTCCGCACGAATACGCTGCTAAAAACAGTGTCCATATCCGCCAGGCTCACCTCCAGTGTACCTTCGGCCAGGCCATAACAAGGGAACATCGCTTTCGGGTCCAGCTGATAGCGGTCCAGCACCGATATGAACTGACGGCACAAAGGCGCTGCTATCGGCTCTGCTCCATTGAAAATAATTCTCAGGGAAGAGAGGTCCAGGCCTTCGCCCTTTTCCGGGGTCAACTGGTTCAGGTAATATTTATAGCCGAAGTTGGGAGAACCGGTCACCGTGATGTGGTGTTCCGAAATTTTCTGCATCCATAACAAAGGGTTCCGGATAAACAAATCCGTTGGCATCAGGTAATGATTCAGTCCTGCTGCAAACGGATACAGGTGAAAACCGATAAGCCCCATGTCATGCGTGAGCGGCATCCAGCTCAGGTGGCTATCATGCTCCGTAAGCTGGTGTGCCGTGATGGCTTCGTACACGTTCGTAATAAGGTTCCGGTGTGTCAGCACCACGCCTTTGGGATTTCCGGTAGACCCGGATGAGAACTGCAGAAAAGCGATGGTTTCCGGTGTAACGGGAACGACTACTCCTTCTTTATCGTTATCTTCTTTTTCATCTGTAAAGATGATATGATCGAAACCCTGACTATCGTCCGCAGCTGCCCCTGATAGCAGTTTTTCATAATGGGCGCGTTTGACAGCCAGTACGGGTTTATTCAGAAAATTTTTGATTTTGTACAGTTTCTGTGCGTTTTCCCCTTCATAGGTAACGGCAACGGGCACTGGTATGATAGCGCCAAGCAAACATGCCCAGAAGAGCTGCAAAAAGGTTTTGCCGTCTTCCACCTGTAACACCAGTTCGGTGCCTGGCGTCAGGCCTTTCTCCTGCAGATGGGCCAGCCATGATAAGGCATCTGCATACAACTGCTGATAGGAAAGAAACGTTTCTTTGTTGCTGCCTGTGACAAAGGTGATACCTTTGTTTTGTTCATCTTTGAGTCCTGTCAATAACTGCTGCAATGTATCCGGACGCGATGTGTACTTCATAAACAATACAATTTTGTAAATAGCTCCGCCAGAAGACTGCGTACACGCAGTCAGCGAATGCCGGCATGGTGAATGGTAAATGAGGATATACGTATTTATCAGCGCTGCGTATGACACAGCACCTTACGGGGTAACGGTCCACGACGGGGCATAGCTGTCGCTATACTGAGTCCAGTCGCTTCATTCAGATATATTATTGGTGAAATGATCAGTGGCCTGGTGTAGCCCTTATCAATAACATGTAGGTTATAGGACCTTCGATAGCATCACTGCGTACCTCCCGGTAAGAGGAATAGGCAGTACAAAATTAATGGTTAAAAATGTCGAGTTAAAAAAGTATGCCTTTTTACATACTATAATAAAAGTAGTGAAAATTATTAACCAAAAAAAATGGTTGCTGATGATATCATCATCGGCAACCATTTTTTTTCAACAGCCTCCCCGGATGAGCAGCTAAAACACTGCATTCCGGCTGCACCAGGCAACCTGTTCTTTTCTACTGGCCGGTATGTTTGTTGATCAGGATAAGGTCATACTCCTTCAGCATTTGTCTGTACGGCGGATGGTAGGTAACGATTTCTTCATAGCGTTTCTGTTGTTTCTTATCCCATATCACCACCTGTATCTTTTCTCCGTCTGTCATTCCGGGGATCGTTATTTCCAGCTCCGTTGCTTCAATAGCCAGCATGGCCGTTACCTGTTTTCCGGCAATACCCCACACATTTGAAGAAGGGTGGACGCCAGCACCCGAAAGCAAATGAGAGACAGGATAAGCCACCTCCCAATTGAGCGCAGTAGCAGTAACCAGGTATTTGTTACCATCTCCAATAATATAGGGACCTTTGCCATAAGTGGCATTGGGCCTGCTGAACACGGTCCCGCTAATGGCTGCTGCCGGTATGATCGTGCCAGCGCGCAAGTCGGTCCCTCTCTGCGCATCCGCACCGGTAAACCGCAGATAAACATCCTGGTAATATCCGGTATAGGGTATTTCTTGTTCCTGGCTTTCGGGCAGGGAAGCTTTTGACGGATCATCCGTTCCCGCGCAATAGTAGAATAATGCGGTCCCGTCCACGCCACATTTCCGGAGTGCGGTTTTCCACCCCGGATCGATGTTCTTCCCGGAAGGTATCACTCCCGCAGCTTGCATAAAAACAGTTTTACGGGTGTTAAAAAAAGCGCCCGGCCTAATTGTATCTCCGGGCTGCTGGTATCCTGCCCGAAGCCCAAATTGAGTGCAACCGGGTTGAATATATCACTGGCATTTTCATTCAATGCCCATCCTTTACGTTGGATGAACACGTCGAGGTGATGCTGTAAAGGCAACACCGCATCTGTCAGAAAACGGAGACGGTTAAACGAAACAAAATCACTGTCCTCCCCTGTCAGCTTCAATGCCTTGTCCAGGTACAGGTTGATGTTATCTGCTTCCGGGCATGGACCGGACAGGTACGGCTGCAGCACCATTTTAACGGCCATCAACGAACGGCCCGCCTCCGGGATGCCCGTCTGTAGCTCAGGTGCGTCATAACCTGCAATCCCCAGTGCGCTCATGCGCACCAGTTCCAGCCGGATACTTTCCAGCACCTGCCTGTCATCTATTTCGAGGCCATAGAGCAGCGAGGGCAGATCTGCTGCGGAAGTATGCACCAGCATCGCCTGTTGCAGCAGTTCACGCTGACGCGCAGCTGCATCTTCTTCAAACAATAAGGCTTCTATTACCTGTAACCCTGTCGGCTCCCGGTATTCCATAAAAGGCTCCTCTACTTCATGCACAGGAGGCGAATTATACACGATCGATGTACTGCTCAGAAAATAATCGAGAAAAAATTCAATGCTTTTATATTGTGCCCTGCATCTTTTCAGTGCTTCTTTCGCAGCATTGATAGTGGCCGGGGAGTTCCTGTCCAGTTTTTCTATGCTTGCGCTCAAATCCGCGGCACTTTCAGCAAATAATCTGGCCTGTTCCCGGAAATACTTTAGTGTATGGGCTACTGCGGCTGACTTTTCCCTGTCAGCCGGAACAACTGCCATCAATGCTATCCAACCCATCAGGACAGCTACTACCATCACCTGCTTCATTACCTGCTGTTTATTGGTCTGCTACTGTTATGCTAAAAGTGTCTTTCAAACAATCATGTTCATCATGAACGGAAAAAACGATTGGGCCAACAGGTGGTGTAACAGTTATGCTCCGGCCGGACGCGCCGTTGCTCCATTTATAATGTCCCACATAAGAAGCGGTAAGTGTAGTACTTTGTCCTTCTTTCAGGCGGATGACTGTATGCTTGTTGACATTTTTCATCATTGTAAACTGGTCCCGTATGACACCATCTTCGCATATCCATTTGAAGTCAAGCCGGTTTTCCTGCACTTCCAGCAACGCCGCGCCGGTTATGTCCGCATTGGAATATTGCATGGCATCATGCGGAAACGAAGCCTCCGGTTTTCCAACAGAACTGGAAGAGCCGCTGACTACATATACAGTACCCTTCTTCGTACTGTCGTTCCTGATATAAGGCGCGCTGCCCGTCGTTCCATCGTATGCACCGGAGGAGCTGCTAAGGGCGTGCCTGGAGGCGTTAAACGTGGCTTCTTTTCCATAATGCCCGTTCAGCGGCCGTGAACGCTCATACACATGACTATGTCCGCAAATCACCAGGTCTACCCCCGCTTCTTCCAGTATCCTGATAAAATTCTCCCGTATCCTTCGCATGTTACCATCAGTATCAGCATTGTGCGTGCCCATGCTGTAGGGCGGATGATGCCAGTATACCACTACCCAGTCTTTATTGTTGTTGGCTGCCAGGTCCTTTTTCACCCATTGTACCTGCGGACCAGCGGTATCATACAGGTAATACTGATTCTCTTCTTTTCCATAAGAATCGAGCGATAAGAAGTGGATATTACCAATATCGAAAGCATAGAATGCAGGATTATGGGAAGGTTCCCCTCCTGCTTCTCCCTTTATGGGCATGGAAAAGTTTTGGTAATAGGCAGTAGTATGATGTTGTTGCGCATAGGCCGCCGTGAAGTCGGCATCATGATAATCGTGGTTACCGGGGGCCGGGTAAAGCGGGTATTTCTTCAGCAGATCGTCTTTATAAATGTTGAAGAACTTCGCCTGGTATTCTGCGTCTGTACCGTCGTTATAGGCATTGTCACCCAGTAGAATCCAGGCGTTCAGGTCATGCTTTCCCAGATATTGCCTGAATGCGTCTCTTACATTGCGTTGATGAATGGTCAGGTCTCCGCAATCACCGAAGATGCCTATACGATAATGCCCTTTGCTGCCTGGCCGCGGAAGGGAACTGAAGTAATTATCGTTCCCGCCCTGTAACGTATCTTTTAATCCGCCGATGGTGTAGTAATAGCGGGTACCGGGTTGCAGGCCGTCCAACCTGACCATATGCTCCGTTACCAATGTCACATCACTGATGGTTTTTTCCGGACGGCCCGCAATGGTCCCGTAAGACACCCTGCTACGGGTGGCTACATCGGTTCGCCAGCGGATAAGGATACTGTTGGGTGTTGCCGACTGTAAGTAAGGCCCGCGTAAGAGCTTCGCCTGTTGCGCATCTGCCTGTATTGACCATAACAATAACGGTAGCAACACCTGTAATAAAATTCTTCTCATGGGTTACCTGGATACATTCACGATAAATTCATCCTGCAGACAATTTTCCGGATCACGCACTACATATACGTTCCTGCCCGGTGCTGGCGAGACAGAGATGCTACCCGTGGTCTCGCCCCGGTTTTTCCAAAGGTATTTTCCTACATAAGATGCCTTCAGCACCACCGTCTCCCCTTTTTTTATATTGACCACTGTCTTTTTGTTCACGTCCTTCATCATGGTGAATTGATCCCTGATAACGCCATCCGCGCAGATCCATTTCAGGTCCAGCCGGTTGGCCTCCACTTCCAGTATAGAGGCCCCTCCGTGGGTCACGTCTGCAAAGGGCAAGGCATCATGCGGGAAAGTAGTTTGTTGTCCGCCTAACTGTCCTGCTGAACCGCTTACCACGTATACGGTGCCTTTACTATCACCGCTGCGTTTGATATACGGGCAGGAATTGTCGCTGCCATCGTACAGCGCAGAAGATGTGCTGATATTATGTTTAGCCGCGTTAAAGCTCTGCTCCGGACCATAGTGCCCCTGCATCAGTTTAGACCGCTCATAGGAATGGCTATGGCCACAAAGGATCAGATCGACCCCGTTCCGTTCCAGTACCCGGATGAAGTTCTCCCTTATCTTTACCAGTTGATCTTCGGTATCAGAATTATGTGATCCCATACTAAAGGGCGGGTGGTGCCAGTAGGCAATCACCCAACCCTTGTTTTTGTTGGCAGCAAGGTCTTCTTTGATCCAGCGTACCTGACGGCCCAGCGTATCATACAACCTGGACGCATTGTCTTCTGTTCCATGCGAGTCCAGTGAGAGGAAATGGATATTGCCGATATCAAAAGAGTAAAAAGCCGGCGTATTGGAAGGCACCCCGCCTGCTTCTCCTTTAGTTGGCATGGAAAAAATCTGGTAATAAGCCACTTCTTTCGACTGTTGGGCAAAGTCCGCCGAATAAGGTGCGTCATGATAATCATGGTTACCGGGTGCCGGGAACAACGGCGATTTTTTCAACAAATTGTTTTTGTAGATATTGAAGAAGTTGGTCTGGAACTCCGTGTCTTTACCAAAAGAGTATGCATTATCGCCCAGCAGTATCCAGGCATTCAGCAAATTGTCGCCCAGATATTTTTCAAACTGGTCGCGGGTATTCCGTTGATTAGTGGAGTTATTACCACAGTCACCGAATACGCCTATACGATATTTATCTTCTTTTCCTGTCAGGGGCAATGTGGTAAAACAATTCTGTTCATCTCCCTGAAGTGTATCTTTTGCGCCTTCCAGCAAATAGTAATATTTGGTTTGTGGCAACAGGCCGGTAAGCGTTACAATATGTTCTTTCGTGAGCACGCTGTCGCCTGCCAGGGATGTTGCCTGGTCCGGCGCGGTGCCGTAACGCACAAAGCTGATATCCGGCTCGTCAGTACGCCAGCGGACAGTCATGCTGTTGGGTGTTGCTGTTTGCAGGTACGGTCCTCTGATCAGTTCGGGCCTGAAACCATACTTCCGGGGTTTGGCCTTCCCGGGCTTGCTCTGCGCTGGCAACAGCGCAGGCAGGCCCAATATCATCGCTAAGTAAAGCAGGTGCTTTTTCATATGAATATTCTTTAGTTACAACAATCAGGGTTTATCCCACCATACGCGGGTGCTGGTCACATCTGGTCCCTGTCTTTTAATGGCATCCTGTACATGTGGATTGATGGCTATTTCATCTGCCTGGTAAGTAAGTCTCCTGGGCAGGGTGGCGCCACTGTTGGCAGGGATCGTGAGATCGAGTTTCTCATACAGCTTCGGATAACCGCTTCTGCGCATATTGGCAAATGTTTCATACCAGTTGAAATGTGTTTCTACCCAATACTGGGTATTGATCATCTCCAGTGCTTCCTCTTCTGATGCAGGATTATAGGGGTTCTCCTTCAGGTAGGCATCTGCCTGCGCGGAGGTGATCACCGCTTCTGCGCCATAGATCTTCAGTTGGTCCATGGCGGCTTTCACGCCCTTTTCGTAGGAGCTTTTGGCATCTCCGGCCACAATTCCTCTCACCGCGCACTCAGCCAGCTGGAACTGGACCTGTGCATAGCTCAGGTGGATAAACGGCGCGTCATATCTGCCAAAGGTGCTGATATTGGCCACGGAATATTTCAAGCGGTCTGCCGAAGGGATGCTCTGATAAGGAGGATCTTCAGACTTATCACCGTAAGGAGGCCAGCCCTTTTGTTTAGCCGGGGACTTATCACCAGCGGCATAAGTAGTCCTGGAAGCAGGAAGCATACAATAAGTAGCGATACGGGGATCGTTACGATTTTTAAGGAAATTTACGAAGGGCGATGTAAGCCGGTAGTTGTCAGGATAACGTACAAAGATATGCGGTTGCCCATTCGACGTAGGATTGGTAGTACCCCCGGAAGAAGCATTTGGCAGGTATTTTACTACAAAATTATCATCATTGCCTCGCAGCAGGCCGCCGGCAATTGCTTTCTCTATCCATTTTTTCCCGTTGACCGGGTCCGCTTTCATAATACGCAGTCCCAGCCTCAGCATCAGGCTGTTCGCAAACCGTCGCCATTTCGACAGGTCGCCTTTGTATACGATATCTGCTGTTGTCGGCACTTTCCGGGAGCTATCGAGCGCCCTGGAAGCCTCTTCCAGCTCTTTAAACATATCTTCATAAATCTTTTGCTGCGGGTCATAGTTCGGGGTAAAGAGCCGGTCCATATAACCTCTGCCGGCCTCAAAGTAAGGCACATCGCCATAGAGGTCAGTCATCTGATGGGCTACATAAGCTTTGATAATGCGACCAATATGGAGATAGTTCGCGTAAGTGGTATCTTTCTTCGTCCGTTCGATGAGGTCCACCACATTTTTAAACGGATTTTCATAGGCCCACTCAAAGTGATAGCCTTGATAACCGCCGGGCATTACCAGCGAAGAATAGGCTTTCCTGTTGGTTACATGCATCACAAACGCCCCCACAAAATCACCCTGTGTGTAGTAGGTGTTGTCCAGCATATAAAGCTCAATCGCCGGGAGCATAAAATCGGGCGTGGGATCAGACACAAAATCCACGCTTTTGTTGATATCCCCGAAGTCTTTGTCGCAAGCGGAAAACATACCTGTCATTATCACCAGCAACAGGTATACACTGTATTTCCTGATATTTTTCATACCTGAATATTTTAAGTAGATGTATGTTTGATAATATGGATCAGAGCACCAGCTTCAGCGTCACGCCATAGTTTCTCGTAACCGGATATACCAGTCTCTCAATGCCCTGTGCATTGCCGCTGGCCACACTGCTTTCCGGGTCCACGTTCTCTGTTCTTTTATACAGGGTAAAAAGGTTTCTGGCCACCAGCGAAAAAGTGGCGCTGTTAATACCGACGCGGCTCAGCAACGACGGGGCGAACCTGTATGCCAGGGACACTTCGCGGAGCTTTACGAAGCTGGCGTCATAAATAAACTCCTCCGCTATATGGGACAGTTGCTGATAATAGCCGCTCACATTACCGCTACCAGTTGGCGGGTTGGCGGTTTTGTTACCTGGTACCAATACTTTGTTTACTTCCCCTTTTTGGTTAACACCCTCTCCTACAATGCCATCTTCACGGCCAACCAGTGTCATCTTATGCCGGCCATTACCAACGGAGATGGCATTGGTCTCAGAATAGATGGATGCGCCAAACTTTGCGTCCAGCAGGCAGTACAGGGAAAAGTTGCGATAAGAGAACGTATTACCCAGACCATATAACTGGTCATATACGCCATTAGCAAGAAAGTCATTTTTAGAAGTATACAGCGGATAACCCTTATCATCATATACCTTCTCCCCTTTGTCGTTACGCAGGTATTTATAACCATAAATACCACCATAGCGTTCCCCTTCTTCCAGCTGTATGATCACCTCACCGCTTTTAGCACTGGCCAGCAGTACCGGTGCGCCTTCCACGCCATCTCCCAATGCCACCACCTTACTATTGTTTTGGGAGAAGGTGGCCGTCATGTTCCAGCTGAATTCTTTTCCTTTTACGGGTGTAGCTTTCACCAGCAGTTCCACGCCGTTGTTTTGCAAACGGCCTACATTCAACAAGGCAGTGCGATAGCCTGTACTACGCGACACCGCTGTTTTTACAATATCATCGCGGGTATTGCGGTTATAGTAGGCCACATCAAACCCGATACGTCCCTGCAAAAAATCCATTTCAAGACCCAGCTCATAATCAGAAGACAATAATGGTTTGAGATTCTTGTTCGGTACATTGGTGGTGCCGATATATTGCAGGTTACTGGAACCGTATGCCGACTGTGTCAGGGAGTAACTCAGGTCCAGTTGCCCGGGGCCTGTGTCACCGCTTACCTGCGCTGTTGATGCCCTGAATTTGCCAAAAGTTATCAGCGATGGCAGCCTGAAAGCGTCCGAGAACACGAAAGACAATGACGCAGAGGGGTAAAAGAGATTATTGTTTTGAAGCGGCAACGTGGAAAACCAGTCATTTCTTCCCGTCAGCGTCAAGTACAGGTACTTATTGTAAGACAGTTCCACGCTACCAAACAGGGAATTGGTCTTTTGACTGGTTTTGCTGGTAGACGGTTGTTTGGTGGCGAGGTTGTTAAAAGTATACACACCTGGCACTACAAAGCTGTTACCGGATGTATTGACGTCATTGCGGAGACGTTCCAGGGTATTGGCGCCAACAAAACCATTCACGCTAAACTTACCGGCATTCAGCGGTTCAACGCCCATGATCAGCTCATAGTTATTGACAGCGCTTTCGATGGCCCGTTCTTCCAGCTGCCCCAACGGAAAACTGGTGTACATATTCCCTTCGGGAATATACCTGTTGCGCGCGGAAGAATAGTAATCCCGGGTAATCCTGCCTCTTGCATACAACCAGTCAGTAAAGGCATATTTCAGGTTGACAGCCCCTGTCAGGCGATTTTTGGTATCCACTTCCTTTGTCTTATTCACCACATAAAAAGGATTGGAGATACCATTCGCATAACTGAATTCACTACCATCGGGGTTATATCCCGGCTTCAGTGTTTCAATGTCGATACTTCCAGGCATATATGCCAGGGAATAAAACAGGTTGGAATTATTGCCACCAATGAAAGGCCGGTTGTTGGCTTTTTCCTGTGTATAGTTCAGTACCACATCGGCATTCAGTTTACCAAAAGTGGAAGACAATTTGGTATTGATGCTGGTCCGTCTGAATTTTGCATTCGGCACAATATCCTTGTTGCGGAGATCAGACAGTGAAATACGGTAATTATGCTGGCTGGTATTGCCGGTTAAAGCCACTGTATTGGTAATCGTGCTGCCGGTATTAAAAAAACGTTCGTAATTATCTTTCACCGGGCTGAAAGGCCTCACCTGGCCATCGAACTGCATAGAAGGACTGCCGTCAAATTTTGCGCCCCAGCTGGAAGAGCTGAAAGCTTCTGCCGGTGTAGCAGGCGGCATATCTCCGGTACCACTTTGCCCGTATACGTACTGGAAGTCGGTGGTGTTGACTAATTTGTCCATCAACAGCGAAGAACTTACTTCCACATTCATTTTTCCTTTAGCTGACTTCCCGGTTTTAGTAGTGACCAGTATCACGCCATTGGAAGCGAGCGATCCATATAGTGCTGCAGCCGCATTACCTTTCAGTATACTGATGCTTTCAATATCGTCGGGATTGATGCCGGTAAGACCGTCACCATAATCAACGCCACCGTAAGCATCGGGCCCACCTAACGTGGCAGAGTTGATGGGAATACCATCTATCACCCATAGCGGCTGGGTATTGCCGGTCAGCGAAGAGGCGCCCCGGATAATGACCCGCTTGGTACCAGCCACACCATTGGCGATATTCCCCACATCTACGCCCGCCACTTTTCCAGAGAGCGCGCTGATGAGGTTAGGTGTTTGCACTGTATTTACTTTGCTGCCGTCCAGTGTGGCAACGGAATAGCCCAGGCTTTTGGCATTCCGTTTCATGTTGAGGGCGGTGACCACTACTTCATTCAGGCTGCTATTGGAAGCATTCATCCGGATATCCACCACCTGCTTGTTGTTCACGGGTATCTGCCGTGTTTCAAAACCGGTATGGGAAACCAACAATACCGCCTCCGGGGCCACCTCCAGTTTATAATGCCCTTTGCCGTCGGTCTGCACACCGCCGACGCCACCTTTTACCAGCACATTAGCGCCTGGCAGGGGTTCTCCTTCTTCAGTGCTGACGGTACCACTTACCTGCGCCGTCACCGCCGGCAGCCCTTCCTTTGCGCGGACGATGAGTATGCTTTTGTTTCTTTGGACAAAAGTGGCGCCGGTGCCTTTTAACAGCTTGTCCAGCACCTGCCCTGCCGGTTCACGGGATACGGTGATGCTCACCCTTCTTTCCGGGTCCAGTACATCATGCCTGAATTCAATGGTCAGTCCGGTTTGCTGTTCAATTTCCCTGAACACTTCTTTTAAAGGCCTGTTATTGTCCTTTAATGTAACCCGGGCTGTTTGTACATCCTGGGCGAATGCCTGCCGTATATTTAACAGGCAGCATAACCCTGCCAGTAAAAAAACGAAGCATTTTGCACGCAATACATTGTTACATGTACCTGATTTCATAGATTTGTGTTGCTTTTTAAAGTCATTAATGAATATTGATGGCATAGACCATCCCGCTCGCAACGGGATGGTTTTTTTTATCAGGGATTACATGGTTCTCCATGGATGGTTATCAAAGCCTGTTGCTGCTGAAAATGCAAATCTCCCAGCAGGGTCAGTTTCTCCAGCGTCTCCGGTAAAGTCAACTGGTTAAAAGTGACAGAATAAATACAATTGAACAAAGCCGGGTCCTTCGGCTGAAATACTACACCATACTGACGGCCCAGTATTTTACAGATATCACCCAGGCTGGCATTTTCAAAAACAAGGCGGTCTTCCCTCCATCCGCAAATAGCAACGGTATCTATTACAGACTGTGCAAACCGGTGGTCCTGCAGGCCATATACCGCCCGTTGACCGGCAGTAAGGAAAATCACACCGTTTTTTCCCGATACCGGATGCTCCGCTGTTACACTTACCTTGCCTGTTTTAACGGCAACGGACACACTATTTTCACCAGGATAGGCCTTAATATTAAAGGTGGTCCCCAGTACAGTGGTACGCACATCACCGGACTTTATCACAAAAGGTCTCCCTGCCTCCTGTTTTGTTTCAAAGAAAGCTTCGCCGTACAATACCACACAACGCTCCCGGGAATTTTCGAAAAACTCCATTCTGCTGTCAGCATTCAGGAATACAACAGAGCCATCTGGCAATGACACTGTCTTTTTACTACCGGCCGCGGCGGCATACATCATGCTGCCGGTAGTCTTTTTTTCCAACTTATGTATGCGGAACATCAACAGGCCTGTTACCAGCAAAACCACTGCTGCAGCAGCATACCAGATACTTCCTCTCCATATCCGTTTCTTTATTTGTACGACCGGTGCCTCATTCTCTATTATATGTGTATACATTCGCCGGAGCATGTCATCAGGCAACAATCCTCCTTCCGTCACTTCCCATTCACGGAAAGGCAATAATTCTTCTCCAGCAACGTCTTGCTGTTTCAGGTAAAGTGCCACGATTCTTTTTTCCTCTTCTGTGGCCGTCTGCTGTAATACTTTATTAAAAAGGATTTTTATTGCTGATTGCTCATCCATAGTTTCAGAAGACAAACTGAGATGCTGTCTTACTATTATATACACAGGGAATTAACGCCACACGTAAGGTGTCTGTGTTAACTTAATATGAACAACCGGTAACGGGTAATTAAGGAGCGAGCAATAGTATCAGTAGTATGTAGGTCGTGTCTTTGAATTCACTGCGCATGATTGAAAGCACATGAGAAACGTGCGTTTCCACGGTACGGATAGAAATACCCAGTTTTTCCGCGATCTCCCTGTTGGAAAGGCCCTGTTCCCTGCTCAGGCGAAACACCTCTCTCCTTTTGGGCGCCAGGCTCTCCAATACCTGGCAGTATTGCCGGTACATTTCCCGGTAAGTTATTACCTGGTGGTCTTCTATCCCAGAACGATCATAGGGCTCCAGGTCCCCATCAGGCGACAGCGTGTACCCAACCTGTTTTCTGGCGAAATTGATGATATGGTTGCGGGCCACCGTAAACAGGAATACTTCGAAATTTAAGGAAGGGTCAATATTGGACCGGAATTGCCATATCTTAAAGAAGATATCCTGCAGCAGCTCCTCCGCATCTTCAGTCCTGGCTACCTGCTTTTTGCAATAGTTCAACACCCTGGCGCCTAACAACGAAAAAATTGTTTTAAACGCATCTTCGTCCCCGCCTTTCAGCCGGAGTACTAAAGCCTGTGTGATATTGGAATAGGTAGCGTGCAAAATTTACTTTCCACAAAAGTATACAAGCAGTGTTAAGCGAATATTAAACCTTGGCTTTATCGTTGAAGCACGCCGAATCCCGATTATTAAAATATTCCTGTAAAACGCGTACCTTACCGCGCATCCAAATAAAAAAGAAGACTAACAGTGAACATGTATTATTCTCCACCACTACAAAAGGGAGGCTACCGTCTATTATGGCCATGCGCCGCCTGGTGCCTTTTACTGCTGGCATTGACAACGACCGCGAATGCGCAATCCCGCATATCGCCCAGACAGGAACTGGACTTCAATACGAACTGGGCATTCTGCCAGCAAGACATCAGCAACGCGGCAGCCGCAGATTTTAACGACGCATCCTGGGAAGCCGTTACTATTCCCCATGTAATGGGCATCACCCCTAAACATAACGGAGGCGGCAAGGTTTTTCAGGGCATCGGCTGGTATCGCCGCTATTTCACGGTGCCGGCTGACCTGGCTGACCGCCGGCTTTACATTTCATTTGAAGGGGTACAAACAGACTGCGACATCTACCTGAACGGCGAGAAACTGGGTGAACATCACGGAGGATATATGCGTTTTGGTGTAGATATTTCCGGCAAGGTCCGTCCCGGCAAGCCAAACGTACTGGCGGTAAGGGTTTCCAATGCCGATAACCCGCAAACACCTCCCGGCAAAAAAATGTCTACGCTGGATTTCAATTATTACGGCGGTATTTACAGGAATGTGTCACTGGTTATCACCCATCAGCTTTATATTCCTGATGAAGTGGAAGCCAATAAAATAGCCGGAGGCGGCATATTTACCATGAGCAGGAATGTGTCGGCCCATGCGGCAGACATATTGGTCAACACCCAGGTCATGAACAGCGGCCGACAAGCGGCCGCCACCACCCTGCTGACCAAACTGACAGACAAAAGCGGAAAGGTAGTAGCATCCACCCGACAAACGATCTCCATCAACGGCAGGATGGACACCACTTTCCGGCAGCAGCTCCATATCACTGCGCCACAGCTATGGCACCCTGACCATCCCTATCTGTACCAGCTGGAATCAGAAGTCTATAACGGTAAACAGCTTGTCGACAAACGGGTAACGCCGACCGGCATTCGTACGATCTCGTTTACTTCATCTGACGGGAAAGCGGACGGCTTCTACATCAACGGAGAAAAACTATACCTGAGAGGTGCTAACCGGCACCAGGTTTATCCTTATATAGGCGACGCTGCGCCAGCCTCCCTGCAATACCGGGATGCATGGCAGCTCAAAAAAGGCGGATTCAATGCCGTACGGGCGGCACATTACCCGGCATCACCGGACTTCCTTCGCGCATGCGATGAACTGGGCCTGCTGGTCATCGAATGCCAACCCGGATGGCAACACTATAGCGAAGACAGTACGTTCAAAGCACGCACCTTCCGCGATATCAGGGAGATGGTGCGCCGCGACAGGAACCATCCTTCAGTATTCCTCTGGGAAACTTCCCTCAACGAATCTCCCACGCCTTCCAGCTGGATGCAGGAAGCCGTACGGATAGCACATGAAGAAATGCCGGGTGACCAGATGTTTACAGCAGATGATTACAATAAACGAAGCCGTGATCACTACGATGTTTTTTATAAAGTGGTGAATCCGGACATGACAGACCCCGCCCCCGGCAAACCCTCCCTCACCCGCGAATGGGGCGATACCTGGGTGGCTGACGCAGCGCAGGAAAACGGGCTGCGTGCTTCCCGGCAGTATACCACCCGGGGACTGATCAACCAATGCATTCTCCGTCAGCAGGCCCTTAACGGGGAAACCAGCGAAGAACGCGGCGGATACTGGGACCATGCCCGACTGGACGCCAATCCACGCATTGGCGGGTATTTCGTGTGGAGCTACAATGACTACACCCGCGGAAGCGATCCGGTAACGGCATTCAGCGGCGTGACAGATATGGACCGCTATGAAAAATTCAGCTACTACCAGCTGCAGGCCATGCAACCAGCGCGGAATAAAGCATACGGCCCCATGGTGTTCATCGCCAGCTACAACAACCTGCAGGACGCTGATTCCACCATCATCGTATTTTCGAATTGCGATACTGTCATGCTGTACCGGCACAACGAGTTCGTGGGCCTTAAAACCCGCTCCGCCAATGCCGCTACAGCACCATTCATCGCTGCCAAAAACGGCAGCCCCCTCTATGCTTTCCCGTTAGGCCACTACGAACCAGGCACCTATCGTGCTGAAGGCTGGCTTGACGGCAAACTGGTATGCAGCCATACTATCAGCACGCCCAAACCCGCAAAACGGCTGGAAATCACCCTACCGGAACCATCTTTGCCCCCGGTAGCCAATGGCACGGATATGATTCCGGTGTATATTAAAGTATGTGATAAAGACGGTGTGGTAGTCGCTAACACAAAAGCCGGACAGTCCTACAACATCCAACTCCATGTTACCGGCGCGGGCCATCTCGTTGGTGGCAATATTCCTGCTGCCGGCATTGCCGTACAAGCTACGGAAGGCGGCATTGGCTACGCGCTCATCAGAACCAGCGATAGCGCTGGCGAAATCAGGATCACAGCAGAAAGTAAAGGACTGGTAAGCGCCGTCAAAACCATCAAAACCCAAAGCCGTACCACGAAAATAGTCCCGGATGCACCGCACGCCAAATGGGTGAATGACTTTGAACGGATATATACAGACGTAGCCGCGAAAACCGGACAGGAGAATTCGCTCCGGGAAATCTCCCTGAAAGATGCACAGATCACCATCAACGACCAGGTGAATCCACCGGGTTCCGGTATGTTAACAGACAAGAACAACCTTACCGGCTGGACGGCCACCAGCAGCACCTTCCCATTAACCATCACGCTTCATCTTGGAAAATCCCGTTCACTAACCGGAAGCCAGGTCTTCTGGGGGAAAGACAGCGATTGGTACAACTACAGGGTGGAGACTTCGCCCGATGGAAATACATGGACCGTTGCCAGTCCGGATAAATTATCCAGCGGACAGGATTACAAACCGGTGCTGTTTAATAGCCGCGGCGTACAATATGTACGGTACGTGATTACCGGTATCAAGCCGGAAAGCAGCCATGTAGCGGTGAAAGAAATTTTGTTGTTTGGGGCGGAGGAGTGATAACAACCGTGCAATATTATCATAAAAAATGCCGTCTCTGAGAGACGGCATTTTTTATCATTACCATTTTATCCGCAGCTCAGAACGCCTGTTCTGCTTATAATCTTCTTCTTTACAAGGTACGCCGTCCTTACAGCCATTCACCGGATCTTTCTCTCCTTTGTTGCTGTAGTAAAGCCGTTTCGGGTCGACGCCTTTGTTAGCGAGATAGTCTATGACCGCGTAACAACGTAACGCAGACAGATCTACGTTGTACTGATCACTGCCCCGGTTATCTGCAAAGGAGGTGATGACTACTCTCCAATCAGGATAACGTTTCAGTACTGCTGCCACCTGGTCCAGTATCCTCCGGGATTCTGTCAGCAAAGCGGTACTGTTATAATCATACAGGAACTTCAGTTCTTCCAGTTTCTTTTTGTCTGCTTCTTCTTCAGGTGTATGTTTTTTCACCACAGGAACAGGGTGTCCACCTGTGGAACCTGATGGCTGTCCATTACCCGAAGTTGACGGCTGGTTTGGATGCTGGGGTTGATTGGAGTTTGGATTTGGGTTTGGGTTTGAACTTTCGTTCTGCCCCGGGTCAACCCTGCTGAAGTAATGAGCATCCGAGAAGTAATAAATATCATCTTTGCCCAGGCCTCCTGTTCTGCTGGAAGCCATGTAGCCTTCATAGCCATTACGTTTTAGTATCAGCCCGATGTCATCTCCCCCGGAATTGAACGGCAGCTTCATATTCTGCGGTGTTTCCCAGGCAGCCTTTGCTCCTTTTACCCGGTAGATATCATAACCACCCATTCCGGCATGTCCCCTGCTGGAGAAGTAAAGAATACCATCTTCGTTCACAGTAGGGAAAGTCTCCGACGCCACGGTGTTGATCTGGCTGCCACAGTTGATAGGTGCGCCCCAGGAGCCGTCGGCCTGTTTCTCTGCGTACCAGATATCAGTCTGGCCTTGTCCACCCGGACGGTCAGATACAAAGTACAAGATATCCCCGGTGGAGTTGAGCACAGCATGACTGGAAGAATATCCTTCGAGGTTGATACCGGGTACCAGCACGAGCGGCTCCCATTTACCATTCTTTTTTACAGACTGATATAACTGTAGATGACGTACGCCATTCACAGCGCCTTTGCCGGTATACGGCACATCTTTGCCCTGTATGTTGATGGTAGCGTAAAGCGTATCTTCTGTGTTATTCAGGCATACTGGTCCGATGTTATAATCAAATTTACCCAACAGTCCGGGTACCAACTCTTCCAAATAGGCGTTGGAGTTATCACCGGCATATTGCTGATACACATAAGCCTTGTAATAAGGTTGCTCCGTCCGTTTGTCCTTGGGAGGCTTGGCTTGCGCACCACTGCTCAGCGCCATGGTACGGTACCCGTTTGACATCAACAACAGCCCTTTCTGCATCACACCGCTTACCACATCAGAGCCGGGGGTATTCAGTTCTTTCAGCGGCTTCAATTGCACAGGTGCACCCTTTGCGGTCCATACTACAGCGCTGTCGCAGCCTTTCAGCGCGATGGCTTTCAGTTGAAGACTGTCTGCATTGGCAGTGCTGAACAACGCATATTGCGCTTTGGCGGCGTCGTACTGCTCCAGCTGCCGCAGCGCTTCGCCGTAGGCAAAATAAGCAGCGGCCGGGTGGTCAGGGCGACTGGTAATCTCCTTGTATATATCTGTTGCTTCTTTATAGTAACCGATCTCCTGGAAGCTACGGGCCATTTTCATCAGCTGCTCTACCGGCATCCTGTCTCCTTTCTGGCGGGCAATCCTGTTATAGAGTGCGCCTGCCACTGCATATTCCTGTCTTGCATAAGCTGCTTCCGCCAGCTGCAACACGCTTTTCTGCTCCTGGCCATAGAGGTTGGCGGCAGACAACAACAGCAGTGGAATGATCATTCTGGTACAACGTATCATAGCGGGTAGTAACTAAAGTTTAAAAATACCGGGGGTTCTTAACTGTATAATTTTTTGAAGGGATCAAAAAGCCCAGTGATATCTCGTGGGAGCCTCCCTGGTAACCGGCCATTTTGTTGATGGTCAGGTCATAGGCATACCCGATACGCAGCTTCTCGGTGGCGTAAAATTCCACCATCACGCTGGCTGCGTCCAGTTCACTCAGGTCTTTCTGCAGGTTGGTTTTTCTCCATATACCTACGCCGGTACGGTAAGACGCACCTACCCACAACTTCTCACCTATCAACAGGAAGGCATTAATGTCCACATTGGTAGGCCCTTTAAAATCTTCTTTGATCAGGATCGACGGTTTCAACTGCAGGTTCTCCCCCAGCGGAAACATAGCACCGGTGGTGATATACAGGTGCTGTGTTTTACGGATGGTGGAATAGTTGTTGCCTTTCCAGTTATAACGCGACGCATCGGTGTAGAGTGAAAACAGGTCCATCACAGACGCGCCGGCATAAAAGCGGGGTGTGTAATAGTAGATCCCAAAGCGGGCATCGGGCACCCATACACTCTTTTTACCCAGGGGTATGGCCGCATCTTCATTATCGATGTATTGCAGGGCCGTACCGTCGATAGAGTACTGGGTAACGCCGGCGCCTATACCGAGACAAAGCCGGCGGGTGTCTTCATCGTCCAGCGGGATGCGGTACGAGTAAGAACCATAGAGCGACAAAGCATCCTGCGGCCCTGATTTATCAAATAACATCTGCATGCCCAGGCCCACTTTTTTGTCGCTGGCGGGCGTCACCCCGTCGAGCGATACGCCGCCCGTACGGGGTGCTCCGGGGAATCCGGCCCACTGATGACGATAAATGGCATTCACATACAAGTCTTCTTTATAACCTGCATAGGCGGGGTTAACACTTAACCCGTTGAAGATGTACTGGCTGAACTGTATGTTCTGTTGCGCCGTGCCCTTCATGCTTACTGCCAGCAGCAAGACCATTATTCCCGCTCTGAGTACTTTTTGCATCTTTTACTTTTTTTGTAGCAGATATAATTGTTATCTCTTACCGTAATATCGTTACCCAGCCTTTATACTTCTTGATACCATCCGGCTTCCTTACTTCCAGGATATAGTAGTAGGTCGCTTCGTTCAGGTTGGAACCGTTCCAGTCGTTGCGGTAGTCTTTGGACTGATATACCATACTTCCCCAACGGTTGTAGATGTAGATAGCTGATCCCGGGTATTTCTCCAGGCCACCGATGATGAACCTTTCGTTTTTACCGTCACCGTTTGGTGTGATCACGTTCGGGAAGGACAGATCGGAACCTTCTATCGCCACGCTTGATACCCCCACGTTGTTACTGCTGTCGGCATCCGGCATGTTGGTGCTGTAGGCTGTTGCTTCGTTGATCAGCTGTCCGCCTTCTATTACGCGGGTGGTCAGCGTCATTTGTACGGTAGCGCCTACTGCAAGGTCACCGATGTTCCATGTTACCAGTTTATTGGCTGGTGACACTACCACTTCTCCTTTTTCTGCGGAGGTGTAGGTAGGCACGTCCAGTTGTACCGGCAGACGGTCTTCCGCCCTTACGCTGGTCACTGGTATGTTACCGGCGTTCTTCACGGTGATGCGGTAAGTCAGGTTCTGTCCCATACGGTAAGGACCTGTTGCCGGCGTGACGATCTCTTTGGTCACGATCAGGTCACCGGCCATCTTATCAGTATCGGTGATGGTGACGGTAGCATCCTTCGCAGCACCTGTGGTGAAGGTGTAGCTGGCGGATGTTCCACCGGTGAGCATGAATATCACGGTTTCAGGTGTCTCAATTTCATTGTCATTCAGCACATTCACCGGAACGGTTACTTTGCTGGCGCCTGCCGGGATGGTGATGGTGCCGGTAATGGCCGTGTAGTCAGCATCCGGTGTAGCGCTGCCGCTGATCATATACTGTATGGTGATCGGGTCTGCAGTACGTTTGCCGCTGGCCAGGCTGATGGTGAACTCACCGTTCACACCTGGTTCAATTGCATCCGGTTTGCTGGCGGTCACGATCAGGCTCAGGTCCGTGTTATCATCATCAGCAATGTTGACAGTCGCCGTGTTTTTAGCGCCTATGGTGTAGTTGATGTTACCAGATTTACCACCGGTGATAGTGAGATCCACTGTTTCCACCGGTTCTATCAGGTCGTCATTTAATACACTAACTGGTACGGTTACACTGCTTTGGCCTGCCAGGATAACTGCCGTGCCGGTGAGGGCCGTATAGTCGCCACCTGCTGCAGCGCTGGCTGTACCACCCACGGTATACGTCACCGTGATGTCTTTCGTTGGTATTTTGCCGCTGGCGAGGCTGATGGTGAATTCACCTGCGGTAGATGGTTCTGCCGCATTGGCTTTGCTGGCTGTTACTTCCAGGTCAAGGTTGGTGTTGTCATCATCTGCGATGGTCACAGTAGCCATGTTAGCTGCGCCTTGTTTGAAGACAAGGCTGCCTGCTGTGCCGCCGGTGCCGGTGATGATCACGGTTTCATCTCCTTCAATCAGCTGATCGTCGGCAACAACAACCGGTATGATTACTCCGTCCTGACCTGCGGTGATGAGTACCGTACCGGTGAGGGTGGTGTAGTCTCCACCAGCGGTAGCAGTACCTGCTACGGTGTAGGTGGCGGTGATGTCCATCGCAGCAGTCACACCTGCCGGGAGACTGATTTTGAAGCTGCCGTTAGTGGACGGTTCTGCGCCGTCGGTATCTCTGGTAACGTTCAGCACCAGGTTAGCGTCAAGCGTTTCATCGTCCAGGATGTTCACCGTAGCGCTGCCTGCGGCAGTGAGTGTGAAATGAGCTGAGTTGGCGCTGGTTTGTGTCAGTACCACCGATTCAGTTCCTTCTATTATTTTATCATCTTTTACATTGACCGGTATATTGACACTGTCCTTACCTGCCGGGATGATGACAGCACCTGCAAGCGCGTCGTAGTCTGCGTTAGCGGTAGCTGCACCTCCCACGGTATAGTACACGGTGATATCTTCCGAAGAAGTAACGCCCTTCGGCAGTTTGATGGTGAAGTAGCCGTTAGTGGACGGTTCTGCGCCATCTGCACCTTTGGTTGCGGTCAGCACCAGTTTGGCAGGTGTGGTCGTTTCATCATCAGCGATATTGACGGTGGCGGTGCCATTACCTGTCAGGGTGAAGTGGTCTGACGTACCGCCGTTGAGGGTAACGTCTACGGTTTCTGTCACCTCGATGATCTGGTCGTCTGCCACTATCACGGGAACGACTACCTCGTTTTTACCTGCCGGGATGAAGGCGGTGCCGGTGAGGGCGGTGTAGTCTGCGCCAGCGGTGGCTGTACCTGCCACGGTGTAGTTCACGGTGATACCTTCTGATGACGTGATGTTGGCAGGCAGGCTTATTTTGAAGCTGCCGTTGGTAGACGGTTCTGCTCCATCGGTATCTTTAGTGATGCTCAGTACCATGCTCGCAGGCGTGATGCTTTCATCGTCCGCGATATCCACAGTAGCGTTGCCATTGCCGGTGTACGTCAGCCTGGCGGAGGTACCGCCGTTCAGTGTCATGATCACGTTTTCTGTTTGTTCAATCACCAGATCATTCACAACAGTAACCGGTACGTCTACACTGGTGCTGCCCTGTGGAATGATGATGGTTCCGGTGATGGCTGCATAGTCATCACCACTGGTGGCTGTGCCACTGATGGTGTAGTTCACTTTGATGTCTTCGGAGGCACGGATGCCGTTCGGGAGACTGATAGTGAAAGCGCCATTGGTACCCGGTTCTGCGGCATCTGCTTTCTTCACGATGTTCAGCGTGCGGTTGGCCGGCGTGTCTTCATCGTCTATGATGTTCACCGTAGCACTGGTGCTGCCGGTAAAGGTGAAGCTGGTGCTGGTACCACCGGTGAGGGTCATTACCACCGTCTCGGTGCCTTCCAGGAACTGGTCGTCCAACACTGGTACGACAACGGTCGCTTTATCTACTCCGGCAGGGATGAGCGCTGTGCCGGTGAGGGGAGTGTAGTCTGCTCCGCTGGTAGCGGTACCGCTGATGGTATAGTTCACGGTTATTGGTTCGGAGGAAGCGATACCGTTTGGCAGGCTGATGGTGAATTCACCAGGTGTCAGCGGTTCTGCGCCATCTTTGGTAGCAGTCACTGTCAGCAGACGGTTGGTGGTGATGTCGTCATCATCCATAATATTCACAGTGGCGCTGGTGTTACCGGTGAAGGCAAAGTGGGCGGAAGAGCCGCCGGCCAGTGTTATGATCACGTCTTCTGTTTTTTCTATCAGTTTATCATCGATCACAGGTACCATTACGTTCACGCTGTCCTGACCTATCTGGATGATCTCCGTGCCGCCCAATGCCCCGTAGTCCTTACCTGGGGTGGCGCTGCCGCCGATGGTATAATTCACGGTCACGGCTTCAGATACGGTGATCCCTTTAGGCAGATGTATCGTGAACATACCCGGAGTAGACGGTTCTGCGCCATCGTTGGCTTTCGTCGCGGTCAGCACACGGTTGGCCGCTACGTCGTCGTCATCCGTAATATTCACGCTAGCGTTGTTGTTACCGGTGAAGGTGAAGACGCCGGATGTTCCGCCGTTCAGCGTGAGGGTCACGGTTTCTGTCTGTTCTATCACCTTATCATCTATTACTGTCACAGGTACGATTACACTACCTGGCTGATTGGCCGGGATGGTGATCACGCCGGTGATGGCTTTGTAGTCAACATCCGCAGTAGCGGAACCTGTGATGGTGTAGTTCACCGTGATAGGATCAGCAGAAGTGATATTGGCCGGGAGGCTGATTTTGAAGCCGCCGTTGGTACCCGGTTCTGCTGCATCATTGATGTTGGTCACCGTCAGTACGCGGTTGGCGGTGGTGGCATCGTCGTCCGCAATATCCACCGTAGCATTGCCATTGGTGGCGCTGGCCGTGTATACGAAGCTGGCAGAGGTGCCGCCGGTGAGCGTCATGGTCACGTCTTCAGTGCCTTCAATGATCTGGTCATCGATCACTGTTACCGCTACCACTGCGCTGCCTGACGCTCCTTTAGGGATGATCACACTACCGAGGTTAGCGTAATCAGTACCACTTACGGCGCTGCCGCTGATGGTGTAGTTCACCGTGATATCTTCTGCTGCGGTGATACCGGCAGGCAGACTGATGGTGAATTCGCCCGGCGTGCCTGGTTCTGCTGCATCAGCTGTTTTTCTGACAGACAGGATGCGGTTGGCCGGATTATCATCGTCATCAGCGATTGTCACAGTAGCATTACCGTTAGTCGCGCTGGCGGTGAAGCTGAAGCTGTCAGCGGTACCGCCGGTCAGGTTCATGATCACGTCTTCTGTTTTTTCAATGATCAGATCGTTGATCACGTTCACCGGAACGAATACGGTGTCTTTTCCTGCCGGGAAGAGTATGCTGCCGCTGAGGGCATCATAGTCGACGCCGGCGGTAGCAGTGGAGGCCGCTCCTATCGTATAGTTTACGGTAATATCTTCGGCCGAGGTTACTCCCTTAGGCAGGCTGATAGCAAAGCTGCCGTTAGTGCCTGGCTCTGCTGCGTTGCCATAGTTCGTTACGCTCAGCACCCGGTTAGCGGCGATGTCATCATCGTCTGCGATGTTTACGCTGTCGCTTCCCTTGGTGCTGCTTGCCACGAGCGTAAAGCTGTTGGAAGTAGCCCCTGTGGCCGTCAATATTACTTTTTCTGTTTTTTCAATGATCTTGTCGTCGAGGACGAACACTATTACTGGCGCGCTGCCTGGTGCTCCCTTAGGGATAAGCACACTGCCGCTTAGGGCGGTGTAGTCAACACCTGCGGTGGCGGTGCCACCCACGGTGTAGTGCACCATAATGTCTTCAGAAGCGGTATATCCTGTAGGCAGACTCACCGTGAAGGAGCCGTTGGTAGCCGGTTCTGCACCGTTAACCGGGTCTCTCACAATAATGATGAGGTTAGCTGCCACATTATCATCGTCTGCTATGTTCACGGTAGCCTTGCCGTTGGTCGTGCTGGCCGTGTAGCTGAAGTTGGTGCTGGTGCCGTTGGTGAGTGTCATCTCCACTGCTTCGGTGGTTTCAATGATTTTGTCATCGAGGACTGGCACGGATACCGTTACCTTGTCGTCACCGACAGGGATGATGGCGGTGCCGGTCAGGGCAGTGTAGTCGCCATCTGGTGTGGCGCTACCACCTATGGTGTAGTATACGGTAATGGCTTCAGATGCCTTGATATTGGCCGGCAGGCTGATGGTGAATTCACCATGAGTGCCTGGTTCTGCCGCATCAGCTGTTTTCGTCACAGACAGTACGCGGTTGCCCGGCGTGTTATCATCGTCTGCTATATTCACGGTGGCCATACCATTACCCGTGTACGTGGAGCTGTTGGAGCTGCCGCCGTTGAGGGTCATTTCCACTTTTTCGGTGATTTCCAACAGCTGGTCATCTTTCACCGGTACCACTACGGTAACATTTGGTGTATTGGCAGGGATCACTGCGGTGGTGCCCAGGGCTGTATAGTCGTCACCTGCTGTGGCGCTGCCACCTACGGAGAAGTTCACCGTGATCGGTTCGGAAGCGGTGTATCCTGCAGGCAGACTGATAAGGAAGGCGCCATTCACGTTCGGCTCTGCTCCATCGCCGGCTTTCGTCACGGTCAGCACGAGGTTGGCCGGAACATTATCATCATCAGCGATGTTCACCGTAGCGTTGCCGTTACCGGTGAAGGTAAAACTGTTGGAAGTGCCGCCTGCGAGGGTGGCGATGACATTTTCTGTCGGCTCGATGATCATATCGTTAGCCACCAGCACATCAATGTCTACGCTGTCTGTACCTGCCGGGATGATCACTTTTCCGCCTAAGGCGATATAGTCAGCCCCTGCGGTAGCAGTAGAGGTACCTGCGATGGTGTAGTTCACCGTGATGGCCTCTGAAGCGGTGATGCCGGTAGGCAGGCCCACTCTGAAGGCCCCGTTGGTCGCAGGTTCTGCGGCATCTGCTTTCTTCACGATACCCAGTACCAGGTTGGCCGGATTAACGCTTTCGTCGTCAGTGATATTAACTTTAGCAGTACCCTCGGTGCTGCTGGCCACCAGGCTGAAGTTAGCGCTGTTGCCGCCTGTTAAGGTAACGATCACCTCTTCTGTCGGCTCGATGATGTTATCATTCTTCACGATTACGTCCAGGTCTACTGATCCGGGCGTACCGGCATGCAGCAGGGCGGTGCCGCCCAAAGTATTGTAGTCGTCACCAGCGGTGGCGGTGCCACTTACGGTGTAGTGCACGGTGACTTCTTCAGAAACGGTATATCCTGTAGGCAGACTGATCGTAAAGGCGCCATTAGTGCCTGGTTCTGCACCGTCTGCCTTCTTCTTAATGCTCAGCACCAGTGCAGTGGCGTCGTCGTCCACGATATCCAGGGACGCAGTGCCACTGGTAACGCTTGGCGTGAAGATGAAGTTGGTGCTTTTGCCGTCGACGAGGGTCAGCTCTACATTTTCTGTGTTTTCGATGATCTTATCATTGGCGACGGTCACATCTACCGTCACACCGTCGGTGTTGGCCGGGATGATAGCGGTACCGTCAAGGTTGTTGTAGTCAACCCCATTCGTGGCGCTACCAGAAATATTATAGTGCACGGTGATGGCTTCTGACGCAGTATAGTTTGCAGGCAGACTGATACGGAATGCTCCATTGGTAGATGGTTCTGCGCCATCGGTTACTCTGGCCACAGACAGTACCAGGTTGCCAGGCGTACCGTCGTCGTCAGTGATGTTCACGGTAGCGGTACCATTGGTGGCGCTGGCGGTGTATGGCGCTGCGCCGGTGCCGCCGGAGATAGTCAGGTCCACATTTTCTGTAGGCTCGATGATCTTATCATCCTTCACGTTAACCTGTACATATACACCCTCGTCTCCTATTGCTATCACCGCAGTATTGGTAAGGGCGGCGTAGTCAACATTAGCGGTGGCATCGCCTGCTACGGTGTAGGTTACTGTCACCGGCACTGCTGCGGTATAACCTGCAGGCAGGCTAATGTAGAATCTGCCGTTGGTGCCTGGTTCTGCGGCATTACCAGCGTTGATAACACTCAGCACACGGTTGGCCGGGATGTCATCATCATCAGCAATGTCCACAGTGGCTTTGCTGTCTGTCGGGCTCACCGTGAAGATAAAGTCCGGAGATTTGCCACCGGTAAGGGTGAGCTCCACGGTTTCCAGACCTTCGATGATCTTATCAGGCAACACGGTAACGGGTACGTCTACACTATTTGCATAGGCAGGTATGTCCATGGTACCAGTGAGCGTAGTATAGTCTTTTCCATTTTCAGCACTACCCGCTATCGTATAGGTTACAGTGATGGGCTTAGCTGAAATGATATTCGCAGGCAGGCTGATGGTGAAGGCACCATTGGTACCCGGTTCTGCGGCATCGGTTTTCTTTTTGATGCTCAGTACCTGGTTAGCCGCTGTGTTGTCATCATCGGTGATGTTGACAGTAGCAACGTTATTACCCGCTGCCGGTGTGAAGACCCAGTTGCTGATGGCGCTGGTGCCACCTGTCAGTGTCATCTCCACCGTTTCTGTACCTTCTATGGTAAAGTCATTTTTCACCGGTACAGCTACGGTTACGCTACCAGTTCCTCCCTTAAGTATCGTCGCGGTACCTGTCAGGGCCGTATAGTCGTCATCGGCAGTGGCGGAGCCAGCGATGGTATAAGTAACCTTGATGTCTTCCGATGCGGTGTAACCGGCAGGCAGACTGATGGTAAACTCACCAGGAGTGCCCGGTTCAGCGCCATCGGCCGTTTTCTTCACAGACAGTACGCGGTTGGCCGCGGTGTTGTCATCATCAGCAATATTCACGGTGGCGTTGTTGCCAGCCGGATCTGCCGTATAGTCGAAGCCGTTACCGTCTTTACCACCGGAGAGGGTCAGTATAGCCTCTTCCGTGATCTCGATAATCTTATCATCTGCCACTACCAGCGGAATGGTAAAGCTGTTGGTATTAGCCGGCATGGTGACAGTGTTGATGGTATAATCTGCATTGCTGGCAGAGCCACTCATCGTATAGTTCAGCGTGATCGGCGCTGCGGAAGTATAAGTACCCGGCAGGCTGATGGTGTAAGAACCGTTGGTGGAGGGTTCTGCGGCATCTTCGTTCTTCACCACTTTCAGTACCAGGTTGGCCGCAACCGCAGCGTCATCATCCGCGATGGTCACGGTAAGGTCCTGCTTAGCCGGATCCGGTGGGAAGATATAGGCGTTACCACCTCCATCAGTAGCGCTGCCTGACAGGAGCGTAATAGTCACTGTTTCGTTCAGCTCGATGATCTTGTCGTCCAGTACTTTGAGTGTGAGCGGTACAGATGGAGTACCAGCCGGTATGATGATATCACCCAGTGCTTCATAGTCCACACCTGAAGCTGCGGTACCGGATACCTTGTATCCAACTGTAACAGGCCATGCGGATGTAGCGCCACCTGCCAGTTGTACGGTAAACGTACCATTGGTAGTTGGTTCTGCGGCGTTGGTGCCGGCAATGATCTGTATCGGTGTGCTGGTAGCAGCGTTAGCGTCGATGATGTTCACGATCGCGCCGTTGCCGGACGGGTCTATGGTGAATGGCAAGGTGCCTGCGTTGGCGCTCGTAAGCGTCAGTTTCACGGTTTCAGGTCCTTCCACCTGCAGGTCTGCCAGCGCATCTACATCAATAAATACTTCATTGGCGCCTGCTGGTATTACGATCTTACCGGCAGTGAGATTCAGTAAATTGTAATCAACGGTGTTCGTGGCTGTTCCTCCGACAAGGGAGAAATCAATCACCACGTCTTCTGAGCTGGTAACATTCGGCGCCAGGGAAACCTTGTACTGGCCTTTGGTGCTACCTTCTATGGCGTCGGACACTTTAGTGAGCAACACTACCTTGCTGTTATTGGCGTAGTCGTCATCCGCGATGTTCACGGTAGCAGTACCTGCGCCAGCGGCCACGGTATAAGTGTATTTAGTGTCACTGCCACCGGTAATCGTCAGGTCCACGTTCTCTGTCGGTTCCATGATCTTATCGTCTTTCACATTCACAGGAACAATGACACTGGTCTGATTAGCCGGGATAGTGATGGTGCCCAGGGCCTGATAATCCACGCCGGAAGCAGCCACGCCGCTCACGTTGTAAGTAACGGTAATATCCCTTGCAGAAGAGTAACCTGTAGGCAGGCTCACTTCGAAGCTACCGTGGGTGGCCGGTTCTGCTGCATCTGCTTTTTTGGTGACAGTCAGTACCTGGTTGGCGGCAATGTTGTCATCGTCATCAATCGTCACTGCGGCGGTGCCGTTGGTGGTGCTGGCGGTGTACGCAAAGTTGTTGCTGGTACCGCCGGTGATGGTCAGCGTAACGTCTTCCTGACCTTCAATGATCTTATCATCTTTCACCTTCACGGCAACGGTTACACTGGATTGACCGATAGGGATGATAGCAGTACCTGTCAGCGCTTCATAGTCTTTGTCACCGGTAGCTGCTCCACCAATAGTATAAGTTACAGTGATGGCTTCTGACGGTTTAATATTGCCCGGCAGGCTGATTTTAAATCCGCCGTTGGCGCCTGGTTCTGCGGCGTTGCCGTCATTGGTAACGCTCAGTACGCGGTTGGCCGCGGTATTATCATCATCGATGATGTTAACGGTAGCTGTAGCATTGGTCGGGCTGGCCGTATAAGGCTTACCTCCGCCGGTGCCGCCGGCAATGGTCACATCAACAGTTTCTGTCAGTTCCAGGATATCATCATTGATCACTGTTACCGGCACCATCACATCAGGTTGACCGGCCAGGATAGTAGCGGAGCCTGTTAATGTAGTATAGTCTGTACCACCGATCGCTGCTCCCGCGATGGTATAGTTCACGGTAATCGGCTGGGTGGAAGTTATGCCTGCAGGCAGACTGATTTTAAATCCGCCGTTGGTGCCTGGTTCTGCTGCGTCACTATCTTTAGTGATGCTCAGCACGCGGCTGGCCGCATTGTCATCATCATCGGCGATGTCAGCGGAAGCGCTGCCATTGGTGAGGCTGACGGTGAAGACAAAGCTGTTGCTCTTTCCATCTTTAAGGGTGATGGTAATGTCTTCCGTACCTTCTATGAGCTTGTCGTCTTTAATAACTACCGGAATCAGCACGTTGTTCTCCCCTTTTTGCAGCAATATGCTGCCGGTCAGGTTCTCATAATCCGTACCGTTGATAGCGGAACCGCTCACGATGTAGTTAATGGTCACATCTTCCGATGTTTTGATGGTGCCAGGCAGACTTATCCTGAAGCTACCACTGGTAGCAGGTTCTGCGAGGTCTGATACTTTTGTGATGCTCAGCACGCGGTTGGCGGCTGTATTATCATCATCATCGATGTTGACGGTAGCGCTGGCATTGGTGGCGCTGATAGTATAGCCAGCATTGGTAACACCAGTCAGCGTAGCAATGACGTTTTCTGAGTTTTCAATGAGCTGATCATCGATCGGATTCACAAACACGTCCAGGCTTTCTGTATTGGCAGGAATAATAGCAGTGCCACTCAGGGTCGTGTAATCCACCCCTGGTGTTGCTGAACCACCGATGTTATAAGTCACCGTAATAGGTACAGCAGCCGAATAACCGGTTGGCAGGCTAATACTATAAGCACCACTGGTAGCCGGTTCTGCAGCATCCATTCTTGGTTTGATGCTGATCACACGGTTGGCGGGGATATCATCATTGTCCAGGATGTTTCCTGTGGCAGTGGTTCCCGCCGGATCCAGGGTAAAGGTAAAGTCGGTGGAAGAAGCGTCTGTAATCGTAATCACCACATTTTCTGTACCTTCTATGATTTTATCATCCACGATACTTCCTACGATGGCTGTCCCAGCGCCTCCGGCTGAAATGATGGCTGTTCCGTCGAAATGGCTCGGATTGAGGCCGTTATAGTCTGTACCTAAAATAGCGGAACCTCCTATCGTATAATTAATTCTTACCGGTTGAGAGGTCTTAACATTCGCCGGAAGAGAGAAATCGAACCTGATAGTGGTACCACCTTCAGCGCCGTCACGGACTGCTACCACTTTTACTACGCGGTTGGCAGGCGTATTATCATCATCCGCAATGTTCACGGTGGCAGTGTTGGCGCCGGAAGCGGCTGTATACGCGGAGCCTCCTCCTGTGCCGCCGGTAACCGTCATGACCACCGTTTCTGTCAGTTCAATGAGATCATCATTCGCCACGGTAACCGGCACTATGACGAAGGGTTGATTTGCCAGTATGGTAGCGGTGCCGGTTAAGGCAGTATAGTCTGCACCACTGGTAGCCGTTCCCGCAATGGTATAGTTCACGGTAATCGGCTGAGTAGACGTTACGCCCGCAGGCAGACTGATTTTAAATCCTCCGTTGGTAGCCGGTTCTGCTGCGTCGCTATTGTTCGTTACGCTCAGTACCCGGTTAGCAGCGTTATCATCGTCATCGGCAATGTTAGCCGTAGCGGTGATTTGAGCAGGATTGAGTGTATAAGTAAATTTAGCAGAGCTGCCTCCGGTGAGTGTCAGCACCACGTCTTCTGTACCTTCTATCACCAGGTCGTTGCTCACCACCACAGGGATCGCAACATTGTCTTTTCCTTTGAGGATGGTCGCCGTACCGGTTAAGTTAGTATAGTCAGTACCGTTAGTAGCGGCTCCACTGATGGTGTAAGTCACGTTGATGTCTTCCGAAGGCAAAACGCCTGCAGGCAGACTGATCGTAAACAACGCATTGGTAGATGGTTCTGCACCGTCGTTGGACTTGGTGATACTCAGTACACGATTGGCCGGTGTGTTATCATCGTCCAGGATGTTCACGGTAGCATTACCGTTAGTGGGGCTCGCCGTAAAGGCAAAGCTGTTGCTGCTACCACCGGTGAGCGTGATGGTCACGTCTTCTGTAAGCTCCATCAGCTGGTCATTGATCACAGTCACGGGAACGGTTACACTGTTGTCACCGGGAAGAATAATTGCGGAGCCGGTCAGCGTCCCATAGTCGGTACCGTTAATTGCGCTGCCACTGATAGTATAAGTCACTGTGATGGGTTCTACAGCGGTGATGTTATCTGCAGGGGTAGCTCCTTTAGGCAGACTGATCGTAAACCTGCTGTTGGTAGTAGGTTCTGACGCGTCTCCCCCATCGTTAACTACACTGAGCACACGATTGGCAGGTATATTGTCGTCATCAAAGATGTCGGCAGTAGCGCTGGCTTCCGTGCTGCTGGCGGTGAAAGTAAAGCTGTTGCTGGTACCGCCAGTCACCGTTGCAATGACATTTTCTGTTTTCTCGATGATCTTGTCATCGACAACGGTGAGTGGCAGGGTGATGCTGGTCTGTCCTGCAGGCAGCAACACCGTTGTTCCCAGGGCTGCGTAATCTGCGCCGCTGGTAGCGGTACCGGAGGATGTATAGGTTATGGTTACGGGTTCAGATGATTTGATCATACCAGGGAGGCTGATGGTAAACAGCCCGTTGGTAGCCGGTTCTGTGGCATCCGTTGTTTTTTTGATGCTCAGAACACGGTTAGCAGCAGTATTATCATCATCGGCGATGTTCACAGTAGCACTGCCGTTGGTGGTGCTGGCAGTAAAGTTGAAACTGTTGCTGGTACCGCCGGTAAGCGTTACGTCTACGGATTCCGGTTTTTCAATCAGGTCATCATTCATCACAGTAACGGGCAGGACTACACTGGATTGATTGGCCGGGAAGAGAACCGAACCGGTAAGGGTGTTGTAATCAGACCCACCTATGGCTGTACCACCGACAGTATAGCTGACGGTGATGGCTTCCGTAGACTTCACATTGGCTGGCAGACTGATGATAAAGCCGCCATTGGTGGACGGTTCAGCTGCATCGTTCGCCTTGGCAATGCTCAGTACGAGATTAGCCGGTGTATTTTCATCGTCGATAATGTTCACGGTGGCGGTGTTGGCACCGGAACGTGGTGTCAGGGTGAAGTGAGCGGAGCTGCCGCCGGTGATGGTCGCAATAACCGTCTCCGGTTTTTCCAGCAGCTGATCATCATTCACCTGCACAAACACGGTTGCGCCAGGCTGGCCGGCTGGAATCAGCACAGACCCGCTGAGCGGTATATAGTCTGCGCCAGGTGTGGCGTCACCGGAAACAACATAGTTCACGGTGATGTCTTCAGATGAAGTAACACCCATCGGCAGACTGATGCTGAACTCACCATTGGTAGCGGGTTCTTTGGCATCTTTGATCCAGACAACGCCTACCGTGGTTTTAGCCGGGTCATTGCTATCGTTGTCGGCGATGGTGATCGTAGCCGCTTTCTGTGTGCTGCTGATATTATAAGTGCTGCCGCTGCTGACACCGGAAGCGGTGCTCAGCATAACGGTCACATCTTCTGTTATTTCAAGGATATTATCATCTGTCACGGTTACCGGCAGGGCTACCGTATTGCTGCCGGCCGGGAAGGTCATGGTACCGCTCAGCGCCGTATAGTCAGTACCGTTAGCTGCGGTACCGGTCACGGTATAGTTCACGGTGATGTCTTCTGTGGCGGTAACAGTGCCCGGCAGACTGATATTGAAGGAACCGTTCTGCGCACCTTCTTTACCATCCTGACCTTTGGTAATAGCCAGTACCTGGTTGGCGGCAGTAACACCACCAAAAGTGGAGAAGTTCTGTATGCCGCTGAATTCTACATAATCCACGCCGTCTTGTTGACCGGTAGCGGAAGGTGTCAGTTCATTGATATTGGCCAGTCCCGCAGGAGACAGATCAGCCAGGGTGGCGGTAATATCGCCGGTATGTTTGAACCATGCCCAACGTTGTGCGCCGGTTACGCCGCGCGTGCCGGACAGCATGTTCTGTGCATTGGTTTTTTCGGCAGGGTTCCAGAACAGGCGGAGGGTAACACCACCGTTCTGTGTCAGGTCAGCGCCGGTATAGCTGATCTGTACCAGTCTGCGCATCAGCTGCGTACCGTAATCGGTACCGCTGTTTTTGCCCAGGGCTGTATTCATATCTCTGTTTACATCTACCAGGGCCGACAGCTTGGTCACATCCACGGTGTTACCGTTCAGGGTAATGGAAGCGATGTATTTGTTGGCGTCGGAAGGATCGATGAAATACAGGGTGCCTTTGTCGATACAGGTAGATGCCACTGTTCTTACCGTAGCATCCGGTACCAGGTTAGCCGTACGTTGCAGGTGGCTGGTCACGAGGGTGAACACCACGCCGTCTTTCAGGGTACTGATGTTGTCGAAGCTCACGATGCCGCCGTTGAAGCCGGAAGCAGGGATTTCGCTCACGGTGCCGGTAGCGAAGTTACCGTCGCCGTCTTCATCCACCAGGATGGTGAAATCAGTAGCAGCAGTACCTTTCACGGTGATACCGTTCAGGTTGAACTGCAGGCTGAGTGGCTGTGTGCTGATATCGTAATTGGTGAATTGTGTTTTCCATTCCTGTGTGAGACGTTCAGGGATACAGCTGCCTACCGGCAGGTCTGTACCGCCAACGGTCAGGGCATTACTGTTGCTGCCCAGCATCAGGTAACTCTTATCTGCGCCGAAAGTATTGGCATTGTCTGCATTGGTAGCAGCGATGGTACGCATGCCCACGGTCAGGATAGAGCCTGTATGAATGCTGCGCGACTGTTTCTGTGTCAGTCCTTCCCTGTCATCGCGACCAATACCGAAGATGTTGTTTTTATAAGTACTGTTAGTGGTTGCATTCCAGATCACGGAGCCATCTGTTGCCAGATAGTTCTGTGCGGTGCTCTGGTCGAGCGTGATACCATATTTAACACCGAGGTATGATTCTACCTGTTGGGCTTCAGTAGTCGTGAGGGCAGATTTGTATACGATCACCTCAGGGATTTTACCGTTGAAGATGCGGTTATCCAAAGCTGTATTATCGGTGGTACGACCGCCTACTTCAAAGAAAGAACCTCCGGCTGATGTACCACAGCTCGCGCCGATAGGAGTACCTTGTTTACCATTCAGCCACGTGCTTCCATTCAGTGCGTTGTTGGCGCTTACATACACGCCACGTACGACATTAGGCCCTAAATAGGGAGGGAAAGATGGCGCCACAAGGCATCCGTTGCCGTCCAGCGCATAGTTAACACTGGTGGTATACACCAGTCCTCTGCCAGCATTCGCTGACGCCGACCATTCGCCGTTGGTGGTGAAAACACCTACCAGACCATTGACTGCAGGACCTTCCGGTGCACCAACAGAGAAGATGGACAGGTTGGGGGTAGAGTTCCAGGTGACACCAGCATCCCCCTTCAGGGATTTACCTAATGCGCCAGAGAAATCAACCGCCGGGTTGAAGTTGATGCCATTAGGCACTTTGATGATATCCGCTGAAGCAGCGATAGGATCTGTATGCGCAACCGGTGCTGCACGCAGTTCTGTTACCATAGAACCGGCCTGGTTAGACCACTGTTCTACCTGGTTGCTGGCATTCACCTGCAGGTCCGCATCTGCTTTCACCCACAACATTTCATTGGTAACACCACCTGGCGCTGTCACGAAGCTGGCGAAAGTAAAGTATTGGCCGTTCGTCAGGTCCAGGTTGGCCGTATAGCTGGGCACACCGTTCACGTCTGTTGCAGACAATTTGATGAACTGGTCAGTACCGTCGAAAGTATTGTCATTGCTGACTACCAGGTAAGGTGTGGTAGCCACTTTGGGCAACAGGTCTCTCCGCACGGCGATATTCACGGTGCCCACGGTACCGGATTCCTGTACTTTCCAGACTCTCGCCATACGGGTGGTGACAGCCGGGTTGCCGTTGATGGCAGTGGTAAAGGCAGTGGCCGCACCATCATCTCCCCATACCATATATGATTTATCCGCGGAGAAAGTATTGGTATTGCTAAGGTTGTCAGCAGCGATACCGCCGAGGCCCACGATGGGCTGTAAGCCGGTATTGATGTTTTGGCTTTGTTTCTGTGTAAGGCCTTCCACATCGTCGCGACCGATACCGGTGATGTTATTTTTATAAGTGGCGTTAGCGGTGGCATCCCATACTTTGGTAGTGCCATCGGTAGCCAGGTAATCTCTTGGTGTAGTTTGATCTATCGTATAGCCGTACTTGATAGCGAGATAAGTAGACACCCGTTGCAGTTCATTGGTGCTTAACGCGGTGGGATATACGATCACTTCGCCGATGGTGCCTCTCCACGACTGGGCAATATCCCACGGAGCGCTGCCCACCTGCGCACCACCAATGGTGGTGTTCCAGCTCTTGGCCGCTGATCCCAGCGTCGCCATTTTGCTGTACAGCGTAGCTGTGCCGCCATTACCGGCCCATACACCCACCATTTCATTAAACACGTTCGGTTGCCAGTTGCCTGCCGGGCTTATGACATCATTGGCCCATCCTACGAAATCGGCTGTACCATTGCTGCCTACGAGCGCAATACCCACACCCTGACTGGTAGTGGCTCCGCCGTATCCGAGTATATACTGATTATTTCCACTAACTGCCGGCACGCTGCCGGCGCCGAAGAATGTTCTGGCGCTGGTGCCCATCGGCAGTTTGTTGATATCGAGGTTCAGAAAATCTGCACCATCAAATTTCACGACAGGGTTAAAGTTGGCATTGGTTGTTGCATTGCTCATGTACAGCGGCTGGTTAACAGCTGTAGCCTGTGTACCATTGTTCAGGTCAGAAGCGTAATCTGTCCAGCCATTGATGGCCGTGTTGTCAGTAGTACTGGAAGTACCTGCATCTGCGCGCAGCCAGAGGGAAGTGCCCACTACCCCACCTGGTGTTTTGATAGCGGCGCCATAGGTGAAGAACTGTCCATTGGTCAGGTCCACGTTGGCGGCATAGTGTTTCACGCCGTTGAGTGTCATTGCCGTTACCGGAATGAACTGGTCCGTTCCGTCGAAAGTAGCGTCGTTGCTGACGATGAGGTAAGTCTGCGCAGCATTGGGCAGTGCGTCATAAGGCACGGCCACCTGTACAGTGCCGACAGTGCCGGATTTCTGTACTTTCCAGACCCTGCCCATGCGGTAGTTGGCCACAGGGTGACCTGTCAGTGCGGTTTTAAAGAGACCGCTGCCGGCATTGTCGCCCCATACCATGTATGATTTATCAGCAGTGAATGTATTCGCATTGCTGTTGTTTGTTTCTGAGAGGCTGTTCAGACCGATCGCCAGTTGCATGCCGCTCATGGTGTTGCGGGATTGCTTTTGGTTCAGGTCTTCTGCGTCATCACGGCCGATACCGGTAATATAATTGCCATAACCACTGTTGGTAACAGTATTCCACACGGTGCTGCCATCAGTGGCCAGGTAGTTGGTAGCGCCGTTGTTCAGCGTGATACCATATTTGATGGCCATGTAGCTGTTCACCTTCTGCTGTTCTACCGGCGTGAGCGCATTAGTATACACGATCAGGTCGCCCATGCGGCCGTTATAAGAGACGCCATTATTCGCGCCCAGTTGGAAAGTACTATTGCCACCGGTAAAGGTGCTGGTATTATTACCATTCTGCACATTCAACCCGTTCTTATAGATGGACTGCTTGTTGGCAGCCAGGCTAACGTTGCTGGTCGCTGTCCAGAGAATAGTCTGGTTGTTGATATTGCCTGCACCGTAGATGATACGGTTGTTGGTAACAGGAGCATCCCAGTAAACGTTATTATCTCCCCAGGTGGCATGTAATGTAAACTGGTTAGCGCCAAGAGTAGGGGCTGGTTCGGTAAAAATAACGGTGTTCAGGTTAGCTGCCTGGTTGCCTGCATAAAACGCAGCTGCTCCGTTATAGGTGCCGGTTTTCAGGAAAGAACCGCCTGTCATCATATGAGGCGCGCCATTAAACCTTACCACCGGGTTGAAGTTCAGGTTATCGGCAGCATTGTCCATATATATCGGCTGGTTGGCTGGTGTAGCCTGCGCTACGTTATTGCCGTTAGGACTATAGTCGTTCCAGTTGCTGATCGGGGTGTTATCTGTAGTAGCAGAAGTGTTAATGTCCGCGCGCAACCATACCAGGTTGCCGCTGGGCACGCCGCCGGGGTATTTCACCGGTGCGCCGAAGGTGAAGTAAATACCATCGGGCAGCTGGCTGGAATTAAGGGTAATGGTTTTGTCTGTATTGAGCGGCAGTTCCTGGCTGATAGTAGCAAAAGTAGGATCAGTGCTGATCAGCATATATACTTTCGTGCCGGTGGCGCTAGCCTTCAGGGTAATATTCTGATCGGTCCAGTTGGTTTTATCTACCTTCCAAACGCGGGGCAGGCGGCGGGTAGCATTGGTACCGCTTACAATAGTCGTGTACGTAGCCGCCGACTGGCCGTTATCGCCAAATACAAAGAAGGATTTATCGTTGGTAATCGTATTGGTGTTCTGTTCGTTGGTCAGCTGAATATTGCTGCCCAGTGAGAGGGTCACATAACCGGTATCCACACTGAGGGATTGTTTGGTATTCAGTGCGGTAGCGTCGTCTCTACCGATACCGGTGATACGGGATTTATAGATGGCATCAGCGGTCCAGTATTTAGAGCCGTCAGTGGCCAGGTAATCGGTAGCGCCGTTGTTGATAGTGATACCGTATTTCAGGCCAAGGTAAGACTCTACGGACTGGCGCTCTACGTCTGACAATACGCGGTCGTAAGCAATCACCTCTCCCATTTTGCCCATCCAGTAGAACGCTCTGGAGGCGATGGTACGGGAACCTATGGAAATAAGATTACTGGTAAGCGGCGTTAAATTGATAGTACCCTGATTGTCAAGCGCATAGTTGCCAAATATACGTACGCCATTGGCAGTATTGTTGGCCTGGGCGACGCTGAAAATATAGGGTTTGTCGGAGAGGTAAGTAGCGCTTCCGCCTATGCCAACCACCGATCCGGCGTTCTCCAGGTAGTTCAGTTGTCCAGTGCCGACAAGCCGGAATTCCATACCATGTGCCGAACCTACTGCTCCGCTGCTGACAAGGTCTCTTACTGCGGCAAATCCGGAACCGCTGGCAACCGCAAAAATAGTGGCGGTGGAAGGATTGATGCGGGTAGTAGTAATATCCAGAAAATCGTCTGTGCCGTCGAATACGAGGCCGTAGTTGAAGTTGAGTGCTTTCGCATCGGTGATAGGCTGACTGGCGATCACACCTTGTGCGGCATCGTTACCGAGGCTGCTGTAATCGCTCCAGTTGCTGCCGCCGGACACACCGTCATCTGCACGCAGCCAGAAGGAAACGCCATTGTTGACACCATTGGGCCCGGTGATATTTTTCGCAAAAGTAAAGTAAGCGCCATCGGCCAACTGGCTGCTGTTAAGGGTAACAGTGCCGTCGGCGTTCAGCGGATAGGTGGCATCGCCTGTGCCGAAGGTATTGTCGGAGCTTACCAACAGATAAGTCCGTGAATTACCACCGGCGATTTTGATCGTAATATTCTGATCGGCCCAGTTAGTCTTCTGTGCTTTGAAGACGCGGGTCATGCGGGTATTGACCTTATTGATACCTGCTACCGGTGTCAGGTAAGTCGTGGCCGCGCCATCATCTCCAAAGGTGAAGAAAGAAAGGTCGTTGGTGATAGTAGTTGCATTGGCTTTGTTGGAGATAGCCACTGTGGTACCCGCAGCGATCGTCACGATACCGGTATCTGCTGCGATGGATTGTTTCTGCAACAGCATGCCTTTGTCGTCACGGCCGATACCGGTGATATGTTTGGCGTAAGCACCTCCAGTAGCGGCTTTCCACATAGTGGTGGTACCATCGCTGGCGAGATAATCCATCGGTGCACCTATGCCCAGTGTCAGGCCATAACGCAGCGCCATATAGGATTGTACCTGCTGGCGTTCGAGGGTGCTCAGCTTGCGGGAATATAATATTATCTCGGGGATATCGCCATTAAATACGGAGTTGTGACTGGCGCCGATATAGTCTTTATTACCTGCCGGGGACAGGAAGCTCACAGCGTTGGTATTGGCTGTCAGCAATACTTTACCGTCAATGCCGGCCGCCCAGTCATTGGTGGCGCTCCAGATGTTCAGCAAATGTGCGTTTTGCACATTTACTCCGGCCGGATAAGCAAAGTTCCTGCGGGCCGTACCGGAACCGAAGTATGTATATTGATTGTTATCGCTCCATGTATATACGGACTGATTGGAGGCATATGTGCCTCCGAATTCAAACGGATAGCAGGCAGCAGCTGTAGTGTTAGTACCGTTGTACGTTTGTACCGTGAATATTTCACCGGCAGTGAAGGCATTGGCGAACTCCGGCTGCTGTATGAAATAGTTGCCACCGGGGCTAGTGCCAATGAAGCCGACACCCGGGTTAAAGTTAATGGATGCCTCCTTCCAGGGGAGAGCTCCTGCGTTAACAAGCGTCCATGTACGGCGGGAAGCACTCAGCTCTTTCCACTGTGTAACGTTTGCGCCACCGACTACTGCACTATCAGCCCTGGCCCATACTTCCAGTCCACCAGCCACACCAGCGGGACCTGCCTGCGCATTGGCGAAAGTAAAGAAGGCGCCGTCAGGCAGCAGATCACTGCTCAGGGTCAGTTGTCCGTTCGCATCCAGTGCATATACTTTATCACCTGCACTGAAAGTTTCATCGGTGCTCACCAACAGGAAGTTGGTATTATTACCGCCTGTCAGTCCCAGCCTGATGGAACTGGTAGCCCAGTTGGTGCGATCTATTTTATAGATACGGCCCATGCGTGCAGTAACGTTCCCCAGACCGGTAACGCCCTGGCTATACGTAGCGGGCTGACCGTTATCGCTGAAAGTAAAGAACGAAAGGTCGTTGGCGACATCAGTGGGATTCTCTGCATTCGCAGCAGCCAGACTGGTACCGATACCGATGGTCACATTGGCGCCATCCAGCTGCGACAGGCTTTGTTTCTGCAGCAGGGTACCGTTATCATCACGGCCGATACCGGTGATACGTTCACCGTAACCGGTGTTTTTAGTGGCGGTCCACATTTTAGTGGCGCCGTCGCTGGCGAGGTAATCAGTGGATGCACCTGCCGCTGTTTTCACGGTGAGAGCATATTTCAGACCCAGGTAGCTGTTTACCTGCGCGCGCTCTGTGGCGTTTAACTGCCGGTTATAAAGAATGACTTCAGAGATGCGGCCATTGAAGACGGAGTTATGCCCTGCGCCGATGGCGGAGTTTAGCACTGTCCCTCTGCTGAAAGTAACCGGGAAGGTAGTGCTGTTGCCGATATTTTTACCATCGAAGTTCACTGCCCAGTTGCCCGGAGCGCTCCAGTTATTTAAGATATGCGCCTGCTGAATATTAATGCCTGTTAGTGCATACCCAGGCCTTGAGTTGGTGCCAAAGTGCGTATAGTGACTTCCGTTATACACATAGAACTGCTGGGTAAGCGTAGCAGGGTCGCCGCCAAATTCAAACGGGAAGCTCGGTGTGGTGGAGGTAGCCGGCAGATTCGAAGACTGCACGGAGAATATTTCACCGGCGGTATAGCTTTCGGTAAACCTTGACACCTCGAAATAGTTGTTGCCAAGGAAATTGACAGCAGGATTATAGTTGATACCATTCTTTTGCCAGCTAAGCGGTGCGTTGGCAAGGCCAAGCGACCATTCTCTCTGCACAGCCTGATCGCTCCATTTGAGGATGCTGCCATCTGCCACGGTGGTACCTGCATCGGCTTTCACCCATGCCTGCAGGTTATTCGCTACACCACCCGGATATCGCTGTTGCTGACCGAAAGTGAAGTAAGCGCCGTTGGCCAGGTCTGCACCGGTCAGCGTAACTGTTCCGGCCCCGTTCAGTTTCAGCTCCTTTGTAATGGTACCGAAACCAGCGTCTGTACTGATGAGCAGGTAGTTATTCCCAGTGCCGCCAGCCACTTGCAGTGTTATCTGCTGACTGTTGTCCCAGGAAGCTGTTTTCTGCACACGCCACACGCGGCCCATGCGCTGATTGGCATTGGTGCTGGTGACAGGGGTAAAATAGCCAGTCACACCACCATTGTCACTGAAAGCGAAGAAAGCCTTATCCTGCGTGAAGTTGTTGGCATTCGCCGCGTTGGAAACTGCGATCGCATTGCCCAGTGCGATGGTCACGATACCACTGTCCTGGCTGAGGGATTGTTTCTGGCTCAGCATACTGCAATCCTCACGGCCGATACCGGTGATGCGTTTGCCATAACCTGCGTTGGCAGCAGCCGTCCATATTTGTAGGGTGCCGTCGCTGTTAATATAATCGGTTGCGCCGGCATTTAAGGTAATGCCGTATTTGAGCGCCATATAAGATTCGATGCGCTGCATTTCGGCAGGCGTCAGGTCACGGTTGTAGATGAATACTTCGGGCACCAGTACTTTTGCATAGTCAGCATAAGCTGCGCCACCCACATCCAGTGTCCATACGCTGCCATCGGACGTGGGACCGGTTTTCCGCAACGCGCCGTTGCCTTTAAATTCATAGGCGCCGCTGGCCCCTCTTTCAAAAGAATAGAGTTTGCCTTTCGCCGTGACGGCGTTTCCAGCGTCCAGCCAGGCTTCCACGAAGAGGCGGTTTTCCAGTGAAGCATGCCATCCCATTAATTTATTACCGGTAGAACTGGTGAATACGCGGCCGGTCTGCGACCCTTCCAGTAAGCCCATGCCCATAATGGAATAAGCACCGGATACAGCTGCCGAAGCAGGTACCAGGTGAGCATCATTACCATCATAATAAATAGCAGGGTTGAAGTTGACCATGCCCGTGGTATTGTCCGGGTCACCGACCACTGTCATGTGGTTGGCGTTGCCGGAAATATCGCCCCAGTTCACACCGTTCACCGCCTGGTCTGCCCGGTACCACGCTACTACGCCGCTGTTCACACAAGCAGGGCCTTTGGCCGCCATGGGGATGCCGTTGCCAAACTCGGAAGTACCGCAGTTATTAGCCGGGATACGTAGCGTGGCGGTCCAGAAACCGAGGCCGGTAGCACCCGGACCAGCATTGTAGGTGATGGTCTGTGTAGAGGTGCCGGCAGATAATCCTGTTAAGGACGTAACATAATATTGCCCGCTTGTTTTGGTCGTAGCGGGATCATTGGCATAAATATCAACGGTGTATTGTGCACCGGCGGTGATATTGGGAATGGTGAGCTGTAGCTGGTACTGCCCCCCTCCTAACGCGGTGGATGATACCAGTACCGGCGTCTTGCCGGCGGCGAGGGTATAACTACAGTTACCTCCTTGTAGCGAGATACCGGCAAGGGTATTATTATATATGGAGTTATTGGTGATGATCACTTTGGTGGGTGCTACGTTGACGATGCCCGCACCACCATTATCATGTACCACACAACCATCCACCTGTGAGTCTGTCACGCCGGCGCTGCCATAAAACCAAATCCCGTGATTCGTATTATTCGCTATCGTATCACCTTTCAGGTCTACGTCAGTAACGGCATTAGTGCCGTTGACGACGACACCCGACCGTTCCTGGTTATAAAAAGATGAATTGACAATGTCCACATTATTCCTGGGGGCATCACTGTAAAATTCAATACCATCCACGTTCCGTGTGAATTTGGAATTCGTCAGCTGAAAATTGGTGGCTGCCCCTATTACATAAATACCATCTACATCAAATTCATTAAAAGTAACATTGTCAATATTTACTCCTGTGGCGGCCGCATAAAAGCCGATACCCACATCAGCATCATCTGTATTGGCAGGTTTGTCAGCATCTAATATGGAGTTGGTGCAGGTAAATCCGTTGACTGCACCTTCAAACCGGATATTGGCATTACCTGCAAATTGTCCGGGTATCCTGTTTACGATGACTGCCTTGTTAATGGTTACATTACTGGCAGCACCGTTGAACCAGATAGCATAAATATCATTTTCATTAATATCAATAGTATCGATGTTGATGTTGCTCGCTGTGTTGTCAAAGCGGATGGCATAGTCCCCATCGTCATCCGAGGTGACCACGTTCATATCTATTATGGTCTGTTTGATCTGGAAGTTGGTCGCTGGATAATCACAATAGATGCCCAGTGCTGTACCACTCCATAAACTATCGATGGTCACATTCCTGAACAGCACATTGTTCGCCGTTTCCACGGCGCCTGCGGTATTATCAAACAACACCGCGTTCTGGAAGCCGCTGATATTACTATTGGTAAATGTCAGTCCGTCCACGCCCGCGTCGCGGAACACGATGGCCTCTCCCCCACGGGCATTGCCGGCCGTACTGAGCTGGATATTATCCATGACCAGGCCGGTCTGCGTACCACCGGTAAAATAAAAAGCCCGCCCGACGTGCGTGGCGGCATTTGCCGGCTCTACGTCGTTGGAAGAGATATTTCTCACCGTCAACCTGGTGGAAGCCCCCTGCACCCGCATAAACGAGTTCAGGTAGTTGCCCACGGTGCTGAAAGAGCGTATATTCTCCACCGTTACACCTGTCGTATTGGGAAAGATGTCTACGTTGATGTCCCCGTTGTTCTGTACAGTAAAATTCCGGACGGTCACGCTGTCCGCATTGATCACAAAGGGATTAATGACGGAATTGGTGCCCGTAGAATACAAGGTGATCTTGTTCTGTCCGTCAATCGTCAGCTTCTTTGCCGTAATAGTGGGCAGGGAAGTGGCCAGCGTAATCTGGCCATGCACACTGAACACGATATCGTGCGGGCCTGCGCCCGCTGCGTTCGCATCCAGGATGGCCTGTCTGAATGAGCCGGGCCCGGCGTCATTGGTATTGGTGACGGGGAAAGTGCCGGCGGTAGCGGCAACAGTCGTCATCATGCCAAATAGCGCCAGTAACAGCCGCTTGCAGCTTTTGCTGAAAAACCTTGATTCGGGAGTCATAACATTATTTAAGAGGGACATCATGCAGTAAACATTGGGTAATAAGTGTCCGGGACCGCTGTGTTACACACATAGGACCGGGTATGATTCTTTTGGGAATCTTTATAGCTCAGGACTTGATATGGTTGATGGTTAATACCAGCAGACAACTCTCCTTGGCTGGTATCGATCAAACACAGACAGTATTGGTTTTACGAATAATGGTTTTTGAGACAATGTAAGACGGTAAAATCCGCATGTAATGTAATCGCGTAAAAATTCCCCATAGGAAAGTGTTAAGTTTTAAAAAGGATACGGGCCTCATTGATTGATCCTACAATTCACATTGTTGTTCACATCTAGTTCATCCTACAAATCACCGGAAGTGTTCACATGACTCAACGGAACAATTCTGTTAACGAAAGTAGAGAAACTATTCTTGACAGGTTGTAGTAACACTTCAATATATGCGTAGTAGTTATACTACATACTTTCTTGCAAGTATTTGGGAAACAGGGGCTGTAAACAGTTTAAGCGGCTGTTCTGTCATGATTATATCATAAAAAAAATTTACAACCAATCACATACATCCGAAGAAAAATGTATTATTTTAGTGGTGACAAACGATCTATGCAACCCTCCCGCCCTAACCTGAAACGGAAATGATACACGTATTGATAGCAGATGACCATTCGATAGTAAGACTTGGCATTAAACAAATTATCTGCTCCCTGCCTGGTAACATGCATGTTACAGAAGCAAAAACATTTGATGAAACCATCTCTTCTATTGAAGCTCAGCATTTTGACCTGCTGATATTGGACATTAATATGCCCGGTGGCAACAACCTGCAGATGATACAAGCGGTGAAGCTCCGTCAGCCTGATATCCGGATACTGATTTGTTCTGCCTATGAAGAAATCATGTATGCGCTGGGATATCTTCAGACAGGCGCTGATGGTTATATTGAGAAAAATTCTCCGGATGATGACTTCAAAACGGCCATCAATACGGTCCTTGCGGGTGAAAGATATATCAGCAGGGCTGTCCGGGAACAACTGATCAATAAATACACTAAGCAGCAGGACCATCGTCCCAATCCCTTCTCCGTGCTTTCCGGCCGTGAAGTAGAAGTCATGAACCTGCTGACCAAAGGGCTTCCGCTGATAAAAATTGCGGAAATACTTCATCTGCAGCTCACCACGGTGAGCACCTACAAAGCACGCATCTTTGAAAAGACAGGCGTAAAAAATGTGATCGCTTTAGTGGAAAAGGCGCAGATGTACCAGGTGGCTAGTCATTCCGGCGAAGCTGTAGTGAAAGTATAGTACCGTTAAGATCGCCTGGATGGGCTATCAACCGGCCGTTGATCATGGCCAGCAATTCCTTGATCAGTATCAGGCCTATGCCTGTGCTACCCGCATGTCCGGTGCCGTCATTTTCCGGATGGTTGATCCAGTCCCTTACAGCCTGCGGCATGCCGCTACCGGTATCTGACACGTGTATTGTCAGCATCTTCTCTCCGTTTTCTACTGATATGGAGACGCTTCCGCGACCAGTGTATTTTACCGCATTGTCCAGCAAATTATGCAGCACCACCGCCAGCAACAGCTTATTAGTCACCACTCTCGTTCCGGGCGGAACATGGTTGATGAGCTGAATGCCTTTTGAATCGGACACTGGTTTAAAAATGGACATCTTTTCTTCTACTAACCAGGGCAGGTCTATGACTTCTTCGGAGAAATCGCCCGTCTGGTAGGTGGTACGCATGTAATGTATCAGGTTGTCCACCAGGTAATGCATCCGGTAAAGGCTCTCATAAGTGACCGTTTTTATTTCCTCCTCCTGCAACCTGTCGGACGACGGTTCATTATTATTGACGCGCAGCAGGAACCGCAACGGCGTTTTAATATCGTGGGTAATGGCCGTGAGCAGGTGTTTATGCATGAGGCTTTGCTTACGCAGCAGTTCTTCGGACTCCTGCAGAATGGCCATCGTCTCCTGTAGCTTCTCGGTGCGGTTAAATACCTTTAACTCGAGTAATTTATTTTGCTCCTGGATACGCCTGATACGCATTTTGTACAAGACGATGATCAGGCAGATCAAAACACCCAATGCCAATAACCGGAACCATCCCCTTTCGTAAAATGCTTCCTGTACACGGATAGCGATCACCTTTTCAACATACTGGTCTCTGCCAAATCCTTTCAGCTTCCGGACACGGATACGATAATGCCCTGATGGCAGGGAAGACAAGGTGATGGTCCTGTCGCTGTTCACCGGTAACCATACCTGGTCCTCCTGCCAATCGTCCTTCTCCAGGCAATAATAAAAATACAGGTTCCTCGGATCACCAAAATAAGGAGAGCTGATATGCAACCGGAAGGTTTTAAAGTTGTTCGGCAACTCAAAATGCTCCCCTGGTGCTGTTAGTTTCAGGTTATGTTCCATCCAGTCAACGAATATGCTTTTGTCCGGCATCTCCATCCGGATGGCGGATGGCGTAAACTGTACCAGCCCATCGAGAGATGGCAGGGAGATGTCACCGTTGTCATACTTTAAGGCGCAGGGTTGGCAGCCTCCGTTAAATTCGTTGGTGTTGAAGCCCTGGTCTTTCCCGAAGTAATAATAGAACAAATCGCGCTGCTTCCCGTCTGCGTAGTCCAGTACGTCCTGGCGGCTGACCCGGAACAGGCCCTTGTTGGTGGTCAGCCAGCAGTAACCATCAGTATCTTCCGTAATACAATGGGTGGTGGCCATATACCGCTGGCGGTCCAGTGGCAGGGCTGTCAGCTTTTCATTCCGGTACACGAAAACGCCCTTGTTGTAAGTCGTGATCCAGATTTCCCGCTGTTTGGGAATGTAGATGCTGCGTACGCACCCCTCTTCCATTCCCTTGATGGTGTCTGTACGCCCTGACGGCAGATGGACGCGGTATAGCCCCTTGCCGGTGCCAACCCACATTAATCCCGGGATTTTTCCCTCTTTGATATAGGTAACATCATTCACGCTGGCGGGGAGGAATTGTAATCCCTGACCGGGGTCAGCGTTTTTTAGGTAGTACAGCCCTGGAAATTTCCCGGCTATCCAGACATTTCCATCGGGGTCAACATTGACAGGGCCAATAAGATAAGGCAATTCAATTTTGTGTAACACCCTGCTGAAGTCCGGCGATACGCAGATCAGTTCCCTCCCCGCTCTGCCCCAGTACCTGCCCTGTTTATCCCGGGCCAGTGTATATTTTTCGAGTGTGCTTTCATTATTGAATGACAAGGGGCGCCAGTTGTATTGCCCATTGTGGCTAAAGCTGAGGCCAGAGGCTGTCACCACCGCATTGCCGGGAAAAGGCGCCTGCGCATAAAAAACTTCCTGGCCGGAAGCATTGGACTTATGGACAGTAAATTGTTGCCTTGTACAAACGTAGAGGCCTTTGGTGGAGCTGCCCAGGAAAACGCGGCTGTTCTGCTGATCGTAATAGATGGAGGTAATGTAGGCATGATGCAGATCAAAGTCACGCAGCACCAATGAACCACGGATACGCCCCTCCGGTTCCGGCTGTAGCAGATAACAGGCATGGTCCGTATACACGAAAACCTGCCGTGCGGCCGGGTTCCAGAACAGTTCCATTTTGCATTTGCTGAAGGCTGGGTCAGCCAACAGCTCTCCGGCAAGCGATATCTTTGCCGGCCGGTCCCGCTCCCACCCTATGAAATGCCCGTCTTTATTCAGGTAAAAAAGTTTGCTATCGCTCACGAATAAACGCTGCAACTCCAACTGCGGCTGAACAATGCGGTAGTCCACTTTCCCCTGTCTTACATGGGAGATCGTATCATGCTGTATTGAGAAATAGCCTTCCGCGGTTTGTGGAATCACTATAGGACGTATTTTCGCAAAATGTGCCCCGTAATCGTCAGGCCATCCCCGGACCGGATAATAATCATCCTTGGTGTCTTTGTATTGCTGGTATTGATATCCCGGCAGTTCTTTTCCTATATGCTTTACCGTGCTCTGCGTGACAGTGAGTATTTCCCCGATATCGTTTTCCACCGCGATAGCCGTATCGTTAGGGTAAATCCGCGCCATCCGGCTGCTTTTCAGTCCTGGCAGGTTATCACTGCTGAAGTTGAAGAAGTAACTACCGTCGAACCTCGTTAAGCCATTTTCCGTAGCCAGCCACAGAAAGCCGTTCTTATCCGCCACAATGCCTTTGATGCTGTTTTGCGGCAAGCCATCCTCATCGGTAAAATGTTTGACAAAATAACGCGCCGTTGTGTCTGCCGTGGCAGAGGGAATCGCCGGCATAAGATGCAGCAAGCATAGGTGAATACAAAAGATAAGGTTCATCGAACAACAGGACAATACGGCCGTGTAAATTTTTAGGCCCAGCAAAGATATACATACGGCAGCAAATTAAAATCAGATTAGAAAGATTCTGTCGGCATATTCGGGAGGGGTTTCTTCAAAAGATAGTCAGGCTAAACACGGTATGTTTAGCCTGACGGAGATTTATCTGCTTTAATCAATCTTTATACGGGAGATCTTGCCGTCCAGGCCGTTATTACGTATAAAAGACACCACCACCGTATCATCTTCATAACTGCGTTCAAACGTATTGACGGTGTATTCCGGCGATATCTTTTTTACATTGACAATAGCGAAATCATCATTCATGGCGCCATCCGGCGAATCAAAAACCGTAATCTGACAGTCCCTGCGTACGCCATAGAGTTTCATAGAGCGGATCTCGTCATTTTTAACAGGGCGGAAATTCTGTCCCGCGGTGTCTTCAACAGTCTGTACAATGTTCTGGGTTCCATTGTTGCCTTCATAGAATACGATAATACCCATAAAATAAATTTTTGAGGTGAATAATGAATAAAACAAAAGGAATCATTCCTGTATACAGGAAGAAATTATATAAAAGGATTGGAGTGGGGTGAAATAGGGTTAAATAGGACCAAATAAAATAGTCAGGAGTCCAAATTTAAAAGGAGTTTTTTTACTGAATACAAAAACGGGTTTCCTATCGGGGTTATCATAGCGCTGTCAAGCATTACAAGGTCATCATATTCGTCCGCATTCTCTAAATGAAATTAATCAAAAAAAACAAATCGTCAAAAAAAGACATTACCGGCCTGCGTGGCCAAATTACAATCCAAGAATATTAAACAACCCTCTTTTGAAGTTTTTACCGATGGGTATTTCCACCTTATCCAGGAAAATGGTCTGCCCCTGGATAAGCGATATCTTCGATTTATTGACGATAAAAGACCGGTGCACCCTGACAAAATAACTTCCCGGCAAAACCTTTTCCACACTGGTAAATGACATATTCAGTACTATAACTGTCTCCGTGGTGACTACCCGGGTATAGTTCCCGCTCGCCTCTGCATATAGCAGCTGCTCATATTTGATCCTGTAGATTTTGCCTTCCGTTTTAAAGACGAGATATCCGTCTTCCGCCACCCTATCATCTGGCGAGGCATCACTGAGCCGTTCCATGGCCCTGTCTACCGCGATGATAAATCTCTCCAGCGAGAAGGGTTTAACCAGGTAATCACACGCCGCTAAATCAAAAGCGGTAGCAGCGTACTCTTTATAGGCTGTGGTAAAAATAATTTGTGGCGGGTGTTTAATGGTTTTCAGGAAGGCGATGCCATCCAGCACGGGCATATGTATATCTAAAAAAAGCAGTTGAATGTCCCCGCCGGTCATCATTTCCCGTGCTTCAAAGCTGTTCCCACAAGCGCCAGCTATTTCCAGGGATGGAATGGTATTGCAATAACCAGCTATAATCTGTCTTGCAATGGGTTCATCATCCACAATAAGGCATTTGATCTTCTTCATTCATTTTACTTTAAGCCGCAGCTCTACTTTGTAGTAATGCTGCTCTTTTTGCTGATGGAGCGAATATTCCCCCGGATACAACAAGTCCAACCGTTTAATGGTATTGGCTATCCCTACACCAGAAGCCTCTTTCACACCGGGATGTTCATGGCTATAGTTGCCGAAACTATTTCCTATGGAAAAAACGATACCATCATCTTCCACCGCTAATGACAGCGCTATCTGTATTTTTTTCCCGGTCGTATTCTTTGAATGCTTAAAAGCATTCTCTACAAACACGATCAGTAACATCGGCGCGATCTTTACCTGTCCATGCCCGTCGCACAGCTGCAGGTGGAGGTCTAACCGGTCTTCCACCCTGATCTTCTCCAGTTCAATATAATTACGGATATAGGCTATTTCGTCTTCCAGGGGCACCCACTGCTGCCCGGTTTCATATACGGAGTAACGCAACAGTTCAGACAACATCAACAATAATCCGGGCATCTTTTTATGATCTGTGATGGACAGCCCATACAGGTTATTCAATGTATTAAAAAGAAAATGCGGGCTTATCTGAGCACGCAACAAGCTCAATTCACCTTGCTGCTGCTGTTGGCTGATCAATGCCTCGGACAGCAGCGTTCTCCTGGCAAATCTGCTGATGGTCACCAATCCTCCGCCAAATAAAAACATCACCACAAATCCCGGTATCCCGATAAAGAATATTTTATAGTCATCCGCATTGAATTTAAAATCCAACAGGTACATATAACCTGCCACGCCGAGCACAGAAAAGCCAACAACAGCCACCACATACAATAGCACCAATACCGCCCAACCGTCTTTAAACAGCCATCTGCGGCAAATCCATCTGGCAGTGTATGCACAGGCCAACAACAAAAAAAAGCTGAATATCGCCCTGGGAATAAGGGATATTGCATAGCGGCTTGAGAAGGTAACAATTGACAACACAAACAACAGCGCGCCCACAAAAATAACATGCAACCCAACGCCCTTCTCAACTACTTTGTAGAAGATATCTTTTACTGGCTTCACCTGACGAATATCCAGAAAATTGGCTAAAGTAGCAACAGTTGCTGACAGATGCACCCAAATGCCTTTCAGAAGGCATGAAAAGGGTGACTAACCTACAGCTCCTCCTTCCGCCCAGGAGCCACCAAACATCTCGTCCCGGGATTCCGGCTGTTCATCAGGCTACCGGCTGTTTCCGGCCTACCGGTTTCCCCACGCCCACTGTGGGCGCTACATTTGTTCTATCCACCGAAAATATTCAACCCATGGAACGATCACCCAATAGTATTATTGAGACCGTTAATCTGAACTTCGGTTTCAGTGAAAAAGAACCGCTGCTAAAAAACTTATCGTTAAAAGTAGAAAAGGGCGCTATTTATGGCTTTCTGGGCCCTAACGGTGCCGGGAAAACGACCACCATCCGTTTATTACTCGGCCTGCTTCAGGAACCTGCTCCATCCATCACCCTTTTCGGAAACCGTCTCACAGAAAACCGTATCCCGATACTTTCCCGGATTGGCTCCCTCATTGAACAACCGTCTCTTTACGAGCATCTTTCCGGCCGGGACAATCTTGAAATTACCCGGACCATCCGGAAAACAGCCCCTGAAAGGACCAATGAAGTATTGGCGCTTGTAAAACTGACAGACGTTGCCCATAAGAAGGTAAAAACCTATTCCATGGGCATGAAACAACGGCTGGGCGTGGCGCTCGCGCTGCTTTCAAATCCGGACCTGTTGATACTCGATGAACCGGTCAATGGATTGGACCCCGCAGGCATTATCGAAACGAGGGAGCTGCTGCTTCGTCTCAACAAGGAACTGGGGATGACCATCTTTCTATCCAGCCATCTGTTGTCTGAAATAGAAAAGATGGTCACCCATGTCGGCATTATCAATAAAGGGACATTGATTTTCCAGGGTACGCTGGAAGAACTTAAACAGATCAACCGGAACGCGCACATCGTTCAGATTAAGACCAGCAACAACCTCTCGGCCGGCTTGTTATTGGAGAAAAAGTACCCTGTTGCCCGCAAAGAACAGCACCTGCTCGAAGTGCCATTTGAAAACAAGGAGCAGGTAGCAGCGATAGCGAAGCTACTGATGGCAGCAGGCCTGGACATCTATCTGCTGGCCGTATCCGGCAGAGACATCGAACATACGTTTATCAATTTTATAGCAGAGAATAACCGATAAAAACCAACAACATGCTATTCCGTACAGAAATACTAAAAATCAAACACAATTTTATCTTATGGCTGATTGTAACGGCCACCTTCCTTGTTCCCCTGTTAACCACCCTTGATTTTATAGATCATGCAAAAGACGTCATAGCCTCCCATAGCGATCCCTGGCCGCTATTCTGGAAGGAAGCCATTAAAGGATTTACCGTGTTCGTAGGTCCGCTGGTGATCATCATGACCACCTGTATGTACATGAACATAGAGCATAAGTACAATGCATGGAAGTACCTGCTTACTTTACCGCTGCAAAAAAGTACGGTTTATGTCAACAAACTGCTGATGGCCCTGCTCCTGCTCTCATTGCTCTATGTGTTGTTCCTGTTGTTCTTTTTCCTCGATGGGATCCTGCTGGGGCTGGCATTTCCCCAAATGGGCTTTTTACATCATCAGCCAGACATCGGCGGGATATTTTACCTGGCAGGCAGAACATGGACTGCTTTCCTCGGCATACTGGCCATTCACTTCTGGCTAAGCTTCCGTATCAAAAATATGTTTATCAATATCGGCATTGGGCTGACTGGTATCTGTATCGCTGTCCTGCTTTTCAGGAAGATGGAGCAAGCTGTCTATTTTCCATATATCGACGGGCTATTGACCGTGTTTTATCAATACCCCGGCCAGCACCTGTTCGCCAAAAATGAAATTTACAGTTTATGCGTTTTCCTGTTTCTTACGCTGCTGAGCTATTTCGACTTTACAAAACGGTTCAGAGGATAGTGACAGTTCCAAGGCGCGCGCCCATCCCCTTTAGTGCGGCATAGGTGAGCTTGTCCATCGTGGCGCCCTCGAAGTTAATCGTCCCAATGGCACGGTAGTATTTGTTTGTCAGCGCAAAAGCCGGACGGAAAGATACATTTTTGAATGTTGCGCCCTTAAACATGGCCTCGTTCAGCGTCGCCCGGTCAAACCTGACGCCAATAAAGGTTTGTCCGTCAAAACACTGTCCCCGCAAATCGGAACGTCTGAAATCCACGCCACTAAAGACACAGTTCTTAAAGACGGTCGTTCTGAGATCGGCGATGTCCAGCTTTACGTCTATCAGTTTGACATCCGTGAATGTTGCTCGTATCAGTTCAGACTTACTGAAAGTAGTACGTACGAGAATGGACCTGCTAAAACTGGCGTCTGTCAGGTTAACAATGGACAGGGTACAGTCTGTGAGATTAGCTTCATCAAAACGGGCTTCACTCGCGTCACAGGTTACAAACGAACAGCCGGTCAGGTCTGCGCCGGTAAAGTTTGAACCACGTAAATTGCTTGCATTGAATTTTCGTTTAGGCGCCATCACCCCGGCAAAATCTGTCCCGGACAGGTCGGTGCCGGTGAAGTCTGTTATCAGCGCCCGCTCCTCTTTACCGGAGGGAGCAGCTTCCACGGGCATGGTTGGCTCCGTATAGTCGCTACCGGTAACAGGTGCTGCAAGCGCAACATCTGCTTTTGTGGATTCAAAATTCTCTGAGAAGTAATTCAGGTCTACACCCAGTATCTCCGCGAGCCGGTTAATGGTGATAATATCCGGAAGGGATTCCCCACGCTCCCATTTTCCGACAGCCTGCGGGCTGATAAACAACTGCTGGGCTAGTTGTGCCTGAGACATATTGGTCTCTTTTCGTGCTTTGGCTATTTTGCTGCCAATCGTTTTAGCTTCCATGGATACTTCTTTTCACAGCAAAGATAACCCCGTTCTGCGTCAGTATCATAAAAAGGCGGCACCTGTTAGTTGTAGTGGCATTACATGCTGTTGTTATCTGACAACTACCAGTGGTATTCCCCTAAAATGAAGCAGCTAGATGCCTCTGTCCTTAAATTTATCAGGGATATTATACGCTCCGTTCTTAAACGGTACAATGGTCTTTTCCAGCGGCAGGTTCCCATTCAGACAACTGCCAGCAATAATCACCAGGCGGTAATTCTCTTCCTGTGCTACGGGCTGCATCTGCCACCTGTTATAGCTGCAATGTTGGGTGCCGGCGCCATTGTCATAGGCATTGTCCCGGACAAGTGAAAAAGCGGAGCTGAGCTTATCATTGGAGAAAGCCAGCACATCGTCCCAGAAAACGTTGGAGCCCATATGGGTGATGCCGCCTGAGATCACGATGCCTGTGCTGTGGCTGCCCAGCTTAACGAGGTCACTAAAATAACCGGAACTGCCATACATACCTCCACCGCCGGCATTCAGCAGGTGGGCCGTATGTTGCCAGCTGCCATTACTGTTTTTAAATATCCAGATATCCACCCAACCAGCCGCCGGCGCACCGCCGTCTTTTATTTCATTCCTGAATGCAGCAAGGCAGTAAGTGTTGCCATCATGCCGGAAATACTGCATAGAGTCGAGCGCACGGGATACTTTATTATCCGCCACTTCATCGGGAACAGTATCATAGACGGATTTGGTCAGCTGTTCTACCTGAGCAGGGCCAAAGTCGGCCTGCGCGGGCAATAGCGCTACATGTTCTGCAAATGCCTGTTTGATCTCCTTCCTGATATCCTGTTTCAGGTTATCCATAGACTTTTCCGTGCCTACCTTTTCCAGGAAAAGTTTGACAATAGCGGCGGTCCTGGTGTTGCCATGTTTTTGTACAAAAGAGAGGTATTCTTCTTTATTCTCCTGGTTCAGCGAACCAATCTCCTGCCAGTTCTCAAAAGAAGGCGTATTATCCTCACCGAAAAGATAATCCTCACAGTAGCGTTCAAAATTCTCTTTAGCATTGCCAGACAGGATGCTGTTGGGATATGCTTCGAGGAACTGTTCCCAGTTCAGCGTCCGCAGGCCTACCTGATTAAAGGATACGCTCAGTCCCGCATCTGCACTGTACAACACGGTATCTTCATCCGCATTCAATTGCAGGTAACTGCGGTAATCAGCAGGCAGCGAGGTCTTAAACAGCTGGGTATAAAAGACGGGGACGGTACGTAATTCCGTATAGCCTTCACCGATGCCCCAGGGTTCAATACCGGCAGTAGCCAACAGATCAACGGCCCGCTGCACACTGTCTGGCGGCACTATTTTCTTCTTTTCTTCAGAATAATAATTGACATATTTGTCCAGCCACACCGATTCATTGGCCGATATGCCGGCCAGGGCGGTATCTACATACAGTACCAGTGAATTGTATAGTTTCACCGCAGCTTCCGGACTGATGCCCGGAAGCTGTTGTGCGATCGCCTTTCTTCTGCTGACGATACCTTCAACATATGTTTTTGTGGGTAAAAACTCCCCGTTGGATTTATTGTGGAGCGAGTCCGCATTCGCGGCTTTCGCCGTTGTTTGTTTGTTGCTGGTCTTTTTGTTGCCCTCATGACAGGCAGCCAGCAAAACAATGGAGCATAACAGACCCGGTAACAGGCCTCTGAAAAATGTGCAGTTCATAAGTATCTAAAGCCATAAATAGCGCTGTAAGATAAGGAAAGCGGTGCAATTACCTGCCTTCAAATACATCAGAACTTGTAATTATAGCCAAGCCGGAACACCTGCGTTTCGTAATAATCTGTGCTGACATACCGGAAGTCCTTTCCCTTTATCTCCTTTTTCAGGTTCAATGTATTGGCTACATCGGTGGCATTCAGATACAGTTCCCCCTTGCCATGCTGGATCCCCTTCTTAACACCGATATCGATGGAGAAGCGGGCGAAAGTCCGCCCCTGCGGCACCAGGTCCGGCGCCTGGTAAATGGCGGTCAACTGGGCCTGTACCTGCTTCGGCAACCGAAACAGCCCGTTAAGTTTAATATTACCGGAGAACATTTCCTCCCTTGCCGCCGTAAAAACATTCTCCACCGGATACTGATTCACCACCGAAAATGAATCAATGATGGTCTGATAGCCGTTGAGGTTCAGGTTAAACGTTACCCGTTCGCTGACTTTCTGCGACAGCATCAGTTCTACGCCACTGTTGTAGCTCTTACCGGCATTCTGGAAGATATTATAGATCAGGGTACTGCCGGGAACGGTGCTGCCAATCCTCGTAATGGTGGCATCCATTCTCTTGTGATACAACGAAGAAAACAGGTAGCCCTCATTCCAGCTGGACCTGTAGCCCAGTTCAAAAGTATTGGTAAACTGCGGCCGTAGTCCCGGGTTCCCCACCTTGACAATTTCCGCATCGTCATATTTCGGGAAAATACGTATATCCACTTCGTTAGGCCTGTCCACTCTTCGGTTATAAAAAAGGGAGAGTTTATTATTATCATCGAATTTATATGCCAGCCGCAGATTGGGGAAGGGTTGCGTATAGCTGTATCCGTTGCTTTTATAGGTAGGGTGATTGGGATTCACATAGTAGTCAAGGCTAACATGTTCCACCCGCAGGCCTGCTTCGATTTCCAGCCGGTTGCTTTCGAATATGTAATTTCCATATATAGCCGGGATCGTTTCACCGTAACTGGCTTCGCCTCCGGCATTTACATCGAGGGGGGAATGCAGCCCGGGTTTGAATTGCATATTGGTGGGAATATATCTCCTGCGGAATTTCGCTCCTATTTCAAAACGTCCGTATTTCAGCGGATGTACATAATCGATGTTCAGATCGGCCACATGTTCGTCTGAAAGCAACTTGAACGAGTCCAGGCCGGTAAAAGCAGGCATGATGTTCGTGAAGAAATACTTTTCATCTTCCCGGTGGAAAGTATAATTAAAACCAGCACTCAACACCCTGCCCGGTTGTTTGAATTTATGTTGCCAGCTTACGGCAGCTGTGGCGGTCGTTTTCACCTCATCTTCCAAAAACTGCCACAACCGTCTTCTTTCGCTTAAGTCGGCATTAAAGAACGGCTCATCGCCCCTGTCTATAATTTTCTCGCTGCTGAACAGGCCGGAAACCGTGAACGTATTGTTTTCGTTCAGGAACCAGTCCACACCGGTTTTTACTGTTGCCAGGTTGGTGTTCCGGTTCCTTTTGGTTTGTTGTCTTACTACATCGCCATGGTCGTAAAACCGGTCTACAAATTCATTTTTGTTCAGCGTTTGGGTATACAGGTTATCTCCCTGGAAAAACAGGTTGACTTTATTCTTCCTGTAGTTCAATGACAGGGAAGGATTGATCTTTGGAGTGGCCTGATATTGTGGCCTGATACCCGGGTAATTTCCCTTTTTTTCCCACAATGCTCCCAAACCGCCTGCTAACCCTACCTGGCCGTTGAAGCCTTCTCTTTTCTCCTTTTTATAGATAATATTGATGATCCCTGCATTACCATTGGCATCGTACTTTGAAGAGGGGTTGTTGATGATTTCAATCCTTTCAACAGCAGATGCGGCAATGTTATCCAGTCCGCTCTGGCCACCTATGCCGGTCAGCGCCGTCTGTTTACCATCTATCAGTATCATCACTTTATCGCTGCCGCGGAGCAGCACTTTGCCATCCTGGCCGGCTGTAACACCCGGCAGATTTTTCATGGCTTCCAGCACGGAACCGCCACGCTGGCTGGTATTATCGGATAAAGTAAATGTCTTTTTGTCCATTTTTGATGAAATGGGCTCGCGGGTCGCATTCACCGTGATTTCCCCCAGTGTCCGCTGATTTTGGTCCAGCTCTATGTTTCCCAGGTCGAGGAAATTACTGAGATGTCCCACCAATAAGGGCCTTGTTATTTCCTGATACCCCATATGGCTGATGAATAACAGGTAATTGCCGCTGTTCACTTCCGGCAGGGAAAATCTGCCACCCTCCCGTGAAATGGTACCTGTCACCAAGGAACTGTCTTTAACTGCCCGCAGTGCGACATTCACAAAAGGCAGTGCCATTTTGCTGCCTGCCACTCTTACCTGCCCTGAAACTGTTACTCTGGATTGTTGTGCCTGCAGGCTGTTGGCCATGATCAGCAGGCAAACCAGGATTACTCCGATCTTTTCTCTCATCTCAGTATTTTTAATGAATACAATACGAATACAGGGGTACCAAAAGGCACCTGATGCTACCAGTATAGGGTGCATAGTTACAACCTGATTTGGGGGAAATTCTGAGTTAGAGGGTTAATGAGAAAATATGATGGTTATCCGCGAAAGTATAATTGACCTGCCAATTGTACCGGTCCGCAATCTGCTTTACCAAAGCCAGGCCAAGACCAGTGCCCGGAGTTTGGGACGAAGCGCTGCTGAAACGCTTAAAAAGCTGCTCATATTGCAGGGGTTCATCACCCGCGTTGGAAAAAACGAGCGTTTTCCCTGAAAGGGTCACTTCTATCATGCTATCAGGAGCACTGTGCCTGATAGCATTATTCAGTAAGTTGTTGACCAGTATATCCAATAACCCCCTGTTACTGCTTATCTCAATATCTTTAGCGATATCGGATTTTATAATAATCTGCTTTGTGGCGGCGAACTCCCTGAAAGCACTGATGGTGTTGTCTAAAAGCGTCGAAAGATCAACCCTCTCTGTGTCCATATACTGGCTGTTGTCGATGCGGGCAAGCAGCAACAGGTTCTTATTGATACGCCCCACCCTTGTCAGTGCCCTGCCGGCATCTTCGATAATATTATATTGTTCATCCGTCAGCGACTGGCTTTGCAATAAAAGGTCCAGCTTGGACTGAACAATGGCAAGGGGAGTCTGTAGCTCGTGGGAGGCATTATCGGCAAACTCCTTTTGCTGTTTGTAAGCCGCCACGGAACCACTGATCAGTTTATGCAGGTGTTTATTGAGTTCTGCAAACTCCACGATATTTGTTTCGCCGAAGGAAACGGTATTTTGTTTGTTCAGATCAAAATCCTTGATCCGGGACAGGCTATCATAGAAAGGCTGCCACAACCTGCGTGAAATACTGCGGTTCAGGAGGAGTAATCCGCCCATCAGCAGGAAGAAGAATATCACCGTAAGCAGGGTTACTGTACCGATGATCAGGAAGCTGTCTTCCCGAACGGCTTTATCTGTAAGGATGACATCATGCTCCGCCAGTTCATATTGCCATAACTTGTTGAGAAAGAAATAATACACCGGTATGCTGATGGCTAACACCACTGAAGCATAAACGATAAACCTTTTCAATGAAAAGTTGAGTAATTTTTTCATACCACCCATTTATATCCTGTCCCGTAAATTGTTTTGAGATAATTTCCATAGCCGGCATCCAATAACTTTCTTTTGAGATTCTTGATATGTGTGTAGATAAAATCATAGTTATCGAACATATCAGCGATGTCCCCGGATAGCTGCTCCGCGATGGCGCTTTTGGAGATGACCTTGTTTTTATTGCTCACAAAGTACAACAACAGGCTAAACTCCTTTTTGGTCAGCACAACTTCCTGTTCGTGTATGGTCACCTGTTTGGCAAGCAGGTCTATTTTTATTTCGTTTTGTTCAATAATATTGGTTGTAGCGAACTGTTTTCTGCGGATAACCGAGTAAATGCGGGCCGCCAGCTCCGGAAGATGAAAGGGTTTTGCCAAATAATCGTCGGCCCCCGTCTGCAGACCGGTCACCTTATCGTCAATCGAATTTCTGGCGGAAATAATAATGATGCCGTTCTGCTCCTGCTGCGCTCTTAATTCCTTCAGTATAGACCATCCGCTGCCACCTGGTATCATCAGGTCCAGTAAAATACAGTCGTACCGGTAAGTTTCTATTTTTTGCAGCGCTTCGCTGTAGTTAACGGCAAACTCGCAGATATAGTTCTCGTCAGCCAGATAGGCAGCTATACTTTGGGCCAGATCCGCCTCATCTTCTATTATGAGAATTTTCATGAGGCGAATGTAACAAGGGATTTTGGTTTTATTCTGAACTAATATGGCATAAGGCATTGAAAACATACCCGTTAGACGACCCCAACAACAGGTAGAGGCTGTTATATCAGTACGCCGCTGCAGCTTTCCAGCTGCTGGTGTCCGTCAATGCCTGCATGAAGGCCACCAGCGCCTTTTTGTCCTGCGGCGTCAATTGCAGCTTTTCCGCGGGCAACGTCTGATTGGGTGGTGCAATGCCCAGTCCCGCGCCGCCTCCCTTGTCGTAGAAGTCGATCACCGATTCCAGCGTAGTGAACACGCCATTATGCATATAAGGAGCCGTGAGGGCGCTGTTGCGTACCGTCGGCGTTTTAAAAGCGTAGCGGTGAATGCTGATTTTATACAGCACGTACTTACCCGGGTCTTTGTCCAGCGGTGCATGCGGACGGGTACTTGCCGGCACGCCCAGCACTTCCGATTCCGGTTCAGCAAAATAAGGCGGCACCACACCACTGAACAGTGGCGCAAAATGGCAGGTACCGCATTTCCCCTTTCCCATGAAGACATTAAAGCCTTTCTTTTCCGTAGTGTTCAACACGGTAGTATCACCATTCATATACAGATCGAAGCGTGACTGCAGACTGGTGAGCGACCGCAGGAAAGAGGCCAGCGCATTGGCGATGTTTTCTTCCGTGATGCTGTTATGCCCTTCCGCAAAGGCTTTAGCGAAGAGCCGGACATAGGTGCTGTCTTTCTTCAGCGCATGAGCCGTCTGTTGCAGGGAGCCATTCATCTCCCGTTTGTTGTGTACCACGTCTGAGACCTGATTTTCGAGGAAGATGGCGCGTGAATCGTAAAACTGTTTCGACTGGAACGCTGCATTCAACAGCGTGGGCGTATTACGGGCGATGAGCGCTTTGCCGTCCAGGTCCATGTTCCGGGCCAGACCATCCGTAAAAGCTTTCGATGCCTGATGACAGGAAGCGCAGGAACGTTGCAGATTACCTGACAGCATGGGATCATAAAACAGGCGCTGCCCCAGTTGTATCCTCCCGGCCGTTGGGTCTGATTCATAATTCGGCGAATATCCGTTGACGTTATAGTACCGCATAGCAAAAAGATGCGGCGCTTCCGGAGACAATATCCTTCGTTCGGGTGGCTGCTGTAAGGAAAGCTGCTGCTGTAGCGCCAGTAGAGCGGCGCTTAACGGATTGGCGTAGTGCGTGATGAAGTGGAGCCGGTCAAATTCGTTGAAGCCCGGGTGTTGCAACAGGTACTGCCGCGCCGCGCTGAAACGTTCCTTCAGCGTATGTTTGATGCTATCGTTAGTCAAACTGCCGGCATAGAGCATCGCAGCATATTCCACTCCTTCCAGGGCGGCCGCTGCCTCCGGCATCGACAACAGCGCTATAGGTGAATCGTAACCGGAAATACCCAAAGCGATGATACGGTATAGCTCAAAGCGCATGGCATCAAACACATAGACATCCATAAAACCGTACGGGTCTGTTTGTGATTGCAAGGCGGTAAACTGCGCCCTCAGCGCCGTAACAGCAGTCTGTAATTCTTTAGCAGCAACAGCCGGCGCCCACAGTTTTTCTTCCATCACCTGGAAACCCTGTGGGGGCAATATATCGCGGGAGTTCTCTCCATCAGCGAAAGGTAAGGCAGGACCATTGATGCTCCGCACCAGGTGGGGGTAATAATATTCCGTGAGAAACTCAGCACGCTTGTATGCCAGCCGGGCGGAGCGGAACAGCCGCTGTTGCATGGCCACCGATGCATGACCGCGGATAGCCTGCTGTAATAGCTGAAGGCTGTCGGCAACAGCGCCCATTTGTTGACTGAAATAGCTTTCCAGTACCGTGGCGGGCGGTGGCTCCCGGCGTGGCTGCATAAACGTTAGTGTGGCTAACAATAGCACCGTAAGGATAGTTCTCATGGGTTCCGGCAAGACATTATTTTATCTAGCTATTGTAAAATATGAAAATTATAACTAATTTCATCACCAGAACATGTTTTTGCGAGACCTGTAATGAAGCAGTAATGCGCGCCCCCCGGAAACCCAGCGCTTCATTCCTCAACCTTTTCTGTATCAGACGATTAATCCAATTCACATTCAATCTAAATCGATCTATCAACTTCCAAACACACTTAAATCTCATCTCATGATGATCCCATGCTTGCCCACTATTGCGAAATCGTGCATCCTTACCTGTTGTAGCGCCCTGCTGGGCCTGGCGTTACAGGCACAGACCACACTGGTCCCCTTTGGTTCTACCTGGAAATACCTTGACAACGGCTCCAACCAGGGCTCGTCGTGGCGATCGGCCACCTTCAACGACGGCTCCTGGAAGAGCGGCCCTGCCGAACTGGGTTATGGCGACGGTGACGAAGCCACCGTTGTAAGCTATGGCAGCAATGCCAACAGCAAGTATGCCACCACGTACTTCCGGAAGCAGTTCACCCTCACCGGCCTTAGCAACTACACCAGCTTCACGCTGGAATTCAGGAGAGACGACGGTATCGTGGTGTATGTAAACGGCACCGAAGTAAAAAGAGACAACATGCCCTCCGGGATCATCTCCTACAACACCCTGGCCTCCGCCGATGCGAGCGACGACGGCGCCTCCGTACAGACAGCCTCCATTCCTGTTTCCGCTTTTGTGGAAGGCAGCAACACCATCGCAGTGGAGATACATCAGCAGGTGGTGACCAGCAGCGACATTTCCTTTGACCTGCAACTGAAAGGCAATAGCGGCAGCTCCTCCGCTTCTGTGGTAAGAGGCCCCTACCTGCAAATGGGCAACCAGACCGCCGTCACTATCCGCTGGCGCACCGCCGCGGCCAGCAACACCAAAGTGAAGTATGGCACGGTGTACGGCAGCCTGACGGACAGCGTGGTGAACACCACCTCCGCTACCGAACATGAAGTGAGGCTTACCAACCTGCAACCAGATACCCGCTACTATTACAGCATCGGTACCACCACCGCTGTGCTGGAAGCCACCGATAAAAACTATTTCAATACCGCACCACCCACCAATACCACGCGCAAAATCAGGATTGCAGCTTATGGCGACTGCGGCAACAATTCCAGCAATCAGACCAAAGTGCGGGACGCCTACCTCAACTATGTTGGCTCCGCTCCCACCGATGTATGGCTGCTCCTCGGCGACAACGCCTATGACGGCGGATTTGATAACGAGTATCAAACCAATTTCTTTAATATCTACAAAGACAACCTGCTCAAAAACATCCTGCTGTTCCCCACCCCTGGCAACCACGATTATGATAACGATCCTTCCCGTCAGGATGACCACAATATCCCTTACCTCGCCAACTTCACCCTGCCGAAAAATGGGGAATGCGGCGGCGTAGCTTCCGGTAAAGAAGAGTACTACTCTTTTGATTATGGCGATATCCACTTTATCTGCCTGGATTCCTACGGAGAAGAGAGCAACAAACGTTTTTACGATACCACCGCCACACAGATACAGTGGCTTAAAAACGACCTCGCTGCCAACAACCGCAAATGGACCATTGCCTACTGGCACCATCCGCCATACACTATGGGCAGCCATAATTCAGATTCAGAAAGTGAACTGGTAAAAGTAAGACAGAACCTCATCCGCATACTGGAACGCTACGGGGTAGACCTTATCCTCAACGGCCATAGTCACGATTACGAACGTTCTTACTTTATCCGCGGGCACTATGGACTGGAAAACACCTTCTCGCTGACGCAGCATGCTGTCAGCAAGAGCAGCGCGAAATACGATAGTACTGCCAGCTCCTGCCCTTACATATCTTCGTCCGCCAAAACAAACCACGGCACCGTGTACGTAGTGGCCGGTTCCGCCGGACAAGTAGGCGGTACCTCTTCTTCTTTCCCGCACGCCAGTTCCTATTATGCCAATGCCACTACCGGTGGTTCACTGGTATTGGAGATAGAAGGCAACAGGCTGGATGCGAAATTCATTGCGGCGGATAAAACGATCAAAGACCGCTTCACCATGATGAAAGATGTCAATAAAACCACCGTGGTGAATGCTACTGCCGGGCAACCGCTTACTCTTAGCGCTTCCTGGCCCGGCAACTACCAATGGGATGACGGCTCTGCCAGTCGTACCAGGACTGTAACGCCCAACAGCACCACGGTGTATACCGTTACCGACAACGCCACGCCAACGATCTGCGTAACCGATACCTTCAAAGTAGTGACCGGCGCGCTGATGGCCACCACCGCCGTCGCCGAAAACAAAACAACGGCAGCACCATCTACCTTCTCCTGTAAAGTATATCCTAATCCATCTCCCAATAATAAATTACTGGTGGAGATCAGCAGCAAACAGCAGCAGCTGGTGAGATACAGCATTGTAGACCTTTCCGGCAGGAAAATACAGGAAAATGCATGGCAGGTAGGTTCCGGTACCTCTACACAAACCATCACACTGCCGCGCGGCAATTATATCCTCACGGTGATCAACAATAACGGTGAGCGACAAACGCAACAACTGGTAGTAGAATAACCGATATTTTCTTAAATAAAAAATCCCGGGGCATCATAAGAATGTCCCGGGATTTTTATTTGTCATGCGGCTGCTGTTAGCTACCAATGGGTGTGGCAGCGTGTATAAACGTAGGCCGGCTGAAAGTATAGAAAGGTTGAAAGAAACACCAGATGCGTTTGGAGCCATGTGAACGGAATACTTGTGTAGTATTGTTAGGATTGGCAATGGAAAAACTGATCGTAGCATTATTTACATCCGGGAAATTGGGATCATATATTTTCAGCGAGAGATCAGCGCCATCCAGCTCATAGCCATACACCAGCACCACGTGGTTTTCGCCGAGGTCAGCAGGATTGAGGGATTTTGTTTGTACCAATGCGAGGGGTACCAGCTGGTTACTGTCCAGCTTACGTTTCATTTTAGGCCATTCATCTTTGATCATGCGCCAGGCCCTGCCTCGCGGCGCCAGGCCTATTTTGCTCATGTCCGTTTCATGGTCCGGCAGCGCGGGGTTCATCAATACCATATACGTAGTGATGCCGCCGGGCAGGTTGAAGCTGGTGATAAAGCGGTCCACCAGGTAGTTGTACATCGTGCCACCACAGGGAGACGTAGTCGTGGCCGGCGGAAGCATTTTGCTTTCAAAGAGGTCACGCACAACGAACACCATACCGCCGCACACGCCATTGGAAGCGTTGCCAATGGGGATTTTGATAGTACCGAAAGGAATGGGCGGTATCAGGTTAAACAACGGGCAATCCGGAAACCGGCTGTTACTAAAATGAAAAGCGTTCACGCTCGGTGTAAATCCGGGTACGCTGTGTTGCCTTATCCAGGTATCGGATGACCATAACGCTTTACCATTGGCATCATATATCACCAGGTTGCCATCATCCTGTAATATCAGCCAGGCGCCATAGTGGCCGTCTGTGCCCGTGTCCCATACGTAGCTGTGGCCGGGGCCATACATGACGAGGTTACCATCCTGCTGCATTTCCAGTATGTCTACCTGACGGCCGTCCGTATTGGAGGCCCATCTGGGTATATTGCCGGTACGGTACAGTACCAGGTTGCCGTCGCCTTGTAGTATCAATGTCGTTTTTCCGTTGGGGGCAGTTAATGTTCCGCCGACTGGGAGCGATTGTCCCGGTAGAAGCCTATCCATAATATGGGGGTTAATTTGTTTTGTGTGATTAATAAACGTTATCTGGGGTTAACCGGTTAATTACAGTACAAAAGTAGGCTCCCGGCGGCAAGCTGATAAGCGTAGAAACAGGGAATTTGATAACTCAGTAGATGTACGGAGACGCTTTGACCAGTTTACCCCCTCCCCGATCCGCTGGCGGGGAAATTAATTCACTATAATAAAAAGCACTTTGTGTTTCAAAGTATATTCGTATTTTTGTATGGCCATTCTAAAATAACCTGCTATGAAAATAGATATTATCATCGCGTATGTTCAGCGATACGAATTCGGCCATGAATATGATTTTGTGCCGCCCATTACCGGTATACACCTGGCGGCCATCACGCCGGCGGGGCATACCGTAGCTGTTTATCATCAGCAGGTAGATAAAATTAATACCGACACAGATGCCGATCTGATCGCCATCTCCTTCTTCAGTGGTTTTGCCATGGCGGCCTATACACTGGCCGTGGAGTTCAGGAAAAGAGGGAAAACAGTGGTGGCCGGCGGTCCGCATGTGACCTACTGTCAATCAGAAGCGCTGGAATACTTTGACGCCATCGTCACCGGTGAAGCGGAGAACGTGTGGCCGCAGCTGATCACCGATGCTGCTGCGGGGCAACTGAAACGGATATACGCCGGCAGTCCCTGCGACATGCAGGACCTCCCCACGCCAAGATATGACCTGCTACCGAACAAATTCTTTATCCGGAAAGTGGTCCAGGCTACCAGGGGATGCCCCTTCTCCTGCTCCTTCTGCACCGTTCCCTCGCTCAATCCGGGTTTCCGGCTAAGGCCTGTTAAAGATGTATTGCGCGATGCAGGCTACGATAAATTCGACTACTGGTGGCAACGGAAGGTGGTATGGTTCTGGGATGACAACCTCACGATCAGGCGCCCCTACATCCGGGAACTGTTGCAGGAAATGATCCCTTTGAAAAAATGGTGGCTTACCCAGGCCAGTATGGACATCGCCAAAGATCCGGAACTGCTGGACCTCATGAAGGCATCCGGCTGTATCGGCGTTTTCCTCGGCATCGAATCTTTCGGAACAGATTCCCTCGCCGATGCCAACAAACGGCAAAACAAAATAGCCAACTACAGCGCTGCCGTGAAAGCGATCCGCCAACGCGGCATTGCAGTGATGGCCGGTTTTATCGCCGGCTTCGATCATGACGATGAACAAAGTATCGTCAACATGGCCGATCAGCTGATGGAAATAGGCATAGACGTTCCCTTCCTGAGTATCATGACGCCATTCAGAGGCACCCCTATCTATCAAACATTAAAAAAGGAGGACAGAATACTGGAAGACAGGAACTGGAATTATTACAATGGTTATAACGTTGCTTTTACACCGAAAAAAATCGATGCCGAACAACTGCTGCATGCCCACAGAAAGTTATGGAAAAAGTCATTCTCGCCCTGGTATGCCGGCAAACGGATACTTCGCGGCCTATTTACGCTCAGGTGGGGCGCACTGCTGCTATCCCTCTTTATGAACAGCTTCTACTCCTATAAACGGGTCAGGAAAAACTACCCGATCGACATGACTAAACGAAAAAACGGCGTAAACGCCGTGGAACCGGTTATGCATCCTGAAAGAAAAGGCAATGCGTTAGCATTGCCGGCTTAATTCATGCTCCTGAATTCCAGCGGTGTTTTCCCCGTTTTCTGCTTAAACAGTTTATTAAAATACTGGGGATAGTCAAACCCCAGCGAGTAGGCAATTTCACCAACAGGCATATTGGTGCTTAGCAGGATGTTTTTAGCTGCTTCGATCAAATGGATGTGGATGTGGTCCTGCGTATTTTTCCCGGTTTCCTTCTTTAGCAGATCGCTGAGATAACCGGGAGACAGATGCACCTGCTCCGCCAGGTCTTTTACTGTGATGAGTTTTTTCTCACCGGTGGCATTGCCGGTAAAATGCGCGGTCAGTATCTTTTCCACCTGCGCGACCACATTGTTATTGGAACTTTTTCTCGTGATAAACTGCCGGCCGTAAAAACGGGAGCAATAATTCAATAGTAACTCAATCGTGGAAACGATGATCGCCTGGCTGTGCACATCAATATTTTCCTGTAGTTCTGTCTGGATTTTTAGCATACAGTCAAGCAGAATCTGTTTTTCTTTTTCTGACAGGTGAAGCGCCTCCGATGTTTCATAGGAGAAAAAACTGTAGTCCTTCATCCTGTCGTTCAAAGCAGTGCCCCTGATGAGATCAGGATGGAAAAACAGGCCCCAGCCTGCCATGCCTTCTGTACTTTCTGTATCGTCATCCATTTCGATGACCTGGTTGGGCGCCATGCAAATCAGGCTGCCATCCTGGAAATCCACGATCTTGCGGCCGTATTTCACACTGGTATTAAAGTCCTTGAACAGGACCGTATAATGCCCTGCGGAAATTTTAGTGCCATCGCTGATATGCTCCGTTACCTTGCTAAAATCTATGACGGCCACCAGCGGATGATGAACAACGTCCTCCAGCCGGAACAATTTAAATATATCGGAAATCGTCTGTATATGAATAAACCCGGACATACTGTATGCATTAATCTCCCATAAAATTACGTAAAACGATGGAAGTCATGACCAGCCTCATCACTTCCATCGTTCTCCATACTTCATCAAAGCCCCAACTGTGCTTTTATGCCACCGATGAAAGCTTCGTCATCCAGTTGTTTGCGGTTGGCGATGATGACTTTGGCATCTTCCCCGGCGGTATACCGCAGCTGATTGGTACCGTCGGTGGCCGCTTCATAAATCACCTCCGCAATCTGGCGGCCGTTTGGAGCGCCCTGGTACATAGCCGTGGTGGTTTCCATTAATTTGCCCACCAATCCCTGGTATTCTACGAGCGATTCATCATTGCTGAAATCAAATGACCTGCTGACGAAGTCGGTGGCTATGGCGCCCGGCTCGACGATTTTCACTTTTCCGCCAAACTGCTCCACTTCATAGCTCAGTGATTCGGAGATGCCTTCCACCGCAAATTTGGTCCCGTGGTACAGTGACCCTAAGGGGAAGGTGATCTTACCGCCAATAGAAGATATATTGATGATGATACCGCTTTTATTGGTACGAAAATGTGGCAGCAACGCTTTGGTCACGTCGAGCAACCCTATCACATTGGTATTAAACTGACGGATGATCCGCTCCCTGGAGAATGATTCCAGCGGGCCATAGGCGCCATATCCGGCATTGTTGACCAGCACATCAATCCTGCCAAATTTCCGGATACCTTCCTGCACCGCATTGTCGATAGAAGCCGTATCCAATACATCCAGCCGGGTAACCAGCACATTGTCCAGGGTGGTCAGGGTTGTTTCCACTTCAGGCTTGCGCATGGTAGCGATCACATTCCAGCCTTTTGACTGGAACAGTTCCGCTGCTCCTTTTCCCAACCCGGCACTGGCGCCGGTAATTAAAACTGTCTTATTCATTTTCGGATTTTTTAATTTGATGATGTAAAGGTCGGGCGCAAAACAGGGTGGCTTATAAGACTAATCCGGGGAAATTGTATACTTTTCACCTCCTGCACCGATTGCGCAATTAAATCAAAATACTATCAACATTCCACCGTTACCGGTCACACGACTTCTCCTATCCATCTAATTAACAAGCACTTACAGGGGTTTTCTTTAGGTATCTCTCGGGTATCCTTCTGGTATCCTTTACCTATCTACCTGGTAAGCGCTATCTGAGAGCGCAAAAAATCAATATTATTTTATCACGCACAAATTCTCCGTTCCCGCACATTTTTTCTCCGGCCCGGCATATTGTATGGCGAATAAATTCATCAACTTTGGATGACTGTTTCACAACAACGCAACCACGCCGCAGCAACTGACGAATCCTTGAAATACGCCACCCGTCTGCCATCTGACAATATCACCAAATTGTCAGGTTCTTCTGATGGTATAGGATTATTCTGAAGTTATCAATAACTTACTATTGATCGACCGTTTATCTGCCCCTACGAAACCCAACGTCTGATGAGACACCCAAACCCGTTATGCATTGCACTCAGTGCCGTTTCTCTTTTTGTTTTTTCTGCTTGTAGCAAATCATCACTCACCGAGCCTCAGGAGTCCGCGCAGTCTGCGTTATCCTCTGCCAAACAGGTAACTGCCGCTTCCACCACGCCCGTCGGCACCGTTATTTACACCAGCAATGGGTATAAACTTACGTTCACCAACAATGCCGGTGGTTTTGACGATGCCACCCGCCAAAAATTCGTGGACATGTACTTTAGTATTTATCCTACATTGCTAAATCGATTTTATACAGGCGCCACCAAACAGGTCACATTTGTTATTGATCCTAACTACAACGGTGTGGCCTATACGTCCGGCACCACGGTCACCTACAGCGCCGCCTGGATGGCCAATCATCCGCAGGACGTGGACGTACTCACCCATGAGGTAATGCATGTTGTGCAGGCATACACCGGCGGCACGCCCGGTTGGCTGACAGAAGGCATTGCGGACTATGTACGCTACAAGTATGGTGTAAACAACGGTCCCGCAGGCTGGTCACTCCCCGCCTGGTCTTCTTCCCAGTCCTATACAGATGCCTACCGCGTAACAGCACGTTTCCTCGTATGGCTGGAACGACATGTCAGGGCCACCATTGTGGATGACCTGAATACGGCGCTGCGCAACAAGACCTACTCCGGCAACACCTGGAATCAACTCACCGGCAAATCAGTAGACCAGCTGTGGACAGACTACTCCAATAACCCGGCCTTATAATTCATGTAAGATATCATAGCATTGCCGTTATTATTCTCTAACCAGGGAATGATGAACAGTCGATCAACTATTCAGGCAATGGTATGTACTACAGGTTACCGGCTGCCCTGTAAGGCACGGCCGGTAACCCTGCGTCTTAATTCCTGCTATATTATTTCTTCCACAAACAGGAAATCCGCATCTGGGACCAAATGCGGATTTCTTATTTGAGCGTCAAAATACATTACATATCCTGCAACACGCACCAGCAGTCGTCAAAGTTCTTTTTCTCCAGGTCCTGTTTTCTGATCCAGAAATATAAACGTCCCATATCGGCCCACATCATGTTGGCATCTCCCTCGTTACTGTCTACCTGTAGCAACAGCAACCAGTCTTTGGCGCCGGTCATCACGTCTGCATATTCCGGGGAGTCAAACTTTCTGAAGTCGCCGGTAAAATCTTTATGGGTAACGATCTGGCAGAATGTCTCCATCTCCCCTTGCAGTATATCTGCATGGCCCAATGTTTTATTGCTCTCCACTTCTTTCCATATCTTTTCGCCGTACGTATCTCTTTCTTCGCTGCTGAGGAAGGAGAATGCCTTGCCCCATTTGTAGGGCATAGATACTTGCGTTTCAAAAGAGAGTGCGCACGGGCTGTATTGTGCCGTTTCGACCAGTGATTCCGGGAAATCGGGGTCCCTCAGCGCATCCTGGGGCCCGTCGAAATAGATCACGCGGAACAGGTGTTTTTCGTCCAGCGAGTATCCGCCCATAGCCTGATCAGCGTCATAGAAGAAATAGAGGTAACCACTACCGGGAAGCACCTGGTGCGTATCGAAAGACTTCACTTCCGACAGATTGAGCTGCGCAATAAATGACAACGGGTTACCCTTGTTGTCAACGGGCCAGGAAATATGCTCCGGCAAATCAGGCGTGCCGCCTATCCTGGAGCCACCAATAGGCACATCGTTGTAGTCATAGATCCGGGTCAGATGGTATCTGATCGTGTCTTTCATCAGGGCCTCAAATAGGGGTTTGTGATTGTCAAAATTGTGGGCTGTTAACGCGGTGTAAAATTCCTGTTTATTCATGGGATAATTATAATTATAAAACAGGCCAAAGATAAAATCTTTTACGAGTTTGACTAGCAGCCAGCCGGAAGAAACAGCCGATTTTACATCGGCTGTCCCGGCATCACCTTTCCGGAAGAAGCGCCTACAAACTCCAGGACTTTCACGGCATGTGAGCCGTTGAGGCCACTCTCATCCCGCTCCTGCTGAAATGCTTTGAAAGAGGGCACATTCAGCACTTCCTGCTGGATCTTCTCATCCCGGTAAGCAGAGAAATGGGAGAAGGTAACCCCGTCGTCCATCAGGGAAATATGGTACCAGAAAGCGGAATCGTCCATTTTTTGGAAATCAGCGAGGAAGCGTTGTATATTCTCTTTATTTTTTGCTACAAATGCTGGTTTTACGGTGTAGGTAACTTGTACAGTGATCATGTCAGTATAAATTAAATGGTTTTAAGTTGAAGACCCTTCCGGGCCATTTACACCTATACTACAACCGGGATTAATTATTTTGGACACATGCACCGAAATTTTTTTAAAACCGGCTTGCCTTCCTGAACTCCAGCGGTGAAATATTCGTTTTGGTCTTGAACAGTTTGGAAAATGACTGCGGATATTCAAACCCCAGCTCAAAGGCAATTTCATTGACCGACAGATCTGTCATCGTCAATCTTTCTTTTGCTTTTTCGATGACCTTCTCTTGTATATGCTGCTGGGTACTATTGCCGGTAAGCGTTTTAAGCAGGCCGCTCAGATAATTGGGGGAGATATTCAGCTGGCCGGATATCTCCTTTACCGTTGGTATCCCTTTCTCTTCCAGCACCTCCGGTGCAAAAGCCTTTTCCAGCAATGCTTCCAGCTGGTCCACGATACAATGGTGGGTGATTTTACGGGTAATGAACTGCCGCTGGTAAAAACGTTCCGCATATCCCAGCAGGGTCTCGATGATAGAAATAATGATCCCCTGACTGAATTTATCAATATTGGTAAGATACTCCCGTTCTATATTCCTGAACAACCCGCAGATGGTCTGCTCCTCATCTTCAGACAGGAACAGGGCTTCGTTCACCGAATAATCGAAGAACTCGTATTGCTTTATTTTCAGGGCAAGGGGATGGTTCCAGAGAAAGTCCGGATGGAGCAACAGCAACCATCCGGTTTGATTTATTTCGTCCTCCCGATAAGCATTAAAGCTAAATACCCGCCCCGGCGCCATGAAGCTCATCACGCCTTTATCAAAATCATATTCCTGTTGCCCGTACTTCATCTTCAGACATGACTGCATGAACCGGCTCATACTGATAAAGTAAAAGTCAGTCGTCATCGTGACATCTGAATTCCTGGATGGGTCCTTTAAGTCGGCAATATTGATCACGTTAATCAGCGGATGCTTCGCTTCCGGCAGGCTTCTCAGTTGTGATAACCCATGGATGCCTTTTATTTTCAGGGGCGGATTTCCGGCCATAATATTTAGTTTTGATGATACCAGGCAGCATACTCCCGGGCAAAATCCTTTAGTTTTCTTTTTCCCAATGCTGGTCTGTTAAGATAATAATCCTCCTGCGCTTTCCCATTATGCATATTTTCCTGCATTTCTACCAGTAATCCGGCTACTTCAGGTGATACGCCGGTAGCTTCCAGCCCTTGTTTCACCTGTTCTCCCGGCAGTGTTATCCATTGGAGGCCAGGTATGCCAACAGCCTCTCCTATAATTTGCGCCGCCTGTGTGCACGTTAGCTCCTCGCTGGCCACATACCTCGCTTTCAAACCCACTGCTGCCGGAGCGTTGAGCTCTTCCGCGATAGCAGCAGCAATATCCTCCGGTGCCACAAAAGCCACCATGTCTTCTCCCCCATAATTGGACATGATCATGCCCTGGTGGCGGATCATGTCCTTCAGATGATAGAAATTGCTGTAGAACGGCCCTGGCCTTACAAAGGTAACTGACACCCCGTTCAGTGCCTCAAACTTTTTCTCCGGCTGTACGGAATGCAGCAGATGCGCTATCCATCCGGTGAGCACCACTGCACGCTTTACGCCCGTTTCCCGGATAGCGTGAACATAACGGTCCATGTTCCTGTCCCATGTGCTTACATCCCGGGAGGTAAAGTCCAGCGGGTTCATACAATAAACAGCATCAGCGCCGGTAAAGGCTTTCACGAGGAAAGACGGGTCCGTGATACTGCCGATAGCGGGTTGAGCGCCCATCGCCTGTATAGCAGCCTGTTTGTTGGCGTCTGTCGTGATGAGGGTCACCTGGTGTCCTTCCTTCACCAATATTTCCGTGAGCGGCTTACTGATATTTCCGAGAGAGCCTGTAAGTACGATTTTCATTGTTAGCAATTTAATGTACCCAAAGGTGTCCCGGAATGCCGGTGTAAAAGTGTTCAGATCTCAGAAGATTATAGGAGAATCTACGTAATAAATAAACGTTGTCTTTTTGAAAACGGCCTATCCTGCAAGCCCTACAGTTAAAAAAGCGCTACCTTCGCCCCGGAACCGTAATAAAAAATGCCAGTCATATGTGCCATTCCTACAGGACATATGTCGGCACCGCTTAAATATATACCCGGATTGCTATGCGTAATGCCTTCATTAAAAAAGTTGCATTAAAAATATTAAAAATTACTTCGATATCTCTGGCCGCAATTCTTGCGCTATTGTTTTTGCTACCCATGCTGTTTCCTGATGCAGTATCCAACAAAATCAAGACCTGGGCCAACAGCAGTATCACCGGCGAGCTTAATTTTTCCAAAGCCCGGTTATCCTTCTTTAACCACTTTCCGGCCCTAACGCTGACCCTGTACGATTTTAGCCTGAAAGGCGGAGCGCCTTTCCAGCAAGACACGCTTGTTGCCGGTAATGAAGTATCCCTTGGCGTCAACCTGCAAAGCGTTTTCTCTGATGCCATCACCATCGACGAAATATACCTGACCAACGGGAAAATACATATCATGGTGGATTCCAGCGGGCATCCGAACTATAACGTATATAAATCCGCTCCTGCCACCACGCCCAGCAAACCGGACAGCGGCAGCGCCTCTATGAAGATAGAAAGGATACAAATTGATCATTGCCATCTTATCTACGATGATCAGTCGCTCCCCATGTACGTACAGGCCAAAGAGGTGAACTATGTAGGAAAAGGCGACCTCTCCAAAGCGATCTTTGATCTTCACTCTAAAATCAATATCGGTTCCCTGGATTTTACTTATGCCAATACTTCCTATATCTTATCTAAAAAACTGAATGGAGAGCTGGTCACCAAGATCAATACCAACTCCCTGGATTTTGTTTTTGAAAGAAATGACCTGAAAATAAATGAGCTGCCGGTAAGATTAAAAGGCGCCTTCGCCTTCATGAAGAACGGCTACAAAATGGACTTCCGGCTCAGTTCCATGGAATCCAGCCTGCATGCTATTTTTGGCGCCCTGCCGCCTGAATATCTCACCTGGATGCAGCACACCAATGTGGAGGGCACCGCAGACGTAAATGCCAGTTTAATCGGTGAATACATTGCGGAAACCAACACCATGCCCAACCTCACCTTTAATATGCAGGTCCGTAATGGTGTGATCACCAATCCGAAAGCACCGGCGCCCATTAAAAACCTGTTCCTGAATTTTCAGTCCAGGCTGGCACAACTGAATACCGATAGTTTATACCTTAACGTAGACTCTATCTTCTTTAACATCGACAAAGATTATTTCAGTTCCGTGATACGGGTAAAAGGCCTGAAAACACCGGATATCCATCTCAAATTAAATACAGACCTGGACCTGGAAAAATGGAGCAAAGCGATGGGCTGGCAGTCGTTTGACGTGAAAGGCCGCCTGCAGGCGCATATGCTGGCCGATGGCCCGTATGCCACCAGCATCGTGGACCGTGGCCCCAAACATCTTCCGGACACCGTTATCAGCAGTATTCCTTCTTTTGATCTCCAGGCCAGCTTCCATGATGGCTACTTTAAATTTGCCTCCCTGCCGGAAGCACTTAAAAATATCAGCTTCCAGGTAGCTGCCAATTGCCCGGATAACAACCTCGCACATACGCACTTTAACATTGATAACATCAACGCCAACCTGCTCAGCAACTATATCAAAGGCTACTTCCGTTTCAGCAACGCCCAGGCGCCTGTCATTGACGCGCAACTGGCGTCTGTCCTGCAACTGAGCGACGTCAAACAGTTCTGCCCCATGGACAGCCTGGACGTTACCGGTGCCTTGCATGTAGACATCAATACCAAAGGCAGCTATGTACCGGCAAAAAGATTGTTCCCGGTAACGACCGCCAAACTCACCATGGATAATGGTACCCTGCAAACAAAATATTACCCGAAACCTATTCAGAAGATCAACGTAGACGCCACCGTTACCAATACCACCGGCACGCTCAGCTCCCTGAAGGTAGACGTGAAGCCCATTGCTTTTGAATTCGAAGGAAACCCCTTTCTGCTGAAAGCCGATCTTAGCAATTTCGATAACCTGCGGTATAACATTACCTCTAACGGCACGATCGATCTGGGCGCCATCTATAAAGTATTCGCGCTACAGGGATATGACCTGAAAGGCTTCATCCAGACCAACCTGGCCCTTAGCGGCACCCAGGCCGATGCCCTCGCCGGGCGTTATAACAAACTAAACAACCGGGGCAAAATGACCGTCAGGGATATTGTGCTCCAATCGGACATGTTCCCGCTCCCCTTTTATATCAGCAACGGTGTATTCCGGTTTGACCAGGATAAAATGTGGTTCGACACCTTTATCGCCACCTATGGCAAATCGAAGCTTACCATGAACGGCTTTTTAAGCAATGTGATTGGCTATCTCACCGCGAAAAATCAAATACTGCAGGGCAACTTCGATTTCAGGAGCAACTATGTGCTGGTAGATGAACTGATGACCAATAACAGTCCGGCTGCCGCTACGCCAGCCAAAACCACGGCTTCTTCCGGCGTGATCATGCTGCCTTCCAACCTGGCACTGACACTCAACGCAGCCGCCGACAGGATCCGCTTCAAAGGCATGAACATCGATAGTTTCCATGGGCAGCTGGTACTGGACAGCGGCAAAGTAGCACTCAACAAAACCGGGTTCAATATTATCGGCGCCCCCGTAGAGATGGACGCCACCTACGCCTGCATACAGCCGCAGCGGGCCTCCTTCGACTACCACATCACCGCAAAAGAGTTTGATATCCGCCGCGCCTATAATGAAATTAAAATCTTCCGGGACATGGCCAGTTCAGCTGCCGGCGCCAGCGGCATCGTAGGCCTCGACTATCGCCTGAGCGGTAAACTGGATGGTAACATGAACCCCGTATACCCTTCCCTGAAAGGCGGCGGTGTATTGTCTGTCAAGAAAATCAAGCTGAAAGGCTTCAAGCTGATGAACGCCGTCAGCCAGTCCACCGGCAAATCAGACATTAAAGACCCGGATGTTTCCAAAGTGGATATTAAATCCACCATCAGCAATAACATTATTACCATCGAAAGGACCAAGCTGCGTGTAGCCGGCTTCCGCCCCCGCTTCGAAGGACAGGTGAGCATGGATGGCCGCTTAAACCTGAAAGGCCGACTGGGCCTGCCGCCGTTCGGCATCCTGGGCATCCCTTTCAACGTCACCGGCACTCAAAGCAATCCGACCGTAAAACTGCGCAGAGGCAGCGATAAAGACCAACTGGAAGAAACACCCGATACAGATGAATAACCTTCATCTTTTCAGGCCTGTTCTTCTCCGTAACAAAAAGATAAAAATTTCTATTTTTGAGCGGTGGTGAGGATTTATATTCATCTTCACTTCACATTCATCTTAAAATATAACGCTGCATGAACGGGCAATTAACGACATTGATGGGGAAACTTAAGGACAATACCATCCAGTTTAAAGAAGTGATTGAATTCATCGAAAGTCAATATCACCATCAGCCAACGGCCTTTAAAAACGGAGACGCGTATAACGAGGCAACACAAAACCAGGGTAGCGCTAAAGTTTTTGCTTTCGCGCAATTAAATGATCTCTCCAAAGAAGATACCCTTTACCTGTTTGCAGAACACTATCAATCAGTATTAAGTACCCCTGATGCGCAGGACCACCAAAACATCCGGCAGTTTATGACGCATGGATGGGCTGGCGTGGTGTTTGAAGGCCAGGCCCTGGTACAGAAATAGCGGGTGAGGTGATCATCTGTCCAGGACCTCATCAGCATAAAGGAATTCCACAATGAGAAAACTACTGTTTACTCTTGCTTTAGTGTCTGCCTGCTCCGTATCATGGGCCCAGCGCAGCATCCGTATAGATGGGATAGAAACGTTTTATACTGTAGGCGGCCTGGAAACCAGAAAGCCTGGTGAGCCGGTCGCCGTCTTTGAAAGCGGCATGGGAATGAGCGGAGAAAATTTCTCCATCCTTCTTTCTAGGCTTTCTGGCAACATCCCCTGGTTTACCTACGACAGAAATGGAATTGGCCATTCCGGTGTGGACATAGCCATCAAGAGCGATAGCGATGTGGTAAAAAAACTACACCGGACCCTGCAAACATTGAACATCCAACCTCCTTACCTGCTGGTGGGGCACTCCATAGGAGGCGCTTTAGCCCGTTTGTTTGCCGCATTCTACCCAAAGGAAACAGCAGGATTGGTTTTGATTGATCCCACAGATTTCATGCTTACCCAAAATGAAAATGATAGTGCCGCGAAATCATCAAAAAGCAAAATAGGTTACCAGGAATTGTGGCTCAGCATGCTCACTGATATGGCTGGCGACAAAAACATGCCCGAAGGTGTAAGAACCGAAATGAAAAGGGAACTGAATGTCAGCAAAGATGTTTTTTTCAAAGAGTACAACAACTTAAATGAACTCAGAGACATTCCTGTTGCTGTGCTGATTGCTTATAACAGACCTATTGAGCGGTATGAAGAAGAGATGAATGCCAAACTGGGTATTAATGGCAGGGCGTGGTTTGATACTTTTGATGATCTGAGGATCAAACATTACCGCAATTTGATTAAACATCAGAAAAACAGTGAGATCATCCTGCTGCCAGGTTATAGTCATGGAATTCACCACCAGGACCCCGGTAAGGTTGGTGACGTGATTAATAGTGTTTTTAAAAAAAGCTCCGTTAAACCCTGATAAAAGAGCTTTTATAGCCCGGTTGTACCTTTCATGGACTACAACCGGGCTTAATTTTTAAAATTTCCGCCAAATCTTGTAACCTTTTAAACCCTTATTTGTCTAATGTATACAACCATCAATACCTGACAAAACATGCAGACAGATCTTGAGAAAGAAACGGTGTTAACGCACGGAAATAAAAAATTGACAAACGAGGGCAAGTTTGAAGCAATACGGTACCACTTCCATGAGATCATGCTCGCCCTTGGCCTTGATCTCGAAGATGACAGCCTGAAAGATACCCCCGGCAGAGTAGCCATCTCCCCGGAACATACAACAATAAAAAAAGAGTACCCTTGCGGATACTCTTCGTATGTGTATTGTAACGGATTACAATGTTGATGGCGGCTCTTCTGTGGAAGTCATCTCCGTATCTCCTTCCAGTTGCTTCGCTTCTTTTTTGCGGCCGAAGAACCTCTTCACTACGCCTGCCAATGCAGCAAATCCCAACAGGATAAATTTCCAGCCTGCTGCCAGGAACTTCAGGATGATGGCGAAGAATCCCACTTTAGCGAGTACTTTACCGGCTACCAGTCCACCGATGGTCCATGCGGCCACGTTATCAATCTTCGGATCAAAATCGAAATAGGTATTACCTTCCGTGAAAGTGGCCATGTGCAGTACTTTATCAATATCCGCTTTCACCAATGGCAGTTCACGCATAGTACATACTGCATTCAGCGACAGGATGCCATGACGGCCTAAAATGCGGACCTGGTAATTCAGTGTATTGGTCCCATCTGAATCCCCGAAATGAATTTCCTTGGCCCAGTGCAATACTTTGTTTTTCTTGTCATAGAAGGGCGTCTGCGCCCATCCTACCAGGTGAATGCTCGGATAACCTTCTTTTAAACGTTGTGCATTTTCCTCCTTCTCATCTTTCTGCAGGTTTTTCAGCATGTCATCGTAATCGATTTTTTCCGCATCGCCATCTTTTACGTAGCCGATATCTTCGTACTCCACGATGAAAGCATAGCTGCTATCAGAGAAAGGGTCTGACTTTTCGGGAAAAATCATTCCCAGCGTATTGGCCGCATTGGCCTCAGGATTGCCCCACAACTTAGTTAAGACATATTTGCTCTGTTCTTCGTTGAGGAACTTAAATCCCGCAGGGATCTTAATCTCCGCTTTACCGCCGGGGAGTTTAATAACACCGGTTTCATACTTTTGTGCTTTGCGGATAGAATCCACCATTTTCTCTGCCTGTTCCTGGGAAATTTCGACAGAGTCACGTACAGGGGCTGCTTTAAGGGATAGGGCTACAAACAGCAAACTAGCCAGACATAGGTACTTTAACATGAATGAATAAATATTTCAGGCGGCAAAAGTGCAATAAATATTTCAAAAAAGAAAATGATTGGCACAGAAGCCAGCAGCAGCAAGTCATTACAGTCATGACAAGTTTGCAACAACATCACATGGTATCCTCCTGATAAACAAGGCAGAATTTTTTCTTATTTTGCTCCCATGATGCAGCAACATATCCTCACCGCTCCGCAGGCCAGAAAAATAATCCTTCATGCCGCAGGACTGGCTCAGCTCGGCCAGTTCGGCAAAGGGATCGAGGCCGTTTACAAACTGATCGATCACCTCGGTTTTATCCAGATTGATACCAACTATGTGGTGGAGCGGGCGCATCACCATGCTATTGCCGCGCGTGTACCGGACTATAAACCGGAATGGATTGATGAGCTGATGGCAGATGGAAGCATCTTTGAATTTTTCACCTACGGTACCGGATATATTCCCATGTATGAGTTCCGCTTTTCACTGCCTGTGAAAGAAGGTTTTTTATCCAGGAGAAAACCGCTGACACAACCGGAGATCAACCTGATGAACAAGGTACTTGATAGAATTGGCCGTGAAGGCCCGCTGATGGTAAAGGACTTTGAAAACGACCGGCCGGTGGCAAGCTCCGGCTGGTGGGATTGGCGGCCGGCAAAGCTGGCATTGGAGCGGTTATTCCTCGATGGCAGCCTGATGTGCACCCGTGAGAAAAATTTCCATAAGGTATATGACCTGCCTAAAAACCTGGTGCCGGCGGATGTGGACACTACCATGCCTGCGCCGGAAGAATATGCAAGGCACGTTATCCGCCGTTCTTTGCAGGCGCTAGGTATCGCCTACGCCAAAGACATCGCCTGGCGCGGACACTACGCAAAAGATAACCCGGTAAAAGCAACGTTGGAAAAGATGGTGGCTGAAGGTGAAATATGCCTCGTCAGTATCAAAGGACAAAACACCGCTCCCCTTTATATGTTGCCTGATTACAAAGACAAAAAAATAAAGCTGAGCGGTGATGCATTTATTCTTTCTCCGTTCGATACGGTAAATGTGCTCCGTCACCGTTTAAAAGACTTCTTTGATTTCGACTACCAGATAGAGTGTTTTGTTCCCCAGGCAAAGCGCAAGTACGGATACTTTTCACTGCCCATATTGGTAGGCGATACCTTTGTGGCCAGAATGGATTCTAAAGCTGATCGTAAAAACCGTACGCTAACAGTACACAATCTTCATACAGAATCCCTGCCACTCTCCCAGCCGATGATCAGCAAGATCGCCAATGCCATCAAATCATTCGCGAAGTTCAATCAATGCTGGCAAGTCGACATCAAAAAATCAAATCATAAACAGCTGGTCAAAGCTATTAAGGACGCCCTTTGATTACTTATTGTATATCGGGCTTCTTTTCAGCATATAACGCAGGGCATCCCGGTATGAACCCTCATTATTTAAAAATGCGGTACGCCTGTTCGCAAATATTTTCTCATTCTGTTTGTTGAAAACACTCAGGCTAACTTCATTCTCATATTGGTTTTCAATGGTAGTACTATTGGAATTGTCGTTCTGCCTTTTATTGCCTTCTACTTTAGTAGTACTGGAACCCGAGGAGTTCACGCTTTCCTTTACACTACGGGACAATGTACCCTGTAAAACAAATTCAGCGCCTAATATCCGGCAAAGCTCATCATAGGTATATCCCTTAATGGTGTTGCCGTCAATCCCCTTTTTGTACAACAGCGCATTCGTGGTGTTAGGGTCCTGGAACTTGTACTGACCGTCCCTATTGCTCAGGTACACATAGGTATCATTCTGTAACTTCTCTCCTTTTTCGGTGACCTGTTGCAGGGGCTCATTGACGGCGATATACCTGAATGGCAGAATGGCGACCAGTCCTGGTTCAATGGGGCGGCCGCTTTCAACAGGCTCTCTGCCTGCGTTGGCCGCAGGTGCGCTGATCACTTCCACTCTTCCGCTGCTAAAGGTAATTTTGTTGATGTCGGATTTTTTCAGTTCATATACCAGCGTTTCCCCGGTATGAATAAATTTAACCGTGTTTGTCTGCATTTCAGTGATCTTCCCATGCTTTTCCTCTCCGCTTAGCATCAGCACTACATCTTCTTTACTGCCAGATACTTTGCCGGTCTGCGCGTTTAAAGAAAAACAGCTCAGTAACATCAATAAAACGGTCACTGAAAATTTCAACATTCTGATCATGATAAAAATATTAGGGCTTTGAAAATTATGCTACTTTTTCTCCGTCTTCACCCTTTTCTGTTCATCCGATGCGCCGCTTTCACGTTTGTCTGTCACATCTTTCTTATCATTTTTATTAAAGCGATAAGTAAACGCCAGTTTCAATACCTGTGACTGCCATTGGCCGCGCATAGAGATATCAATATTCTGATAACGGCTCGCAGCGTTGTACCTGTTCCAGCCGAAGATATCAGATGCGCTCAGGCGGATAGTGCCCTGCTTACCGAGGATATCTTTTTGCACGCCGGCATGCAACGACCCTATTGGCTGAACCAAAAACGTGCCATCGATGCTCCGCGATGCCCAGGTGCCCATAAATTGGAAGCCCCAGCCACTTTTCAACTTCACCTGCTGCATCAGCTGGCCGGTGAAAACACCGGCTTTCAACCGGAATGGTTCGTTGTTGATCGTACCGGAATAATCGTAGTTGTTATAATCCATGTAGATGACGGTCGCCATGTTATCACCTATGGGTATCTGGGCGTTTAAATTGGCTCCCAGCACTTTACGGGTATTCAGGTTCTCCGGCCGCTGATAGGTTTCATTCTTGGTGGCATCCTGCAGGATGACATCCTGGATAATATCTGTTGTCCGGTTATACAGCAGTGTGAACATCAATGCGCCTTCCCATACACTGTAGCCCAGTTCTACGTCATGGCTGTATTGCGGGTTCAGGTAGGGGTTTCCTTCGTTGTAGGTATACTGGTCCAGGTAGAAACGGAATGGGTTCATACTGCGGTAATCCGGCCGCTCTATCCGTCGTCCGTAGGACAATGTTACTTTGCTTTCCTTGTCAAGATCGTAGGCCAGGAAAGCTGTCGGGAAGAACTGCAGATAACTGCGGGAAAATGTTTGTCCGTTGTTTTTCTGTTCTCCTTTCAGCCAGGTCTGTTCTGCCCGGAGACCCACCTGAAATTCCCAGGCCTCGTGTTGATGCCGGAGGTTCAGGTACGCCGCATTGATATTTTCTTTATAGAGAAAATGATTGCTCAGGGTATCATTCTTTTTCCAGCCGGTAGTCACGCCATCGAAATACTGCGCATTATTGTCCGTATTGACAAACGACGTTTTCAGGCCCGCTTCCAGGCGTGTACCTGCTGACAACGGACGGGTATAATCCGCTTTCAGGCTGTAGATACTGATTTTCCCCGGCAGGTCTGCCAGGAACAGCTTGTGTGGTGCCGCCTCGCTGCTGTCGGGTTTATAATAACGGTTATCAAAATGCTGCTCGCTGGTACTGTTGTACGACAGGTAGTCGGCATTTATCAGCAGGTCATGTCCTACCGTATCAAATACATGTTTCAGGCTAACATTCGCTTCCATGTTGTCCCATTGGCCTTTTGTGGTAGCTGGTGCGTCTACGCGGGTTATCATAGTGCCGTCCCCGTTTTTTAGCAATGTATTATTGGTACTGGCTGATGTGGAGGGATTATGAAACCCTCCCACGGCAACGCCTATAGTAGTTTTAGCGCCGGCGTAATAGTCCAGTCCCAGTTTTCCGGTAGTACTTTGTCCAGTCGTTTTGGTGTAAGTATGCTGATCATAAATACTGGTGATTTTATCATCACCGTTGCGAAAGTTACGGACAATATAATAATCTTCAAAACTCTTGCGGTAGCTATAACCGGCATTTCCGTAAAAATTAATATGCTTGCTGCTATAATTAAAGTTGAGGGTCTGGGTGGTGCCAGGATATCTTCCTTGTAAGGCGGTAAGGACAATGTTTCCGTTGAAACCGTCCGTCTTCATTTTTTTTCTTTTGATATTAATGACCCCATTACCGGCCGCATCATATTTTGCCGGCGGGTTAGACATGATCTCGATCTGTTCCAGTTGTGAGGCGGGCATATTCCGCAGGAAGGCGGTCAGCTCTCCTCCCGAGAGGTAAGCAGGTCTGTCGTCTATCATTACTTTTACGCCTTGTTTACCTTTGATGGAGATACCGCCGTTCTTATCCACCAACACACCGGGCAGCTTTTCCATCACATCCATAGCACTGCCTCCTGCTGCCATGATGGATGACTCCACATTCACAACAGTGCGGTCCAGCTGTTGTTCTATAAAAGGTTTTTTAGCCGCTACGGTCACTCCTTTCAGGTTGCTGGCGTCTGTTTGCAGAACAGCATTGTCCAGCGTTACCTGTGGCTGGTCCAGGCTAAAAACCGGGCCGTTCCACTCTTTGTATCCTATGTAAGTAATGGTAACAAAATAACGGTTGAAAGGAATACCTTCCAGCTGCCAGCCCCCGGTAGTATCAGACAGGGTGACTTTCACCAGGGAGGAATCTGCCGCTTTTTTGAGCAGTACGGTGGCGGCAACAACCGGCTGCTGCGCTGCATCGCGTAGCTGGCCGGTAATTTTGCCGGTTTGTGCGTTAGCGGCAACAGATAACATCAGTAAAACCAACGGCAACATCCATTGTTTTACCACACTTTTTGGGGAACCGGGTGTCATAGTAGTGTTTTCTATAGTTGTGTACATTTTATGAAAAGATTTTTTCAGCTATGCTGTGGGGTTAACGCCACATCGCGAATGAGCATGGCTATATTCTGGAATTGATGAAGAATAAAGAAATGGTTTCCGGGATAGCGCAGTATACGAACGTCTTTCTCCGTTTCAAGCGCCCATCCGGCGGTCTGACTGGCAGTGATTTCTTCGGTAGCCCCTGTGATAACGGTGACGCCTGTACTGTATTTGTCCATCGACTGGTACTGATAAGTTTCCAGCGCCTTCATATCTTCCCGGATCACCGGCAGAAAAAACTCCATCAGGTCCGGGTCGGCCAACAAAGCGTCGGGCATGCCGCCCATCACTTTCAATTCTGCCATCAGCTGCTCATCGGATAAAACGTGCAGCAGCCTCCGCTGATCGTTAAAAACAGGCGCCGCACAGCCGGTAACGAAAAAATGTAAAGGGAGCGCCTTCCACTCCTCCTTCAACCGGTGCACCAGCAGGTTGCCTAACACCGCGCCCATAGAATGGCCATACAGCACGTAAGGCGATTTTATATGTGGCAATAACTGTTGATAGAGATCAGCTGCCATCGCATGCATATCAGACAGCAACGGCTCCGCCAACCTCTTCCCACGGCCCGGCAATTCCAGCGTAACCATATCTATATACCTGCCTAAAAAAGGTTGCAGGTCACGGAAAGAGTAACTGTTTCCGCCTGCATACGGAATGCATATCAGTTTAGTTTTCTGTAACATCTCAATTACTTTTTTTGACATCGTTTTCTCCTACAGCCAGGTGCAGTTCACCTGTTGCATTTACCTGTGTATCACTGACAATATTGCCATAGTCGAATTTTATCAGGCGGTCCCCGCAATCGAAATAGGTATCGTCATGTGTTACGACAATAACGGTTTTACCCATCTGCTTCAGCTCAGGAATAATTTTCTTATAGAAATAAGCTCTGAACACGGGGTCCTGCTCTGCGGCCCATTCATCCAGCACGATCACATCTTTGTCTTCCAGCATCACATAAATCAGCGCCAACCGCTTCTGTTGCCCTTTTGACAAATCAGCTTTGATCGATTTCTTTTTGTCATCAAATACAACGATATTTTCCAGCTCCATTTTACGAAGCCAGAACATCAACCGTTCATTGTCCGGCGCCAGTTCCAGGCCATCATAGTTTTCATTAAAAAGAATGCTGTCTGTAAAGATGGCCGCAATGCGGTTGCGATAGCCCGGGTATGTCCTGTCAGTTATCACCCGTCCGTTCAGTGATATGGTACCACTATGCGGCACATACAAGCCCGTCAGCAGGTTCACGAAAGTGCTCTTCCCGCTGCCGTTGCCGCCGGTAATAAAAATGCTTTCCCCTTTTTTAATATCAAGGGTCAGTGGCTTTAAACGGAAGGTTTCCGCTCTTCTTTCATCATAATATTCAAACGTAACACCTTCGAAACGGATGCTGTCGAACTTATCACCGGCAGCAGGCAGGTCGCCATGACCGATAGCGATAGCTTTGGAGGCGTTGATCTTATCATGGAATTGTTCCAGCCGGTCAACGGCTATCTGCATCTGCGTAAACTCGCTGATGCGGGCCACTACAATACCTACGGGCCCCATCAGGTATAACAGCGTAGCCACAAACTGATTGCCCGCAACGCTTGTCATATGCAGGATAACGGGCAGCAGGAAAACGATAATCCCGATGAGCAGGTACCATAAATAATTCCCCATCAGCTCATTTCCCATATACTTGATCAGCGTTTTTATGGTAAGTTCCTTTACCCGGTGCCGGTTCTGGGAGATATATTTCAGGAAAATATTATCGCTTCGCGTGATGCTCATCTTCACATCTTTAAACCCGCGCAGAAAATCATTGACATTTTGCTGATAAATATTTGCCAGGTCACGCACGGTGTTCAGGTCCTTGCTGATAGCCATATTCCGGATATAATACACCACCGCCAGCGTAGAGAGCACGCCAAGGATCAGCAAGGCGCCGTAGAAATTGGTGTAGAACAAATAAGTCAACCCTATTAACACCATAACGATGGAGTTAAATGTTTCGATAAAAACATTGGGAAAACGTTGCAGGGTAGTAACGTCTGCGGTGGCTGTACGAACTTTTTCTTCTCCCAGCTTAACATATTCTTCATAATCTGAAAAGCGCAGTTTTTCAAAAACAGATAATCCCAGATCATTCCCTAATTCATAGGTAAGCCGGATCGTGTAGGATTGAAAGGCCCTGGCGGTAAAAAAAGACACCAGGATCATGACTACATATATCTGCCAGTCGTATCCCTGTACAAACGGAAGAGCAGTTCCCGCAATTTTGCTGTTGATCAGCAATAGCAGGCCCATAGACCACACACTATTGATCAGCCCAAGCAATAACAACAGGATGTAAAACAACTTCGATTTTTTCTGAAGCAAGCTTATTAATCTCATACGTCCCGGATTTCTAAAATTGATTAAACAATAAATATCAAAAAAAGGAATGCCGCCCGGGCCGAAGCCCTGGGCAGCTATTCCGCCTAATGTGCTGATAACTGTTCGTTGAGGTATTGTGCCAATACCACGGCGTTCTCCTGTTTTAACATGGAGAAGTGATCGCCCGGCGCCGTAAATAGTTTTACCGCTTTCGTGTGGGTATCCCATCCAAGGCTTTCCGGTTTATCTTTCCATTGCGCAGCTGCAGCTTTAACAATGTGCAGGTTGGCATTTGTCTGCCCCTCCACCTGGTAGCTGTTCAGCACCTCGATGTTGCTCACCTTGATATCCGTTAACCGCATGATAAAGTCAACATGTGCCAGCCTGTCCTCACTCACTTTCCCTTTCAGGTAGTTCGAGATAAACGGTACCACGGCCTTCATTTCCAATGGTTGCACCAGTTGTTTTAATCCGGTTACCCATGCAGGTGGTGTGGTGGTGATCACATTATTTTCCTGCAACACTTCTACTACTGAATCATAGAAGATCTCCTGGTAGCTGATAGCGCCCTGGTTCAGTACATCGATATGTCCGGGATGCGCATCTGCATCCAGTATCGCTGCGAACGCCACTGTTTCTCCGGCAGCTTCCAGCTGGCGGGTCATCTCATACAACACGTACGCGCCGAACGAGTGGGCAATGAAGCGGTACGGACCATGCGGCTGCAGTGCTTTTATCCAGCGGATGTTTTGTGCAGCAATAGCGGCGATCGTGTAGAGCGGCCGTTCTCCTTCCAATACGCCAGGCATTTGTATGCCATATACCGCAGCTGTATCGGTGAGTGCTTTGGCCAGTTCATCGTAGCCATCGCTCAAACCATCCTGGCCAGGAATAATGAACACGGTGGTCCGGCTGTTGCTTTTGTTTAACGGTATGATGTGGCTTTCTCCGGTAGCGGTGGCTGTTTGTTCGCCGGCATCCGGTGCTGCCAGGCTGGCGGCCAGTCCGGCGATGGTAGGCGTATCGAAGATATTGCTGAGGGCAATTTCTTTGCCCAGCTTCCGGCGGATAGCGGCGATCAGGCGGATAGACAATAATGAGTGGCCTCCTAGTGCAAAGAAGTCGTCATGAATACCTACCTGGTCTACTTCCAGCAACTGCTGCCAGATGTCTGTTAGTATTTCTTCCGTTTCATTCCGGGGCGCTACGTAAGTGTTCCCGGAGAGTGTGCCTGCGTCCGGATCAGGTAAAGCTTTGCGGTCTACCTTGCCATTAGGCGTTATCGGTATCCTGTCGATTTTAATCAGCAGGGATGGCACCATGTAATCCGGGAGCTTTTCTTCCAGGTAACTGATGATGGCCGCCCGGTCGAATGTTCCGTCCGGTAAGATGTAGGCTATCAACGATTTGTTATCGGTGCTGCCCTTAGCCACTACCACGGCCTGACTTACGCCTTCGCACTGTTCCAGCGCGTTTTCGATCTCGCCCAGTTCTATGCGGTAGCCGCGTATTTTCACCTGGTCATCTATTCTTCCGAGGTATTCAATGCTGCCATCCGGTAACCAGCGGCCCAGGTCACCCGTGCGGTACAGGCGTGCTGCTGCTTTTCCGGAGAAGTGGTCCGGGATGAATTTTTCTGCCGTAAGCTCAGGACGATAGAGATAACCACGTGCCACCCCTTCACCACCGGCGCATATTTCACCGGTTACACCTACCGGGCACAGTTCCCTGTGCTGGTCCAGTATGTATACCTGTACTTTGGCGACAGGATTGCCGATCACCACCGTGTCGCCACGAAGCGGGTCGTCGGTAAGGCTGGTACATACGGTGTTTTCCGTAGGCCCGTAAGCGTTAATGACGCGGATACCTTTGGACTGGAAATATTTGGCATCTTCCCGGTTCAGTGGTTCTCCGGCGGACACGATTGTTTTGATAGTGCCCAGTTCCTCGCGGATAGTGTGCTGGTAAGATGGTGGCAGTACCACCAGTTCCACCTGTTGTTTCCGCACCATATCGCCGAATTTATCAGCGGCCAGCAGGTCTTCTTTCCGGGGGAGTACAAGGCTACCACCACTTAACAGGGTATTGAAAATTTCGTAACAGGATGCATCAAAGCCGAAAGCTGCAAACTGCAATGTTCTCATACCAGGTATTAATCTGAGGGATGCTGCCTGGCTTAACGCCAGGTTTACTACACTTTTGTGTTCAATCATTACGCCCTTGGGGTTGCCTGTACTGCCGGATGTATAAATAACATATGCGAGATGATGCGGTGAAGGGGCAACAGTCAGCGCCTGTGTAGGCTGATTGCTGATCGCCCTGCGGTCTTCATCTGTTCTGATAATATTGATATGTTCGGGAATAGCCAGTTCCTCCGCCAGGTCACGGCTGGTGATCAGCATTGTGGCGCGGCTGTCTTCCAACAGGTAGGTAATCCTTGCCTCCGGATAGGACGGATCAATAGGCAGATAAGCACCTCCTGCTTTCAGGATACCTAATATCGCGATGATCATTTCCGGTGAACGCTCCAGGCAGACCGGCACCAGTGTTTCCTGTTGCACACCTTTACCAGCCAGGTAATGCGCCAGCTGATTAGAGCGGATGTCCAGCTCCTGGTAGGTAAGCACCTGCTCTTCAAAAAGCAGGGCAATGCTTTCCGGTGCTGCGACCACTCTTTCCTTGAGCAGGTCTATGATCGTTTTGCCGTCACCGTTGTAAGCTGCCGGCATGGCGTTGAAGTCCACCGCAATTTGCTCCTGCTCCTGTTTGTTCAGCAATACAACATCGCCGATTTTAGCGGCCGGATGGCCGACAATAAACTCCAACACCTGTTGGAAATGCCCGCGTAATGCGGTCACATAGGCGCGGTCCAGCAAGGCTGTATTGTATTTAAACCTCACTGCAACAGCTTCGCCCACTACTGCGGCAATACCTAACGGATAGTTGGCATGGTCACGCATCTCGATATTATCCATCTGCAATTGCCACTGGTGGGTGTTCAGCAGATCGCTTACCGGGTAGTTTTCAAATACCAGGAAGTTATCAAACAAATCGCCTGGTATTTCCATCCAGCGCTGCATATCATTGAGCGAGGTATACTGATGCTCGCGGCTCTGTACCTGCTGCTGCTGGATTTGCTGCAGCCAGGAGGCAATGCCCTGTTCCCTGTCGATAGTGGTATGGAAAGGCAGGGTATTGATATACATCCCGACACGTTTTTCCACGCCCGGCAGATCATCCGGGCGACCGGAAACCGTTACGCCGTAAGTAACCTGCTGTTGGCTGGTATAGCGGTATAACAGGTAAGCCCACACGGCCTGGATCACGGTATTCACGGTAATACGGTGTTGTTGCGCATAGGACAACAGCTGTTTCGCTTTGGCACCTGCCAGCTGCATTTCCTGCACTTCGTATATCCCCTTGCCTTTGGTACGTTCTGCTGTGGCGCTGATGAAAGGCAACAGTGTTCCACTGTCTGCCGATGCCAGGTAGCCTTTCCAGTACGCCATCTCCTCTTCCTGATCACGGCGTTCCAGGTAACGGATATAATCTTCGTACTTTTCTTCTGCTGTCACCACCGGTTTTTTACCGGCCATCAGCTGATCGTATGTTTGCAACAGTTCTTCCACGGCCACAGACCCGGACCAGCCATCCAGCAAAAGATGGTGGAAGGTCCATACCATGCGGTACCGCTCATCGGTTAATTGTATCAGGGCGATACGCATCAGCGGCGGCGTGTTAAAGTCGAAACCTTTCACCAGGTCGGCCGCTTCATAGGCTGTCCATGCTGCTTCCTGCGCTGCTGCATCCATGTGCCGGTAATCCAGCTCATCGAAAGGTATGGTCACCTTATCCTGTACACACTGCACCGGAATCCGGAATACATTGGCAAAGAAACTGCTGCGCAGTACACTGTGATGTTGCAGTAAATGTTGCCAGCTTTCCTTTAACACAGCGATATCCGGCGCATCCAGCGTACAGCAAAGCTGTTGTATATAAATACCATCACTGCTATTGTACAAACCATGGAACAACATGCCTTCCTGCAGACTGCTCAACCTGTACAGACCGGTGATATGGTCCCTGCGGACGCCCCCACTGGTGTGCGGCGCATCCAGGAATTGGTCCAGCTCCGCATTGGTCACGATATCTCCCAAACCATAGTCCGATGGTGTAAACACCGGTTGCTGGCTTGCCTGGGCTACCGCATGGGTAATCAGTTGCTGCAACTGTGCCTGGTATTTATCTACCAGTTCCTGTATCGTACTGCCATTGTAATGATGCGTGCTGTAGCTCCAATAGAGTACCAGCTCCCCGTTTTCTACCGCACCGTTGACAGAAATTTTATGGCGTACTTTAACATCCGTGGTGTTACCAGTACCGGCAGCTTCCGGCGCAGTACTGAACCATTTACTGTTTCTTCTGGCGGCATCTACCTGCCCCAGGTAGTTAAAGGTGATATCCCATGGATCATTGCCCTGTAAAGCATCTTCCTGGTTGATGTATTTTAATACACCATAACCGATCCCTTTACCTGGCAACTGCCTCAGTTGTTCTTTTACTTCTTTTAATAAGACACCTGGTTCCGTATCCGCGCTGTTGTTCAACCATACGGGATACAGACTGGTGAACCAACCTACCGTATTACTAATATCGATGTTGGCGGAAATATCTTCACGGCCATGCCCTTCCAGGCCAACTACTACGCCGGCGCCGTTCCAGGCGTACAGCGCTGCTGATAATGCGGCCAGCAGCACGTCGTTGATTTCAGTATGGTAGGCTTTCGGTGCTTCCTGCAACAAAAGTTGGGTCAATGTTGCATCCAGGTGCATCACATGCGTGTCCATGTCATTGCCGGTCAGTTCACCATGGTAGGGCTTATCAACTTTCAGCGGATGATACTGTTGCACGATATGCTGCCAGTATTCCCGTTGCTGCAGCAGCGGTTTACGTTGACCATAGGCTACCAACGCCTGCTGCCATTCGCGGTAGGAGCTGGTTTTATGGGCTGGTGTTACCGGTTCACCTTTGAGCAGGCTATCCAGCATCATTTCCAGGTCGTCCTGCATAATCTGCCATGACACACCGTCTACGGCCAGGTGATGCACGATGATGAGCAGTCGGTTGGCTGCTTCGGAACCTGGTGTTAAAAAGAGGACAGCACGTACCATGATACCTTCTTCCGGCTGCAAGCTCGCCTGGTACTGGTCACAGTAAGCGGCCAGCGTCGTGGCATAATCTGCGGCATTGATATCGCGCAGGTCCACTACTTCCAGGTCTCCGGCATAGTTGCCGTAATGTTGCCGCCAGCCATTATGTTTATGGGTATATGTAAACCGGAGGCTATCATGACGAAGCAGTAATTGTTGTACCGCTGTCTTTAATATAGTTGCATCGATTTGTTTGTCAATACCGACAAACAGCTGCTGAATAAAGTGTTTGGCAATCGTTTCTTCTTCGAGGTACCACTGCTGAATGGGCGTCAATCCGCTGTTACCGGTGAGTACACCTTGTTCGCTGTGAATGACTTTCTCTTTGCTGGTGGCCAGTGATGCTGCCAGTCCGGCGATGGTCTGGTGCACAAACAGGTCTTTCGGTTTCAGATCATATCCAAAACGTTTGGCCCTGCCCACCACCTGGATGGTGATAATGGAATCTCCACCCAGTTCAAAGAAGTTATCATTTCTGCCGATGTTCTTAATACCCAGCAATTCCTCCCAGATAGCGGCCAATGTTTGTTCCACTTCGCCATTTAAGATAGCGCGGGTATGAGCAGTGGCGGTGTAAGGTTCCGGTAAGGCGGCCTTGTCCACTTTGCCGTTGGCAGTGACCGGGATTTTCTCCAGCGCTACCAGCAAGGCCGGCACCATGTATGGCGGCAGTTTGTCTTTCAGCGAAGCCAGTACCTGGTCTTTTTCGAAAGTTCCCTGCGGCACTACGTAGGCGACTAAACGTTTATGCCCGTTGTCATCTGCTTTCACCAGCACGACCGCCTGGGTGACGAAACCACTCTGCAACAGGGCGTTTTCAATTTCACCCGGCTCTATGCGATAACCACGGATTTTTACCTGGTCATCTATTCTTCCCAGGTATTCAATATTGCCATCCGGCAGCCAGCGGCCAAGGTCACCGGTGCGGTACAGGCGGGCGCCTGGTTGTCCGCTGAAATGGTCGGGTATAAATTTCTCTGCGGTAAGCGCAGGGCGGTATAAATATCCGCGTGCCACGCCAACGCCACCGGCACAAATTTCGCCGGCTACGCCAATCGGGCAAAGTTCGCCCTGCTGGTCCAGTATATATACCTGTCCGTTAGCCAGCGGTTTACCGATAACGACCGTATCGCCTTGTAACGGGCTATCCGTGATACTGGTGATAACGCTGTTCTCCGTAGGGCCGTAAGCGTTAAATACGCGAATGCCTTTTGACTGGAAGTATTTCGTGTCTTCCCTGTTCAGAGCCTCACCACCGGAGATAATTGTTTTGATCGTACCCAGTTCCTCGCGGATGGTATGCTGATACGAAGGTGGCAGCAACAGCAACTCCACCTCGTGTTGGCGCACCATTTCGCCAAATTTATCCGCTGCCAGCAGGTCTTCCTTGTGTGGAATAACCAGGCAGCCACCACTTAACAGGGTGCTGAAGATTTCGAAGCAGGACGCATCGAAACCGAATGCGGAGAATTGCAGTACCCGTATTCCTGGCTTCAACGGAAGCACCGCTTCCATATTCAGGGCCAGGTTCACCAGTCCTCTATGCTCAATCATCACTCCCTTAGGATGACCTGTACTACCGGAGGTATAGATCACGTAGGCGAGATCGTCCGGCGCAGGAGTAGTGCCAAGGGTGATGCCAGGCTCGCCTTTGATCGCCATCCAGTCATCATTCGTTTTAATGACCTGAATATGGGCAGGTATATCCAACAATTTCGCAACGTCGCCACGGCTGATCATCATCGTGGCACGGCAGTCTTCCAGCAGGTAGCTGATACGGGCGGCCGGATAGGAAGGATCAATCGGGAGATAAGCTCCGCCCGCCTTCAGTATCGCCAGTATGGCCACCACCATGTCCAGTGAGCGTTCCAGGCAAACAGGCACCAGGGTTTCTTTTTGCACACCTTTGCTCATCAGGTACAGTGCCAGCTGATCAGAACGTTTATCCAGTTCCTGGTAGGTAAGTTCCTGTGTTTCGAATACCAGGGCCGTTTGACGCGGCGCCGTGGCCACCCGCTCTTTAAACAGGTCTATCGCAGATTTGCCGGTAGTGGTTTGCGGCAGCGCTGCTGTGTTAAATGTAACGGCTATACGCTCTTGTTCCTCCTTGTTCAGCAACACCACCTCACTGATTTTTGCGGCAGGATAGCGCACAATATATTCCAGCACCTGCGTGAAATGATCACTGATCTGTTGGATGTACGCAGGAGCCAGCAAAGCGGTATTATGCTGTAACAGGATGGTTATTTCCTGTCCCACCCCTATCGTAATACTCAACGGATAGTTGGTATGTTCTTCTACATGCAGTTGTTCTATCTGTAATTTCCACGGATAGGAAAGTGTTTCTTCATCTACCGGGTAGTTCTCATATACCATCAGGGTATCGAACAGGTCTCCGGTGACGCTGGTGTATCGCTGGCTGTCGCGCAGCGGCGTGTATTGATACTTGCGGCTTTGTACCTGCGCCGCCTGTATGTCGCGCAACCAGTCGGTGACAGACAGCTCTGGTGCCACCGCTATATGCACCGGCAGCGTATTGATGTACATGCCCACCTTTCTTTCTATCCCTAGCATATCATCCGGGCGGCCGGACACGATGGCGCCGTAAGCCACGTGCTCGTTGCCCGTATAGCGGTATAACAGGTATCCCCACACGCCCTGCATCAGGGTGTTGACCGTCAGGCGCTGTTGTTGGGCATACGCAGTAATGAGGCGTGTCTGGGCAGCATCCAGCACCACCGGCGTAGTTTTATAGCGGCCCTGGGCTTTTGTCCTGTCGGCACTGTTGATGAACGGCAGTAAGGTGCTGTTGTCGATACCGGCAAGATATCCACGCCAGTAAGCGCTTTCTTCGTCTTTGTTCCTGCGCTCCAGGTAACGGATATATTCTTCGTAGTGGTCTATGGCCGCTTCTTCCGGTTGTTTTCCTGATGCCAGCGCCTCGTAGGTACGCAATAATTCTTCCAGCAATACCGGCATGGACCAGCCATCGAGCAACAGGTGATGATAAGTCCATACCATGCGGTAGGTATCATCCTGCAACCGGATGAGGCTCATTTTCATCAATGGCGGCGCGGTAAAATCAACTCCCTGCTGCAACACCTCCGCTTCATGGGCCGTCCATGCTGCTTCCTGGCCTGCCGCATCGAGGTGACGGAGGTCCAGTTGCATCACCGGCAGTTGCGCATGGCGGTAAACACATTGTACCGGCACATGGAATGCATCATGGTAAAACGCACTGCGCAGGATAGTATGTTGTTGCAACAGGTGCTGCCAGCTTTGTATGAAGGCGTTGATATCGGGTTGATGCAATGTGTAGGTGAACTGCTCCGTATAGGCATCTACGGTATTGTCATACAAACCATGGAACAACATACCTTCCTGCAGGCCGCTCAGTCTGTACATCGCGGTGATTTCGTCGCGGCGTTTGTTACCGCCAGGCATCGGCGTGTCCAGGAACCGGTCCAGTTCTGTATTGCTCACCAAACCGCCCAGTCCGTAATCAGATGGCGTCAGCAATGGTTGTTGAGCTGCCTGCGCTACCGTCTGCAGGACCAGTGTTTCCAGCTCATCGATAAATTTCTGCGCCAGCGCCGTGATGGTGCTGCTATCATAATGTTTGCTGCTATAGCTCCAGTCCAGCACCAGCTCTCCGCCTGTCACCATACTGTTCACCGCTATTTTACGGCGTATGGTGTAATCGTCGCCCGCTTCTGCGCCAGCTGGTTCGTCTGTAATGGTAAACCATTTACCACCGCTGGTAACGGCATCAAACTGCCCCAGATAGTTGAAGGTGATATCCCACGGATCATTACCCTGCAATGTTTCCAGCTTATTAATATATTTCAGTACGCCGAAACCAATTCCTTTGTCGGGGACCTGGCGTAGCTGTTCTTTAAGGTTACGCAGCAATGTACCGGTATCTCCCACTGTATTACCTGGTAATAATACCGGGTAAAGGCTGGTGAACCATCCTACGGTGCTGCCTATATCGATTCCCTTGTCGATGTCTTCCCTGCCATGTCCTTCCAATCCGATCAGCACGTCGCCGCCGGCCCAGCTATTCAGCGCCAACGCAAGGGTACTCAGTAATACATCGTTTATTTCTGTGCGGTAGGCCGCTGGTACTTCGTGCAATAATTTCTGCGTAAAGGAGGCGTCCAGTTTTACCTGGCAGCTCTCCATATCTTTTATCCGCAGCACACCGTCGTAGGTTTTATCTACCGGCAAAGGCTGGTATTGTTGTACCATACCGGACCAGTAGTCGGCCTGTTTCAACAAGCGGTCTGTCTGACCATATTTCACCAATGCCTCATACCATTGCCTGTAGGAACTGCTCTTTTTACCCAGTGATACCGGCTCATTGCGGTACAGGCCATCAATCAAACGCTCCAGGTCTTCCAGCAGGATACGCCATGACACGCCATCTACGGCCAGGTGATGGATGGCCAGCAGCAAACGGTTATATGCGTCTCCGGCAGGTGTTAAGAATAATACGGGGCAGATACAACCACCTTTTGTTACATCAATGTTGCGTTGATAGCTATTGCCGTATGTCTCCAACATGGACGGTAACTCATCCAGTGATTCCGTTTGCAGGTTCACGATGTTCAGCATCGCCTCAGTAGCGCTGTATGCCTGTTCCCATCCACCGGCGCCATAAGTGTATTTGAAGCGCAGGCTGTCATGGAACTGCACCAGTTGCATGATCGCGGCAGATAAAGTAGAAGAAGGAATACGCTTGTCTATCTTTAGCAGCATGCTCTGGTTAAAATGAGAAGGCGTAGCACCTTCTTTCTCAAAATACCATTGCTGCACCGGTAACAGGCCACAGCTGCCGGTTTGTATTTCCTGATCCGCAGACAACGTGGTGGCGGCACCTTTACGGGCAGACATCACCGCGTACAACATAGCGATGGTCTGGTAGTCGAACAAATCACCTACCTGTAATTCATATCCGGCCCTTCTTACCCGGCTCACCACCTGGATGGTGATAATGGAATCACCTCCCAAAGCAAAGAAGTTGTCATTGATCCCTACTCTTTCTACGCCGAGCAGCGCCTCCCAGATACCTGCCAATGTACGTTCCACCTCGTTGCGTGGCGCTACATAGCTATCTGTTTGCAGGCCTTGTCCGTCGGGGTCCGGCAATGCTTTTTTGTCGATCTTTCCGTTTGCCAGCAGCGGGAAATAATCCAGTACCATCAACAGGGACGGTACCATATAGTCCGGCAGCTGCGCGGTAAGCTGCTGCAATATCTCCTCTTTATCGACATCCTCCTCGGCCACTACATAAGCCACCAACCGTTTATTGTCAAGATGATCTTTTTTGACGATCACCACCGCCTGTTTTACGGTAGCACAATTATTCAGCGCTCTTTCTATCTCTCCCAGCTCTATACGGTAACCACGTATTTTTACCTGGTCGTCCATACGGCCCATAAAGAGGATATTACCGTCAGGGAGGTATTTCACCATATCACCGGTGCTGTATAACCTGCCATGGGTGTCCGGAGCAAAAGGATCTGCGATAAATTTAGTGGCGGTCAGCGCTTCATTGTGCAGGTATCCCTGCGCCACTCCTTCACCACCGATATACAAACCGCCAGGAACCCCTACCGGGCATAGTTGCAGCTCATTACTGAGCACATATACCTGCGTAGCGGAGAATGGTTTACCTACGGGAATGCTTTCACCATAAGTGGCATCCCTATCGACGATATGCAATAATTTACCGATGGTGGTTTCTGTAGGTCCATAGTGATTCACCACCGTACAACCGGTACCCGCTGCATAAACAGCTGCTGCTACCGCTGAGTCCAGTGCTTCTCCACCGAAAATCAGCAGCTTTTCCGGTAACAATAACCGGTCGGGCAAACACAGGGCCTTCCAGTGCGAAGGCACTATCTTCATACAGTCTATCGGATGTTTGTCCAGATAGTTATACAGGAGAGTGGTATCCTGCACCATGTCTTTAGAGAAGATATGCAGTGCGCCACCATTGGCCAGCGCGCCAAAAATCACGGTATTGCCGAGGTCCGTGGCCATGCTGGACATGAGCCCGAAAGAGCTGCATGCTTTGATGGGCAGCGTATTCGTCAGACCGGATATATAATCTGCCAGGTTGCCGTGCGTTACCACTACCCCTTTAGGTTGACCGGTACTGCCGGAAGTATAAATAACATATACCGGATGGTCGGCCCTCGTGAGCCCTGGCAGGTTGTCTGTTCCATGTACTTTAATATCGTTCCAGTCATCATCCAGTAAGATGATATCTGCCTGACCAACCTTTAACCTGTCAGCATATTTACCAAGGGTGATGATATTGGAGGCATCAGTGTCTTCCAGCATAAAGCGGATACGGTCTTCCGGGAAATCCGGTTCTACCGGTACATAGGCGCCTCCAGCCTTCAGGATACCCAATATGCTAACGACCATGTCCAGCGAGCGCTCCATACAAACCGGCACCAGGGTGCCCGCTTTCACTCTTCTGCTCCTTAAATAATGCGCCAGGCGATTGGCCCGTTCATTCAGCTCACGATAAGTCAGGGTATCCTCCTCAAATGCCACTGCCGTAGCTTCCGGCAAACGGTGGGCCTGCGCTTCAAACAGGTCTACAAAAGTGATCTGTTTCGTATATTCCTTCTCGTAGGTCCCTTTTACGGACAACAGTTGCTGCTCTTCTGCAGCAGTAAGCATGGGCAGTAACGCAATGTGTTGTTCCGGTGATGCCACTACTGCCTGCAACAGTTGCTGGAAATGTCCCACCATGCGCGCAGCAGTAGCTTGGGTAAACAGGTCCGCACAATACACGACCGTTCCGTTCAATCCGTCTTCATCCTCATCCATGCTAAATACCAGGTCGAACTTGGCGGAAGTATGCGCCACTGTTTCTTCTGATAAAACAATATCACCGAATTGAAGATCGGGCTGGTTCACGTTGTTCTGCAATCCGAATACCACCTGGAATACCGGCCGGTGGCTTCTGTCATTGTCCACCACTACCTGGTCTACTATCTTTTCAAATGGCACTTCCTGGTGTTCAAATGCGTTCAGCGTCGTTTGTTTTACCTGGTGCAGGAGTGAACGGAAAGAAGGATTATGGCTCAGGTCTACCCGCAGCGCCAGCATATTGATGAAGAAACCGATGAGGCCTTCCACTTCCTGCTGTGTTCTGCCGGCTATAGGACTGCCCACGCAGATATCTTCCTGACCGCTGTAACGGTACAACATGACATTAAATGCGGAGAACAACGTCATGAACAGGCTCACGCCTTCCTGCCGGCTAAACTGATGCAGTTGTGCGGTCAGCGCAGCGGGCAACTGGAAGCTGATGGCCCCTCCCCTTGTGCTTCTCACCGGTGGTCTTGGGTAGTCCAACGGCAGGTTCAACGGGGTGATACCAGCCAGGTTTTCTTTCCAGTAAGCCAGTTGTTTATCCAATATGTCGCCGGTAATATATGTCCGTTGCCAGATAGCATAATCTGCATACTGGATATCCATTTTGTCCAGGTGCACCTGGCTACCGGTGGATGCTGCCATATAAAACGCTACCAGCTCTTTCACCAGGATACCCGTAGACCAGGCATCAGAAGCAATATGGTGTGTGGTGATGATCAGAATATGTTCATCAGGCCCCTGTACGACCAGGTCAGCCCGCAGCATATGGTCCGCAGACAAATCAAACGGAGCGTCCGTCACCTTTTTGATAAAGGCTTCCAGCGCAACAGGGCTTTCTTTGTATGCCGATTGATCGGTGATATTTAATGTCCAGTTGTCCTGGCCCAGTATATATTGATATCCACGGCCATCATTCTGGCGGATGACGGTCCTTAACACCTCATGCCGGTTCACCACGCTGCGCAGGGCGGTTGACAGGGCTTCTATGTCCAGCGATCCGCGAAGACGTAACACCGCTGGTACATGATATTGCACGCTTCCTTCCAGCTGATCGATAAACCAGAGACGTTCCTGGGCGAAGGAAAGCGGAATACGGGAAGGGCGTTTCACGGCTTTAACCGCAGGCAACGACGCCTGGCTGGTTTCTCCCTGTAAGAAGGCCGCCAGCTGATCTATCACAGGATACAGAAATACAGCCCTCACGGTTGCTTCCACACCTATTTTGTTGCGCAGGGCCGCTACCATACGCATAGACAACAGGGAGTGCCCTCCCAATTCAAAGAAATTATCGTAAACGCCTATACGCGGCAGTTGCAGTAATTCCTGCCATACCTCCACCAGCACCTGCTCCATTTCATTCCGTGGCGCTACGTATGTTCGCTGCGGCAGTAAGTCCGTAGCTATTCCCAGCAACGCTTTCCGGTCTGCTTTTCCATTAGCCGTTAACGGTATTTTATCTATCTCCGTGAAGAAAGATGGTATCATGTATTCCGGCAACCGGCTACGGAGATAAGTGATCACCTCCTCGCGCTTAAAGCTGCCATCCGGCACCACATAGCCGATGAGCGATTTATTACCGTCAGGTCCTGTTTTGGTCAACACCACCGCTTCTTTTACCTGCGGGCATTGCGTCAGTACATTTTCGATCTCGCCCAGCTCTATGCGGAAGCCGCGTATTTTTACCTGGTCATCGATACGTCCCAGGTATTCAAGCGTTCCATCCGGCAACCATCTGCATATATCTCCGGTACGGTATAATCTTCCGGCGGCGGATGAGAGTAAAGGATGATGGATAAACCGCTCGGCCGTCAGTTCCGGACGGTTCAGGTACCCCCGGGCTACTTGTATACCGCCAATATGCAGTTCTCCCGGTATGCCCGCCGGCGCCAGGTTTCCGGCCTTATCAAGGATATAGAGCGGCGTGTTGGCCACCGGTGCGCCAATGGGTACAGTGCCACCTGGCAATCCACGTTGGGCATGCCAATAGGTAACATCAATAGCCGCTTCTGTAGGACCGTATAAATTATATAATTCCGCTGTCAGGACCTTCTCATGAAAACGCATTACCTGCTGAGGCTTCAGCGCTTCACCACTACAAAGCACCCTGCGCAATGATCCGCACGTATTTGCCGGCACATCGTCTAAAAATGCATCCAGCATAGACGGCACAAAATGGATGGTGGTGATATGATGGGCAGCCATTACCTCCCGCAGGTATCCGGCTTCTTTGTGCCCGCCCGGCTTCGCAAACACCAGTTTAGCGCCAGCTATCAGCGGCCAAAACAGTTCCCAAACGGATACGTCAAAGCAGAAAGTCGTTTTCTGTAATACCGCATCACTTTCATCCAGTTTAAAATAATCCTGTGTCCACAACAAACGGTTCACGATACCGCCATGTTCATTCATCACCCCTTTAGGCTGACCGGTGGAACCGGAAGTATAAATCATGTAAGCCAGGTGATGCGGCGCCAACGCTGTTTCAACAGGCGTTGACGGTTCCTGCGAAATAATGTCCCATTGTGCATCGGTCAGCACCAATGAAACCGTATCGGCAATGGCCGTCAGTTTGCCGGCGCTGGCCGTATCGGTCAGCAGGATATCGGCCTGAATATCGGCGAGCATAAAGCGCACCCTTTCTTCCGGATACTCCGGATCAATAGGAACGTAGGCGCCGCCAGCTTTCTGGATGCCCAATATAGCGATGATCATTTCCTCGCTACGGTCCAGGCATACCGGCACCAGTGTATCTTCCCGGACACCCTTCTTTCTCAGATAATGACCCAGCTGATTGGTTTTCTCATCCAGTTCACGGTAGGTCAACTGCGTGGCTTCAGCTATCACCGCTACCCCATCGGGTGTCAGCAATACCTGTTGATGGAACAGGTCTATAATTGTTTTATCCCGTGGGTATTCCGCTACGTGGTTATTAAACGCTAATTGCAACTGCTCGTCCTCTGCTGTAGTGGTCATCCGCAGGGCGTCGATCTGTGTAGCTGGCGCCATTACAATGGAGCGCAACAGCTGCTCAAAATGTTTCATCATTTGTTTAATCCTGTCGGCACTAAACAAATCGGTGCAATATTCTGCATACCCTCGGATACCATCTCCCTGTTCTTCCAGGGAAACGGTGATGTCACACAGGGTAGTTTTATGCGTCACTTCCTCATAGGCCAGATGCAGATCGCCCAGTAACAACTCCGGTACCGGTGGCGTATTCTGCAAAATGAACATGGTCTGATATAAAGGGCTGCGGCTCATATCACGGTCCTTCACCACCTGCTCCACTATTTTTTCGAAAGGTACCTGTTGATGCTCATATGCATCCAGCGTGGTACCTTTCACCTGCTGCAACAGGGAGATGAAAGAAGGATTATCACTGAGGTCTGTTCTTAATGCTACCGTATTCAGGAAGAAGCCTATCAGCCCTTCTGTTTCCTGCTGCGTTCTGCCGGATACCGGTGAACCCACACAAATATCATCCTGACCACTATAGCGTTGCAACAATACATTGTAAGCTGTCAACAGGGTCATAAACAGGGTAACGCCCTGCTCCTTTGACAACTGCTGCAACTGGCCGGTCAGTTCCTGATCGAGATGGAACCAGCTGATAGCGCCGTTAAACTGCTGTACCGCAGGACGGGTATAATCCGCAGGCAGGTCTAATGGCGGTACATTACTTAGTTGCCGGTTCCAGTACGTCATCTTCTCCGCCAGAACGGCGCCATCAAAACTATTACGCTGCCAGAGGGCGTAATCGGGGTACTGGATTTCCGGTTTCTCCAATATAGGCGCACGTTTCTCCGCATAGGCGCGGTACAGCTCCACCAGTTCCTTCACCAATATGGATATGGACCATCCATCACAGGCGATGTGGTGAATAGTAAGCAACAGTAAATGTTCATCTGCCGCCAATGAGAGCAAATGCGCCCTCAGCATATGGTCCCGACACAGGTCAAATGGCGCGTCTGCCAGGCTGCTCAATAGCTGCTTTAAGGTGGCTTCGTCAGACAGTTCCGGCGCAGATGGCACCAGGGTCAGTTGCCACTGGTCTTTGTCCATCACATGCTGCCAGGCAACACCGTCTTTTGGCGCGATCACGGTACGCAATACTTCATGCCCGTTCACAATATTGCGGAGTGCAAATTCAAGGCCTTGTACGTCCAGGTTGCCATGCAACCGCAATATCACCGGCATATGATAAGGCACGGTGCCTTGCAGCTGATCAATGAACCACAAACGTTCCTGGCTGAAAGACAGCGGGATATTGGCGGGTCTTGGTCCTGCGGTCAATGGTGGCAGGTGTGAACCTTTTTCCTGTTGTTGCAGGTACACCGCCAGCAAAGCAATGGTGGGATAGATGAAGAAGTCTTTCACTGTCAGCTCCACATCCATGTCTTTGCGTACTGCGGCCACCACGCGGGTAGCCAGCAGAGAGTGGCCACCTAATTCAAAGAAATTATCCTCGATGCCTACACGGTCCACTCCCAGCAGGTGCTGCCAGATATCGGCGAGCCGCGCTTCTGTTTCATTGGTGGGCGCCACGTAGTTAATCAGGCGTTTACGTTGTATATCTTCCCATGCCGCCAGGAACTTACGGTCTACCTTACCGTTACCAGTCAACGGTAATTTCTGTAAGGCCACGAAATCGGCTGGCACCATGTATTCCGGCAAACGGTCCAGGAGCGTTTGTTTGATATTTTTCTGCAACGATTCGCAGATATCGGTGAACAGCGGAACATTTGTTTTCACAGTATCTGTAAAACTGATGCTGTTACTGTAGGATTGTTCTACAAAACCATCAAAAGGATCACGCTCTATCAACAGGTTCACTTTCAACGGATCTTCATCCAGTAAAAAGCGATAGCTGTAGCCGGCGGCCGTTGCTTCGTTCAATATTTCATTAACGGTATGTGTTACCGCGTCCGGTGCACTGATATAATCGGATAAGTCCCCTACGTTGTTGAACAGGTTATTTTTCAGTGCATGCTCCAGCATCCGCTCCCTCCATACACGGTGCCCCGGCACGTCCTGCAACGCAATAACCGGGATACGGTTCGTTAACTGGTCAATGATGGTGCTTTTATCAGCAATAAGGTCCCATGGCTGCCAGTCGGGCTGCAACACGGGTTTCTCCATACCTATATGCATGATCACCGTATAACGGTAAAGGCTCAACTCATTAATGTAATCCCCCTGTTTCCATACAATTTCCACGTGGGTAATTTCGGGGAAACGGGTTTGCAGATGATAAAAATAAGCTGGAGAAAAACACAATTCTTCTTCCTTCAATACCTCCTGGTCCACACTCCATTCAAACTCGCGGATACTGGTTTTATCATGCAGTTTATCCAGTTGCAGCCGGCGTTTGAAAGAAGGCAGCAAACGCAGGTCACGCACGTCACCTACTACAATGCGGCCATTCCCTTTTAACAGTGCAATGGCTTTGGCCAGTACATCGGTCATATAAGCGGCGCCCGGAAAATACTGTACAATCGAGTTTAAGATCACCAGGTCGATCTCTTCTTTTTCATCCAGGATGATTTCGTGGGCAGCACACAGCTTCATTTCCGTATCCGGATAACGGCGCTCACCTTTCGCGATGCGGCGCAGGATCTGTTCTACCGATACACGGGAGAAGTCGGTACCGATATACCGCTCGATATGATCGGCAATAGGATAATAGATCAACCCGGTACCTGATCCTATTTCCAGCACCCGCTTGGGTTTCAGGCCTATGATCAAACGGGTGACATCATCCACCCACTGCTGCATGTTTTCTGCAGGGATAGGCCCGCTGGTGAAGCTGTCATTCCAGCCGGTAATATTGAACTCTTCATCCAGGTCTTCTATCTCATCTGTCTTACTGTAGGCCGTATCGTACAAGGCCCGCCAGCTGGCAATCTGCAACTGGGACAGCTCATATTCTTTCTGCTGCAGCGTTTCCTGTTCCGGAACATAATAGCTCACCAGTCTCTTTTCACCGCTATGTTGTTGTTTTACCACCACACAGCTGTCGCCCACTTCCGGCAGGTTGTTTAATACCCGTTCTATTTCACCCGGTTCTATACGGTATCCGCGGATTTTTACCTGATCGTCAATTCTGCCCGCGTAGGCAACAGTACCATCCGGCAGCCAATAGGCTTTATCGCCAGTGCGGTACCAACGGCCGGGCGCATTTTCCAGCGTCACATATTTTTCCGCGGTTAATTCTTCTTTGTTGACATACCCCAGCGAAACGCCATCGCCGCCTACATAGAGCTCGCCGCTAACTCCTATCGGCACCAGCTGCTTATTCTCATCCAGTATACGAATACTGGTATTGGCCATCGGTGCGCCAATGGGAACGGATATTTTCCCGGTCACATCATTCACCTCATAGCAGGTAGCCGCCACCGTTACTTCCGTAGGGCCGTACATATTGACGAGCTTACCTTGTCCCAGTACTGCCAGTGCTTTCTCCAAATGCGGCAGGGAGGCCTTTTCGCCGCCAAACAAAATTTTCCGCATGGATTTCAGGCCCAGCACCTGGTTATCGATAAAGTTGTGGAACAAGGCCGTGGGGAAAAGCGCAATCGTGATTTTCTCCGCAGCGATGATCCTGGACAATTCAAATACATCTATGGCCGCATCGTCTTCCACCATACACAAACAAGCACCGTTCAGCAGCGCACTGTAAATGTCAAAAGTGGAACCGTCAAATGCGTAGTTGGAACATTGCAGCAACCTATCGGTTGGCAATACAGCCGTGGCGCCACGGTCAAAGGCCAGGTTAATCAGGTTTTTATTGGTGATGGCGATCCCTTTGGGACGGCCAGTAGTACCAGAAGTGTACATCACGTTTACACAGGCGTCACCGGCAGTGCGTATGCCCGTCGGCGTTACCGCGCTTTTACGCGCCGCGGCAATGTCCAAGCCGGCCGTAAATTCACCCATACCGGAGGCATTGAACAATTCTTTGCTGGTATATAACAACGTGTTGATACTGGCATCTTCCATCATGCCCTGCAAACGGTCTGCCGGGTAACCGGTATGAAAAGGCGCATAGGCATTGCCACTTTTAAGAATGCCCCAGATGCCGACGATCATTTCAATGCCACGTCTTGATAACAACGCGATGGTATTACCGGGCTGAATACCCTGCTCCGCCAGGTAATTCGCCACCTGGTTCGCCTGCTCGTCCAGCTCTCTGTAGGTCAGCATGCGTTTGCCGAAAGTAACGGCAGGCGCCTCCGGCGAAACAGCCACCTGTCCTTCAAAAATAGACACTACGCTCTCTGCGGAAGGATAGAGCGTAGCCGTATCATTAAACGACACCAGTAATTGATTGACTTCTGCTTCACTGAGCATATTCAGCATACCAATAGGCAGGGCCGGGTTATCTACGGCCGATTGCAACAACACCTGGAAATGCTGCACCATGCGCTGAATGGTGGCTTCGCTGAAAATATCCGTGTAATACTCCACCTCCACTTCTATCCCATCAGGGCCTTGCTCCATGGACCAGGAGAGGTCGAACAAGCTGGTGGTACGCATGATCTTTTCATCCTGCATCACCACTTCTCCCATTTTCAATTCTTTGGTAGGCGGTACGTTCTGTAATACAAAAACCACCTGGAACAAAGGGTTTTTACTGATATCCCGCTCTCCCATCACGGCTTCCACCACTTTCTCAAAAGGTACTTCCTGGTGCTCATAGGCGTCCAGCAAGGTGTTTTTCACCTGTTGCAGCAACGAGGCGAAATCCGGGTTACCGCCGAGGTCTGTACGTAATACCAGTGTATTCACGAAAAAACCGATCAGGCGTTCCATTTCTGTCCTCATCCTGCCGGCCACCACGCCACCAATGCTGATATCTTCCTGTCCGCTGTAACGGTACAACAATACTTTGAAGGCCGCCAGCAGTGTCATGTACAAGGTAGCGCCGTGTTCCTGTGATAATTTCTCCAGCGCTGCCGTCAGCTGTTGGTGGATATGGAAAGTAACCAAAGCGCCCCGGGTACTCTTTACCGCCGGGCGTTCATAGTCTGTTGGCAGATTCAACAGAGAAGCGCCGTCCAGCTGCTTTTTCCAGTAGGACAGCTGTTTGTCCATCATGTTTCCAGCCAGGTATTTACGCTGCCATACTGCGTAATCGGCGAACTGGATGTCCAGTGGCTCCAATACCGGCTCACGTTGGGTAGCAGCCGCGGTGTATGCTTCATTCAACTCGTTGACGAGAATGGCGGTAGACCATCCATCGGAGGCGATGTGGTGCATCACCAGCACCAGCAGGTATTCGTCCTGCGCCAGCTGTATAAGGTGCGCACGCAGCATGTGATCGTTGAACAGGTCAAATGGTATTTGCACCAACTCATCGATGTACGCCTGCAAAACAACCGCCTCTTCATACCCGGAGGTGCCATCAATGATATCCAGTTCCCACTTATCTTTTTCCAACACCCGCTGCCAGGCATGTCCATCTTCCAGCTGTATAACGGTACGCAGCACTTCATGACGGTTTACCACCGTGCGCAACGCATAGTTCAGCGCAGCAACATCCAGTTTTCCCTTCAGCCTCAACGCAGCGGGTATATGATACTGCACGCTGCCTTCCAGCTGATGGATAAACCATAAACGGTCCTGGCTGAAGGACAAAGGAACAGGCCCGCTGTCATTAGCACGGGCCTCTTTTATACTACCGGAGAAATGTTTCTCCTGTGTACCGGATTTATGTTTCTTAAAATATGCTATCAGTGATTGTTTATTGTCCTTTAATCTATTGAGAAAACCGGCATCAATCTCTTTATCTTCATCAGCTTCCACCAATAAATTATCATCTTCACAGGATACTCTTATTCCGCTACCGTGGGCCTCGTTCAACAGATCAATTATTTCGTTGAGATTAAAATCAAACATCGTGAATGGTTTAAAAAAATAGGATTATAGAATAATTTTTTTCTGTTTAGCAGTAGGAGCAGCAGCAGATGCTGTATTGACGCCGATATACTTTGCCAATGCCGCAACCGTCGTTAGCTGGAAGAAAGTCCGCACAGACACCTGCAAGCCAAAATCCTCATGTACCGTAGCCGCCAGGCGCATCACCAACAGCGAATGCATGCCAATTTCAAAAAGGTTATCGTATATGCTTACCCGTTCTATCTCCAGCAGCCGCGCACAAATAGCGGCCAGCTTTTCTTCGAGTGCATTCGTAGGGGCTACGTACAAATCTGCTGACACCGGGGCGATATCTGATTCCGGCAACGCCTTCCTGTTGATCTTTCCATTCGCGGAAAGCGGCATTTCGGTTAACACCACCCACTGCGCCGGCACCATGTATTCCGGGAGTTTTGTTTTCAGGTATCCCGGCAATTCATCCTTGTCAAAATTTTCCTGTCCCACTACATACCCTACCAGTCTCAGTTGTTGGTGTTGGTCTGCTTTAGTAATAACGACCACCTGTTTAACCATCCCGCTTTTCTCTATCACCCTTTCAATTTCACCCAGTTCAATGCGGTAACCACGGATTTTCACCTGGTCGTCTATTCTTCCCAGGTGTACCACGGTCCCATCCGGCAACCATTTACCAAGATCTCCCGTGCGGTACATGGGTATATTGCCCTCTCCACGGAAAGGGTCTTTCACAAATTTTTCTGCTGTTAACTCCGGCCTGTTGAGATAACCACGGCCTACGCCGATGCCGGACACACAAATCTCTCCGGCCACACCGATGGGGCATAATTGCCCGGAAGCATCCAGTATGTATATGTGCAGATTTTGTATGGGTTTCCCTAAAGGCACATTGGTATGCTCCGGTGTTTCATACATAAAATGATGCGTAATATCATCGGAGGCTTCTGTAGGGCCATAGGCGTTCACCACAGGAATCGCGTGGTAATTTTTATGCTGGAACCATTCCGCCAGCAGCTGGCGAGGCAGCGTTTCTCCTGTTACCAGCAGGTATTGCAGTTGTTGGAGAGATACCCCTTTCACCGTAGCCAATATAGCCGACAGATAAGACGGCACTACCTCCAGGATCGTCACCTTATCCTTATCCACAGCCTGCATCAGTGCAGCAGGCTGTAAGATGGTATCTGTAGGATAAATAATCGTATAGCCACCGCATAACAAAGCTGAGAACATCTGCCATACGGAGATATCAAAAGTGAAAGCAGCGGTGAAAGCCACAACGGAAGCGGCATTCATCCGGAGGTCATTTACTTTGGCAAACAGGTGATTGAGCATACCGGCATGCTCAATCATAGCGCCTTTGGGCAAACCGGTAGAGCCGGAAGTATAAATAACATACGCCAGTTGAGATGGTACCGGTAACGCCGGTAGCGCTGTAACCGGGTAACTGCTGATGGCCGCACTTTCTTCATCCAGGGAGATAATACGTACCAGGCCTGTCTGCTCCGGTTTTTGTTTGTCATTACTGCTGCTGATAACAACCTCCGCTTTACTGTCGTTCAGCATGTAAGTCACCCTGTCTTCCGGGTACCCGGGATCTATCGGCAAATAAGCGCCGCCGGCTTTCATAATGCCGAGGATAGCGATCACCATCTCCGGAGAGCGGTCCAAACAAACAGGTACCAGCGAGGTGTTATCTACACCTGCCTCCCGCAGGTAGTGCGCCAGTTGATTGGAACGCTCTTCCAGGGAGGCATAGGTAAGTACCCGGTCTTCCATTATCAGCGCCGGCGCCGCAGGCGTGCGTTGCGCCTGCTGGCCAAACAGGTCGATCAATGTGCTATGGTGAGGAAAATCTACCGTTGTATTATTAAAGGTAACCAGCTGCTGATGCTGTTCTTCGTCCGTCAGCAATGGCAGGGTATTAATGCGTGTACCCGGTAAGGTGATAATGGTTTCCAGCAGCTGCATAAAATGCGTCATCAGCTGTGTGATCGTGGATTCCCGGAAAACGTCGGTGCAGTATTCCACATAACCCGTCAGCCCGTCGGGGGCTTCTTCCATAGACACCACCAGGTCAAACTGAGCAGTGTTATATTTCAGCTCTTCCCGGGCAACCGTCATGGCGCCCAATTGCACCTCATCAACAGCGGGCGTATTCTGTAACTCGAACAACACCTGGAACAATGGGGTCCTGCTGAGGTCCCGGTCTGTATTCACCGCCTCTACCACCTTCTCAAACGGAATATCCTGGTGGTCATACGCCGCCAGGGTGGTTTGTTTCACTTGTTGCAACAACGTAAGGAAAGAAGGGTGCTGGCTCAGGTCACTGCGCAGCGCCAGGGTATTGACAAAGAAGCCGATCACACCGGCTACTTCTTCCTGTGTCCTGCCTGCAATAGAAGAGCCAACACAGATATCTTCCTGGCCGCTGTAGCGGTAAAGCAGCACTTTAAATGCCGCCAGCAAAGTCATAAAGAGCGTTACGTCCTGTTGCAGGGAAAACTGCCGGAGCTGCGCTGAGAAAGCTGCATCCAGGGAAAACCGCTTCACCGCTCCCCTCGTGCTCTGAATGGCGGGCCTGGAGAAATCGGCCGGAAGCTGCAATACTTCCACGCCTTCCAGCTTTTGTTCCCAGTAGGCCAACTGTTTACCTAGTTGTTCACTGTCCGCTATGCTGCGTTGCCAAACGGCATAATCCGCAAACTGAAGCGGTAACGGCGCCAGTACAGCCTCCCGCTTTTCTATATAAGCATTGTATAATTCAGCAATATCATTTACCAGGATGGTAACAGACCAACCGTCAGAAGAGATATGATGTAAGGTGATCAACAGTATATGTTCATCTGCCGACAGGCGCACCAGACTGGCTCGCAACATATAATCTCCGGCCAGATCAAACGGAGCGTTTACCAGGTCTATCAATCGTGCCTGTAACAGCTCCGGAGAGTCGTATTTCTCGTCTGTGACCAGCGAGAGCCGCCATGCATCTGCTGACATCACCTGCTGGTAAGGTACGCCATGCTCCTGCCTGATTACGGTACGCAGCACTTCATGCCTGTCTACCACAGTCTGCAACGCATGCGACAAACCTGCTTCATCCAGCGTTCCTTTTAAGCGGACCGCCAATGGCACGTGATAGGCAACGGTGCCATTCATCTGGTCAATAAACCACAAACGTTCCTGGCTAAACGCCAATGGTATCCGTGAGGGCCTTTTACCCGCAGCAATAGCCGGCCAACCGCTTTCTTTATCTTTACCAACAAGATAAGCCGCCATTTTAGCAATGGTGGGATATTGGAAGAAACGGGTAATACTCAATTCCACGCTCAGGGCGTTACGAATGGCAGTCACCACCCGCGATGCCAGCAAGGAATGTCCTCCCAGTTCAAAGAAATTAGCGTGGGTGCTAATTTGTTTCTTTTGTAAAAATCTTTCCCATATAGCTACCAGTTGTTGTTCTGTTTCGTTGGCGGGGGCGATATAAGCTATCGTAACCTGGCTATCATCTTCCAATGCACGCAAAGCTTTTTTATCTGCCTTACCATTGGAGTTAAGCGGAATTTTTTCGAGGAATACCAGTTGAGAGGGTATCATATATGCCGGCAGCCTGCTTTTCAGGTAGTCTGTCAATGCGGCTTTATCAAAGGCCCTTTGCGGCACGATGTATCCTGAGAGGTATTTGTCGCCGGTTGCATTGATCTGCATGCATACCACAGCTTGTTTTACATCGGGGTGCTGTAGCAGCACGCTTTCTATTTCGCCCGGCTCAATACGGTGACCATGTATTTTCACCTGGTCATCAATACGGCCCTGGTATACGATGGCTCCATCCGCCTGCTGGCGTGCAAGATCACCGGTGCGGTATAGCCTGGCATCAGGCATACCACTGAAAGGGTCCTGTACAAATTTTTCAGCGGTCAACGCAGGCTTATTGAGATAACCAAGGGATACGCCGGCGCCGCCTACATATAGTTCCCCGGTCACTCCTACCGGCAGCAGCTGCCGTTCACTGCTAAGGATATACGCAGTGCGGTTGCCTAAAGGGTGGCCAATGGGAATGGTGATGCCGGGTGCTACCGTGGCGATGTTCCAGCTAAGGGAGAACCCAGTATTCTCCGTAGGACCGTATACGTTAAGGATCTGCGTATCCGGATATGCTGACTTGAATTTCCGGATATGTTCTTCCGATATTTTTTCTCCACCCACCATCAGGGCATTCAATCCTTTAAAGACACCGATTTCATCATCTACCAGTTGATTGAACCAGGCGGTGGTAAAAAACATTTTGGTGACGCCCCGCTGCCGGATTTCCTGTTTGAGCAACTGATTATCCAGCATCTTTTTCTCCGGGCATAACACCAGTTGTCCGCCATTCAGCAGCATACCCCAGTATTCAACCGTGGTAGCATCGAAGGATGGAGAGCCGGTGGATAGTATAACATCAGCGGGACTTAACTCCACGTAATTGCCGCCCATCGCCAGGCTTGTAACGTTACGATGCGTTACCATCACGCCTTTGGGCTGGCCGGTGGAGCCAGAGGTATAAATAATATAAGCCAGTGAGCCCGGGTTGGTGGAGATCACGGGCACAGGAGTGGGTGTAGCAGTAAACAGTTCCATCACTTCGTCTACACATATCAGTGCCGTGGCAGGCACCTCTTCCCTGAGCATCGTCAGCTGTGCACTGTTGGCAAGTACCAGGTCAGACTTGATATCTTCCAGCATATACCGGATACGCTCTTTGGGATAAGCCGGGTCTACAGGCACATACGCACCACCGGCCTTCAGTATGGCCAGTATGCTGACGATCAGCTGTACTGAACGTTCCATGCACAACGGCACCATCGTACCTTCCTGCACCCCTTTGCTGCGAAGGTATGAGGCCAGCTTGCCTGATTGCTCCTGCAGCTGCCGGTAAGTAAGCTGCTCCTCTTCAAAAATGAGCGCAACAGCATCCGGCGCCAGCGCCGCCTGTTCATCGAACAACGCTGTGATTGTTTTTTCGGCAGGATAAGGGATGCTGGTGGAATTGAAATCAACGATCAACTGTTCCTTTTCGCTGCGGTCCAACATCTCCAGGAGACCGATGGCCTGCGCAGGATCTTTTACGATGGATGCCAGCAAGGTTTCATAATGCGAGAACATTTTACGGATAGTGTTTTCCTGGAACAGGTCGGTGCTGTATTCCAGGTAAATGCTGATCCCTTCCGCACGCTCTTCCGCAATCCAGGTAAGATCAAAAAGGCTGGCGTTACGGACCACCGGTTCTTCGGTGACAACTACATCGCCTATACGTAATACCGGTATGGCCGGTACGTTCTGCAATATAAAAATGGACTGGAACAACGGGCTTCTGTTCATATCCCGTTCTTTCACCACCGCTTCCACTACTTTTCCAAAAGGTGCATCTTCATATTCAAAGGCATCCAGCAACGTATTTTTAACCCGTTGCAACAGGGATAAGAAGGAAGGATTGCCTCCAAGGTCGGTACGTAGTGCGAGCGTGTTGACAAAAAATCCGATCAATGGCTCCAGTTCTGTCCGTACCCTTCCGGCGGCGGCCCCACCTACACAAATATCATCTTGTCCGCTGTAGCGATGCAGCAATATTTTAAACGCTGTCAGCAACACCATATACAGGGTTGCTTCTTCCTGCTGCGCCAGTTGGCGCAATGAGGAAGCCAGCGTATTATCAATATTGAATACCACAAATGCGCCCTTTGTGCTGCTGGTTACAGGATGTTCAAAATCTGTCGGCACTTCGGCGACCGTCGCTCCTGCCAGTTTATTTTTCCAGTAGGCGAGCTTTTGTTCCATCACATCGCCTGACAGGTAGTTACGCTGCCATACGGCGTAGTCGGCATATTGTATGTCCAGTGGCGTATAAACAGGATTGCGCTTCTCCGTAAAAGCGCTGTAGCCTTCCATCAGCTCATTGACGAGTATAGAGGAAGACCATCCATCTGAAGCGATATGGTGCATGTTAAGCACCAGTATATATGCTTCTTCAGTAAGGGAAATCAGGTGGGCCCGCAACATGTAATCACGGGCGAGATCAAATGGCTGGTTGATCAGCGTGGCGATGTGGGCCTGCAACGCAGCGGTATCGGCCGTATAGCCGGTGCCGTTTATTCGCTCCAGCTGCCAGTTGTCGCCGGCAATGGCTTGTTGCCAGGTACCTTCCTCATCAGCACTGATAACGGTACGTAATATTTCATGCCGGCATACGATGCTGCGCAGCGCCTGTTCCAGGGCCTCCGTATCAACAACGCCCCGGAGCTTCAGTACCGCAGGCACATGGTACTGCACGGAGCCCTGTAGCGCATCGATAAACCACAAACGCTCCTGGCTAAACGAAAGCGGCGTGCGATCACCGGCATGCCGTGCTGCCACCCGGATCTTTTCCGTAACGGGCGTCTTCGCGGCGGCACCTGCCGAGGCTTTAAAGTAAGCCACCAGCTGCGCTTTATTTTCCTTCAGGGTTTGCAGAAAAGAAGGCGCAAATTGTTTTTGCTGATTTGTTTTCAACACCAGCTCTTCTCCATCCAGGGAGAGGCCTATTCCCAGGTCCTGTGCTTGTTCCAGTATCAGGACAACCTCCGACAAATTATAACCCGGCATATACTTAATGAGTTAAATGATGAGAGAAAAAAGCCGTTACAACCTCATTTCCTGTAATCCTTCAGACGTTTCTGACACCGCCGCCTGGCTGATCTTGATATAAGCTGCCAGTGTTTTGATGGTGGTGAGCTTGAAGAATGTCCTGACGGATATATGCAATCCGAATTTCTCCTGTACGGCTGCTGACAAACGCATCACCAGCAGGGAGTGCATCCCTAATCCAAACAGGTTGTCGTTGGTCCCGACACGGTCTGTTTCGAGTAGTTTTTTGCAGATATCTTCCAGTGTCTCTTCTATTTCATTCCCTGGTGCTTCATACTGGGTCAATAACACCTGGATGTCCGCCTCCGGCAATGCTTTTTTATCTACTTTTCCATTGGGTGTCAGCGGGAGCCGGTCGAGCGTGACGAGTTGTTCGGGCACCATGTATTCCGGCAAACGCTCTTTCAGATAAGTTACCAGCGCATCACGGCTGTAGTCATCACCGGTGACAATGTAGCCCACCAGGCGTTTAGGGCCGCCGCTGGCAGTATCATCACCTTTGGACAATACGACCGCCGATTTCACGCTATGGAACTGTTGCAGCACATTTTCAATTTCACCCAGCTCAATCCTGTAGCCACGGATCTTCACCTGTTCATCTATCCTGCCCAACATTTCAATGCTGCCGTCAGGCAACCACCGTCCCAGGTCGCCGGTGCAATACATGCGTATCGTACCATCTGCATGGAACGGGTCTTTGATGAACTTAGCGGCTGTTTTCTCCGGATCATTCAGGTATCCCCTGGATACCCCGATGCCGGAAACACATATTTCCCCGGCAACCCCAACAGGGCATAACTGCCGGGCGGTGTCCAATATGTAAATGCGCAGGTTTTGTATGGGTTTGCCTAATGGTACATTATTACGGTCAGGGGCCGCATACATGAAATGATGGGTAATATCATCAGATGCTTCTGTAGGTCCATAGGCGTTTACCACCGGGATACTGCCGTACGTGGCATGGTTAAACCATTTCGTCAATAAAGCCTGACTTACCGGTTCACCAGTCACCAGCAGGTACTGAAGACTATCCAGGGGCACCTCGCTATCTTCCATCAATATGGTGGCCAGGTAAGAAGGCACCAGCTCCAGCACGGTAATACCATCGCTGCTGAGGCGGCGTAACAACCCTGCCGGATGATGGATTTGTGCATCTGTGTAAACAACGGTACGTCCGCCGCTCAGCAAAGCCGAAAACATCTGCCATACGGATATATCAAATGTATAAGACGCTGTATAAGCCATGATGGTGTCGGCATCCATTTTCAAATCATTTACTTTGGCAAATAAATGGTTCAGCATACCGGCATGTTCTACCATCACCCCTTTAGGCTTACCGGTTGACCCGGAGGTATAAATAATATAGGCGAGATCGTTAGGCGCCGGCGCTGTAAACAACGGCGTCACCGGTTGTGCGTCCAGCGTAGCCGCGTCTCCGTCCATCAGGAAAGTATTCAGTACGGTGATGTCACTTAATTTTTCACTGCCGTAATTGCTGCTTACAATAAGAGAAGCATTGCAATCATCGAGGATATAGGTAATCCTTGCGGCCGGATATTCGGGATCGATAGGTACGTAAGCTGCACCGGCCTTCAGAATACCCAATATGGCAACGATCATGTCTGCAGAACGTTCCAGGCAAACAGGTACCAGTGAGTTTCCGGTGATGCCCTCTCCCATGAGGTAATGCGCCAGCTGGTTGGAACGCTCGTCCAACGCTTTGTAACTTACCACGGTATCACCTGCCATAACAGCCGGCGCACCGGGAGTGATGGCAGCCTGGGACACAAACAGGTCTATAAACGTTTTGTCCTGGGGAAACGCAACTGTTGTATTATTAAAATCAACCAGCAACTGTTGCTCTTCTTCCTGCCGTAACATAGGGATAGAACCAATATGCGCGGCCGGTAACTGCACAATAAATTGCAGTAACTGCTCAAAGTGTTTCACCAGGCGCTGAATACTGTCTTCGGTGAACAGGTCCACACAATATTCTATATAACCACTTAACCCGTCTGTATCTTCCTGCATACAGCAGCTGAGATCAAATAAGGTAACGGTATGCGGCACTTCTTCCTGCGTGATATGCAGCTCCCCTAATTTCAAATCAGGTGCATCAGGCATATTAAAGAGTTCAAACATCACCTGGAACAATGCCGTTCTGCTCATGTCCCTGTTTTTCTCCACCAGCTCCACGATTTTTTCGAAAGGCGCATCCTGGTGGTCATAGGCATCGAGGGTTGTTTCCTTCACCTGTTGCAACAGCGTAATAAAGGTAGGATCATCACCCAGGTTGCTGCGCAGGGGCAGGGTATTCACGAAGAAACCGATCAGACCCTCTGCTTCCTGTTGTGTTCTGCCGGCAATGGTAGTACCTACGCAGATATCATCCTGGCCACTATAGCGATACAACAATACTTTGAAAGCAGTCAACAAGGTCATGAACAACGTAGTGCCTTGTTGCTGCGACAATACCTGCAACTGGTCACGCAGTTCCTTGTCCAACCGGAACCTGCTGATAGCACCGCGCGTACTCTGTACAGGAGGACGTGAGTAATCTGTTGGCAGCTGTAGCACGTCTACTCCTGACAGTTTCTCCTGCCAGTATACCAGCCGTTTCTTTAAAGCAGCGCCTTCCAGGTGCGTACGTTGCCAGATGGCGTAATCCGGGTATTGAATGTCCAGGGCCGGCAAATGTGCCGCGCTGCCAGTGCTATACGCACGGTACAGCGCAATAAGTTCGTCCACCAATATCGATACCGACCAGCCATCAGAAGAGATATGGTGCATGACCAGTACCAGTACATGCTCTTCTGCCGACACGCGCAGTAAATGCGCCCGCAGCATGAAATCGTTAGCCAGGTCAAACGGCTTATATACCAGGCTGGTAATGTATTCCTGCAAAGCAATGGCATCCTCGCTAAAAATGGCATCTTCCACTTCTGTCAGCTGCCACTGGTCTTTATCCAGGACCTGCTGATAAGGTTTGCCCTGCGTTTGTTTGATGATGGTGCGCAGCGATTCATGCCGGTGTACGATCTGTCCGATGGCATGGTCAAGTGCGGCATTGTCCAGCGCGCCTTTCAATCTTAATACTACCGGCATGTGATAAGACACGCTGCCTTCCAGCTGATCGATAAACCACAGGCGTTCCTGGCTGAATGACAGTGGAATTTGTGCAGGCCTTTCTGCTGCAAAGAGCGCAGGCAGCAGCAACCCTTTGTGTTGCAGTTGCAGGTAGGTAGCGAGTGAAGCAATGGTAGGATGCAGGAAAAAGTCTTTTACCGTCAGCTCCGCTTCCATCTCTTTGCGGATGGCGGATACCGCACGGGTGGCCAGCAACGAGTGCCCTCCCAGTTCAAAGAAATTATCCTGTGTGCCGATACGTTCCAGGCCCAGCAGGCGTTGCCAGATGTCAGCCAGTTGTTGTTCTGTAGCGGTAACCGGCGCCTGGTAATGTAAGATGCGCTTGCGCTGTATGAATTCCCATTCAGTTAAAAACCGGCGGTCTACTTTACCATTGCTGGTCAAGGGCAACAGCTGCATGGCCACAAAAGCGAAAGGCACCATGTATTCCGGCAGCCGCTGTTGTAACTGCACCCGGATGTCTTTTTCCAGTACTTCACAGATATCCGGGAACAGGGGAATATTTGTTTTTACGCCGTCTGTATAACCGGCAGACTTACTGTAGGATGGTTCTACAAAACCGTTAAACGGTACTTGTTCCAGCAGCAGGTTTACTTTAAAAGGATCTTCGTTCAGCAGGAAACGGCATTGATAACCGGCGGCTTTAGCGGCGGCCAGTATTTCGTTCACCACTTTGGTATCGTTGTCCGGCGTCAGGATATAATCGGCCAGATCGCCCACCTGGTTCACGCTTCTGTCAGAAAGCGCCTGCTCCAGCAATCTTTCTTTCCATAACCTTGGGTTGGGCACATGCTGCAAAGCGATCCGGGGCTGACCGGCAGATAAACGTGACAAGACGCTGTTTTTATCTGCAATCTCCTCCCATGCCAGCCATTGCGGCTGCAGCACCGGCTTTTCGATATCAAGATGCAACACCACGGTGTAGCGGTAGAGCGTCAACTCATTGATGTAATCCCCTTGCTTCCATTGAATTTCCACATGGGTGATTTCCGGATACAGGGATTGCAGCTGGAAGAAATAAGCCGGTGAAAAACACAGCTCTTCTTCTTTCCACACCTCCTGGTCTACGTTCCACTCAAACTCCCGGAGGCTGGTTTTGCTTTGCAGCTTATCCAGTTGCAGCCGGCGTTTGAAAGAAGGAAGCAAACGCAGGTCCCTTACATCCCCGATCACAATATGCCCTTTTCCATTCAACAGGGAGATAGCGTTGTCCAATACATCAGACATGTACTGTGCGCCGGGGAAGTATTGTACAATGGAGTTCAGGATCACCGTATCAATAGTTGTTCCTTCTTCCAGCGTTACCTCGTGTGCAGCGCATATCTTCAGCGTTGTTTCAGGATAGCGGCGCAGGCCTTTGTTGATATGCTGTTGCAGCTGGCGGGTAGACACCTGCGAGAAGTCGGTACCAATATATTTTTCGATATGGCCAGCCAGCTGAAAATAAATCAGACCCGTACCACATCCTATTTCCAGTACATTACGCGGATTAGTTGACAGTACCACACTCGTAATATCTTCCAGCCAGTGGCGCATATTTTGCGCCGGTATGGCTTCACCGGTGAAGCTGTCGTTCCAGCCGGTGATATTAAATTCTTCATCGAGGTCCTTTACTTCATCCGCTTTACTATAAGCTGTTTCGTACAGTTCTTTCCAGGTGGCCACCTGTTGCAGGTACAGTTCCTGTTCAGTACGGAGCACGGCCTGCTGGTCGGGCACATAATAGCTGACCAGTTTCTTTTCAGCAGCCTGTTGTTCCTTTACCACCACACAACTGGCGGCTACTGCTTCCAGGTTGTTCAGCGCTCTTTCTATTTCACCGGGTTCTATCCTGTAGCCGCGCATTTTGATCTGATCGTCCATACGTCCCAGGTACTCCACTGTTCCATCCGGCAGCCAACGGGCGCGGTCACCGGTGCGGTACAACCTGGCGCCACGCTGTTCACTGAATGGATCGGTCACAAATTTCTCGGCCGTTAATTCAGGTTGATTCAGGTAGCCGCGGGATACGCCGTCGCCACCTACATACAGCTCTCCCGGCGTGCCTACCGGCAACAATTGCATGGCGCTGTCCAGCACATAGGCGGCGCGGTTGGCCAATGGACGGCCAATGGGAATACTTTTACCCGGCACCACCGCGGCGATATTCCAGGTGAGGGAGAAGGTGGTATTCTCCGTAGGGCCGTAACCGTTGATAATCTGCGTAGCAGGATAAGCGGCCCGGAATTTACGGATATGTTCTTCTGATAACTTCTCGCCTCCTGCCATCACAGCGGTCAGACCTTCAAAAATAGAGATATCATCGTCTACCAGCTGGTTAAACCAACTGGCGGTAAACCACATTTTGGTAATGCCCCGCTGGCGGATCTCCTGTTTGAGCAACTGGTTGTCCAGCAGTCTTTTCTCCGGGCATAATACCAGCTGTCCGCCGTTCAGTAACATGCCCCAGTACTCGATCGTGGTGGCGTCAAAAGAAGGAGAACCGGTAGACAGTAAAGTATCTGCGGCGCTCAGCTCCACGAAGTTGCCGCCACGGGCCAGGCTGGTCACGTTACGATGGATCACCATGGCGCCCTTGGGCCGGCCGGTAGAACCGGAAGTATAAATAACATATGCCAGTGAATCCGGATCAGTCTTCACGCCCAGGGGATGTGCCGGCATAGCGGCGAGTAAATCCAGGATATTATCTACAAAAATCAGGGTGGCATGCTCCGCTTCCGCTGCCAGCAACGCCTGTTGGTCGGTAGTGGTCAGCACCAGTTTGCTGGCGGTATCATGCAGCATATAGGCAATACGGTCCTTGGGGTAAGCCGGGTCAACAGGCACATAAGCGCCACCGGCTTTCAGGATACCGAGGATGCTCACGATCAGGTGAATGGAACGTTCCATGCATAACGGCACCATAACACCTTCTTTCACGCCCTGCTTACGGAGATAGTGGGCTACCCGGTTCGACTGCTCCTCCAATTCCCGGTAGGTAAGCTGTTGTTCTCCGAAAGACAGCGCAATAGCATCCGGTGCATTGGCCACCTGCTCTTCAAACAATGCTGTAATCGTTTTATTTACCGGATAAGGCACTACGTTGTCATTGAAGGTAACCAGCAGCTGGTGTGTTTCTTCCGCACTCAGCATTTTCAGTTCCCCGATGGCCGTTACCGGACTTTGTACTGCCGCTTCCAGCAGCGCCATATAGTGCTGTATCATTCTCCGGATGGTCGTCTCCTGGAATAAGTCGATACAATACTCTACTTCCAGGGCAATGCCGTCCGGCCTTTCTTCCACGGTCCAGAAGATATCAAACAGGCTGGTGCTGCGGATCACCGGCTCAGGCGTCATAGCAGCTTCTCCCAAACGCAATTCCGACATCAGCGGAATATTCTGCAGGGTAAACATCACCTGGAACAATGGATTTTTCCGGATGTCCCGCTCTCCCATCACTTCCATGACTACTTTTTCAAAAGGTACCTCCTGGTTATCGTGGGCGTCAAACAAAGTATTCTGTACTTCTTTCAAAGCAGCAGCAAAAGAAGGATTGCCACTGAGATTGCTGCGGAGCGCGAGGGTGTTTACAAAAAAGCCCAGCAACGGTTCCAGCTCTACCTGTGCCCTTCCGGCAGTGGCACATCCGATGCAGATGTCTTCCTGCCCGCTGTAGCGGCACATCAATACTTTTAAGGCAGTGAGCAATGTGGTAAAAAGGGTAACACCCTGCTGCCGGCCCAGTTGTTTTACCTGTGCGGATAATTCCTTGTCCAGCTGCGTATAAATCACAGCGCCCCTGGTACTTCTTACGACCGGACGTTCAAAATCTGTGGGCAGTTGTAATAGCGTGACGCCCTCCAGCTTCTTTTTCCAGTAAGCCAGTTTTTGTGTAACCAGTGGTCCCTGCAAAAAGCGGCGCTGCCACAGGGCATAGTCTGCATATTGAATTTTTAATGCGGGCAGTTCCGGCTGACGGCCGGCCAACCGCGCATTATATATTTCTATCAGTTCCTGGAAAAAGATATGTGCGGAGGAATCATCAAAAACAATATGATGTATCACCAGCACCAACACATGCTCATCGTCTGAAACACGGATCAGGTAAGCCTTTAACATATTACCTTCAGACAATTTAAAGGGCGTGTTCACCAGGCCGGCAATATACGTCTGCAGCGCAGCGGCATTATGCTGGTACAAAGGATCTTCCACTTCTTCCAATTGCCAGTTGACAGATTCCTGTATCCGTTGATAGGCATGGCCTTCTTCCTGGTCAATATTGGTCCTTAATATTTCATGCCGGTCCACGATGTGCTGTAAAGCATAGGCAAGCGCGCTTTTATCCAGGCGGCCTTTCAGTCTCGAAATGGCCGGCAGGTTATATTGCACGCTTCCTTCCAGCTGATCAATGAACCACAGCCGCTCCTGGCTAAAGGATAACGGGATGTGCGCAGGCCGCTCCTGTTTTTCAATGACTGTCGGCAAAACATTCAACAGTGCTGCTGCTACCGGCGCTGTGTTTTTTTTAGCGGGTGTTACTTTGGGTAAAAAACCTGCCTGCTGTAATTCCGTGATGGTGTCTCTGAAACATTTTTCAACAAAGTCAACATCTTCGTCGGTGTGTGCCGCGGAGAGGAAACAGGTTTTACCTTCCCATATATATACCCCTTTTTCCAGCAGATGGTAGAAGAAAAGGTCCATGTTACCGGAAATGGAGAAATAAAACAGGGAGCCAAAGTGATTCACTTTGATGGGCACCTGGTTATCGTCGAGCAGTTTGGTGATATTGCTGATCAGGCGGCTGGTGCGCGCATTCAGCTTTTCCTGCAAAGCAGGGCCTTGTCTTTCCAGTTCACCTAAAACGGCCAGGGAGGCCACCATGCTCAGCGGATGCTTACAGAACGTGCCTGCCAGGAAAGTGGTTTCTGCTTTGGGATAGGAATCATCCTTATAGTTCCACAACCCGCCGTCAAAAGCCTGCATACACCAGTCTTTACCGGCAATGATGCCGATCGGCATACCGCCGCCGGCGATCTTACCGTATGTCACCATGTCTGCGCGGATACCAAAATATGCCTGTACCCCACCCGGATGAATGCGGAACCCGGTAATCATTTCATCAAAGATCAGGATGATTTTTTCCTGTTCTGTCATGGCACGCAGTTCCTGCAACAGTGCTTTCGGCTGATAGCCCGGTCTTCTGCTCTGGATAGGTTCTACCAGTACGGCAGCCAGTTCATGCGCATGCGCACGGATCTGCTCCACCACATTGGGATTGAGATAATCAAATACCAGCACATCGGCCACCATGTTAGGGATCACGCCCGGTGCAATGGGAACACCGTTATGGTCATGTTCAATATCCTCCACCATGGCCAGTGTGCCATCAAAATAGCCGTGATAGGAACCGAGGAAAATGGCGATCTTCTTTTTACCGCTGGTGGTACGGGCCAGTCGCATCGCAGACATCACCGCTTCGGTACCGGAGTTATGAAAACTCACCCTGTCCATTCCTGTGAGCGCAGAGATACGGGTAGCCACTTCTCCTGCCAGGTAGGTTTGCGGCCCCAGCTGGTAGCCTTTCTCCAGCTGTTTGTGAATAGCTGCCGTCACTATTTCCGGACGATGTCCTAATAAGTTGACACCAAATCCCATGGTCAGGTCCACGTACTCATTTCCATCCACATCCGTCATTTTTGATCCCAGGGAAGAAGCGGCCACAATGGGATATACCATTTCTTTGGTCGCAAAACGGAAGCCTGCTGACACGCGGTTGTCCGCCAATACCGGGCGGTACTTCTCTGTCAGCGCCTTGGACGTTTGGGTTTTGGTCGTGTATTTTTCAATAAAAGCATCCAGGTAGGCCTGTTGCTCCGGTGGAAATTTTTGTCCTGGTTTGGTTTCTATTTTCGGGAAAATAGACATGCCTTTTTTAGGCGCAGCAGCAGCTGTATTTGCCTGTGCTGGCGGCTGTACCGTGCTGCCACCGTTTAATGACGGCGGGGCGACAGCATGCCCGTTCGTAGCATGACCGTTGCCATTGCTATGAGCGATGGCCGGCTGCATACCCTGCGACATCCATTGAAACTGCTGCGCAATAACACTCAATTGTTGCTGCATCAGCTGCACGGTGTCCTGAATAACGTTATAGCCTCCGGGTATCTGCACGGGCGGCGTGAATACCGGCGCTGGCAGCGGTGATGGTGAAGGAGGCGGAGGCGCGGACGGCAGCGGTGCTACAGCTGCTGCGGCTTCCGGTACCAAGGCTGCTGCCACCGGCGCGCTGTCTGCCGTTACAAAAACAGTGGCATGTTCTGCAATGTACTCCGCCATCAGCTGGATAGACGTCAGTTCTTCAAAGATCAGCCGCATGGAAAAACTCAATCCATATTCATTTTCTATTTTTCTTACCAGGCTGGCCATGATCAGCGAATCCGCTCCCTGCGACAGGAATGGCACGTGGACGTTCAGTTCCTGCGAAGGAGACATTTTCAATAGCCTGCGGAGATTTTCTGCCAGGTAGTCGGCGATATATCCGGCACTATTGGGGAGTAAATGATTTTTGTGACTCATGGGCATGTTTTTAGGGATGGTTATTTCCTCCACGGTAGACAAACTTTCTTTCGGCTGACGGGTCTTTTTCTCTATCCAGTAGCGTTCGCGTTGGAAAGGATAGGTGGGCAAAGTGGCTTTATGAGGTGCACTGGCGGCATAAAATGCCTGCCAGTTAATGTTAATTCCTTTTACATACAATGTCATCAGGGCATTGAGCATGGTCGTCCAGGACGAACGTCCTTCTCTCATCACCGGCAACAAACGATGCTCTTCATACTTCAGCGTCAGTTGCGCCATAGATAAAAGCGTGGGCTGAGGTCCCAGCTCCATCAGGTTAAATTCACCTGTTTCTTTTATCGTTTGAATGCTTTGTGAGAACAGCACCGGCCAGAGAATGTGTTTGCCCCAATAAGCGGCATCCGTCACCTCTTTTCCTGCAAGGACGCCGGTCACATTGGATACCAGCGGAATCACCGGTAAATGGTAATGAACACCGGACGCTATTTTATGGAACTCTTTCAGTACAGGTTCCATCAGGGGAGAATGGAAAGCATGCGACACCTGCATTTCCCGGCTGCCAACACCTGATTGTTTCAGGGACTGTGTCACCGCCCGCAACGCTGCCGTCTTTCCTGAGATAACCGTCAGTTCCGGTCCGTTGATAGCTGCAATAGACAATTCATTACCATATGCCTGGATAGCTGCTGCTACTTTCACGGCTGTTGCAAACACCACCGCCATGCTGCCCTCTTCTGTGACGGCGTTCATCAGCGCAGCCCTCGCGGTAATCAGCGCCAGGCCGTCATACAGACTGAATACGCCTGCCGCATAAGCCGCCGCATATTCGCCGGCGCTATGCCCCAATACGACATCGGGAGTAACACCCCATGACTTCCACACTTCCGCGAGCGCGCACTCTATGGCGAACAAAGCCGGTTGTGTGAAAACAGTTTGCCGCAACAGGCTGTTGGCTTCTTCTTTATTCTTTTTATAAAGCAGGTCGGTCAGGGAGAAAGGCCAGGTCTTTGCCAGGAAAGCATCGCAGTCATCGATCACCCGTTTGAACACGTCGTTGCTGTCATACAGCTCCCTGCCCATGTTCCAGTATTGGGCGCCTTGTCCGGTGAACAGCCAGGCAATTTTTCCGGGTGACCGTAAAGTATCTCCGGCGTGCACACTGTGCTCTCCCCTGCCGGCAACATAAGCCTGTAACTGACCGGCAGCATCTTCCCTGGAAACCGCCTGCCAGGCTATGCGGTATGGATAAGCATCACGGCCGGTAGCCATACTCCGGGCAATAGCACCTATGGAGTCCTTACTTTGTGGCAGGTCAGCCATATACCCCGACACCATCGCCTGTAAGGCGGCAGGTGTTTTGGCGGACAACAACAAAGGATAGGCAGGCAACGGTTTCTCTTCGGGAGCTGTCACTGCCAGCGCTTCTTCCAATATCATGTGCACGTTGGTACCGCTTAGTCCAAAAGCACTGACAGCTGCTCTCCGGGGCACTGCCGCGGATGGCCACGGCATAAGGATATCTGCTACCTTCACGGCCATATCCTTCCAGGGGATAAAGCGGTTAGGGGTATTAAAATGGAGACTGGCAGGAATCTGGCGGTGTTGCAGGCTAAGCACGGTTTTAATAAAACCGGCAATACCCGCTGCCGCTTCCAGGTGTCCTATATTTGATTTCAGTGCACCCATCAGCAATGGCGCTTCTTTCTTACGGGAGCGGCCATAGACAGCATTCAGTGCCAGTACTTCTACCGGATCACCAAGACGGGTACCTGTTCCATGTGTTTCGATGTATTGTATACTGTCAGCATCTACTGCGGCATTGCTCAATGCTTTCTCTATCAGTTGCTGCTGGGCAATACCATTGGGGGCAGTCAATCCATTGCTTTGTCCATCATGGTTTACCGCACCACCCTTGATGACAGCGAGAATATTATCACCGGCAGCCAGGGCGTCTTCCAGCCGCTTTAAAACCACCACACCAGCGCCTTCTCCCCTCACATATCCGTCCGCGTTATCATCAAATGTTTTGCACTGTCCTGTAGGGGAAAGTGCTTTCATGCGGCATAACTTAATCGTCGTGTCCGGCGATAACATCAGGTTCACGCCACCTGCCAGCGCCAGAGAGCACTCCTTGCGCAACAGGCTCTGTGCCGCCTGGTATACGCTCAGCAGGGACGACGAACAGGCCGTATCCAGCTGTAGCGCAGGGCCGTGGAAATCCAGCAGGTAAGCAATCCTGCCGGCGGCAATACTTCTTTCTATACCTAAACCGGTAAATACATCTTCGTAGTATGTCACGTCGCTGTTGTCGCGGATCACCTGCTGATAATCATCGGTGCTCATGCCGACAAAGATGCCGCTGTCCGTTCCTCTCAACGACGACGGTGCTATGCCGGCATGTTCCAGCGCTTCCCAGCAAACTTCCAGCAACAGCCGCTGCTGCGGGTCCATCGCTGCCGCTTCTTTGGGAGAGATGCCAAAAAACAGCGGATCAAACTGGTCCACCTGTTCAATAAAGCCACCATGGCGGGTATACATCTTACCGGGCGCATCTTCCTGTTTATCGAAATAAGCAGATATATCCCACCGGTTGTCCGGTACGGTGCCCACAGCGTTCCGGGAAGATTTTAATAACGCCCACATCGCTTCAGGCGAGCTTACATTACCCGGGAAACGGCAGCCAATCCCAACGACCGCCAGCTGATTCCCGGTCAGTTCTGTTTCCGGCTGTGTGTTTTTGCTCTCCGGTAACGGGAGCGTTATCCCCGCGAAGTGGGTAGCGAGGCTCTGTACAGTAGGATAATTGAACACCACGGTATTTTCCACCGGCATGTGCAGGAAAACTTCGAGGTCGGCCGCCAATTGTACGGCCAATATGGAGGTAAGCCCATATTCGGCAAAAGTCCGCTGGGCCGCCATTTCCGTTGGCGTAGTATGTAAATGCTGTTTCAGCCAGGCTTCCAGCCATTCTTTCAACAGCGATAACGTATGTGCGTTGACGGGAGTGGCCGTCGCTGCCGGCTGGGCCACGATAGGTTCCGCCGGAGCAGCAGCTTTCTCTGCGGCAGCAATTTCTTCGATCGCCTCTTTATAAGCGCCTTTGATATATTCCTCTACAAATAAGTGTCTTCTAACTTTTCCGCTGGTCGTCTTGAAAATCTTCCTCACCGGCAACACCTGTTTCACTTCCAGTCCCAGTCTCGCTGCCACGGTCCTTTTCACCAATGATATCATGGGCAAAAACTTCTCCGCAGACATCTTGTGCACCACAAAAACAACAATAGATTCCGATCCGTTTGTCTCATCAGGGATACCACAGGCCACCACTTTACCGGTATCAATTTCATCCAGCGTTTCCAGGGTATGCTCTATATCATGCGGATATACGTTTCCGCCGTTAACGAAGATGATGTCTTTTACCCTCCCCATGATATACAACACATCATCCAGCACAAATCCTGTATCACCGGTGTTCAGCCATCCATCTTTAAAGGTACTCTTGCTGGCTGCATCGTTGTTATAATAACGATTGGCCACACATTCGCTTTTCACCCAGATAACGCCGGCATAACCAGACGGCAGCGTGGTACCTTTTTCATTGACAATGCGCAGCTGAAAGTCGCCTATCAGGGTTCCAACGGCCACTACTTCCAGCGTGTCTGCCTCAGGCTTCTTCACCAATGATTGGCCGGTAATGCTTTTACCGATCGTCAATGCATCTCTTTTTACAAATACGCTTTGGAAAGGCACATCTGCCTTGGGGAAAGTGATTTCCAGTGTAGCTTCCGCGAGGCCATATACAGCGCGCATGGCCATCGGATCGAGTTTATATTTTGCCATCCGCTCGTTGAAAACCCGTGCCAGGCTGGCTGAAATTGGTTCAGCGCCATTCAGTATGATCCGCACGGATGACAGGTCCAGACCTTCCCCCTTCTCTTCTGTAAAATGATTTAAATAATATTTATAACCGAAGTTGGGAGAACAGGTAATGGTAACACGATAATCGGAGGCTTTTTGCAACCATAACAACGGATGCCTGATGAACAGGTCCGTAGGCATGATATATTGCTGTACACCTGCTGCCAGTGGATTAAGATGATAGCCAATTAATCCAAGGTCGTGCGTAAGCGGCATCCAGCTTAAAAAGATATCGTCATCAGTACATTCATAGGCCTCCAATACCGCGGAGGTATTCGCGATCAGGTTACGATGGCGGATTTCCACGCCCTTGGGATTACCAGTAGAACCGGATGAAAACTGGAGAAAAGCAATATCATCCCGTGTAACATCAGCTGGGATCCCTGCTGGCAGGTTGCCTTTATTTTCCTCCAGGAACAGGACCTGGTCATAAAAAGTATTGTCGGCGGCACCGTCGCTATAATCCTGCTTGCACAATTTTTCATAATGCGCCGGCGTAGTAATGATATAAGGGTTTTTCAGGTATGCCCTTATCTTATATAGTTTTCTGGCATTTTCGCTGTAATGCGTAACAGAAACCGGTACAGGTATGATCCCTCCTAAAATACAGGCCCAGAAATACTGAATAAACTGCTGGCTATCTTCCAGCTGCAACACCAGTTCGTCGCCGGGTTTCAATCCTTTATGTTGTAAATATCCAAGCAGCTGTAAAGCATCCTGGTACAACTGATGATAGGATAGAAAATGGGTCCTGTTAGCTGCTACTATAAAACTGACGCCTTTATCGCGTTGATCTTTCTGGTGAATCAGCAGCTCTGACAGGGTCTTCGCGGACAGCTCTTTTCTCATTTGTGCTCAGTTATTTGTTCAGTAAAAACAATAATTTAACCTGTAGCAAGATGGGATCGCCACCTGACTACGTCCATACGATAATGCCGGCATAGGGTTAATAATGCTTATTCTGTGACAGCATATTTCCGCTCATACAGCAATTCTTTTTCACCAAACAGGCGTTCGGCGATCATTCCTTTCTCTTTGCAGTTTTTGACAAGTTTATCAGACTGGATAATAGGATTAGAAGCATCCGTATACTTGATGCTGCTGATAAACTCCAGCCATGGCTCCATACCCATTGCATAAACGTATACTTCTTTTGGGTTAAAGATCTCTACCAGCGACATTCCTTTTACACAATCAGAACCTGCCAGCCTGCGGCTGCTGTCCTGTTCACGGGTGATCTTTTTTGTCATCAGCGGGCCATATAACCAGGTCAATGGTGCGCCGTCGCACTCCATGCCCAGGAACATAACATCCACGTCACCGATGCTATTGTGAATATGCTCGTAAAGGGCCGGTTCACTTATGCGGGAATCTGCCAGGAATAAAAGTTTGAAACCGCTGATCTGTACCAGGTAGCAGGCTTTTGACAGAATATTCAGATCGCTGTGTTCTCCGGTAAAGGGTAATCCCGTGATGGTGGTATTGGTAAACTCGATGGTTTCCATTTCTTCTATGGCCTCCACCTGGTCGAACCCGATATTGCTGAACATCAGTCTCAGATCAGGGTTCTCCAGTTGGCCGGAGTTGGTACGGGGCACAATCAGGTGTCTGATCTTATGACGGAGCGGCAACAGTGTTTCAAACAGGATGTGGTCCTGGTGGTTGTGGGTGATCAGTACATAATCGATCACGTCTGGCAAATCAGCATCGGAGAAATGTTCGATGTCGCTATCATATCCATAGTAGCTGATCAGCGGATCTACCAGGATGCTGACATCTTTTGTTTCTACCAGGATACAGGCGTGTCCGAAGTAGCGCATGCGGATTTTATCACCAGTATATTTGTTATAAACAGGGGGCGGTGTGGTAGTAAAAAAGGTATTAAACAGGGCTTCATCCACAGGAGATATGCCTAATAAAGTCTTGATATATTCCAGGCTTTTGGGCGTACGCTTCATTCTTGCCAGCTCGTCGATGCCGGCATGATCAAAGGGGATTTCCAGGTGCAATACGCCTGGCTCATCGAGCCTTGGTGTGCTAAGGCAGAAAGGGCGATGATCATTTTCAGTTACCCACAGGGCAATACTTTGAGAAGATTTATTGTAGAACTGGCTCTTATACAGGAGTGCTTCAAAAAAGCGGAAGTCTGCGTTGTTGTTCCGGTCGTAAAACAGTTCCACATATCCTTTAAGAACAGGCGGAACCTTTTCGTACAGCGTTTCCATGCCCATCCCTTTCCCTTCCGATTCCAGCAGGCGGTCCAGCTCTTTTACTGCTTTAGCAAACTTCAGCGCCTTCTCCTGTTCTTTCATGGTTTTTTCATAGAGGGTATTCACTTCGTCTACACGGTCAACCGGTATGTCCATGAAAGGGCCGCCTTTCATCTTGGGGTTCAGTACTGCTTCAGCGTGAACAGAAGGCTCCATGATAAAGGAATCCATGATATTAAGATGCCTGCCTACTACGTTCATAGCGGCAGTGGCAGGTGATATCAGGTGGCTCCAGGCGTACCATCTGTCAAATAAAGGTTCTATAACTACGTTAGGTTTTAAGTAAAATTCATTACCACTCATGATGGTTAGGTTTCGCATTAAAAAATAGTTGATCATAAAAGTGTTCCCTCCAAAGTGGAGCTGTTCTTACCACGACGTAAGACTCAACGTTCACCTGGCGGGAAACACTTGTGTATCATGAATGTCACAGGAAATATTATCGGGCCGAAAGTTTGGTAAGTTCCACCCGTACCAGTGTCTATCGGATAAAAAACATCTTCCTGTAAAAAGGACCATGATCTGATGTTGGGCTGCTTACTGTTAATCGGCGAGCACCGTACCCACGCCTGCTACTTTTGCTTTCTCATAAAAATAGACAGCAGTAGCAATGTCGAATACGGCCATTCCCATTGGATTAAACATGACCACCTCTTCCATCCCCGCATGCTGTAATTTGTCTTCACAGATGATATCCACAAGTGACAGCGTGCCTGATTTCGTTAGTCCCTGGGTTTTATGCATCACCTCAATATCTGTGTTCTCCCTGCATACTTCCTCCCAGTCGTCTACCACGATATGGCTGGCATAGTTGATAAACTCCGGCACATAATCTCTCAGGGAAATATTTAACTGCAGGGAGCCTTTCTTAGGGGCTTTATTGATATAGGGCTTCTTAGATACAGTACAGGTCATCAGTATATCGGCATTCTCAAATGCTTCTTCCCAGGTATTGACGATATTTACTTTTCCTTTCAATGAAGCGGGCACCAGTGAAATATCAGGCTGATTAAGATCGTATATATTTACATAGTCCAACCGGCTTCCCAGCAATGTACTGATCATATCCAGGTGTTGCTGGCCAATAGGTCCGAAACCGATAATGCCTACACTCAGTTTCTCCTGATGGTTACGCTGAAGATATGCTTTCACTACCAGGCCGGTTACCGCCGCCGTACGAACAGCGCTGACATGACTGGTATTGATAATACAGGCAGGTACACCGGTATCTGCTTCATTTAATATAGTGACAGAGTTAGCACGTGGAATATTCTTCCTGATATTATCGGGGAAGCTGGCGATCCATTTTATGCCAGAAAACGATACTTTACCGCCTACAAATGCGGGCATAGCGATGATACGGTTGGTGAGGTCCCGGTATCTCAGATAAGGTTTGATGGGTTGAGCGAAATCTCCATCCTTCAGGGTATAGACTGTATCCCGGATCTTTTCGATCACTTCTTCCCAGTTAATTCCTAAGTGTAACAGATCGGACTTACTTAAATAGTACATGTTTGTTATGCTTTTATGGTAGATAGCTTTTCCATCATATTATTCACCCATTTCCGGTCGTATACGTTGTTGATATAGGAATCTCCGCGGTCCGCGCAGCAGAACAGCGTAACAGGTGTGCCCTCAATGGCGTGTGAATTAAAATAGCTCTTAATAGCGGCGTAGACTGCTCCGGACGAAGCTCCTGCGAAAATATTCTGTTCTCTAACGAGCTCGTGGCAACCCGTCACCAGTTCTTCGTGGGATACAATCATGACATCATCGATGATGGCGTGTTCCAGGATGGAAGGAACTTTGCTGGACCCAAGGCCGGAAACATATCTTTTCTGTGGAGGGATATTAAAGATGACAGAGCCTTCAATATCTACGGCAACGATGGTGATATTGGGGAATTTCTCCTTTACTTTTTGGGATATTCCGCTGATGGTGCCACAGGAACTTACCGCAATAAACATGTAATCGAGGTGTTCAAACCGGTCGCAAATCTCTTTTCCCAGGGTATTATAGTATCCTTTGAAATTATCAGGATTGTCGTATTGATTAGTCCAGAAACTGTTGGGATGTTGCGCGCACAGTTCTTTCACCGTTTCAATCCTGGTGAGAAGGTATCCCCCGGTGCTGTCTTCTTTCTCGACTTTTACCACCTTATCCGTGAATAAACGTAGCATCGCTTCATTCTCCCGGTTAATGTTAGGATCGATTACAGGGATAAAGGACAGGCCGAGATCTTTGCATATTCTTGCCAGTGCTATGGCAAAATTACCGGAGCTGGATTCAACGATAAGGGTATCGTTGTTGACTTTACCATTACGGATGGCGTTGGACAGAATACTCAAAGCAGCTCTGTCTTTGATACTGCCAGAATAACTTCTGTATTCCAGTTTTGTGAACAGTGAAATACCAGGCATGTTAAGTTCTACAACCGGGGTATTTCCGATCAGGCCACTGATCTTTTCGAGGGAAGATAACATCATCTTAGGTTTTTCAATGATTTATTAAATGGTATATCGGGACTACTAACGTTATCCATTCATCTACTCGTTGCCATTGCCTATATTTTACGTTCGTTATGCTCATATCTCATATTAGTTGACACAATACTGTTTATACACTGCGAAGAAGAAATTTTTCTTCCTGCAGATGTGACAGCTATTCGTTCATATGAAAGAGATACCCTTCGTAAAGGACAACAACATTGACCGCAGTATCTAAAGGCATGTGTGTTAAACAGCCTTCTACTGCACTTGATGCATGCAACTTTTACTCCCAGTTGTAACAATTGAAGCGTAGCGACAACTATATCCGCACGATTTCCCGTTCCCTATTCAAAACACAATTAATAGTATGCTAGCCAGATCCAGTGAAAACGAAGTTACACTGGTCGGAAAAACCAGACGCACAGTTTTTTTCTTAAATCTCTTTGTGGAAACGCTCTCTTTCCGACAATACATAGTATTAAATCAAGTTCTTACAACTTGACCTGGGTTGTCCTAAACAGGTTTTTAAGGATAACTGACAACAACGCTTATACGAAAAATGTATAAACCCTGGTGTTGTATCGCTCATTAGTTTCTAAACGTTCATGGGATCGATAAAATAGGGTTCAATGAAAGTATAGTTGTGGTGGAAACAACCTTTTCCTGTTTGTCGCAAATACTTTTCAGTTCGTGACAGAATCGTATTCATTAGCAAAGTAAAGTAAATAAATAATTCTCAAACAACAAAAACTCTTATCAAGAAAAAGCAAAAAATTATTTTTCCGGTAACATTGGACGAAACCCGGAAACACCAGTAAAATAAAGCGTCTACATAGCCTCCATGAAATATTACCTCACCGCATACTGCAACCAAACCGCTGAAACCATCTGCTAATAATAGATGTCGAAACAGGTATTATTTACGTTTATTCAGAATAATAGGAAACCAAACAATCATCTCCAGTGAGATAATAATTCATGGAATGCCGGCCGGCACAGGGGAACAAACAAATACTATTTATACCAGTTATTTCCAGTCATCTTTCTCTAGTGTAAAAATATCTTCTACGGCAACATTAAATATGGCTGCAATTTTTAGCGCCAGCAAACTGGATGGAATGAACTTTCCAATCTCAATCGAATTGATGGTCTGCCTGGAAACATTTACCTTTTCCGCCAATGCCGCCTGCGTAAGGTCATGCTTAGCACGTTCTACTTTTATTGTGTTCTTCATTAGTTCAGTTATGCCATGAAAATATATAACCTTGCATAGCGGATGATGTTTGCCAACGCAAATACAATAACCAGGAAGGAATTTATGGAGGTCAGATGGATAGTAATCATTTGATGTTGATAAAGATTGTTAACCACCAAATGATAGGTGTATCCAAGGATTAATGCAAAAAATGCAGAAGACGACCTGATGGAAGTGCTTCTTTCATCTTCCTTCGCCTGGCTTGATATAAAAAGCGTAAATAAGCCTACCAGCAGGGGAAATTCAGCATCTGCGGACTTAGAATTTAAAAAGATAGGAATACCTGCTACTATTAAAAACAAGCCGAGGTAAACAGAGAACTTTTTCATAAATAAGGAATTTAGTATAGTTTGGTTGTCCAAATGTAAAGTTTACTTGTCAAAAAGAAAAATAAAATAGTCTTTATTTTTTATACCACCCATCCCCTGGCATTTATAATGGAAATACCGACCAGCACAAAAACGAAACCTCGTGCAAGGCACGAGGTTTCGTTTGACATTATACTTAAATACTAGCACCATCAGTATTTATGCACCACCAAAATCATTCGGTGATGATGATTTTGCCTGTTTTCAGCGGTTTGGCCGAAGGCTGGTTACTATTGTAAATACTATAGAAATAAACACCTGCGCTCAGATTGCCGGTATTGACAGTGCCGCCATCATTGACATATTGGAGACGCACCATTCTGCCTTTAATATCATAGAGACGCAACAACAGCGTGGCATTATCGTGACTGCGCACATTCACGCTTCCTCCCTGCTGTACCCTTGTTGGATAAACGCTGATGTTACCAGCCTGCTGCCTACCAGGCAGCGCCGCTTTTGCAGGAGATGCCGTAGTGTCAGGACAACCGGTGAACGACAATTCAGCGATGGAGGTCCACGGATTGGCGTTTACTTCAGAAGTGGCCACCAGTTTCACATAGCGTGCTTTCACTGTGGGTGAGAAGACAACGTCCTGTGCCGCCGTGCTGTTCACAAAGTTGCCGCTGGCCACCTGCGTCCAGTTAATACTGTCTGCGCTCACCTGCACTTGATAAGCATTGATGCGTCCATTAGTGCCAGACTGCCTTGGCAGATAGGTGAGCTTGCTCAAATTATAGGCGCCACCGAGATAGATGGAAATATAATGTGGCATGGGCGCTGTGCTATTGTACCACTGCGTATGCCAGAAGGTGCTGTTGTTACCGTCAATAACATTCGTGGCCGGGGCGCTCTCTCCTACTGTTTCCTGGCTGTCGAACTGCGATACTCTCAGCTGGGCACGTGGTATCGGGGTGTTACAAGCTCCGGCTACAGGCGGATTGCCAGGGCTTCCCGCGCCAAAGCCGCCCATACCGGTATTGAAAGTGCCGGACACATAATAGATGGTAGCGCCTTTCTTTCCGCTGCTGTCACGCGATACATAGATCGTACCGGCACCGTCAGGCGAAGGATTTGATGGTGTTACATTACTGATCTTATTCTTTACTTTCACCACTTTCACAGAATCCCAGATCAATCCTGTAGCGGTCTCCCAGCCTTGTTTCTCAGCCGCGGTATAGTACAATGTCACATTCACGCTGCCGGCAGTATTATTATTGGCAGATGTGATCTTCCATGTTTTTGACGCCAGGTAATGTGCCGGGGTAGTATCCCAGAACTGCGCGGCAGTGGCGCCGGCGCGGTCTATCTGCACAGTGGTACAGCCATAGTCAAAGGCCGACAGGTTCTTCACTTTCGCCAGGAGCTTTCCGGTACTGTCTGCAAAATATACGGTCGCATTAGGCCCAAGGTACTGCGTGGTGCTGGTATTCAACGCAGCTGCAACCGTGGTGACGGCAGGCCGTGTATTGAAGACCAGGTTAGGCCTGGTAGAGCCATAGCCAGGCGCGTTGAAACTACATCCTGCACCGCTGGTCTGCCGCTGGAATGCCGTAGGATTAGCGCCGCTCACAGAAATAGACGCTACAAGATTGTCTCCCTGGTCTGTGCCGTCCGCATTGTTATAGCAGGACTGTATGAGGATGTTGGAACTGCCGTCCCAGTAGAAAGGCTGTGAGAAAGGCACCTGTACCCATCCTGTATCTGCCACACTGATACTGCCACTGTACACCGTTGTAACCGGACTGTTATCAAATTGTGTGTCCGTAAACGTTGGTTGTGGCGTAACGCCTATTGCCACGTTAAAGTTCTGGAACGTGCTGGTAGTGGTCACCGTGCGTGAAATCACGTGATAGGCTATGGCATAGATATTACCTCGCTGCAGCCCGGCCGCCCTCAGCTCATCTGCCGGATAAATAGTCTGGGTACGCTTATCAGACTGCGTACCATTGAACGGGCTGGATGCACTGCCGCCCGTAGTACCGTTACCGTAAGTGAGGTTGACGAGCCCCGTATCGCCTACCGGTGAGGCGTCCGGATAGTTGATATTCACGCGGCATGTCTGCGCAGACGGATTAGCCATGGCATTCGTAGTACCGTTGACGTTAAACGACAACAAAGCGTACTTGCCGGCCGGGTCTGTCTTACTGCCATACACCCTGATGGTGACGGTGCGCGGCGTCGTCTGCCCCGATGCAAAGATCAGCGTGTCGCCGGGCATGGTAAAGCTGCCGTTGGTGGTCACATCATAGTCGACGCCCTTCATGGCGGAAGACGAGGAGCCTGCTACCAGCTGCACATTCGCATTCCCGGAAGGCGCCGGGCTGATCGTCAGGTCAACAGTATAATCTGTATAAGGCTTACAGCCGGATTTATTCACGCCGCCAGCGGTGGTATTGACCGTGGTAGCGGCAAAAGAAATCAGCGGTGTGACAGCATTGTTGAATTTAGTGCCGAAAACACCACGGCCGTAGAAGCTCACGCGCAGCTCACTGCTGTCGGCCACCCCGTTGTTGTAGGCAAAGATGTCTGTAATATCAGCGACGGTCGGCAGCCCGATGGAATACAGCGACCAGTCGGCCATGTTCTTATTACGGTAGTATACGCCGCGCGCGGTGGCCAGGTATACAGATTCGTTGGTAGCGTAGCGGTCTTCCAGCAGCCGGATAATATTCACCGGCGGCAGTGTGCCGCTGATGTCCGTGAAAGTATTTCCCTGGTCTGCGGAACGATACACCTTGCTGCCGCAGGAGAGATACACCACATTGGTATCACTTTTAATGGTGGTAACGCTGGCGGCTACACTGGTGGCCACCGGGGCTGTCACACCGGTAAAGGTGGGCGAGGCTGCCAACGCATTGCGGGAGCGGTATACCTTCTGATTGGTGGTAACATAATATACCACATTGGCATCCGCATTGCTGATGTGCAGCGCCTTGATCTTTTCTGTATTGCTCACCAGTTTGGTCCATGCCGGAGAGGCCGCGGTAATATTGGTGCTGCGCCACAGTCCCGTGTCTGCGATAAATGCAGCACTCACATTGGCGGGTGTAAATTCCAGTTCCATTTTATTGGAAGGGGTGAACGGTACGTTATAGGCGCTTTCACTACCCGTTACGGCCCTCCTCTTACCATTCTCATAATAGTACACCTGGTTGTTGGTGTTATAATCAAATGCAGAGCGCGAGCCCCAGTCGCCGCCCCTGTTGGTGAACCACGGATTGGTGGCGTATTTGTAATACAGCTCTCCATTGTCCTGTGTGCCAATGCTGATCATATCCCGGCGGATAGGACTACCAGAGGCGTGATATACTTCTGTTGACGAAAGTCCGTCGCTGCGCGGCACCCAGTTCGTACCGCCGTCAGTACTGAGCCACACGCCGCCATCATTATAGTTGAACACTTTACTGTTGTTATAGGGGCTTACTTTGATGCCATGCATATCTGTATGGATCATGGTCCACCAGCCGGTCTGTATCTGTGTCCAGTTGGTACCACCGTCGGTGCTTTTCCATACAATGTGTCCCACCAGGTAAAGCACATCAGCATTCACAGGATCTGCACCAATAGCGAAGTTATAATTACCCTGGCCGCTGGAGGTGCCGTTGTAGCCGACCAGATTGGGCGCCACATCTCCTTTTACCTGTGTGAAACTGACGCCGCCATTGGTTGATTTGTAGATCACCCCACCGGAAACGGCATCATTGGCGCCTACCATTCCTACATACACGCGGTTGGAATCGGCGGGCGTTACGGCTATCCTGCTGCCTTTGGCGCCGGCGGCCGGTAAGGAGAGCGCAACGGGCGTCCAGGTATCGCCCATGTCGGTAGATACATAGAACCCGCCTGCCATGTTCACGGCATAGATAGTAGTAGTATTGTTGGAAGCCTTGTAAGTCATGTCGGTGAATTGACCACCACTGAGCTTATTGGTCCAGGAAGTGCCACCATCCGTTGTTTTCCATATGCCATCGTTGGTAGCGGCAATCAGCACATTGTGGTCTGTGCGCGACATGAGCAGTTCTACTGCCATACGGTTGCCGATGTTACTGTTGGACGGCAGCCACGACTGTCCGCCGTCAGTGGTTTTGTAAACGCCCAGCGCAGTGCCGTAGTAGTTGGGATCTCCTGTGCCGAGGTACATGATTTGATCATTGGTATAATCTATACATACGGAAGCACAAGACGCCTTAGGCAGCTCGTCGGTGCCCTGCAGCTGCCAGGTATTGGCCGTGTCGGTACTTTTCCAGAGGCCCCACACGCTGGTGGCATAGACGGTGGCTGCATTGGAAGGATGGAACTTCATCTGGGTAACGCGGCCTATGCCGTTGATCTGTCCCGATGAGTTGATCGGGAACAGCACAGGGCCAATATTCCGCCAGTTGCCATAGTTTTGCGCCACAGCAGATACGGACAGAAAAAGGGCGGATAAAAACAAGTATATAAGTTTACGCATAGTCATTGCGGTTATTTCGGTTGATGATGGGAAATAGCTACTTTTTACTACCACTTTTTGCCGGAGTTATCATTTTTCTTCTCCTGTTCTTTCTTGTCCTTCGCCTGCTTTTCCTGTATGTTCGTCTTTAGTTGCTTTTGCTGCTGCCAGATCTGCACCTGCTTTTCATTGCTAAGGATAGACCCGTCCGGCTGCACGTAAGGCAGTACCTGCCTTCTCCACCACTGGTACTTCTTGTAGGCAAAAGCATATTTGCGTGCATCTTCTTCCCTTTCCCGTTCCGCTTCAGACTCTTTTCTTTTAAAAATGCCCAGGAACCGCCGTTTCCGCTCGGTATTTTTTTTCACGTCCAGTATTTCATCTTCCTCTACAGGTAATTCCTTGCCTTTCCAGAAATCATTGAAGGATTTTTCTATCACGAAAAAATTAACATTGGGATCATCCATCATAGTGACCCAATCAGGTTCTTTGGCCTGCTGGCGTGGCTCGTGGCGTTGTGCCGATACGGTTATACCGAGCAACAGCCATGTCACCATCAGCATGCAGTGCCATAAAGACTTCCAGACAATTTGCTTTTTCATTATTCAGGTTATTTAAGTGTGAGAAACAGATGTTGGTTGATGATAAACAGGTATAACAGCCGCAATGTCTTCACTGTCCAGCTGATATACCTGTTGAATATGGGCCGGCGTCAGCACTTCTTCCCGGCTGCCATGCGCCGCCATCCGGCCTTTGTGCAGCAGCAGGATATTGTCGGCAAACTTCGCGGCGATATGCAGGTCGTGTAACACCGCCACGATCACCAGGTCTTGTTGCTGCAACAGTGTTTTCAGTTGGCGCATGAACCTGAACTGGTAGTGCACGTCCAGGAAAGTGAGCGGCTCGTCCAGCAGCAGGTAGCGGCAGCCGTTGGGGGGCCTTTCCCAGATCTGGGCCAGTACGCGCGCAAAATGCACCCGCTGCTTTTCGCCGCCGGAGAGGCTGAGGTAGTCGCGCTCCGACAAGTCTTCCAGGTCAAGCAGCCCCATAGCTTCCCGGCAGTAGCGTTTGTCCGTTAGCGTTGGTTTGCCCTGGATATGCGGATAGCGGCCCATGAGCACCACTTCCCGCACTTTCAGCGGAAAGGCCAGTTCCTGCTGCTGTGACAGCGCCGCGCGGACGGCAGCCAATTCCTTCACGGAGAAACCGGTTACCGGCCTGTCGCCATACATGACGGTGCCTGATGCCGGCAACAGTTGCCCTGCCGCAATCCTCAACAAAGTGGACTTGCCGGCGCCGTTAGGCCCCATGACGATGTGCATCCTGCCAGGTTCCCATTGTACGCTGATGTCTTTCAGCAATACGTTGTTGTTCTTAATACAGGTAATACCAGATAAGACAAGCATCAGAAATAATATTTTTTCTTCTTCAGTAAAAAAATAAGTACAGGCACGCCGGCCAGGGAAGTAACAATGCCTATCGGTAGTTCCGCAGGCCGCAGCAGCAGCCTCGCCGCAATGTCTGCCACCGTCAGTAATATAGCGCCGGCCAAGGCGCCGGCAGCCACCAGGTAACGATTATCGGCCCCCTTCCAGATACGCAGAAAATGCGGCACCACCAGCCCCACAAAACTGATCACCCCTGTAAAAGCCGTTACCACCGCTATCATGATCACATTGATGACCATCACTTCTATTTTCAGCCGCTTCACGCCCACACCCGACAGCTGTGCTTCCTCTTCTCCCAGCATCAACAGGTTGAGCTTTGCCGCACAAGCCATGGCCCGCCAGCAGCACAATGTCACCACTACAGCGGTGATGATCACCGAATCCCAGTTGGCACCGGACAAGGTGCCCAGGTTCCAGAAAGTGATGGAACGCGCCTGCGGGTCCCGCGCGATGTAAGAGAGGAAACCGGTGCCGCTGAGGAACAGGGCATTGATGGCTATGCCCATGAGCAACAAGGTAACGATGCCGGTCTTGCCGTCTTCCTTGCTCCCTGATAAGCCCAGCACCATAAAAGTGGCCAGCATGGCCCCTGCGCAGGCAGCTAACGGTAACATCCAAACGCCGGCGTGAAAGTGGAACATAGCGCCTGTCACAAAATACAGCGCGGCGCCGAAGGCGGCCCCGCTGGACGTGCCTATTAGTCCGGGTTCTATGATGGGATTCCTGAACAACGCCTGCAATAACACACCGCCTACTGCCAGCGCCGCTCCTGCCAGTAGACAGAAGAGTACGCGCGGCAATCGTATTTCCAGGAAGATCCGCTCGTGCAGCGTATAGTTGCTGCCGTTATAAAACAGTTTCCCGGCAGCCCCGGCGATCTCCCCGATGCTGATATCTATAGCGCCCAGGCAGGCTGACAGCAGCACAGCTGCCACCAACAGTATCGTTAATCCGGGAAACACTCCGTTATATGGCCTGTTTTGCATGTATCAGTTTTTGCAGTGCCAGCACATTGGCGCCGGTACGCGGTCCCAGGTATATCAGATCATGTTCTTCCACACGGTAGATACGGTTATTGCGTGCAGCCTTTGTCCCGGATACACCAGGCAGTTCCTTGATCTTCCCGATTGATCCCAGCCTGTCGTAACCGAAATCTGTCAGCAGTATCACATCAGGGTCTGCCTGCGCAATCAGCTCAGCAGAAACCTGCTGCATTCCTTTTGTACCTCCGATAGGGATCACACCACCGGCCCACCCTATCATCTTTGCTGCTGTGCTCTTCTCCGTCACGGCGAGGTAGATATTCATGGCACGGCCAAAATGGATGATCACCACACGCGGCGTATCGGTATAGCGCCTGCTGTTGGCCAACGCTTCGTTCATCTGCACGTCCAGTATCCGGCAAAGACTGTCTGCCTGGCGTTCTTTCCCGAAATAAGCACCCAGCGCTGTGATCATGCCTTTGTCCTGTTCTATTGTAAACACGCTGTCAGCAAAAGTTTTCATCGGTATCTTCATCTTCTCCAGCTGCTGCATCACCTGCTCCGGGCCTACGTTATTATCATGGATCACCAGCGTAGGCTCCTGCGAGATAATACCTTCCGCGCTCAACGCCCGATGATAGCCCACTGTGGGCAACGCTTTTATGGCCGGCGGATAGGTACTGGAAAGGTCTACCGCCACCAGGTCTTTTTCTGCGCCCAGCGCATAAATCACTTCGTTGTACTGCTTGGCCAGGCAAACGATGCGGGTACTTCCGGAATGCTGGTCTTTATTACCAAATCTGCCACAGGCACACACCATCAGCAGGATGGCCGCCAACATATAAATCTTTCTCATGAGCATACTTTAAGGGAATGATTAATTTTTTCAGAACTTATAGGATAGATTTAAACCGCCATACCATGTGGCTTTATACGGCCCTGGCAGATAAATATTAGGCGGTGCTGCACTATAATTGGCATTCAGGAACACCATCGTGTAATACCGGCTGCCGGTGATGTTATTGCCACCGGCAAATACATCGAGGCTGAAATGCTGCCCCAGATCGTGCCGGTAGCCTACCTTAGCCTGCAACAACGTATAGGCGTCAGCATAATGTGCGTTGTCGTATGTAATTGGCATACGGTCCACATACTGCCAGGTGGTGTTCAGGTATACGCCCCATGTAGAAACGAGGTCCACGCCGGCATTGAACAGGTGCGGCGATACACCGGAAACATTGTTGCCGCTATAGTCGATCGTCTTGGCGTTGTTGTTATTATCACTTTTAAACTGCTTGTAGGTAAAGCTGGAATAGGTGTAGCTGACAAATGGCCTCACCAGTGAAAACACCTGCGGATGTTTGGGTTGCAGCGCATAGGCAATATCTGCTTCTATGCCCAGGTTTTGTTGTGCGCCGGCATTGGTGGTCTTCGTGTATAGCACGGTGCCGGTGTTATTATCAGTTATTGCCTGTGAAGTGAGTTTATCTTTGATCTCCATATCAAACACCGCCACCTGGAACGACAGCCGTTTCCCCAGCAGACTGCCTTTAGCCCCCGCCTCATACTGCACTGCTTTTTCAGGCCGCAAGTCTGTATTCACCTGTCCAATCTGCGGAATTACGACCTGTCCCGATACCGGCGGCGAATATCCCTTGCTCACGCCTGCGTAGACGGACACCGTTTCATTCACCGCCTTCAGCACGCTCACCTGCGGCGTTAGCACGGGTGTAAAGGTTTTATGCCCCGACTGGTCCTTGTGCGTTGGATTAGCGGTATTGGTGAGCCTGTCAGTAATGCTGTATTCAATGTAATTATTGCTGACGCCGGCCGTAACCTGGAAACCTTGCGGCAGCTTCAGCTCCCACTGGGTAAAGAGGCTGTACTGCATGGCAGACACCTCCAGGTCGCCGGTGAGCGGCCCCAGTACCCCGCTTGCGAGGGCATAACCTTTTTTGAAGGAATTCGTTTTCTGGTATTCAGCGCCTGCAGTGCCATTCAGGGTAACGGTCCTGCCGCCAAAGCTCAGCCCGAAAGCAGTACGCGCGCCTGCATTCTGCGCTATATTCGACGATAGTCCGGCTGCGAAAGCCTGCGATTGTTTGTAACCGCTGAAATAAGCACTGGTAATATTGCTGACATGCGACGAGAAGGCATATTGATGAGAAAGCCCGGCACGGTATGTTTCAAAGGCAACATACCCTTTATTTTTCAGGTATGGCACTTCACCGGTGTCTTTCCGCTGCGCAAACTGGCTGCTGTCAAGCTGCCCGGCCAATTGATCATTGGAATTATTATAGGCCACGTATACGGAGAAGGTCTGCTTTTCATTACTGTGGAAATCCCCGATGAAAGACACAAAGTCTTTTTTGGACGCACTGTTGATACGGTAGCTATCGTAATTCTGATGACCGTAATTCAGCATAATGGAAGATTTCTCATCAGCATATTCGAGGCGGGTATTGGTCCTGAAAAGACCATAGCTGCCTGCCAGCGCTTCCTGTGAGATGCGCGTGCCATACACCGGTGGCTTGAGCGTGTACATTTTCAGTACCCCGCCGATGCCGCTGCCATAGAGGCTGGAAGCCGGCCCTTTGATCACCTCCATGCGCCCCAGGATAGAGAAGTCTATGTCATCGAGGATAGTAGTGCCTTCCCCGTCAGTTACCGGAATACCGTTCAGGTAAGCCTTGTAGCCGGTCCCGTTAAAGTTGGTGCCATTGCCGTAACCACGTATGGTGATACGCTGGCCGCCGGCCATCGTTCTTTTCTCCATCCGTACGCCGGGAACCAGGTTGAGTGCATATTCCGGGAAAATGCCATCGTTGCGCTGCAGGTCTTTCCGTCCGAGAACGGCCACTGATTGCGGTTGCAACAGATTGCTGCGGGGCTTGGCCGCGTTCACGGAAACCTCGCTGAGATTATAGGCGGTTGCTGCAAGACCAATCAACATCAACGGATTGGATTCTTTTATACGAACAGCCTGCGGCTCATAGCCGGAGGCCATCACCAGCAACCGGTCGTAATGCGCGCTGATACTGAAACCGCCCGCGATGTCGGTTGTTGTCAACAGTTGATCACCAGCATAAATACCAGCATTTTTTACGGGAGATAACGTATACAGATCATACACCCTTCCTTTGAGAGACTGCTGGGCATAGGTATGTAGCATGCATAGCCATGCCACTGCCAACAAGGACGCTTTTTTCATTGTTTATCAGATGTTTGGTTGAAATATAAGTTCGTCGGTATTATCTATGGGCCAACTTCAGCAGGTTCATTTTTCACAATGGGATCAGGTTTACAGGGCGGTCAGATTCTCCAATGTCAGCGTGGATGTTCACTTAAACCAGGATAGCCATTCTTTACTAAAGCTAATGAAAATTTATCATGATGTTAGAATTTTTTTCAATTAGCTGTTGTGCCGGGAATTTTTTTTTGTCCATCTGATACGGATGTCGAACGATGTCAACTGAGTTAAATTTTTGCCGTAGCCTGATGGTGATATCCCGGTATCCGGGGATAGACTAGTTGCCATCCTTGCCTTATATTTGTGCGATGTATCCGAAAAAAAACGCGCCGAAATTTACTGCTGTCCGGTATAGCATCCTGATATGTTTACTCATGGCCACTCATTTGTTGAGGGCACAAGACACCTCCGATACGCTGGACGTGTGCAAGATCGTATTTGCTGCAACCGGGAAACCGGCTAACAGCAAAATGCCGCCCGCTTCCATGACGGTTTACTATCATCCTGATTATTTGTACGCCACACAAACCCACGCCAATCGGAAGGAAACAAGCTGGCTTATCTGGCATCATAAAAGAATGCTGCTTCAAATTGATGGCAAACAGGGGCTTCCGCTAAACTACGGGATGCAATTAAAAACCAATGTGTACCTGCCGGAAGAAACCATTGACACTGCAAACAATATAGAAAAAACCGGCAGCGACGGAGACTGGGATAATGAAAACGAATATAACGGTCCCGGCTATGGCAAAATAAGCTTTGCAGAAGACACGATGACCATTACGGGACACTTATGTAAAAAAGCTGTTATTAATTATTCCTACCCTCCCCAGTGCACGACAGGTCTCATCCGCAGGATAACCATCTGGTACAGCCCCGACCTGCCACAGTTTTACCTGCCTCCTTTTACCCACCTGCAGAAGATACCCGGCGCCGCCCTGATGATTTGTATTACCACAGCTGACGGCTCAAAAGATTGCTACAAAGCAACTGATATTGTACATGAGCAGAAAACAATTTCTTTTTTCAGGCCATCAAAAGATATCCGGATCTTGTATCCGCCGCGGCTGAAGTGATGTCTGGCCTGTACAATTTTACAATGCAAAAACTTTACGGTCGCAGGAACAATGGCATTCTCCCCGCAGTAGGTATCGTTATTTTCATCGTTCACCATTAAACCTGTAGTTCGAATGAAGAAAATTCGTTTGTTTGTATCCCTCGTTGCGATAAGCGCCTTTGCAACGACTGGTTTCACTTTTGGCACCAATAACGATGCTATCAGTCCTAACAACAGCCACGGCCAGGCGGCAACCAGATTAACGACTACCTACTATCCCAGCAAGTGGAACGGGGTAGCGATTGATCCCGCAGATGCCCCTAATATGTATGCCTATACATACCTGATCAATTACTCCGCCGGAACCGCAACGCTCATGAGCGGCCCCAACTATTCTATGCTGGCCCTCACTGCTACCTGCCGAAACACATGGCTCAATTCCAATATTGACCCTTCCTGTACGTCCGGTTGCAGAACATGGTCTTACTATTATAGCGCAGCCCCTTCATTCACCTCCAAGAACAATTACCTGGTGTTTGGATGCTCTGAAATAATCGATTTTAAATAATGATGGCCGGCGGCGTACAGCGGATGTATGCTGCCGGCTTGACTTGTCCCGTGAAAATGAAATGCAGCAGTAGCATCTTTTAATGATAACCTCCCAAACCTTCCCCGTCACTGCCCGATATTCGCACAATAATCTCCCGCCGTTAGGAGACACCTGTTTACCGTTCCTAAAAAAAATATTTCCTCCTTGCAAATTTGTGAATAGAAACACTATATTTGTTTATGTTCATACATATGAACTTGTTGGATAGCTAGGATAAGCAAAAAAAGCATCGATCAAAATCAAAATAGCATAGGTATGCCCGCCATCGGGCGTACCGCGCTCCTATAGCACAGGATAATGTATATCATTCAGGTCAATAGTGAACAATAATATACCGAAAACCAGATTATGTTCCAACGTTATGTAAAGGCTGCCGCCTGCATCCTTACCTTCTTTACGGCCTGCCACCAACAGGATGCGCAGGACCAGTCGTCTGATAAGATGCCTGATATAGTGGACTATAACTTCCACGTAAGGCCCATCCTGTCTGACAAATGTTTTGCCTGCCATGGCCCGGACGCCAATAAACGCGAAGCTGGTCTGCGTCTCGACATTGCCGACAGCGCCTACAAAGCGCTGAAAGACGACCCCGGTGCACATGCACTGGTGCCCGGCAATCCTATGGCATCAGCAGTGTACCAGCGCATCAGCAGCACCGACACCTCCATGCGTATGCCGCCACCGGCCAGCAACATGGTGCTCAGCAGTTTTGAAGTAAAACTGATCGAGAAATGGATTAAACAAGGCGCTAAATACAAACCGCACTGGGCGTTCGTTACGCCAGCCGCCCCTGCACTTCCGCAGGTAGCAGACCGCAAATGGCCGCACAACGAAATCGACTTTTTCACGCTCGCACAGATGACGGAGAAAGGCCTGTCACCCAATTCTGCGGCAGACCACGAACGGCTGTTAAAACGCCTCAGCCTGGACCTCACCGGCCTACCTCCTACGGTAGCGCAGATGGACCGCTTCGCTAAAGATACCAGCGACAAGGGCTATGAACGAATGGTGGATGAACTGCTGCAAGACAGCGCCTATGGAGAGAAAATGGCCGTTCACTGGATGGACGTGGCCCGCTATGCGGACTCCCATGGTTACCAGGACGACAACTACCGCACCATGTGGCCCTGGCGCGACTGGGTGATACACGCTTTCAACAACAACCTCTCCTACAAGGATTTTGTGACCTGGCAACTGGCCGGCGATATGATCCCCAATGCCACCCGCGAACAACTGCTGGCATCAGGCTTCAACCGCAACCATAAAATCACCGAAGAAGGCGGCGTAATAGATGAAGAATACCGCGTCGAATATGTCACCGACCGTACCAACACCTTCGGCAAAAGCCTGCTGGGCATCACCCTGGAATGCGCCCACTGCCATGATCATAAATATGATCCCTTTTCACAGAAAGAATATTACCAGGTCTTCGCCTTCTTCAACAACGTAAAGGAAGTGGGACTGGAATCAACTGTAGGTGGTTCTGAAACCTATGCCAAAAAGCCATATATGGAGATCACCAAAGAAGATCTCAAAGGCGTGCTGCACTTCCTCAACAAACAGGACACCGCCAGGCTGATCGTATCGGTGATGGGAGAAAGAGATACAACAAGAAAAACATTTATACTGGGCCGCGGCAACTACGACAATCCCACTACGGAAGTAACACCCGCTACGCCAAAGTCGATATTGCCCTTCAACACTGCCAGCTATCCTACCAACAGGCTGGGCCTGGCCAACTGGCTCTTTGATCCCGGAAACCCGCTCACGGCCCGCGTTTTCGTGAACCAGGTATGGCAGGATTTTTTTGGCAGAGGCATCGTAAAAAGCACCGGCGATTTCGGTATGCAGGGCGAACTGCCCAGCAACCCTGCGCTGCTCGACTGGCTGGCAACAGATTTCAGGCAACATGGCTGGAACATCAAAAGACTGGTAAAACAACTGGTGATGTCATCCACTTACCGTCAATCTGCCGTCATCACCCGGGAGAAACTGAAAGCCGATCCGGAGAACATATACCTCTCAAGAGGGCCGCGTTTCCGCCTCCCGGCAGAAACCGTGCGCGATCTCGTACTGCAAAGCAGCGGCCTGCTCGTACATGAAGTAGGCGGTCCCAGCGTAAAACCCTACCAGCCCAAAGGACTGTGGGAAATGGCCACCTCCGGCCGGGGAGAGCTCTCTACCTACCGGCAGGACCACGGCGCAAACCTTTACCGCCGCGGACTTTACACGTTCATCAAAAGAACGGTGCCCCCACCTTCTATGATGATCTTCGATGCCAGCAACCGCGATCAGTGTGAAGTAAAACGTTCCGCTACCAACACACCGCTGCAGGCGCTCATGATGCTCAACGACCCTACCGTGCTGGAAGCCTCCAGGGTACTGGCATCCCGCCTGCTGCAACAAAACAACGGCATACAACAGCATATACAACAAGCCTTCCGCCTGATCGTTTGCCGTACACCGCAGGCACAGGAAACGGCTGCCCTGTTGCAATACTACGAACAACAACAAGCGTACTATAAAAAGCAACCGGCCAATGCCGCTAAACTGCTGCACCACGGTGAATATCCGATGGCAGCGAACCTTGACCAGGCCTCCTGGGCTGCCATGATGCAGGTGATCACTACCATTTATAACCTAGAAGAAACACTGTCCAAAACATAAACCCGGTAATGATCATCCCCGCTTCACCATCATTCTCTCTTAAAAAATGACAAGATGAAAAACGAATTCATAGAGCACCACCTGAATATGAACCGCCGGAAGTTCCTGTCACGGCTCAGTTTAGGCATCGGTAGCGTAGCACTTGGTTCTTTGCTGATACCCGACCTGTTCGGAAAAAGCAGCATCAATGAAGCGCCCTTCATTCCCGGTATGCCACACTTCGCACCCAAAGCCAAAAGGATCATCTACCTGTTCCAGAACGGAGCTCCTTCCCAACTGGAGAGCTTCGACTATAAACCAAAACTGCGTGAGATGATGGGCCAGGAACTGCCTCCATCCATACGCATGGGACAAAGGCTTACGGGCATGACCGCCGGACAGTCTTCCTTCCCCCTGGTAGGCTCCCACTATGATTTCAAACAATATGGAGAAGCCCGCGCATGGGTGAGCGACCTCTTTCCGCATACCGCACAGATAGTAGATGATATCTGTATCGTGCGGTCGATGTTCACCGAAGCGATCAACCATGATCCGGCACTCACCTTTTTCCAGACAGGCGCACAACAGGGAAACCGCGCCAGCTTTGGCTCCTGGATGAGCTATGGCCTCGGCAGCGAAAACAAGAACCTGCCCGCCTTCTGTGTGTTGCTGTCACGCGGTAAAGGCAATGGTCAGGGCGTGTACTCCAAACTGTGGTCCAACGGCTTCCTGGATAGTATCCACCAGGGCGTGCAGTTCAGCAGCGGCGACAACCCGGTACTGTATCTCAACAATCCCGAAGGCATTGATATGGCCAACCGCCGCCAGATGCTCGACCAGCTGGCCTCCCTGAATGACCAGTCCTACAAAGACTTTGGTGATCCTGAGATCAGCACCAAGATCCAGCAATACGAGATGGCCTACCGCATGCAGACAGCCGTGCCGGAACTGACCGATCTCTCGAAAGAATCAGATGACATCATCAAACTATATGGACCTGAATGCCTTGTCCCTGGCACTTTTGCCGCCAACTGCCTCCTGGCGCGGAAGCTCTCCGAAAGTGGGGTACGCTTCGTGCAGCTCTATCACCAGGGATGGGACCAGCATGGTAACCTCCCCAATGAAATGGCTGGCCAGGCAAAGGATGTAGACCGTGCCTCCGCTGCGCTGATCACCGATCTCAAACAACGGGGCCTGCTCGATGAAACACTCGTGATATGGGGTGGCGAATTCGGCAGAACAAACTATTGCCAGGGTAAAATGACCGCCGACAATTACGGCCGCGATCACCATCCGCGTTGCTTCTCCATCTGGATGGCCGGCGGCGGTGTAAAGCCTGGCATCGTTTATGGCGAAACCGACGAGTTCGGGTACAATATCGTCAAAGATCCTGTGCATGTGCATGACTTCCACGCCACCGTACTGCACCTCATGGGGCTGGACCACGAAAAACTCACCTTCAAACACCAGGGCCGCCGCTACCGGCTCACCGACGTAGCAGGAAAAGTTATACCAGGGCTGATGGCCTGATAAAAAATACGATTCATGGAGAGAAGAAAATTCATACAAGCATCTGCGTTAGTTACCGCGTCATTTTACATTTCCCGCGACCTCTTTGCCCGTCCCAAAGGCCCGGTATACGGCCATCAGGATATGCGCTACACCCTCGACACCCGTTGGGGCACGCTCGACAGCAGCCGGCATCCCGTGAAGGACTGTCATGAGATGGTGCAGGACAAAAAAGGCCGTATTATCCTCCTTACCAACGAAACGAAGAACAATATCCTCGTTTACAATAAATCAGGCAAACTACTGGAATACTGGGGGCATGACTTCCCCGGCGCACACGGTCTTACCCTGGCCAATGAAAATGGCACCGAATACCTGTTCATCACCGACACAGATAAACACCAGGTCTATAAAACTACGATGGACGGCAAGATCGTGATGACCATCGACTATCCCGCAGAAACGGGCTTCTACAAAAAGAAGGAAGAATTTGTGCCCACAGAAACCACCATCACTGATGAGGGCGATATTTACATAGCAGATGGATATGGCGCGCAGTACATCATGCACTACGATCGTCAGGGCAAGCTGCTGCATACTTTCGGCGGCCGCGGTGAAGGCGATGCCCACCTGGACAATGCCCATGGTATCTGCATCGACCGCCGCCAGGGTACGCCTACCCTGCTGGTGACCGACCGCACCCGCAATTGTTTCAAGCGTTTCACCATGAGTGGTCAGCTGCTGGAAGTGATATCCCTGCCCGGCGCCTGTGTATGCCGTCCGGTGATCAAAGGCGATCACCTCTATGCCGCCGTATTACGCTCTCCTGACATGAATCTCAGCGGCAGCGGTTTTGTTACCATCCTCGACAAAAACAACAAGGTAGTGTCCAATATTGGCGGCACCGCGCCGGTGTATAACGGTCAGCAGTTGCAGCCCATGAAACAGGCAGAGAAACTGTTCGTTCACCCGCACGATGTATGTGTAGATAATGATGAAAATGTTTATGTAGCACAATGGGCTTCCGGCAAAGTGTACCCATATAAACTCAGGAGGGTATAATGACGTGGAACCGTATCCGCTGGCAGCACATCGGCAGCCAGCTTTTGTTTGCCGCTAATATTTTCGCGCTGGTTTTATTCATCGCCGGCAGCAAGGCCATTGTACCGGCCTGGTTGCAGGTAGTGGGGCGTATGCACCCGCTGGCGCTGCATTTCCCGATTGTACTGCTGCTGTTGGGCAGCCTGTTGCTGTTTGTGCAGCTGCGTGAACCGGAGGCTAGCCGCTGGAAAACGCAGTTCACCTCCTGGCTCCTGCTGGCGGGGGCTCTCAGTACAGCCGTTACCGTTATCATGGGGCTGCTGCTCGCCCGGGAAGAAGGTTATACCGATGGTAACATACAATGGCATAAATGGGGTGGAATGGCCGTATTATGGGCCGCATCCTCACTGTACTGGCTCCGGTCCTACCCTAAGCCCTGGCTGCCAAAGACAGGGGCGCTGGCAACAGCAGCCCTATTGCTGGCGACCGGCCATTTCGGCGCTAACATCACCCATGGCAATAATTTCGTGCTGGCGCCTGTTACCCCGCACAACACCGCTGTGCCATTGGAGAAAGCCCTTGTGTATGAACATCTCGTGAAACCTGTACTGGAAGAAAAATGTATGAACTGCCACAATGCAGGAAAAGCGAAAGGCGGCCTGTCGATGGAATTGCCCCAGCAGCTGCTCGCCGGCGGCAAAAGCGGCAAGTTGTTCATCCCGGGTAATCCTGCCATCAGCCTGATGATGGAAAGATTGCATCTCCCGGCAGAAGATAAAAAACATATGCCTCCGGCAGGCAAACCCCAACTCACCGAAGAGGAAGTGGCCCTGCTTTATTACTGGATCAAAGGAGGCGCGGATTTCAAAACGCAAGTGGCATCGCTGCCAGCACGCGACAGTCTGCGGCTGCTGGCCGCTGCGCGCCTGCAACCCGCGGCATCCAAAGAACCGGTATATGATTTCTCTCCCGCTGATGATAAACTGGTACGGCAGCTGAACAACAACTACCGCGTCGTATACCCGATAGCGTTACACGCCGCTCCACTGGTAGCAAACTGGTATAACAAAGACAAATTCAACATCACCTCCGTCAGGGAGCTGCTGCCGGTAAAGGAGCAGTTAATAGAAATGCACTTGCAGAAGATGCCGGTGCAGGATGCCGATCTGGTGGTATTATCGCAGTTTAAACAGTTACGCGTGCTCAACCTGAGCTTTAGCAATATCACCGGACAAACACTGGCCACACTCACTAAATTGCCGCACCTGCAAAGCCTTTCTTTATCCGGCACGCCGGTCACGCTGCAACAGCTTACCAGCCTGAAATCCGCACCTGCCCTGCAAGAGGTGTATGTATGGAATACCAGCCTCTCCCACGCAGATGTTAAGCAGGCACAAAAAATGCTCCGGCAGGTCACTGTGGTAGAAGGCTTTACCAATGATAAAGGGGAACAACTGAAATTGAATCAGCCGACTTTACCCAATGCGGCATCCGTTTTCAGGAACAGTATACAGCTGAAGCTACAACATCCCGTGAAAGGTGTGGAAATACGTTATACTATTGATGGCAGCGCACCCGACAGTCTTCATTCGCCGGTTTTTAAAGACAGCCTCCTGATCACCGGCAATACCACTGTACGCGCTATCGCCTGTAAACAGGGATGGTATGCCAGCGATCCGATACAACTGCAGCTTGTCAAAACCACGTATGCGCCAGACAGCATCACACTGGTCACCCAGCCGGAAGGGGCTTACTTCGCCAGTGGCGGCAGCACCCTGACAGACGGTCAAAAGGGCGGCATGGACTATAAAAATGGTAAATGGCTCGGTTATACGAAAAATGCGCTCGAAGCCATTGTATGGTTCCCTCAACCGGTACCGCTTAAGTCGGTAACCATAGGCTCGCTGCGTAACGTCGGTTCATTCATCTTCCTGCCACAGCAGATTGAAGTATGGGGCGGCACCAGCCCGCAGCAGCTCAAACTGCTGAAAAAAATCATCCCGCCCGCAGGTAAAAAGGATGATCCGGTTACGGTGATGGATATAGATTGTGCTTTTCCGGTTACGCAGGTATCGTATATGAAGATCATCATGACACCAGCCATCCTTCCATCCTGGCATCCCGGCAAGGGGAAACATGCCTGGCTGTTCACAGACGAGCTGCTGTTCAACTAAAAAAACATCAGACAAACAGGCTGCAACATGTGCAGCATACAGGTTTCAGCTTAATCTACAGAGAGCAAAAATAACGGCATAAAAGGACAATATACAGCCTGTATTTCCAGGTTAGAAATTGCAATTTGCCCGTTGGGAGTCCGCTTACGGACTCCCTTATGCATATAAACATTCGACATGAAGCAAAAAAGTCTATTACTCACACTGGCTGTTTTGATAAAAGTAGCCATGCTGCCAGCTGTTGCACAGGTACAATTTACCACCAAACAATGGAGCCTTCAACTGGATAATTCCGGTAAGATCACCAGTATGAAGAGCCTCTCCCTGCAAAAGGAATTTCTCATTGCAGACAAAGCCACCGCGCTGATGAGCATAAAAAAAGACCAGCATATTTACGCTCCCGGCAGTTGCACCTGGAACGCTAAAAAATCGGAGCTGGCACTGTTTTACCCTCAGACTGGTGTTGAAGCAAAAGTAAAGGTGCAGCGTAACGACAACTACATCAGCTTCGAACTGACACAGCTGACCCCACAGGACAAAGTGGACCTGGTATTGTGGGGACCATATCCTGTCACCATAGCGGACACGATCGGCGAGGTAGTAGGTGTGGCACGTAGCAAGGAATTTGCCATCGGTATCCAGGCCCTGAATGTAAAAACGCTGGGAGGATACCCTCATACAGAAAGCGACATCGAACCATCGTACGACGTATTTGAAGGCGGGAATAAAGTAGACGTAGTAGAAAATGACCTGCACAAGCAGTTATTCAGGGGAGATGTGGCGCGCCCTACAGACAATGGCGCTGTATTACAGGCATACTGCCGCAATCGCAGCAAAGACAGGGTGATCGAAAACTGGGGACATACTGCTTACCTGGCGCCCGCATTCCAGGACGGTGGCGTAGTTGGCAGCAAGATCGCACTGTTTGGCGTGGCCAATGCAGATGTTTTGCCCACCATTTCACAGATTGAACTGAAAGAAGGACTACCGCATCCGCTGCTGGACGGAGAATGGGGAAAACAGTCCGTGCACGCCTCCGAGTCGTACCTCATTATGGACTTTGGCGTCAATAATCTGAAAGAGGCAATAGCGGTCACCAAACAGGCAGGCCTGCGCTATCTTTATCATGGTGATCCCTTCGACAACTGGGGACAGTTCAAACTGCACAGCAACGAATTTCCGCAAAACTGGGCCAGTATGAAGGAGTGTGTAGACATTGCCAAAGCAGCGGGCGTGCGGCTGGGTGTACATACCTTGTCCAACTTCATCACTACCAACGATCCATATGTAACACCGATGGCAGACCCAAGACTGGCGAAAGTCGGTTATTCATGGCTCAGCGAAGCAATTGACGCAAATACTAAAGAGATTGGGATAGAAGACCCGGTTTTCTTCCAACAGTTTCAGAATAATACGTTGAAATCGGTGGCCATCGGCAGCGAAATTATCCGCTACGGAAGTGTGTCCGCCACTGCTCCCTGGAAGCTGCTGGACTGTCAGCGGGGCGCCTTTGGTACCCATGCTGCCCCTCATGCGCAACATGATTCCATCGGCAAGCTGATGGACCATCCATACAAAGTATTTCTCACCAGCTACGCATTACAGGAAGAAATGTCGAAGACCCTTGCACGTCTTTTCAACGAAACCGGCCTTATGCAGATATCCTTCGATGGCCTCGAGGGGTGCTTTTCTTCCGGTATGGGCCAATACGCGAAGCAGTTATTTACCAAAACATGGTACGATAACCTGAAACCCGAATTAAAGGGGAAAGTGATCAATGATGCCAGCATGCCCGCTCATTACTTCTGGCATATTTATACCAGGATGAACTGGGGAGAACCCTGGTATGCAGGTTTCAGGGAAAGCCAGTTGCAATTGCGGTTGAAGAATCAACAGTTCTTCCGCCGTAACCTCATGCCTTCCATGTTAGGCTGGTTCAGCCTGCGGCCGGAAACAACGCCGGAAGATATAGAATGGATGCTGGCGCTGGGGGCAGGATACAATGCCGGCTTCGGCCTGTCAACCAGCCTGGAAACACTGCAGAAACACGGACTGAAAAATGAGCTGCTGGAATTAATAAAAACCTGGGAACAGGCACGCATGAAAAATATCTTTAGCGAAGCCCAGAAAGAACAAATGAGAAGCCTGAAGCATGAATTTCACCTGAAGATGACCGGCAATCAGGAATACCAGCTGACACCGGTGTACAATGCCTATTTTAGCCATACACAGAAATTGAAACAACCCGGGGAACCTGTTTTCTCTACCTTCCAGTTTAATAATCCGGCAGCCGCCCAGCCTGTGGCTTTTATCATTTCATTCGCACCTGGTAAGGACTTTGACCCGGATGTCACTTTTGATCAGATAACCATTACCATTAACCAACAGGATGCGCTGTTACTGCCGGTAAGCCTTAAACGGAACCAATTCCTCAAATGTGATGGTAAAACGGTGCGTTTGTACAACAAACAATGGCAATTGCAGCAAACCATTGAACTGAATAAATCCATTCCGGTTTTATCAAAAGGTCCCAATGAAATTGCGTTCGACGGAAAATACTCCGGTGAGAACGGTGCTAATGTGAAAGTAGAGATCCGCGCCGTTGGCGAACCCGAATTAATTCATACAGGTAAATAAATGTCCCAAAAACTCCATCTCTTTATTCAGCTTTAGCCATCGGTCCTGATGCTAAAGCTGAATAAAAGAAGAGCCTGATACCCTACCCGAAACATACAGCTGGTAAATTCCACTCATTTTCCATAAAATTTCTTATCTTGTAAGAAGTATCGAACCCCATCCCTCCGCTTTTTAGTCATTCCCTTTGACTTTATTTATTATTTAAAATTTAGAAACCATTTTTATGAAAAAAATTCCCCTTTTCGTATCGATTGCTTTCCTGGCAGCCTGTACCTCCACCCCCAACCCATCTAAAACGGAAGCTGTAAAGACCTCCGAATCCGAACCAGCCAAACAGGAAAACATGACATATCCCTACATGGCGACTTATTCTTCGGATTTTGAGATCGGCGATGCAAAAAACGTACAAACACTGCTGACGGTGTACCAACACTGGGACAACAACATGCTTGACAATGCAAAGCCCTTTTTCGCCGATCATGACACCATATTCTTCTCCGATGGTATGATGTATGCCGGTGGCAAAGACAGCCTCTTTGTTCTTGCTAAAAAGAAAAGAGAACCGATGGGCCAGGTCGTTGATTCTATCCACGCCTGGATACCGCTCAGAAGCAAGGACAAAAAAGAAGATTGGGTGGTAATATGGACCCGGCAGATTTCAACGAACGCCCAAGGAAAAAAGACCGCCCAGGAACTACAGGAAACCTGGCGGTTTGACAAAGACGGGAAAATTAACCTGATGTACCAATACGAACAGCTCCCTCCTAAAATGATGCCTCCGGCACCGAAAAAATAATACACAAAACAAAGGGCAAACCTTCCAGGAAGGTTTGCCCTTTGTTCATCAAGACCCGCTACCAGAGACATTTTTCCGGTCCCAGAAAGTATTCTTTTATCCTGCGGGGTGAGCCCGTACTAACCGGCAATAAACTCCCCTTTCTCCTTAACGGCCTGGTTGCCCCATGCAGTAATCGCCTCTAAAACAGGAATGAACGTTTTGCCAAAATCGGTCAGGCTATAGATGACCTTGATGGGCGGCTTTTTCCCCTGTACCTTTCTGGCCACCAAACCATCCTTCTCCAGCTGCTTTAACTGCAAACTCAGTGTCATTTCCGTAACGGAAGGCATTTCCTTACGGAGCTCATTGTATCTTTTTGCTTCCTCTTTTAAATGATATAAGATAACAGCTTTCCATTTCCCCCCTACCAAATCCATGGTTAAACTCACTGTACAAGGGTAAAGCTTGCCATTCAGCTTTACGTGATCACCAATACATTCTGTTTTCATACTGTTTTTTTTGCACCTATCTGTTTTGATAGTTATTGCAAATGTACCCCACTAAAAATACTTTTGCAACTATAATAATTATAGTTCTAAAAATCACTGATATGACGACCAATTTAACAACAGACATGGCAGACACACAAAAAGACAAACCGCTTATCACGATCGTGGGTATTTTGGGCAAACAGGGACTTAGTGCCGCCCGCACGCTGTTGGCCTCCGGGAAGTACCGGGTACGGGGAATTACCCGCCGTATGGACTCCCCTGAAGCGCTCGCCCTCTCCCGGCAAGGAGTGGAGCTGGTGAGCATACCACTTGACCTGGGGTACAAAACAGCGTTTGTGAAAGCTTTCCAGGGTGCTGATGGGGCTTTCCTGATGACGCCCAACATTGCTCCCCCGGCAACTCATGAGTTCGAATTGGGCAAAGAGTTGGCCGATGCAGCCATGGAGGCGCAAGTGCCTCATATCGTCTTCAGCAGCCTGGAAAATGTAGATAAACTTACCAAAGGGCTAAAATTCGCCCCACATTTTACGGACAAAGCTAAGATCGAAGAATATATCCGTACCCTGCCCATCAAAAGTTCGTTTATACACATGGCCTTCTTCTACACGAATCTGATGGAATTTTACACGCCTGTCTTAAACGGCGATACCCTGGTATTTCCTGTCTACCTGCCTAAAGACTTTCGTGCCCCCTTTGTTGACCCGCTTACAGCGACAGGGCCGGCTGTCTTAGAGATCCTTTCAAATCCGGACAAGTACGTGGGGCAATCCCTGCCCGTTGTTGGCGATATTATTTCTCCGCAGGAAATGGTAGACACCTTTATCAGGGTAACCGGGAAGAAAGCAGTCTATAGTTCAGCATTTACGCGGGATGAGCTCCTTCATCATTTTCCGGCATTCAGTACAAACGAAACTTTAGTACGGGAGCTTACAGGCATGGTTGAGTACGCGGTGGAATATGGATATTTCCGGGAAGACCGTGACTTATTATGGAGCAGAAAAATAAACCCCGAAACCCTGAATTGGGAACAATTTCTGCGCAACACCGGGTGGGAAGGAGAAAAAGTCACCCTCTCCTGACATAAGGTTGTCAAACCCGGGTCCTACATTTGTCAAAACAATCACCCAAAAACGATCATCGTATGGAAACACCTGATGGAAGACAAGCGGTATACGCCCCCACCAGAGCTGAATGGAGGAAGCGAAAAGCAAATGGAGCAAACCCAATATAGAACGGGCGAAACGCATGATTGCAACCGGGCTGATGACCGTGCATGGCCAGGAAAAGATAAATCTGGCCAAGCGTACCGGGATGTGGGTGGAGGACTAAAACAAAAGAAAAACAACGCAGGTTGTCAGAAAAGTTGTTGTGTATTACCTTTGCGGCGGTACAAACAAAAGACATGAGTCAATTTCCGCATATAAACCTGCCATTAAAGAACAAACTGACATTCACTGCTAACCCGGTAAATGTAGTGCCGTTACCGAACGGTGAGATCCTGATGAACTTTGCAAGCCAGCCACTGATTACAAAGCTCAGTGCCAACCTTGAAATTGTGTGGGAGAAAATCATGCAGGGGCAGAACACGAACTATGTAAGCAGCAAGCTGTCTGCCTCTTCTGATGGTCAGCTGATTGCTATCGCCGGTATGACCGACATGCGTATTCTTAATGCAGAAGGGACCAAAGTACTACATACAGTGGAACATGGCTCCTGGGGCTGGTTCCTGGGTGCTGCCTGTTATTTCTCCCGGGATAATAAAACAATCTGGTATGTATTGCCCGGTGAGGAAAATGAAACAGACGAGCTGCAGGTCATGGATGTGGCGACTTTTGAAGTAATTGCCTCCTACCCCCTGCTGGAAAGCCATCGATACGCCTATGCCTTTCATGCTACGCCTGACAATAATATTATCCTGCTGGAAGCCGCTGCCGGACAGGAGGAATCTCTCCTGATGCAATTACAGTCGAACGACGGCACTGTTTCCCTGACAGCACTTTCCCAATGTGATAATATGATCATGGGCAACTTTGCCCCATCCGGGAAAGAGTATGTGATGGCCCCGCATTATGACGAGCCGTTAGAAATTTACGCCTTCCCTGAAATCAACAAGGTAGCAACGCAGGACCAGTCCGCCATTTTCGATGGCAGTAAAGACTTTCCTGCCGCCGAACCGGATAACATCAACTATACTGTATTCTTTGTAGATGATCATAACATCCTGGTAATTTCCCAGTTTGGCAGATTGTTATTGCTGGACAGAAAAGATTTACGTTGCAAGGCGGAGGTAATGCCGGAGGGTATTGAATTTACAGCCTATGACCTGGATGGCAATCCTACTACCAACCCGGATTACATCTATGATTACAGCAGTAATATCATCAACGTAATGCTGGTACATAACCAACTGTTGCTGACGACCGGTGATGGCCAGTTGCGCAGCTATGACCTGCCTGTATAAGAAATAAACATCATTGGCTAAAGGTGATCATAAAATTGAAAACATGACTGTATCTGAATACATCAGCAGTATGCCTGCTGACAGGCAAGTGCTCCTAAGCATGTTGCATGAAACAATTATGGCGAATGATCCGACTGTCACCCCGGTCATTAAACCGATGATGGGAAAGGAAATGATCCTCTACGAAGAACGTTCCTACATGAAGTATGGCCTGGCAAGCACCAAAAATTATATGTCGCTGCACTGCCTGCCAATTTATATGAATGAGCCGCTGCATGCCAAATACGTAAAGTTGCTGCCTGCCGCGAAATTCCAGAAAGGATGCATCAATTTTTCGGATGCGGACGCTATGCCATCTGCAATAGTAGCAGCTTTGATCACCGACTGTTCGGCTATCAGTATTGCCACCATGCTTGAAAACCGGAAAAAGAAATAAAAGTGAAAAAAGAGGCCATCTTTCGATAACCTCTTCCCATGATGATGTATCTACAAACTCCTGGCAGATACGTTGAGATCAACATAAATTTCAGTCAACAGTAAGCACTATCTTGCCCTGGATGTGGCCACGGGCGGCTCGCTCATGTGCCTGGCGAGCATCGGCAAGCGGGAATGTGCTGTCAATGACCACCTGGACCGTTCCGTCATTAAGCAATCGACTGAGCGCTGCCAGCTGTGCGCCGTTCGAACGAACCTGCGTAGCCGATACTGTGACACCCAGCTTCTCCGCCTCTTCCCTGCCAGAGAAGCCTAAAGGGAAAATTGGAAACAAAGCCCCGCCACGTTTGAGCGTGCGCAGGAAACGACCGGTTGTTGGCCCACCAACACAGTCGATGACGAGATCAATTTCACGCACCACATCTTCGACAGATATCTTCGTATAGTCGATGAATTCATCGACCCCCAGGCTTCGCAGTAACGTTTCCTGTCTACCGGATGCCACTGCGATCACCGTGGCGCCTTTCCATTTCGCTAATTGTACAGCGAAGTGTCCAACACCTCCTCCGGCCCCGTTCACTAAGACAGTCCTGCCCTCGAGCGGTACCGGCTCATGTTTGTCCGGCTGAAGCGGATTGGGCTCGTTGTGGCCGACCTCAATCATGAACTGCCATGCTGTAAGCAATGACATCGGTACTGCGGCAGCACTGATATGATCAATACCGGTCGGCTTTAGCGCCACTTCCGAAGCCGGCATTGTGACATACCCCGCATAAGCCTTGCTTGCCCCGTAGCTGGGAAAGCGCACCATCGAATATACTTCATCACCTACTGAAAAACCATTAACATCATCGGCCACCGCTTCCACAACGCCCGAGATGTCTGTCCCCAAAGTTACCGGGAAGGATACCGGCGGCCGCCATTCAGGAGGCAACATCTTATATCCGTCGCGGAGGTACCAATCGGGGGGATTTATTCCGATGGCATGAACGCGGACCCGCACTTCACCCTGCTCCAGCGCAGGAATAGGTGCATCTTCGTAACGCAACACCTCCGGACCGCCGAACTCGTGCTGCCTGATCGCTTTCATCTTACCTGTTTTATTTTCTACTAGCTCCATTGTATACAGCTTTTTATCTTTCAAAATTTTCGATTTAATCCTGGTTCAGATCTGAGCCGTAAAACTAACTCACTGGTTTACCTTTGGCAAGTATGTACTTATTGGTATCTTACCTACCAATAAGTATCTGTAATTGTATATCAATTAGTTACTAAAAAATAAAAATGAAAAATAAAGAAGAACTACCTGATCATATAAAGAATTGCGGAGTTGAATATGCTTTCAGGCGCATAGGAGGAAAATACAAAGCCCGTATCCTATGGCATTTAAATTCAAAAACGATATTGCGTTATGGAGAGCTGAAAAGGACATTGCCTGACATCACCACCAAAATGCTTACCCAAACTTTAAGGGAACTGGAAGATGATCAACTGATCATCCGGAAAATGTATCATGAAGTGCCGCCTAAAGTAGAGTATTCATTAAGTGACACTGGACGGGAATTAATACCGTTTATAGAGCATCTGCATAACTGGGGACAGCAACAATTGGGTAAAGGCATACGTCAACCAACCGCGAACACCTGATCCGGCTGAACGCTCCATCAAAAAACAAAACCCCGCGACAAGCGCGAGGTTTTGAATGTTACTGTAATTCCGGCTGAAAGGATCAATAATCTCTCAGAGAAACGACTTTCTTACTAACAGGTTCAAAGAAGCCTACTTCCACGGCATACTTAATCATCAGGTGCACTTTTTCTTCGTCGGGGTATGCCCATCTGAATTTCATCTTTTTCAGGATTGCATTCGTTGCCTCATAACATACCTGGTATGGATGCCCCATATCCTGCTTATCGTCACCAAATAGGTCCGCCTGCAGGAACAACCGGTCTATCAGGTCTTTTTTAGTATTGTATGATTGTAGCATCCTCTCCAAATAGGTATACACATTCGTCAACTCCATATCGTACCCGTAACTGTTCAGATAAGCCACAAACTCAGCAGCAGAGAGCAGATGCGGATTACGGACATGATAATTCCTATTCAGCAATGCCGGCTTGTCAAAAATCTGCAGTATCGCAGCAGATACCTGGTCAATATTAGACAATTCCAGCTCATTGAATTCCTCCGGCATCACCTGGAAGGAAATAAACCCTTTGATCTGGTTATAGAAAGCATTATTGTCAATATTCTCCTGGAACTTACCGGTAGCAGAATGGAATGACAAGTGGCCTACGCGGTAGATATTGACCTCCACCCCTTCTTCTCTGGCTGCATCCAGCAGACGTTCCGCCTCCAGTTTACTCTTCGCATAGAAGTTAGGCACTTCCTGTCCTTTGAACAAATCGGCTTCGGTATACAGATAATCGGTACTGCCTTTTTCTGCCACACCAGCCACACTGGTAGTAGAGATATGATGGATTACCTTCTTCCTTCCTGTTTTGCAATAATCCAATATCGTCTGTACGGAGCGGGTGTTCACCGCTTCAAACTCACTGTAACTACCATAGTGTTTTACGTTAGCGGCCGTATTCAGGATACAATCCGTTTCGGACATCAGCGCCTCAAACACGGCAGCATCCATTCCCAGCTGTGGCAAAGCGATATCTCCTTTCCATACCCGCAGCTTTGCCTGGTCTTTAGGTAATGGCGTACCAAAGTAGAAGGCATACTTTTCCGATAACCGGCTGAAAGCCGCTTCATCACTCTCTGCCCGCACCAGCACACATACCGGCGTATCGTTCCGCTGAAGCAGGTCATACAACAGGTGAATACCCAGGTAACCGGTTGCCCCCAGCAGTAAGATCTGCTGATAAGTAGTGGTACTGCTGACATCCAGCTGTTGCCATGCTTTCACTTCTTCGAGATATGGCCGTTGCTGTTCTTCCAGCATCCGCTGCATATGCGCTGCCTGCGCCTGCATGGCTTCGTGATCTACCTGTGCCGGATCAAACCTGGACATCAATGCCGCCAGTTTGTTTTTAAAGTGATTCTTTTCATAAATCACATATTTAGAGATACCGGCTATGGTAGGATGCTGGAAGAGGTCATTAATAGAAACCTGGAAGTCCACCTTCATCTTGGCGATCAACCGGATCGCTGTGATAGAGTTACCGCCAGCGGCAAAGAAATTATCGTGTATGCTTAACCGTGGCAAGTTCAGTACCTCTTTCCAGATTTCCAGCAGCTGCTCTTCGATTTCGTTAGCAGGACGAGCATCCTGCGGCTGATCAGTGGGCATCAGGGATGCTGGCGATGGCAATCCTTTCCGGTCGATCTTGCCATTAGGCGTCAGCGGGAATGATTCCATCGGAATCATCACCGGGGGCACCATAAAGTCTGGCAGTTTACGCTTCAGATAAGCTACGATAGCGTCTTTATTGAACTCGTGATGCGGTATCACATAAGCCACGAGCAGTTTATTATCATGCTCTCCGCCTTTCACTACTACCACTGCTTCATTAACATGCTCGCATTCCTGCAGCACGTTTTCTATTTCACCCAATTCAATCCGGTATCCGCGCACTTTCACCTGGTCATCGATCCGTCCCATGTATTCGATATTACCATCTGCCAGCCAGCGCCCCAGATCACCGGTACGGTACATCCGGGTTTCACCATCTCCGGTGAAAGGATTGATGACAAACTTCTCGTTGGTAAGTTCCGGACGGTTGAGATAACCACGGGCCAGACCGGCGCCACTCACACAAATCTCCCCCGCTACCCCTATCGGGCATAATCCACCGTGGGCATCCTGGATATACAGTTGCATATTGGCCACCGGCTTCCCGATCACCACTACACCATCTTCCCGGATGGGATCAGCGGATGCAGTGGTACAGATACTGTTTTCCGTAGGGCCGTAAGCGTTCATGAATCTCACACCCCTGGCTTGCAGATATCTTCCATCCTCCCTGTTTAACGGTTCACCACAGGATACAATGGTTTTCACCCTGCCCAACATTTCTTTCATGCTGTGCAAATAGGACGGCGGTAAAAATAACACCTCCACTTTCCGTTTATTGATCAGCGTAGTAAATCCGGCAGCAGACATCAGGTCTTCTTTACGCGGCAGCACCAATGCGGCGCCATGAGACAGGGTACAGAATATTTCCATACAGGAGGCATCAAATCCGATAGTCGCAAATTGCAGCACGCGGCTTCCGGTTTCTATCTGTAACTGCTCCTGCTGATCATACACCAGGTTCACCACACCGCCATGCTCCACCAATACGCCTTTGGGTTTGCCGGTAGAGCCGGAAGTAAAGATCACATAGGCCAGATCATTGGCAGCAGGACCATCTGGCAGCGCTGTTACCGGATAACCGGCGAATAAGTCCGCGTCTGTAACCATGACCAGTTCTATACCATCTACAGCGGCCCCCAGCCTGTCGCTGACAGCAGGGCTGCTGACCATAATACCCGCGGCGGTATCCGCAAGGATATATTGTATCCTGTCTGCCGGATATTCGGGGTCTACCGGTACATAAGCACCGCCTGCTTTCATGATGCCATATATGGCGATGATCATCTCCGGCGAACGTTCAATACATAAAGGCACCAGCGTATCCCGGCCAACACCCTTATCGCGCAGGTAGTGCGCCAACTGGTTAGAGCGTTCATCCAGCTCTTTATAAGTCAACGTAACATCCTTAAACATTAATGCCACGGCGTCAGGGAAAGCTGCTGCTTTGGCGGAGAACAAGCCAGGCAGTGAAATACCCTGCGGCACCGCCGATACCTTGCTATTAAAGCCTTCCAGCAGCAAATGCTCTTCCGCTGCGTCCAATAACGGTAACGCACATATACAGGTGGCAGGTTCACGGGTAACGGAACGCAGCAACTGCTCAAAATGTTTACCCATCCTTCTCACCGTATCACTATAGAACAAGTCTGTACTGTATTGAATGATCAGGGAGAGCCCGGCCTCCGTTTCCTTCAGGCAGAAGTTAAGGTCAAATACAGCGGTAGTATGGTCCAGTGGCTCCTCTGATAGCTGTACCGTTCCCAGCGTCAGCTCAGGAATATCCGGTGTATTCTGCAAGACCAACATCACCTGGAACAACGGGCTGCGGCTCATATCACGCTCCGTCACCACCGCGTCCACGATCTTTTCGAATGGTACCTCCTGGTATTCATAAGCACTTAACGTAGTCTGTTTTACCTGTTGCAGCAAGGAAAGGAATGCGGGATTACCCGTGAGGCTGCTGCGCAGGGCCAGGGTATTGATAAAGAAGCCGGCAAGACTTTCCACCTCCTGGCGTGTACGCCCGGAAATAGGGCTGCCCACGCAGATATCATCCTGTCCGCTGTAACGGTACAACAACACGTTGAGGGCTGCCAGCAACGTCATGAAAAGCGTTACCCCTTCCTGTTGCGACAGGGCCAGCAACTGATCTGTCAGCTCCCGGTCGAATTGCAGGTGTTCTACAGCACCATTTTTACCTTTTACTGCCGGTCTGGTTTTATCTGTCGGCAGCTGCAGCGCCTGTACATCTTTCAGGTTTTCTTGCCAGTACGACAATTGTGTTGCCAATACCTCATCCGACATATACTTCCGTTGCCAGATGGCATAGTCTGCATATTGTATTTCGAGTGCCGGTAACTTCACGTTTTCTCCGGTAGTATAAGCATTATAAAGGGTAATCAATTCCCTGAACAGGACACTGATAGACCAACCATCAGAAGCTATATGATGCATGTTCATCACCAGGATATGCGTAGTAGTATCCAGCGCGATCAGATGCACCCGTAGCATATACTCTTTGGTGAGATCAAAAGGTTTTCTTATCAACGTATGCACGAGGGTACGATAATCCGCTATCGCCTGTTGGCGGCCACGCAAATCGATTTGTTGCAGCTCCCATTGCTGTGCTGGCAATATCTGCTGACCGGAATACCCGTCCTTCTGGACGATGACAGACCGTAATACTTCATGACGGACCAGCAGGTCCCGGAAGGCATTTGCCAACGCTCCTTTATCCAGGACACCTTCCATGCGTAATACTACCGGCACATGGTATTGTGCACTGCCTTCCATCTGATCAACGAACCACAACCGTTCCTGGCTATACGACAGCGGAATCAATTCCGGCCGTTGCTGAGGTGTTACTGCCGGCAGCAGCCAGCCCTTGCCGTTCTGGCGGATAAACGCTGCCAATCGCGCGATGGTAGGATTAGCAAAGATGGATTTCACAGCTACTTCCACTTCCATGTATTTACGCAGGGCAGACTGCAGGCGCATGGCCAGCAACGAATGGCCTCCCAGCTCAAAGAAATTGTCGTGTATGCTGATTTTATCCACCTGTAATAAAACACGCCAGATATCTGTCAGCTGTTGTTCCGTCAGGTTGCGTGCCACCACATACGTAGCCCCGCCAAGCGCGCTCAGGTCAGCTTCCGGCAATGCGCGTTTATTGATCTTACCATTATTTGTCAATGGCAGTTCCGGCAAAGTGATAAAAAGGGAGGGGATCATATACTCCGGCAACCTGGACTGCATCCAGGTGCGCAGCTCGTCTTTCCCGAAGCGATGTTGTGGCACCACATAGGCCACCAGCCGTTTATTGCCGTATTGGTCATTTTTCACCAGTACCACACATTGCGCCACCAGTTCACATTGACCCAGTACGCTTTCTACCTCGCCTATTTCCACACGGTTCCCGCGGATCTTCACCTGGTCATCTTTACGCGCCAGGTAATTGATGTTACCATCCGGCAACCAGCAGCAGACATCACCGGTCTTGTACAAGCGGCCATTCCCGGTTACATCAAACGGATCGGCCATAAAGCGCTCCGCTGTTAATTCCGGCAGATGCAGGTACCCCTTGGCTACCTGCACGCCACCGATAAACAATTCTCCCGGCACTCCAACCGGGCATGGATTGCCGTTGGCATCCAAAATGTATAACCGGGTATTGGCAATCGGTTTGCCAATGGGCGGCAGCACCCGCTGGGTATAATCTTCCCGCTGTATCGTATAGGCGCTCACCACGTGCGCCTCCGTTGGCCCGTACTGGTTATACAGGCGCGTATTACCTTTTTCCAGGAATAACCGGAGGTCATTGCTCAATTTAAGCTGTTCGCCGGCTGTTATCACTTCCTGTAAATATTGCGGATAGATACCGCTTTCCTGTGCGTATTCCACCAGGTTTTTCAACACCACGTAAGGCAGGAAGAGACAATTGATCTTTTCTGTATTGATCTGTTCCATCAGGATGGCCATGTCTTTCCTCCGTTGTTCGTCCACCAGGTGAAGGCTGCCGCCAAAACTGAGCGTGAAGAATATCTCCTGGAAGCTCACATCGAAATTGATACTGGCAAACTGTAGTATACGTTTAGGCACCCGGGTATCGATCTCCTGTTGTTGCCAGCAAAGCAGGTTAAACAAAGCCTTGTCAGGCATTTCCACCCCCTTCGGCTGTCCGGTGGAACCGGACGTATAGATGAGGTAAGTCAGTTTGTCCGGAGAAGTATACCGGCTGGGGTCCGTAACCGGTTGCCCCGACAATATATCCGCCGGTAATACCATCATACGTTCCGCTGCAATGTCTGCCGGCAGTAGCCCCTGGCTGGCCTCATCCGTAATCATCAAAGTAAAATGAGTGTCAGAGAGGATATAACGGATACGTACCTCCGGATAAGCAGGATCTACCGGTACATAAGTGGCGCCGGCCTTCAGGATGCCCACAATAGCGGTGATCATTCCGAGCGAGCGCGACATGCAGACAGGTATCAGTGTATTTTCCACCACCCCTTTCTCCCGTAGATAATGGGCCAGTTGATTAGCCCTTTCATTAAGCTGCCGGTAGGTATACTGTTCTGTTCCGAAAACAACTGCCGTAGCATCCGGCGTCTGCCGGACCTGCGCTTCGAACAGGTCTATCACTGCCATGCCGGCAGGATAACTACTTGCTGTATCATTAAACGTCCGCAATAATTGTTTTTCTTCCGCAGCCGTGAGCATCGGTAATGCTCCTATCTGCCGGGAAGGTGCTGCCACAATCGCTTCCAGGAGTATCAGATAATGTTCCATCATCCTGGCGATGGTAGCCTCCTGATAAAGATCACTGCAATACTCTACACGGAAACGCAGACCGGTATCAGTAGTCGTAACATCCACCGTCAGATCGAATTTGGCGGTGCTGTTAGGGACCGGCTGTATCGTTACCTGCACATCATCCAACTGCAGGTCCGGAGTTTCCGGCAGGTTCTGTAAGATAAACATCACCTGGAACAGCGGTGTACGGCTCATATCACGGTCGCTCACCACCGCTTCCACTATTTTCTCAAACGGGGCATCCTGGTATTGATATGCCTCCAGTAAAGTAGCCTTTACCTGTTTGAGCAGGGACAGGAAGTCCGGATTACCGGCCAGGTTGCTGCGCAGTGCAATGGTATTAACAAAGAAACCAATCAGCGGTTCTATGGTTTGCTGGGTACGGTTGGCAATAGGGCTGCCCACACAGATATCTTCCTGTCCGCTGTAGCGGTATAGCAACACCTTGAAAGCCGCCAGCATCGTCATAAACAGGGTAGTCCCCGTTTGTTTGCACAGCTGGTTTATTCCGGCTGTCAGTGTACCATCCACTTCGTAATACAAGGTATTTCCGCGGGTACTTTGTGTGGCAGGGCGCGGGAAATCGGTAGGCAACTGCAGCGTAGCCGTATCATCCAGTTTTTCTTTCCAGTAAGACAATTGCTGATCGAGCACAGTTCCCTGCAGGTGATGCCGGTGCCACAATGCATAATCAGCATATTGTACCTGTAGTGGCTCCAGCTGGTGTGACTGATGCCGGTGCGCAGCTTCGTACAGCCGTATCAGTTCTTTGAGCAATATTGACACGGACCACCCGTCGGATGCAATATGATGTTGCACCACTACGAAGAAATGCTCACGGGAAGCCAGTTGCACCAGTTGCACCCGCAACATATAATCCGTCGCCAGGTTAAATGGTTGATTATAACAATCCGTAATTTCTTCCAATACCTTTTTCCGGTCAGCTTCCATGGTCCTGTCTATCACTTGCAGCTGCCATCCATCGGCAGGCAGGATATGCTGACTTAACTCTCCGTCTTCCTCCAGGAAAACAGTACGTAGTGCTTCATGCCTGTCTACAATGGTTTTCAGGGCGCCTTCCAATGCCATCACGTCCAGGTCGCCATCCAGTTTTAACACCAGCGGCATATGATAAGCCACGCTGCCTTCCATGCGGTCTATAAACCATAACCTTTCCTGCGCAGAAGAAAGCGGCAGCTTTCCTTCCCGTGGAAAGACCGTAACGGCCGGCAGCACAGTACCCCGTTGCTGACGACGGATATGGTCCGCCAGTGTGGCCACCACCGGATAAGTGAAAAGGTCACGTATGGGCACCTCTACTTCCAGCTCGCGGCGTATCGCAGATACAACACGGGTTACCAACAGGGAATGTCCGCCCAGTTCAAAGAAGTTGTCATATATACCTACCCTTGACACATTCAGCAATTGCTGCCAAATACCAGTCAACGCCAGCTCGGTGGCATTACGTGGAGGCATATACGCTGCTGCCGGCATCAGGGATTGGTCCGGTTCTGGTAATGCACGTTTATTCACCTTACCATTGCTCGTCAGTGGGAGCTTTTCCAATGGTATCAGCACAGCAGGCACCATATAGTCCGGCAACAGCTGCCTGAGGTAAGTTTGTATTTTTTCTTTTTCAAAGGTCCCTGCCGGCACAATATAGCCAGCAAGATATTTATTGCCTTGCTCATTCGTACGCGCCATCACCACCGCTTGTTCTACCCATTCACATTGTTGCAGTACCCTTTCCGTTTCACCCGGTTCAATACGATAACCCCGGATCTTCACCTGGTCATCTGTACGGCCCAGGCAAAGCACGTTTCCATCTGCTTGCCAGCATCCCAGGTCCCCGGTCTTATAAAGTCTTTCGACGCTGTTATTACCAAACTGGTGGGAGATGAAACGTTCTGCCGTCAGCTCAGGTAAATTGAGATAGCCTAAGGAAAGACCGGCACCTCCTACATAGATTTCGCCCGTAACGCCGACCGGCACCAGCTGACGGCGGCTATCCAGGATATATACCTTCCGGTTGCTCAGCGGTCGGCCTACCGGTACTGGCACCTTCACAGCACCTGCCTCTACTGTGTAGGTAATAGAGAAGGTGGTGTTCTCCGTAGGACCGTAACCGTTAATAACGGTTAGTGCAGGATATTGTCGTTTTAATTTATTGATGTGTTCTTCCGATAATTTCTCTCCACCGGCCAGTACTACTGATAAGGTTTCAAAAATACGGATGTCGGTATCGATCAGCTGATTGAACCAGCTCGCCGTAAACCACATCATATTTACCTGGTGCGTGCTGATTTCACGTTTCAACACCTCGTTGTCCAGCAGTTGTTGTTCCGGGCAAAGAATGAGGCGGCCACCATTGAGCAGCATGCCCCAATACTCAAAGGTAGCGGCATCGAAAGAAGGTGCGCCGGTAGATAACAAACGGTCCGCCGCACTGAAAGAGACATAGTCCACCCCTTTCACGAGGCTCACCACATTCTGATGGCTTACCATCACTCCTTTTGGCGTGCCGGTAGAACCGGAAGTGTAAATTACATAAGCCAGGTCCTGCGGAAGGGCTACAGGTAATTGTGCCGACATCGACGTTGCCATCTGCGTTTCGGCCAGCTGGTCCAGGCAGATGAACTTCATGGCTGTACCTGTATGCCCCAGTGCAGCCAGATGCATCGTTGTGGTGAGCAGGAGCGTACTGTTGCTTTCTGCTAACATATAACTGATACGTTCCACCGGGTAATGAGGATCAACCGGCACGTACGCGCCTCCGGCCTTTAATATCGCCAGGATAGCAGTGATCAGCTTATCTGAACGCTCCATACAAATGGGTACACGCATCCCCGGCGTTACTCCCTCTTCCACGAGGTATTGCGCCAGGTGTGTGGAAGCTGTATCTAATTCCTGGTAGGTTATCTCCTTACCTTCAAATACCAGGGCTGTAGTATCCGGTGTCAGGGCTACCTGTGCTGCGAAGAGGTCTGTGATGCTTTTATCAGCCGGATAAGAGGTATCTGTCTGGTTAAAGACTTCCAGCAACTGTGTTTCTTCAGTTGCCAGCAGCATCGGCAAAAAGCCTACTGCTGTGGACGGGCTGATAACGATGGCCGCTAACAGTTGTTTAAAGTGTGTGATCATCTGCATGATCGTCTCTTCCCGGAACAGGTCCGTACAATATTCCACGCTGCCTGACAATCCTGTTGCGGTCTCTTCTACCGTGAAATTAAGGTCTACCTGGGCAGTGGTATAAGCGATCTTTTCCGGTTGCATATGCGCAGCACCCAATGCGAGATCGCCTACCACCGGCATGTTCTGTAACGTGAAGATCACCTGGAACAGTGGGCTATAGCTCAGATCACGTTCTTTCACGACCGCTTCCACTACTTTTTCAAACGGTATGTCCTGATGCTCGTAGGCATCCAGGGTTGTATTTTTCACCTGTTGCAGCAGGGCAGCGAAAGTTGGGTTATCCTGCAGCTGCGTGCGTAATGCCAGGGTATTCACAAAACATCCGATCAGGCTTTCCGTTTCCTGCCGGGTACGGCCGGATACAGGACTGCCCACCGTGATATCTTCCTGGCCACTGTAGCGGTATAACAACACCTTAAATGCCGTCAGCAATGTCATGAACAAGGTAGTCCCCTCCTGCTGCGACAATGACTGTAACTGCTGTTGCAGCGTATCGTCGATATGGAATGGTACAATGGCGCCACGGTTGGAGAATACAGCCGGACGGGTATAGTCGAGCGGCAACTGTAACGTGGTCACATCAGCCAGCTGGCGGTTCCAATAGGCTTGTTGCTGTTCCAGCACCGCCGCTGACATATAGGTACGCTGCCAGCGGGCGTAATCTGTATACTGGATATCCAGTGGTGGTAAAACAGGTAATTGTTGATGGTCCAATGCCGCATACATCTCCATCAGCTCTTTCATAAAAATGCTGACAGACCAACCATCGCCGGCAATGTGATGCAGCGTCAGGGCGAGGATGTGCTCCTGTTCCGCCACCTCGATCAGCTGTCCGCGTAACATATGGTCAGCAGACAAATTAAAGGGCGTATCGATCAGCGTTTTCACATAAGCATGCAAAGCAGTAATATCCGCATGGAGATCATGCCGGCTGACTGTTTCCAGTTGCCATCCATCCCTCTCCAATACCTGCTGGTGCGGCACTTCATCAATAACAGTAACGATAGTACGCAATATCGCGTGGCGGTTGACTATTTCACGGACAGCCATCTCCAGCGCTTGTTTATTGACTGTTCCTGTCAGACGGAATACCACTGGTATATGATATTGTATACTACCGGTCAGCCGGTCGATAAACCAAAGCCTTTCCTGGGCAAAGGATAACGGCTGCGGGCCGGTATATGCTTCCGCGGTAATCCCTTGCTGCACGGGCCCTGTCTGCTGAAGGATGTAGGCAGCCTGGCTTGCTATAGTCGGATAACTGAAGATAGCCCTTACCGGCACCTCTGCCTGCAACTGTTTTCTGATGGCAGATTGCAGCCGCATAGCCAGCAGGGAATGCCCACCTGACTCAAAGAAATGATCGTGTATGCCAATACGCTCCCGGCCCAGCAACTGCTGCCAGATGTCTGTCAACACGTTTTCCTGTTCATTACGGGGAGCCATATACGCCGCATCGGAGAGGGCGGTATCATCTGGCGCCGGCAACGCCTTTTTATCCACTTTTCCATTGGCGGTAAGCGGCAGCGCTTCCAGGGCTACCAGGAAGGACGGCGTCATATAATCCGGTAGTCTTTCTTTGAGATATGCCAGTATGGCTTCTTTATCAAAGTTGTTTTCTGTTACCACATACCCGGTCAGGTACCGGTTATGATTTTTATCTGTCCAAACGGTGACTACTGCTTGTTTAACTCCCGGGCAACCTTCCAGCACGCGCTCCGTTTCACCTGGTTCGATACGGAATCCGCGGATCTTCACCTGTTCATCGATACGGCCCAGGTAAACGATGTTGCCATCAGGCATCCAGCGGGCCAGGTCTCCGGTACGGTAAACGCTTGCTGCCGGGTCATCGGTGAAAGGGTCCGGTATAAACCGGGCGGCGGTCTGTTCCGGGTCCAGGTATCCTTTTGCTACACCATCGCCTCCTACATACAGTTCTCCTGTTACTCCAACCGGGACCGGATGGCCCTCACTGTCCAGGATATACGCTGTCCTGTTTTTCAATGGACGGCCAATAGGCACGTTGCCGCTAACCGTCGCTTCATGGATACGGTAATAAAGTGAGAAAGTTGTATTCTCCGTAGGGCCGTATATGTTAGTCAGCGCGATATGCGGATAAGCGCGCCTGAATTTATCAGCATGCTTTTCCGACATCTTCTCCCCTCCCGTCAGCACTTCCTGTAACCTGGCAAATACCGTAATATCCATATCTATCAACTGATTGAACCAGCTGGTAGTAAAGAACATTTTGGTGACGCGGCGCTGATAAAGTTCCTGTTTTAGTAATTCAATGTCCAGCAAACTGCTCTCTGTGCTTAACACCACACAGCCGCCGTTCAACAGGGCGCCCCAATATTCAAAAGTGGTGGCATCAAAGGAAAGGGAGCCGGCAGAAAGGATGACATCGTCTTTTGTCAGCGTAATATACTCCTGCGATTTCACCAGGCTCACCACATTCTTATGGGTAACCGCTACGCCTTTAGGCTTACCAGTGGAACCGGAAGTATACATGACATACGCCACTGCTGCCGGCGCAGGCTGTTCAGTCAACCCATGGACAGGATATTGCAGCAGGTCCGGATTGTCATCTATATAAAGCAATTCTTTATCAGCAACAACAAGTTTCAAAGTATCCTTCCAATCAGTATCACTGATGACCAGCGGGCTATCGCAATCGGTCAGTAATTGCAATATCCGTTCTGCAGGGTACTCCGGATTTACCGGCACGTAGGCGCCGCCAGCTTTCAGCACCCCCAGTACCGCCACCATCAGACCGGCGGAACGTTTCATGCATACGGGCACATACGCGCCCGCTCTTAAGCCCTTACTGCGTAACTGGTGTGCGAGACGATTAGCCGCTTCCTCCAGCGCTTTATAGGTAAACGACGTTGTATCGTATACCACGGCTATGGCATCCGGCGTTTGAGCCACCTGTTCTTCAAAAAGTGCCGTGATGCTCTTTTCCGCGGGATAAGGTATCGCAGTTTGATTGAACGTATACAACAGCTGTGTTTTCTCCGCTGCTGTCAGCAAGGTAATGTCCGCGATGGTATTGACGGGCTGGGTCGCTATTTGTATTAATACCTGTTCAAAATGGGCGGCTATCATCCGGACATAAGCGCCATCGAGTACCGTTTCATTGTATACCAGGCCGATTTCAAGCCCTTCAGCCATCATCACCCGTATCGTCAGTGGATAGTTAGCTTGTTCCTGTACCTGAAAGTGTTGCAGTTGCAATTTCCAGTCAGGAGATTGCAAGGCAGGGTTCACCGGGTAGTTTTCAAACACCAGGAGACTGTCAAACAACTCTTCCCGGATGCCCGTCCAGTGCTGAATATCATTTAGCGCAGCATACTGGTGCTCTCGGCTTTGCAATTGCGTAACCTGTATCTCCTGTAACCAGCCAGCGATTGTTTGTTCACTTGCCACGGTGGTGTACAACGGCAGGGTATTGATATACAATCCAATTTTTTTCTCTACACCAGGCAGTTCATCTGGTCTGCCGGCGACTGTTACGCCAAACATGGCGGCAGGCCTGCCGGTATAACGGGATAACAGGTATGCCCACACGCCCTGTACCAGGGTATTGAGGGTAATACGTTGTTGTTGTGTAAACCTTTCCAACTGCTGAAGGGTCACCGTATCCAGGTGCAACAATGTTTCCCGGAAGCTTCCGTCTCCTTTTGTGCGGGAAGCGGTGGTAGTTACAAAGGGCAACAAACACCCTTCCTCTGCCTCTTTCAGATAACCGCGCCAGTAAGCTTCTTCAGCCGACAGGTCCCTGTCTGCCAGGAAACGAATGTAATCTCCGAATTCATCTGTCTTCAGTGATGGCAGGGAATGATTAGTCAGGATGGCCTCGTAAGTTTCTACCAGTTCGCCGAGTAATACCGGCAATGACCAACCATCCATTAGCAGGTGATGATAAGTCCATTGCATGCGGTATTTGTCGTCTTGCAGGCGGAATAGGGTGATGCGCATCAAGGGCGCCTTTTCAAAGTCCAGACCCTGTTGGCGGTCTGTTATCATCCAGTCATTGAGTGCTTCCTGCTGTGCGGCTTCCGCCATGTGCCGGTAGTCCAGCACGGTGAAAGGCAAAGTAACGTTATGGTATACGCATTGCACCGGGATACTGCAAATCTTTGCGTAGAAGGCACTGCGGAAAATAGTATGATGCTGTATCAGGTGCTCCCAGCTTTTTTGAAATGCCGCTACCTGCAAATTGGGGAGTTCGCATCCAAACTGTTCGATGTAAGCGCCGTTTTTTTCATCATACAGTCCATGGAACAACATACCTTCCTGTAATCCGGTGAGCTGGTATAGTCCGGCCACCTGGGACCTCCTGGAGATGCCTGCTTCCGTGGCATCGAGGAAGTGGTCCAGTTCATCATTGGTCATCACAGCGCCCAGCCCGTAGTCGGAAGGCGAAGTGACCGGTGCTTGCTGGCTGCGGTCAGCACAGTGCATGATGCATGTCTCCAGGTGACGACGGTAGTCTGCCGCGATACCCGCTACAGTGGCTGCGTGGAAGTGCAGCTGGCTGTAGCTCCATTCTATAACGAGTTCGCCGTCACGGACCATGGCGTTGACAGCCAGTTTTTCGGGAACGATACGTTGTGGTGATCCTCCGGCTTCCAGGGAAGACAGCGAGGTTTTAATGGCTCCTTGTCCCGCAGGCATGTTATCGCCCTGACCGAGGTAGTTAAAGCCTACTTCCCAGGGCACTGCGCCTTGCAGGGCAGCCTGCCTGCCGATATATTTGCTGATGCCGTAGCCGATACCTTTATCCGGTACCTGGCGCAGCTGTTCTTTTATATTCCTGATCAGGTGGCCGGTAGATACGCCTGCAGCCACTTCCAGCCATACCGGGTATTGGCTGGTGAACCAACCAACGGTGCGGTTAACGGCAATGCCGGGCTCGATCTCTTCCCTGCCGTGTCCTTCCATGCCCACCAGCACACCAGCGCCTTTATTCCAGGCCGTCAGGGTCATGGACAGGGCGGTCAACAGGATATCATTAATTTCTGTCCGGTAGGCCGCTGGTACTTCCTGCAGCAGGCGGCGGGTAGCCGTCGCATCGAGGCGCACCGTTTCTTTGCGTATGTCCGATACTGTTATCTTACCGGTATGCGGCAGATCAGTATGTAACGGCGTACGTTTTGCCACCACTGTCTCCCAATAACGTTGTTGCCGGTGGCAAGGGCTATTTTGCGCATAAGCTGTCAGGGCATCATGCCACTGGCGGCAGGAGCTGCCTTTAGCGCCCAATACGGCGCCTGCTGTCTCCGTGGGCTGCTCCAGCAAGCGGTTGAGATCTTCCAGCAGGATACGCCAGGATACGCCGTCGATGGCGAGGTGATGTACTACGAGCAACAACCGGTTGTTGGCCTCAGCGGAGGGCGTTTGTATCAGGGTAGCCTGCAACATGACGCCACTATGAATGTCCAGGCGCGCCTGGCTTTCTGCTACACAAGCGGGGATATGCTGCTGCCAGGTTTTTTGTTTCCTGCGCATATCCGTGATATGTAAGGTAACTTCCGTAGCACCATAGGATTGTTGCCATCCGTCAGCCTCCTGTTGATAGGCAAAACGGAGCGCATCATGGTATTGTACAAGCTGCCGGAGTGCGGCTTCCAGCAGTACCGGTGACAGTTGCTTACCTGTTTCCAGCAGTAACTGTTGTGTAAACAATGCCGGTTGGCTGTTACCTTCTTCTTCGAAGTACCAATGTTGAATGGGCAATAAACCGCTTTTACCTGTGAGCTGCCCCTGTTCACCGGTGGCGCTCACCACATTTTTCACAGACAGCAGCTGCGCCAGCGCGGCCACTGTCTGGTGTTTGAACAGGTCTTTGGCTTTCAGTTCACATCCCAGTCTCCTGGCGCGGCTCACTACCTGCATGGATACGATGGAGTCGCCTCCCAGCTCAATAAAATTGTCGTATATCCCTACCCTTTGCAGTCCCAGCAGTTCCTGCCAGATAGCCGCCAGCTGTTGTTCTGCCTCATTACGCGGCGCTACATATTCCTGTAGTGCAAGGTCACCTGCTTCCGGGGCTGGCAGCGCCTTTTTATCCACCTTGCCGTTGACAGACAAAGGCAGCTGCGCCAGTTCCACGAGTACCGATGGCACCATATATTCCGGCAGTTTTTCTTTTAGCCGGTCCAATACGGCCATCTTATTGTAATCAGCGCCAGTGGTAACATACCCGACCAGGCGCTTGTTGTTACGTTCATCTGTCCATGCCACTACTACGGCGTGTTTAACTCCCTGGCATTCCTGCAGCGCATGGCCGATTTCACCTAATTCAATACGATAGCCGCGGATCTTTACCTGGTCATCTATACGGCCCAGGTATTCGATATTGCCATCTGGCAGCCAGCGGCCGATATCGCCGGTTTTATACAGCCGGTTGCCCGCCGGGCCGACAATAAATTTTTCTGCGGTCATGACCGGCAGGTGCAGGTAACCATTGGCCACTTGCGGACCACTTACATATAATTCCCCGGTCACACCCACTGGCAGGGCCCGTTGCTGTGCGTCCAGTATATGGATCTGCATATTCGCTACCGGCTTTCCGATCGTTATCAGTTTGTCTGCAGGCTGTATTTGTGCCACTGACGACCATACCGTACATTCCGTAGGCCCGTATTCGTTATACAGCGCTGCATGCTTCACTTCTCTGAAATGACGTTGGGCCAGTGTTACCTCGAGTGCTTCCCCTGCCAGGATAACGGCAGACAAGGCAGCATCCTGTAACAGTCCTTCTTCCAGCAGAAACCGGTAATAGGAAGGCACACACAAAATCATATCCGTATGGGTGAGTATTTTTTTTACGGTCTCCCCATCTTTCAGTGTTTCCTCCCGGCATACGATCAGCCTGCCGCCGGTGCACAACGTACCGAATATAACCGCCACCGAGGAATCGAAGGAGAACGAGGGTACTAGCAATGCAGTACCGGTGCTGCCATAGTAAGCTTTTCTCGCCTGTGTGGAAGCCACCAGGTTCTGATGCGTGATGGTTACGCCTTTCGGGTTGCCCGTAGAACCGGACGTATAGATCACGTAAGCGGGGTGTTGCGGTTGTAAGGCCGTTTCCACCGGCGTTACAGGGTACTGCTCTAGTACGCCCGCCAGTTGGCGGACATCGATAATTTCTGCGGAGGTATATTGGTCCAGGGGCAGGCTGCCAGCCACATTGCTGACCACTACCGCCGCCTGGGTATCTTGCAGCATGAAGGTGATCCGGTGTTGCGGATAGGCAGGGTCTACCGGTACATAGGCTCCGCCGGCTTTCAGCACCGCCAGTATGCCGATGACCATTTCTGCAGAACGCTCCATACATACGGGAACGAATGTATCTTCCCGTACCCCTTTTTCACGCAGGTAATGCGCCAGCTGGTTGGCCTTTTCATCCAGCTGCCGGTAAGTGAGCGTTTGGTTTTCAAATACCAATGCTTCCGCTGTTGGCTGAAGCCGCACTTGCTCTTCTATGAGCGCATGGATATTAGGATAAGACGCGACATCTATATTATTGTTGTTAAAGGAAGCCAGCAGCACTTGCTCCTCATCCGGCAGGATGCTGATTTCCGCCAGTTTATGTTGCAACCCGCCATTGAATTGTTGTATGATATACAATAATCGTTTTACCAATAAACGTATATCCGTTTCTGTGAAGTAAGACGGGTAATAATCTACCTTCAATTGCAGCGGCTGTCCTTTCCCGTAATCGCGCCAGAGCAGTTCCAGCGGGTAACGGGTGATCTCGCTTGTCAGTTCCTGTGTAACAGCCTGTATGCCTTCTCCGAAGTCCAGGTTTAAGTTGAGGTTAGCGTGATTAACGAGGATATCTACCAGCTGCTCTGTAGTACCGTTGAGTTTCAGGGAACGGCTCAGATCAGCTACCTGGTAATGTTGATGTTGGTTATCATTTTTCCTGGCAACTGCCATATTTTCCAGCAAAGCAGCTACTGTATCCTCTTGTTGATAAACACCCTGAAATGGCGTAATACCGGAAAACATACCGGCGATCTGCTGCAATTGTTTATCCTTTCTGCGATGTACGGGTGTACCGAATACAAATGATGGGTGCTCGGTGGTTTTGGCGAAGTAAATAGTGAGCGCTGCCAGCGTCAGCCGGAGCAGATTTGCCTGGGTGGCTTGTTGCCAATCTTCTAACGCCGCTTTCTCTGCAGCCGTAAATTCCAGGAGGAAAGTCCTGCATTGACGTGGATTGGCATCTGCGTGCTGGTACCTTCGTTCCAGCAACTGAGCTGGCTTTTTATCAATCAGCTCTTTCCAGTAGGCAGCATCTTCCTGGTATGCTGGTGATTGCTGGTAGGCAAGGGCATCACCGGCAGCCGCCACATAGGAAACTGGCGACCAATCCAGGGCCGTTCCCTCCTGTAAAGAGCGGTATTTACGGGCCACATACTGGTAACTTGCGGCCAGCCCATATCCATCATTGATCAGGTGATGATATTTACAGAAATAATAGTGTTCATCCGGCGATATAGATAGCAGGTATTGTTCGCAGAGCGCATTTTCTTTAAGAAGGAGGAAAGGTATCTCCAGGCGTTCCCGGATCCATTTTTGCACGGCATCCGGTTGCGCGCCACTGAAATCCATACACACGACCTCCTGTGTTGTGAAGGTATCGTCCAGGTAGGCTTGCGGCGCCTGGTCATTGAGGTCGAACCTCATCCGGTACACATCAAATACAGCTGGCAGCGTTTCAGCGGCGGCGATAAATTTTTCTTTGTGAAGAGGACCGGTGAGTCGGGTTACGCCTCCGACATTATAGGTCGAGTTTTCGGCATTGATCAACAAATCCATCAGGATATCCCGCTGGGCAGGATGAAGGGACGTTACATGGAGTGGCATGGTCTAACGGTCATTAATAGATGAGGAAATAAATCAGGTATGTACCTGAATATGCTGTCATATTCTGTTACAACAGGAAATAACAATCCTTGTCCAACAGGCTACAGCAGCTGGAAACAGGTTAAAGGCATCAGTATGTCGGTGCAGGTAATCGTATTACATACTCAATGAATATTGTTATTGATATGATAATAGTTGTACTGCAGGTACCCTCACACGAACGGGTACAATAAACAAGTCATGGATAGTAATTTTGAGTTCATGTCTGTAGGGTATTTTGTAATGGGAAAAATTTTCACTGTTATTTAATCAGCTGATTATAAACATGGAAATACATGCCATAACACGTTGTGTCTGGTATCTGGTGTATGATATCATAAAATCATCGCATGAAGTTCCTGGTATTGCTTCAGCAATACATCAAAGACCGCAGCTAACCTGAAATTTTTTTGTTAAACACACATGACTTCTTAAGTCAACTAATAACAGGTCATTGTTAAAATCATGTCAAAATGGTAGAGTTTCTCATAAGCCCAGGGCTTTTAAACAAGGTTCCGCAGTTTTTAATACTGATTTAATCGGGTTTCAGAATTGGCACTAACAAGGCATTTAGTCTATCACTAAAATTGCGGCATGAAGGTAAATAAAATTCATAACCGAACAAAAAAATTTGGATTAACGGATGGAGATTTCAGTGTAATTTTTCTGGTCCTAAAATAGGGTTTACAGTAGTAGCATGACAATGAAAAAAGCGTAAAAATTCTTTATTATCTTTGGCGATTCTTTCGACAATTTTGAAACCAGCGATCAATACAGAAAAAACTTATTTGTAACTTTGGAGAAGCGACACCAGTTTGTCACAAAATACTATCAGTCCCACCTCGCCGTCCGCTATCATTCGCGTCCTTATTTATTGATTTACATGCCTTTGCAGTAGCATCGTTGTGGTATCCTTTTAGTATCCTTCACCTATCCTTTACCCATCCTTCTCCCAGCGATATATCTGAACCGTTATAAACCGGTATTATTTTCTCATTTCTATGATTCTCCAACGCGGAACACTTTTTCTCCGGCGTCGTATATGGATTGGCGAATGAATTCGTCAACTTTGAAGTGCTAACCGCTGAATGTTACGGGTGCGTACGACCTAAGGCTGGCTCAATTCTTTGAATTTCACAATTATTACTTTGATAAGACCAACCGGTAAAACAGGTTGAGGTCACACCTTTGTATCATCAAAACCATACATGGTATATCATCGGTGCGTTACCGAATGTACATTTGGAAAGTTTAAAAAAACAAACAATTTTTTAGCAAAAATCATGGAAACTCTATCAAGCAAAATCGATGTAGAAGAGGAAAAGCAATTGATCCTGCTTACGCTTAATGATTATCTTCAAGGTCGTCCGGTAATAGACATCGAAAGGCTCCGGGCGGCATTTCACCCCGATGCCTACATCAGGACCGTCATAGAGGGAAAGTTGGTTCAGTGGGCACTACCACAATACCTGGACCTGGTAGCCCAGGCAACAATACAGGAATGCCAACCCCAACTCCTTTCATATACCTGGGATGGAGACACCGGGTCAGCCCACGTGCAATTGACTTTTGCCACCTTCCGGTTCATTGATCGGTTTAACCTGATAAAGTTAGACGGGAAATGGCTGATCGTGGATAAGGTCTCCTATCGGGAGGAGTTACCGTGAGCCGTCGTTGGGTGAAAGTCATCGGTCTGTCGCAACACCTGATAGCATTAAGAAAACAACAGCCGAATAATTGGCTGCGCACCTTGTGCCGCAAAAGAAGGTGGCTATCACCAGATGACTATTCATCCGCTCTTCTCAAAATCTGATTAAGATTAAGATCATCGTGATCCAGTTCCTGTTCCAGTTTCCGGATAGCCTGATAATTAAAGGCTCCCTCTCTGTGAAGTCTGATCAGGAGTTCACGCCTAAATTTGCTGATTTCTATCTGCGATGCCAATATCGGGGCTAAAGGAACTGGTAACCATGAACTCTCATGGACATTCCACGATTCAGGTTCACTCTCCTTTTCTATCTGCTTTTGCAACTGATCAAGCGTTTCCTCGTATACAGCTTTTACCTGGCGCTTTATTTTTCCTTCCAGGTGTATCGGGAAATCATTTTCGATAAAGTAAAGGATACTTTGCGTAACAAACAATTTTAGCTTCTGTTCCTCCTTTGCCATCAGAACGGTTGGTTTAATACCTATGATCCGTATCAATAGTGGAAGTGACAGGCCTTGAATGACCAATGTGATGAAAATAACTACAAAGGTAAGAAACAGGATCATGGAGCGTTGAGGGAAAGGCCGTCCTTCCAGCGTTAACGGCAACGCAAGTGCAGTTGCCATAGATACAATGCCCCTGGTTCCTGTCCAAGCCACTATCAATACATTTTTCCAGGTGTTTATCTTTTCGCTGCCTACTTCCTTTGTGTCGGTAGTTTTAATTTTATTCCAGAGTATGTTGTATGAGTACGCGGTTGCAAAGACCCACATTAACCGAACTACAATAACAATCATACTTATTAGAACTCCATACAACACTATTAAGGATATTGAGTTTCTTTCAAGTTCTTTCAGAACAGCAGGCAGCTGTTGTCCAATAAGCAAAAAAATAAATCCGTTTAAGATGTAAATCAAGGTATCCCATACAGACTTTGACCGTATTCTTGTCTGATAGGAAAACAGGTGTGGTGAACGCCAGGAAATAAACAGACTGGTACTAACCACTGCCAATACACCGGATAAATGTAATTGTTCTGCCAAAATATATGATATAAAAGGCGTCAGCAAAGTAAGGCTGGTACTAACAATTGAATTATGTACAATCATTCTATGGATCCACACAAAAATGAATCCTGTAATGATACCACACAATATCCCGCCGCACACCAACAAAGTGAATTGCAGTCCGGCTTGCCAAAACACAAATGATCCGGTACTGATCGCTATCATTGAAAACCGATAGGCAATGAGGGCACTGGCATCGTTCACAAGGCTTTCTCCTTCAATGATGGTCGTTACCCGCTTATTAAGACTTAACCCTTTAGTTATACCAGCTGCCGCGACTGCGTCCGGGGGAGACACGATAGCTCCCAGGGCAAAGGCCAGCGGCCAGCTAAATCCGGGTATATAATAATGAGCTGCAAGCGCGACTGTAATCGTTGTAAAAAAAACCAATGCTATAGCCAGGGTCGATATAGACACTATCTCAGCTCTGAAGTCATGCCATGAAGTATGGGAAGCCGCATCATAAAGCAATGGTGGCAAAAACAGCAGAAAAACAACCTCCGGATCCAACACAAGAAGCGGAAATCCCCGTATGACACCTAAAACCACACCGGTAATTACCAGCAGAATTGGAAATGGGAATTTTATTTTGTCCGCAACAGCGGATAATGTCACTAAAATAGCCAATACCAGGATTACTGCTTCAAAGTGTTGCATCTTAGTTTATTAAATAGCCTGATGGGATTTTATAGCAATAAAAACTTCAGGGGCATTGCGCAGTTCCAAAAGCCAGACGATGACAACTAAGGTACACCAATAATCCGACTAAACACTTCTCGAGCCGGGCTCCGGCAGACTTAAGTGCCACCATTGCACTTCTGCAAACCACCATAAAATAAAAGGAGGATGCTGCAAAGAAAAGCCGACCTTTAGGAGAGACTGCTGCCCCCTAAGCATAAAAACCCATCTAATATTTAATCAAAAGAAGATATATGAGCATTCGAAAGTTAAATATAACCCGGTTCGCTCCGAAGGGGAATAACAGTTTTATCGATACATTAACGGGTAGGGTCCAGGATTATTTCCAGGCAACGGGCAGTTCACCTTACGCTAACGGCAGTATGTGGAGAAAAACAACGATCATGATGCTCTGTTACTGCGTTCCTTATGTGTTAATAATTGGCAGCGTAGGCTCAGGTAACATCTGGCTATTCTGGTTATTCTGGTTTCTGATGGGATGCGGCATGGTGGGGATTGGCGCTTCCATTATGCATGATGCTAATCATGGAACCTACTCTCCTAATGAAAAAGTAAATACCTCAATAGGCCATATTCTTGAGGTACTCGGTGGTTATTCTGTTAATTGGAAGATTCAACATAATTTACTTCATCATACCTATACCAATATAGACGGGCTTGATGAAGACATTGACACTATTGTGCTCCTACGCCTCTCTCCCAGGCAACAATGGTATTGGTTTCATCGTTATCAGTACCTGTACGCATGGTTCTTTTATATGTGCATGACCTTATTCTGGATGACTGCAAAAGACTATCTGCAGGCCATTCGTTACGAACAGCAAAAACTCCTGGCTAAATACAAGGTATCCCTAAAGAAAGCCATTATTCATATTACATTGTACAAGATCTTCTATTATGCCTATGTGCTGGTTTTACCATTGTTATTCTCTGGCCAACCCTGGTATTTTGTATTGACAGGATTTGTAATTATGCATTTAACAGCAGGTTTTATCCTTGCATGTATTTTTCAGCCATCTCATATTATGCCTGATGCTACATTTCCGGAACCGATAGTTGAAAATGGCAAGCGCCTCATCAAAGACAGCTGGGCTATCCATGAACTGACCAATACCACGAATTTTGCACCGAATAGCCGGTTTTTCTCCTGGTACATCGGAGGCCTGAACTTCCAGATCGAACATCATCTATTTAAAAACATATGCCATATTCATTACAAGAAACTGGCACCCATTGTAAAAGAAATAACAGAAGCGTTCGGACTCCCCTACCACGTAAAGCCCACTTTCTGGGAAGCACTGGTGGACCATGCCAAGATGTTAAAAATGCTGGGGAAAAATCAAACACCTTGTCAAAGCTAGTTTTTGCATAAATGGGGTTCCCAAACTGTACATAAAGGAATATCTTTACCAAAAATCCAAATATTGGATAGCACTATCCAAGCAGATTAGCCATGGGATATACTGTAATAAAACCACCGCCTGCATTAAAAGACCTGATAAGCCATTTTTCGACGGGTACCTGGAATGAAAATGGACGGCAGGACGCAGTTTATCATGCTGTGGCCGGTACGAACATGGAACTAACCTTTACTTTCCGGCGTGAGGGGACATCTTCCGCTCATTTGGTTTCTTCTTCCATCCAGGGAGCAAGAACGACTTATGGGTATTTTCCGGCCAGCCATTTCAATGAATTTTTTGGTGTTTCGTTACTGCCAGGCGCTATCGCCCCTTTTTTTAAACTTTCTCCCGCAGATCTGAACAACAGATTCTTAGAGCTGTCCCTTGCTGCTGGCAAAAGAAGCGAACTGCTGATCGACAAAATGGACGCAGCCACTGGTTTAGACGAACGTATTGATTTAGTAACCCAATTTTTCACTTCCCTTTCAACAACTAACGTACAGCAGGACGAATTAATGATAAAGGCCATTTCCCGTATCAAAGCATGCGAAGGAAACGTAACGGTTGTCGATTTGGCAAAAGCATTTTTCCTTTCACCAAAGCAGTTCACACGGCGTTTTAAAGCACTTACCGGATTAAACCCGAAACTGTATGCAAGAATTGTACGCTTTGAGTCCGGACTGTCCAGCCATAGTAAAACACACTCACTTACTGACGTTGCATATAAGAGCGGCTATTTTGATCAATCACATTTTATCAATGATTTCAAAGTCTTTTCCGGGATAAATCCCCATATATATTTTAAAGAGAAACTTTCCTGAAGAGAATGTCTGTTTTTTCCAATTTTCGGGTTTTACCTGGATTTAAATTTGAAAAAAATAAGGCATGATATCATTATTTTCGGGCTACAAGACAGCTCATTTAACGCTTAGAAACCGCGTGGTGATGGCACCCATGACCCGGGCAAGGGCGGGTAATAAAGGGGTACCAACAGATTTGGCAGTTGAATACTACAGGCAACGTGCTTCAGCCGGTTTAATCATTTCGGAAGGAATAGCAGTAAGCCCAAATGCGGTAGGCGGCTTAAACATTCCCGGGATTTTTCATAGTGACCAAATAGAAGGATGGAAAAAAGTAACCGCTGCCGTGCATGAACGTGGCGCTGTGATGTTTGCCCAGCTCTGGCATGTAGGCAGAATGTCGCACCCCGATCTGCTGGGGAATAACCTACCATTAGCGCCCTCGGCCATCAACCCGAATGATCATGTGTATACAGCAAGTGGGTATGCGCAAACAGTTACACCAAAGGAAATGTCTTTGGAAGATATTGAACGTACCATCCAGGAATTCTGCGACGCTGCCCAAAATGCTTCCTATGCCGGATTTGATGGCATCGAGCTACATGCTGCCAACGGCTATCTTTTCCACCAGTTTTTTGCAAAATGTGCCAATCAGCGAACGGACAAATATGGAGGCTCTATTGATAACAGGTCCCGGTTTTTATTTGATGTACTTGATCGCATCAGGAAAATTGCCACTTCCATAAAAATCGCTGTTCGTTTATCTCCCGACTGGAACAATCTTTTTGGCATCACTACAGATGATGAGACGCAGGAGCTGTTTACGTATTTGTGTACGCTATTAAATGATTACGATTTAGCTTACCTGCACATTGCCGGCTTTCCCTTAAACAGTACAGATGACCCGATGAAACAGATGTTAGCATCTGCTACTTACTACCGAAAATTCTACAGCGGCACTTATATGGTCAACCGGGATTTTGACAAGGAAACCGCTAACCAGGCTATAGACAAGAACATCGCCGACCTGGTATCCTTTGGAAAACTTTACATCGCCAACCCCGACCTGGTAGAGCGGTTTAAGGCCAATGCGCCGCTTAATCCTGTCAATCAAAATAGTTACTACACAGGAGCAGCAGGATACACCGATTATCCCACAATGGAATCTTTTTAGCTTTAAAATTAATAATGTAAATTACTCAGAAAGTACCTGGTACATTGAAGGGGTCAATATACCTATATATATATTTTTCATATAATTAATATACCTTCACATTTTAACCAGCAAACATGAAAGAACAAACAAGAAAACATGAGGACTCACAGCATGATGAGCTGGGAATAAAGATTCGCTCAAACGACAATCCTTATCTTTCAGTTGATACTCAAGAAAAATTGCTGCAACCTCGTAGGTTATCTTCTTATTTTATTGTATTAATTGAAAGCGGTTCAATTACATACAACATAGACCTACAGGACTTTACGCTTACTGACGGGCAGTTGCTTTTTGCAATGCCTAATCAAATTTTTACGCCACCCGCTAAAATAGACGATCTTAAATATTTCAAGCTGCTGTTTGATGAAAATACATTGGCATTGTTGCCACAACAATTTCCCTTTTTGGTCAACCCTTTAAACGCACAGACCATAGCTTTTGACAGTGCCGCAAAAGAAAGAGTAATAAAGGTTTTTGGAATTTTGAACCAGATACTCTACTTAGATAAATACGAGACCGACACTGAAATAATATTAGCTTATCTGAACTCATTGTTATCAGAATTAAACAGCGCTTATTTCAAAAACAGAGAACCCGTCAATATCTTAAACGCTAACCTTTCAAAGTTCATCGAGTTCAAATTGATCGTGGAAACACACCTTACAGAGCAGCCTTCCATCAACGCAATTGCAGAAAAATTAGCTTTATCTACAAACAGCTTATATCGGATTGTAAAAGAATATTCCGGAACATCGCCAAAAGATTATTTTATTAACCGTTTGATAGCGGAAGCTCAGAGAAAATTGCGTTATTCCAATACTTCTGTCAAAGAACTGGCCTATGAATTGGGCTTTAATGACCCCGATTATTTTTCAAGGCTCTTCAAAAAAAGTACAGGAAAAAGTGCAAGTGATTTTTTGCCCAGGCAAGATTTGTCGGGGAAATAAAATGAATTGTCCATTTCCGCTATTTTTCAGCGCTCTACTTTTGCTTCATAAAATTCATACAGGAAATGAAATTTGCATTAGTAACAGGAGCTAACAAAAGCATTGGCTTTGAAGTGGCACAGCAACTTGCTCAAAAAGGAATTTATGTTTACCTCGGCAGTCGTAGTTTAGAAAATGGTGTTGAAGCCGTTGGTAAATTAAAAGCAAAAGGATTAAACAATGTAGAAGCTATCCAGCTTGATATTACAGACGACGAATCCGTCATTAAAGCCCGTAAAGAAATAGGTAAAAAAACAAAGGTGCTGGACATACTTATAAATAATGCGGGTATTTATGGTGGTTACCCACAAACGGCACTTGACTCAACTATTGACCAGTTTAAAGCAGCTTATGATACAAATGTTTACGGCGTGGTGCGAGTTACACAGGCATTTATTGATTTATTGAAAAAGTCGTCAGAGCCTCGTATTGTAAATGTAAGTTCAAGTCAAGGTTCAATTACCCTGCACAGCGACCCAACCTATAAATACTACGACTACAAAGGCGCTGTATATCTTTCTTCAAAATCAGCCTTGAATATGTACACTGTTGTTTTGGCATACGAATTTAAAAATACCAACTTCAAAATAAATGCCGTTTGCCCGGGATATACAAAAACAGATTTCAATGGACATAGTGGGCCCGGAACTGTTAAAGATGCCGGAAAACGGATCGTAAAATATGCGCTAATTGACAATGATGGCCCAACAGGAAAATTTTTTAGTGAGGAAAATAATCCTGAAACAGGAGAAATACCCTGGTAACGGAGAGGAGGCATAAATAGTAGCGAAAGTTGACAGCAAAGCATACTATCAACTTTCGCTTTCATCATTACCTATCTATTTCTGGCTGCCATGTGTGCCTGTCTTTCTGTGCTGCCGGTGTGATTTTTTCATGCAGATAACGGAACACCACAAACAATACCGGGATGATGAAAAGCCCCAGCACAACACCGCTCAGCATTCCGCCGGCAGCACCGATGCTAATAGAATGGTTGCCCTGGGCCGAAGGCCCGGTAGCGCGCATCATCGGAATCATTCCCGCTATAAAGGCTACAGAAGTCATAATAATAGGCCGTATCCTCACCCGTGCAGCCTGTATGGCCGCCGATGCCAGTGACTGCCCCGCCAGCCGGCGCTGTACGGCATATTCCACGATCAGGATAGCATTTTTAGCCAACAAACCAATCAGCATGATCAAAGCCACCTGCACATAAATATTGTTATCAATGCCCGCCATCCCAATCGCCACAAACACGCCGATCACGCCGGCAGGCACCGACAAAAGCACCGCCAGCGGCATTATATAACTGTTGTACTGGGCTGCCAGCAGGAAATACACAAACAACAGCGATAACAGGAAAACACCTACGGCCTGCCCGCCAGACGCGATTTCTTCTTTGGTCACGCCGGAGTATTCATAGTCAAAGCCTGCGGGCAATTGCTGCGCGACTTCATCCACAGCCCTGATCGCATCACCGGTGCTATAACCGGGTCTGGGCATGGCGATCACACCAATGCTGTTAAAAAGGTTGTACCGGGTGATGGTTTCAGGGCCTACCACTTTCCGAAGGTCCACCAGCGAATGGATAGGCACCATTTCCTGTAGCGCATTTTTTACGTATATCCCTTCCAGTGAGGCAGGCCCTGAACGGTCTTCTTTCCCTGCCTGTACCATCACCCTGAAATATTTTCCAAAGCGGTTGAAATCGGATACCTGCACACTTCCGAAATAGGCCTGCATCGTTTGCAGGATATCCTTCTCACTTACCTGCAACTGTGCTGCTTTCCCCTCGTCTATTCGCATTTCCAGCTGGGGATAGTCGGCACGGAAAGAGGTAAAGGCCATAGCGATCTCTTTTCTTTTATTAAGCGCTTCCAGGAATTTCGCAGACACTTCCCCAAATTTGTCCAGGGAGCCACCCGTTCTGTCCTGCAGTACAAAATCCAGTCCTTCTACCCCACCAAATCCTGCTACCGTAGGTAACGTAAACACAATAAACTGTGCCCCTTTTACGGCTTTAAGACGTTGACGGATCTCGTCCATGATGCCATTGATATTGTTGTTGCGCCCTCGTTCCCCATCTTTCTTAGGTACATAAAAAGCCGCGCCGGAAGAAGGGCTGGTTGCACCTGTGAAGATATTGACCCCCGAAACGATGTTAAACACTTTCCTCGATTCCATCGGGCGGATAGCATCTGAAACGGCTTTCAGCACCGCTTCTGTTCTGTGCAGGGAAGAGCCGGGAGGCAGGTCCACCGCCACCACGCAAAAGCCGATATCTTCCGAAGGAATAAAGCCCGTAGGTGTTCTGCGCATCAGTATCAGTGTGCTGACAATCACCAGCAGCAACCCTGTGAGACTGGTCCATTTATGTTTTATCAGCCCCTGTAATGTTTGTCCATAGCGGTTGGTCAGCCTTTCAAACCCGGTATTAAAACCAGCGAAGAAACGTTGCTGAAAAGTGGCAGCCTGCCCATTAGTATGCGTGCTTTTAAGAAACAATGCACTCAGCGCCGGACTCAATGTCAGCGCATTTACTGCGGAAATAAAAATGGCGATGGCCAGCGTAAAGGCAAACTGGCGGTAAAACACGCCTGCGGAGCCTTTCATGAACCCTACCGGCAGAAAGACAGCCGCCATCACCAGCGTGATAGAAATGATAGCGCCTGTAATTTCATGCATGGCTGACAAAGTAGCCTGGCGCGGTGACAGCCTTTCATGTTCCAGTTTTGCATGGATAGCTTCCACCACGACGATGGCATCGTCTACAACAATCCCGATAGCCAATACCAGCGCAAACAACGTCAACAGGTTGATGGAAAACCCAAACACCAGCATAAAAAAGAAAGTCCCGATAATAGCTACGGGCACAGCGATAGCAGGGATAAGCGTAGAACGGAAGTCCTGTAAAAACAGGAACACCACCAGAAACACCAGTATAAAAGCCTCCACCAGCGTATGTATCACCTGGTCTATCGACTGGTCCAGCATTTCTTTGGTATAGTATAATGTTTGATGATGCAGTCCTTCGGGGAACTTCTTTTCAGCCTTTCGCATGAGTTCTTCCACCTGTATCTGTATCTCCCGAGCATTGGAACCGGGAAGCTGCCATACCCGGAAAGTGATGGCAGGCCTGTCTGTAACGCCGGCCGGGATACCGTTCAGCATATTAAAGCTGCCATAGGTATAGGAGCCCAATACCACTTTGGCAATATCTTTTAACCGCAGCAAGGTACCATCGGGGTTGGACCGGATGACCATATTTTCATATTCTTCCGGTCGGCTGTATTTACCCTTATACCTGATCACATATTCAAAGGCCACGGGACTGTTTTCTCCCAGGCGGCCGGGCGCAGCTTCCAGGTTTTTGTTTTGGATAGCAGCAGTCACTTCCTGCGGCGTAATGCCGTAGGCCGCCATCTGTACGGGATTCAGCCATATTCTCATGGCATAGTCGTGGTTGCTGCCATATACGTCTACCTCACCCACACCGGCTATACGACGTATTTCCGGGATAATATTGATCTGGGCGTAATTAGTCATAAAGGTGGGGTCGTAACCATTTTTTTCATCGCCGTAGAGGTTGAGCACCATCACCAGTCCGTTCTGCGCCTTGCGGGTGGTGATGCCCGCCTGCACTACTTCCGGTGGCAGCGAGCCGGTAGCCGAGGCCACTCTGTTTTGCACGTTCACAGCCGCCATATCGGGGTCTGTGCCCAGTTTAAAATAGATGGTAATGATAAGCGTGCCGTCATTGCTGGAAGATGAACTCATATAGATCATATCTTCCACACCGTTGATGGCTTCTTCCAGTGGCGGCGCTACCGAACGTAACAAGGTGCCGGCATTTGCTCCGGGGTAATAGGCCTTCACCTGTACCATAGGCGGGGCGATATCCGGGAAACGCTCTATCGGCAGGCTTTTCAACCCTACTACGCCCAGTATCACCAGGAGAATAGAAACAACTGTGGCCAGCACAGGTCTTTCAATGAATTTTCTAAACATCTTATATTTTTTTGAAGACAATAAAGGGCCTTGTCAGGATGCAGTGTGTTCCTGACAAACGGATGTTACAGCGGTAAACAGCTATTGGATTTGTACTATCGGCTGGATATGCGTTCCTTCCTGCAGGGTTTCCAGGTTTTCAAGCACGATCCGATGGCCTTTGTCCAGGCCCTGGCTGATGAGGTATTGGTTACCGGCAGTGCCGGAAATGGTGATGGCCCGTTTATGCACCCTGCCGCTGTCGTCTACTGCAAAAACAAAAGTTTTATCCTGAACTTCCAGTGTGGCAGCCTGCGGAATAGTAAGCGCCTGTTGGTCAGTAAACTGCAGCCTTATTTTTCCGGTGTTGCCGGAGCGCAACAACCGCTCATTATTGGGGAAGCTGGCCCTGACAGTGATGGCGCCGGTAGTTTTATTAAAAGCACTATTGACCATGTCCAGCTGCCCCGATGAAGCATATTCTTCACCACCGGCCAGCGTAAGGTATACGGGTGGCGCTTTGCGTAGTTTTTCTTCTATGCTGCTGCCGGGAAGATGTTGTTTGAGTGCCACAAACTCTCTTTCGCTCAGCGAGAAATACACATGTACCTGTCGTATATCCGATAACGTTGTCAGTTCCCCCGCATCAGTAACAGTCAGCAGGCTGCCCGCTTTTTTATTCAGCCGCCCGATATAGCCGCTGAACGGTGCGCTGATGAGCGTATGCCCCAGGTTAATCCTGGCATCTGCCACCTGTGCTTCCGCCTCCTTTACCCTGGCCAGGGCCAGCTCGTGATTGGCTATGGCAGTTTTGAGTTGCTGGTCGGACACCACTTTATTTTGTACCAGCGGAGTTATTTTCTCTATTTCCAGTTGGGTATTGGCCAGGGCGGCCCTGGCAGCCAGCAGCCCGGCGCTGGCCATATTCAGTTGTTCCCGGTAGGTGAAATCCTGTATCTTAAAAAGTAGCTGTCCGGCCGCCACAAAGGCGCCTTCGTCCACGTAAATCTTTTCAAGGACCCCGTTTACCTGGGGTCTGATTTCCACGTCGGCCCCACCTTCTACGGTGGCAGGATATTCGTTGCGGATGGTGGTGGCGCCACTACCCACCCGGACCACCTTCAGCGAAGGTATCGTTGTCAAAGCAGCCGTCTGCTCTCCGGATGAGCATGCAGATAGCAGCACTACCACCCATGGTAGTGTAAAAGCAGTCGTTTTCATAAAATGTCTGTTATTTTTTCAGCGCGTCTAATCAATCGATACATATCGATTAATTAGACATAAAATGATATGTTTTGGATGATCAATCTATAATTATCGATTAATTAACAAGAAAAAAAACATCAATCGCCGATGGATGGTTTTTTAAAAATCAGTATAAAAAACTGTTCAGATAAAAGGCATATTCGCCAAATGACTCCTTATTGATTTTGTATTTGGTATTACGCCCGTCTTTTTCAAAGTGTAGCAAATCAGCATCCACCAGTTGCTTTAAATGGTGGGAGACGGTGGATTGCGCGAGATTAAACATTTCTATCAACTCCATACACACCATCCAATCATCCTTCTTTTTAATAGCTTCCACTATTTTAAGACGGCATGGATCTCCCAAAGCCTTACCCATCCGCTCCAGTTTTCTGCTATCAATACGCTTGTTCATAAACACAATATTAATCGATATCCATCGATTAAAAAAATCATTTTAACGAACTTATCATGAAGGCAATACAGGTTTTATCAGATAACTGACTGATCGTACTCAATAAAACATTAACTATGCTAAAGGGATTATTAACCCTGTAACGTTTAGAGATGTAGTCAGGGGGCATGGCGAATGGGATTTAAAGAATAATACCAAGACTATCAACAATAATTTTTATGGGACTGGAGTCTAAGAATTTTTTATTTGTCTTTGATAAGGTCAAAACATTAAAGGATATAACCGAAGCGATTCACTTTGATGAAGTAGTTCATCACGATGACCAAATATACCTTGTTAAAAAAGGTGATGATTATTGGATAGATTTATTGTCTTTTTCTACTGAAATTAAAGCGTTGTCCGTTAGGATCGCTTTATGTAATCCGGTACAAGCATTTACAAGGGAGTTAAGAAAATTATTGAATGAATTATTTGGCTTAGCCAAAGGATCTTTTTTACTGGACAGAGATAGTAAAGAAAAGTATGATCGACTGGAAGATGCTGCCTGGGAGGAAATCATGAAAAATTACCGGGAAAGGAAGGCTGTTTTTACATCTATTCATGGTAAAGATGAAAAGGCGATTAGTTCAAATGATTTTTACAAAAAGTAATGTATACGTAAGACACATAAGCCAGGGGCATTACCTGCGGTTTATGTGCTCTTTACTATCAGTCCCAGACGATCACAGGCTATTAAATCCTTCACCTAATGATTGATCTTCAATCGCTTACAGAAACGTCCTTCTGGTTATCCGTGTAATTCTCCCTCGCGGAACATTTTTTCTCTGGCACCGTACACAGTTTGGTGAATGAATTCGTCAACTTTGTAATTCAACCCTGAACAGAACATTAATGGATGCCGGTTGTTATATCTGGTGGATCGGAAAGTTATTGTGGCGAATTTATCTGTAGCGGAAAGCAAATAACAATTCGTTCTTTCTTCCAGTGTATTGTTATCCCTCACCAGTCAATTTTTCTATACTTAAAACATTGCCTGTAAATCCATCCCTCTGAACACGGTAAATCAGTAGCAGGCAAATCAGTTTCACTTATAGTTTTTATCATCAACCATCAAAATCAAACGTATGTGGAGATGTTTACACGCCTGCAGGCCCGGAGCAATAGTATTGTACCTGTTACTTTACTGCAGTACGGTATTTGCACAAAACAACAAAATTATCGGGAAGGTCAGCTCCGTCAGGGGTGAACCCATTCCCGGCGTATCCATTATGCTGAAGGATTCAAAAGCCGGGGCCGTAACGGATGCCCAGGGTAATTACATTATCACCGCGCCCGGTAGCGGTACCCTGATATTCAATGCCATTGGTTTCCTTAAACAGGAGGTATCTATCAACGGCAGAAGTATTGTGAATGTAACAGTTACGGAAGATAACAAGCAACTCGGAGAGGTGGTCGTAACCGCGCTCGGCGTAACGAAGACGAAGAAAAGCGTGGGGTATGCCACCACTGAAATCAAAGGCGCCGACCTCGCCGTTACCAACGAGGTAAACCCGGTAAATGCCTTACAGGGTAAGGTGGCCGGGGTGCAGATTGACCAGGGCGCCGGTGGGCTCTTCGGCAATTCAAAAATCGTCATCCGTGGTAATTCCACCCTGGGCACCAATAACCAGCCTATTTTCGTGATAGATGGGGTAATAGTGGAAAACAACACCTTCAACGGTACCGGCCGTGACTTCGGTAACGACCTGAAAAACCTGAACATGGAAGACTTTGAGTCCGTAACCGTGCTGAAAGGCTCTTCTGCTGCAGCTTTGTATGGCTCCAGGGCTATTAATGGCGTTATCCTCATTACCAGCAAAAAAGGACGGGAACGGAAAGGAATAGGCGTTAACGTTAGCCAGACCTTCAATACCTTCCGGCCCTACTCCGGCCCGGATTTTCAGAATGATTTCGGAGGCGGCACTGTAGGTGCTTTCTTTACCGACAACCGCGATCCGAACTACAAACCGAACGAACAGTGGAGGACCAAGGTATTTCCTACCGATCCCGCTACCGGCAAACCTTATATCGACAGGCAGATAGGACGCGAGCTGGAAAACTGGGGGCCCCGCTTTGCCGGGCAGGATGTACTGAACTACGATGGTACTCCCACTAAATATGTGGCCCAGCCCCATAATTTCCTGGATGCATTCCAGAACGGAAATGGCTCTGCTACCAATATTGCACTGGATGGCGGTAACGACAGATCTACCTTCAGGGTATCGTACACCCGCGATCAAAGCCAGGGTATTGTAGCTAAAAACAGCCTGTTAAAAAACAGCTTTGATGTACGGGTGACACATACCATCAATAAATTTCTCAGTGCCGATGTAAGCGCCAACTACACCGACTTTGTGGGTAAAAACCCGCCCCGGCTCGGCGGACTGGATGCCTTTGCTTCCTTTAACTTTGGAAAGCTGTTTACGTGGATCCTTCCCCGTAACTATGATACGAAATACTGGATGCAGAAAGCCCACTATACGAGTGTATTCGGTGGAGCGCCCAACCCGGCGGACCCCAACGAGCCCAATAAGGCGCCTGAATCCCGCTTCTGGTTCAGTTTATACGAAAACGAATACTTGCAGAATGAACAAACCATCCGCGGACGTATAGCCCTCACCGCTACCATAACGCCCTGGATTAAACTGTTACTGGAAGGCAACGTGAATAACCTGTATACAAAGAATGAAAACAAGGAACTGGGGCAAAACCCGGAATTCAAAGGCGGTCTTTATGGCCTTGGACACACCAGCAAGGAAAGCTATTTCCTCAAATGGATGGTGATGGTCAATAAAACCCTCATGAAAGACCTGGACCTGAGCGGTTACATAGGCGGCGAAACCCAGCGTTTCCAGACCACTTTTAACTACAGCGAAACCGTAGGCGGGCTGAACTACCCGGGGCAGTTTTTCCTGGGCAATTCTGCGCAAAAAATGGACCCCAAAGGAGGATTTAAAACCAGGAAAGCTTTTAACTCCATTTATGCCAGCGCCGACCTGGCCTGGAAAAACCAGCTGTTCCTGCAAGCTACCTTCCGGGGCGACTGGTCCTCTGCGCTGGCCTATACCAGCGGTGGCGGCAACTACTATTATAACTACCCGGCTGTTAGCCTATCATGGCTGTTTTCCGAAACCTTTAAATTACCCTCCTGGATCAGTTACGGAAAGCTGAGAGGAAACATTGCAGCACTGGGTAGTGATACTGATCCGTTCACCATCAACCCGGGATTCGCCTTTAACGGCTTCACCTCCTCTAATGGAACTGATATTCCCATGTCGACCTATAGCCGCTACCGCGACCCACTCACCGGCAAGTTTATGGTGATACAACCTAATTTGAAACCTCAACGGAAAATAGCCAAAGAGCTGGGCGCCGAAATGCGTTTCCTGGACAACAGGATTGGTTTTGATATATCCGTATACCAGGATAACACGAAAAACCAGATCCTGGATGTATCCACCCCTCCGGAAAGCGGACAGGAAGGTATTATCATCAATGCGGGCAATATCCAGAATAAGGGACTTGAATTGATGATTGACGGAACACCGGTTAAAACAAAGAATTTTGAATGGAATACCAATCTCAATTATTCTTTCAACCGGAACCTTATCAAGGAACTATACCCCGGACGTACAGAATATGACCTGGGAGCCAATATCGGTGAAATAAGCACCTGGGCCTTAGTAGGCAAATCATATGGCACATTGCGCACACTCATTCATTCCAGTCCATACCAGGCCAGGGATGCCAATGGCAACGCGGTAGATGATCCCAACAATGGTAAACCGGTACTGGCCTGGCGCTCTGATGCCCGTGCAGCATTCCCGGCCCGCAGCAATACCTGGCAGGATGTAGGTGATATCAACGCCAAATTCAGGGCAGGATGGGGCAATACCTTCCATTATAAAGGCTTTTCCCTGAATGTATTGCTGGATGCCAAAGTCGGGGGCGATTTCGTGCTCCTCACCTATCGCTACGGCACCCACACCGGCGTATTTCCCAATACACTGGCAGGAAGGGATGCCGCAACCGGCGGCATTACCTGGACCAGCAAATTCGATGGCCAGACCTACGACGATGGCCTGATCCCGGACGGCGTATTCCCGAAAGGCCAGATGATAACCCAGGCCAATGGCACACAGGTGGATGTTGGCGGCATGAGCTATGCACAGGCTTACGAAAAAGGATATGTAGAGCCTACACATGCTCCGCAGTTTTATTACCGCTATGGCTCTTCTTCCACAGGCGTATCCGATTACTGGATCAGGAAGAACACCTGGGTATCATTGCGGCAGGTATCACTGGCTTACCAGTTCCCGGCCAATATCTGTAAAAAACTGATGCTGAATAACCTGAGCCTGGCAGTTGTGGGCCGCGACCTGTTGTACCTCTACAACAGTCTTCCCTACAACTATAACCCTGCATCCAACAACTCCAACAACACGGCTTATTCCGGTGAAGAAGGATTTTTACCTATGGTCCGGTCGATTGCGGGTACTATCAGGGTAGGATTCTAAAGAACGGTTTATTACAACATCAAAAAACAAGGTCATGAAAAATACAAAACACCGATATATAAAAGTTTGCATGGCACTGGCCCTGTTGGGCGCCGGGTCCTGCGCCAAAAACTTCGGCGATCTCAATACCGATCCAAGCCTGGTAGTTACACCAGATGTAAAATACCTGCTCAGCTATTCAGAAGATAAGATCTTTACTTACCAGGGTACCGAGTGGGTGTGGGAAAGCATGGAACAACTGATGCGCTTTACACAACACATAACCTCCAGTCCGTTCGAAATTACCAACAATGTAAATACGCGGTATAATAACTACTACCTGCAGATACTGCCTAATCTGAATGAAATCCGGCGGCGGGTGGACGCTATGCCCGACAAGGACAGGTACCAGAAAATAAGGGTAGTGACCAACATACTGATGGTACTGCATGGTATCAAGGTGACAGACATGAATGGGTCCATTCCCTTCAGCGAAGCGATAAAAGGACGGTATGATTTCAAATACAACCCTGTTTATGACGAACAGCCAAACCTGTTCACCAACTGGCTGACACAGCTGAATGAGGCTATCAAAGTATTAGCAGATAACTCTTTAACAACGCAAGTCAGTTATGGACCATCCGACATCTTTTACCAAAGCGACTGGGTAAAATGGGTTAAACTGGCCAATACACTTAAACTTCGTATAGCTGCCAGGTTAGAGAATGCAGACAAGGCAAAATGCCAGGCTATATTCCAGGAGGTCATGAAAGATGCTACAGGTCCCATCAGCGACTATGATTCGCAAGTCAAATATGTAAATGCTACCTACGTCCCTTTCGGGACTGGGGGAGATATTGATTACCGGAGCCGCCGGTATGCCAGTACTTCTATTATGAACTTCCTTAAAAAAACCAATGATCCCCGGTTGCCGGTGTACTTCGAAAAAAATGACCTGGTGGGCAGTTATAAAGATACATTGGCCCAATATCATGTATCACTTCCTTCCTTTATTGACCCGAACGATCCGCTGATCATGTACCAGGGCGGACCGGCCGACTGGACCACCAATCCCGTTGTGGCCTCCTTTATCGGGAACCCATTTCCCGTAAGCCAGTTCACAAAATACTCCCTGATCTCTCCTATCAACCGCAGGTTTTTCTCTCCTCAGCTAAACCAGGCTACCGGTAAGTTCCTGGATGTAGCCGTTACCTACGCTGAAACCTGTTTTTACATAGCTGAGTTTATCCAGAAAGGATATGCCGGCGGAGTGGATACCAAAGGCAGTGCGGAAGACTGGTACAAGAAGGGCGTTACCTCTTCGATACAAACGATGAATACCATAGCCGTGACCGCAGGCTCCACCACTGCTTATTCCGGCGACGGGACAACAGAGATCAATAACTACCTGGCAAATCCACTGGTGAAATTTAACGGCGTAAATAACCTGGAAAGGATCTATATCCAGCAATTCCTGGGTATGTACCGCCAGCCTAATGAAGCATATGTATTTTGCAGACGTACCGGGTATCCTAAAACCGGTTCAGCCTACTATGGCCGGGAACCATTCAACGAGTTGATCCCACGCCGCTTCTGGCTGATAGATCCCGGAGAAGTGAACAGGGCTAACTGGTCCGCCGCCATGCAGCAGCAGGGATTCACTCCTAATGCGCAGGACCTCCCCACTCTGAGTTCACAACGGGTCTGGTATGATAAACCTGCTCCTGATTTCGGGAAAGGACAGTAAACATAACTTTGTTGCTTAGCATTATTGGGGGCTGACCAGTGTAATGGTCGCCCCTTTTTTTAGCTTGCTTTCAAAATTTTAGGAGTGCTCCAGTACCTTTCAATAATCAGTAAGCTCTTAACTCTCAAAAAACGAGGATACCCTTTTGGATACCCTCATTTTTAACTAACCTTCTCAGTTACTTAATTTACTAAATTATTACTGCGTTGAGGTACAATCCGTGAAAGGTAGAATATGTGCCACTCTTCCCGACATTTCTGCTGCCCGCTCCCTCCAAAGCCTGGCATTATTTGCAGTATTTGCATTCCCTAGCGGGTGTCCCTGATCGTCCAGCACATCAGGGTTAGAATAGTAGTTCACACTGTTGTTGCACATATGTGTTGCCCAGTGGCCATTATCATATCCCGCTGCATAGGGCCGTATGCCAGGCTCACAATGGTTGCTTCCTAAATTATGGCCAATTTCATGACGGTAAACGGTAGTCCAGTTTGCGCCGGCTACAGCTACCCAACCAGGCATATTTCCGTAGCCTCCCGCTGACCCGGGTGCATTTGTAGGCTGTTGTACCAAACATAGTAAATCTGCTCCAGTGCTGGCAAGTCCGCTGGCAAACCATGTAGGCCCGTCATCGAGTGCCTGAGGAACCACACCTGGATTATTGGGGTTTGTACCAGTACCTACCAAACGTACTCTTACGTTGTCAACCTGGGAATTGGCAAGGCCGTTATTTACCGAAGCCACCATATCATTGGCATATGCAATCAAATTACCTGCTCCGATACTAGCAACTGCCTGATTAGAATAGCCTACAAATAAATCAATAATATAGATGCCATTACACTGCTCCCCTGCGGCAACAGCCAATTCTGTAGCGGCTTGTTTCGCGGAACGGGATGCAGGTATAGCGTCTTTTTCGTTCTTCTCAACTGGCTTTATAGCAGACAGCCGGAATGTATTATCCTCTTTTTTAGATAACGTGTAGTTTACTTTGTCAATACTAAAATCAGCAAAGACAGCATTATTCTTTGGGTCATCCACCAGCGTAAAATTCCGCATCTTCGAGGCCGGGCCTTTTGCCAGATCATCCTTCACTGTTCCCACATAAATATCCACTCCTCCAAATCCTTTGGATTTAGAAGTGACGGCTACCTGGTAGTTTTTACCTCCGGGCATGTTTAACTCGAAAGCAGTTGGAATTGCTCCGTTACTGCTCTTATCTCTTTTAAAGCCTAACTCCACCTGGTGAGCGCTGATTTCCATCGCCGTAGGCGTTACCGATTTCATCTCTGTAAAAAAAGAAGCTCCTGCTAAGCCAGGGTTCTCATTCTGTACGTTTTTCTTACAGGAGTAAATGACCGCTGAAACCGTTATCAATGCAGCAGCACTGATGACAGCATTCTTAAATAGTGTTTTTCTTTTCATGGTTATTTATTTTTGAAGGTTAGTTTGCGAATGATCTATGGAGCACTTTATTCTCCACTTTGAGGAATTGTCGTTCGTTCCCAGCCCTGGTCCAGGTGATGCAGATAGCAATAGGCGGCTTCGCTGCTGATTACATTTAGATAATGACTCCAGAGAGAATAAAAATCGATATGGTATTCATGCCAGTATTTACTGGTTTGCAGATGTGATTCATATACTCACCACAGCAAAAAGAGGTTTGAATAGTTTAGCTGATTTTACTTACTGTTCACTGATTTGAAAAATTAAAATCCTGTTTGGGTCGATGGGTCGTCATTTAGCATTGCTGATTTCAGGAGGGGCGCATAAACGTTTTCATTTACACTACAATACTATATTATGTTCACTGCGAATCAAATTTAAGATGGAATCCTTACGATCAATACACCAATATTGATTAAGGCTTTGCAAATATTAACCCGAAAAAGGAGCAATCAATTACATATTAATGCTGATTTCGGAAATACCTATTCACTGCTGTAAACCGGCCCCACAACATCAATAAAGTAAAATATGCGTGGACTTACTGCAATTAGTTTTACAATAACAGGTAATATTTCCTTATATTTCTCTTATAAATCCTGCATTGTACTTATGAATATTGGTCAGCAAATACTATTCTTTATCAGTTCCCTGGGAGCTTTCAATGGAATGGTGATCAGCTTTTATCTTTTCTTTAGTAAAAGGAAGAAAACACTATCTACCTTATTCCTCTGTATACTATTGCTGGCGCTTAGTCTTCGGATTATTAAAGCGGTCCTTTTATACTTCGATCACTCGCTACCTAAAATATATGCACAGATAGGGCTATCCGCCTGCTTTTTGATCGGGCCTTCACTATATTACTTTTTCCGGTCTGCATTGCAAAATGTAACTGTTCTTCCCTCCTCCTGGAAATGGATCTGGGGAGGGCTTCTGGGAGCTTTGCTATTAACCGGCATCCTTCTCCCTTATCAAACTTATCCTGATCTATGGAAAGAGCCTATTGTTTCCATTATATACTGTCAGTGGGTGATATACCTGGTAGCCACGGGGTTCGTGCTAAAAAATCTGCTAAAAACGCTCTTTGCAAATCCTGCAACACTAACAGAAACAGAAAAATTCTGGCTACTGCTGTACGGCAGTAACTGCGTGGTTTGTAGTATTTTCATGCTCTCCTGGGCTGGCATCAGCTGTCATCTATACATTAGCGGGCCGGTGTCACTATCTGTTTTATTCTACCTGACTATTTTTTATCATTTCCGGGGGAAAAAATCCGATCCTACCCGTTTATTTGTCAAGACCGAAAAAAAGAAAATTGCTGATACAGATGCGACTGCGTGGATAGAAAAGCTGGGAAAAATCATACATGATAAGAAGTTGTACCAGGATCCCAATATTAAATTAAACGATGTGGCAAAGGAGGTGAAGATAACGTCGCATCAGTTATCACAATTATTGAACGATAACCTGGGAAAAAGTTTTTCTACCTACATTAATGAGTACCGGATTCAGGAAGCCTGCAAATTAATTACCACTAATACCCATCTTACTTTCGAAGCCATCGGATACGAAGTAGGCTATAATTCGAAGTCAACTTTCTATGCTGCTTTCAGAAAAGTAAAGGACACCACTCCTGCACTTTACAAGAAATCCTTTGATAATCAATAATCTACAGTTCGGATTTATAAATCCGAACGCCTGATTTGGCAATATCAGACTGCCCCTGTGCACTCCCTTTTTAGGTTTGCGGGAAACCGTTACAGATGACAAAATTTAGCCTGACGTTCTGTTTGCTGATCTGCCTATCATTTCTTGCTACTGCCCAAAAAACCATCAAAGGGAAAATATTGGATAACCAAACACGCCAGTCCCTGGGGTATGTTACGGTTAGTTTACTATCCCCTGACTCCGCTTTTATCACAGGACAGACGACAGATACCGCCGGCATCTTCCGGTTATCCAATCTGCAGAACGGCCGATATACCTTATTACTGTCTTTTTTTGGATATAGTAAGTTTTATCAGGATGTGATACTGGACAATACCGGAGGAAGCAACCTGGATCTGGGCACCATTGCGCTAACAACTATACCCAGTCAATTAAACGAAGTCATTGTAACCGGAGAAAAACCAATGTTGCAGCGACGGGCAGATAAACTGATCTTACATGTTTCCGGCAACCCATTGTTCGCTGCGTCCGCTAATACGTTCGATATCCTGAAGAAAATACCAGGTCTGCAAATAAATGCCGATGGCTCCCTTCAAATGACCGGAGGCAGTGCCCCCACTATATTCATTGACGGGAAACAGGTACCTATGAGTCCGGAGGAACTACAAAATTATCTGGCCGGCCTTGCGCCTGAAATGATAGCATCTGTTGAAGTAGTCAACAATCCTTCTTCCAAATACAATGGTGAACATAAAAGTATTATTGATATCCGCCTGAAACGTGACCGCACTTTAGGATGGAAAGGTAACATCAGTAGTAATATCCAGCAAAATGCCTATACACTGGCGGATAACAACCTGCTGCTGACCTACAAGACAAAAAAACTCTCCTACACGGCCCGGCTGGGATATACTGCAGGAACAAGTATTTACAGATATTCGGCCCTGCAACATCTGGCTAATACGAATATCATGGCTACCCAAAACAACGCTCCCACCAACAATAACAACTTTAATTATCAGCTTGGAGCTGATTATAATTTTTCTAAAACACATCACATAGAAATCATAGGACGCACATATCAGTCGAATCGTCACGTCAATTCCTTTAACACGCTCCACACAACAGATGCTGCTGCTCAGCAACCGGTATCAGATATCTATACGTTCAATAACGCCACTCCCCGGCAACGGACGTATGCTGTCTATCTTAATTATAACGGAAAGCCGGGTAAAAACCAGCTGGAAATACTTTCCTCGCTGTTAAAGATCAGTAACCGTCAAAACGAGGATATACAGACGAAAAACCTTGATGGGCACCGTCTTCTCGATTACTGGAAAACGGACCTGGAAAATGATATCCTGATACACGCTGTACAGGCAGACCTTTCCGGCAATCTGGGAAAAGGGAAATGGAGTACCGGCGCCAGGTTTGCCTCTACCACTACCAACAATCAATTGCGTTACGACACGCTCAATACGTTGTTCGTTTTTGTACCGGATAGCAGTCGCTCCAATAGCTTTCAGTATGATGAATACGTTACAGCAGCATATGTAGCATACGAAAGAACGATGAATAAATGGAGTTATAGTGCCAGCCTACGTGCAGAACATACCCATAGCACCGGCAATGCCATGACCCAACACCTGCTGACCAGCAGGGATTACCTGACCTGGTTGCCTTCCTTTAGTTTTACTTTTCCGTTGGAACATGCGCAGCAATTACATGTGTCTTATAGTCGTCGTATTACCCGGCCCAACTTTGCCCAACTAAACCCTTTCCGGTTTTATAATAGTCCGCTTAATTATTTCGTCGGAAATCCCTATTTGCAGCCCTCCAAAACGGATATGCTAAGCCTCGCCTATAGCCGGCACGATCTCAGTGTTACACTATTCGCAGGCAGGGAAACGGACCCAATGGGGCGCTATCCTGAATACAACCCCGTTACTAATGTGCTGGAATATCTCGGCCGTAACCTGCCCTACAATGATTTCGGTGGTATAGAAGTCAGTCTTCCCCTGACCATTAACCGCTGGTGGAATATGAATAACAATATCAGAGGTAACTATAAAAAAGAGGTAACACCTTATCATGATAAAGTGTATGCTATTCCCATATTTGATTATACACTTTCGGGCAGCCAGGTATTCAGTTTGCCGAAAGGTATCACATTCGATATTTCCTATCTCTATCGTTCCGCTACCGGGAATAGTTTATATACCTTCAAGCCGATGGGAAGCCTGGACCTGGGCATCCGGAAAAGTTGGCTGAAAGGAAAACTCAATTCCAGATTCAATTTTTATGATGTATTTGATACCTATCGTTACCAGCTGACATTCCGGGAGAAAATGATCATCAATAACCAGCTACAGCATTGGTATGGCAACCATAAAATGGCATTAACACTGAATTATAGTTTCGGAAAATCTACCCACACCAGTAAAGGTGAAAGTAAAAATGATGAAGAAAAAAGGGCGGGCATGTAATTATTTCAATGCAGCACGTACTTCATAAAATGTATTTTTTAAAATTGTCGTATTCGTACTATCTGGAATTTACGGTTGTATCTACTTTTAATAAAAATATTCTTGTAACCCAACTACGTCTGGTAGGCCCTATTTACATATAAAAAACTTCAGGCTGCACTATATGCTGACCAATAGTTAACTAACAAATATATACATGAAAACTTCAAAAGGCAATCTGATCGCCCGCATTCAGAAGCAACCCAATTTTTTGACCTTTAAAAACCTATTTGTATGCGGCTTGGCCGCATTGTTAACCGTTACCGGCTGTAAAAAAACAGCACTGGACAAGGGAGAAGGCCCACTCACTCACCCCAGATCAGCCGGAGATGGGAAAAATGATCTGCTGGGATATGGATATGATGTGACCGGTGAATATGCCAATTCAAGTGCTTCCACCTACTCAGTTTTCAACGCAGATGCTTTAAAGAGAGATTACCCGACGAGAGTCGAGTGGGACTTATCAAGCAAACAAGAAGGTATATTAACTTCGGGGGAAGATGCCGAATCCTACCTAAAAAAAAGAGCGTTGAAAGTAAGTAGCACCGTGGGCGTCAGCGCTTTCAAAGCCACCATCACTGCTTCCTTTTCAAGTAGTGATGCATTTTCCTCCAAATACGTTTACAGCAGTTTTAATTTGATTATTCAACAAAAAAGAGCAAAGATAAATGCAGATATCACCTTATTGAAACAATACCTGCAACCAACATTTATTGCTGATGTTAAAAACAACTCAGCACAGGCAATTGTCGACAAATATGGTACGCATGTACTCACTGATATTATTTTAGGCGCCAAACTAGAAGTTATGTATCGCTCAGAAACCGTCAAGGAAGATCGCGCACAGGCTGCATCCGCCGGAGTTGATGTTGGGGTGGGCAAAGTCTTCAGTATAAATACCGGCTTTAATTATTCTGACAGCTCAACTAAATCAAATTACGGTCAAAGCCTGCATTATAAAACCTATGGCGGCGAGCCATCCAAAAGCCTGATTGGAGATATCTCTATAGGTACAGACATCCCCAAAGTCAACGTGAAAGACTGGCAAGCAAGTTCCTCACTGGATAATGCCGAGCTAATTGATTTCGGCCCCAATGGATTGGTCCCACTTTATGAATTTATCGACGATCCAATCAAGAAAGAGGCCGTAAAAACTTACATTGCCCAATACCTGAAAGCAAATCAGGTAGTTTTGATAAATGAAGTGTACGCCCGGTTCACCTACGAAAACGCTCATACATCTTCAAATGGCAGCCGGTTAGCGGATGTATACATCAGATTGTATGACAGGGATAAAAAAACGCTTAAGGCCACCCCCACTGACCTTGCAGTGAATGTAGTCTCCGAATGGAACTTCCAGGGTCCCTATAAACAAAACGAAGATCCCAGTTGGTTTGAAACTCATGGACTATACTTTTTTAGTATAAAGGTACCTGCCGGTCAAAACTCGGTTTTGTATGCGAAAGATTGTGGAGTCTATTCCAGCGGAAAAGGAACATGGGGAGCATTCCCGATCTGGGCCTATTTTGTTGCTTTACGAGGCAATGGATACCAACCTCTCAATGACACTAATCCATGGCAATAGATATTTGTCCGGAATCCAGACTTGTATTTTTCAGGAACACATATCACCAGGTGGTATGTGTTCTTGAAAAATATTCAAAAAGCCTTGGAATTGCCATATCTGCAATTCTCTTGTTTTTAAACGCAAACGGGCAATCAGGCAAGAAGCTAAAATACTCCATGCAACTTGGTTATCACCAGGAAGACTTCCGATGGTCGATTGCCGGAAATACTGAAGGAACCAATCCTAACGTATATTCAGAGTTAATTTGGAAGAATATGTCCGCCCCTACATTCTCGGCTGAGATAGAATGGAACCCGATAAGTAGAATAGTGGTCCTTTCTGATCTCCATATTTCCCAAATTATTACCGGCAAGGTCTCAGATAAAGATTATCTCGGAGACAATCGTACACATAATTCCTACAGCAGGATGTTCGAGGCTAACAAAGGGAATATACAGGCATATGATTTAATGATTGGGTACAGGCTTCTTTCTTCCGACCATTTTATGCTAACAGCAGCCCTGGGATATTCCATCCAGGCCCAACGATTATGGATGCTGAAGGAATCTGAAAATCTGCATTCAACCTACATTACTAACTGGCATGGTTTTAATTTCAGGTTGGCTACATATTTACCTGTAAATAAAACGCTTGGTATTTCCAACCGGGCTACTGCCGAAATGTTCCGATTTAATGCACGTGCGAATTGGAATCTCGTTGATAATTTTCAGCATCCCCTAAGCTTTGAAGATGTCGCCAACGGATTTGGGATAAAAGAAGATTTTAGGCTGGAACTTCAATTAAACTCCGCAATCAATCTGAATATGGGAGGAGTATATTATCATGCCTGTGCCGGCAAAGGGACAGACAAGCTGTTTCTTTCCAACGGAACAGTGGCTACAACTCAATTTAATGGAGCGGTAAGGAGCTATTTCCAGGCAACAACCGGTATACGATTCTCACTGTAGCTGTAAAATCCTGACAGTACCTCCGTTCAGTTAATAAATGAGCAATAAAATTACAGAAATTAAATTTTTTCCTTTTGAAAATCAACAATAATTAGCAATCTTTGTTTTGTATATGAGTCATACCAAGAATCTTTAGTCCCTATTTAGTAGATTTGTTAGCTGAGAATAGATACCCTGAAAATTTACCTTTTAAATGTTACAAAAAAGAATGACTGTATTTAGTGGCTACTCACTGAAAAGCGCTAAATATCATGTATGGGATGTGTTGTAGAAATTCTAATGTATTAATTTTAAATCAAGTGGTTTATTGGCGTCCCCGTTTGGTGTGCCGATGTAATATCCAACACTATGAAACCCGTTTCCCAAAAACTATCGTATCTCCCGCTGACGCTGTTTGTACTCAGACGGCCACCTACCAGGAAAGCGCATGGTGATTTTGCCTTGGATTGGATGAGCAGGTATGGTGTCTGAATTTAAACAAATATTATTCTTTAATTCATCATTAACTAATCATATCACTAAAATCTTTGGCTATGACAAAGAGCATATTTTCGTTTTCTATTATTGCACTTTTGACGGCATGTAATCTGCCAACAGAGAAAAAACAACAAGTCTCTGGTAACGGCGAGATTGCAACACAAGTGGTAGAGCCAGCGGTTCCACCCGCAGGATTTAAAGATGCGTCTGCAATGGTAAATGGTGTAAACATCCACTACGTCATCGGAGGTCAGGGAGAGCCCCTGCTACTCGTTCACGGGTTTGGTCAGAACTGGTATATGTGGAATCGTTTACTGCCCGAGCTTTCCAAATCTTTTACCGTGATCGCTCCTGATCTGCGGGGCGTTGGTAAAAGTGATAAACCTGCGTCAGGATATGACAAAAAAACGATGGCTGCAGACATGCATGCGCTCATGAAAAAACTGGGCTACAACAATATTAATCTTGCAGGACATGACATCGGGCTGATGGTGGCATATGCCTATTGTGCACAGTTTGGAGAGGATGTAAAAAAGGTGGCGCTCATGGATGCCCTTATACCGGGCGTTGACCCAGTATGGACTCAATCTAAAAACTCTTTATGGTGGTTTGGGTTCTTTGCCTGGCCGGCATCAGGAGAATTAGTCAGTGGAAAGGAAAAACTATTTCTTATCAGCTTCTGGCCGGTAGTAGGCCATGTCAAAGATGCTTTCACGCCTGAAGAAGTCAATGAATTTGTCTGGGCTTACTCCCAACAGGGGGCGACCCAGGGAGCCTTTCAGTGGTTTGGAAACTTCGAACAGGATGCGAAGGACAACCGGGAATTTATGAAACATAAGTTAAGTATACCCTTACTCGCGATGTCTGGTGAATTTAGTGCAGCACCTTATTTTGTAGATCACTGCCGTCTTGTTGCCTCCAACGTAAAAGAGTCAGTTATTAAAGGGGCAGGTCATTGGTTGGTGCAGGAGAATACCGCCCAGGTTCAGCATGATCTTTCAGCCTTTTTCAAAGATAAATGACAACTTATTCCTCATCATTCAAAAGTCAACATTAATGTTTAGTAAACTTACTTTTGTTCTAGCGGTATTTTTATTTCGCGTAGCGCTTATCCAGGCACAGATTTCCAATAATGGTCAGTTTCGTCTGAACCTGGAAGAAGTCAAAGCCCTCAAAAGCACCAGTACTGTTAATGCTCCTGGATCATCCAACTATTCGGCCGCTAAAGAATTCGTAGTAATGGGTGACCCCTCCAAACCAGGAATGTATATGATCCTTTTGAAGATTGCACCCAATACAAAAATTGCAGCCCATCTGCATCCTGACCAACGGACAGCCACCGTATTATCAGGGATCTGGTATTTTGGCTATGGCGACAAATTTAATGAGAAGCAACTCAAAAAATTGTCCGCGGGGAGTATCTATTCAGAAGTGGCTGGACAGAACCACTTTGCTATGACGGGAAATGAACCTGTTATTGTTGAAATCACTGGTTTCGGCCCATCAGGAGTAACCTATGTAAATAAGAAGGATGACCCTTCCCATAAATAATATCGACTTAAGGCAGCCCCTTTATTTTGTGTAGATAATAATCGCTCATAATAAAGCGTATTAATGTTTCGCTCTAGCTGGCGGGTACTCCAGGATTGTGCAGCGACTTCAGTCACATAATAATCCCTGGCAATTGGGCTTTCTACACGTAGTGGTATCCGATAATGTGTCCAGCTTAATTCGGGGCGCGGTGCGTCCCGAATTGGAAATGTCAGGAAAAATTGTCGCATCCGTCGCAATTCCCTTTCGTCAAATCCTTTTCCAAATTCTTCGGTCAAGTGTTTTGCCAGTTCTTTTATGAGGAAAGTGCCATAATCAGCTTTTTCCTTCCCATTCTGCTCCTCCTCAACAATACGCTTCCCGATAAGTGCATATGCCATCAAAAGCTGGCGCGAAAACTGGGAAGACCTGACTGTCTTTTTTGACTTTCCCATGGAGATCAGACAGATCATCTACACGACCAATCTCATCGAAAATCTGAACGGTAAAATTAGAAAATATACCAAAAACAAGCTATCCTTCCCTACTGACGAAGCTGTCCTTAAATCAGTATACCTGGCTTTGCGGGAAGTATCAAAAAAAAGGACCATGCCCATTAGAAACTGGGGCATGGTCCTAAATCAGTTTTTAACTATTTTTGATAAAAGAGTGAGAATCTAATTATTAATTTGATCCCCGATTTTTAAGTTTACACACTTAGTGAAATAGTCCCAGATGTCGCCACGGTCAACCAGTTTGTCAGTTTTGTAAGAACGTATTAGGCCGGCAGGAATCTTACAGTCTGTAATTTTAGTCTGCCTACAGATTAGATCCTTGTTTGTTTTGATTAATCAGTTGTTTTAAGATGATATAGAAGGGCTCTGTTTCATCACCAAGATACAGTGTCGGATTTCTTCCACTGTCTTTGATAATCTCGATTCCATTAGCGTTGTGCACCAAGCGTAGAATTTTTTCCAGCCTGATTTTGGAAGTGCCTTCTTCGTTGATAAAAATAAGCTGTTTGTCCGTCAGGCATGCAGTACCTTTTTTGATCAGTGTGGGGACGGATACGCCACGACGTATCACCCGGTCTTCATACCAGCAGACCCGGTCCATTTCAAAATGACATAATTCATTTCGGGTCAGATCTATCATTGCCCGCAGGACGGGCAATGGACTATTTTCCAGTTCCCACCATTTTTCAAAGTCTGATAATTGCTTTTTTACTTCCGTGTCTTTTAGCAGGTCGATCCCGAGATTTTTGGCAAATGTGAGCAGGTCCATTTTCATGGTGGGCGAAAGCCGCTTGCTTTTTATCACTGATGCCAGACGTTTATGGAGCGCTTCTTCCCGCAACTTCTGGCTAGTCATATCAGTAAGGTCATGGGGAAGTCTCAGGGTCTTAGCTAAAGATGCAAGTTTGACCTGATCTGCAGGGCTATACATTCCATCTTTGATTGCATCCTGTACTGCCTGCCGAAAGTAGGGTTCGCCAATTTGCTGGTGGAAGGGGAGCACATGTTCATCGGGTAGTTGCAATAATTGTTGCAGGCACACCAATTCTTTGTCCAGATCAGGTTTGCCGCGGTGAAGGGCGAAGTGAAAATAGACGACATAGAATTCCTGCATATTTAAGGCGAATGCTTTAAAGACATCCAGTTTGTACTTTTGGGTGATATGCTGCAAGTCTGCAATGGTGATCAGGCCAAGTTCCCTAGTAGCCAATAGATTATTGATCTCAACTACGGCGTTCTCTTCTACAGGTTGCCTGAATAGTTTGCGCAGGAAACTGGCTGGCCTGAGGGGTTGTACTTGAAAGGGTGTCTGGTCCATTGGTTATTCGTATTTTCTATAGGTTTCATATTGAGGTTCGTTCCAGTTGCATACCCCTCCGTGCCAGGAGCAGGCGCCGCGGCCTCTCGCGTAGGAGGTGGTACCATCGCAGCAGCGAGTAACGTAGCCGGTGACTCTTTTTCTGACCGGGTTTATTTTATCGTGATATTTTTCCGCCGGAGCGCTACCTGCCTTCATGGCTAAACGGAGATCCTGGATGGCCGTTTCTGGCGCTCCCAGTTTATCATAACAAAGCGCGCGGTTGTAAAGCAAGACAGGATCCTCCGGAGCCTGTGATAAAAGTGCTGTCAGCACATCTACGGCTGATTTGTATTTGCCGGAATTAACCAGTTTTACAGCACCTTCTTTGGCTATGTTAAACCGGATATCCGCCAGGACCTTTTTTTCTTCGGGTCCGACAGCCAGAGAGTCGAGTCCGGCCAGTAAAGACTGAACCTCCGTTTCAGACAGGCTTCCTTTTTGCTGCTGATGTTTCAGTGAGGAAATACAGGTATATAAACTATCTTTTCTCACACTATCTCTTGCAGCAGTTATGACGGCCAGCCGTTTTTCCTCCTGCTGCTGTAGGAAATGTTCGTGTGCCAGTTTTGCATCTGCTTTACTGAAATAACCTGTCATCAGAGCGAGCGGCAACAGCATAATGCCGTATAAGGTTCGCTTGATGGTAGGAGTAAAGTCAAACTGCCCTTTTTTTTCCAGCCAACGGTGGACGGAAGGCAGCAGTCCCAGTGCAAGTATTATTGCAAGGAGACAAAGGGGGAGATGCCTGAGATGGACCAGCGCAAAAAGAAAAAAAAGACCTGCTGTCAGAAAGCTGATGACTTTAGCTTTTGAACTGAAGGGCCTTTTGTTTTCGGCACCGCTTTTAAAGTAGTCGGGCCGGACTTTGTATTTATTGGGAATAAGATCAGCAATATATCTCATGGCTATTTTGAGATGACAGTTTTCACATAACGAAAACGTTAAGATAAGAAATAATTTGATTGGGGGCTTTTATAGCTCCTGTATGGCTTGAAAATGAGAATTGTGCAGAGGCAGGAAATGCGATTAGCGCGAGGTTTGTAAATTGTCCGTGATCACGCTGGGACTATATTAAAGGCTGTAATAGCGCTGCTTTCCACGGTTTTAGAAAGCTACTGTATCTGAATTTGTATCCTCCTGGAATAGCTTACCTCCATTTTTGCAAAGTCCTGCAAAGAATAATTATCAAGTTTAATTTTTTTTTTGCAGAGATTTATCTACATCGTATTTTCCATGTATAGTCTTCAAGACGCCTCAATTCGTTATGATTTTGTAAATAACTATTAATCCCGTTTATGAAAGTCATCCACCCCATTATCTTTTTTTTTCTATTTACATCAACCGCCTATTCACAAAGCAATATCAACAACAACAAACCTCCCACCGGAAACGGAAAACTAACGATAACACAACTTTGGGAAACTCGTGCTAAACCGTTTATCGGCAAGGATTATTTCAAATTAACCAATGCCGATTCCGTTTTTAAGAATGCCGGCATTGAGATGCCCGAAGGCGTTTGTTTGATTAACCTCTGGTTCGCGGATTGCCCTCCTTGTATTACTGAATTTTCTGATCTTGTTAAACTAAGTGAAAAATATGCAGATAAAAATTTCAGGATTCTGTCGCTAACATTTGAAAATGATTCAATTATCGATACATTCAGAAAGAAATACAATCTTCCATTTATGCCCAGACATGTATCAAGGGAGGCATGTTACAAGCTCAACTTACAAAATGGATTTCCGACCAATATTATTCTGAACCCTTCCGGTATCATTGCTTTTATGAGCCTCGGAGGTAACACAAATCCTGAAAAAAGTTCCCTACATTTCGAAAAAATATTGGTCCCTGCAATTGATAGTGTCCTGAGGCATTTGTAGCAACAACCAATCGCTGTTTCACAAATTCCATTACCTTTAGAAAAAGCTGATTAACCTGTATAAAGTACGGGAAAGAAATCGGGGTTATATAAAAGAAACTCAACTAAACGCTCAACTAAAAAAGCAAAACCTGCGACCAGCGCAGGTTTTATAAGTTGCTTGTGATCCCGCTGGGACTCGAACCCAGGGCCCATACATTAAAAGTGTATTGCTCTACCAACTGAGCTACGGAATCATTCCCTTTTTCGAAGGGAGTGCAAAGATAGAAATTTATTTTATTCCACAAAATAAATATTTGATCCTCAGCCCATACCTCCTAAAAACGATGCAAAAAATGTAAGTTTTTTACACCAGCAGCCCTCCCACCCCAACGTATTTTTGTACCATGCAATCTATTACTACCCTCACCGGAAAAGGTGACGTAACACTGAAAGCCATTGAACACGGCGACCTGAAGGAGCTGTCTGTACTGGCTAATAACCCGGCTATTGCAGCCAACCTGCGTGACAGCTTTCCCTCGCCGTATTCGCTAAAAGACGCGGAAGCATTCTTCGCCCTTATTCAACAGGGCAAACTGCATCATGTATGGGGGATTTATGTAAAAGATAAAATTGCAGGAGTGATCTCACTATCACAGCAGACAGACATCTATCATCATTCTGCTGAAATAAGTTACTGGCTGGGAGCGCCCTATCATGGTAAAGGCATCACCACAGAAGCAGTGGCACTGCTGACGGCCTGCGCTTTCCGGGAGCTGAACATTTACCGGATCTATGCAGGTATATTTGCGTATAATGATGCTTCTAAAAAGGTGCTATTGAAAAACGGGTATCACCTGGAGGCCATTAAAGAGAAAGCGATTATCAAGCAGGGCTGTCTGCACGATGAACATCTGATGGTTAAATTGAATTGCTGATGACCGATCTTATCGCTCAAAAAATCATAGAAAAAATGGGTGTTCCCGGTATGCTGGAGGCGCTCAGTTCCGTCAGCGGCTCGGACCTGTCGTCGCTGCTAATGGAAGTATTCCGTTTGCGGGCGGAACAAATGCCTGTCAGCTCACTGCTGCAACAATACCAGCGCAATGCCTTTGCGCAACCGGCAGACACGGATATGGTCCTCCTGCTGGAAAAAGAACTGGCCATACTGCGTTACCTGCGGGAGCAGGACTACCAACCGCTGGAGCTATCGCCTGTAGGGCAGTTCGGCAGTTGCGCTGTTGTTGGCACGGTCAGCCAGAACAAGATCGTCTCCGCCATCCGTCATACTGAAGTGATGGCCGACGCCACCAATGCATTGGCGCTTCATATGGCAGGTCTCCGCAGTGCCGGCGGCTTCAACAGTGAAATACTGCGGTACAGCACCGTTCACCGGCATATCCGTGCCATGCGGATGCCTGTAAAAGGTTATACGCCCCACTTTAAAGTAGCCTGTATGGTGGCAGCCGGGAAAGACACCGGCAACTATTCGTTCGAGCTTACCGCGATTAAAGAGCAGCTATTGCATACCTATTGGCTGTTAACCGTTATTTTTGCTATACAGCAGGTATCCGTGAAAATTATTCCCCGCAGTGGCTATCCTGGTGACACGCTGATCTCCGGGATCAGGGAACTGGCTGCCGGCATGCCCATGAAGGTAACCGTTGAACCGCCTGCGGAGGAAAACAATTACTATAAGGGGCTGCAGTTTAAAGTGCTGATACAACCGGAGCAAGGCCCTGAAATGGAAATTGCGGACGGAGGCTTCACTGACTGGACCCAGCAGCTTACAGGCAACAGGAAAGAGCGCTGCCTTATATCCGGTATCGGTTTAAGCCTGCTTATCAAATATGCGCAACACCACCAAAGTAATATTTGAAAATGAAACAGGTCATCCGCTCAGGATTGCCTACCCTCCCCCTGCGCTGTGCGCCCTGGTTGAATATTATTTTGAGATCGACCTGTCGCATGCCACTGCCATGCAATCCATGAAAGGGCTGCCGGCCGTGACTACGCTGCTGGCTTTTCAGTTGCGCCCGGCAGCGTGGACTTCCATCAACGACGCCAACGGCAAGGTGCTACAGTTACAGCACTCCCAGTTCCTCGGACATCTGACCCATTCCTGCAGCAGCACCTATTCCCCTGGTACATTGATATTCTTTATCAAGTTAAAACCCGGCTGTGCTGCAAAACTTTTCCGCTGCCCGCCATCCGAACTGGAAAATAATCAGCTGCCACTGCCCTGTTTGTTTAAAAATCCTGACCTGGAAGAACAGCTGGGCACGGCCACCAATTTCGCGGACCGCGTCCGGCATTGCAACGAAACATTGCTGCAGCTGCTGATACAACTTCCCGGCAATGACCACCGGTTTGATATCGTAGAGCACTGCCTCCGCAAATTTGATTCCTTGCAGCTGAAGGATGAAAAAGGACTGCAACATCTCTGTGGCAGTCTGCACGTGACATACGCCTCCCTGAGAAGGTATTTCCTGTCAACGGTAGGTGTAACACCCAAATTTGCACAGAAAACCGTCCGCTTTAAAAAAGCCCTGCAAGCATACAGATGTCGTGGCTATAATTTCTATTATGAAGATTTCGGATACACGGATTTTTCACACTTTGCCAAAGATGCAAAGGCCCTTACCGGGAGCAACCCCCTGGAGTTGTAAATTATTCGATACTCCGGCCTGAAAATTGTGCGAAGACAACCATGGAAATATCAAATATCACAAGGCACCTGCAGGTACCGGTTCCACCGGACCAGGCCTATACAAAATTCGTCTACGAAATCAATGAATGGTGGCCGAAGACCTATACCTGGTCAGGGGAGAAACTGCTGCACCTCCGTATCCACCCGGCGGTGAACGGACTTTGCACCGAAACAGGCCCGCATGAATTCAGGTGTGACTGGGGCCGGGTAATCTTCCTGACGGAAGGGGAAAGCATCGCCTTTTTGTGGCAGATCGGACCAGACAGGACACCGGAGCCAGACCCTGACAAGGCCAGTGAAGTATTCCTCCACTTTTTTAAGGAGAGCGATCAGAAGACGAGGATCGACTTCGGGCATCGGCATTTCGCGCGGCATGGCCAGAAAGGCGGATTGTACCGGGAAGCCATGAACAGCCCTGAAGGATGGGATTTTATCCTGGACAAATTCATTCAATACTGTTCAGCATAAAAACGCCTTTCCACCGGAGCCCGAACCGGCAGAAAGGCGTGACATCACTAATACTCGTCAGCACTTGGCCCGTAGCTGCCGGGGATCGGTATGTCCAAAAGGCGGAGGTATACGCCCAGCTGTGCCCTGTGATGCACAATCTGACTGTAGGACGACCTGATAAATTCTGCTTTGGTCTGGGAAACGAAGACGGTCTCACCATCCCGCAGCACCCATGTTTCTTCCATTTCGGCTGGCGTCGCGGATTCGAGTCGTTGTTTGCCATCAGCCAACGTGGACTCAAAGTAATCCATCAACTCCGTCGCGTTGTTCAGCACTGCAGGCGAGTACTGTCCCTTGGAAAAATCCAGCTCTGAAGTATTCAGCGTCATCGTTACCCAACCCGGCAATTCTGCCACATGGGTAGCCAATCGTATTAACTTCATGCTTTTAGGATGCGGCTGCCAGTCATATTTATCTTCGGGAATACGGGAAAGCATTTTGCGGGTGGTCGCTGCTTCCTGTTCCATTTCTTTGAGTAATGCTTGAATCTGTGACATGGTGGATACGTTTTGTTTTGTGAAGACAAAGTAAAAAACGCGGAGTGACAACCCTATGTCAGCAGCCTCAAAAAATATTTTTAATGGTGACGTTAAACCGCTGCGCGAGGGCGGTTATGCGGGCAGCATCCGCGGGCCTCACCACCAGCAGGCAATAGTCTTCCGGGGAAATATCCATATGCATGAGCTGCCAGCCTAATGGCAGCAACAGTGGCTGCGTTTGTTCAAATAACGCCGCTCCCGGTGACGAAGCAGGCAGCGTAAAGTCTTCTCCGGTCAGTTCACTGATACATTCTTCCAGTTCTGCTACGGCAGGATGCGCACTACAATGCACAACCGGCACGGCTTTTTCCAGCACAGAAAGAAACAGGTCCTCTCCTTCTTCTTCCTCCATAAACTCAGGATGAAATGCAGCAAACGATGATGGCGCACTCCATGCGAGGTACAGCGCATGCGCAATGGTATCCAGATCAACTTCATCTGCATACACACCGGGCGTCAACAATTCGATCAGCTCCCGGAGGTCCGCCAGTTCCTCTTCCGCAGAACGATGCCGCAGCAACTCAGGAATCTCTATGGCACGGGCAATAGCGATATGCATCTCACGCAACAACGCGATGAGCGCTATTTCCAGGTGCCCGTTAGCCTCCTGGAGCAGCTTTTCCTGGTAAAACACCACCGGCTCACGACCAGTAAACACCAGGAACACCTCCACCGGATCTGACGGATAACGCACCTTCAGGGCGGTGTCAAACTTTAAACGAACGCCTTCCGGCAGCGATGCCAACAACGGACTACCCTCCACCAGGGACGCTACAATATCTCCCTTTAACCCTCTTACCGGCAGATGGATATGCCTCCCCGGCTCGTCTTCAAGGGCCTTCACCAGTTTCTCAACGTATCTTGTTTGCAGAATATGCTCAGTCATCCCACAAAAATAAAGGCATCTACATTAAAAAAACATATATCTTTGCGCGCTTATATATTTTGTTAACCTTAAAACTATACCTACCCAATGGAACGCAAACTTGCGTCTGTCGTTGTGATAGACGACCTACAGCCCATCGCTGGTGCTGACCTGATAGAAGTAGCCACTGTAAAAGGATGGAAACTGGTAGTTAAAAAACAGGAATTCCGTATCGGGGACCACGCGGTGTACTGCGAGATCGATTCTTTCCTGCCGGAAAAAGATGAATTTGAATTCCTGCGTAAAAGCTCCTTCCGGAAAATGGGCGACCAGAGCGGCTTCCGCCTGAAGACCATGAAACTGCGCGGACAGCTCTCACAGGGCCTGCTGCTGCCGGTAACTGTATTAAACGGCTACGCCTACACGCTGGGAGAAGATGTATCTGCCATACTGGGCATCGTGAAGTACGAACCGCCCGTTCCCGCATCCCTCGCAGGTATGGCCAAGGGCAACTTCCCCATTTTTATCCCAAAAACGGATGAAGAGCGTATACAGAACCTCAGCGCGGAATATGAGGCGTACAAAAAAGAGTCCTTCTATGTGACCGAAAAACTGGACGGTTCTTCTGCTACTTTCTACTTCCGTGATGGTGAATTTGGCGTATGCTCCCGTAACCTCGATCTGCTGGAAACAGCGGATAACACTTTCTGGAAAGTGGCACGCCTACTGGACCTGCCGATGAGGCTTACCGCACTCGGCAAAAACATCGCGCTACAGGGAGAATTGATCGGAGAAGGCATACAAGGCAACCCCTACGGCATCAAAGGGCAAACCGCCCGTTTCTTCAATGCATTCGATATCGATGCTTACGCCTATCTACCCCTGAATGATTTCCGGGAACTGATGGACGAATTCGGATGGGAACATGTGCCCATACTGGATGAGGCTTTCACCCTGCCGGATACGGTCGATGAGCTGTTGCTGGCTGCCGAAGGCAATTCTGCGCTAAGCCCGGCCGGCAAACACGTGGAACGCGAAGGAGTGGTGATCAGGTCTGCTGATAAACGTATATCCTTTAAAGTGATATCCAACAAATTTCTGTTAAATGAAAATTAGGCCTGTGGCGCTGTAGAGAAATTACAGCGCCACATGGATACCTCCGAAATACGTACGGCCCGGCGCCGGATTATAATACCGCTCTCCCACTGCATTCAGATCATTACCCAGACTATAAGACTGATTCAACAAATTATCTGCCCCTGCCTGTACACTGATTTTACATTTTCCGGAGATGGGCAACTGCCACGCTGCTTTGCATTGCACCAGGTGATAACCGCGTGCATAGGCGCTGTTCGCGTCGTTCAACGGAATGGTGCTGGTATAATTATGCGCTACATACAAATAAACAGCTTTCGGTAAATACACTGTCAACCCCGACACCACAACGCTACGTGGCACGCCGGTCAGGCGGTTGCCGGAAAAATCCTTGCCGCTGCTCACATAGTCCCTGAAATAAAAATCACTCCAGGTATAGCTGCCTCGCAGTTCCAGTCCGCGTATAACACCACGGACACGTGGCTGCATCAGTTGCAGCATCCCATCTACTTCTACACCCGTCTGGTTCACGCCACCGGCATTGACAAAAAACTCCGCCCCATTGTCCCGCAGCTTGTGCACGATGGCGTCCTGCATGCGGTAATGAAAGCCTGTCACATCCAGTGAATAGCGGCGTGACAACGGCAGCAACCGCAGCCCTGCCTCATAGTTCCAGCCTGTCTCCGGACGCAAGGCGGTATTGATGATATTATCCGAAGCCCTTACTTCCGCAGTGGCCGGAGGCGAATAGCCCCTGCTGACGGTCACCCTGCCGGTCAACTGCTCATTGACCAGGTAAGATAACGACAAACGTGGCATCAGTTGTGGCGTAAAGGCCACTTTCATATTGCCGTCACGGTTATAGTTGTAGTGGTAGTGGTTCATGCTGGCGGCAGCTTCCAGTGTCCAGCGTTGTAGCGTTGCGTGGAAACGGGAGAAATAGAAATACTGTCCGGCAGTGAGCTTGTCAGCCACTTGTACGGCGCCACGGACGCCCTGGTTGTTGCCGTAGTTGATGATATCGGAAACAGTCCGTTGCCATTCAATACCGGCCTGCCATCTCCATTGAAACAAAGGCGCCGTAGGTTTATTGGTCCATGACAGATATGTCCGGAAGCCGAAGGTATTTTCGTCGCGCGCCTCGTAGTTGGTGATAAACGGATTCTCAAAGTGCGTATTGGCGCCGAACACCGTGATCACATGCTGCCAGCGGGGACTGAACTGCGCTTCATGTACCAGTCCGCCTTGTACGGTGCGGTTATAGATACCGGCTTTTTGTGTGATGGCCCCGGGCAAAGCAGGTGTAGCCGGACGGGCAGCGCGCGGGTCTTTGTCCAGCTGTGCCAGCGTTAAACCGCCGGGCGTACGGTAGCCCAGATCGGAATAGAAGCCCAGCATCTTCAGCACATAACCGGGTTTGTATTCCCACCGTTGCCCCAGCTGCGTATAGGAACGGCGCATGGCGGTATTCTGCCGGTAGCCGTCGGACCGCTGATACCCCTGAAACAGCTGAAAGGCGTAGTTGCCCAACTGTTGCCGGTAACCGGCCGTGGCATGAAAGTGACCATAGCCACCTCCTTGTACAGCAGCCTGCAACCGGGTACTGTCGCCGGCAGGCGGCAGTACGTCCAACCGCACCACTCCGCCGGAGTTGGCCCCAAACAGGCTGCCATCAGGGCCTTTCAGCACTTCGGCGCCGCTCAGCACCTGCGGGTCCAGCAGGTTGAGATAAGTATTTCCCCCGGCATCCGTCAGGGGAATTTCGTCCATATATATTTTTACGTTGCGGATACCGAAGGGAGAACGCAGCAGGCTGCCGCGGATAGACAACCGGTAACTGCCGGGGGACCTTTCCTCCATCCGCACGCCGGCCACGCTGTTGAACGCCGGCACCATAGACGCGCCCTGTTGCAGCGCCAGCTGTTGCGGAGAAAGCACGCTAACGGCCGTGGGTATACGCAATAATGATTCTTTCGACAAATAGGATTTCACCACTACTTCCGGCAAACGGTGCAGGGTATCCTGCTGGGCGGCCAGCGGCAACGCAAACGCCAGGGACACAGTGGCCAGTAAAGGAGATTTCATTCGGTTGATTTGTCTGTTAGAGCAGCAGGATATCTATGCGGTGAGCCTGTACCATCTGTTTGGTGACCGACCACGAGAAAATGGTGAAGTAACCGTCCTGCGAGGCTACCAGCGCAATGGAATCGGGCTGGTCATGCACAAACTGGGCGGCCGACAGGTGCCGGGTACCGCCAATGGCAGATGGATGCACATAAGCCGGGCTGCCGCCCATCACGGGTTCCATCATCAGCACTTTTTCTACCGGGGATGAATAGCTGGCCCGGGTGATCTTGGCGCCGAAAGCCAGCAACTCGTGATGCTGATTGATAATGGTGGCGCCATCCACGGCGGTAAGGCCGCTGATATTTTCTACCTCGCGGCGCAGCGCGTTCTGCCAGAAGATTTCGCTGACGGTGGAACTTTCCTGCCGCAGCAGGTCTGCCACGCCCGCAAAGGCCGGCGATATCGGGTATTGTAACGGTTGTACGATAGATTCTTTCCAGGAAGGGCTTTTGTCAGGCACCACCAGCAGGATGCCTCCCCGCTTGTGCGCCCGCATGGACACCGCGATCTGTATGAGTACGTTTTCAGGATTATTCCAGAGAGAAGAGGAATCAATGCCCAGGAGCGATCTTAACAGTGCCGGGCTGCACATCGGGTAGCCGGAATTTTCGTCCACCACTTTTATCTGGTCGCCCTTGAGCATGGCCACGTTGGTGAACTTGCCAAGCCCCATGATACGCCGGTGTTTCACAACCAGCAATCCCGGCTCGGACACGTCCAGCACGAAGCAGAAATTAGGCAGTTTGATGGTGGTGCCCCAGATGCACAACTCTTCGCCGTTATACCATATACCTACATGGATACCCGCCCTTTCCACGCCTGGCGCCAGTTTGGTGAGCACATGCGGGGTAAGCGGCAGCGGCTGCTCAAACAGCAGCGGCTTACCTGCCTGTTCCGGGCTGACGAATGCCAGCGACATGCGGGTGGCATTGCCTTCTTCCCGCCGCAGGCTGGCCCAGAAAGCCACGTCGATGATCTTCTCCACCACGCGCGCAGAAGGGGCCGTCGCCAGGTTGTCGACGCCCTCTTCCTTTGCCGTTTCAAGATGTTTGATAAAATGCGCTTCTATAATGTCGGCTACTGCTGATGCTGCCTGATATGTCGATTCTGTTGTCAGTGCCATGCCCGTTCTCTTTGATTTCAGGCATAAATATACGCAAAAGCCTGCCTATTCGGAACGGAGGCTCCTCACAGGGTTGGCCATGGCTGCTTTGATGGCCTGAAAACTGATGGTGACCAGCGTGATCGCCACCGCTATCACTGCGGCAAACAGGAATACGCCCGGCCCCAGTGTAATACGGTAGTCATATTGCTCCAGCCAGCGCTGCAGCGAATACAAAGCTATCGGAGAAGCAATCAGGCAACTTAAAAGCACCAGGGCAATAAAGTCTTTGGACAACAGGAACCACACCTGCGCAATGGATGCACCGAGCACTTTACGCACCCCGATTTCCTTCGTCCGCTGTTCCGCCATATAGGCGGCCAGTCCCAGCAGGCCCAAACAGGATATCATAATAGCCAGTACGGCGAAGATACCAGATAACCTGCCGGTAAGCATCTCCTGATGGAACTTGTAATTGTAAGCATCGTCCACAAATTCATATACATAGGGATAAGCAGGATGATGCCGGTTGAAGATGGCCCCCAGCTGCTCCACTGCACGATGTGGCTCTACACCTGGCTCCAGCTGGTACAACAAATACTGGTCATCTCCATAAGACTTCAAAAACAACGTGGGATCAGCCTGGCGGAAAGGGCTTGCCATCAAAGCGTCATGCACTACACCTATCACCTTTAACCGTTTATTGTCCCATTTGATTTCACTGGTCAGCGGATCTTTGAGCCGCAACCGTTTTACCGCCGCTTCATTCAGCATCACATTGAGCGTGTCGGACAACCCAGGCCTGAAGTCGCGGCCAGCCTTCAGTTTCATGCCCATGGTATTGATATAGTCATCTCCCGACAGTACCATGCCCATTTCCACCGTTTCTCCCGGCAGCTTACCGGGAAAATCATCCAGGTCGCTATGCCAGTTGATATCTGCAGGAGAACCGGAAGCGGTGCTCACATGCTTCACCAGTCCACTCTGTAACAGGTCTTGCTTTAAAGCATCGTTCTGCTTCAGCATATCATCTGTTAGCCGGGAAGACATCAGACGGGTGGTTTCAAAGCCGGTAGGCCTGTCTTTGGCATATTTCATCTGCCGGTAGATGACCATGGTGCTAATCACCAATACCACCGAACAGGTAAACTGCACCACCACCAGCGCCCTGCGGGACCAGGAAGCAGCGGCGCCGATTTTCATGGTACCTTTCAGCGTTTTAACCGGATTAAAGGACGACAGGTAAAAAGCCGGTTTCAGTCCCGCCGCAATACCAGTCATCGCCACGCAAACCAGTGTAATCAGCCAGAAACGGATATCGTCAAAGGGTATATGAATTTCAGCCCCTGTCATCTTACTAAAGAAAGGCAATGCCACTGCCACGATCACGAGACTGCATAACAGGGCAATAAAAGTCAGGGTTAATGATTCTGCAAGAAACTGGATGACAAGATGTCGGCGCCGTGAACCAACCGCCTTGCGGATGCCCACTTCCCGCGCACGCTTTTCGGACCGCGCTGTGGTCAGGTTCACAAAGTTGATACAGGCTATCAACAATACCAATATGCCTATGCTGCTGAATATACGGATGTAGTCTATAAAACCGCCAGATTCCTTTCCGTTCTTATAATTACCGAACAAATGCCAGCGGTCCATCCCCTGTAGGATCACGATTGATTTCTCTGCATTGGTATTTCCTTTCTCCCGTTTCTCCAGAAAGGCGATTTTTGACGCCAGCCGGGCCTGATCAATTCCTGGCTTCAGCTTAACAAATATCTGGAACGCATTACCGCTGAAAGTACCGGACTTACGGTTCTCCATGATAAAATTGTTGGTCTTATCCAGGAAACTGAAAGGATACAGGTATTTAAAACGAAAAGAGGAAGTGGCCGGCAGGTCCTTCAGGATACCGGTTACCGCCAGATCATGCTGATTATCTATCCGCACCATCTTACCCAGCGGATTTTCATTGCCGAACAATGCTTTCGCAGTTGATTGCGTCAACACAATGGAAAAGGGATCTTTAAACACGGAGGTGGCATCTCCTTCCACCAAACTGAATTGAAAAGCTTTCAGAAAATCTTCCTGCACTGCGCCGCCGTCCAGCGCTACTTTCCGCTCACCGGCTTTCAGCGCATGTTTGCCCATCCAATCGGTTTCGCAGACATACTCCATTTCAGGGATTTCATTACGCAACACGTCCGCCAGCTTCAGGGAAACTGTCTGGAAAGTAAGCGTGTCCCCGTTACTGTCAAAGTTGCGCTGCACCCTGTACAAACGCCCGTAGTCCGGCATAGACCGGTCATAGGAGTATTCATGCACCACCCACAACGCAATCACCATGGCCACGGCCATACCGGCCGCCAGCCCGAAAATATTAATGGCACTATAGCCCTTGTTGTTGAGGAGGTTGCGCCAGGCAACCAGGAAGTAATTCTTGATCATGCTGACGACAATCTAAGAAAAATGCCAAACTGATGATCTCTTTAAACCAGCTTTTTTTATATTTAGATAAAATAAATGTGTCCGGTTTTGATACAGTGGCTGTTCGCTTCCGTGGCACCCTTTCATTTCGCCCGCGAGTGCTCCTGGTCCGCGTTTCCCGGGAACCAGGGAAGCCGCCATCCTTATTTCCCGGGAGCTGCCACAAAAAAAGAGGCCGGCCCTTACGACCAGCCTCCTGTTTATGGCTCTCTTCTTTGGGGGGATGTGTCAATACGTAAAGAAATACTGTTGCAGGGTTTTCTTGTCTTTCGTCTGTGTAAGTCCCAACATGAGCAGGATACGGGCTTTCTGTGAGCTCAGGTCATCGGCTACGAAAGTGCCCAGTTTGGCGTCATCGGTTTCGTCATACAGGGTAACGCGGCCCGTTACTACGCGGGAACCGCGGCATACCGCCACCCCTTTCGCCACAGCGCGCATCACCGCTTCTGTATTGGCTTTGTTGAGATTCCCGTTACCCAGCCCGGAAACAACGATACCATCCACGCCGGATGCCACATAAGCGTCAATAGCAGTAGCAGGTGCATCGGCAAACAGTTCTGCTACGGCCACATTCGGCAGTTTGTCAAGACCGGTAATGTCAAAAGGCGTGTTCTTATTGGCCTTGCGCAAGTCGTGCATGTAGAACACCACCTTACCATCGTATACCTGTCCTAACGGACCGGCATTAGGCGATTTGAACGCATCTACATGGGTGGTGCTGATCTTCTCTACGCCGCGGCCGTCGAAGATATTTTCGCTGAACACCACCATCACGCCGCGACCTTTGGAATTGGGGCTGGCGGCCACTGTTACTGCGTCATAGAGGTTCTTGGGACCGTCAGCGCTGATGGCCGTAGCCGGACGCATAGACCCCGTAAGCACTACCGGCAAATCGTATCGGCAGGTAAGACTGAGGAAATACGCGGTTTCCTCCTGTGTATCGGTACCGTGTGTGATCACCACACCGTCGGCCTCGTTGTTTTTGAAGATTTCATTGATCCGTTTGTTGAGCTTGATCCAGATATCTACCGTCATGTCCTGGCTGCCCACATTGGAAATCTGTTCACCTGAAATTTCCGCTACCTTGTCAATACCCGGTACCGCATCTATCAGGTCTTTGATCGGCAGCGAACCGGCTTTGTAAGCCGCGCGGTCTGCTGACGCGCCTTTCCCGGCAATGGTACCACCGGTGGCCAGGATCTTGACACGGGGAAGTTTCTGCGCGTATACCGCGAAACAAATCATCAGCGAACAGATAACACATAACAGTTTTTTCATACAACCGTTTTTTAATGTTGGGTGGAAATTATTTTTTCAAAGTTCCGTTACTTTTCCATACACTGGCGTATTCCCGCATAATTTCGGTGATACGTTTACCAATAACGGAGTAGGATGCGGTAGGCAGATTGGCCAGCGATACGCGCACCGACCACTCTGGGCCATCGAACCCGCCGCCATTGAGCAATACCACACCCGTCTTTTCCGCCAGCCGGAACAGGATGTCCACAGGTTCAAAATTTTGTTGTAACCATCTAAAGAATTTATCACCATATACTTTTTCCGCCCACACCTGTATATCTATTTCAGCGTAATAACCGGCATTAAGCGGGTCTTTCACCAGCGGTATTTCCAGTTCATCCCACAGTAGTTTCAGGCGTTTCTGTACCAGCACCTGCGTGAGTTGTTTGTATTTGTTTTTAGTGTCCAGCAGGGCGAAGGCAGCAAACAGCATCATCTGTGTCTGCTGCGGCAACGAGAGGCCTGCCGTATGGTTCAGGGCCACCTGGCGACTGTCGGCCACCATACGGTCAATGAACTTCAGCTGCTGCGGGTCCAGCGTAATGCTGCCGTAACGTTTGTTCAACGCCTTGGTAGCCGTGGCAGAGAGCCTGCGGATGTTATCATCGAACATATTTTTCTGATGTATAGCGATCACGCCTAAACGCCATCCGGTACAACCGAAATATTTGGAGAAGGAATACACACCGATAGTATTGTACGGAATGGCCGCCATCAGCGATTTGAAGCCGGGAACAAAAGTGCCGTACACATCGTCCGTCACCACCATCAGGCCGGGGTTATCTTTTTTGACGATCTTAATGATCTTCTTCAATGAATCCGGATGAATAGCCGAAGAAGGCGGGTTGCTGGGATTCACGGTGAACAATATACGAATAGTAGGGTCTTTCAGCTTTTCCAGCTCACTATCGGGGTACTGCCAGGTATGGCGCCCGTCTTTGTTCATCGTATTGGACTTGATCTCCACCACATCGAAACGGTAGCGTTCCAGCTCCGGTATTTCGATGTACGGTGTAAACACCGGCACCATCAGGGCGATCTTATCTCCTTTTTTGACCAGGTGGTTCTGCATCAGCGAGTCGAAGATGTAACACATGGCAGCGGTACCGCCTTCCACCGCAAAAAGATCGTATTTGCCGGCAGGCGGTTCGTTGTTGCACATCTCCTGAATAATATAGTCGTGCACGATAGGTTCCATGTGTGACAGCATCCTGTCCGGCACCGGGTATTGATCACCGATCACACTTTCGGCCAGTTCATGCACCCAGGCGTCGGCATCGTAGCCATGTTGTTTGAGGCCATATTTATAGGCCTTCTGTAACAGGTCTGCTCCGGGCGCTGTTTTATTGACCGACAGAAACTTTTCAAATCTTTTGGCGATCCCTTTTTTATCCGGGATACCCGCCAGTCCTTCTGCATTGTCCATCACCCTTTTGCATTCCTCAATACCAAAGAGGCCAAGGGTGAAGAAGGCTTCGCGCGGTGTGGTGGCCACCCAGTTAGGGTTTCCTCTGCCGGCGTTCAGCATCACGGTAGCTGCCTTGCGGCTTTCTTCCTGCGCAAGATTGATGAGATTGTCTTTTAACTGGAAAGGGCTCAGGCTTTCCAGCATGTGTTCTCTCTTTCTGCTGGTTTTAATTTTTGTTAGGGCCATACAGTAATTTTTTTGGAGATCTCTGACTACTAACTAATATGGGTTTCATCGCATCAGCATAACAATCACAACGCCCCAGATGATCAGGAGGGTATTGCCCACCGCGTAGGTGACAGTATAGCCGAGGGCGGGCGTTTTACTGTCCACCGCATCCTGAATGGCGCCCAGTGCGGCGGTGGTAGTGCGTGCGCCGGCAGTACAGCCCAATATCAATGCGGGGTGGAATTTAAATATATACTTGCCCATCAGCACTCCTGCCAGCAGTGGTAAAGTAGTAGCGATAGCCCCCACCAGGAAAAGGCTGACACCCACCTGTTTGAAGCCATCCACAAAACCGGGACCAGCAGTGATGCCCACTACAGCTATAAACATATTCAGTCCTACATTGTTCATCACCCACAAAGCCGGTGCAGGAATGCGGCCAAATGTAGGATGCTGCGAGCGGAGCCAACCGAATACCAGGCCAATGATCAGTGCGCCGCCACTCGTACTCAGGCTGATAGGCACCCCTCCTATGTGAACGGTCAACACTCCTATCAATCCACCAATCACGATACCCATCCCCACGAAGGTCATATCAGTTTTCTCCGTAGGCCTGTCAGCGTAGCCAATCTCCTGAGCGGCTTTGTCCACCTCTTTTTTAAGACCTACCAGCTCCAGCACATCTCCCCTTTCCAGCACGGTGTCCGGCATGACCGGCACTTCTATATCAGCCGCTTTGATACTGCGGATAAAGATGCCATGCATATAAGGTTGTGCTCTCAGCTCACTCACCTTCATGCCGGCGATGTTCTTTTTTGCTACCAATATCGGTATGGCTTCTGCCGGGAAATGCAGCAGTTCAGCATCCTGTATCTCCGGGCCTATCAGGCCTCTTTCGCCCATCAGGTCTTCCTTGCGACCGCTTAAGACAATCTTGTCTCCTTTATGGATGACTACGTCGGGAGCGGCATCGATCAGTTTATTTTGTTGCCGAAGCCGTTCTACGAACAAGCGGACATGCTCTTCCGCCAGATGGACTTCCAGCTGTTGTATGGTTTTACCATCGCCAAACCAATCAGCGGTAACGGTATAAGCACGAAAAACCACTACGGAGTCAGCGGAGATCATGCCGGGTTGGGTGCTTTCATCGCCAGCCCCCATGGAGGCCTCCAGTTCCTTGCAGGCTTTCCGGACTTTGTCCAGCCCACCCAGCATAGCAGGCGCCAGGCTGGCCAATACCCATGCGGAACCGGCGGTCCCGAAGATATAGGTCACCGCGTAACAAACAGGTATGGCATTGTTGTAATCTGCTTTCTGTGCAGCCGTCAACGGTAGTCCGTTGATGGTATCACCGGCCACCCCGATCACGGCGGAGATGGTCTGTGAACCAGCCAGCAGTCCCGCTGCCTGTCCCATGTTATACCCCATGAAACGCGCGCAGAGCCAGGGGAAGATGAGACATGTCAGTAACATCAGTACAGCAAAACCCATCTGTGGAAGTCCTGTTTTTTTCAGTCCACGGAAAAACTGTGGCCCTACGCTGTAACCAACAGCAAACAAAAACATCAGGAAAAACACAGACTTCACGGTAGGAGAAATATCGATCTTCAGCTGGCCTACCAGCACACCCACCAGCAGTACGGCAGTAACAGTACCCAAGCTGAAGGTTTTTATTTTAAGCGGCCCAATGGCAAAGCCCAATGCAATAGTGAGGAAGATAGCCAGTTCAGGATATTGCTGCAATACGTGAGTAATCCACTGCATAGATGGTCATTTTCGTTCGGGAATAACGCTGTTACAGCACTTAAACAAGAGCTGCTTTATTTTTGTTCAATGACCATGAAAATGAAGGAGATAGCTATTAGGGGTGATGGTTGGGCAACAGTTGCACCACATCAGTCCATTCAAAGAGATCAGCAATACTTACATCTATCACGTCTTGCATCGTTTTCACAAACTGATTAGGTACCCAGCAATAAAGTATAGGATCCACTTTTCCCTCGGGAGAAGTCAGATAAATCCAGGTGTCAATCGGAGGCAGATCATAAACATCTACATATCCATTGCTAACCACCTCACACCCACCGTCTATCAGTGTTTTATCAATCTCATGCGCCACAATTTTCCCCTTCTGCAGAATGTCTTCCCATGAAGCTGGCGAAACACCTGTCCGGCCTTTCACCACCGCGGCCAGCGCCAGGCGGATTTCCTCCGGCTCATGGAATATATCCAGCTCCCAATATATAACACCCCTTTCTGGCAGGAAAGCAGGCGGGTTATCAATGTTCGAACTTCTTCTGAACATAGCGCGGTAATCCCACCGGCCATCCGGCGTATCTTTCATTAACAGCTCAATCGCAGTCACCACCTGCTTCAATTGTGCTAAAAACAATTCCTGATCTACCGGTTGTATCAACGAACGGGTAGGAGTATATACGGGCATGGGTGCAGGAGGAATATCATCAGCAGGTGTAACCCGTTTGAAAAAAAGCCGCCACAGTACCACGACAATCATTGTTACCCCCATTATCAGGGGCCACCAAAGTTTAAAATCAACATGTTTCATGGTATAGGTCAACCTGATTCTGAAATTAATAGAATGAAGATTACTACAGGTAATCGGGTAATAATTCTGCAATGTCCACCCACTCGTAACTATCCAGCACATGCACGTCCATCGCTGTTTGCATCGCTTCTTCGAATATCGTTGGCACCCAACAATACAAGGTAGGATAAGCCGTTCTGGTTTGGGGGGTCAGGTAAATCCAGGTGTCAACAGGCGGCAGGTCGTATAGGTCCACATACCAGCCGCTTTGTTCTTCAGATGCGCCATCCACCACAGTCGTACAGGTTTCATGCGCCACAATCCTTCCTTTCTGTATAATATCCTCCCAGGAAGCCGGCTGAACACTTTCCCGGGCGGGCAGCACCTCCACGAGCACACGAAGAATAAAATCCTCATCCCATATATCCCTGCTCCAGATTACACCTTCTTCCTGTAATTGGAAAGCCCGTACACCATCTATGAAAGGGTTGGTCTTTCTGAATATAGTACGGTTACCCCACCCATCACGGGAAACATCTTTCATTAACAGCTCCGTCCATGTAACCACTTGCTGTAGCCGTAATAAAAAAACATCCTGCTGTATACGCTTATTAAAACGTTCCATCCCGCAAAGTTCAGGAAAAACAACGGAAACATCATTTTATTTTACATGACATGACCAGGCAAATGTTTACAATCCAACCATGATAATCGGGCTTAGTACCTGATAAGGTGGTGCTACTTTTCTGCAAAAATCGAAAAGCCTGCCCAAGGCATCTTTCTCCATCACCGAGGCTGTAGAACTACCATCCTTATTGATGTATATGGCAATAGGCAGCACGATGCTAAAGTCACCCTTTGCGTAGAGTTTAGGAGACATCTTCGCCCAATCGGCTTCCATCAGTATCCGTTCGCAGGCCTGAAAGCCTCCGCGAAGGCTATCCGATTCTTCCGGAAAATAGCGCACAGATTTCTTTCCATCAGAGACCGTATACACAATCGTCAATTGTGTTGGCTTAGCCTGTTGTATGATAGCACGGGGAATACGGGCAGACGTTAAGATTTTACGTATTAACGGATCATACAGGCTATCTTCCTGTGCTTTCCCTGCAAACGGGAACATGATCAATAATAATAGAGAAACCAGGGTAATAAAAGGCAGTTTATACATATGCTACAACATTTAAAGACGAAAAACATCGCCCGTCTCACTATAATCCTTTCTATGGAAATTCATAAACACCGGGTCACATACCCGGTAAGGCAGCGCCACCTTATCAGCAAAATTGAAAAGACGGTCAAGGGACATTTGCTCCTGGCGACTGGTGACCACTTTATGCTGTACAATCCGGAGGATAACGGGGACCACTACACTAAAATCACCTTTCGCACTCAGCGAAGGAAATATCTTTTCCCAGTCTGTGGTCATAATAACCTTTTCTGGTCCGCGGAGACACAGACGAATGCTATCGGGTGTATCCCCCGGAAAATAACGAACTGTTCTCACCCCCTTTGAAATGGTACACACAATGGTCAGTTCAGTCGGCCCGCCATAATCTTCAATAGCAAGAGGCATATGAGGGGTACTGATCACTGCTCTCAGGTAATTACGGTACCCAAGACTGTCCATTTGTGCTTTTCCCACAAAAGGCATCATGATAAAAACAAACAGAGAAACCAGGGTAACAAGGGGCTGCTTATGCATATGCTACAAAATTTCAGGGTGAGGGAGGTGAAGATTTTACGATGGAAGTTACGCCCCCCTACTGCAGCCCTGGTGCTGCGCCCTTATCCATATCATTGTCAGTACTGCTGCTACTTCGCAGTACCTGCTACCACTATACGAGGCAGCACTACGGCAGGCGGTTATTGCTGCATTACTTTATCGAGATAGATGGTGAAAGTCCCTCTTACCTTTACTTTTTTAGCGCCGCAAAGGTCCGCGTTGTACATCGGCATGCGGCCGCTGTTGGCAATCCCCTCCATTACACAGGCGTCAGATTGGTTATCTGGCCCATAAGCTGCGTTATACCTGAACTGTCCCTTTAACTTCAACAGGTTAGCGGTATCTTTTACCTCCGTTAATGTCAGGTAAGCCTTGCTGTTGCTTCCATTAATGTCCGTTTCGTAGTAGAGGAAGTAAAACTGGCCGGAGTAGCCGGTTTGGCTGTTGCCGTTTTTAAGCGTTACTGAACCGGTAGCTGTTCCTTCCTGTTCCGTATGGGCTTGCAGGTCCAGCTTCATCAGACCGGTAGAAGCGTCTGTTTTGGTATTACCACCGGCGCCGGCCACAAAGCCGCCCACACCAAATCCCTCCAGGGAAGTTTTGGTAAACTTCAGTAAAGCCACTTCCACATCCCTGCCCCGGGCTTCGATTTTCTGGTTAACCTCCCCTTCTATGGTAACGGAAATACTGTTCAGGTCAGCCGGGTCAGCATCTTTTGATGTCTCTTTGTCTGATTTGCTACAAGCGGCCATCGTAAAGGCCATCAGCGGTAGATAGATTCTTCTGTAAAACATGGTGCGCAAAAATAATATACTTTTTTCACCTTGCCAACCAGGCAATGATAATCATAATATAACCTTCCCTATCTTTTAATTTATCTTGTCCGATCCTATTTTTGATGGCCAGAAACAGTGCATCCGAAATGACTACGCTACTCAATAAAGCTGAACTTGCAGCATTCGACAGTATCTACAGCCAGTATCACCAGGCTGTGTTCCTGAATATCTGTAAGCTGGTGCCCCAGCAGGAAGTGGCGGAAGACATCCTGCAGGAAGTGTTCCTGGCACTGTGGAACAACCGCCACAAACTGGAACTGACCAACGACGTAGCACGCTGGCTGTTTGTAGTAAGCTATAATAAATCTATTCAATACCTGAAAAACGCCGCCAAAGAAAAGACCATACTGGCCACCCATCCTGAACAAGCCGTATCTACGGACGATGATAACTTTGCGGCCCTGAAAGAGATGCAGCTCCACCTGATCAGCGATGCCATTGAACAATTGTCCCCCCGGAAAAAAATGATCTTCCGGCTTTGCCGGCTGGAAGGCAAATCACTCCAGGAAGCCGCCTCCATCCTGGGCATTTCCCATCATACCGCTAAAGAATACCTGAAAGCATCCTCCGCTTTCATTAAAACATATATCGCCGCACAACAGGCAACCTTTCCTGTAGCGGGTTTGATCCTCCTTGGCTCCTATTTCCAATATTGATGCCCGTTAGTTAATAATTTGGTAACATACCATCCTCCCCCCTCTTTTCTCCTTGTTGAGTTTTTATAGATGAACACATGGAACAGTTCTACTTACTATTAGAGAAATTCAAAAAAGGACAGGCCGGCGCCGCGGACATTGCTCAATTGGAAACATTGATGCAACAGGGTGCGGACGAGTCCATGAAAGCAGCCATGCTGAAAGCGTACCTGCAAAGCATCGCTGATAAACAACAAGTATTGCCACCGGACAAAACCGCGGCTATGCTGGACCGGCTGCACGCCGCCATAGAAACGGAAGCGGTGGCCCCTGTACGGAAGCGGCCATTGAGAACAATACTGCTTCCTTTGTCTGTGGCAGCATCCGTATTGGTCATGGTGGGCGCTGTCTACCTGAAATATCAGCTGAACACGGCCAACCGAAAAGCAGCAACCGCACCAATGGCCAGTCATCATATCAGCAACAACGGTAGCGACATAAAATCGCTGGCGCTGGCCGACGGCTCTATCATACACCTCGCACCCAACAGCACGCTGACATGGAAAGACAGCACCGTGGAAATGCAGCGCAGGCTGATATTACAGGGAAAAGCTGATTTCATGGTACATGCGGACACGAAACGGCCGTTTACCGTGGAGGCTGCCGGCATCACCGTCACCGCGCTGGGTACCACTTTTACCGTTAACACAACACTAGAGGAAAACAAGGTGGCGGTAAAACTGTCAGAAGGTAAAGTACGAATACATACAACAGATAATAACGAGGATGTTTACTTGTTACCGGGAGAAGAATATGCCATTAATACTATCACCCGGTCATTCGATATCAAAAAGTCCGGCAGTCTCGGGAAAGCGCCTGCCAGCACAACACCGGAAGTCAACAACGTAGTGCTTTCCTTCAACAACGAACCGCTCGACCAGGCTATACATACCCTGGGAGCGCATTTTAAAACAAAAATATGTTTTCAGCAGGAAGATGTCAGTGCATTGTATTTCACCGGGAAAGTGTTGAAAAAAGATTCCCTGAAAAGCATCCTGGCAGCAATATGTGCTATGAATCAGCTGGAACTCAGGGCTACAGGGGATAGCATCATTATCAGCAAATAAAAAACCGAAAGGCCGCTTTTACCAATTTGACGCATGCTGCAGCATGCGCAGGGCCACTCATTTTAAAAAAATCGTACAAATACATTATCATATGATCAGACATTTAAAAAGGTACTCCCGTATTCTTTTATTGCTGCTATGTGCCCTGCACACCTTAGCACAGGATACCGGCAAACCCGTACTGGTGAAAGGAAGTGTGGTTAGTGAAAACGGTGAGGCACTCATCGGTGTATCCATTACCGTTAAACAACGGAACGGTAAGGAAACCTACAACGCTTCTACCAACGAACGGGGCGTATTTCAGCTGCAAGGCCTCAAAGCAGGCTCACAGTATGATTTCTCCTTCAGTTTCATCGGTTATGAGATCAATCACGTGGATGGCTTCATCGTGAAAGCAGGAGAAGGAAACCTGCTGCTGGTGCGGATGAAAGAATCCAGTCACGGCCTCAATGAGCTGGTGGTGGTCGGCTATGGCAGCCGTACCCGGAAAGAGCTTACCGGCGCAGTTGCCTCTGTCCGCGCTGCCGATCTGATGCAGCAACCAGTTACCTCTTTTGATCAGGCCCTCGCCGGAAAAATGGCCGGCATACAGGTGATGCAGACCAACGGCGCTCCGGGCGGGAACGTGTCTATCCGCGTACGTGGCGTAGGTTCTATCAGTGCCGGTAACAATCCCCTGTTTGTCGTAGATGGCATGCCGGTCACCAACGATACACGCAACGCCTCCCCTGGCGTGAACAGCTACCAGCAACCTGCCAACCCGCTCGCCTCTATCAACATCAATGACATTGCTTCCATCGATGTCTTAAAAGATGCTGCCTCAGCAGCGATATACGGCTCCAGAGGTTCTACCGGCGTAGTGCTCATCCGCACTAAAAAAGGTACCGCCGGCAAACTGACCGTCAATTACGATGTCAACTACGGCCTTCAGAACGTCAACAAACATGTGGATGTATTGAACGCCTACGACTATGCCAAACTGGTATACGATGGTCACAATAACGCCTACCTGGATGCGGTGCCCGGTGGCAAACCTACAGACCCCAACAGCGTACGCCCGAGAAACCCATCTACCTGGATACCTCCGCAGGTACAACCTTACCTAGCTGGCGAGAAAGGGCTCACCAACACCGACTGGCAGAAAGAAATCTTCCGGCAGGCCCCCATGCAGAGCCATACCGTGAGCATCTATGGCGGCAGCGAAAACCTGTCTTATTACTTCTCCGGCAACTATCTCAACCAGGACGGTATCGTTATCAATAACAACTACAAACGTTACTCCAGCAGGTTCCGGATTGACGGAGGCAGTAAACGGTTCCGTTTCGGGGTGAATATGAACCCTTCCTTTACCGACAACCGTCTCGTCAACGCCGAAGGCCCCTGGTTCGCGCCTAATTCCGGCGTGGTAGCACTGGCGCTGGGATACGCGCCCATCTTCCCGGTGCGCAACCCTGATGGCACTTTTGCGGATTCCGTCAACGTATGGGGATACGGGCAAACCAACCAGTTGAACCCCGTAGCAGTGGCCAGCCTGATCAAAGACCGCATGAAGAACTTCCGCCTGATGGCCAATGCCTATATGGAATACGAAATACTCAGCGGCCTGAAATACAAAATTACCGCGGGGACAGACATCAATACTTTCCGCAGGGATTACTACCGTCCTTCTACCCTGCCCATCCCTTCAGGCACGCTGCCTTCCGTGGCGACAGGCTTTTCTAACACTGACCAATACACGAACTGGCTGATTGAACATACCGTGTCTTATGCGAAGAACTTCGGGAAGCATAAAATAGACGCGCTGGCCGGCTTTACCGCCCAGAAAGAAAACCAGGAACATAATACCCTGACCGCCATCAATTTCCCCACGGACATTGTGACCACGCTCAATGCCGGTCAGATCAATGCCGGCGCCTCTTCACAGGAGCAGTGGAGCCTGAACTCCTGGCTGGCAAGGGTGCAATACAGCTATGGCGACAAATACTTCCTTACCGGTTCCGTAAGACGAGATGGTTCCTCCCGTTTCGGTATCAACAAAAAATGGGCTTCCTTCCCGGCTATCTCAGCAGCATGGCAGGTATCCAACGAACCATTCTTTAAAAATGTCAACTTCATCAGTTCCCTGAAAATCAGGAGCAGCTATGGCCTTACCGGTAACTTCCAGATACCCAACTATGGCTCGCTGGCGCAGCTGGCCAACTACAACGGCACCAACGCTACCAACAGCAACTACATCCTTGGCAATCAGACCCTGGTGAACGGCGTTTCGGTAGTAACGCCCGCCAATCCTGATCTTACCTGGGAGAGCACTGCCAGCTTCGATGCGGGAGTAGAGATCGGATTTTTTAAAGACGCCCTGAACCTGACCGTTGACTATTACAATTCCAATACGACCAAACTGCTGCTGAACCTGCCGGTACCAGGCATATCCGGTTTCAGCACCTACCTGCAGAACATCGGCGCGCTGAACAACCGCGGTGTGGAGATCACGTTATCCTACAATAAAAAGCTGGGTAAAGACTGGTCACTGGAAGGCAATGCCAACATCTCCTTCAACAAAAACAAAGTCACCCGTCTTGGCCCCTCCGGTGCTCCCATCATCGCTACCGGCGGCACCGGCAACGCCTATTTCATCACTAAAATCGGTGAAACGATCGGCTCCTACTACCTGTACGTTACTGATGGCATCTACCGCGATAAAGCCGACCTGGATGGTTCCGCCAAAACCAGCAACCCTACCTACGTAGGCGACCTGAAATTCAAAGACATCAACAGCGATGGCAAGATAGACGCCAACGACCGGGCCATTGTCGGCAGCTTTCAGCCTAAGTATATCTTCGGCTTCAGCAATACCGTACACTACAAACAGCTGGACTTCAGTTTCTCCATACAGGGCAGCCAGGGTAATAAAATCCTGAACCTCTTCCGGCGCTATATCGCCAACGTAGAAGGGAACTTCAACAACCTGAGCTTTGTAAAAGACCATTATGTTTCTCCGGACAATATCGGTAACGGCTATATTAACAGGCCTAACCGCCTCGCTACCGGTGGCAACGGCATCACCTCCTCCTGGCATGTGGAAGACGGTTCTTTCGTGAGGGTACGGAACATCGCGCTGGGATACAATTTCCCTTCGTCCCTGCTGAGCCGGGCCCATCTCTCTGCAGCGAGAATATACGGCGCCGTACAGAACCCGTTCACCTTCACCAACTATTCGCTGTTCAATCCGGAGATCAGCAACCGTACCGACAATGCGTTGACTGCCGGAGAAGACTATGGCTCCTACCCCCTTGCACGCACGTATTCTCTTGGTCTTAACATCACCTTTTAACGAACGATCATGAAAAAGCATCTATTATATTTACCGGCACTTTTGTTCCTGCTAAGCTCCTGTGGTAAAGATTTTCTGAACCTGACACCGCCGTCGGCCATCTCTCCCGGCACCTTCTTCAAAACACAAGACGATGCCATCACCGCTGTCAACGGCTGTTATGAATCACTCGCGCTGAGCAGTCAATACGGCAACACCTTCCAGGTATTAATGGAAGCAAGGGCCGATAACTTCACCGATCAGGACCCATCCTCCAATGCCGGCCAGAACTACCAGATCAACCGGTATTCCGACAATCCCGGCAATACTAATTTCTACAATACGTGGGTCGGTGTATACAATGGTATCTTCCGTTGTAACACCTTACTGGGCGCCATCGACGGCATCAAAATGGACGAGCAGCTGAAAAACCGTATCAAAGCGGAAGCGAGGTTTATCCGTGCGCTGGATTACTTCAACCTGGTGCGGCTCTGGGGAGGCGTACCGGTATTGACTACAGTCGTAGATCCCATTAGTGCAGTCAACCTGAAAAGAGACGATGTGGCCACTGCCTACAAACTGATAGAAGAAGATCTCACTTTTGCCGCAGCCAACCTGCCTAACACCTATCCTGTCAATGACCTGGGCCGCATCACCGCCGGCGCCGCCAAAGGCCTGCTGGGGAAAGTATATCTCTACGAAAAAAAGTACGGTAACGCACAAACGGTATTGCAGGATGTCATCGACTCCAAAGTATTTTCCCTGTTACCTAATGTAGCAGATGTATTCAACACCGGCAATAAATACAACGCAGAAATCGTGTTCGCCGTCCGTTACGCCAAAGGCGTGGCCAACCAGGACCACGGCTTCTGGTATGCCAATTCACAGGTGATCACCGTAGATACTACGCTGACAAAAGCCTACGATGCCAGCGATCTGCGCAAACCGCTTGTAGACCCGGTAAAGCCTACCGGCAACGCCAATATTATGCCGCGCAAGTTCCTCGACCAGCCGGTTAACGGTAACGCCGGCAACGACTTCCCCGTGCTGCGTTTTGCAGATATCCTGTTGCTGCAGGCAGAAGTATTAAACGAACAGGGGTATGTTGCCAATGGCAACGCCTTCACCTATCTGAACAACGTGCGCACCCGTGCCGGCCTGACAGCCTTCACCGCCGCAGACTTGCCGGACCAGGCCAGCTTCCGCGCAGAAGTGTACAAACAGCGCCGGCTGGAGCTGCCTTTTGAATGCGACCGCTGGTTTGACCTGGTGCGGACCAACAGGGCTATATCGGAAGTGCTGGCCAATAAAAAGGTAAATCTGCCGACGTTCCGGTTGCTGTATCCGATACCGCAACAGGAGATAGATATTATGGGATTTGCGCAGAATCCGGGGTATTAGCGGATGGATTTTAAGAGATAAGGCCTTAGCGATGATGATGGCTAAGGCCTTTCCTTTATCCTTCGGTATCAACTGTTAACCCTTGAAGTCCATAGGAATACGTTCTCTCAAAATAAAATCTTCAGCAATAATGAAAGATTTATTCAAAAATAAAATTTTAGGCCGTTGAAACCCTTTGGTATACCTGGAACCATCCCACAACGTTGGTGGTGATATATTTGTCTGTGAGCAACTGACACCTTCCCCCTCAAGACACTCAGCATAAATATTCATTAATTTTTGAGGACCATTCGCAAATAGGCCGAATGAAGGAAGAAAGCTACTCCTATCTAACAATGCTATGTTCAAATATGTATCCAGTGGAAGTAATTCCTCGTAGACGCCTCTATGAGCCCGGTACAGTTCCCAAAAAAGTTTGTATTGATCTCCTGTGGCTTTGCTAAAGAAAAGAGAAGATTGAAAATCATTGTACTTCCATAGTAGGGGATGCTCATCCAGTAAAGCGATGTCTGAAAAGACGGTATCTTGCAATTTGATTTCCTTAAATTGAATCAAATCCAATAATATTTTTTCCGGACTAACATCTTCATCATCAAAAGTGATATTCAAGCTCAAAAAAGGTTGTTCATCATGAACATTTAATGTAGAAACTCTGATATCTATCTCCTCAGGGTCAAAGTTTTTTCGAATGTAGGAAATGTATTCTTCTAATAACATAGTAAAAATTTACATCTTATGATTTCAGCCATGGTAAAAATCTATTATTCCTGGGAAACTCATTCCCCGTCGGAATACGAGCTCCTTTGTTGGGCATTTTATTACCTTGAGAATCTTTCTTTTGATTCATATGTGGTGTAGGAAGTCCATGATGGTCAGCTCCAGGAGTTCCATCCTTAGCCCCTCCATCGAATCTCTTTTGCGTATCAAATCTATTAGGATTTTGAGGATTTTCCTTCCATTCCTCATACTTATAAATATTTCCGTCCTTGTCTCTGAGAAATGTAGAGTGGTTAGCATCTGCCTTTTGATCCGCCTCAAGTTTATTAGTACTCCTTTTTGTCTTTTCATTGTCTTCCGGTTTATTCTGTTGAGGTGTAGACCCTGCTGACTGTTCTTGGGTTGCTGTGGAAGCACCTCCATTTGAAGTTTTCTCCTCCTTTGTCTCCATCAATCGGGACCGCTGCATGGGCGAATAAGGTCCAAACGGAGAACCAGGTGCATAATTAATACCTCCTAAATCAGCGTTCTTTAACTTGTCCATTGCTTTGGTTACAACTACTGTGATACCCACCGCAGCTCCTAAAGTAGCCAAAGCTTCACCGATTACAGGAAGCAGAGGTAAGACTATTGGAAATTTTCCGTCTGGGTCTCCGTATCTTACCGGATTATTAAATGCAAAATGATATGGTGTTAAATCCTCCTGATTATTCTCAATTAGAGGATCTATCTGTATAAATCTTCCGATCTGTTGATCGTAAGTCCTCGCATTAAAATCATACCACTCTAACCCACTTCCATCACCGAACTCTTTGGACTGTAACTCATTTCCATTATACTTCTTACGGTTCTCCGGGTAATTCGCACCCTTCAACGCATTCGAACTAATCCCCGCCATCGTCAGCCCAAATGGATAATAATGCGTCTCCTCCAGCATCGGTCTCAAAGAACTCCTACCGCCTAAAAATAACGGATTTTATTTTTTCATATGAAAGAAAAAAATCTAACCGATCATAAAACGCGGTCACCGTCCGGGGATAGATGATGTGTTACTGCTGCTGAGTTTATATTCTCATGTTGATCATAGATCTATCGCCCAGCCTATATTCTGCCGTCCCCCACATCATCTGTCCCGGACGGAAGCGCGATAGTATTAACGCTGATCAAGGTACTGGCGCTGGTGTTCGCGCAGTGTATTCCCGCGCTACTCTTGCGCTGATGCCACCGGGCAAACAAAATACCAAGGCTAAAAAAGCCTTTAATTCATAAAAACAGAAAAGCCACAGGCGTTCGCCTGCGGCTTTTCTGTTTATCATTTTCGGGAATGAATCTTACAAAACTAACATGAACGAGGTTTTATGCTAATTTTCCCTCATAAAATATTGGCCTTACATTAGCATTACTCCATAAGTTTATAACTCCCATCATTCAAAAAATAATCTTCAATATTGTCCATTTTGCGCACTTCTTTAAGTACATCATGTTCAATATAAATATCAAATTCATCCTCCAAATTAATTTGATTGCAAACAGGGCATATATCTGTTTCTAAGATGCCATACACCTTTACGCAGGGCCATCCAGGAACACCAATGTCATTCCCTCCCCACTTTAACTTATCTCCCAGCCGATATTGCAACTGCCAGGTATCCCCATATTTGAATTGAATTTTGGCTTCATAAGTATTCTTGCAATTAGGACATTGCACATTTACTATAAGCAAATTATAAGCTCCCATTTAAAAATTTTTAACTGGCAAACCAATTGCCCGCATGAATTTTACCATCTGTTTATCATTCGAAATTATGGTAGCATTATTATTCGTTGCACCCGCAATAATACTTGCATCGTTTGTTCCAACTTTCCTTCCCATACTTTCTGCTGTTTGCTGTAACGCTTTGACTTGAGAGGAAGACCCTCCTTTTGTACTAACAGTAGCACCTATTTCTTTCATATAACTCCTTAAAGCATCTTTATCTCCTTTAACTAAAAATTCCTTAATTGCTGTAATTGAAACGATTGGTTTGTCATTACCAATGGCAGCCTTTACTGCATCCTTTGAATTTCCTTCAATAGCATGAACTAATGCATTATTATCTAAACTAACTACGGATCTTTCTGCCACTTTAGCAGCACCCATTTCCGCTTTCCCTCCTGGAATTAAGGATACAGCTACCTCAACACCAGACACTACTCTTGATTTATCTTCTGAAAAACCGCTTTCATAACTTTTACCTGCTACTAGTTCTGCAGCGGGAACCAAGGGGTTCACGTATCTATTTGCCGCCTCTACTCCTTCGTTTATAACTCCTCCCACATATTGCGCCGCAAACTTAAGCGCAGAACCTACTCCTGTCGGTGCCGTCAATGTATATTCCCTGCCAGTAACAAGTCCTACCCGTTTAATAGGATCTCCTGGTCCGCTTGGCTCATCACCTAAAAAGTCATTGTACTTAATGGGATTGTCATAGTTAGATACATACGGACTCCACATCTCCATATTCTCTATCTTCGGATCTATCTGATTCCACCTTCCTATTTGCGGGTCAAGGTTTCTTAATTGCGCGTCATATATATTCAGATCTAACTCATTCGTAAACTCTATCCCATTATACTTCTTCCTGTTCTCTGGATAATTCGCTCCCTTCAACGCATTCGCACTAATCCCCGCCATCGTCAGCCCAAATGGATAATAATGCGTCTCTTCCAATACCGGACCACTGGCTTGCGCCACTAACAGGTTATCAAAGAACACTTCCTGGGTACTTTCATTGCTGGTATAAACATACAAAAATCCGCTCTTTTTCATGACCATTTTATCTTGTAAAAGCGTCTGCAACTCATCCGGCTCTGCTTTTACCTGCTTCACCCCGCTGTTTTCGTTTACCATCTTAAACTGGTCATCAAATAAAACATAATTCAGATAAGCTTTGGGTTTCCCCGGCTGCTGGTCAGGATTTTTTTCTTTCAGCTGACGATAATCGTTATTATAAAAATTGGTATTAAATGGCGTATTGTTCACAGGCGCAGCGCTGCCATGTGTAACATCAGCGGAAGTGGTGCCTGCAAAAGCGTTGATCAAGTCCGCCACCATATTCTCCGCCGGTACAGCGGGACTATTTTTGTTAACCGGGCCGTTGGATTTATAAAACGCCTTACTACTCAACTGAATGGTATCCCCAGCCATGACCCTTAACACCAGCGAAGGGCCGATCTTCTTACCAGTACCAGTAGCGGTCAGTTTAGCCACTGATTCATTTTTACCGGCACTTTCATCTGCCGGGTAACCTACGGGTTTATTGCTCCGGGTATTGTCAATATTACTGAACAGCAGGTTTTCTTTGGCTGCATTGGGTGTTTCCATGGTGGCAGCATACATGGATAAATTCGTCTGCTCCGTTAGCACCAACCGCGTATTACCCAGGTGGTCCTTTACAAAATAGTCGTATACAAAGTCAGGCGCCTGACCAGCCTGATAAACAGTCCGTATCCGGC
>NZ_JABBGC010000003.1 GCF_012927205.1 Chitinophaga fulva
GATTGTAGTCGTAAGTCTGCCGCTCCAACGGGGCGCCACCTCCGGCAATACCCAGCTCTTTTGCTTCCAGCTGACCGATGGGATCATAGGTGTTCCTGGCTACCGTCCGGATCAGACCAGGATTATCGTTCAACTGTTTATTGACTGCTTTCACCCTTCCCTGCGCATCATAGAACATAGTGGTGAGCACGGTGGTTTGCGGCGTAACCCCGCTCCGGTTATTTTTATGCCGTTGATAAGTGCTGACTACTTTTCCATTGAAATCGTAACGGGTAGTAATCACATCTGTACCGCCGGCAGCGTTATCTGACAGTATCTGACTTACCCGCCCTTTATCATTATAATAGCTGGTCGTGGTTAGCCAGGTATCAGTCCCGAGTATACGAACACGCGTTCCCGTTACCAGTCCTTTGGTGAGATTCCCTACTGTTACAGGTTCCACATAAAGGTTACCGGAGTCAGATGGTTTACCGAAATCGCTGCTCAGGGACGGTTTCACCCCCTGATAATCGTATTTGTCATAAAAAGTAAAAGTTAATGGTATCAGCGTACCACTGCTGAATACATCCGGCAGCGGATTGGTGACAACCATGTTCACCCCACCATTGTTCATAGAGGGGTTAATATTGATGTCGGCATCTGCGCCATTCCCGGTATCAAAACCACCTTCCAGTGTCACTGAATTGGTAGCTTCATAGAGGCTACGGTCATGGTAAGCGACTGTCAGATCAGCTGTACCCGGGAAAACATAGCTGCTGTTACCGGTATTTGTAGTTGCGCCGTTCATTTGGACCTGTAAAGCCTCCCGCGAGATGTCCCTGTTGTAGAGCGCTGTCTCCACCGGGCGGTTCAAGCCGTCATAGAAGGTCACATGCCACTGGTTCAGCGCACGCTGGTTGGCATCCCTCGTGAATACCAACCGGTCACGCACATCATACACCATTTCTACCATCCCTGCGCCGGGAACCTTTTTGGTGATCATCCGGTTTCTGCCATCGTAGGTATATTGAAAACAAAGTCCATCTGCGATAGCCGCCGTATTCCAGCCTCCTGTGATTTTCTCTACTCCCAACGGCGGAATCACAAAACGCAGATTGTTCAGATCATCATAGATATAATAGGTACACAGCCATCCCATATGGGCGGTACCGGCATTATTACCATTCAGACGTAACTTTTTAAGCACCAGCTGACCAGATTTGTCTTTATATTCCACCACCTGGCCTCCGTCTTCGTCTGTAGTCACTGTTACAGACAGCTGTCCGGCGGCATAAATACCCGGACTGACAGCGTTTCCGGCAGCATCCATATTCCATATACGTACAGAATCTCCTACCGCATTCACGAGATATTGAAGCGTCACCGGTTTGGTAGCCCAGCTGTTGCCTGGGACATATGTTTTCAGCACCCGGTTCAATGGAGATGCCTCAAACTCTGTTTTGCTATAAAATATCCGCTCATTGGGGTACTTACCGGAATTCCGGTAAAACTGGTCCTGATCGTTGAAAGCAGTCGTTTTGAACTTGCCGTCGGCAGCGGCGTGTATATAAGGGAGATACTTAAACTGTTCCCGACCGAAAGCATCGTATATCACCGGGGTGACCATATCATTCCCAGTGCCGCCCATACCTTTCGCTACCGTCTGCAGCGGCCGGCCAAGTCCGTCAAAGTATTGCGTGGCCTGCTTTACATCGGCTATCGGATTACCCTGGGCCACGACCGCCGCAGGGTCCGTAAGCGGCTTGGAAGGCTCCCAAGTCCGGATATAGTTGATAACCGTATTCATATAGGCACCGGGGATATTTTCAGGCGTAACCACAGGAAGGCCACTACCGCCAGGTTGCTGGCCTGAGACCATCTGGCTACCAGACAAAATAGCCGTAAACAACAAAAATGCAGAAATTTGGCTATAGCTACGTTGGTTTCTTTCTCTCATAGGTATTATTCTTGGGCAACAATTGAAAAGGGGATTTCACGAGATGAATATATAGAATCTTTCCCAGATGAAATAATACTATAAAAGAGAAGACCTTGGCAATAAATAATCATCGCTAAGGTCTTCATTTTTATTCTCTATGCTACAATATTAGCCTATTTGTATCCCGGATTTTGTTCCAGATTAGGATTCGCATCCAGCTGCGCCTGCGGAATAGGAAACAGTTTCCTGAACGCTGCATCAGCAGGATGGAACTGCCATTCACCGTTCCATTTGCCGAAGCGGATAAGGTCCTGCCGGCGGCAGCCTTCCCAGATAAACTCCCGGCCTCTTTCGGCCAGCAGGTTATCAAGCGTAAGGGTCACGAGTGGTTTGGCCACAGCGAAATTGCGGGCACGCACTTCATTCACCAACGTGAGGGCCGGACCAGCCTGACCGGTACGCAACAGGCATTCTGCTTTCAGCATGAGGGCATCGGCATAACGGAAAATTACGAGGTCGTTGTCCTGATCAGCGTAGGGAGTGTTCTTCTCGATTGCATATTTGACAATACGTACGCCTTCGGTCTGGGTGGCATTGGCCAGGTCATTAATTTCCGGTGTGAAGATCAATGGAGCACCCTGTTCTGTCTTCAGCGGCGTGCCATCCTGTGCGTATTGCTGCCCTACGAGGAACATGGTTTTACGTTTGTCATCATTGTCATAGGATTCATAATGTGCTTTGAGCGTACACCAGCCGTTCCATGGCGCGCTGGGCAAACCATAGGTGTAGCGGTTGTTGTAATGCAGCGTGAGATAGTGCAGCATCATACCTTTGGCATTGATAGCATCATAAGGAACGACAAAGATGTTCTCCTTGGAAGATTCATTGTGCGTGGAGAAATTGGCGAAATAGTCCGCCTCCAGCTGATAACCTTGCTTGGTAACGGAATCGCACATACGGATACAGTCGTTCCAGCGTGGCGTACCCGTATATACTTCAGCGTTAGCATACAGTCTCGCCAGCAACATGAAGCCCATGCCTTTGGTGACTTTACCGTAATTTTTGGTGTTCAGTTCTGCGGGTAACGCCTGGATATTATCCAGGACTTCTTTTTCAATGAATGTAAAGGCCTGCGCACGGGGCGTATTTTTAGGCGGCTCCGCCTGGCTAAAGGAAGTCACAATAGGAATATTACCGAAAGCGTCCATGGCCAGATAAAAGTGAAACGCACGCAGCACTCTCATCTGGGCCTTGATCTGGTCTTTGGTGGGCAACTGAATAGTGGATTGATCCAGCTTTTGCAGGATGGCATTGACCGGGTTTACACCATTCTGGTAGATGCTGTTCCACATATCGTTGATATACTGATGTGTTACCGGAAACTGGTGACTGATCAGCACGCGCCACAGGCCACCTTCGTTCCAGTCGGCGCCGCGGGAAGGCACCGTGGTTTCGTCGGTGGTGACTTCATTCATCTTCCAATAGGCGTCACGGTAGCTGCGCATATTGGCGTAGGCACCGTTGGCAAAAGCGTTGAGCTCATCTTCTGTTTTGAGGAAGTTATCATCTGTACCACGGTCATAGAAGGTTTCATTCAGCTTGGTACAGCTGAAAACGGAACAGGCCATGCCTGCCAGTAAGGTATATTTTAAGATACTTGTTTTCATGATCATCTTATTTATTTAAAGTTCACCGTAAAGCCCACTGCGAGGGAGCGTGTTTTCGGGTATACGTTCCTGTTATCGATACCGGGCGCAAGGCCGTCGATGGGCAGCTCCGGGTCCAGACCGGAGTACGCCGTCAGGATGAAGAGGTTCTGCCCGGAGATATAAACCCGCGGATTGGCGAACCGCTTACTGTTGGCCGCAGGGATGTTGTAGCCCAGGGTGAGGTTATCGAGCCGCAGGAACGCACCATTTTCGATGAAACGGTCAGACACGTAAGTACCGCGGATATTGCTGTTGGCATATTTGGCGATGATGTTCCTTCCGGGCATCCGGCTGAAACGGTCGCTGAGCACCAGTTCTGTGGCGTTGAAGATCTGATAGCCGAACAGGCTGCGCAACAGGAAATTAAGATCGAAGTTTTTGTAGCGGAAGGTATTCGCAAGACCAGCCTGATATTTAGGCAGACCGTTACCAGCCACGCGGCTGTCGCTGCGGAAGTCGAAGGAACCGTTGCCGTCGAGATCTTTGAACTGCTGGTTACCGTTGGCATCTACCCCGTCGAACTGCGGAATGTAGAAGGTACCGATGGAGTAACCCGGTACTACTTTCACGATCTGTACGGCGGTGAGGCCACGGGCGCCCACGGTGCCGGCATAGATAGCGTCGCTCTTGAACTGGTCGTTCGCGATAGACAGTATCTCATTATAGTTACGGGAGATGTTGAAAGAAACATCCCAGCTAAAATCTTTCCGCTGGATCACCCCGGCACTGAGTGACAGCTCCACCCCTTTGTTACTGATCTGTCCTACGTTGGCCAGAATAGTGGGGAACAGGTACGGCGGGGAAGGCACGTTGTAGTTAAACAACAGGTCTTTGGTGCGTTTGTCGTAGTATTCAAGGGTACCGGTCAGCCGGCCTTTGAATATACTGAAGTCGATGCCGGCATTAAACTGTGCGGTAGACTCCCAGCGGAGGTTGGGGTTTTCATTTTGTCCGATGATATAAGACGTTACCCAGCGGCCGTTGTCCAGTACTTTACCACCGGGACTGTAAGTCAGGGGTGATTTGTAGTTGTCGATTTCCTGGTTACCAGTAACGCCATAGCCTACACGCAGTTTCAGGTCTTCCAGCCAGGTGGTGCCAGAGAGGAAGGGTTCCTGTGTCATGCGCCATGCGAAAGAGGCTGACGGGAAGGTGCCCCATTTTTTATCCTTACCAAAACGGGTGGAACCATCACGACGGACAGTACCGGTGAGCAGGTATTTATCATGATAGCTGTAAAAAGCGCGACCGATGAAAGACACCAATGCGTTCTCTCCTGCCCCGGAGCCAACAGCCGGCAGATCGGCCTGTCCGGCGCCGAGATTATTGTAACCAAAGATGTCGGATACGAACTGGGTGTTACCAGCAGTCATGGAGTTGTTGAAGAAATTCTGATAGGAATAACCGGCAGTTAGTTTCAGGTTGTGCTGCTTCCATTGTTTACCATAAGTGAAATAGGTCTCCAATGTTTTGTTGTCCCAGGTTTTGGATTCGCGGGTGGCGGTACCGTTGCTGCCGGCGCCTTCAATTACCGGTGACTTTTTGGAATAATACATGCCTCTGTCGGCGGAAGCTCTTTCCAGTCCTAATAACAGATCGTAGGTCAGGTTTTTGGTGATATCGTAGGTAATCTTGGCAGATCCGATAAATTTATTGAATGCGCGCTGATGTTTGATCTGGTTACCCAGTGCTACCGGGTTGTAGTTATCGTTGATATCGAGCTTTTCGAAATAGGTGCCATCGGGTTTGTAAATCGGAGCGGTAGGGTTATAGGCGATGGACTGTTCCCAGATGCGGTTATCCCCCTGGTCATCCGGGTTCAGGCCCTGGTAGCGGTTTTTCTCCCCTACATAGTTCATGGACAGGCCTATACGAAGCCGGTTCTCAAAGATACCCTGATCGAGTGTGATGCGGCCGATGATACGTTCCAGTCCGGAATTGATGATCGCTCCTTCGTTGTTGAGATAGTTCACCGAAGCACTGTAGCGGGTATCGCCTTTACCGCCGCCCATGGAGAGATTATGGTTGTGGCTGACGCCTGTATGGGAAATAGCTTTCTGCCAGTTGGTACTGGAACCAAGGTCAAAACCATTAGGGTCGATATTATTATCCTTGAGATATTGGCGGTACTGGTCAGCATTCAGTACGTCATAGGTATTAGCGATTTGGTCGAAGCCCACATAGCCGCTGTAAGACACCTGTGGGGCCCCTTCTTTACCACGGCGGGTAGTGACAATGATAACGCCGTTGGCACCACGGGAACCGTAGATCGCCGCCGCAGAAGCGTCTTTCAGCACATCGATGGACACGATGTCATCCGGCGGCACCACGTTGATGTCGATACCGGGAATACCGTCCACCACAAACAGCGGTTGGCTGCTGGCCGACAGGGAGGAGGCGCCTCTCAGCCGGATGCTGATTTTTCCATTGGGGTTGCCGCCGGGTTTACTGATCACCAGACCGGCGACTTTACCCTGCAGCACCTGTACCGGATTGCTGATGATACCTTTATTAAAATCTTTGGGGGTGACGCTCACCACAGAACCGGTGAGGTCTTTTTTCTGGGTGGTACCATAACCAACCACCACTACTTCAGAGAGCGCACTGGAAGATTTTTTCAGCTGCACCTGCATACTGCCTTTCACCGGCAGTTCCAGCTGGTCATATCCAACGTAGCGGAACAACAGCGTGCCGCCGGCGGGCGCGTTGAGCTGAAAGCTACCGTTTTCATCCGTCACCGTACCAATGGCCGTGCCTTTCACCTGTACTGTTACGCCGGGCAGGGGACTGCCATCATCAGCGCCGGTCACTTTTCCTTTTACCTGGATGTTGTCCCAGCCGGTGTTCTCGGGGATAATGACCACCAGTTTGTTTTCCAGTTCTTTATAGGTAAATCCGCTGCCAGCCAGCAGTTTGTCCAGCAGCACGGGCAGCGGTTCATCTTCCGCATGCAGACTAACTTTCCGGTGCAGGTCCACTTTACGGTCGCTATACAAGAAACGAACGTCTGTCTGTCCGGAGATACGGTCCAGCACTTTTTTGATCTCCGTATCCTTGACCGACAGGGATACCCGGCGCTGGGAGTAGCCGGTGGCGGCCACCTGCAGACAGGACAATAAAACAATAACAAAAGACAGCTTCATAATGACTAGAGGCTTTAGTACCGCCGTTCTTCGCCGGCGGCAACGCGATTGGTTGACATTTTGCATTACATTTGTGATGATGGGTGAGAAAATAACAATGCCTTGTCCGCCCGGCCAAAGGGGATGTGCATTGTTTCTTTACCTGGAATTACAGGAAATGTTAGTAGCATTTCCTGTTTTTTTTCTGTGATGTTCTACTGTTTTTTTACTGATTCATAACGGTTTTTGCAGCTTATTTTTTAGTTGACGTGCTAAATATGGTAATAGTATTGCCCTCTACTTCATAGCGGAAATCTTCGATCAGCTGCATCGCATCCAATGCCTGTGTGACAGTCTCGCTGGCAAAGGCGCCGCTGAAGATATAGTGCTTTGGTTTTTCATCCCGGAAAGTGATATGTACGCCGTACCAGCGTTGCAGCAGTCTGGCCAGTTCTTCAAAGTCGATCTCGTCAAATTGCAGCCGGTTGCTTACCCAGGCGGTTTCTGTCAGGCTGCTGTCGGCCAGTGGCGATACGATCGCTGTTCTCGTCTGAGGGCCAACGTGTATGGTTTTCAGGTTTATTTTTTTCACCGGCGCCGCGATCGATGCGGTGGCGTCCAGCGATATTTTTTCGTAGGGCCGCAACCGTATCCTGCTGTCGGGGGTTTTATCAGCATATACTTCCACAGCACCTTCCAGCAAGGTGGTTTCACAGGACGGTTGTCCATGATAGGCTTTTACGTTAAAAGCGGTCCCCAATGCGTGGATATTAACGCCGGAAGCATGTACGACGAAAGGCCTGGCGGGGTCGGGCGCCACTTCAAAATAGGCCTCCCCTTCCAGCCACAGCTCACGGCGGGAACCGGTTAACACACAGCGTAGCTGGCTGCCGCCATTGAGATGTACGGTGCTGGCATCTGCCAAACGGAATGTTTTCCGTTCTCCGTCGGCCGTCCGTACTATTTGCTGATGGTCCCTGCCACCGGGCCTGAATAAAAGAAACATGCCCAGCAGGGTAACTGCCGCCGCTCCCCATATAGCCCAGGACTTTAGTCCTGGGAAACCTTTTGTTGTTGTTTTTTCGGGAGATGGGTGGGCCGGCTCCGCCACGGACATGATATGCCGGAAAACGTCCGCAGGTGGCGTACCGGTAACCGGAACCGCTTCCCAGTACTGTTCCAGCAAGGCTACCGTGGCCTGTTGTTCCGGGTGTGACCGCAACAGGGATTCCAGCTCAGCCCTCCCATCAGCATCGATGGTACCGGCCAACCGGGCAGTAATCAGTTCGTTCAGGCGTTGTTCATCTGTCATCATTCTTCCGGAAAGAAGTGCTCTCCGGATAACCAGACACGAAAAAAAACATGATTACGTACAAACGTTAAATTTTTTTTTGAAAGACCGTCATGGGTAGGTAAACGGAACAATTGGTTTACGATACAGGATTAGATGATTGCGTAGGCGGCGCCGGCCTATCGCACGGGATGCTGCATCGTTTGCAGCACTTCACGCAGCCTTGCCACTGCCCGCACCAGTTGAGTTTCCACCGTACGCGGGGATACATCGAGGATAGCTGCCACCTCCTTGTATTTGAACCCTTCTTCACGCACCATGCGGAAAACAGTTCGGCATTGCGGCGACAGCCGGCCTACCGCTGCATCCAGCTGCTGCTGCAGTTCTTTCCATTCCAGAGAAGGCTGCTGTGTGGGTTCCGCCGGCTCCTCTATGCTGTCAAGCCCCAGCCAACGGTGCCGCTGCTGGTCACGTATATAATTATAGCTGCGGTGACGGACCGCTGTATATAAATAGGTCTTCAGCCGTATAACCCCCACCGTTTGCCGGCGGTTTTTCCATAACTGCACAAATACATCCGATACGATCTCTTCCCCCGCTTCATGGGAGCCAGCCAGATCAGCCGCAAAACAAACCAGCCGGTTGTAGAAGTAATCAAACAACATACGGAACGCCGACTGATCATCCGCCCCACAGACCGACTGCCACAGGGTGTTTACTTCAGCGTCTCCCATACAATAGTTTTTAATAATACGTGCACCCGGGAAAACTACTCAAATTTTTATTGTAAAGCGATTTTTTCTCGCAAAGAACGCAGAGGGGCAAAGGGCGCAAAGATTTAGGAGAGCAAGTGTGCAAATACTGCTTCACTTCACTAGCTGTCCTGTTACAAAAAACAAGCGGAATGACGACAAGCAATCCGAAATTACATCACCAACCATCAGCATTTGCCAGAGATACCTTCCGGAAAAAAAGTAGTGGAAAACGGGCTTGACCTAACGGAAATGAATAAACTGCTATTGAAAAAAGCAGAAGAACTTACTTTATATATTATCAGGCAGGACAAGGAAATGACAGCGATGAAAAATCGAATGGAAGCTGTTGAAAAGCACTGAGCACAAACAGACATATGCCGCAGGCAGATAAGAGCGTACCCATTATGCTCTTATCTATTTGCGTTTTTATTCTCCGCTAAAATCTTTGCACACTTTGCGTGACTGCGTTGCCGTTTTCTGTGAAAAGGTTTAACTTCCTGTCATGAAAAATACCCTGCTGCTATTGTTACTATGCATAGGCAGTATCCGGGAGCTCACTGCACAAACGCGGGAGAAATGCTGTGACAATGCCACCTGCAGAGCTAAAGCGGTATCCTATGCACAAACCATATCTGCGCTCACAAAAACCCTGGGAAAATATCAACCACAGGACAGCGCCAACGAACAGCTGCTCACCCGGCTGAAACAAAAAAATCCACAAAGCTACCAGGATTTTATCCGGGTCAGCCGGCAAACCGCCACTTTCATCAACGACACCCTGAATGGTACCTGCTTCTCCGACGCACTGCCAGATGATGAGGCCAACAACGTATTTCAGTGGCTCGTGTATATGAACCGGCAGGATATTTCCCATCCGGATTTTCCCTCGTCAGAATTTTGCGGCGGACTGGAGAAACGCTTCGAGCTCAGTCAGGGCGCAGCCAATATCTTCAGCAACCAGGTGGCTTACCTCGGTACGCTGAGGGGTTATCTCAGTTATACTTTCGCCGGAGCCGGACAGTGTGGTGGCCGCCTTCGTGTGATGGCCGGTCCCGCCGTTTTCCTCCGCGGCAATACTTTCTACACCACCCTTAGCACCCGGCTGGCCGTCCGCGTCACCGATATCTCCGTGAAAAAGATACCCGTAGGCGTTGGTAACCTTAACGCCTACACAGAATACAATACCAGCTTTGTACATTTTAATCAGGTGGCATTGGGAGCGGAATTACAGCTAGGCCCATTTGGCCTCAACCTGTCGGTCAACAATGAACTGAAATCCGCACGTATAGGCTTTGCCGTAGGCATTGTCCTGTTCCATCAGCCTTTCAAAAAAAGATCATGAACGTACTCATTACCAGCGGCGGTGGCGCCAAAGGCGCCTTCAGCGTGGGAGCACTCCGCCAACTGATGACCACCACCGGCATCCGCACTTTTGATCTCATCAGCGGCACCAGTACCGGCGCCCTCATTGCAGCCATGGTGGCAGCCGATAAAATACCGGAGGTGACGGACATATACCTGAGCAACAGCAATGCCGATATCCTCAACAAACAAAACGCCATCGACAACATCCTCAATAACAAACCTTATCTGTATGACACCACTCCGCTGGAAAATCAGATACGGCAACAGATGACCGATGACGCCTGGAATACCATCCGACAATCGACTTCCGTGTTGTGTCTCAATGCCGTTTGCCTGCAAACCGGCCGCCTCAGCATTTTCTCCTCACGCCCTATCCAGGCCAGTATCCATTATGACAACCTCGTGATCAACTCCTCCGGGATGCTGATAAAGGCACTGCAAAGCAGTAGCAACCAGGCTGTTTTTATGCCGCCAGTCACCATCAACGACCGCCAGTATGTAGACGGCGGTAACCGTGAGGTAGTGCCTACCCGCGCCGTTGTCACCAATCTTTCGCCTGGAGAGGAGCACCGGATTTATATCCTCAGCAACAACCCCGATGCACAACAACCGGGCAACGACAATTACACCGCCCTCCTCGATGTGCTGATGCGTGCCGTGACTATCTTCATACAGGAAGTACGGGAAAACGACCTCGAAGTGCTACGCAACTTTCAACGCACCGCCACGGGCCCCGTCAAGGTATATTATATCAGCCCGGAAGCAGAACTGGACCCCGACTTCCCCACAGGCCTGCGCTTTGACAGGCTGCTGATGCAGGCCTGGATGAAACAGGGACAGCTACGCGCCAAGGCCATACTGGAGCAGTACCCTGGCGGCAATTGGTAGATGAGCGGATTTTATACCCCAGCTACATTCCCGGCATATACGTTTCCTCCAGGTGCATCTACGTGTTGGTTCACGTGCTGATCCACCTGTAGATATTGTCCACATGCATAGCATGCTACCGGTTCCACACACCACGTACGAAATCGGACACATTTGCGCCAAAACCGGACGGACATCAACTGCTTACCGCCTGACAGACAAGGGTTTCGAACATGGCATCTTCTTAGCGGGATCAGCTACCAGCAGATTAAAATTCCCGATTATGCTAAAAAACTACTACGCCGCTACCCTCCGGGGGATGATCAAAAACAGATTATTCACCTTTGTCAATATCAGCGGACTGTCCATCGGTCTGGCCCTCGGCATTATCTTCCTCCTCTTCGTAAAAAATGAGTTGCAATACGACCGGTTCCACCCTAACCTGTCCGCGATCCATACCATTATGGTCAACGATACAAGGGAAAACATCATTTATACCGGTCAGGCCTCCACACCGGCCCTGGCATCAGCCATCCGTGGTGGGTTACCGGAAGCAGACCATGTGGCGCGTATTGCCAACGGCGGCGATCAACTGTTGGGCATCGGGGACAAAAGCACTTACGAAAACGGTCTGTATGCCGAACCAGATTTCTTTAATATTTTCCAGTTCCCCGTTATTGCAGGCAATCCCGTTGCGGCCCTCTCCGATCCCGGCTCCATTGTGATCACTTCCCGCACTGCCCGTAAGTTCTTCGGCACCGATGATGCCATCGGCAAAATTTTTCAACATAATCGTGCCCGTAGCCTCAAAGTGGGTGCCGTCATCAAGGATATTCCCGACAACAGCAACTTCCGGTTCGATGTGATGTTGCCCTATCGTCTTATAGAGCTACAGACGCCAGGCATCTCAGATCGATGGAATTATAACGCCATGCAGACTTACATCACCCTGAAGCCACATGTCAATCTGGATGTATTTAACGCCAAACTAAAGAAACTCGTTGGCACCCGCTATGGCAACTGCACACCGTTTGCCTATCCTTTCGCCGATTCACATCTGTACAACCGTTTCAAAAACGGGCAGCCTGCAGGTGGCAGAATACAAATTGTGCAGTTCACCGTCATCATCGGCATCTTTGTATTATTGCTGGCCTGCATCAATTTCATGAATCTTGCTACTGCCCGCTCCGCACAGCGCGCAAAGGAGGTAGGTGTCCGTAAAACCCTCGGTGCCACCCGGCGGCAAATTATGACACAGTTTTTCACAGAGTCGGTGGCCATGGCCTTTAGTGGATTGATAGCCGGCATTCTGCTGGCCAAACTGAGCCTGCCTGCCATGAACCAACTCCTTCGCACCCACCTGGAGATGGACCTGTCTGACTGGAAACTGTGGTTGTTCATGATCGGTCTTACGTTTTTTACCGGCCTGACAGCTGGTAGTTATCCAGCCTTTTTCCTCAGTGCCTTCCGTCCCGTGAAAGTGCTGAAAGGCCCGATATTCCAGAGCCGCAGCGGAGGCCTTCTTCGTAAATGCCTCGTTACTTTTCAGTTCATGATTTCCATTTTTCTCATCATATCAACACTCGTTATCTTCCGGCAGCAACAATACATACAACAGCTCCCCCTCGGCTATGACGCCGAAAACCTGATCGATATTCCAACCCGTGGCAATATGGCCGGTCAATATGACGCCATGCGGGAAGCCTTCCTGCAAATTCCCGGGGTAACACAGGTGTCTGCCGGCAATGACAACCTTGTGCGCTACAACGGCGCCACTAATGACCTGGTATGGCCCGGCAAAACGGAGGACCAGAACTTTATGGTCAGCATCAGCCAGGTACAATACGATTGGGTGAAGACCGCCGGCCTGTCACTCGTGGAGGGCCGTGATTTCAGCCGCGACTTCGGCGATACGACCGGCTGTATCCTGAATGAAACAGCCGTAAGAAAGATGGGGCTCAAACCTCCGGTGACCGGCACTATGTTAGGCAACAACATGGTTATCGGGGTAGTGAAAGATTTTTCCTTCAATGACCCGTTTGACACCCCTGCTCCGCTGGCCGTATATCTCAATACCGGCACGCTCAACCATATTTTCGTGCGACTGGTAAACGATGGGCAATGGCAGCAGCAGGTGAAACAACTGGAAGCAGCCTTTAAAAAAACCGCTCCCGGTTATCCCTTCGAATTTCATTTTACCTCAGAAGCGCAGGAACGCAGGTTTGACGGCGTTCGTTCTACCTGGCACATGATCAGTGTCATCGGCACCCTTGCCATTCTGATCTCCTGCCTGGGATTACTCGGCCTTGCCGCTTTTATGGCAGAAAAACGCACGCGCGAAATTGGTATCCGCAAAGTATTTGGCGCCAGTATCACCCGGTTGTGGCTCATGTTGTCCGGCGAACTGCTAAAACCTGTGCTGCTGGCATTCCTCCTGGCATCACCACTGGCCGCGTGGGCCATGCATCTACTGCTGCGGAACCTGGACCATCATGCACCACTCTCCTGGTGGATGTTTCTCATCGCTGGCGTATTATCAGTTGCCATAGCGCTGTTAACTGTCAGCTACCAGGGTGTCAAAGCTGCCATGACCAATCCGGCCGACAGCCTGAAGGCAGAATAGGAACCAACATTATACAGTAGGGACAGACACCGCAACAATGCCCAGGGGGTTAGCCGCCAGTTACCTTCCCAGCGGTCCCGATGCGCCTAGGCTCCCAACAAATACAGCAGCTGGTCAGCCTCTCCATTTTTTCCGGGAAGTATATGCAAATGCACTTCCAGTCCGGGGTTGACCGGATGCTCCGTTTGCCGCAACGGCTTCAGGAGATATAAGGTATCACCTAAACGGATATACGTCTCATGTGCCGCTTTGCCTCTTTGTAAAGGGAACAAAACCTCCGTGATCTTACCTATAATAATAACCTTCTCACGGTTATGATATTGGCTTACCAGCCGTTTATCCGTTTCCGTTAACACCGCCGGCGCTTTCACCGCCAATGCATCCGGATATGTTACCTGTAACAACACACCAGTAACACTGATATGCAGCTGTACATGTTCACCCACTGCACCTGTGGCCCGTTCAATCACGCCCGGATACCAGGAAGCCAACTGCCTGCCCAATACCGAAACACCCGGCAGCGGCACCGCTACCCGGTACACCTCGCCATTGTCTGCCACATAATCCACCCCGCCCCGGCCATTGGCCAGTAACGCCTTCAACTCAATATCCACAATTCCTTTGCGGCCATTATCAATACTAAGCTGACTACGCCGCCGCATCAACCACACTCCCCGCCACATAAAATAACAAAGCGAGAACATCAGCAGAAATATAAGCCCCACGCCAATCGTAAAACCGGCGGTATCAGACGGGATAAACAGCAACAGCCCAAACACCAGCGTAACAAGGGTAAAAAATATCAGCAGCCTCAAACGACGCCCCTTCACCCGGCCCAGGCTTTGCAACAATTGAATATCAATATCAGTCAGTTGGGTTTCTTGTCTCGTCATACCGCGAAGGTACTAAAAGGAAATTGTCAGAACGATGACAACCCCCACCCCCAAAGACTCCACTCCCTGGATTCGGTATCTTTGTAAAAAAGAAAATCATGACATCTATCTATATTATTCGTGCGACTCTGGAAAATATCACACCATTACAGACACTTTCTGTCACAACTTTCCGGGAAACCTATGAAGCCTACAATACACCGGAAGATATGCAACATCACCTATCCACACACTTTAATACGGCACAACTCTCAACAGAAATCAATTCCCCCGACATCAGCTACTACATTGCCTTCCAACAAAACACCCCCATCGGCTATATCAGGCTCAACACCGGCCAGGCACAAACAGACCTGAAAGATCAGGACACCCTGGAAATAGAACGGATCTATGTATTGCAACAATTTCAGGGACTCAAAGCAGGACAACTGCTGCTCGACAAAGCCATCGCGGTAGCCCGGGAGAAAAAGGCCGCCTTTATATGGCTGGGCGTATGGACCAAAAATGAAAAAGCACAGGCATTCTATCACAAGCAAGGTTTTGTTCCCTTCGGTCAACATATCTTCCGGCTCGGCGCCGATGAACAAATGGATATCCTGATGAAACGGGATATTTGATTTGCATTCCCGGAATGACGTCCCCGCCCCTGGGAATCCATGCCACAAGATCCCAGGGTTAAAACCCTGGGCTACGATGTTATTCAGGCTGTTTTTGTGCCATGATTTTCACAAAAATGCGATGGCTGCGAAGGAGTCTACAAAATCAAAGCCCGAAAACTTTAGCACTGAAATTAAAACCCTGACCCTGTCCGTAATAAAATTGTATCTATAGCATTTTATTAGATTTCCTGCCTGAAAACAGCCTGAATAACATCGTAGCCCAGGGCTTCAGCCCTGGGTTTAATGGGTTTAATGGGTTCAATGGATTTAACACGTTTAATCCGTTTAATGAATCACCGGCAACACCACCGATGAAGGATGCGCTGCATCATGATACACCCGGATATTAGCCTTCTTAAAATCTTTTTCCTGTGCTTCGTAAATATTAATGAACTGCTGCGGATTGCGGTCTGCCAGCGGAAACCAGCTGCTCTGTACCTGCACCATGATACGATGTCCCTTTAAAAAAGTATGAGCGATGTCGGGCAAATCAAAACGTACTTTCTCCACTTTTCCGGGTGTAAAAGCCTCCGGATGAACGAAGCTGTTACGGAAGCGGCCACGGAAAATATCACCACGCACCAGCATCTGATACCCACCCATTGGATGCGGGCCACCGGCATCACGGGTCATATTGGGCTGCGAAGCGCCCGGGTAACTAAAATCATCCGGGAACACATCAATGACCTTCACCACAAAATCAGCATCGGTACCGGTAATGCTTACACTGAGATCGGCGGTAACAGCCCCTCCCAGCGTAACCGGCGCGGTGAGCGGCTCCGTTTCAAATGTCAGCACATCGGAACGACGGGAAGCAAACCGCTGGTCATCGGTCATATAGTCACGGGTACGTATATAATGTATGTCGCCGGTATAAGGCACCGGATGGGCCGGATCACTCACATATTCGCTGTAAGGGCGCGCAGCGGCGGCGGGAAGCCCCCACCCCAACGCGCCACCGGACTGGAAGTACAAAGGCTTGTGCTGCACGTCCGGCGATGGCCATGTGGTAAACTGCCGCCAATGGTTTTCTCCTGTAAAGAAGATAGTGGCTTCGGACAGCGCTGTCAAGGAGCCTTTCTCTTTCAGGTAATAATTAAAGAAAGGCACTTCCACATGTTCCTGGTACCAGGCGGCTGTATTATCGCCAAATTGTATGTTGCCCAGCCGGGAAGCATCTGTGGCAGCCCATTGACCATGATACCAAGGCCCCATCACCAGTTTGTTGAAATGGGCAGGCTGTTTTTTCTGTTCAATAGCCTTGTACAAATTCCAGGCGCCGTAACAATCCTCTGCGTCAAAAAGACCACCCACCACCAGCATGGCGGGTTGTATCCGCTCCACATGCTGCCGCGGGTCGCGGGCCTTCCACCAGTCATCATAATTGGGATGGGAGATGATCTCTTTCCAGAACGCGAGACTGTCGCCTGTCAGCTTCGTAAAATTGGGAATGGTACCGATCTGCAGATAGGTCTGGTAGTTATCGGCACAAGGCAGCTGTAACTGCTGTACCGGCGCGACTGACACCGGGTGAGGATGAGGATACCCGAAACCTTTGGCATAAAAATTAAAACAGTCCATCAGGAAAAAGGCACCGTTGTGATGGAAGTCATCGCCATAGAACCAGTCCGTCACCGGCGCCTGCGGACTAACAGCCTTCAATGCCGGATGCCCGCTCAATGCGCCCATGGTGCTATAAAACCCGGGGTAGGAAATACCGAATATACCGACCCTCCCATTGTTATGCGATACATGATGCAAAAGCCACTCAATGGTATCATAGGTGTCGCTGGCCTCGTCAATATCGGTTCCTTTCTTATCCGGATTAAACGGACGGATATTGGTAAACTGTCCCTCGCTCATCCAACGGCCACGCACGTCCTGTATGACAATAATATAACCCTCACGGGCATACGTGTTCCAATAGGAGTTCCACAGTTTGGGTGACAGGTCTTTGCCATAAGGGGCGCAGGAATAAGGTGTCCGGGTCATCAGCACCGGGTGCTGCTCACTGCTGTCAAGCGGTTGATAGATAGTGGTGAACAACTGCACCCTATCACGCATACGGATATACTGTTCTTTTTTGATATAGTGGGAATGTACCCATACGGAGTCCGCGGCAGACCGTGCGGCTGCTGTCAATGACAACAGCACGCACAGTATACCTGAATAAATATGTTTCATGGTTCCTCGTTTAACCGCCTTTAATACCCCTTGTTCTGCGGGAAATTGGCGGGATCATTATGGATATTGATTTCACTCTGTGGGATGGGAAACAACAAACGGTCGGCATTTAACACCGGCGTGGCCAGGTTGTACTCCTGCTTCAGGTGAGCCTGTAATACCGCCACGCCATTGGTGCTGCGGGCCAGGTCAAACCAGCGGTCGTTTTCAAATGCCAGCTCCACTCTCCTTTCACGGAAAACAGCATTGCGGAAACTGGCCTGGTCCGGCAGATCTGTCGCTGTTTTCTCCGCCAGCCCGGCCCTTTTGCGGACGGCATTGAGGAACCCGAAAGCTGTTCCCGGGCCGGTAGCGCCGCTGTACGCCTGCTCATTCAGTGCCTCTGCCTGCAATAGCAGGATATCAGCATAACGGAGCACCGGGAAATTGCTGCCACCATCGTTGGTGGCGCCGGGCACATCGAAGTATTTTTTTACATAGTTGCCCTTTACCACATTGGTAGCGCTGTTATTATAGATGGTATCCAGCGATACACCCAGGCGTTTGTCTCCCGGCTCATAATTCGCCACCAGGTCATGGGTAGGCCGGTTATTGTTGGAACCACCATATTGCACACCATTATAATAGAAAGACACCGGTACCATATCGGCGAAGTAGTTGTTGCCCTCGGAAGGATTAAGGCCTTTTTTGAAACGCACGGCAAACAGCATTTCCGGATTCACCACGTTGGCCGGTTTGTAGAGATCAGCGTATTCATTGAGCAGACTGTAGGTGCTGCCGGTATTCTTCAGGACTGTCAATGCATCGGCCCATTTTTTCTCTGTCACCAGCACTTTTCCCAGCAGACCGTAGGCACTGCCGGCGGTGGCCCGCCCATAGTCGTTAGCGTTAGCATATACTGCCGGCAACAAAGACGCGGCGGTTTGCAGGTCGCTCTCTATCTGCGCATATATTTCTGCTGCGGTATTCCTTTTATGGTTCAGCGCCTGCGAGGTGGTTTCCATTTTGGTGACCAACGGCACCGGTCCGTATAGCCGTACCAGGTTAAAATAAGACAACGCCCGCAGGAACAGCGCCTCCCCTTTATATTGTTTTTTGGAAGCGTCAGGTATAGCGGAAGCATCGATCTGGTCCAGCACCGCATTGGCCCGTGTGATGATCACATAAGCACCGGCATAACCGTCACTGATAAAAGGATTGGTGGTTACTTCGGTAAAAAAGTCGATCTGGGAAGCTACGCCCGCCAACGCTCCACGGTCCCAGATATCGGTATTATCACTCCGTACTTCCATCAGGTAGTAATAGGTTTTGCCGTAGGTCTGGGTACTTTGCAGACCATCATAAATAGCATTTACTCCCTGTTCAAAATCAGATGCGGTCTTAAAAAAAGTGGACGTAGTTTGGTTGGACTGCGGCGTGAGGTTGATAAAATCCTTGCTGCAGGCGCTGAAGGTAAGCATGCCCAAAAGCGGTAGTATATATTGACGTTTCATATGGCCCTGGTTTTAGAATGAAAGATTTAAGCCGGCGATAAAGGTTTTCGGTAACGGATAAGTACCGTAGTCTTCTCCCTGTGACAGCGGACTGTCAGGCCGGGCATTTACTTCGGGGTTGTAACCGGTGTAATGTGTCCAGGTATAGATGTTCTGTCCGGACACATACACGCGCAGGGCGCTGACATGGTTGCCCAACAGTTTTTTGTTGAAGGTGTAGCCGAGGGTCACATTACGCAAACGCACAAACGAACCGTCTTCCACATGGAAAGAGCTGATCTGGGCGCTGTTGGCATTGGTGACGCGGTTGGCACGCATCACGTTGCCATCGCCGGGGTCTTGCGGCGATTTCCAGTAAGACAGGGCATCAGCCATCTGGTTGGCGTTACCTTCCATATTAAAGATAAAGCGGCGTTGCAGGTTCAGGATCTCGTTACCATGCACCCCTTGCAGGGATATCGCCAGATCGAAGCCCTTGTACCGGAATTCGTTAGTCATCCCCCAGATAAAATCCGGGAAATAGCTGCCGATGGCGGTACGGTCGTTGGCATCGATTTTTTTGTCGCCATTCACATCTACGAAACGACGGTCGCCGGGTTTGGCGGTGGCGTAATGCGGATAACCGTTGATCTCGTCCTGGTTTTTAAACACGCCCCCGTTCACGTAACCGTAGTAGCTGCCGATAGGCTGGCCCACCGCGGTGATAAACAGTTGGGAGATGGTACCGTTACCACCGTCTGATAGGATCGGGGCGTTACCCGGACCGAGTTGCAGCACTTTATTTTTGTTGGCCGACAGGTTGAAGTTGGTGTTCCAGCTGAAATCACCGGTAAGGTTGCGGGTAGTCAGACCGAATTCCACGCCGCTGTTCTGCACCTTGCCCACATTTTTGAGCGCAGTAGGAAAACCGGAGCTGAAAGGCACCGGCACATTCAGCAGCAGGTCGGACGTGGTGGTTTTATAATAATCCGCGCTGAGGTAGACACGGTTTTGGAAGAGGCCGAGGTCCAGGCCGGCATTGAACTGCACTGTCTTTTCCCAGGTCAGGTCCGGATTGGCTGGCTGGGCAAGCCCGGCGCCGTTGACCACATTGCCGTTGCCACTGCCAAGTATATAGTTATTGGAGGCCAGCAGATCGTAAGAAGCGTAGTTGGCGATCTGGAAGTTACCGGAGGTACCATAGCTCACACGGGCTTTCAGCTCGGAGATCACAGGCACTTTAAAGAAAGCTTCATTGCTGATCAGCCATCCGCCGGAGACAGAGGGGAAATACCCCCATTTGTTGTTGGCACCGAAACGGGACGAGCCGTCGCTACGCAGACTGGCGCTCACGAAATATTTGTCGTCGTAGTTGTAGTTGATACGGCCCAGATACGACAACAATGACCATTGGGAGGTGTTGGACGTGCCGCTGGTAATGGTAGCTGCATTAATCGTATGTACGGCATCGTTAGGAAAGCCGGTGCCCACGGTTTCGTTGGCCCTGGTGGTATTTTTCTGGGAGGTATACCCCGCCAGTACGTCGAAGCGGTGTTTGGATGCTTCGAAGTGGTAGTTCAGCGTATTTTCCCAAAGCCAGTTCACCGATTGCGCCGTCTGGGCGGACCCTTTCGGCACGGTGGGCGCTGCCTGCTGGATGGGTTTATAACTACCCAGGGTGGAAGGCCGGTAATAGTTACGGTTGAAATAATTGATATCTGTTCCGAAGAAGGTCTTAAAGGTCAGTCCTTTAATAATCGTGTATTCACCATAGATATGTCCGAGGTTACGCACGTGGTCCAGCTTATCTTCAATCTGGGTGGCAAGGGCCACCGGGTTTTCCCCACCGGAATAACCATAGGCCCACACGTTTTGTTTGTTGGTGGCCAGAGAGCCATCGGGGTTATACACCGGGAAGATAGGCGATGCTTTGAGGGCATTGCTCAGGATACCGTCAAATGTCCAGGGCCCTTCACTATTGATCAGGTCATAATGATCGAAGGTGGGGTTCAGGGAGATGCCGACTTTCAGCCGGGGGGTGAGATTGGCCGTAAGATTAGCCCGTACGCCATATCTTTTATACCCGGAAGCGATCACGATACCTTTTTGATCGAGATAATTACCGGAGATATAATACTGGAACTTATCATTACCGCCGGAAGCGGAGAGCGTATGGTTTTGTACCGGCGCCGTGCGGAATACCGCATCCTGCCAGTCGGTATTCACCAGTCCCTGTTCTCCTTTGATGTAGGGCAGTGTTTCCGGGGCTATCTGGAAGTTGGAGTTGCCGCGGGTGGCGTTATCATCGTTGATACTACCGCCGGGTTTAGCGTCCAGGTAGGCGTTGTTTTTAGCATCAAGGGAGAGCCTGGCCCATTGGTAGGCGTCCAGCATTTTGATCTTTTTGCTTACCTGTTGAAAACCGCCGTAGGCGTTATAACTAAATGAAGGCGGACCTTCTCTTTTTCCTTTTTTGGTGGAGATGAGCACTACGCCGTTGGAGGCCCGGGAGCCATAGATAGAAGCTGCGGAAGCATCTTTAAGGATTTCGATGGACTCGATGTCGTCACTATTGAGGGTGCTGAGCGGGTCCGGCGATTTCTGAAAGGAGGCCTGGCCGGTGATGCCGACGACATCGGTGGTGCCTTGCAGGTTCTTCAGATCATTGGACAACGGGAATCCATCTACGACGTAGAGCGGGTCGGTGCCGGCAGAGATGGAATTGAGGCCTCTGATGCGGACGCTGAGGCTGCCGCCGGGCGCGCCGGTGTTCTGGATCACCTGTACCCCGGCCACTTTGCCGGCGATGGCCTGGGCAAAGCTGGATACCGGCTGGTCTTTCAGTTCCGCTGCGCGGATGGAGGACACAGCGCCGGTCACCTCGCGGCGGCGTTGTACGCCGTAGCCCACCACGACTACCTGGTTGAGGGAGGAAGCCGATTCTTTGAGGATGATGTTGACCTGAAGTAGTGTTCCTGCTTTGAGGCTATAGCCTGAAAGCTCCTGGGGCTCCAGGCCGATGAAAGTGATGCGGAAGGTGTAAGGCCCTCCGGGGGAAAGGTTGGGAAACTGAAACACGCCGGCCGCGTTGGTCTGCGTGGAGGAAGAGGTGCCGGTAGCCGTATTGATGGCGGTAACGGAAGCTCCCGGCAGGACTTCGTTGCGGTCGTTGCGTACGGTACCGCTTACGCCTGCACGCTGTTGCGCCAGCAAAAACATCGGGGAAGCAAGGGTCAGTATCAACAGGAGGATAGCCCATGTCCGCTTACGTGCATTAATGTAGAATAAGTCCATAGGTAACTTTTGGTTTAAACAAATGTGTGGTTTTACCAGGTGCCCTGGTAGTGGTCCTAGTAGTAACAGCTTGACAATCTTTTTGTAAAAAATGATGGCGCAGGTGTGCCAGCGCTATAACAAGATCCCAATTTCAGGACTGGTGGTTTTGACATTTTTAGCCCATGACTTCAGCCGGGAGAAACGTGACATCCATCCATTATTCTCCCTGAAAATGATGGTGATTCACCTTTCGTCGGTAGCTGCATATAGGGGGTCCTGTTATATAAAATATGTCAACTGCGATTGATTCCGGTTGCCGTACTGCTGCCCTTTTGTCAGCAGCATGATGATTATTCTGTAAGCGCGGTAAAAGTACTCACAAGTTTTTAGTCTACCAAATTTATAGACTTTTAACTTTCCTTGTGCCCTACCACTCATGTATTTTTAAATTCTTCCGATAGTTATTATCAATTTAAATTAAATTATTATATTCGTGAAAATATATATAAACGATGACCGCAATCAGTCATGATAAATTACTGGAGTTGGGTTTCATTTTTCAGCCGGCAAAAAGGTCGTATAAAATCGAAATCGGGGGGTCAGCATTCGGGGTAGTGGAGAGTGGTCCACGGTGGTTGTTTTCACCGTTACCGATGGAACACGTTTCACTCGTTACCGTTAATTCACTGGAAGAACTGGGCGACATCGTTTTTGCGGAAACAGGGGTAAGACCAGGGGCCGGACAAACAGCATAACCGGAGATTGCGGGCACTACTTAAAGTTTTACTTTACTTTAAACAATTTTAATAAAACTATTGATAATCTGATAGTTAAAATATAGACATCTTATCAACCAGATATAAAAAAATGCAGGTCTAAAAAACCTGCATTTTTATTAAGTACTACATAAAAAACGGGCTATTTCAGCCATTTTTTGAGGTCATTAAGAAAAGAAACCTGCTGATCGGCGAACACATTATGCCCCGCTCCCGCTAAATAACCGACCCGGTCGCTGCCAATTATATCCGTCACCGCTGCTACCTGTTTTTCAGAAAACAGTCCGTCATCCTTTCCATAAACCGCATATATTTTCACCCTCTTGGCCACCAGGTTTTTGAGCTCCGGCAGCATGTTCAACGTAGTGTAATGTTCATGCTCCCAATAACCGGTTGGCGCCAACCGCGTCATCTGGCTGGCATATTTTTTCACCACGGAATCCTTCTTTGTTTCCTGGTAGATAACCTTCGCCTCTTCTGAAAAATGCGTCGGTCCATACAAGCCATTCATCATCGCATGCCCTAGCGTATAAGAGTTATATGCCAATCCGGCAGTATCCATTTGTTCAATCATCCCTATATACCGAAGGCTCATACTGTCTTTTTTCTCCTGGTAAATGCCTTTCACTTTTGCCAGAATGGTACGGTAGGTTTCCTGCGCATTCAGTAACGCGTCTGCCAGTACAATGGCATCCACCGCAGCCGGATTTTTCCCGGCATACTTAACGGCCAGCACCCCTCCGAAACTATGACCCAGCAAAACCGCCTTTTTCAGTTTATAGGTTTTATAAAGACCATCAATGTCTGCCAGCGCCTCGCCGAAAGTAAATTGAGCGGTGCTGTCCGGAGAACGGCCTTCGCCCCTGCGGTCATAAACGATCACAAAGAAACCTTTATCGGCCAGCCGGGCAGCAGTGCTTACTTCAAAAAAAGCAGCATTGTACCCCGGGCCTCCATGCAGGAAAATGACCGGTTTGTCTTTAGGGTTGCCATAAGTCTTTACATATAAGGTCTGGGAATGCGCCCGGCAAAATACCAGGCATAACAAGGCAGTGAGGATTTGTTTCATGAAACGGGAAAGGGATTTTTTTACCGGGCGAAAGTAGTAAAAAAGCACCTTACATTTGCGCTCTAGACATTTATTATGAAAGCTACAATTTGTGTAACCTCCCTTGTACTGGCGATACTGTGCCTGTCTTTCACAACCGGGCCAAGAAAACAGTATTGCAACAACCGTTTCCAGTTTTGTATGGAGTATCCGGACGATTTTAAAGCCAACGGGGAATCAGGGAACGGCGACGGCCAAACGTTTTCTGCCCCTAAGAGCACGGCTAAAATATGGGCCTACGGTCACCTCGCACTCGACCCAAGAGACCTGGACGAAAATGCCGACCCTGATCCCCTGAAGCATGAATTCAAAACATCCACCGAAGGGCTTAAACTGGCTTACAAAGTCATCAAACCCAACTTTTACATCTTTTCCGGCACTAACGACAAAGGAGATATTGTCTACTGTAAAACTGCCAGACATAAGATCAACTACATGGGCAGCCCTGATTCCGAAGTGCTTCAGAGCATCATGATCATTTACCCGGCAGCCGAACAGGATAAATACAAAGATTATTGTACCTACATCGCGGGAAGCCTCAAATAAAAGAGGCTCCCCTTTCTCCCCGTTTATTGATCCTACGCGAATTATTATTACCTTCCCTGCCTGAATAAAAACAACCAAAGTCAGTAACTGTTACCACGTGAACATGAAACAGGATTTCACCAACAATCCTGTCAAAACAGCTGAATAATTCTCCGGATGAGCAATGAACCAGTAACATTCCGCGACCAGCCCACTGCCGGCCAACCGCAGGCGGATACCGCCAACGCCCAACTATGGGATGAAGTGCGCCAGAACAATCAGGAGGCACTGGTAGCCCTGTACGAAAAGATGTACCTGTCGCTGGTCAATTACGGCATCCGCAGCTGTGGCGATGCGGAACTCACCAAAGACGCCATCAACGATGTTTTCCTGGAAATATGGGACAAACGCCACCAGCTGAACAACGTCCGCAATGTGAAATCGTACCTTTTTACGTACCTGCGCCGCAAAATATTTGCCGGCATACGCCAGTCACAGCAGACCGGCGCCGCAGCCGATGCTTTCGCGACGGCAGCCCCTTACGAGCTTTCCTATGAAGCCCGTATTGTGGCCGTACAAACCACCGAAGAGCTGCGGCAGAAGGTACGCAGGGCCATTTCACAACTCACGCCCCGCCAGAAGGAACTGGTGGAGCTCCGTTATTTCGATGGACTGCCCATGGAAGAAGTGGCCCGCCGCACCGGTATCACTACCAAAACAGCCTACAACACACTCGGCTCGGCACTCAAAATATTGTCTGCCGCCTTCTCCCTGCTGATGCTGTTGCATATCAAATCGCTCCGTACCCTGCCCGCACAGGATGCCACCTTGTCCATACACGACAAAGGTCCCCTCATCGGCCCACTGTCTGTCAACCTTTATTTTAATATCATCAACACACTGAAATAAAGGCCTTTATCTCCCTTTAACTTATATAGAAAAAAATATTTTGGGATTCTTTGGGAATAACCCGGGATTCCACACACTATATCATAGTAACACGTCATGGAAAACGCTTTTATCTCCACTGAAGATTTTTTACAAGACGATTCCTTCCTGCGCTACTGTATGGGCGTAAGCGAGGAAGATACCCGCCATTGGGAAGACTGGATACGGGAGAACCCCGACCGCCAGGTACCCTTTGAGCAGGCCAGAAAGATATTTGATGCCATTAACGGGCAACAGGGACAGCTACATGCTGCAGTCGGCCAATTCAGGTTGTTGCTCCGGGAGCATGTTGCCAATACAACTGCACAGGCGCCTGCTGCCTTAACCCCTCCTGCCCGGGGCCAACAACGCCGGCTCTACTGGTGGTCTGCCGCCGCAGTACTGGTACTCGTGGCTGCCACCGGATGGTACCAGTATAGCCGTTACCGTGAACAGCAGCACTTCACCGCCGCCCGGCCGGCCCATGATGTACTGCCCGGCACCACCAAAGCGATGCTCACACTGGCCGACGGCACCTCCGTTCCCCTCGACTCCGCCGGCTCCAGCCAGTTTGAAGAAAAAGACGGCACCCGTATTAGTAAAGGCCAGGGCTCCCTGGTATACGACCACTCCGGCAATACCGAAGAAAAAATACTGTTCAATACCCTCGCCACGCCACGCGGCGGTGAATACCAGATCACCCTCCCCGATGGCAGCAGGGTATGGCTCAATGCCGCATCATCCCTGCGCTTCCCCACCCGGTTCGCCGGCAACGACCGTACCGTATACCTTAACGGGGAAGCCTACTTTGAAATAAGTCCCAATGCACAGCAACCATTCCACGTACAGCTCAGCGACAACCAAATCACTGTATTAGGCACCAGTTTCAACGTTATGAATTATGCCGATGAAAACAACATCACCACCACGCTCGTCACCGGGAAAGTCATGGTATCCCGGCCCGACGGACAACAAGCCGTTCTGGCCCCCTCCCAACAGGCGGTCATCACCAAAGGACAAAACCGTATCACGGTATCCGAAGCAGACGTCGATAAAACCATCGCCTGGAAAACAGGGATGTTTGAATTTGAAGATGACAATCTCCCGGCTATTATGCGGCAGATCGCCCGGTGGTATGATGTAGAAGTTGTCTATAACGGCAATATCCCGGACCAGCACTATTCCGGCTCCATCCGTAAAACGTCTACCCTGTCGCAGGCCTTACGCATCCTGCAAACAGCCGGTATTCAATATTCCATCACCAACAAAACCATTACAATTAAGTCATTTTGATATTTGGCCATTTGGTCATTGGAAGTCAGCCAGATTACGTTAGGATCTACAGTCAGGAAAATCAAAAAATAAACAAATGCCTAAATGAAAAAATGCCTAAATGAAAAACCGGACATGTCGCCACATGCCCGGTAGAAAGTTCTGGCAAACAAAAAACAATTGTCGTAAAGCCTTATTGCTCACCAAAAACCTAACAAAGTTATGCCATTTAGAAATGCCGTCAAACACCGGTGGTCCCCGGTGTGCGCGCAAATGCTGAAAGTTATGAAGCTAACTGCTTTTCTGCTGCTGGTACTAGCCCTGCAGGTCAGTGCTACCGGTTACTCGCAAAAGCTGACCCTGGACATGCGCCGTGTACCACTCACCAAAGTGCTCCGGGAAATCAGAAAACAAACCGGCTATACCTTTTTCTACAACACCGAAATGCTGAAAACGGCCGACAAAGTATCCGTTTCCGCCAGTCAGGCCAGCCTGGAAGATGTCATGGCCCAGTGCCTGGCAGGCAACAAGCTGAACTACAGCGTGGTGGACAATACCATCATCCTGTCGGTTAAAACCGATGGCACGGACGTAAAGCCTGTCGCCAATATTTCCGTATACGGCCGTATCACCGACGCCCTCACCGGCGAACCGCTGACAGGCGCCTCTGTTAAGCTGAAAGGCAGCACCAAAGGCACCAGCACCGACGCTAAAGGCAACTTCGCCCTCGAACTGCCCGATGGCGGCGGCACCCTCGTCATCTCCTTCATCGGATATGAGACCATCGAGAAACATGTCACCAAAGCCGGTCCCCTCGATATCACCCTGCAACAGAAAGCAGTACAGAGCGAGGAACTGGTGGTGGTAGGCTACGGTACCCAAAAACGGAAAGACGTGACAGGCTCCGTTTCCTCCGTTCGCGTGAATACCATCAGCGCCAATGTCTCAAAAAATATCAGCGGCGCCATCCAGGGCCGCGTTCCCGGCGTATCCGTGGAATCCGCCAGCGGCGCTCCCGGCTCCGGCCTCAATATCACCATCCGCGGTCTCAGCACCCTTGGCAACAATGCACCACTGTTTATCGTAGACGGCGTGTTCGTGAACAGCATCGATGGCGTAAGCCCTAACGATGTGGAATCCATCGAAGTATTGAAAGATGCGGCCACCGCCAGCATCTACGGTTCCCGCGCGGCCAACGGCGTGGTGATCGTTACCACCAAAGGCGGTCTGAAAGAAACAGCTCCCAAACTGGAAATCGACAGCTGGTTCGGCGTTCAGTCCGTTCCCAAGAGAATGAGCCTCCTCAACGGTGAACAATGGACTAAACTGATGCAGGCCAACATGACCGGCATCCCCAACTACAACGGCGTTAACACCAACTGGCAGGACGCTATCTTCCATCAGGCTACGATTGCCCGTACCAACGTTAACTTTAGCGGCGGCTCCAAAAACTTTACGTACAACCTCTCCGGCGGATACCTGAAAGAAAACGGTACCATGATCAATACCGACTACTCCGCTGCCAACTTCCGTGTAAAAACACAATACGAAAAAGGCAGAATTAAAATAGGCGAGACCGTTATTATCAAAAGAGGTGTCAGCCGCCTCGCTCCCGGCGGCGGCGACCAGACCCACAGCCTCGTGGGCAGCGCCCTCGTGATGCCGTCTACCGTACCGGTATACGATCCCACACAGGACCTCGGCGGCTACGGCAGAAGACCGATATACATGAAAAACCTGTCCAACCCCGTTGCCCTGCTGGAACAGGTAAACAGAAGCTCGAAAGACCTGAACCTGCTGGCCAACGCCTTCGTGGAAGTGAAACTGATCGAAGGGCTCCGCTACCGCTTCAACGTAGGTCTGACGGAAGCACAGGGTTATATCCGCACCTATACCGGTATCTACAATGACGGCAACGCCGCCAATACCTTACCCGACCTTTCAGAGGGCAGCTCTATCTCCAACTCCTGGCTGGTGGAAAATACCCTGAGCTATACCAAAAAACTGGGCAAACATAACATCGATGCGGTAGCCGGTTATACCGCCCAGAAAAATACCTACTCCGGTTTCAACGCTTCCCGCAACGATCTGCCGGACGGTACTTCCGTACTGGGCGCCGGCACAGCCAACTCCCAGAAAAATGATGGCAGCGCCAGCACCAGCGCTATCCTGTCCACCTTCGGACGGGTGATGTATTCCTACGATTCCAAATACCTGTTCACCGCATCTATCCGCAGAGACGGTTCCTCCCGGTTTGCGAGCGACTACCAGTTTGGCTCCTTCCCTTCTTTCTCTGTTGGCTGGAACATCCACAATGAAAACTTTTTCTCCGGTCTGCGTGATGTTGTCAGCAACCTGAAACTGCGCGGCAGCTGGGGCGTACTGGGCAACCAGGAAATCGGCAACTATCTTACGCAGTCTGCCATCTCCAGCGGTATCAACTACGTACAGGGCAATACGCTCTGGCCAGGCGGCACCGCCAGCGCTTATGCTTCTCCCCTGGACCTCTCCTGGGAAGAAACCAAGATCGTCAATGGTGGTATCGATGCAGGCTTCCTCAACAACAAACTGTTCTTCATCTTTGAAGTCTTCCATAAAAAAACCAATGGCGTACTGCTCGGTGTGCCATTCCCCCTGTCTGTGGGTAAAACGGGCACGCCTACACTCAATGCCGGCGTGATCGAAAACAAAGGATATGAAGCTTCCGTGGAATATGCCGACCAAACCCGCAGCGGTCTCAAATACCGTGTGATGTTCAACCTTTCCCATACCGCCAACGAAATGACAGCCATCACTGTCGGCTCCGGCAGACAGGAATTCGGCGACATCTCCAGGGCCAAAGTAGGCGCACCCATTGGCTCCTTCTTCCTCATCAAAACCGATGGCATCTTTAATTCCCAGGAGGAAGTCAATACCTATAAAGGCAAAGACGGCAATCCGATCCAACCGGACGCCAAACCTGGTGATATCCGCTTCGTAGACTACAACGGCGACGGCAAGATCGATAACCAGGACGTACAGAATGTTGGCAGCCCCTTCCCAAAAATCACCATGGGCCTGGCCGCTAACCTGTCTTATAAAAACTTCGACCTGAACCTCTTCTTTGAAGGCGTGTCCGGTAACAAGATCTATAACGGCAGAAGACAATGGATGGAAAAAATGACCGAAGTGACCAACCTGTCCACCGCCGTACTTGACGCATGGACACCGGAGCATCACTCCAACTTCCCCCGTTTCACCCTCTCCGATCCTAACAATAATAAAAGAGAAAACAGCGACAGATGGCTGGAAGACGGTTCCTACATCCGTTTCAAACGCCTGGAATTAGGTTATACCATGCCTACCGCTCTCACTGGCAGATGGGGCATTGACAAGGTCAGATTTTTTGGTTCCGCTGAAAATCTCTTCACCGCCACCAAATACAAAGGTTACAATCCGGACCTGGGCGGTGGCGCCCTCTCCCGCGGTATGGACAATTCCTGGGATGCCTATCCCCTGTCACGCACCTTCCTGCTGGGCCTGAACCTTTCCTTCTAACCATCAAAAAAAGTTGTACGCAATGAAAAAATCAATCAAATATATCGGCGCACTGGCACTGACGATGGCGCTGGCCGGCAGTTGCAATGAACGCGACTTCCTGACACAGACAGATCCCAACAGGATCACCGAAACTAATTTCTGGAAAGACGAAAGCAGCTTAAGCATGGCGCTGGCCGCCACCTACAGCCCGCTGCGCCTTCCGCTCTACGGCTACTGGGGCGCTTTCACCGGTGTACAGGACATCAACGCCATGGGCGACGATGTATTTACTATCCCCGGTGAAGAAGCAGGTACCTGGGCCATCGCTTCCTATACCAACGATGAAAACAACAGCGACGCCGCCGATATCTTCGACAGGACCTATCAGTGTATCCATCGCGCCAACCTTATCCTGGCACGTATCGACAAAGTGCCCATCGATGCCGCTAAAAAAGAGATCTATATCGCAGAAGCCAAATTCCTCCGTGGTCTGTCCTATTTTATCCTTGCCTCCAACTGGGGCGCCGTACCACTGCGCACCGAACCGGTGGAAACCACCAACGCCTATGCCGCCTCCTGCGCCAGTAAAGACGAAGTATGGCAACAGGTGATCAGCGACCTGTCCGCCGCCAAAGACAAGCTGCCGGTAAAACGCGATCCCAAAGAGCAAGGCAGGGCCACCAGTGGCGCCGCTATTGGTTTCCTTGGCAAAGCCTACCTCTATATGGAGAACTACCCGCAGGCCGAAGCGACCCTGACGCTGCTCACACAGGCTCCTTACAGCTATGGCCTCGTAGACAATTTTGAAGACAACTTCACCGACGCCAACGAGTTCAACAAAGAATCCATCTTTGAATGGGTATGTGCGCCCCTCGGTGACCCGTATGGCCCATGGGGCGCTGAAACCGCCAACTCACCGATGTTTAACTACATCCCGCAGTTTATCGGTCCCCCGGCAGGTGGCGGATGGTTTAAATATGTGCCGTCCAACTACCTCGTGTCACAGTTTGTAAAAGAACCGCGCCCGGCTGGTTCAGATACCAAATTCGACAAACGCATGTACGCCACGCTGATGTGGAAATACTCCACCCTCGGCGAAGCAGACAACACCTTCTACGATAACAAAACGTTCGACGACCTGTGGGGTTCCGCACGCGCCAAAATCTTGCGCCTCTACCCTGATACCAAGCTGGATACCACTACCAACGGCCGTTTCCTGATCAAAAAATACACGGGCGCCTGGCGTAATGTGGCCAATGCCGACAACTACTGGGGCGCCACACCATCTACCGCCAACTATCGCGTGATGCGTTTCGCGGAAGTCCTGCTCATGCGCGCAGAAGCAGCCACCCGTAACGGCCACACCGGCGTAGCACTGGCAGACATCAACCAGATACGCACCCGCGCCGGCCTTGCGCCCAAAACCGCAGCAGACCTGCCCGGCGCCGATCAGCTGATAGCAGAAATAGATCACCAGAAACTGCTGGAAATGTTCTACGAACAAAACAGGATCTATGACCTGCGCCGCTGGAACAAGTCAGCCGCTCAATTAGCGTCCATCCTGACAGCCCGTGAGAAACAAGGCGCCAACACTTTCAAAGCCAAACACTATGTATTGCCTATTCCTGCAAGAGAACTGAATGCCAATCCCAAGGCTACACAGAACGATCTGTGGAAATAATATTCATCACCCCGGGCCAAAAGCCCGGGGCTATTTCGTTTCCCAGGACTGAAGTCCCGGGCCAAGCTAACTGCCATGCACACACGCCTGCTATGCCTGCTGCTCCTGCTCTGCAGCTGTACCGCCCACACCGTCCGCATCAACATGGATGTTCCGCCAGCCCTTCAGGACCAGCTGAAAGCCACTGCTGTACCCGGGGAAAGCCTGCCGCCGGAATTTGAGCAAGGGTTACTGTTACTGAATCAACGCGATGACCCCGGCATGATATACCTCGTCAATGCCGCCGGACGTATTGTCTGGTATCACCAGGTGAAAGGTACCGGTTTCAAAACCGCACACCTGACCAACGAAAAGACATTCCTCTGTATCCTGGGTGATAAAACTTTCCCCACCAGTTATGGCAATGAAATACTGGAGATCGATCTGCGTGGCGACACCCTGCTGCATCTGAAAAAAGGTCAACAGGATTTTAATGCGGACGTGCACCATGAGGTACTGCGCAAAGGTCAGGATGCCATCGTAGCGCTTACCAGCGTTGAAAAGATAGTAGACCTCTCCCTGCAGGGCGGCAGTGAACAGGACACCGTAAAGAGCGACGGCATCGTGGTATTTGACCGCGAAGGCCACCGCCGCTGGCAATGGAGCGTATTCGACGCACTGGAACCTACTGCCGATACAACTATCATGCACACACGACATGACTGGATGCACGCCAACAGCTTAAGCTTCGACAAAGACAGCAATTATCTTATTTCCTTCTACAACAATGGGCAGATCTGGAAAATCAATGCACAAAGCGGCAAGATAATGTGGAAGTTCGGCAAAGGCGGCGACTTCGCCATTCCCGATTCCGCCGCATTCGACATGGGACATGCCGTACATATCAATGCCGACAATGACCTGATGTTGTTCGACAACGGCGTATCACGCCAACAGTCGCAGACGCTGGCTTTCCGGCTCAACGACAGTTCCCGGCAGGCTACCGTGACGCTCCGGTCTGTACTGCCACCCTATCTCTTTAATGAAAGGATGGGCAGCGCTTACCTCGTTGGCCATAATCATGTAGTACAATGCTGTTCCAAACGCAACACCGTCATACTGACCAGCCGCAACGGCCGCCCGCTGTGGACCTTGCGCACCACTTTCATTCCGTACCGGGCTGAGTTCATCTCTCCCTCGCAGTTATTACCCTATGTCATCGCAGAATGACATACAAAGCTTTTGTTTATGACTACAACACAATATATCCGTACCGGTTGTTTCCTGGCAGCAGCTGCTGCTGTGATGATCTGGTCCTGTAATACCGGCAGCAGCGCCAAAACACCGGCAGCAACGATCAGCACCGCACCGGAGTTGTTGAAAGTGGATACCAGCACCATCCCGAAAGACAAGTACGGCGAGATGGTCCGTTATGGCCGCGAGCTGATGCTGAACACCGCCTATTATATCGGTCCGGAGGGTATAAACGGCCGTTACCTGGGCAATAAAATGAACTGTACCAACTGTCACCAGGATGGCGGCACCAAAGCATTTTCGTTCAACCTGATGTTGTCCCATCAGGAATATCCGCAGTACCGCGCCCGCGAAGGAAAGGTGCTTACGCTCGCAGAACGGATCAACAATTGTGTAACGCGGCCGCATAATGGCAAACCGCTGCCACTGGACAGTAAAGAGATGGTCGCTTTTCTGGCGTACCTGAGATGGATCAATAGTTTTGTGCCGAAAGACAAACCGCACCAGGGCAGTCACAACCTGGCGGTAAAACTGCCTGATACCGCCGCTGACCCGGAAAAAGGAAAAACATTATACCAGGAACATTGTGCCCGTTGTCATGGCAAAGACGGAGAAGGCCAGCTGGCCGGCGTTACGTACACTTATCCACCGCTGTGGGGGCCTAATGGTTACCAGCCCGGCTCCAGCATGCACCGTGTGATCAAGCAGGCACAGTGGCTGAAGGCCAATATGCCTTATGACAAAGCTTCGTGGAACAAACCGTTCCTCACCGATGAAGAAGCCCTCGACATCGCCGCGTTTGTGAACAACGACAGCATACATGCCCGTCCGGATGTCAAAAACTACGACTATCCGCATGTGGCTGAAAAGGCCATTGACTATGACAAAGGGCCTTTCGCGGATACTTTCTCCGCACGGCAACATAAGTACGGGCCATTCCGCCCGGTGATCAGTTACTGGGAACAGAACGGCATGAAAGCGTCTTATTAATCAGGAATCCTAATCATTAGCTATACTACGACACCCTGCAAAAGCTTCCCTTACCGGGAAGCTTTTTTCATTTTCGTCTCCGGGGATTATAAAAAATCTCCTAAAAACGTATAGCCTCCTCAGAAAAATAATTTGGTTGTAATAGAATTAATCTCTACCTTAATTGTCGGATTTCTACTATGCTCTTTTTTCCTGGCCGCGTCGTAATAGAACCTCAAAGATTAGTGGATACCCCCAAATAAGCCAGGAGGAAGACCCGAGAATAGTATTTCAATTTGTTTAAGACGGGAAGTTCAGAAGAAGCGTAATTAATTGTTGCTTATGTCATTTCCAGCGGCGACTATCGGGGATCTTCATGTATGCTCACATGGAGGTGGCCCTGTCCTTGGCCCGGGATGCCCAACCGTATTAATTGGTGGCAAACCAGCGGCTGTTATCGGGGACAGTTGTGTTTGTCCTTTAGCACCTGATGCCATCATTACTGGCTCTGCCACGGTGTTGATTGGTGGTAAACCGGCAGCACGTATAAGCGATAGTACAGCCCATGGAGGTGCCGTAACAACAGGTGCCGCGAATGTCCTGATTGGCTGATTTCACAGATTATCAAAACATTTTTTGTGTTTATTGTTTGCCTTCGGCAGATGATGAACAGGGATTGGATTGCATTTTCTTAACGTTGGTCTTTTGTCTGCTTCAAGACAGGAGGCCGATCGGGAGTGGATTGTTTTTTCCTGAACATGGATGTTCTGCCTTCGCCCCCCTTTTTAAAAAGACACAATTTTATATATACAGTTGTTTGCAGCAAAAGGATACAGTTTAAAATATACATATGCTGACCGAAATACTGACCATCATCAGGGATAGTCTTACGCCCCAATTTGCAGGCGGAGATTTCGATCTGGGCAACATCGCCAGTCCGGGTAACGCAGCACCGTCTGTGCTGCTGACACTGGTGAACCTGAAAGAAGAACCCTCCCTTAAAAACACAGCTTACTCCCGGGTAAACAACGCCACCCTGAGAACGGAATATTTCAATCCCTATGTATTTCTGAATGCGTACATCCTTTTCAGTTCCCGTAAAAGCAACTATAAGGACGCCGTATCAGACATCGGAAAGATCATTCGTTTCATTCACGGACAAAACCAGTTTTCTATCAACTACAATGGTACAGACTATCGTGTGGTATTAAACATGTATTCTCCGTCGTTCGAGGAAATGAACCATCTGTGGGCCATCCTGGGCGGCAAGGTATATCCCAGTATTATGTATGTGATGCGCGTGATTGAACTCCACAACACCAACGTGGTGACAGGCGACGGCGTGATCGAAGCCATCACCGGAAAATTCAGTGTTATTGACCCTAAAAAGTGATTACCTCTGATGGAAAATATAACCGTAGCATATCAGCATGTTTGTGAAATTGCATTGTCCCACCAATATGTGACAGCCACCCAGCCGGCCCTGCCGGCAACTGAGTGGATACAGTGGTATCCTGATATCGCCACGCTTCAGTTGCTGGATGATAAAAAACTAACCGTGAGGGCCTTCAATGGCGGCCTGCGGCTGATCACGGCCATCAAAGCAGATAAAGACCCGATTTGTGATCTCAGCAATACGAATATCAGGATAGGGTTTACATTCATTCCCGCCGTAGCGGCCCATACAAAACTGGACGCTCACTTTCTCGTGGGCAACCAGGAAGGAAGATATGTATTTGGCAATGCCATTGCCAAAGCCAATGGCAGCACTTATCCTGACATTTCCCAGCAGACCGTTACCGTGGCCGCTCCTACAGACAGTGAAAGGCTTTTCGGTTACATCGAAATCAATATCATCCGCGGCCCCGGTAACTATGACCTGCTGGATACCGGTGGTAAACTTAAATACCAGAAAGGAACAGCCAACAGCAAATTCTCCCTGATATTTCAACAATAAACTTTTTATAACCATCACTTCTTAAACCCCATCACATGCTCAATTTAACTGCCATCAAAACACCCGGCGTTTATATAGACGAAGTGCCCAGGTTCCCGCCCTCTATTGCAGCGGTGGAAACAGCCATCCCGGCATTTATCGGGTATACGGAAAAAGCAGACATGCTGAGCCCCGGCGACCTGCACAATACACCAACACGTATCGGCTCCATCGCCGATTACCAGCTGTATTTCGGCGGACCGGCCAAACCCGTTGTCAACGAAGTGCAGCTCGATCTCAACAATCAGTTCTCCAGTGCCAAAGTAGATTACCAGTGGTTCCTCTACGATTCACTACGGCTGTTTTACGCCAACGGTGGTGGTGATTGCTACATCGTGTCTGTTGGCCTCTATACCGCCGGAGCACCGGTCCAAGGCGATATCCAGAATGGTATAGACGCCCTCGTCAAATACGATGAACCTACCATCATCCTCTTCCCCGACGCCGCCACCCTCGCCGGCACCGCCCTCTATGATCTGCAGGTCTCTACCCTGAAACAGTGCGACGATCTGAAAGACCGGGTAGGCCTCTTCGACCTGAAAAGGACCGATGCACAGGGCGCGGAATTCCGCGATAAAATAGGCATCAACAATCTCAAATACGGGATGGCCTATACGCCGTGGGTACAGGTGGCGCTCGACAAAAACATCCTGTATGCCGATATGGTAGGTAAAATCAAAAAAGCCGGCGTACTCATTCCCTCCCTTAAAAACTTTACGACAGATACCAACGTCCAGAAAGTGATCGACGACCTCGACAACCTGGCGGCTGACAATAAAAAAATCAGTACCGAATTCAATACCCTCCTGGGCACGGATAGCCTGGACAGCCTCTTCAATAAAAAAATCAATAAATTCATCCTCAGCGGTACCGCCACTGACCTTCAGGATGTATTCAAATACCTGCTGGATATTGCCAATACCGTCAATACCCTCGACACTACCACTCCGGCGCCGGGCACCCTCAAAAACGCCGATATGGTAGTGAACCTCAAAAACACGGTACTGGCGCTGAAAGACCGCTACACCAACCTGATCAACTATCAGGCTGACCTGAAAGCGCTGGCTACTCCGGGTTACACCACACAGACCTTCGCCGGCACTGCCACCGCCGACTGGGGCGGTGTATTAGGTGCCGCCGGTACGGCAAACGGTGTACTTTCCGGCCCTACCGACAAAGCCAAGATGCTCAGTGTGGTCCCCCTCGTGCAGAATGAGTTCTATGCCATTCAAAGCACCATACAGGCAGGCATCCTCGGTGCAGCGGCCATCCTCGAGAAAGCGAAAAACGACGCCCTCTCTGCCGGATTTCCGCTGTTCAAAAGCATCATCGCAGGCATCAACAACACCAGCATGGCACTGCCGCCCAGCGGCTCTATCGCAGGCGTGTATGCCCAGGTAGACAATGCCCGCGGCGTATGGAAAGCGCCCGCCAATGTCAGCATACTCGGTACCCCGGACGTTATCTACTCCAATAGTGAATTGAATCAGCTGAACGTGGATGTTGTATCCGGCAAATCCGTCAACGCCATCCGCGCCTTCACCGGCAAAGGCACCCTCGTATATGGCGCCCGTACCCTCGCCGGCAACGACAACGAATGGCGCTACGTCAGCGTAAGGCGTTTCTTCAACATGGTGGAAGAAAGCACTAAAAAGGCCACTCTGCAGTTTGTGTTCGAGCCTAATGATGCCAATACCTGGGTAAGGGTGCAGGCGATGATCGAAAATTTCCTGCTCACCCTCTGGCGCCAGGGTGCCCTGCAAGGCGCTACCCCCGATAAAGCATTCTATGTGGCCGTCGGCCTCGGTAAAACGATGACGGCACAGGATATCCTCAACGGCTTCATGATCATCGAAATAGGAATGGCCGCTGTAAGACCCGCAGAATTTATTATCCTGCGCTTCTCCCATATCCTGCCACAAGCTTAATCCATCTTTTCACAATTAAAACCTTACCACAATGGCTGAATATCCAATTCCTAAATTCCATTTTGAAGTCAAATGGGGAGACACCACGATCGGCTTCACGGAAGTCACCGGTCTCGACAGACAGGTAGATGTCATCGAATACCGAGAAGGACAAAGCAAAGACTATAACAAAGTAAAAATGCCGGGCCTGCAGAAAAGCAGCAACATCACCATGAAACGCGGCACCTTCCCCAATAAAACCGAATACTTCGACTGGTTTAAGGAAGTCAACAACCTCGGTAAAATAGAACGGCGCACCATCACTATCAAACTGCTGAACGAAGTGCATCAGCCGGTGTTCACCTGGTCCGTACTCAACGCCTTCCCGGTGAAAGTACAGGCCAGCGACCTGAAAGCAGATGCCAACGAGATAGCAGTGGAAACAATAGAAATCGCGCACGAAGGAATCAGCCTGGTCAAATAACCAAATTTCAAAATCAATAAATCTCCAAATTTCTATGGCTGGTTACTACCCACCGGTAGGCTTCCACTTCAAAGTGGAGTTTACCGGCCTCGGCAAAAGTGACAACGATACCCGCTTTCAGGCTGTCACCGGCCTCACGGTGGAATATGAAACAGAAACCGTGAAAGAAGGCGGCGAAAACAGGTTTGAACATACCCTGCCCGTGAGGACCAAATACCCCGACCTCACACTCAAAAGAGGCATGCTGCTCACCGATTCGAAAATATTCGACTGGTGTATGAAAGCCTTTCAGGACAGGGAGTTCACACCTTCCGATATCGTTATCACGCTGCTCAACCATGAGCATGAGCCTATCCGTACATGGAACGTTGCGCAGGCCTGGCCTAAAAAATGGTCCATCACGGAACTCAACGCTGAAACCAGTTCTATTGTGATAGAAAGCCTGGACCTCCGGTACCGGTTTTTTACCGTCAGCTAAAAAATACTGCTATGCCCATCCAGATACGGGAATTACATATCCGGGTGGTGGTCAACGCCGGCGAAAGCCCACCCGGCAGCACTGCTGCCACCGGTGGTGGCGGCAACCAGCAACCACCGCCCGACAAGGCTGATGCCGATAAAGACCTAATCATCGCGGAATGCGTGGAGCAGGTAATGGCAGTGCTGCGCGATAAACTGGAGAAATAATCCCGCGTTAAATCAATAACCCCATGAGTGTCGACAAAGGCAAACTGGAGAAAGTAAAGATCATCGCATATAAAAAGCCTGAAATGGACGATGCGTCCAAAACAGGTGACTTTGATGCGTTCATCAATCCCGAAAGCTACCAGTTGAACTATAAGATCGAATACAGCGAAGGACAGGGACAAGGCACCAGTGGCAAACAACAGAAGTTCAAAGCCATCGCACCGGATGAACTGGCCCTCGAACTGATGTTCGATTCCACCGGTATCGCCGATGATCAGCCACGAGCCGATATATGGGACGATATCAAAAAGTTCAAAAAACTGCTGACAGACTATGAGGGAGATGCACATGAACCCCGGCACTTCCGGGTAATATGGGGGCCAATGGCATTTGCAGGCAGGCTCACTTCCCTCAACATCACCTTCAAACTGTTTAAGCCCGACGGACGCCCCATTCGTGCTGTCGCCAAGGTTACCTTCAAAAGCAGCATTGACGACAAAAAACGGGTGGCCAAGGAAGATCCGCTGTCTCCCGATCTGACGCATCAACGTACGGTGGCCAATGGCGACCATCTGTCGCTCATGAGCTTCCGGCAATACGAAGATCCGTCCTACTACTTTCAGCTGGCCCGCGCCAACAACCTCACCAATTTCAGGAAACTGATACCAGGTACCGTCATTAACTTTTTACCTCTGGAAGATGCCCGATAACCGCGAGATACAAACCAAGGGAACACCCTCTGTGACTACCGTCACCGTCCTTTCCGGCGGCCAGGAAGTGCCACGCTCCTACCCGATCGCATCGGTGATGGTCAACAAGGAAGTGAACCGGATCCCCGCCGCCACCCTGATCTACCAGGACGGAGAAGCATCCAAACAAACATTCGCGCTCTCCGACACCGATCTCTTTATTCCCGGTAAAGAGATAGAAATCAAGGTCGGCTATGGCGGTAAGGATGAAAGCATCTTCAAAGGCATCGTGATACGCAATAGCATCAAAGTGCGCAAAAACATATCCCTGTTCACGATTGAATGCCGGGATAAAGTATTTGCAGCCTCCATCACACCACAGGAGAAATACTACAAAGACCAGAAAGACAAGGAAGTCATGGAAGATATCCTTTCTGCCTGGAGCATGCAGAAAGAGGTCGGTACGACCACCTACAAACATCCGGGGCTGGTACAGTATCATCTGACTGACTGGGACTTCCTCCTGGAAAGGGCTACAGCCAATGGCTTGCTGATAGCCATAGACGACGGCAAAGCTACCATCAAAGCACCGGACCTGAGTCAGCAGCCGGCGGAAACCATCCAATATGGTTCCTCCCTACTGGAACTGGACCTTGAAATGGATGCACGTACACAACCCGCCGGACTGAAAAGTTACTTATGGGATTATGCCAGTCAACAGCTTACCCCTGTTGAAGCGAAAGAACCAACCGGCACACTGGGTGGTAACATCAACGCCAAAGATCTCGCTAAAAGCATCAAAACAAAAGATACGGAACTGAAATTCAACAATAAGATCAGCAGTGCCGAACTGCAGCCCGCTACAGACGGTATGCTGCAACAAGCGCGCCTGTCACGGATTACCGGTCGCGCCAATTTCCAGGGCACGCCGAAAATAAAACCCGGCAATATCGTGGCGCTGAAAGGGGTCGGCAAACGTTTTGAAGGCAACGCATTCGTTTCCGGTGTCCGTCACCAGATCGTGAAAGGCAACTGGACCACTGATATTCAAATCGGTTTTCAGCCCCCCGTTCCGGCAGGCCCGCAGGCGCCTGCATCCCGTATCACCTCATTGCAGGTAGGCGTTGTCACACAACTGGAAAATGATCCTGAGGGAGAAGACCGCATCAAAGTCACCCTTCCCTTCATCAACAGCAAGGAAGACGGTATGTGGGCGCGTATCAGCACCCTCGATGCCGGCAAACAAAGAGGCTCTTTCTTCCGGCCGGAAAAAAACGATGAAGTGCTGGTCAGCTTCATAGATGGGAACCCCAACTACCCCGTAGTACTGGGAGGCCTCAACAGCAGCGCGTTGCCCGCTCCGCTCAAAGCCTCCGACGACAACGACGAGAAAGGGCTGGTGACACGCAGCCAGATGAAAATGATTTTTAACGACAAGAAAAAAAGCTTCCAGCTGGATACGCCCTCGGGCAAAAAATTCACGTTGTCGGAAGATGCAGACATCCTCCAACTGGAAGATGAACACGGCAATAAAATCACGATGAACAGCAGCGGTATCAGCATCGAAAGCCCCAAGGACATCTCCTTCAAAGCTACCGGCGCTATGACCGTAGAAGGCAAAACAGCAGACGTAAAAGCTTCTATGGGCTTTAAAGCCGATGGCGGCGGCGGTTGTGAGCTGGCAGCAGGCAACGGCATGACAAGCGTCAAAGGAGGAATGGTAAAAATAAACTGACACACATGGACAACAACAGCTTTCTGGGCAGAGGCTGGAGCTTCCCGCCCGCCTTCAATAAATACGGCACCGTTGCCATGCTTGAAGATGTAGACGACATCTACAGCAGCCTGCATATATTACTGACCACCGCCACCGGCGAGCGGATCATGCAGCCCCGCTATGGATGCGATATGCAGGAATTCGTATTTGAACCGATGGACACCGGCCAGAAAACACTGATGCTCGAAAAAGTGGAAACAGCCATCCTTTTCTACGAACCGCGCATCAAAGTCGAAAACCTCGAAATTGACGGCAGCAACGAATGGCAGGGTATCGTATACATCAAAATAGATTTTATCGTGAAAACATCCAATTCACGGTTCAACTATGTGTTCCCCTTCTATATCAAGGAAGGTACCGAGATACCCAACTTCTTATATACCACCCCCAATATCACTGATACTTTGTAAACCACTATTATGTCACAGGATTGCCCGTTGGTATTGGACCCTTTATTTATTCCGGGAAGCGGCACTTCCCAGCAGGACAGGCAGTTGCCTGCGCTTGACCCTGCCTATGCCCCGGTGGACGAACACAGCACCGCCGATCACCTCGTGTTCACACAGAAACTATCCGCGTTCCTGCTGTTCATCAACAACGACAATAACAGCGATGGCACTACCTGGGAAAGTTTCTTCAACAAAGATATTTCCACCCAGCTGTCACTGATCGTCACACAGCAGACCAGCGACTTCGCCGATACCCTGAAAAAATTCCTGCAGCCATTGCAGGAAGGCACAGCACCCCTGGCCCAGGCCAAAAACTTTTACGGGAAAATATTCAGCGCCCTGTTCTCCCTCGCCTGGCAGATAGAGAACATGCGGGCACAGTTGCCCGATACCCTGCTGCTGAAAGCCGTAGTGCAATCCCTGATCACCACCCGCCTCAAAGACCAGCTCAAAAAGCTGCTGGCCTATTACAACAAGGCCGTCACTGACGGGCTGATCAACCCCAACGCCAATATCTATACGAATATATTCGGTACCGTGTCAGAAGACGCCGACATAGCAGCAGGACATAGTCTCCCGGCCATCTGGAACAGTACCATCACGGTGGACCCGGACATTTACAGCCCGGCGACCACCAAAATTAAAAAGCTCTATTTCGCCGCTAATCACAACTTCTTCAAAAGCGCGATCGATGTCTTTATCAAAGCCATCGTCAAAATAACGGCTGCTGCCGCACAGGAATTGCAAGACACGCTTGGAGAGTGGGACAGCCACGAGCCACACAACGCGTTGTTCCTCGCTTTCCTGAAACTGTTGCAGTTCTCCCGTACACAGCTCAACGAACTCACTCAAAGACACCTGGAACTGTATTACCAGGAGATACTGCGCCTGCGGAAAAAGCAGCCCGTTCCGGATAAGGTGTTCATGACCTTTGCCCTCGCCCGATTCGCCGATGAATACCTGCTGCCCAAAGGCAGCCAGCTGAAAGCCGGGAAATTCCCCGACGGCAGCGACGCCTGCTACGCTACAGATGCCGACCTGGCCATCAACACCGCCACCATCAGCGATATGCGCAGCGTATATGTATGCCCGGTGGAAGATGTCAACCCGGCTGTTTCCAAAAACCGCGTGTACGCATCACCGTTACCCGCCAGTAAAGATGGCAACGGTCTGCCTTTTGACAACCCGAATACGCCCTGGCATCCCTTTGCCAATAAAAAACTGGCAGACTACACCCAGGTGCAGCAGGTGAACATGCCGGTGGCACATATCGGCTTCGCATTTGCCTCCCACTACCTTTTCCTGCGGGAAGGCAATCGTACCATCACCCTCAGCGTTGCCACCAGCAGCCCTGTCACCGGTCTGAATGCAGCCGATTTTATAGCGGCTGTCACCACCGCCGCGGGATGGACGCCCCTTGCTATCACAGGCCTCGCAGCTGCCGCCACTGGCAACGGCTTTGTGCTCACCTGCTCCATGGCCGCCACCCTCCCTGGTACCGTGCCTTTCAATAAAGCCATACACCAGGCAGCCTTCGATACCACCGACCCGGTGCTGCGTATCCTGCTCAGTGACAATACCAGCGCAACTTCTGCGTGGGCGAAGCTGAAAGACACGGTCATCACCGGTTACACGCTGGAAGTAACCGTGGACAAAGTCAAAAATATCCACGTTCAAACGGATACCGGCGTCATGGACCCCTCCAAACCATTCCTGCCTTTCAATGCGGTGCCCGCCCCCGGCGCCATGCTGATGCTGGGATGTGATGAGATATTTCAGAAAAACAACGCCCGCGTAACGCCCATGTTTATGTGGAAGCAGGGCACGGAACATGATTTCGGCGAATCACCGCAGCTATATATCCTGCGGCATAACGACGGATGGAAGATTATCCGTCACCCGCTGGATATCTTCGACGCTGATATCAACGGTCTGCTACATAACAAACCCAGAGAACATTTTTATATCGACGATAAAACCCAAATAGCACCGGTTTACAGTAACCTGAATACACCTTACTCTCCCGCCAGCACCACAGGGTTTGTGCGGTACAATCTCACCACCGACCTGGGCTATCAGACCAGCCTCGCGCAACGGATGGCCTACCTTACAAAAGCAGCCAACGGCGGTGATCTCACCAGTGTGCCCACGGGGTTGTTTACCCCGCCCACCCTACAGGAGATGTACCTCCAGTATGTGGCAGACACACAAACCGAAGCGACTTTCTTTCATGTATATCCTTTCGGGGAGAAACAAACGCCTGTCGGCTATCACCTGCTGCCGCAATTCCTGCACGATGTCACCGCCAACAAACCCAGTCTGGCAGAATTTTACCTGGGACTTCAGCATTTCCTGCCCCCCAGGCAGGTGACCTTGCTGTTCCAGATAGATGAAAGCACCGCCAACCCGCTGGTAAGCAAACCAGACAACCAGGTACGGTGGCATTACCTGAAAAACGACGAATGGATAGCCTTTGACAACGCGGCCGTGGCCGACGGTACCGATAACCTGATACGCAGCGGCATCATCGCCTTTAACATCCCAAGGGAAGCAGGCCTGGGCCACCACGTCATGCCCGACCAGCAGTACTGGCTGAAAGCCACCATCGCGGAGGCAGACGAGGCGGTTTGTAAAACGGTGTCTATCGTCACTCAGGCCGTATCCGCCACTTTTGTGCCCGGTACGGACCTCACGCAGACACTGGCTTCACCCCTGCCGGCAGGCACTATCGCTAAACTGGCCACCCCTCAACCGGAGATCAAAACGGTAACACAGCCTTTTTCTTCCTTCGGCGGTACGCCGCAGGAATCCAGCCAGCAGTTCTATATCCGCTGCAGCGAACAACTGCGGCACAAAGGGCGCAGTGTCAACAAATGGGACTATGAGCACCTCGTGTTGCAACAGTTCCCGAACCTCTACCGCGCCAAATGTATTCCGCATACCCGATTCGAAAACGGCATTTACAACGAAATGGCGCCGGGGCATGTAACGGTGATCACCATCCCCTCCCTGTTGCAACGCAATGGCATTGACCCGTTGCGGCCTTTTACCTACATGAGCGACCTGCAACGGGTGAAAGAATATCTCCAGAAACTGGTATCGCCCTTCGTTCACCTGCACATCTGCAATCCGGATTATGAACAGGTACGCGTAGAAGCCAAAGTATGTTTCTTCCCGCAATATGATGAGACAATGTTCACCCATCAGTTAAAGGAAGAAATCACCCGTTTCCTCGCGCCCTGGGCTTATACCGACGGAGCGGACCTGCGGTTTGAGAACAGGATCACCAATGCGATGATCGTCAACTTCATGGAAAAAAGATACTATGTCGACTATGTGACAGACGTAAAACTTTATCACGCCGGCATATTAAAAGATATTATCACGCCCGACCGGCAATCAGCCATCATTGTACCGGTAAAGGCCACAGACCACGTGATCACGCCCATCCCCGCCAAAGCTGCTGCTGTGGTGGATAATGGACCGGATTGCGGATGCGCATAAAGCACAAGTCATTGTATCATGGAAAAACAGAGAACCATACTTCGCAATATCAAACTGAAACCGCCGGAAGACTTCAACTTCCTGCGGCAACAGGGCATGAACTACATCCAGCAGCTGGGCAGCCGGTTCTGGACCGACTATAACCTCCACGATCCCGGCATCACCACGTTGGAGCTGATGTGCTTTGCCATTACCGACCTGGCCTACCGCACCGGTTTCCCGACGGCTGATATCTTTGCAGCGTACATGGATAAAAGCCAGTTGAACAAACAGGCCTTTTTCCCCGCCCATGAGATCCTGACCATGAATCCGCTCACGGTCAATGACTACCGTAAACTGATGATCGACCAGGAAGGTATCCACAACGCCTGGCTGGCGCCCCGGCATTGCAGTTGCGACGATCACACGCCCCCGGAAGCGGAATCCGGTTGCGCAGACCAATGCAACTGCGAAACAGATATTTATGCAGATGAAAAAAACGGTCTGCTGACCTATAAAAGTCACACCCCTGATGGTAAACAGGCCTTCGAAAAGGTAAACATCAAAGGGCTGTACGACGTACAGATCGCACTGGAAGATGATCCCGTATACGGAGACATCAACGATGGCAGGGTATACCAGACCCTGACCTATGGCACCAGCCGCGCCACCATAGAACTCCGCCTGCCTTCCTATGAGACCATTCTCCAAAAATGGAATGACTGGAAAGACCTGACAGACAATACGATCACCGTGACTGGCGTAGCGTTGAATAAAATTGTTGACAACAACAATACCCCCATCACTGACGTCAATCTGTCCAAAGCCATGCAGAGCGCCATATTCGTCGATCTGCAACTGACACTCAGCAATGCGGCCGTCATCAGTTTCACCAATGCGGTATTAAACATATACCTCTCCTTTGCCGACGCCGGCACATTGATGAAAGCAGACATCACCAACGTCCTGCAACAGGTGCCGGGTATCATCAGCACGTATAAAAACGGGGTGGAAAAAACACATGCCCTGATCAATACCACCCGCAGCAATCTCAACGCACACCGGAATCTTGATGAAGCTTTCTGCCACATTTCGCTGGTACCGATGGAAGACATCAGTATCTGCATGGACGCCGAACTGAAGCCCGATGCGGATATTGAAAAAGTACAGGCAGAGATCATGGTAAAAATTGAACAGTACCTGAATCCTAATATTCCAATTTATTCCCTGGCGCAGCTGCTGAAAGAGAATACTGATATCACAGAGATATTCAACGGTCCGAGGCTGCATAACGGGTTTATCAAAAACGAAGACCTCGACCAGGCCGTTATCAAACAGGAAATACATGCCTCAGACATGATCAATCTCATCATGGACATACCTGAAGTGGTGAGCATTACCAATTTCCTGATGACCAGCTATGATGAACGGGGTGAAGTGATCTATCACAGCCAGCCTTGGGTGCTGCCCATAACGACGGGCCACCAGCCACGGCTATACGTACAACGCAGCAAGTTCCTGTTTTACAAAAACGGGCTTCCCTTCCTCGCGGCCAACGAGGCGGAACTCAACAGCATCCTGCAGGAGCTGCGAAGCAGCGGCGAATATCTCAAAACCACCGGCATCAATAATGAACTGGATATACCTGCTGCTACCATCAGGAATATGGAAGACTATTACCCGGTGCAGTATTCCTACCCGCTCACCTATGGTATCGGGGAATTTGGCCTTTCAGACACGGAGCCGGCCGTACGCAAAGCACAGGCGCGGCAGCTCAAAACTTATCTGCTGTTCTTCGAACAGCTGCTGGTCAATTATCTCGCGCAGCTGCAACATGCCGGAGACTTATTCCTGGTGGACAGCAGCCAGTTGCAGAGTTATTTTACCCACTGGTTGTCAGACAGCGACATCAAAGGTGTTACGGCGCTGTATGCAGGCCTCACACCGGCAGCACTGCAATCGCTCACAGAGCCGGTCAACGGCGGGCTTGCACGACGCAACCGCTTCCTCGATCATCTGCTGGCACGGTTTGCAGAAAGTTTCAGTGAATATGCGCTGGCACGTTACACCAGCATCCCCACAGAACAAACCGCCATGCAAACAGCGCTGTTGCAACTGAAAACAGACTTCCTCAGTAATTACCCCGAAGCAAGCTACAACCGCGCCAGAGCATTCGATTATTCCATCGCCGTTCCCTACGCTCCCGGAAATATTGCCGGACTGCAACGGCGGTTGAACAGCCTGCTTAACATAGACGCCGCTACCAGCTTCGTGATCATAGAACACCTGCTGCTGCGGCCCCGCATACCCGGACAGGTATTGTTGCCCATCTGCCTCGACAGCGGTTGCCATACCTGTTATGATAACGATCCTTATTCGTTCCGGCTCACTTTTGTGATGCCGGGATGGCTGGAACAAAATATGAAAATTGATTACCGGCGGTATGCGGAAAAAACCATCCGCCAGGAAACACCTGCCCACCTTTTACCCAAGATATGTTGGGTAGATAACAAAGCCTGTGATGATACGCTGTTGTGCGATCTGACAGACCTGCTCTGGGGCTTGCAGGTGCCGCTGCCCGCGACTAAAGAGGAAGATAAACTACGCCAGTTGTGCCTGGTGGCGGAAGCAGCGATAGCTGCCATGAACAATGCCTACCGTCAGGCGCTCAGCGCCGGCAACAACGTATTTCCGGTGAAAGCCGAAGCGGAGCAGTTTTTTGATGATAAAGTAAAAGACGGCATCGCCAATGGTGTTCCCGGTATTACACCTGCCAGTATTGATACGGTTAAAGCCTGGATGGTGGACTATTGGCTGAAACACACCAACTGTTTCATCTTCACACGGCTGGAACTGGCCTGGTGCGCCTGGTTGAGCGCCAACGCCAAACTCACCGCCAAAGACAATTATCTCGAAAATACATTGGCGGAAGCACTGCTGAAAGTCAATCCGGGAAAAAAACAAAAGGATATCTGCCAATGTGCCCAAAGCCTGATGGAGCAATATGGTGAAGCCATCCGCCTGTGGGTAACCGCTCAGTTGCCCACCGGCCTGCAAAAAGCAGCGTTCGACAGTATGATCAATGCCATCGCGCCTGCCTGCAACGGCATCGTTACTACGGCTGTCAATGCAGTCTTCACCACTTTTTATGATCCGGATAAAATACAACTGTTACAAACACACGCCACGCTGATACAGGTCATGTCGGAACTGAAAAGCATCTATCCGCCGGCCACGCTGCACGACTGCGAAGACGGCAATGATGTAAACCCCGTCCGGCTGGGCGCTACCGCTATCGGATAAAACCGGCAGAAAAGGATAAAGCTATTGTTAAATCATAGAAGTCATTATCATCATTATGATACCTTCCATCCAAAAGTACCCTCAGTTTGAGGCGAACCAGATACTCACCAACGAACAACTGAACCTGTTGTTCGGGTACAATGATGAACAAACGAGGCTGACCAGAAGCCATCTGATCGGCATCGGTATCATTTGCGGCCTGGATGCCATCACCGCGGCGGATGGAAAGTCCGTTACCATCACCCGGGGCGTGGGCGTCACCTCCGCCGGATACCTCGTGGTCCAGGATACCGACCTGGTGTATACCGCCTCCCAAAACTATTCCCTGCCGAAGGAAATAGCTTATCCGGTATTGCAGAACAACGCAGGGGCCAACCTGTTTCCGCTATGGCAGCTGCTGCCGCAGATACCCATCAGCAACCCCGATCCTTCTGCACGCACTCTCGATAATCCTTTTCTGCTGGACAAAGTGGTGATGCTGTTCGTAGAGCTGAACAAAACCGGCAACAAAAACTGTTTGCCTAATTCCTGCGATGATAAAGGTTCCACCGTAGGCATTACCATACAACCATTGTTGATACGGAAAAGCGATGCAGACAAAATCAAGGCGGTCATCCCCGGCTACCCCGACAAAGCAGCACTGCCGGATATCCGGATGCCCCGCTTTGATGTAGCGAAAACAGCGCTCAATACTACCCCCGATGTGATCAAGGCATACAAGATCATACTCACCAAAGCCTTCATTGACAAGGTATTTGCCAACCTGAAGAAACTATCAGACATATTTGCCTTCCTGAACAGCAATGCCACCGCCCTCGGCAACCTGATACAGAACAATACGATTTTCAGTTATGATACCGACAGTACCATTAAACTGCCGGTGGAATACTATTACCAATACTATTATGATTTTGTCAGTGATCTGGTAGATACCTACAACGAGATAAAGAATAAATCAGGATCTGTACTGGCAACCTGTTGCCCCAACCCGGCGTGGTTTCCGAGGCACCTGTTTTTGAAAGAAGCCATCAATCCGCCATCACCGAGCGCCTATCGCCATTATTTCCTGCCGTCGCCGGCAGTAGCGCGGGAAGAACAACGCACCGAAGAGATTGTGCAGCTGCTCAACCGCCTTTACATGATGCTGCTGACGTTCCCGAAAATAGCGGCTCCCACTATTATTGCAGGCGGCGGGGTCAACAACTCCGACTTGCGGGTCACACCCAGTTACCTCGGCAGCAATTTGTCCGGCAAGGCTATTCCTCACTACTACAGTGAGGATAAACAAAGCAACAACCGGCAATTGTTTGAATACTGGAACTACCGGCTTACCAAGGCAGGCAAAGCGAATCAGAACTTGTCCTATCGCGCCATCGAATATCCTGCCACGGAAGATTTTGTTAAAAATCCGTTGCGGTATGATATCGAGCCATATAACTTCTTCCGGATAGAAGGTCATGTAGGCAAGAACTACAAATCAGTGGTTAACTACCTGCAGGGCATCATCAATAACAACCGGCTGCCTTTCGATATTGTAGCGATAAAAACCGGCAACAAGCCCGATGCCCTTACCGGCAGCACTTTTGACGCACAGTTTGCAGATCTGGAAAGTGAATTTCTGCTGATACAGGCAGACATTATCTGCAAAGGCGGCGCCAACGCCACCATCGACGCTTTCAAAAAACTGACGAAGCTATCGCAGCTCAATGACCCGGTACCGCCCAGTAACCAGACCATGCTGGCCATGTTAAAGGCGCTGACCATCGGTGGTATTCCCTGCGATGTATCTGAGCTGGTAAAACTGCTGGACATCTACAAGACACGAATGACGACATTGCAGCAACAGTTCCTGCTTAGCAACTATGCAGAAAAACATGTGGGGTTGCAGCATAAAGGCGGTGTGCCCACTGGTGGCACGTTTGTGATCGTGTATCACGGTGACGTATCTACGCCGTCACAGCCCGGGAAGTTTTTCGGGGACCTCATCTACCTCGATGCTGTCACCAACAAATACAAACTGGATGAACAGGCCTTTAAGTTTTATCATCCGGATGCCGGCACCGCTTCTGTCATTGGTAGTTTGCTGGGACAAATTGACCCGGCCAATCCGCAGGCGGGTGAGTTCATAGAGAAAACTTTCCAGCCAATTATCGGCAAATACAGAAACCCGGGGCGCAGGCCTTCCTTTGGAGGCAGGGGCATTGTCGGCGGATTTGGAGTTGGCACGCCGGTCGCCCTCGCTGAAGGCATTGTGTTTGCGGACTTCTACCTGCCCTACCAGTGTTGCGGCGATGGCAGTACCATTCAGTATACAATCAACGAAATCTCACAGGCGCTGGCAGTGGACATTACCGGCTCGGAATGCATCGATGGTCAACAGGTGGTGCATTTCCTGGTCACCGGCGGCACGGCGCCGTATAAGGCCAATGGCAATACCGTCAACAGCCGGTTTGATCTTCAATTTGGCAGCAATCAGTCCGGTACCGTTGTAGTGACCGACAACACCGGTGGCAGCGTGACCATACAGGTGCCGGCCAAAACCTGTGAACCTCCTTGTAACCTGCCATGCAAAGGCATCGTTACCCGTTGCCTCTACCCCACCTGGATGGTGTTACCAAACCAACACGTCTATGACGCCAAGCTTATTTTGATTGAAATTGCCTACCTCACCATCACTGATGAAAACGGCCTGGTACTGTTTGATGAACAGTTTGTCAAAGATATTACCGACTACCTCCAGCAAACCGGTGGCATCAAAAAAGCCAACTATCATGATTTCATGAAAGCGGTAGCTGACATGATCAATAAGCGGGTGGACAAGCTGTCCAAGGGCAGCCTGAAGATCGAGTACCTGGTGAAAGATGATAAGGTCAGCGGACAATTCATGATCACCTCCTATCCCTGCCAGTCATTTGACCTGCGGATACGAATGGATATAGATGGCTATTATTACGATTACCGCTATACTAATACCGGTGTGGACGCTCAACTGCAAATCCGTGATCAACACAGCGACCAAACGAGACTGCCTAAATACGGCTGCTTTATCGACGATCAGTGCAAAGGGACCAATATTCAAAAGCCTTGTGCCAATGATACATTGGTGATCAAACGGGAAACAGACACCTTCTACTTTGTTACCGGTGAATTCAAAGCTATCTACTGGATTGCAGAATTCGGAACACCTGGTTTCGGCACAGGGCCGCAGTACCAATTGGACGCCAATAACCGGATGACGGAGAAGCTCAGGGTTATCGCTATTGATAACAATGGTTGCTGGGCATACGCGGAATATCTGCGCGCCAATGGCTAAGTCAGGAAGGATAAAAAATATCCAAATAAACAAATGACCCAATAAACATGCATCTCATTCAAAAACAGCTGGTAGACGTGACTTTCAACGGTCCGGAATCGCAGGCACTGCAACTGCAGCGTGAGCTGTCTGCCCTGTGTGAAAATGAGTTGTTGCCAGCCATCGAAAAAGTGCTGGCGCCCTATGATTTTTTAGAAGATGACCTGATTTTTGATTATCTTAGTATCAGTGTTGAAGACCTGCGGACCAATAATTTCCGGCAGTTGTTTACAGACGCTGTAGCGCAGCAGTTGAAAGCAACGCTTGCGCAAAAGATACCACTCCTTTCAGGGGAAGTATCTGCCACTACCTCCGACGTAATAAGGATAAAAAATAGAAAAAGAAGAGAAGCACAAAGTGCCAATCATCGGAATGTTGAGCAAATACTCTTCCATTTTCTCCTGCATGGCGTATATCCCTGGTGGGTATTGCCGGACAGGGTCAGGGAATGGAAGGGTGTTATGCTCAACATTTTTTTTACGTCCCATCCGCATACCACGCAACTACTGCATATACTAAGAACAGCTCCCATAGCGCGTGAGCGACTGGTAGCACAATTTCCGGCAGACTGGCAGCAACAGCTGCTGCAACAGATCGCCCCGGACGTATATTCCGCTACGTTATCTGCCATCACAACATTGCAACGGTATATTCCGCACATGCAGGATATCACGGAACCGGCTATACGTAAATGGCAACTGGAAATGGTTGCGCGGGAACAGGCCTCCCCTTCAGCGGCAACATTGCTCCCAATGTTGGGAGCAACGCCGGAAGCAACGCTGATAGCCAGCGCGCTGACCAGCCTAACACCAGCAACACTGCCACAACTGCAAAAACTAGTCAAAGCGCACCTGCCCGACCCGCTACAAGCCCGGGTACAGGAACAATTGGAACAACTGGCAGGCATCTCCCTAAATGAAAAAACAAATACCTACCCTATCCGGGAGGAAGAGCATAACACCACTGCCACTGACGGCTACTATGTACATAATGCCGGACTGGTATTACTGGCGCCTTTCATCAGCCGGTTCCTGCAATATTGCGAGGCGGCAGACGACAAAACACTGCTACGGCCCGGCTACGCCACGGCACTGCTGGAATGGCTGGCCACCGGCCGCACAGATGTCGGCGAAGAAGAAATGGTGCTGAACAAAATACTTTGTGGCATACCGTTATCACAAACGATTGAACGCATTACCGCCATTGAACCGGCACATCAGGAAGAAGCGGCCAGTCTCCTTTCGATGGTGATCAGTAACTGGCCTTCCCTGAAAAACACCAGCATGGAAGGGCTGCGGGCCAGTTTCCTGCACCGCCCCGGCAAACTGTCGGTCCGTGAAAATGACGACAACTGGCTGTTGCAGGTAGAAGGGGAAAGCTATGACGAATGGCTGTTGCCCGATATACCATGGGGATATAACATGGTGATACTACCTTATACCCCACATAAAATGATCTGGACAGAATGGATATAACCGCTTAAACCAAAAGGAATGAAAGCAGGTGCAGATGCGGCCCCCAAAACGTCTGCCGCACAAAAAGCCCCCAAAAGCGCCCCTTCATTGAAAAATGAAGAGAAGCCCTTTTTTGCGCCTGCCATGTCACCGGTACAAACCAAGCTGAAAGTAGGCAGCCCAAACGACCCCGCGGAAAAGGAAGCAGATAACATGGCCGATAAAGTAATGCGCATGCCGGCCGAAAAGCCGGCAGCCAATGTCGCTGCAGGAAAGAAAATACAGACCAAAAAAGAAGAGCAACCCAAACTTCAAGAACCCAAAAAGATACAGGCCCAAAAAGAAGAGCAGCCCAAACTTCAGGAACCAAAGAAGCCACAGCCTCCAAAAGCAGATCAACCCAAACTTCAGGAACCAAAGAAGATACAGGCTAAACATCAGCAAGGTAAAATGCCTCTTGCCAAACAGAAAGAAAAGAAAGAAGAGAAGACGGTTCAACGAAAAGGAGAAGGCACTCCTATCACCGCTACCAACGAAATCGGGGAAGGCATCCGCCAGCAGAGCACCGGCGGCTTTACGCTCTCAGACGATACCCGGAGCTTCATGGAAACCCGGTTCAACGCCGATTTCAGCAATGTACGCATACACACAGGGCCGGAATCGGCACAGCTCAACAATCAACTGGGCGCCAAAGCCTTCACCTATCAGAACCATATCTTTTTTAACAATAACCAGTACCAGCCCGATGCACCGGCAGGCAAACACCTGCTGGCCCACGAGCTGACCCATACGATACAGCAGGGACAAAGCATACAACGCGCCGAAGCAGGCAAACCCGAAATGGCCAAACCCGCCACAGCCAAACCAGTCACGGCAGCTCCTACCGCTACTGCCATGGCGCCACAGATACAACGGTTCCTCGGCATCGATATCCCCTCCTGGCAGGACGTGCTTGACTGGCTCGCGGAAAAAGCTTACAACATCCCCGGCTACCGCATGTTCACCATCGTGATCGGCGTGAACCCGATCAATGGAGAATCAGCCGACCGCAGCGCCGCCAATATCCTGCGGGCCATCGTGGAATTCCTGCCTGGCGGCCACCTGATCACGCAGGCGCTGGACAAATACAGCGTATTTGAAAAAGCCGGTAGCTGGGTGGAACAACAACTGAAGCGTTTCTCCGGCCTCTTGGGCGAAGTCAAATCCGCCGTCAAACAGTTCATGGACGATCTCGACTTCCTCGATATCATCCTGCACCCGGTACGTACCTGGGAAAGAGCCGTTGCTATCTTCACCAAACCGGTGAGTGATATCATCGACTTTATCAAAAGCATCTTCCAGGCCATTATGCAGTTCATCCGTGATGCGGTACTGAAGCCGCTGGGTGAACTGGCCGCCAAAGCACCCGGATTTGACCTGCTCTGCGCCGTACTGGGCACCAACCCCATCACCGGCGAAACAGTGCCCCGTAATGCCGATACCCTCATCGGTGGTTTCATGAAGATGATCGGACGGCTGGACATCTGGGAGAATATCAAAAAAGGCAACGCCATACAGCGGGCCTTCGACTGGTTCCAAAAAGCCATGAAAGGGCTGGTAACACTGGTGACCAGCTTCCCCGGACAGTTCATCGCCATGTTGAAGTCACTGGAGGTGATGGACTTCATCATACTGCCCAACCTGTTCAGGAAAGTATTCGGTGTATTCGGCAGCTTTGCCACCGCCTTCTTCAACTGGGCCATGAACACCATCTTCGATCTATTGGAGATCATCTTCTCTGTAGTGGCCCCGGGCGCGCTTCCTTATCTGTCCAAAGTGCGCAGTGCCTTCCGCACCATCATTGAAAAACCGGGAGTATTTGTAGGACACCTGATCAATGCGGTGAAGAAAGGGTTTAACCAGTTTAAAGACCGTTTCGGTAACTGGCTGAAGAAAGCCCTGACCAATTGGCTGCTCGGCTCTCTCGAAGGCGCCAATATCTATATTCCGCAATCTTTTGCACCGAAAGAGCTGCTGAAACTGGGCCTCTCCGTGTTCGGCCTCACCTGGCAGAAACTCCGTGTAAAACTGGTAAAAGCCATCGGGGAAACAGCCGTCGCCGCGCTGGAAACCGGCTTCGACATCCTGAAAACGCTGGTCACAGAAGGTCCTGCAGCAGCATGGGACAAGATACAGGACAAAATAGAAGAACTGAAATCACAGTTCTTCCAGGAGGTCACTACCTATGTTACCGTTACCGTGGTACAGAAAGCCATCACCAAACTCCTCTCCAGCCTCAACCCTGTCGGCGCTTTCATACAGGCTATCATTACCATCTATGATACCATCATGTTTGTGGTCCAGAAGATCAAACAGATTGCGCAGGTAGGTATGGCCGTTATCAACAGCATCGTGGAAATTTCCAGTGGCAATATCGGTAAAGCCGCTAACGCCGTAGAAAATGTGCTGGGCGGCCTGTTGAAGATAGCTATCAGTTTCCTCGCCAATTTCCTCGGTCTGGGTAAGATAGCCGACAAAGTGGTGGAAATCATCAAAAAGCTGCAAGCCCCGGTAGACAAGGCGATGGACAAACTGGTGGACTGGATCGTGACGGCCGGGAAAAAACTGCTGGGCGGCATCAAAAACAAGGTATTGGGGTGGCTGGGCATCACACAGGGCTTCACGGCCAAAGATGGCGAATCGCATACCATCACCTTTAAAGGCAAAGATGCCAACGCCAACGTCTATGTGAATTCCAGGCCCAAGCTGGTGACCGACTACCTCAACGAGCTGGCCGCCATACCCGAAAATGGTCCTTACATTGGCGCAGCCAGGAGTGCATTCGACAACATCGCCAAACTGAAAGCTAATGACCCGGGAGACGATCCGGTTAAGACAGCCAAACAGAAAAATGATATCGAAGCCGAATTCAAAAAGCTCGCTGCTGCATTTAGCCAGATGAAAGGCGGCACACAACAGACTATGGACAATGTGCCCATTGTCTTTAACCGCAGCAGTCTGACCACGCCGGTGGAACATAAAGAATTTGACGACCAGCTCAAAATGCAACAGGATAGGCTGCAACAAATGACTATTCTGATCTGGCTCAGAAACAGAAACACTTTTGAACAGATAGGCAGGAGCAAACAAGGTACCAGGGCTCTGCGGCGCGAAAAAACACTGGAATGGACAAATCTGAAAAACCAATATATAGCAGCAGGAAAAAGCCCTGCTGACGCGGAAAAGCAGGCCGATGCCGATCTGAAAGGCAAAGCCAAACTTCATGTCATTGACCAGGTGGCCGGCGGGTACGACGATGAATTTGCCAAAGCCTCCGGCCTCTCCCGCGTTAATTCCATTATTGGCCCGGGTTGGGTGAATAAGATCCCGCTCATCCTCGAAAAAATCAAAAAAGTAGACCCTAAAGCGCAGGAAACAGCTAAAATAAACGTAACATTATCCTAACGTAATATCATATGCAACAGATCGAAACCTTTCTGACAAACCTACCGCCGGACAAAGGCCCCTTTCCCGCCATCGCGCCCGCTGTGCAGGAAAAATATGCGTCGCTGGTGCCCGGCTTCCTCATCGATATCTGGAAGAACAACGGCATCTGCTCGTTTGGAAAAGGTTTTATCTGGACAGTCAACCCCGACGACTATACGGACATCCTGCCGAAATTCGGAGAGCAGTACAAAGATGCCGTGGCCGTGCTGCGTTCCGGCATCGGCACCGTCTTCTTCAAACAGGGGAATGAATATCTTTTCTTCGACCCTGTATATCTCGACGTATCCTCATTGCAGGAAGTACCGCTGGAAATCATCATGAACTACACCATCGGCGACAAAAGACCCGCCAATGAGCTGTTCTATCAAAAGCTGTATGAACAGGCGTTGAAACGGCTCGGTCCACCGGCATTTGACGAATGTTTCGCCTTTGTGCCCGCCATTGCCCTTGGCGGAGAAATGAGTGAAGAGAACCTCCAAAAGATGAAGCTCAGAGAACAGTTGATACTCCTCACACAGCTGATATAAAATGAACACCTCTTTTCATATACCCCTGCAATACCTCCGTGAATACATTCAGGGGAGGCTATCCCTCCATTTTGGCAAGACGGACAGCGTAACCATTAACGCTGACGCCTTTGTGCATGACAGCTCTCCTTTTGCCACCTGGATGGAAGAAGCACAGCCAGACGCACCGGAGTTTGTCGCCCTGCTGCTGGCGCTGGCGCCACATCTGCAGCCTGGGTTCTTTGAAGATATCCTCCGGGAATATATTCCCGAAGGCGGTGATTTTATTCCCTTTGGCGGCATCAAATCCCAGCATCACCGGGGCATGTTGCCCACCGGCGAAACCCTGCTGTTCGTACTGGCAGGCAATGACCCCGACAAACGGACAGACCTGCAAAACAGTCTGCTGCAGCAAAGCCGCTTTTTCCGCCAGGGCACACTGAGCATTGAACCAGTCAATATAGGCGACCCTGTTATGTCAGGACAACTATTGCTCGCAGCCGAAACGCTCGACTACTGGCTCACCGGCCGTGTCAGCCACCCGCGCTTCTCGCCTGAATTCGCCGCAGAATATATCACCACCGACTTGTTGTGGAGCGATCTCGTATTACAGGAAAACACGTTATCGCAAATACGGGAAATTGAACAATGGGTGGCCCATCACCATACCCTGCTGGATGACTGGCAGATGATCAGGAAGGTGAAACGGGGCTACTGCGCCCTGTTCCATGGCCCTCCCGGCACCGGTAAAACCATGGCTGCCACGCTGCTGGGCAAATACACGCAACGCGACGTGTTCCGGATAGACCTGTCTAAAGTAGTATCAAAATATATCGGGGAGACAGAAAAAAACCTGTCCCGCATTTTTGACCGGGCAGAAAGAAAAAACTGGATATTGTTCTTTGATGAAGCCGATGCCCTCTTCGGCAAAAGAACAGAAATTCGTGATGCGCACGATAAATACGCCAACCAGGAGGTGGGTTATCTGCTGCAACGCATCGAATCATACGACGGCCTGATCATTCTCGCCTCCAATTTCAAAGGCAATATGGACGAAGCTTTCCTGCGAAGGATGCAGAACGTGGTGTACTTCCCCGTACCTGCGGCCCCGGAAAGGCATGTCCTCTGGAACCGGGCGTTCCCCGACAGGATCACCCTGTCTTCCAACATTTCACTGGAACAAATCTCCCAACATCATGAGCTGACCGGCTCCAATATTAATAACATCGCCTTCCATTGCTGCCTGAAACTTATCAGCGATCAACGGATGGAACTCACCGGCGCCGATCTGCAAAGTGCCATCCACCGGGAACTGATGAAAGAAGGTAAATCATAATACTTGTCTCTTCCCTCAAAAAAACAGCCCTTTTCTTCGCCGAAGAAAGGGGCTGTCAAATTTTATAAGTGTTTCTTGTAATTGTATAACACTTCCCACCCCTCTATACACCAATTTTGTCATCATAAAAAAACTGATGACATGCAACCGCTTACGTCCACACCCGAAACCATCACCATGGCCGTAAAACAGCTGACAGAAAAGATCTACGGCGGCGATTTTGTATTTCCGGAACATTTCAATCTGCCTCAGCAGGTGTCCCAATCCCTTCAGCTGGATTACGCCACTGTCTGCCAGGCTTTCCTGGCGATTGAAAATATTACACTGGAAAAATATATAGAAAATCTGCGCACGGAGAAAATAAAGGAATGGCTGGTTTATACAGACGATTCCCTTCAACAGATGGCAGCCAAACTGGGATTTCACAGTGCCCGGCAGTTATCCGCTCATTTTAAGGCCGCTACGGGGCTAAATCCGGGCTATTTCAAGGAAATCCGGAAGTCCAGGCAGTCTATACAGGCCATGCCCGGAAAATCATCTTAAAATTATATACAAATCATCCTTAATCATATAACAACACCGCCTCCCACCGTCGGTACCTTTGTTAAAATTATAAAACAGACCACTATGACCACCTTGACACTAAACGATACATCCAGGGCCACTGGCCATCAACATAAAAAAGGACTGATTAAAGAAACCTATCCCGTGCTGGAAATGACCTGCGCCGCCTGCGCGGTGAGCGTAGAATCCACACTGGGCTCCGTTGACGGTGTAAGCGCCGCCGGCGTGAACTTCGCCAACCAGACCGCCTGGGTGGAATACAATCCCGGCGTTACCACTCCCGAACAATTACGCGATGCGGTGAGAAGCATCGGTTATGATATCGTTATCGAAAAGGAAAACCAGGACGAGATCAAGGAAGCCGCTCAACAGAAGCACTATCAGGCAGTGAAACAGCGCACCATCTGGGCTTCTGTGCTGTCACTTCCTATTGTGATCATTGGTATGTTCTTTATGGATATGCCTTACGGCAACTGGATCATGATGGCGCTCTCCACACCAGTAGTGTTTTTCCTGGGCCGCAGCTTCTTTGTCAACGCATGGAAACAGGCCCGTCACGGTAAAGCCAATATGGACACGCTCGTAGCCCTCAGCACCGGTATTGCCTGGGTATTCAGCGCCTTCAACACCATCTACCCTGAATTCTGGCACCAACGCGGCTTACACGCTCACGTATATTTCGAAGCAGCCGCCGTGGTGATCGCCTTTATCTCTTTGGGTAAACTGCTGGAAGAAAGAGCGAAATCCAACACCTCTTCCGCCATCAAAAAACTGATCGGCCTGCAACCTAAGACGGTGCTGCTGGTAGACGCCGCCGGTAATACCCGCGAAGTGCCCATCGCTAGTGTAAAAGTGAATGACATCTTGCTGGTAAAACCAGGCGAAAAAATACCGGTAGACGGTACCGTTACCGCCGGCGATTCTTATGTAGACGAAAGCATGATCACCGGTGAACCCGTGCCTGTCCTGAAAAAAGAAGGTGAAAGCGTTTTCGCCGGCACCATCAACCAGAAAGGCAGCTTCCGTTTCAAAGCCGATAAAGTAGGCGCAGATACCCTGCTGTCCCACATCATCAAAATGGTACAGGAAGCACAAGGCAGTAAAGCGCCGGTACAAAAACTGGTAGACAAAATTGCCGGTATATTCGTTCCCGTAGTCATCGGTATTGCCATCCTTACTTTCATCACCTGGATGGTCTTCGGTGGCGACAACGCCTTCACCCACGCGCTGCTCACTTCCGTGACCGTACTGGTGATCGCCTGCCCTTGTGCCCTCGGCCTCGCTACTCCTACCGCCATCATGGTGGGCGTTGGTAAAGGCGCTGAAAACAATATCCTGATCAAAGATGCCGAAAGCCTGGAGCTGGCCCATAAAGTAAATGCCATCATCCTCGATAAAACCGGTACCATCACAGAAGGTAAACCTGTTGTTACTGATCTCTTATATGTAGATGACCAACAACATGCTGTTGACCAATCTGTTCTCTTTGCACTGGAACAACAGTCAGAACACCCGCTGGCAGCAGCTATTGCACAGCATCTCCAGCAGGCAGGCGTGAATGGCGTGCCCCTCAGCACTTTCGAAAGCGTTACGGGTCAGGGTGTGAAAGGCACCTACAATGGTCAGACCTACCTCGCCGGTAATAAAAAACTGTTGCAGGAAAACGGCGTGGTACTGGACAACAAATCCGTTACCCTTGCCCAGGGCCTGCAGGCAGCCGCCAAAACTGTGATCTACTTCGCCCGTGGTAAAGAGATACTGGCAGTGGTAGCCATTGCCGACCGTATCAAAGAAAGCTCTGCTGCCGCCATCGCAGCACTGCAACGCCAGGGAATTGAAGTGTACATGCTCACCGGTGATAACCAGCAGACAGCCGCCGCGGTAGCGCAACAGGTAGGCATCACCCAATATACTGCCGAAGTAATGCCTTCTTTCAAAGCCACTTTTGTAAAACAATTACAGGAACAGGGCAAAACCGTAGCGATGGTGGGCGATGGCATCAACGACTCCCAGGCACTGGCGCAGGCAGATGTCAGCATCGCGATGGGCAAAGGTTCTGATATAGCCATGGACGTAGCTAAAATGACGCTGATCACTTCCGATCTGAACAGCATCCCGAAAGCACTGAAACTGTCTTCTAAAACAGTGGCCACCATCAAACAGAACCTGTTCTGGGCCTTCATCTACAACATCATCGGTATACCGGTGGCCGCCGGCATCCTGTTCCCGTCTTACGGCTTCCTGCTCGACCCGATGATTGCCGGGGCAGCCATGGCGCTCAGCTCTGTGAGCGTAGTGTCCAACAGCCTCAGACTTAAAACAGCTAAACTCTAAACTTTACATTTCATTATACAAGACAATGCCTTTATCATACACCTGGTATACCCAACAGGTTATCCGGGAAACAACAGACACCGTCACCATTATTTTCGATACCCGCGGAGAAGACTTTCAATATCTGGCCGGCCAGTTCATCAACCTCACTTTGAGGATTGATGGACGGCCGGTCACCCGTTCTTATTCCCTCAGCTCCGCGCCCGGTACAGACAGCGCCCCCGCCATTACCGTTAAAAAAGTAACCGGCGGTGTAATGAGCAGTTACATTACCGAAAATGCAGAAGCCATCCACAGCTGGGACGTTGACGGCCCTTACGGCGCCTTCACACTGGACGATGACACCAGCGGTTATCATCACCTCGTATTACTGGCCGGCGGCAGCGGCATCACCCCGCTGTTCTCCATCGCGCGGACCGTGGCCCGCCAGCAGCCGGACACGCGCATTACGCTGCTGTACGCCAGTCGCTCCGTTCCGGAAACCATCTTCAAAGAAGCGCTGGACAACTGGGAAGCCCAACACAACAATATCCGCATACAATATGTTTTATCAAAACATACCGCTACCGCAGATGATCCGGCCAATATCATGACCGGAAGGCTCAACAGGATCATCATCAAAAAACTGATCAAACAAACGATCAGTGAAAGCACAGCACCCGCACACTTTTTCCTATGCGGGCCCGCCGACCTGATGAAGATGCACCAGGAATCGCTGACAGCACTGGGTATACCGGACACGCATGTACGCCACGAATCATTTGCCGTGGAAACAACCGCACCAACGATCGCCTTACCCGATAACAGCCAGGAAGTACTGCTGCATTACTACGAGCAAAGCAACCTGCTGGAAGTGCTGCCCGGACAAACGATACTGGCTGCAGCACTGGAAGAAAGGATACCCCTTCCACACTCCTGCCAGTCCGGCACCTGTGGCCGCTGCGCCGCCCGCCTTACTCAGGGCGCCGTGCATATGCAACAGAACTACGCCCTCCGGAAAGAGGACATCGATGCGGGCTATGTGCTGCTCTGCCAGAGCTTTCCGCTCAACAATGAGGTAACGGTAACCATTGAGGAATAACTCCTCATAATTATGTAAAACGATTACCCAATTGTATAACAGTTCAGCTCCCCATCCGATGTAATTTTACATCATCAACAATAACAAAAACATTCAACACCTTAAAAGTTAATAAAATGGAAACAGTTCAATTCAAAACCAATATCAAATGTTCAGGTTGCCTGGAAAAAGTAACGCCCGGATTAAACGAAACCGCTGGTGCTGATAACTGGGAAGTGGACCTGCAATCTCCTGATAAAGTACTCACTATTTCCGCTGACAATGTAGATGCAGCCGCCATCCGCAAAGCAGTTGAAACAGCCGGTTATAAAGCCGAAACTATCGCCTAAAAAAACTACAGATATGAAAAAGTTTATTCTTGCCGCATCGATGCTCACCGCTCTCTTTTCCTTCCGTGGTGAAGCCCAGGACAAAGGACAATCTCCCCTCCTGACCAATTACTACAGCATCAAAGATGCACTGGTAAGTGGCAATGCCGATAACGCAGCCAGCGCAGCCGCTTCTTTTGTTCAGGCCGCCAAAACATCAGACGCGTCCGTTAAGGACAAACTGATCGCCGATGCGTCCGGTATCTCCGGTACCAAAGACCTGGCCCGTCAACGGGAAGCTTTCAAAACCCTGTCTGACGACCTCTATCAGCTGGCTAAATCATCCAAACTGTCTGATCAGCCAATATACCAGGACTATTGCCCGATGAAAAAGGCCTCCTGGCTGAGCAGCAGCACCGCTATCAAAAACCCGTACTATGGCAGTCAGATGCTGAGCTGCGGTAAAATAAACGATACCATCAAATAACAGCACTGGCAAGGGAGCCGGGCCCTCTTCCCGCTCCCTTTGCCGCTTTGCTGACCTCCCGCCTTCTGTCGACAAATATCTTTTATGAAACAGCTTTTCGCACTACTCCTACTGCTTTTTACCAGTCACACTGTCCTTGCACAAAAAACCATCCGTTACGATCTTTATGTGGGCGATACCATGGTCCACTATTCCGGAAAAATGAAGCATGCACTGGCCATCAATGGTACCATCCCCGGTCCTACCCTGCACTTCACCGAAGGAGATACTGCCGAGATATATGTTCACAATACCCTGCACGAAGAAACTTCCATCCACTGGCACGGCCTGATACTGCCCAACCAGGAAGATGGTGTGCCCTACCTGACCACACAACCTATTAAAGCCGGACAAACACACAAGTTCCGTTTTCCGATAGTACAACACGGTACCTACTGGTACCATAGCCATACCATGTTCCAGGAACAAAGCGGCATGTACGGCTCCATCGTTTTTCACAAAAGAGATGCCGCCCCGCAGAAGGAAGAAGTGGTGTTACTGAGCGACTGGACCGACATCCATCCGCATCAGGTGAACCGTATGCTGCATAATGCAAGCGACTGGTTTGCCATCAAAAAGGGATCTACCCAGAGTTATGCCGAAGCCATTAAAAAAGGATATTTCGGCACTAAAGTCACCAACGAATGGAAACGCATGAACGCCATGGACGTAAGTGACGTGTACTATGAGCGTTTCCTCACCAACGGCCAGCCACAGGCGGCAGCGCCCACCTACAAAGCCGGCGATAAAGTACGGCTGCGGGTCATTAACGGCAGCTCTTCCACCTATTTCTGGCTCAACTATGGCGGCGGCAAACTCACTGTGGTAGCCAACGACGGGGCCGATGTGGAACCGGTGGAAGTAGACCGTTTGCTGGTAGGCGTTTCCGAAACATACGATGTGATCGTCACCATCCCGGACAACAAAAGTTACGAGTTCCTCGCCACCGCCGAAGACCGTACCAAAAGCACCTCGCTTTGGTTGGGCACCGGTGATAAAGTAGCAGCCCGTCATCTCCCTAAACTCAAATACTTCGAAGGGATGAAAATGATGAACGATATGATGCGCATGGATGGCAACCTCGATACCAGCGGTGGTATGATGATGACCAACCAGACGATGGACATGAACACCGTCATGTATCCTGAGATCACCAACCCGGATTCCACCGCCGGCGATATCGTGACGCTCAACTACGGTATGCTCAAAGCACCGGAAGAAACCACGCTGCCGGCCGGGCCCACCAGGGAGTTTAAATTTGAATTGACCGGCAACATGAACCGTTATGTATGGACCATCAACAATAAAACCGTTTCCGAAACAGATAAAATCCTGATCAAAAAAGGAGAAAATGTCCGCATTGTTCTGTACAACAATACCATGATGCGCCACCCGATGCACCTGCATGGTCATTTCTTCCGGGTACTCAACGGCCAGGGCGAATACTCCCCGCTGAAAACCGTGCTGGACATCATGCCGATGGAAGTAGACACCATCGAGTTTGCAGCCACAGAGAGCGGTGACTGGTTCTTCCATTGCCATATCCTGTACCATATGATGAGCGGTATGGGCCGTGTGTTCAGCTACGAAGACTCCCCTCCCAATCCGCAGGTACCAGACCCGGTGAAGGCTTATCGTATGCTGAAACGCGACGACCGTATGCTGCACTTCATGGGACAGGTAGGACTGGAAAGCAACGGCAGCGACGGTGAAATCATGCTCTCCAATACACGCTACCGCCTCTCCGCTGAATGGCGTTTAGGCCTCAACGATAGACATGGTTACGAAAACGAAACACATTTCGGCCGGTACTTTGGTAAGAATCAATGGCTGCTCGGTTATGTAGGCTGGGACGTACGTTACCGTAAAATGGGAGATGACGACGAAAAGAACCTGTTTGGCCAGCGCAACACCAAAGACTTCCGGCAGGTACTGCACCTCGGTGTACAATACACGCTCCCGATGCTTATCCTGGCAGATGCCTCCCTTGATACCGACGGCAGGCTGCGTATACAGCTGATGCGCGATGATGTGCCCATCACGAGAAGATTACGGTTCAACTTCATGGTCAATACCGACAAGGAGTACATGGCCGGTTTCCGGTACATCTTCACCCGCAACTTCGCCCTTTCCACACACTATGACAGCGACATGGGCTTTGGCGCAGGGATAACGTTGTCTTATTAATCAACAGATAAATAAAAAAATAATCAGGCCCCGGGGTTAAACCCTGGGGCCTGATTATTTGAAACCGATATTAATCAACGTGCCCCCATTCAGGGTCCCAGGGCTGAAGCCCTGGGCTAAGATGTTGTTCAAATCCTTTAAAATTGTGGTTTCTGGCATTTATGAGAAAGCTTCTCCGTTCTTGTGGCTACGATGATGTTCCTCCTGAACGATAACACCTGTCATGGAAAGAAATTGAACAACATCTTAGCCCGGGGCTTCAGCCCTGGGACGCCAAAATCAAATCAAAACCAAATCGAACCAATTCAAACCAATCAAAATCAATTCGAATCAATCAATTTAATTCAAACAATTCGATGCAAACCCAATCGAATCCAATCAAATCGAATAAAATATATATTATATTCGATGCATGAAAATCGCAATCACCGGCGCAACGGGTTATATCGGTTCCGTGTTAACGCCGTTGCTGCTGGCTCAGGGACACCAGTTGAGCATCCACGCCCGCAAAACACAGCCGCCGGTTACCGGCATCACCTATGTATACGGCTCACTGTCAGACCCTGATTTTGTTTCTTCTTTTGTGGCAGGTATGGATGCCGTGATTCACATGGCGGCAGTCATCTCGGTGAGTGATACACCCGATATGGACGCCTTCCACTTTAATACCACTACTACCCGGCTATTGACAGAAGCCGCACAGGGGGCCAGCGTGCGGCGATTTTTGTTTATCAGTTCGATTACCGCCTACGAACAATCCCCTTATGATGTATTAATGAATGAAACCCGCCCTTATACACAGGGTATGCGATACAGTTATGATCATTCCAAAGCAGTAGCACAGGAGGCAGCACTGGCCTGTAATGGTCCGGCGCTGGAAGTGATCGCGCTGGCACCTACAGCGGTGATCGGTCCGTTTGACCAGCGCCCTTCCCTGATCGGCGATGCCGTGATCCGTATCTATCGTGGGAAGATACCTGCGATATTTCCCGGCGGCGTTGACTTTGTGGATGTAAGGCAGGTGGCGCAGGCTATTGCACAGGCGCTGACAGCCGGTACGCCGGGACAAGCGTATATTCTCAGCGGTGAATGGATGACGCTGAAAACATTATCCTCCCACATCGCGCAGATCAAAGGGAAACGTATATTCCTGCCCGTGTTGCCACTGTGGCTGGTCATGGGATTGTTACCGCTGGTACGGGCGTTTTCCCGGCTGACGGGCGGTGCACCGTTTTATACCAAACAATCGGTTTATAACCTCATCCGCAGCAATCGTAAAATCGATAACAGCAAAGCGCGCAGTGAACTGGGTTTTAATCCCGGCAGTCTCACCGCCACTTTGCAGGATACCATCGCATGGTTTAAAGAAAATAAGATGCTCCCATGAATCAATATCTTTCGCTTCAGCAATACTATCTTTTTATCGGCGGCTGGTCTGCCATTGGCATTATCGCAGCCCTCTACCTGCTGCGGCGGGAAGCGCCGTATGGGCGGTATACCTCCGAGAAATGGGGCCCTATGGTCAGCAATAAAGTGGGATGGATATTAATGGAGACCACCGTGCTGGTGTCTTTCTTTGTGTGGCAGCCACCGGCAACGGTCAAGTGGACGTCGCCGGCAGGCGTGATGACGGGCATGTTCCTGTTGCATTACCTGCACCGGAGTTTCGTATACCCGTTTATGATACGTACCCGTGGCAAAAAGATGCCACTGGTGATTATGTTATCGGCCATGCTGTTTAATACCGTCAATGGCTCTTTGCTTGGTTCATGGTTTGCGCATTATGCGCAGTACCCGGATGACTGGTGTAGCAGTTTTCCTTTTATAGCAGGCACCTTGTGCTTTTTTGCCGGCATGCTGATCAACTGGTCTGCCGATTATCACCTGATAGGACTGCGCGGCAAAGGTGAAACCGGTTATAAACTGCCACGGGGCAGGCTCTTTGAGTATGTCACCTCTCCGAACCTCATGGGCGAGATCCTGGAATGGGGCGGTTACGCTTTGCTGACATGGAGTGCGCCGGCGTTGGCGTTCTTTATCTGGACCTGCGCCAACCTTGTGCCCCGGGCTGCTGCCAACCAGCGCTGGTACCAGCAACGGTTCCCCGACTATCCTGCCAAACGGCGTATACTGATACCTTTCCTTTGGTAAAAGTTTAATACGCTTTGATCTGCAGACAGGAAGGCGCCGGCATTGTCAGCGTTGTTCCTGTTTGCATCAACAGGCCTGTTTGCATATTGCGTTCAAACACTACGACGTTGTTACTGATCTGATTGGCCACCAGTAGATATTTGCCGGTAGGATCGATCACAAAGTTACGCGGATGGTCTCCACCGGTGGACTGGTATCCTGTCCTGGTGAGCAGGCCTGTGGCCTGATTAATGGCGTATATCGTGATGATATTTTCCTTCCCCCGGACAGAGGCATATAAAAAACGTCCATCAGGCGACACATGAATATCTGCCCCACTGTAATCAATATCTTTTTTGCGTGTACGATGCGCCGTTATCCGCTGGAGGCTGTCGAGCCGGCCATTGGCATAACGGTAGGCACTTACCATGCCTGACAATTCCTCGATGCAATACGCAAAAGGCTGCTCCGGATGGAAAGTAAAATGCCGTGGGCCGCTACCGGGCACTGTAGCTGTAAAAGGAGGTGCAGCCGGTTGTAGCGGTTGTGCAGCATCGGCATCAAAAGCAAAACAACGGATTTTATCAGCGCCCAGGTCTGGCAGGAAAAGGAAACGATGTGCCGGGTCCAGTACCGCGGAATGGATATGTGCGCTCCGTTGCCGGTCAGTCAGGCTGCTGTCTTTGAACACCACTACCTGTGCGGCTTTGCCGATATGACCATCCTGTACAGGGAACACCGCTGCGCTGCCGCCTGTGTAATGGGCCACTGCCAACCAGCGATGGCTATTATGTTCCGTGATGTACACCGGGTTTTCGCCACCTGCCGGCTGCGTGCTAAGCCAGGTGGCCTGCCCCGTTTCCGGGTTAAAGCCATAGCTGCTGACGCTGCCCGCGCCCGGTGTTTGTGCCTCCGTACAGGCGTAGAGGTATTTACCATCCGCCGAAGGTACCAGGTAAGCCGGATTCAGGACATTGCTCACCGTGCTGACAGGCGCCAGCCCGCCATTACCCGGATTAAAACGATAAATGTAAATGCCCTGTTTGTTTTTATCGCGGTTATAGGAACCGATGAACAAATAGTACTGCTGTGCAGAAAGCAGCTGGCTAATCCCTAATGCCAGCAGGCACAACAACTGGATTTTCTTGATCAAAATGTACCTTCGTTTTAACGTGAAATAGAAAGACTTAGCTGTCAGCACAAAACTATCAAAGCATCTCCGGAAATCATAACAACCGTCTGCCCGAAAAAAAATTTATTATACAACCAAAAGGTTACATATATTTGTACAACCAAAAGGTTGCATATTATGAGACGAGATGTGTTCCAGGCGATCGCCGATCCAACGAGAAGGGAGATAATACAAATGGTTGCCACTACCCCATTGAATGTAAACACGGTGGCGGAGAACTTTGATGTAAGCCGGACGGCAGTTTACAAGCACATTAAAATACTGACGGAATGCGGATTGATTGTGATGCGGCAAAAGGGGCGGGAACGTTATTGTGAGGCGCAGCTGGAGCGGTTACAGGAAGTGGCTGACTGGGCAGAGCTGTACAAAAAAATGTGGAGCGCGCGCTTTGGTTTGCTGGACAATGTGTTGGAAGGCCTCCAGGCAAAAGACAAAAAGCCGGGCAGGAAAAAGTGACCTACTGCGATACTGTTTATCATCCAACATCTATAAATAGCTATCACATGAAAAAGACAACTGTTCTCTACTGGATTTTCACTGGTTTACTGGCCGCAGGCTTCACTATGTCTGCCATACCGGACGCCGTGTCCATGCCGGAAGCCAAAACCGTTTTTCAGCACCTCGGCTATCCGATGTATCTCTTGCCTTTCCTGGGTATCGCCAAACTGCTGGCCGTTATTGCGATTGTAACACCGGGCCATCCGCGGCTGAAAGAATGGGCTTATGCAGGCCTGGTATATGATGTTACCGGCGCCTTCTACTCCAGCATTGCCATCGGTGAGGGAGCTTCCGCCTGGCCTATCATCATCTTCTATGGCGTACTGGCGGGTTCTTATATCTATCATCATAAAAGACTAAAGGAGAGCGGTACCTCTAAATTGTCGGTTGCCTAAAATATAACAGCCCTGTCGATGAGACAGGGCTGCTTTTTTAGCGATTGATAATAAACCGGACATCCCTGCTTTCATTTTCAGTCACCACCCGCAGGATGAAGATGCCGTTATTGACACTTCCCAACGCAATACGGTCGTCTATCTGCAATGCAGGACTATAGGGCCGTTTAACGAGGATACGTCCGTTCAGGTCGAAGACGGTCACCACCACCTGCTGCTTGCGTTTCAGTTTTACCTGGAAACGGAAATTGCCGTCATTCGGATTGGGCGACAGCATCACCGTATCTATCACGGAGACGGGTACACTGAACGACGGTCCGGCGAGCGGGTCATACGCATTGATCTGAATGTCTTTGCGCAGTTGATAGGTACACTCTCCGAAAGTGGCTTTCATGGCCACCCAGTAGGAACCTGCCGTGGTAAACCGGATGAGTGGCGTGCCCCGGTCATAACCCAGCAGAATGGCCTGCGGATCAAATGTCCAGCTGACCAGGTCCGGCGCCGGGAGACTGATTTCCTTGATCACCAGCGTATCGAATGCATTTTTCCGGGAAGCTACCAGGAAGTTCACATCCGGCTTCACATTTCGTTTAGTGATGGCCGTTGTACCGGTAGCGCCACAACCGCGGGCATCCTGTACTTTCAGAGCATACTCCCCTGCTGCAAGACTTGTAAAACTACTATTGGCCATCCATGCACCATTGTTCAGGGCATACTGATAAGGCTGGGTACCGCCTTGTACAGCAGCATCCACGGTGCCATCGTCTACCCCGTCGCATATTTGTGACCCGGTGACGGTCAGTCCCAGTGCTGCCGGCTGCGCTACCTCGTAGCTGTAAGACTGGCCGCAGCCTTTACCGTCAGTCACTTTAACGGTGTAGTTCCCGGCGGTAATGTTCCGCACTTGCGCGCCGCTCACCCCTGCATTGTTCCATTGATAATTGTAATTACCATCACCACCGGCGGGCAGTAACAGGATAGCGCCATTGGCTTCACCATAACAACGTACTGGCGTTACCGTAGCCGTAGCCGTTACCGGCGGGTACATTTCTTTCACCGTGGTGACAAGCGTTGCCGTGCAACCATTCACATCTTTCACTGCCAGGATATAGTTGCCTACCAGCAGGGTGCCAAACGTAGGTGATGCCTGGGGTATTCCGTTATTCATGGTATAGGCATAAGGAGTAGTACCACCGGCCGTTTGCAGTGTAATGCTGCCGGTAGGGATACCGCCGCAGGCCAGATGAGTAATATCTGATACCGTGAGGGATACCGGTGCAGCCGGTTGTTGCAACACAATGTCTTTAGTGATCTCACAACCGCGCCCATCTTTTATTTTCACCGCATAGCTGCCTGCCGGCATACCGGCATATTGAGATGTTCCCGTATAACCGCCGCCGTTAACATTGTACAAATATCCCTGATAGCCGCCATCATTGCCACCGGAGGTAACAATATTGAAAGCGCCGTCAGATAAGCCATAACAGGATATCTGCTTTCCGTGGAAGTCCGTAGTAGTGGCCGTTGCAGCCAAAGGTGCCGCAGGTGCGGTAATGGACACCACATTGCTCACAGAAGAATAACACCCGATCGCATCTTTCACCCGGACGGTATAGTTGCCCGCGCCCAACGGCGTGGTGTTATTAAAAGGCGTATAGGCGCCTCCGTTCAATGCATATTCATTTGTTAGTTGACCGCTGCCACCATGCGCCTGTACCAGTATGGCGCCTGACGTGCCGAAGCAAATAACATCATTCCTTGTAATGTTATCTATGGTAATAGCCGGATTCACAGACAATATCTGCACGGGCAGCGTATTACCGCAGCTATTCGCATCCCGCACGGTGACGGTATAGTTGCCGGCAGTAAGACCGGAGAACACCGGGCTTGCCTGCCAATTGGTGCCATTCAGGCTGTATTGCAGCGCACCGGTGCCACCATTGCCGGCCACCGTGATACTGCCACCCGGAATAGCCGCGCAACGAACATCCTGTTTGCTCACCAGTTGTATGGTCAACGCCTGCGCCGATTCCGTAAAAGTATAGTTTTGTGTCGCCACGCAGCCCCGGCCATCCTTCACTTTGAATACATGCGCACCTGCCTTAATACCCGTGATCATAGAAACAGGCCCGAAAGCACCGTTATCGATAGCATACGTGTAGCCACTATACGTTGCACCATTGCCACCGGCAGCTGTCAACTGCACAGATCCGTTATCGCCACCGGCACAGGAAATATTATATCCATTATAGTCTGACAACACACCGGAGAGTGACAGTGCCGCCGGTGGAGCGGTAATCGTGAGCGGATTGTTGTATTGAAGACTACAACCATGATTATCCGTCACTTTCAGCGCGTACACCCCGGCATTCAGTCCGGCCCCGCTGGCATAACTTTGGGACGTAGCCCAGTTGTCAGTGCTCAGGCGATATTGATAGCTCCCATCTCCGCCGGTGGCGGTCATGGCGATACTGCCTTGCGTACCGAAACATTGTATATCCGTCACCGTTGCAGCCGTAAAGGCCAACGCCGGATAGGTATGCATGATCGTCAGCGTAGTATCTTTTGTACAGCCGTTGGCATCGGTGATGTGCAAGGTGTAATTGCCGGCTGGCAGGTTGGCCGCCGTAGCGCCGGTGATGGTGGCGCCGTTGAGCTGCCACCGGTAAGGCGCAGCGCCACCCATGATATTCGTGGTGATGCTGCCGGTAGACTGACCAAAGCAGGTCACATCCTGTTTTGTGGCGTTGATGCTCATTTGCGGCTGCGTCAATGTCACACTGCCGGAGGTCTCACAACCGCGGGCATCTTTTACACTGATGGTATAAGTACCCGCAGTTAAACCGGCGAATATATTATTCGATTGATAGGTAGCATTATTCAGTTTATACTGATACCCCGTATAGGTGCCGCCGTTACCACCCGCAGCCGTTATGGTGATTTTACCATCTGCCGCACCACTACAGGATACCTGGAATCCATTGTAAGCCGACAACTGGGTAGTGAAACTCAATGCTGCTGCCGGCAAGCTTACATCATAGGCATTGGGCAAGTCAAGGGTACAGCCCTTTCCATCCTTAATACGGAAATGGTAGCTGCCCGCTGTATGTACTTTGCTGCCTGGTATAAAGGTCGTATAGTCGGTACCGTTCAGTGTATAGAAATAAGTATAGGTATTATCCCCCCCACTGGCGGAGATATTAATAGTAGCGCCATCAGCGAGACAAACCGCCGGTGTGATCGTTACGCCACCGGACTGCAAGGCCGGCAGTTCTGTAATCGTTACCACATTGGATAGTACCGAACAGTTGGTGGACTTACTATCTGAAACGGTTACACGATAGGTACCGGCACTCAGGGCATCTATCTTGGTATCGCTGTCAAACCAGAAAGAATTGGTGGTCCAGACGCCGCCTTTCAATTGCTCCCATTTGTAGGTATAGAAGCCCGAACCACCACTGACCATCGCTTTTACGACTCCGTCCTGCGCGCCGTTACAGCTGATATTTGTCGTTTGCAAGCTAACCTGTAACAGTGGCACTTCGGTGATCGTTACTGGTTGAGAAGTGGCGTCATTACAGCCGGCCACATTGTTTTGTACCGTAATGGTGTAGATACCCGCCTGTAATCCGTTAAAAGTACCGGTGGTGTTGCTCGCCGTAGGCATACCGGTACGTTGTAGCAGAAACGTGTAACTACCGGAACCGCCACCAGCGGAGTACTTCAGCGAGCCGTCATTTCCACCGAAGCAGGTGACCATATTGCGGGCATCCTGTGTCAACGTTAGTGCAGGCACAGCATTCAGGCTCGTGGTGCCACTCCATCCTGTACAAACGGGGAAGTCCATGTTCAGTATTTCAACAGTGTAATCACCATTACTCAAACCTGAAAAGGTATAGTTCCGCGAAGTAGTGACAGCACTCTGTTGTAGCAGCGCCACACCTTTATACAATTTATACTGGTAGTTGGTGACACCCGGATCAGCCACAACGCTGATACTGCCATTTCCAGGAGAGATACAGGTAGGGTGTTGTGCAGTCAGCTGTCCCGTTACCTGCGGCGGTTGGGTGAGTTGTACATTTACTGGTATCACCGGGGCACAGGCGCCATCTTTCACTTCTCCCGTATAATTGCCGGCAGGCAGTCCGGTCCAGGTAAAACTATTACCAGATGACTGTTGTTGGGCACGTATCACCGTGCCGTTTTGTTTCAGGGTAAAGAAATAACCGCTGGCGGCATTTCCACCGGAAGCAGTGATCGTAATTTTACCATCTGTGGCGCCAAAGCATGCGGGATTGGCCGACTGGGCCACATCCTGACTGGCCGCAAGCGCAGGCAGGTCTGCTATATCTACAGCAATGGGCGTAAAACAATTTCCGGCTGTTCCGGATGGATTGATCACCCATAGCGTATAACTTCCTTTTCGTACATTGTTCACCGTTACTCCTCCTGATACCGGTAAATTACCATTACTCCAGTCGATGATATCACCACAGGCGGAAGCGCCTCCGGCGAGGTCCGGATCACAGGGCGTAGTCACACCGGCCGGGCGCAGCATCCAGCGCATGGTGGTAAATCCGCTGGTGATGGCGCTACCGGGAATAATGATCTTACCCGTTGCCTCGCCGGCACAAGATGCCTGTTTCTGTATTTTACTGGCATCTACCTGGGGACCAGCAGGCAGAAAAGTATAGTTGTTGGTGATATTGGAATAAGGAGAATAGTAGTCTTTATTGGCATACGCCGCTTTTATGCGGCAACGGAAACGGACATTCACCATGCCACTCTGTGTTTCAGGTATCTGGCTGCCGGTAAAGGCATAGGTATAGGCCATGGTGTATTGTTGGCTGCTGCTTCCCAGCTCTTTCCACACGGTACCATTATCCACCGAATATTCCCAGATAACCGATGTCTGTACGAGGTTGTCAGAGAATATCGGCCAGTTGTTCCGGGAGCTGAGGTAAACCATTTCAGTGGCACAGGTCTGAGAGGAAGCAGTCACCGAAAGCCCGATGTCGTTCGGTGCGATCATGGTATATACCCAGCGTGCTTCCACAGAACCCAATCGTTTGTAGCCACCGTAGAAATAGATATCATCTATAATCCGTCCACCGGAAATGGGATAGATATCGGAAAAACTGAGACCGCTTACATTGGAACCATTCTGAAAAAGCGCGTAAGGTGGGGCATAGTTTACACCTGTTCCCGGCACAACGCCCCCATCAGGCATGGCGCTGAAGGGTGTTGATGACAACGACCAGTTTTGGGTAGAAGTGGAGGTTCCCATACCTAAATTGCCAATCAGCCCTGTTCCTATATAACTCGCAGGAATATTACCAAATACATAGACCGTCTGCGACAGCTGCAGCTGTGCATACAATTGCCTGCCGGCACCGGACAATAACAGTACCAGCGTACACAGGATACGTGGAAAACGAAACATCGTATTGCGTTCAGATTTTAGTATTTCAGGGACACTTCCCTGCTCATTTCAGCTTTGGCATCACCTTTCAGTACTGCCGTAATTTTATACTTATAAATATTGCCTAACATTATTTCATCGTCCACTGACTGACGGGCAGTTCCTTCTACCGCACGGTAAAGGATATACGGTGCATCATTTTTAGCCCGGTAAATACGGTATTGTTTTACATCCGGCTGATCATATTCCCAGGACAACACCACCTGTCTCTTTTCCGTATCCACCACACCTTTCCAGCCTTTCACCGCTGGACGTTTGCCTGTTTCAAACCAGATATCACCACTGATATCTTTGGATTTATTACCACTATCGTCCGATACTACCAGTTCATAGAAGTATGTATTGCCCAGCACCAACGCAGTATCAGTATAGGATTCCCGCAGATGGGCAGTGTCCCAGGCAGCCACTTCACGGCGACTGCTGTCTTTGGTATTGGTACGATAAAGTATGTATTTCACCACGTCTTCGCTGGTACTGTTGTGCCATTGCAACACGGCTGCTTTAAGGCTATCTGAACGCAATGCCCTGGTAAATACCGGCGCGGAGGGCGCAATGGTATCCGGCCGCTTCAGCATCAGTACCGGCGTATAGGCGGATGTGTTATAGTTCTTGTCCAACGCTATCACCTTGTAATATACCTTCGAGGTCAGCGTATGCAGGGTGATGGTATCTGTAAAGGCAGGTGTAGCAAGAATTTCCTGCGTCACCTCTGTAAATTCTTCTTTTGCGCTGTTGCCTCTGAACACGCGGTAGCCCTTCAGGTCTTTCTCTATGTTGTTGTCCCATTTCAGCGTCACCACACCGGTGGAATCCACGGTACCGGCCAATCCTTTCGGCATGTCAGGCGGAATGCTGTCTATCAGCTGTGCGAAATAAGGGAACGAATAAATGGCTTTGCCTCTTTTGGTAATACCTTTGATCTTGTAATAGTTGGAGTTCATGGGCTTGGGATCGATATAGCTGTACACCGGCGCCTTGTCTGTTTTAAAGGTGGCGATGGGCAGGAATGGTCCACTCCCCTTCTCTGAGCGGGTTACCACGATGGACGCCAGGTTTTTGGCCAGATCACCGGGCAATAACCAACGCAATTCAATCTTTTTATTGTCTATGACGATGATGGTGTCCATGATAGGCCTTTCTGCTACTGCCGGAATCCCCATGCCCATTACCACCTGCGAGTACGGGCCGTATTCTCCGAAAGGCGTGATACCTTTCACCCGGTAATAGTATTTAACATCATTGTCCGGCAGAGAATCCTGGTAGTAGGAAAAACCGGCAGCATCTGGTGCTGTAGGCAGTATGGGCAGGTCGCTCACTGGTTGAAATGTTTTCCCGTCTGTACCGCGTTCCACCACATAAGCGGAATACATGCCCCGGGTGAAGTTCGTCAGCCAGCCGAGTGTAGCCGTGCTATCAGCGCAAACAATGGCCAGTTCCGGCGGCCGTACCAGCAGTACGGTTTCATTGAGCGCTGTTACCACAATGGCCGTATCTATGACCAGGTTCTTGGGTTGCTGTGCTACGCTGATACGGTAAGCATACCGCTCTCCGGGCCTGGTGGTGCTGTCTTCCAGGAAAAGGCCGGCAGCCCTGGCGGTGGCCACAGACAGGTCGCAGCTCAGCAGCGCCATGCTCATGCGCCAGTCGTTCTGGCTCTGGTTTTCAAACCAGGAGCCGATGCCCTCTTCCGGCTTCACTTTTTTTCCGCCTTCTCCATAGATCAGTTCCGCGATGGCTGCAATACGCTCATCTTTACGGGCAGCGGCTTCCATTTGTTGCAGCGAATAAGGTTTCAGCGGCTGCGTAGTGAGGACCACCGGTTTAGGGTTAGGTACCAATACCCCATTGACTGACGTTGTAAAACGTTCTACCGTATAGCCGTACTTGTTACCGATCTCCCAGGCGATATATCCGGCGGGCGACCAGCGCAGCTGGATTTTGCCGGGCTTGGGATTTGCTATGCCCACAATACGGTGCTCACTTTGCTGTTGCTGCGCACTCGTGTGCTGGTAACCCATCAGCAACAAACCCATAGATAACAAACCGGTAAAAAATTTACGGTACATCGATATTATAATTTATAGTAAATGCTTCGTGTAATGGTAGATGTTATATTGTTTTTGCCCGGCAGCCGGTATTGCAGCTCTACCGGATAGAACTGATTGCCCTGCAGATCGGGGAACAGCGATGTCATCAGCCTGCTGATAGCCGGTGTGGCCTGTCCTCCACTGATATAATAGCGGTTTGCTTTGTTGAGCAACTCGTGGTAGTCGTCGTTGGCCACAAAGGAAACATAATACATAAAGCGGCAGCGGCCAGACTTGGAAGGTGCGTATCCATCGTTGATATGGCCGTCTTCCAGTTTGTAACCGGCGATATCATTGTTGTACAGTCTGACAGCATCGAGTGGCGGAATGCCTCCGGTTACGTTCAGATCACGGGTGATATTGATAGACGGATGGAACGGATAATTGTTGTACAGCAGCGGCATCAGTTGATTTTGCAACCAGCCGTTATTGGTGCCAGCACGCAGGGTTACCAGCGGTTTGGTGGAGAAAGAGCCGTCGCCTTCCAGTTCAAATTTATCGAAGGTTTCTTCGGCGTCAAAACGCTGCCCGATCACACTGATGTAGTTAGTCGCCACATCGAAGAGGTCACGTGGATCAGTCATGGCGTTCATCTTTTCAGCGAAGGTACCGTAGCGGCTGGTGCGGAAGTTATAGCTGATCACTTCTTTGGACACCGCCGAAGTAGCGTTGCCTTTCAGCATTTTCTGGGAGAACCTGGTGGTGTCTCCGTCTTCGCTGATGGTCGTGGTGTTTTTGGTGACCACGTTATTGGCAGCAGCTTCCCCGTCGAGAGAGGCGCGGTTGATATTGAAACTATAGATGGTTTCGCGGGCCAGGTTGGCCGGAATATCGAAGCCTATTTCTGCCGTGTTTTCCGCATACGATACCGGTATATCCGTTGACTGGCCTTGTGCGGTAGCCATAGCAGCGGAGACTTTCCACTTTTTACCGGAGCCGTCCACCGCTGTAAAGAGATAAGGCTGGCCACGTTTTAATTTAATATAGCCTTTACCGTATTCCCTTGTCAACAGGTTATACTGGCGTTTTACCGGATAGGCATATGCCACGTTTTCCCATGGAATATAGTCAGGTGCTTCGCCGGTGGTGAAAGTAGCCGATTTTGTTTCATAGTCAATGTTGTTGCCGTTTTTCAGCGCGTCCCAGCTGCCACCGTTCTGACGGTCGATATGCACTTTGGCAGAAGCCGTAAGCGTGCTTTTCGGCGGCAGGATATCACGCAGGGTGAGTGAAGCGGAAGAACCATCTGACGCCAATTCCGTAGTACCCCTGATTTCTGTCTGTTCTTTCGTCAGCTTCAGTTCGTCCAGTTGTATACGATAAGTGGCCACTTCATCAAATTCATTCATCATGCTGAATGGTTTGCCCACAGCCATATTGAATGCCACCTGTGGTGTAGCGAATACGCTCACATCGTTGTTCTGGTCACCCGGTTTGATATCACTGATCACGACCACATTCAGTTCTTTCGCGCCGATGAGCTCACATTGTGACCCCAGTTCTATTTTGATGTTGGCCGTACCACTCACCAGGCCACCGAGTACGGAGTATTTAACGCCCACCATACCGCGGAACCAGCTGGGGTTGGGCAGTTTAGCCTGCAGCAACACGGCGGCCGACAGTTTGGCGATAGAGAACCCTCTCTTTTTGCCGAATATTTTTACGCGGATACCCACATCTCCTTTTACAAACACATAAGCCTGACCGGAAGCGTACCAGCCGTTGAAGCCGATCACGCTGTTGCTGCCTTTACACCTGGCTTCGCCGTAGTTGCGCAACAGGATATCTGTTCCCGCACCGAGGGCAAACTCACCATACACGCCAAAGTCGAACGAGAACCCAGCTCTGAAATGTGCCCCGAAGCCGAAGCCGCCACCTTTGCTCATGGTATTTTCCATGGCCATGAAGTTGGTGTTCACATTATCAAACACTTCGCTCACTTCCTGTGGCACCGGTGGCATGTCTTCCACCTTGCTGCCCATCATGAAGTAGGTTTTTATCTCTGCCAGTCCGAGGATATTGAGGCCGAACATCTGCGAAGGACGGCCGATGTAGAACCACCATTCATTAGGCGCCATATGGAAGGCCGCCTCGCCTACCAGCCCGTTTTCGTTGATACCCCGCAGGATACCGGCAATATTGATATAGGTTTTAAAGCTGGCATCGTAGGTGCTGTTCACGTTATCATAACGCATTTTGAACTTCACCCATACCGGGGCAGATACATCTTCCTTCGCGTCTTGTTTGTTTTTAGCTTTCAGCGCCGGATGTACCACATATCCTGCACCATCGAACTGGGCGTACCGGAAACCGCCGTCGGTGCCGAACTGCACTTCCAGCGCCACGTTGGCGTTGACCACCATTTCCTGTACGAAGGCCAGCGATACGCCACCGATGAAGCCGAGGCCGGCATCACGGGTAGGCACATACGGGAATATTTCAGAGACGTCTTTCAGGCCGCCCTTTTGGTCGACCGCATTACGGGACTCATAAGGGTCGAAGTTCGAAGGTCGTTCCATATGGTAAGACATGCCGCCCATGAGGCCCGTGATCTGCAACATACCAATCGGGATGGTTACGCCGATGTAGGCGTCCACATGCCAGTAGCGGTAGTCGTCTTTGGAGCCGAAGTAGGCATTCGCCTTGGCTTTGGGAATAGGCCCCGGAATGGAGAAATCCAGCATGCCACGGAAACCGTTGCCATACACCGGATGGTCGTCGAAGATGGTGAGGATACCGTGCATGGAAAACGCCATCACTTTTACGGTGAGGTCTATATCATTCACAGACACCTTATCCAGTTTCCAGCGGGTCCTTGTTTTTTGTATGACGGAACCGTCAACGGTCACTGACTGTGTTTCCTCCTCCTGCGCTGCTGTTACCACGAAAGAAGTTTTACCGCTGAAGCCCTTGTCACTGGAGTTCATGAAATTGAGCCTCACGGTAGCGCCTATACCGACTTTCCCTTCAGAGATGCCGATATGAATATTTTCAAATCCCAACGGGAAGCCGCCCATTTTGGAGTCGCCCGTATTGGAGATATCGAAGGTGCCGCTATGTACATAAGGTTTCTGAGTAGACAAGGTCAACTCCTGGAAACTGATATTGTTGACATTCAGGAAACGCTGGTTCAGGGTGACTTTACCGTTCAGCACCGCCATCGGCACAAAGTCTTTTTCTGTTTTGGTGATCTGGATACGGCTGTTTTTGTCGAGTGTAATTTCTCCAGCAAAGAACTGGTATTTTTTCTCTGCCGTGGTCCTTAGCGCGAAGGAGTAATAGGTATCGCCGCCGCGCATGCTCACCGAGGCATCATAGCCCAGTGGGTCTTTCCCCAGGAAATCCAGTTGCAACAAACCGGCCAGCTCTCCGCCATTGAGTTTGTTTTTACTGAAAGAGAGACCGATCTTATCGACAGACAAAGGCCAGCCGCCTGCGCTGGCATCTCCCAGCGGGAGGATATTCTCAGCCGTGATGGCGCCACTTACGCCCTGATCATCCAGGATGAAATTGGTGACGGATACTTTGGGGCGGCCTTTTTGTGTAGCCAGCTGTTGCGGTAGTCCTACTTCCAGCTCCTGTAAATAAAAGCCTCTCCATAACAGCGGGTTGCCGGGATCTGTCAGCATATCGCCGGTTACATTCAGTCCGGTGGGATTGGCGATATCGCTCATGTCCACCGTGGCGTTCTTCACTTTAAAGCTGAAATCTTTCAGGCCGTTGATATGAAAAGCAGGGATGTCTACGCTGGCCATAATGTTATTAAGGTCATGCACATTCACCTGCATGGCTGCACGTAGTTTATCGGAGTTCTTATCTTCCGGTTGCAGCCAGCCTTTGTCAAACTCAAAAATACCGCTCAGGTTAGCAGTACGGAAGCCGTTACAGTCCCACTCTACGTAGTTGGTACCGTCGCCGGGGAATATCAGATCGAGGTGATCGTTGATGGGGATGTCTTTCTGTTTGAGCAGCACCAGTTTGGTAGAGCCGGATGCAGCAATACCTCCTGGGGTGAAAGCCACGTTTTTAGCGCCGAATATCAGTTCACTGTTGGTGCCGGGGAAAGTAAACCGGAAATAGGCGTTGAAATAAGCGCCGGAGGGTGTCATGCGGGCGCTATCTATCGCGATCACATAAATCTTTCCGTTGATTTCCCTTACCAGTCCCACTGGCAGGCTGCCCATCTCCTCTGCGCTAAGTGCGTTCACATAGCGGCCTTTATCTTTGATGTTTTTGAAGACGCCCTGTACATAGTCCACCACATCAGCTTTCTGAGCAGTGTCCGCCACGGGTGATAAATAGGAAGAATCGGTGACAGCAGCATAACCGGGTTGAAGGCATAACAATATCAGCGCCAGCAACCATAGCGACAGTGCAGGGACAGGGTTAGGGATGTTCTTGAACATTGGTCAACGGGATAGGCCCTTTAAAATGTTTATTTCACGGTATTGTGTTCAAATATATATTATTTTTTATAATTAAACATTTTTTTAATCCGTGTACTAAAAGAGCGGGTGATGTAAGGCAGGAGCCAACACAGGGTATACAAATGAATGTAACGGGAAGATCCATCCCGGATGATGTTTTGGAATTACAACGTCGTTAACGTATTTTTGACGCAAAGTAATTTTAAAGCAAATGAGTAGTATCCGGTACATACAGGGAGATGCCACAGCACCAATTGGCAGCGGCAACAACATCATTGTCCATATCTGTAATGATATCGGGCGTTGGGGGAAGGGATTTGTACTGGCAGTATCCGCCCGGTGGCCGGAGCCGGAAAAACAATTCCGCGAATGGTATGCTTCCGGAGAGGGTTTTGCCTTGGGCAACGCGCAGTTAGTAGCCGTGGAGCCACATCTCTGGGTAGCGAATGTTATCGGTCAGCATAAAATCACCAACGCAAAGAACGGCCTACCTCCTGTTCGTTACGAAGCTATACAGGAAGGCCTGCGGCAGGTAGCTGCTTTTGCGCTCACACATAAAGCCACGGTACATATGCCCCGCATTGGCTGTGGCCTGGCTGGCGGCACCTGGGACAAAATAGAATCCATCATCCAACAGGAACTGACAGATAAGGGCATTGAAGTAACAGTGTATGATTTCAACTAGGGGTTTCCATTAGTTCCACTTTCCTGCCGTCAGGGTCCTGCACTACGGCCCGGTAACCCCATTCCGTTTTCACCGGCATCATCAGCACTGTTACCTGCTGTTCCTTTAACCGGGAGATCAACTCATCCAGTTGAGCTACTCCGAAACCCAGTCGGGTGGTATTGTCTGGCACAGTAACACCCGCAGGCAACGGGTAAATTTCCATGACCGGCATACCGTTTTTACTGGCGTAGTGAAACGGCCCATTACCATGACGGTGGTATTCAAATTCAATTCCCAGCTGCGTGTAAAAGGCAGCGAGTTGATCAGGCAGGTTGGTTTTGATAACAAGAAGCTGTAAAACAGTCATGATACTTTTCCATTTAATAAAAGCTATATTTTTCCAGCATGGTGCTGTCCACTGCCCGCCAACCTTTCTTATCCTTCAGATACATCACGGTAAAAGTAGCCGTATCTTTTGGCTGTAGGTAAACGGTATCCTCTTGGTCAAACTCCTCCAATTTATAATGCATCCAAAGCGTGTCTCCGTTTATCTGCATATTGCTTTCGATATTCCAGATATTGTCGGTCCCTGTGTTGCCCATAGCGCTCCAATAGCCCGCCACCACATGCCGTAAGCTGTCCTGCGGAACTACATCCTGAAAACAAAAAAGATTGGTAGAGCAATAGCCGCTACCGGTGCCACATATCTTCAGAAAATAATAATCTCCCCATTTTGTAAACCCATCATTCCGTTCCCAGCAGCAGGGGCTGTTCCAGTGAAAATAACGCTCCACTTTTAATACATCATCAAACAGGTTGGCTTCAATCAGCAAATGGATAGGAAACTCCTCGGTGACCGGGTCCAGCATACAGGCAATAAAGGTGCCTTCCCGCTGACGATAGTACTTGCCTAAAGAAACCGTGTCATCGTATAAACGCCAGACACTATGTGCAGTGTCTACCAGATGATGGGCACCTAAAAATTGTAGCATTTCTTTCTTCCGGATAAATCCGGAATCTTGTGTAAACAAGGTAGAAACAGCACGAGGATGGTTGTTACAGGCCATCAGCAAAGGCAACCAACAAAACAAGAGATAGCGCATAGGAGGAAGATATCTTTAATCAGAGTATATTTTTAATACAGTTCATACTCTTTCAACAACGTACTATCAATAGCACTCCATCCATATTCGTCCTTTAGAAAAACAACGGTGAAAGGAATGGTATAGTCAGGATGACTGCGGGTGCTGTCATCCCGGTCAAACTCCTCTAACTTATAATGTATTGTCAGCGTATCCCCGTTTAAATCACTTTGACTACTGATCCGCGAGGAACAATTTGTTCCCATGCGGCCCATTGAATTCCAGTAACCGGTCATGACATAGGATAGGTCATTCTGGGGTGTCACATGCTGAAAGTAGTATGTATTAGAAGAACAATAACCTGTACCCGTTCCGCATGCTTTATAAACAAAGTAGTCCCCTGACTTCATAAATCCGTCAAAACCGTCCCAACAACAGGCGTACATCCAGTGCGTATAAGGTTCCCGCTTAATGATGCTATCGGCGGGAGTGATCTCCAGCAGCAGATGCTCGCTAAGATCACCTTCCCGCATATTTTTCATACACGCGATCACGTTGCCATCCGGCAGCCTGTAGTACTTTCCAACAACGTCTGTGTCATCATAATACGTCCACCGGTGGCCTGCTGTATCTCCCATATGCTTTGAAACAAGGAAATCCAGTACTTCCTTTTTGTTGATGAACCCCGAATCTTGTGTAAATAATCTGGAAACAGGGCGGGAAGGCCGGCCACAGGCGGCGAGTATCAGCAGCCAGCAAAACAAGGCATAGCGCATATTTACATAGGTATATCCTAAAGGTAACAGTTATTATTTACCGCTGATAAGTTTTGCGATCAACATGGTAAAATTTTCTGCATACAGTTCGAAGTCCCATGTTCCCTGACCATGTGCAGCGGTATATACCGGGGCATCGCCATCTTTCGCTGCCGAAAGGTCCAGGCAATACGGATCAGCACCGTCATCACCAATCACCAGCAGATACGGAGGCCAGTCAGCCAGATTTTCTTCGGTAACGGCATTGTAGGCATAACCGCCTTGTCGCTCCGCCAGTTCGCGGGCGCCGTACAGGGAAAGGCCCTCCACAAAGTCTGGTCCGGTGAGGGTTACTTTCAGTGGGGAATAGTATTGCAGGAAAGTAGCATATACTTCCGGCAGCGCCCAACGGCCACGTATATACGTCATGTCCTTTTCATCGGCCACCACGAGCCAGTCAGATGGGTTAGCATGATCTTTATTTTTACGGCGTTTTTTCTCCAGCAGCTTATCCAGTTTAGCCATCAGTTTCTCGAAATCATTGCCCGGATGGAGCAGCGACGGATGCACCTGTGGCGGTGCATATCCAGCGCCATCGGGGTATCCTTGTTCCTGCCAGGCTACCAGTTCAGCCAGCCGCAGTTGCTCCGGCTTCCAGTAGCCAGGGTCTGAAGGAAGTTCTCTGTCAAACGGCTGACGGCTGTACATAGCCAGGCTTTTAACTGCTTTGGCACGCTGCTCTGTCGGGAGATCTTCGTTGGCAGCCAAAGTTATGAGCGTGGGATAAGCCTCGCGGCCGGCGGTTTTCAGTAAGCCATCTATTCCCCAATAAGTGAGGGAAGGTTCTGTCACAGCCCATTCAAAGAAGGGCCGCCATGTATTTTCAGCAGGAGCAACCAACCGAACGATATCTGTCATCAGGAATGTGCGCCAGTGCATCAACCGGCCTTCGCGGGCATAACGTACAAATGCTTCAATCACCGCCTGCCGGTCTTTGCCGGCATAACTGCGGATGAGTTTATCTTTCAGGGTGGCGAACTTGTTGCCATCCGTTTCTGCAAACAAGGTGTCGGTCAGGTTAACTATGGTATTGCTCATGTGCCGCAAGGTACAACATATATCAAATGCCTGCACGGCGCATCGCCTGTTCAATATCCGCTCTCAGGTCGGCCACGTCTTCTATGCCGGCAGACAGCCGCAGCAGGTTATCGGCGATGCCCAGCTCCTGCCGGGCAGCAGCTGACAAGGCGCGGTGCGAGGTGGTGGAAGGCTGGCAAATAAGGCTCTCCACGCCACCGAGGCTCAGCGCCGGCCGGATCAGTTCAAGATGGCCGAGGAAAGCGTTCAGCTTGTCCGGTGTGGTATTCAGCTCAAAAGACAGCATCCCGCCGAAGGCGGTCATCTGGTCGCAGGCCAGCTGATAATCGCGATGAGTGGGCAAACCGGGGTAAAACACCTGCCCTACTTCCGGGCAAACAGACAGGTATTCGGCCAGTGAGAGCGCATTGGCATTGTGCTGTTGTACGCGCAACGCCAGCGTTTTAAGGCTTCTCTCTGCCAGATAACACTCCTGTGGCGCCAATGATCCACCATACATTTTGGCTGTGTCCATGATCCTGTCCCGATGTTCGGCATGTGCCGATACCAGCACGCCGAAAGGCAGGTCATTGTGGCCGCCCAGGTATTTGGTGCCGCTGTGTATCACGATATCGATACCGAGGAGCAACGGCTGTTGATTCAGCGGCGTGGCAAAAGTGTTGTCTACAATGGTAACAATCCCCTTGCTGGCAGCCAGCGACGCGATGGCTTTTAAGGGCACAATGCTCAGCAACGGATTGGCGGGCGTTTCGAGGTAGATAACTTTTGTATGTTTTTCCAGGTGAGCTTCAAATTCGGCGAGCGTATTACCGGCATAACTGCAACGGATACCCCGTTTGGGCAGCTCCTGCTCGGCCAGTTTCCATGTGCCGCCATACAGGTCGCGCGAGAACAGCACATGATCGCCCTGCTGCGCAAATGACAGGATAGCGGTGCTGATAGCTGCCATACCGGAGCTATAGGCCATGCCCCAGCTGCCTTTTTCGAGATTGGCTACTATCTGTCCCAGCCGCAGCTGATTGTAAGTCGAATAAAAACCCGGATACCGCAGGGTATCCGTATCTGTATAGGCATACGCCACAGCGGGCATCACAGCGGCGGTAACCGCCCCATCCAGGGTACCGGAAGGCTCCAGCGGATGCACGCATAAGGTGCCGGTGTTTTTCATGACTATTGCATTTGATTCTTCCTAAAATTACCCAAAAGGGCAAAGGAAAGCAAACAGCCCGGAAATTACTTTTGCTGCAACGCCTGTAGCTGCTGTTCCAGCACACGCTGCTTATCTCTGAGCGCGCTCATTTCTGCTTCCAGCTTTTTACGCTGCTGGTTTTCTTCCAACAGGTATAAAGTCAGCTCTTCTACTTTTTTCAACAACGCCTTATTCATCTCCCCTACGTCCTGGCCTTCTTTTTCCACTATTGCGGCCGCTGGCATTTCAGGAAGATGGCCATTCTTTTGGATATAATTTCCTACTTCCTGCAGGGAAGGCAGTTGGTAGTCTTTGTGGAACACATAATCAGGCCAACCGGTAGCGGTCACTTTTATTCTTTGTGCGGTAATAGTGCCCGCCACTGCCAGTTTGGACTGTGGCGTACGGGTGCCGATACCTACGTCGCCATTTATATTGGCGGCTATTGCTACTTTGGCCGAGGCTGCACTATATGGATTACCGACAAAGAGATTCCATTCGTTAGTCATAGGCATTAACCCTGCAGGAGCAGCAGTATTTCCCTTTGCGCTCAAGGGTATCCAACTATCGGTAAAGTTAACAGAACGCACTTTAATATGCACCGTTATATCTGCCGCAACACCCCAGGTGGCCATGGCCCTCACACGGAAACGTACGTTCCCATATTGGGAATTGACGTCGATGGCAAAACTTTCAACGGTGGATTCAGTATATCCCCCTTTGTTGATACGGCCAGCTTCTCTCCAGACATCCGGGTTAGCATGAGACACGCTCACCAGGAAAGTGGCCGCAGCCGCAATGTTGCCGCGCGTATACGAAATCGATACCTCATAATGCCCGGAAGCACCGGCATTGGAAGGTGTTGTTTTCAGAAACTCAACATAGTCGCCAACCACATAATTACCAGGAAAGGTAACGGAGGTAACATAAACATCGTTGGTCTGCGCACGGGCACCGGAAAAAGCAAACAAAAAGGCTAACAATGTTAACTTACAATACAGGGATATTATTTTCATATCAGGAATAAAGGGTTTGCTACAAAAATAACCTTTTTTTCCCCGCATTATCCAACAGTGTACTATCCACCGGGTTTCCCGGGCAGACGATCTTAACTTTAGGAAGTGCCAGTAGTGGCCTCAGGTCCTTTACCTTGTTATTAGAGATATCCGCTTCCTGTAATGCAGGCATACAGCGGACAAAGCTGATCTCCTCCAATTTATTCCCCTTTAGATAGAGGGTCGTAAGGTGATGGAGAGGTGTTGTGCAGGTGATAGCAGTAAGGTTATTAAATGCCGCCGAGAGGTTTTCAAGTACAGGGAATACTGACAATGAGGGGAGTACTGTTAAAAAATTGTCTCCCACCCTAAAGTTTTTCAACCGGGGCATGGAGGCGGTATTCAGTGCTGTAATCTTGTTATGGGTAAGGTCCAGTTCCTCCAGGTCCGTAAACCCTGACAGGGTGATTGGTCCCTTGATCTTGTTGGTGCTGAGGTCCAGCTGCCGCAGCTTTTTGAGGCCCATTATGATTGTAATATCCGTGATATTACAACCTGGTAACGTTAGTACCTGTAAATCTGTTTTATCTTTCAGGGGCAGGAGATCTTTGATGGGCAACAGCTCTCCGCCATACCCGATCAGCAGCACCCGGAGGTTGCGCAGAGGTTCAATGCCGGCCAGGCTGACCAGTTTATTTTGCCGGGCATCGAGGTATTGGAGTTGTATCAAGCCACGGAGGGATGTCAGGTCTTTTATCTGGTTGTCACTGATATTAAGGTGGGTCAGCTCTTTCAGGTTCATCAGCGGGCGAAGGTTGGTGATATCCCCGCCGTATTTCCGGTTGGAACCATTGATATCGAGGTATTTCAGATGAAGGGTATATTTCAGTTGCGGAAAAATAACATCTTCTTCTACCTGACGAATGTCCAGCGAATCAGTCATCAGCAGTTCAGACAGCGGTGTATGCTGCCCTGCGGCGGTGAAAAAATATATACCGTCTTCCTGTGTCACCTCCCCTGCAGTAATAGCTTTGGACAGGTCTATCCCGGCTTTCAGATATATTTTACGCAGACTGTCCTGAGCTACGCTCAGGTGGCTGAATAACATCAACAAGCAGACTATAGCGTTTTTTTTCATCAATTTTTTTTAGCCGGAGCTACCGCCGGTGCTCCTTCTTTTTTGGCGCCTGGTTTGTCACCAGCTTTAGGCTTGGTTTCTTCGGGCGCCAGTTCATTTTTAAGGTTTTCTCCTTCGGGATCTTTCATCTCCACCATTTTACCAGTGGCCTCATCTTTTTTTGTTCTGCTTTCAGATAACAGCTTCAGGTTTTTGATGACGATATCCTTCTGTGATTTGGTCCCGTTAGCATGTAAGTTACGATAATGGGTAAATACTTTCAGCCCGTCGTCCAGGCGAGCCCTTTTGATGAACTCATTCCTTTCCCCCAGGTGTTTGTAACCACCGTTTACTTTCAGGGTGGTCAATTTAATATCGTCCTGGTCCGCATAGGTGGCGAGTATTTTGGTGGTGACAGCCCAGAACACTACGGCAGACTGTACCGGGTACATCATATTAGCGGTATCAGCCAGCTTATCATAATTACCTTTTAATGAATCCCCGGAATCATTGGTGGTGAAATCGATATAGCCGGTAGTATCATCCGGGAAAGGGTGATCTTTTCGATGATCGGAGAAATTTTTATAGTTTCCTTTACCTGTCAGCTGGATAATTCCCCGGCCGCGGAAACGGTAGCCGTTCTGCAAACTTTCTTTTCCGTTTTCCATTCTGTCGCCATAGGCGCGGGAAGGCCACTTAATCTTGAAAGCGTCATGTTTTTTGACCGATATTTTAAGGGTAGCGTCATCTTTGATCACCACACCATCTTTCTCATCCACCCTGCCATATAACAGTGTTTCATCGAGGGTAAGGTCTTTATATTCGCCATCCAACAGCGTCTGGATGTCTTTCTTATTTTTCTCGTCTTTCTTTTTATACTCCACTATCAGCAGGCTGGAGATCTCCGCTTTGGTGAAACAGTTATAGCGCTGATGTTTAGGATCGAAGTAATCATTGATTTTAAAAGAAGAAGAGAAATATTTGTCGAAGTTGGCCCTTAAGCCTTTGTGCCCATAGTTCAGTCCTTCCTCGAAGGTACTGAACCGTCCGCATTCTGCGGCTGCCTGCGATATGAAATGCGCTTTCCTTAAACACGTGTCCAGGTTATAATCTTTACGATACTTGTTTACATAGGTTAAGATGTCGGTAAGATGTTTTTCATCATCTGCCGACAGCGCGATCACGTTTCCCTTTTTATCTTTTTGTTCGATGATATACTTCACCTGTTCCGTAGTTATCTCTTTTTCACATTCAGGACATTTATATGCTTCTTCCTTCTCATCTTTTTCATGACTGGCCACACCATTGTATTCAGGGTCGCCGGCCTGTTTATTAGTCTGCGGAGTTTCGCCCTGGGGGCCATGAAAAGAGTCATCTATGCCCTCATCAGGGTCTGGTGGCAAAGGACGGTCTTCCGGAACGGGCACATCTGCCGGTGGTGGCGGTTGTGATTTTACTTTTACCATAACGGCTTCATTTGGATTTTTGTAACAGGGAAGCGACCCTTTGGGCCTTCTTAAATGAGGCGCTGCCAGTCGTTCCACGTTCTTTATAAAAGGAAAGGGTCCTGGCGGCAATCTGGCGGGCCGACAGTTTAATTTCCCCGCTGCCTCCGTCAATCATATCATCCTGGATAAAGAACCAGGAAGATGGCGTCACCACAGAAGCACCTTTTTGTAGTTCGGCTGTGACGTTCTTCTCATCGAGCATGAACACGGCATATTGCAGGAGGCTGAACCCGGCTTCTTCTGTTTTGTAGCCATGGCGGACAAGCAGGGACAATGTTTCCGGCGAAACAGTATAGTCCCGGCTGTATTGTTTTCTGATAGCGTCAGTCACTCCATTGAGCGACACTTTATTATCCAGCAGGTAACTGATCACATCGTTGCCGTTATTTCCCCGTAAAGCGGCTGCCATGAGCCCGTCCTGGCTGTATTGACGCAATACGGTGACCGGCGCCGCCTGCCGCAAAAAGGACAGGGGCGATTTCGTCAACAGCCACATCTTCACTACCTCTGCGGTAACCGTGGCACTATGACGGACCAACCAGAGAGAAAGGTCCTGCTGTTTTTGCTGCATAGCCTGGGGAGTGGACGCTCTTTTGGCCAGCTGGCTGCCTATTAGTTTACTATAATCGTACACATAAAAGAGCGATGTATACCGGGTGATATGCAAAGGCAGCTGGCCTATATCCCCGAAGGAAATAGTGGTGTCAGCACCCAGAATGGTATTGGGATCAAAATGCTGCGACAGCAGTTGCGCGAGCTGTGTGGTATCTGCATTCCGCAGCGCGTCCGTCCATTGCCTGAGCGCAGCTGTATCGGAAGACGCCTTGCTGACAGCAGTATCCGCAGTTGCATGGGCCGGTTGCGATCCGTTGGCACAAGACGAAGCAGTAATACTCAGCCATGCTACCATAAACAACCTTCCAAAGAGGGATTTTAATGTTTTCCCGGTATCATTTTCTTTTGCAGGCGCAGGTGTAGCAGGCGTCTGCTGTGCTTTTCTCCATGCTTCCTGTTTTGTTTTCACCGCATCCTGCCATGGCTTATAACAGGTGTCCGGAGATATTTCAGGCAGCGGATCTACCTTTACGTAAAACAACGCTTCTTTCTTTTCATCAAAGGCCACGGCCATTTTACCTTTCCCTTTCGTTGTCCGGTATATATTCTTTAATTCGGGCATGAGGTCTGTCAGTTTATCATTCAGGCTGTTAAAATACTTTACTTTATTAATCCCGGCAATCTGCTGAAAATACCCCCCGGTCCCGTTCCGAATACCCAGACAACCTTCCAGGTCACCCGATACGAAGGGGTCCACAGATATCCCGCCCCGGTATGGAGAAGCCAGGACCGTTTTTAGATTGGTATCTGTTTTATCCAGCACTACCCTGTAGCGGGCTGTTTCGCTGATCACATAGTTCATTGCATAATATTCCGGTTGCCCGTTGAGTCCAGTTGGAGGCACAGGTCCACCGGTTTTATAATACGTGGTATTGTTATCACGGGTATGGCGTGCCAGTTCCATCAGGAGCGCGGCATTGCCATGGGAACCGCTTCCGATGTCCTGATCCAGTTTCTTTTTGGCGTCGCCGGCATTCTCACCTTTGTAGACAAACATTTTGTAGGTAGGGTAAGCGTTGGTGAACACGCCATTCCTCAGATAAACAGGATAAATCGATTCGAGTTTTTCTTTGAAGGATGCCTTTTTATTCCCGTAATCATAAGGAGCACCTACCCCCTTTTTGTAGGTGGTCTGTTTTCCCTTGGCGTCTGTATAGGTGGCCAGTGAAGGGTTGGAGGCATGAGGCACCAGTTCCCCCAATACTTTGCTGCCGGCTTTTTCCTGGATGAAGGTATGTTTGGTTTCATCCACTTTATACCAGCGGTCACTTTCCGGAACGGGATTGTATACTTCGTTGGACACATACCACACTACTTCCTTGTTCTCCACTTCCATGGGAGTAACCAGCGGAAGGTCTGCTGTGGGTATCTTAATGTCTTTGACCGTTGCTTTCTGTTTACCGTCAGTGATGGTGATTTTCCCTCCGCCGGAGGAACACTGGTTAGTAGATTTTTCCAGCAGGAAATAGGTGCCCTCTTCCAGGCTCACATCTTCCGCTACCTCCTGCCATTCCATCAGGGCTGGACTGCAGGGGCTATTGCGCTGAGCGGAACAGGTCCCGAAAGCTGGCGCCACGGTCTTGTCTTTGGAGGTAGCTTTCAGTTCATCCTGGAGAAATACAAACAGGTTGGCAGCAACTTTAAGCTGCCCCGGACTGCTTCCGCAGCTGCACTTCAGGAGCGCCTGGTCGCATACATATTTGCTCCCTTTGGGGGCAGGCTTTTCTTCTTTTTTCTTTTCCTCTTTGGGTTTGCCCGGGGGCTTCTGTTGTTTTCCCATATGTCAGGATTCAAGTAAATCAATCCGGAAAGCAACTTTTCTCACGTAATCCTGTCCTATCGTAAGCCGGTATTTAAGATCCGCTTTGACAGGCACGTGGCTGTTGTGGTGGAGCAGATAGTCGCCCTGGTACTGTTCCAGTAACAGCTCCGCTTCTTCGCTGGCAGGCATTTCCAGTGTTTCAAAAAGATATTGCCCGATGGCGGTGGTATTCAGCTGCGTTTCGTTGAGGCTGCCGGTTACCTGCACCCGCAGTGGGTCTGTGGCCGATCGTCTTTCCAAAATACGCCGGGTTTCAGTAACAGGCAACGGGGCCTGGTTAAAAACGGCATTGTATTGTTTGTGGTACTGCCTTTCTCCGGAGAAAGGATAAGCGGTATTGATCCGGTTGAGGAACAGGCCATGGAGGTTATACTGCAGCAGGTCGTCAAGCAGGGCTTTTTCATTTCCGAAGCGGTTGTCATACCCTTCTGTCAGCTGTTGTATCTCCGTGCCTTTATAGTCAGCCCACAGGCCAGCTTTAGCTTCCATCCATGCTTCGTGTATATCAGGCATATTGGCGATGCCGGTGACCTGTTGCTGGTCATCTACATAAAACGCAACATAGCGGGTAACCGCGCTGATGGCTTTGATAATATATTCAAGATGATAGCAGGAGGAATCCAGCTCCAGTTTCTCCCGGACTACCTGACAAGTGATCAGCTGGCGGCCATTGTCCATATCTTCCCAGGATACCTGCAGATGGCGTTGAGAGGCGTTTTCAACGGCAGTTTCACGAAGACGGGTATATGCAGACGTGCGGACCTGAAACAGCGCTTGCATGCTGCCTTTGATTTGCAGGTCCCGGGGCATGGAAATAAGGTTTTGCATTACCCTTTGCTGATTTTGACTTTCTTGTTGCCCTGCAATACTGTGGTACCGCTTCCGATGATCTTCATATCTCCCAATAACGACAGCAGCTGCATGGTGCCGGACGTTTGTTTGTAGTCTTCCTGTGCAAAGAAAGAAATGCCATCCCCGGCTTCTCCGCTGATATTGGTCGCTTTCAGGGCATATTCTTCGCCGGCTGTGACCCGGATGTTGTCGGCGGCGTCGGCTACCACATTTTTGCCAGCGTCCATGGTGATATTTTCCTTAGCGGTGATATGGATATTTTTAGCGGTAAGGTTCAGGTTTTCCGGGGCTGTGATGTGAATGTGCTTGCCGGTAGTGTCCAGGGTGATGATATTACCGTTTTTGTCTGTGATGGTGATGCTTTCTCCATTGCTGGTATCATCCAGTTTGATGGTATGCCCGCTACGGGTACGTATACACTTGATATTGTTCTGGTCATCCACAAATTCCGTTTTTTCGTCACCGTTATAGGTGGTGCCTAATACATAGGGAGCTTCAGGATTGCCGCTTTCAAAGGCTACCCACACTTCTTCATTTATTTCGGGTATGAAATAAAATCCCTTATTGGGACCACCGTGGGGCGCCACCAGCCGTATCCATGGTGTTGAGCCCTGCTGCTGCCAGCGGAAGCGCACCCGTACCCGGCCCAGCCCTTTGGGATCGGCATTGTCTGTTACGGTAGCGCTCTGCGGTTCGCAGCCGCTCAGTGGGGTAAGGTCTACCCTGGGCATCGCGGTATCCGCCGGAATGGCGGTAAATACGTTGTGATAGTCTCCGTTTTCGGTACAGTGATGTTCGAGACCTGTCACCACAAACTCCCCGTGATGAACATTTACGGCAGCGCTTTCACTGATGGAAACGATGTCACCTATTTTCAGGGAAGTATTGCTGCTTGTACCGCTCAGTACCACCATTTCAGATAGCCGTCCCCGTTGTTGCAAGGCAGTGAGGTCGTCCAGCTGTGCTTTGGCATCTCCGCTAAAACCGTAGTTGGGTTTAAACAGGGAAGGCTTACGGTACAGTTTTTCACTAACGTCTTTCAGATGGGACACATAGCTGTTCATGGAAACAGCAGACTGCGACAAGGTATCATTTTCCACCACTGTGTTCTTCCGGTATTCATAGCCGGTGAACTGTATATTATTGGGTTTCACTTCCAGTGAAACGTCAAAGTCCATCAGGTCCTGTTGATGGGTGAGGGCGACTTTTTGCGGTGTGTATTTGCCAAAAATTATTTTCTGCCCGTCATAGAAATACCACTCTCCGTACCTGGCTGCCAGCCGGGTAATGAATTCTTGAGCGGTTTCCCTGTACTGGACAATATACTTCATGTTTTCCTCATGTTCCGGACTTACCTCAGTTTGCGTATAAGGGCTGGTACCTTTGAGCGCGACCATGACAATGCGCTGTAAAGACTGCTGCTCAAAGGTGGCGATATGAGGGTCATTTTCCAGCAATATGGTAGGACTGCTACCGGATATCACACAGAAACCGTGAGTACCGTCATTTTCCTTTCCTGTATGAATACCCGTTACCAAACCATTGAAGATAACTGCTTTATATGTCCCAAACGTATCCATTGGTTTAATGGTGATACTGATCTCTTTACCCAGGAAATTTCGTGCGGCACTGAACATGCCCTGTCCCAGCTTCTCCAGCCAGTCATACCCGATCAGTATCCGGAAATGATGGTGCCCCCGAATGGTCTGTGACAATTGTAAAGAATGGAATGATGTAAACTGGTGTTCCCCAATGGAAAAGGAGGTTCGGGTATATAAAGACATAGTTGATAATTTAAGGTTATTCGTTTTGGGTAACTAAACCTAACGGCTGAACCGTATTCTAATTTAAGGGAATTCTGCGTTTATTCCAGAATTATTTTTATCGTGATATTTCGAATAAAAAACCTGCCTTTGCCCGTGCTGCGTGGTCATTTGCAGCAATATTACCCGAACACTGAAAGCGGGCTCAAAAGTAAAGGCCGGCCCCACAGCCAGCCTTTGTAATGGAAGATTCGAAAGTGTACAGACAAAGTTAACTTGCTGTAATTCAGTACAGGAAGGTAGTTACGTTATTCACTGCTTGACAGCATTAGCTTTTGCCTTCAAGCCAGTTCTTGAATTCCGCCACCCTCTCACGGCTAATAATAACATCAGTATCAACATAAGGCGCTAATTGAAGAATTAATCTGTTATTGTAATAGGTCGTTATTTTTTTGATGGCATCAATATGGATGATAAACTGCCGGTTGATCCGGAAAAACACGTTGCGGTCCAGCATTTTCTCTATCTGGTCCAGTGAATAATCCAGTGGAAAACGTTGGTTCGTGACCGTAGTGGCCACCGTCATCCCTTTGGCGAAATGCAGGTAAGCGATGTCCTGTGCTTTCACATATACCAGCTGATTGTTGATTTTGCCGATAAAGCGGGTATTGTTACGTTTCATGAACTCTTCGGCAATCTTCTCTATACTGATGGCAGTAGCAGCGGAAGGCCGGAAATGTTCATATTTCTGCAACGCCCGCTTCAGCTCCTCTGTATCTATTGGCTTCATCAGATAGTCGATACTGTTCACCTTAAAAGCCTGCAAGGCAAAGCCATCGTAAGCGGTCGTGAAGATAATGGGCGTGTTTACTTTCACCTGGCTGAACATTTCAAAGCAGTTGCCGTCAGACAGCTGGATGTCCATCATCATCAGGTCTGCGGTGATGCCCTGCTCCAGCCATTTGATACCGTCTGCAACAGACTCTATCACAGCTACGACTTCTATTCGCGGATCGTATTGGCGTAACAGTTGTATCAGGCGTTCGGCGTTATGCATCTCATCTTCAAATATGACTATCTTCATGTGGCAGTTATGTGGCAGTTATAATCGGAATTTTTACAATAAACATATCGTCCGCCTGTAATACTTCAATCCCCTGTTCACTGATCAGCGCATAACGCTTCTGTATGTTCTCCAGTCCGATACCGGACGATATCTCTGTGCTGGCTTTACGGCGGATACGATTGGACACCACCAGGCATCCTTCTTCATGTTTTACGGTGATCACCAGCGGATCAGCGGAAGAAAAGCGGTTATGTTTGATCGCGTTTTCGATCAGCAGCTGCAACGATACCGGGGGTATCATCCCTTTGCTGCGTATTTTTTCATCAATATCTATCCCGAACTGAATGCTCTGCTGATGCCGTATCCGCATCAGGAAGAGATAAGACTCCAGGAAGTCCAGCTCTGTTTGTATGGTGACAAGGTTCTCAAACTTTTTGTCGAGAATATAACGATAGGTTTTAGCCAGCTGTGTGATATAGTCGGCCGACAGGTCCGGGCTTTTGTACACCAGGTTGGTCAGCACGCTCAGCGAATTAAAAAAGAAATGCGGGTCTATCTGGTTACGCAGCGCATCATACCGCGCCTGTATATTCTCCCGCTTCAGCCGCTCCGCCTGCACCTGGTACTCCTTCCAGGCGGTGTAATAATAGATAATCCCGTTGAACGTCAGTATCAGCAGGTAAAACATGAAGATACCGAAGTTGAGGTCGTAACTGAGCCGCTTAAAACTCTGCCATGCCTCATAACGATGAAACAATACAATGTCGGTGACCGCATACAGGAAGCCGAAAGCAACAGCTGCCAGCATACCATACAATACCAATGCGCAACACAGGACCGTCAGCCGGCGGGAAGCGCTGCCGCCCCCTATCCGCTTCTCGAGTATCCGGGCCAGCCATACCGCCCCTTCCCATACGATCAGTCCAAATACCACATATACCACACTGAAGGTCCATCCCCTGACATCCATCACCCGCAAATCATTCACAAACGTGTGATCGAAAGATTTGAAGATGATGCTGAAAGTGAACAATACCAGTATCCTGGACAGATACAGGAACAGTTTGCTGGAGAATAAAGGTTCGTTTTCCTGGAAATTCATAGTATACCGTACTCCTAAAAATAGTTATTTTCCCGGAACCAGTTAAAAGCGCCGCTGACCGCATCTTCAATCGGCGTATACCTCACCTGCAGCTCCCGTTCTGATTTTTTGCCTGAATAATAATTATCGATACACAAGAGATAAGCCGATGTATAATTCAGCTTGCTGTGAAATCGTGTAAAACGTTGCAACAGCGAACCGGCCATCCCTCCCATTTTAAGCACCACCTTCGGGATACGCACCATCAGCTTCTTTTCCCCCGCCACCCGGTTTACCAGGGCAAAGAACTCCCGGTAACTGAGGTTATGCCCGGCCAACAGGTAACAGTCGCCCGTTTTGCCATAAGTGATCGCATTGATGATTCCCCTGCATACATCCTGTATGTGCACAAAATTTTTTCCCCCCGGGGGATAAAAAAGTACTTTCTTTCCCAGACCGTACAACAGTAACTTTCCTGAGCTGGGCTTCACATCGCAGGGGCCGAGCATAAAAGTGGGATTCACCACCACTCCCGGCAGGCGCGATGCCGCCACCTGTTCCAGCACATACTGTTGTGCGAGGTATTTGGTGTTGATATAACCGGAATTGGCGTTGAACAAGGTAAAGCCATTCAACTCACTGCCCGGGTGCAGCCGGCTGCCAGGCCCGATGGTATTGGCGGTGCTCACATAAATGAATCGTTCCACCTTATGCCGGATACAGGCTTCCACGATATAACGCGTACTGGTGTAGTTGATCCGTTCATATTCCTCAAACGGGATGTCCCACTGATCGGTGATACAGGCCGCATGCACCACGATGCTGCAACCGGCCACCGCCGCCATCACATCATCCGGATTATCGATATGTCCGTAATACACTTCACAGGGAATATCGGCGATCCCTTTCAGATCGGCGGTAGGCCTTATTATCGCCTTGATGTCATATCCCTGCCGGTACAGTTCCCGGGTAAGGTTGGAGCCAAGGAAACCATTGGCGCCTGTCACTAGTACTGTCTTCATGTTTTTGATCAGATGGTAAATTGTATTTCCTTTTTCACTTCCCTTGACACCAGTTTTAGTTTGAAAGACAACGGCAACAGCTGCATCAGGGTGTGGTTGATCCGGTTCATCAATCCGGGGATGATCACCCGGCATTTACTGAACGTCCCTTTCAGTGCGATGGCCGCTATCTCCGACGTATTCAGCAGTCCTATTTTACCTTTGAAGCCCTGCCCGATGATCCGGCGGGAGGTATGCGAATTGGTCATGATAGGCCCGGGGTACACTACGCTGACAAACAACCCGGTGCCGGACAGCTCTTCCCTTAATCCCAGGAAAAAGGAAGAGATGAAAGCCTTGGAGGCCGGATATACCGTTTTATAGGCAATGGGCGTGAATGCCGCCATGCTGGCGATATTCATGATGTAACTCTCTTTATGTTGCAACAGGTGCGGTATCAGCATCCGGGTAACGATCACCGTACTGCGGATATTCAGCTGGATAATACTATCGATCCGTTCCAGCGAAGTGTCTGTAATAGCTGATGTACCGCCAATGCCCGCATTATTGACCAGGAAATCCACCTGGTATTGTGACATTACTTCCTCCAGCGTCTGTTGCAATAACGTGGTATTGGTCATGTCGAACTCAAAAAACCGGACATCCACCCCATATTCCAGCTCCAGGCTCTCCGCCAGGGAGAACATATTACCTCCCGGCAGCGCCATCAGGATAAGGTTTCTGCCCATAGCGGCACATTGCCGGGCAAACTCCTTCCCCAATCCTGAACTGGCCCCCGTAATCATCGTGTACTTTGCAGGTTTCATCATATGATTGTTGGCTTTAAGTAATCAAAACAGCCCCTACTGTCTTCGTTCATATTACCGGACACAAAAATGCAGTAGCAAAATGCTACTGCAAATGAATTTCCTTTGAGTTGAGGAAAAAAGACCCTGAGCCGTCAGGCCAGCTTTTCAGCCGGAGTGAGCCTCTGCCCTATCCCACCGTCTACCAGCAGCTCTTCCCCGGTGGTGAAGGTAGCGTCGAAAGCGAGGAAGAGCACGGCTTTAGCCACTTCTTCAGGAGAGCCGTGGCGGCCCATCGGGGTGAGGATATCCCCGGTTTTACGGAAAGCAGCCCTCTCCGCTTCGGTGGCATCCGTAACACCCATGGTAGGCGTGTCTATAAAGCCGGGGCTGACAGCATTCACCCGGATACCTTTAGGCAGCAGTTCGGCGGCAAAGTTTTTGGCGAAAGCCCGCAGCGCGGCTTTGGTACCGGAATACACGCTCATACCGGCGAAACCGGAGTTATCGGCCACGGAAGTGGTGAAAACGATAGACCCGCCCCTGTTGATCAGTGGCACCAGTTGCTGTACCGTGAAAAAGCTGCCCCGGGTGTTGATGGCAAATGCCTGGTCATAAGCTTCAGGCGTCACGGTATCCAGCATGGTCAGCGATGAGATGCCGACGTTAATATACAGCAAGTCGATAGTGCCCAGTTTCTCCCGGACAATGGCGCCCAGCTCTTTGATGTCCGTTATGCTGGCGGCATCGGAGACAATAGCATAGGCCCGGTCGCCCAGCGTCTGGCGGACAGCCTCCACATTGGCGGGGTTACGGCCCGTCAGCAAGACGGTAGCGCCTTCTTCGAGCAACATTTTCACGGTTGCCAGTCCTATACCATGTGTTCCACCGGTGACTACCACTTTCTTTCCTTCGTATTTTCCTTGTTTCATCTTACTTGTTTTTGTGTTGAATGGATTTGCTTTGAATGTGTCTGTTGTTCGTTTTTTGACAACACAAAGTGACGCCGATAAAGCGAAAGAGTCAAGAATGGCAATTATCTTCGGATACGGATAATTTTTTCCGTATCCCCCGTTTGCGGAAATAGGGATAAATTTGTCAGCGTATAAAAACTGAGACGATGTACGAAAAGAAGATTCCCAAAAACTTTAGCTGTGGCATGGCCGTTCTGATGGAAATTATCGGTGGTAAATGGAAATCCTATCTGATCTATCTGATCAACAATGGTGTCAGAAGACCGGCAGACCTGCAACGGGCCATTCCTTCTGCCAGCCGCCGCGTGCTGGACCTCCAGCTGCGGGAACTGGAGTTTCATGCCATCATCAAAAGAGTGATCTATCCGGAGATGCCCCCGAAAGTGGAATATTTCCTGACTCCCTTCGGTGAATCGATGTTACCTGTGGTGGCCTCTATGGAAGCATGGGGCGGAGAATACATGGAAACCTTCCGCCAGCTGATGGAAAGCAAAAAGAAAAGTATGCATACAGAAGGTGAATCTGTGGAAATAAAACAGGAGCCTGTTATCCGTGGCCGCCGCACCCTGGCAAAGGCTGTTTAGATACTATTCCCCTTCTTTGAGGACCGTTATGCCAACCGGCAGGTAAACAGTGAAGCGAGTGCCTTTATCGACGTTGCTTTCCACCGTGATTGTTCCGTTATTCTGTTGGGCAAACTCTTTACAGAGAATCAGTCCGAGGCCTGTTCCCCGCTCCCCGCCTGTACCGTAGCCAGGGCTCTGGTTGTAGGAGAAAAGGTTTAATACCTGCGTAGGGGGCATGCCGGTGCCATGATCTGTAATGCCAATGCCTACCTGCGCGCCCACCGCCTGTGCTTTCAGCTCTATTACACCACCGGCATAACTGAACTTGAGCGCGTTGCTAAGGAAATTACGCAGTATCACCGATACCTGGTCCTTATCGGCATACAGCATCAGGTCATCCGGAATGCTGGTCTCCACCGTAATCCCTTTCTGCTGGATGGTCATCTCAAAAAAATACAATACCTCAGTGGCCAGCGGTCCCAGGTAAAAATTAACGGGCTGCGCCTGAATGCCTTTCATACTGCGGGAACTCCAGCGCAACACATTATCCAGCGAGCCTCCCAGCTGCGATATCTTTTTATGCAGGATGGCCGCCGCTTCTTCCATCTCGTCTTCCGGATATTCCCCCTTCCGGAACATGTCCAGCAGGATTTCCAGCGTAGCGAGCGGACTGCGGATATCATGTGCCACAATAGAAAAAAGCTTCTCTTTGTCTTTGTTCATGGTAGCCAGCGCCTCCCGTTGTTTCTCTATCTCCAGCTGGTAATCCGACTGGATATGTTTGAAAAAACTCAGGGCCACAATGATAAAAACAAGCGATGTGGCTATATTGGCCCATACCCGGCTCCGTGGCACCGGGTCTGCAAGATACCAGTGCTGCGGCATCAGCACGATCACCAGGAAGGCACTGATGATCAGCAGGCCCAAACCAGCATTGAGCCATTTGTTGTCATATACCAGCAGGCAGCTGAGCAGGATATTGAGCAGGAAATATTCCGCGCCGTTGTGAAAGAAAAGGCCGGTAAAAGTGTATATCACCACGCTACAGAGAATGGCCACCAGCCGGGCGCTAAGGTAACGCTGCTTCCAGTGCAGCCATAAAACAAATACATTGATACAGCTGGTCAGCAGGTTAAAGACGGCTAACAGGTAGCGGCCCTGACTACAATTCAGGACAGCGAAAAACAGCATAAAAGGGATGCAGGGAATGGCCAGCAGGTTCAATAGTTTGGTACGCCGGGATTCGATGAAGGGCATCAGCGGACTTACGCCAACATTGACGATGTAATTCCACGTTCGCAGTGTAAGTTGGTATAGATAACCAGGAGGTCCCTTATGCATAGGACTGCAAATATACCGCGAAAATCGGGTTGTCAAGCAGCCCCAGGGCTAAAGCCCCTGCCCTTCTTTTCCGGCCGGCCACAGGGTGATGTCCAGCAACACCGCAGCAGTCAGCAGCAAGACAAGGAGAACGATCCTGAAGGCCAGTACCACGCCACGGACCTCGTTTTCCCGGTATTGACGGTAGGTTTCGACTACCCTCCCGCCGTATTTCACGATCAGCACTGCTTCGATAACGAGGAAAACCAATATTACTGTCCATTCAGAGTAAGGATGCATAGATCTTGAATTATTTGTTTTGGTGTTGAATGACCTCTCCTGGGAAATGCGGGATCTGTTCCCATTCCTTGGCCCCCGGTTTCCCAGGGCTAAAGCCCTGGGCTAAGTTGTCTTTCAGGCTGTTTTGTATGTATACTACGAATGAACCTGAATAACATCTTAGCCCAGGGCTTTAGCCCTGGGAAACCGGGGAAACGTGGGGGAATCCCCGGAAATTTATAACGATTGCCGTTTCAGCTCCTCCACGGCATGGTTGGCCGCCCTGGCGGTAAGCGCCATATAGGTAAGGCTTGGGTTCTGGCAGGCGGAAGAAGTCATACAGGCCCCATCGGTCACAAATACGTTTTTCGCGGCATGTACCTGGTTCCATTCGTTGAGCACCGATGTTTTAGGGTCCCTGCCCATCCGGGCAGTCCCCATTTCATGGATGGCCATTCCGGGATAGGAGTCCCGGTCGAACGGCTGCACATTTTTCAGTCCTGCTGCTTCCAGCATGGCAGCGGCTTCACCGGCCATATCCTTGCGCATCTTCATTTCATTGTCTTTGAATTCGCAGTTGATCTTTAGTACCGGCTGGCCCCATGCGTCTTTTACGGTATGGTCAAGGCTGACCATATTTTCCTTGTAGGGCAGGCATTCGCCGAAGCCCATCAGTCCCATCTGCCATGGGCCGGGTTCTGAGATATAGTCTTTAAATGCGCCGCCTACGCCCAGTTCAGCGATACCTCTCGCCCATCCGTTCCGGCTGCTGTAGCCGGTATAACCAAACCCACGCAGGTAATCCCTTTTGTCTTTCCCCACATTGGCAAAACGCGGGATATAAAAACCGGCAGGGCGCTGGCCATGGTAATATTTATCGGCAAAATCTTCGGACATACCGCTGGCGCCGGCATGGAAGTGATGGTCCATCAGGTAGTGGCCCAATACATCATTATCGTTGCCCAACCCTTGCGGGAAACGGCTGGAGGTGGAATTGAGCAGCACAAAAGTACTGGCCAGTGCAGAAGCATTGAGGAAGATGATACGGGCATGGTACTCAGTCATCTCTTTGGTGTGTTTATCGATGACACGTACGCCGGTGGCTTTGCCTTTACTTTCGTCGTAGATGATACTGTTGACGAGCGAGTCTGTCAACAGCGTGAGATTGCCTGTTTTCACCGCTGCCGGCAAAGTAGATGCCTGTGTGCTGAAATACGCACCGAACGGGCATCCACGGGAGCAACGGTCGCGGTACTGGCACTTGTTGCGGTCCCCAATGGCCTGTGTGAGGTTGGCCGTACGGAAGATGGTCATGCGTCTTTCCGGGAAAGCTGCTTCCAGCTTCCCTTTCACATGTTTTTCAAAGCAGTTCATTTCCATTGGTGGCTGAAACACGCCGTCCGGCAGGTGTGGCAGCCCTTCCGCCTGTCCGCTGATACCGGCAAAGGCCTCTACATGGGAGTACCACGGTGCCAGGTCTTTATACCGTATGGGCCAGTCGATGCCGATGCCTTCTTTGATATTGGCTTCAAAATCCAGGTCGCTGAGGCGCAGGGAACCCCGGCCCCACATGATGGAACGGCCGCCTACAATATCGGCACGCTGCCAGTCGAACCGTTTTTCTTCGGTGTACGGGTTGTCACCGTCTTTCATCCAGTAACTATGGTTGAATTCCGTGTATACTTTCTCCCGGATAAGAAATTGATGGTCTTTTTTCTGCTCGTTGGTGAGCACGCCACGGTGGGGCACTTCCCAGGGAGCGGCGGTAGCGGTTTCGTAATCCTTTACATGTTCCAGCTGACGACCCCTTTCTATCATCAGCACTTTCAGCCCTTTTTCACACAGCTCTTTGGCTGCCCAGCCGCCGGTAATACCGGAGCCTACTACTATAGCATCGTAAGTATTGGCCGCTTCGGCCTTCAGATTCAGATTAATCATTCCACGGAATTTACTGGCAGGCCGAAAAATAATAAAATATTCATACAAACCTAGCAGAAATAGGACGACCGGAAAGCGGCGCGGATGATCACTTCTTTTTTTTCAGGGTTATTACCACACCATATTTTTTGCCCGTAGGATTGTGATTTTGGGTAAAAAGGGATTTATCAATAACACCAATGATATCGAAATTACTCATATTGACTGCAGCCAGTGCTTTTTCAGGATTTTCACCCAATGCGTTGCCGTCCAGGATATACAAAACGTCGCCATCCTCTCCCGGTGCTGGCACCACTTTGCGATAGGCTGCATTCTGGCTGAAGATCAGCCAATAACGGTTACGCACAAACTGTTTCGTTTCCATGAAAATGGTATCTGTATTCCCCCGGCCAATCTGATCTTTTTTCCGCATCCACATGCTAACGATATCATTGGGATTTATCTCTGCCAGATCGGCCTGCGTTACCTGTACACTGTCTACAATATAGACCGGAAGCCGGTCCGGATCAGATGGCCGGCGCACAGGCCGGCCGGACGTCTGCGCGTAAACCTGTATACCACAGGTCACCAGGAGCAGGAATAAGAATAATCGTTTTATCATAAAACAGAGATAAAAGGTTGATGGTATCATTTACCAGCTTTCAGCTTTACCACCACACCGGGCTTATTGCCCTTTATGCCGTATTGCCTTTCCAGCGAGGCTTTATCGAGGATAACAAGACCGGCGAAAGTCTCCGCGGTAACCTCCGCCAGAGACGATTCGGGCATATAGGTCAACGGCTTGCCCTTCAGGATATATACCACGTCTTTGTCAGCACCCGGCGATGGTACCAGTTTACGGTAAGTTTCGTTCTGACTGAAGATATTCCAATAACGGTGACGTACAAACTTTTTTGTTTCGACAAAAATGGCGCCGTTGTTGCCCACCTTGATTTTGTCTGTGGAATGTGTTACCTCCGTCGTACGTGCAATATTACCAGAGGAGGTGGGTACCTTTCTCAGGTCCGTCACCAAAACACTGTCTACATAATAATCCGGAGGCAGTGTCCATCTCTGGCCGGTTTCCACAGGATGGCGATGCTCCTCACAGGAATAAATAAGATCGATGCCGGTGATGGGCCTTTTTCTATAGTAGGCTTCGTCTATGGGATACAACGGCTTCCTGTGGTAATCTTTTTTCACATAAAACCGAATCAACCTGTTTGATAGCGTCAGGTAATCATTCCCATAGGACTTCCACCTCCACCTGTTTACTAATTCAGGATACATCCGGAGCACATCGGCCGCCGTCAGGTGCCGGACATCGATCGTTTGTCCATCCGGCAGTTTGCCTTTGAAATCAGGCGTAAGCCGGATCTTCGCAATATAACGGCTGTTCCTTTCTGTTTGAAAGATCATGCCCGGATATCTGGCGGTAACATATCCCTTACCGTACTCATAACTACTGTCCGGGAGGGGAGCTTTTTCCGCGAACTCCATTTCCGGCACTTTTACCGGTTGCAGGGTATTACCGGCCTTTTCCAGGTCATCAAGCGTAGTAAAACAAAGACAGACACCGGCAACTGTCCGTTCTGGCATATCAAGTGGAAAATTCTGAGCATATAGCGTGCTACCGGCAAGCAGCATAGCGAAGAGCAGGGGCAACCTCGTGGAGGGCATGGGAAAGGTTATTTCACTAAAGGTAAATAAAAGAACCGCGACAATCAGACGACTGTGCGGCTTTTTTTCACTTCAAACCAATTTACTACTATGGCAAGACCGGGAGAATTCCGGGACCGCTCAAACGGATAATGGGGTACAACAAACAATGGGGATTACTGATTAAGACGACATTAATAGTTCGCATGGCGGAAGGAAAGCAGCTCGGCGATGTGCCCTTGTCATACCATGTTAAATGATGGTCAGACAAAAGCTGCCCTCTCTTCGGAGGCAAAATTATCGTGATTACCGACAGGTAAATAGTACAAATACGACATCTTTTACTGGGTCATCATCCGGTGAAGGCGGATCGTGTTCATTAAGGACGTTTCGTCCAGAAAGGAAGGGGTGATGCCCGCAAACTCCTTAAAATCACGGATAAAATGCATCTGGTCGTAGTAGCCGCTCATGTGCGCGATGCGTGTCCAGGTAGCTTCAGGATGCAGTTCCTTCAGGTGATAGGCCTTACAGAAGCGGATCAGTCTTGCATAACGTTTCGGCGACATGCCCGTACGTTCCACCACTTTACGCTCAAACTGCCGGACACTTATACAAGCGTCTGCAGCCAGCTTTTCTATGGTGATATTTCCGGTGTTCGCCACCAGGTTGCCCATCACCAGGTCCACCGGGAGCAATGGCTTCAGGCGGGACAACTTTTTGAGCAGATAGGTTTGTACAATGTGGACCATCAAATCCCAGTCGTGCGTGTTCTCCTGTAACTGTTCATTAATTTCTTTTATTTCATTGCCCAGCAACATACTAGTATCAAAATCCTGTTCATGCATTTCCGTCATCGGGATATTGAGCAGGCGAAACAGTCCACCTGGTTTAAATGCCACGCCCATCCCCAGGTGATGCTGCCCCAGGTCCAGTGTTACCGCACGTTCCAGCGGTCCTACCGTAAGTGATACGGATTTAGTCTGGAAATCATTGCTGTATACCCGCAGTACCTTAATGGGATCCTTGATATAGAACATGATATACCGCTGATAGGTGGGCACAAAACGGTACATATTGGAAATCCCCGGCGATTTGGCGAAATCGGCTTCATAGATGGTGATGCTGGCAACAATGTCCTGCAACGCAGGGTGCGGCGTATAGGCTTTCATCCGTGGTTTCATCTTCGGCGTTTTATGGGTTAAATACGGCGACCGGCACACCAACCTATGCCACGCCATTAAACAAATGTAAACATTCACCCTCATATATACGATACAATGGCAGGCCGTTCAGAAAACACCAGCCGGGGGTAAAATTCGCCCGGAAAATACCGGAAAATTTAAAGATCTTGGCCCTCACATCAATCGTTTGCTTATGTCTTCGAGAAGAAATTTCCTGCTGCAAACCACCCTGGGACTGGCGGCCACCGGCCTCACCCCTTTGTTGTCAGCAGCAGCGCGCCCGGCCGGTCCACAACAGCCGAAAGACCGTTTGTCCATCGGCGTAGCCGGATACACCTTTTACAAATTCAAACTGGACCAGGCCATTGCCATGATGCAGCGGGCCAATATCCGCCATATCTCCCTGAAAGACGTCCACCTTCCGTTGCAAAGCAGCCCGGAGCAGATAGCAGCCGTACTCGCCCAGTTCCGCGATGCCGGCATCAACGTGTATGCGGTAGGCGTGATCTATATGAAAACAAAGCAGTCGGTCGACGAAGCCTTTGCCTACGCCAACAAAGTAGGGGTGCCCATGATCGTAGGAGTGCCTACGCCCGAACTGCTGGACTATACAGAGCAACAGGTAAAACAGTACGATATACGCCTCGCCATCCATAACCACGGCCCGGAAGACGCGTTGTACCCCGGCCCGCGCAACGCATGGGAACATATCAGGGACCGCGACGCGCGCATGGGCCTCTGCATCGACATCGGCCACGCCACCCGCGCCGGCGAAGATCCAGCCAAAGCAGTGCTGGCCTACAAAGACAGGGTATTTGACCTGCATCTGAAAGATGTCACCGTGGCTTCCAAAGACGGCAAACCAACAGAAATAGGCCGGGGTGTCATCAACTTCAGCAGTTTCGTCCGTGCATTGGATAAAATACGCTACAAAGGCATCTGCAGCATCGAGTATGAAAAAGAAATGAATGATCCGTTGCCCGGCATCGCTGAATCAGCCGGTTATTTCAAAGGGGTGGTTAATACCGTTAAATCGTAATTTTTCAAAAACAATCGTTTCCTCGTTTACGTTCCGGGTTTCCCACGTTCCCATATTCCCAGGGCTGAAGCCCTGGGCTAAGATGTTATTCAGGTTCGTTCGTCGCTGGCAAACAGAATTCTCTGGTTCATTCGTTGTTATCATGCGAAACAGCTTGAAAAACAACGTAGCCCAGGGCTTCAGCCCTGGGAACCTGAAATACGGACCGCTAACCGGAACGTGGAAATTCCGGAACGCACGCCCCTGAAACATCGGGAATCAGCAACGCGTTATTCCGGCAATGCCGGTATCGACAGCAGCGGCACAAAGGAATTGTACGCCAATTCCTTAGAGATGCTTTTGTGGAAAATGGAAGAGATAAACGAATGTTTTTTAGGCACGGTCACGATCAGCGAGGCATGGTGTTCCTTTGCAAACTCCAGCACACTGTCGGCCACATGGGCACCAGCGACATAATGGAAGGCCGGGTTATATTTTTCCAGGACGTCATGCAACAGGGAGATCTGTTTCCTGGTATCATCTGAATATTTATCGGTGGCTGCCGGTTCTACGTTCACCACGTGTACTTGCGGGTGGAACAGGTCGAGGAAACGGTACAGCTGTTCGAGCGACGCCTTGGAGATGTTCTCCAGGTCGGTGGAAAAGACCACACTGCTGATACCCTTCCCTACTACTGCCTCCTCCGGCACTACCAGCACCGGATATTCACTGGTCTTCAGCACCTGCGACGTATTGCTGCCCATAAAAAACTGCTGCAGCCCCGTCTTCCCCGCAACGCCCATCACCACGAGGCCTACGTTGCTTTCTTTACAGAGCTTGTTCAGCTGGTCGGGCAGAAATGCATCTTCCGCAAGGAGTTCATATTTCGGGTCAGTATCTGTCATCAGCCGCAGCTGGTCCTGTAGCGAAGCCAGCTTTTCCATATTTTCGAGATGCATGAGCTTCTCCACCTTCGGAGTAGGCACCGGCAACTCAGTGCCTTGGACCATTGTGCGGTAGGCATGGTACAGGATCATCCTTTCCACGCCCAGCAAAGGCGCCAGACTAGTAGCATATTCTGCCGCACGAAAGGCGGCATCGGAAAAATCGGTCAATATAAGTATCGATTTCATGGCATCTCCATTTATTGGTGCGTAAAAAAAGGGATTGAACAACAGGCCAGCCCAATCCCTGTACGCTGGTCAACGTTTTTCATCAAGCCGGAATGACACTTTACAGATTGCTCCGTAAGTGGTGATTTTACCATCTTTCACATGTACCTTAAAATCCTTTACAAATACAGAATCTACGTTGTGAATGGTTTTACCCACTTCTTTCACGGCATTCTGTACAGCGTCTTCGAAACTTTTTTCGGAAGAGGCGATCACCTCAATCACTTTAACGATAGCCATAAGAAAGGTTTTAAATGGTGAAACAATACGGCATTTTACTGGAAACAAACAGTCTACCGGTTTGTTCAATACCGGTACTGTAGCGGATTACAGACAGATGACAAGCGAAGCGGACAGGCAACATTTCCCCCGGAATGGGAACCGGATTGTGCAATGAATGCTACAGTAAAAAGCTATGCCGGCAAAGGTTTGCATTGAAAATCAACTATTTTCTTTCCGTGCACCTTCCGGCATGGTTCTTTGATAATAATCAGTGAAGATGTTTCTGAAAAGGGGTGGTTTGGTAAAACAACACCTGAGATTATACCCTTAAAACCTGAACTGGATAATACCAGCGTAGGAAAGCAGGAAACACCAGGGAGGCACTGGCAAACCCGGCGCCTCTTTTTTTGTGTACTGTATTGTACTATCTTGCCAGTTCATTCTTTTTTAAACCCTGTACTGATGAAAAAATTGTTAGTGGCCTGTGCCCTGTTGTCCCCCGTTGCCCTTCATGCACAAGTAGCCACCCTCGTACAACCCAGCAACATTTCCTACGCCGGCCTGGAGAAAAACATGCTGTTTTATGCCAACAAACGCTTTACCGTCACCCAAACCGGTAGCCATCAGCTGGATGCCAGTAAACTGTTTGACGGAAGATATGACCCCTCCTACACCGGCGCGCCCACTGAAAACGATCCTACCGTGGTACTGATCGACAATATATGGGCGGTCCATACACAAAAAGTCGCCTATGTTGGTTGGACCACCCGTTACTGGCCTCCTACCCGTTTTAAAGTTGAAGGCTACAATATCTCCGGTACTGCAGGCTGGCAAACCATTGCGGATGTAACCGGCTATACAAATACGGAATACATTCAGACACTATTCGGCCAGTTCAGCAAACTCCGTTTTACCTTCTACAACGGCACCGGACCACAAGGACAGCTGGGTATATCTGAATTGTTTTTCCTCCATGGAGAAGCCGTACAGGCTTATGATGGCTTGATGGTGCGATACGACGAAAACGGCGAGGTGAATATTGGCAACAACCAGCGTAACAGTAACCTGAATGTTAACGGTAACATCAAAACCCGCAAGGTGAAAGTGACGCAGCAGGAATGGGCCGATTTTGTTTTTGACCCCACCTATCAGCTGCCAACTTTACCGGCCGTAGCGCAGTTTATCCGCGATAACCGCCACCTGCCCGATATTCCTTCCGCAGCTGAAGTGAGCAAGCAGGGAGTGGATGTAGGTGATATGAGCGCACGCCTGCTACAAAAGATAGAAGAAATGACCCTCTATCTGATTGAGCAGCATAAACAAATTGATACCCTTACACAACAAAACCGGCTCATGGCGGAAAAAATAAAACAGCTGGAACAATCTCACACTAGATAAGTTGTCATTTTGACAGCAAACAACTTATTATCAATCCTTTAATCCTGCACTTTTTTCATTTTCGTGCAGGATTAAGTGTTATATTAGCTGGCAAACACTACGGCAGGCTTTTTGATGTAATCCCAGCTCAGTCATGCATATCAAGAAAAGATGAATGTCCTGTTTGTAAACAACATTTATATTCACACTATGCTACCATAAATAGGCTTAACCCTGATTTGTGCAGTGCCCGTGAGGATTATACACCATAACCAACAGATGAACAACTATCAACATTATTCCTTTGACCTCTGGTTAACCTTGATCAGATCTAATCCTTCCTTTAAGCGGGAACGGACGAAGTTCTTTTTTGATCATTTTAATCAAGGGAAAAAATCACTCGAAGAAGTGGAACGTATTTTCCGCAGGATAGACCTGTTGACCAATGCCATCAACGAAAAAACAGGTGGTAATATTGATACGGACACCCTGCACCTGATGGTGATCAGTGAGATCAACGACCATCAGTATGATTTTGAGACGGTTGACCTGGCGGCACTGTACAACGAAATGGAGGCCCTGGTATTCCAATACCGGCCGGTCGTGTATTGCTCCGCTACGGTGGGCGTGTTGCGTACGCTGCATCAACGGCAGGACTGTACCCTCAGCCTGTTGAGCAACACTGCATTCATCAAAGGACGTACCCTGAGAAAAGTATTGCAGGACCTGGAACTGGGCCAATACCTCCATTTTCAGTTGTATTCAGATGAAACAGGCATGTCAAAACCCAATCCCGATATGTTCCGGCTCATGCTGGACGCCATTGCCACTACCAGAAACGGGGAGGTGATCCAGCCCCAACAGATTATACATATAGGCGATAACGTAAAGGCAGATATTCTAGGCGCCACCGAGGCCGGCATTCATTCGTTACTGGTCAATTCCAACAATCAATGTATCTCAAGCCTGCTTAACTGATGACGACGACATACTCCCTGCATAAAATCACTGACACCAGCCAGTTCGGATTTTGTCCGGATGATTACAGCCGTTTTAAATTCGGTGACGATCTGGTAGCTGAAAAGTTTGGCGCCACGCTGGCCGACGGGTTTATTGAACAGCACCTGAAAGGCCGTACCGTACCGCAACTGGTGGTAGTGTCCAGCCCTTATGCCTTCATACCCACCGCTACGTTCTCCATGAAGAACCATTTTGTGTTCCGGCTCAACCGCTGGCTGGCGGCCAACGGGCACCCCATCGTACAGGAAACGAAAGTACACCGTACCATCACCTATAAGGAAGATTACGGGGAACTGGACGCAGAACAGCGACTGAAGCTGATTGGCAACGATTCGTTTCACATCGACCGGGAATTCCTGGCCGGCAAAACCATCGTGTTCCTGGATGATATCCGCATCACCGGCGGACATGAACGGATGATCCTCAAAATGGTGGACGCCTATGGCCTCACCAATGACATGTACCTCCTTTATTATGCGGAATTGCAGAACAGCAGTATCCATCCCAACATAGAGAATTATCTGAACTATCATTTTGTCAAATCGATCTTCCACCTGGAGAAAATCATCCAGGACGAACGGTTTGCCATCAATACCCGGATCGTAAAATATATTCTGAACTACGATTTCGATTCATTTTGTATTTTCCTGCAAAATCAGTCAGACCAGTTTATTAATATTTTGTATGACATGGCCATCGGCAACGGTTATCACACCATTGAGGTCTATCAACAAAATCTTCAGTATATTAACCACTATATTTTTCATAGAAAACATAAAAGCATACAACATGGCAATTAATTTGCAAAAAGGACAACGGCAGGCGATTAATGCTCCCAAATTTACTATTGGCTTAGGCTGGGATGTGAACTCCTCCTCTACCGGCACCAGCTTCGACCTCGATGCTTCCATCTTTGTGATGGGCGATAACAAAAAATTGTTGTCCGACCAGCACTTTGTGTTTTACAACAACCTCGTTTCCCCTGATGGCAGCGTAGAACATACCGGCGATAACCTCACCGGCGAAGGCGGCGGCGACGACGAACAGATTAAAATCGACCTCTCCAAAGCAGATTCAAAAGTGACCGAAATATGCGTGGTAGTGACCATCCATGATGCTGAAACCAGAAGACAGAACTTCGGCCAGGTGAGAAACTCCTATGTACGTATAGTCGATGCCGCTACCAACGAAGTGATCCTGAAATATGAACTGGAAGAAGACTTCTCCATCGAAACAGCCGTAGAGTTCGGCCGTATCTACAAACGTGGCGACGAATGGAAATTTGAAGCTGTAGGCGTAGGCATGAAAGGCGGTCTGCAGGACTATCTGAACAAATACAACTAATCTATTCCATACCATTTCCATTAAACAACCCAACAAATGGCAATTAATCTCCAAAAAGGCCAACGTATCAGCCTCGAGAAAAGCAACGGTACTAAACTGCAAAATATCTGTGTAGGCATCAACTGGGGCGCCATCGAAAAGAAAGGCCTCTTCGGTATGTCCAAATCCAAAGAAGCGGTAGACCTGGACGGCAGCTGCGCCCTGTTCAACGAACAGAAACAGCTGCAGGAAGTAGTGTATTTCGGTAACCTGCGCTCCCAGGACGGTTCCATCCGCCACAGCGGTGATGACCTGACCGGCGATATGAACGGCAACGATGGCCTGGACAACGAAGTGATCACCGTGGACCTCTCCCGCCTGAACCCGGGCGTGAACTACGTGGCTTTTGTGCTCAACAGCTTCCGTGGCCACGACTTCGGCACTATTCCGTTTGCTTCCATCCGCATATACGAAGGCACCCCTTCCCGTGTGAATGAAGTATTTGCCACCTACGACATTGCCAGCGGTCCCGGTTTTGCCGGTCACGTATCCATGGTAATGGGCGTATTTTACAAGAAAAACGGTGAATGGAAATTCAACGCCATCGGTGAACCCACCCGTGACAGTAAGTTGCAGGAAACCGTGGACACTGTGTCCAGGCAATACCTGTAGTCCTTACCTTTGTAATGCTATCACCATTAATCACGATACCTTATGGAATCTAATCCAAATGTTACTGATCAGGCGCTTCCCGTGGTAAGACTGGACAAGGACGGCAATGCCGACCTTGCCCGCATTACCCCCCAGGAAACGCAGAAATATAATGAGCTCAATAAGTCGCTGGTCACCACCGACGTGAACTCTATCCTGAACTACGGCGCTGACGTACAAAGCTCCATGGAGCGCTACAGCAACGAGTTCCTGACCTCTGTGCGCACCTACAACGCCGGAGAAGTAGGTGGCCTGATCAATGAACTGCTCAGCGAACTGAACTACATCGACGTGGATGAGCTCAACCCGGGCGGCCTGAAGGGCTTTCTCTCCAAAGTACCGTTCCTGAAAAAACTCGTTCTCGACGCGCAGAAACTCTTCCAGAAATATGATACCGTAGTGGCCAACATCGACAAGATCACCAACAAGATCAAAGCGGGCCGCATCAATTCCCTGAAAGACAACAGCTCCCTGCAAACCATGTTCGACAGCAACGTCAACTACATTAAACAGATGGAAGACCTGATCATCTCCGGTCAACTGAAGTTTAATGAACTGACGCAGAAACTGGCCGAAATGGAAGCCAATGCCGGCAACTACAACGACTATGAAATTGCGGACCTTCGCGATTTCGTGGGCCGTCTGGATAAAAGGCTCGCAGACATGAAGATCGTACGTTTCATCATGCTGCAATCACTGGCGCAGATCCGGCTGGTACAGAACAACAACACCTCTATCGCCGAAAAAGCGCAGTCTATCATCTCCACTACCATCCCCGTATGGAAAAACCAGCTTACCATCGCGGTAGCGCTGCAACGCCAGAAGGCCAACGTGGAAATGCAACGCAAAGTTTCCGATACCACCAATACCATCCTGCAGAAAAATGCAGACCTGCTCAAACAGAACAGTATCGAGGTGGCAAAAGAAAACGAAAAGACCGTGGTGTCTGTCGAAACACTGAAACGCACCACCCAGTCGCTGATCGAAACGTTGCATGAAGTGAAGAGAATTCATGACCAGGGCGCTGAAAGCCGTAAAGTACTCAACGGTGAACTGCAAAACCTGGAAACAGAGCTGAAGAAAAATGTAACTAACGTTCGCTAACCGTGTTTAGATAATGGAGGATAACCTGGCGATTATATTAAATGACTCAAATAAAACCAACAGCAAACTACAGCTGCTGTCCGCTTTTTTTGAAGAAGAGATTATTTACAAAATATATCTCCGAAGCCAGGTTGTCCATAAGTTATTTGAAACCAACCCCGAACTGGATATCAATAAGCTGGAGCTGTTCCACCTGCAATACACCGCCTCTGCCATCGAGCTGCTGAGAAAAATCAAGGCTTCCAACGAAAGAAACGTCAGCCTGATCTACGACGAAATGCAGCTCAACAAAGAAATGATGGAGAAACTGAACAGCTCCGTCTTTTCTGAAAAAAACTACGATCTCGACAAACAGAAACAGGCACTGAAAATAAACCTGTCGCTCCGCAGGCTGTACCAAACCCTGTCGGACAACACGGACGAATACCCGTTCTCCAAAAACATCAACACCTTCAGCAGCCGCTTCTCCCAGGATTTTTATTACGATATCTCCGCTGACCACATGATGGCCCTTATCCATTATGAGGCGGCAGACGTTTATAAAAACAATTACGCTACCATCCACAAAAAACTCATGGGACTGCTGTGCAAACATGAGTTCCGCACAGAGTTCTTCTGTGGCCTCAAAACCGGCAGTATGATCGCGGAAGTGTACCGCTTCCTGGACGTTGACCGGCACTTCCTTTTCTTCCCTTCCAAAAACCTGTTTTTACTGTGTGACCTTTCCTCCATTCCGGACATAGACTGGACCAACTCCCTGTCTAAAAAGGCGAGGATCATACAGGAAATGACCGATAAAAACGATCAGCTGGAAAGCAGGGCCAACATCCTGAAAACCGCCATCCCCGATAATGTCCGGGCCTTGCTGCAGGACTATTATGATAAAATCTCCGAAGTAGACTTCCTCCAGAAAATCGGCAACTACGATGTGCAGACCAATATCCTGCGCACCATGCTCAACACCGATACCCTCTAAAAAAAATTGCATCAGCCCGAAGACCAATGCAATTTTTTATTTAGTTATTTTTTTATTTGGTTATTATGCTTTCTTCTCGTCCAGCTGGGCGGTTGTGCCTCTTTTAGGCATGTTGAACAGCGCAGAAGTAATGATCGGCACTACAAACACGCCAACCGTGAGAATAGAAGTCCATACGTCAGCGATGTGGCTTTCGAGGAATTTGGTCACCGGTGATTCGGTGTTGTAATGTTCCCACATGGACAGGGACAATTTCAGGCCCAGGATAGCGATCACGATATACGCAGCAGTTTCCAGGAAAGCGAATTTAGTCATCAGTCGTACGAAAGCCTGCGCCACAAAACGCATGGCGAGGATACCGATAAATACGCCGAGGCAAACCAGCAGGATGTTATCCGTGAAAGCTACCGCAGCAAAGATATTGTCGATAGAGAAAGCCATGTCCATCAGCTCCACCAGTGCCACTGTGGCCCAGAAGGGACCGATAGCGCCTACCGTCATCTTGTACAGCCAGTTCTTTTCCTTGTCAATAGATTCATCTTCCTCTTCTTCAGCTGCCTTCGCCTTAGCACGTTTTTCTTTTGCCCAGCTGAACACCAGGTACAGCAGGTACAGGCCGCCTAATGCTTTAAGCCACCAGAACTGGATCAGGAAGGAAGCAAACAACATCGCAAGGCCACGGAACAAATAAGCGCCAAAGATACCATACTTCAGTGCGCGGTCACGTTGTTTTTCAGGCAGGTCCATTACCATAGTGGCCAGTACCGCCGCGTTGTCAACGGAAAGCAAACTTTCGATGATAATCAGGTTCCCCACCACAATCAGGGACGGGATGGGATTGTCAAGAATTTGTTGGAATAGTTCTGCAAAATTCATTTCAGTGTGTTTTTTATAGGTATTTATTTGTTCGCCATTGTGATGATCACTACCCTTCCGCCTTCTTCGCGGGAGAGCAGGAGTTTTTTACCATCGGTCAGTTCCACCATGGTGCCGGGTGGAATTTCCTTGTCTTCCGTCAGGTCTTTCAGGGTCGCCAGTTTCTGGTTGACCAGCACCCATTTGTTCTGATGGAAAGTAAAATAACCGACGGGCACTTTCTGTTCCGGTGTCAGCCGCTCATTGCGGATAACGTTACGGTTGGCATGCCATTGAAACAGGTATTGATTATGGTAGACCATCAACCGGTGGTTTTCCGGTTTCCAGACGGTCGGTTTGAATTCATAATACAAATCCAGCACCGGCAATGTGCCTTTATGCGGCGTACCGCAGAACGGGCATTTTGGAGAGATGGTATTATCAAACACATACCATTTCTGTTCGCAGGCCGGGTTGCTGCAAGGCTGCATCAGATCTGTGGTCTTCAGCAGCGCCTGTTCCCACATTTCCGCCGGCGGCCTGTTATTGGGCTGATGCAGGCCGGTAATGAAGGCCTGGTCAAACAGCTCCTTCAGGTAAGGGCCGGTGATGGTGTAGGGTAGTTTTGTTACATCCGCCCAGGGCAGCTCTTTCGGGTTCAGCTGGTTCAGCTTAGGCCTGTTGGAGGCATCCTGCGGATGTTCGATGAACAGGGCTTTTTCGCCCATAGACAGCAGATCGTCTTTTTCCGTGTCGAGGTCATGTACCTTACCGCCTTTCAGCGGGTGCCGGTACAGCAGGTACATATAGATCATGACCGCCAGCGCGTGCAGGTCCGTCAGGCGGCTCGGCAGTTTACGATTGGCGTCTTTGACATCAAGATGTTTGGTGGCCAGTACTTCCGGCGCAATAAAATCGGCGGTGCCGATCACATCGGGCGGAAACAGGCCGGGCACCACGAGGCCGTCTATGTCAATGATGGCGGCCGATTTGCTGACCGGGTCCACCAGCACGTTTTTATAAGACAGGTCGGAATGGGCCAGCCCTGCGGCATGCAGGCGTTTTACCCCCCTGGCGATATTGACGCCGATCTGGAAATAGCTCAGCCAGTTGCCCAGCTCAGCTTCGTCAAGACGCAGTGCAAATTGTTTGTTCCTGAATTTGGGAGAAGCAAACCATTTGCCCTCTTTTTCTTTTCCTTTGATCAGATCATTGGAAGCGTATCCTTTTTTGAAAAAGAAATTCTGATTATAGCAGGGAACGATGAGCCCTACTTTTTTGCCCAGTTCCACCATGTCGGTCGGCCAGCAGTACAAATCCTTGTAGTAGTGGCCGCCTTCGCGGTTAAAGAAACTGTTATAGTATTCGGTCACAATTTTACGCAGCCGTTCGCGGGAGCTGAAATCCTGGTCATCCCGGTAGAACGCTACCACATAAGATTTATCGGGGCTGAAATACACATCTTTCATCCCGCCGCGCATAGGTTCGCCGTTATCAATATACTGATAAGACTTGCCTGCGTTAATGACGGAATGGACAGTTTTAGTGTTCATGATGTTACGGTGTTACCTAATCAATATGCAATTAACTGATGATCATCAGGGTCCTGTCGTCGTGATTACCGGGGCTCCAGAAATCCATCCAGGCAGACAGGCGGCCGGCGCTTTCCGGTGCGTGTGCGCCCAGTGGCAGAGCCACTTTTTCCGGGTTGTTGCCGTTCAGGTCATCCAGGAAGGCTTTCCACGTCTCTATTTTTTCGAGGTTAGCTTCCACCACAAATTTAGGATCGTAGATACCGTCGGTCATCAGCATGAGATAAGCGAAGTCCGGCACCAGTTTGAAACCGAAGCGGGTAGGGAATTTGTCGCTCGTAAAAATTTCAGGCATGGTAATGAACCGCGTGCCGCCTCCAAATTCTCCTACGTCAAGCCGGTTCATCAGGGTGATAGCGGAACAGTCCTTGTTCAACAGCCCGATGGGGCAGTCTCCTACTCCAAAGCTCATGATGACATAGCCAAATGCATACTTTTTCAGCAGCACAAATATAAGGGTGGAATGCAGATCTTTTATGGAAACCTGTTGAGCGGCAGCAAATTCTTCCAGTTTTTTATGAATGGAGAAAGCGGCCTTGCCCAGTGTATCATACACCAGGCGGGTGATTCTCTTTTGTGTGTCGGTACCGGTACCAGCGGCGTGTTCCTGGAACAGCGCGTCGATATCTGCTATGGGAGCGGTTTTGAAGTACTGCTCAAAATAATCGATAATGCCGGCGCAGGCCAGGCGGGAGCCTTCGCGGGAAATTTTAGCGCTGCCGGCGCCGTCGGATACGGCCAGCACGCTCCAGCCGGAAGGTTCCAGGTGCCGGAAAGCATAGTCGTCATCACGGAACGACCCTACGTTGGCGTGGGAGCGTCCCCGTTTGGAGGCGACGGTCACCCAACGATCGCCCAGCGGGGCAAACTCGGCCACATCATCTGCTTTCCAGAAAGGGCCGGCCATATCGCTGGGAATATTTTTCCAGAGCGAGCGGGGATCAGGATTGATCACCAGCGGCAGCAGCTTCTCGTGGGGAGCAGCGTTAGCATCGCCGCCTGTGAGGCGGAACTGCAGCTTAAGCCGGATATCGCCGCTTTTCACCGGCGTGCCCTGTAGGATGCCGCTGGCGGCATCGTAACGCAGTCCGTATTCTTCCAGCCCTTCGATGGCTGTCCAGGTGATATCGGGCCACTGCCGGAAGTCGAGCGTAGCCTGGTAAGGCTTGCCCACCGTGGCATTGGGAATGGTGACGGTTTGCTGCTGGATATCCGCCAGCCTGTTTTTATACTGCCATATGTCCATGAGTCGTTGTTGGTTTTCCAGTATCTGCCGGGCCAGTAGCTGATGTTGTTCATCATCCACAAATGCGTCGAACAGCTGCTGTTTGCTGCCGGCGATCGTAATATTTTTAGCAGCAAATAGTTCGCGGATATATTTTTTTGACATGCTGTTGATTCCTTTTAGCCCTGAGCGCGGTTAACGTCGAATCCGCCTTCCCCGATGCCGTAAGTGCCTTTGTTGCCGCACCAGGGACAGGTACTGATATGTTCCTCGCCGATGCAGTGGATCTGACCGCATACGCACATGGCGAAAGCCACCTGGTTGCCGCAGCACGGGCAGGTAGGGCTGCCGATCAGTTCATCACTGTTGATGCGGGACGGGCCTGCGGTATCATCGGACAGTTCCTGGTAAGTGTTATCTACCTGGAAAGCGCCGACCAGTCGGTATGACAGGCGGTTGATGTCCAGTCCGTATATCTTTGCTTCTTCTTCGGAGCGGCGGTATTTCATCAGGTAATGCCGGTTCAAGTTCTGGCATTTGCCTACCAGCACCGCATAGTTGCTGTCCATGTAGGACTGTGGCGGAATGGGTTTGGTGAGGTCTACCTTGCTGAGGGTGTCGTCGCTGTATATTTTAGCCAGTTCAAAGCCGGAGGCGTTTTTCTCGACGCTTTCGCTGCTGGTTTTGATCGAGTCTGTCACCCATTTGAAAAACTGTTTGTAGGCCGCGGCATTGCTGTTTTTGAAATGAATGATGTTTTCGGTGAGTTCTTTCAGTACATGCACGTCTGCTTCGTTGCCGAAAGAGATGGCCACCATATTGGCGGTGCGTTGCCAGTTCTGTTTCCATTCGGTGATGGCCGCGCGGGTATCATCAGTAGGCACACCGTCGGTGAACAGGAATACGATGGGTTTCCAGTCGCCTTTCTGTTCGTAGGTGGTTTTCACCTGGTTTTTGCGCAGCTCGTACATCAGGTGGCCAAGGCCTTTGCTGAGCGAGGTGCCGCCGCCGATGGGGAAACGGGGTGGGTAGAAATTGATGATCTCCTGCAAGGGTACCAGTGTTTTGGCCTGTCCTGCGAAAACGATAATAGAAACCCAAACGGTTTCAATAGCGTAGGGGTCAGCTTTGAGTGCCTGAATAATCTGTGACAGGCCTTCTTCCACCTGCTGTACCGGTTCTCCGACCATGGATTCGGAGACATCTATCAGAAAATAAATGGGGAGTCTTCTCATTATCTGAAGTTTACGGAGGTTACGTATACAGTGCCCGGTCCTGTGATTTTGAGCATGGAGAGCCCTTCTCCGCCGAGCATATTGCTGCCGGAGAAGTGTGACGACATCCTGTTTTGCATATCAGCATTCATACAGATAAAACTTTTTTCATCCACAAAAACCGTTTGACCGGCTGCGAGGTCCAGCGTGGTGGGCGTTCCCACCACATCGAGGAACACGGTGCAGTGGCCGGTGATTTTCTGCATAATGAGGCCGGTGCCACCGATCAGCGAGGTGAGGTTCAGCTTCGCGTCGATGTCCACTTTATCAGAGGAGGCCACATAATATCCGGCCCTGCAGATGATGCCACCGGAGATATTTTTCAGGTTGACAGGCAGCATGCCTACCCTGCCGGCGACCATTAATTTCTTCGGGTTAAGGTTGGTATTACACAGTTCTACCTGAAAAATACTTTCGCCGGTCAGTTTCCTTTTCAGTACGCCGGCGATGCCTTTATCAAATACGTTGATGGAAGAATGGATACCTTCTTCGTAATAGATCAGGGCTCCTTTCTCACAGTAAAATTTCTCGTTGTGGGTTAATTCTACCTGCAGGCTTTTGAAGTCGTGCCCTATAAGTTTTACGTTCATAAATTGTTGATCAGATCACTAAATTCACTTCCTGGGGTGGCGGTGGCAGGGTTACCTGTGAGGTGGTGCCCATGCTTTTGTTGCCCTGTTCGATGGTATCGGACACCCATTTAAAGAACCGGCGCAGGGTGGCACTGTCTGCGGTATCGAGGTGCACCACCGTTTCGGTCAGTTCTTTCAGCATGTCGTTGTCGGCCGCTTTGCCGGCGGCGCATCCTACGATGGCGCCGAAGTTGAGGCCTTTTATTTTGGGGATCATCTCCCGGTAAAGTAATTGATCGGATGGTTTACCATCTGTAAAAATAAACAACAGGGGGCGCCAGTCTCCTTTCTGGGTGGGCGTTCCCCGTTGTACTTCATTGACCACTTTACCATAGAGATATTCCAGTCCTTGTCCGGTATGGGTAGGTCCACTCTGCGGGCAGGTGATTTCGGGCAACTGGAAGCTCACCAGTTCGGTGAGCGGTACCAGTTCCTTTACTTCCCTGTCGAAGGTGATGATGCTGAGCCACAGGGAGTCCAGGGCATGGGCATCCATACGAAGGTTGTTGACCATCCCGCTCAGGGCATTGTTCAATGCCTGAATGGGTTCCCCATACATGGAACCGGAGGTGTCCAGCAGGAAATATACCGGTAGTCGTCGCATATCAGTACATTAAAGTCTTACACTACAATATTCAGTTCGGAGGGTGGTGGCGGCAGTTCAGACAGGCCGGTCACTTCTTTGCCGGAATCTTCTACGCGGGTGGAGGTTACGCCGATGGAGGCGGTCACCCAGGCGAAGAAGCGGGAGATCGTGGCACTGTCGGCCGTATCGAGGCTCACCACGTTTTCAGTGATCTGTTTGAGCACGGAAGTATCGGCGCCATGGCCGGCTGCGCAGGCCACGGTGTAGGCCGTTTTGCGCTGTTTAAACATCTGAAGGCCGCTTTGCCAGTTATCGGTCGGCACGCCATCGGTCATGATGAACACCAGCGGTTTCCAGTCGCCTTTTTGTTCAGCGGTGGTTTTCGCCACTTCCCTGTCTATGCACTGGCTGACCAGCTGCAGGGCTTCGCCCAGCGCGGTGGTGCCGGTAGCACGGATATCGGCCATCTGGAAGGAGGCCAGGTCTGTTAAAGGAACGATTTGCCTGGCATTGCTATCGAACGTGATGATACTGAGAAATGCAGTCTCGATGGCTTGCGGGTTCTGTCTTAATGAGCTGATCATTATCTGGACGCCATTCTTCACGGCCTCTATCGGTTCTCCGCTCATGGAGCCGGAGGTGTCCAGCAAGAGGTAAACAGGTAGTCTTCTCATAAAATAAGTTGGTTAAAGCGCTGCTGTTGATTTGGGTTAACAACATTGCTACAGTTACATGCATTCAGGAAATCAGGAGTACACCATTGTCTTCAGTTCATCGATGAAGCTGTCGGACTGGTGCGGGTTGCCGAGCGCTCTGAATTTCCAGGCGCCGTCTTTACGGTATATTTCCGCGAATGTCATGGAGCACATGCCATTGTAGGTGCTGTCACCGGAAAGGCTGAATTTGGCGATTTCTTTGCCTCTGGCATCTACCGCACGGATAAACGCATTTTCAATCAGACCGAAATGCTGGTTGTTGGCACGTCCCTGGTAGATCGTCACCATGAACAGGATTTTCTGGTAGCGCTGGTCCATCTGGTCCAGTTTGATGATGATCTGCTCATCGTCGCCATCGCCGGCGCCGGTCCTGTTATCGCCTGTGAGCCAGATGTGGCCGGAAGGATGTTTCATGGAGTTGAAGAACACCACGTCCCCTTCGTACAGGCCGAGGCTTCTGCCGTCTTTGGTTTGCACGGTACGGCCCAGGTTGGCCACTTTGCCGTTGTTGTCCAGCAGGAAAGCCACCGCGTCGAGGTCATACTCTTCTTCTTTCTGTCCGCCTCCGAAAAGTTTTCCGAAGAAACCGCCTTCGGCTTTTTTCTGTCTTACGTCCCAGCCAAGGCCGATGGTTACGGTAGAGAGATCGAATTCTTCTCCCTGATCATTTTTACGGAGGTCGATAGTTTGACCTTTTACGAGATTGATCGCCATATATAGGTTATTTAATGATCTGTCCTTTAAAATATTTAGAGAGGAAAAATGCCAGGTCTTCCTTGTATCCTTTACCGGAAGCCTCAAATTTCCATTGACCGTCTTTTACGTACAGGCGGCCGAATTCCACGCCTGTCTCGATGGAGAAGTCTTCTCCCAGTTCGTATTTAGCGATCTCCTGTGAGGTAGCGTTATCAACGATACGGATATACGAATCCCTTACCTGGCCATAGTTCTGTCTTCTGGCGATAGCGTCGTGAATGGTAACGACGAACAGGATTTCCTTTACGCGGGGATCCACTTTCGTCAGGTCTACCATGATGGTTTCATCATCGCCGCCGTCGCTGTTGCCGCCCGTAGGGTCGTCACCGGTATGATGCAGCGCGCCATCAGGAGAGTCTGTGTTGCCATAGAATACAAAATAACGTTCTTCCGGGATCGATCTGTTGTCATCGATCATAAAGGCAGATGCGTCGAGGTCGAAAGCCGCACCTGTACCTTCGTTTGGCTCCCATCCCAGTCCGACACTGATGCTGGACAGGCCAATATCAATCCTCTGTCCTTTTTGTAAGTTAATAGCCATTTTCAGAAAATTTAAAACGTAGGTAAGATAATATTTTTAATTAGAAAGATTGCTACATATCTTAAAATTATTATGTGTAGCAAGAAATAAATCAGCCAGTCACAAAAGATTACAGCAAACGGCAAAATACTATCAGACTTTATCATATCATCATTTATCAAATACTTACAACTCGCTGATTCCTATATTTTTGTATAGTCCTCCTTGTGGTATCCTTCACGTATCCTTCGTATATCCTTCACCAATCTCTTTACTAAGGCCGTATAACCGGGCATTAAATCAATATTATTTTCCCGTTTCCAGGGCTGAAGCCCTGGGCTACGATATGATTAAAAGAAAAGGACAGGCCCTTGAGCCTGCCCCGGTATAAAACATTTACAGTGACTAACGTTTAGGAATTTCACGCAGAATATGCAGCAGAAACCCATAGAACTTCTGTACAGAAGATACCTGCACACATTCATTGGGAGAGTGCGCGCCACGGATGGTAGGCCCGAAAGAAATCATATCCGGTCCTTTCAGCAGCGAGCCCAGGATACCGCATTCCAGCCCGGCGTGGATAGCGCCTACTTTCGGGGTATGATCGAAGTGATTGCCGTATAAAGACAACATCAGTTTCAGGACAGGAGAATCCGGATTGGGTTTCCAACCGGGATAACCACCGACCTGTACTACTTCACAGCCCATGTTTTCAAAGGCTGCCCGTACCGCGAGGGCTACGTCTTCTTTGGTGCTGTCTACGTTGCTGCGTTGCAGTGACTGGGTAATGAACGTTCCGTCTTTCACGCTTACTTTCGCGATGTTGTTGGATGCTTCCACCAGGCCCGGAATATCGGGGCTCATGCGGAACACGCCGTTCGGCGCGGCATAGATAGCACGCAGCAGTTTATCGAAGTAAGCAGGTTCCATCACGGAGGCAGGCGTGGCTGCCGGCGTGATCTCCACTGTCAGCCCTGTTTCCACGGTTTTATATTCTTCTTTCAGGATGGCCGCAAACGCCTGTACCAGTTCCTCCAAACGGGCTTTATCAGCACCTGGCACTACTACCGTTGCGCGGGATTCACGCGGGATAGCGTTACGCAGACTACCGCCATCAAGGGAGGCCAGCTGCAGGTCAACAGACTGCCGCACGTTGTACAACAGGCGGTTCATCAGTTTGTTGGCATTACCTCTGCCACGGTTGATGTCCATACCGGAGTGACCGCCCAGCAAGCCTTTGACGGTGATATCATAAGCAGCGCCACCCGCTACGGCAGGCACCTGCTGGTAGTTGCCGCTGGTGTTGGTATCCAGGCCACCGGCACAACCGATAGTGATTTCATCTTCCTCTTCGGTATCGAGGTTGAGCAATATTTTTCCGGTATAAGGAGCAGGGTCCAGTTGCATAGCACCGGTCATACCCGTTTCTTCATCGATGGTGAACATAACTTCGATGGCAGGATGCGCAATATCGGTAGCTGCCAGGATAGCCATGATAGTAGCCACGCCGATGCCGTTGTCTGCGCCAAGCGTAGTACCACGGGCCCTCACCCAGTCACCGTCTACATACATCTCAATACCTTGTGTATCAAAATCAAATACGGTATCACCATTTTTTTGGTGCACCATATCCAGGTGGGATTGCAGGATAACGGTCTGGCGGTCTTCCATACCAGCGGTTGCCGGTTTTTTGATGCACACGTTTCCGACAGCGTCCTTTGTCGTTTCCAGGCCAATCTGACGGCCAAATGCCTCAACGAAAGCCACTGCCTTCTCTTCTTTCTTAGAGGCCCGGGGTATGGCGTTCAGCTGACTGAAATATTGCCACAGAGACTGCGGGGCCAGTGTTGTTAGTTCCATGTCGTATATTAAATAACGTGATTAGGCAGGCAATGTAGGTAAATCCGGCGAAACGGGCAACAAACTACAGGGAACAAACTCAATTACGAATGACGAATGAAGGGCTTTCATACAGGAAGGTTATTTAGTAACCTCTCTATAAGAAAGCCCTTCATTCGTAATTTGTAATTGATTATAGTTTTTCCCCGTTCTTCATCTTATCGAGTACTTTCTGTTGATATTCTTTCCTGTATTTGTTTTCTTTTCCGGTAGAAAGGTCACCAACAACAGTTTCCTGTAAGCGGACAGCCGTTGCGGTATCTCCCAGTTTATACAACAGCAAAGCCTGTACGCTCTTTGCCTCCGCATGAGGATCTTCTTTAGCCGCGCGCTCGCTCCATGCCAGCGCGGTGCGCAACATGGTTGTATCTGTGGCATAAAGACCGACAGTGCGGGCGAAGCTGCTCAAATCCTTGGGATCAAGTTGTTTGTCGTATTGTTTCAGATAGACTTTCACTGCTTTTTCAAACTGGTCGTACGCTTTGGTGCGCTGGTACCATTGCACCCGGAACTTATCCATCACGATGCCTGCTAATTCGGGGTATTTCTTTTTCAGCTTCACCTGGATGGCCGTAAAATCGGGCTTATCGCCTTCCTTCAGTTCGGAATAAATCTCTTCTCCGAAGATGATCTGTTGCACCCTGTTTTCTGCATAACGTGCGCCCATCACCTGGTCGACTTTAGCAGGATTTTTCCGGAAGATGACAAATCCTGTGTCCCGGCTGGAGAGGGTGAACTTGTCCAGGAAATGCAACACGTCCGGCGCAAAAATATCCGGCACGGCACGAAGGTAGCGTTGTGTAAACAAAACGGTGTAGCGGCCATCATACATTTTCCGGGCTTCTTCCGCTAACCGTTTCAGTGTATCTGGTTGACTGCCTGCATTTTTAGCCATCGTCTCCATACGGGTGTAGTATTGCGTTTCGGGCTTCAATGCCTGTGCAGAAGCAGCGATAAATGCGGCGGCACTGTCGCCACCCACCACCAGGTGTACCAGGCGGCCATCAGGCGCGAAATACAAAAACGTCGGATAGGCCATCACGTTATATTCTTTGGCAATAGCGGCGGCATCTTCATACCAGCGTTTTACAGCCGCGTCGTCACCGGCCGTTTTGTCCATCTGTACTTTGACGGAGATGAATTTATCATTGAAAAAATCACCCACTGACTGCTGCGGAAAAATGTCGCGGCTCATCATTTTACAAGGCCCGCACCAGGTGGTGAAGCAGTCCATGAAAATAAACTTGCCTTCTTTTTTGGCTTTGGCTTTGATGTCTTTCCAGCTTAGTTCGTGTTCAAAATGAATCCCGGGTTCCTGTGCTGTGGCCGTTATACCGGCCAACAAGAGTACATACAAAAGAAACTGTTTCATAAGAAAATAGAGGACGGCGGAAAGGTCCGCCGCCGCTTTTTTATTGGTTGGTTGGTGAATTATCTTCTTTCGTTCGGCTCCAGTTCCGGATTCATCTGCATCAGCTTCGGCGCCACAGGAAACACGTAATGATAATCGTTAGGCTTCAACGTAAACGTCTGCCCGCTGTAGGTATGCGTAATGGTTTTAGCGAAACGCGGGTCTTTGTTGAGCCGTTTCAGATCGAACAACCGCTGTCCTTTGAAACACAACTCCCGCCGGCGCTCCGACAGCACCTGCTGCAACGCCTCATCTGCTGTAGCTGCTGTGGATGGTACATACGCCGCCTGCGCAATACGCATTTTACGCAACAGGTTCACATCCTGCATGGCAGCAGCCACATTGTTCAAACGGGCATTACATTCAGCACGTACCAGGTACATCTCCGGCACCGTCGGCCCTACGAGGCGGGCATCAAACAACAGGAACTCTCCCCAATAATACAGGTAACCCACAAATGGGGCGGTAGTGGAAGTAAACAGTACTTTATACCGCAGGTCAATCAAAGAGTCTTTGAACTCCGTTTGTAAATCCTTGCTCAGCGAGAACCACGTATAACTGTTAGACACTGTTTTCATCAGGATCGTTTCAGGATTGCTCCTGTTCTCCGGATAAGTATTACGGGGATCAGCTACAAACTTATTATAGTCTGCCAGCTGGTTTTTGATCTCCAGCGTTTTGGATGCCGCTTTCAGCGCTTCGGGATACTCCCCTCTGATGAGATAAGCACGGGCCTGCAAGGCATAGGCAGCAGCCAGCGTAGGCTCATAAACGCTGGTACTGGTAGTGCCCAGCAACGCCGTAGCCTGATTCAGATCTGTCAGCAACTGATCGTATACGGCTTTTACGGAAGCACGGTTTAATTTGGCGTCGGTGGTAGGCGCCAGCAACAGCGGCACACCTCTGTCTGTAGCCGAAGTGGCAGCATCATATTGTACGGCATAAAGGTTCACCAGCGAAAGATAAGCAAAAGATCGGTGTATCAAAGCCTCACCGGTCAACTGGTTACGCTCTTTTTCCGTGCCGTCGGTCACGGATTTCATACCATCCAGTACCACGTTAGCGAGATACACCTGCTTATACAGGTTGCTCCACTGTGCATCATTGTCGGTAGACATCCACACATCGTCCTGCCAGGTATGTATCCGGTAGGTGGAAGTGCCCAAATAATCAAGCCCCTGCTGCTCATAGTACTCCACGTTGTCAGACGCCAGTTCATCGGCGCCATAGGAGCTCACCAGGTCATAGGAGTTGTTCATCAACAAACGGTAATCCTTATACGTAGAAGGGATCACCTTTCCTTTGGGTTTTATGTCGAGATAATCTCTGCCACAACCAGCGAGGGTCATCAAAGCAGCTGCATATATCAAATTGCGAAACATCAGGCAACATTTTTAAGATTAGAAAGTTGTTTTCAAACCAACGGCAAAAGAACGCGCAGGCGGCAGCAGTGAATAATAAGCCCCGGGAATATAGTCCGGATCAATACCGGCCTTGTTTTCAGTCCACAAGGCAAGATTACGGCCATAGGCGATAAATGACAACCGTTGCAGATGCAGGGAACGCAACAACTGCGCCGGCAGGTCATACGTCAGCGACACCTCCCGTAAACGGATATGCGCACCGCTTTCAATCAGCCTGTCTGACTTGGGATACCATGTATTCGTATAGGTGACACCGGTAGAAGGCACTACCGGTACGTCCGTACGTGCTTCATCACCGGGTTTCTGCCAGCGGTCGGCTACATCGCTGTGAATGGACTTCTGCGTAAAATAACTAGAGTAATCTACTGTAGGGCGACGGAAAACATATCCCATCTTATACGTGATCAGCAACGACAGCTCCAGCTGTTTATAACGGACAATGTTTGTCAACCCGCCGAAAAAGCGCGGCACCGTAGTACCGCTATAAGTCAGTGTAGACAAGTCCGCGGAAATATCGGCGTTGGCCAGATTCCGTTTGCCATCACCGGAGAGCACAATAGGCCGGCCAATGCTGTCCAGTCCGCCGTAGCGGTAGCTGTAGATACCTTCAATCGGTTTACCCTTGACAGGATTGGCACCTGTGCCGCTGTTGCTATAGTAGTTTACGTTCTCCCGTTGCAGATTGGAAGACACGACTTTGTTTTCGTTGTACCCGAAATTCATGATGGCTTTCCAAGAGAAATGTTTCCGTTGTATTACCGCTGCCGAGATATTAAGGTCTACCCCGTTATTACGCAGCTCCGCCGTATTAACGGTCAGTGTGGTGAAACCATAGGTGGCGTTGAACTCGGCCGGCCCTAACAGGTCGTAGCTATGTTTGCGGTATACATCCAGTGTCACATCCAGGCGGCTGTCCCAGAAAGAGAGGTCAGCGCCTACGTTGAAGGTTTTGGTTTTTTCCCAACGCAACAATGGATTGGCCGGGTTGCTGATGCTGGCGTAGGGCTGACCGTTATAATATCCGGGAGATGACGATACGGACGCTATCAGGAACGGGCTCGTCGTTTTGTCCACGTTGCCATTCACGCCATAGGTTACACGAAGATTGAGGCGGTTCATAAAAGGCAGCTCCATAAACTGCTCCTCTCCCAGTTTCCACATACCGCCCAATGACCACAAAGGCGTGGCGCGATATTGCTCACTCGCGCCAAAGAGGTTGGAATCGTCCAGTCTGGCGCTGCCGGAGAACACGTAACGGCTGTTGAAAGTATAGTTCGCATTGGCATACCATGACATAAAGCGGTCCCTTGTATCACCCAGACTGTTAGGAATAGACGGTTTGGTCTGGTTCCCCGTCACCGCTGTTTTGTAATAGGTATCGTAGTTCACCGGCATGGAAGCCAGTGTCTGATCATCATAACCATACAAACGGCTGGAAGCACTGGAGGTCCACACCTGCCTGATTTCACTACCGGCAACGGCGTCTATCCTATGCTTTTTCCCCAACTGGCGGTTCAGGTTCAGCTGTCCGCGTACATCATAATGTTCCATGTCAGCGTTGGCAATGTTCAGGATCCCCCCTTTCGGCAAACCATACACCAGGTTGCCGCCAGTAATAGAGGTGGCACTATTGACGGTGCTCCTGCTCGTATAGGTGTCGGGGTTAGCATAGATACGGTTGCGCTGGAAAGAGCGTTCATAAAGGCCGCTCAGCGTGGCTGTCAGTCCGGGGATAATACGATAATTGAAGCCGGCGTTAATACGATAGAGGTTCATGCGGCTGGTATTGTCTGCATTCGCCAGTTCGGAAAGATAGTCGTACCGCCATGGCAGATAGCCGAGGCGTTGCAGGGAATCCAGTGCGCGGCCATTAAAGGCGCGGGCATACTGTATGGCTTTACCGTTATCGTCCACAATGCGGTCGTAGGGCAACATGGTGTAGATGCCCGGTTCCAGCGGAGACAGGCCAAGGCCGTTGTTTTTGGCGGTATTCATCACGGCCATGATACCCAGATTGGCATCGAGGTTTTTGTTGAGCTTGAAGTTATTGGTGGAGTTGATGGTGACGCGGGTGTTGCGGTTGCCTTTGGCCACCGGCAGTTCATCAGCGATGGAGCCGGAAATAAAATACTGCGCAAAATCGCTGCCTCCGCTCATAGACAGATTGTATTGCTGTATTTGCTGGCGTTGCAACAGGTATTGCTGATATTGTGACTTATAGTCGTAACCGGACAGTTGCTGTACCAGGGCATCGCGCTGTGCAGCGGTGATCTCGCCACGTTTGTAGCGGTAGAAGATATCTGCGCCGGTGCTCACCGCAGGCAAGGTACGGCCATTCGGATCGGGGATGAGGTTTTTATCCACTGCTTCCCTTTCAAAGTCGAGGTAGGCCGCAGAACTGGCCACAGGACGGTAACTCAGGTCGGGCCGGCCACCCAGCGTAAAATTGGTGGAGAAGGTGATCTGCCGGCGTTGCTGACTTCCTTTCCGCGTTTCAATCACCACTACGCCGTTGGCTGCACGCACACCCCAGATAGAGGCTGCGGCCGCATCTTTCAGGAAAGTGATACGGGCAATGTCTTCCGGGTTGATCATAGACAGCTCCCCTTCATAGGGAAAACCATCGATGACGATCAGCGGGTCCTGCTGTGCTTTGAAGGTATTGCGTCCGCGGATGGCGAATACCGGGCTTTTAGACGGGCGGCCATTGGCGTCCGGAGGATTGCTGGTCACCAGCAACCCGCTCACCATACCTTCCATCTTATCCACCACATTGGTGGTGATCTTACGTTCCATGTCTTTCTCCTGTATCTGGGAGAAAGAACCGGTGGCTCTCTCCTTTGCAATGGTCTGGTAACCGGTGGACACTTCCACCTGCTTCAGTTGAATATTATCTGATTGCAGGACCACGTCCAGCTTTGGTTTGCCGGCCGATGCCTGCATGTGGTAACCGATGAAGGTAAAAGTAAGCAGCTCTCCCGGTTTGGATAACCGAACGAAATAAACGCCGTTACCATCTGTAAAAGCGCCGGCCCTGCCAGAGGCAGGTTTGACGGTCACGCCGGGAAGCGGGTTGCCATTTTCATCAGTCACCCGGCCTTTTACGAGCAACGGGTCTGTGCCTGTTACCACCTGGTCCATCGCAGGCACCGGCGCTGAAATGCTGGCGGGTGTTGTCTTCCTGCGTACGTCTTTTACAATCGTATAGGTGTTGTCGTTAACATACAGAAAGAGGTATCCTCTTTGATACAACACTTCTTTCAGCACGGCCTCCACCGATCTGCAACAGAAAGCGCGGATATCCACGGTAGTGGTGACATTGTCCAGCAGGTTGTTTTCATACACGAAACTGGTACGATAGAGGCGGGTGATTTCCTTCAGTGCTGTGCTGACCGGCATAGTCCTTACCTGTGCGTATGCGAGCTGCATAGTCAACAGGAAAGAACACACCATCGCCGCAGTTTTACGTAACTGTGCTCCCTTCATCATTGATGTTTGGTTGGTTGTTTGGTTGATTAATAAACGATCACTGTCTGGCAGTGAACAAAAGCGTATCTTTTTTCTGTTGAATATCTATATCCAGTATCCTGGACAAAACGAACAGCAGGTCTTTCTCCTTTTGCATAGGTATCCTGCCTTTGATTTCACGTTCACCGATGGTACTATCCTGCAATACTACCGTATAGCCGTAGTTGTCTTTCAGTAGGTTGATAATATCTTTTACTTTGGTGGCGTTCAGTAATAGTTCCCGTCGCGTCCAGGCGGTAGCAGCGAGGGTATCGACAGCATGCATCACAACGGGTGGCTGCTGATGGGAATATGTCCACCCCTCTCCCGGCAACAGGAAAGCAGGCTGGCCTTGTCCGTCAGTAACGTCGATGCGTACACGTCCCCGTTGTAAGACCACAGCGGTGATTTCATCCCGGTGACGCACGTTAAAAGCTGTACCCAGTACGGTAACGCGCGCAGGGCCTGCCTGTACGCGGAAGGTATCTCCGGTATGTTTTACGTCGAAGAAAGCTTCCCCGTCGAGCGATACTTCCCTCCTGCCGGTAACCCGCCAGCTGCGGGCATAGGAGGCTGCGGAATGCGCATTCAGTATCAGAGAAGAATGATCGGGCAGTGTAATTTCCCGGGTTTCCCCGTAGCCCGTGCGGATGGTAACGGTAGACGTAAAATACCACACCGCGCCCAGTGCCAGTAGTAATAACACAGAAGCCGCTGCCAGCAATGGCCGGCGATAACGTTGCATACGATGTACGGGCTGTTGTTGTATGTTCTCCAGTACCGCCTGCCACACCTTTTCACGGGCAGGATCGTTTTTTTCCAGCACCGGCGTAGACAATGCATACACCACCTCCCGGGCTTCCCGCATGAGGGGCGCCTTATCCGGCATATCAGCGGAAAGCTGCTGCCAGAAAGCATTAGCTGCCGCATCCGGAAACTTCGCCCAGCGGATAAAATACTCATCCGCCAGGAAATCTTCCATCCGATAATCTCGATAATCCTTGTTCATCATCACATAAGACACAACAGGACATCCGGATTATCCCATTTTCAGAAAAAAAGTAAAAAAAATTTTTAGCGGCGTTGCAGCAGGTATAACAATACAAGAAGGGAGAAGTCGCCGAATTGCTCTCTGAGGCGCTCCAGCGCGCGATAAACCAGTTTGTAGGTACCGCCTGTATTGATTTGCAGGATTTCTGCAATCTCTTCGTATGACAGATCTTCGTAGTATTTCAGAAAAATAGCCTCCCGTTGCCGGTGCGTCAGTGTATCCATTAAGGCATCCACCTTTTTCTTCAGTTCTGCTGCACGCTCTGCTCTGATCAAGGGATGCTCATAAGACAGTTCCAAATAAAAAGGAACGTGTTCTCCGGAAAACGCTTCCTCCAGCCGGGATGGGCTGTATTCCAGCTTGCGTAGTAAAATGCGCCGGAAGGATAACAGCAGGTATTGTTTCACTACCTGCGGTGTGACAATCGAATCCCTATTGCGCCATAACTTCAGAAAGAGGTCCTGTATGCTCTCCTCGATAAATGATTTATCCTCCGTGAATTTAAATCCGTAGTTGGTAAGGGGCATATAATAAGCATTATACAACCCTTCCAGGCCGGTGATTTCTCCGGATTTGTACCAGGACCAAAGTTCTTTGTCTTGCATGTCAAATAGGAAAACCGATGAAGTTACAATATTACACGAATTTTTTTTGTTGCCCAATTCAGTGGGTAATACCAGCCAGGTGTTCACACCTTACCAGCGCCCAGTCCATGTCGTCCATATCGCCGGCGATAGCTGTCTGGTACACTTCCGCTAAACCGATATGCAACTGGTAAAAATCCAGCCGTGCTTTATCAATAGGCTGTGTTTCAAAATAACGCGCCTGATATTCCATACAGTCCAGCCAGGTGCGCCAGAAGAAAATATTCGCCATGTCATACAAACTATCACCAGCCATGGCTTCCGACCAGTCAATCACGCCGGTGATCCTGTGGCCGTCAGTAATCACGTTGTTGGAGCCGAAATCGCCATGCACCAGCTGCCTTACTTCCGGGATGTCCTGCAGCTGTTGCAGCAGCCGTTCCTGCAAAGGTTTTATCCGTTTCAGCGGCACTCTTTTACCGGCAGCATGCCAGTCGTAGTTATCTTCCCTGCAGATACTTTCCAGATAAGCCTTCCAGCTGGTATACTGCCCTTCGCCCCGGGAATTGAAGGGACCAAAGCCCGTAATACCTTCCAGTGGCGCCGCCGCCATAGACTGCATCACCGCCGCCACCGGTGCGGTGACAGCCGGCAGATAAGCTACCGGCAGGTCCTGCAATGTCACGCCATGTGCCTGCGCTGACAAACACCAGGCGATCCCATTTTCCAGCAGGCCAATCGCTTCTATCTCCGGAATCGGCAAACCTGGCCCCGCAAAATGCCGGTTGGCGAAATCATCTTTCTCAAAACCCTCCGCCTGATGATTGACGCGGAGCACATATTTTTTTCCGGAGATGACCACCCGGAACGCAAAAGACTCCATCGCGTCCGGCACCGGCTCCATATGGCTTATCTTCCCGTAATGATCTATTACCGCCGCTGTCAGTTGTTCAATATCTACTATAGGTTTGCGCATGCAACATCTTTTTTAGACAACAAGATGAAGGCCGACTGGTTCAATTCACCCTGTATAAGTTTTATTAAATTTACGACCTTCCTGCATAACAGTCTCCCTGAGCTACTGCGGCTTCTCAGCGGATTACCCCGCATAGCTACCCACGGCCAACGTTATCTATCAGGCATACAGGCGCTTTATTATGAAGCTCTTAGGGTACTAAAACGACTTTTTTTCACTGCGGTCATATTTCAGGCGACATAACTAACTTGCTGTTCAATCGGACCAGGAAAAACTCAGTAACCATTTTTTTTTCACCACGTTAGCAATCCAAATGCTTTTCCTGTTCGTATATTTTTTTGAAAACCGGATATCTTTAGAAAATCTTTTTTTTAATTAAGTGAACCGATCCACCGCCGGACATGTGAATTCCTTTTTTGCTGATCTTTCATAACAGAGACCTATTTGACATTCTATTGAAAACCTTTAAACCACAGACCTATCCAAGATGAACCGAACACCTATCCACCACGGGACATGTGAACACTTTTTTACTGTTCCTTCAAGCTACACTATCACCTAACAGGTGAAGCATTTCCTGAACTTTAAAACCACAATTTTAACCGTACTCCTTTTTTAAACCCTCGATTTAAACCACGATCCTATGGACGCGATCCTGCACGATGCGAACGGGCAGCAGCGGAATATTGCTGCAACCGATGGCAATCAACACCTGACTGATTTACTGAAACAAACACCCTGGGAAGAGTACAACTCCCGGGAAACACTGGTCTCCCTGTTCCGCAAACAGGCAGCGCAGACACCGAACAACATGGCGGTATCTTTCAAAGGCCACTCCCTTACGTACCGGGAGCTGGACGAAAAGAGCAACCAGCTGGCGCATTACCTGTTGGCACAGGGCGTCACTACCGGCAGCTATGTGCCCGTTTACCTGGAACGCTCGGCTGAATGGGCCATCGCGGTACTGGGCATCCTGAAAACAGGTGCGGCCTACATCCCGGTAGATGCCATCTATCCCGGTAAAAGAGTGGCCTACATCCTGGAAGAAGTAGCCGCTACAGTGATCATCACTCAGCTGTCACTGGGCTCACGGCTTTTCCAGGTGCACAACACGGCAGTCGTGTACCTGGACAACCTCTCGATTCTCCAGGACCAGCCCACCACTGCACCAGGCAAAATGCCTGCACCGACAGACCTGGCGTACATCATCTACACCTCCGGTTCTACCGGGCAGCCTAAGGGCGTGATGATCACCCACCTGTCGATCCAGCATCTGATCACCTGGCACCAGCAGCAGTATGCCGTCACCAGCAACAGCCGGTTGTCGCTGGTAGCCGGACTGGCATTCGACATCTCTGTCTGGGAATGCTGGTCGGCCCTCCTGTCCGGAGGCACCCTCTTTATCGCTGACAACGAAGAAAGGACCCATGCAGGACTCCTGATGGAATTCTACCGGAGGAACCAGCTCACGCATGCCTTCGCTCCCGCCGTACTGATTCCTGAGCTGATAGCGCTCAGTCAACAAACAACGGGACTGACACTGCAATACCTGTTTTCCGGCGGTGAACAAATGAAACCCGTATTGACCAGCGGATTGCCGTATCAGCTGATCGATTATTATGGCCCTACGGAATACACCGTATATGCCACCCATCGGCCTGTAGTGGATGTAGACGGACAGTATTTCCCGACCATCGGCAAGCCTATCGCCAACACACAGGCCTTTATCCTGGACCGTGACCTGCAATTGCTGGTACCCGGTGCAGTAGGTGAACTGTGCATCAGCGGCATCGGCATCGCCCTGGGCTATTTCAAAAATCCTGTATTGACAGACAGCAAGTTTGTACCGCATCCTTTCGCTCCCGGTCAAAAGCTTTACCGTACGGGCGATCTGGCCCGCCGCCTGCCCGATGGTGACATCCAGTTCCTCGGCCGTATCGACAACCAGGTAAAAATCCGCGGCTTCCGCGTGGAACCGGGCGAGGTAGAAGCAGCCCTGCTATTGGTGCCACATGTAAAAAGCGCCGCTGTGATCGCGGTAGACAACAACCGTCAGCAGCAACAGCTGGTAGCTTTCATTGTACAGGACCATCCCAACGAACAACAGGGCATTGCGCTGGCGCGGCAACAACTCAAACAAGACCTGCCCGCTTATATGGTGCCTGCCCGCTTCATCACCGTTCGTGAGCTGCCCATGAATGCCAACGGCAAAGTAGACAAAGCAGCGCTGGTGACACTCTCTTCGCAGAACGCCGGCAGCTACCAGGCATCCGCAGAACCGGTGAGCGAAACAGAACGCATCATCACGGAAATATGGGCCGATATCCTGGAAAGGCCGTATATCCATCACGGTGACAACTTCTTCGACATCGGCGGTGATTCCCTGCTGGTAGCCACCGTGGTCACCAAACTGAAAGACCGCTTCGGCGTGAAAATGTACCTGCGCGACCTGTACCAGTTTCCCGAACTAAGGGCACTGGCCACCATGATCGACAACAGGGTTAAAACAGGTGACACCGGCATCCCCGAAGAAGATGTGGAGCCGTATGTATCCTTGCAGCAGGATGCCTACCTGTCGCCCAACGTCCAATACCGGCAACCATTTGACGCCAGCGTACTGCAACGTCAGTCTGCCGTATTGCTCACCGGCGCCACCGGCTTCGTGGGCATCCATCTGCTACAGGAGCTGCTGGACAATACTTCCGCGATGGTGTACTGCCTCGTCCGCGCGAGAGACGAACACCATGCACTCGACAAAATACATCAGGCATTTGCGGCCTATCATATCCCGGTACAGGATAACACACGGCACCGCATCGTGCCGGTAGTTGGGGATTTTGCGCAGCCGGACCTCGGCATCGCGGAGCATACTTACCAGGAACTGGCAGGCAAAGTGGAAGTGATTTACCATTCCGGCAGCTCGGTGAATTTCATTGAACCCTACTCTTTCATGAAAAAGCCTAATGTAGACGGCCTGCGGGAGATCATACGTTTTGCCGCCACGGGAAAAATGAAGTGCCTGTCGTTGCTGTCCACTATTTCGGTTTACAGTTGGGGTCATGTCTTCACCCATAAGACCATCATGAAGGAAACGGACGACATCTCCCAAAACCTGCTCGCAGTCAGCAAAGACATTGGTTACGTAAGAAGCAAATGGGTGATGGAAGCAGTAGCTGACCTGGCCGCAGCAGCCGGTGTGCCGCTGATCACTTACCGCCTTGGTTATGCCATGTGCCACAGCCAGTCGGGCGCCAGCGCGCCTTACCAGTGGTGGGCCAGCCTCGTGAAAAACTGTGTGCAGTACTCCTCCTACCCCACGCTCCGCGAACTGCGCGAAGGACTTATTACCGTGGATTATATGGTGAAGGCCATTGTACACATCACCAAAAACCAGGAGGCGATCGGACAGAAATTCAACCTGATCTGCTCTCCCGACACCAATCTCACGCTGGAACAGTTCTTCCGGCGGCTGATGGATATCTACGATTTCAAACTGAAACCGTTATCCTATAAGGACTGGCGCAAGCAATGGGAAGATGACAGTACCAACCGTCTCTATCCGCTTACCAGCCTGTTCAGGGACAATATGCATGAAGGGCTCTCCACTGTCGAGCTTTACCAGGACACCTATGTATGGCACCGCGACAACGTGGACAAGTTCATGCAGGGCTCCGGCATACCGGAACCGGTGTTCGATAAAGCCGTACTGGATAAGTATCTACAGTATCTAGGCATACTAGTTGGCTAAAATGAAAACCGCCGCATGATTTCTTCATGCGGCGCTTTTTTTATTTGATCAGCCATTCCAGCTTATACATATGATGAAAGGTGTCATACGCCATCAGATCGTCATTATCCCTGAAAGCCGCGTCCAGCCGCTCCGGCAGGTCTTTCTTTGCCACAAATGCCTGTTTGATGTTCCGCGTAGTCAGTTCCTGAAGATTGTTTTCGCCGGTGGAAAAATAATATCGGTACGACTGCTCCGGGTATGTTTTGGGAGACACCGGCAGCTTCCGCCGGTATAAAAATAATTGCGGATTACGGTTCAGCAGCTCATAACTTTCCCCGCCCTTCATGTGGAATATTTTTCCATCCTTCAGCTGTAAGGCAAAAAAACGATCTTTCTCCAGCTTCGTTTGTTCCCCGCCGTGGGTCAGGAGAATATGGTCTTTGGGAGCGAGCGCATAAAGCCGCGCTTTATAAAGATGCCCGTTGGTTTCGGTATACGTCATCTTGTTCTGGATATAATCGGCCGATGTGAGGTAAATACCTGTTATTTTCTGTTGCGCCATTGCACCCAGACAGGTCATCATCATCAGTCCGCTCATCCATAGGGATAACTTTTTTCCTTTCATGATTTTGTTGTTTACAGGAATAATATCAACCAGGATGCCATTCCAAGAAAAACATCTAACAAAATGATAATCATCACATAAAAACAAACACACGGGTCAATATGAGTTTATCACAATGAAAAAAATGCATCAGATTGGGACATCCCCGTTTGCCTTTTGCCATTTTGAAAGGCTTTTTCATTTTGAACAGGAAGGTATCATCTTTTTTGCAAAGCCAACAAAAAAGGGGTATCAGCTGTAATCCTTTATGGCAGACATTTTTAAGACAGGAGGAGAAAGCTTTTCTATTCAGGGCACATGTTTGGTAATTCCTGCATACAACAAAATCAATTTTACCCGGACATGAAACACGGATTTATTTTCCCGCTGATATTGTCACTGACATTATCTAAGGGATATGCACAACAAGACACCACACCTGCATCACCTATCGCCACAGACAGCAGCACTAACGGCAGGAGCCTGCCTTCCCCGATATCCTCTCCGCCGTTTCCCAGCGGTGAATGGGTGGGCAATCCACTGATCGGCATACCCGCCGATGCACCGGATTATCCACTGACGAAACTGTTGGGCCTTGCCGGCAATAAAAGCCGCATCAAAATTTACGGATGGGTGGATGTGGGCGCCAACTTCAGCACTTCCAAAAATTCCAATGCGCCTACTTCCTATAACCTCGTTCCCAACAGGGTGGTACTGGACCAGCTAATCCTGCGGGTAGAGCGGCAGCCCAATACCGTACAAAGGGAACATGCCGACTGGGGTTTTGTGGTCGACAACATTTTTGGCACCGACTATCGTTACACACTGGCCAAAGGCATCTTCAGCGATCAGCTACTGAAGGACAACCACCTGTATGGTTATGACCCCACGCAGGTATACGCCATGCTGTATTTGCCGAAAGTGGCAGAAGGGCTGCTGATCAAAGTGGGGCGTTTCATTTCACCAGCTGACATTGAAGCGCAGTGGGCGCCGGACAACTACCTGTACTCCCATTCCCTGATGTTTACCGTTGATCCCTACACGTTTACCGGCGTACATGCCGCACTGCGACTGAACGCACACTGGCAGTTGTTTGCCGGCATACACGGAGGCAACGACATGGCGCCCTGGAGCAAGTCTTCCAGCGTAAATGGCCTGTTCATGGCCCGGTGGGTTTCAAACAATAACAACAACTCCCTCTACGGCGGTATCAATTCCCTGGGAAGGGGACGCTATAAAAATGAACACGACAACCTGCAGATGGCCGTGCTCACATGGGGGCACCGCTTCAGTCCCATCGTTCATATGCACACAGAAGTATATTATATGTGGCAACATGATGCAGCAGTAGGAGGTACCGCCATCGATGGGCCGGCCAAAGAATGGTACATGAACACCGGCCTGGGCGCCACTATTCCGGGTGTAGCTTCCGCCGTGGGCGCGGTGAACTACTTCCAGGTGCAGCTGTCCCCCAAGAAAGATTATCTGTCTATACGCAACGATCTGCTCAACGATCCGCAGGGTAACCGTACCGGTTTTACCACGCTGTATACCAGTCACACCATCGGCTGGGTACATCACTTCAGCCCTTTGTTGAGAATACGGCCGGAAGTCCGCTATGAACGTGCCTGGCGCAATGATGCCACGCCGTATGACAACGGGCTTCGCCGTGACCAGTTCACCGCTGCCATGGACCTGATTGTTCGTTTCTGATCATCTCTGTACGATGTTTAAAAAACAAGGGGCTGACTTACCTGGTCAGTCCCTTGCTTTTTTTCCTTTATTTGATCAGGCTATATTCATCCATTTTCCGGTACAGGGTCGATAAGCCGATATTGAGTAACCGTGCTGCTTTGGTTTTATTACCGGCAGCATAGCGGATCACCCATTGTATATGTTCCTTTTCCACGTCGGCCAGATCGAACGTGCCGGAATGCTGGCGTACACCTTTATGCCAGCGTACTTCCAGCGGCAGTGTTTCTGGTGTTAGTTCCGGGCCTTGCGCCACAATAACCGCCCTTTCCATCACATTCTTCAGTTCCCGGATATTACCCCGCCAGTCATGTTGTTTTAGTTGCATCACAAAATCGCTGGTCATACCGCTCACTGCTTTACCGCTTTTGGCGGCAAACAGCTGCATAAAATAGGCTGCAAAAACGGGGATATCTTCTTCCCTTTCACGCAGCGCCGGCAACTGGACCGTAAACATATTCAACCGGTAAAAGAGGTCTTCCCGGAAACGGCCTTCGGTTATTTCTTTGGTCACCTCGCGGTTGGTCGCTGCTATGATACGTATATCCGTTTTCGTTGGTTTGGTATCCCCCACTTTGATGAATTCGCCGGATTCAAGCACCCGCAGCAGCTTGGCCTGTAGCTCCAGTGGCATTTCCCCTATTTCGTCCAGGAAGAGCGTGCCCTGATGGGCTTCTTCCATGAGGCCTTTTTTATTTTTGGCGGCGCCGGTGAAGGCGCCTGCCTTATATCCAAACAGTTCACTTTCCAGGATATCTTTTCCGATGGCGCTGCAGTTGATGGCCACAAAATCTTTTGCAGCACGGTTGCTCGCGTTGTGGATCGCCTGTGCAAACATTTCCTTTCCCGTACCCGTTTCTCCCAGCAGCAGTACCGGCGCATCACTGGGTGCTGCCTGTGCAGCCAGTTGACGGGCTGCTTTAATACCCGGAGCGGTACCGATGATTTCCTGGAAGGACGCATAACTATTGACGATGCGGGTTTCGAGATGTTGAATGCGTTGTTGCAGTTGCACTTTTTCCATGGCGCGAAACAGCAGGGGTATAATACGCGTGTTATCATTGCCTTTGGTGAGATAATCGAAAGCCCCTGATTTGATGGCGCGCACGCTGTCGGGGATATTACCATAAGCCGTTAACAGGATAATTTCCGCCGGCAACTGTCGTTCCCTGATATAAGTCACCAGGTCGATACCATTGCCATCGGGCAACATCACATCACAAAGTACCACATCTACCGGCGTATCGTCCAACAGGCGGCGGGCAGATTTAATATTGGCACATTCCTGTACGTTAAAACCTTCGAGTGTAATAATACGTTTCAACAGATGACGGACTTTCTCCTCATCTTCTACTAACAAGATGTTTCCCGTTGTCATGTTTTGGTGAGATTAAATAATCAAAAATAATTGCTATCAAATCGTGTGCAGCTGCTCGTCTGTTGCATCCAGGATTTCGCTGCTGATTTTCAGGATGCGGTCCACATCTTCTTCCAGGCTGTTTACCAGCTCGTGCTGTGCCGGCAGCAATGGCCCGGTACGGGTATCGGCCAACAGGCCCAGGCTCATCTGCATGGAAGCGATGGGTGTTTTCAGTTCATGGGAAGCTGTTGCGATAAATTTAGTTTTGGCGGCAGCCAGTTCCTGTATGGCACTGATGTCACGCAATACAATCACTTCTCCGATCACATCACGGTTGTTTTCCACGCTCATCACTTCTTTTATGAAAGTGTAGGTCTCGCCGCCATGACTGATCGTGAGCTGTTGTTGTGCAGGATGATGGATGATGGAATCCAGCACCGTGTTGCCCGGTGCTTTCACTTGTCCGCATAACCGTTTGGCCACGGTATTCATGAACAGGATATTTCTTTTTTCGTCAAATCCGATCACGCCGTCGTGCATCAGGTTGATGATCGTTTCTATCCTCGTTTTTTCCGCTTTGATTTGTTCGATGTTGCTGTTTTCATAGCCGTACAGCTTTTCCGCCATATTATTGATCCCTGTTGCCAGCTGTCCGAACTCATCACCGGGCTGCAGGTCGATGCGGGTACGGTAATTCTTTTCCGCTATCTGGCGGATACCTGTGGCCAGCATGCCTACCGGTCTGCTGATGATTTGCGGGAAACTGAAGATAAAAATGATATACACGCTGAGCGATAACAGGGTAAATACAGACAACGCCAGGATAGCGTTGGAAGCAGTTTTGGACGCCACGGCGCTTTTACGGGAAATAGCTTCCTGGTTGATGACGGCGATCTGTAGCACTTCATGGCGCAGGGATTTGATCAGTTCTTCATTTCCGGGGTCGGTTTGTAGTTTTTTCACTGTCGCCGCAGCACCGGCTGTAGCCGCATCCTCCCCATGCTCCGTTACGTTCCGCTGCTGGAGGACCAGGTTTTGTTGCAGGGAAGCCATTTGCACCGGCCGTGTTTCCAACGCCTGTAACATGTTATTACTGTAAACGATGGAGTGCAGGTTTTGCTGTAAGATCAATCGTGCATCGCGGTCCAGCTGATAAATCCGGTAAATACCCTGCATACTGATGGCTAATGTCACGGCAAACAGGAAGGTAAGGCCGAGGATCAGTTTTGTTCTTAACCGTAACATGGTATAGTGTTTTTTAAATACCGCCGCCAAAGCGATGCCATACCCATGAACAGAATTTAACTATTTGATTATTAGCCTATTGAGATTTCGCCTCTATATTGAGACCCTTCCGAAATGGTAGGGTCATTATCAAAATGGTAAAGTATTTACCCGTTTTTACCGGGTTCGATTAGTGCTCAGATTGCCAGGTGACCCAAAAAAAACAAGAGGGCGTCTCCCAGTACATCCTCTATCTTGCGGCTGCTGTAAATATTATTCATGTATGCATCGAACCGGATGATCTGCCGATACCATCTCATTTAAATCAGGGGGGAACAACATGACCTGATTTTAATAGGTCGGCTTAAATGATACTTTAAAGCTTTTTCCTCGCGCCATCTCCAAATTTAACTCACCTTACCAGCACTTTAAAGTGCTTTTTTTCAACCAGATTATCTGGATAAATCAATCCGTTTTTCTCAAAACGAAAGAGGGTGCCTCAAAATTATTTTTGAGACACCCTCCAGTAATGAAATTATGCCTGTCGGAGAAACAGGCTCCGTGCAGCAATGCGATCACATTTTCCCAAAGAATCCGGCAAGCTCCCTGGAATAGATCTCAGGCTGTTCCATCGCTGCAAAATGACCTCCTTTGCCCATTATATTGAAGCTTACGACATTGGCCATCCTTTCCGCCCATTCTTTAGGGAATTGGGCTTCCTTGGGAAACAGCGACACCCCCGTTGGAACACCTACCCGTTGAGAGGATTGCAGCCCCCCCATATAACCTGCGCGAGCATTCTCGGCATATGTTCTGATGGATGAATTAGTGGATTGGCTTACCCAGTAGATCATAATGTTGGTGATCAGTTTGTCCATGCTAAGGGAATTTCCGAGATTTCCGTCATGGTCACTCCAGGCATGGAATTTTTCGATGATCCAGGAGGCTAGTCCCACGGGGCTGTCGTTGAGCCCATAACCCAGGGTTTGTGGCTTAGTTGACTGGATCATATTAAACGCGCCTTCCGTAAAGAACCAATGTTGTATTTGTTGTCCAAACGCCTGTTCGGCGGGTGTCATCGTCGCCCAGTCCTCGCTGCCGTTGGGATAACCTACATCAGTTAAATGAATAGCCTTTACATTGTCTGGGAACTGTACGGCCAGCGACTTCGTGATCAAAGTACCCATATCACCGCCTGCGGCAAAGTAGGTGGAATATCCCAATACTTCTGTCATGAGTTTGTTGAACAGGGCTGCTGTCCTATCGCTATTCAGGGCCGTTTGTTGGGAGAATCCGAACCCGGGTATGGAAGGGATCACGAGGTCATAAGAATGACCGCCTTCAGTTGGATTGGTCAGCATTGGAACAATCTCGAGAAAGCGATAGAACGAGTCTGGCCATCCATGGCTCAGGATCAGCGGTGAGGTATTTTCTCCCTTGCCTTTTACATAAACGAAATGAATGGTAATGCCGTCTATTTCGGTCTTGTATTGGGGAAACTGGTTGATCTCCGCTTCGTGGGTTCTCCAATCGTACGCTGTCTGCCAATAGTGCACCAGTTCCCGCAAATACCCCGGATTGGTGCCATAATTCCACCCGGCATTCTCAGGTTCATCCGTCCATCTCGTTTGTTTCAGTCTTGCTGATAGATCGTTAAGTGTCTCTTGCGGTACGTTGATGCTAAAAGGTTTCATAAATTGTTGTATTTATTTTGTTGAGTACAAAAATAGTCCACAGGCTTCTCCTGTCATTGTAAAAAATTTACCAAGGACACTTGTCACTAAGTCGGGGTTTACCTTGCATCCGGATGATCATTGGGAAATTGCAGGATCATTTCAGGCACCAGCTCATTTTCATCCAGGGCTAATTGAGATCTCAGATACTCCATTGGCTTTAACCCTGAAAAATGGGCAAAATCTTTTATGAGATGGGCCTGGTCAAAATAGCCGTACCGGTGAATGATGGAGAACCAGTCGATATGGGTCTTATTTTTTTGGATTTCAGTAATCACCTGCTGTAGCCGATGAATTCTTTGCAGGTATTTTGGTGAAAAGCCCGTATATGTTTTAAGCAGGTGAATGACGTGCTTTTGAGAATAGCCGGATTTCTGTATTAACCAGTCGATGGGTTTGTCGATATGCTGGTTTATAAATCTCACGATATGGTATCCCATGTTCTCTTCAACCGAATATTGTAAAAAGTAGTTTTCGATCAATGAGAACCTCTCTGCCATGGTGGTAGCATTGAGTAGTTTTTCATACAATCGCATGAAGGAACTCCCAAAAACAGCTTCGGCCTCAATACCTACATTGTCTAATGCGCTAATAGGTATCTTCGTAAGCGAAAAAAAGCCACCCACCGTAAAACGGATACTGATGATAGTAGAATGGGGATTGTTTTTGTAAAGGATCGCCTGTTTCTGCATCCCCGAGATCCAGGCATTCTTCACCTCTTTTTTGCAGGCGGTGTTTATTTCCGGATAAACTGTATTCAGGGTATTTTCATTCAGTTCGATTACGAGGTTTATTCCGCCTTCCGGGAGCTCTTTGATGTAAGGCATTGATAATGATCCACTAACATAAACAATGTGCTGAATGAAGTCTGAGAGCGGATATGTTGGAATGTGCCGGTGTACTTGCATGATCGGATCAATGATGTGCATAAACCTACCTCAAAAACTGAAAAAGAAAAAGGGTGTCTCAAATTTATTTTTGAGACACCCTCTTGTTTCCGAATTATAATTTGAAGCAGATCAATGCTGATTACCGGAGCCATTCACCTGGAAACAGCCGAGGTCCACCCCCGGAGGCGTTACTTCAGAGGCGCCGTAGACGGAGGCCAATGGCACCGTTACCAGCGGATGTACGCCGGTATAACCTTTACCCACCAACGGAGATCCTGGCTGGATATGAAAGTTGTAAGTACCGATGGACGTGAGGCCCCACGGAGAGTATGGACTGGGCAATGGGTAGTTAACAAACATTGGATTCAGTTTCTGTACGACTGGTGTACCATCATACTTCGGATTGGTGTAATCAAAATTCGCGGGCAGGTAGCTGGCCGGATTTGGCAGGTCAGTAGGCTGCGGCCTGGTACATACCGTGCCGCTGGTGAAGAAGTTGTTGGCGATCACCAGTGAGTCGGCATACTGGTAGTTGTTGCCGTAACTGAGATTGGCCGTATCGGCCGCCGGGTTATTCACTACGCGGTAGCCTACACGACAATTCACCGCTACGTTGTTATAGAAAGCGCCTCTCGCCCCTTCTTCAAAGTTGGTCGTAGACCCACGCTGGCCAGGCACTACGCCCCTGCCACCATTTACAAAGGTACTGTTGTACATCACCACATTGGTTTGCGGCGCGCCTATAGGCTGTCCCTTGTTGGATGCCTTCTGCCCGTTATACGCAGACCCTATGAAAAAGTTATAGGCCATGGTACCGGTGGTACCACCTTTTACGTTCACGATATCACCTCCGGTGCCACCGCATTTTTCAAAGGTGTTCCTGAAGATGTGGATCCTGCCGTTGGAAACGCGGATACAATCATCCGTGCCGCCCCAGATCCAGCTATCTTCCATAATGAAGGCGCCGTTAGGATTCTGGAACAGCAGGTTAAAAGAGGTGGTGGATTTCTGCTGTACTGCCGGGCCGAAAGTTTTACCATAGCTGCTGCCCGCAAATTCGATATGTGTCCATTTCAGTACCAGCATGGGACAGGAAGTGTCGCAGGCGATACCTTTCCACAGGCGGTTGCTGCTATGCGCAGAATCTGCTGCGTAAGCCAGTCCGGGGGTATTATCCTTTAAGAGGCCGGGCACGGTCATCGTTACGGGATTAGCTTTGGTACCGAGGCTCACGAGGATGCCACGCACCGCGATACCGGCATTATTGGTAACGTTGATGGTAACACCGGGTTCTATGAGCAGGGTATCGCCTCCGTTCACATATACATCACAACCGATAGTATAGGTTTTGCCGGAGAGCATCACACCCTTGATGGAGCCGCATAAAGGGGCGGCATCGCTTACGGCCTGGCCGGGAGCGGGTTTAAACTCGTAAATATCAGCCTGGTCATCCGCCCATTTCTTACAACCGGTCATAAAAACCAATACTGTCAGTATCATGATCGCGGGAATGAATATCTTTCTCATTATTTGCTGCTGTTAAGATGATTAAAGCTTGTATTTAAATCCACCGAGGAAACTGAGGTACACAATTTCTTTCTGCATGTTCACCACGTTGCTGCCGGCTTTCTGGTTGGGCAGGCCCTGCGTGATAAAGTTGTCCAGCACTGTCGGATCTACCTTTATATACAGCCTGGCCGCCGAGTTGGTGAGGTTATTGACTTTCGTGTAGAAATAGAAATGTTTCGACAAACTTTTTTCCAGGGAGAAGTCCAGCTGTGTGTAAGGCTTCTGCCAGATATCGAGCCCGTACCAGGCAGACACCTGCATGATGCGGTCGCCGGTATAGGAGAACGCCACCTGCATATCCAGGCCTATCTTCGGATTTTTATACAATAATGACGCGTTACCGACGTGGTTGGCCTGTCCTTGCAGCGGCCTGGTTTGTGTGGTGGTGCCGGTTTGTGTTTGCGTCAGTACTTTATCGTAGTATTTGGTGGTTTTAGGCGTGGTTACTTCAGAATGCGTGTAGGTGTAGTTGGCAGATATCCCGAACTTCCCTATATACCTTGTATACACAGCCTCAAAACCGAAGTTGGTGGCCTTGTCGGTGTTCTGTGCCTGTATGTTCAGGTTGCTGGGGCCGCCCCGGTTGATCACAAAATACTCAATAGGATTCTGCAACTGTTTGTAGAAACCACCCAGCAATAACTGGTCAGCACCACCGGGGAACAATTCATACCGCAAATCAATATTATCTGCCCGCACATGCTTCAAATGCGGGTTACCTATTTCAGTGAATTGTTCACCGGGAACGGAATATGGGTCTATCTCTCCAAATCCTGGTCTGCTGATGGATTTAAAGTAAGACAGGCGGATGTTCTGATTGGTGCGCAGCAAATACTTCAGGTGAACGCTGGGCAATACGTCCGTATAATGAATAGTACCGCTTCTGCCGCTGAATTCCGCGGGCATAACAGTGGTATAATCCTGTTGGGTATTTTCAACTCTCACACCGCCCAGTACCTGTAACAATGGCAGCAACATAAATTTCGCCTGTACATAACCCGCGGTGATTTTTTCGTGAGCCGTGTAGTTGTTCGCCGTGAGCGCGCTCACGCTCCCGCTGCCGTTTTGGGTAGGGTTGAAAGCAAGCGACAGCGTATCAATGGTATGGAACACCTGCGTGGTACCGTAAAATGGTTTCAGGGAGTAATCGTTATAGTAGTTATCTCTTGTTTTATAGCGATACAGCCCTCCACCCTGCAACGCTACTTCCTGACCGAAGATACTTGGTTTGTATGCGATGTTCGCATATCCGGCCCAATCCCTGTCGGAGTTGCGCTGCCAGGTATGGCCTACGCTCATGCCATAGGTAGACGAATCAGCACCGCTCGCGTTGCCATGACCATCAAAATGCACGTTGGAGTTAAAGTCGTAGGTAGACATATCCGGCACTTTGCTTTTGGCGATGGAGTATACACCGCTCCAGTCGAACTTCACGTTCCTGCTCAGCTGGTGTTCACCATGCAGGGTGGCATTGTAGATGTCCTGCACCTGCCAGCGGCTCCGGAATTCTACGTCCACCGATTTCTGTACCGCTGAAGAGTTGGTACCGAAAGTGGTATCGTTGGTATATCTCGTCTGGTATTCATTCTGGTGTACGTAGAAATTATACAGCGATATCCTGTTACGATCATTGAACACATAGTCGATCTTGTTATGCAACGCTATCCTGTTGGTTTGCGTAGAATATCTTCTGTCCAGCACGTCGGTGATCAGCAGTGCGGTAGGCACCGGAACGATGTTGGTATTGGCGCTGGGGATGATGGTTTGTGTGTTGGACCCTCTGAAAAAATTCTGATAGCTGCCAGCCACGATCACACCCAGTTTTTTGTTGAAAAAACGATCACCGATCGTGAGGCCTGCTGTTGAATTAACAGGCGCCGATTTATCACTGTAATGAAACTGGTCCAGGGAAAAATCTGCTGCGGTGGCGGTGTAGTTGTTGCCACGTATTTCAGCAGGAGAAGACTTGCCCATACCGCCATGATCGAAGGCGCTGAAAGGGCGGTTGGAGAACAATGTAGAATACCCACCCGCCACGTTGGCATTGAACAGGAAATGATCAGGGGCGCTTTTCATCACCAGGTTCATGGTACCGCCAATGGCGTCACCTTCCATACCGGGCGTGAGGGCCTTGATCACCTCGAGACGTTCCAGCATGTCAGAAGGGAAAAGGTCCATGGGCACGAAGCGGTATTTATCGTCCGGGCTGGGGATCTTTACGCCGTTCACGAGGGTATTGTTATAACGTTGCGCCATACCGCGGATGATGGCATACCGGCCTTCTCCGCTGTTATCACGCTGTATGGTAACACCACTCACCCGTTGGAGGGCGTTGGCCACCGTTACATCCGGCAGCAGCTGGATAGCCTTTTCAGAGAGGATATTTTGCACCATGTCGGCATTCTTCTCCATCCCACGCACGTAGCTGTCGCTGTGGATATTGCCGCCGGTGACATTCACGGAATTCAACTCCCGGACGTCATCTTTCAATTCAATGTTACCAATGGTTTCAGTGGCTTTGACATTTTTCAGTACTACTTTAAATTCTTCTGATGTTTTATAACCGATATATTTTATCCTGATGCCATAGCTGCCTTCCGGCAGGTCCCTGAATACAAAACCACCATCGAGGTTTACGAGGGTCTTATATTTTGCATTTCCGTTTTCTGCTTCCACAATGGCTCCTACGACAGGCTCATGTGTTTTTGCGTCAGAAACTTTTCCTTTGATGGTCCCGGCAAGGGCAGGCAGAGAGAAACAAATACCACCTAATAGCGATAGTAGCTTGTGGGGAGAGGTAGGCATGATGAATTTTGGTTTAATGCAACAAATCTCTTTAAAAAGAGAGATGGCTTTCATGCCCCTTCCTTCATTTAATTATTTCATAAAATTTACTTAACCTTTTGTTATTATGCTATCGTTAGATTAAGCGGTTTTTGTTTTCACCGCTGTAGCCCCCACTTCACCCAAACACCTTATACCATTGACTAGTAGCGAATCTGGAGAAATTCTGTGGGCGAATTTACCAGCGTTTTCAACTACAGAATTCCTCCAGAATTTTCTAATGCTGTTTTAATCTCTTTTGCCGCTGCACGTATTTACCCGGTCCTTTTTTTGATGGCTGCAACCATTAAATGCTTTATATTTACCCATCCGGAAAAATATAAAATGTTAACCATATGTCCGAAACGAATGTATTCCTTGTCATGCTCGAGAGTAGTCAGCAGGAACAACTACCAGTCCGTATCTTTTTAACCCATCATGCGCTCAGCGGTATTGTGACCCATATCGGTACAGAGAGCGTAGAAATCAGAACAACAGAAGGTCAGCGGGGCATTATCCTGTTGAACAGCATTGAAGCCATTACCGGCAGCTGATTGCCTTTAAACTGAAAAAACGATAGCATGGAAAATAGTACACAACGCCCTGAGCACGCTTTGCCCGGGCTTATCCGTAAAGTATTGGGCAGCCCGCATTCAGAACAGGTGATCAAAGCGCAGATTATCCAGATGGCTTCCCAGAACCTGCATGTGCCCGAGGTAACGACCGCGTTGCTCGAAGTACTGCCCCTCACGAAAGACAAAGAGACCCGGGACCAGCTCCTGCGTTTCCTTTCTGCCCTGAACACCTCCCGTTTTACTGATACCAGCGCACTGTTCCAGGCACTGCTGGACGTGTACCGGCAGGAAAAAGACCGCGACACCCGCACCGCGCTTTTATACCGGTTGCAGGAAAGTATCCACCAGGACCCGCGGCTGGCGGTATTCTTCGTGGAGCTGTCCGGCCAGGAAAACCTCAGTGAACAGGAACGTATAGCCGTGCAGGATACCCTTTCCTCTCTTCCTGCTATTACGGAAGATATTGCACTGGCAGCGCTGCTTAAAAACGTGAACGCCCCTACGATATTACAACTACAGGCCGTGGAGATCGCAGAGAAATGCCCTTCCTGGAGCGAGAAAATGGTGGCCGGCCTGCAACCTTACCTCGATGTTAAAAACGACCGCGGCATCCGCTTCCGCATCCTGCAACGGCTTGCTGCCGCCCGGCTGCTGGAACCTGCCTATGCCGATGTGCTCATCCCGGTACTGCGTACCGACAACGACGTTCCTGCCCGCCACGAAGCGCTGGCCGCCCTGTCACGCATCAAACCGTGGAATGAAGCCATCCTGCTGCAGCTGATCTGGTCTTCCTCGCATGACGGCGATACCGGCATCCGCAGCCAGGCGTTACAGCTACAGGGAGAACAACCCGAACGCACCAACGAGCAGCTGATCAGCATGGCCGGCCTGCTGGCCTCCGACCGTTCGGAAGGCGTACGGCTTACCCTCCTGCAACAGCTCAAACCGGTGATGCGCTTGGCAGACATCCGAAACAAAGTGGCTGCCGCCTTCGCCGGCAATCCCGGCGTTTTTAATGACGAAGAATTTAACCAGTTGACCGATATGCTGGCGCCTTATGCCGGTCGGGATGAACAAATCAGCCAGCTGCTGCTGCAAAGCATCAAAGGCCTGCCCAGCACCAATCAGCGCCAGAAGGTACTGCAACTGCTGATTGGAAAAATCAGCCTCGAAAAAATGCTGGACCCGGTGGTGCAGCTCTTCACACAGGAGCACAACGAAGCGCTGCGGGAAGTGCTGTTCAACCAGATCAAAGCATTGTCTGTATCCCGCCATCCGCAACTGGTGGATGTATTCTGCGCCGAGCTCACCGAGCCGGGATCGCCATTCAGGGTTACCTGCGCCGGCATCCTTGCCAACGCGGCAGAGCTCTATCCGCAAATACCACCGGCACTGGAAGACGTACTGTTGTACGACAACGAACGTGAACTGGTGCGGCTCTGCCTCGATGGCTACCTGCGCCCCGGCGTAGACAAAAAGTTCGATGTCCTCATCCATGTAGTGAAAAACGAACTGATAGACACCGCCTCCAGGCAGAAAGCACTGGATGCCATCCTGAAACTTTCTTTAGATGAACACCAACAGGAGACCATGGCCAACGCCTTGTCCGGACTGAAACCCGGCACACTGAAAACCTCCTGATAAACGACCGACAATATGGACCTTAGCCAAACCATCGCCACCATCCGCGAACGCAGGAACGCCGGCACCGAACAGGCGCTGCTGATGCTCGATATGGTGCCTCTTTCTGATACAGACAATAAATATTCGCTGCTCTCCACCGCGGCCCATTACCTCCATGATCCCGCCGTGATCAGCAAATGGATGGAGCTCATTGCCGCCGAGACAGACACACAGCTGAAAGCTGACATGCTGCAACGCCTCGCCGCCACAGGGCTGCAACAGATACCTGACAAACAAGGGTTCGCCGATCTGCTGGCCGCATCGCTGCAACAAGACGAGTCGAGGGATATCATCCTTCCCCTGCTGGGCAGGTTCTCCCTCACTTATCCGCCCGCACGGGAACGGCTCATCGCTTTTTATCAACAACAACATAACGCCGATGTAAACCGGCAAATCCTCTCCTGGCTGCTGATACCGGTCCAGGCGACTGAAGCCGACCTGGCTTTCTACCGCAGCCTGCTGGACAGCACCGATACAGACGATAAACTACTGCTGCTGAACCGTCTTCTGCTGCGCGATCAGCTGGGGCCGGAGCAGATAGCGCAACAACTGCAGCCCGCCACGCCGGATGTGATCAAAGAGATGGTGCTGCGTTTCTGTTTTGACCGCTCCGCCGTTCCGGAAGCCGCGCTGTGTACCCTCGTACGCTCCGACAAAAATCCACAGATACGCAAATGGAGCATACAGCTGCTGGCCGTGCATGGCGTAAGTCACAACGATGTGTTAGACACCCTGCTGCACGCCTTAAGGGAAGATCCTGACCCGGCCGTAAGACAGGCCGCGATGTTTGTATTCGCCTACAGCCTCACACTTACACCGACGACCATTGAACACCTGGCCCTTTGCCTGCAAACGGAAAAACATATACAGGTAGCATTACAGCTGTTACAACTGCTGGCGCCCTACACAGAAAAAAATGAGGCGCTGACAGCAGCATTGTGGCAACTGCTGGACCGCGACATCGCTGTCGATCTGGCTGCCGCCATATACGATATACTCGGCCGGCAAGTGCCTGTAAAACCTGCACTGCTGGATAAGTTCATGGTTGCCTATGAAAAAGAGCAACATGATGCCTGCAAGGCCATCATCCTGAAAGCCATCACCAGCGCGATGAACACGGGAGAGTCATGGAACCGGTTTTATCTCCGCGCACTGGAGGCGCCGTCAGCCGCCATCAGGAGCTGGGCCGTACAAGCCATGCTGTATATCCCACTGACACCCGACAATATCAGCACCATCGCTGCCGCAGCGCCGGTATTGCTGCATCCCGAAATACCGCACCAGCAACGGCAACTGCTGGCCCGCAAAATCAGCTGCATCCCACAGCTGCCAGCTACCGCCGTACAGGTGTTCAGCAAGCTGGCAGACCACAGCAACGACCAGGAGCTGCAACGCCTCGCTACCAAAGTACAGGAGAAAGCCATCTCCCATAACGGCGGCGCACAGATCAACTGGGAACAGTGGCTGCACAAAGCTGATGTCACCCATGACCTGGATGGCATCTTCCCGCATATCTGGCTGTTCTACGATGATAATCCACAGATGGCCGACAAAATATTATTCGCCGCCATCAACCCGGCTAACAGCAATAGCCTGTACCAATCCAGCGTAACAGACATCGAAATTCTGAATTTCCTTTCCATGAAAACCGGCATCAATGATGAAATGAGCCGGTATGCCCTCAACCAGTTGTTACACACCGACCTGGGCAATGAATCGAAATTCAAATGGTACCTGCTGGTACTGAAAAGCAATCCTGCCAATGCGGAATTACGGGAGGGCCTTTGGCAACTGTTGGAAAAGAGAGGCCGTTATATCAATATGATACAGCTCGACGAGCTGCTGCGCATCATCTGGAAAGACCAGCTGGAAACTGTTTTCCGGCAACATCTCTTACAACAGACCACCGCCGCCGGCGCAGTGCCTTACCTGCAATACCTGGAGGCCAACAATACCTGGGAGCCGATGCCCGTCCTGCTGAAAGCCGCTGCACAGCTGCCCGGTATGTTACAGGACAGCAGCTTTAAAGAAGCGCTTCAGCGGACTTGCCGCGCTGCGGGGCTCGACGTGGACGACCTGCTGCGCAGTGCCGCGCCGCCTGCCGCGCCTGAAGCAGATGGCCCCGGCTTCGCCGATTAACCGGCGCAGGTACCTTATTTCATCATCTTCACAGCACAACATATGTCGGAAGAAATCTTATTATTCGATATACTCTTATCTACAGAACGCAGTACAGACGAGCGGTTGACAGCCCTCTCCCAGCTGCGTCCCTTCCTGGAAGCGGCGGAAGGCATCACCAAATTATGCCAGGCCGTACAAACAGAAACAACCGTCGCCGTAAAACAGGCGATGCTGCAGCAGTTATGTGAACTGGACAGCGCCCGTGTAACCGACCATCCCATCTATATCGAGACGCTGGCCCTTATCGCCTGCCTGGACGCAGAGCGCCCGTTGCGGTATATGGCCGTCAGCACCCTCGCGTCACTGGCTGCGCATGTCAATGACATACAGGAGATACTGGCCGAAACCATGGCCCATGATCTCGATACAGACATCCAGCTGGCCAGTATCCAGGGATTACAAAACAGCGTCAGCAAATCGGATGCTACCATCGAAAAGATCGGCACGTACATTCCGCTGGCGCCGGCAGCCTGCCGCGACACATTGCTGGCACTGGTACAACAACTGCCGTTACCCGTTGCAGCAACGATGGCCTTACAATTTACCAGCCCCTTGGAAGCCACCCGCCTGCGTTTGACAGCCATCGGTTTCCTGGCCACTATGCCACAAGTGCCTGCCAACGCGCTGTCACAGCTGGCCGCCATGATACCCACTGAAACATCATTACCGGTCCGCGAGGCCATCATCAGCCTGCTCGCCGGCATGCGACAGGTAGATGAAACACTGTTCAAAGATATCTTCCATGCGTTACAGCAAATGCCGGACCTCCCGGACTTACTGGCGCTGGTCACCGGCAGGCTCACTGCCCATCCGGAGCTGCAGGATGCTTTTGCATCCCTGTTTGCGTCCACGCCTTCCGCAGGCCTGAAGATCAGGTTGCTGACACTGTTGCAACAGGCAGACATACCACAGCTGATCGTCAGCGGTGTGCAGGATGCTAACCCGTACGTAAGAGAAGCAACGCTGCCGTTATTGACGTACCGTTTCGCTGCTTACCAGGACCAGCTGGAACCCGCGCTGGCAACAGCTATCCGGCAGGAGCCGCTACTGGCGCTACGCAGCGCCATGGTACAGGTGATACTGCAAACCGGCCGCAAATCAGCAGAGACAGACCGGTTGCTGGTAGAACTGGCCACTACCGAAACCGATCATCACCTGAAAACACAACTCGCCACCGCAGCCTGTGAAGTAACCGTACAGGAACAATTCCAACCGGCGCTGTTACAGCTGTACTGTGATATCCTGGAAGGACAATGGTATCCGGCCGCGCTTAAACAACAGGTGATCAACCGGCTGCAAACCTTCTCCTATAGCGACAATCCGCATCTTCGTAAAAGCCTCGGCCTCCTGCTCGACCAGGCCAAAGACATCTACGAGCTGGACCGCATCTATCGTGTGCTGAAAACGCTGGAAGCAGATTTCAGTCAGCTGGCCCCCTCCCTGCTGCAGGCCCTTTACCGGCACATCGCCTGGTACCCGCAGCAGCCACTGGATGAATGGGTGAAGCTGATCGGCCAACTGGCGGAACAACACCCGGCACTAAGAGCGGAGCTGCCTTACCTGGTGTCCGTTACCGGCGCCACCTGGCTATTACAAGGCGCTGAAAAAGCAGACCAGACGGGCGCCTTCCTCCCCACCCTCAAAGATGCCATGATGAAAAACAATGGCATGCAGAGTTTCATGGAAGTGCAACGCCTGATCAACGATGCCTGGAATAACCGCACCATCAAAAAAGGCGAGATCATCGCGCTATACCAGATGCTGCTGCAAACGCCGAAATCCTCCGGACTGCTGCAACAGGTGACCGGCATCCTGCAACAAGGCAAACTGGTGACACCCGAACTGGTGACACTGAGCCTCGATTACATCCTCACCTCACCCGATACCGAAGGCGTGTACGTTGTCCGCAAATACCTGGAGCAAGTGGGCTTCATCGACCTGGAATACCGGGAACGGCTATTCCGGCTTTTTACGCAGGAACGGTATGTGCAGTTCATGCAGTACCGCCTGCCGCAGCTACACTCCAAACGCCGCATACAAACCTTCAACGACTGGGAATATGCCGGTGGCTGGACTTGCCCGTACAGTCAATGGCCCATCGCTGAACTGGTGTTCGCTATTGAGCCGGGAGACCAGATCACGCAGGTATTCAGCGAACTGCCTGCGGGTGAAGATACCAACGCCACATTGCCTTACCTCGTGCTGGAACACCTGTTCCGCAATACCAACGGCGTATGGGCAAAGCAGTTATACGGCGATAATCAACGACTGGAACAGTTCCTCACCCAGCTTTTCAAAGGATACCAACAGCTCACCGCCCGCAATCCGCTCGGCGATCGCATGATGTACACCTTCTGGAAAAAATGGAACGACTACGTGAACCGCCTCAACGGTCAGCCTGTTCCGCCCGCACTGGCAGATGCCGCCACGCTGATATACGCAGGCGTATGCCAGCTGGCACATCAGCTCGACCCTGTGCTGAAAAACAAACAGTTCCCGCAGGTGCTCAAAGGCATGAACAAAGACTTGCTGCAGCAGCACTGGCCATGGGACCAGGACCTCTGGGAAGCGTTCTCCTACAAGAACTTCCCGGTATACGACCCTGACCAGGAAGCAGCGGTACAGTTATTTCAACAGGCCGCTAAAACCTTACAGGCCGGTCATCTCGCCGAAGGCTATCAATTGCTGAAAGATCTGCTGGCACAGTATCCGCATACCCGACAGGTGAAAGAACAACTGTCAGTGATCAATAATGCATTGCAACAGCTGGAAGAAAAACTTCGTACAGCATAAAAAACAAAACCGCGGCAGGTCATCTTCCTGCCGCGGTTTTGTTTTATCTTTTATATAATTTGAATGATATGATTACAAAGAGCAGGGAATCAGACTTCAGAGATATCTACGAGATTATCAACGACGCCGCCATAGCGTACAAGGGTATTATACCGCCCGACAGATGGCATGAGCCCTACATGACAGCAACTGAACTGCAAACTCAAATTGAAGAGGGCGTCCAGTTTTGGTGTTACAGCGAAGACAATACCATCATAGGCGTGATGGGCATCCAGGATAAACAGGATGTTACTTTGATCCGGCATGCGTATGTAAGCACAGCAGCCCGAAATAAGGGAATCGGAGGTAAGTTACTGCAATACCTGTCCGGGCTTACCGGGAAACCAATTTTAATAGGCACGTGGGCCGACGCTGTATGGGCGATAAACTTCTACAAAAGGCACGGATTCAGGCAGGTTTCCTTTGCTGAAAAGGAACAGTTATTGCGAAAATACTGGAATATACCACTCCGGCAGATCGAAACATCCGTCGTGCTTGCCAGCTCCAATTTTGATGAATCAGCCGGGTAGTTAAATCGCCTGTGCTGTTTCCCGTTGAGCCACGGCCGCTTCTTTCCGGTTCACCACCAACACCCGGTACATCACCAGTCCGCTGGTCACGATCAGCGCCATGTAGCTGAAAGACAGGTTCTGCCCGTCTTGGGCAGGCAACAGGTAAGTAATGCCGGCACTGAGCATGGACACCATCACGTATACCAGGCCACCGGTAAGGCCTCCGGCGATTCCTGCATTTTTGGGGAAACGTTGTAAACAGTAAGTGAAGTAATTATTGTAAGTGAACCCTGCGCCTACATGCACCAGGAAAGCAAATACCAGTACGGTCCACAGCTGGTTGAACAACAGGAAAGTGCCCAACAGTGCGAAGGCCGCTACCAGCTGACAGAAGATGTTAACGTTCATCTTGCGGACAAAGGGTTTGTTGATCGTCCCTTTGCCAATGAAACCGCCCACCATCCAGGCAAAGCCCAGGAAGAGGGAACAGTATCCCGTTACAACCGGCGACAGATTAAAATAATGTTCAATTATAAATGGCCCGGACATATTGTAGATCATCACCATCGTGTATGCCAGTCCCAACATGCCAATACCCAGTGTGAAGCTGCTGGTGCGCAGCATCTCATAATAGATAGACACTATCCTGGCTGGCTGGAACGGCGTGGTCTGTTTGATGGTTTCCCCGCTGAAGCATATTTCCAGTATTAACAGCAGCGCAGCATAGGCACCCAGGAAATAAAAATTCGATTCCCAGCCGAAGCTCACTTCCAGGTAGCCGCCGATGAACGGCGCTATGATAGGCCCGGTAGACCATATGATGGTGAAAAAGCTGAGGTAGTGTTTTAGTTTTTCGCCGGAGTAGAGGTCCACAAAGAGCGCTCTTTTACTCACCACCATAGCGGCGATGGTGATACCATGCACGATCCTCATGGCGTATACCACATACAAACTATGTGTATTAGCGATGATGCCGCAGGAAATACAGAAAAGCAACATGGACACCAGGGCGATCCTGTAGCGGCCGTAGCTGTCGAGCAGTCCGCCGATGAACAGTTGTGAAACCCCGTAGCTGATCAGGAAAAGGCTGAGCGTTAGCTGTGCCTGGCTGCTGGAAATACCGAGTGCGCTGGTCATGCCTGGCAGCGAAGGAATGTAAATGTCGGTGGCAAATCCCGACATGGGTATCATGGCAAAAGCGAGCAGGGTAGCTATTCCGATATTACCCTCTTTGATGTGTTTAACAGTGCTGGTCGTCATTTTACAGAGGCTGGTGATTCAATTCGCTGCAAAATTAGGCCTTACCACCTTATGTATTGACATAGTAATCTCATAAAAAGCTGAAGTTTTCCCTCCTTAAAAAACATTTTGAAGAGAAGTTGAATTTTTGCGCATAGAAAGACAGCCAGCATGAATCTTATCACACCGGCTATCTTTTTTTAATGCTTTCTGCAAAGGAGGGTATTATTTCAAGGCGGCAGCAAGCCCTTTCTTCAGATCGTCCAGGTTCATCACCGGCTGAAATTCCAGCTTTGCATTCAGTTCCATAAAAAATGGTTCTGCGATGCCTGGTATCTCTGAAGGATCTTTCAGATCAAATATCATAATGCCGGTGCGGCAGCCTTCTGACGCAAAGAAATAACTCGCTTCAGGTTTAATCTTATCAACAGTAGCTTTGATGATTTCGGGGAGCCGGCCTTTTTTAATGGCTTCGTTGGATGCGGTAACTTCCATCACGACTTTTAGCATGGTACGCATAACTTTTGGGGGTTTGGTTATGCTGTAATTTCGCACTTTTTGAGCAGGGGAAATGTTATTCGAAAGTTATAATCCGGTGTTGCTGTGGCTGCCTAAAACAGTGACATCTGCGTTTGCTGTGGCTGTTGTGGTTGCTCTGCCAGTCCGAATACCTTCCTGGCTTCCTGGTAAAAGTCTGCCTCATGTACCCCGTCATGCACATGCAGGAAAAAGTAAATATCCTGCAGGCCCTGTGCTTTCCAGGTATCGATGCGTTCTTTCCATGCATGCAGCCGCGTAATGTCCAGCGGATGCCCTCCTTTGGTAACAAAACGCAGGAACAGGTGCGGAATGGTATGCGCCATATGCAGGCAATCGCGCCGGCCGGGCGTGTCCGTCATCACCACGCCAATGCCCAGCTGGTGCAACGTGCTGAAAAACTCCTCCCGTTCTGCTCCTTTCTCAAACCAATCAGGATGCCGTACCTCCACATAAAAGCGGATATCCCGCGGCAGCTGCTCCAGGTATTTGTAAAGGTTCAGCTTCCGAACAGGGGAGAAATGTTCACTAAGCTGCAGGAACACCGGGCCCAGCTGCGTTTCAAACGCCCGTATGCTTTCCAGGAAAGCAGCGGTTTCTGTACCAGCATTCAGCAAGGTGCTATGGTGACTGATGGACTGCGGCACTTTCGGACAAAAACGGAAATCGCGCCCTTTGGTCTTATCCGTCCATTTGCGGATATCATCAGGACTGTAAATTTTATAATGTGTGGCGTTCAGTTCCACACAGTTGAACAACCGGCTGTATTCCGCCAGTGTGTCTTTGATGCCTTTCGTATACAGGGTACCGGTATATTCTTTCCGGCTCCAGCCGGAGGTACCTATCCTTAATATACTATCGCCCGCGGCACCGTTCAATACGGCCGTGGTAGGCCAGGCATCTGCCGGCAGGCTCAGGTCCAGCTGATCGTATGTTTGCCAAAGGGCGCCAAAGTCCATGCGTAATCTCTTTTATCTGTCAGCCCGCAAATTACAAAAGTAACGGCTTATTTACCTTCCAGCACCCGCAGTCTGCTTTCCTGGTCTTTCAGCTGTTGCTGTAAACGGATGATCAGCTCGTCCTGTGCCGTTATTTTCGTTTGTTGCGTTTCCATTTTCTTTTGCTGGTCAATCAGGTACAGGGTCAGCTCCTCAATCTTCTGCATTTGTCGTTGCTGCATATCTCCCAGGTCCAGCCCCTGTTGCGCAATTTCTGAAGCCGGAGGTATGCCGGGAAGATGTCCTTTAGTCCGGGTATGCTGCTCCACCTCTTTCAGGGAGGGCAATACGTAGGCAGAATCAAACACAAAGTCCGCCCAGGTTTCCTGTGTTACTTTCACTCTTCTTGCACCGATAGTGCCCTCTACCGCCAGTTTGTAGTTATTGTTAGGAGAGATGACGCCAATACCAACATTACCTGTGTAAGAGATAGCCATGCGTGGTGTTCCCCCGGTGAAAAATTTCATACCGCCAAATCCGCTCAGCCAATAGGTCGGTCCCTGAGTGCTCCAGCTGTCGAGTATCCATTGCATGCCATAATGGGGTTGATTTTTGTTATCATACATCATGTAATCATGCAAGGCGACGCCCATTTTGTTTCCCAAATCGGTCATGCCGATATTTCCCGCTACTAACAGCTGCTGGTCCGGGTTAGCGACCCCAATACCAACTCTCCCAACTCCATCCAGGAAAATTCCTCTCGGTGACGAATTATCGGCATCGTTCTGGATGGCGAAAACATTACTGTTCCTTAAAAACCCCAGCCCGGCTATCTTAGTGCCTGACCGGATAAATGAAAGATGAAACAGGTTATCTCCCTGGTCAGTATGCCGGGTAATCTGAATGCCCTTTCCATAGATTACCGGATCATACCACTCTCCAAAAAATGCGGTCCCATCGTATCTGGATTTACCCAACACATTAAGGGAGAAGTCAGGAGAAGAGTTGGTGCCAATACCCACGGGCCCCTGCCAGGTTTGTGCATTCACGTTAAACATCAGGGAACCAGCTAACATCAGGCAATAGGTTAAACAAATTTTTTTCATAGAGGGCGATGTTATTTTTGCCGGGCAAGATAGGATATTTTCCGTTTAGCAACACCACGTCAGTCAGCTCACTGTAACTCCTATACGCTTATGTAGACAGAACAATCCTTATCTTAGCAGCAGCATGTTGTACCCGCTAAAAACAATATGCAGTGATCATCTGATGACGGACCAGCTTTACCACGACCAGCACCTGGCACAATTTTACGACCTCGATAACAGCTGGGGAAAGGATTTTGACCAATACCTGCGATGGGCTGCCACAGCACATTCCATCCTTGATATCGGTTGCGGCACCGGTGTGCTTTGTACCCGTATGGCCGATACTTATCCTGAGAAACAGGTTACCGGACTGGATGTAGCACCCGCCATGCTGCACATTGCGCAGGCCCGGCCCGGCGGTGATAAAGTCAACTGGCTGCTCGCCGATGGCCGCTCTTTTGCGGCCGGTCAATCCTTTGATATGATCCTGCTTGGCGGGCACGCTTTTCAGACATTCCTTTCGCAGGAAGACCGTATCGCGATGCTCCGCCATACCGCCTCCTGTCTCACAAAAGAAGGGCGCCTTTTTTTCGACAGCCGTAACCCTGCCGCACAGGACTGGCTTACCTGGGGCCCGGCAGATTCCCTTCGGGAGCTACAACATCCGCAGTTAGGTAAAACAACCGCCTGGAACGATTATCAGTGGGAAAACGGTATCGTCACCTATGGTACCTATTATCGTGTAGCCGCCACCGGTATACAATATGCTGCATCGTCCGATATTGCCTTTCCTGAATTGAAGACAATAGAGGAAGCATTGGACCAGGCCGGACTGGAAACCGTGCAGCTGTGGGGCAGCTGGGATATGACGGCTTATACCCCACAGTCGGAAGAAATGATTTTTGAAGTCCGTCATAAAACGAACCTATGAAAGCCCAGCCACCCATCCCACTTCATGGCAAAGAATTGCAGGACCTTGGTGTAGAGCTCAAGGCGGGCACCTATATACACGAGGGCATGCGGCACATCCACCGCGATGAGCACTATGTTTTCCTGCTGTTGACCGAGGGAACCTTTTTGCTGGAAATTGATTTTATAGAATGGCAGGTCACTGCACCAGCGTTATGTTTCATCACCCCCGGGCAGGTACACCGTTATATCCGGCAGGACCACCACAGCGACGGCTGGTTTCTGTTTGCCGACCCCGGGCTGGTACGTGGAAAATGCCGCGATATCTTTGAAAACTATCAGCGGATACAGCAGCAATTTCCCATACCACAGCCACACGCTGTTTTTTTAAGCATGCCGGTGTTACAGCACGCACTGGAAGCAGCCAGCCATCCACTGAAAAAACAAATCGTATCATCGCTGGCAGAAGGCATATTGGGACTCTTTGCCGCCGAGATAATGCAACATGATTTATCCCATACCACTGCCAACAATCAACGGCAAACCATCACCACCAAATTCAGAAAACTGGTAAAAAAGAGATTCAAAGACCAGAAGCAGGTACAACAATATGCGGAACTGCTGCACATTACGCCCCTGTATCTGAATGAATGCGTAAAAGCCACCACCGGCTTCCCTGCCAGTCACTGGATCTCGGAGGAAATACTATTGGAAGCCCGTCGGCTGCTGTACTACACCCGGCTGGATGCCAGGCAGATCGCGTTCGAGCTGGGATACGAAGATGCCGCTTATTTCTCCCGGCTCTTTAAAAAACATACCAGCATGACACCCTTGGCATTCAGGGCACAAAACCATGAATTGTCCAAGGATGCCCATTAATCGGTCAACATCTATCCCCACCACCCGTCCTAGTTTTGTACTCATAATAAGCTGATAAAAAATTATGAGTACAATTGCTAAAAACAGTATGGAGAACCCTACCATGAGCTTCGGTTCTCTTGTAACCCCGGTAGTACTTTCCGTATTATCTATTTTTCTGACCATTGGTGTTTCTTTTGCAGTATTACCGAAACTGGTACACGATCAACTGGGATATGGCAACGTGATCGTCGGCGTGGTGATTGGCCTCGCCAATGCCACCGCCCTGGTTACCCGCATGTATGCGGGCACGCACACCGACACCCGCGGCCCTAAGTCAGGCCTGGTACGCGGTATTATCACCACCGCCATTGCAGGCGCAGTGTACGTCTGTTCCGCGATTGCCGGCCTCCCTCCCCTGCTCTCACTGGGCTTGTTACTCGCTGCCAGAATCCTGCATGGCATCGGAGAAAGCTTCCTCATCACCGGTGCGTTAACACTGGGCATTGGCCTGGTAGGCCCTGCCCGGGCTGGTAAACTCATGGCCTGGGTGGGCATCTCCCTCTATGCCGGTATTGGTCTGGGTGCGCCATTGGGCAATTTCGTTCACCAGTACATGGGACTGATGGCAGCATTTATGTTGATCCTGGTCTTACCGGTGCTGGGCAGTCTTCCTGTATTAAAAAGCCCTGAGATAGCCACCAGTGGCAAGAAGTCAGGCGTGTCATTTTACAAGGTATTGTCTATGATTTCAAGACAGGGCGTATCCCTCGCTTTGTCAGTGATCGGGTTTGGTTGCCTCTCTTCCTTTGTTGCCCTGATGTTTGCGGCCAACAAATGGGGTGGCGCTCCCTGGGCACTGAGTGTATTTGCCGCTACGTATGTCCTTGTGCGTTTGTTCTTCGCGTCATCGCCTGACAAGTACGGCGGATACAAGATTGCCGCCATCTCCATCGTAATTGAGATAGTAGGTCTGCTCATGTTGTGCAGCGCTGGTTCACCAGCCATGGCACTATTAGGATGTGCTTTCATCGGCATTGGTTTCTCCCTGGTATTTCCTGCTTTAGGTGTGGAAGCAGTTAAAAAAGTTTCCCCTGAAATACGTGGCAGTGCTATGGGCGCCTACACCGCCTTCACTGATCTGGCGCTGGGCATCACCGGTCCGCTTGCCGGATTGATTGCCAGCAGCTTCGGTTACCAGGCGATCTACCTGTTCGGCGCCGTATGTGCCGCAATGGCACTGCTCCTGATCATGATCAGAAAAGAACAGTAAGCTACATACGAACAATAACCCCATCAAATCCCCGGATAGCTACCCGGGGATTTTCCCGTTTTATACATATATTTAGTTATCCTAACTTTATTACACTCAAAATAATTAAACACCGGGTACCCCTATTGTTTCATTCCTAAAAAAATCAAATGTCAGTTACTCCCTCCAATGTATCATTGTGGGCTTACCGCACCATCCCTTTCACTTTTGAAAGCGGCTACCCTTATCAGGAAGAAGTCATAGCAGCCATGACCCAATGGGAAAACGCGGCTGGCGTCACTTTCCTGCCATGGACAGATGAGCCTAACTACCTCTACATCCAAAAAGAAAGCGCCGATAATGAAAGCGATATCGGCATGAAAGGCGGCAAACAGATCGTCGGCATCAGTCAGACCAGCCTGGCGCTGCATGAACTGGGACATGTCATCGGCCTGGCACACGAACATTCCAGGAGTGACCGCGATGACCATGTTGACATGCAATGGGAGTACATCGACGGCGGCCAATCCAACGCACAATTCACGAAAGACCGGTTCAGCAACAACCTCACAGACTATGACCGCCTGTCGGTGATGCATTACCCGGCCCCTGCCACCGGCTGGGGCGGATATCCGGCCAACCAGCAGGTATGGACCATGCGCTGGAAGCAGGACAATAACACCCAGCTGGGCGCAGGCGATAATCAAGGCTACACCGTGTTGTCTGATAATGACAAAAGCCCGAATGGTATCCTGGCATTGTACCAGCAACTGCGTGTACCGATGGGGCCACAAACGGCCAGCGGCAAATGGAAAAATCCGTATGCGGTACAATTCTCCTTCGTGATCGATAGTAAGACATACGCCTTCGAGCACAATCCCACCGCCAAAAGCTGGTACATACAGGAACTATTGCCTGATGGCACATTTGGGGCCACCACCGCAAAGGGTACCTGGAGCAACCCCTACGAAGTACAGTTTCCGTTTACCGTCGGTGGCAGAGTATTCTACTACGGCCAGCATCTCGAAAAAAAGAACTGGTTCATCCAGGAACTGCTGGCCGGCGGACAAGTAGGACAAACCACTGCCACCGGCACCTGGCATAACCCCTATGAAGTGCAGGTTCCCTTTACCATTGGAGGCCGTGTGTTCTTTTTCGGTCAGAATCTCGAAACCTACAACTGGTTCATCCAGGAGTTGTTGCCCGATGGTAAAATGGGAGCGGAAACAGATTCTGGTACCTGGAAAAACCCCTACCACCGGCAGTTTACCTATTCTATGGGCGACCGTACATTTATTTGCGGCCAGAATATGATCAAAAAAAGATGGTTCATCCAGGAGGTGTTGCCCGGCGGCAAAATGGGAAAAGAGCTGTCAGCAGGCACATGGCCGGATGCCTATGAGGTACAATTTCCCTATAACCTGGGCGGCGTACAATACTTCTATGGACAAAGCCTGACATCAAAAACCTGGTTCATTCGTCAGCTTAATCCAGATGGCACTATGGGAGCGCTGATACAGGCCGGCAGATGGGACAAAGCCTATCAGGTGCAGTACCCTTATTTCAGCGGATACCAGCAGTATTTCTTTGCACATAGTACTGATGACTATAGTTGGTTCACCCGGCAATTGCTGGCGATGTAAGATCTGAAGCCGTCTCTTAGCGGGACGGCTTCTTTGTACGTTCGCCGTGAATACGGATGGTTTTTATAAGCGATAATGCTTCGGGAATAAAGTTATCGGTGATGGAATCTTTCTTTGCAGACAGCAACTCGTACTTAAACTCTACAGGGGCTTCGCTAATGATCGTAAATGCGGAGACTTCCTTACGTTGCTGAGAATCTGAATAATTCAAAACCGTGATGGTATAATATCTGTCATTGATTTTTTGTATGGTATCAAACACCAGTTTATCACTGATACCCATTTTTTTTATTACGATTTTTTGCTCCCGGAGGTAGGATATATGCGCGTTTATCGACGTATCCGTCTCTCTGTAATGGCGTATTACGAGCGGATGTTTGATAGTAAATTTATCAATGGTATCGGTGAGCGATATTTTGGTGTAAAACCCCGACTCTTGAAATATCCGCAGTCCTTTAGGCTGAAAACGGTATTTGCGGTCAGCACACGGATCACCACAATCAGTATAGTGTATCCAGGAGAAGCTGGTATCATATCGTTCAGGAACGGCCATTGTTATGATGCCAAGACTGTCGGCGAGTTGCAGCTGTACCATTTTGGCATGTGGCGGAAGCGGTTCGTCTTTCTTCGTTTCATCACAGGCTGCCAGCAGGAATAATGCAACGAATGGCAATAGGTATTTCATGGGGGGATGATAGAAACGGAGGCAGGGCTCGAACCTGCGTCTATCCGGAAAAAGTGCCGGAAGCTCTACCAACTGAACTACTCCGTTAGTTTTGTCCAGGAAACAGCGGTGTAGCGCCTTTCCCTGAAAAGTATTTGTGTTGCTTTAATAGGGTTGCAAGATAGGGATTTGACACCGTAACACCATGCACTAATTCCGGTGTTGGCAGAAACGGTACCGGCTGATGTGTCCTTGGAGCAATCCAGCCGGAGCGTTCCGGGTCCAGGTTCACCGCTTTACAGGCAGCCAGCACACGCTCACGGGTACACGTAGTTTTGCCGGAAAGCACTTCCCAGGGCAGCGGCACCTGGTTCCATACCGTCAGATTGGTATCGCCCTTACTCCCTGTCAGGTGATGCCAGGCGGCCACATCACCGGCTATCAGCCGCATCACTTTTCCGAAGCACATCTCCTCCAGTATAAACTCCATCCCCAGGGCATAGATGAGGTTCATCCAGCCATCACGTGCCTTGTTCCAGGCATTCGCAGTATTGTTCCAGGTGGAAGAATCGTTGCCCGGCTGCACCACCATCGACTGACGATTGATTTCATTCGTTTGCCAAAGATCTTCCAGGAAAGCCGCCACCTGTTCCAACAGCGTTGTCCATTTACCGAGCAACATGCCCTGTTGCTCCGGTGACAGTTTACGGAGTACCTCCTGATCAGGATATACCTGCGCAATAGCCCACCAGTTGGCCGTATCTTCCTGCCGCGGTTGACGCTTCGAGGGCATAATATCCCACCAGTCAGCCGTTTCCGGCTCATATAAACAACGCTGCAACAGCATATCCGCAATTTCATCATAAGCCCGTTGCTGCCCGCTCACGGTAAACTCGCTACGCAAGTTGCAACGCGCGTTGTAGTATGCAATAAAACAAGCGCTGTTGACATCTTTCATAAAATCTTCCCGGGAGATGTCTTCCGCAAATCCATGTTTACCAATACGCTGGAACAAACTTTTCTTGTGCTCACGGATCATGGTATGCAGCTTCTTATCGAGATGCCGTAAACAACGGAACAGCTTATTGTACTGACGGCGGGAGATATCAAGGCCGGCGGCCATCCGTTCCTCCCGGTTCAACCGGTCTGTTTTATAGTCGCTATATCCCGGATTTTTATGTATCACCGCACTTACCTTTGCCAAAAAAGCTTCTACCACCAGCGGGTCATCATAGGCAGACATATCAGCAGCGTCATCTGTCTTAAACAGCTGTATGGCCCTGCCTACCTGTACCTGCGCGCCCGATACGTCCGCAAATTTTTCCAGCATGGAAGTGTATTGCCAGACCTTGTTGCGCAGCGCACCGGACGCAGCTTTGTTCAGCTGCCGCATTTCTTTTGTGTCCAGGTTTTCCTGCAATACATCCTTTATCAATACGGCGATGTCTTCCGGTCTTTTCCGCAGGCGCAGGCTTTCGTATAATGTATCCAGGTTCAAATGGGTCATAGCTCCACAACAGAATTTCTCAAATCTACTAAGTTCTACCGTTTTTTATTATTTTTAAGAAAATCCCACACATGAAGATCCCGTACCTATTGTGCTGTTTCCTGGTCGTTCTCAGTAGCCGGGCTTATAGTCAAAATATTGATATCCTCAGCAGGTCAGACACCTTTGAGCGCAAAGGCAAACACCGTGACTTCATTTACTGGAACAACCCGTCGGACAGCGCCGGACTGGAATATGTAGCCACCTTGTCTTCCAAAGGTTCTGCCATGGGCGGTAGTTCCTTATGGGAAATATGGAGCCACGCCGGCAACCGCTCCACCAGGATGGGCTCCAATGTGTTTATCTTCCGGTCTTTCACCGACAGCGATTCCACCAAACCGGAACTGATCGTTGACCTTTATTTAGCTACGGACGAAGCCCTGCAGCGTAATGCCGGCCGCGAAGAAAAAAATGTCGTGTATCTCTTTGGCAACAAAGGAAAAGCGATGTCTGTAAAAGTAAATGCAGAACAAAAAGATATTCCTGCTAACGGTGTACTTCGTTATGAAGTGCCTGCCGGCGAAGAATTAAAACTCAGTAAGGGCGGCGCTACCGGCGCCTGGAGAAGTATCAAGGGAGAAGCATGCAAAGCAGCGTTGTATTTTTCCATATCAGGACCGGGACTTGGAGGAGCAGTGCCACCGGCTGGTTCCGTAGGTATTTCTTTCAACAGCGGCCGTATTACAGAAATGAATCCTCATTTTGCCCGCATGATGCTGACAGTACAACAACAAGCAGCTAAATAACGCCTCAAAAAATAATCCCGCAGGTATAAAAAATAATCCCGCCAGCGCCACAGCCAGGCAACCGGAAAGATGAGCTTTGGTCAAAAAACAATGACCTTATGAAAAAAGTAATCATCATCGGAGGGGGTATAGCCGGACTTGCTGCAGCACATGTGCTGTCGGATTTCTGCCCGGAGATATTGATTATTGAAAGGGACGAGTTGCCGGCAACATCCGAAACACGGCCCGGTACGCCGCAGGCATACCACCCTCATCATCTCACACCGAGGGGACGCATGATTTTAGAGCAGCTTTTCCCGGGATTGAACCATGAACTGTTGGAAAACGGCGCCGCCTCCAGCTTGGGTAAAGACATCCGCTTTTATTATCCTTTCGGAGAACTCATCCTGCCCGAACCCGGCAATGACGCAGCGTGCAGCCGGCCTTTCCTGGAGTGGCATATCCGGCAACGGGTGCTCAGCAACAAGCGCATCCAGGTACTGGATGCAACAACCGTTACGGATCTTATCATTGACCAGGAGCAAAACAAAATATGCGGCATATCTGCTATCAGCGGGAATACAGCCATTGAAATAAACGCGGATATGGTAGTCGTGGCCACCGGCTTCCATTCCCGGTTGGGGGACTGGCTTAACCGGCTCGGCTATACGATTCCTGAACCGGAGTTACTCACTACCAACCTGGGATACAGCACCCGCCATTACTCCGCTCCTTCCGCCCTCACTGTTCCATGGAACCTGTTGCATATTGAAAACCAGGAGCAGCCGGAAGTGCCCACCTGCGTGGTGAGTATTATGGAGGATAACATACTGGAAATTATCCTGGGCAACATCGGCGGAATGTACCCGCCTACTGACGCAGAAGGTTTTGAGCTGGCGCTGGCGCTACTGGACAACCCTGCTTTAAATGACCTGCTGCAACAGGTAACACCGTTGGAAGCGCCTCGCGGCTACCGGATAAAAGATGTGACGTTTCGGCATTACGAAAAAATGGCGTCATGGCCTGACGGGTTAATGGCCATCGGCGACGCTTTCTGTACGTTCGATCCTATTCATGGCACCGGGATGACTATCGCTGTTATGCAGGCGGAAATGCTGCAAAAAACATTACAGCATACCGGTGTACTATCCCCTTCTTTTGGAAAAGATTTTATGCAGGCAGCCGCAAAAATTGTCGAGCCTGCGTGGTGGATGAATGCCGTGGCCGATACCGGCCATCCGCAGGTAAAGCACCATTATACAGCAGCGCAGAAAGGGCTGCAGTTCGCCCACGTTTTCATAGAACAGACATTGCGGTTTGCGGTCAACTTCCAGCAACCGGCATTATTTGGATTGGTGTGGCTGGTGAGGACCTCCTTTTTATCGCCACGGGAACTGATCAACCTGCAGATGCTGGAGATGCTGCGGAAAGCAGGGCTGGCCGGCCCGCTGGACCAGCTGATACAGTCAGGTGAAGTATCAGATATCCAATATTGGCATCACAACCTCTGCCCGGATATCCCTGACTTTGGAGAAGAACTGTTCATTCCCCGGGAAGTATTGAGCAAACAATAATTCCCACAATCTCAAAGATCTCCCGCGGGAGATCTTTGAGATTGACTATTAATAAAAAAACTGTTCGAGGATAATCTTTCCGTCTTTCACTTCATACAGCATGATCTCGTTCATCTGAATTCTGCCGTGCGGCCTTACGGTGATATCCGTTTCCCTTGCCACCGCAATATGATTCCCGGTAACGATCGGCGCACTGGTATATACGCGGTGTACCGCTTCAATCCGGCTGACAAACTCGTCTGCTTTTTTTCGTACCGCCGTTTTACCAAAAGCATCATCCATATATGGAGAACCTGCCGGCTCAATGCTCCGTACATCCTCCGCAAACAACTCATCCTGTATCTCAAACCATTTTTCCTGTTGGGCCAGTTCCGTGAAACGTGCCACCACCTCTTGTGTTGTCAGCACTTTTTCTGCTATCTGTGTCATAGTCTTATTTATTTAGTGTGATATTTTGTCTGACAAAACTACCGCTCACCGGCTATTTTCTACCGGGGTTAAACAGACTTTGTAGCGGGTTGATCTGGACAGCCCGGGAAAAATCCCGCTGCGTTGCAGATAAAATATTTTTTTCTATTTGATAAAAATGATCTTATTTTATCTGACAGTACCGATAACCTCTTAGTGACCATTTCCTTCAAAGAAGATTCCAGTCTTTTTAACAATAACCATAATCCAAAACCCTCATGCAACCTAACTACAAGCGTTTCCTGGGTCCTGTATTTTCGCGTGCCCGTGCATTGAGCCGTAGGAACATACCCCCCCGGCAGGAAAACATTATCGGCGGAAAGGAAGGAATCCAAACCTTTCTACAGGAGTCAGCAGCAGCCATTGAAGCGGCACAGATTGTCCTCCCCCCGGAATTTAACGGCAAAGACTACGTTACATTCCTGTTGCACATCGATGCCGAGATTGAACATGGCCTGATGATCCAGTACCTGTATGCCGCCTATAGCCTTGGCGGGCCACAGGTGCCGGAAGCCAACCAGGCCACCGTGGCCGCATGGCAGGAAACCATTTTAGGCATTGCCAAAGAGGAAATGGGACACTTTGTGTCTGTACAGAATGTGCTGAAACTGATTGGAGCGCCGCTGCACTTCGAGCGGCAGGACTATCCGTGGGATACCCCTTTTTATCCCTTTCCCTTTAAACTGGAGCCCCTCTCCCTTTCCTCGCTGGCCAAGTATGTATATGCAGAAGCGCCGGAGTCTTTCCTGACCAGCCCTGACCCGATTGCCCAAGAGATCGTCAAAACGGTGAATGCGGATGTCTCCAATCCCAATACCGTGGGCGCACTATTTTCCGTATTACTGCAACTGATACAGGACCCTGATGTCATTGGAGATGAAGTATTCCAGGCCAATACTTATCCGTACCAGGCTAAATTCGACGAATGGGGCCGTGGTTATAAGGGCGGCGCCCGAGGCAACACAAAGGGCGGAAGCCCCGCCGGTAGCCCGGATGTGCTGGTGATGCCTCTTGCCAGCCGGGACGACGCTTACAATGCCCTCAACGCTATTGCCGAACAGGGAGAAGACAACACAGGAACGACGGACGAGCCTTCTCACTTTAAACGTTTCCTGGATATCTATACAGAGATGCGGGGCATGACCGGTGTGCCGTTTTCCCGAAAACTTGCCACCAACCCCTACATCCAGGAAGATGTGGAAGATCCCAACGCCTCTCCTTCGGAAGGCCAGACCGATAACAGCGATCCGAGAGATCCTATCACTAACCCTAACGCACAACAGTGGGGACATTTGTTCAACCTGCGTTACCGCATGTTGCTGAACTTCCTCACCCACAGCTTTGTGCTGGTCGATGGACTGAATATTGCCGGAGCGGTTACCCCCAGGGGATTGATCATTAATTCCACCTTCGGTGAGATGTATAATCTGCGCGCCATTGCCTCAGAAATGGTGAAGCTGCCACTCAACACCGGCAGAGGCGATAAACTGGCTGGACCGCCCTTCCTCATTCCGTATACGCTGGAACTCCCTACCGGAGAGCATAACCGCTGGAGGACCCATGCCGATCTGATACAGGCATCCGGCGCACTGATCGATCAGATGCTGGCAAACAGTAACATTGGCCATCAACGTTATCTGCACTCGCTGAAAGAAGCGGATGCCAAACTGAATCAGATCATCCAGGACATGCTCGCGGTCAACGCCTAATCTCTCACTCCAAATTCCTCAACATGACTATCACTGCAATCAGGATATTACCCCCCTTTGCCATTGCCCGGCTGGGGTCTTCATCTGTACCACAGACACCATATGACCTGCAAATACCCGCTGATCAACCATTAGGATTCCGTGAAATGGTACCACAACCCTCCTTTGACGTAGATCCCAACACCGGTAAAATCAGCTCAGGAGTCGCACCCAAGGCGGTTATCTTCAAAGACAATGTTACCACCCTCAAAGACAAACAAGGGAAAATACGGCCGGTAGCCCCTTTCCTGGAAGTCTTTGTCATCACATCGGACAACCCGGACAAACTGGTACCGCTGACCCAGAAAATACTGGACACCGCCAATATCAAAATCAATGATTTTACGTGGACGGTAAAACTCAGCAATCTTAAACTTGAACGCAGAACAGGAGATCCTAATGACGCCATACATGCATCAGTAAGCATTAAGGGAGGTGATTACACACCGAAACCAGTCATTGGCCACTGTACCAACTTCATCTCCGGCAAGTCGCTGCCATTGGGCTCTGTGCAGTTTATTCAGCCTACCGCAGATTTTCCCCAGATAAGGCTGCGGTATACACCCGGCCCTGGAAAAGTGTATGGCTGCTCTGTGAACAGCGTCAAAGCTTTTGGTCAGCTCCCCAGCAAAGACCCTAATATCACTGATCCAAACACACAAGTGATTTATGATCCCAGTAAACCATGGGCCAAATATGTGGAAGGGCCGGATTTTAATCCGACTTACACCATGCCTGCGCAGATATTCGCCGGTTATTCAGATGACAAAGGCAACCAGTACAGCTGGGGCTATATCGACGACGAGTGTGACGGCTATGTGGAACTGAATATCAACGGCACCAATCCGCTCGTAGCCCGCACCACCATATGCGCAGGGCCTCCGGCGTTTGCGCCGGACATTCTGCCGGTGCGCACCATCGCTGATGAACTGGAACAGGTATATCTCGGCCCCGACAGGAAAGACCCCGTTCCCATCGATGAAGCAGAGGAAATTGTCCGCCGTGCGCTGGAATCCATTGTACTGATGAATACCAGCGTCATGAATGGCAACCCCATCAACGGCAGATGGAATGTGGCCAGCACCATGGTACGTCAGGACACCAATGACCTCGGACGGCTGTATGAGCCTATTATGGCCGACTCACTGGTAGACAACCTGGCACTGCGCACCCTGCACGAAAGAGTATTCAACGGGCTGAGTACCGGCATGGCCTCCTGGTTTGCCGATGCCCTGCGCCGACCGGATAAAATAGGCGACGTGTCCAACAAGGAAAGGCGTAAAATGCCCGGGCTGATGCGCGGTGCAGACGGCCGCGCACTGACACTCACCTGGCGTATGATCAATACCGTTATACAGGCCGCCGCCAATGCCCTCTTCACCGACAATACCACCGATCCGCCACCGCCACCTAATGGTGTTATCCATAAAGATGATTATATCGCGCAACTGAATTACCGCTCTCCGGGCAACCCTTACAGCGTTATTCCGCGAGCCGCTATATCCAACTGTTTCCCCGGCCTGGAATCAGATTTCAGGAACATCTGGGTGAATGTTTTCACCGGACTGGTCATGAGTGAAAACGATAACTACGTTATCAGCGGGAAAGTACAGCCGGGCAATGTAGATGTTTCCGGGCACAGGCTCATAGGCATCAATAAAAACCCGACCATGGTAGCCGGAGAAGGCCCTGTATTCCCGAATGGCGACAATGTACCACTGGTTACCGCCCAAAACCCCAGCGGCGCGGTATTCATGGAATGGTCCAACCTGATCGCCTCCATGAGTATCAAGCCGGGAGATACGGTACAGCTGCAGTTCACTAAAGACAAGGCCACCTTTCCGGTACTGGTAACGGCAGCCGATCTGAATACCAATCAATACCCGGTGTATAGCACCAAGATGGCCAATTTCTTCGCCAGCAAGGATACAACAGGCGGTGAAATTGATCCCCACCTGGTAGATGACGGCTACCTCACCCGCAGCCTCTGTTCACCGTGGCAGAACGACTACCGTGAATGCGCCTGCTACTACTGGGCCGCCACGCGCCCTGATTATGTAAATGTGGAACCTGGTGAGAATGGCCTCAGTAAAGGCGATATGTGGCTGTCTAAAAATCGTACCGGCGAATACGTGCCCGACAACCGCGTGGATACCCGGCTGGCATCTTACAATGATCTCTTCCAGAACTGGGAAGGTGAGCTCAACTTCATCGTAAAAGGAAACGATGCACTGACCAGCAGCGGCGCTACCACTATTGATACCTCCAGTGAGTTATTTGAAAACTGGGACGGTGAACTCAATTTCATCGTTAAAGAAAAAGATGTGCTCACCAGCGGAGACGCCACTATTTAAAACTCATAGGACTATTTCATGTTAGATCATTCTTCCCTACATACAATCGCCACACAATTAGCGTCACAGGTAGCCAGGCAGTCCATGCCTGGCTCTTCTCAAATACACCTGGTATCCGGTGGTGGCAGGACCCAGCTGCTAGTGACCAATGGCAGCAGGTTACATAAGATAGGGCCCGAAGCCGAGCAACGCTTCAGGCACCTGATCACCCAACGGAACGAAGCCGCTATTCAACAGGAACTGGTGTCTATGGGCATAGACACCACCCCGTTCATAGATGATACCCCGCTGCAAAGTCCGGGCGTATATGCACTCTCGCTGGCCATCGCCCAGAAATGCAACATGGGCTGTACCTATTGTTACGCCGATCAGGGTGACTTCGGCGGGCCGGCGAAAAACATGGACATGGCCACTGCCCGGCAATCGATCGATATGTTGCTGAAAGGCTGTGTGCCCGGCGACAAGGTACAGGTAACCTTCCTGGGCGGAGAACCGCTGATCAACCGGAAGTCCCTGCGGGAAACCACACTCTATGCGCTTGCAGCCGCAGCGGAAAAAGCCGTGCAGGTCAACTTTTCGCTGACCACCAACGGCACCCTGCTCAAACCAGACGACGCTGATTTTTTTGAAGAACATGGCTTTGCCGTTACCGTTAGTTTAGATGGTATCGGAGAGCAGCATGACAAACAACGCCCCATGAAAAACGGCACCGGGTCTTACGGGCGTATTATAGAAAAAATACAGCCGTTGCTCAACCGGCAACAAAAGATGCAGGTATCTGCCAGGGTAACTGTCACGCCGGCACAACAACAGCTGACAGACATGTTACAAACATTCATCAACATGGGCTTTCACAGCGTGGGATTCTCACCGTTATTGCGCTCTTCCAACGGCAGAGATGAAATGACCCGGCAAGACCTTGAAAAAATGCTGGAAGAGATGATTGCCTGCGGGTTGTTGTTTGAACAACATATCATCCAGGGCAAACGCTTTCCGTTCCTTAACATGGTGAACGCACTCAAAGAAATTGCCAAAGGCACCCACCGTCCCTATCCCTGTGGCGCCGGCGCCGGATATATGGGCGTATCAGCCGACGGCGGCCTGTATGCCTGTCATCGTTTTGTGAACGAAGAAGCCGGAAGCATGGGCAATATTTACGATGGCGTAAATGCCGATCTGCAGAACAACTGGTTAGCCTCCCGGCATGTACACCAGCAATCACCCTGCAGCAGTTGCTGGGCGCAATACCTCTGCGGCGGCGGCTGTCATCACGAAGTACTGGAAAAAGGACGGCATGCCTGCGACTATATCCGCGGATGGTTGCATTACACCATACAGGCACACGAAAGAATCAACCGGATGGCGCCGCAATGGTACCAGTAACTGTTTATTTTCTATCTGCATGGACACTTACGATATCCTTATTGTTGGCGCAGGCCCTGCCGGGACCTGCGCCGCACTGCGCCTGCTCTCGCTGGGCTATCGTGTAGCCATGGTAGAACGTGAACAGTTCCCGCGGCCACAGATAGGCGAATCCCTGTCGCCCGGCACCCGGAATATATTTGACTACATTGGCGCTGCACCACTGTTGCAGGAGGACTATTGCCTGCATCAGCTTCCCGCGCAGGTGATCTGGCAAACGCAACATGCCGATGTGCAGCCCCGGGGCCACAGTGTTATGACAGACCGCAGCCGGCTGGACAAAGGTCTGCTGGACCTCGCCGTAGCCAGAGGACTGATATTGTATCAACCCGCGAAATATGAGCACAGTATCCGGCATGGCGATACCTGGCAGGTTACGGTCCGTGGTCCGGAAGGAGTACAAACGCTCTCCTGTGTGTTTCTGCTGGACGCCCGCGGCAGGAAAGGTATCCAACAACAACAACGATGGCAGACCGCTCCGCCGATGGTAGGCATCTGGGGATATACCAACGCTGATAACATGCCAAAGGCTACCTGCGTGGAAGCCGTTCCCGATGGTTGGCTGTGGGGCTCCCCTTTATATGACGGTCGATACAGAATACTCGCTTTCACAGACCTCCAATTTGTCAGACAACAATCAATTCTTCAGCATTATCATCATTTACTTCACACCACGCAGCTCTTCCGGCATGTACTGAAAACAGGGTTATTATCGTCCCCGCAAAGCTGTAATGTATTCAGTTACGTTCACCGGGAGCCGTGGCATAACAACCGTATCCAACTGGGAGAGGCCGCCTTCGCCATCGACCCGCTATCCTCTACCGGCGTGGAAAAGGCGATGCGCATGTCTTTACAGGCAGTCATTGCCATCCATACCATCTTCCGGAAAAATACGCCGGCCATCGCACAGGAATTTTTCGAAAGCCGTTTAGCCGGCTCCGTTGTAAACCACATGCAGTGGACCAGCCGGTATTATGCAGAAGCGTGGCCTGCAGACGCTCATCCCTTCTGGAAAAAAAGGGCTGTACTTCCCGTAACAGGTCGGTCCGTATCTCCCTTTACCGCGAAGGTGGAGCACTCACTCGCGGCTTATCATCCACCGGTATCATCTCCCTCAAAAAAAATTAACATACCTGACACCCTGCAACAATTATGGCATAAAAAACTACTTCTCTCCCCCGCTATCTCCTACCAGCAAACCCTCTGCGTGATCAACGATTGTGTGGAACAGAGAACCGCCATACATCATCCCAACCTCGAACAGGAAGTGGCTTTCCTGGGCAACCACGACATTCTCCCCTTAATACAGATAGCGCAGGAAAGCGAAACGTTCGGACAACTGATACTCAGGTGGAAGCAGCTCGTTCCCGCTGATATGGCTGTTCCCATGGTACTGCAGTTATGGGACAAACAACTGCTTTGCGAACGTTGAATAACACCCACACAACACGTTTGTATTTTATTATTATTGTCATTATCTTGATCGTGGATAATCGTTCAAAATACCTTTAATGAGCTATGGGTGATCCTGTAGATGAGATACGTCAAACCGGTACTTCGGTACCGCAGGATGCAGCAGCGCTTGAACCTCTTTTTAAAGCGTGTTATGCCCTATTGCTCTCATATGCCTGTAAGTATGTGACCCGCGAAACAGCAGAAGACATCATACAGGATGTATTTATTCAACTGTACAAAAAAGGTCCCTCCCTCAACATTAATTCCAGCATCAAAGGATATCTTTTCCGTAGCGTGCACAATGGCTGTCTCGATCATATCCGGCGGGAGGCCATCCATCAGCGTTATATCAACGCCACGGTCCCGGGACTGAGTGAAGCAGAGCTGGACTATTTTAATCCGGACGGTCCGCGGCAAAGCCTGCTCCAACAAGATAACCTGGCAGCCAGCGTATGGCAGGCCATAGAAGCACTGCCACCCAAATGCAGGGAGGTAGTAAAACTGCGCTACGAGCAAGGCCTTAAAACCGGTGAAATATCAGCAACGATGGGCATTTCCATCCGTACTGTGGAAACACAACTATACAAAGCCATTAAACAACTGCGTGGCCTCATACGCAAAACCAACGTCTTCCTCTCTGCGATTGCTCTTTTTTAAAACGGATATATATTATATTTCCCATCCCGATTCCCAGGTTCCCAGGGCTGAAGCCCTGGGTTTCATGGATTCATGAAATGCGTGCATTTCATGAATATTCGGCGGTCAGAAAAAAAATTCCAAAATCAGTACGTAGTTCCCATCCCTTTCTCGTCTAAATAATATGAAATGGCACCTAATAATACTAACAGGTTGGATTATACGATATTAATAAAGTTTATCGATGGTCAGGCCAGCCCTGCCGAAACCGCTGAAGTGGCCGCCTGGCTGGACGCAGCTCCCGGCAACCGTGAGTTGTATTTCCAGGTCAAGGACATATTAGACCAGCAGCGGGTATCGGCCGTTACCCGGGAAGAAACCGACCAGCGCTGGGAGCGGATAGCTGATCAGCTACAACCCGATGTGCCGGTACGGCGCCTCCACCGGCTGAGATATGCTGCAGCCATATTGGCACTGGTAGTAGCGGGTGGCATAGCGGCCTATGTATTGACGCGGTCCCCTAAACAGGAACCGTTCCTCACCCTCGTATCGCAGCAATCAAGGGTACAGCATATCCTGTTGCCCGACAGCACGCGCATCTGGATAAAACCCGGCAGCCTTCTCCGCTACCGTAATGTAAAAGACGGAATGCGGGAACTGTGGCTGGACGGCAGCGGTTATTTCGAAGTAGTAAAAAACACGGCAACGCCTTTCAAAATACATACACCTGGTATCGACATTATAGTATTAGGCACCTCATTTACAGTGAACAATGATCAACACAACACCAACGTAATAGTAAATACCGGTTTGGTAAAAGCCAGCGCGCATGAGCAGGAGACGCTGGTCCGGCCGGGGCAGAGAGCAACGGTAGTCAACAATACCCTCCGGATGGACAGTGTCAACGCGCAGCTATTCGCCGCCTGGAAGGATGGAGATTACAAATTTGAAAACACCACGGTAGAAGAGCTCAGGGAATTATTACAGCTTAACTATGGGTATGAAGTCAACGTACTACAACCGCACAAATTCCGGAACACCCGCATCAGCGGCCGTATGCTGATAACAGATGCACAGAGCCTGTGCAACTCTCTCTCAGGCATGCTGGAAGCCGATGTCAGAAAAGATGGTAACCGGATTATTATTCAACCAAAATGAGTCATCACGCTTTAAACAACAATCAGATTTAGCAACATCATTTTTTAACCAGAAAAAACTATCCGGAAATCCCGATCGCCGCAGGTAACCCCTGCGGGAACAGTGACTTTGTTTTTTTTAAATGGAAGGAATTTCTCTGCAGGCCGCACGATCCTGCGGCAGGTAACTCCTTGTCATTCACATATCGCTTTATGTAGTCTTTAACCAAAATTTTATCCGTTATGAAATTTGGATCTCTACGGCTTTGCCTGAAGGGAATGGCCGGCCTATGTCTGCTGCTGGGTATTTCAGCATCCTCCACACAGGCACAGGACGCAGTGGCCGGCGTACAGACGCCACCGTTACCACAACACCAATACCGCAAACCCGGCAACACAGACACCAGTCCTGCCAACCAGGTACTCTCCCTCAGCAATGCCCTGGAAAAAGTGTACACAAAATATCAGCTGCGCATAGCCATGAATGAAAAATATGCCAGGAATATTTTTGTGCCCGACAAACTGCTCAACAGCGGCGCTTCCGCTGCCATCGCTTCGTTACAGAAAATATTGCAGTCATACGGCCTTATGCTTAACATGACCGGTCCCTCACAATACATCATCGCGCCGGCCGAGCCTCGTCCGGCTCCCGCACCCAAACCACCTGCTAAAGTTCGTGTATCCGGCACCGTGAAAGACAAACTCGGTGCCCCACTGGTGGGCGTTACCGTTAAAATCATCAAAACGCCCGTCGGTACCACGACCAATGACAGAGGTTTTTACGAGCTGGACGCAGAGCCGACCGACACGCTTGAATTTTCCTACATCGGCTATCAGACCCAACAGATCAGCGTCCGCAACAGGTTAGACATTAATATTGAAATGCTGGCCAAAGAAGGAGGCTTGAATGAAGTGGTGGTGGTAGGCTTCGGCGCACAGAAAAAGATCAGCCTCGTTGGTGCACAATCCACCATTAAACCGGAGGAGCTGAAGCTGCCGGTGAGAAGCCTTACTAACGCCCTCGGCGGCCGCCTCGCAGGCATCGTGGCCGTACAACGCAGCGGTGAACCGGGCTACGACGGCTCAGACATCTGGATACGTGGCATCTCCACTTTCGGTTCCAGTCCGCGCGGACCACTCATCATCGTGGACGGCGTACCTGACCGCAGCATCAATGACCTGGACCCGGAAGACGTAGAGAGCTTTACCGTATTAAAAGACGCCTCCGCCACCGCCGTATATGGTACCCGCGGCGCCAATGGCGTTATCCTCGTCAACACTAAAACCGGACGCCCCGGCAAACCACAGATCAACATAGAACTCAACCAGGCGATCACGAAATTTACACAGCTGCCCAAATTCGTAGATGCGCCCACGTTCATGCGCCTTTACAACGAAGGACTGGAAATGCGTGGCAGGACACCCCTCTACACAGAAGAGCGGATACAGAAACACATCACCGGCGAAGACCCTGACCTGTACCCCAACGTAGACTGGTTTAAAACACTGTTCAACCAGTTCGGCCAAAACAGAAGAGCCAATCTTAATGTGCGTGGCGGTTCTGAATTCGCGACCTACTATATCTCCGCAGGATATTACTCTGAAGTGGGCATGTTAAAACGGGACAACCTGCAATCATATAACTCCTCTATTAAATTAGATCGCTATAATTTCACGACTAACGTTGACGCCAATATCACCAAGACGACCAAACTGGAGCTGGGCGTTAACGGCTTTATCATCAACAGTAACTATCCCGGTATTGGCACCGGCGCTTTGTTTAACCTCGCCACGCAGGTACCGCCACACCTGATCCCGCCGCAGTATTCCAACGGCCAATGGCCTAAAATACCCGGTGGCAGCTACCCCAGCCCGTACCGCAACCTGACACAGTCCGGCTACGCGACCGAATACCGCAATACCGTCCGCTCCAACATCAGGTTACGGCAGCAACTCGATTTCGTTCTGAAAGGCTTGTCCTTCACCAGCATGTTTGCATTTGACTCCTACAGCTGGAATAATCTTAACAGAAAAAGAGAAGTACAAACCTACTATGCTACCGGACGCGATTCCGCCGGTAACCTGTTGACCCGCATTGTTGATCCGGGTTCCAACGTGCTGGGCTTTGAAGTTTCCAGGGGCGGTGATCGCCGTTTCTATACCGAATCAGCACTGAACTACGCCCGTAAATTCGGGGACCATGACGTGTCCGCATTATTACTCTATAATCAATCTGATTATATCAATGCAGATGCCGGTGATCTCATCAGTTCCATTCCTTTCCGTATCAGGGGGCTAAGCGGCAGGGCCACCTATGGCTACAAGAGCCGTTATTTTGCAGAAGCCAATTTCGGGTACAATGGTTCTGAGAACTTCACCCCCAAAAAACGTTATGGTCTTTTCCCTTCGTTCGGCGCCGGCTGGGTAGTGTCTAACGAACATTTCTTCGAACCGATCAGTAATGTTATTTCCTACCTCAAACTGCGGTACACCTATGGCCTGTCCGGCAACAGCAACACCGGCTCCCGTTTCCTCTTCCTTACTCGGATAAAGAGCAGCAATGATCTCGGTTATACGTTTGGTGTTCCCGGCAATACCACCGCTTTCAGTGGCTTGCAGGAAGACCAGATCGGTTCCGAGGTAAGCTGGGAGACCGGCAAACGACAAAACCTGGGTATCGAGATAAAAGCTTTTAAAGATGAGCTGTCCTTAATCGTGGAATTATTCCAGGAAAGGAGGACCGGCATCCTGCTGCGGCAATATGATATCCCTTACGCTTCCGGCTATACGTCAGACAACATTCCCTATCGTAATATCGGTATCACCGAAAACAAAGGCATTGATGTGACCATAGATTATAACAAGTCGTTCTCTAAAAATTACTGGGTAGCCTTCCGGGGTAATTTCAACTTCAACATCAACAAAAACGTGTATGACGGCCTTCCACCGTGGCAGTACCCATGGCTCAACCGCACCGGTCAAACCATCGACCAACGCTTCGGTTATGTAGCACTGGGGCTTTTCTCTGATTCCGCAGATATCGCCAAATCCCCTAAACAGTCTGGTGATGTACGCCCCGGCGATATCAAATACGCTGACCTCAACGGCGATGGTATCATCAACAGCTTCGATCAGCAGGCCATCGGTTATGGCCCTGTGCCCCGCATTGTATACGGGCTTAACTTCAGCGTTGGCGCCAAAGGCTTTGACCTCAGCCTGTTCTTCCAGGGCGTAGCCATGGTGGACTTCATGTATAGCGGTGGTCATGGCACCAATCCGTTTTATGAAGGCCCCACTATCGGTAACCTATACACTATAGCCACCGACCGCTGGACACCGGACAACTCCAACAGCAAGCCTTTCTATCCACGTATGTCAACCCGTCAGGATATCACCACCAACTATTACGCGAGCACCTGGTGGCTCAAAAGAGCGGACTACATCCGCCTGAAGAGCGCCGAGCTGGGATATACCTTCAGCATGAACCGGTTGCAGAAATACGGTTTAAAAAATCTGCGCGCTTATGTAAATGGCACCAATCTCTTCACCATTTCACCGTGGAAAATCTGGGACCCGGAACTGGGCGATGGCAGAGGCACCGCCTATCCCAACACCACCTCGTACAACTTCGGCATCCGCGCCAGCTTCAAATAAAACCTAATATCATGACCTATTCATATAAAAACATACTGCTGTTGTTCCTGCTGATACTGTGTGCAGCGGGCTGTAAAAAAGGTTACCTCGATACGGTGCCGGACAATATCACCACGCTGAAGGACGTGTTCACCAACCGCACCATGACAGAGCAATGGCTTGCGCGGCTGTATAATCCCATGCCCGATATGTGGAACCAGCCTTACGGCGTTCCGTGGACGGGGCAGTCCGATGAAGCCGACTATGCCTGGGTGCAGCCTGGCATCAACTCCGGCGCCATTACCCCCGACAATGCCAGTCCCTCAAATTGGAACGGCTACTACCAAACCATCCGGCAGGCAGCCATCTTCCTTCAGAATGCTGACCAGAACCAGGAGATCAAAGCACTGCCCGGTGGTGACAAGCTACTGAAACAATACAAGGCAGAAGCGCGTTTTCTACGGGCCTACTACTACTGGCTGCTGATGCGGCAATATGGCCCAGTGGTGCTGATGGGTGAAACTGCCAGTCTCCCGGAAGATAATTTCCAGATACCCCGTAGCCCGTGGGATGAATGCGTGTCCTTTGTGCTTTCCGAAATAGACAAGTCCTTCTCCGATCTGCCGGTACAACATGTGAACCCGGTAGATCCCACACAGCCCGACGTAACGCAGACAGGGCGCATCACACAGCCTATCGTGCTGGCCGTTAAATCGCAGGTACTGTTGTATCACGCCAGCCCGTTGTTCAACGGCAACAAGGATTTTGCCTCTTTTACCAACCAGGATGGTACCGTACTGTTTAACCAGGCTTATGATAAAGAGAAATGGAAACGTGCCGCCGATGCAGCCAAAGCGGTGATAGACCTCAACCGCTGGGATTTATTTACCGTCTCCGATCCTGATCCATTCCGGGCCGCCTTCCTCTCCTGCCGCAACCTGTTCTTTGATGGCTGGCAGAAAGAAGCCATCTGGATACGCACCTCTTCCGCCCATGTCAGCAACTGGGAGCGCCACTGTTCTCCCCGCTGTGCCAATGGCCAGGGCTGGAATGGCATCGCCGTCACCCAGGAACAGGTGGACATCTTCAGAATGGCCAGCGGCAAAACGATCAACGATGCCGGCAGTGGTTATTCCGAAAGTGGCTTTACTGCTACCGCCACGCCTTATTATGTCAACGGCACCTACAATATGTACACCAACCGCGAAGCACGGTTTTATGTAAATGTGACCTTCAATGGTTCCACTATCCCCGTTGTTCCCGAAGCGGGTCAGACAAGGGTAGAGTTTTTCTTCACCGGCAACTCCGGTAAAAACGGCGCTCCCCGCGACTGGCCATCCACCGGTTACACCGCCCGTAAGAACATCCACCCCAACAACGATTTCAGAACAGGCCGGAATTTCACCCGTCCGGCAATGATGATACGCCTCGCTGAAATTTATCTTAACTACGCAGAAGCGCTGAATGAATACACGCCCGGTCACGCAGACATTCTCAAATACCTCAACAAAATCCGCAACAGAGGCGGCCTCCCCGATCTGTTGCCCGGGCTATCACAGGACGAAATGCGGGCACAGATACGCCTTGAACGCCGCATTGAACTGATGTTTGAAGGGCATCGTTACTGGGATGTCCGTCGCTGGAAAGTAGCCGACAGTCCCGATCAACATCAGGGCGGCGCCTTCCATGGCATGAACATCGAAAAAGGCAGTTCGCTGTCCGACCCGGAGTTTCATAAAAGAGTGACTTCGTTTACAAGGGCAGCGTGGCAGAATAAGTTTTATTTCTATCCCGTACCGCAGAGTGAGATAGACAGGAATAAGAAGCTGGTGCAGTTCCCGGGGTATTGAGGGAAGGTTTTTTAAGGCCCGCGTAAAGCGGGCCTTTTTAATTCATTCTACTGCCAACTGTATGCAGTATCAATAAGTAAATTGATATTCATTTTTACTGTCATGCCAACTCATCCCAATAACATACATTTTGATGCTGACTTTCCTCTAATGGATGGTAAAGTTGGAGCTTGGCAGTTCTATCGATATGCTGATGTCAAAACCATGCTATATGACTATAAAACTTATAGTAATATTTACATGCCCGAAAATGGAATGTTAGGGGCGAATATGAATCAAACAGACCCTCCGCTGCACACAACTCTTAGAGCGATTGTAAGTCCATATTTCAGCAGACAGGCGATCAAATCAATTGAACCATTTATTATCGCCCAATGCAATCGGTTGTTAGACTTACTGCCACAAAATGATATTAATTTCGTCCGCGACGTCACATTTCCGTTAAGTGCTTCAGTTATTGGTCATATTCTTGGCATTCCGGAGCAATTTCATTCAAAGATTGATGAATGGGCTAAAGTCATTGTAACAGCAGGCTATGTCGAGAACGGGGTATCTATGGCTGCTCAGGCCCAAAAAGAGATGGCAGCACTGTTTGTTGATCTTATGGCTGAGCAGAATAAGTCTACAACCCTTCTCTCAGCGTTATCTGGTGACCAATCAAATTTACCCGCTCTTACATCTGAGAGTAAACTTGGCAATGCAATGACAATTTTACTCGCCGGTTATGAAACAACCGCCAGTCTTTTAAACAATACAATCTATGAACTGGCAAAAGATAATATCCTACAAACTATCATAAGAGGAAATCCCGAAAAGACAGGTCAGGCAATTCTTGAAGTATTGCGTTTACGACCCAGCCTTACCAGCATGTATAGAAGAGTGGAAAAGGAAACCACAATATCGGGAGTATTAATACCTACTGGAGATATTGTAAATGGTTGGATAAGTATCGCTAATCGCGATGAATCAGTTTTTGTTAATCCCGATTATCTGGACCTATCCCGGCACAATAGCAATCAGGCCTTAAGCTTTGGTTATGGTATTCATCATTGCATCGGGGCTATTTTAGCTCAAGCAGAAACCCAAATTTTAACTACACAATTACTAAGCCGCTCAGTAAACGTAACACTTATTGACCAAAAAACTCCTCCACAAAGTCCTAGTATCATTACCCCTACATTCCTCAACTTGCCAATGAATGTTCAATGGAGATAAACAAGCCTTCAATAAGTTATCCATTTGCGGACGCAATCAATCCCTATGCAGCATGGCTAGAGGGTGAAACCCGCCGCTGGTTGAGTGGGAATTATCCATCACTACCGGATGACATCAAAGAAAAATACTACCACACTGCCACTGGCTATATCACTGCCAGATTTTTCCCCTTTGTATCACAGGAACGCCTTATTCCACTAGGCAGAAGCAGTCTTTGGGGACTGGCATTTGACGACTATTATGAGCATTCCAGACCGAAAGAATATCAATCGTTAAGTAAACGTCTTAGCATGCTGATTTGCGGTGAAGATACTCCTAATAGCAATGAGAATGAATTTTTCCATCAAATGTTTGTTATAGCAAATGAGTTCAGACAATTTATGCCTGACTACTGGATGCAACGTTTTGCCAACAGCATGCGTCAATATATACATGGAATGGCAGAAGAGTCAATTTTCAAACGGGAGTTAATTTTCCCATCACTTGATGAATATGTAAATATTCGTTGGAAATCCGTAGATGTCCTTCAAATGGTGGATGGTCTGGAAGTTGCCACAGGAGAGCCACTACCTGACATAATCAGACACCACCCGTATATGGAACAAATCGTACAGCTTACCTGTAGAATAATAGCATGGACCAATGATTACTTTTCTGTTGACAAAGAAGAGGGGCTTGATGTTATGAATTTGATTCTTGTGTTGCGGCATGCTGAGTCCCTTAGCATTGAAGACGCAACACAGGAAGCTATACAGATTCACAATCAAGACGTCAGAGAGTATTTAGAGCTTTGCGAACATTTACCAAATTTTGGCAGTTACAATAGTACTGTACAGAAATTTCTTATATACAACAACTATATGATAGCTGGTCATGCACGTTGGTATACAGCCGACACCAAGCGATACCTGCCAGGAGGTCATCCTATCGACGATTTTAAGAACCTTGACCACTCTCATTCAGGAAGATGATGAGGGAATATCTTTCATCATTAAAGCAGCCAATAGTGCAGCTTCCATTGCGTTAGCCGTATAAGGTTTGTACAAAAAATCACTTGCTAGCCTGCGATACTCATTTTCAGATTCCACAAATTCGTCTGCCGTTACAATCAGTACGGGAACTCCTGCTACATTGGCATTCTTGTTCATCCGAAGAATCTTTAAAGTATCAAGCCCTGACATCCCTGGCATCTTTGCATCTAATAATATAAGGTGCGGTTGTATTTCAGAAACCAGATCAAGACATTCACCACCTGATTTAGCAACGAAGGAAACGCAGCCCAATTTCTTTACGGCCAACGAAAGAAGCATTCTATTCAGGTGATTATCATCAACTACCAATATTTTAGCACCTTGAAGCAGCTGAGAGGCCCCCATGTCTATTTTCATGGAAGGCTTATATTCCTCACACGAAGTCATTGGAAGTGATATTCTAAAGATGCTCCCTGTCTTGTTCCCACCAGGATTTACCAAAATCTCCCCATTCAGATGTGTTACTGCATTAAGTGCAATATATAAGCCCAAACCGACACCCTCCCCATCGGTGACATATAATTGAAAAATACGATCAATATCTTCGTCTTTAATACCAGGCCCTTGATCAATTACATCAATTAAAAGATTGGCTCCATCCGTTTGCAAACGTAATGTTACTCTTCCATTCTCTGGGCTAAATTTAACTGCATTTGACAATAGGTTCTTAACAGCTCGTTCCAAAAGTATGCGACTTGACTTCAAACACGTTGGCAAACCAGGCTTAGTAAGTAAATCGATTGCCACCCCTCTTTTCCCTGCCGTGTATCTTGGCGTTCTAAGTAGTTCATGACACCACTCAATCAAATAGATATTTTCCAGCTCTGTTTCTCCAAACGTACCTGCATCAATCCTCCTCAAGTCAAGTGCATTGCGAATCATCCCATACACATTATTACCAATATCATGTAAAGTCTCTATTGTTGCCACCAAATTATCAAGATCTATAGAAGGACTTAGCAATTTTTCCAAATCCGTTGACTGTACAATTGTTTCAAAGGAGTCTGAGTGCCCTCGTATCTTATTTATAACAGCGGAACTTAGCCCCTGATGCCGGAAAAGCTCATCCCGAACATCATGACAGAACATTTGAGTAAATCGTCTGATATTCTCATTAGCTGTTTCCAAATCCTCATTCACTTTCCTTAGTTGTGCTGTTTGTCTGAGGACTTCTTCCTCCAACCCTTTATTTGTCTCATCGAGTTGCCTGTTAAGTAGTGTCCAATACTTTTTATAGAAATAGATCACACAGAAAATCATCATCAATATTGCGACTGTTCCAAGATCATGAAAAAGAGTGCCCTTTAATGGCTCTGTTGGGTAAAACCCAAATCGCTGATTAGCTTTTCCTAAAAACAAAAGAATAATTGAAAACAGGCTCCAGGCCAAACTTTGCCAGAGATGTGCAAAAATCAACAAGGATACTAAAACCAGAAAAACGGTCAATAATTCCTCTTCGACGATCAAACCTCTACATACTCCAAAATAGAGTATTGCTATATTGTGAATGACCATAAAGCTGACTCTGGCCACGCCATCCCAGTGTAAATAATTTAATAAAATAAAAACGGAAAACAATATAGCTTCAAGCCAAGCCGCGACAAGCACACCAACGTCTCCGGTAAATACGAAAATAAATGTCCCCATTGTTGATGCCATTAAGGCTGTCATTAGACTTAAGGTATTTACTACGATTATCCGGCATTGGTGTTCTGCGGTGAGTCTTGCTGTGCCAAGGTTAATAATAGAGGGTAAAATTGTTTGGTGCATATCCGAGGTTTATGGTTAACTCAAAGGTTTCCCGATGGAATTTGAGGAAAATAGCACCTGTTTTGTAAAAATTTGTTAATAGATTCCAATTTCAATTGTATTAACAAATCTACACGGAAAAAAATAAGGTATGACTGAAGTTAAGCAAGATAGACGCAGTATAGTCTGCAACTCTATAATAAAAAGCCCGCCCGGGAGAATCCGGGCGGGTTTCCAATAAAAACGCGTCTCAGGCGTTCAAAAAAATTCTGAACGAAAGACTGTAGAGCGTCTTTAATATTCAACAGTATGGCGATCTATCGACATACCTCCAACGATACCAAGCCCGTGAAGGATATTGTTGAATACAATTACTTTCTCTGATAGTATATTATCATTTTTTTCTTCTGCCATCATGGAGCTGTACAGGTAGTTGTAACTGTTGTAGGTTAAAGTAGTCACTTCTATCTCTACGGGCTTCTTAAATCCCTGCCAGCTGGTGGCGATAAAACTAAAGCGGGGGCTGCGACCATCGAAAAGCTGGTCATCTATAAATATTTCCTGGCGTTCTTTTTTTCCAAATATTACATCGGACGGATCTGATGACTGGATGGGCAACTGAAGCAGCGCTTTATCTGAACCACCATCATTCCAGTTAAGATGCTCGTATATTCTGATACGGTAATAATTCCTTTCACCTCCTTTGTCATGTAGTTCAAAGCTCACATTGGCTTTACTCTCTCTTTGATTACCGGATATTTTTTTCACGCTCATTTCTCCCAGGCTGGCCGTCCGGGGTATAAAATCCTCACCTTCTATCATTGGGAAACCGGGAATTTCAGCCGTAACCCGGTATCTTGAACCGGACGTCGCCTTGACAGAAAGTAGATAGTAAGCAAAATCACCTCGTTTAAGCACGACCATATTTCCCATATATACATCATTTTCATACAACATCACCTTTGCGTTGTCCAATGTCTGCCAGCCACCCGATGAAACATTCCCCGGTTTTGCATCAATATATTTCGACATCAATATTTGTACAGCGATCAGGCTATCATTGGTCATCAGCACATTCATGACCGGTTTATTACCCTCGTCCGGGATATTTATCTGTACTTTTTTGCTACAGCTGCAGGCTACCAATGCAAGCAACAACAGCATCAGTCTTATTTTCATGATTTAAAATTTCAGGTCGTATGAAACACTTGGAAGAATGGGTACCAGGGAAACCGCAGTCAGGTTTACTTTGGGCTGCAGTCTATCGAAACTGTTCACATAGTAGAAGAATGGATTCGACCGATTGTAGGCATTCAGCAGGCTTACATTCCATGTACGTATCAATCCATTCTTTTTGTATTTGATAAAACTAACACCGAGGTCCAACCGGTGATATGCCTGTATGCGCGCATTGTTACGTGCGCTCACATAGTCGATTTGACGGGAGGTCCACGAACTTCCGGTACTGGAAAGGGGGTCCATGATACCCAAATAGGAAGCCAGCGGGATGGTAAACGGAGATGCGCTCTGATAAGTCCAGGAGCCGGACAACTCAATACCTTTACGCAACTTGTAAACGGCTACCAGGTGGAAGTCATGCCGGCGATCGTATTTATAGGGGAACTCCCGGCCGTAGTTTACCGCCGGGAGCCGGCGGTTGGCCCATGCGAGCGTATATCCCAGCCAACCGGTCAGTCTGCCGGTTTTCTTTTGCAACAGCAGCTCCATTCCATATGACGTCCCCTCTCCGGCTGTCACCTGCTGCTCCCAAGTATCGCCTTTAGCGGCTGTCAGATAATTGGCCCCCTCTTTATATTCAATCACATTATGCATGTATTTGTAGTAACCTTCAGCCGAAAATTCAAACTTTCCTCCAAACAGGTAGTGCGTAACTCCCAGCGCATACTGGTCGGCATCCTGGGGCCTCACCTTGTTTGTGGCAGGTACCCAGAGATCAGCCGGAAGTGATATGGAATTATAAGCCAGCAAATGCATGTACTGGGTCATCCGGGAATAGGAAGCCTTCAGGGCCCAGTCACCTGGCAACAGGTAACGTGCACTCACGCGGGGTTGCACAGACATATAGAAGCGATTCTGCACTTTAAACCCACTCACATGCAATCCAGCATTCAATTTCAGTTTTTTAGAGATTTCCCAATCATCTTCCGCATACAGGTTCACCTCTAATGCTCGTATCTTATGGTTATTGTTGGAAGAATCTACCAGTACCTCATTATTTTCGGTTTGCTTTGACTGCAGCACTCCCGGCGTAAAAACACGGTACATCAACTGCGCTCCCGCTTTGATGGTATGAGCAGGATTTAGCTGGTAGTCCAAATCTATCCTGCCGCCAAAGTCCCTGATACCGGAGTTTAATTTTTGGTGATCGGTATATTTGACAGCATCCGAGACCCCTTTCTGGTCAAAGAGTGACTGAAAACGGTAATCACTCCCTATCAACATCACATTGGAAAACAACTTGGGGGAATACACATGGTTCCATCGGATAGTTCCGGTGTAGTTGCCCCAGTGCACACCGGTATTGGACACATAATAGTTCGTGGGGTACCCCCCATTGTAACCTACTTCTGTCGCCAGCTTATCGCGCCCTCCGTAGAAGCTCAGGTACAATTTGTCTTTGTCCGAAAGCTTATGATGCAGTTTGGCATTCACATCATAAAAGTTCAATCTGAATTTACCGGGATCACTGATCTCATTTTGATTACTCAGATATATTCCGGCGGCGAGGTCAGGATAAGATCTGCGAACAGAGATCACAAAAGTTGTCTTTTCCTTTTTGATGGGCCCTTCCAGCATCGCCTGTGCAGAAAGCAGCCCGACAGAAAAATTTCCGTGTATCTTATGCATATCGCCATCCTTTGTGGAGATGTCCACCACCGATGACAGCCTGCCGCCGTAGCGGGCAGGGAATGCACCCTTATAGAGGGTCACATCTTTCAGTACATTGGTGTTGAAAGTGGAGAATAATCCCATCAGGTGTACAGGATTGTACAAAGGCGCACCGTCGAGCAAAATGAGGTTTTGATCAGGTGTGCCGCCACGTACCAGCAAAGCGCTGGTAGCTTCGGTGCCTTGTTTAACACCAGGCATCAGCTGGAGGGTTTTGAACAGGTCCGGCTCCCCCAGGAAGCGAGGCATAGCCTGTACCAGTGCTCCCGATACATTAATGCGGCTCATCTGGGAGGAGGCCACGATATTGTTGGCCCCCGCTCCCCGGATAGTCACTTCCTCCAACTGGCTGCTGAGCGTCTTCAGGCGGAAGGAGAAACTCATGGTGTTTTGCATGGTCACGAATGTGTCCAGGCGCTGATACCCGAGGTATGACAGCTGTATCCTGACCGTATCATCCGGTAAGGTAAGGCTGTAGAACCCATAGGCATTGGTAACAGTGCCAGCGTCATATTGAGGCGCCACCAACGATACGCCGATCAGTCTTTCGCCGGAGACGGCATCTTCGACGTATCCACTGAGGGTATGGCGCGTCTTCACAGCAGGACCAATAATGATCTGGCCGCCCCGTCGCTTGAAAGTGAGTGTTGTTCCTTTCAGCAGATCGGTGAGAATCGTTTCCAGTGGCACCTCTTTAAAGCTGCGTGCCTTAATGGTTATTCCCTGTACTCGTGTATATTCATAGGATATCTGTACCTTGGTTTGCTGCTCCAGTATTTTCAGTGCACCTTCCAGCGTACTAGCAGGGATACTGATACTGAATCTTGCTTCGTTTTGCTGACCGGCGGCTGCCAGTCCGCAGACTAAGAACAGAACGGTTAAAAAATGTCGCATTCGTTGCTTTTTATAAACATGGTGCTCCCTTGCCGCCTTCAAGACAGCTTTAAATGGTGGAGCAATACTGCTATTGAATTATTGTTGTATACCGGTAATGGTTACCCGGTCATTACTGAGTGTGTAGGTCATACCACTCAGGTCTTTTAGCATGTCGAGTGCTTCCGCTAATGGTGTCTTAGCCGCAATCCGCAGGTTGAAACGATATGCCGCCATCATGGCTGTATCATAAGAAACCTGTACCCCGTAATGATTTTGGAGGATACGCGCCACCTCTGTAAAAGAAGCGTCCAGCAAGGTCAGGTCGCCATTCCGCCAATCGTCGACAGGACCTTCACCCCGTGTAGCCGTATGCGTACCCAATTGATATACGATCTGCTGGCCAGCTTCCAGTACACCCAGTACCGCAGCGCTATCTGCTACCTGTACCTTTCCCGAGCGAACGCTCACTTGTATGTAACCCACGCCCTGGTAGGCTTTCACACTGAATTCAGTGCCCAGCACCTTCGTCTGTATACCAGCGGGGGTGCTGACGGTGAATGGTTGTGATGCACCCGGCGCCACGGAGAAATACGCGAGGCCGTCCAACACCTGTACGTCACGGCTGTTTTTCCCGAACGGTTCTGCATAACGTAGCCTGGAACCGGGCTCCAGCCACATCGCAGAGCCGTCCGGCAGTTGTACATGAAGAACATTCTTACCCGCCGGAGCAGTCACCTCTGCATAACCTACCGGCTCCGGCTTACCCCGCAAAATATAAAACAGGTCGCCTACAGCGATTAGCAGCAGTATGGCAGCAGCTATCTGCCAGTAAAGCCTCCGGACCGGCTTCTTTTCCGGCATTACTTCCGTTGCGCCGATTATCTCAAAGATCCCTGCCTTCATCAGCTCCCGCGTTGCCTTTCGCTCCGCTTCGTCTTCAAATACGCGTCCTTCAGCCGGAAAAGACGCATACCATCTTTCGAGAATAGCACGCTCCTCCTCGGTACAGATACCCAGTGCATGCTTTTCAAGCAATCGATCGATGAGTGATTTATCAGGGTGACTCATATGCTGTTGTTTAGTAGACAATTGTCAAATTCCGGTAGTACTATGCTGATGAAAAAAAATTATTCTAAAAAGAAGTTACCTAGTCCCTCTCGCAATTTCTTAAGGGCAGATGAAAGCTGATTTTTGACAGTCTGCTCCGACAGGCCGTGCTTTTCAGCAATTTCACGGACCGACAGCCCATGGTCGCGACTATCGATAAATACCTGCCTCATCTTGTCAGGTAACCGCCGTAACTCCCGGCGATAGGCGGTCTCCAGATCAGAGCCCGCCACTGCTTCTTCCGTAGAATGCGTGATCTCCGGTATTTCACGGCCTGCCAGCTGGCTGTATTTGTCTCTCGCCTGTTCTGATTTAAGATGGTTGAGCACCTTAAACCTCACGGCCGTACGAAAATAGCCTTCCACCGACTCCGTAATCTGAATCTGTTCTCTTTTCTGCCAACAGTAAATAAATACTTCCTGTACAATGTCTTTCGCAGCTGCTTTATCGTACAGGCGCCAATAAGCGGTTTCATACAGGGTTTCCCAGTAGCGTTCGTATAACTCTCCATAAGCAGGCAGACTGTCTTGGCGAACCAGCTGCCATAATTCGGTATCCGTTGTGTCTCGAAGGATAGATGATGACATGTAAATGGGCGAAATCAGGCGCGAAGGTAGTTTGTTATTTAGAAATGACGCGATAATTATCTTGTGTAACTGCAAGGGACTTATAGAAAAAACCCACCGGAAAGAATTCCAGTGGGTATTTTAGAAAAAAACTGCGGCCTTAGTTCCCAAAAACACTTCTCCTGAATATAAGAGAGGGAAAAGCACACACTTGCATCTTACCTGTTTTTACTACATACATTCAGGCGTGGATTCTTAATACAATGATTGATAAGCATGGTTTCCGTTGCTGCCGTCGGGCAGCATTTCATTGAGCAAATACATCGGCACAAATCCCCTGTTCATACAGTTCATAAGGAGGTGAATGTTGTGCTGTTGTTTTATAGACAACTGTCAAATTCCGATAGTACTATGCCGGCGAAAAAAAATTTTTCTTTTCATTTTTCATGATAACACGCATATCTGCCAAACTCAGGAGTGAAGGTAGTTCTCCATTCAAACAGCAAAAGAATATTTGGGACCAACATAGGTATTGGGGCGATAAACGACCTTTAAACTGGAATGACTTTTTAAACATGGGGAACTTTTAGCGGTGTATAACGTCGAAGGGTATATTTTAATAACTGCAAAAGTTAGATTATCTTGTAAAGACAACTCTTAATATTCCCCCCCGATTGTTGTCCTTTACTCCCAACTCAGCCAGGATAGGTGATACGATAACAATTACCGGCAGCAGTTTTGACAGTATGACCAAGATAACTTTAGGTGTGCGCCTGGAGCAGGCAGCCCCCGTGGCCCAGGGCATTATCACCTGATATGGAGCTCAGGAAATAAGCGGATGACAAAGGCAATAGTTGTTTCGCAGTAAATATCTCCGCATCTCTCTTAAATGAAGCAAAAAGCCCCCAAAGAGATTCAACCTTTTGGGGCACAGACATTTACGATATCTGGCAATATCGGAAATTCGATATCATCATCCTTTAAACCATATGTCGAGTAAAAGAGAGCGAATAACAGCGTATGGGTTGCCAGAAGATAATAATTGGGGCATTGTACACTTCTTTTTCAAAAGATATGAAGGTGGGAAAAATTTCAAGATCTGACCTTGCTCATTTTATGATAACAGCGGCTATAAATAAAAATCACCTCAATAAAAAAGTTATTGTCACCTACTAAATATTTCCTTCAATAATGAAATATCATGACAGCATCCGGCAAAACAAATAGTACGCAATCATAATAACAAGTGTTTCACGAAGATAACATAGCCCTCTGAAAACATTTTTATAACTGGCCCTCACAGTGGTATCCATCACCTCCGCTATCCTTTCATAGGATGCATTTTCAAAAAAACGCAGATAAATAGCTTCCTTCTGACGGTGCGGAAGCCGGTGTAGCGCATGTTCCAGACGTCGATCCCTGATGAGTTGTTGTTCTGTATCAATATGATTTGCTTCTGCGGAAAGTTCTACATCGAAAAAAATATACTCTGATTCATACTTTGACATTTTCCGCAACCTGGACAACTTTCTGAAAAGCAGGTTGCGGAATGCTTTTAACAGATAATTTCTGGCGGAAACGGGCATGGATAATCTCTTCCTGGTAGTCCACAAGCAGATAAAAAGATCTTGTATAGTGTCTTCTATAACATCCTCATCTTGTGTAAACTTTAAACCATAATTGTATAGGCTCCCAATAAATGTCTTAAAAAAATATGCTAAAGCGTCTTTATCACCCGTTTGAAAATCAGTCCAGCGCTGCTGGTCTTCTTTGATAACATTGTTCTCCATTAATATAATATGATTGGTTTCAAAATACAGCATCAAATACAAAGCTGTTATCCCGGGCCGGAAAAACACCCGGGATGCTCTCAGCATATATAGACGCAGTATCTCAATTATTTATTATAATTAATGAAAGAATCGATAATACCTCTTTTCTAAAAATTGTAGGTGAATGATAAATTTGCACCGCTGTATGCCGGCACCATCCTACAAATACCGCCTACACATAATAATCCTGCACGCTGCCTTCCGTAGCTCAGTGACACACGCGCTTCCTTATAATTAAAGGCACCACCTGCACTGAAATAATGGATCTTCTTTGATTGGTAATTGATCATATCGCCTGCAAAAAACGACCATCCGGGTGCGTAACTATATTCCAGCAATGCAGCCGCCCAATTTTTTTCATCCGCCACCGTCCACAGATGTTGCATTTCCACGCGCAATGAATTCTTTCTATCAAAGTTCAACAACACATCTGCAATAGCAATATTTGCGTTCACCATTCCAAACCCGGGCCCCTGTATATACCCCTGATTGTAGCGAAGGTTCATGTAGGAGACAATCGTTTCTACCAATGGCGACCACCGTCTTTCTATACTAACATTGACATCGTTGTATAATTCTGTAGGCCCCAATTTCCAGAATTCAGCACTGAACCCCTCTTTTGATTTTAAACGAACTGTATCCAGGTTGCGGTACAGCGATGCCGTCAATGAAAGCTTGGTACCATAATGCCCACCCAATGCACTGCCTCTTTTAAAGTGATAAAATATATCCACTTTTCCACCTATTTCACCCATTGACTGGGCTGCATACGGATACAGATTAGGCAAAGAATAGGTATACAACTTTGTTAATGCCGGCAGATAATTCAGTACCGCAAGGTTATCTTTTTGAGTTCTGTCTGTCCTGAATTCCATGCTTTCCATTCGGCGGAACACTATATCAGCACTCAGACCTTTATTGGTAGTAATGGTTTGATTGATATACAGCAGCGAGCCTTTTTTAAAGATATTTTTGTTGATATCCGTAGGATCAGCGCTTTTACTAACATATTCCATGTCCAGGTTGTAATGCGGATGTGTTAATCGAAATCTGCCGGAATATGCATTTACTCCTGGCGGGAAATCGTCATCAGGACCTGTATACTTCTGATACCTGTTTATTACACTCCCTCCTATTGTAACACCCCAGTTGTGCTTTACTTTCAGGAGGTCCAGCAAATCCAGTTCCAGGTCTGCTCCCCGCACGATACCTTCCCCATTATCCATCAATACACGCTGCAGGCCATAAGATGCTTTAAAACGGATGCTTTTTAAGGGAGTAAAACGAACATTTACACCGTCCATAATATTATCTATTCCCAATTGCCGCTCTTCGTAAGAACGAAAAACAAACCCATTACCATACTGTTCATAAAAACTACCCGCAGTAATGTCTATCTTATCGGTTCGGTATCCAGCGAAACGATGCGTAAGTTTTGTCCCTTTTAGCCCTTCCGGATACCCCATCATGGCCGAAAGATAGGATTCTAGCTGCACTCCGGCGTAGAAATTCTTTAGCGTATAATTAAGCGTAAAATAGCTATTGGTGGCTACTTTATCACGCGGAGCTTTTGCCTGGGTAGCTTTATCATCAATGTAATATTGACTATTTGATTCCAGCCCTCCGCTTAGTTTTCCAGGTATCTCCTGCGCCTGTAAAACATTACTGATCCCGGCTATTGTGATGATGATAAATATCTTCCTCCTCATAGTTTTGCTATTTTCTTCACCACTTCCAGTAAATGATATTCATCTCCGGGGTTATAACCAGCATGCCTTTCAATGACTTTTCCATCTCCGTTCAGCACAATGGTATAAGGCACATTGGCGATTCCCAATGCCCGGTACAGGTCCTTGTTATAGTCATTGTATACTTCGTATTTCCATCCACGAGAGGACACGAGTGATTTTATACCTCCATTGGTCCTGGCATCATCAATAGAAATAGCGATCAGTTTTACACCGGCTACCTTCTGCCAGTTATCATAATCATCCGCTATAGATTCCAGTTCAGAGATGCATGGCTTGCACCAGGTAGCCCAAAAGCTGATGATCATTGGTTTTCCGCCATTGGAAAAACTGCTGACATTCATCAGTTTTCCATCCATATCTTTTACCTGTACATTGGGGAGCTTCTGCTGGCTGTTATTTTCCTGTGCCACTGCAGTTGATACACTCAACAATATAAGTCCAACCACCATCATATAAATCGATGCCGTCTTTTTTTTCATATCATCTTTTTTAATACAATAGACACTCCGCTAACCATCATACTTTACGAGTACCAGAAAAGTACGCTTACATATGATGGTCAATGGAGCTATCTGTGTGTAGTAGCAGAATACAGGTATTTTATCAATCAAATTTTTGTGATTGTCCGGCAACTACCACCTGTGAATTGTAGGTATCAATTAATTTACCTTCATCGTCCTGTCCGTATACCAATGCAATGATGCTACAGTTGGCAGCCTTGTATTTACTGATGTCCAGCGTAAAATCTTTAGAATAAACAGCGCCTTTGATCTTATAGGCAGCAGGTATTTCATCGCCTTTGGCATCTGTCAACACTTTTCTTACGACATGATTATAGGTATATCCTGTAATGCTATGTGCTAATTTTGTCAGCGGGCCAAGATCAGGATCGTTTATGTAATCGTTTTTCACCTGATCAAGAGAATAATAATTGTTTTGCGCAGGACCTGTCAGTCCACCTTCCATGACATACACCATCACTTTCGCTTTGGCGATATTCAATGCCTGTCCCATACCTACCTTTACAGTTACGTTGAGATTATTTCCGGTAATAGTACTGTTAATACTTAACCCCAGCACAGCTGTTTTTTTAATGAAAGTGTTCACCAGTGCGTCTGCCTGAGCAAAACTGATATTGTTATTGGCGTCGTACCAGTCAAGATCTTTCAGTCTTTCCAGTTTGCTGGTGGGATACCCCTGTACGCCCAGTTTTTCTTCGATAACCGTTCTCACATCTCTCCCAATATCAAATGTATCAGATGCATGAAAGGCAGATATAATCACGTTGGGATATTTTGCATGCAGTTTTTCCAGCAGTACCGGCATACGTGGGCACCAGCCACACCAGGCACCTGTAAATTCTTCTATTAAAACTTTTTTGGTATATTTTTCAGGGGCACCTGTTTCTATACCAGGATTATTAGGATCTCCCCCACCGGGGTTACCAGGGCTGTCTTTTTTGGAGCATGCAGTAATAAACATAATTCCTAATACTACAGAGATGCCTGAGAGGCAACGAATGAATTTTGATTGCATAATTTCTTTTTTTTGGGTTTCAATAACTGGGTTTAAAATGGATCTGTCTTAGCATAGCGGGTTAACAGGCAAATAGTTCCCCATCCGCTTTCCAAAGTTGGTGCAGTATGGTTAAGACTTTGTACCTGTCTTCTATAAGTATATACAGCCATTGGCTGTTTTTACCCTCCGGAATTAAATTATTTTTATGCAGTGTTTTACGCTATAGGGAAATCGGCTGCAGGACGCCTTCAGTTGTTGGTGTGGTCTTAGTAAAAGCTCGTTAAGCTGTATAAAGTATGGGGAAGAAATCGGGGTTATACAAAAGGAAGTCGACTAAAAAACAAAACCCCGCGCCATGCGCGAGGTTTCTAAAACGCTGTTGATCCCGCTGGGAATTCTGAAATAATGATTTTCAAGGCTATCAATTTGATACAGCAAGGAAACATGCAAATTACCTGCCCACAATCTTTTTTGTTACAAATTCGTTAAAAAAGAGATGATAAACATAAGGCTACATGAAATCTCCAAGAGATACTATGATTATTTCAGAAAATTGTTAGCCGCATCCGGAGCTGGTGCTGGCCCGTTTCAAACAACACCAGGTTTGGTGAGAGGAAATATCATCAATCAGACCCATTTCGCAAACTTCGCTTACGGATATTTCAGATTATCGGAAGTAGCCGTAAAAGATTATACGATACAGTAATTAACCGGGTCCACAGATATTAATACCCCCAAAAAGTCAGACACTTTTTGGGGGTACTTCATTTGGTCAGACCTGTGTTTTTTTAAAGACTGTTACTGATCATTATCAGTTCTTAATAACTTCAAAGTTTTGTATTTGACCATTAGTTCCCGTGATTTTTACGACGTATACACCATTTGTCCAGTTGTCTGTACCAATGGTTTTCGTTGTTTCAGCAATTGTTGCCTGATAAATGCACACGCCAACACTGTTATAAACAGCAATTATCTTTTTGCCTGTCATTCCAGTAATGGTGAGCACATTATGCACTGGATTAGGATACACTGATATTTTTTCCTTGGCATTGAGCAGGGAGGCTTGCGTACCTGCTAACCGTGCTGCTGGTCCAACAGTTAAAGTAACGCTGTCGGAAACAACCTTAGGGCAGGAACCATTGGTGACAGTGAGACGCCACTTCCGGCCATTTTGCGTAGCAGCATTCACTGCTTTCGTGAGCGTTGGTGTGGTAGAACCGGAAGCAGCGCCATCAGACCAGGAGCCATCAACCTCATTGTACCAATTACCCCCCCAATTGGTTTCCCATTGATAGACATTGCCGGTACCGGCAACGGTAGCACTGAAAGTGGCTATACTGCCAATAGGCTTTGTTACTGAAACAGGTTGTGTAATCATGGCTGCACCCGCAAGGGTAAGTATTACCGTATTGGAAGTAAACGGAGTACAAGATCCATTACCAACCAGGAGTCGCCGCGACTGGTTGTTTTGCGTAAAAGCATTCACTGATTTCACCAGGGTTGGTGTAGTTGAACCTGTAACATCTCCGTCGTTCTTGGAACCATCGGTTTCATTAACCCAGACGCTACCCTGCAAGGCTTGCCATTGGTAACTAGTGGCTGTCCCCGATATAGTTGCACTAAAGGTAGCATTGCTGCCCATGCATGTCGTTGCAGACACCGGCTGTGATGTGATAGTAATAGCACCGGTCACGGTAAGCATTACCGAATCAGAAGTAAGTGCACCACAAGTTCCATTGCCACTAATCTGGAGACGCCACCGCTGGCCACATGGCGTAGAACCATTCACCTCTTTCACCAGGGTTGGTGTAGTTGAACCTATAACGTCTCCGTTGGTCTTGGGACCATCGGTTTCATTAACCCAGCTGCCACCTTGGTAGGTTTGCCATTGGTAAGTACCTCTCCCCGATGTAGCCGCACTAAAGACAGCATTGTTGCCAACAAGTACTGTTGCAGACACCGGCTGTGATGCAATAGCAGCACCGGCTACGGTAAGTGTTACCGGATTGGAAAGGATGGTACCGCAGGTAGGATTATTAATCCGTAGGCGCCATTGCCGGCCATTTTGAGTATCACCATTCACTGTTTTCACCAGCGTTGTTGTAGCTGAACCCGTAACAGCACCATCTCCCCAGTTGCCATCTCCTTCATTGCCGCCGTCAACGCCTTGCCATTGATAGGTATTACCTGTTCCTGCCACGGTGGTACTAAAGGTGGCATTGTTGCCAATACAGATTGTTGCTGAAACTGGTTGTTTCGTGATCGCTATACAGGAAGACGAGATGCTCACACTGTCGAATACAGCAGTCGCGAGCTGGTTGTTATCATGATTGGTAACAGCAAGGCCGATCCTTACAGCAGCATTCATTGCTACGGTAGTAGTGCTAACTGAGTCCCAGCTGATCCCATTGGGTGAACTGTAACCAGTGAACTGGTTACCTGCCCGTACAAGTTTTACCCAATATGGCGTAGGCGCACTTGCAACCCCTTGTACGTTTGAAGAAGAACCACCGGTAGAAGCTCTGTGCTGCATATTAACACCGAAGCCTGGTGTTACTGTAATGAACACATATTTACTATCAGCACCGGTAGTTTCCCGGATCATCACACCAGCCTTTGACCAGACGTTGGAACCATTAAGGATTACTACTTTTGCAGTAATTTGTCCGTTACCGTTCAGCGTAGTGTCATTGAACCTGAACTGGTCTGAATTATTCCACACATCAACACCAGATGCATAAACCGTGAAACTTTTTTTGACTGACTGATAGCAGGTTGATCCAGCTAATGACGGGCTTCCAATATCTTCGGATGTCCAGCCTGGCGCACTGTTTTGACAGCAAATGGGATCATAGGTGATAAACTTGGAAAGTGTTTGTGTACTGGTTCCATACTGGTCTGTAACGGTTAATGTCACATCATAACTACCTGCCGAAGTACCGGCATAGTTGACCACCGGTGTCTCTGAGGTAGAAGTAGATGGTGTGCCTCCGGGGAATTGCCAGGAATAGGTCACCCCGGTACCTCCATTGCTCACCACACTGTAATCCCGGAATTGTACAGTTGGAGATTGGCAATTGGGATTTTTTGTACTGGCAGATATTTGTGCCTTCGTGGAAGAATGTTCGTACAGGTCATGATCCCAGGCACCTCTGGTGGTACCGATCAATAATTTTCCCTTGTAATAATTGATAAACAGGTTACTTACGTCCAGCATCGGCAGTCCTGTGCCTAGTCGCTGCCATTGGGTCATACTATTATTCCTATAGAAAACGCCTGATTTATTCCCCACATAAACACCTCCATTGGTTCCCCGTTGAAAAATTATTTTTGAAATAGGATATGAACCAAGCGTATCTGTAGTGAGGTTAGTATAAGTAACACCGCCGTCCGTTGAATGTAACACTTTGCAGATTTTCTGCACTCCCGAATAAGTTACCCATATCTCATTAGGATTCGTATCGCTCACCGCCACATCACTGATGTTCTTTACAGCTGGGCCGGTTACTGATATACCGGGTGTGATCTCTGTCCAGGTTACGCCACCGTCGGCAGTTTTCCATAAATGGTTATTGGAAGGGGAAACGATACAATAAATGCGATTGGTATCACTCATACAGATTTTTTCGCTCATTAACCTGTCGTTGAAAGTATACACCAGCTTGCTGATAGTAAGGCCATTGTCGTCGCTTCTGAGCAGGGATTTCCGCCAGGTTAGTCTTGTGCTGGCAGGAGTAGTATCCGGAAAATCGCCTGCGGTGTGGCTTACCATCGTATTAAACAGATTAGGATGATATGACAGGTTATTGATCCAGTCTTGCTGGCCAGGATCTACCTGGGAGGGAGTGGATGTAGTTGTCCCGATCCCTGTTCTTGTTACACAATAAACACCATATCCCCTGGTAATCACATGAATACTGTCGAGCGGGTTCACATCAGTATTTTGCTGATCGGCTCCCCATACAGTGTACCACCCCCCGTTCCCGGCATGATCGCGAATAGTAAGCTGGCCGTGATTACAGCCGGCAGCCAGAATATCAGACTTAAAGGAAGCACCAAAACCCCAGAGTTCAATATTTGAAATGCCGGCAGAAACATTATAAAAAGTGGCGCCTTTGTCGTTTGATACGACGGTTTCTCCATCATTTCCCACCATCACCTTACCATTGACAATATGTATTGACCTGATGTCGGCGTGCATCGCGTTGGAAGTAGCAAAAGTTTGCCCGTTATCTGTTGAATAATGAACTTTAGATTCGCCATAGGTACCATAAACGATGTTATTGGAATTCTTGATATCCATGGCTATGGCTTCACATCCTGAATTATTGACCATATTTTTCCGCAGGAGCGTTGGAACTCCCGTGTTCACATCCGTTTGATACAACTGCATATAGGAATAATCGCAGTCTAAAAAAGCAAAAACAGCAGATGGTTGATCTGTTGCTGTCGCAATTGTTAAGTATTTTAAGTTTTGACTCGGAATGTCTGGTGGAATAGTAATACTTGCCAGGATAGTAAAGGTCGCCCCCTTGTCTGTGGATGCATAAATGGTAGCTTTGTTGCTATTCTCTAATCCATCTATAAAAAAAACACGGTTTGGGTCGTTATTGCTCCATTCCAGGATTCCGCCGGCATTATTGGTATAGCCATCTGCCCTAATGTTATTCAGGGAAGATAAAACGGAAGTCCATATGGCACCACCATCCGTTGACCGGTATAATGAATTGCCCCAGCGAGCCACAACAATATTTGAATCGGAAGAAGACACTGCGACATCGTATCCCTGGCCGGCAGAATAAGCAGCAACAGAACTATTAAGTCCGGTCACATTCCAGGTATAACCTCCGTCAGTGGACTTGATGACTGCAGATTCTGAAATGGCATATACAATGTTTGTGTTGGCGGGGCAAACAACGATATCAAAATACCGGTTATTGGGCATGTTACCGTCTACAAGATGCCATGCAATTCCTCCATTGGATGATACCCAAAGGCCACCGGTCACAAAACTGATGAACATTTTTTGCGGGTTGGTTGGATCCATCCGTACACAATAAGAGTATCCTCCCCTTACAGATGCAAAACCACCTGGTAATGTTTGATTACGCGGACCGATCATATGCCAGTCTCCCGCCATCGTGTCCGTAACAGTTGAGGTTGGGGCAATACCTGCGCGAAGGCGTTGATAGTCAAAAGCAGGAGGCGCCTGTACTCTTCCCTTACTATCCAGGTAATAAATATTCTTCCTGAACCACTCTTCGCCCGTTTCCCTGGGGCCCTCCACCTGCGGATGCCGCTTCATGTACCGGTCAAATTTTTTCAGGATGCTGAAATAGTCGGCATGTGGCTTTTGCATTAATTTATACCATTTGGATTTTTTAAATTCCTGGTCATGTTGCTCATTTTCTTCGGTTTCATGATTAGTCTGAACTCTTCGTTGTGAATGGGCTAATTGAAATACTCCCAGGCATAGTGCTGTAAGGATAAAATTTTTGATCATAAGGGTACAAATTCGTAAGGTTGTGGAAATAGATTGATAGATACCGGCCTTAAACCGGCATAAGCGTAATGGCTGACAGGGTTTGGTTGATGCGACGCAAACAATATACTTTCAAGACGGGGGTCAATCCTAAGAAAGCAAGCCTACATCGTTCACTGTGATTTTTTTGTGTACAGTCGAGTTGGTCATAGTTTTAGTTGCATTTAGGTAAATAGTCACTGTTTTGTGCTCCGATACCAAATATTAATACTGATAAACTGAGATAGAGAATGAACAGGCAAGAGGGGCTTATCAACACTTTCTTTTGCAATGATTTAATATCGCGTTATAGATTGGGAAATCAAAGCCTGACACACCTTTTAAGGAATGTCAGTGGATTAAGGGATAATAGATTCAGTCGTATCAGATTCCCTATAGGAAATTAACAATTTTTTTTCTATTCTTATCCGATTCCTACATATTTTTTTGAAAACATAGGCACATGATGGGGCTAAGCAATTATTCTACAGATACATAACATGGTACACTACTGCGGATTCTGTATTTCCCATAACAGCAACCGGTGCGAACAGATGAGGGTATCTGAGGCTTAGATAAAAAGCATATCGATGTAGTGTGACTTATCCGATTTTAAAATACTGGAAGAGGAAGCGGACGCGGTGTAGTACGCTAAATTCAGTACGATATTTTTATACGTGTGTAGATTGCATTAGTGCTATAATTACTTTCAGCAACAAAAGAAAAGTTAACTTTGAATGCTCCTTCTTTCGCAGGAAAGCATCTATTATTTGTAGCAAATAAAATAAATTTCCACTGAAAATTTTACCTCTAGTAGAAGCTAGTTAACCTGCATAAAGTACGGGAAACAAATTGAGGTTATATAAAAGGAATTCGACTAAATGCGCGACTAAAAAAACAAAACCCCGCGCCATGCGCGAGGTTTTTAAAACTCCAGTGATCCCGCTGGGACTCGAACCCAGGGCCCATACATTAAAAGTGTATTGCTCTACCAACTGAGCTACGGAATCATTTCCCCTTAATGGGAGCGCGAAGGTAGTAAAAACATTTTCATCTCCAAAAAAATTATTGATCTTTTTTATGCCTGTAACGCGGCGTGGCACCTGCTCGCACCGTGTACACCTCCTCCGGATGGTATGGACGCAGAGCAGAAACAGATACCTTTGGCGCTGGTTAGAGCCAGCGCCCACCACGATAGCATCGTATTGCCTCATAGTACTTTTTTCATCATGATATCTGTTTGTTCATCCTCTCCCATTTTGAAAATATGTTTGTCAAAAGCGGCGAACCCGTTCTTTTCATAAAACCGTATCGCCCTCGGATTGTTTTCCCAAACGCCCAGCCACAGATAGGATTTCTTAAGCAAACGGGCTGTTTCCAATGCTTTTTCATACAGCAGCTGACCGACTTTTTTACCGTGATAATCGCGCTGCACATAGATGCGTTCTATCTCGATCGCCGTTCCATCCTGGGCTTCTGTTTGTGCAGTGCCGGTATTCAGCTTCAGGTAACCGACAGGTGTTTCGTTTTCAAAGGCGAGAAAAAAAAGTGATTCCTGACTACTCAGCTCTTCACGAATTCTGGTTTCGCTAAAACTTTCTTCCAGGTATTTTTGCATGTTCGCCTCGGTATTATATGGGGCAAATGTTTCGAAAAAAGTAGTTCTCCCGATAAGCTGAATGACATTCATGTCATCAGCGGTTGCCTGGTCTATCCTGATCTGGTCCATGTTTGTATCTTGTTAAATACAACAAATATACTGCCCCATTGGCCTACATCGATAGCCCGGTTTACACAAAACACATAGTCCAATATTTCATAAAATAAATCAAAGGGCTACTGACATATAGTTGTCACAGGCAGGTTATTTCTTTGTAATCAGTAACAGAACTACTAACTTAATGACGATGAACGCTTTTGATATCACCTTACTGAGATTACAGCAACAATGCCTGATCACACCGCAGCATAGCCGCCCCGGTGAACTGGTAGCCTGGATGGGCGCCGTGCAGGCACAGGATTATGCAGCCGCTAAATGGGCTATCGGTCAACGGCTCACCACCGCTACTGACACCATGCTTGACGAAGCCATGGGCAACTGGGAAATCATCCGCACGCATGTGCTACGCCCTACCTGGCATTTTGTGGCGCCCGCAGACCTGCGCTGGATGCTGAAACTGTCCGCTCCGCGGGTCAAGGCACTGTGTTCGTATAATGATACCCGTTGGGGTATCACGAAGGCCGTCATCACCAAAAGTCAGAAGATACTGGAGAAACTGCTCCGCAACCGGCAACAGCTAACGCGGCTGCAGATAGGCCCTGCATTACAGCAGGCCGGCATTGTGACCGATGAATACCGGTTAGGCTCCCTGCTGGGGCATGCCGAGCTGGATGGACTGATCTGCAGCGGCCCCCGGCATGGCAAACAATTCTCCTACGTATTGCTGGAAGAACATGTGCCCGCAGCGGCACCGCTCTCCAAAGCGGAGTCTATAGCCAACCTGGCGCAGCGGTATTTCCACAGCCACGGGCCCGCTACTTTGCAGGACTTCGCGTGGTGGTCAGGATTGACGGTCACTGAAGCTAAAAGCGGACTGGAAGCGGTAAAAGACCAACTTGTTGCCGTGGAAGCGGATGGCAAAACCTACTGGACGCCACCCATGAAATCAACGAAAGAGAAACCGACCGTGTTCCTGTTGCCTGCCTACGATGAATTTACCGTTGCCTACAAGAAAAGAGATATCCAGCAACTGCATATCAACGGCAACCTCGCTCCTATGGCCAGCCTCGGTCCGGTCATTGTGGCCGACGGACAAATCACCGGCACCTGGAAACGTACGGTCAATAAAAAAGATATCTCCCTGGAACTCCAACCAATCAAACCACTGAAAAAAACACACCAGCCCGCCCTGAAAAAAGCAATCCAGCAGTACAGTGCCTTCAATGGGCTCCCCGTCACGATAAAATAATTTTAAAAAGAATGATCATTCTTTTATATTTGCACCTAGAAAACGAACGATCATTCTTTTTAAAATTCTAATACAATGACACTCAACCACCTAAACCTGACCGTTAACGATGTGGCCGATGCCAGCCACTTCTTTCAGACATACCTTGGATTCGAACCTGCCGATATGCCCTCCAACGATGCCCTCGCTGTATTGAACGGCCCCGATGGTTTCATACTGGTGCTCATGCACAACCGGTTCAATGAAAGCGGCCAGCACACTTACCCCGATTCTTTTCATATCGGGTTCTATCTGCCGGACCAGACAGCTGTACATAACACCTGGCAACAGCTGCATGACGGCGGCATTCCGCTTACAGAATCCCCACGCCGGATCAGGAAAACTTTTGGTTTCTACTTCCGGTATGACGACATCATGATTGAAATAACCACCGCTAGCAAAGACTAACATGGAACACCACAAACCCATCGGCTGGTATCTGAAAGAAGCAGACAGCCTGATCACCTCCGCCTTCGGCAATGCTTTCGAATGTTTTGGCCTGACACGATTTCACTGGCAACTGCTGAAAAACATTGCTGATAACGGTGAAATATATACGAAAGACTATTACCCACAGGTAGCCCGGTTCATCACACCGGAGACATTCCAGGCCATCATTGCTACCCTGCAAACCAGGGACTGGATCTCGGTACACAATGATACCTGCCGTTTTACCGCCTCCGGCGCAGATGTTTTCGCTGAAATAGAAGAACGGCAAAAGCATGTCCGGGAAAAGATGCTGGAAGGCACTGATCCTGAAGACTACGCCCACACCATTCTTTTCCTGGACAAAGTCATTCAGAATTTAAGAGCGTTCCCACAGGTCCAGCCATAACATACGGTCCCCATCACGAACGAACACCGCACTGGAGTGCCGGACATACTCCCCTTCCCCATGGTCCTGGATTTCTGTATAGGTCAATAGTACATGGTAGTCTGTGGCATATCCCTGTATATCCTTCAGCGTTACCTGTTTTTGGGGGAACCTGCCAAATACTTCTGGTAGCCAGGCTTTCAAGTCTGCCAGGTTTCGCCGGCTTCCATCCGGCGAAACCATTCTGAAATCGGGGCTGAAATTGGCCAGTATACCGGTAGCGGATACACGTTCATTACCCTGGAACCAGCCCTCTATCTGTTCACAAAACCGGATTACTTCTTCCTTTGCTTTACTAAGATTGTCCATATATGATTTTTTGATTTTTTGAAGATGACTTTAGCGCGATGACCAACACAAGGCCTGCCACCTGCAACGCTGCCAGGACACCCAATGTGATGCCCACCGCTACCGGTGCCGGATAAGCATCCAGCAAGGCAAAGAACAGCGTACCTAATAGCGCCACCCCCATTACACCTCCTACCTGGATGGCCGTACTCACAATGCCCGCAGCCTGTCCGGCTACAGATATTCCTATCTCCGCCAGGATGATGCGCATCATGGAGGGCATCACCATACCATGACCAATACCAGCGAAAAACAATCCTGCCTGTACAATACCGTCAGGCTCCGGCGAATGCCACAAACCAGCCACTACCAGCACAAAACCCAGTGCCAGCAAGCCCTGGCCCAGGCTGACAATATACACGCCCATCCGTTTGGCCAGTAAAGGACTGATCAACGGTCCGGTGAAAAAACCAGCCGCATAAGGCAGTACGGCTAATCCCGCTGACAGCACATCATGGTGCAACTCATGTTGCAGATAATATGGATACACCAGAAAAAATGCCGCGGTATGATTATACAGGTAGATGATCGCCAGGCCATTCACAAAATGCCGGTCCCGGAACAAAGGCAGGTGTATCAATGGCGCCCGTCCCTGTTGCAGCGTATAGCGCTCCGTATACACAAAACACACACCCGCTGCCACGGAGGCCAACAAACAACCGAAGATCCATACAGGCCAGTGCGCTTCCCTTCCCATGATCACGGGATAGATAAACAATCCCAGCGCCAGCGTGATCAGCAACATTCCCGGAATATCTAACCGCTGCCGCACCGGCGGGCGGTTCTCCTTCAGTATATACATCCCTGCAATACTCGTGATCACGCCCACGGGTATATTAATCATAAATACACTCTGCCATGTCCAGCCAAAAATACCCGCTTCAATCAGGATACCACCCAGCAGTTGTCCGCCAATGGCAGCCAATCCAAACACAGACCCGAAAATCCCCATCGCCAGCGGCTGTTCCTTTGCCGGAAAAATCAACCGGATGGTAGACAACACTTGTGGCGCCAGCAGCGCTGCCGATAGCCCCTGCACGATACGCGCGGCAATGAGCACGCTGATATCCGCTGCCATGGCACAAATACCCGATGTCAGCGTAAACATCGCCATCCCTAACAGGAAAATACGCTTACGGCCATAGATATCCCCCAGCCGCCCGCCTGTTACCACCAACACGGCATAAGCCGCACCATAACCAGCAATCACCAGCTGCAAAGCCCCCTCTGAAGCGTTCAGGCTGCTTTTGATAGCCGGTAAGGCCACATTGACAATAAAAAAATCCAATGGCGACAAAAACGCGCCCATACATAGCACCCCCAATGCCCACCAGCGGCGGCTCTCCATTGCTTCCATAAAATTCCTTGCTTTTATGGTTGCAAAGGAAATCCTATTTGTACAATAAAAAATTGCACTTTAACAGGTTTTGCCAGTACTTTTGCTACATGTTCAACAAACTGCTACACGAGCCATACGATATTGTGCTGGAAGACAAAGACACCTGGGAAAACACACGGCTCCCCCAACCCACCTTTCAGCTGGTATATATCCGCGAAGGGAACGGGCATTATCACATCAATGGCAACCGGTATGAATACCACCCGGGCAAACTATTCCTCGTAACCCCCGAAGATCGTTATCACTGCGATATCACAGGGCACACCGCTTTTACTATTATTCGCTTCACCCAGCTTTTTATCACACAATTAAAAGATGATGCTGAACGGCTGGAACTGTGCGACTGGATGAAGAAGACTGACTACATCTTTAATAACTTCCACACCAAAGCCGGCTGCATCTTCCGCGACGCGGCAGACGAAAGCATGGCCCAGGCACTCCTCGGCAGCATCGCCCGCGAACACCAACAGCACGGCAAAGGCTACCAGCTGATCATCCGCCAGTCCATCTCCATCCTGCTCAATCTCATCGCCCGCAACCTCCTGATGTCGGAATCCCCTGATGTACAGGAAAACAACGGCCCGTTCTCCGTGCTGCGCATGATCAGTTATCTCCAGGAACATGTCTATCAACCGGAAATGCTGCGCATGTCCGCGCTGGCGGCACATTTCAACATGTCCGTGCATTACCTCGGCGAATACTTTAAAAAACATACCGGCGAAAGCGTACAGGATTATATCATCGGCTACAAACTAAAACTGGTGGACATCCGCCTTTCCTACAGCAACATGCGGGTACGGGAAATAGCGCAGGAACTGGGGTTCACAGACGAAAGCTACCTCTCCCGCCTGTTCAAAAAATACCGCGGCACTACGCCGGGCATGTACCGGAAAATGAACCGGAAACAGGAAATCCTGCATTAACCTGTCGTGGTCAAAATCGACGTTGTTAATCCCGGATTTTATTTGCAACTTATAGCAGTCAAATCCCTTACTCATGACTTCCCCTTCTTCCACGGCAAAATATTTTCGGGTCTCTGCCTGGATACTCTTATCCCTGCTGGCTGTGATCATTGGCCTATACCCTTCCCTGTATTTTATCTTGGGAGAAAAATTCGGGCTGCTGCGCTCCAAACCACCTGGATTACTGAGCAATACACTCTGGCGAATCGGCTTTTACGCCCACATTGTGCCCGGCGGAATAGCGCTATTGACCGGCTGGCCACAATTCAGCCGCAGGCTGCGTGAGCGGAACGTACAGTGGCACCGGCAACTGGGCAAGGTATACGTCATCACTGCCCTGATCAGCAGCCTGGCAGGCTTCTGCATCGGCTTCACCGCTACCGGCGGCCCTATCGCGCAAACCGGGTTCATTTGTCTTGCCATCGTATGGTTCACGACTACCCTGCTGGCCTATACGACTATCCGCCAGGGCAATACCGCACGACATGAAAAACTGATGACCTACAGTTTTGCTGCCTGCCTCGCTGCCGTCACCCTCCGGCTATGGCTTCCGTTGCTGGTATACGAACTGCATTATTTTATTATTGCCTATCGCGTGGTGGCATGGCTTTGTTGGGTGCCCAATATCTTCGTGGCCTGGTTGATCGTCCGCCGCCCTGGAGCGTAATACCCATAAGCCTGACCTCCCCTGGGAATATCTCTGTAAATCACTAACGGCCAATCATATATTAAATATCAAACAACCATAGGCATCATAAAATTAAATTTTTATAACACTTTTTAGACATATGGCATAATTTTCGCAGGCTGCTGGTTAAACCTAGAATTTTCAAAAAATTTGAACCATGAAACAGATAGTTTTAGCCTTGGCCACTGTAGTAACACTTTTCGCATGTAACAGCAACAGTACAGATACTGCAGCAGCAGTTGAAAAGGCCAAAAAGGAAACGATCGATTCCATCAACGCCATCAACGTAGCGAAACAACAGGTAATCGACTCTATCAACACTATCCACCACTCTGCTCATAAAAGCCAGCGGATTGAATCGCCCGAACGTAACAGTTACGCAGCGCCCAACACCGTAGCAGCCGACAATACACCCGCTGCGGCACCAGCTCCCGCTCCTGCTCCTCAAAAGAAAAAAGGATGGAGCCATACCGCTAAAGGTGCAGTAGTAGGTGCAGGTGCAGGCGCCATCACCGGCGCGATCGTAAACCCTGACCACGTGAAAGGCGCCGCCATCGGTGCGATCATTGGTGCAGGTGTAGGTGCAGGTACCGGTGCGATCGTTGATCACTCCAAAAAGAAAAAAGCTGCACGTCAATAGTTAAAGACATTTATTTTATCATAAAAACGTCTCCCTTCGGAGGCGTTTTTTTTGTTCCCAGGGCTGAAGCCCTGGGCTACAATCAGCGAGGCAGGCAATTAATAGGGAAATTGAATATCTTCGCACCCTCCCTATATGAAGATATACACCACCCTTCAAATCGGTGATTTTCACCTCAACCACTGCGAAGATTATTTCCTGATCGAAAATCCAGGCACCAACAGAACACTGATGGCCGTCATGGACGGATGCACCATGGCACGCGACAGCTACTTCGCTTCTACGCTCGTGGCCCGTTTACTCCGGAAGATATGTATCACACAAGGATACCAGGAATTACATCAGCCTAATCTGCCAGCGCCCTCGCTGGAAGCACAACTGAAGCTTGTGTTATCTGAACTGATGCACTCGTTGAAACAAATGCAAGGCCAGCTACTACTGGAACAAAAAGACCTGCTCACTACGCTGATACTGTTTCTGGCGGACAAAAAACAAAACAATGGCCTTATACTCGCCATCGGCGACGGGGTAGTCAGTGTAAACGGTACCGTTACCGTGTTTGACCAGGACAATAAGCCCGACTACTTAGGTTTTCACCTTCATGAAAACTTTGACAGCTGGTACGATTCCCTCGATCAGAAAATATTCGTGGAGCATCTCCGCGATGTCAGCATTGCCACAGACGGCATCACGCTATTCCAGCCATTCCACGCTACTGCTAATACCGAAACAGATCCAGTGGATTTTCTCCTGCATGACCTGCATTTCAACGAACACGAAGACATGCTGGACCACAAACTGAAAGCCCTGGAACATCAGTATGGGTTAAGGCCTTCCGATGATATCGCTGTCATCAGGGCCATCTATTCCTGAAACATAAATTTGTCTAATGCTTTCCATGGGCCACGCAGGTATGCCCATGTACCAAAGCCGGTAGCGGTAATGTCGAAAGGGGTGAATGTGGTGGTGAGTTGTGCATGTAACTGCGCTGCTTTAAAAGCCGTCACTTTGTTTTGTATGGTAATATGCGGACGAAGCGGTTGCCGGTCCTGCCGTACCAGCCAGGGTTCGAATACCGCCTGTAAATCCCGGTGCAGCACCTCCAATTTCGGTGCGTGCAACGTATAGGCCACCCCGGTACCAAAGTTCACAATACCATTTACCTGAAGCGTTATGGGGGCTCTTCGGCTAAATTGCTGTAATGTTTCCGGGATAACAGCCTCCATACCGGGCAGCCGGTAGAACAAGGTAAGATGCGCCTCCAGATAATTGGCGTGGGCCGGGAAATACAACTCCCGCAGGGTATTGAACCTCGCCATATCGGAAGGGTCTATTTCAAGTGTCACGATTACCGGTTTGGATTGCAATTGGAACATATATCCATTTGTCTTTACTTTTACAAAGTAACAACCTTATACCTAAAATTGTGGAATACGTCTGGAACATTCTCAACTATCTGATAACCGGATATATCATATCCACCCTCCTCTTTTTAGGATGTAGTGAACATATGCGGCTATTGAAGGCCATCCGGCTTGTTTATCTCGGCGCAGCCCATAAGGCTGCTGCCGTCACCCAACTATTGAAAACATTTGTCATCTTTTGGGTGTTGTCTCAACCAGGCGAAGTCAATAATTTCCTCTTTGTGTTCCCTCCTCCCATACTTTTCCTGGTAGTGGTATTCCCTTGTATACTATCCCAAGTGATGCTTTTTGGCAGACGCTCACCTAATGGAGTGACTTCCATTTTACTATTAGCACTTTTAATACTGACAAGAATCATAGAATTCCTTTCAACCTGGTTTTCTGCAGACGTTTTCGGCGATGTGGATGCCGCTGCGCGATTGTCCAGAGTTCCCTATGGTGAGGTGCTTGTCGTCACTATGCTGTTCTTTGTGGCCTGCTACTATTACGCGCGTCGTAAAACTGACGATATTTCAGGACAACAACAGTTATAACGGTACACCACCTACGATTTTTCACCTTTTTATTCGTACTTTACACAGTAACCAACAAGACCATGGAAAATACCTGGGACATCCTCACCTATCTGATAGATGGCTGCGTCATCTCCCTCCTGCTCTTTCTGATAGCATCCGTATATATACCTGCACTGAAAAACATACGGCCTGCGTATCTCCGTATAGCCAATACTGCATTTGCTATTATAGGCCTGGTCCCACTGGGAATTTCAATTTATATGTATAGTTACTTTGTCATTGACACCTATAGTAATGAAATACGCAGATCGCTCTACTACGGGGCAAGATTCATACTAGGCGGGCTGTTAGTGCTGGGCATAGTGCCCATCCTGGCGCTCTTCCGTAAATACAATACCAACATATGGTTCACCTTTCTGTTAATAGTCAGTATCTGGGCCATCACACATGCTAATGCTGTAGCAGAATGGATTGCCTTGTTAGCATTGAGAGGCTGGTTTTTCCATTATGGTTATGAAGAACCCATCATAAAATGGTACCGCCTGGTCTTCGCCCTTGTATTCTTCCTGTTCTGCTACTGGCTCACGCGCCGGAGCGTTAACCGGACATCTCAGTCATAATGATGACTGATGCAGGATTTCAGCCGTTTCCCCTATTTTAGGGAACAACCTTGATACTATGATATTTGTCTGGAATACCACTATCTATCTGCTGGAGGGCTGCATCATTTCACTCTTTCTTTTCCTGATCGCATCCGTTTTCATACCTGCCCTGAAGAAGATACGGCCGCATTATCTCCATAATGCCAATATTGCCTTTGCCATATTGGGTTTGATAATGCTGGGGCTGTCAATTTTCCTGCACTTTTTAAGGATATTAGTCGCCGGTATGGGCGGAGAAGTGCCAGTCCAAAGGGATTATAGTGCAATGATTACGATAATGGTACTGCTATTATTAGGGATAGTTCCTGTATTGGCATTCTCCCGTAAACGCAATACCACCATTTGGTTTACCTGTCTGTTATTAATCAGTATCAGCGCCATCATGCATTCCATAGAAATATGGCAATGGATACGCAATATAACCGGAATAGATACGTATTATTATTCCCACGACTATGAACCAGACGCAAAATGGTACCGGATAGCCGCTGCTGTATTGTTGTTCGTGGTTCCCTACTGGTTTGCCCGCCGTAAAATCAGCCGCGCGTAATCAATGCATAAAACTGTTTGCGGTAGGTCTCCGACACGGGAATGGTAATACCGGCAATGCGGATACCTTCTTTCTCGATGCTGTCTATTTTGGCAATAGCCACCATATAGGATTTATGCACCCGGCAGATTTGTTGTGGTGGCAACTCCTGTTCAAACCAGCCAAATGGTTGCAGGGTCATGATCTGTTTCTGTTGCGTATATACCTTACGGTAGTCGCGACGGCCTTCTATATAAAGAATATCATCGAGTGATACTTTCTCCAGCCGCCAGGAAGTTTTTATGAAGATGTAATCCGGTGCAGCAGGCGCCTGTCGTTGCAGGTTGTACTGTACCTTGTCCATCGCCTGCACAAAACGATCGAACGTATAGGGCTTTAACAGGTAGTCGGTCACATTCAACTCATATCCTTTCAATGCGTACTCCTCATAGGCAGTGATCAGCACTACTTCACAGCGGGTATTGGCTGCTTCCAGCAGTTGTATGCCGGAGATACCAGGGATATTGATGTCCAGCAGGATGAGCTGTACGGGATGCAGGCGCAGGTACACCATGGCATCTGCCCCATCGTCAAAAGTAGCCAGCAGGTGCAGGTAGGGCAACTTCCCCACGTACTCCTTCGCCCTTTCCATGGCCAGTGGCTCGTCTTCTACAATAATACAACTGATTTTCATGCGTCCTGCAATATAAGGTTTACCTGGTAAACACCCTGCTCCCGGGTGATGCTCAGCTCATGCCGGCCGGGATACAGCAGTTGCAATCGTTTTTGCAGCAGCTCGTTGCCCAGCCCGTTGTGTTCCTGTTTCATCGGCGCTTCCATGCTGTACAGGTTACGGCAGACAAACACCATCCGGTTGGCTGCTATCTGCAACCGTATATGGATCGCGTTTTCTGCCTTTTTATGTTCTGCATGCTTAAAGGCATTTTCGATATAAGAGATAAACAACATCGGTGCAATCATACGGTTATCGGGCGTTCCGTCCACTTCATAGGTGACATAACCCGCATTGGAGGAACGGATGCGCTGCAACTCAATATACTGATCAATGTAGGTCATCTCCCGCGACAGCGGTATCATCTCCCCGTTGGTTTCATACAACATAAACCGCATGATACCAGATAGTTTATTGAGGTATAAGGAAGCTTTCTCTGCATCTTTTGAAATCAGTACATCAATGTTATTGATCGTGTTAAACAAAAAATGTGGGTTGATCTGCGCTTTGATCAACGCCATGGATGTCTCATAGTTTTTTCTGTTGAGCTCTTCTTTTACTTTGATGTCATTATACCAGCTAATGAATCCCTTTAATACGAAGGCGATAATACCATGAATGGCCGCTATTCCGGCCGTTACCAGCCACATGACCACCAATTGCAGACCGGAGGCAAGTCCCTTGTAAGGCCACATCAGCAGTAGGGAAATGGCGCCACAGCAAAGCACAGTAGCCATGCTGGCCAGCAACAACATGCCTATCCGTTGGGGATGCAGGTAACGGTTAAACAGCAAACTATAAAAGCTATAGAAACCCAATAAAGCAGGCGCAAAACAAAAAATAGCCATCGGTGCCGAAGCACGCAGGTTGGCAGAGCGGAGATTTCCTTTGGCGATAATCACCAAAAAAAGCGTGATCAGGAAGATATACATCATCCAATATCCAAGATGGAGCAGCACAACGATTACCTTCTTTATCATTATCCTTTCTCTTTTTTTCTGATATACAGGATGTAAGCCAACACAGCAAACACCATAAAATAGCCGGCGGGCATGATGTAAGTACCAGACGGTATTACCCCGTTATTGGCTAACATCATACAATAAATATAAGGAATAGTGTAGGCATACTTCCAGGAGAGAGCCATAACCGATGCAATATACAGGCCCAGTCCTATTCCCAGCGGCAACATGAAATTCCTGTAGAGCAATCCCAACAAATATTGTAACGCTACTATTGGCAAACAGGCCAACAAGAACTGTCCGCTGCCAGACAGGTATTTTATCCAGGGGAAAGGAGCCACCGGGTAAGGTACATCATGTACCACCCATGCAGGCACCACGCCGGTCAGGTAAATATTGATGTTAAACAACAGAAAGAAAAACAACAGCAGTACTAGGATAACCGTCAGCTTCGCCAGGAAAATAGTGGTAAACCGTTGCGGCGTTACATGCAATAACTTCCAGGCATTACTGCGTGTTTCCAGCTGTGTGATCAGGCTCGTCACCAGGATTCCACCCATGGGCAATAGTAAGAAACCCATGTATTGCCAGCCATGACGGTATAACCGCTCCCATAGGTCTGCTGAAGCGTTTTGCGCGGCCAGCTGATCGAAATGATAAAACCGTACGCCCAGGATGATCAGTGGCACAAACGTACCTCCTAAAATGGTGAGCCAGACGGCAGCGCTGTTCTTTCTTTTGAGCCATTCACTCTGAACACTGAAGATGTATGCCAACATTATTTATGCTTGAATAAGGTCCATGAAAATTGTTTCGAGGTCATTTTTTACCGGCTGAATGCCATACACACCAATGCCTTGCTGCACCAGCTGGCTGTTCAGTTCCGCGATGGCCGCCACCGGTAATGCCGGCACTTGTATCCTGCCAGTGTCAGTAACGACGGGAATTTCCTGTGCAGCTAAAAGTTCCAACGCCGCGGCATTATCCGTCGTATCCAGCAGGTACCCTCTCACCTGTTGCCGCAGGCCGGACAGCTGCTCCAGGCTGCCTTCAAACACCATGCGTCCCTTACTGATGATACCAAGGTGAGTGGCCAGTCGCTCTATTTCCGGCAAGAGGTGGCTGGAGATCAGGATGCTGATGCCCTGCTCCCGGTTGATCTTCTTCAACAAGTCCCGCATCTCGATGATACCATTAGGGTCCAGACCGTTGGTGGGCTCGTCCAGTATCAACAGTTTCGGATGATGCAACATCGCCATGGCCAGCGCCAGCCGCTGTTTCATGCCCAGTGAAAATTGTCCGGCTTTTTTGTTGCTCACCGCCGCCAGTCCTACGGTCTGCAAAACCTCCATGATATTGGACTTCGGGCATTGATAGATACGCTGCAACACCAACAGGTTTTCCGCGGCGCTCAGGTGTTCATAGATAGCGGGACTCTCGATCAGACTGCCTGTCTGCCGCAGGATTTCCAGCCGGTGCTCCCGGAAAGACCGTCCCAGTATCTGCACAGTGCCTTTCTGCATGCGCAACAGGCCGGTGATCAGCCGCAGCGTGGTCGTTTTGCCGGCACCGTTAGGGCCCAGGAATCCATAGATAGCCCCTTGCGGCACCCTTAGTTGTATATCCTTCAGCACAGGGGTATTGTCGCTAAACTGGTAGGCCAGACCGGCCACTTCAATACAGTAGTTCATAAAAAAATGATTGCTGGTCAAAAATAGCCGCTCAGCCCGCGTCTGCAAACAGTATTGTGTGATACCGGGTGCTTTCTCTGCAAAACCGGTAAAATGTCCTGCAAAATTTTACATGGTAGTTTATACAGTCTGGGGTATATTTAAGATAGATCCATAAAACGAATGAGGATGACAACAAACTTTTCTGCGCTGCTGATAGCAGCCGCCTTGTTATCAGGAACAGTGGCATCAGCGCAGACCATACTGCTGAAAAATGCCACCGTGATAGATGGCACCGGCCACCAGCCGCAACTGCATACCGATATCCTGCTACAGGCAGACACCATTGCAGCTGTCGGCAGCCGCCTGAAAGCGCCGGGCGCCACCGTGGTAGATCTTACCGGCAAAACCGTCATGCCGGCGCTGATCAGCGTCCATACACATGTGGGCACACTTAAAGGCACTACTACCAATGCCGTCAACTACACCCGGGAAAATATATTGCGGCAACTGCAACAGTATGCAGACTATGGCGTGCTGCATGTGCTGGCCATGGGCACCGACAGACCTATGTTGTTTGAAAGCGGGTTGCGTGATTCATCGATGACTGGCCTGTTGCCCGGTGCGCGCCTGCATTCCGCCGGGTACGGTTTCGGTGTGCCCAATGGAGCACCGCCATTGGAGTTCGGCATGGACCTCGTCAACCGCCCCGCTACAGCCGCCGATGTAGCGCCGGCCATGGACAAGGTAGCACAACTACATCCCGATGTGGTGAAAATGTGGCTGGACGATTTCAGTGGCCGTTTTAAGAAAATGGAACCAGCCGTATACCAGGCGGTGATCAACGAAGCACATCGTCATAGCATCAGGGTCGCCTCCCATCTGTATTACGCAGCAGACGCCCAACAGCTGGCAGATGCCGGCATAGATATTTTCGCCCACAGCATCCGTGACCGCGACATCGATGACAAACTGCTGCAGACCATGAAGACAAAAGGCATCGTGTACGTCCCCACTTTGTCACTCGATGAATATGCCTACATCTACGCACGCCAACCCGAATGGCTACACGACGAATTCTTCAAACGTTCACTGGAGCCGGGCGTATACGAGATGATCACTTCCTCCGAATATAAGCAACAGCTGGAGCACTCTCCCGCTTTTGCCAAAAACAAGGCAGCCTTCGAAACAGCGTTGCGCAACCTGCGCCGGATATACCGCGCAGGCATCTTTGTGGCCATGGGCACCGACTCCGGCGCTACGCCGATACGTACACAGGGCTTCTCAGAACACCTGGAACTGGAACTGATGGTACAGGCAGGACTGACACCGCTGGAAGCCATCAGCGTAGGTACCCGCAACGCCGCTAAAGTGCTGAAGCTACCTAATACCGGCACCGTCGCACGCGGACAGGTGGCCGACCTGCTCGTGCTGGCTGACAGTCCGGAAAAAAACATCAAAAACACCCGTCACATTGTGACCGTATATAAAGCCGGTAAAACTATCCGGCCATAAACATTTCTTACACCCAACAAAAGCAGCCTGACATGACCTTTCAAAACCGCACTATCTTTATCACCGGCGCCAGCAGAGGCATCGGTGAAGCCATTGCCCTGAAGCTCGCGGCCGCCGGCGCTAATATCGTTATCGCCGCCAAAAGCACGGAAGAAGATCCCCGCCTCGGTGGCACCATTTTTTCTGTAGCGGAAGCCGTGGAAAAAGCCGGCGGCAAAGCCCTGCCCGTTAAAGTGGATATCCGCGAGGAAGAACAGATACAACAAGCCGTGCAACAGGCAGCTGAAAAATTTGGCGGCATCGATGTGGTCATCAACAACGCCTCGGCTATTCAATTGACCAATACCGAACAAACACCAGCCAAACGTTTCGATCTTATGTATGATATCAACGTAAGAGGCACATTCCTGGTAACACAACATTGTATCCCCTACCTGAAAAAAGGCAACAACCCACATATCCTTACGCTGTCACCGCCGGTGAACCTGTCACCCAACTGGCTGGGCCCACACGTGGCTTACACCATCAGCAAATACAACATGAGCATGCTCACCCTCGGATGGGCGGAGGAATTAAAACGTTACGGCATTGCGGCCAACTCATTATGGCCCGCTACCACCATTGCTACAGCGGCCATTAAAAACCTGCTGGGCGGCGAAGCCCTGATGAAAATAAGCCGTAAGCCGGACATCATGGCGGATGCAGCGTTCTATGTACTGGGAAAACCTGCGGCCTCCTGCACAGGCAATAACTTTATTGATGAAGCAGTATTAAAAGCAGAAGGGATTACTGACTTGGCGCATTACGCGGTGACACCGGGCGGAAAGCTGCAACCGGACTTGTTTTTGTAAGACAAGCATTACCAGCCGGGGAAGAAAACGCTGGCACCTTCTTCAAAATTATCGATGAAGTTCTCCTGGAAATTGCGGACCGTTTCTTTCCCTGCTTCTTTCCACGGCTCTAAGTATTCAAATGCGCGTAAAACATCCGCTTTGGAGAAGTATAAATGATCGTTGATAAAATCCTCATAAAACCGGAAGTTCATCTGTTTACGCTGATAGCCATGTTGCTCAAAATATAGTAACTGCTGATCAGGGTAAACGGTCCGGTATTGGATCATCTGGTAGGAGAAAGTATCTGTGCCATCGTTCACGTTACCTTCAATAATAGTTTGTTTCGCGTCAGCCAGCTGTTTTTCAGTTTCTATCTGATAGATAACCGGCGCCAGCGAAATCATAGTACCGGTGAGCAACCGGCAATCTTCATGTTTACCGAATAATTTCTCGAAAACACGTACCTGTTGCTCACCGGCAAAAATACAGATAGAAAAAAAGTCGTCCGGGACGGCCATCTGCACCAGCAAATGTTGGTACTTTTCCATAAATGCAACTGGTGCATCTGCCAACTCTTCCTCCAATGCAAAGCTGATCTTCTGTGGGTCAGCAGACATTGCACAAGGCTTCAAATGGTACAGGTCCATCCCCACGGTACAAACTATTTGTCTTGTTGTAATACTACTTTATAAGCGCTGCCCACGAATGTTTCCGCTTTAGGCTCCGTGATCATCTGCATGTACATTTTACCTGGCTCCGGGTTGGTGAGTTTGTAACGTACGGTAGCAGTGCCTTCGGCAAAGTCAATACCCGTGATCGCGATCTGGTAGCCGGAATTAGGTTGGCTGCCTCTGGACAGGACCACACTGTTCACCTGTGCATTTACCGGTGTAGACGTTACCGTTACCTCGCTCTGTTGTTGATGTTCTTCCACGCGTTCTTTGTGTTCTTTTACAAATTTAGCCGCTTTAGCCACCATAGCATTGGCTTCTGCAGGCGTAACATTCGCTCTTGGGCGGAAATTATTTCTCTCCAGCGCTACCACGCCAAATTTAATCAGCGCCTGTACCGCATTATTAGCTTTGTCTTTGTTCACAAAAGCAGCGGCATCTCCGATGTTGATCCACATCATGTTCATCGGGTAAGGACCGGTGTGCTCGATGGCTTCTTCCAGTGCGAGGGCAAACTGCTCACGCGTCATGGGCGTGTTGAAACGCTGTTTGCGGTCCAGTGTAATGCCATTGTTGGCGGCAATGATCACTGATGAAGCGTAGGCAGCCTTGTTATCGGCAAACTCGCAGTAGTCTGTAGCCTTAGGTTCCTTGATAAACCGGATGTTATCAATGTTAAGCCCCAGGGCTTTTACGATCAGGTCTACGCCCTGGCCATAAGTGATCACTTTGGCCGCTTTGGCCTGATCAGCCATATTCATGGCTGCGGTAACAGTTTCCGTTGCGGGGTGAACATCTGCAGCCCGGCTTACCAGGGGATGACTTTGAAGTGTCAGGCAAACCAGGGGCAATGCAATAACAGTACGTCTGTTCATGGGAAAATTGAGTTTTTCTGGTGTCAAATGTAATTTATTTTATCTTGTATGCAATTGAACATTCATGTATCGAAAACGAACAATTTTTATCATTTCGTGATAAATAATATGTTAATAGTCAAAATTTAATATACTGGCATCTCATTGGAGGCCGGCAAAAGCAGTACAACGCACAAAGATGTTTAAAAGTTACTATTGGATTGCCTTGCGAAATCTCCGGAGGAACAAATTATATACGCTGATCAATATTTCAGGGTTGGCAGTTGGCATGGCCGCAGCCCTGCTGATTGGCTTATGGGCCTGGGATGACTGTCGCGGTAACGCCCCTTAATTGACGGACTTCCCCCGTGGACCGTAACAGCATCTTATTTAATTTCATGTTTCACCATCTGCATGATGCCATGGCTAAAAAATCAGCCCCTCTTCCACCCGGTGACTTTCCCAAGCTGGCGCAACCCGCGCTGCGTGCATTACACGGTGCCGGCTACACGAGCCTGCAACAACTGCGTAGTGTCGCAGAATCATCCCTGAAACAACTACATGGCATGGGGCCTAACGCCATAGCCGCCATCAAAGCAGCCCTTGCAGCAAAGGGATGGTCGCTGGCACCGGAGCAACATTGACTACCGCTTTTCCGCTAAATATGATAACTTTATGCAGACAGCAAACTGTTACGCATGAAGTGGCAAGCTATCACCAGAAATAAGCAGAATATCCTTTATGGCCTCTCGCTGGCCCTGTTGCTTTTTCTCCTGAAATGGCTGGAACTGCGTTTCCTGATCATTCACCATGCCATGGAAATCTATGTCGGCATGGTCGCCCTCGTTTTTACAGCACTGGGAATATGGCTGGCGTTAAAACTCGCCCGGCCCAAAGTGGAGATTGTCATCGTGGAAAAACCGGTGCTTGTCACCCCCTCGGCCACCTTCTCTTTAAATACAACGGAGCTCGACCGCCTCGGCCTGAGCAGCCGCGAACTGGAAGTACTACAGCTGATGGCCGATGGACTCAGCAACCAGGAGATCGCCAGCCGCCTGTTCGTTTCGCTGAACACTGTCAAAACCCACGCGTCCCGTTTATTCGAAAAACTGGACGTAAAAAGAAGGACACAAGCCATAGACAAAGCTAAGCGACTGAGTATCATACCTTAGTCATCATCACCCGAAAGCAGGAAAAAAGGTAAAAACGATAAAATCACCCTAAAGTATGAACGAAAAAAAATGCCGGACAAGCATTTTTGTAGTCACTACTAAATCCTGACCAGATGAAAAAAAATGTGCTCGTTTTCGGATTGATCTCCGGCGCCATCGTTAGCCTGATGATGGTGTTTTCTGTTTTGATGTGTTATGGCAATCCCGACTATAAGGGAAATATGGTGCTCGGCTATGCCGGCATGCTCGTTGCTTTCTCTTTCGTTTTCGTGGGCATCAAAAACTATCGCGACAAATACAACAACGGCGCTATCACCTTCGGCAAGGCTTTTAAAATAGGCTTGTTGATTGCACTCATCGCCTCCACTATCTATGTAGTGGTATGGCTGTTCGACTACTACCTGTTTGTTCCCGATTTTATGGACAAGTACAACGCCCATTTGCTGAAAGAGGCCAGAGAAGCAGGCGCCGACGCAGCAACGCTGGCCAAAAAAACGGCCGAGGCCGAGAATTTTAAACAGCTCTATAAAAACCCGCTGTTTGTTATACTGATCACCTATTCCGAAGTACTGCCTATCGGCATCGTCATCGCGCTCATCAGCGCATTGATATTAAAACGCAAACACGGGAAGGATGACACTACCATGATCACTCACTATTAAAACCATATCCATATGAAAATAGCCATGGCCGGAGTCCACGTCAACGACCCCCTGGAAGCTTTTCGCTTTTACACAGAGAAACTGGGCTTTAAAGAGAAAGTCTATATGCCGGAAGCATTGCTGGCCGTTGTTGTATCCCCTGAAGAGCCCGAAGGCACCACACTGCTGCTGGAACCCTCTCAACATCCGGTAGCCAAAGCCTATCAGGAAGGGCTATACGCAGCAGGAATACCCGCTATCATGCTGGGCACTAATGATATTACAGCTGAGTACGAACGGCTGACAGCCAAAGGCGTGGTGTTCCGGAAACCTCCCACCAGGGCCGACTGGGGCATAGAAGCGGTTTTCGAGGATGAATGCGGGAATTTGATTGCTTTAGGGCAGATTTTTTAATCCCAGGGCATGAGCCCTGGGATTTTGGATTTTGGAATTTTGGACATCCGGAAAAATGAATCAGCAATTCACCATCCATTTGATGCCATATTTGTCCGTCAGGTTGCCGTGCCAATCGCCCCAGAACTGTTTACCGAAAGGCACACCCACCTCACCACCGGCAGACAGGGCATCGAACGCCTGCTGTGCGGTTTTCTCATCCGGGAAAGTGAGCGACAACGCTACATCTGCGCTGCTGCCTTTTGCTTCTTTACCAGGGAAAACATCACTGGCGTAAATAGCCAGATCATTAAAATGCAGCCTGCTGTGGAGCACTTTATCACGATAGGCTTCCGGCGCATTCATGTTGGGATTGTCGTAGCGGGTCCATATTTTAAAAGTGCCGCCCAGCGCTTTGGCATAAAAATTCATTGCTTCTTCACAATTGCCTCCGAACGTGAGGTAGGGTATCAATTCATACTTTTTTCCTTCCATGACATATATTTTTTACGAAGATGATAAATGCGGGCGATTATAAATTGTACGATTTAGACAGTCGTGCTGCAAGTGCCGGCTGTATGACCTGTACAATGGTATACTGCTCCTTCAGGAAATGACGCGGGGGAGTGCCGGAAAGCTGTTTGAATTCGCGGATGAAATGGGACTGATCGTAGAAACCGCAGCCGTGCGCCACAGCGGTGAGGGATTCATAGCGACAGCTGTACATGGCCAGTATGGCCTTGTTGAACCGCCGTATCTTCAATAGTTCTGTAGGGGTAAGGCCGGCCACCTGGTTAAAGCGGCGTTCCATTGCTTTATACGAAACACCGAAAACCCGGCAGGCATCAGCCACGGAAACATCCTCCTGTTGCAGCATCCAGGCGGTGCATTGTTGCAGAAAATGATGGGGGATATTATCAAATTGTAAGCGGCTTAGCAGAAACTGATCGGTGAGCTGTACGCGTTGTTCGTCGGTAGCAGCTTCAAACAACTGCTCTTCCAGCAGCGAGTAGTCTTTTCCCAGTACATCGGGGAGGCTCCAGAAATCATTGGCCAGCAGGTGAGCGGGGATCCGGAACAACGGGTAAGTGCCTCCCAGCCGGAAGCGCACGGAAAACACATGCTGATGGGCTGTTTGAGAGATCCGCAGCGCGTGCTGGCGGATACCGATAATATGAGAGCCTTTTACCGGCTGACGGGAACCGTCTTTGATGCGGGCATAGTTATCACCGAAATTAAACATCAGCTCGATCGTGCCGTCAGGAATCAGCGATTCCTCGTCCCGGAAAGGGGGCCTGTCGGCATCAGCTTTCCAGTAACATTCAACATATGGCGCCAGTTGCGGATGAGGTGCAAACTCCCTGTAGATCATTCACCGGAGGTTTCTCCAAAAATAATCAAATACAGCACAAGTTGATCAACGCTTCTCCAGGATGCTTCTGAAAGTAGACATGGTTTCAAACATGTTATTGCGGACAATGGGGTCAGACACCCAGCGTGGTATCCGGGCGCTGCGGTTGGTAGTGATCGTGTAGGTGATCTGCATGGTGTTGTTCCCCAATTCCTCCATCAGCCACTTGCCCCGGGTGCCGGTGATGCGGGTCACATCACCGGAAATGGGAAACCGGTTGTTCAGCGTGCTTTCGAAGCTGATTTCCCCGGAGTGTTCGTTGCGCATGTTCAGCCGGAACAACAGGCAACAGTCCTGGTCACCGAAAGGCCAGGGTATGTTGTATTTCAGGTAGGTGATCCATTCCCGGCCTTCATCTACCGGCAGCACCTGATAGCTTTTAGCGCGGGCGTTCCACACCACGCCCTGTTGCTGGTCTGTCAGCAGCCGTGCCACAGCGGGAACATCAGACCTGACGGTAAATACCGCTTTGATTTCCCGTACACTTTCCTCATTACCAGCGGTAATCCATCTTTCGTACAGCGAGATGGATTTATCCCTTTTCACCAACCGGTACTCCCCTTCCGCCTGCTGGTGCGCATAACCGGCGGCCGACAGACACAACATCAGACAGAGCGTGAACATGGTCCGGAATACCCGGTCCCATATAGTAGAGCTGACACCAAACCCCAGATCGTCATTTTTATAGTGATGCAGGTGATGGTTGCGCCAGAGCGGCTTAAGCCATTTAAATGGCGGCGCCCAGGCATGGATGGCGTAGTGCATGCTTCCGTACAACAGGTACCCGGACACAAATCCCGGGAAGAAGACGAACGCATTATTTTTCATGAGGAGATAGAAAATACAGAATAAAACCGAAGAGATAATGACACTCGGTACCGGCGGCATAAACAGCCGCTGCCGGTCGCGCGGATATTCGTGATGGTTGCCATGCAACGTATATACCACCCGGCGGATAGCCGGCTGATCGCTCACCCAATGGAAAATAAACCGGTGCGCCACATATTCAAACAGTGTCCAGTAGAACATAGCGCCGAAGTAAGTCAATACAATACGGAGCAGTGAATATCCCAGTGTGGCATGGCTGTAGTAGAGCATATACCCAATAACGGGCAGGTACATACCAAAAATCACCACGGGGTGTGTTTTGGTAAGCATTTCCAGGTAACGGCTTTTAAAAAGCCGTGCCTGCCCTTTGTTATGCACTTTTTCAAATTTCATGATGTGTTGTTTATGGACGGTACAAAAATGCAATGTCCCGGCAGGCTGGCCGCCCATTTTTTGTCGAGTTGTCAGATAACTGGGTTGAACCGTCAATGTATAATTCCCGAATGCGTAAACTTTTTTCCCGATCGGATGGTGCAACTTCTTTTTGCTGATAGAATTTTGCGCCCGGGATTGTCATTTTGTCTCTTTAGATCAATATTATAACACAACAATGGTCAAAAAATTATCAGCATTAGTAGTAATGCTCTTCAGCATAATAGCCGGTGTAAGCGCCCAGAGCGGCACCGGAGGCATTAAAGGAAATATTGTCACCAATGAAGGAGAAGCAGCCGCTTTCGTGAGTGTACGCATAGAACAACACAGCAGAGGCACCGTTACCGATGGTAAAGGCGACTTCGCTTTCCGCCGCCTGGAGCCGGGGAAATATGTATTACAGGTGTCCCTGCTGGGGTACGAACCTATGGCTGAGACGGTAACGGTAACGGCTAACCAGACCGCCACCGTACATTTGAAGCTGCAGGTGTCTAAAACACAACTGTCGGAAGTGACCGTAGTAGGCGGACAGAACAAACTGGCCAACAAGGAAAGTGATTATATCGCACGCCTGCCCATCAAAAACCTGGAGAACCCACAAGTATACAATGTAGTGGGTAAAGAACTGATGAAAGAACAGGTGATCAGCAATTTTGACGACGCGCTGAGAAATGCGCCCGGCGTAACCCGGCTATGGTCTTCCACCGGCCGTGGCGGTGATGGCGCCGGCTACTTCACTATGCGTGGTTTTGCGGTACAGCCTACCATGGTCAACGGTATTGCGGGCATCTCCAACGGCAGCCCTGATCCGGCTGACATCGAACGGATTGAAACCATCAAAGGCCCGTCCGGCACACTGTTTGGCAGCAGCCTCATTTCTTTCGGCGGCCTGATCAACATCGTCACTAAAAAACCTTACGACATATTCGGTGGTGAAATTAGCTACACCGGCGGTACCTATGGCCTGAACCGCGTTACCGCCGATATCAATACGCCACTGAACAAAGATAAATCTGCTATCCTGCGCACAAATGCGGCCTACCATTCCGAAGGCAGCTACCAGGATGCCGGCTTCAAACGCTCCTGGTTCCTGGCTCCCAGCCTCTCCTACCGCGTGAATGACCGCCTGTCTTTCCTCGTGAACACTGAATTCTATAGCGGTGAGAGCACCAACCCGACGATGATATTCCTGAACCGCCGCCGTCAGCTGATTGCCAGAACACCGGACCAGCTGGGCATCGACTTCACCCGGTCTTTCACCAGCAATGATATCACCATGAAAACACCGTCCGTGAACCTTTTCGGTCAGGCTAACTATAAGCTGTCTGATAAGTGGACTTCACAGACTACCGTTTCCAGAAGCACCCGCCGCAGCAACGGCTACTACTCTTACGTGATGTTCCTCGATCAGGGCGACGCTTCTGTACAGAAGCCAAACGATACCTTGTTGAGCCGCTATGTAACGCATCAGAACTCTACCACCACCGCTACGGACGTTCAACAGAACTTCATCGGTGATTTCAAAATCGGGAGCCTGCGCAACCGGCTCGTAGCAGGACTGGACTTCCTGAGCCAGTATACTGAAAACGACAACTCACCTTACATCCTCTTTGACCTGGTAAATGCCGTAAATCCGAAAGACCCGCGCTACTCCCAGCTCAGCAAAGCCGCTGTAGACGCCCGCCTGGCACAGGTAAAAGACGGACAGGTGAGAAATGCCACCACTAACTATACTTACAGCGCTTACGTATCAGACGTGCTGAATATCACCGATCAGCTGATTGCCATGGCCAGCTTGCGTGTGGACCACTTCGTTACCAAACCGACCAAGAACTACGTGACCGGCGAGAAAAGCAATGATGATTTCAGCCAGACCTCTGTCTCCCCGAAATTTGGTTTGATATACCAGGTGGTAAAAGATAAAGTGAGCCTGTTTGCCAACTATATGAACGGTTTTAAGAACTCTGCTCCGGTGACACAGTCGCTGTCTGAATACAGCGGCGTACTGAAACCGCAACAGGCCAATCAGTTTGAAGGCGGGGTGAAACTGAATGTGCTTAACAACAAACTGAGCATGAGCGCCAGCTACTATAACATTCTTGTTACCAATATGACACGCAGCATTGACGTGGAAAAAGGTGGTAACCGCTACAACGTCACTATACAGGACGGATCTCAGCGCAGCAAGGGTGTGGAAGTAGACCTGATCGCCAATCCGTTGCCGGGATTAAACATTGTGGCCGGATATGGTTACAACGACAGCAAAATGGTGAAATCCGATTCCAGTGTACTGGACCGTCGCCCTACCAGTGCTGGTCCGGAGCATGTGGCCAACTGGTGGGTGAGCTATACCGCCACCAGCGGTAAACTGCACGGCCTTGGTCTCGGTTTCGGAGGCAACTACGGCAGCGAAAACATGATCACCAATTCCAAGGCGACCGGTGTATTCACACTGCCTTCTTATGTAGTGCTGAATGCAGGTGTATTCTACCAGGTAAATGCATACCGTATCGCTTTGAAACTGGACAACATCACTGACAAAGCATACTACAGCGGATGGACGACCGTGGAAAGAATGATGCCCCGCCGCTTCTCTGCCAGTGTGGCTTTTAAATTCTAAACCTTACAATCAATTTCAATAACAGGCCGGTGTGTTTCCACACCGGCTTTTTTTATGCTGTTCGTTTAGCCTTCGGGCCTATCTCCCCCAGATGCGTGTCTTTGAAGCCGGTCAGGTATTTCAGGCCATAACCAAAGACCCTGTCCATACAGGAGTGGGCAAACAGGATGATGCCGGTGAAGACAAGCCAGTCAAGCCTCAGCGTATAGCCGGCCAGGTATACCAGCAGGGCAATACCTTTATGGTGAAAGAAGTTGTACACCCAGGCGCCCACTTTGTTGCCCGCCAGATAACCGACCATACTGAGGTCCGGCAGCAGCAGACATGCGGGGAAGAGCCACCAGGCATAGGGAGACTGTACATTAAAAAGTACAACGGCGGCCAGGAACATGGCAATTTCTTCGAGATTCAACAATGTTTTCATATAAAATTTTCAGGCAGCAAAAGTAATTAATTAGTTTTGCTGACCTCGATTTATGAATACGATGTTTCAGTATTACGGCCTCTTTATTTTCCTGCTGGCAAGCTTTATGGTGGTCTGTATCCGGACCGGCAAACTGTCTGTTCCTGCGGCCATGGCGGCCGGTCTTACCGGGCTGCTGGTCTTTGCCGGCGCGGGATATCCAGGCATAGCCATGCTGGGCACTTTCTTTGTGTTGGGCACACTGGCCACCTCCCATAAAAAAAATGTCAAAGCGGCTATTACCGCAGAAGGCGCACATCCTGAAAAGCGGAAAGCCAGCCAGGTATTTGCCAACGGTGGTGCCGCCGCCCTGATGGCATTGATGATGGTGATAGATCCGCTGCATGGTGGGCTGTATGAACTGATGCTCGCAGGTAGCCTGGCCTCTGCCACCGCTGATACCCTGTCGTCTGAACTGGGCACCGTTTACGGCCGTCGCTTTTTTAATATTCTTACTTTCAGAAAAGAGCCGAAAGGGCTGGATGGCGTCGTGAGCCTGGAAGGCACGCTGCTGGGGGCTGCCGGCGCCGCGGTGATTGCCGTCGTATATGCGTTGGCGGAAGAGTTCGACCAACGTATGGCCTTTATCGTGATCGCCGGTATATTGGGAAACCTGATGGATTCTGTATTGGGCGCCGCGCTGGAGCGTAAACATTATATCGGCAACGATGCCGTGAACTTTGGCAACACCCTGTTTGCCGCACTGGTAGCCGGCGTATGCAGCTGGTTATGGTGGTAAAGAAAAAGCCCGCACAAAGGCGGGCTTGCATTTGTTTATAACGTTACGATCTTTCCGGTACGGACAGACTCATCGCACGCGAAGGCGATGCGCAGACTGTTCACCGCATCCTGTATATGGTCTGTCAGATCTGTATTTTCGCGGATAGCCTTCAGGAAATACCGCTGTTCGCGGTTGCACAGCTCCTGGTGGTCCGGTTCATCTTCCATGTTGATCCAGGTATCTTCTTTTGCAAACTCCCCTTTTTCATTGAGCGCAGCATGATGCAGCCGCAGGGATTCCGTTTTCGTATGTGCCTCGATGTTATCTGAGTTGCCTGTGCTGCCGGATTCTTTGGCAACGATAGACACACAGCCCTGCGGGCCGATCACATCTTTCACAAAGAAAGCCGTTTCACTGATCATCGGTCCCCATCCTGCTTCGTACCAGCCTACAGAGCCGTCTTCAAAGCGGATCTGCAACTGACCGTAGTTGTAGTTGTCGGCCGGGATATCGTTGGACAGCCGTGCGCCGATAGCGCTTACCTGTACCGGTTTAGAGCGGGTCATCTGGCACATCACATCGATGTAGTGTACGCCACAATCCACGATAGGGCTCAGGCTTTGCAGCAGGTTGCGGTGTACGCCCCATTTGCTGCCGGAGCTTTGTTGGTTGAGATTCATGCGCATCACCAGTGGTTTGCCCAGCTGGTGCGCTATTTCCACGAAACGTTCCCAGGAAGGGTGATGCCGCAGGATATATCCTACCACCAGTTTTTTGCCAGCCTTATGTGCAGCTGCCGCTACTCGTTCAGCGCCGGCCACTGAATCTGCCAGCGGTTTTTCTATGAATACATGACAACCGCTTTCCAGTGCTTTGATCGCATAGCTTTCGTGTGTATCAGGATAGGTGGAGATGCAGACAGCATCCGGCCGGGTGGCTGCCAGTGCCTCTTCGTAGTTGCTGTACAGCGTGTAACCGCCGCCCAGTTTATCATTCAATACCTGCTTGCTGGAGCCGGTAGATACAATACCACAGATGTCGAAGCCCTCCAGGGTATGGTAGGCCACCGCGTGTGACGTGCCCATATTGCCACAGCCCACTACGAGTACCCGTAAAGGTTGTACGTTTTCTGCCATGAGATAAATTTCCGGTTTAGTTTTTCATCAATCCCGGTAAGATACAGTGCAATGCAGTGATTTACAAGCAGAATTTTATGCAGCACAGAAATCTTACTTTTGCAGGAAATACAGAAGCATGGAAATTTTTCAGCAGGCATTGCGTTTAAAAGCCCGTCCCAGGGGGTTTCACCTGATCACGCACGAAGTGGTGCAGGCCTTTCCCCAGATAGGCACGTTGCAGTCTGGTATGTTGCAGGTATTTATCCAGCACACGTCTGCCGGGTTGACGATCAACGAAAATGCAGACCCTACTGTACGCGTGGATTTTGAAACGTATTTTAATAAAGCGGTTCCGGAGAATGATCCGGATTATGAGCATAATGATGAAGGACCGGACGATATGCCTGCGCATCTGAAATCATCCCTGCTGGGCTGTTCGGTAATGATCCCCATTCACCACGGCCGGCTGGCGCTGGGCACATGGCAGGGCATCTACCTGTGTGAACACAGGGATTATGGCGGGCCCCGCAACCTGGTGCTGACCGCATGGGGCAAGCCGATGTAGTGATCTGTTATTTACCCTGCGGGAAACGGTCTCCCACCAGGTTAAGCTCCAGGTGATGTTCGAGATAAGCTTTCAGTCCGGCCAACACCCAGCAGAAGCCGCCGTTTGAATCCAGCGCTTTCTGACATACCGTGGCGGCATCACCGGAAAAACCATCATTGACAATCTCAACAAAAGTGGCGTTGTCACCATGTGGGGTGAACGTCCACACCACGCGGGTGGCATTCTCACGGGTACCCGGGTCTCCTGCTTTCATATCGAAGCCGTCGAACCACCGGATCTCTATCCTGCTGTTGGGCACGATATCCACCGTTTGGACCGCCGAACTTACATGGTACATTTCCCAGGACCAGATAACTTCTTTTCCTTTCTCCAGTTTACCCGTGCTTTTGGTAAACCAAAACCGGGTGGTGACAGCCGGATCAATGAATGCGTTAAACACTTCCGCTGCCGGTTTTCTGATCAGCATGCCGGTCTGTGCGACTGCTGGTTGAGGTGTTGTTGCCATGATCGTGGTTTTTAATCAATAAAAAATACATAACCGAACGGTTACAAATATAAATAGAATACCGTTCGGTTACGCATTTTTTTGAGATTATTTAAAGTAGATGTCTACATAATCTACTACGTTATTGCCTTCACAGTTATCCATTTCCTGGAGCCTCCAGTATTTCCTGGCCCCTTTGGCCACAAAGTGGTAGGTACCGGTTTTTTCGCACACCTTGCCACCATTCACATTGCTGTACTGCGTGCGGATGGTACCGTTGAAAGTCAGTTCCTTGGGCGATTCTGCTTTAAGTGTACCATCAATGGTCACAAAGTCTCCGCTTTTTGCATCGCGTTGTTCGCCTTTTACCGTATAAGTGCCGTCTTTTTGTTTGTTGATCATCACTTTCCCGGGGCGGTCCCAGCTGATCCATTGAAGGGTGAGGTCATGCTTTCCTTCGCGGAGCGTATTGGCTGCGGGCTGTTGCGCATAGGAGGCATATCCTGTAAAAAGGGCGGCGGTCAACAGGCATGCGCCAAAAAATTTCTTCATGATACGTACGTTATTGGTTAAAAACAGTGTATCAAATATAAGTGCATTACCGTCTTCCGCCAAAATCCCCTATCGGCTTAATGACACCAGCAGGTTGGCCAGTTCCACCGGTTGCGTGATCATGGCATCATGCCCTGTTTTCATTTCGTAATATTTCCATTGGGAAGATTGCCGGGTCCTATCCGCAAACTGGCGCAGACTGGGCAGCTGTGGCTGTGTACAGGCGATATAAATCAGCGGCAGGTGATTTCCATACGGATGTTTCAGTACCAGCGGTTGCGCGAAGGTGTGGTAAGGCTGCAATGTTAACCGCTCATTCACCCACTGTTCATCTTTCGGATTGCTGACGCCAAAGAAACCAGCTGACAGCGTAGGCAAACTGCGCATCCCGTATGGCACGGCACCTTTTTTAAAATCTGCCTGGACCGCAGGCGGTTGCACCGACAACGCGCTTTGCCCGTTCTCCGCAAGCACCGCGTCCAGGTAAATCAGTTTGCTGATCCTCTCCGGAATACGGTCTGCCACCCCGGTGATCACCACACCCGCGTAACTGTGGCCTACCAGCACCACATCATGAAGGTCCTCCATATTGAGCAGGTTCACAATATCGGTGATGTGGGTATCGAGATTAATGCTGTCATGCGGCTGATTGTTATGCTCACCCAGACCGCTGAGCGTGGGCGTATATACGATATTACCATCTGCCCGCAGCTTTTCACTGACCCGTTGCCAGCACCAGCCGCCGTGCCAGGCGCCATGCACGAGTACATATACTTTGTGGGACTGTGCCATCAGGGATACCTGTACCAACAGGAATACAATAATTAATTTGACTAACTTTGATTGCATGAAAAATAATTTTCTGCAATTTTAGAAAGACCTATCATCATCATCAATAGCTCACCCGAGAGTGAGTAAGCAAAACGTGACGTATGGCATCGAAAGTAAAAGGCAGTTCCATGAATGCCCATAACCTGAAAGTACTGGCATCCTACTGCGATGTAAATGAAACCCTGCTGAACATCAGCCAACGCTGGAAAATACAGATACTCCACAGTATATTCACCGGCTTACAGCATTTCAGTCAATTGAAAAAGGCACATCCTTCCTTATCTGACCAGATACTGGGCAAAAGGCTCGGGGAACTGGTAGCGCAGGACCTTGTGAGCAAAACCTACATCATGACCACCACGCCCGTACAAACAGCATACAGCATTACCTGCAAAGGAAAAGGGTTACTCTCCATTATTTTCGAGTTGCAGGCCTGGAGTAAAAAAGACTGGGCCGCACAGCAGTTGCAATGTTCAACGCTTTAATGATCAACGCAGATACTGTAAGGCAAAATTCCCCAGGAAGAACTGCATCATCTCTATAGCCGGTTGATGTTCATCCGCACAATGAATACGGCAATAAATGATATCGGTGTCGTCATCATCCCTGCAAAACTGCAATGCAATCGTTTGTTCCCCTGGCAGGGAGTAGTCAAACCAGCGATCATTATCGAGGGAGGTATCGGTTAATCCATAGGATACGGCATCCACATCAGCATCATCAAAGGCATGGTGGCAGATATGGGATAGAGCTGACAGCAGCGCCGGTAAATGATCCTCTCGGATCCAATCAATAGCAATCATACAGCAACGGGTATATTTACTCCGTAAATATACAGCTACAACAGGTTATTATTTTGGGAGAAAAGAATGGGGCGATATCAATGGTTGCTCATGTGCTGCCTGGTGATGCCCAGTTTTTTCATTCTTGCTTCCAGTGTAGTTGGTTTTATCTGTAGAATGGCCGCAGCGCCGTTTTCTCCCCGGATACGTCCATTGCAATGTTTCAGTACACGAATAATCAGTTGTCTTTCTGCCTCTGCGAGACTGGTAATAGGCGGACTGGAATCGGTGTCCCTTGGATTTTCCGGCGGAGGCAGTTCCACATAGATCACCGGCGCGTTGCCGATGATCACTGCTCTTTCCACCAAGTGTTGCAGTTCCCGGATATTGCCGGGCCAATGGTAGTTCATCATGGCATCCATGGAGCGCTGACTGATAGTAGCCATGGGCTTTCGGAAATGCTGGGCAGCTTTTTCCATGAAATATTTCGCCAACAGGGGGATGTCTTCTTTCCGTTCCCGCAATGGTGGCAGGTGTATCGGAAATACATGAAGGCGGTAGTATAAGTCATAGCGAAAGCGGCCTGCCTGGCATTCCGCTTCCAATATACGGTTGGTGGCAGCAATGACCCGCACATCTGTTTTAACGGTCGTGCCGCCAATCCTTTCCACTTCTTTTTCCTGTAGTGCCCTTAGCAGTTTCGGTTGCTGTTCCAGTGGCAGCTCCCCTATTTCATCGAGGAAGATGGTACTTTGATGGGCCTGTTCAAATTTACCCATGCGGCGTTGCAGCGCGCCGGTGAAAGCGCCTTTCTCGTGGCCAAACAATTCTGATTCTATCAGCTGTAGCGGCAGCGCAGCGCAGTTTACCTTTACCATAGGACGCCCGCGGCGGGCCGACAATTCATGAATGGCATGTGCAATGACTTCTTTGCCGGTACCGGTTTCCCCGGTGAGCAATACCGTGGCATCGGTATCAGCCACCTGCTGCACCTGCTGTATCACAATCTGCAAAGCGGGGCCCCCTATCAATGGTCCGTACGACGTTGATAAATAAGTAGCATCCTTATCTGCCTGTTCACTTTTCATTCACTATCGGGTCAGTGAGTTGTCTATCGCGACAACCCTGGTTAACAATATCCAACATTTCGTATATCCATTTGGGTAACTCCAACATATTGGATGGGACCATTGTCCAACATCCTTTGTAATCAACTGGTTAACAATTATTTACTCACATGGCATAGTCATTGAATTCCGGATGGAAACTTTTTTAACCCGGAAAAAAAATTACAGAAGTTCTGTAAATACAAACTGAAGCCCAAACAATCACATATAAAACAAACAATAGCAGATTTCAGCGATAGTAACAGGTAAAGACTTTTTACATCAATAGCAGGCTGCATTATACAAAAAAGATACCAGTTGGTGTCTAACGGATATGCTATGCGCCTATGCCAAATTCCAGTACGGATTCCTGCCTTGTTACACCGAATACCCTGCCCATAAAACACCCATCGATCAACACATAACCATCAAATCTATATGTTTAAAAACCTCATTTGTTATGCCTTACTTTACAGTTGACATTACGGAACAGGAACACTGGGACCAGGTCATCCACGCAGCACACAGCTACGATTTCCACCACACCTGGTATTATCATCAGTTATCCGCGGGAGACAGCCATCCTTTTCTTTTTGTATTTGAGCAAGATGGACATTTCATTGCAGTGCCGCTACTGAAGCGGAACATAGAAGACACCAACTATTTTGACTGTACCTCTGTATATGGCTATGCAGGGCCTGTTTCCAATCTTGATTTTAGCGACATGCCCACAGCGCTGTTACAGCAGTTTTTGCGGACCTTTCTTCATTTTCTGAAAAAAGAAAAAATCGTGAGCGTGTTCACACGGCTGCATCCATTGATTCATCAGCACTTTCAGCCCGGGCAAGCCGGTGGGCTGTATGACAACGGGAAAACCGTGGACATAGACCTCACGCTGCCGATGGCGGAACAGCGGCAGCAGTACCGCAAAGCTTTTCGCTCCAAGATCAATCAGCTGCGGAATAAAGGTTACAAAGTACGGCAGGGCATACACGAAGAAGACATTGCATCATTTGCAGCCATCTATTTGCAGAATATGCAACGGTTGGGGGCCAATGCCAATTATCATTTCGATAAAAACTATTTCAAACAATTACTTCAGGCCACATCGTTTCAGAGCAACATACTGCTGGCCTCTTTTGAAGGACGGGACACCGCCGGCGTGCTCACCACCTGCTGCAACAATATTATGCAGTTGCACCTGGCAGCCACGCATGAAGATTTCATTCACGATTCGCCCATGCGCCTGCTGGTGGAGGAAGCCAGCATTTTCGGGCAATCCCGACGCATGCAACATTTACATCTCGGCGGGGGCGTAGGCGGGCAGCAGGACTCCCTGTTCAACTTTAAGGCCGGTTTCTCAGAACACTTCCTGGATTTCAAAACGTGGCGCCTGATAGCCGACACCGCCACGTATAAAGCCCTGACACTGAAAAAGGCGCCCACACTGCTTATGACAGACCTGCCTTTTCCTGTTTACCGCTTTCTCTAGTTATAGTTGATAAAAAATTTTACCATATCTTTTTTTTAAACCTTCATCACGTATGTATTCCAACATCACCATCGCGATAGACTTTGACGGAACCTGTACCTATCATCGTTTTCCGATGATAGGGGAAGAAATTCCACACTGTATCCATGTGTTGCAAAGATTACAGCAACAAGGAGTCAAACTTATTCTCAATACGATGCGGTCCGGCCGGCATCTGAAAGACGCCGTGAAATGGCTCAATGGCAGAGGCATTACCCTCTATGGTGAAAACAGGAATCCCCAACAGCGCCGATGGACCGGCAGTCCTAAAGTACAGGCAGATTATTACATCGATGATGCAGCCCTGGGTTGCCCCGTGGAAGACGATATTTTCGGAAGAGTATCTGTAAACTGGTATAAAATGGAAACCCTATTGGAAGCGCGACAGGTACTGCCTGCGCGCACCAGGGCCAAAGAAAAAGCCTGGCCGCTTCAGCCAGCAAAGTAAGCATAGCTGTTCCTAAATAAATAAGCCTGCGATCACGCAGGCTTATTTATTTTATAATGTCATATGTAATATCGGATATGGTTTGCCCATACCATCTTTTTCAGACCGGCCATTGACGGTAAAACCCATCCGCTCATAAAAACCTACGGCCTGGCCGTTCTGCTCATTCACGTCCACTTTGCGGATGTTCAGATCGGTAATGGCATAGTTGACGAGGTGCTTTCCCAGCCCCTTTCCTCTTACCGCATTATCCACAAATAACATCTCCAGGGAATCTGCATGCACACCCAGGAAAGCTACCGGTGTGTTCTCAGCATCCAGCAACAGGTAGGTGTCTACCTGGGGGAAAAAAGCCTCTGCCAATAGCCCCTTGATGTGATCAAAATCTTCCTGCGTTAAAAAATCATGAGTGGCCTTCACGGCAGACTCCCATATACGTACCATCTCCGGGTAATCTCCGGCTGTTGCTCTTCTTATCTTCATTTTCCAGTTCTTTTAAAATGGGTAACAAGTTCGCATATTCTGTGTTTTATACCAAATATCCAACGATCAGTGTCATAAATGCCAAATGACGTAGTGGTAATTTTGTACTTACAATTCAAACAAAATGGAAACAAGTGTAATATTTTTTGGCATCATGGCAGCCCTGGGCTATGTTATTTTACAATCCCTGTTCATACTGGGCGTACGGATAGCCGCCAAAGGGGCCGTGGAAAAACTTCCCAATGGACGAGACAAGGACAGCGAAATGATCCTGTTCCCCCTCTTCAAATACCTCACCCGCACAGACCGAACGAAAATCTATTACAGTAACGAACAATTCGCGCTGTTGATACAAAAACTACGGGTACTGATGCCGGAATCACCACTACTGACGGAAGAAAACAGCATCCTGCTTCCTTTGGGTGATGCATCCAGGGTCCCTGTATTAAAGGAACTTAACAACATCTTACCAAAGATCGATGGAAAAATACAGGTGGAAGTAAATGATAACGGCGTCCGCTTTTTTAAGATAGACGAGGTGTTCAAGGTCAATAAATACCTGCGCAAACCGGTCATCCAGTGCCCTATCTGTATGGCATCGTACTGGAGCGTGTTCAGCTACTGGATTCCCATTATTTATTTCTACGGGTTTAGCTTCTGGGTGGTATATGCCGGCGTAATCAATATCGGCGCGGTGGCCAGCATGAACTGGCTGTTGTGGATGCGAGGCTCCGCCTACGAATCACAAATCATGAAAGGGTAGTTTAGTTTCTTCTAACGCGCCAGCAGGCTATTCCGGATCTGGTATTGCCGGCATAATTCATCCATTTTCTGCGTGAAAGCCTGTCGGTAGTACGACGGCATTTGGGAACCGTCCGCAAAAAAACGGTGATACTTTTCCAGTAAATGGGGATAGTGTTTTGCGACAGCGTTCAACACCAATGTTTTGCTGTCAGATGGCCCTGACCCAAATAATGTCAGCGTTGCCGGGAAGATATAGGCTGCACCGGCGGTCTTAAATGCCTGGAACATCTCTTCCAGGTGTGCTGCGGTATCAGTAATGAAAGGGAGCAGTGGCATCAGGCTAACGCCGCTGTGAAGGCCCTTTTCGATGGCCATCCTTAAAGTGTCCAGGCGCTGTGACGGCGCCGGGGCACCGGGTTCAAAAATATGCGCAATAACATCATGGATGGTCGAAAAGGAAAATGTAACGAAAGCGCGATGGGATAGTTTATCCTGAAGATCATCCGGGAGTATGGCTGCGTTGTTGATGTCGAGTAACAGCTCAAAGTCGCGGCTGACCAGCGTTGACTTGGTGATGATATGTACCGGGAACCGATAATGCAGGATTACTTCGAGGAGACGCCGGGTGAGCTGTTCCGTTTTTTCGATTTGCAGGTATGGATCTGTGGCAGAAGAAAGGACAATAATACCGTATTGTTTTTTCCGTGCCCTGGCTGAAAGCTGCCGCTCCAGCAACTCAACGGCATTACTTTTAACACTTAGCTTTTCTTCCATGTTGATCCCGTATTTGCTTCCCCTGATATAACAGTATTGGCAGTTAAAGGAGCAGCCGCTGTAAGGATTGACCGTATAGTCGTCCAGGAACCAGGGATCACGGTTCTTAGTCTTGTTGAGTATAGATTTAACGGCAACGGTACGTATCATTTTTTCTGGCTGTAGTGAAGACCTATATTGATTTTTGTCCGAAACCATTGTCGGGTTTCGACAGATGCGAGCTGCTGATGATAACGGGCTACCAACTGTGGGTGAAACCTGGCGACTGTTTTGGCGCCCCATCCGATTCCCTTTTTAGTATGAAAATCCGTGGTGTCCGACAATGATAACAATATCCTGAATACCGGTTCAACAAATGACAGGTCTAATCCTTTTTTAACAGCGTAATGGGTAGCCACCCCTACTGTCCGGACGATCCATTTATCTTCGTGCCTGGATAATTGCGCTAATAATGGAATAGTCTTTTCCGGCATCGTCAGCAAGGCGTACCCTAATACCCGCTCCCCGATAATATCACACACATACCATTGATCACCGAACTGTATATAGTCACAGGCTTTGCTAACGGAGGCTTCAAAATTCCGGTCTAAACGAAACTGCAGAACCATCCCGGCCAGTACCTGGCTCCCGATTTCCCGCAGGTTAATGATCCGGTCTGTGATGTCAATATGCTCCGCCTCGGGAATTGCTGCAGCTATTTCTTTGGCAGCATATTCCAACAACGGGAAGCGCACTTTTTTCTTCAGCAAAGTATCATGCAGCGAGATGATGAAGGCCTCCTGACCCTTTTGCTGCCAGGTGCTCACCGCCTCTGCCACCAGGAGTTTTATGGTTGCCTTACTACTGATACTTTCCATACATCGTTATTGTTACAGGGATAAAGGTATGAAATCTATGAGAGCCATATAAAGGGAAGGCCGCTTCAAAATAGAAGCGGCCTTGTTTTTATTGGGTTAAATGGAGATCAGGTTACTGTGCCCGCAGGCTATTCACCGGGTTGGCCAATGCTGCGCGGATAGCCTGAAAACTGATGGTCAACAGCGCAATGCTAACGGCCATAAAACCAGCTACGGCAAATACTTCCCAGCCAATACCGATCCGGTAGGCGAAGTCCTGCAACCAGCGGTGCATGGCCCACCAGCCCAGCGGGAAGGCAAACAGGATGGCGATCATCACCAGTTTCAGAAAATCTTTGGACAGCAGGTGGACGATGTTGGTCATGGTAGCGCCCAGCACTTTACGGATACCGATTTCGCGAGTCCGCTGTTCAGCTGCGTAAGCTGCCAGTCCAAACAATCCAAGGCTGGCGATGAAAATGGCCAGTACCGCAAATGACAGGGATATCTTGCCCATCCTGCTTTCTGACTGGTACAGGCTATTAAAATCATCATCCATAAACGAGTAGCTGAAAGGTTGGTTAGGTACCATTGTTCTCCATTTCTCCTCCACCTTCGCTACCAGTGCCGGTATATCATTGCTGCGTATACGAAAAGCCATACTTCCCCTGTCTTCGTGAAGGAACAATGCCAGTGGCGTTACCTGTTCACGTAAGGAGTTAAAATTAAAATCCTTTACCACCCCGATGATCGTATAGCCGTTCCCGGTTTTGCTGTCCATATCCCGCCATTCATATATTTTCTGGTTGATAGGATCTTTCAGCCCGATCAGCCGTGCGGCTGCTTCGTTGATCACCACCGCCTGTGAGTCGGTCGCAAATGCAGCGGAGAAGTTCCTGCCTGTTTTCATATGCATGCCCATGGCCGGAATATACTGATCATCCACCGACCACATTTGCATGGTGACCGCATTTTTAGGATCGGGCACCGGATTCAGGAACATAGGCCCGTCGTTACGGCTGCTGCCGGTAGGCAGAAACGATGTCATGGTAGCAGCCTTCATGCCATTCAGTCCCATGAGCTCCTGCCGGAAGGCCCGTGCCTGACTGCCCAATACATTGGTATTCTGTAGCACCAGCACCTGGTCGCGGTCGAAGCCCAGCTGCTTGTTGCGGATAAAACGGAGCTGATTGTAAATCACCAGGGTACCCACCATCAAAAAAATGGAAATACTGAACTGGAACACTACCAGACCGTTGCGCAACATACTGTTCCGGAAGCCCGAAGCGATCGTGCCTTTCAGCACGAGTACCGGCCGGAAGGCCGACAGGAAAAAGGCAGGATAACTACCGGCCAACAGTCCTACCGTCATTACAAGGGCCAGTAATATCAATCCCAGCCATGGCCTGCTGAATAAACCGATGGTAATATGTTTAGCCGCCACTTCGTTAAAGAGCGGTAACAGCAGCCAGGCAATACCGAGTGCCAGTAACATGGCCACGGCACTTACCAGCAGCGATTCGGTCAGGAACTGTGCCACCAGTTGTGAACGCTGTGACCCCATTACCTTGCGAATGCCCACTTCCCGCGCCCTGTTGGCAGAACGGGCGGTGGACAGGTTCATAAAATTCACACAGGCTATCAGCAAAATAAACAGCGCAATGGCCGAGAAGATGTATACGTATTGAATGGCGCTGGTGGGGCTCAGTTCATAGGACTTGTTGCTGTACAGGTGAATGTCTGTCAGTGGCATCAGGGAATAATGGATATAGTCTCCGTTGCGTGCCAGTTCTTCCTGGGAAGTGTTCATCATAGACACCAGTTGCGGCGCGATGTACTTCGCCGTGGCAGGCCCCAGTTTCGCTTCCACTTTCTTCGGATCAACGCCCTTACGCAGCACCACAAAGGTGTTGAAGTTGTTCGCCAGCCACTTGTCGTTTCTGCTTTCCGGGGCGTCTGAGAGTGACACAAAGAAATCGAAGTCCAGCAGCGTCTGACCCGGGAAGGGCTTCAACACGCCGGTTACTTTATAAGGCACGCTGTCATTGATCATCATCACCTGACCCACCGCGTCAGCCGTGTTAAAATATTTGACAGCAGTTTTCTCCGTGATCACCACGGTACCTGGTTCCTTTAATGCCGTAGCCTGATCGCCGGCCAGCAGCGGGAGTGAAAAAACCCGGAACAGGGTGGAGTCAGCGTAAATCACTTTGTCTTCTTTGATATTCTGACTCCCCTTGCGCACCAGCCAGCCCTCATATTTGCGGAAGCGGACAGCTTCTTCTATTTCCGGCAGATCGGCTTTCATGGCCGGGCCCATTGGCGCCGGCGCCGTAGCGACAGCATAGCGGGTGCCTCCGAATTTGATGTCAGCATCTACTTCGTATGTTCTCTCCGCAGTGGCGTGAAAACGGTCATAGCTCAGCTCATCCAGTACATAAAGAATAATCAGCAAACTGGTAGCCAGGCCTATGGCCAGGCCCAGCACATTGATCGCCGAAAAAGCCTTGTTCTTCCAAAGGTTACGTATGGCTATGCTGAAATAGTTTTTTAACATGGCAGGGAATTTATACCTAAAAAAGATACTCACCCACCAAAAAAGAAACCATCATACCAGTAACTAAATATCAAAATATTATAAATTATAAAATTTAATACAGTGTTCAAATCCGAACAATCACTGTTCGCTTATGACAGCAGATCAGCCAGGGGCAGTTGTGCAGATGTTTTTACATTACCTCTCCAGGCTACGAAGCCGTCGGGCCGTACGAGCAAAGCATCGCCGGGCACAGCGCCGGTAGCTTCCTCCCATTGCGCCGCCGTGTTGCCGTCCAACGGGAACACCCGTACGAAAACACTGTGCCCGTTCAGTACTTCCTGCCAGGGGGCGGTATCACCATGGACAAAGAGCGTGAAGCGTCCTTTCAGGATATCGAGGGTGGACTGCTTACGTTCCTCATCCAGCCACAGGTGAGGCACTCGTGTGCCGGGAAGGCCATACAGCACTTTATCTGCCGGCAGTGGCGGGCATTCAGAAGAGACTGTCACGGGATATTGATAATCCGGAATACCGATCAGCGTGCGTATGTTTTGTGTCAGTTCCATCTCGGGTTGTTTTGTGTCTTCCCCTTCCTTTGGCGGCGCTACCACCATACGCTGCATGATCTCTTTTTCTTTCAGGATGCCGCGTTCATCTGCCAGTCTGGCTGAAGACAGGGCATTGAACAGGCCTATCGGTTGCCGCTCCGTGGTATAGGAGTCCAGCAGCGAAGGGGCGGCGTGACCTTTTAACACCGCGGCCATTTTCCAGGCCAGGTTCTGCGCGTCCTGGATGCCGGTATTGGCGCCTTTGCCGCCATAGGGCGTCATCACATGCGCGGCATCACCAGCGAGGAAGATACGGCCGCATTGCATGGTGTCTGTCACCCGGACAGTCATCTCCCAGGGCAGCACGCTCAGGATGCGGATAGGCAGTTCCGGCATACCCAGTGCAGTATGCAGCAGGTTAACCAGTCTTTCTTCCGTATAGTCCTCCACCCGCTCACCATTTTCGGGGTAGTACCGCAGCTGGTACACCCAGCGGTCGCTGTTATTAATAGACGTTACAAAACCGATGATGCCCGGCGTATCGATAATACAAATGCTGAACTCCCGGTTAAGCACCAGTTCAGCCATATCGGCTTCAAAATAGATATTGAGGAAATCGGCCAGCACGCCCGGACCGGTAACCGGCAGCTGCAATTGTTGTCTGACAGGGCTGCCGGCGCCGTCAGCTGCAATGAGATAATCTGCCGTCACGATAGTCGTCTCGCCCGTTTCCCGGTCGCGCAGCACCGCTTTCACGCCGTTGTCATCCTGCGAAAAAGATATCATCTCGGTATAAAACAACAGGTTTGCACCCCGTTCTTCCGCAGCAGCGCGCAGTACCGGTTCTGCGAGGTCCTGTGTACAGCGTGCACCGGATTCGGGCGTCAGCGCCGCCAGGCTTTCCAGTCCCTTTAGTTGACTGGGATAAGTGATACGTCCCCCGTCCCGTGGTTTCAGGTCTTTCAGCGCGGCTGTCAGCGTATCCGCACGTAACACGCCCCAGGCCGGCCCCAGTGCTTTGCCCGCTTCCCGTACTGCCTCGCCTATACCCAGCTCCCGGAACAGCTCCATGGTACGGATATCAAAACCTCTCGCCCTCGGATGAATAGAGGTACCACGGTGCCGCTCTACCAGCAGCGGCCGGATACCCTGTTGTAAAAGAAATAATGCGGCCGAAAGACCGGTAATACCACCTCCGGCAATCAATACCGGCACTTGCAGCTGATGTTGTGTTGTCATGAAAAAATGTTTCCACAAAATTGCTGGTTAAGCCGGGGGGCAGGGTGCACAAAACGGATAAATAAGTACCATTTTTGTAACAGTTTCATCCTACATTTGTAATCATGCAATCGTCTGCTAACCATAACGCCGCTTTCAGAGACGCCTTCCTGATTCCACAGGGAGAGGTACACCAGTATCGTCTGCCTATGCCGGACATCGATGGTAGCGGCAGGTTCGTTCTCTGCGAGGACATGGCCATCGCAGACGGCAGCGTGGTAGCTGGTCCCCCGGAATTTTCATGGCAGCATTATAATGAGAAGACTTTCGTGGAGCTCAATTTCGTGATGTCCGGACAACTATACCAGACCCATGAAGGCCTGATCTCCCGTCAGCTGTTCACACAGGGATATGCCAATTTCCTGTTTAACCCCTGCTCCTGGGAAAAGAATGAACTGGCCGATAACAAAGGTTTCCGTAACCTGGGCGTACATATCAAACCCGAAAGGATGATAGCGCTGCTCGACAGCTATGCCCCGGAACTACATCAGCTGACAGACAAAATAGCGAAGGGCACTCCTTTTGTGGTGCATTCACCCACCGCTTATTTCACGCCACGGTTGCAGCATACACTTGATCACATCTGGGAGAGCCCTCTTCCGCAAGGGCTAAAGCGGTTGCATTTTGAAACACAGATACTACAGCTGTTCGGTTTGCAATGCGAAGCTTTGCTCTCCTCTCATAAGTCTGCCGGCACAGATGCTTTACGCACTGCCGACCGTGAACGCCTGCATCATGCCCGGCAATACCTGCTGGAACACCTGGCATTCCCTCCTTCCCTGGCGGAGCTGTCACGCATATGCGGCCTGAATGAATTCAAGCTTAAAAAAGGATTCCGGTTGCTGTTCGGACAGAGTGTTTTCGCTTTCGTCAGCAACGAAAGGCTGGAAGCCGCGCGGGAACAGATACTGCAAGGGGAGTATAATATATCCGAGATCGCCTACGGCCTCGGCTATACGCATCCGCAACATTTCCACCGGGCTTTTAAAAAGAAGTTCGGTATTACGCCCATGGGGCTGCTCAAATAATTACAATGGATCCCGATACCGTACAATATATCCTGAAATACTACAGTCACCTTATGGAAAGTAAGGTAGGATTAGTCTTCCATTATACGCAGACGTTATACAAATACAAAAAGACCACAGAAAACAATGAAGCCCTCACCCGGCATTACCGCGATCTTGGGTGGATCACCGCCAATGAAAACGTGCTGACGCTGCTGGAAGATGGCTTCGATAAGTTCGAGATGGAAGTGGCCATGCGGATGCAATACCAGCATGGCGATAAGATAACTTTTAATCGTTGTCCGCAATGTAACGGACTGGCCAGAACACCGCAGGCATGCCAATGCAGGTATTGCGGGCATAGTTGGCGCGGGGAGTAAGCGTCTTGAAGCATTTTGCCCGTTTATTGCCCCTTTAAGGCCTGTTTTTCCCCTTTATTACCCCTTTAGCATTATTAATTGCCCCTTTCTTTTTGGCCCCTTTATGGCCCCTTTGTGAACGTTTTGGCCCCTTTATTTTTTTTGCGAAAACTAAAAACCCTCCCCCTGTCCTATTTCCTGCTGCTCAGTCATCATACTGATGAAACAAAAATTATTTCACTATGCAATCAAATGCTAAAGGCCGGAACATCGCCTATTGGATTACGACCGGTTTACTGACCGCCGGCATGCTCTCCGGTGGTATCGCTCAACTGATACGGGCTCCCTGGAATACGCAGGGCATCATCCACCTGGGGTATCCGGTTTATGTGATGACGATACTGGGCACCTGGAAACTATTGGGCGTGACAGCCCTGCTGTTACCCCGGATGACGCTGATCAAAGAATGGGCTTATGCCGGGTTCTTTTTTCTGATGACCGGCGCCGTGATCTCTCATCTTGTCAGCGGCGATGGCCTGGCAGCTGTTACCGCACAGAGCATTTTCGTGGTACTCATCGTGCTATCCTGGTATCTGAGGCCTGCTAACAGAAGGATAGCGGCCTTAACAAACATGCCGGAATAATTGTATGTTTATCTACCGGAAATTATTTTTTAGCAAGATGTCCTGTTTTTTATTTTTCAGTCATCTTAAGTATGTTATCATTTTACATCACTTTAATATAATGATCGGATGAAAGAGTTTATGTTATTATTCCGCCAGCCCAGCTACGATTACAGTAATGCTTCCCCCAGCGAGATGCAGGCACTGGCGCAAAAATGGAAAGACTGGGTCAACGGTATTGTGGCCCAGGATAAGTTATCCAGCCATGGCCCGCGCCTGTCACTGGAAGGTAAGGTGTTGAAGTCCGGTGGCGTGGTTACTGACGGGCCTTTTGTGGAAGTCAGGGAAATACTTGGCAGCTTTATCATCGTAAAGGCCGAAGATCTGGAAGCGGCTACCACCCTGGCCCATGGCTGCCCTGCTGTGGATATGGGCGGCAGCGTCGAGATCAGGCCATTGTATATGTAATTGTAAACAATTTTATCACCACCTGCCCCATAAGGCGGGTGGTGTCTTGTCATGGAAGCAGCACTCTCTTTAAAACAATTGTTCCAGCAGGAATTCTCCCGCATGGTGGCGGTTATCAGCCACCGCTTTGGACTGCAACATATCGAAACAGCGGAAGACATTGTCAGTGAGACATTCCTCGCGGCAGCAGAAACATGGGGCATGAAAGGCATGCCTGAAAACCCCGCCGCATGGCTCTATGCCGTAGCACGACAAAAAACATTGTACCACTTCCGGCGCAACAAAATCTATGAAGAAAAAGTAATGCCTGCACTGAAAGCCGGTCAGGAATCGGAAGAGACCCTCGACTTCTCAGACCAGCACATACGGGACAGTCAGCTACAGATGATTTTCGCTATATGCAATCCGGCTATCGCCAGCGAAAGCCAGATAGGACTGGCCCTGCGCATCCTCTGCGGATTTGGCATCGATGAAATAGCAGAAGCTTTTCTCACCAGTAAAGACACTATCAACAAAAGACTATTCCGGGCAAAGGAAAAACTCAGGACGGTACAGCTTAAACTGGAGATGCCTCCGGAAAACATGCTACAGGAACGACTTGATAATGTACTGCACGTTATTTATCTGCTGTTTAACGAAGGATATTATTCCGGTACCCAAAGCCGCGTCCTGCAACAGGAGCTATGCCTCGAAGCCCTGCGCCTGGGGCTGATGCTGGCTGATTATGAGAAGACCAGCCTCCCTGCCACCAACGCATTGATTGCCCTGATGTGTTTCCATGCATCACGGTTTGAAGCACGACAAAACAGCGAAACATCCTTTGTGCTCTATGAAGAACAGGACAACACCCAATGGGACCAGGCGCTGATCCATCAGGGTATCCGTTATCTTGAACGTTCTGCACAAGGCGGACAACTCACCTCTTATCACCTGGAAGCAGGCATCGCTTACCGGCATTGCCAGCAGACAGACACACCCGAAAAATGGCAGGATATCCTGCACCTGTATGACCAGTTGCTACAGGTGAACTTCTCACCCACCGTAGCGCTTAACCGTGCCTATGCCGTCTACAAAGTTCATGGCGCACAGATTGCTATCGATGAAGCAGAAAAAATTCCGCTGACCAACAACCACTTCTATTTTGTGCTGTTAGGTGAACTGTATAAAAATATACAACCAGAAAAAGCCGTCGCCTGCCTTCGCCAGGCATTGTCCCTTGCCCGCTCTCCCATTGAAAAACAACAGGTGCTGCGTAAAATAGCCTTGCTGTAAACTGCCGGAATTTCACCCTCAAAAAGTCGCACTTACACAGTGTTCAGGTTAACTGTCTCCTGTACTTTTGTAGTACAAATTCAAATGTTATGCGAAAGATTATCCTTGTTAATTTTATTACGTTAGATGGTGTTATACAATCGCCGGGAGGGCCACAGGAAGATACCTCCGGCAGCTTTCAATGGGGTGGCTGGGTGGCTCCCTTTGGCGACGATATCCTGCACAAGAAGCTGACCGATGTTATGAATCAGCCTTTCGACCTGTTGTTGGGCAGACGTACTTACGACATTTTCGCGGCCCACTGGCCTCACTATGATGACGCCATCGGTAAAAAATTCAACAGCGCGGAGAAATTTGTCGTTTCACATCATGACATTCCGTTGCCCTGGCAACATTCTACGCTGATTAACGATGATGTGGTAGCCAAACTACAGGCACTGAAAAAAACGGACGGCCCTGATTTGCAAGTCTACGGCAGCAGTCAGCTGATACAAACACTGCTGAAACATCAGTTGGTAGACATCGCGCATCTGTGGCTTTACCCTGTCACTATCGGTTCGGGCAAGCGCCTGTTCGAGGATGGTACGCTTCCCGGCAGCTGGAAACTGACAGACGCCACCCCTACTTCCACCGGGGTGATCCTGACCACCTACGAAGCAGCAGGAGCACTGCATACACGCGCGATTGAAGCGAAACCACCTTCTGCAGAGGAACTGGAGAGAAGAAAAAAAGTGCTGGCAGAAGATGCCAAATCATAATGTATCAGTCCCCGCTTTGAGGGATTGCCGATAGGCCAGCGGGGACATCCCTGTCTTACTCTTAAACAACCGGTTAAAAGACTGAGGTTGCTCAAAGCCCAGCCTGTAGGCGATATCAGCCACGCTCCATTCACCGGCGCCTAACAGGTCTTTGGCTGTTTCCAGTAACTTCCGGTGGATATGTTGCTGTGTATTTAACCCGGTATTAGCCCGCAACAGGTCGCTGAGATAATCGGGCGAAAAATGTAACTGCTCTGAAACATATTGCACACTGGGCAATCCTGAGCGGGACGGCGCATCGCTATCGAAATACTGAAGCAATACCGTATCGAGACGGTTCAACAGGCCATGGTCATCGTCCCGCTGCGCGGTAAACTGCCGGTGATAAAAACGGTTGCTGTAATCCAGCAACAGCTCCAGCCCGGACACCAACAGGTCCTGGCTGAAGCGGTCGGCCGGCGTGTCCAGCTCCATCCCTATCTGTTCAAATATTTTAAGGATCACCTCTTTTTCTTTCTCTGTCAGATGCAATGCTTCTGACACCGCATAGGAGAAAAAACCATATTGGCGGATTTTCTTTGCCAGCGGGTGATGCCGGATAAGATCAGGATGAAAAAAAATGATCACGCCAGAAAGGCTCTTTTCCGGAGAGGCACCGGAGATCAGTTGGCCCGGCGCCATAAAACACAGGCCGCCTTCTTTGAAATCGTAATAGTGCTGGCCATAACGGACCATGCCGTTGGTTTTATGGATGAAAGAAACCTTGTAAAAATTGAGCATGATACGCGAAGAAAACTCACGCTGGAACTGCATCCCTTCGTAGCTGACATAACTGATCAACGGATGTTGCGGCGCCGGCAGTCCCAGTTCGTTGTGAAAAGAGGCGATATCCGGATATATCGCCGGTGATGGCATTGTTTTCTTCATGCCATAAAAATAAGACATATCGCGTCAATAATGATCGTTCTCCTGCTGGGGGAGGATGGCGGGCAACACCGACGCCTGCCCGTTGATCGTAGCGCCTCCCTGCGCGATATGCCGGGCATTTGCCAGCAAGGTATATGGAAAAACAGGTTCCGGCGCCGACAGGGCATCCAGCGCCGCGATCACTTGCGGTGAAAGGGTTACCGTCAAAGCCAGCAGGTTTTGCTGCAATTGTTCCGTTGTACGGGCGCCGATAATCGTTGATGTGACACCTTCCCGCGCCATCACCCAGGCCAGCGCGATAGCCGATGCCGGCAAGCGATAGTCCGTCGCGATGCTGTTCAGCGCTTCAATCACGTCATAGGCCTTTTCGCTGACAGACCCTGTAGCCGTGCGTTTGCTAAGGGTTTGACCTTTATTCTCCCGGGTGTATTTTCCGGAGAGAATGCCTTGTTTCAGCGGAGACCATGGCATGACGCCCAGCTGCATCTCCTGGGCCATGGGTATTAATTCCGCTTCCACGGTCCTTTCCAACAGGGAGTATTCTATTTGCAAACCGATGAATGCCGGCCAACCCCTGAAGTGTGCGATCGTTTGCGCTGCTGCGATCTTCCATGCCGGCGTGTCTGATACACCGATATACCTCACTTTTCCCGACTGTACCAGATTTTCCAGTGTATAGAGCGTTTCTTCTATGGGGGTGTGCGGATCATAGGCATGCATCCAGTAGAGGTCTACATAGTCGGTTTGCAGGCGGCGCAATGACGCTTCCAGCGAAGCTAAAATAGCTTTCCTGCCCGTTCCGCCACTGTTGGGATCTCCGGGCCGCATGCTGCCGAAGAATTTGGTGGCGATCACCAGCCGGTCCCTGTTGATATTACTTTCTTTCAGATAATCCCCGATGATTTTTTCCGAATGTCCCCGGGTGTAGATGTTGGCCGTATCTATCATATTGCCGCCCTGGCCGAGGTAAGCCGCCAGTATTTCTTTAGACGTTTCCGGTGAAGCGCCGTAATGCCAGTCCGTCCCGAATGTCATGGCGCCAAGCGTCAGCGGGCTCACTTTCAGCCCCGACCGCCCCAGCGTGCGATAATGTGTTAATTCCATCTCTTTTTACTTTGACAGCAAAATTCTGCTAACCGTAAAACGGGGAAGTAACCGGATCAGGGATTAATATAACCAGAAACAGGATTTGTCAATTTTAGATAGACCTCTCTATTTTTAGAAAAAGGTCTATATTTGCTCCTGTAAAAACAGGTTTATGAAGGAAAAAGTAAAAGTGCGGGACCGGATATTGAATGTGGCGACTGAGTTGTTTTCCCGTCAGGGCTTTAATCAGACCGGTATCAACCAGATTATTGCCGAAGCTGATATAGCCATAGGTTCCCTGTATAACCACTTTCCGTCTAAAAATGATCTGTTGCTGGCCTATCTGCAACGAAAGGAAGATGAGTGGTTTGAGGGGTACGAACGCAGCTGCAAAGGCACCAGCAGTGCGAAAGAAAAGATCCTGAAGTTTGTGGATTTCCGGATAGCGCAGCAAAAGCAGTCCGATTTCTGTGGTTGTCCTTTCACCAAAATCATTTCGGAGATAGGATCACAGGAAGCGCAGATACAACAGATGGTGGAGTCTCATAAGAGCAAACAGCGTGTATTGCTGCAAGGGCTGTTCCGGGAGCTGAAAGACACCGGTGAGCTGGACAGGAAGCTGCTGGCGGAAAATTTCTTTCTGATGGTAGAAGGGGCTACCGTTAACACCACCATTTCCAGGAATATGCAGGCGCTGGAACATGTCCGCAAATTCATTAAAAAGCTGATCGACTAATTTTTTTCTTCACATAAAAATAGATATATCTATCTATTTTATAAAACAACAAAATATGATACCCAGTGAATCAACATTCAATGGTACATACCCCTATGCGCCCAAGTTTTCGGACGCGCCCGGGTTCAGGATGCATTATGTGGATGAAGGCAGCGGGCCGGTAGTGCTTTGCCTGCATGGAGAACCTACGTGGGGTTATTTATTCAGGCACCTGGTGGCACAGCTTTCCCGTACTCACCGGGTGATAGCTCCCGACCATATGGGATTCGGGAAAAGTGAAACACCGGCAGACCGTACCTACTGGTTGCAGGACCATGTTGACAATATAGAGCAATTGGTATTGGCGCTGGACCTGCGGGAAATCGTATTGGTGATGCATGATTTTGGCGGACCAGTAGGCATGGGACTGGCAGCCAGGCATCCGGAGCGGGTGAGTGCCGTTATCAGTATCAACGGACCGGTACCTTTTGGTCAGCCGGAACTGGGCGACGTACTCACCGCCAATGCGCAGGAATCTCCCTGGTTTAGCTGGATTCTCCGCGCCGCGCAGGAAGGCCGCCTGGAAACCGTGCTGAATGAAACCGGATACAATATCCTGAGCACCCTGAAGTTGAACGGATTTGAAAACAATGCACTGATTACGCCTACCTGGCTGGAAGCTTATGGCAGCCCGTTCCCCACTCCTGCCGACTGCCGCGGCGTATCAGGCTGGGCCGCCGGTTTTGCCGCAGGCATGCATCAATTTGAAACACCTGCCGCCGAAGCCCGGGAGATGATCAGCCGCCTGCCTGCCATGGCTATCTGGGGTATGGAAGACCGTACCCTTCATGGCAAACATTTCCTGCCGCTTTTCCGGTCCCTGTTCCCCAATGGAAAGGTATACGAACTGCCGCAAACGGGCCACTACAGCCTTGAAGATGCTCCCGATGCTATCGGCAGCCTGGTGTCCCGCTTTCTGGGCATCCCCTCCGGCGATAAAGAGACCGCCACACAGGACGCGTATGAAGCGTATTAATTTTTTTACTTAAAAATAGATAGATCTATCTATATAATTTATTTTATGCAAAACAATACATCGAGATGGTTATCGATGGCCATCGTATCAGCGGGCATCTTCCTGGCGGTGATTGACATATTTATTGTCAACGTAGCCCTGCCGGCCATCAAAAGAGGATTAAACGGCACCAACAGCGAACTGCAACTGGTAGTGGCCATCTACCTGTTGGGCTATTCCTGCCTGCTGATCACCGGTGGGCGACTGGGCGATTATTACGGCCGCAAAAAAATCTTCCTCACCGGCATGTTCCTGTTTACGCTGGCCTCCGGCTTTTGCGGCCTTGCACAGTCAGGTCTTCAGCTCAATATCGCCAGGTTCGTGCAGGGACTGGCAGCGGCCCTGATGACGCCACAAGGCGTTTCCTACATACAGGTGCTTTTCCCTGAACCCAAAGAGCGGATGAAAGCCATCGGCATCTATGGCATTATAGCCGGTTCAGCTTCCGTGATAGGGCAGTTCCTGGGCGGCGTACTGCCAGACACTCACTTTGCCATTGAAGGCTGGCGGCTCATATTTTTTATCAATCTCCCGCTGGGCCTTATTGCATCGGTCAGCGCCGCTATTTTCCTGCATGAAACACCCAGGAATACCTCGCAGCGGTTCGACTATGGCGGCGTAGCCCTGCTGACACCCGCGCTCTTCTGCCTGGTGTTTCCCGTGATACAAGGCCGCGAACTGGGCTGGCCCGCCTGGAGCATCCTCCTTTTTCTGGCAGCGATAGCACTGCTGTTCCTTTTCAGCCGTGACCAGCAGCGGAAACTTGCCCAAGGCAAGGCGCCACTGATAGACGCCCGTTTGTTCCGCAACAAAGACTTCCGCACCGGGCTCTATGCTTCTATCTTTTATTTCCTGGTACAGGAATCCTATTTTCTGATCACCGGCGTATTTTTCCAGGACGGGTTGGGCCTCGCTTCCCATACAACAGGCGCCTACTTTGTATTTCAGGGTATCGGTTATGTGATAGCGTCCGTGCTTTCCGTTAAACTGATCCCGGCTCTTGGAAAAAAAGTGCTGATGGCCGGCGTGATGATCATGATCGTTTCGTTTGTCCTGCACTGTGTTTTTCTGGTCACCCGCAGCGTACCGCCTTATGTGTTCTCCGCCATCCTGTTTACCTACGGCGTAGGATGCGGCGCCGTATTGCCTTCCCTGCTTGCCTTTTCCCTCAAAGGTATCCCACATGAATTTGCCGGTGCCGCCTCCGGTACCTACTACACCGCGCAACAATCGGCCATTGCCATGGGCGCAGCGGTGGTGGGCGGCGTGTTCTTCTATTATGCAGGCAACACGCCCGGATTGACAGCGTATGTGACGGCCTACCGCGCAGCAGCTATTTTCAGTATAGCCATGCTCGTTATCGTGCTCATTTGTTTGTACAGCATGCCCGATCATCAAACAACCGTGTCGCGAACTGCCTCGGGGAAAAAGGCACGGCCTGTCGTGAATTAACACTGGTACATACGGGAAATTTTTCATCAATATAAAAACGAATAATATATTTACAGCGCAAGCCTCGCACTCACTGAACCTGCGAGGCTTGTTATAATTCCTGTTTACCTAAAAGTGAGTACTCATGTCCCCCTGTACTGAAGGCATATTTAACCCCATCAACTGGTTTATCATTTATGAACGAGGTGAGCTATGCATCATCGGGGAACTGCGCAGCGGTTGCATGGAACCGGGCTGGTTTCTGCTCCTGCTGGACAGGCTGGTGTTTTCTGTTCCCATCGCAGCAATTGAAACGATAGAGATTGCGGGTGAAACAAAACAGTATACCATGCTGATCATCCGGGATGAAGAGAAGGACCCTGAATGGCTGGAGGATAAATTTAGTATGATTCTCAGCGGGTATATCATCCACATCTCAAAAACGCCCAGATAAAATACCACTACAATGGAACCATCATGGATAAAGGGCCGCTTTAAAGCCATAGAAAGTTATACTATCCGCAGGAGGAATGAAGTGTACATCCTCGGCGAGTTGCTCGACGGCCACGTGCAGGCCGGCTGGTATGCGGTGATTTCGTTTAACAGCAGTATTGGAATGTCGGTAAAAATTGAAAGCGTTTCAACTGTAAAAATATTTGGTTTCTCCCGTACCTATACCCTGCTGGTGCTAAAAGATGATGATATGGATGAATGGACAACAGATTTTGTATTTGGTATGAAAATCGGGAATGAACCACTACGTATCTCAGAAGAGGGACCTAATATTTCTGTCTGAATTCCAGCCAATGACCGATGCCGGCAATCACCGGCCGGTGGCTTGCGCCGATACCTGCAGCGCTGTTCCTATGATCAGCCATAACAAGCGAATACTGCGGGTCATGCCTCTTTTATCATTTTTTTGATGAGGGTGATTTGCCCGAGATGATAGTGGGTATGCTCGATGATACCCGTCAGATTGCGGTACCAGGTACCATATTTCCCGTCTGTAAAGTCTTCGGACAGCTGTTTTTCATCCAGTCTGTCTATTAAACCGGCAAAGGTTTCCGCCTGCACCAGCGTTTTGTTCACCAACCGCTGCCAGTCTTCTTCCGAAGTAATGGGTGGCAAATCGAAACTATATCTATCACTGGCCTGCAAAGGTCCCCCCTGCAATACTTTCAACACAGCGTCTACATAATAGTTGACATGGAACACCAGCACGGCGATGGTATTCAGGCGATTTACCTGAGTGGTGGCCATCTGCCAGTCGACATCGGAGAGTACATCTTTCAAATTAACGGCGGTCCAGTTCCCTCCGAAATGCACATCGCGGAAATGTTTGGCCATTTGCTGTACAGTGGTCATCTTTTTTTTGAAAAAGATACAAATAAATCCTATTTGTAGTTCCGCCGCGTGGTTGTTATCTTGTGCGGATTCAATATGGAAACAGGAACAATGACAACAGGCGCGGCTCAACGGATGCAGCTGCCCGCCGGCAAACAACATTTTGCGATACTGGACGGACTGCGCGGCGTCGCTGCCATTGCAGTGGTGATTTTCCACTTCATGGAAATCGTATATACTGATTACAGTAAAAACTTTGCGGGACACGGGTTTCTGGCGGTAGATTTTTTCTTCTGCCTCTCCGGTTTTGTGATCGCCTATGCATATGATGACCGTATGCCGCAACTGCGCCTGCGGGATTTTTTCCGGACACGACTGATACGCCTTCATCCGCTGGTGGCACTGGGCGCTGTCCTGGGCCTGCTCACCTTCCTGTTTGACCCGCTGATGGGACCACCCGCCGGCTATGGATTTGGTAAAATAGCAATGTTGTTTATTACCACTTTGCTGCTGATCCCCTACCCTGTGATGCCAGAGCGTTTTTTTAATCTCTTCTGTATGAATGCCCCCGCCTGGTCTTTATGGTGGGAATACATCGCCAATATCTTTTATGCGTTGATATTATGGCGGCTTCGCCGTAACCTGTTGCTGGTAGTAGGACTGATAGCCGCTGTGATACTCAGCGTTGTAGCTTACAAAGCCGGCAACCTGATGGGCGGCTGGAGCAAAGATACCTTCTGGCAGGGCGGTGCACGGTTGTTTTATTCCTTTACTGCCGGCATTCTGGTGTACCGTTTTAGGCTGATCATCCCCAACCGCCTCGGTTTTCCTGGTGTTACGTTGTTATTGCTGCTGGCATTGTTCATGCCTTATTTCCCGCATAACTGGCTGGTGGAGCTGGTCATTGTGCTGTTTTATTTCCCGGCGCTGGTGTCCCTCGGAGCCGGTGCGCGACTGGTGTCCTGGCTGGAGAAGCCATGCCTGTTTTCCGGAAAGATCTCCTACCCGCTATATATGACCCACTATGGGTTTATGTGGATCTTCGCCCATTACCTGGAAGTGTACAAGCCGGATATGTCCACCCTGGCGGTAGTAATACCGGTTGGTGTGATAGCCTTGATCACACTGGGTTGGATGGCGATGGTTGGATATGATCAGCCTGTTAGAAACTGCCTAAACCGGATTTGGAAAAAACGTTGATCCCCGGTTCCCAGGGCTAAAGCCCTGGGCTACGATGTTGTTCAATTTCTCTATACGGAGAGGCTAAACCATAGGGCTGGCATTTTTGCTGGCAGTAGGCAATGGCGCGTGCCATTCATTTGGCCCGGGGTTGAGATGTTGTCTAATTTCTTAAAATAAAGATCCCAATAATACGGTATAGCCTTTTGGGCTGGCTGCGGAGAATAGCTCGTGACCATATTTTTTTCCCAGGGCTGAAGCTCCGGGTTATAGTATTGTTCAGTTTCTTTACCAGTGGATGAGCTATGGAGGTGACTTGTCATCATCGCCAGGAAAAAGGGCCATGTATATATGTGCAACTTTATCTCTGTACCACTTTACTTCAGCATATTGATTACTAACGACTTTGAAAAACAACGTAGCCCAGGGCTTCAGCCCTGGGTTTTCATGTTGTGCCCGCTAACCTCAGCGGCTCTTCCCATTTCCTGTTTGCCAAATTAATTTGCTACTCCAAAAACTTTTATTATGTTTGAACATATGAACATTAAAAAATAATGGGAACGGGGAAAAAAATAGCGATCGACATTGGGGGCAGTCATGTATCTGCCTGTATAGTAGACACCATGCATCCCGGAGCGGCTCCGGACAGCATTGTCAGGAAAAGTTTGCAGGCCGACGGCAGTGCGGCGGACATCATTTCCACGATAGCCGGCTGTATTACTGCCTTTAAAGACACGCCGGTGGACGGTATCGGGATAGCCATGCCTGGTCCGTTTGACTACCAGCAGGGCATCAGTGCCATCACCAAAGTGGGCGGGAAATTCAGCCGTCTTTTTGGATTGCATGTACGGCAAGCCTTGCAGGACGCTGCCGGCACAGGAGACCAGCCTATTCATTTCACCAACGATGCTCATTGTTTCGCGGTCGGCGCCCGGCATGTACTGGGCCTCAACAGCGAAAAGGCCGTGTTGCTGACGCTGGGTACCGGTTTTGGATCGGCCTTCCTGGAAAACGGGGAACTGGCAGCGGGCCCTGAAGGGCTGCCATCAGCAGCCTTCTACGATTGTCCTTTCCAGGATGGGCAGGCAGACGACTACTTCTCTACCCGCTGGCTGCTGGACACGTTCCGGCAACAGACCGGCGTGATGGCCCCTTCCGTGAAAGCGATGGCGGAACAATATGAAACGATAGCCCGGCCGGTATTTCACGCCTTCGGCGGAAACCTGGGCACGTTTCTGCGGCCCTGGCTTGCTCAATACAGTTGCACCGAGCTCGTGATCGGCGGCAATATCGCCCGCGCCTATACGCTGTTTTCCGGCCCACTGGAAGAACAACTGAGCGATCTCCCTATAAAAATTACCTACTGCCAGGATACAGAACATTGCATTCTGGCCGGCGCCGCGATGGCGCCCCGTCAACCGGACCATACGGAACTGCGCCGCACCAGCCAGCCACTGTTGCCCGTTTCAACCAGTAACACCGGTGAAGACACTTATACCGTCTTCCCTTCTTTTCATACAGATCATCCGGTACAGGAAGGCTATGCATCCCTGGCAGCCCTCATCAAAGAAGACAACCTCATCATCATAGATGGTTATGAAGGCGTGCTGTGGGAACAGTTCAGAACAGCACTCCATCAGGCGTTGCTTCCGTACAACCGGGCCGTATACTGGTACCACGCCGGTGCATGCCTGCAAACACCTGCTGCCATCAACACTATGCTGGAAGCCTATTCCGGCACACCTGATCAGGTGTTCGGCAAACGATTTGAAGGCAGCCTGGCGGATTTCTTTGACGCCGAAAAATTATCCTCCATACGCCCGGATGATACGCCCGGATTACATATTATCTATGGCACCGGCGCTGCGCTCACCGGCATCAAAGGCAAAACGCTGTACGTGGATGTTCCCAAAAATGAGATCCAGTACCGCCTGCGGGCCGGCAGCATCACCAATATCGGCACGCCCACGTATACGTATAAACGTTGTTACTTCGCCGATTGGCCTGCATTGAACAAACACAAACAATCCTTATTACCGCATATCGATGTGATCATCGACGGTCAGCGGCCGGATACCATCACCTGGATGCAGGGCGCACAGTTACGTGCATCCCTGGACGTTATGCTCAGCCAGCCTTTCCGCGCCCGGCCCTGGTTTGAAGCCGGTGTATGGGGTGGCGACTGGATGAAAAAACATCTCCCCGGCCTGAATCCGGGCGAAGTGAATTATGCCTGGTCGTTTGAACTGATCACACCGGAAAACGGCATCGTACTGGAAGGCAGCAGCAACCTGCTGGAGGTCACCTTTGACATGCTGGCATTCCACAACAATCATCAGCTGCTCGGCAAAGCCGCGCCACGCTTTGGCACCGCTTTCCCTATCCGCTTCGATTTCCTCGATACGTTCAACGGTGGCAACCTGTCGATACAATGCCACCCTCGGCCGGAATACACGCTGCAACATTTCGGTGAAGATTTCACACAGGACGAAACCTATTACATCCTCGATTGTGAGCCTAACGCTGAGGTATACCTTGGTTTTCAGGAAGACATACAGCCTGCCGCCTTCAGAAGTGCGCTGGAAGCTGCTATCAACGACGGCACACCACTGCCCGTTGAAAAATATGTGCAGCAGTTCACCGCCAACAAACACGATCTGTTCCTGATCCCGAACGGTACGGTACACGCCTCCGGCAAAAACAACCTGGTATTGGAGATCAGCAGCACCCCCTATATCTTCACCTTTAAGATGTACGACTGGTTGCGGACAGACCTGAATGGCCGTCCACGCCCTATCCACCTGGACCGTGCGTTTGACAACCTGAACTTTGACAGGAAAGGCCAAACGGTGCCTGATACGCTGATTTCCAAGCCACAGCTACAGGACGAATGGTCATCAGGCAGAAAATGGCAGCTGCCTACGCATCCGGAACATTTCTATACGGTAGACCGTTATGAATTCTCTGGTGAGGTGCAAATACCTACCAACGGGCAATGTCACATCTGTATGCTGGTAGAAGGCCATCAGCTGGACGTTACCGCCGGTGGTGGCACGCAGCGGTTTCAGTATGCCGAGACCTTCGTGATACCGGCAGGGGCAGACAGCTATACCTGTCGCTATGAAGGTGAAGGCAAAGCCATGCTGGTAGTAGCTTATGTAAAAGACAACTATTGCTGATTCAAATATTTCACGTCATGGGAAACAGTAACACCCGCTTGTTCATCACCACCGTCACCCTGATCGCTGCATTGGGAGGCCTGCTTTTTGGCTTCGACATTGCTGTCATCAGCGGTATCATTCTTCCCGTAAAAACACAATACCAGCTGACCGCTTCGCAGGAGGGCTGGTTCGTTTCCTGTGCCCTGCTGGGATGTATTGCGGGCGTAGCCATTTCAGGCACGCTGAGCGATCGTATTGGCCGCAAAAAGGTATTGGCGCTTGCAGCATTCCTTTTCCTGGTGAGCGCCATCGGGTTTGCCGTGTCCACCACCTATCCCCTGCTGATATTTTTCAGGGTACTGGCAGGCATGGGCGTAGGTGTGGCCTCTAATATCTCGCCGCTCTACATCTCCGAGCTGGCGCCGGCTTCCCGGCGCGGGCGACTGGTAACATTTTACCAGCTGGCCATCACCATCGGCATCATGGTAGCTTATTGTTCCAACCTGGCCATACAACGGTATGCCGCCGCCGCAGGCGATACCTCCGGCGGATGGCTGCACTGGCTGTTTGTCACCGAATACTGGCGGGGCATGTTCCTCGTCGGCGTAGTGCCCGCAGCCGCGTTCTTCGCGCTGCTGGCCATCGTTCCGGAAAGTCCGCGCTGGCTGGCGCGTTTTGGCCGGCAAACGGAAGCGCTGCATATCCTGGAGAAAATCAACAGCAGCAAAGAGGAGGCTGCCCATGAACTGAAAGCCATCCAGGCCGTAGCTACCGATCAGGCCAATGGCGGGCTGCGTGCCTTGCTGCAGCCACCACTGTTGCATCTGCTGGTGATGGCCTGTGTATTGACCGCCTTCTCCCAGTTCAGCGGTATCAATGCGGTGATCTATTACGGGCCTACCATCCTGCGCTCTTCCGGCGTGGTAGCGAATGATACCTTGTTGTACCAGGTGATGCTGGGCGCCGCCAATATGCTCTTTACTTTTGTCGCCATCTGGAAAGTAGACAGCCTTGGCCGCCGGCCGCTTTACCTCACTGGCTCCATCTGCGCTGCTGCCGCACTAACGCTCACGGGCATCTGTTTTCTGTTGAAGATCACCGGATGGCCGTTGCTGATACCGATCACTTTTTTCCTGCTCTTCTTCGCCTTTTCGCTGGGGCCGTTGAAATTTGTGATTGCCACGGAGATATTTCCGACACCGGTGCGGGGACTGGCACTCTCTATCTGTATCCTCGTGATGTGGATATCTGACTGGTTACTCAACCTGCTATTCCCTGTTATGCGGGAAGGCATGGGCATCGCGGCCACTTTCTTCCTGTTTGCCGGTTGTTGCCTCTTCTCGTTTTTCTATGCGAAAAAATACCTGTTTGAAACCAAAGGTCAATCGCTCGAAAACATCACTATCAAAGAAAAAACGATCATCCACCACTAATCACTTGTTATGATGAGAATATTCTATTGTATCACGGTTTTACTGGCCACCGTACTGAGCGTATCCGCTCAGAAAACGGTCCCTTACCTCGGTAAGGTAGACTGGATCAATGGTTACGACCATGAAATTGAAGGAGAGAGCATGCGCTACTATTCTGCTTTCCCGGACTATGCCACTACTGCGCTGCTCACCCGCGCCACCGATGGCCACAAGGTAATTGAATGGGAAACCGCCGCCGTGCCCACACGTGTGAAAGGGCCTTATGTATATTTCAGCTGGGTGGCAGGGCACTCCTCCGCAACCAGCAGCGGTGACCGCCACTTTGATCTGTATGTGGACGGAGAAAAGCTGCTGACCTTCACGACCAAACCCGGCAACCAGGCGCCGACATGGACTTTCGGAGCACCAGACAGCAGTCGTATCGTATTTCAGCAACTCCGGAAAGACGGCGCCAACGATTCCCATGGCCTGATGTTCCTCCGTCTGCCAGTGAGCCGTATCACTCCCGGCAAACCTGTCAAACTGAAAATCATCGGTGAGGCGCAACATAGCAACGACTGGCTCATGACCTTCAAATTCTCCTTTGAAGAAAAGGTGGACATCCATCCGCAACCTTTTATTCTTAAAAACGGGCAACAGCCGATAACGCTTACCGCGCTTCACTTTGGCACACCACGCACCTTCAAGGTGACAGTAGACGGGAAAAAAGTATATTCCTTCCCGGTAGCAGACGGTGTCAACCATTTTGATATTCCCGTTCCAGCGGTAAAACAGGCCGACAGTATTCGTGTAGTCATCACCGATGCCGGTAAAGTACTGGCAGACCGGTCCGTTACCCTGAAGCCTGTCACCTACCGCGAACTGCATTTCATACATCATTCCCATACAGACATCGGCTACTCGCACCTGCAGCCGGAAGTACTGAAAATACACCTCCGCAACATCAACGATGCGCTGGACATGATAGCGGCTACCCGCAACTATCCGGAAGAAGCCAAATTTAAATGGAACATTGAATCCCTGTGGGCGGTGGACCATTTCCTGCAACAGGCCACCCCGGAGAAAAAAGCAGCTTTTATACAGGCCGTGAAAGATGGTAACATCTGCCTGTCAGCCTTGTATGCCAATATCCTTACCGGGCTTACCTTACCAGAAGAATCATTCCACTACACCGACTTTGCCACACAGCTGCGCAAGACCTATGGCCTCCATATTCCCAGCGCCATGATCTCCGACGTGCCGGGCTATACCTGGAACACCGTGACAGCACTGGCTAAAGGCGGCGTGAAATATTTCTCCAGCGGCCCTAATTATCTTGGCGAGAGCCATCCCTACCTCGGCGACCGCGTGGGTCATTTTGTACGCAGCTGGGGCGATAAGCCCGTATGGTGGGAATCACCTTCGGGACAGGAAAAGATACTGTTCTGGGCAGGTGGCAAAGGCTATTCCTCCTGGCATGGCACCGCTCCCGGCGCCGTTTTTGAAAGAGGCCCGCAAAAGATAGCCGCTTACCTCGATGAGCTGGACGAGAAACATTACCCTTATGATATCGTGCAATGGAGATACAATGTGGTAGCCGATAACGGACCGATAGACACTTCTATCTCCCGTTTCGTTAAGCAGTGGAATGAAAAATATGCATCTCCCAAAATTGTACTCAACACCACCGATAAACTCTTTGAAACTTTTGAACAGAAATATGGTAAAGACCTGCCCGTTGTAAAAGGTGATATCACCCCTTACTGGGAAGACGGTGCCGGCTCTACTGCCAAAGAAGAAGGACAAAACCGTGTCAACAGCCTGCGTTTGTCTCAACTCACCAATGCTTATGCGATGCTGGCCCCCGGCCAATTTAACGCGCAACAGTTCTTCCATGCGTGGACCAACATCCTGATGTTCCATGAACATACCTGGGGAGCGCACAACAGCACCACCCAGCCGGATGTTCCATTTGTAACAGAGCAATGGCGTATCAAAAAACAGTTCATGCTGGATGCAGACAGTATCATCAATGTCCTTAGCGGCCAGCTGTTCCAGCCATTCACCGATGAACAGTCCCGCAGCATTGCAGTAGTCAATACCCTCTCCTGGCCTCGTAGCGGCCCTGTGAAAATTAAGGTGAGCGGAAAATCCGTAAAAGATGCGCGCGGCCGTAAATACCCGCTGCAACGCCTCTCCGACGGTACATTTGTATTCCTGGCCAACGATGTGCCAGCCTTCGGAACAGCCGTGTACACTGTCAGCGATGAGCCGGTAAACACCACCACTTCGCTTAAACAGACCGGCAATACCCTCTCCAATGGCAATATTGCCGTTACCTGGGACAACAGCGGCAGCATCACGCAACTTTCTGCGAAAGACGGTCATAACTATGCCGGTACTTTCCGTGGACAAGGACTGAACAGCTACTGGTACGTACCCGGACAAAACCCGGCCGACGCCGTAACCAATCAGCCTGTACAGGCACAGGTCATTGAAAACGGGCCTGTGGTGACGACCATCGTGCTTCGTGCACAGGCGCCCGGCGCCAACGCGCTGGAGAAAAAGCTTACGCTCTATGCCAATAGCAACCTGGTACTGATTGAAAACACCGTCGACAAAAAACCGGTCAGACAAAAAGAAGCGCTGCATTTCGGGTTCCCGTTTGAAGTACCTTCCGGACAAGTGACGCTGGATGCAGGTTATGGCACCATGCGCTACCTCAACGACCAGCTGCCTGGCTCCAATATGGATTTCCTGTTCGGCCGCAGATGGATGGACATCTCCAACCAAGCCAATGGTTTGCAATGGATGCTACTGGAAACTCCCATGGTAGAACCAGACAGCATGATCGATGAGCGTCTGCAGATAGCTCAAAGCCATAAGGAATGGCGCACGAAAGGTCAACCTACCAACCGCTGGTTTTCCTATGTCATGAATAACTACTGGCATACCAACTATAAAGCCGATCAGTCAGGCAGCAGCAGCTATCATTATGCCCTGCAGCCACATGGTCAGGCTGATGGCGCAGCGCTGGAAACAGCCGCGGCAGATTTCACCCAGCCGCTTATTGGTTTCCCGGTGAAAAAAGGTGCTGCTTTGCCGGCAGGTCTCTTCCGGTTGACCAATACCGCCGTGGTGGCCACCGCCATTGTGCCACAGGAAAATGGTCAGTATATGGTGCGGCTCTTTAATCCCGGTAAGACGACACAAAGCACGGGATTTGAGTGGGGCACGCTGAAGCCTGCACGAATTACAGTAGTGAGGAATGGCGAAACCAAAGATGCCAAGGCGACCTTTAGCCTGCCTGCTATGGGCGTAGAAGAGTATCTGCTTATTCCGTAATAACATCACATAAAAGAAAATGCCGGATGAAAAAATCATCCGGCATTTTTTATTTACAGTTGAGGTCTTTTTAGTTCGATACTATACGTAAAACAATCGCTTCTGTACCAGCAGATGTTAAACTCCAGCGGCCGCCGGCTGGCGTCCAGCACCACCCTTCGTCTTTCCAGGACGGGTGCGCCTTTTTTGATCTTCAGTAATCCTGCGATTTTTTCATCCGCACCTATCGCCCTGATTTCTTCCTGGGAATAAACGGGTACCACATGAAAATCCGCGTCCAGCATTTCATACAGCGGGCGGTCAAAATTCTCTTTGCCGGTAAGCCCTATCCTGGGATGGAAGAAAGACTCAAAATACACCATGGGATTTTTCTCCGTGCTCCGGATACGCTCCAGGCAAACCACCGGGTGGGCAGGTTCCGTTTGCAGCATCTTCGCCACTTCTTCTACTGCTTTCAGTACTGATACCTTGCTCTTCAGGGTTTTGAACGGGATACCCTTGTCTTCCATTTCATGGGTGAAGCTGTACCAGTTGTCCAGGTTAGTGGTGATCTTTTTCTTTTTCACCACCGTGCCATACCGCTTCTTTCTTTCGAGCAGTCCGTCTTTCACCAGGTTGCCGATGGCCATGCGCAAGGTGTTCCGGGAAATGCTCCATCGTTTGGCAAGGTCTGTTTCCTTTGGAAAAATGTCTCCCTCCCGGAAATAATCCTCCCGGATCAGCTTCCGTAATAGCTCCTCCGCCTGCTGATGCAGGGGGATTTTACTATCGTGGTCCAATAAAGGTATCTTCGTCATATATGTACGAACATATCGCTTTTTTGCGATCGGGAAAAATTTTTGTGCAGAATTCCCGCAGTAGCAAAGGGTCATGCGCTGGTGAATTTCTTACCAAATGGTAATTGCCAGCTGCCATGGCTATATCAATTTTGTCCTAAAATTGAAAATCATGAACAGCAAACGTGTTTTATTAACCGGCGTGACCGGCTTTCTGGGCTCCCATACCGCCATCCGGCTGTTGGAGAAAGGATATGAAGTCGTTGGCACCCTTCGGGAGATGGACCGGGCGGCCGCCATCAGGGAAGTGATAGCCCAACACACCTCCCATATTCACCGTTTGACTTTCGCGCAGGCAGACCTCCAGGAAAAAGAAAAATGGTTTGAGCTGACGAAAGATATCGACTTTGTACAGCATGTGGCCTCCCCTTTCCCCAGGGAACTGCCCAAACATGAGAACGATATTATCATTCCCGCGAGGGACGGCGTGCTGAACATCATGACAGCCGCAGCTGCCAATAAAGTTAAACGGTTTGTATTGACTTCCTCCAGCGCCACCGTTGGCTATGGCAAAACACCGCAACAGCTGGGAAAAGTGATGACAGAATCCGATTGGACCAATGTTGACCATGCCAAAGACCTCACTCCCTATTTCAAAAGTAAAGCGGTAGCAGAAAAGGCCGCCTGGGATTTTATTAAAGATGACCGGTCCGGTATGGAGCTGGTGACCGTTTTGCCCGGTGCCATCCTGGGCCCTGTACTGGAAAAGGATTTTGGCACCTCTGCCAATATCGTCATCAAAATATTGGACGGAAGTGTTCCTGCCCTGCCTAAAATTGGATTTGAAATAGTGGATGTCCGTTCCGCTGCCGATGCACTTATCCGCGCCATGGAAATACCGGAGGCCGCACAAAACCGCTATCTTGCCTCTGCCGGATTTCTGATGATGAAAGATATCGCACAGATACTGAGAAAAGCTTACCCCGGAAGAAAACTGCCGTCCAGGGAACTGCCCAATTTTCTCGTCAGGCTGCTTTCAAAATTTGACGCTACCCTCGGCCCTATCCTCCTTGACCTTGGCATAAAAAGAATGGTAGATGCCAGCAAAGCCAGACGGGAACTGAAATGGGAACCGGCATCAACGCAAGAAGCAGTATTGTCGTGCGCAAAGAGTATTTTTGAGACAGGAATCATAAAATAAATGGACAAACTCACTTCAACACTGGGATTTGGCGGCATCCTCTCTCCAAAGGATATTGAATGTTTTTCCGGTCATTTCAAAAAGAAACAATTAAAAGCAGGGGAACACTTTCAAAAAGACGGTGACATCGCCCAGGAAATCGCCTTCGTGGATAGTGGCATCCTGCGGCTGTATGTCGTGACTCCCGATGGCGACGAGGTGACAAAATACTTTGCCCGGGAGAAACAGTTTCTTGCAGACCTGGAAAGCTATTATTCGTTAAAACCGTCGGACAACGCCATACAAGCCGTGGTAGACACAGAGATCTACGCCATCCGCAAATCAGCCATTGAAAAACTGAGCCTGGAAATACCCAGTCTGTATATCTTCATCAAAACGGTTTCAGAGGCAGCGCTGCTGGCTAAAATAAAAGACAACGACTTCCTGAACTTCGGTGACGCAAAAACCAAATACCTCGAATTTGTGAAGCGTTATCCCGATCTCGCTTTACAGGTACCGCAGCAATTCATTGCGTCTTATTTACAAATCACACCACAGTCCCTCAGCCGGATAAGGCGGGAAATCAAGTAAAAGATTTTATTTTTGAACTAATATACAAAAATAAAACACCCTGTATGTATACTACCCTCTTTGCTCATATTGACCAACACGTGAGCCTGACGGACAAAGAAAAAGAGATGCTTTGTGCCGTGCTGGTCAGCAAAAAGGTACGGCGGCGACAATATTTGCTGCAGGAAGGGGATGTTTGTCAGCATGACTATTTTGTGATCGATGGATGCCTGCGCCAGTACGAGGTGGGCGAAAATGATAAAGAAAACATTGTGCAGTTTGCATTTGAAAACTGGTGGATGTCTGACTGGTTCAGCATGCTCACCGGCACTCCTACCGTGTACAACATCGATGCATTGGAAGACAGCACTGTATTAGTGGTCGAAAAAAAGGCGCTGCACCAGCTATTCATCGATATTCCCGCCATGGACATCTATTTCCGGAACATGCTGTTACAGGCCTATGCCTACCTGCAACGCCGGACATTGTATTTGCAGAAGCCCGCGGAAGAAAGATATGCTGCTTTTGTAAAACACTACAGCTGGTTTGAACAGCGGGTATCCCAGCAGCATATCGCGTCTTTTCTCGGTATCACCCGCGAAACGCTCAGCCGCCTGAAAGCGCAGCAGATCAAATCTTCCCGCTGAAAACCTGTGATAAATATCACCGGTTTATTTTATCAAATGTCACACTGCTAACTGAACAATCCTGTTCAACTTTGTACGAAACAAAATGTAATCAAGATGTACAAAGATTTTACACAATGGGCATTATCCACTGACGACAACTGGACAGGATTGGTACTAAGATTAACACTGGGACTGGTACTTTTTCCGCATGTGGCCCAAAAACTATTCGGGTGGTTCGATGGGCCCGGGCTTCGCGGCGAGATGCACTACATGACCACAAAAGCCGGTCTGCCTGCTTTTGTGGCCATTACAGCTATTACCATTGAGTGCCTCGGCGCATTCCTGTTGCTCGCGGGCGCCGGTACCCGTTTCGCTGCTGTTGCAGTCTTTTGTTTATTTATGGGCATGATACTCGTGGTCCACTCCTCTAACGGATTTTTCATGAACTGGTTCGGTAAAGTTCCGTCCGGCACCGAAGGGTTTGAATATCATCTGCTGGTGTTGGGCATCTGCATCGCTATCATGATACAAGGCGGTGGAAAATATTCCATCGACAAACTGTTGAACGGATATTCTCACAATTTGTAATCCACTTTCAGTATCCGGTCAGCCTCAATATCCTCCGGTGTGGCATTCGTCACGCCGTAATAAACTGGAACACCGGTATATTGAAACGGTGTATTCCTGGTGATCCTGACAAATTCATTCAGCCGGTCATATCCGTTCAAATTCTCTTTGGCTACTTTGTCAGCAGCGGTATGCCGGTAATATACGCGGGAGTGGGATTGCCTTAGCAGCTCGATATCTTCGCCTGTTGCTGTGCCATCGAGCGTACGGTTGATGGCTGCAATAAGTTTATCTTCCGTGGCGTCAGATTCAACGAATACATATACTTCATGACCGTATGATACTGATGAAATGAAGCCCTTATTCACGGTGTTTGTGGCATAATAATCTTTGTAGCGCTGTAATCCGTCGAGGTAGTCAAAATACACCGTATAGTAACTGGCTACGGAGTATACCATGCAACCGATCTTCTTATCAAGAGACGCATGTTGCGCAACAGGAATCAATTGACTGACTGGTACAGGATCAAAAAAACGGTTCGTCAAGGTGCCGGGGAATGACAGAAACAAGGTGGCATAGTCTGTAAAACGAACTGCTTTTCCGCTACCAGCCCCAGACACCGTTCCTTTGTTTTCCCGGAACCAATACCGGATCGTTCCATCCACCGCGGCTTTAGAAGCTGTCACGAGTGTATCAAATGGTTTAACCACATGGTTACTGTTGAATATTTTCACCTGCTGGTTTTCCGGTCCGGTTACAAATTCCAGTTCGTTACTGTTTTTGAATTTGACAGGATTAATGGTATTTCCCGGGAATAAGTTATTGTCGTTATACCGGTACCATCCCGCGGTATACCTGATAAAAAAACTGACCCCCGCACTATCCTGCCATACACTGTCACGTACAATGTTATTCAACTGCCATTTTTTAATGACGTTGGTTAACGAATCCATCCGGGCTTTTTTTGCAGTACCGGAAGCGACAGGATTGGTGGGCGTTTCAGGAGTAGTGGGTGTTGGGTCTGGTGGTCTGTTGGGAGTTTCCTTTTTCCCGCAGGATATTACTATCATGGCTACAGACAGGGCTACTACAGTATTTTTCAGTATCATAAAAGTTGGGCGTTAAACATTTTTATTGAAGTCAAAGTTCATGCCGCCTTATTGCATAGTTGTCCTGTAACTTTTCAACAAATCACATTTAACATGAAAAAAATAACTGTTAAACAGAAACCACTGTCCTTACAACGTTCTACCGTTGCCTCTCTGAATCAACATGTAACCACTCAGAAAATGCAGGACACCACATCATCCAAGGCACATGACACCTATTGGACCAAGGCTCAGGATACACTCTGGACCGCCTGATAAAGATGAATGTAAAACACCAGTGGCCGGGATGTACCGGCCACTGATGTTTTATGAAAGTTAACACTGATGGACAAGATAATTTCCAACAACAAGTCTCTTATACAGTACACGAATCTTCTTCTACTTATTAATTGTTTTTGGCTGGATATATCCAGGACCTAGTTCTACAGGTATGTTTGACAACAAGATTAACCTCTCTTTAACCAGTTTATCTATCATTAACAGAATAGTTTCATCTAACCTAACAGGAACATTCTTCTTATATTCTGATGAAACATAGTCAACATATTCTGTTACCGTTATTTTGCCCAAAGCATCTAAAAAAACCTTTTGGGGCCATGGATCAAGGGTAATCACCCTTGATCCATGGGGGTCTATTATTGCAATATTATCATTATTCATCCAATACCATTGCGCTATCCGGTAAAAATAGGTATCCTTTATCGGTGAGCTCTTAAGCACTTCAAAGGGAGGAATGATCTGCTTTGATTTTCTAAGAAAATTGAACATTGTAAATCGAATTTGAATAAAGAGACATCAATACGGAACTATTTGTACACCAAGATCAACCTTTCTTATTATCCTACAAAACATAAGACATAATCTTCTTCAGCCTTTGCTGCTGAAATAAATTCTTTCAGGTCAGCAAATTGTGCAGTCAGCTACCGGACGATCTCGGCACAGCCATTAACCAATCTATTATACAACTGGCAGCAACAAAAGGATATACAGCGGAAAAGTAATTGATCTCCGGATTTCCGGAGATTTATCCATTGGCTGACTTCAAATAGTAAAAACACCAAAGCCGCTTAAATCAGGTGATTTAAGCGGCTCTTGCTATCCAACATATTATCTACTGGCAGATCGGCAATCCCGGGAAACCAGCGGCAGTGCTGTTCATTCCTTTGTAGGTATTTGTTTTCAAATCGTAACGTGCATATTGGTTACCCTTGAAAATATACAATTGCGGAGAACCAGGAATCTGCCAGGTATCTACGTACACCGCATCAAACGTTGTAAACGGAACACCGGCAAAGCCGCTCACAATACTGTTTGAACCTTTATAAGTATTCGTCTTCAGGTCGTAAAGCGCATATTGCGTACCACTGAAAATATATAATTGCGGAGAGCCCGGAATCTGCCAGGTATCTACAAAGGCAGCATCAATGCTGGTAAAGGGCACTCCTGGAAATCCATTAACGATCGTATTCACGCCCATGTAAGCGTTTGTTTTCAAATCATAACGCGCGTACTGGTTACCACTGAAAACATATAACTGGGGAGAACCCGGATTCTGCCAGGTGTCTACGAAGGAGGCATCAAACGTGGTGAAAGGTATACCAGGAAAACCATATGACAACTGGTTCGATCCCATGGAGGCCAGCGAAATCAGGTCATACTTTACGTAGCTTGTCCCGTGTGTAACATACATAATAGGAGAACCTGTTTGCCAGGTATCTACAAATGGTGCACTCAGGCAAGCTCCGGCAGCGTTTACAACAGCCTTCACTGTTGCAGTTTCTGTAGGTGAAGTTTCCGCTTTGTCAAGAGCGTTTTTTTGGCAGGATTGATTCAACAGGGTCATGGTTCCACCGAGGAACAGTACAAATAATCTTCTCATGTAGTGATTCTTTTTTAAAAAGGGTTGAACAATATTTATCAAAAAAATGGCATAACGGGGGTTTATACTTCTTAGGTATAGGACAACGAATATATATACTTTCCCGCTCTTCTAAAATAAAAATTCATTTAAACTTATCTCTTAACAGGAATATTTTCACAGCATTTATATGTACTTCCGGCTCTTCACATTTCGATAAAATCCGCAAACAATCAGGTAATTTTCTACCAAATACAACTATCCTAAATATCGTATATTCGTTTCAGTATGACGTCAGGTATGGACCATCATATGCCTGATCTGCAAAAAACCGTATATTTATTTAACGAGTATAGTCTTAGACCTGTTTTTATTCCCGAAGTGAGCCTGAATTGTTTGCCTATGTCACCCTGTCTTCAACCAGCATCACGTTATCTGCATCAAACACTTTGTTTTATCATTCATTAAAACATATAACATCCATCACATGAAAGAAAAAACACAAAAAAAATTAAGTCTGAAGATGATCAGGGTTGCCCAATTAAATGCCCACGACACTCAATTTCTCCTTGGTGGCGGCCCCGGTCCTACTAATACGAGCAGCCCCGCGGGCAATACTTCTATGGGGACGACAACCTCCTATGTTACGGCTCCCGGAGGACCCGGACCCACGCCTACCGGGCCAACTGACCCATGCCTTACATTTGCCTGCCCAACAATAACATGTCCTCAATGAATGTAGTATCCTGACAAAAATGTCACAGACTGGTACAAGAAACACATGATATTTGCGGCAGGCATCAGCCTGCCGCAAATATCATGGATGGACCCATATATTGCAGGCGAACTTTGTACCCGCTGTTACAGGGGCTCCTCCATGCAGGGAATAAATCAGATCATTGTTTTGTTCATCAAGATTGGTAAAAGACAGGGCCATCCCTTTTTTGGGATATACACTAAGACCTATCTCCGGGAATACCGTCCCCCCTCCCTCGAAATTATCATTCAGATAAACCAAAAGCGTAGCCTTACGCTTCATACCTTTTCCAGAGGAGTCGAAATGTGGCTTGTACTCCTGCCCTTCTCCATAACGGACACACTGTAAGTTTTCTATGCGGGCAGCATCCACCTCCATCAGATTGGCCGCCCGTTCTATGATAGCATTAAATACCGGGTCCTGTTTGGAGGTAGTAATAAACGCCGAGTAACTGGTCCGGTACGCTGTCACTGCATAGGTACCGTCCGCAGCACCAATCGTACTTCTGTTGAACAGGTCATGCCGTTCACAGTAATCAATCATATAATTACATTCCTCCTCCGACATAAAATCTTCCACCGCAAAAACTGTATCTGCGTAAGCTTCCTGCCGGGATAAATCTTCCTGCCTGCATGCTTCACAAAACGCTTTATCAACAATAATTTCCTTTATGTCCAGGTATTGCAATACTGTTAATTCACTCGCAGAAAAAGGGACCGTATCTGTTGAATAATAATTCAGGTAGATCTGGTCTCCCTCCACCTTTTCTATTATTGCCAACAGCTCCTCCTCCCTCATCCGGACGATGGCCAGCGTAGGAAAAGTAGTAGCATCTGCTATACTACAGGGAACTGTCTTCAGCTCATGCCGGATACCCCATTCCTGCAATTCCATGCTTATATCCTGTATCGACGTTTCCGGGAACGCTGCTTTCTCATACAGGGCAGTCCTTACTTTTAAACGGCCTATATCAATATTGTGCAGACCCAGGAAATGATTCACCAGGTTAATTGCATAATGCAGTACCGTAGTATGGAATTTTGGCCGTCCCATCAACAGGAATGTTTCTACGGCTTTCATGTAAACTTCCGGCTCCTCATACATGGGCGCATGACCGGAATACTGCATTTCGACAAACGCCGCATGGGGAATAAGTTTCGCGCATTCCCTTCCCTCTTCCGGCGGATTCAGTCCATCATATTTTCCGCTGATCACCAGCGTTTCCGCAGTGATCTTCCCCAGGTCGCCCCTGAAGTCGAAGCCCGCCAGCGCTTTGTTGGCAGCCGCAAACTGCTCGGGCGGCAGCTCGGTGTCAAATATCTCCATATGTGCTTTCATCGCTTCTGCATCATAGGTGAAATACCGGAGCAGGTGGGCAAAAATTTCGTGTAAGTTTAGCCCCTCCAGTTCCGAAGCATGTTCGTGCATCAATCGGTGTACCGATGAAGTCAATCCATTGGATTTAGGCACTGTCAGGACCAGCTTATCTATTCTTTCTCCCGCGGCAATAGCCACTCCCTGCGCAATATACGAGCCCATGGAAACGCCCAGTAAAGTTGCTACAGGCAATTCGAAATAATCCATGACGCCGATAATATCATTGATATGGTCCTGCAGGGTATATTGTGCTGGTTTGTCCGACAGCCCATGCCCGCGGCAATCCAGGGCGATAGTCTTAAAATGCGAAGAAAGCCGGTCGATCAGGGCTGACAAATGTTTAGACTCACCGCCAACCCCATGAATAAGTATGACCGGATGACCTTCCCCTTTGACAGATATATTCAGGTTGATTCCATTAATTGCTGTTAGTGCCATATGATTTGATGTGTGATTACAAATTTGCGGTGAGAAGTTGCGTCATAGGTATTTTTTAGGAGTATGAAGATACTATTTCGCTTTTACATTATACGATTTGAGATAAAAAAACCTGCGACCAGCGCAGGTTATATCATTAAATCACTTTAGAATTTGCCATTGTCATTTTTTCGTTTATCCAATGGCGGTATTTCCTCGATAACATCCCAATGTTCGATGATCCGGTCGTTCTCTATCCGGTATAGATCATAAAAAGCGGAATGTACCCCATGCAGGTATCCTTCACTTAACACCAATACAAAATTGCCTTCTCCCAGTACCCGATGTATGGCCTGGTACACCTGTGGCCGTCCTTCATTTTTCCATTGTTCCAGCACGCTGAAAAACTCCCCGACGCCGTCTCCCATATGCGGATTATGCTGAATAAGCTCGTCCCCTTTAAAATAGGTGGCCAGTCGTTCTGTATGGCCATCAATCAGGACCTCCTGTACAAAACTACGGGCGAGCTCCTTGTTGGATGCTGTTTTATGATGATCTATCGCCTTGGTTTTACCGTCGGTCATTGTTCTTCCGCTCTTGTTGCGTTGCAGGGGATTAGCCTGAAGATTGTCCCAATGCTCTACGCTCATACCATCCTCAAAACGGTGGATATCAAAAGCGACGGTGGGTTCGAACAGATAATAATCTACGTGCACAAATCCTATATCGCCGTCCTGGAACTTGCGCACCACATTCGTATATACTTTCTCCATCGGCATCAGCTCGTGTAGCCCCAGGATGGCCTGCAGGCCTGTAGCCACGTGAGGGTTATGCTGTTTGTATGACGCAGGATTGATTAATCCGATTTCTGCCAATGTTTCTGTCTCGATGCTGTTCTGGATCACTTCTGCCTTGTCCCTGTTGGATAATGTCAATAATTCCATATGTAATATTTAGTGCGGTCAAAGGTATTGCTACACTGTCCCGCAAAAAATATGGGTGAAAATTTTGTCATGGTGAAAATTTTGCCCCTATACCTGTTTTAGGGTATATCACCTAAATTTGCAGGTATAAGGGTAAAAAGATGTACGAAAAGAAAAATCCAAAAGACCTGAGTTGTGGTATCGGCATGACACTGGAGATTATCGGGGGAAAATGGAAACCCTGTTTAATTAATTCTATCCACAAGGGACTACACCGGCCCAGTGAACTGGCCCGGCAGAACCCAACTGCCAGCAAACGTGTATTAAGCCTCCAATTAAAAGAACTGGAAGAGCATGGTGTTGTCAGAAAAATAATTTATCCGGAACTGCCTCCAAAAGTGGAGTATTTTCTGACCGAGCTGGGCGAATCCCTCCTGCCTATTGTTGATCTGATGGAAAAATGGGGAGATAATATTCTCACAAAGCGAGCACATACCGGAGACAAAACGCAAGCAGGGCAGGCTATTTAAAAGAGTGTAAACCCATTTTATTGCCTTCAGCATTACTGAAAAAACAGGTACAAGTTAGCGATCAAATGCTTATCCAAACAACAGGCATATGAGGAGTTATCGAAACCTGCAAAAAACTATCAGTATCAGGTGATCGCAAGCCATCAACACTTTCACTATCAATTGATTTACAATCACTCACAGGAACATCCTTGTGGTATCATTGTGGTATCCTTCATGTATCCTTCACCCATCCTTGTCCCCATGAGGTATCTCGCCCGGCATAAACCGGTACTATTTTATCCGTTCTGCAACTCTCCATCGCGGAGCATTTTTTTCCGGCATCAGGTCCATCAAGAGCTGTATACCGTACTGCTCAAATCCGGATGGGGTTGGTAAGTCTCGTATTTCACCAATCTGTAAGCACACTAAATACCAAAATAACCACGCATCAGGAAATACCCTCCTCCAATCATCAAAAGATCCGCGGCGACGGCAATCAGGATCAACGGCCACCAAAAAATCTCCCAAAATTTGAGAACCAATAGCGTATCTGGTTTACCTGGCGTAAAAATGAATGCAGCGGTATCTCCTATCTGCCATGTTGGAGATGAAGAACCTGTTGTATGTGTATACGTAATTGTTTCATGCTTCCTGGAAGGAATATCGAAAACAGGGTAATAATAAAGACCATCCTCATCTTTCTTCTCAACGATCTGAACAACGGTGCCTGTAGACCGCTCTCCATTTTTTACAAATGCCAGCCGGCCTCTTAGCGCCGATACCGCGCCTACTAATAATAAACTGCCGACGACTACTAAAATGAGATATATGATCATCTGCTTCGCATTAAAATCATAAGTAAATACCAGATACTACCATTCCTTTTCCAGGCATATCATGCATCCGGCAATCTTGTTATTGATGACCGGAGAAGAAGGTAACCGATGCTAACAATCAGTAACGGAATGGCAAAGCCCATCAAAACGATTGACCAGCCGAACAACCAAAAATAGCTCTTCATCGTAATAGAATCAGGATTTCCCCGCTCGTACAGAAAACCTGCCTCTTCTCCGACATCCCAGGCCGATGGACTACTGGCTGCTGCATGATAGTATATAATCTGTCCATCCTCTTTTGTATTGATCGTAAAAACCGGCGAGTAGGCATCATCATCTTTTACCAGTGAGGTAACAGTCCCCCTGACTTCTTCACTCCTGGTGATGAAGTCAACAGACCGTCTCAGCTTATATAATGAAACTACAACTAATATAAGACCGGCTAATAAACATAAATTGTGCTTCCTCATTCTTTAAAAATCTTTAAATCATTCCGGTAGGCTTTTTTATAGAGGAGAATAATTTTCTGTACGATCTCCTCCCGCTCCTCATCAGAGATTTTATCACCGTTATCCCATTTTTTGATGGTTGCAGGGTTTATCAGCGCATATCTCGCTGACACATCACATAACAGTGCTTTGTCGTTCTCCTGGAAAAACAACACTTCTCCCCTGGCGATAATCAACAGGCCATATTTATTTTCACCCTCCACAAACCGGTGCACACCGTTAACATCCGATTTCAATTGTTGTACCAGCGCTAATTCATCTTTGTTCATAACGAATGTTTTTAATCATTTACCGGCACTTGATATGTCCATTTTTGGCTTTGGTGCCATCTTTTTTCATCCTGTAGATATTGGTTACTTTAGTATTCTTCAACAATGCCGGCAATTCGATTCTCCACCATGTTCTGATGTTTCCCCATTTATTCATTTTTTTTGCATTCGTTGAAAACACATGTATATCGCCGGATGCATTCTCCGCAAATCTTTTAGAAGCGATGTCCCAAACCTCTGCAGCTTCCTGGCCCGTTAACGTACTGTGTGGTCCGAATAAATCCAGGTCATTTAAATACTGTCCTCCCACTGTTTGTTCCAACGTTGTTTTGCCATTGGCGGTCGCCCACTTCTGCGCTGCCAGCATGTTGGAAGTCTTGTCGTTACTTGACCAAAATACCGCGCCATCTTTGGCGGTATCGAAATTAAGCGTATGCTGCGCCGCATGTTTCAGGTCAGCCAGACTGGGTATCGGTGTTAACCCTGCCGGGTCTATCCAGCTAAGGGGATCATCAACATACCCATAAGGTCTTATACCGCCACCCAGTCCAAGCGGGTCCTGGCTGATATAGCAGCCTTCTTCCGGGCTATAATACCTGAAGTGGTTGCAGTACAGGCCTGTTTCCACATCTTCATATTGCCCCTGGTACCGGAATGGAATAAAACCCTTATCCCCGCTCAATTTACGCACCTTCCCATAAATATCCAACTCACAGGACCACACTAGTTGGCCATTTTCATCGTATGCTTCGGCGGGCGTGCCCAGGTAATCCGCGATGATGGAATATTGTTTTCCCTGGACAATTTTGGCAGCCGGTGTCAGGGAGCCTTCTTCAAACACCCAGGTAGCCAGTGTTTCAGGTGGTATGGGTTCGGGGTGGCTCTGTTGTATATTTCCCGTCTCGTCAATCGTCATGACGGGTATATCCTCCACCGGATAGCTCCATTCATGCAATGGCGCATTCCCATTCCATACGAACCGTGCCAGCTGGCCTTTATAGCTTTTGCTGGTCCTTCTGCCTAAGGCATCATATTGGAAAGTGAGTGTTTGACGGTCCGGACGGGTCACCTGTTTTAACATGCCATTGCCATACCATTCATATTCCCATACCCCGATGCCTGCCGGCGAGGTATTCACCATCTTCTTCGACAGGTTGCCTTCTTCATCATAGATGAACCGGGTATTGTCCGATTCCTGTAATCTGCCGCCGGCACTGTATTTACGGTCTTTCTTGATCTGCGTTTTATGCAGGTTGCCCGTTTTGTCAGGTAAACGGTAGTCGTACTGCCCATCTTCATACTGGCCCCATGCCAGGCTGCCTACCTCATCATAACCGAATTTGGCTATTCCCTTGCTGAGGCCATTGACGATCTGTTTCAGGCGCTGGTTGGGGTCCCACTGGTATTGCCTGCTGCGGGTGGTGCGGGAACCGCTTTGCACCAGGTGTGATGCCGGCATAGCACCATTATCGTAAGTCCAGGTACTTTTTACACCGCCGGGCAGCGTACGCTCTATTTCAAGTCCGAATGCGTTACGTTGTATGTGAGCAGTCCAGGCATGCTCCAGTCCTTCAGCGGAAGCCTCCATCTGGGTCACTTCCCCGAGGTTGTTGCGTTGCAGCCTGATATTGGCGCCGATGCTGCTTTGTATCGCTTTACACCGTCCGTTTCTGTCGTAGCTGCGGGTAACGGTATGGCCATTCTGCCATTCCTGTGTGATCCTGCCGGTTACATCGCGTGCCAGTTTTATGGCACTATGCTCATTTTCCGCGGCCATTAACAGGCCGTTACGGTTATAATTATATGTTTCCCAGGTGCCGTCGCTGTACGCTGAACGGATAATGCGGCCGTTATAATCATATTCATAGGTTGTCCAGCGCTGGCCCGGACGTTGTATCTTTATTACTTTACCGGCACTGTCACGTTCATAATGGCGGGTAAGGCCGTCAAATCCTGTTTCAGATACTACATCCCCGCGCCGGTTCCGCTGAAAAGAATAACTCTCACCATGTTCATTCACCAACCGCGTTAACTGTTCTTCCGTATTGTAGGTGAAATGTATTTTAGTGCCATTCTCCTCCCTTGTTTTAAGGCTGCCAAGGGCAGTATACCCGAAACGTACCTGCTGATGTTTGTCTCTGACACTTAATATATCCTCATAGGCGTTATACTGTAGCTCTACGCTGTTGCCATCCGGCAGTTTCACGTCTGTAATGCGGCCCAGCGCGTCGTAACGGAAAATCTGTTCCTGTCCTAATGGATTACGGCTGTTGGTACATTGTCCCCAGGCATCATATTCCCAGACAGCTTCACCGCCATCCGGCAGGGTAAGGGTATGCAGGTTGTAATCGGCATCGTAGGTGAGCCAGGTTTTATCTTCCTGCTCATTTTCCACCATGGAAAGCAGGTGCTGGTCATTGTACCGGAAAATCTGTATTCGGCCATCTGCCTCGGTCAATGTATGTAAAAGCCCGCTTTCCTGGTAATAGATAAATGTGCGGCTGGCGCCTTCGGGGTCGCCGGCCAGTATAAGCCGATGCTCGTTATCGTAAACAAAAGTATATTCGGAGCCATCCGGCTGTATCATACCCGTCTGGTTACCATTTTCATCATAAGTATAGCCGGTAACGTTACCTTCCGGATCAATCACCCGGTATATTTCCAAATGTTCTGTATAGGAGAAGAAAGTGGAACAACCAATGGGGTCCTTGATCTGCTCCACTACAAAATCCGGCGTATAATAATAGGTCGTGGTGTGCCCCAGCGAATTGGTCACGAGGTTATACCCGTGTTGGGGATAATACGCGATCCGCCCTTCCAGCAGGCCGCCATCGCCCCAGGTATGGACGCAGCGGTTTTCTTTATCATATTCCCAGTAAAAGGTTTGCCCGTTACGGTCTGTTTTGGATACCATCAGGTGATGCCGGTATTGGATGCGGACGGACTGCGACAAGGCATCCGTAATTTCAGCAAGATCACCGGCCTCATTGTAAACATAATTAACCAGCACCTGCTGCTTACCGCTATGCCGCGCTGTCACCCGGGTGATCCTTCCGGCGTGGTCACTGTCGATATGCAGATGCCTTCCGGCACTGTCAATGATACGCAGCAGGCTGTTATTGCCACCATAATGCAGGCTGATAAAGAAACCTGCCTCATTAGTGATGGTGATCAGGCGGAACTGCCGCCCTCCGGGTTGTTGGCGGAAAGTATAGGTAAGCCTCCGTGCATAATCAAACATTTCGAATTCATCAGTAGCCGTGCGGGTGAGGGTCAGTTTTTCATGACGGTTATAATCACTTTCACCGCTATACGAAAGCTGCTCAAAGACGGCACTGCGGCCATCACCCAGTAGCACCACGGTAGCGGCGTCACTTTCAAGCTCCTCTACCCGCATATCATAGCTCATATGGGTGCCATGTCCCAGCAGTCCTTCAAAATCACTGTCACTGTTCCAGGAACGTTCCCATTTAAGGGCAATAGGGCCGGGTAATTCAAAGTCCGTTCCATCGTATATCACGATGCCCTGCACCAGGTCTACCGGCTCAAATCCTTTCTTACAGAGGAATTTGCTGAGTTTATTACTACCCAGTTTATTTTTTAATGCTTTGTTGAATCTGGTCATGGCCTTTTTCCCTGCTTTTCCCAATCCTTTCATCATCGCCCCAAAGCCGTAGGACATGATCAGGTTCAGCAAAACGCCTGCCCAGTCCGGTACATAAGGTCCACCCACTCTCACGGGTTTTCCAAAGGAAAGCGGTATGGAGAAAGAGGTGGGCAGATACAGGCTGGGAATAGGGATGAATTTTTTTCCGGGCTGTAAGGACAGGGGAATGCCGATGTCGTTACAGGTCATCAACATATGGCCGGAAGGGCTCATCAGATTTCCTTCCACTTTCACTTTTTTACTGCCGAAAAAATTCACCGAATCATGCCCTATCATGGGCGCTAAAAGAAAAGGCCCTCCCATAGGGATGTGAAAGAGTATAATGATCTTACCACTGGTATCACTTTTCCCGCGTGGCACATGATTCACTTTCGTAGTGGCGCCGATAAACGGCACATAGTCCATGGGATCTACCACCAATCCAATGTAGGGATGCGGTAATGGAATAGGAAAACCCAGAAGAATAACAATATGTATATCCAGGCCAATAACCGGGGTAAAGTGCTTGTTACTAAGCAACATATGGATAGTTTTTCGCTAAAGATGGTTTGAGGCAAACGGATCAACAAACATATTCAGGGCATACGCAGGGATCCTTCATCTAATTTAATCCTTTCTCTGAAAAATGAATCATTTTAACTGTAACAAGATAAAATTTTACGGAGTGATGAGTACTAATACAATAAGTACTGCGATATCCTCTCCACCCAATCTCCGGGACCAGTATAACGGTCGATGTTTTCGAGGTCATTATCGCCTGTACCCCCTACCAGTGATGCAGCATCTTTTAGTCCCGTCAGCAGGTCGAGATGCCGGGCCCCGGTGTGATTTACATAGGTGGGATAGGAAGCCCACGCAAAAAATTCAGGATGATGTTTTTTAATGAGACGGACCAGCAGCCATCCATACCGGACCGGCCTGAAAACAGCCGGACCATCAACATGGAACATCATTCCATGACATGTTTGTCCTGCATATTTTCCTTCTGTGGGTTTAAAATTCACCGGCCGGGCATATACGCCGTTGGGATGTAGCTCATTCATGCGCGTAGCGATGCCGGCGCCATCCATCCAGGGTGCACCGGCAACGCGGAATGGTGTGGCCGTTCCTCTCCCCTCGCTGATGTTGGTCGCCTCCAGCAGGCCGAGGCCCGGATACAACAAGGCAGATTCAAAACAGGGTATGGCCGGGGAAGTCGGCACAAAAGCATGCCGCCATTGCGGGTAGAACATCGTCCGCTGCCAGTTATGACAACGAATGACATCCATGCTGAGTGTATTGGCATTTACCTGTAATATCCTGCTACTCCCTGCTGACTTAAAATACAGTGCCAGTTCGCCCAGGGTGCAGCTATGTCTGACCGGCATGTTCCATCTTCCGATAAAGCTGCTGCTGTGGCTTTCATCCAACAAGGGGCCTTCTGCCAGGTCCAATCTCCCGGACAACGGATTGGGCCGGTCAGCGATCACCAGGTGCTTCCCATACAGTGCACAGGCTTCCATGACATGGGTCATGGTCCACAGATAAGTATAAAAACGGCAACCTATATCCGGGATGTCAAATAATACCACGTCTATCTCAGCCAGGTCTTGCTGATCAGGTGCCAATTTGCCACCATACAGGCTCGTTACCGGAAGGCCCGTCAATGGGTCAACTCCGTCCTTCATTTCCGCCCCATCTACGCCAATGGTATCCAGCCCATGTTCCGGAGAAAACAACCGGACAATGTTAAAGCCCGCGGACAACAACGCCTGTCGGACGGGTTGAAAGTCCACCGTACAAGCGGCATGATTAGTCACCAAGCCAATCCGGCTGTCTTTCCATACCGGCGGACTGGCCAACAGCCTATCGATACCTGACAGTATTGAATTCATGGGCAGATTACATTAGGAATCATTAAATTTATCGTATCACAATAAATATAACCTGAAAGCGCTACATATGACTAAAATAGCGGTAGTATTTTGTTTTATTTCATTGCTGTTTGCCCATACTGGTTGCAAAAACAACAGCACCTCCCAAAAACCCAACACTAAAAAGACAGCTACCGTTAAAGAAAAGTGGCATTGGGGCAACAACCAAAAACAAAATGAAAGTGCGGGGTATGCCCAGGTAGTCAAAGTAGGTAACACCATTTACATTTCAGGTGTTCCTACAAATGATTTAAGTGCCAAGGGTGTAGCAGCTGTGTACAAAGCCCTGGGAGAATGTTTGAAGGCCTTCGGTGCCTCCCCGGAAAATGTCGTGAAAGAAACCCTCTATACAACGGACATAGAAGCCATGAAACAATTCAACGATGCAAGAAAAGCGTTTTATAACGGCGATTTTCCTGCGGCCTCCTGGGTGCAGGTGAGCCGGCTGTATGAACCCAATGCCAAACTGGAAGTAGATTTAATTGCGCAGCTCACCGGCGGTGATGAATAACGTATTTTAAAACCCATTTTGTGAATGATTACAATTGCCCATAAAATCATTGATCTAAAAAAGAAAGACCTGCAGCTCAGAGAGAAACTCATGAGAGAAGGAAAGCTTTCCCTACGGATCAAGTTGAAAAGTTGGGGACCGAAAAACGGTGTATCTGTTTTCTTGTTGTGTATTTTCAAAATTTCTAAACCTGGTTCACGCGGCTTTAACGGATATCTAATGCCTAATGCACTCCGCCTGAATATTTTCCCTGCAGCCAGACCATACTATTGGATAATCTTCAGTATAGCCATCAAATGGCTTTTGCTGATAATGCTATCTTTAGCTATCATCAGTATCATTCGTTATGGCAAAACAGATTTCTATCATCACCTTCACCGGCAGGCTTGGCAACCTGATCGGTTACAGGCGTAATGGCAAACACTTCCTGAGAAGCATGCCTTCATACGTCCGGCAGACGGCAGCTACCCGCAGGGCTGCTCAACGATTTGGCATGGCCAGCAAAAAAGGAGCGCTCATCCGCAGTGCTTTTTCCGGCAGGTTGGATGCTGGTTGCGATAGCGGGCATATCAACAGGCTGACCAGCGCACTCATTCCCGCCACTGGTAATAACATCAGGAGCATTACCGGCTTCAGGTTCAACCGGCATACGGGAACAGACAGGTTTCTCATCCATGCACCCAGGCTTTCCCATGATGGTATCCTGTACATTTCGCCACAGGCATTACCTGCATGCAAAGGCATCAACAGCCTGGAAATAAAAGTGATCGCCGCCCGTATCCATTTCGCTACACACCAGGTAGTAGGTACGGAAAGCGCTGTGCTCATAGTAAAAACCGGGGAAGATTTTAAAGGAGCAGCATGTAATGTGGACGTACCGGGTAAAGGAACATTGATAGTTGTCCTACAGGTAAGAGGTATACAGGACCATGCTCCTTCCTGCCACACGAAATACTTCGCCGCTGATATTATTGCGGCAGAGCCGCCACAACCCCTGCCGGAGATCCTGCACAAACAGACCTGTCCGGAATTCCCCCGGTTAAAACAGCTGTCAGAAAAAATACCTGCCGCTGCATCAGTGCCACTCCTGCTCCCTGTCATTCAGCGGGAATAAGCCATTTCCTGCCTGGCAACTGTATACTGATGAACTCCCTTTGAACTACCTACTCCAACCTACTGCCCGCAGACTTAACCTGTGGTCTGCCTTTACATGCATGTCCTGCATCTTCTCCATCCTTCCTGTTATATTTCATTGAAACTATACCTCCAAAGAATACTCCCGCATCAAGTCCACCTTTACCCCTGGGTTACTATAGGGCTGCTGTATGTACCATAGCCATATATCCAGGGAAACACTCCTTTCTCATTGCTGTCGCCTGGCAATGTGTTTTTGCTCCATCCCCAGCTTTTCGACTTGATCCCTGAAGCAAACTAATACTATTTCAATATAAAAGTCCGGGGCTGGTTCGCTCCTATTTCAAATGAAAAGGAATTGTCTACCACCGAAATGTAATTATCATCCAACGGCACGCCTCTCAAATTACACGGGTAGGCCTTTTTGAATGTGGCTTGCCCGGGAAGTGTTACTTTACATTTTCCGGGGATGCCGGCTTCCTCCCAAAATCGGACCGTGGCTTCCTGCTCTTTCTTATTGAAAGAGGTAACCAATACACCTTTCCGATCAACCCGGATACCGCCCTGCGTATTGGGCAGCGCCCCCTCCGTCTTGTAGTTGTGAGCATATGACAGATCTGTAGGGGCATAGAATGCGGCACTCAGTGGTGTTCGTGTTTCCTCCGCAGGACTGATAAAATTGGATGCAGGATCGTAGGTTTTATAACTCCAGACATAAAATTTCGCGGCATGTGCTCCCTCTATCCACTCCGTGAAATTGGTACCCCAGACGTTGTTATATAAATTGGACAGCACAGTTCCCGTATGAAGGGTCCTCGTCTTGGAATAAACACCTATGCCCGGCTGGTCAATGCTTACGCCTGGGGTATGAGGGCAGTTAAGACCAATCCCGCCATTCTTGTCGTACATGGCCATTGCCGTGTTAAGAAAATAAAAATCATGATTGGTTTGAGGCACCAGGTCCTTTTGTGGGTCTACGATGCCACCTGTCCGCAACAACCGGTACTCAGGTTTGTCCAGCGCAAAAGGGAACGCCATCCAGCCTGCTTCAGGATTGGATATTCCCTTCTTTCCATCAAGGCCTATGGTAATTTCAATATAAGGCTGATTTTCGTAGAGTGTATAACTTACCAGGTATTGCTGTGCGCTGCTATCATTCAATTGGCACAATGCGGTAGCACGAATCATGTTGGCACTTTTCAGCCACTCTATTTTATTGCATTTCCCGGAGATCCTGACATTATGCAGGTCTGGCAACTGCACCTTCAACCTGATAAATTCCTGACCTGCCCATTCTTCGCTGCCTGGCTTAATATAGCTGTTATTATAGGCTTCTACCTGGTCCTGCCCCTGCCTTTCGTATACATACTCCCCGAAAGCATACTTGCTCTTCGCGTCCACCAGTTCACGGTTGTTTTGTTTATCAATAATTGACTGCAAAGTTCCCGTAGATGGATTTATCGTTACTTTGAAATATCGGTTCTCAAACGCATTGTTTTTTTCCTGCGCCAAAAGTGTTGAGGGAATGTCTCCTGTATTTTCAACTACAGTAAATGTTTTATATCCTCCTGCCGGAATTTCGGTAGCATCAAAAGAAAGCAGGTTGTGGTCCTGGTATACCGGAATTACCGTTCCCGTTTCCATATCTTTCAGCGCTTTGATCTGTGGCACCTGGTGGGACGGGTTTTCATAGTAACTCATAAACAAGGTAACACGTCCCCCTCTGGGCCATGGCAGCGAGTTATAGACAGTTACATGTGGTGATTTCTCCTTCACAGATCCGGCTAATTCAAAAAGCAGGTTGCGCTTCAAAGGCCATATTACCTTTTCGGCCTGTTTTATGTAAGCCCCCTTCTCCTCCCACGATTTTTCCAGGAAGTAATAATTACCCTGTGCCTTATTGATCCTGAAGTCGTCGCCATACTTCCAGAAAAGCTGATGTCCGTGCGAAATAGCCGCACCAAAGGTATGCTCGTCAAAAAGCAACATATTCTGCGCCGCTGTACTTACATATTTATCAATCGACACATTTTTACCTTTCCATACATTCATTTGGGCATTTAATTGCTCCGTCACATAGGTTTCCCGTTGGAATACCTTGTTTGTTTTCACCTCCTCCGGCATGGACATAAAGCCATGTATCCAGGTATCCGGCATATCTCCTTTAATAACAGGCAACTGCGGTTTTTCTTTCATCAGCAGATCGTAAAAGTCCGAAATCCTCCCGATATGAATGCGCGCATTAGGCATCTTTTCCCTTGCTTCTTTTATTAAGGCGGCTACATCCCGGGGGTCGGGCGCGCCCGTGTTCTCATGTGTATGGATCATAGCCAGCCAGGTCTTGTGAGGCCAGTCTGTAGGTGGTAAGATGCCGGAGCCATAATATTTTGCCCAATAAAAGGTGAGTAGCTTTGACCCGTCCGGTCCCTGCCACCAGAACAGTGTTGGGACATCCGGTGATGCCGACCCGGGATTACAACCAATATGTATAATGTCCACCCCTGCATTTTTCAACAGCGTCGGAATCACCCAGGAATGCTCGGGTACATCTGTAAACTTGGCATCGCGGGCAGGCTTTAACCCAAAACGGTGATTGATGCTATCCGCGATCGACAATCCCCGTACGAGATTCTCCATATCGCTTGATTCAGTTTCCAGCGTAAAAGGTAACGCATGGGGAACGATCCGTTGTTGTTTGATGGCTTTCTCCAGCCGCTCCCTGTTACGGGGAGAACAGTTATCAAGCATGTACTGCAAAGGCCACGCGGGAATAGTCCATACAAATTGCTCTTTCTTTGGCAACGAGGCAGTTTGGTCAATAAAATCCAGCGTCCTGTCCAACATAGGCCCGGAGTACTTTTGCAGTACCCCCTGCGCCCAATCGGTATACCCGATATCCACATGCATCTTGAAAGCAACCACGATATCAGTAACGTGGCTGTTCGCCTTCCCTTTGCCGGCATCAACAGCGCTGATCTGCGCGTCTGAAAAGACAGGAAGAAGGAGAAAAAAAGCCCATTTTAACAGCTTCATATTTAATGATTGTATGTACTACAGTAAATAATGTGTTACCAAACTTTTATACTTTGTTTCGCGCCCTTTGAAATTTCAAAAGGCCCCGGCGACGGATTGGACGTATTTCGTTTATGACCCAGGTAATCCGTATCAATGCTCAGTGCCGATCCATCGGTATTCTCAAAGGGAAGGCCGGGAATAACAGCCTTCGTCAGCGTTGCAGTGGTCACATTTCTTCTTTTTTGCAACAGCCAGTCTTTATTCATTGATATTTCCAGGAAGGCATTCCCGCCTTTCTGCACTAAAACAACGCCAGTATCCGCATCATTACTTACCACTGCATCTGTTTCAATGGCTTGCTGTACTTTATATTTCTTAAGCCGCTGGTAAGCACTGTCATTCATCTCCCCTTTACTCTTTTCTCCTTTAAATCCGATAGCCCTTACCACACCTTTTGCATAGACATTTCCTTTGAAAACCACCGGCAAGAGTGCATTTGAATACTTGCTTACATCGGCTCCGTTTACAAACAAATTATTAATGAACTGTACATCGCCGCTCGGATTGTCGTGCAGATTTGCCATATAGGTAGCATGCGGGAGCTGATACGGCGTTAATCGTCCATCATAAACGATCGCGTCTACAACGCCGCTAAAGAGATTGTGAGCGAAGGCAACACCACTGGAATTCAAAGTAACATTTTGCCTGGAAAGCAGGATATTATTGCTCACCAACGTAGGACCGTGGCACACTTCTATGAAAATATCCATTTCATTCTCATGCATCAGGTTAGATTTTATCTGCGCGCCCTGGGCCATCCAATCCAGCCATATTCCCAGACAGGAGCGATAGATATTGTTGCCGGAAATCTGTACATCAATCGCGCCATGGAATTTTATAGCTGCCATTTCCGCGCCTGTGAACAGTTTACGTACATGAATATCATGTATGGTATTGCCGGTAACAGTACTAAAGGAACAGCCCATACTTCCCACAATTCCTGCCTGTTCACAATAGGCGATATGGTTATTACGCACCACGTGGCCACCAACGGTACCTTTGTTCCATCCGAAAGCCAACGCCCGCTTAATAGTGCCCACATAGCCTAATGCTGATTCCGTATCGCGGTTGTCAAATTCATCGCCATATTTCCCCAGTGAAATGCCTACACATTTTGAATACTGCACTGTATTGTTCTCAATAATCCAGCCCCGGCTCCAGTGTGTTCCGATTAGCCCCATTTGTTCCGCAGTAGGCGGCGCCCAGTTGGTGGCGGCATGCTGCATGATAAAACCGCTTACGGTAATAAAATTGACAAAAGGTTGGTCGGGGTAAAATATCGTTGGCCTTACATTGATTTCTACGGTTTCCCTATTGGGATCGGCGTCCTTGAACTGCGCCCGCAGGGTGGTAGTAGCCGTGTCCACCTCTCCCCACCACAATAAATTCTTTTTATCTGCCGTATTCATTACTTCGCCGGGTGATGCCGCCTCCATCAACCAGTCACCATTCAGGTACACCGCACCTCTGTGGTATTTCCTTTCCTTAGGCGTTGGCCAGAACCAGTCCCCGCTGATCAGTTCTTTAAATGGATTGAACTTCCCGAAAAAGCTGTTGGGCAGCTTTACTTCCCAGGTATCGTTCGTCAGTTTTTTCCAGCCTTTGATAATTTCCGACCCTTTTATTTCCACCTTTTCTCCTTTCGCCGCTGTATAAACGATCCTTTCCTTTTCATCACTGCCTCCACGCGGAGGTGTTACCTGCTCGCGGTACACGCCGGCATGTACTGTGATGACATCGCCAGGCAAAGCCATGTTGGCCGCCGCCATAATCGTCTTGAAAGGCCTGGCGCTACTACCGTCATTAGCGTCATTTCCATTTACGGAAACATGGTATTCCTTTCCCGGATGACCAGCTGCCTTCTGTGCAGCGGCATCCATCATCATTGCGGCAAACAGCAGTACAGCAACTAATCTTTTCATATTCTTTTTCAATTTTGTATCAATATTGCGCTGCTAACGATAGCGCTCTTTCAGGAGATTCATCATATACGCATTTAACGTCCATTGATCAGCAACCGGATGCCCTGTCACAGGGCTATGGACCATATAGGGGAAAGGGCCAAATTCAGGCGCTATGGTCAGGATTTCATTTGCCTGTTGTTTTCTTTCCGCTACTTTATCCCACCAGAACAAGTGCCTGTTCAATGCATATTCCCATTCCTTTGCACGGGGATCAGGCACCTGCGGCCCTTCGGGATAACCCACTCTCGCATGTACATGATCGGTTCTTACTATCGCAAGTTCCATGGCTTCCTCCTGGTCCTCAAGATAAGATTCCGCTACGCACACCCAGTGGGAGGCGTCCAGCGTGATCCGAAGCCCAGGTAATTGCCGCAGGTAGGCATGGATGGTATGGGCAGCGAATGTGAATTTGTTCCGGTGTGTTTCATGCAGTACCTGTTTATTACAGGAAGCAGCGGCAGAGATCAACATGCTGTTTTGCTCAAAGGAAAAATAGTCCTTGCCTGTCTGTGAATTGATTTTAACTGCAGGATAAGGTCCGATTTTCTCGATCCAGGAGCAATAGCGGTCATAATGCCGGGAAAACTCAGCATCAACTGTATCATAGTGCTGTATAATTATTTTGAGATCTGCTTTGGCTGCTTCATTCCACACTTCATCCAACGTTTCTTTGGTGGCCGTAATTGGAACGCCGTACTCAATGCCATCATAGCCTTCCTCTTTCGCTTTCCGGCAGAATGAACTGATGGAAAGCGCTTCACTCCCCCATCGGGGGCAAAAAAATTGAACTTGCATCATGATTTACCAATCAGTTGTTTTGATTCCTAAAACTTCAGGGCGCAGAAATGGTTGATTGGCCTGCAATTTATGTAAGGTGAAAGCGCCGGTACATGTCATTATGCGAATAAAAACCGTCATTTTGCGCACACCTGATTGGCGGGAGATATCCCCTCTACCTGAACTGGTTGCGATAGTCCCTTGGGGTCATCCCCACATGCTGTTTGAAGTACCTGGTAATATTGTCGGAGTTATTAAAGTTCATATCAGCAGCAATTTGCTGAATAGTAAGGTCAGAATTTTCGAGCAGGAATTTAATTCTCCCGATCCTCACCTTCTTTATTTCGTCAAGAATGGAACTCCTGACCATTTGCTGAAACTTTTTTTCAAGTCCCCGGCGGGAGAGCGTAGTGACAGCCACTACGTCATCAACAGATATATCGTTGGAAGGGGCAGTGTTTGCGATATAGTGAAGCGCACTGCGGGTCTGTTCGTCATCTATCGCCAGCCCGCTGGTAGAATTCCGTGTGATCACGGTTGCACCGCCTGTGATAATATCCCCCGCTGGCTTTTCGTTATATTCCATCCACCTGCTTAATGCCACCGCAGCCTGAAAGCCTGCCTGTCGTGCGTTATGATCTATACTCGAAAGCGTTGGGCTGGCCATATCGCAGATGAGCACATCGTTATCAACGCCAAGTACGGATAAATCATCCGGCACCTTAAACCCTAATTCTTTTGCTGCTTCCAACACGTGGACATTCAATTCATCAGCAACCGAGAAAACAGCGCAGGGCTTTTTGAGCAGGGGTAGCCATTCTGTTATCTTTGCAGACAGCTGTTCCCACAGCAATACCCTGTTATCAAAATTATGGGATTGGACTTTGTAACCGGCGCTGTTAACGCGCTCAACAAATCCTGCCTGTCGTTCGGAGGACCATTGAAAGTTCTTAAAACCTAAAAAGGTATAGTTTCTGTAGCCTTTCGATATAAAATACTCAGCAGCCACTTTACCAACCGTGTAGTTATGTCCCCATAAATTCACTTTGTCTTTATACAACCTGGTATGGGGGGCTATAATTAGCGGAATATCCAGGTCAAGCAGTTTTTCAAACCCCTCAACCTCCCTGGTTATAATACCATCGGGCTTCCAGGCAATCACCCGTTCAATCAGCGCAGCCTGGTCATCATACTGAATATATTTAGGGGTAAAGGAAAAGAAAATAAACTTGTCGTGGATTTTGTTAAAATGGGCGACACCGGTCAATACATCCCGGTCGTAAGCCCTGGAAACATCTGCCAATACAGCCACTTTCAGTTTCTTCTTCACGGATGGAGTGATTGCTGTTTATAATAGAAGTTCCCGCAAAATACTACTTTATCACAATATGCGAACATCATCATTCCTTTGCTGCTTCGCGGGAATAATATTCATGAAATTATTTTGTATTGTATAAAAGTTCCTTATTAACTGTAGGAAAGTTCAGCGATTCCAGTTCTTTGTCACCATCAAATAAAAGCGGGAAAAACTTACTATCAAGCACTTTATCCTGCTCCATGGGAGGAAAACTGTGCAACGCGTCTATCCTTTCATAATGCTCCGTATTCCCGAACGTTTCCGCCGCCATTGCATTGATCACAACCGCGCGCCTTGGCCTGTCCGAATAATTGGCGTAGGACCCATGCATGGTAAGCGGATGGTGGAAACTTGCATACCCTTTGGGCAATTCATTCGCCACCTTATTTTTGAAGACCTCATTTTGCGCCGGAGATAATACCTCCGTTACCGCATCCATATCTCCCGTCAGCCCGGTAATGGGCAACAGCCCCCACTTATGGCTGCCAGGCACATAGTATAAACAACCGTTCTCTTTTGTAGCATCATCCAAACCTATCCAGCATGTCAGATGGTGCATGGGTTTCGTGAATGTCCAGTAAGAGAAATCCTGGTGCCAGGCTACCACCCCGCCATGTTTAGCCGGCTTGCAAAATAACTGGTCATGAAAAAGCCGGAACGAACATCCCAGCAACTGGTAAGCTGCCATGCGATAGGCCGGCGACCAGATAAGGTCGTGAAACCCGGGTGTCACCCTCCAGCCACCAATTGCGTGAAAGAGTACTTTATCCGGATCTTCAGATTCGTTACTTTCGTAGTGGTAAAATAATTTCTTTTTTTCCGGACCTGCCGCTTGCAACGTCACCAATTCAGTATTCAGCACATCTACCTGCTCTTCGCTCAATATCCGGATGCCCGAGATAAAACCATTTTCACAGAACGACTTAATTTGCTCTTCCGTTAGCATATATTGCTCCCATTCCGCTGCTGTTGACGGCTGTTGGAATAAATCGGAAACCGGCATGCTATAATTTGCAAAATCAGATAACAATGGTGATGCGGAATCTTTCATATTCCTTAGCTGTTTAAAATGATACAATATAATTCATCCACGCCGCGTGTGGACTGGATTGTGCCGAATCCTGCGCGTAGTTTTGCTGGCAATTTAACTCACGGGAACAGTATATTCTTTTCATTTTGCGCATAAAACCAGGCATTTTGCGAACATTGCCGCCACTAACGTCAAATATTTCAGGCAACCTTGACATTGCAGGAAATAATAGGTTTATTTGCGGGCTAGCGGACTATACATACAGCTACATCTCACTATGTATTGACTGCCATTTTAAAATCCACAACATGAATCAAACGTTACTGCTAAAAAATCTGGTGATGGCATTTATTTGCCTGTTCATTCCCATGCAACTCTTTCCCCAGGCTAATTTTATTCCACCCTACAAGAACACCTGGACCAACGCACCGCAGAAAATCCCAACATCTGCCTCAACAGATGCGCCACTGATGGGCAATGGTGATCTATTGACTACTGTAGGATATCAACCGGACCATCTAAGATTCTATATTTCAAAAAACGATTTTGGCAGATGGGTTTCTCAATATGGGCATGGGGAGAATGAATTTAGTTTAGCCGGCAGCAGGCTGGTGTCCTATTTGGATATCAACTTTCATGATATGGAAAAGAAATCGGCCGGCGAGAAAAATCTACAGGCTGGTAACGATTCGTTTTCAGCCAGTCAGCATATTTGGAATGGTCAAACCGATATCAAAATTGGTCAAAACATATCCGTCACTTCCTGGGTTTGCGCTACGCAAAATTTAATTTTCGTACAGGTAAATGCACTGAAACAGGATGCAGTAATGTCCGTTAATCTCGGAGCACCTGAAAATAGCATGGCAAGGCTCATCAACGGGCAACTAAAAAACATTCTCTGGCAAACCCGTTCCTTCGAAGACAATGTGGATATTCCGGTTGCCGCATCTATTGCGGTAAAGGCAATTAATTATGATACCCCGGCCAATATACTCCTTAAAAAAGGGCAACCGCTGCTGCTGGCAGTGGCTGTAGAAAGTAGTTTCAAGCAAAAGAACACACTGGAGCATGTTAAAAACAGCCTATCGGGCCTTACACAAAAAAGCACTTCCTCTTTCCTTCAACAGCATAACGCGTGGTGGAAACAATACTGGCAAAAATCCGGTATACTGCTGAATGATACGGTAGTAATGAAGCGTTATTACCAGGGCCTGTATACCATGGCTGCGTGTAGCAGGGATGTAAATTTTCCTCCAGGTATTTTTGGGTGGATTTCCAATGATACTCCCTCCTGGAATAATGACTATCACTTGAACTACAATTTCGAGGCGCCATTCTACGCGTTATATACAGCCAACCGATTAGAGCAGGCTTTGCCTTACGACGCTCCCATCCTTGCATTCATGCCAAGGGGCCAATGGTATGCCGAACATGTAACCCATACAAGAGGCGTACTATATCCTGTAGGCATCGGACCAATGGGCGTAGAGGTAACCAGGCAGGTGGATACATTTTATACCCATCTTCACCCTGCCGGTATTGAAAAGGGGGGCATGTTTTGGCAGCAGCGGTCTAATGCCGCCTATGCGCTACTTAACCTGGGACAGCACTGGTATAGCACTTACGACACCAGTTACGCTAAAAAAATCTATCCATATGCATTGTCCGTAGCTGAGTTTTGGGAAGATTACTTAAAATTAGAAGACGGCCGTTATGTGATTTACAACGATGCCATACATGAAGGGTCCGGCCATGACATCAATCCTATATTGTCCCTGGGACTGGTACGATATGTTTTTACCCTGATGATTGACTTAAGCCATCACGTACACATCAACGAAAAAGAAATTGGGAAATGGGAAAACATACTAACCCATATCAGCCCGTTCCCAACGCAAACCAGGAACGGGAGAAGCGTCTTTCGTTATACAGAGAAGGGGCTGGATTGGTACCCCGACAATGGATTGGGTATTCAGCATATCTATCCGGGCAACGCCATTACACTCGATAGTGACACCGCCCTGCTAGCTGTATCCAGGAACACTATTGCTGAAATGCACCGTTGGAAAGATTATAACAGCAGCAGCAGTTTCTTTATGGCAGCCATCCGGGTAGGTTATAACGCAGATACCATATATAGCAGGTTGCATGAATTTATTGCCAACACACGCCCCAATGGCTTTATTAACAATAATGTGCATGGCATAGAGAACTCCTGCGTTGTAACCAACGCTATTGATGAGATGCTATGCATGAGTGCAGGAAATGTTATCCGGCTATTCCCCTCCCTTCCTTCCAGAATGGATGCCTCGTTTAGTAACCTGCGGGCCAATGGCGCTTTTTTAGTTTCAGCAAAAAGAAAAGACGGGAAGATTGCTGATGTGGAGATCATCAGCGAAAAAGGACGGTCCTTAACCCTGGTTAATCCCTGGATGAATAAAAAGGTGAAGGTGCTCAGGGCAGGAAAACCTGCTGAGCTGCTCAACGGGAGCAGGTTTACCATATCAACCAGCAACGGGGAAAAACTAAGCATAATACCAGAATAACCGGTCGGAATTTTACGCCAATATTTAAAACGAAAAAGCTTATGGTCGCCCATAAGCTTTTTCGTTTTTGAATATGTTTTTCTTTAATGAGGCAACATAAACCGCCATTGAATATTCTTATAGGCGACTTTTAACCCTTGTTTGTTCTCTACCACCGTTTGTCCCTGCCATTTCCCCTGCTTGTCCATTTTCGCAGAAAGCCGGTATTGCATATATTTTCCATGCTGGTAGTCATACGACTGGCCATCATCATCATACAGCAGCGAAGTACTTTCAGCCTCGCCATAATGGCGGATTTCCAGTGGAAGTTGCTCACCAGGCGCCGGTGTGTGCAACACCGGTGGTATCATCGGTATAATGCCTCCGTCTTTTACGTACAGTGGTATTTTGTCCAGGCCGGGCGTAGCTACGATTATATTGCCATTTCCGACATATTCGCCGGTGTAGAAATCGTACCATTTGCCTTGCGGCAGTATCACTTTCCTGCTGGTTTGTCCTGTAAACATCGGCGCTACCAGCAGATCGTCACCCAGCATAAACTGATCTTTCACATCTTCCCGCAGGGCCATCTGATAGGGATTCTCTGTTCCGTCCAATGTTGTTTTCTGAGATTGATGCTGATACGAGAAGCCTTCCACCAGGTTCATGGCCCTCACCGGCGGCTTGCCTTCCAGGTAGTACTGGGAGAAAACAGTATAGAGGTAAGGGAATAATTGCATTCTCAGCAATGCCACGTCCTTTACCTGTTTCTCCACTTCCGGAAAACTCCATGGTTTGGTACCATCAGCCCAGGCATTAAGCATGGCCATCGGTGAAAAGCAGGCGGACTGCATGCGCCTCAACCATTCCTCCGCTGTTTTTGAGGCCCTTACTTCCGGCGTCCAGAGCACACCGATGAAACTACTGTTACACATCGCCGTGATAAAATCACGATGGTTGTAATAATCATTATAGATAACATATGGGAATGAAGATGCGCCGGCATTGGAGGCACGCACCAGTCCATAGGTCCGTACACCTTTCTCTTTGAACCATTCGGTGGTGATGCGCTGCATCATCACGCCGTACACCTGCCGCATTTGTTCAGCTGTTGTTCCGGAAGGGAATGTGGCTACATCCGGCCACAACCAGCTATCTACACCATCCACTTCATCAATTTTGTATCCGGAGACACCGATGTCTATGTGTTGTTTTTTGAAAAGATTTTTGTATACCTGCTGCGCAGATGACAGGGTGAGATCAGGTACCAGTCCGTTCCACACCGTGTGGGAGCCTGACAATGGTTTTACTTCGTTATACAATGATGACGCCGGGGACAAGTAAGGATTCAGCCATAAGTTCAAACGGATGCCTTTCGCCTGCATTTCTTTCACAAAACCAGCAGGATCGGGGAACCTGTTTTTATCCCATTCAAATGTGCAGGGATAAGCTTTGGTCTGCCAACCGGGCTCGAGTCCGATAAAATCCAGTGGAAAACCATGCTGACTGAATGCCCCTGCTTCGGCCTTCACCTGGTCGGCTGTAGACAGGGTGGGCATACGATGCGTAAAGCCCAGGCCCCATTTGGGAGGGAGAACGCCGCCGCCATTGAAAAGGTTATAGCGTTGCACCACCTCCATGGGGTTCTTACCGGCAAAAACATATATCTCTGTGCCTGTTGTTGGCACCAACATTTCCACGGCATCAGAGTAAGGCTGCGCACTCCAGTCGGGATCAGTATTCCGGTCGTATGCTTTTGGAGGATGCTGGCTGTTTACCCGCACAGCGGTCCCTGCATATACGGTGATATAACGGGCGCTGTTTATCAGCACACCGTAACCGCTGCTGGAAATGTAGAAAGGTACAGGCGCGTGTGAACGGCCATCATCGCGGCCCTCATAGTGGTCCATATGCAGATTCAGTATCTGCCCCCTGCGGTTGACCGTTTTAAATTGCAGGCCAAGGCCAAACAACTGTTCTTGTTCCTGCAACGGGAAACGCAGATACACCTTTCCTTCCCTTATTTCAGCGTTACAGTCTGCCTGCGGGAGCGGGAATGATAACTCCCCCAGTTTCTGCAATGCCTCTTTCCGGGGACTGCCACCTGCGGTTGAAAGTAAATCCACCTTATCAGGCTGTCCTACGGTGGTTTTCCAGACACCCGGCGCCACCTGCTCCCACTTTAAGGGTACAGGCTGCGCTTGCATAAAAAGTCCGGACAGCATACAGATCAGAAAAAAACAGCATCTCATTTTCATAAAATTATTGCAGGGGATCAAAAGCACCTCCATCCCATCCATTTGTTTGTTTAAGATTGCCATTCAACTCCAGGTGTTTGGTGTTGATAGGATAAAAATAGTAATTTGGCTTGAAGTCTATTTTGAATACTTTGTCCACTGCCACCAGTGAATCCCTGAAATATTGGTCGTAGTTCAGATCAAGATTAACCGTATCCTGTATTTTACTGAATTCATTCTGTGGTATCAATAGGGTAATGACAAGGCCATGCCTTACCTTCCCATTCAGTTCCTGTTCAAATAATTTCCATCTTCTCAGGTCCCAATAGCGCTTTCCTTCATAGGCAAACTCTATTTTTCTTTCCAGTCTGACCGCATCCCGCATAGCTTCTGTACTCATGCCGGCTTTCATTCCGTACAGGTTATCGCCGCCGGCATCTATACCAGCACGTTTCCGGATGAGTTTAAGTATTTCATATGCCTCACTGGTTTTACCAGTTTCGTTGGCGCACTCCGCCAGGTTCATCAACACTTCGGCAAAACGTATTTCCACCCAGTCCGTACTGCTGTTGTAGGTAAAGAATTTGGAATAACTTACATCTACCGCCTTTTTACAATAAAAACCGGTTTGTGTCAGGAACTGTGTTTCTGCGCCAACATAGTTCCATTGCCTTCTTCCCGCTTTCCCGCTCAGCTCCCAGGGACATCCATTATAGGCGATGGTGGCGGCAAAACGGGGGTCCCTGTTCCGCCAGTAGTGCACCGCATCATAGCCGGCAGCCGGGTCCGTGATAGGCCGGCCGTCTTTCATGGGAAAAGCATTGACCATTTCCAGCGTCGGATGATTGGCCCCGGTGTTATTTTGTGCTTCACTCAGCGGGCGGGTGGCGGCGTTCCAATCATTCACTTTATCAGGGTAGGAATACCGGTTTACCCAAACCACTTCTTTATTCATTTCATCAAACCAGATATTGGCGAACTTATCGTACAGCCCTACCCCTGCAGCTTCCAGCACCTCTCTGGCCGCCTTGTTCGCGTCATAGGCTTTTTGCCATCTCGCCTGATCATTGGCAGGATTGAATTGCGGGCTTGCATAGTACAACAGTATCCTTCCTTTTAATGCAAGAGCGGCCCCCTTTGTGATCCTGCCCAGGTCATTACCTGTCCAAGTGGGCGGTAACAGCCTGGCTGCATTATCCAGGTCGGCCGCCATCTGGTCAACGCACGCGGATGTTTTACTTCTTGATACTTCCAGGTTGTCTGTGATCTGCTGAGGCTCCAGGATCAGTGGCACACCTCCATATAATCTCACCATTTCAAAGTAGCGCCATGCCCTGAAAAATAATGCCTGCCCTTTTAACACATCCTTTGTTGTAGCAGGCAGGGTCCCTCCATCGATATTTTTCAGGAGGATGTTAATATTTCTGATATTACTAAAAGACCATAGATCAAAAGAGTTAATGGTGAGCTGACCATACATCACAGCATCTCCTCCAGGTGCTTCATCTGAGGTACCGGCATCAGCAGTGTTCCAACCCGGAAGGTTATCCTCATACAACTTGTTTACATAAGCAGTGGCCAGCTTATTATCTTTCCATATATCAGACTCGTTAACAGCGCTCAGGTCTTTTTTGTCCAATACCTTACTGCAAGCAGTGAAGCAAGCCATTAAAGACAGGGCATATATAGTAGTATATCCGAATTTCATAAATATTTTCTTTTCACGTTATAAGGTAATGTTCAGGCCAAAGGTGTAGTTCTTCATCAAAGGATAAGAGCGCAGGCTTGCTGCTTCCGGGTCCCTGACCTTCACATGATCTTCCAGCAACAACAGGTTGGTGCCTATGAAGAAGACCCGCACTGCCGCGAGGCCGCTTCTTTTCACCAAGGCCTTGGGCAGGTCATACGACAGGTTGACATTTTTCAACCGTAAAAAGGAGCCGTTCCGCAGCCAGAATGTAGAAGCATCATCTGCTGTATTCCTTGCCGCCCGTGGAAATGCGGCATTAGGATTTTCGGGAGTCCAGTGATCATTCCAGTAAGAAAAGTTTGTTTCTTCTGTTCTGGTTTGTACATAACGAACATCAATCATTGTTTTACTACCTGCCAGTCCCTGGAAAAGCAGGTCCAGCCCCAACCCTTTCCAGGTGCATCCCAGCGCTATGCCATAATTTATCGGGGGATTGCTGTAGTTGGCGATATATTGTGCATCATTATCATCAATTTTTCCGTCCGGTTTATCGTCCACCGCCCCGCGCAAATCGCGGTAATTGAGCATTCCCAGTTCTGGTTTCTGGCCAAAGATCGTATAGCCGGCAGGTAGCGCATCGAGGTCTGCCTGTGTGCGGATGATCCCCGTGGCTTCATATCCCCAGATACGGTCCATATTGTACCCGATAATGGATTTATAGGCACGTTGATTGACCGGCTGGTCCTGTACCTTTACTTCGTTGGTAGCATACCCGAAATTGCCGGACACATAGTAGCTGAAATGTTTGTTTACAGCACCGTTATACCTTGCAGACAGTTCAAACCCTTTTGCATTGATAACGCCGTAATTTTCTGCCGGGAGCGTTGCCCCGAAAGTAGATGGAACACTTTGCTGCCTGGCGCCCAGGATATCATAAGTATGGGTACGGAACACGTCCGCCGAAAAATTCAGTTTACCACCCAGCATGTAGGCATCCAGTCCGCCATTCCAGGATACGGACTTCTCCCAGGTGATATCCGGGTTAGACAATGAGCCCGGCGTGATACCGCTCGTAATACCGCCAAAAACAGCTCCGTTAGCCACATTATAACGTTGCATCCATTGCCAGCCACCAACAGCGTCATTACCGATCAAAGCTATCGTGCTTCTTAATTTAAGGTCGTTGACAAACCGCACATTGTCTTTAAAGAAAGGCTCTTCCGAAATGCGCCATATGGCAGACATAGAAGGGAAAAAGCCCCAGCGCCTCGAGGTTGAAAACTTTACAGAACCATCATATCTGAAAGCTCCTTCCAGGATATATTTATCAGCATAATTATAATTCAACCTGCCTATATAGGAAGCACGGCCGTCTTCCCATCCGCCCCCATTCGCAAACTGGCTGGCAGCGCTGCCGGCAAACAGCTGGTCAATGGAAGGCGAAACGAAATTATTACGCTGACCGTTAAAGTTGTTTCCATTGCTTTCTGCCTGTTCATACACCAATAACGCACTCAATTTATGAGGGCCGAAAGCGCGGTTATAGGATATATATCCATCCAGCTGGTAAGCTTCCTGGTTATCATATGACTCGTAAAGGAACTCCCCGTCATTGCGTGTTTTCACGCTTTCCAGTTCATCTGTGACAATGTGATTGTGTTCACCTGTACGTTTAAACACGGATAACTCATACGGCAGGCTGAACTGCTTCACGAAGTCGGTCCTGGAATATTTATTGAACATGACCTTTAACTCGAGCCCGGGTACAAATGGCACCTTATAGCGAAGCGTGGCGATCGTGTTATAATTGGCAAACTTCTTTTTGTTATAGCCAGTCTGACCTTCTGTGATAGCCAGTGGCGACCATTCTACATAAGTACCATTCAGTTTACCATTGATATACGGTGGCACAGACTGGGTCCTGAACAGGAATGCCTTATACAGGTCCTGCATATTATCGCCGTCATTGTCATATCTCCAATAAGGCTTCTGGTCGTTCCTGACGTCCATGCTTACATTTAAGGAAGCAGTGAGGTTACTGGTGATATCTGCGTCCACACTTGCTCTTAAAGTATTCTTTCGAAAGTCCAGCTTATTAAAAGAACCCGTTGCATAGAAGTAAGTGCCATTCATAAAATACCGCACCTTGGGAGAACCTCCGCTGACCGATAATGAATGCCGCGTAGTGACAGGATTTTTCCAGGCCTCGTCTATCCAGTTCCAGTTATGTGTTTTAAAATAATCCAACTCATCAGGGGAATAATACCTGGCATCGTTGGTTGGGGTATTATCGATACGCAGGGCGTCATTAATGGTAAGGGCCTGATTGTAGGCATTCTGGGCTTCAGGAATGCGTATAGGTTTCTCTACGCCTACCGAACCGCTGTATGAAATAGCGGTATTCCCTTCTTTGCCCTGCCTTGTTGTTACCAGGATAACGCCGTTGGCTGCACGGGAACCGTATACGGCAGCAGAAGCTCCATCCTTTAGTATGGAGATATTATCTACCTCACTTGGGTCCAGTGCATCGAAGGCAAATTTATCGCGCACAACGCCGTCAATTACGTATAGGGGATCGGCGTTATTCCAGGTACTGGCAGCACGTATAGTGATGGAGGAAGCCATGCCTGGTTTTCCACCGGATTGCGTGATACGTACTCCCGACAGTCTTCCCGCCAGGGCATTAGAAAGATTGGCCACCGGTTGATCTTTGATTTCCTTTCCGGAGACCGTTGCAATGGAACCTGCGAGCGTGGCCCTTTTTTCCGTTCCGTATCCCACTACCACTATTTCATTCAGTCCGCTGGCGCTGCTGCTAAGTGTCACATCCAGGTGGTTGTTTCCTCCCACGCTGGTCTCCCGGCGGTTGAATCCTATATAGGAAAAAACCAGGGCTGCATTAGGCCCCGCCTGAATGGTGTAATGTCCGTTCCTGTCCGTGACCGTTCCTCCGGCAGCATCCTTTACCTGTACGGTAACGCCTACCAATGGGGTCCCCAGCGTGTCTTTTACTGTTCCCGAAACACGGAAGGTATCTGCTGCGGTTTCAGTTCCACGGTGCCGGGCAGGATCTGCCAACTGTCCGGGAACTCCTTGAATACGGCTTTGCGGATTGCTCTTCACGGTAATAGTATTTCCGAGCTTTTTGAAAGACCAGTTCAGCTTTTCTGCCAGGCTGTCCAGTATATTGTCCGCTGTCAGGCTGCGGGCGTTTATTCGGACAACTGTATCGGGATTAATGCTACGGGCGTCGAATACAAAAGTGACAGCGGTTTTCTGGTTGATAATGGAAAATAGTTTTCTTACGGAGATGTTTTGAAAATTTTCTGTGATAACGTGGTTCATTTGGGCATTTACATTTTTCCCGGATGAGGTATTGAACGCAATCAGTTCTGCCAGGAAGTAAATGAGAAGACATCTTGCCCACATCAATAATACCGTGGATAATCTTTTTTTCATACTTTTAACGTGTTTTTGTTTAAGCAAACGTCGCCTGTGCGCGGAGGCTCCACTTTCCGCACGATGACGCATTTTTACATTAACAGGCCGGTAGTCCTGTCCGATTACCGGCATTTTTTTAATGCGGTTATTGCATATGTATATCGGATTTTAAAATTCAGATAGGATCACCTTTCCAGCTTCAATCCTGTATTTAAAGTCATAGTTAAAGGACAGGCTTTCCATTACTTCCTGAAGTGTTGGATTACTGTACTCTCCGGTAAGTCGCCATTGCCGCGACTTCAATTGGTTGATATCAAATTGTACTCCATAAAATCGCTCCAGTTTGGCAAGCACCTCGCTGATGTTGGCGTTGTCGAAATAAATGATCATCTGTTTCCAGGCAAAACGTTTCCTGAAACTAAATTTCCCCTTTTCGATATAGTCGTTCTTCCTGGTATATACCACCTCTTCTCCAGGTGTTAGTACAACGCCCGGGGCGTCACCTTTTTCCACCAGCACTTTACCATTTGCCAGGGAAACGATGATCTGTGGGTCATCAGCAAAGGCAGCAACGTTAAACGCAGTGCCCAGCGCCGTCACGGCCAGCTTCCCCGTATGTACCGTAAAGGCTTGTCCTGGTTGACTGTGGATATCAAAACAGGCTTCGCCCTGAAGTTGCACATCCCGGTGTTTCCGGCCAAAGTCGCCCCTGACCTTTAATACCGAACATGCGTTGAGCGTTACGGTAGTGCCGTCTGCCAGGCGAAAGCTTCTGACCTCACCAAATGAAGTGGTATATTCTTTTTCATAACCGCGGAAATAGTTAAAATAAATAAACCCTACACCCATTAATACGACCAGCATAGCAGCAGCTATCCACCACCTCCCGCGGGCGGTATAACTACTTCCCGGGGCAGGCACGGCGCTGAGTCCTTCATCAAGCCTGGATAACTGTTTCCATCCTTTTCTCTGTTTCCGGTCATGCTTCCTTTCGCCGTGTACGTCGGGATACTCGTCCAGATCGTTCTCATCCAGCCATCGATATACCAGGCTTTCTTCTTCAGGAGTACATTCCCCATTAAAATATTTTTCCAGTAGTGCTCTGTCTATCGGCGCCATAGCATTATTCTTGAAAAGGCCGTCGGTTATATAAGTGTATAAAACACCCTGTATACCCTAAACCGATTTAAAAAAAATTAAAATTTTCCTGAAGCTATTTTTCTAAGGGCCAGGGACACGTGATATTCCACTGTTTTTACGGATATGTCCATCCTGTTTGCTATTTCCGGGTAGCTAAGACCGCTATACCGGCTCAGGTAAAAGATCTCCCGGGTTTTATGTGAAAGGGACTCCAGCAGGGTATGAAGGTAAGCCTGCAGGTCTTTATAGCGGATATGCTCCTCAGGGCCATCCAATGCACGGGGGGTAGTTACATGTTCAGCAGCCTGCTTTTTCTTTTGCCTCATTTTGAGATAAAAAAAGGCGGTATATTTTGCGCAGCGGGTGATATAATTTTCAAATGGGCCTTTTAATTCAATTTTTTCACGTCGTAACCAGAGGGAAGTAAACACGTCCTGTACGATATCTTCGGCATCTTCTTCAGAATCAGTATAATAAAATGCTATGTTATATATCTTTCGTTCATACGATTGATATATTAAACGGAATACCATAGCGTCACCCTGTGCCAGTCCTGTTAACAAATACATGTCGTCATTGGAGAGGGGCGATAATTCAGGCACCATTCACTATTTAATTTGTCCGGAAGATAACAATGTCCTGAAGTACTTTATAGTAGCATTTAACCGATTTATACATAAATTTTAGCAATGGGGTTCTATTTCCCGTTGCTTTTCTCCATAAGCAGCTAAAATCCGTACATAATCAGATAATTTCTATCAAACGTATCCATCCTAAACAGGTGATATTTGTATCAGCATAATATCAGCTATAAACCTATAGCTACTCGTGTACCAATCCTAAAGAAATTTCTGTACAATATTTATTCAAAATGTAAACCCTTTATTTGTCCAAGTATTAACACAATCAATATGAAAAAGACGACAGTAAAAAAATTAAGCCTCAAGATGATCAAGATTGCTCAATTAAACGACAATGGCGCCCAATTCATCCTGGGTGGCAACGTTGGGCCTACTGCTCCAACCGGAACGACAGGAAGTCCAACAGGCGCCCCTACCGGACCCGTTACCAGCCCTACATCCTGGAGTACAGGCCCTGCCGGCCCTCCGACTACATGTGCCACCGGACCAGGCACCATCACCGTAGCATGTCCTCACGGATGATAATCCTTCCGGGGAAGTACAGACTTTAATTACGCATCATACAATTATAAAAAAACCTTCAAATCGTTTGATTTGAAGGTTTTTTTATGATCAGATTATACTATCACAACTGGATCCATATGTTACAGGCGAACTTTGTTCCCGCTGTTACCGGTGCCCCTCCGTGCAGCGAATAGATCAGGTCCGTGTGCTGTTCGTCAAGATTGATGAAAGACAACGCCATCCCCTTCTTAGGGCTTACACTAAAACCTATTTCCGGGAATATGGTCTCCCCTCCTTCAAAATCATCATTCAGGTACACCAACAATGTAGCCTTGCGTTTCACGCCTGTTTCAAAAGAGTCAAAATGTGGTCTGTATTCCTGCCCGTCTCCATAACGGACACACTGTAAATCTTCCACGCGCGCTATTTCCACCTCCATCAGGTCTGCCGCCCGTTCTACAATATCCTTAAATACCGTATCCTGCCGGCAGGTAGTAATAAATGCCGAGTAGCTGGTCCGGTGCCCCGTCACCTCATTGCTACCGTCCGCCGCTCCAGTCATGCTTCTGTAGAACAGGTTATGCTGTTCACAATAGTCGATCATATACTTACATTCCTCCTCCGACAAAAAATCTTCCACTGCAAAAATGGTATCAACATAAGCGTCCTGCTTAGATAAATCTTCCTGCGCACAAGCTTCACAAAATTCTTTGTCAACAACAACTTCCTTGATGTCCAGGTATTGCAGCACTGTTAACTCATCCACTGCATAGGTGGGCACATCCGCAGATAAATACTGTAAGCGCACCTGTTGTTCTTCCACGCTTTCTATTATTACCAATACCTCTTCCTCCTGGTCCTGTATCCGGACAACGGCCATCGTTGGAAAAACAGTGGCATCTGTGATATTGCAAGGGGCCGTTTTTAGCTCATGCCGGACACCCCATCCCTGTAATTCCGTGCTTATATCCTGCATAGTCGTTGCCGGGTATGTTTCTTTCCCATACAGGGCGGTCCGTACTTTTAATCGCCCCATATTAATATGGTGCAGACCAAGGAAATGAATCACTAAATTAGCCGTATAATGATGTGCTATAGTATGGAACTTTGGTTTCATAAATACAATCTCTAATTGCTTTCTGTAACCAACAGCAAACAACACTCCCGGAGGAATGTTATTTGCTGTTGAGATTAATTTAATGGTCGTGCATCAAATTGGACAACAAGGGCCAACGTTACCATTGGTGATTTGACAAGGATATCCGATGCTGTACTGGCAGGGAGATCCCGGAGGCGGCATTGGGCCGGCAGGGCCGGTTGTGTAACCACCACCATAAGTAGGAGGACCAGCAGGACCGGTACCTGTACCACCCCATAAGTTCTTCTGTCCGTCAAGACTCAAACTCGCAATTTCCACTTTGCGCAGGTTGAGCTTTTTGAATGTTTGTTTTTTCACTTTTTTGCTTTTTAAATAATAAATAAAACAAATCCTTCATCTCGATGACATCTACTGACAATGTGTGAATGATACTATTGATTATATGACACAGGAAAACCATCCGGCTTATACCTGATGCAAAAAGGAAGCTTTTGTATGTTAATGAAGAGTCCTATAGCGTAACGCTTGCGCTTTACAGAGGGCTGTTTCCGTTATTCATGGTTATTTGAGAATGATTGTCTTTAATATACCGTTGGCATGGCTCAAACACTATTTAGCTGTTAACATTTTATACAATGCAATGTAATATTACGACATCTCGTATAGGCCATATAGTTAGAAGTTAACCAGTTTTTCACCGATGTTAACAATCCTGGAAATTTCCGGCTAATCAAGAAAAGAAAGCTGTAACTATTGACAAGCTTAGACAAATCAGGATAATTACGCCTGGTTTAATTCGGCTACATCACCCTACAACAGAGGATTAACAATTTTTTCACTTTTCTTCTGTAACATATTTATGACAAGAAATATACGCTAACACCAGCGCTCAGCATCATTTTACGAAAGAAAATTTTATTTCCTGACACTTGAAAACATTCAGTCAGCGCAGCAAATACAGCCATGAAAAATCAAGTCCTGCTCAAAGGTTGGTTTCGCCCACATGCCGGCAATTTCATAAAATCTGCTATCAGATAAGGAGTTGTAGCATTTCACCTTGAAAAAAAAGCCCTATTAATGAAATACAACCCACGCCAGACAGGGATCTTCAGCCAGCAATAAACTTATCAATTTCCCAAAAAAAACTTGCATCTAAACTGAAAACCATACCTTCTCAACCGCTACAACAAACAAGAATATTTCGTCAACAGCAACTATGTATAAAAAATCTAAAATATCATCATCACACTAATCAGTTCAAACCAATAAACATTTAACGAATCGATTATAGCGGCAAGTAGCTTGATTTCAAAATCAGGAAGGATACTGTCATGGGTATCGGGAAGTAAACTTCACTAAATATCCTGCCTGGTTAACCCACGCTGGTATCTGACAACCACGTCATCAGATGCCATGCATTTCTCATGTCCTTTTCCGCCGGATAACGCCAGGCAAAGGATATGAGCAGCGCTTGTCATGCATACCCGTTCCGAATTCAACAACATAAACAAACTGCCATGAATTATCACCTGATGGTTGATGAGAAGTTCATCAACGATTTTATTACCGATGCAGAAAATGCGGCCCCGGGGAACAACATGTATATAATTGACAACTGGAAAACCAATGCCAGGTTTGTAACATCCACCCTGGCGGTCTTTACGCCCTTCTATACTCCGGCTTTCTATGCTATCCTAAAAAAGGTGACAGATAAGGATAAGGTATTTGTGCACTGGGCTTCCGACCAGGCCATAGAAGCGGTGCTATCTCTTCCATCAAATATTACAACAGGCCTTTTTTTCTGGGGAGGAGATGTGGTGGAAATACCATCCTCCCGTTTCAAAAAAACGATATACGGGCCGCTAAGCCTGCCTTACTTCGAAAAAAACGAGGAACGCCCTAAACTGAAACTGAATCCCTTGCGGCCCAAAAGAATGATCACTTCCTTCGCACAGCGATTTTTCAATTACAAAGGCGCCGACCGGAAAACAACCCTCACCAGGGAGCTGTTCTTTAAACGCCTGAATCTCTTTCTTCACTGGGGAAATTTAGATTTTGAATGGGTACGGAAACATTATACTACCGGGGCTGTTCATGAGTATTTCTTCTATGAATTCGGGACAAAAATAAGCGAGGAAGAGCAACAACTGATAGAGGCCACCAAAGATACCCAAACAACCACCATCATGCTCGGCAATTCAGATACGATTACCAATAATCACCTGGAAGCATTGCAAGCCCTGTCCGCATATAAAGATGAGCCAATAAAACTGGTCATCCCGTTGAGTTATGGTAATAAAAAATATGGCAACCTGATAGAAAACGAAGCCATACGGATTTTTGGGAAAGACAAAATAATGGCGCTTCGCAGTTTCCTTAAACGTGATGAGTACTATAAACTGCTGGCAAAGGTAGACGTGGCGGTAATGTTCCAGTTCCGGCTTCAGGCAGTTGGCAATGTAATAGCATTACTTTACCGGAGAAAGAAAATATTTCTGCATAGCCATAGCACATTCTATCAGTTCCTGAAAACAAATGACGTTACCATTTTCGACTCCAAGGAGATTGGCAAAATGGATTTCAAACAGTTTATTGCGCCAACAGATCAGCAAACAATTGAAAAAAATATAATCAATATAGACAAGCTATATAATGATGAAGAGAAAATGAAAGCACTAACGCGCATACTACAGTAAACTGATTCTCACAAGGGCCGGCCGGCCCTTTTTTATTGCCTTCTCCTTATTTTGTTGACAGCACTATAGATCGTACTGGTGATATCTCCTGATACCCGGAACGCCAGGACCAATGTGACAAATATGGCTAAAAATAAAATACCCCTGATAACAATATCAACGAAAGGATGAATGGCAAGTGGTATCCAGATACATCCAAAATAAGCCACCAATGCCACCCCTATTGCCTTCACACTACTCATGGTAAATGGTTGCAGCCCAAATTTAACCCAGATAAAAATGTAACGGATAGTATTAAAAACAAGCATGGAGAGCAAAGTGGCATATCCGGTACCGATTAATCCAAAATGATTGATCAGGTAATAGTTCAGCGGTAAGGAGAGCGCCAGCAATACGACAGAGCTATACAAATCATACCGCCACAACCGGGAAGTGCTCAGCACCTGGCTGTTTAAACCCGTCCCCATATCAATAACCTTTGATATCCCCAGGCATAATACAACATACTTGCCCACACTGTAATTCGGGGGCAACAGCTGAAAGAAACTATCTATATTACTCCATATGATGAGAAACACAAACAATGCATAAGTCAATTGCAGCAAAGAGGATTTTACATACACCTCTTCTATCTTATCCTTATCCTTATCTTTCCATGCCTGCGCCAACACCGGCAGCCCGATTGCTGAAATACTCCGTTGAGGGACCATTATCAGTTGGGACATATACTGGGCAATGGTCAGATAAGCCACATCCTGAAGGCCCTTCGAGCTGGTCAGGATCAGCGGTGCGAGGTTATTGGCCAGTAGTGTAAACAGGGAAGCTCCTAACAGTGACAGGGAATAGGTAGCCATCTTTGGCAGTAATCTACGGGTAACACGGCTTATCCTGAAATTAAAATACAAAAACTTATGCCTGCGCAGGTATACCAATAATGCCAGTAGCAATACGCCGTACAGCAAGGAAAACAACCACAGAAAAGTGTCGAAATTTATCCAACTTAAATAATGTAAAACAATCAGTACCGTGGTCAATAAACGTAACACCAGTTCTTTCAGAAAATTGGGAAAGACAGTGAGGTGCCTGGAGCCGCTGTAGCTCTCAAATACACCAAATACGGAAAACAGAAAAACATTGGGATAAAGCAGGTAAAAATAGGTAATGAACAACGGTGATTTTTCGATATTGGCTTTAATGATGGCATCCTTGAAAAAGAGCGTTCCCAGCACAAACAAGCTAAAGCCTATGATCGTGGCTCCCAGCGCCAGGGTTAACATATCATTCTCTTTATCCTTTAAATGTGAAGCATAATATGGAAAAAAACGACTGATGGCAGGTACGGTGCTTAACGTACAAATGGGCACCAGGATGATGGCAATTTCCGGCAACAGGCGGGTCAGTGCAAATTGTGTATCTGAAAAGAAACGAGGGAACAGGAAAACAATATTAACAGCACCGATCGCGAACCCTATGTAAATCAGTAGCGTGGATCTTATACTCTGGTGTTTTATTACTCCCATTTATAACCAAATAAAATAAATGATTCTCTGGCGACAATATTACACTAAATGGGAAGAGAACTCAATTTTATCTTTTCTGCTACCTGGCCCGAACAATATCTATCACATCACCCCTGCAGCCAACAGCTACCAAATGCCGGGCATCCGGCAGAAAATCCACGGCTTTTCAATTCACCTTCAGGGAGGTACATATACCTATCAAGCGGATCAAATCGAAGATAACCTCTGACAACTCCTTACTTATCATGTCATTCTTTTTTTTCTAGTTACCTATTTTGCATTACCGTGATGCACCCTCTGTTTTTTAAACTCCGTAGGACTTATTCCTTTATGCCTTTTAAAGGTACGGTTGAGATGACTTTCGTCCGTAAATCCAAGCTCATAAGCAATTTCACTCATGCGCATATCACTGTGCAATAGTCTGGTTTCCACTAACCTGATTTTGTAATGAGTAATATAGCTCTGGAGTGTTTCACCGGTTTGCTTTTTAAAATACCTGCCCAGGTAATTTGTTGAAATATTAAAATGACGGCTTAAATTTTCTGTTTTAAGTTTCCCGGGTTCAAAAATGTTGACTTGTATATAATTCAGTATTTCCAAAATAGGCTCACCCGTATTTTCCTTTATATTCTTGGGCAATTTTAACGCTATATTTCTTGCTACAACAGTAATGATGGTGCTAATAATCTGTTCTGAAACACGAGTATGATAGATCTGTTGCCGGGTCTGTTCATCAAGGATGGCATTTACCAGTAAAGAAATCAGCGGTTTATCGGTTTTATTTTTCAAGATACATCCCGGCCTGTGGCTGGCATTTTGTATAATGTACGCTACATGTGTCACCGCATCCTGGTCCCTGCCCGATTTTTCTCTAATATATGATTCATTAAACCTAAGGAAAAAGAAACGGGTCTTTTGCTCAATATCAAAGGAGTAAATGTCCTTGGGGGTTAATAAAAATAAATTTCCTTTCCGGTAATTAAACTGGTGGTTATTGACAAACTGTACGCCTGTCCCTTCCATAACATAGATGAGCTCAAAGAAATTATTACGTTTTAAAGGCTTTTCGAAGCGCTGTAATTCCTTCCACTCGATTTCATATTGTTGGTGTAAAGTTTCCCGGCCCATGGTATAAAAATACAAAATTAGCGTAATAATGTACAACTGGAATAGTATTCGCCTTGTATATTTTTGCCAATATAAATTCTAATAAAATGAAAATTTTAATGATTGGTGCAAGTGGCACTATTGGTAAGATGGTTACAGCGGCACTGAAGGAGCATGAAATTGTTGCGGTGGGAAGAAAAACCGGGGCTGTTATGGCTGATATCTCTTTAGAAACTGCCGTGGAAAATTTATTTAAGCAAGTATCAGATATTGATGCTGTCATTTGTACTGCTGGCGATAGTGTTACAGCTAACCTGCCAGAGATGAACAAGGAGCAATTCATGGTGGGTATTCAGCAGAAGCTGTGGCCACAGATTAACCTGGTGCTTTGCGGCATGAAGTACCTGAAGGATAATGGCTCATTCACCCTTATATCCGGAAAAATGGGTGAATTTCCTGTTAAAGGATCGTCAGGAAAAGCGATTGTCAACGGAGCAATTAACAGCTTTGTAATAGCTGCGGCGCAGGAAATGCCCCGAGGAATCAGACTAAATGTTATCAGCCCTGCTAAAGTGTCGGATATTAATGGGGATGAATTAATAGCAGCTTATGTAAGATGTCTTGAAACAGCAATAAATGGGGAAATTATAAGAGTAGGTTATCATAAACAGTAATTAACATGAAAAATATACTATATCTCGTCTTTACGGTGTCCTTCTATTTTGCACAGGGACAAAGTAACACAGGAACAGCAATTCATCAGGAACAGCAGCAACTATGGGGCACATGGTCACTTATCTCAGTTGAAAATACAAACGCTGATGGCAGTAAAATTTCTCCTTATGGCGAACATCCCGTAGGAATGCTCATTTTTACAAGCACAGGAGAATACGCGATTCAGATACTAAAAGCTAATCGAAGTAAAGTTGCCGCTAATGATAAAGATAAAGCTACACCGGAAGAAAATGCGATGTTAGTGCGAGGAAATAATTCTCATTTTGGGACCTATACTATTGATGAAAACAAACAAGTCATTGTATTCAATATCCAACATGCATTTTATCCAAACTGGGAAGGAATTGCGCAAGTACGTACTTATTCATTGAAAGATAATCTGCTAACGTATACGGTGACGACACCTACAAACGGGGGAGCTGCCGTGGCGAAAGTGGTATGGAGGAAAAATCAGCATAGTCCTTCCGCTGCTCAATAATGGTACAAGTTTGAAATTTCATTTCTTGTATTATATTTGTTGAATGCCTCATGAAATAACTGCTATCATTCTCAAGGGACCAGTTAATACTGACCAGATTGTTCATTTTGATCTGGAAGCAGTTCCTTTAACTGCTGAATTAACCCTTTTTCATTTTAATAATTATTATATGGCCTACTGGGAACATATAATGGGCGCGAAAGGTTATCTTGATATATTAAAACAAGAAGTTTCTCCCAATTATCAAATTGGTAAGATATTCGTTTCTCCAATTAGTAAGGTGGTGGCAGAAATCATGAAGCGCATTTCCAAAACTGAAGATCCTCTTTATGCAATAATTATAACGGATTACTTTGGAGGAATAGGCGGCCAATGGGCGAATGTATTTCGAGGGGAAGTAAATCAGGACATTAATATAAAATGGATTAATGAAGCATTGAGATTACTTGGTGTAAAAGCCGCTCCCGAGCTCGATGAATTTGATACTGTCGGGCTGACTAAAATCCGCGTTGGGCCGGAGTACCTGTTTAAGTACACAGATTTGTGCGATGAACATGGACTGTAGCTATATAACCCATACCCCTGTCATTATTATTTGTATCTCATTAAAAGCTCGTTAACCCAGCGATCCTGCAAAGAGGAAGCAGGCAGTATAAGTATATTTAATTTCAGAAGAAAGTAATCAAGGTATCCATCCCCAATGACCTATAAACGCTGTATAGATGTGTAGCTTCTATTTCAAACTGCTGTCATGGCTCCTGGTTGTACAGGGTGTTTCACACCTTACAGCATCCGCCGAAGGAAGCAAACAACTGAACCAGAATGGCGGAAACAGGGCTTACATCAATGCGAGCCTTACAGCCACTCCCTGCAATCCCTTCCCTATGCCTGCAACTGTTTGGGTGTATGTTAAAAATGGTGAACGGTTTTATTTAGGCTCCAGCGCACAAGGTATTGGAACAGGGACCATCATCATGCGAGACCCCAATGGCAATCTGTACTCAACCGGAAACAGTGCAATTGTTGGACGTATCAACAACCGCAACGAAGAAGTGGTTGGTCCTACGGCGGTATTAGGAGATGGCGGCTATGTCACTTTTACCCGGTTAATATCTGCAGCAGATGAAGGCGTATGGGAGATCGCATTTATCCCGCCAGACATTAATGCTACCACACCGCCCCCTCCCATTGCCGCCTCTGGTAATTGGGTACAGCCAGCGAATTCCAGCTACATAGCCGCATTTGATGTAACGGTAAAAAGTACTGGCGGGGGATTTGTACCAGGGCGTGTGTTTACGAAGGTATTAAATCTTAACATGGGAAGTCCTAATACCGGTTTCCGTGGCAACCTGCGGATATTAACCGATTCAGGCTATCAGTATACGCTTAATCCAAATGGATTTGGCAGCAATGCAGATTTCAGCATAGTAGCAAACAACAAAGGTTTCAAGAATGCAAGCGGTGGCCCTTCCCATAGCAGCGTGAACAGCCTGAATGGTTATATAGATCCCCGTATACCGGATACAGGGGATGATGTTACCTACAAATTATTTTTTAATACCCCAGCTTCCTCGCTCCCAACACAAGCGCCCATTTTTGGCGGCACTACCTGGCTACTTCGTACGCCGGTTACGGTATGGGCTAATGGAATTACGTTTACCGGCGCAGGAGATACCCTAAACACAGGTGGGAATTTTACACTAACCACAGTAGGTACCGGTAAATATGAGATTTTCCTGGACATCAACAAGAACAACAGTTATACCGATACTGTTGATAAAGTTTTCACCGGATACGCGACCAGCACTACTACTATTATACCCTGGGACGGCACCGATGGCCTGGGCGCCCAGGTGTCCGCCACTGGTAACTATAATGTCAAAGTACACATGGGAAGACAAGAGGTCCATTTATTTATAATTGATGTCGAAAACAATCCAAATGGCTTTGTGCTTACGCGGACAAATGGTTTCTCACCCAATGATTCTGTTTACTGGAATGACAACGGACTACCACTGATTGACACACCATCAGCACCTATTACCAATTTAACGGGTATTTCAAGCACCGTCAACGGGCACCGGTATGGCTCCAGTACTTATCCGGACAGTAGTTTTGGTTCGGGTATAGCCATTGACACCTGGACCTATACGCAAAATAACGTGAGTATATTCGAACTATCTTTGACGCCGACGGACGCAACCAGGAAGTACAGCGCATTACCGGTGATGCAGAAAAGACCCACCAGGCTGGTATGCCAGGATATTACAAAGTGTTGGTGATAGCCGTATCGCCCGGCATCTTAAATAATGGAAAAAGAGTGATCATCGATTTAAAAAACCGTAAAAAACTATTAGTACCAGATGATTACAGGCTATTAAAATCTTTCACTATTGATTGATCTGCAATTGCCTACACGAACATCCTTGTGATATCCTTCACGCATCCTTTAGGTATCCTTCACGCATCCTCGTCCCTACAGGGTATCTGGTCCGGCGTAAACCGGTATTATTTTATCCGTCCGGTAATTCTCCATCGCGGAACATTTTTTCTCCGGCTTCGTATATGGATTGGCGAATGAATTCGTCAACTTTGAACCATGAACAGCGCAGACAACCAGCTGGCAAAACTTCATTCTCTGAATATGCTCCGTCATAAATCTTCCCACTCCCTATATGAACTAATTGTTACCAGATGAGGGATTTATCTTTTCTAAACGAATACATAGTAAAGGCTTCCGTAGCAAGTTATTCATCATCCCTATCATTTAACGTAAAAAGTTATGCGTAATTCTATCCCTATAAAAGCACTGGCACTATTGGCAGCAGGGCAGCTGCTGATGGCATCGTGTAAAAAGAACAAAGACGCTACCCCTGATAAATCCGCCAAATACGGATTGGTAGCAGGTAACTGGCAACAAAAGGATATTGTTTTTGCCGTTCCGGTAAAGCTCGGCGGACAAAATATCCCCGCCGGCACCAGCATCATTAAACTGGCGCCCCTCTTAGGCCAGGCCGGCGCATTATTTACCTGTACCACCACCAACACTTATCAGTTCGGCGCCGATGGCAAATTCAATATCAAAGGCTGCACTGATCTGATACTGCCCACTGCCGGCAATGCAGGCTCCTGGAAACTGGACGTACACGATGCTGTATTCTTGCTCACAAACGAAAAAGGCAACAATGACCCGCACTGGATCGAAAATGTAAGCGATTCTACCCTGGACCTGTCTATTACAGTCACCATCCCGGGCGTAGCCACTGCTCCTTTAGTATTGAAACTGAAGAAATAAGGAGCCGCCAAAATAACAATAATATAATCAGCAATTCCTTGTATCTTGTTTAGGGCCATTAGATATTTGCGGTCATTATGGAAAGTATCGTACAGGATATAAAGAATGGAAATATCGAGTGTTTCAAAATGATATATCAACAATATCATACAAAGCTCTATTTCTACGTATTGAAATGTACACATTCTGCTTACCTGTCTGAAGAGACAGTACAGCTGTCTTTCATACTACTTTGGGAAAAAAGGGAAAAACTATCTACAGATTACAATATTTCCGCACAGCTTTTCCGTATAGCCAAAAGCGTAATGACGGACCTCCTGCGCAAACAACAGGTCAGAAACAGGCATACCGAGATCATGGTCCGGGAAACGCCCGACTGGCACATGGAAACAGACCTTACCGTGAAAGAAGAATTGACGCGGGTATATAACAGTATAGAACAACTGTCTCCCATCAGGAGAAACGTTTTTAAACTAAGCCGCTTCGAAGGACTTCCACATAAAGAGATAGCCAAACAATTATCCATCTCCCCCAAAACAGTTGAAAATCACATTGTACGTGCAATACGGCAACTAAAAGATTCCCTGTTATTGTTATTACCTGCCATTTTCGCCTGGCTTTGCTGATCCTTTTTCTTACCCGAATATTTACTTATTGTTAAGCAGTGAGGGATTTACTGTTTTCAAACGAATACTACATATGAAGCATCCAGCAACATTATTTGAAAGGTTTTTCCGGGGAGAATGTAACGAAGCAGAAAAGCAGGCTGTCACCGCTTATTTCGCGGAACATCCTGAAGCGATGCAGCCCTGGTTAACAGAAGAGAGCTGGCATTCTTTTCACCCGGAGCACACTTTATCAACCAGCGTTTCCGACAAAATGCTGGCCGTCATTGAAAATCGTACCTGGCAAAAGAAAAAGGTGAAGACCCTTTACTATAAATGGATCGCGGCTGCAGTACTGGGTGCTGCCCTTACCGGGTTTGCATGGAACAGATACCATCACCAGCCGGCAATGCCGATAGCTGCAGCAACACCCGTTACGCATGCTGTTACGGCACCGGATACCTATGTACAACAAGCCAATCATACACGGAAAATAATGTCTATCCGTTTGAAAGACGGCAGCGAGGCAGAACTGGCGCCAGGTAGCCAGCTAAAGTACCTGTCTTCTTTTGCGGTTACCGGCCGGGAAATATTTTTAACGGGAGAAGCCGTATTCAAAGTAGCTCCCGACAAAAACCAACCCTTTACCGTACATGCGGGCCACCTGGCTACTACCGCCCTGGGGACCGTGTTCAAAATCACCGCCTGGAACGCTGCCAAAAAACCTATCCGCGTACAACTCATCAGCGGTAAGGTAAGGGTGCAGCCAGACAGCATGGCGGACATTAAAGGGCTGACAACCACCTATCTGCTGCCCGGCGAAGACCTCTCTTTTGATCCGGTGAAAATGACCGCGGTAGTCAATAAAACAGTGAGCACTCCCACAAAGCAGGTGATCGCGAAACCGGAGAAGGAAATATTCACGTTCAACAATGAACCGCTGGCAAATATTTTCAGGCTGATGTCGGAGAAATATCACCTCACCATTCAATGCCAGGAAGGTACGCTCAGAGACATGAGTTTTACCGGAACATTCGATAGTAGCAGAGAATCCCTGACCGATTTCCTGTCTACCATTGCCACGTTAAACAACCTGACGATGAAGCAGACAAACAATGTCATTTACGTAACACCGTAAGCCGGACCTAATCATCTTTAACTATAACTAACTGCATCCTGAAAAGGCTGCCCGTGATTCCTTTTGCCTAAAAATGAAATATTTTATGCGTGTAAACATTCGACAATCCCGAAAAGATCGTCCCACCAAAACGATTTGGCTGCTCCTGTTATCGCAGTTGTGCATAGGCAGCCTGCTGGCGCAAAACACACATCCTGCTGCCATCGGCATTATCAAAAACGCCAACAACGAAGTGCTGGCACGTGTAATGGTAAGAGTAGAGAATGCGGACAACCAGGTACTGGCCAATACCCTGACCAACGAAAAAGGCATTTTCACTTTTCCGAAATTGCCTGCCGGCGGCCCTTATCGCTTTATCTTTAACTGTGCCGGTTATACAACAGATACCCTGAAAGGCTATACGATCAATGATTCCAGCAAACTATCGCTGTCAGTTGTCATGAAAAAAAAAGTAGAAGAGCTGGAACAGGTACTCGTCACCGCCCTCGGCATTAAAAGAGAAAAGAAAGCATTGGGTTTCTCCGTAGAAGAAGTCGGCGGCAAGGAATTTACCCGCGTCACACAGGAAAACCTGCTGAATTCCATGTCCGGTAAAGTAGCCGGTGTTACCATCAACTCCACCGGCGGTCCCGGCTCCTCTGTCAGCATGATCATCCGCGGCGCCACTTCCCTCAGCAGCGACAACCAGCCGCTCTTCGTGGTAGATGGCGTACCACTGGCCAACACCATCAACAACGTCAGCCAGATTGGCCAGGATAACAAGGTGGATTACGGCAACGCTATTTCCGATATCAATCCGGACAACATCGAAAGCGTTACCATCCTGAAAGGCCCCAGCGCTGCCGCATTGTATGGCTCCCGCGCAGGCAACGGCGTAGTGCTCATCACCACTAAAACCGGTAAAAAAGTAAACCGCGCTACTGTCAATGCTTCCGTGAATACCGTATTCGACATCCCTTACAAATTCCTGAAATGGCAAACCAAATTCGGCTCCGGACAGTTCTCCGGTATCCCGGTATCGCGCAGTGGTAATATGCTCACCAATCCCTTTGGTACCATTATCACGGAAAATATTGATGCTACCTTCGGAGCTGAACTGGATATGGGTTATGAAGAAGTACAATGGAACAGCCCAAAAGATCAGAACGGCAAATCAATTCCCATGCCACTGGTATCACATAAAGACAACGTGAAAAATTTTGTAAACACCGGCATGACCACCACCACGGCTGTTTCCCTGGCAAACAACAATGATAAAATTGCTTATCGGGTAGGTTACGCCAACATGACCAGCAAAGGTATTATCCCTAACACCGACCTGTTCAAAAATGCACTCAACCTGAATTCCAGCTTACAGGCCAATTCAAAACTGAGCTTCAGCACCAACGTGGATTTCAGCCGCACCAATTCCAATAACCGTCCGGCGGGCGACAGAGGCGCCAATCCCTTACAGGCGGTATACACCATCTCTCCGCACATCGATGTGCGCGACCTGAAAGATTACTGGATGCCCGGCCAGGAAGGCCTGCAACAACGCACACAGGCCAACGGCGTATTCAATAATCCTTATTTCCTCGCTTATGAAGTGAAAAATGCCTTTGTGAGAGACCGTGTATTCGGTAACATCCGGGCCGACTGGAAAATACTGCCCTCCCTCAGTTTCATGGCCCGGTATTCACTGGATACCTATAATGAAAGAAGAGAAACAAAAATCGCCAACAGTTATATCAACAATCCCGGTGGCGCATATGGTATCATCAATCTCAGCAACTTCGAACGCAATATAGATGTGTTGCTGACATACAAGAAAGATATCGGCAACTTCGACTTCTCCGTTTCTGCAGGTGGCAACAAGCGCTATCAGACCGGCAAAAACATTATTACTTCTACTAAAGATGGTACCGGTTTAAATACACCAGGGGTATACACTATTCAGAACATTGCACCGCAAAACCTGAACTATAACAGCACGATGTTCGAGAAAGGAGTGAACAGCATCTACGGCATGTTAAACGTAGGCTATAAAGGTATGGCCTACCTGGATGTAACGGGTCGTACCGACTGGTCCAGCACCCTGCCGAATGCAGCAGCCTATTTCTATCCCGCCGCCTCACTGAGCTTGCTGGTGAATGAAATGGCCCACCTCACCTCCGATGACATTAATCTTATCAAGCTGAGAGCCGGCGCCGCACAGGTAGGTAACGACGCCTCTCCCTATCAATTGCTGGCAACCTTGTATAATGCCGGCGCCTGGGGTAACATCCCGCGCTTATCTACTTCCGGCAACCTGCTCAATCCATTCCTGAAACCGGAAATCGCTACCTCTTACGAAGCAGGCGCCGATATCAACCTGTTCAAAAATCGCCTGCGTTTTGCCGCCACCTATTACATGGTGGAAAATAAAAACCAGATCTTCAGTCCTAAAACAGCACCATCGTCCGGATTCTCCTCCCGCAACATCAACGCTGGTTTGCTGAGGAGCCGTGGCGTGGAACTAACGCTCGGCGGCACACCAGTGCAACAGAAAAACTGGAAATGGGATGTGAATGTGAACTTCACCCGTAACAGGACAAAGATCGTTTCACTCCCTGATGACCTGCCTTACTACACCCTTTGGGAAGAAGGTAAAGGCGGTGCATGGACGTACGTAGGAGAAGACATCGGCGATATTTATGATGCACAACTGGTGACCGTTACCGATAAATCATCTCCCTATTATGGCTATCCGCTACTGGATAATACCGGTAAATGGCAAAGTAAAGATGCCACGAATTCCCGTAATAAAATAGGCAACTTCAACCCTAACTTTATTATGGGCCTGCAAACGACCCTGAGCTATAAAAACTTCACCCTCAGCATGACGTTCGACTGGAGAAACGGCGGTGACTTCGTTTCCCAGACCTACCGTTACGGAGAAGAGAAAGGCAATTCACAGCTCTTCCTCGATAAACTCACCAATCCCGGTAACATGAAAGGACAGGAACTCAGAGATTATCTCGTGAGCCACCAGGACGAACTGATTATCCCCAGCGGCAACAAGTTTCCCGTAGTGGGTGGTCCTACACCGGAATACAATGGTTATGGATTTGCCTATGGCCCGTATGTACTGCCTTACGGCGGTGTATTCATCCCCGGTGTAAGAGCCAAAGGATACGATGCCAACGGTAACCCTACCGGCTATATTGAAAACCTGGGAGGCCCCGGTACCACTACCCTTCCTTACGCAGGCAGTACTGCCTGGTCTTTCACCAGGGCATTCCTGTTCCCGGCTTCTTACCTGAAACTGCGGGAAGTATCGCTCTCTTATGAATTACCCAAACACCTGCTCTCCGGTGTGAAAGTGCAGAACGCCAGTGTGTCCATCTACAGCAGAAATATCATCCTGTGGACGGCAGCCAAAATTGGCATTGATCCCGAAAATGCCTACCAGCCTTCTACCACTGTACAGGGCTCCGGCATGCAATTCATGCAGGGCATTGAAAGATACAATGTTACTCCCTGGTCTATTCCCATGGGCGCTAAATTGAACGTTACCTTTTAAGAGCACCTTTAACTCAGCAACATGAAAACAGTTACTAAATCAATTATACTTTGCCTCGGGTTGTTAGGTACTTCCGTAACCTCCTGTAAAAAGGACCTGATGAAATTGAATGAGAACCCGAATGGTTCCAATCCGGCAACGACTAATCCGAACCTCGTCATGTCTACCGTACTAACGCAGGCAGGCATTGAAATCGTGACCCTGGGCTACCAGGATATGGCCGGCGTTATGCAACATACCCAAAAGGATGGATGGACCACCACGCACAATGAATACGACTGGGGTGGCAGCAATAGCTGGACCGCCTACTACGATATCCTGCGTAATAACCAGCTGGTATATAACCGCTCCGTTGCCTTACAAAACGAATTACAACAAGGCGTGGCCCTCGTGATGAAATCCATGATGTTTGGACTGATCACCGATCTGTGGGGAGATGCGCCTTATTCACAGGCATTAAAAGGAGAAGATGGTCCTCCTGCCACTACGCCGGTTTATGACCCGCAACAGGATATTTACACCGGCATACTCGCTGACCTGGAAAAAGCCAACACACTGCTTTCCAAGCCTAAGAGCGCCTATCCCTCCCCGATTGATGCTGTTGACGTGTACTACCAGGGCGACCCTGCAAAATGGCGCAAAATGGCTAATTCTCTCGCATTACGCTATTATATGCGCCTATCAGAGAAGCTGCCGGCCATCGCCAAAGCAGGCATTGAAAAAATAGCAGCCAATCCAACACAATATCCTATCATCACCGACGCTGCAGACGACGCTACCATGTCCTTCCCCGGCAACAGCAACGCCGACTCCTGGCCTGCCAACGCCGCCTATGACAGCGACAGCAGCAACTACCGCCGCCTGAAAATGTGCAATACACTTGTTACCTCCCTGGCGTCACTGAATGATCCTCGCCTGGGCGTATGGGCCAATAAAGTACAGTGCTTCCTCGTAGTAAATGACAAACTGCCTCCCGGCACCGGCAACGTCTATAAAGCAGTAGATACTGTAGTAAATGGCGAAAACAGGAAAGTAAGATATATCTCTCCGGATGTACTGGCGTCTAAAGGACTCACGCTGAAAGATATTAACCAGGACGTGAACTATGTAGGGATACCACCAGCCATCCCCGGCCCTGCGGTATATAACTTAAGTCCGGACGCTGCACAGGCTTCCCGGAACCCGCATGTATCCTGGCTCAATGATATCTACAAACAAGCCAAAGGACCATTGCTGAAAGCCAGGCTGATCTCCGCTGCAGAGGTACATTTCATCCTCGCAGAAGCAACTGCTGTAAAAGGCTGGGCTGCCGGCGATGCGGAAACACATTACAAAGCCGGTATACAGGCTTCTTTCAGCACCTGGGGCGTAAGCGGTAACCTCGCCGCTTATCTGTCTCAACCTAATGTTAAGTTTAACAATACCCAGGAACAGATTATTACACAGAAATGGATCGCCAGCTGGACCGCCGCCACAGAAGCCTGGGCCGACTATAAACGCACCGGATATCCCAACTTACACGCCGGTCCTTATGCAAAGGCACCGGTATTACCCGTACGACTGTATTACATGCTGGAAGAAAGAAACCTGAATAAAACCAATGTGACAGAGGCCATGAAACGATTGGAAGTAACCTCCCAATCTTCTTTTGGCGCCAACGGCCCACAGAACAGTCCCTGGTCCAAACCATGGATTATTCAAGGCACCGGCAAACCATGGTAAAATATTTTTTATCTTACTTTAAATCACTGTTCAGTATATGAAACAACGTTTTCTGAAAACAACCACCGCATTATTTGTCAACCTGCTTTTCCTCGCAGCGGCGTTCGCACAACAAACCGTTACGCCGGCCACTGCGCTGAAAAGCTACCTGAATAACGGAGATACCTCCTTCCATTATGAGCTGAAAGACTCTTTCAATATCAAGGACGTAAAATGTTACAGTATTTTACTCACCTCTCAGAAATGGCGGGAATATACCTGGACACATCAGCTCACCATCTTTGTGCCTGCCAACCTGAGCTATGATGGCGCACTGCTGTTCATCACCGGAGGCGCTGTTAAAAACGGGTTGCCTAACTGGAACAGCCCTACGGACGAACTGTATCAGCAGGTTGCCGCTATGGCCGGCACCAATAAAGCCATTACCGCCGTACTCAGACAGGCACCTAATCAGCCGCTCTTTAAAAATCTGACAGAAGATGCCCTGATCTCGTATACCCTTCATCAGTTTAAAGAAGATGGCGACTATACCTGGCCCCTGCTTTTCCCAATGGTGAAAAGCGCCGTGCGCGCTATGGACGCAGTGCAGTCGTTTTCAAAAGAAAGACTGTTGCAAAATGTAAACCGCTTCGTGGTATCCGGCGCTTCCAAACGCGGCTGGACAACCTGGCTCACCGGCGCCAACGACAGCCGTGTAGCTGCCATTGCACCAATGGTGATTGATGTACTGAACATGCCGGTAAGCCTCGACTATCAAATCAAAACGTGGAAAGAATACAGCATACAAATTGAAGACTACGTGAAACTCGGCATCCCGCAGGCAGCACATACGGAAGGAGGACAAGCCATTAACACCATGATAGACCCTTACTCCTACCGCCAGTTCCTCACTATGCCGAAAATGATTTTCATGGGCACCAATGATGAATACTGGGTAGTAGACAACGTTAAAAACTACCTCGACAGCATCCCTGGTAAAAATATGCTCAACTACACCCCCAACGCCGGACATAACCTGGGGGATAAAAAGCATGCCTTCGAAGGACTCAGCGCTTTCTTTGCAACTACGCTCACACAACAGCCTTACCCTACCTGCAGCTGGACTACCAGTACCCGTCGCGGTAACGTAAAGCTCACCACTAAAGCTACGGCAGATCAATTGGTAGACGTCATCTTATGGACGGCTAATTCCACCGACCTGGATTTCCGCAATGAGAAATGGTCCTCACAAAGCCTGGGGCAAGCGCATAAGTCAACCGTAAAAGTAAGCACTCCATTGCCCTCCAGCGGCTACCGCGCTTTTTACGTAGACCTTCAATATGTTAATCCTACCGGTGGCACCTATACGGTAAGTACCCGTGTGTTCCTGACCGATACTAAACAGATCCTGTAATGATGAAGCGTATATTCATTTTTGCCGGCGCCTGTCTGTTGATGCAAAACACGATTGCACAACAGGCAGCGCCGTTGCCCGCTACCAAAAATAAATTTGTGGTAGTCGCCCATCGCGGTAACCATGTAGACATGCCGGAAAATACGGTGGCCGCTATAGCCGCCACCATTCAATGTGGCGCCGATTATGCAGAACTGGACATCCGCACCACCAAAGACGGACAACTGGTACTCATGCACGACGCTACCGTAGATCGCATGACCAACGGTAAAGGAAAAGTTACTGACCTCACCTGGGCGGAAATCAAACAGTTAAAAGTCAATAGCAAAGACGGAAAAGATTACCGCGTACCCACGTTCGCAGAAGCTTTACGAGCCAGCAAAGGGAAAGTTAATATCTACCTTGATTTCAAAGATGCCGATGTAGCCGAAACCTGGAAACAAATACAGGCCGCAGGGATGGAGAAACAGATCGTAGTATATCTCAATAGCAAAGAACAATATAAACCCTGGAGAAAAACAGCGCCGCAAATGCCACTGATGACCAGCGTACCTGATGAAGTAACTACCCCGGCGCAACTGAACTACCTGCTGGACAACATCGCCATCGCAGTATTAGACAATGTCACAGATAGCGCCATGCTGACTGTTACCCGGCAACATGGCGTAGCCGTATGGCTGGACGCACAAGCGTCATCAGAAGGTCCCGCCACCTGGAATGCCGTATTAAGCAAGGGCGTACAAGGTATGCAAAGTGATCACCCGGAGGCACTCGTCAGCTATCTGAAAAAAAATAACCTGCGGGATGGGAGCAACGGCACCGCACTACCAGCAGTAGCCAGCAGTTCCAATTACATTACAATGCGCAATGTACCCTATGGCGATGCCGGAGAAGATAATACCCTGGATGCTTATCTGCCGGAAAACCATTCGGCCAATACCAAAATAATTGTATACCTCCATGGCGGCGGCTGGACGGGCGGTGATAAAAAGGAATTCCCCAAACAACTCATCGAGGAACTGGCCGGTAAGCTGCACTATGGCGTAGTGTCCATGAACTATCGCCTGGTCCGGGACCACCAAAACATTTACCCTGCCCAATTGGACGATATAAAAAAAGCACTGGCATTCATATCTTCCAAATCCAAAAAACTGCAATTCGATGGCAGCCAGTTTGCCCTGATAGGCGGTAGCGCCGGCGCATATCTCGCGATGCAGTACGCCTACGCCTGCGATAGTTTACGGCAGATAAAAACAGTGGTAGACTTATGGGGGCCGACAGATTTCACTGATAAAAAAGCAAGACAGGAAAATAAAGATGCCGATGAAAAAGTAGCTCGTCTGCTGGGTGAGCCCGATCCTGCCGCCAAAATTGCCTTTGACGCCAGTCCCTATCACCAGCTTACTAAAGCCAGCGGCGTGCCTACTATTTTGTTCCACGGCGGACAAGATCCACTGGTAGATGTCAACCAGGCAAAAAAGCTGCATGAAAAACTAACGTCGTTGAATATCCCAACACAATTTGAGTTGTATCCAACAGAAAAACATGGGATGGGGTTAACAGCTTCCTTGAATGTTTTTGCGAAAGTAATCAGCTGGTTAAAACAATATTACCCTGCCGAATAATTATTTGTGCAGACTTTTCTTACACAGGTATGCCAATAGCTTTTCCGGATAATCCGTTCTCGTCCAGGCTACTTCCGGGGCTGTCGGGCCATGCACAAAGGCAGCTTCTGACTGAAACTTCCGATACAGCGCTTTTTAGTTGTAATCGAGTAGCAGCTTTACCACCTTAGTATATTTTGGGCCATATTGTAGCCGGATCCGGTTCAGGCAAGCGTCAATTATATACTGGGGTTGTTGTCGATCATATCTAACTATTACTGAAGAATCGACCAGGGTTTGGATTTTTGACGGAAGCTTGTCCGGCTGCAAAACATGAAGTTCATCCGGATGAAATTTATGCAGGCTGGTGGTAGGCAATAAGGTGAGTCCGTATCCTGTGATAACGCTGCTATCTGTCAACGTTACGCTTTCCAGCGATTTGGGGAAGGTTCGGTTATACGTGTCCAGTACTGCAGCTAACTCCAGCTCATTTGCACCATTCTCCAATAACACGCCGATCTGCCTGTTTTTTCCCAACAGCACTTTTTTGCCGATGGTCATTTTATCGCTGAAACCAACGGGAATACTTTTATGTGCAGTTTGTTCCGGAGAAGATTTATAATAAATCAACTTACTCACCTGTAACATTGTTTGGCGCCCAAAAAGGGTATCAATGATGGCAAGCGCCCCGTCTGTGGCATTGGAAACGCCCGCTGTGCTGTACAGGTTGCCGCTGCGGGTTACACGAAGATTGTTGACCCATAATGGTTTACTGTATTGTTTCCGCATATCGGCATAGTCAGATGCATGGGCCGTAAGTAACTTACCGTCGTAAATACCAGTTGCTGCTGCCGTCAACGCACCATCACAAACAGAAAGTATAGCAGTGGAATCATGATAATGTTTTTTAATCCAATCGACAATCATTGGATTTTGGTGGCGGGCATCCATCGCAGACAAGTTAGGAATCACGATCACATCGGCATTGATACCCGCAGAGTCGAATTCCCCGAAGGAAAAATGAGGCAACAGGAAAAGCCCCTTTCGCATGATAACAGGCGCTTTTTTCCCGGCGACTACATACACATTTGCCTTTTCGGTAGCGCTGAACAAGTAATACGGCGCCATCAGGTCAAAAATCTCAGTACCGTCATTATCTGCGATAATCACCACTGTTTTTTTGACAGAATCAAAGTACGGACGCTGGTCGGGGAAGTTGGGTGTGCCGTTAAATGTTTTCCATCGCATAAACTCCCGGACAGGGGCGCAAGCATGAAAAAACCAGATCATTGTAATACCTATAACCAGGAGGATGCCGTAGGTCAGTTTGTTATTTCTCACTTTTGCTGTATTTTTTTAGTATTCTTTGTAATTGCCGGGCGGATTTGAATCCGCATTCTGAAGCTATTTTAGTGATCGTATATTCAGGATTATTACGCAGTATGCCTGCTTTTTCTACCCTAAGACGGGTAATGTATTCATTGATCGTTATGCCCGTAGCTTCTTTAAAAATCCTTGTCAGATTTCTTGCACTGCTATTAAAAAGGTCTGACAGCGTCTCTATCGTCACAGACCGATCCAAATGAGTAATTACATAGTCCTGTAACTCGTGAATTTTTGGATGGATGTGGTTCCTGTAATCCAGATAGACGTTTTGTTGACTATGTTTGCCTCCCCTGCGATAATATATTACCAGCCCCCTGGCAACCTGGTTCGCAAATAATGGACCTTGCCATTCTTCCAGGATGGACAGGGCCATATCGATCCCGGAGCTGATACCTGCGCTGGTATAAATATTCCCGCTCTTTACAAACAGTACATTAGTAAGAACACGGGCGGCGGGGAACATGCTTTGCAGGAGGTCCGTACTTCTCCAGTGGGTAGTACATTCCCGGTTGTCCAGCAGCCCCGCACTGCCCAGGATAAAGGCGGCGTTACATACTGAACAGATATTGACTTTCCTGGCTGCACAATCACTCAACCAACTTGAGAATTGGGCTGTAATGCCGGGACGTCCTTTCAGGCCTTCAAAATAGAATCCGGGAATAAAAAGAAAATCGTTTTCGTGCAATACCGCTTTCCGGTAATTCATGATTTTTCCTAAAGGCAACCCCACAGCGGTGGTAGTTTGCTGGTCCATCGCATAGAATGCTATCTCAATGTCAATTCCCTGTATGTTTGCTTCCCAAAACACCTGGGCAGGCCCTGCGAGGTCCAGCAGTTCCATAAGGGGAGGTATGATAAAGGCAATTTTTCTTCTCATCCTGGCAAAAGTAGCCTTATTACACTTTTCAGAAAGGACAAAGACGCGTCATATCCGGCCACTATAACCATAATAGGACGAGACCATAAACTATGTCCGCTTTATAAAAAACGAACGTATGCTATTCTTGCTGAAGATACATATTTTTCAACCCTTCCGCTGTGTCCGCAGACGGCTCCTTCCAAAGGCCGCGCTGTATGGCTTCCAGCATGCGCCCCGCCATATCCTGTAAGGCATGCGGATTGAACTTTTCCAGGAACTGCCTGTTGTCATCATTAAAAAGATATGCTTGTGTGATGCCTTCATACATAAAGTCATCTACCAGTCCGGTGGTGGCGCTGTAGGCAAACAGATAGTCCATCGTAGCGGCCATTTCAAAGGCACCTTTGTAGCCATGGCGGTGCATGCCATTGATCCATTTACTGTTGACTACGCGGGAGCGATAAACCTTGAGCAGCTCTTCTTTGAGGCTTTTTACGCGTGGATTTTCAGGACGGCTATGATCTCCGAAATACATCACCGGCTGCTGGCCGCTCACTTGCTCCACCGCATTGGCCATACCGCCATGAAACTGGTAATAGTCATCAGAGTCGAGAATATCGTGTTCGCGATTGTCCTGGTTGTGCATCACCACTTGTATGTTGGAGAGGCGTCTTTTGAAAGGCTCATAGGCAGAAACACCTTGCTGGCGTCCGTTGTAGCCATAGGCGCTCCAGTTCATGTATACCATGGCCAGGTCCTCGCGGGAGGTCCAGTTTTTTTCATCGATGAGGGCTTGCAGGCCGGCGCCATAGGCACCCGGTTTGGAGCCAAATACTCTGAACAGCGCCCAATCGCGGGCTTTTTCGGCCGGCAGTCCTTCATGCTCCCATTGCGCTTTTTCAGCGAGGTATTGCGCGCGGATAGGGTTGTCTTCCGGCGACTCATCTTCCAATTCGGCCAAACGTTCCACCACAGCGTTAAACAACGATATCATATCCGGGAAGGCGTCCCTGAAAAAACCAGAGATGCGCAGGGTAACATCTACGCGCGGACGACGCAGTGCTATCAGCGGTATAATTTCGAAATCCGTGACACGCCTGCTGGCACTCTGCCATAGTGGCTTCACCCCCATCAATGCAAAAGCCTGCGCCAGGTCATCGCCACCGGTACGCATGGTAGCAGTGCCCCATACGGACAACCCTATACGTTTTGGATATTCGCCATGCTCCTGCAGATAACGATCAATGAGTAGTTTTGCGCTTTTCTGTCCGAGGCTCCAGGCCGTTTCTGTAGGGATACTGCGGACATCCACCGAGTAAAAATTGCGGCCGGTAGGCAGTATGTTTGCCCGCCCCCGGGTAGGGGCACCGGATGCGCCACTCTGCACATACCCACCACTGAGACCTACGAGCAGGTTACTCACCTCGTCTGTAGTGGCACGTACACGAGGCAGCGTATTGTTGTATATGTAATGTAATACCAGGCTTGTATGGTGCCCTGCCTCCGGCAGATGGTTTTCCATCAACCTAAAGACCAACTCCATGGCTTTTAGCTCCAACTGCTCCACTACATCGCCTTGTGTGCGACAAACCACCCCATTCACTGTGATGGATAACGGTAATGCATAATCGCAATCGACTGGATCAAAGCCAAGGCCTTCGTCCGTGGCCAATGCCTGCGTGATACCCAACAAACCATTTCCTGGCAGGCGATGCAGCGCTACCAATAAGCTACAGAGCTGTTCGCCCTGCGGCACATCACCAAGGATGTGCAGGCCATCGCGGATCTGTGCCTCTTTAAGTTCGCACAGATAGGCATCGAGCTTCAGGAGTAGTTCATCAATGTCTTTACCGTCAGTTTGCAGGTCGGTTAGCAGGTGTTCCTGTTTTACCAGCTGCCGGATATTAGTGCGTATCAGGGCAGCGCGGCGGGCATCTAAACTAACCGCTTCATAGTATTCATCAACTTGTTGCTCCAGCTTCGCGAGTGCTCCGTAGGTTTCCGCGCGGGCCATAGACGGCACCAGGTGATCGATGATAACAGCGTGGTTACGGCGTTTTGCCTGCGTACCCTCTCCCGGATCATTGATGATAAAAGGATAGAAATGTGGTAATAAGGGGAACAAGGCAGCCGGAAAACAGCTGTCCGTGCCCAGTGCCACGCTTTTACCCGGCAACCATTCCAGGTTACCGTGTTTGCCTGTATGTACCACCGCATCAGCTTTGAAATGGTCATGCAGCCAGCAATAAAATGCGAGGTAGTCGTAGGTGGGTGGCAGGTCCGGGCTGTGGTAGATGCTTTTAGGATCGCTGTTGTAACCACGGGCCGGTTGTATGCTGACGAAGATGTTACCGAGCAGGCAGCCAGGCAATGCAAAGCGGCCTTCATGGTAGGTGGCCGCTTCGTGATAAGCCCCCCACTGCCTTTCTATTTTTTCACGGAGAGCGGTACTTAGTGTACGATACCAACGCAGGAACGTTTCTTCTTCCAGATACACCTGGTAGGGACGGCTGTAATAGGTACCTGCATCGTTGGTGATGTAGTGCGTAATCATCTCCATGAGGGCAGCGCTGCTGTTGGGCACATAATTGCCCAGTCTATAGCCTTCCCTTTGCAAGGCGCCCAGGATGCGGACTACGCTCTCAGGAGTGTCCAGTCCTACCCCATTAGCCAGACGGCTATCCTTATTGGGGTAGTTAGGCATGATAAGCGCAATATGTTTATTAGAGTGTTGTTTCTGTTGTAACAATACCCAGGCCAGTATCATGTCGGCCACACGGGCGCAGCCTGGTACGTAGGCTTCATAGGCCACGATGGTAGAGTCAGTGAGCGGATCGCGCCCTTTATCTGATTTAAAGGATACTGCCGTGCCAATGATACGTCCGTCCATTTCGGGAAGGGCGATGTTGATGGCCACGTCGGTGGGCGGTAGCCCGAAAAGTCCTTGCTCCCACTGTTGAAAGGTGCAGGAGGCGAAGATTGCCTGTATAACGGGAACACCAATACGAGAAAATATGAACTCATTTTCCGGTTGATCATCCGTAAGGGATTTGGTAGAAAAGCTGGTGGTATTGATCAGCGCAGCCGGTTGTATTTGCCCGTTGCCTGTGAGGAAGCGATACAGTTCATCCAGCATGCCTGCATCACGAAGATTGGACACATATACCGGCATGGGTTGTAAGCCCCGCCTGATCAGCTGCGTACAGAGTTGAGCCACCGGATCGGTATTGCCGGAGACGTAATGAGAGCGGTAAATGATAAGCGGTACCAGCGGCAGCGATATATCTCTTTTCAACAAAAACGCCTCCATCTCCATTAAACCCTCTCCCGGAAAACCTATAAACAGGTCCGGCAGGAAAGCTGGTACCCTATAGGTCGCTGGTTTATCAAAAAAGCGATGCCAGAGATACAACAGGCATTGCTGCATATTTTGGGGGCCACCGGCCGTAAAGTACTTCCATACGATGTCCGTTATCGTGATATCTACGGACGACAACTCCATCAGTTGCAAATCCGGGGCATCATAGCCCGGGAGAAACAGAACAGGGATATTCCATTCCGTACAGTAGCGCTTGATGGCTTCCACCAGGTAATTGTAATATCCCTGCCCGCCGAGCAGCCGGCATATCACCAGTTTAGCATGCCTGATTACATTGTCTACGTAATGATCTGTAGACAATTCCTGTTTTAAGAAGATAACATTGGCCATGCGTAACGTAGGGCTGCCCTCCGATTGGATTTGGTGGTAAGCCGCGTTAAGTGCATGTATTTCTGTGTCGGCTGCCGTCAGGAACACGATATCACCCGGCTGCTGTTCCACCATAAAAACGCCTTCATTGTTTGGGTTCCATCCGCCGGGTATCGTTGCTATCAGGTGCATGCGCTGTGGTTATAGTTAGTTTAATGCGGTAGTAATGGCTGCCTGGTCGAGATCATGACCAATTACCACCAACGATGTTTTTCTTTCTTCTCCAGGTTTCCAGGCGCGATCGAAATAGTTTTCGAAGCGGTGGGATACTCCTTGCAGTACCATACGCATCGGCTTACCCGGTACATCGATAAAGCCTTTGATACGATATACTTCATGTCCGGAAACTACGGCCCTGCACTTTTCGATCACCGATTCCGGTGTATGCGCGCCCTTTATATCTACCACAAATGAGTCGATGCCTTCATCATGATGATGGTGATCATGGCCATTTGCGTGGTCTTCTTCGTGGTGTGAGTGACGGTTGTCGAGGTCATTTTCAGCAGCCGCGCCGATGCCCAGCAATACACCAGGATCCACTACGCCCTTGTTTGAAGTAATCACTTTAATGCCATCCCGCAGTTTCCTGGCAACCAGATTTTTAACGATCTCAAACTCATTTAAAGCAAGAAGATCAGATTTCGTCATCACCACTAAATCCGCACAGGACAACTGGTCTTCAAACAGCTCTTCGATAGGTGTTTCATGATCGAGACTATCGTCGGAAAGACGCTGTGCCTGTACCATTTCCCGGTTGCAGATTTCACCGGTCGCCTGGCCTACTGCATCCACTACAGTCACCACAGCATCTACTGTGATCTGTGGTTTCAGGTCCGGCCAGTTAAAGGCGTGCAATAACGGCTTGGGGAGTGCAAGGCCGGATGTTTCGATGATGATGTGATCGATGCTGTCTTTACGCTCCATCAGTTGCAGCATGGTAGGCAGGAATTCTTCCTGTACGGTGCAGCACAGACAGCCGTTGTTGAGCTCCACGATGTCTTCTTCATTCTCGCAGCAGGTGCGGATCAGTTCACCGTCGATACCCATGGCACCAAACTCATTTACGATAACAGCCAGGCGTTTTCCCCTGTTATTTCGTAATAAATTGCTGATCATAGTGGTCTTTCCTGAACCCAGGAAGCCGGTGATTATCGTAACTGGTATTTTAGTCATAAAACATGGATTTATGTTTATTTAAACAGACACATTTAAACTAGGATGCCGGTTGCTCCGGTTGTTTTTTCCTTTTATAAAGAAAGAGCTGCCACTTCTCTTCCGCTACACCCGCCTTGTCCATCTCCGCACGTGCCAGGATGAAGAAAAGATCAGAGAGCCGGTTGATATAAGCGGGGATATACTCCTCTATGGTATCTTCTTTCATGAGGGTGACAAGCAGTCTTTCGGCTCTGCGCATCTGCGTACGCACAACATGACAGAGTGCAGAAATCTCATTACCGCCCGGCAGCAGGAAATAATCAGAAGGAGCGGTAATAGCCGCCTCCAGTTCATCGATCCACTGCTCGCAGAAGACGGCGCCGTCTACCGGTTTAGGATTGGGGTTTTCCTTTTTACAATCAGAAGGACGCGCGAGGTGCGACATCATATCCATCATATCTTTCTGAATACGGTGCAGGTTGGGCTGCCAGGCATGATCATTCCCCAGCTTAGCGCGGAGCAACCCGATAGTGCTGTTTACCTCATCGAGGGTACCGTAGCAATTGACACGGGTATCATCTTTATATACCCGCTTGCCCCCAAACAAGGCAGTAGTACCCTGGTCACCTTTTTTTGTGTATATTTTCATAACATCCTATTATTTTAAAAATGAGTTCCAGGCTCAAAACGTCTGCACCCCAATAGCCTGGATAATCTAACGACCATGCCCAAACGCGGCATGCCGCTCTCCGTATCCACCACCGAAGTATGCTTTTTCAGCTTGCTGAGGTGCGCTTTGAAATATGCCGCCGCCTCTTCCAATGTACCACCCGTATTCACGCGGCCATCTGTAAAGATGAACAGGTGATGTTCCCGGCTGTCGAGTTGGCCTTTGACCAGTGACAGTACTGTTTCGAAAGCCGCGCGTAAGTTGGTTTTACCACCCGTATGCAACTGTGCCAGCGTATTCAGTATGGTATCTATATCGCCGGAAAATGGCAGTACACAGGATGCCTGGCCATGCAGCAGCGCCACGATAGCCACCTGTGGATGCTGGTGCTGATAGCGCCGCATCATATCAGTGATGATGCCTTTTACCATGCTGACTTGCTGGTCCAGCGCCATGGAAGCGCTGCTGTCGATCACCATGATCAGGCGCAATGTCGACACCTGTTGTATGCGGCGATGCTTGATTTCACAGCGGCCATGCAAGAGGTAATGCCGGATGGTAGCGGGCAGGTCGCGCTGCACGAGCGCCCCTGCGGTCTTATTCGCTATCACGCGGGCATCCATAGGCAGCCGCAACTGCATGCCTTTACGCCCCGCCTGCGTACTACTTTTTATGGGTATGCGGGCGTGGTGCTGACCGGCCTGAAACAGGTATTGTTCCAATCCGGGGTGGGTGTTGTTTATATCGTCAGGTGGGTTGCCGTGTGAGACTCCCCCCGGTCTGGTGAAGGGCGCTGCTCCCTGCTCTGCTGCGGGGGCGTTCGTTGCTGGGCTGCCTTGCTGCGGTGCGCCAAAACCAGCGGGGCTACATGGTGGATGTCTGTTACAGATACGGACAACCGATTCTGAAAGGCAGCGTAGGCGCGTGCAGCCTTGATAATGAGGATATCGGCACGCATCCCTTCTGCCTGGTGTTGCACACAAAGACCAGCCACTTCCCCATAATGGTCATCAGGAATTTCCACGTTTTGCAAAAGCGTGCGCGCCAGGTTGACGGTCCTGTTCATTTCTCTTTCGGTTTCGGCATAGGCATGTACAAACTGTTGCGGATCGTTGTCGAAGGCCAGGCGGCGGCGCGTAATGGTGGCACGCAATGCCGTGTCCCGGGGAGTACTAATGGTAACGCATAAACCGAATCTATCCAGCAGCTGCGGGCGCAGCTCCCCTTCTTCAGGGTTCATGGTACCAATGAGCACAAAGCGACTGTCCTGCCATGCCGAGAGGCCTTCCCGCTCGAGGTGGTAGCCACCACTCGCGGCGGCATCCAGCAACATATCCATGAGGTAGTCATTCAGTAAGTTAACTTCATCAATATATAAGATACCTTCATGCGCAGCGGCCAGCAGGCCTTGTCGCACCTCAAGGCGTTTGTCGTTGATTAAGGTTTCCAGGTTGATACTGCCCAGCACGCGGTCTTCGCTGGCACCCACCGGTAAGTTAACAAATGGGAACGGCTGTACGCTGTTATGTAATAGACTGGCTAGTGCCCGTACCGTAGTGGTTTTACCAGTACCTTTATCTCCCATCACCAACACCCCGCCGATAGTGGGATCGATGGCCGCCAGCAGCAACGCCAGCTTAAATTCGTCTTGTCCGCATACCGCGGTGAAAGGGTAATAGGGTCTCATATCTCCTTAAACATTTCTACTAAACAGAAAATACCGATCACTATTGAAAAGATGCCCACCGCATAGTTAATACCTTTTACGGAAGGCTTCCATTTGCCGGAAAATCTTGTTACTGACAGTGCAAAGAGGCAGCTGTAGCCTGTCATGGCGATGATAATACCTACGCTTTGCAGTACTAAAATGCCCACTGCGGTATAAGCATCTTTTGCGGCCAACGTAAAAGCGATGGTACAAGCACCGCCCGTTCCGGCCAGGCCGTGCAGCATACCTACCCAGAAAGAGCGGCTTAACATGTTGCCTTGCGGGATATGCATATGATCATGCGTGTGTTTGCCTTTGCGCGGGAAGTTGCGCATGATGGCGGTTACACCGAGCCATATCATCACCGGACCAATTAAAAACTCTACATAACCAGCCACCTTTTCGGACAGCGCTGACTTTAATATCAGGATCAGGATACCGAAGATGATCAATGTAAGCGAGTGCCCGATGGCCCACTGAGAAGAGCGCCACATCAGCTTTTTCAGCCGCTGTTTACTTTTATCTTCTGTGGCCAGCACTGACACCGCCGCCACATGATCGGGCTCAAACGAATGCTGAATACCCATCAAAAAGGAATCTAAAAACAAGGGCACTATCATGTCTTATATTATTTATCCATTTAGAAAATCATGGACCGCGTTATAAATCCAAAGCAGTCCCACACCGATGTAAACCACACCCACCAAGGCATTGATGACTTTGAAAGCTACCTGGTTCCGTTCAATAAAACGGGATATAGAAAAGGCAAGTACGCAGCTATAGGTGGTCATCGCGAGGATGATACCCAAACTTTGCAGCACGATGATCCATACAGCCGTCATGTTATCCTTTGCTGCCAGCGCAAGCGCGATGGCGCAGGCGCCACCCGTGCCCGCCAGTCCGTGCAACATACCTACCCAGAAAGAGCGGCTCAGTGGATTCATGGCTATCTCTTCTCCCTGTTTGCCATGCAGGTGCAGGGCATTGGAGAGATGTTCATGTTCTTCTATCTTTTTATGTTCCGCCATCAGGGCTTTCAGCTTGTGATTGCGGCGGATAGCATCTACTCCCAACCATACCATCAGTGGCCCTACGGCTATTTCAGCCCAGGCAGAAATGTTATAGGGCAACGCCGTTTTAAGCAGCAGCGCCAGGGCACTAAAGATGATCAACGTAAAGGAATGTCCCAGCGCCCATTGCGAGGAACGCCAGATCAGGCGCGCCATGCCACTTTTATGGCGGCTTTTCTCGGATGCCAGCACCGATACCGCAGCCATATGGTCTGGTTCAAACGAGTGCTGTACACCGAGTAATAATGAATCAAAAAGTAATGGATACATGCTTTTCTGTTTTTAATCGCCAAACAACAGGTGCTTATCTGTCGCGTCTATCAATACTATCTTAAAAGGCAGCGGCCTTATTTCTTTGGTGATGACTTCCCTGCATTGCGCAGCCAGCGCTGTATAAAATGGTTCTCCTTCGCGGAATGGAAACAGTTCTGTTAATCCCCTGGCCATGTTAAGCGAAAGAATACTGTCGCATAGTTCTTTGGGGTAGCCTGCTTTTGTGGCTAATGATGCTACAAATTCCTTGTTCCAGGATGACTGATTACTATGTGTATTCAGTGCACCGCCAGCAATTTTCACCGCCTTGCCCAGCATCATGCCGATGGTAAAGGATGTCAGCGGCACGTTGTTAATTTTGGCCAGTGTTTCTCCTATCCAGTTGCCGTATTGCACAAAGCCCATCATGGGCAATGCGGGGAACAACGCTTTTAAGATCTTTTCACTACGCCCCCCGGAATTGATAACGACCGTATTCAGTCCATTGGCTATGGCCACATCAATACCTTGTTCTATACTGGCGATGTAAGCTGCCGAAGAAAATGGTTTCACCTTACCCGTGGTGCCGAGAATGGATATCCCATCTACAATACCGAGGCGACTGTTCAATGTTTTTCTGGCCAGCTCTTCTCCCATCGGTACGCTCACGCTGATGCACACACGCTTGTCGAGCTGATGTTGTAATAATAGTTGCTCCACTACCTGCCTCATCATTTGCCGGGGTACCGGATTGATGGCCGGTTCACCTACAGCCACCGGCAATCCTGGCAGAGTGACCATGCCCACCCCTTTACCTGGCAAAAAAGTAACTGCCTGTTCGCCACCGAAATACACGGTGCTGGCTATTTCCGCCCCATTGGTAACATCGGGGTCATCGCCGCTGTCTTTATACGTGACGCAGGTAGCGCTATATGTATCAAATGAGCAGGCATGTATTTTAAAGAGCACTTCTTCGCCGCCCGGCAGCGTGATGGTCACCACTGCTACTTCCTCCTGTTCTATCAGGGCTTGTAAAGCCGCCTGGGTACAGGCGGTAGCGCAGGCCCCGGTGCTATAGCCCCATCGCAGGTCGCCGGAAGGAATGGGCTTCAGGCTCATAGTGCCTTCATTTTATGTTGATGAAGATATTGCCGCAAGCCTTCCGCTCCTTCCACTTTAATAAAGTGGGCAGGCAGGACAGGGCGGCGAATAATATATAATGGTTTACCCGCAGCAATGGCAGCTCTTTGTTTAACGGAGAGAAAACCGCTTTCGCCGCTCTCCTTTGTCACCACGGCCTCCGCGCCGGTTTGTTGTATGACGGCCAATTCCTCTTCTACTGTCTTCCCCGGAAAAGACAACAACAGCTGATCTTCCGGAAAATTATCTGCCTGTGCAATTGCCAGTGAAGTATCACGCGGCAGAATACGGCAAAACATCTTCTTTTGTTGCCAATATGGTTTCCAGCGGGCGATGGTTTGTACGCCCGTTAAGGATAGTACCGGCTCATAGTTATGGCGGAGCAAGGCTTCCAGCACCTCGCTATAACTGTCAGCATAGCGGATGAGCGGATGTGTGGACGTTTCGGGATAGGCGCGTTCCGGGCGTACCACGGGAATGCCCATACGCTCGCTCACTTCCCCTATAGTAGTATGCAGTTCGGCAGCAAATGGGTGGCTCGCATGGATGATCAGAGAGATCGAATGCGTTTCGCAAAATGCAAGCAAAGCTGCTGTACTAAAGGCACCGTAACGGTAATGTCCACCCGCAGGCAGGTCCACGTCTATCGCTATTTTGGTGGAGTACCAAAATGGCAGGTCTGCGGCGGCCAGTACCGCCATCGCCATTTTACCTTCTGTCGTGCCACCAAAAACCAATACCATACTCATTTTTATTTAGTTACGGAAGATATGTCTCCACGTAGGATTATAAAGATGTGACCTGTTTTTTCGTGCGCCGATGGCCGTTCCTACAATAATGAGAGCCGTACGTGTCAGCTTATTGCTGCGGATGATGGCCGCCAGGTCTTTCAGTTCGCCAGTAAAAACCTTTTCATCTTTCCAGGTAACGCGGTACAGTACTGCTACCGGCGTTTCCGGTGGGTAGTGCACCAACAGTTGAGCCTGTACGCTTTTAGCAATGGTCGCACTGAGGAAGATACACATGGTAGCACGATGGCGCGCCATATCTTCCAGCTTTTCATTTTCCGGCAGTGGCGTGTTGCCTTCCCCTCTGGTGAGGATGATGGACTGCACTACTTCCGGTATGGTAAATTCTGATTGGAGTACAGCAGCAGCGGCCTGGAATGAAGAGATGCCCGGCACGATGAAGTAGTCCATCCCTTTCTCGTCGAAGATGGTCATCTGCTCCTGGATAGCGCCATAGATCGATGGATCACCGGACTGCAGGCGTACGATGAGGTGCCCGAGGGCATAGTGTTTTTCCATCAGCTGTACCTGCTCTTCGAGTGTCATGCCGGCAGAATTTTGCACTACAGCACCTGTTTTGGCGAAGTGTGTCAGCTCTTCCGGCACGAGGCTACCGGCGTATAAAATGAGGTCTGCGGCCTGCAATAATTCTTTGCCACGCACCGCTATTAGCGCAGCATCACCCGGACCGGCCCCTACAATGGCTACCTGCGCACGCCTTTCTAAAGACGTATCCAGGGCTACCGCGATGGTATGTTTTTTCCCGGATGGCAAGCCAATCTTTTGTTTTTCGAGCAGCCAGGCGTGGTTACCGGAAGCCAGCAGTGATGAGGCTTCTGACACACTGTGCACCCCCAGTTTATCCATCACCACCTCCGATGGATTAGCCACAGTTTGGGTATTCAATTGATCTGCGGTATACGTATGAAAAGGGACTTTCCATTTTTCCGCGAGGGCGATAATAGCCACTTCATCGTGTTTGACATCAATAGACGCGATGCTTTTTACCGCTTGTGGTGCAAGGCCGTACTGCGCCAGTTGCGCTAAAACAGACACTTCCAGCTCCTCGCTGCCAATATCCCGGCTGCAACCAATGCCTACATGTAAAGCAGCAGGATGATAATGCAACACCGGTATGCTTTCGTTGTAATGACGATAGGTAACAGCGATCAATAATGCATAATCATCCAGCTTGATGTCTGTTTTCTTAAAAAAGATATCTACAAAACCAGGTTTGGTTTGTATCATTCGCTCCGTACCTTCATCTTTTATATCCAGTAGCAGTGCCACTTTTTTATTATTGACGAATATCGAGATGATAGTATTCATCGGTACGCTGGCCGATGTTTTCCAGCCATTTTGTTGACCAAGGGTATCCAATGCCCAGATGTCTTGTAAGTCACTGGAAGTAGTAATAACCGCCTGTGCTCCGAGTGTACGGGCTATTTGCCTGGCGAGCGTATTGGCTCCGCCGAGATGCCCGGACAATACCGGTTGTACAAAGTAGCCGTGATCATCAAGGTTGACGATGGCCGGATCAACTTTTTTATCCTGGATAAATGGCGCAATACTGCGCACACAGATACCGAGTGCGCCAATAAATACAAACGACGTATAGGCGTGGAAATTATCGTCCAGGAAAGCCGCGATGGACAGAATTTGTGTCACGTCCGCGCTTTCCTGCGCTCTGGTAGTAAAGATGGCAGCCTCCGGCAATGCCTCACAGATAGTTGTTGCCAGTTGCAAAGCCCGGTCTGTGCTGGCGATGATAGCTATATTAAATGTCTTCCTCATCGTGTTTTGATAGCAGTTAAAATAGTGATCGGATTGTGCGCATTTACCTGCAACACTTCTTCCGGCTGCAGCTCCCAACCCGCGTTGGTGGCAGATATAACGAACTGCTCCCTGCTGGAAGCCTGTACTGCATTGAGCACAATACGACCTCCTTTATTGATATGTTGGTTGATAATTTGTACCAATGCATCCAGCCTGTTGCCATGACCACCGATGAACACTGCGTCAGGCGATGGCAGGGAGGCGTGATCCTTCTCATAAAAATCGCCCATAACTACCTCAATACCTGGCGCGGCTAATCGTTCCATATTATGCTGTATGATGGTTTCGCATTCAGTCCTTATCTCAAAAGCATATACTCCCAGATCTGCGTGCATACGTTTGGCCTCAATGGCAACAGAGCCCGTGCAGCAACCAATGTCCCAAAACGTGGCGGCTGTGTGCAGCTGGAGATGTGACAGGGTTACCAAACGGACACTACGTTTAGTGATCATGTTGGGTCTGCCGGGTAAGCCTTCGAATTGCTGATCTGCTATGCCCATGCCCGGCATTTTTGCCGGTGACACCTGCCGGAGCAGTACACAGTTAAGCGGATGAAAAGAGCGTGTAGTCATTTCCTTGAGTGTGCCGCTGGTAATGTTCTCCTGTTGTCCATCCAGGTCTTCCGCTACTACCATCTCGTAGTGATGGAAGTTGTATTGCAACATACGTGCGGCTATCGCCTGCGGGCTGCGGGTTACATCGGTCAGCACGGAAATGAATTTATCATCCTTTATCAACGCGGCGTCCAGCTCTTTCCATCCACGCCCGTGTACGGAGGTATGACGGACCTGTTCGTAGGGTTGCCCAATTTTGGTAAAAAGCCTTTGAATGCTGCTGAAGTGGGGGAATACCTGTAAAGTGGCCTTGGGTGCATATTTATAGATGGTTTGTACCATACCATAAAACAACGGGTCGCCGCTGGCGAATATCACGACCGTTTCCCCGGCCTGCTGATATTGCTCAAAAAGCGCTACCATGCTACCTTTGATGGTGATCCAGGTATGTTGCTCCGGTAACAGCGCTTTTACCAGCCCGTAGTGCCGCTGCCCACCACTGAACACGCATGGCTGTGCCAGCAGCGGCAATGCTTCCGGCATAATATTGTGTGTGGTTTGATTGGCAGTACCGATGACGATAAAATGCATAGCTGATTATTGGACCTGTTCCAGGATAGTAAAGGCAGCATTGACAATAGCCGCAGCGACATTACTGCCGCCTTTACGTCCTTCGATGATGACAGATGGAATGTCTGGCAGGTATTTCATTTTAAACTTAGATTCGAGTACGTTCACAAAACCCACCGGCGCCGCTACCACCCCTATAGGACGGCAGTTGCCCTGCTGATACTGATCGCAGATCTCCAACAAGGCGGTAGGCGCATTGCCGATCACATACAGAGCGTCCGGATGCTCCTGTATGGCCAAACGAATACCCGCCTGGCTACGCGTAATATTCTCCGCGGCTGCTAATGCCAACACACGTTCATCGTTCAGGTAACATTTTACCGCAACACCATACTTGCTGGTAAAGGCTTTGGTGATGCCTGATTGTACCATGGTCACATCCGTGATCACCGTACCACCGCCAGCGAGGTATTCATGCCACTGCTCCAAAGCGCCTTCTGTAGCGTAATACAGCTGTTCATACTCAAAATCTGCCGTGCTATGAATGCACCTGATCACAGCCCACTGGTCAGCAGGCGACAGCTCATCCCGTTTGAGTTGCAAGCGTATCTGGCGGAAGCTCTCCTGCTGAATCTCTTCGCCAGTGTGTGGTTTACGGCTCAGGTAACCACGAGGGGTCACTAAAAAGTTGTTGAAGCGATACGTCTGTGAGTTGCCTATCATCACCAGGCAAAACATATCCACCAGTGTTACGTCCAGTTCACCGAGCGTCGTCAGTTGAATATGTTCTTCCGGGCGGGCCACCTGTCTTACAATAGCCACGGGTGTTTCCGGGCTGCGGTGCTGCAGGAATATTTCCTTGAGTCGTGACAACTGCCAATGGCGTTGCTTACTTCTCGGATTATATAATGACGTAACGAAGTCGCCGATAGCGGCTGCGTGGATACGTTTTTCTATCGTGGTCCATGGTGTCATGAGGTCTGACAGAGAGATGGTACAGAAATCGTGACCAATGGGCGCACCTAACCGGGCCGCGGCCGCCTGGAAAGCGCTGATGCCCGGAATAGAGGACAGCGCTATATCCTGTCGGTTTTGCTTCGACGCATATTCATACACTAAGGACGCCATGGCATATACCCCCGCATCACCAGAACTGATCACTGCCACATGCTTTCCGGCTGTACAGCTTTCCACCGCCAGCACCGCACGGGCTTCCTCCTCCGACAACTCCTTGCCAATGCACTGTGCGCCAGGCTTTAAAAGATGCTCCACAAACCGGAAATAGTAATGATAGCCAATTATTATATCTGCATCCGCGAGTGCCTGCCGGGCTATGGGGAGCAAATAACCGGCATCACCCGGGCCAATACCAATCACACTTAGGCGCATATGTTACTTTTTAAAATGATCAATGAGAAATAGGGAAGCACATGACCTTCCAATGCGGAAATGTCCGTAAACAGCTGCTGGTCAGGCGTCCCCAGCTTCTCACTGTACAACATGGTTACCTTGCCTATTGCCACAAATGGCTGTATATATTGCATGGCCGCCCTCACCTTGATGAGTACGACGGTTTCAAATTGCTGTAAATATTGTTGCAGATCGGCTTCACTTTTTAAAAGCGGTATGATGGCGATCTTTTCGCGGAGCAAAGCCAGTGGCGCCTGATGAGCCGCAGTAGCCAACAGGAAGGAAGGTACGCCTGCAATGATTTCCAGCGGCAGCTGGTGTACATGGATTTGTTGTAGGATGTATACAAAGGTGCTGTAAAAGGAAACATCTCCCTCGCTTACAAAACAAACCTGCGCACCTGTTTCCACCAGGGCTTTCATCTCAAAGAAACATTTCGTATAGACCTCGAGATTATAGGCACGGTCTGTTTTCATATCGAGGATGACCGGCACCATTCGTTTATCTCCCAAATCATAATAATCTAAAATGGAGCGCGCATAACTCCGAACGCCCTCTTCCTGAAAAGAGGCCGGGTAGAAGATCACATCACATGCCTTCAATACCTTTAAACCCTTTACAGTAATCAATTCCGGATCGCCCGGACCTAAAGAAACCGCATATATTTTACCAGTAGTGCTCAAATCCCCAATACTTTTTTTACGGTAGAGAAAACTCCTTTTTTATCGCCCGGCTTTTCTTCTTCTTCGAAGAGAATACCTTTTACATTGAGATGATGACCGATTTGTTCTTTGCCCTGATCGGCTTCAAATCCTACGATTTGGGTACGGTATTTACAGAGCTGGCAGTTCATATTCGGATCGCCTTTTTCTGCTTCCGCAATGCGTATCCCGATGGCCTGTAACAGCCATTCATGGCTGCCCAGCGGCTCTGTAGCAATATATTCTTTACCAGGCGACAACACTTGTTGCGCAGCTACCTGCTCATAAATTCTTTTGAGTAATACGCCCGTAAAAAGGAAGATGGGTAGCACGACCACTCTTTTAAACGGTAGTTTTTCCATCAGTGGAAAAGCGTCTTGCAACAAGGGCTTCGTAACGCCTATATAGGCTGTAGTAGCGAATCCGAATCCCATGCCTTCCCAGAGCATGCGGGTTAATTTGGCCACATCGGAGTTGGCATCCGGATCATTGGTACCCCGCCCTACGACCAGCAGGCAGCTTTCCGCACGCGGAAATGCAGGCACTGTTGCTTCTGCTTTCTCTACCAGCCAGCGCGTGAGTTGCAGCAGCGGTCCTGTAATACCCAGATGGCTCGCCATCGTGATGGTGAGATCCGGATATTGTTGTTGCAGGGAATTCATTTCAAAAGGGATATCATTTTTCGCGTGGCCACCTGCAAAAAGGATGGCCGGCAAAGCGATGATATGTCGTACTCCCTGCTGGTACATGCGTTCTACCGCAGCGGCATACACTGGATGTGCAAACTCCAGGAAGCCGTAGTCCACTATCCTGTCGGGATAGCGCTGTTGTAATTTTTCTACCAGGATTTTAAAGTGCGTAACGCCCTCCTTATCCCTGCTGCCATGTCCACAAATCAGAATACCTTGTTTCATACCATTCGTTTTAAAGCAAGTCCGCGTATTTACCAATGATAAACACCACTGGCATCGGCAAGGGACGCGACGTGAGCGCCGCCTCTATCTCACTTAATGTAGCCGTCACTGTTTGTTGTGTTGGGGCGGACACCTGTGATACCGCCGTCACGTAAATGGTTTCGGCGCCGGCGGCCACCTGTAATTTGGCTATTACTTTAGGCAGGTTACTGAGGCCCATGTACATCACCAGCGAGGTGCCGGTACGCAGCATGTTGGCCAGTGCCTCCAGTTGTTCAAAGTCGTAGTTGGCCGTATGGCCTGTGCAAAAAAGTACCGCCTTGCTGCGATTACGTTCGGTGAGCGGTACCTGGCAAAGACTTGCGGCGGCAATACCGGCTGTTAGTCCGGGTACGACCTCAAATGCGATGTTATGTTCCTGCAGGTAGCGCACTTCCTCTGCCGCACGGCCATAAATAAACGGGTCACCGGATTTGAGCCGGACTACCTTTTTGCCGTTGGCCGCATGTTCCGCCATCAGCTCGTGAATATGTTGCTGGCGTTCCACCGGGTCGATGGCATCCCCATATTTTTTACCGGTGTAAATAAGTTCAGCATCTTTACGACAAAGTGCCAGGATATCCGCTGATACCAGGTTATCGTGCAGCACTACGTCGGCTTGCCCGATACAGCGTACTGCCCTTACCGTTAACAGGTCAGCCGCTCCGGGACCTGCGCCCACGATCTGCACGGGGTGTATGTTATGGCTTTGTGTTAGTTTATCATGCATATTAAAACCGTACTGTCATGCTTGCCCTGAGCGCGAAAGGCGTACCTGGGGTGATGTGAAAGTCCATCTCCGGTGCAGCCTCGCCCTTCAGTTGCGATTCGTCATAAAACTGAGCCTCCGCCCATTTCCTGTTAGTCAGGTTTTCTGCAGAGAGTCCCCATTCATAGCGTTTGTAGCTATATCTTACCACTGCGTCGAGGATCAGGTAGTCCCTGGATTTTACGCTGTTATCTTCGATGGCTGGCCTTTCACCCATATAACGATAACGCAGGCTGGCGCTGATACCATTGTGGGATTGGTAAGTCAGGCCACCGGTACTGGTAAAGACGGGTGCAAAAGGAATGTAGTTTTCGTTTTTCACTTCATCCATCAGCCGTGGTCGTGCGAAGTTGAGGTTCACATCGGCCCACAACGGATCAGCCATGTGATAGCGTAAAGCTGCGTCCACACCCGTTCTGGTGGTGCGGCCCAAATTCTCAAAGCTACCATCATCGGCAATAAATTTGTATTCTGCGTCACATTGCAGCCACCATATGGTAGCCGTCACCAATGCTTTGTTGCCCAGCTTGAAGTTGGTACCTACGTCGGCGCCATAAGAGCGGGGCACGGCGGCTGACTGTCCATGTTGCACAGCTACATTGGCGTAGTTGGAGTGGAATCCTGTGGCTGTTTTAGCGAAGAACGTCCATGATGGCGATACATCATAGTAAGCGCTGAACTTGGGACTCAGGCGATTGGCGGTTTTATTCCCACTGGTATTTTTTATCAGATAATCATGGAGATCGAAGGTAAAGAAGTCATCACGGAGGCCCAGGCTGAAACTCAGGCCATTGGTCAATCGCAGCGTTTCACTGATATAGGCGGAGTAGTTACCAACGATGGCGCGGCTGGAATCTTCGTTAGACAAAAACATTCTTTCTCTTACGTGATCGCGGCCTAAGTTAACGAAGTCGATGCGGGCGCCGATGCCTGCTTCCGTCAGCAGTGTGGCGTTGCCCCATTTACCCGTATGACTAAAGGTATTTTTATACCCTGCCATATTTCTTCTCTCCCATTGTTTTATTTCATCACCGTTAACGGGATCATTTTTATAAAACGTAAAATTTGACCATAGGTCAAAGTTATTTCTTACATAGTACACCTGCTGCTTCATGGTAGAACGCCCGCTGATATGGGTTTCCAGCATCAGGTTTGCATTGATGCGGGTGGTTTTACCCCCTTCGCTCGGATCGATGGCACCAAAGCGTGGCAATGACCCATTTGTAATGGCGCGTTGCGGTACTTGTCCGGACGCGTGCCAGCTACTGGTAAAGCCAGAGCCGATAATGGAGAGTGTATTTTTTGTATTAATGGCTACATTGTAACGTGCCAGGAAATTAAAGCGGTTAAAGTACTGCGGGTTATCGAAATAGCTGTCGGTGTAAGTGTAGTCCGCGATGACATAAGCGTTTTGCTTTTCCTGGTTTACCACATTCACCAGGCCCGCTACCCTCGCGCTGTTGAAGCTGCCAGCTTCTACCTTTACAAACTGGCTGGTTGGTTTAAAGAGCGTGGAATACACAGCAGCACCAGCGTTGGTAAAGTCGCCCTGACTGGCTTCATACGGCCCTTTGTAATAGGCCGCGTTGCCGATGGCTTCCGGAATGAGGAAGTGCATGTCTGCATAGCCTTGTCCATGTGCGTGGTTGGGCAGGTTGACAGGGATCCCGTCTACGAAAATACCGAAGTCAGTGCCGTGGTCGTTGTCGATGCCACGCACTAAGATCTGTTCTGCCTTACCTCCGCCTGCGTGTTGCGCGATGAAGAGGCCGGGAACCGTGCGAAGGAGGTCCTGCGCGGATTTTACCGGTAGCAGCTGGAGATCTATTTTAGAAAGCAGATGGCCGCCCTTGTCCGCATTGGCAGAAACATCTACCCCTTTCAGGTTAAATATTTTTTTCCTGGTGGTGTCAGTCGTTTGTTGCGCCCAGGCGGTCAGGGACAGACATGACAATGCCACGGTATAAAAGTGTTTCATTCAAGCTGATGATGGTTGATAAAAGTATTAATCCTGGAAAAACACGGCATTGCCCACGGGTTTGCCGATTACGAAGTGGCAGTCTACCAGGTTGGCAGTAAATTCCGCTTTCATGTCTTTGTACCAGGTACCATCAGGATGAATGAATACAACAGGACCATGCTCGCACTGGCCGGTGCAGCGGGTACGGATGGTGTGTACCTCGTCGTGGAGATTATTGGCGGCGATAGCGGCGCGTAATGAAACGGTGGTATCTTCAGCTCCTTTGTTGAGGCAGGAGTTGCCATTACACATAAACGCGATGCGTTTAACTTTTAAGAGATCTTTGCCCATGAAAATTAATCGAGTTAATAAGCCCGTTAACGATTAAAAAATGCCGGCGGCGAGGATGGAATGCAAAAGGTGAGAAATCACCATCGAAGAGGTGGACTTCTATCCTGTTGCTCCTGGTCCCGGAAGCCGGATATTACGATTATGAGGCAGGTCTTCTGGCTTGTTCTGTATGTCGGCGCCTTCCCGTCGGATAATAGACAGTGGCATTTATGCCGACAACATTTTTGTGAACTTACAGCAGCGGGTACTGCTCCGGAATTTGCGCCTGGCGGGCATCACCGGATTCCCTTTTAAGCATTGTGATGACAACAATGCACCTGATAACGGGGCGAAGATAAGGAATTATCTATTCAAGAGACAGAAGCGTAGGTTTTTATTTTTAGGGCCGGAGTGAGGGCATAAATGACAGAATTAAGGGAACAAAGAAAATAACTTTCACAAAAGAAATACCTTTGTCGTCCATGCAACCACAATTCCTGATAGCGGCGCCACATAGCGGCGCAGGTAAGACAACCGTTACACTGGCGGTGCTGCGGGCCTTGCAGCGCAAAGGTTTGCGGGTGCAGCCCTTCAAATGCGGTCCGGATTATATAGATCCCAAGCTCCATAGTATAGCAGCGGGCCGGCCAAGCATCAACCTGGACAGGTACATGATGTCTGACGATCATGTCCGCAACACTTACGCGCAGTACAGTGCCCAGGCCGATGTAAGTGTGACAGAAGGCGTAATGGGCTTATTTGACGGCGCAGTAAAGATGGAAGGCAGCAGTGCCGAACTGGCCAGGTTCCTGGACATACCCGTGATACTGGTGGTGAATGCCAAGGCCATGGCTTATTCCGCAGCAGCCTTATTGTATGGCTATAAAAACTTCTCCCCCGGCCTGCGTATTGCCGGTGTAATATTCAATTTCGTAAGCACCGCCTCTCATTACCGCTTCCTCCAGGAAGCTGCCGCAGATGTGGGTTTGACAGCATTAGGTTATCTTCCTGAAAATATCTCCATAAAAATTCCTTCCAGACATCTGGGACTACATATCTCTGCAGACCATGATTATGATCAGATCATCAACGACGCCGCCGATCATCTCTCTCAATATATAGACCTGGATAAACTGATGGAGCTGACCTGTGTGCCACGTAAGGTGTATACTACCGAAAACAGACCTGTCGGACGTTTGCGGATAGCGGTGGCACAAGATGAAGCGTTCAACTTTATCTATCCACAAAATATAAAAGCCTTATCGTCATTAGGGGAGATTACTTACTTCAGTCCCTTGCAGGACCGTGAACTTCCTGCTGCCGATGTGTTATATTTACCGGGAGGCTATCCTGAGCTGCATCTGCCGCAACTGGCCGCCAATACCGCATTGCGTGCCGCTATCAAGTCGTTCAAAGGGAAGATACTTGCCGAATGTGGAGGTATGATGTACCTCGGTGCTGCAATACACGATGAAAGCGGGCAGCCCTATGAGATGTGCGACGTGCTGCCCATGTCCACTACCATGCAGCAGAAAAAGCTGGCGTTGGGCTATAGAAAAGTGGAGTTGGATAACATTACCCTGCGGGGACATGAATTTCATTATTCTACTTTTGTGAACACCCCGGCACTAACAGATACGCCCATCCGCGTATCTAATGCGCGCGGCGAAGTGATTGTCACACCTGTATTTTATGATGATCGCATTTTTGCCAGCTACCTGCATTTTTATTTTGGCGACAATCTTCCCGCCCTTAGAAAAATTCTTTCTTTATAGTATTTAATAATACCCCTCTTTAAAAACAACAGCTTCCTTCATTTTCCGTTTCTCCCATTGCAGTATTTCCAGCTCGGGTTGTGTATAAAATCCGTTAGTATACCCCACACATAAATAAGCGACCAGCTTATTGTCAGACGGTGCATGTAATATCCGCTTTACCTTTTCGGCATCCAGGATGCTCACCCAACCTACGCCTATATTCAGGGCGCGGGCCATGAGCCACATATTCTGCACCGCGCATACCACACTATACAAACCTGCTTCCGGCATCGCCGTTTGCCCCAGCACCGGTTTATCGGACGGCTTATAGAACACGGCAATATTCAGCGGCGCCTCCATAATGCCTTCCAGCTTAAGGCGTATATATTCCGGTTGTTTTTCTTCGCTGAACTGTGGCAGGGCTTTGGCATTTTCTTCGTGAAACGAATTTCTGACCTGCTGTTTAACGGCTTGGTCCCGGATCAGCACAAACTCCCATGGTTGCGAGAACCCCACTGAAGGAGCGTTCAGGGCTGCCATCAGCAGCTGGTCTATTACTGCATCCTCCAGTGGTGTAGGCAGAAAACGATTTCCTCTTACATCTCTTCTATGAAGAATGATTTCCTGTAGTACCGAAACTGTTGCTTCATCGAAATATTTGCCTTCCATGAAATAAAGATGTTTGTGGCGCAAATATAGCGTTGTTTATTGCTGCCAGCACAATTTGTATGCGGAGTCCCAATAACTAACCTATATTTGCCGCTTACAAACAGTAGTATATGTCAGTACCAAACGAACTGGAATTCATTGCTCACAAATGGTTCGAAGCCTTCAATGAACATGACCTGGAAAAATTATTATCCCTGTACCACGATAATGCGGTGCATTACAGTCCGAAGTTGAAAATCCGGCAGCCAGCTACGGGCGGCCTTATCAAAGGCAAGCAGGCACTCCGTACCTGGTGGCAGGATTCTTTTGAGCGATATCCTCACCTGCAATATACCTTGCATACGTTAACCGCCAACCAGGACCGGGTATTTATGGAATATCTCCGTCAGGTGCCCGGCGAAGAGGATCTGCTGGTAGGAGAAGTACTGGAGATAAAAGACGGTATCATTACTTCTTCCAGGGTATATCACGGGTAGGTGGTTAAGGAATATTGGGGGCTCCCGGCAGAAAAAATAAACAAAAACACAAAACGCCACGCCATATGAATAGGAGGATAAATAAATTTGGAGAATAGCAGTTGAAAATACCATCAGTATTATCCAACCATCAGTTACCATCACTCATACAATACATTTATTTACAACATAGTACACAAACATCCTTGTCTTATCCTTTTAGTATCCTTCACCTATCCTTTACTCATCCTTCTCCTGACAATGTATCTCCCCAGCTACAAACCAGTACTATCTTCACATTCCTAATAATTCTCCAACGCGGAACATTTTTTCTCCGGCTTCGTATATGGATTGGCGAATGAATTCGTCAACTTTGAACTGTTAACTGCTGAATGTTACGGGAGCGTACGACCCGACGCTGTTCAGCGATCTTTTCAACTTAAAATGTTTTTTATGGCAAAAGCTATCGACAACGTGATCCTTTATGGAGCACACGGCACCATCGCCAAACAGCTGGTAGTCCGTCAACGTTTTGGTCAATCCATTTTAAGCAAACGCCCTACCCGTAGTAAGGGGAAAGCCACAGAAGCACAACAGGCTGTCAGGGACCGTTTCCTCAGCGCCTCCCTGTATGCCAAATCCGTGATGGCCAATCCGGTGCTGCTGGACATGTACCGCGCCGCAGCGAAAAACGGGCTATCGGCTTATAACGTAGCCATGCTGGACGCGCTCAGGCCTCCGGAGATCAAGGATGTGAATACGGCCGCCTATACAGGCAAAACCGGTGAAACGTTCCTGATACGGGCCATCGATGAGTTCAAGGTAAAGGCTGTCACAGTGTCCATATACAGCGCAGACAACCAGCTGGTGGAGACAGGCGCCGCTGTACTGCAGGTTAACGGTCTTGACTGGCTATACACCGCCACCAAAGACCTGAACACACTGACCGGTACCAAAATAAAAGCAGAAGCTTCCGACCTGCCGGGTAATACCGCCGTGAAAGAGATGGTACTGTAGTCGATTTTAGATCATCCCCGGGACATTCCTTATGTTCCCGGGGATTTTTTATTTATTATAGTTGGCAGGTGTGGAACCTGTAAAACTCTTGAACGCGCGGATAAAACCTGATACAGTATCATATCCTACCTCGTAAGCCACATCCCGGATATTGGTCTGCTGCGACAACAAACATTTAGCACGCTCCATCCTGGCCTGTAACAGCCATTCATGCATACTAACGCCAAAATACAAACGAAAACCTTCCGTCAGCTTTCGGGGATGCAGATGGACCTGTTTTGCCACTTCTTCCAGTGGTATCTGCTGATGCAGATTGTTCACCAGTTTGTCGCTAACCTCCTGCAGGGATTGTAAATCATCCGGTGAGAAATGGAACTTGGTGGTGACCAGCTTTTGCGCGTCGCTCAGCGTATCCAGGTACAACAGCAACAAATCATATATCCGGGCACGCAGGAAGATATCTCTTTTTGCGTCGTCCAGTTTACAGGCATGTATGCTCTCCAGGACAGCTTTTACCTTCGGCGTGATAGCCGCTGCGTTTTGTTGCAGCCCTCTCCTGCTGTTTTGCAGTACGTTGTTCAGTACCTGCTGTACCGGTTCATCGTCTGCTCCTTCAATGTGTTCCGTCTGCAGGTTTACCTGGAAGATGACCGTTTCGCCGGCAGGGATATCTGCCAGGTAAGTACCGGCCGGAATGTAATACAGGTGATACAGGCCGCTCTGTATCTGCGTTTTACCGGCACCGTTAAGCACGAAGCTCAGCTCTCCCTGTAAGGCGTAGCTTAATGTGATCATCGGCTCGTGGATGACCACCTGCAAACGTATTGGCTGCGCCATCCTGAAGATGTGCCGGTAAATGGTGTACGTAGTTGCTTCTGCGTGTTGCTGGTGTATTTCTCCGAAAGATCCCTGAATGGTTGTTGTTTCTGCAAATGATAGAAGATCTGGTTTTTCATCTGATGGTGTACATATAGCAACAGTAGTGTACTTTTGCAGGTTTTTCGGTAATATGAATTCCATGAAGTCTGGGTTGTTAACGTGATCGAGAGGGCAATTCATATGACAGCTACAATACTAATCTACGTATTTTTTGCGAAACTCACTGCGGCATATCTGCATCATATTTGAAATTATTTATTTATCTTCAGCTGCATAAAATTTTAATCCATGGGAAAATTTGTTATTACCAAGAGTGACAACGGAGAATTCCGTTTTAAGCTGAATGCCGGTAACGGAGAAACCATCCTCGTCAGCGAAGGCTACAACGCCAAAGCAGGCTGTGAAAACGGTATCGCATCTGTGAAAACCAACTCCCAGCACGATGAACGGTTCGAGAAGAAAACTTCTTCCAACGAGAAACATTATTTTAACCTGAAAGCTACCAATGGCCAGGTAATCGGCACCAGCCAGATGTACGCCAGTGAATCTGGGCGCGACAATGGTATCGCTTCTGTAAAGACTAACGCGCCTACGGCGACGATAGACGATCAGACTGTGTAAGCAGAATTTTTTGCTCATGGCCGGGGAAGTTCCGGCCATGGGTTTTATTCCATAATAGATTGAATTTTCATCTTTGCCGCAAAAGCGTCAATTACCGCCAACACATGATCCCTGTCTTGGGCAGGCAGCTTCTCCAGCTTACTGAGATATGCTGCCAATACAGGCGAAACACTCCTCTCCTTCTCTTCATCGTTTTGGATATCTCTAATCAGATAATCCAACGTACATTCCAACACTTCTGCAATTTTTGCTGCCACTTCGATGGATGGTTTTATGGCGTCCCGTTCATATTTCCCGACCATATCGCCGGTAGTACCAATGGCGACTCCCAACTGTGCCTGGGTCAGTTTTTTTTCCCGTCTTACCAATGTGACTCTTTGTCCGAATGTCATTAGGGTTAGTGTTTTAAGTACTAAAAATAGGACTTTAAAGTAAAACCTTGAACAGCCATAAATCTAATATACGCATGCATTTGGGCTTTTGACTGAAGCAAACAACATGCTTATCTGAATCATATACGCCTTTTTAGACTTATTATTTTGACACAATAATGACCTAAACAAGCATAATACAGCTTATTGAACTTGTTTAAATAAGTCCAATAAGGTATATTTACATCAGATAATCATTTAAAAACTACCTTATGCAATATAAAAACAGAGTAGCCAAAATTCACGCTAAGGGGACCCTCAACACGTACGTCCCCTGGCTAAATCTATCCGGCGCATGGTTGGAGAAAGCCGGTTTTGACGTCGGTGATAACATCGCCATTGCCGTACGTAAGAACGCTATCAAAATCACTGTAGCGCTAAAAGCCCCTAAGCAACAGGAACACGACGAGTACTTTGAACCCCAATGGGATTAATAAAAGTACTGTAACCCCAACCAACCTACGCCTGCATCTAAAGGCGAACAGCATTCATCTTACCCCGCCACGGACAACAACCAGGCCTCCCGGCCAGAAAGCAACTAATTGTTAACCTTTAATTGTTGTTTTATGTTAGTTTATACTGATACCTCAGTAATAGGCGGGTGTTTTGATAAAGAATTCAAAGAACCTAGTCTTGCTCTTTTTGATGAATTTAAAACCGGCACTAAAAAGCTACTCCTGTCAGATCTGGTAAAAATGGAACTTGGTGCAGCCAACGAACAGGTAAATGCAAAAGTGAACGAAGTGCCGGCACGTTTCAAAGTGGAAATCAAACATACGCTCAAAGCAGGAACATTGGCAGCAGCTTATATATCCCAGGGCGCAATAAGCGACAAATGCTACAACGATGCCTTGCATATTGCACTCGCCACCGTTCACCAGGCAGATGTATTGGCCAGCTGGAATTTTAAGCACATTGTAAATTTAGATCGTATTAAATTGTATAATTTCGTTAATTTACAGTTAGGATACCGATCACTAAAAATCAAGACACCAAGTGCAATCTTAAAAACCATACAGCCATGAAAAAAAGTCAATACTACGATGTAGTAGTACAAACCAGAAAAGCCAAGGAATGGCGGGATAATACCTCCCCATCACTGAGAGACCTGAATACATTTAGCCAGCGACTACGCCTATCCCTATAACCCACCTCGCAGTACAGCATATTTCATACCGCTGTACTCCTTCCCATTACTACTTCCACCGTTTTTATTTTGCTATCAGAGATTGTTACATAACAATCCATGCACGGACCATGTCCTTACCTGCTGAATCCAGGTGGTTGTCCCTGTCCTATGATATTAAACGGGTTCTAGCTAAGACTGGCTGGTACCTCAAGTTTGACCTTTAAACGCTGTAATCATGAAAAAAACTAAAAAATACGACGCCGTAGCTGAAGTACGGAAGATCAGAGACAAAATGAGCCGCAAATACAGGAACAATCCTGATTTGTTACTGAAGGACCTGAAAAAGGCTTCAGAGGAATTTGATCGAATGCAGGAAGCGTTGAAGAAACGTTAATACAGGGAAAGCTCTTTCCTTATAATGACGGCGTTGGCAGGCATCTTGTGCCTGTCGACGCCATACCCGTCATAAGGACAAATGGACTTTTCTTTTTGAGATTATCCTCTTATCGAAATCAGAACTCCACGAAAAATCTTAAAACTTGTCGATTATGAAAAAAGCTAAGAAATATGATGCTCTAGCCGAGGTCCGGAAAGTCCGTGATGAATTAAGCGTGAAATACAGGAATAACCCCGAACTACTGTTTCGGGATTTGAAGGCAGCAAGAGAACGTTTTCATGCTGAAGCAGAGGCCTGCGCTGCAGCCAAACAACAGCTCTCAATCAGGGCTAATTAATTAGTTAAAGTCATGCGGCTATGAAAAACTATAATCACATATTAAGTATCAAATATCCGAACACCACTAACCTGAATAGCTATAGCCAGCGACTACGTACCCTAAATTAACCCACCTTTGGTATAGTATATTTTCTTCATCTGTATTATTCCCATAATCATTACTCCGCCGTTTCATTTTTAATTGCGGCGATTGTTGTCACCGTGGGCACGACCGTCGGCACTTCGTCATGTATCGACCTGCTAAATCAGGCAAGGAAGCCCTCCCTTGTGGATATTTGCCTATAGCATGCTGGTCGATTAAAACCTACGCTCCCGTTAAACCTTTAAACTTAATAATCATGAAAAAAACTAAAAAAATATGATGCAGTGGCCGAAGTAAGAAAAATCAGAGATCGGCTGGGGCCTAAATACTGGAATGATCGTGAATTTATGCGAGCAGACTTAAAAATGGCTTGGGAAGAGTTTCATCAGAAGGAGATAGAGCGGAAGAAACAGCAACAGTATGCTTCTCGCTTGACACCACACCTCCAGCGCTGGCCTGCGTTGTTTTCCTGAATGGATTATTGAAGTAGGAAGGCAGCCCGATTGCAATAGTCCACTATCCGAGTCAAACCCTTCCAAGCATTATCAGTTGGTGATCTAATAGCGACAATTCGCCTATAATGCTCTGGATCTTCTATACAGTGGCCGCCTGTTACTACCTGGTCTTCTAGAGTTTTAGAATGAGACCTTTTCTTTTTCCATCATTTTATGGCAAAAGTAGACACAAATCGCTTCCTAATGTTCTGATTTTCAGCAAAAATCGATACCCTTCCGCTTACAACATACTTAGTATGTTTGGAACAAATGTCTATAATAACTCCCTAATCTGTTAACATGCCCACCAATGGGAAATAACATAATTCAATAGTTTTATCATGTGCATCCCAAAACGTGGGTAAAGAAAATCAGGAAGTAAACTATCCTTGATGAAAGTGCAAAAAAATTTTGATTAACAACCTATTTACATTCGACCAACTCCCAACTGCGTATTATCCGTATTGATATCATTTTGATTGAATGAATATCAAAATAATACCGTTTTATTGCTACTATCTGATAATCGCGTCTAAAAATATGGCCGGGTAAATCCATATATATTATTCCCCTAATACAACTTTTGAGGTGGAAATAGATATTGTTATGAAAAACCCGCCAAATCTTATTTTTTAATTCAGAATATACCAAAACCTGCTAAAATGAACTTTTTAAAGAGATTATGTAGTCCCTACCAATTAAACGAAGTCTTTACACCAAACACCGTAGCAAAATTAACTTATGTCAAGAGGCAGATACTAGAAGATGATCTAACTAAATACATAGGCTTACCAGGAAAACAAATTGTGGTTTATGGACATTCTGGAAGTGGCAAAACTACCTTAATTCTGAATATACTAAAGAATGCTAAAATCAATTATATCAAAACGCATTGCGAAAGTGCAACCACTTTTGATGATCTTTTACTTCAAGCATTTGACAAACTAAACAGATTTTACATTACGGAAAAAACGACTAACTATCAATATTCTATTAGTTCCGATTTAAAAGCCGAGTATAAGACTTTGAGTGCAAAGATTTCTGAAAGTAATACCAATTCGAAAGGGGAAAAATCAGTCAGACTTGTTCCACAACAATTAACTCCTGAGAAACTGGCCCAATTCCTTGGCGAAGTAGAAAGTGTTTGGTTGATCGAGGACTTCCATAAAGTAAATGAGGTGGAAAAGAGACGAATAGCCGATGTTATAAAAATATTTATTGATGCGGCTAACGATTCTCCTAAAGTTAAAATTATTTGTATAGGTGCCGTAGGCACTGCCAGAGAATTAATTGAGCTCGATAACAATCTTAGAAATAGAATTGCTGAAATGTCAGTTCCTTTACTTAAAGATGAAGAAATAAAAAACTTAATAAAGAAAGGAGATGGACTACTCCATATAAAAATGCCTGATGGATTAATTGAGAAAATTGTTTATTACAGTAATAACCTCGGCTCACTAGCTCATCAAATTTGTTATGACATCTGCTACCATGATGGAATAATTAAGTCAAGGATTTTTATGAAAGAAATTCACGAGGAATATTTCCGATCCGCGGTAGAATCTTATGTTCGAAAAAATTCAGACACGTTTTCAAAATTGTACGATATGATTCTTTCCCAAGAAGGAGGATGGAATATACTCCAGACTTTTGATTATACGGAAAAAGAACACCTATCTATTATAGAACTAACCAAAGGCGTAAATTATAATAAGAGGTTAAACTGGGAAACTTCTAAAGTTGAAGCTTTACTGCAAAAACTCGCAACCTCAGAGTTCGAAGAAGTAATTCGATACGACAGAATCACTAGAAACTATTCGATATCGTCACCATTTTTCAAAGCGTTCCTAAAAATGAAATTTGCGCTTAAAAGAGCAGAAGATAAAGAAGTTCAAAGAAGGAGGCACAGGAAGCGGAAAAATATGATGAACTTACAGGAAACCGGGCTAGTAATTAATGCTCAATTTTTTGAGACCTATTATCAATATCTAGACTCATATCTGACCAGAAAACTTACGATTATCGAAAAAGATTCAGAATTGTAGACTTCATTAAAATTAATAGCGCATTCCCACAATGTTAAGTCTTGATAACCTTCAGGACGTTAAGACTATTGATGTAATCCTTTATACAACAAAATACACAAATGAAAAAACTGTTCAGCCAAATTGACAAAAAGAAATTCAAACCGAGGTACTTTATTGTTATGGGAAAGTATAAAGATAGCAATGCTTGGGCCCCTATGACATTTGATAATGAAAGCCAATCCTTTTGCTGGGCTAATCCCTCTGATGCATACCATTCAGATGAAAGCGTTGAGTTATACGACCGTCCTACCGCTATTTATCTACTAGGAGAAACTATCCACAAAAAAGACGGTCATTCTGGATTTGACTATCGACTACTTCCAGTGTATACCGGTTTTGAGATAGCACCTAAACTTTACATGATTATGGAGGATCGAAGAGACGACAAGCCCCTTGTCCCATTATGCAAAGGTGAATATGCTCCTCTTACTTGGGCCAATACCGGCAAAAGTGATCTTCCCTTACCGGAACTTTTCGATTTATATTCCGCCCATCGAATGGTGGCCATGCAAAAAAAATGGGAGATTGAAAATAACGTACATCCAGAGGAATACCTGAACATAATTATTGTTCCAATGCAGTATAACCCAACTGATTCAATATCGGAGGATTACTTGAACCAGCTGAGTAAACACTTGTTGATAGCGCAACTCTAACTAGTCCTGAACATGTATTCTGATGATTTTGATTAAGTTGTGTGAGGCTCCTAAAAATCCAGTGATCCCTCTGGGATTACAGAGAGGGTAAATAGCTTTATCCAAGTTTTACTTATCCTTATTTTTATAAGTTTATTTTCAATACTTTATAACACCACTCAATTTTCTAAACTCCTACCTTTATAACGATTAACATCAAGATCACACCAGAGGAAGCAGGGAAGAAAATTAGGGAGACATAGGGAAAAACGCGGTGAAATGGGTAGCACTGCCGTTGTGCGAAAGGCTACCTATATAGCATAAAGGAGCTGCGTTTGCACCTCCTTTACCTCTTCGGATTTGATGCCATTTAAAATTCCTCTTACATCTTACTCCTACTTTATGAAATTTAGATTACCAAGCTACCATAAAAATCAAAGCATCACTGTTGCTTAATAAGCTAATTATCTTAAATTCACAAACACATATAAATAATAAACATATCTATATTTCGTCTTACTATGATTAAAATTAGGCTTCCTCAAAAATTCCAAGACAAACTTTCAGAAGTACAAGAATTAGAAGGTATTGTCATGTCAACAATATCAGAATTCGGAGATATTTTAATCGATAATAAGCTATTCTTTTTTGAAGAATATACAGACCATGGAGTACGACATATAGAAAATGTCCTTGAGTCATCATCAAATCTAATAACTGAAAAAACCTTTTCAACTATCTTATCAGCTTCGGACATTGCTTGTTATGTTCTCTCAGTTGTGTTGCATGACATAGCAATGCACATCTCATTAGATGGTTTTAATCAATTATTAAACGGAGAGTTTGATAAGGTACGTATATCAGAATTCGACAAATTAACATGGAAAGAGCTATGGGATGAATATCTAAATGAAACAAAAAAATTTAGTGGGAAACAATTGAATTTAATTTTCGGAGACCAAAATCTAATTGTAAGAAAACCTCCTTTATTGAATATTGGTGAAATAAACGGCAATGATAAAAAATTAATTGGAGAATTCATTAGAAGGCATCACACAAGACTTGCACACGAGATTGCATTAGTTGGTTTCCCAGGCAGAAAAGGCACATTGCATTTTGCTAATGGCCTAGATGATTTGCTTAAACAATTAGTTGGCGTAATTGCCAGAAGTCACGGCTTAGATTTAAGACGATGTATCGATTATGTTGAAGTGGAATATGGAAAAAATACCAGACGCCACATTAATGGAATCCATTTAGTTTTTTTGATGATTCTACTCCGACTGTCAGACTATTTACAAATTGATAAAAGTAGGGCTTCTACTACCCTATTGAAAGTCAAAACTTTCTCAAGCCCATTTTCTGAATTTGAACATAAAGCCCATCTTTCCATCAACTATATTGATGATAAATATCAAAATGATCCTGAAAGAATTTTTGTCAATGCTTCGCCCACAGAAAGTAGTATGTATTTAAAAATAAAAAAATTAATCCAAGATATTCAATATGAATTTGATATATCTTGGGCTGTTCTAGGTGAGATATACGGGGAAATTGAAAATAAACCAGAAATTAAGTATCGTCGAATCACCTCTAATCTCGAGGATCAAACTTTTTATTCTAAACAGCAATATGTAGCCGATAAATTCTATTTTAAGGCAAATGATGAAGTTGTAAAACTTTTAATCGCTCCACTGTATGGGAATGATTCAAAATATGGAGTTAGAGAATTGCTGCAGAATGCCGTTGACGCGTGTAAAGAAAGAGAAATTATAGAAAATCTAAACCAAGATTCTAAATACCAAGGCGAAATTGAAGTCAATGTATACAAAGATGAAAATGACGATGCTTTTTTTAGCATTACAGATAATGGAACTGGAATGTCAATTGATATTATAAAAGATTATTTTCTAACTGCCGGTGCATCATATAGGAAGAGTTTTGATTGGCAAAAAACATTTATTGATTCAACAGGCAACTCTAACGTAAATAGAAGTGGGCAGTTCGGAGTAGGAGTACTCGCAGCTTTTCTCATCGGCAAATCCATTTATGTCGAAACCAAAAGTATCAAAAGTATAACTGGATATAAATTTTATGCAGATTTAGCTTCAGATCAAATTAATATAATAAAAGATGACAGTATAAAAAGTGGAACAAAAATAATAATAAAAATAGATGATGACAAGCGTTATCAATTTGCTCCGCGTACCATCAAAACTAGTGACAACAAAATATACGATTGGACAGAGTGGTATATGCTACCTAAACCCCAAATCAAATATTTTTTTCTTGGACAAGAAATCTCTCCTACGGCTAAACTGGGTCCAGATGAAGAAAATCCAGCAGAAGAATGGCGAACTTTAAATTCCGTGGGCTACAACAAAATTTTATGGGCTTATGATGAATCGTATGAGGAAAGGAAGTTTATATGTAATGGGATTCTAGTCAACGAAGTTTTTGACATTTTCGATGAGACCAAGTATTTAGACTTATCCCCTTTTAAGGATCCCCTTATCAGTGTGTTTGACAATAACGGAATACTACCCTTAACCTTGGACAGAGAGAATTTATCTGACTATGTATCCTTTCGTGAGGACTTGAAGGAAGACATATGTAAAGATTTTCTTGCGCATGTATTGTTATTTACACCAGGTTGTCAGGCAAAAGAATCCACCATTCAGCTTGGCACACAACTCTTCAATTACCCTGGCGCCGTGTATGATGAAATAGATCATTACTTTATTTCTAAAAAAGGATTTTTGCTCAAAACCGATTATTCTATTCGGAAGTCCGGACTATCAACATTAATAGAGTTAAAATCAACCAATTTACACGAAAAATTCAATGAAGTTGAGCTAGATATAAAAGATGCTTTTTTTGAATATAGCATTATTAAGTCAGAATCCCAGTACAATTTTAACTCTGAATTTTGGCATTTGAAATATTCAGAAGAAAATGGTCGCAAAATTACCAGGCCGTTAGATGTAAGGGTATTCTTAGGAAAAAAGAAATTTAATGATTTATTTAATACCAATAAAAAGAGGATACCAACCTGGGCCAAAAAAGAAAGTCAATTAGAATTTGAAAAGCATAATATCGTTTGTTTAAAATTCCAGAATCCGAACGAAAGCTTAATTACTGAACACTTTCTAAAAAAGTATCAGAATGAAATAAAACTAATTAAGGAATATTCAATGCCTGAAAGGAATTTTCCAGATGACGTCATTGATAACTTAATAGAGAAATATTTAGGGGATAATGTTGTAATACCTTATTCGCTTAAAGAGCGAATAAAGCTGTATCCTTTAGCATTTAAGGAATTAGAATACTATATGAGAAAACACATGAACAATCACACTTTCTAGCGAAAAACCAAGGTAAAATAGCCAATACAACCATTCAAAAGGTTGGATAAAATACACAAAGGAGGTGCAGTTGCACCTCCTTTCCAAAGAAATTTAATGGTCAATAATGGCTAATACCATAGATTTCTATATTAGTAAAATATAAGCGTGCCCATCGGCCTTTTCCATTTCATTTCCGAAGGGAGTGTCCCCTTCAATTTACAAAGTTGCAGGTGCAAGCACCTTTTTTTACAGAAACAAAAAAAGGGAGAGTTGTTAAGTCATCTTCGGCGTATACGCTTCTTTCCCATGACTTCCCAAATGGTGTACACTTCTTCTAAATTTTTGCATCCCTATAATAACAACAGAAGAGTGATTAATTCATATAAAGTGGCAGTTTTCAAACAGGGTGTTTTCAAATTTTTTTTCCTAATAGTATCTAATCTCTCAACAACGTTGAAGTAAGTATGATTATTTGTAACTTGGTATTAGTTGATTGATTAGCCATTAAAAAGGATGGAAAGAATATAATGCTTATAAAATCGGAACTCGACTAAACACCCAACTAAAAAACAAAACCCCGCGCCATGCGCGAGGTTTCTAAAACTCCAGTGATCCCGCTGGGACTCGAACCCAGGGCCCATACATTAAAAGTGTATTGCTCTACCAACTGAGCTACGGAATCATTCCCTTTTCTGAAGGGAGTGCAAAAATAGGAATATTTTATTTTTAAACAAGTTTTTGTCAAAAAAAATCTGAAGAACCGCGTCAAATATACTACCAGACAGCATTTACAGCCAATAACAGCAGCACAATTCTGTATCACACCTATAATAAAATGCTGTTACTATGAACTTCTCTCCTATTTTTGCAGTGCAAAAATATACCCATGAAAACTTTCTTTCAGAACAAGACAGTCGTTATTACCGGCGGATCGTCGGGGATTGGTAAGGCTTTGGTGGCGGAGATGTTGCAGCAGAACGCTAATGTGGCCGTATGCGGCCGCAAGCTGCCGGCGCTGGAAGCATTGCGCAATGAGCTGGGCAATCCGAAGGGACTGTTCATCTTTACTGCTGATGTTAGTAAAGAAGACGACTGTAAAGCGTTCATTGAGGCGGTGAATGCGCAGTTCGGCCGTATCGACGTGTTGATCAACAACGCGGGTATATCTATGCGGGCGCTGTTCCGTGATTTGGATTTGAGTGTGTTGAAATCGCTGATGGACATCAATTTCTGGGGAACGGTTTATTGCACCAAGTATGCGTTCCCGGCTATCCTGGCCTCGAAAGGCACTATCGTGGGGGTATCTTCCATTGCCGGCTACCGCGGCCTTCCGGGACGTACGGGTTATTCTGCCTCTAAGTTCGCCATGCAGGGTTTCCTCGAAGCACTGCGGACAGAGAATCTACATACAGGCGTCAACGTGATGTGGGTATGCCCTGGCTTCACGTCATCGAATATACGGAATACAGCGCTCAATCCGCAGGGACAGGCGCAAAGTGAAACACCGCTCAACGAGGACAAACTGATGAGCGCTGAAGCGGTGGCCACTGCCGTTGCCAAAGCGATCGCCAAACGCAAACGCACGCTGGTACTGACCGGACAGGGCAAGCTCACCGTATTCCTCAGCAGGGTAATACCTGGTATCCTGGACAAACTCGTCTATAACCACTTTAAGAAAGAACCCAATTCCCCGTTACAGTAAAAATCAAATTTTCTGCTTAAAATAGGCGCCATCGGTATTTTTACCTTTATTTGCAATGAGATTGCATTTAAAACCCCATGGCATCTTTTTTGGAAGGAAAGCGGACATTTAAATATGCCATTCAGATGTGATACCGGTAACTGTTAGCAAGGAAGGGCGTTGAAATGTGAATTTAGAGCGGATTTAGAATTTCTGGCATGTCCATTATAACATTAACATCAGACATAGGGATGCAGGATTACCTGGTAGGTGCCATCAAAGGGCAGCTCTGGCATTACTGCCCGGAATGTCATGTTACGGACATCACTCACCATATCAGCCCGTTCAATCTCCCACAGGCCACTTACATCTGTAAAAGCGCTTTTGCCTGGTTTCCGCTCGGCACGTTTCACTTTGTACTGATCAATTTATTCGACCGCCGCCCGGACCATGTCCTGGTAGCAGAACATAACGGCCAATATATCGGTTGCGCTGATAACGGCCTGCTGACCATGATCGCCGGAGGCATGCCGGAAAAGGTGGTGAAAATCCCCCTCCCTTCCAATGCGCCTAAAACCACGTTCACCATGATCCAGCTGCTGGCCATGGCTGCGCGTGAACTAAGCAGAGGTAAAGCGCTCGGTGAAATTGCCCCCCTCACGCAAAGCATCCAGGTGAAACATAACCTGCAGCCCCTGGTGGGAGACGACTTCATCGAAGGCCAGATTATCCATATCGACAGCTTCGAAAACGTAGTGGTCAATATTACCTACGAGCAGTTCAATGCGCAACGCAGGAACCGCCGATTCCAGATATTCTTCCGCCGCAATGAAGTGATCAACCAGATCAGCGAATCCTACGCTGATGTGCCTGAAGGCCAGAAACTGGCCCTCTTTAACGCTGCCGGCTACCTCGAAATAGCCATCAACAAAGGAAATGCCGCCGGCCTCTTCGGCCTGCAGGGCTTCCGCAGGGACCAACTTACCCAGCCCACCGGCTTCCAGCAACTTTCATTTTACCAAACTGTCAGAATAATTTTTCAATGATCAACAGACTCGTTAAGATGGAGTTTGCACCCGACAAGGTAGACTCCTTCCGGGAACTGTTTTCCCGTCAACAAAATCTTATCCGGCACTTCCCCGGATGCCTCCACCTCGAATTATGGGAACATCCGGCCTCCGGAAACACCTTCTTTACCTTCAGCAAATGGGAGTCCGAAGCCGCACTGGAAACCTACCGGCAGTCAGATCTCTTCCGGGAAACATGGGCGGCCACCAAAGTGCTTTTCAACGCAAAACCAGCAGCATGGACCGTTACAGAGGCTTTCAAAGCCTGAACGCCCGCCCAGCGGACCGGGAATTCTAATGGTATTTTAATTCCCCCCAAACCAGCTACTATTCAAGCGGATAGCTAACAATTAAAAAGATATTTACAAAAAGTTAAAACTGTTCGGCAGATTAGCATAATTTGCTACTTTTTATATTTTTGTCGGACCTTAAAACAACCTTATGAATTTTAAAAGGACCAACAACATAGTTGGCTGGGTGATTTGCATCATAGCCTGCTCTGTTTACATTATGACTATGGAGGCCACGGGCAGCTTATGGGACTGCGGCGAGTTTATTTCCAGTGCGTACAAAGTACAAGTCCCCCACCCTCCCGGAGCACCCCTGTTCGTGTTGCTCGGAAGACTCTTCAGCATGTTCCTGAAACCCTCACAGGCGGCCCTGGGCGTAAATACCATGACTGCCCTCGCCAGTGGTTTCACCATCCTGTTCCTCTTCTGGACCATCACGCACTTCGCCCGTCGTCTAATGGTCAAAGCCGGTGAAGAAATCTCCCGTGAGAAAATGATCGCTATCATGGGCGCCGGTATCGTAGGGTCCCTCGCATATACCTTTTCTGATTCATTCTGGTTCTCCGCTGTGGAAGGTGAAGTATATGGTATGTCCTCCTTCTTCACCGCCATCGTGTTCTGGGCCATCCTCAAATGGGAACATGAGGCCGACGAACCTTATGCCGACAGATGGATCGTGTTGATCGCTTACCTCCTGGGCCTCTCCATCGGGGTGCACCTGCTCAACCTCCTCACCATCCCGGCCATCGTAATGGTGTACTACTTCAGAAGATTCAAACCTACTGCATGGGGCACTTTCTGGGCTTTCCTTATCGGCTGCGCTGTCACCGGTATGATCCAGAAATACCTGATCCAGGATACGGTAAAAGCCTCCGGTTATATGGACGTTATCTTCGTCAATAACCTCGGCATGGGCTACTTCTCCGGGTTTATCTTCTATTTCCTCGCTATCACCGTGGTACTCGCACTGGGTTACAGAAAAGCAAAACTCGGCCTGTATGCGCCGCTGATCGTTATTGCTTCTGTTATCCTGATACCGGCCTACAACGACACCAGCGGCGGCGTGGTATTCTTTAAAGTATTACTGGCTGCGTTCTTCCTGCTCATCCCTACGCTGATAAAAGCTTTCGGCATTAAACTGGACGCTGGAAAAACACTGCACTTCAGCCGGTTGACCATCCTCTTCATCCTCTTTACACTCCTCGGATACTCTACGTATATCACCACCATGGTACGTTCTACTTCCAATCCTTCTGTAGATATGTACAACGTGGACAACCCGATCTCCCTCGTAGGTTACCTCGGCCGCGAACAATATGGCGATTTCCCCCTGATCTATGGTCAGGTGTTCACCGCCCGCCCCGAACGGTATGAGGAAGGCGGCAACATCTACGCCCGCGGCACTAAAAAATACGTGGTGGCCGGCAAAAAAATGGAGCCTAAATACGCTTCCGATGATATGATGCTGTTCCCTCGCGTATGGGACGCCAGCAACGATCAGGGCCACGCGGACTTCTACCGCTCCTGGCTCGGACTGGAAGCCAACGAAAAACCTGGCTTCGGTGATAACATCAAGTTCTTCGTACAATACCAGATGAACTTCATGTATTTCCGCTACTTCATGTGGAACTTCGTTGGTAAACAAAACGATACCCAGGGCTATGGCAACGTTCGTGATGGTAACTGGATCTCCGGTATCCCCTTCATCGATAACCTGATCTACGGCGACCAAAGCATGATGCCGGACAGCCTGAAAGACAACAAAGCACACAACACGCTGTTCTTCCTGCCGTTCATCCTCGGTATCATCGGTTTCTTCTTCCAATACAACAATCATCGTAAAGATACCCTGGTAGTCGCCCTCCTGTTCTTCTTTACAGGTATCGCGATCGTACTGTACCTCAACCAGGCCGGTAACCAACCACGTGAACGTGACTACGCTTATGTAGGCTCTTTCTACGCTTTCGCTATCTGGATCGGTCTCGGGGTGCTCTCCGTATACAACTTCCTGAAAAAGAAAACCAAGAGCGCATTGGCTCCCACCCTCGCTACCGCCCTGTGCCTCCTGGCAGTACCGGTACTGATGGCCGCTCAGGAATGGGATGACCACGACCGCTCTACCAAATACATCGCCCGCGATATCGCGAAAGATTACCTCGAATCCTGCCAGCCTAACGCCATCCTCTTTACCGTAGGTGATAACGATACCTACCCGCTGTGGTATGCACAGGAAGTGGAAGGCATCCGTCCTGATATCAGGGTGATCAACCTCAGCCTCCTGGGTGTGGACTGGTACATCGATCAACAACGCAGAATGGTAAACCAAAGCCCGGCCGTACCTATGAGCTGGACACCAGACAAATACCAGGGCGAAAACCGCAACTACATCCGTTTCTTCGATCCGGGAAATATTCCGGCTGATAAATACTTCAACCTGAAAGACATCATGGACTTCATGGGAAGCGATGATGAACACAACAAGATAAACACACAGGACGGTGGCGCTGAAAACTTCCTGCCTACCCGCCAGCTGTTTATCCCGGTTAACAAGGAAGAAGTGCTCAAATACGGTGTTGTTGGCGCTAAAGAAGCAGATAAAATCCTGCCACAGGTGCCTATCAAAATCACCAAAAGCTACCTGCTGAAAAATGACCTGGCTGTTTACGATATCATCGCTACCAATAACTGGAAACGCCCGATCTATTTCACAAGCCCTACTGACCTCGGTCTGAATGATTACCTGCAAACTGATGGTCTGGCTTACCACCTGGTTCCGATGCCTAAACCAACAGCTACCGACCCGTTAGGTATGGACATCAACGCCAACGTAGGGGTAATGTATGAAAACCTGATGCACAAATTCGCTTTCGGTGGCGCTCAAACAGTAGGTACCTACTTCGATGAACCGAACCGCAAAATGCTGACTTACCTGCGTCAGTCCTACACCCGCCTCAGCGTGGCCATGACACAGGGCGGTGCTTCCAAAGACAGCGCCATCTCCGTGCTCACCTATATGGACAAAAACCTGAAGGAAGTAAACTTCCCGTATGCGATGACCACACCAGGTAACATGCACAACTATACGTCCCTGCAAACAGTGTACGCACACTACATTGCCGGTGATGTAAAACGCGCAGAAGAACTGAGCAGCCAGATCATCAAAGACTGCCAGCAGCAAATCCGCTACTACCAGTCCCTGCCTGCCAGCAGACTGACTTCCGACCTGCAACGTGACGGACAGACCGCTGAACAGTTCGTTCAATGGCTGGAACGTATGAAGGTGGATTTCGGCCCCGGTGGCCAACACGCCCGTGAAGGCATGCAAAACATCAATACCGGAGATTCCAACGCTGTTCCACAAGCAGCTCCCGATTCTTCCAAATAATCAAATAACGAAATACCAAAATTTCCAATAAACTTAAAGCCCCTCTGGCAACCGGATGATACCGGACCAGAGGGGCTTTAAGTTTATTGGAAAAACTAAATAATTACAGGTTGCTCACCATTGTTCTCCAGAAAGTAGCGCTTTCTTTTACTTCCGGTACGTTGGTGTCCCAGTTGTACTCATATTCTGCAGAGAAAAGACCTTTAAACTTCTGTGCTTTCAGTGTCTCCAGTACTTTGGGTATCTGGCAAACACCGTTGCCCCAGATCACGTCATGCCCTTTTTCAGATTTTTCATTCAGGTCCTTGAAGTGCAGGCTTACAATGTGGCCGTTCAGTTTCTTCAGGCATTCTACCGGATCGAGGCCGGAACGTACCCAGTGACCGATGTCCGCACAGGCGCCCATTAATTTGCTTCTGCCTTCGATGGCTTTCAGCACGGCTTCAGGGTTCCAGTAAGGACTTGGTTTCGGGTGGTCATGGATCGCCAGTTTGATGTTGTAGCGATCGCACAGGGAAGAGATCAGGTCCAGGTACTCCGGTTGCGGCTCACTGGTGATGCTCTGGATGCCCATCCTGTTGGCGAAGTCGAACAGCATGCGCCATTCCGCTTCAGAATTTGGCACTACCACGCCAAAAGCCATCAGCACCTTGTGTTTCTTTTTAAACAGCTCTTTTACCTTTTCCTGTTTGTCGGGAGACATATGGTAGTCCAGTTTGCCTTCAATTCCTCCGCCGATGGTCTGGCCCGGAAAGGCTTCCACGTACTGGATACCGCAGCTGTCCATTTTGTCCAGCGCTTCCGCCAGCGTAAAATGGTTGAATGTCCATGCCTGGGCACCCAGTTTCCAGCCCAATGCATCTGCCCTGGCCTGGCCTTTAGCAGACTGTGCAAACATTGCCACCGCTAAACCTCCCGCCAGCAGCCATGCATTTCTCAGTTTTTTCATATTGTTATTTTTTTGATGATTGAAAGTAATAGCTTTCAACGGAAAATACAAGAGTTCCGGTCATTTCTCCTCAAAAACCCCTACCACCGCCCTTTTCCGGGAGGCTTAACGGAATCATAAAACCCCGCACGGAAATGGAGTACCCATGGGAAATATTTTTTCGCTAATTTTAGTAACGAACTTTGATTTGACTTTTGTGCTATGAGAGGAATAACTTTTTCCCGGTTCACACCGGACGATGATACCCGATCTCCTTTCCAGAAGCTGCTGGACCTCTTCACCCAACTACTCACCTATACCAGCGGAGACGTTACAGAAGCCATGCAGTGGCTCACGGAACTGGATAAGGAATTTGGGTTGACCAACGATGAGTATGGCCTGGGCGACTTCATTCAGGAGCTGAAAGAAAAAGGATACCTGAAGGAAAACGAGGAAACCAGCAAAATAGAACTCACCTCCAAAACGGAACAAACTATCCGTAAAAATGCCCTGGAAGAGATCTTCGGAAAACTCAAAAAATCCACTGTCGGAAATCACAATATCCGGAAATCAGGCATGGGCGACGAGCTCAACGCGGAAACAAGGCCCTTCGAATTCGGCGACAGCATCGATCAGCTCGATGTGACCGCCTCTATCCGCAACGCCCAGATCAATCACGGTATCGACAGCTTCTCCATTCATCAGGATGACCTGGAAATCAAGGAAACTGATTACAAAACCCAGACTTCCACCGCCCTGATGATCGATATCTCCCACTCTATGATATTGTACGGAGAAGACAGGATCACGCCAGCCAAAAAAGTGGCCATGGCCCTTAGTGAACTCATCACTACCCGCTATCCGAAAGATACGCTGGACATCATTGTTTTTGGTAACGATGCCTGGCAGGTGGAGATCAAAGACCTTCCCTATCTGACAGTAGGCCCCTACCACACCAATACGGTGGCTGGCCTGGAACTGGCCATGGACCTGCTGCGGCGGCGCCGTAATCCCAACAAACAGATCTTCATGATCACCGACGGGAAACCTACCTGTCTGAAAATCGGGAAAGAATATTACAAAAACAGCTTCGGCCTGGACCGTAAAATCCTCAACCGGACACTCAACCTGGCCGCTCAATGCAAAAAACTGAAAATACCCATCACTACCTTCATGGTGGCCACAGATCCATGGCTGCAGAAATTCGTACAGGAGTTTACAGAAACCAACAACGGTAAAGCCTTTTTCTCCGGTACTGACAACCTGGGCCAGTTCCTGTTCTACGACTTCGAAAACGGGAAACGAAAATTATTCTAAAAACCGGCAAGGAATTGCGTAACTTTTAAACATGGACACGAGCATTAAGACGTTAGGTGAACTGAAAAAGAGTGGCTATCAACCCGTTTCAGTCAAAGAGGAAATCAGACGCAACCTGATCAAAAAACTGCAGAAAAAAGAAACTTCCTTCCCCGGCATTATTGGCTACGAAGATACGGTCATACCAGACACCGAAAGAGCCCTGCTCTCCCGGCACAATATCCTGTTCCTCGGTCTCCGCGGTCAGGCTAAAACCCGCATGGCGCGGCAGATGATAGACCTCCTCGATGAATACATTCCCATCGTGGAAGGCTCTGAAGTCAATGATGATCCGTTCCAGCCGCTGTCACGCTACGCGCGTGACCTCATCGCGGAAAAAGGCGATAAAACGCCTATCACCTGGCTGTCACGCGCAGACCGCTACGCCGAAAAGCTCGCCACGCCGGACGTGTCCGTGGCCGATCTGATCGGTGATATTGACCCGATCAAGGCAGCCAATCAAAAACTCAGCTATGCGGACGAACGCGCCATTCACTTTGGTATCATTCCCCGCTCCAACCGCGGCATCTTCGTCATCAACGAACTGCCCGACCTCCAGGCACGTATACAGGTAGCCCTGTTCAATATCCTCCAGGAAGGCGATATACAGATCCGTGGCTTCAAAGTAAGGATGCCACTGGATATCCTGTTTGTCTTCACCGCTAACCCGGAAGACTATACGAACCGCGGCTCTATCGTGACACCGCTGAAAGACAGGATCGAAAGCCAGATCATCACCCACTACCCGAAAAGCGTGGAAAACTCCCTGCTCATCACCGAACAGGAAGCCGATATCCATACCGACCAGGAAGCCCGTGTAGCCATCTCCGATATGGTGAAACGCCTTATAGAACAGGTAGCCTTTGAAGCGCGCAACAGCGAGTATGTAGACAAAAAAAGCGGCGTCTCCGCCCGTCTCACTATCGCTGCCTTTGAAAATGCTGTCAGCTCCGGAGAAAGACGCGCCATCATCAACAAGGAAAAAGAAACACACGTACGCATCGCCGACCTGATGTCCATTATTCCGGCCATCACCGGTAAAATAGAACTGGTGTACGAAGGTGAACAAGAAGGACCGTTACAGGTAGCGCACAACCTGCTCGACAAGTCCATCCGCACGCTCTTCGCCACCTACTTCCCCAATCCCGATTCCTTCAAGAAAAGGAAACAGGCCGTGCCCGTGGAAAACCCGTACCGCAGCGTTATCCAGTGGTTCGACAAAGGCAACTCCCTGCAACTGATGCAGGATATCAGCGACAAACAGTACGAAAACACCCTCAATAAAGTAGAAGGGCTGAGAGATATGGTGAAGGCCCGTTTCCCGCAGGCCAATAACCGCGAGGCCCTGTTGCTGATGGAATTCGTGCTGCATGGACTGGCATCCTATTCCCTCATCAGCAAAAAAGTGGGAGAAAATGATACCCGTTTCAGTGATCTGCTGGGCACCATGATGAACTTCAGCCTGAGCAACGACGATGATGAGGATAACAGCGACGAACCAGAATTCTGATCTTTATAAATAAGTCTGACGACAAAGGCTGGTCTTTCCTGACCAGCCTTTGTTATTTTTTATTATTTTGTTGAGATAAAATTCCACTTATGAAACACTCCAGAAGGGACTTCCTCCGTTCCGCGTCCGCCCTGGCGGGCGGCGCCGGCCTGGTGTCCATGCTGCCAGCCGGTTTACGGGCAGTAGCCCCGTCAGACCGTGTCCGCATCGCCGCCATCGGCATCAACGGGATGGGATGGTCCGACCTCACCGCCATGCTCAAACACCTCGCCGCACGGTGTGTGGCGCTATGCGATGCAGACCGCAACGTATTGGACAAACGCGTAGCCGAGCTTTCTCAACAAGGCATCAAGGTAAAAGCGTATAGTGATTACCGTAAGCTGCTCGAAGACAAGTCCATCGATGCCGTGATCATCGGCACACCGGACCACTGGCATTGCCTCCAGATGACAGACGCCTGCTCCGCCGGTAAAGACGTATACGTGGAAAAGCCGTTAGGCAATTCCATCATGGAATGCCGCGCCATGGTAGCCGCACAACAACGGCACCACCGCGCCGTACAGGTAGGCCAGTGGCAACGCAGCCAGCAGCATTTTAAAGATGCCATTGCCTTTGTGCATTCCGGCAAACTGGGACAGGTGCGCCTCGTAAAAGCATGGGCTTATATGGGCTGGATGAAGTCCATCCCGGTAGTTCCTGACAGCGCCCCTCCTGCCGGCGTAGACTATAAAGCCTGGCTCGGTCCCACCAAAGAGCGCCCTTTTAATGCCAACCGTTTCCATTTCAATTTCCGCTGGTACTGGGATTATGCCGGTGGCCTGATGACCGACTGGGGCGTGCATCTGCTCGACTATGCCCTGCTGGGCATGAAAGCAGAAACGCCCAAATCCGTGATGGCCGCCGGGGGCAAGTTTGCTTATCCCGACGATGCCGCAGAAACACCGGACACCCTCACCACCGTGTATGAATTCGATGGCTTCAATATTCAATGGGAGCAGGCACAGGGCATCAATGGCGGCCCGTACGGGCGTGACCATGGTATTGCCTTTATCGGCAATAACGGCACGCTGGTACTGGACCGCGGCGGATGGGAAGTGATCCCTGAAAAAGACAAAATGGAAGCCGTTCCCCGCCAGAAAGCGGTAGACAATGGTCTCACGCTGCATACGCAGAACTTCATCGATGTAGTCCGTTCACGCCGCCTCGATGATCTGCGCACGCCGGTGCAGGCAGGCGCGCATATCGCTACCGTGGCACAAATGGGGAACATCGCCTTCAGGACCGGGAAAAAATTATATTGGGACAAACACACAAAGCAGTTTACCGACAGCGACGCCAATCAAATGCTGGCTGCCGGATATCATAATGGGTACAAACTGCCGCCTATCGGCTGATATATGCGAAGGGGCCGGCGACGGCTCCTTCGCCCGCCACTGATCAGGAAGCTTTCTCCAGGCTCAGTGACAGGTATACCGCGCTGCTGATAGGGTTGTCGTAATAGGCAGCAATAGGCTGGAATCCCAGCGACGTATACAATTCAATCGCCGGACGCATATGCGCCAGCGTATCAAGCAGAATACGTTTATAGCCCAGGTTACGGCTCTCTTCAATCGCCTCAGCTGCCAATGCTTTGCCTACACCATGGCCTTTGAAAGCGTCTTTTACAAAAAGGCGTTTCATTTCGGCGGTCGTGTTGTCAAAAGGACGGATAGCCACGCATCCTGCCACCTGGCCATCTACTTTGGCCAGTAAAAGGGCGCCGCTGGGGGCGGAATACGCACCTGGCAACTCGGCCATCTCGTCTTCAAACCGTTGAAAGCTAAGGTCAACATTTAACCAGTTGGCATATTCTCTGAAAAGTAGCTTTACCTGTTCGAGGCTTCCGGTATCTGCTGCGGTTACTTTAGTGATCTCTGTCATCGCCACACTTTTAGAATTATCGGGAAAGTGCAAAAGCCTTCCGGAATAGGGCGTTCCTATCTCTCTGACTGGTTTCCGGGAACACCCCCAAACTTTTGCGGGATAAGCAATTTACGACATTTTCATACGTAAACGATCAAACAAAAAATTAATTTTCAGAGAAAAAATAATGACTGGATAAGAAACAAAACATGGTAAAACAATGGTATAACAAACGGCCACCAATACCCGCCTTTCAATACTTTTCCAACAGCACAAAATGCCCTAAAAGCAGCCATGGGCAATAAAAAAAGCCGCTACAAGAGCGGCTTCTTACTATCCCATCTGAGGTTCCGAGCGGATTCGAACCGCTGTACGAGGTTTTGCAGACCTCTGCCTAGCCACTCGGCCACGGAACCGTACAATCCGACTTAAACACTTGCTGATGCTTGCCTTCAGCGGGCGTCCCCGTCGTTTTGTGGGATTGCAAAAGTAGCAAATTTCTGATAACCACCAAATATTATTTAAAAAATATCTAAAAAAATATTTTGATAATTATACAGAACGTGGGAATATTGAGGTGCCAACAAGGAATGTTGAATTAAAAATTAATAACATGGAGAATAAACGTATTGCTGAATCTGAGCTTATTATCAACAGCCGTGGAGCGGTATATCACCTGGATGTAAGACCGGAAGAACTGGCCCACACCATCATCACCGTAGGCGACCCGGACCGTGTTCCAACTGTGACCAAACATTTCGACAAAATAGAACACAAATCGCAACACCGCGAATTTGTTACCCATACCGGTTATATCGGAAATAAAAGATTGTCTGTCGTATCTACCGGCATCGGTACAGATAACATCGATATCGTGCTCAATGAACTGGATGCTCTCGTCAATATCGACTTTCAGACACGCCTCGTGAAAGACCAGCTGACTTCCCTGCAAGTCATCCGCCTCGGCACTTCCGGCGCATTGCAGGACAGCATTCCGGTAGACAGCTTCGTGGTTTCTTCCCATGGCCTTGGCCTCGATAACCTCATGGCCTACTATGCTTTTGAAAATACAACCGCAGAAAAACAACTGCTGGAAGCTTTCCGCGGCCAGGTAGCACTGCAACCCGGCGGCGCCAATCCCTGCCTCTTCGCCGCCGGCGAAGACCTGCGCCAACGCTTCACCGACGGATTTCATACAGGCATCACCGTTACCTGCCCGGGCTTCTATGCCCCACAGGGACGCATGCTGAGAGGACCGCTATCAAACCCGAACCTGATCGACAACCTCACGGGCTTCTCTTATGAAGGGCACCGCATCACCAACTTCGAGATGGAAACATCTGCCATCTATGGTATGGGCTGCGTACTGGGCCACCAATGCCTGTCCATCAGCGCTATTGTGGCCAACCGTATCCGCCAGGAATTCACGAAAGACGGCGCCGCCGCTGTGGAAGCATTGATACAGAAAGGTCTCGGTATCATTGCGGGGTTATAAAAATCCATTCCGCATCGCATATATTCGTCCCTTTCCGGCATCCCAGGGCTGAAGCCCTGGGCTAAGATGTTATTCAAGCTTTTGGTGGATGCAGGTTCCATCATTTGTGGCATTCATCTACAATGTAGTATGAAAAGGCTTAAAGCCGCCGGCTATGGACACCGGCCCGTAAAACAAGCCTGAAGAACATCTTAGCCCAGGGCTTCAGCCCTGGGACAACATGAATGACGCCGGAATGCCATGATTAATACAGGGATTAACGCCATAATTGACACCCCGATTGATAGCCGGGATTGATGCCGGGATTATCAATTTCCCGTTAATATTTTTTCCCCCGGGCCGCAGCCCGGGGAAACCAAATACATTCTTTTCTATCTTTGCCTTATGCAACAGATCCATTTCTATAAATACCAGGGTACCGGCAACGATTTCGTTATCATGGACAACCGGCAAGGGCAGTATGACTGGCTCACCAACGAACAGGTGAACGAACTGTGCGACCGCCGTTTCGGCATCGGTGCCGACGGCCTGATGCTCCTCAACAAAAGTGAAGACTACGACTTCGCCATGAAATATTATAACTCCGATGGCCGCGAAAGTTCTATGTGTGGCAACGGAGGCCGCTGCCTCGCTGCTTTTGCCAATAAAATGGGCGTGGGTGACGGCAACCTGTATTTTATCGCGGTAGATGGCGAACATGAAGCCACCATGGACGGCGAGAACTGGGTCAACCTGAAAATGCAGGACGTGGACTTTGTGGAACAAGGCCCGCTGCATTATTATCTCAACACCGGCTCCCCGCATTTTGTAAAATATGTGGATGATGTACAAGCTGTAGATGTATTTGATGAAGGCCGCCAGATACGCTACAATGAACGTTTTGCGTCAGAAGGCACCAATGTCAACTTCGTGCAGCCTTTCGAAAACGGTATCTTCGTACGTACCTACGAAAGAGGAGTGGAAGATGAAACCTACTCCTGCGGAACCGGCGTCACTGCCGCCGCTATTACCTTCGCCGGAAAAGAAGAGAAAGAATATGTAGTCCCCGTTCAAACACTCGGCGGACAACTGGAAGTACGCTTTACCCGTACCGGAGAACGCGCCTTTTCCAACATCTGGCTCTGTGGCCCCGCCACCCTGGTGTTTGAAGGACAAATAACCATTGGTTGATAACGCTTTTTTACCCCTGCAGATGATCCAATACTTCAAAAACATAGATTCCAAGACAGTGGCTATCCAGGCGCCTGAAAACGACGCCTGGGTAAACATCACCCCTCCGCTGAAACAAGCTGAGTTTGAACAGCTCTCCGAAGCACTGGACATACCGCTGGACTTCCTGACCGACTCGCTCGATATCGACGAAAAATCACGCTACGAGCTGGAAAACAATGTAAAACTCATCGTTATCAAAACACCCACGGAGAACAACTCCATCAATGAAAGCGATGCCTATTACATCACCATCCCGATCGTGATCATCCTCACGCATAATCAGATCCTGACGGTCAACTCCTTTGATAACGCGGCCATCAAAAGGTTCCTGGACACTTTCCATAACCGCTCTCCTGAAAAAAGGAACATGATGGTGCTGAAAATCTTTGAGAAAGTGGTGGTCAACTTCCTCGATTACCTCAAAGAAATCAACCAACGCAGAAACATGCTGGAAGCTAAACTCTACGACTCCAACAGGAATGAAGAGCTGCTCGCCATCATGCGTATCCAGAAAAGTCTCGTTTACTTCGTCACCGCCCTCCGCAGCAACGAACTGCTGCTGATGAAACTGGAAAGGACCAACTTCCTCGGCCTCAATGAAGATGAAAAGGAATTCCTGCATGACCTGATCGTAGACACCTCCCAGGCGCTTGAAATGGCCAATATCTACACCAACATCCTCAGCAGCACCATGGACGCTTTCGCCAGTATCATCTCCAACAACCTGAACGTGGTGATGAAAAGGCTGACCTCCATTACGATCATCCTTACTTTTCCCATGCTGGTGGCCAGTATCTACGGTATGAACGTAGAACTTCCCTATCAGCACAGCATACACGCTTTTTACATACCTATTATCCTCTCTATCGTGATTTCCGTGATCATTAGCATGTATTTCATGAAAAGGAAGTGGTTTTAGGCCTGTAATCTGCGTCAGATTAGTCTTTATTCCCCTATACGCACCTATGCCTGTACGCATCATCTATTGCTTCACCCTGATTATATGGGTGATCTGTCAACCACTCACCAGCGCTGCCCAGAAAGAGGGCAACATCTGGTATTTCGGCGACTACGCCGGACTGGATTTTAATACCCTTCCTCCCAAACTGCTGCTGGACGGTAAGCTGAAGACCCGTGAGGGAGTAGCCACCGTGTCCGATGCCAACGGTAAACTGCTTTTCTATACGGAAGGAACAATGATATGGGATGCATCCCACAACGTGATGCCCAATGGCTATGGCCTTATGGGCAACTACACCGCCAGCCAGTCGGCCATCGCGGTCCCCTACCCCGGCCACCCCGGACAATACTATGTTTTCACATCTGCTGAAGGTACTGGCATGCGCAGTTCGCTGGTAGATATGTCGTTGCATAATGGCCTGGGAGACATTGTCCCCACTGCCAAAAATATCTCCCTTATCCCCGACTACCTCAGCACGGAAAAGGTCATGGCCACCAAACACTGTAACAACACGGATTTCTGGGTCATCTCCCACTCCAAAGGCGATAATAAATTCTATGTATGGCCACTCACTGCTGCGGGCCTTGGCACACCGCAGTTTTACAACATTGGACAAATCATCAAGGATGACACTGGCTGGGAAACCATCGGCTGCCTGAAAGTATCGCCGGACGGGCAATGGCTCACCCATGTAAAAGGCAACACCGCCACATCCACCACCTCCACCACGGAAATTTTCAAGTTCGACAACCAGACCGGCGCCATTACAGGCCCCGTGGCGGCACTGACCGGACTAAATCAGGGCTACGGCATGGAGTACGCCCCCGGCGGTAAACTGATTTATGTGACCGCCACCAATGGCCGCGATCTCTACCAGTACGATCTTACCGCTACGGACATCAACGCGTCGAGGGTCCTGATCAGCCACTCTCCCACCATCAACTACGGATCACTCCAACTGGCGCCCGACGGGCAGATATATGTGGCCGGAGAAGCAGGTTACGACAGACCAGCCGATGGCATCAGTATCATTCACAATCCCGACGTACCCGGACTGGCCTGCAACTTCCAGGAAAATGCCCTGAGCGTACGTCCCTCCGGCGCCAAACTGGGCCTGCCCACCCTGATGAGCAGCTATGTGTACGACGCCAACAGTTTTACGGTGAAAGATACCTGCCTGAATGCTGTTACACAGTTTACGCCCAATAGCACCGCCAATATCATTACTATCAGCTGGGATTTCGGAGACGGTCAGACTTCCACCGCCACACAGCCCACGCATACTTATGCCCTGGCTGGCACTTATACCGTGACCCTGAAAACAACAGGCCCCTGTCATAACAATACCGTCAGCCGTGTGATTCATATCCTACAGCCCGATCTTCGCAGCGAAACGGTCAGCCTGTGCAACAACAATTCCTATAAGTTGCCCGACGGACGTGTAGTGCAGACTGCCGGCGTTTACACCAGCAACCTGAAAAACAAAGCCGGCTGCGATAGTATCATCACCACCACCATTACACTGAATCAGCCTTATTCCATCGATGTAGATACCAGCGTCTGCTCCAACATCGTTTTCAAATTACCCGATGGCCGGCAAGTCAACACCAGCGGCGACTATACGAGTAAATTCACTACTCGTTTTGGTTGTGACAGTACGATCCATACACATCTTACTGTACTAAAAGCCTACGCTATAGCTGAAACCCAGCAGCTGTGCAATGGCGCCTACTATACGCTCCCCGATGGCCGCCCTGTAAATACTACTGGCGTCTACACCTCATCGCTCCGGACGACCGCCGGTTGCGACAGTATTATCACCACTACCATACTGGCCAATCAGTCATACAACGTAAGTGTAGATACCGGTATCTGCAAAAACGCATCTATCCTGCTTCCGGACGGGAAACTGGTAACAGCCGCCGGAGACTATACAACAGTGTTGACATCGCAGTATGGTTGTGATAGCATCATCCTTACACATGTCGTGGACTATCCTGATTATCATATTAATAAAACAGCCAGCATCTGCAACGGAGATAGTTATCTGCTGCCCGATGGCCGCCGTGTAGCAGTGTCTGGTATATATACCTCCAACTTACAGACCCAACGGCATTGCGACAGTATTATCATTACTACCCTTACCGTATGGGACACCTATGCTGTGACGGAAGATAAAATACACTGTCCCGGTACGCCTTACCGCTTGCCCGACAACAAGGTGGTTACCCAGGCGGGTACCTATATCTCCCGGTTGCAGTCCGTTCATGGCTGCGACAGCATTATCACGACTGTCCTGACTGATGCTCCTGCTTATCAGTTCAACGATACGCAGGAAATCTGCAATGGTGCTTCTGTTCGTTTGCAGGATGGCACCATGGTCACGCAGGCCGGCGATTACACCGTTCGCTATACCACCTGGCTGGGCTGCGACAGCGTTTTTCATACCAAAGTGAATGTGAAATACGCACCGGTGATTAACCTGGGGCCGGACACTTGTCTGTTTGATAACAAACCTATTGTCTTCTCACCCGGGACAGGGTTTGACAGCTACCTGTGGCAGGATGGCTCTACGCGCGCTGTTTTCACCGCTTATCAGGCCGGCCGTTATGAGGTAACCGTTAAAAACAAGTGCGGCTCCTCAACGTCCTGGGTCACTGTAACAGAATGTTCCCCGGAATTATTCCTGCCGAATGCCTTCTCTCCCAATGGAGACGGGAAAAACGATATTTTCAGAATTCTTAATTATCACGGTCAGCAGCTGATGGAATTCAGCATTTATAATCGCTGGGGAGAATGTATATTTCAGACAACAGATCCTAAAAGAGGCTGGAATGGTACGTTCCACGGGCAATTACAGCCGGTGGGATCCTATGTCTATCAAGTCCGTTATCGTAACATGCTGGGCCAGGAAATGCAGCTGAAGGGTACTGTGGCCCTGTTATTGTAGCGTATTCTTACTTTATTCTGTTATATTTACACCCGGATTAAAATTATAACCTGATCTCCGCCCATGGCAGCTCTGTTAAAAAATATCATACGAAAAGCCAAAGCGCTGAGTGGCTACAACGCCATGAAAGCCGCCTCTGCTGAAAAGAAACTGATAAAATCGCTTCAAGATACGACTGACTGGAAACTGGTCATCGGTGCCAGTTCTGTGTTTGAACAGGGATGGATTCCTACGGAAGTAGACCAGTTCAACCTGCTGGACCCTGACTCCTGGAACAAATACATTCCCAACGCTTCGGTGTCCGTTTTCCTGGCTGAGCACGTGTGGGAACACCTCACCTACGAACAGGGCCTCACCGGTGCACGTACCTGCTACCGTTATCTTAAACCAGGCGGCTACCTGCGTATAGCCGTTCCCGATGGTTTCCATCCGGATGCCGATTATATCAACAACGTAAAACCTGGCGGCGCTGGCTGGGGCGCAGACGACCATAAAGTCCTCTACACCTACAAACTCATGAGCCAACTGCTGACGGAAGCCGGCTTTAAAGTGAAGCTGCTGGAGTATTACGACGAAAACGGTGAATTCCATTTTAATGAATGGAACAAATCTGAAGGCATGATACACCGCTCTATCCGTTACGACGAAAGAAATATCGACGGCAAGCCTGTCTACACTTCTATCATCATCGACGCTGTTAAGTAAGCATATGCAAACAGGATTCAACGTACGTGTTTACGGCATTATGATCAATGACCGTAAACAGGTACTGGTAACAGACGAATATATCCGTGGTGGTTACTATACCAAATTCCCAGGTGGCGGGCTCGAATTCGGGGAAGGCACACTGGAATGTATGGTACGGGAATGGCAAGAGGAACTGGCACAGGATGTTCGCGTGGTAGAACATATCTATACCACCGATTTTTTTCAGATCTCCGCATTCGACAACGAAACACAGATCATCTCCATCTATTATCTGGTGGAACCATTATCTCCCTTTACCGCACAAACACTCAACAAACCATTTGATTTCAAGGTGCCGGAAGGGGTATCTGAAGTAGAATATGCACGCTGGATCAACTGGGAGGACTTTTCAGCCGAAGCCGTTACCCTCCCAATCGATAAAGTAGTGGCAGACATGGTGAAAGCACGCTATTAGTCGTGCGGCACCACGTCCATTACCGGCATTTCCTCCTTGCCCATAGCGGCCGCCTTCATACGGGCAGCCGTATCATGGCCCAGGTAACGCACAATACGGTGTTCCAGTAAATAAATCAGCGGAGTTAACGCTACCGCCACTACGAATTTATAACTGTAGTTAACCATACAGATCGCCAGCACACGCTGCCAGCTCCAGTCCTTACCCACTTTAAACGCAATAAACAATACGATAAAACTGTCTACCAGCTGTGATACAATGGTAGACCCGGTAGCGCGTAACCATACATGTTTTTCACCGGTACGTTTTTTTATCCGGTGAAACACGGTCACATCCACGATCTGGCTTATCAGGAAAGCCGACAGGCTGCCCAGGATGATCCACATACCCTGTCCGAAAATCCCGACAAACGCTTTCTGCATGTCCGGTACACCTTCAGCACTGCTGCTGCCTATCCACCAGCTGTCAGCCGGTACCCGCATCGCCACAAAAAACATCAGGAACGCATAGGAAATCAGCGCTACCGCCGTATAAGAGATACGACGCACCGCTGTTGGCCCATAAAACTCATTCACAATGTCTGTCATCACAAACTCCAGTGGCCATAGTAACACACCCGCAGTCAGGGTATAGGACAAACCACTCTCCCCAAACAGGGAGAACGTATGTACGGGCAGTCCGAATAAGCGTTCCAGTGAAAACAATTTGCCACCGATACATTCCGCTATCAGCGCATTGGCTACAAAAAAGCTGGCAAATATGACAAAAAGCCGTGTAGGCTTATCATTTAATAGTTGCTTGACCATTTAATAAGAGACTATAAGTTGAAATATTAAAATACCTACATTACACAGGAATAACCACGGCGGTAACTGTTTCCACTGTATTTTTTTCAACATCAGCAATACCGCGGTGATCAGGCACACGACCAGGTTCAGGGGAAACGCCACACCCACGCCCAATACCAGCACATGTTCCACCACTACGTCCAGTCTGTGGTCATATGCGGTGATCCGGAGCAACTGCCCCAAAATAAAGCACAGGTTGCAGATAAATGCAAATTTTAACACAAATCGAATCCAACGCATATTGAAATTTCGGATAAATTACAGTTATTTTTGTTCCTTTAAAACTAAATACAAGATATCCGATGAAGCAAAACTGGCTAAAAGCCATTCTTCCGCATCTGGCAGCAATTGGCATCTTTATATTGCTGGCAACGGTTTACTGCTCTCCTGTATTGGAAGGCAAGATAGTAAACCAGAGCGACATGATGAACGTAAACGGAATGGCCAAAGAGGCGAGGGACTTTTATGAAGCGACAGGTGAAGCCCCCTTGTGGACTAACAGCATGTTCTCCGGGATGCCGTCCTATGTGATCTACACCGGCCCCGGCAAAAACGCGCTCACCCTCGTGAACAAAATCGTTCCCCTCGGCCTGCCCTCCCCTGTTAACATGCTGTTTCTCGCTATGATCAGCATGTACCTCCTCGCCTGTATCCTGGACTTTAAATACTGGATACGGATCATGGGCGCCATCGCTTTTGCCTTCTGTTCCTATAACGTGATCCTGATCGATGTAGGACACATCACCAAGATGTACGACATCGCGCTGATGCCCGCTGTACTGGCCGGTATCATCCTCACCTACCGCGGACGCCTGATCGGCGGCTTTGGCCTCACCGCCCTTGCCACCGGCCTGCTTATCTACAACAACCACCTCCAGATGATCTACTATACACTGATCATGATACTCATACTGGTAGTGGGCGCATTCATCCATGCGTATAAAACACAGACCATACCGCAGTTCTTCAAAGCCTCCGTACTACTGGCCATCGCCGGCGTATTGGGTGTACTGCCTGCCGCAGACAACCTGCTGCCTGTAAAAGAATACACCGACTATACCATGCGCGGCAGCAAGTCTGAACTGACATTGGGTAAAGAAGATGCGAAAGAAAATAAATCCACCGGTCTCGATAAAGACTATGCTTTCGAATGGAGCTACGGCATCCCGGAATCCTTTACCTTCATGATTCCTGGCTATGTGGGCAACTCCTCCGGCCAGAAACTGGGCACCGGCTCCCACGTGTATGAACAAATGGTAAGCCTCGGCGCTCCGGCTGCCCAGGTGGAACAATACATGGAACAGATGAAATTCCCGCTGTACTACGGTGCACAGGAAAGAGGTACTTCCGGCCCTGTATACGTAGGCGCCATCATCTGCTTCCTCTTCATCCTCTCCCTGCTGGTAGTGGACAGCTGGCAAAAATGGTGGCTGCTGGCCGTTACCCTCGTAGGCTTTATCCTCGCATGGGGTAAAAACCTCGGCTTTATCAACGACTTCCTCTTCTATCACCTGCCGTTATACAATAAATTCAGAGCCCCGGCCCAGGCGCTGGTACTGCCTTCGCTCACATTTGTGATACTGGCCTGCTGGGCATTGCAGGAAGTAGCCAACGGCAAACACAGCAAAGACGTACTGCTGAAAAAACTGAAACAGGCCATCTACATCACCGGTGGTATCATCGTCGTGATCGGTATCCTCGGCAGCATGTTCATGAACTTCAGCGGCCATAGCGACGAAACCATGCTGGGCTACTTTGCTCAAATGCTGGGTGGCAAAGAAAATGCGCAACTGATGGTCCGCGCACTGGAAAAAGACCGTAGCTCCCTGCTGCTGAAAGACAGCATCCGCTCACTGGTGTTTATCCTGATTGCCGCCGGCGCTATCTGGGCCTACCTGAAAGATAAACTGAAATGGCAACCTGCTGCACTGATCATCGTTGCAGCGGTAGCGATAGACCTGGTACAGGTAGACCGTAACTACCTCGGTAAAGACAGCTACGTGGATGAATCAGCGATGAATGCACCATTCCAGCCATCTGCCGCTGATCTGCAAATCAAACAGGACCCGGACCCATACTATCGTGTGTTCAATCTCACCTCCGATCCGTTTAATGACGCCATCCCGTCTTACTTCCACAAAAATATCGGTGGCTACAGCCCTGCCAAACTGTGGATCTACCAGGACCTGATCACCCATCAGATCTCCAAGAACAACATAGGCGTACTCAACATGCTCAACACGAAATACTTTATTGTCCCGGACCAGAAAAGCGGTCAACCTGTAGCGCAACGCAACCCGGACGCTAACGGTAACGCATGGTTTGTAAAAGGTATCGTATGGGCGCCTGATGCTAATACGGAAATGAAAACGCTGGATTACCTGCATACAAAAGATTCCGCTGTAGTGGATAAACGTTTTGCGAAAGAACTCGGCGCTAACTATCAGCCTGCCGCTACAGACAGCAACGCTGCCATCAAACTCACCAAATACAGTCTCAACAGCCTGGAATACACATCCAGCAACTCACAGGAAGGCCTCGGCGTATTCTCCGAGATCTACTACCCCGCTGGCTGGAACGCTTATATCGATGGTAAAAAGACAGATATTGTACGGGTGGACTACGCGCTGCGTGGCCTGAAAATACCGGCTGGCCAACATAAAATCGACCTGAAATTCGAGCCGGCTACTTTCTACACAGCCCAGAAAATTTCATCCGTTACCTCCATCATATTGGTGCTGGTGGTAATTGGTTCATTTATATGGGAGATCATCGGTGCAGGTAAAAAGGAAGAAAAAACCGCCGTATAAAATTCGGCATAACATAACAAAAAAGGGCAGGTCCAAACGGCCTGCCCTTTTTTGTTTATTCCCAGGGCTGAAGCCCTGGGCCAAGATGTTTTTTTAGGCTTTTAAGGATGCTGTATCCATAAATTGTGGTATTCCTCTACAATGTAACACAGGAAGGTTTAATGTGGTCAGCTATAGGCACTGGCCATTGAAACACGCCTGAATGACATCTTAGCCCAGGGCTTCAGCCCTGGGAACACGGAATATCAATTAATATTTTTTCGAGAAGATATACCTTATCCCTATAAACAAGTGATGCGTGAAATTAGGTATATGACCGTAATACCGGCTCAATATCTTGTAACGCTCCTTCCACGCCAGCTGCTGCCGTTGTTTGGAAGTGCCGCCCACCCTGAATTTTGACACGATGATGTGCGTATTGCAAATATTACGGGAGGCTTTTAATGTTCTGATCATCCAGTCAATGTCCGCACATACTTTGTACTGAAGGTCATAAGGAGGGCTCAACTTCCTGCGTATGATATACGCCTGATGAGACACCACCATGCCATGTTTCAGGCTTTTCCAGTTGAGCTGCGCCGGCACCTGGTGCGGCGTTTGTTCAGACCGCAGGCCCAGTTCATTCCCCTGTTCATCGATGAACATCGCTTCTCCGTAATACACATCCGCATCCGGACAGGTGTGCATCATTTTTTCTATCACCGTATTATCTGCGAGGACATCGTCTGCATTGAGGAACAACAGATATTCGCCGGTAGCCAGCTGCATACCCTTGTTCATGGCATCATACAGACCGTTGTCTTTCTCTGACACCACCCGCGCGATCTGAGAGCGGTACGGCGCTATCACCTCCAGCGTATTGTCTTTCGAGGCACCATCTACAATGATATACTCGATATGCGGGTACGTTTGCGCCAGCACACTTTTGATGGTGCTTTCAATAAATCTGCCCGCATTGTAACATACGGTAATAATACTGACAACCGCCGATGATCGTTTATCCGTCACAGTTATAGACTTTAGAATTTATTGATCACTTCCACTACTTTTTCAATATCTGCTGTAGTATGGCAGTAGGAACATGGCAGGCTCAGGGTGGTACGGTGTATCTCTTCTGAGATCGGGTACGAATCACCATCAATAATGCCTTTCATGGCTTTCTGCTGATGCGGCGGTAACGGATAATGGATATCTGTCTTTACGCCGTTGTCCAGCAGGAACTGTTTCAGTTCGTCCCGGCGTTCATGGCGGATATTATAGATATGGTACACATCAAAATAATCAGGATGCACCACCGGTTTGATAAAATCATTTTTCAGTCCCTGATGATAGATATCGGCCAGTTTCCGTTTATGTTCGGTGATCTGTGCCAAGTATTTGAACTTCACGCTCAGGAAAGCAGCCTGCACTTCATCCAGGCGGGAATTGTAGCCTACTACCTCATTGTAATATTTTACATCAGAGCCATAGTTGCGCAGCCGGCGGATGGCAGTGGCCAGCTCATCATCATTACAGAGAACAGCGCCGGCATCGCCCAGGGCGCCGAGATTTTTGGTCGGATAAAAGCTGAATGCGCCAAACTCCCCGAAAGTACCAGTCAGCTGCCCTTTGAAAGTGGCGGCATGTGATTGCGCACAGTCTTCTATCAGCACCAGGTTGTGTTTTTCCTTGATGGCCATGATCTTGTCCATCTCGCAGCTTTTGCCGTACAGGTGTACCACCATTATGGCACGGGTACGGGGCGTGATCGCTGCGGGAATCTTCTCCGGATCAATATTGTACGTGTTGATATCCGGCTCCACCAGCACGGGTTTCAGTCCGCACTGTGCGATAGACAGGATAGTAGCGAAATACGTATTGGAAGGCACGATCACTTCATCGCCAGGGGCAAAATTGAACGCCCGCAGGCTCAGGATCAGCGCATCGAGGCCGTTGGCCAGCCCGAGGCAATGTTTTACACCGTGATATTGTGCGTAGGCGGATTCAAAATCCTTTACTTTATTGCCCAGTATATACCAGCCGCTTTCCAGCGTATCGTTGAAAGCTGCCTTGAATTCGTCAAAGAAAGGCTTGTTCAGTAAGCCCAGGTTCTCATAATCGATCATAACCTATCAGTTGTCATAAGGTTCGTAAATATAATCCGCCGCGTCGAAAGGAGTGGACGCCATGACCAGCAATACTGCATCGGGCGTAAAGTGGTGCATGGTATGCCAGTCTTCCGGTTCCAGTATCAGGCATTTGTTGGGATGGTCAAGCACGAAGTCGGTCTGCTCTCCTTTGCCACTGTTGTTAGACACGATACAGCTGCCATGCACGCAGATGGCCGCCTGAATAGTATTATGATGGCGGTGGCCTCCCCTTACGGAATCATCCACGCCATAGATATAAAAGATCCTTTTGATAGAGAAAGGGATCTGTTTTTCGATGACGGTAAGGTTCCCCCGTTTATCACTGTGTGTTGTCAGATTGATGATATGTGCCATACGTTGTATTTAAATCCCGGATTCCTTCAGTGGATATATATGATAAACATTTCTGAGTTTACGCCAGATGGTGACCAACGTGGCTTTCAGGCCTGACGGCCGTGGTCTGGAGCCATGCGGGTCGAAAGACGGATCTACCGCCTGTATTCTTCGCTTGCATGCTTCCAGTTCCAGGATATATGGTTCATAGAACAGCTTTTTTACGGCCGGCGTGATAATACGCCTGCCCAGTTCTATGGTATTATCGGTAAAATACTTCAGGTAATGGAAATGATAAAATATCGGATCAAATTCCTTTCCGGTACTGATTTCGCGGCAACGCAGCCGGTCCCCGTTTTTAAATACGTCGTACTGCTGGATATTCCAGAGGGCAAGGCCTCCGCCCAGGTTTTCCATCACCCATACGTTCAGGAAGCGGGAAGGCCAGTCGTCCAGGTATTTCTGGTCACCGAACTTACCATCTTCATGCCGGTCGTAGCACCAGTCGAGACAGGCATTAACCCACCACTGCAAAGCTTCCATGCCCCAGCGGTTGTTGCGGAAAGTGATGTACTGTACGCAATACTTGCCGCTTAACTTACTTTTATCGTACCGGGGCGTATAACGATGCTCGGTGATCATCACGGAATGGTTACCCATCTCCTCCATCAGCACATGGGGATCGTTATAAAAAAGCAGGTCCGCATCGATGTAAGTACAATGCGGCAACTGAAATTGTTGAATACAATACAAAATGGTGGAAGAGCTACAGGTCCAGCAGTATTCCGCCCGGTTGCGGGTAGGTTTTATCTTCAGCAGCTCCGGGTCCTCAAATTCTGCCAGTGAAATCACCGTCAGGTGTGGCAGCGCCATCTTCCGTAATACAGACAGACATTTGTCGTCAAAAGCAAAAACGTACAGGTGGAAATCGGAACATACAGCCGCCAGCGAAGTGTACATGGCCAGCCCACGGGACAAATAATTGCTGTCGAACAGTGTACAGTAATATAATGTAGTATCTCTTTCGTTCATAATCAGGTTTTATTCCTTCTCCGTTTCCAGGATAATGGTTTTGCGGAACCATCCGGGAAACAGGCCTCCAAGCGCATCAATCAGCCCAAAGCCCGCCGACACATATAGCTTCCTTTTCATGTGCAGCCCGCCTACGGCCTGCAGCAGTTCATTAAAATCGCGTACAGACAGCTGGTGAATATGGCCGGTATTGTACCACCGGTAGCCAAACAGCATCCGGGTGGGCATTCTGCCATTAACGAGCATGTCCAGGCGGTTCATAAAGTAGGCAAAGTTAGGAAATGAGATGATCTGACGGCGGGAAACCCGCTTCATTTCTGCCAATAACTTCTCCGGGTACATCACCATCTGGATAGTTACATTGCATACCGCCACATCAAATTCATTATCTCCATAGGGCAACGTTTCATCGATACGCCCCACCATCACCTCCAGTCCTTTCTGCCGGCATATCTCTACACCGGATTCAGAAAGCTCCATGCCTTTACAGCGACATTGCGCCTCCTGTTGCATAGCCTCGATCAGCAAACCATTGCCGCAGCCCAGGTCCAATACCTTGTTTCCTTTGTCCAGTAAACTGATGATCTTACTGTATTCTGGTCTTCTGTTGACTGGAATTCCCGAATAGTCATAATTCCGGTTGTCATTGCGCATGAATGTGATATTTTGATCGTTGGAAGCCGAAAATCAGTGCTACAGCCAAATCGCCACCACTTAATGTTGCCCGGGACTTTAGTCCTGGGACCGTTATCTGTTTTTGATAAATCGTTTGATCTTTTGAACAAGGCCCAATTTGGTGGACCTAAAGTAGTCCTCAAAGGCTGCTGTACCCTGCACACTGGCCTCCAGGGGCAATTTCTGCAGTTGTATCGGCGTAGGTGACAATACCACTTCATACTTCTCGGTATCAGCCTCATCCATGTGCGTGGCCGATTCGTCGCCCCCAATATTCTGCACCAGGGAACGGGACGGGTACAAAGTCAGCATATTTTTCAAAAATGCGGAAGCATTCCAGCGGATAGCCCAGGAGTCATTCTGGCCGCTGATCTGCTTGCGCAGCATTTTCATATAATTATAGGTGTTATTAAAATCAAACGCCCTGCTCTCCCCTTTCAACCGGATGGCGTCGTACAGCTTCTGCCCATCGGGCTCAAACTGCTTCCAGGCACGGGCCCAGGTGGCCCATCCCCAGCAGTCGGCCCCACGGATAAAAAACGTTTCCGGCATCTTCTCCAACAGCGGATAAAGATATCCGTGGATAGAGGCTACCTGCGGGTCATCTTTATACAGGTCCAGCCCTTCGTTCATATACCGGAGGAAATAAGGGGACAATACCAGGTCATCTTCCACGATGATCGCTTTACCGTGTTTTTCAATGACTTCTGTCACTCCGGTGATCACAGATTTGGCCAGTCCATAGTTCTGTACCCGCTCGGCAATATGTACCGTGCCGCACCATTTACGGCTGCGGATCACCTCCCGGGTGGCGGCAATCTGCTGCAATGTTTCTGCAGTAGCTCCTTCTTTTGGCCCATCCGCAAAAACATACAACTCACTCTCCGCCGCTTCCGGATTGAGCGCCAGGCTCTCCAGGGCCTTCCTGGTGATCTCCGGCCGCTTAAATGCGAAAAAAATAATCGGTGCTAATGTAGACATACGCTATTGATTATAATACTGCCGACAGCGCCGGCACTATTAGTACCTTACAAAATAAATTCATTATTGGGAGAACTGCAAAAACCATGAAAAAAATTACTTAACTGTTGTTCTTTCATACACAATTCCTAATACAACCCACCCCCGCTGGAAGATTCTTTCTATATTTGCGCTTCATAAAACAGGTAATGGGGATCATCCGAAAACAGAGCTTTTATTCATCCATATTCATCTACATAGGGTTTGCCTTCGGCGCCGTCAATCTGATCATGCTGATGCCGAAGATCTTCTCCAAAGAAGAAATCGGCCTTACCCGCGTACTGATCGATGTCAGCACTCTTCTGGCCACTGTGGCCTCCCTCGGCGCAGTACCGGTGATCAATAAGTTCTTCCCCTTTTATCACGACTATCTCAAACCGGAGAAAAATGACCTGCCCAAACTCACCCTGATCGTATCATTGATAGGCTTTGTGCTGTTTGTGGCGTTCTCTGTTATCTTCAAAGGACTGATCATCCGCAAGTTCAGCGGCAATTCTCCGCTGTTCATCACTTATTTTTCCGCCATTTACCCCCTCACCTTCTTTATACTGGCCTTTAACATGCTGGAAGGCTTTGCCTGGGGCCTTCATAAAACCGTGGCGTCCAATTTCCTGAAGGAAGGCGGTATCCGTATTATCTCTACGGTGATGCTGCTGGTTTTTGCTTTTGCCCATATCAGCTTTACACAATATATCAATGTGTTCAGCCTCCCGTATGCTGTTGCTGCTATCGCGCTGATGGTGGTATTATGGCGTACTGGTCAGCTGAAATTCAGCAGTGGCGGTATCAGCAACGTTACCCGCCGGCTGGGAAAACGCATGTTTGTCTTCAGCAGTTATGTATTTTCTTCCAATGTGTTTACCCTGCTGCGGAAAACCAACGACATCCTCATTATCTCCAGTATCAGCGGACTGGAAAATGCGGGGCTATTTTCCTACGCCACATTTGTGATCAGCTTTATGGAAGTGCCGCAGCGCAGCATGTACGCTATTACCACCCCCATTCTGGCCACGGCCTGGAAAAACAGGGACATGGCCAAAATACAGGAACTGTATACCAAAAGCTCCATCACCCTGTCCATCGCCGGTGTCGGGATATTCGGGGCGATATGGCTTTCTGTCAGTAACCTGGTGTTATACCTCGGTCCGGGATGGCACCTGATCGTTCAGATCATCTTCATCCTTGGCCTCGCCAAAATGATAGACCTCATCACAGGCATCAACAACCAGATCATTCAAACCTCCAACTACTGGCGCTTTGATTTTGTCAGCTCCATTGTGGTTGTGTTCATCTCTTTCTTTTGCAATTTATACCTGCAAAGGCGCATCGGCACTGTTGGTGCGGCTTATGCGGACCTCATCACTGTCGCGATCTTTAACCTCGCCCGTTATCTCTTTATCTGGATACGGTTCGGTATGCAACCGTTAAGCCTCAAAACCCTGTGGGCATTGCTGCTGGGCATCGGAGGCGTGTTGCTGGTGCAACAGCTCCCGTTCATGTTTAACATGTATATAGACACCATCGTCCGCTCAGTCCTTTTCATGGGCCTGTTCGGTGTTGCTGTGATCAACACACGCTTGTCAGAAGATGTCAACAATGCCTGGGTAATAGTAAAAGGAAAGATAGGGCTGCGCTACTAGAGCCTGCCACCACCGGCGAAATACCGTTTCCAGTACGGTTCATTCAGATCACTGATCATAACGCCGTTACTGGTGGATGCATGCACAAATTTATCATTATCGAGGTAGATGCCCACATGGGAAATACGTTTGTGGTGGATCTTGAAGAACACCAGGTCTCCTTCCCGCAGGTCACGCTCTTTTAAGTGTTGTCTTACTTTGCTGTACAGTTCTACGGAATTACCGGTCAGCGCAAACTGGAACACAGCGTTCACTAATGTATTCACAAAACCCGAACAATCAATACCGTCGCGGGTTTTTCCACCCATTCGATAAGGTGTGCCCAACCATTGTTCAATAAAATTGTACAGGTTGTAGTTTAATACACTTTCCACCGGAACATCCAGCACCTGCGCATATTTGAACTGCCAGCTCTGGGCGTTTTCCAGGTTGGCGCTTGCATAGGTAATGTTTTTACCGATGTTCACATTTTTATTGGCACTATAGGAGGAATTGTTGTGGGAGCGGCCCGGCGCATCGATATGGTCTAAAAAGGTGATGCGGCGCGCCTCAGACACCGTAGGCGCAGTACTACGCTTAGCAGTACTTTTTTTGATGGTAGAACAGGAACCTAATGCCATTGCACAAACCGATAATTTCATCCATAAATGTCCCTTAATTCTCATCATAGTGTCTGGTTAAAAAAATTTTGCGCTAAAATATTGATTTATGACTAATTATGAACGCAAATAATGGATTTTTATTGAACCAAATTCTATCGTACTTTTGACGCCTGACGAAACAGCTTAGCAGATGATCTTTTCCCACTTACACGTACACACGCAATTTTCATTACTGGATGGTGCAGCCGATATCAAATCACTGTACAAAAAAGCCATGGCCTCCAATCAGCCGGCACTGGCCATCACCGACCATGGAAATATGTTTGGTGCCTTCCAGTTTGTGGCAGAAGCGTATAACAACAAACTCAATCCCGGTGATCCAAAGGATAAAAGACTCAAAGTAAAACCTATCGTTGGTTGTGAGTTCTACCTCGTGGAAAACCGCCACAAACGTGCCTTTACACGCGAAGAGAAAGATATCCGTTACCATCAGGTGTTACTGGCCAAAGACGACGAAGGATACCGCAACCTGATCAAACTCTGCTCTCTTGGCTATATGGAAGGCCTCTATGGTAAATATCCGCGTATCGACAAAGAGCTGATATTACAATATCACAAAGGCCTGATCGCCACCACCTGCTGCCTCGGCGCCTCTGTGCCCAAAACCATCCTGCGCAAAGGAGAAGAAGAAGGTGAGAAGGAATTTAAATGGTGGCTCGATATTTTCGGTGACGATTTCTACGTGGAAATGCAGCGCCATGGCATCCCAGAACAAGACCAGGTCAACCAGGTATTGCTGAAATACGCCGCCAAATACAACGTAAAAATTATCGCCTCCAACGATTCCCACTATGTGGACCAGGCAGATGCCAACGCACACGACATCCTGCTCTGTATCAACACCGGCGAGAAAAAAAGCACGCCTACCAATAAAGAATTCTCTGACGAGGAAGGGGCGCCTAAAAATACACGCTTCGCTTTCTATAACGATCAGTTCTATTTTAAGACAACGGAAGAAATGTCCGCGCTGTTCCATGATCTTCCGCAGGCGATAGACAATACCAACGAGATTGTGGACAAAGTGCAGCTGCTGGACCTGAAGCGCGATATCCTGCTGCCCAACTTCCCCATCCCGAAAGAGTTCTTCACGCAGGACCAATACCTGCGGCACCTCACCTACGAAGGCGCCCGCACCCGGTACACGGAAATGACCGCCGATATTGAAGAACGTATCAACTTTGAGTTGCAGGTAATCGAAAACATGGGTTTTGCCGGTTACTTCCTCATCGTATCCGACTTCATCAAAGCCGGCCGTGACCTCGGCGTATTCATCGGCCCGGGCCGTGGTTCCGCCGCCGGTTCAGCCGTAGCGTATTGTATCGGCATCACCAATATCGACCCGATCAAATACAACCTCCTGTTCGAACGTTTCCTGAACCCGGACCGTAAGAGCATGCCCGATATTGATACGGACTTCGATGATGAAGGCCGTCAGAAAGTAATTGATTACGTAGTACAGAAATATGGCCGCAACCAGGTAGCACAGATCATTACCTACGGTACCATGGCCGCCAAAATGAGTATTAAGGACGTTGCCCGTGTGATGGACCTGCCACTGCAGGACTCCAACGGACTGGCCAAACTGGTACCGGACAAACCCGGCATACAGCTGGACCGTATCTTCAACGCCCCACTGGACGGCGACAAGAGCCTGGCCGATAAAGAAGGTCTCGCTGGTGAAGATATCGAAAACGTAAAACGCCTCCGTGAACTGATCAAAGGTGAAGACCTGCAAGGCGAAGTACTCCGCGAAGCCTGCGTACTGGAAGGATCTGTCCGTAACACCGGTATCCATGCGGCGGGTATCATCATTGCCCCGCAGGACCTGTACGACCTCATCCCTGTATCTACCGCTAAAGACTCTGACCTCCTCGTTACCCAGTTTGAGGGCAGCATCATCGAATCTGCCGGCGTCATCAAGATGGACTTTTTGGGGCTGAAAACCCTCACCATCATCAAAGGTGCACTGGAACTGATCCGCATGAACCACGGCGTGGAAATCGAAATCGACAATATCCCGCTGGACGACGCCAAAACATATGAACTGTACCAGAAAGGCGAAACAAACGCCACGTTCCAGTTCGAGTCGCCCGGTATGCAGAAATACCTCCGCGAACTGAAACCGGACCGTTTCGATGACCTCATCGCGATGAACGCCTTGTACCGCCCGGGACCACTTGAGTACATCCCGTCCTTCATCCGCCGTAAACACGGACTGGAGCCGGTGACCTTCGACCTGCCGGACATGGAGGAACACCTGAAAGAAACCTACGGTATCTGCGTATACCAGGAACAGGTAATGTTGCTCAGCCAGAAACTGGCCAACTTCTCCCGTGGTGATGCGGACATCCTCCGTAAAGCGATGGGTAAAAAACAAATCGCCGTACTGAACAAGATGAAGGCCCAGTTCATGGAAGGTTGCTCCTCCCATGGCTACGACCTGAAAGTCTGCGAAAAAGTATGGACTGACTGGGAAGCCTTCGCATCTTATGCGTTCAACAAATCGCATGCTACCTGCTATGCGTTTGTGGCCTACCAGACTGCCTATCTCAAAGCCCACTACCCTTCCGAATATATGGCGTCTGTACTGAACTGCGCCAGCAACATTGAGAAGATCACCTTCTTCATGGAAGAATGTAAACGCATGGGCATCGACGTATTGCCGCCGGATGTGAACGAATCCCTGAAAGGTTTCGCGGTGAACAAAAAAGGTCAGATCCGTTTCGGCCTCGGTGGCCTGAAAGGCGTAGGTGAAGCTGCCGTGGAAAACCTCCTCGAGGAAAGGAAAAAAGAAGGCGCTTTCAAAACAGTATTCGACTTTATCAAACGCGTCAACCAACGCGCAGTAAATAAAAAATCACTTGAGGCCCTGATTATGTCCGGCGCTTTCGACTGCTTCCCCGAATTCCATCGGGCACAGTATTTCCATAAACCGGAAACCGAGCCGTTGACCGGTCTCGATAAAATCGTGAAGTTCGGCCAGCAGGTTTCCGCAGGCTCTTCCAACCTTGGCAGCCTCTTCGGCGCCGAAGACATGCCGGACGTGGAACCGCCTAAAATACCCAACTGCGACCCCTGGCCGCTGATCATGAAACTCAACAACGAACGGGACATTACCGGTATCTATATCTCCGGCCATCCGCTGGATGACTACCGTTTTGAACTGAAGCACTATCACATGAACACCGTGCAGGAACTCGTTGATTACCAGGCCGAAATCAGCACACCCGGTGGCTCCGGAGGCCGTTCCCGTGAACGCAATTTCCGGCTGGCGGTATATGTGACCAACGCCCAGGAAAGGATTTCCCGCAACAACCGGCAGTTTGGTATTATGACGATCGAAGACTACAGCGGCAAATTTGAATTTGCCCTGTGGAGTGAAGACTTCATCCGGTTTGCGCCTTACCTGAAACCCGGCCTCTGCCTGTTTATCAACGGCGGGTTTAAATCCAAGCGCTTTAATGACAACGAATACGAGTTTAAGGTAAATAGCATCCAGCTGCTGCAGGAAGTAAAGAAAACACATACCAAACAGGTGTTCCTCGCTACTTCCCCTAAACTGCTGAACCACGAAACGGTAGACTTCCTCGTGGAAAACATCAACCGCTATCCCGGCAGCAGTCAGCTGCATATGCAGCTCGTGGATATAGATGATAACCTGCAGGTAAAACTGCATACTTTCAACAGGAACATTGAGATGAATGACGAGTTGGCGCAATTCCTGCGAAAACAGCCGGACCTCGATGTCTATATCGATATAATCAATAAGTAGGATGTCAAAAAAGCAGTAATTTGCACTCGGTTCAAGTTTTGATCATATACACCAGTAAACAATCAAAAACAATCATTAATAAACACCTTTAAATTATAATATCTTATGGCTTTAGAATTCACAGACGCGAACTTCCAGACGGAAGTGCTGGATTCCGATAAATTAACTGTAGTTGATTTTTGGGCAGAATGGTGCGGTCCCTGCCGGGCTATCGGACCAGTTATTGAAGAACTGTCTAAAGATTATGCTGGTAAAGTAAACATCGGTAAAGTAAATGTTGACGTGAACCCGCAGATCTCTATCGACTACGGTATCACCAGCATCCCTGCTATCCTGTTCATCAAAGGTGGCCAGGTGGTAGACAAACAGGTAGGTGCAGTGCCTAAATCTGTTCTGGAGAAAAAAATACAGGCCAACCTGTAATGATATAAACGAAACTGAGTGATGAAAAGGCCCTTCCGTTCTTCGGAAGGGCTTTTTTATGCCCTTCCCTTTCCACTGTGACGAAATTCCGGTTCCGCTACGTATATTACACCATCATCAAAGCCAGAAAAACCATCTGATTCATCTCAAATAACAACGATCTTTGCGCCACACATTTATTATCCTGTTTACCTTACTTTACAGCCTGACCGCTATTGGTCAGCGCCAATGCGGCACCGCCGTTGCCCTCCAGCAGCGGGTGATCGAACATCCTTCCCTTCAACAAGTGATCGACAACAATGAAAAGAAAATGCAGCTTTTGCAGCAACGCCGCATGATGCGCGTACAAACCGAAGCGGTGCCGCAAAACGTCACTATTCCCGTAGTGGTGCATATCGTACTGGACGATCCAACCCTGGTCACCGATGCCCAGGTCATGTCACAAATAGCCGTGCTCAATCAGGACTATAACGCCACCAATCCGGATGTAAGCCAGGTACCACCTGTATGGCAACCTATCATTGGTAATACCCGCATCAGTTTCTGCCTGGCCCAGCGTACGCCCGGTGATGAGCCCACCACAGGCATTGTCCGCGTTAAAACAGCCGCAGGTCAAAGCTTTAGTATCAGCGGTGGCGCCCCTGACGCGAAATACGATCAAACCGGTGGCTCCGATGCCTGGGACACCCAAAAATATCTCAACATCTGGGTAACACGCCTCTCCGGTAACTACCTGGGCGTAGCAGCCCCTCCCGGTAATGGCTACCCCGCTGAACAGCTGGGCGTAGTGGTGCTCTACACCGCTTTGGGCACCACCGGCAGCGTAGGCCGCATCTACAATCTCGGTCGTACCACCACCCATGAAATAGGCCACTTCTTTGGTTTGAAACATATCTGGGGTGATGACGGCGGTACCTGCTCCGTAGATGACGGTATCTCCGATACCCCGTTACAGGGCGACAATACCTACGGATGTCCCTCTTTTCCCAAAACTGATAATTGCAGCCCCAATTTCCCGGGGATCATGTTCATGAACTACATGGACTATAGCGACGACGCCTGTATGCACCTTTTCACCGCCGGCCAGACAGGCCGGATGCGGGATGTGCTAGAAAATATCGTCAGCAGCCTGATGACCTCCAACGGCTGCACGCCCGTGGTGCTGCCGCAAAACGATGCCGCGCTGACAGCCGTCAGCGGCGTCAGTGGCAAACTTTGCGACAACCGCATATTGCCGCAGGTGACCCTGCGCAACAAAGGCACCAATGCCCTCACGGCCGTACGTATACTGTACCGGCTCAACAACGGCGCCCTGGTCAACTACAACTGGCAAGGCAACCTGCCCAGCCTGCAAAGCGTCAACGTTCCCCTGCCCGCCTCGCAGGTAGCGGTAGGCGCCTATAACCTGCAAGCCTATACGCAATCACCCAATGGCCAGCCAGACGCTAATGTGGCCAACGATACCGTCGCCAGCCGCTTCCACTTCGATGCGGAAGCACAACTGCCTTTTGAAGAAGGCTTTGAACAGGACAGCTTCCCGCCACCGGGATGGGACCTGTATAATCCCGACCGCAGCTTCACCTGGGAGCGGGACCGCAACGTGGGGCACAACAGTAAAGCCTCGGCACTGGTACGTAACAAGGGATATAATGTAAATGACCAGACAGACGACCTGATCACTCCCGTGATGGACCCGCAGGCACATGACTCCGTTTTCCTTTTCTTCGATGTGGCCGCAGCCGTTTACTCCGATCCCAATATGACCGGCAACGTGTGGGACACCCTACAGGTGCTGGTAACCAAAGATTGCCACCAGACAGGCGCCATCGCCTACAGCAAATGGGGCAAATACCTCATCACCCGTCCTGGTGCCGTGCAGGATGAGTTCATCCCCGGCAACAACGAATGGCGCCGCGACTCTGTGGACCTGACAGCATTGGTGGGCAAAGACAAGTTCCAGGTGGCCTTCAGAAATATTTCAAATGCAGAGAATAACATATATATAGACAACATCAGGATTGTTACCAAAGATATCAATCCCGAGTTGCGCGAAGCCGGCGTACTGATACATCCCAATCCTACCGATGGGCTGGTATGGATCAGCTTCTACGAACGGCCGGCCGATCTGCTGCAGGTGAACCTTTATAACACTGCCGGACAACTCATCGCTTCCAAACCCGGTAATGCTATTGGTGCCAACAACCGGATGACCTTTAATTTGGTAAATGAGCCAAATGGTGTTTATTTTGTAAAATTAATTTACAGGAACAGGGCCAACACCATTAAATTAATGAAAGTAAGATGACGATGAGACAAGATTACCCGGCAGTTCAGACACTTCTTCAGCAACCTTCTCTGGATACTGACCTGAAGAACATTGCAGAAAAAATCCTGCGTCAGGAAAGAATTACGCCCGCTGAAGGGCTGACCTTATTTGAGAAAGGCGACGTGGGCTTTTTAGGCGCACTGGCCAACCACGTACGGGAACGTATGCACGGCGATAAGACTTACTTCAACCGTAATTTTCATATTGAGCCTACCAACGTATGCGTTTTCACCTGTCACTTCTGCTCCTACTCCCGGCTGTATAAAAACCGCGAGGATGGATGGGAACTGAGCGTTGACCAGATGCTGGACATCGTGAAAAGCTATGACGGGCAGCCTGTTACGGAAGTTCACATTGTAGGCGGCGTACATCCCAAGATGCAGCTGGACTTCTTCGTGGAACTGATCAAAAAAATCAAGGCGCACCGCCCTGATCTTCATATCAAAGGTTTTACGGCTGTGGAACTGGACTATATGTTCCGCAAAGCCAAAGTAAGCGTAGACGAAGGGATGCGCATCCTCAACGAAGCAGGCCTGCAATCCATGCCTGGCGGCGGCGCCGAAATTTTCCATCCTGACGTGCGCGCTAAAATCTGCCATGACAAGGTAGACGCTGATGGCTGGCTCGCTATCCACCGCGCCGCGCACAACCGCGGCATGGTGACCAACGCCACCATGCTGTACGGCCATATCGAATCCTATGAGCACCGTATCGATCATATGGAACGCTTACGTCAGCTGCAGGATGAAACACATGGCTTCAATACCTTTATCCCGCTGAAGTTCAGAAATAAAGGCAACGATATGTCCGATATCCCGGAATCATCTATCGTGGAAGACCTGAAGCTGTATGCAGTGGCCCGTTTGTATATGGACAACTTCTCCCACATCAAGGCTTACTGGCCCATGCTGGGAAGAAATACCGCACAACTGACCCTCTCCTTCGGTGTAAATGACCTGGATGGCACGATCGATGATACCACCAAGATCTACAGCATGGCCGGCGCGGAAGAACAAAACCCTTCCATGAACACCGCCCAGCTGGCCCACCTGATCAAACAAGCCGGCAGAAGGCCCGTTGAACGCGATACCGTGTACAATGAAATCAAAGATTATACAGACGTTGTTTTCTCCGATGAGGAACTACTACTGACTAAATAATATCCTTATGCAGCTACCGTTCAAATACCTGTTGATAGCCGCCCTGTATGTATCCGGCTGTAACAACAATTCCGGCAAAAACAACAGTGCCGCCACCACAGATACCGGTACCGCCACCACCGCCGGCACGGAATCTCCCACACAGGTCACTTCCAACGGCAGCGAATTTAAAAAAGAAGCGTCCCTGGCATTCCTGTCTAAAAACAAGGCAGACACCATCCGCAAAATAGATATCCAGCTGGCACAAACCGATCAGCAACGGGAAGACGGGCTGATGTACCGTAAATCCATGACCGATGATCAGGGTATGCTGTTTATCTTCCCGGATATGGAAGAACGCTCTTTCTGGATGAAAAACACCTACATCTCCCTCGATATCATCTACCTGGATGATAAACTGGAGATCGTGTCTATCCAGAAATATGCCACCCCACTGTCAGAACAGAGCCTGCCTTCCTTCAAGAAAGCACAGTACGTGCTGGAAGTCAACGGTGGTTTCTGCGACAAATACCACGTCAATTATGGCGACCACGTTGTTTATCACAAATAAACATATAAAAGAGAAGCCCCGGCAGACGCCGGGGCTTTTTTTGCTTGATACATATTTGATCGCTAACATTATAGCCTTTAAAGACTATCCTTCATTTGCCACCCGCAGAATGTGCAGCTGGGTTTTACCAGCAGGCACCTCCCAGTCGATGGTGTCGCCGGTACTGTAGCCCAGCAGGGCTGTACCTATAGGCGAAAGGATAGAAAGTTTCCCCAGTTGAATATTGCTGGCAGCAGGCAATACCAGCTGTACTTCCCGTACAGCACCGCTGCGTTCATCTCTGAATTGCAGCGTGGAATTTACCTGTACCACATCACCGGGTACTTTTGTTTTCCGGATAACCGCCCTGTCCAGCTCCTCTTTCAGCTTAGCTGTACCGGGAGCGTGGTAACAAAGTGTTTTCAGAATGTCGTAATCATGTTGGGACACTATAATCTGTTTCTTTTTCATAAAAACAGGTTTTTAATCAATTAATTAACTGACTGCCCCGGAATAAGTGCCGCTCCGGCAGAACGGCCGTTGTCCGGCGCGTAAATTTCTTCATATGATCGTATATCCGTTCTCGTTACTCTTCTGTAAAGTGCAGCAGGGTTTACCTGTTCAGGCGTTGCGAAACCGCAGGCGCCCATCAGTTCAGCCAGTGCATATATGGTGTTGCGGTGGAAATTGGCCACACGCTCTTTTTTATCGGTCACATTTACGCCCCGGTACAGGGTTGGGTCTTGCGTAGCCACGCCTACCGGGCAGCTGCCGCTATCGCATTGAAGCGCCTGTATGCAACCCAGTGCCAGCATCATGCCTCTGGCGCTGTAGCATGCGTCTGCACCTAATGCCAACACTTTCATAATGTCGAAACCGGTGATGATCTTGCCACTGGCCATAATGCTGATATGCTGTTTCAGGTCGTACTTCTTCAGCATGTTCACCACAAAAGCCAGTGCATCGTACAAAGGCATACCGATACTGTCCGTGAATTCCAGCGGAGCCGCACCAGTACCCCCTTCTGCACCATCTACCGTAATAAAGTCGGGGTAGATACCAGTGTTGGTCATGGCTATACAGATACGCTCAAACTCATCCTTGCGGCCTACGCACAATTTGAAACCTACCGGCTTGCCACCGGAGAGGGTACGCAACTGTTGCACAAACGACAGCATCTCATACTCGTTGCCGAAGGCAGTATGCGCTGCCGGCGACAGCACGCTGACACCCGGTTTTACCTTACGGATAGCGGCAATTTCCGGCGTATTTTTCGCTGCCGGCAGTACCCCGCCCTTACCAGGTTTGGCGCCCTGGCTCAATTTCAGTTCCACCATCTTTACAGCTGGTTCTGCAACCGTTCCGGCATATACCTCCGGAGAGAAATAACCTTTCTCATCGCGGCAGCCGAAGTAACCGGTACCGATCTGCCAGATCAGGTCACCGCCATGTTGCAGGTGATACGGACTAACGCCACCTTCCCCGGTGTTATGGGCAAATCCGCCCACCTGTGCGCCACCATTGAGGGAAAGGATAGCTGTTTTACTCAGCGCACCGTAACTCATTGCGCTGATGTTCAGTAAGCTTGCATTGTAAGGCTGACTGCATTGTTTGTTGCCGATCGTTACTCTCAGCGCATCCGGTTTTACTTTCGTCGGAAACGCTGTATGTGCGGCCCATTCGTAACCCGGCTCGTACATGTCGGCCAGGGCGCCGAAAGCAACGGTCTGTTTTACGTCTTTCGCACGCTGGTACACTACCGCACGTTGGCGACGGCTGAATGGCCGCCCGTCTGTGTCAGACTCGAAGAAATACTGCCGCATTTCCGGCCTGATGTGTTCCAGCAGATAACGCAGTCTCCCCAACAGAGGATAGTTGCGCAGCAGGGCATGTTTGCCCTGGAAACGATCAATCAATGTCAGCAAAGTGACACCTACGGCCACCGGTAATAAAATCCATCCTGTTAAATAACCGCGATAAAGGCTTGCAGCCACGCTCACATCCAGCAACAGGCATAAAAGATAAACTGCCCATCGTGCTATCCGATGATTCATAAAACTTATTTTATAAGATTGTTTTGGAAATTGCTAAATGGATTATAGTACCAATACAAGCGTAGAGGTATCATCCCCCCGGGTACAACTGTTACGATGCTAGAAGTTGCCCGGGCTTAATTGTTGAAGTCTTTTGGACAGGATAAAAACGGCAACAGGAACCCGCCCGTACAAATACGGTGTTGGCTACAGCAGGTCAATATGTAAGTTGCCTTGTTCACTTATAATGAATGAACAGCAAAGATAGGCCTTTTATTGATATCCGCGCACTATTTGGTTAATTCCGCTGCGGTAAATGCTTTCTGGCGACCATTAAATTGTTTGCGGACACCCTTGATATCATCTGTGGACACCTTACCGGCATTGTTGTTCCACGCACTGCGTAAGAACGTAAGCAGTTCAGCGATATCACTGTCACTGAATTCATCACTGCCGCCAATACCCGGCATATCTCCATTGATTTCAGGTGCTTTATACAGTTTGCCATGTACTTCCACCGGACCAGTAAGGCCATACAACACGATAGCGGCAAACTTGCTTTTGTCGCCGTTCACCCAGTTGCTTTCATTCAGCGGTGGCGCCATAGACGCAATACCATTGCCGTTTTTACCGTGACAGGTCTGGCAAACGGTGTTAAATATTTTATATCCTCTGGGATACTTCACGGCCAATGCGTCCATTTTTTTGGCGTTGGCGGCATTGTCCATATTCTTTAGCACGGCGTGCAGCTGTTTATTCAACGCCAGTGTGGTATCCGGATTGAATGCCTCCAGTTGCTTCAGCAGCGCAGCTTCCCGGTTAACGGCATTATTGACAAGCGCCGCTGATGTATAACTGTCACGCGCATACGCTTTCATCAGTTTTCCTTCGAGACGGCTGGCCGCAGCTTTATCTGCCTTGCCCAGCGCGGGCAACAAATACGCTACATACGGCGCAAAGAAAGGTTTATCTGCCAGCGTGTCCAGCTTCGCCACCGCAGCTTTCGCGGTCTTACCATCCAGTACGGAAGGCAGTGCGGCCAATGCCTGTACTTTGTAATCATCGCTGCCCTGCTCCAGTATCACGGCCAGATCGGCATATGTTAACTGGTGCAGTCCTTCCAACGTCCAGAGCGCATGTACCTGCATCAGCGGCGTACCGTTACCGGACAACGCGGTACGCAGTTCCGGTACCAGCGCGGTTAAACGATGATCTATAATATACTGTTGCGCTTTATCACGCAGCGCACCATTGGGATGATTCAACAATTGCAACAGCTGGTCCTCCTGCACCAATATCTTCTTCGGATGCTGTCCTGCCGGAACAATGCGGTAAATACGGCCACAGCTGAGCGGCTGCGTCAGTTCCCGCATTTTGATTTCGTTCTTAAGATAAGTGGTGATATAAGTTTTGTGTTGCAGGATGCCCCGGTACATATCAGTGATATACAACGCGCCGTCGGGGCCGTTGTACAATCCGGTAGGTCTGAAACGCTCGTCAGTGCTGGCCAGGAACTCTTTGCCCTGGTATGCTTGTTTTCCGGTAACGGTATAACCGCTGTCTTTTAAAATATTCCGTTTGATGAGATTCGCTGATGGTTCCGCTACGAAAGCATTACCGGCATAGTCAGCGGGCAGGAGATTGCCCCGGTAGATAACCGGTCCGCAGGCAGCGGTAAACTCTACCAGCCGCAGACTGTCGTCCAGTATCCCTTTCATATAGCCTCTGTTTACTCCCGGAGTAGGGTGCGCCGGATAAACGTGGTTATCTTTTACTATTTTCTGATCATAACCGGCAGCATTCTGCTGATGCGGGTTTTTACCCCCCATTCCCGCAGGGAAATAATCCCCCAGCAGATTTTCGGAGTTATTATTATAATAGAGCCGTCCTTTGTCATCCTGCGTAATGCCCCACTGACCGCGGAAAGTAGTGGCTTCTTTCAGCCATTTGTCGCCCACTTTGCGGTAACGGCGGTCTGATTTGGCATTGTATATCCAGTTGTCCAGTCCCCGCAAAAGCCCGTTGGGCTGATGTTCCACATTACCGCCCGCAGCATACGTACTGTCCACCAGTATCTTTTTGCCGGGCTTATCATTGTTATTTTCGATGAACCATAATTGCGGCGGAGTGGCCACCAGTACGCCATTTTCCACGAGGCATACCCCCCTGGGCAATACCAGCGAATCCAGGAACACCGTCCGTTTGTCCATCACACCATCGCCGGTGGTATCTTCCAGTATCACAATTTTTCCGTCCGGTTTATCTTCGCCGGTACCGCTGGTATCCGGCATGAAGCCCATCATCTCCACTACCCACATCCTGCCACGGTCGTCGAATACGGTGCTCACCGGGGCAAAGACCATCGGTTCAGTCGCTACCAGCTGCACTTCCAGCCCTTTATCGACCGTCATGGCGCCAATGGCGGCTTTACCATCCAGCACGGGGGATTTGTCGAACTGCTTGCGCATGGCCAGCGAATCCCGTTCGTGTTTACTCATCCGGTCTTGCTGTTGTGTTTGTCCGCAGGCAAACCATGCCAGGGAAATCGTGGAAATGATCAGGTATTGAAGACGGCCCATGTATTTAATTCGATTGCAAGCGATAAAAATACATCTCTTGCGGTTTTTTGCAACTATTTTTTGATCAGGGGTAAAATCATTTAGAGATTTGGTTATTTCTGAATGCAGGCATTTAGCCGGCTAATTATAATGGTAGGTCATATGAGTGATAACTCCTTGTTTTTCCTGTCAATGTGAAAATATTGGCAGCAATGGAGAAACATCCATCATAAACAGCCCCGCTAAATATCTAAATGATAAAATTAACCAAATGTTAAAATGACTTATCTTCGTCGCCTTATTGCATACATTTTACGATTTATTTGCATTTATGGAACGCTTTCAGGGCTTAATAGGCATCGCTCTTATTTTGGGTATTGCCTTTTTGTTTTCCAACAACAGGAGTAAAATCAATTATCGACTGGTGCTGAGTGGTATTACGTTACAGGTAGTAATTGCGCTGCTGGTATTCAAAGTTCCTCCTATCACCTGGTTTTTCCAGCAAGTAGGCCACGCTATGGGTAAACTGGAAGCATTTGCACGTCAGGGTGCCGCTTTCGTATATGGTGGCATTGGCGTATCCCAGCCTCCCACGGGCACTATAGCCGACTATGCCAGCGGCGGATTTGTTTTCGCTTTTAATGTAACTGCCACCATTATCCTGGTGTGTGTACTGGTAGCGGTGTTATACCACTTCGGTATCATGCAGCGGATAGTAGCGGTGATTGCGCGTGCCATGAACGTGGTGATGCGGGTGAGTGGCGCAGAAGCGCTCAGCAACGTGGCCAGCGCCTTCGTTGGCCAGGTGGAAGCACAGGTAATGATCCGTCCCTATCTCAATTCCATGACCAAAAGTGAGATACTCGCTTCTATGAGCGGCAGCCTTGCCTGTATTGCCGGCGGTATCCTCGTAGTATATGCCAATATGGGCTTCCAGGCCGGTATGGACATTGCGCCGTTCTTGATCACCGCCAGCCTGATGGCCGCTCCCGGCGCACTGGTGATCTCCAAGATCGTATTTCCGGAAACGGAAGAAAGTGTGACCATGGGCCGCGTGAAAATGGAGGTAAAAAGTAACTATACCAACGTCATCGATGCCATCTCCCACGGCGCCGGCGACGGTTTTAAAATAGCCATGAACGTAATCGCCATGCTGATCGGCTTTATCGCACTGATAGCGCTGCTCGACTGGTGCCTGATCCATCTCGGCCACCTGGTGGGCCTGAGCTTCGACCTCAGCCTGGACTGGATCTTCGGTAAACTGTTTACCCCGATGGCATGGGCCATGGGCGTACCCAATCAGGATGTGAACAATGTGGCCACTTTGCTGGGGCAGAAGCTTACGATCAATGAGTTTGTGGCATTCAAAAGCATGACCAGTCACAGCATTAAAATAGAATCAGCCAAAGCCATCACCATCGTGACCATCGCCATTGCCGGGTTTGCCAACTTCAGCAGCGTGGGCATGCAGATCGGAGGTATTGGTGAACTGGCGCCGGGCCGTCGTACTGATTTGGCCAAACTGGGACTGAAAGCGCTGCTGTGCGGAACACTGGCCAGCTACCTGTCAGCCACCATTGCCGGTATCCTGCTGTAACCATTTACGGATTTTGATATTTAAAGGCTGCACAATATTTAAATAGTCAAATAATTAAATAAAAAGGGAAGGCCCGTATGAATTATCATACGGGCCTTCCCTTTTATATTTTCTACGTGTTTGATCAAACAGACTGCATGAATGGGCTGAATAAGACGCAGCGCTACCCCTGCTTAAAAAGTCAAATTTCCTTAAGCATTGTTTTCCTGCGATCAGATCAGTGTTCGTCACCGGGCAGTCCCGGTCATTACAGGTTAGAGTTCCAGTCTTTTCACCAGGGAAGCCTGAACGGCTGTCCACGCGTCGAGGTTACCGGATTCTTCCCAGTAATTTTTCATTTCTGATGCGCCCAATATTTTGTTTACAGCAGCAACAGCCTGAACTCTCAATCCCTTTGTAGCAATCAGGTTCAGGATATCCAGTTTATCCAGCGGATCTTCAGGGAAGTCTTCGCTGGGTTTGCCCATCAGTGCTGCCACCAGTTCAGCGGCGGCTAATCCTTCTTCGCAATCAGATACTTCCAGCGTTTCGGTGTTGTTGATGATACGTGCCAGTGTGTCAGTCACCAAACCACCATCTTTGCTGTCGATCACGTCAAAAACCCAGTCTTGTGATCCATCATTTTCAAAATTCCTGGTGCCCCATGCGCCCATAGTGTGTAATGTTTTTTATTTTTTTAAAATAAAGAAATAGAGAATAAAATTAATAGTCTCTCTTTACAACAACAAAAACCTTTCATCAGTTTAAACTCCTGAAGTCCACCGGTACCAGTTTGCTCACCCCGGGTTCCTGCATGGTAACCCCGTAAATCACGTCCACAGCGGCCATCGTTTGTTTATTATGCGTTACAATAATAAACTGTGAATTATCAGAGAATTTTCTGATCATGTTAGTGAATTTGCCCACATTGGCATCATCGAGCGGCGCGTCTACCTCATCCAGTATACAGAATGGCGCGGGTTTGATCAGGTAGATGGCAAACAGCAGGGCGGTGGCAGTGAGGGTTTTCTCTCCACCGGAAAGCTGGGTAATGGCTGCCGGACGTTTGCCTTTGGGTTTTGCAATGATTTCAATCCCGGTATCGGCCAGGTTCTCAGGATCACTCAGGATCATGTCGCACTGGTCTTCCTCGGTAAAGAGGGCTTTAAATACACGGATAAAATTCTCTTTAACGGTGTTGAAAGTATCGAGAAATTTCTGGTTGGCAGTCGTTTCCACTTCCTGTATGGTTGCCAGCAGGGAATCTTTTGCGTTAACCAGGTCTGTTTTCTGTTCCAGGATAAACTCGTACCGTTTTTTCATTTCCTGGTACGCCTCAATGGCGGTGGGGTTGATTTCCCCCATGTTTTCAAGGCGCTTTTTCAGGCGTTCTGCACTGCCTTGCAGTTCATCTACCGGCAGTTCAGAGGTACGTTGTTCATCAATGATCTCGTCCAGGTTTACCTTAAATTCCACGCTCAGGCGTTCTTTCATGGAGGCCAGCTGTAATTTCAGCTCGTTCACCTTGTCTTTGACGACATTGAGTTGCTGGTCCAGCTGTTCGCGGGCCCTTTGTTTGGCACGCAGCGTTGTTTCCAGTTCCTGGAGATGGTTACGGAAATTATGGTATTCCTGGTCTTTTTCGTTGAGTGCTTTTTCTTCTTCTTCACGCTGACGGAACAACTCTATCAGCCCGTCTTCTGCCACACTGCGTTTCTCATCTGCCGCCGCAATATTGGCCACCGCATCTTCCAACTGGGCTTTATTGCTGGTGATCTGTGCGTGCAGGTCTGTCAGTTGCTTGCGCTTAAATTCCAGTTCCTGTTTGAGCGCCTGCACTTTACTATGCTGACGGGTATGTTGCAGGTTCTGGTTGTTAAACTGTACGTTGGCCATGTTGAACTGCTGTTCCACTTCCTGGGCCATTCTGTCAGCCTCTGTAATGGAATCCTGCAGCTCTCCCACCCGGTCGTTCAGGTTTTCCAGTTCCTCGCGCACACCGGAGATGCTTTCCTGATTGGTCGTCAGTGATTGCTGCATTTCCTCCAGCCGCTTATCGCCGCTTTCTATCAGGTGGTGGAAGTTTTCGATCCTGTTTTGAAGGCCAAACAGCTGGTTGTTCAACTGATTGATCTTCTCCCGGGCCGCGTTGATATTATTGTCATTGAGCTGGCTGTTGTAGCCGAGCACCTGATTATGTTTGTCTTGTATCTGGACACGCAGGCTGCCTACTGTTGCTTCCAGTTCTTTGATCTCTGCCTCCAGTTTTTCCAGGTTCTTGGCCCGGCCCAGTTTCTTGCCTTCAAACAGGCCAACGGAGCCACCGGTGATGTTGAATTTACCCCGGTGCATACGGCCGGATTTCTCCACCAGACAAATCTCATCGTCAGACACCTGGCTGAATTCGAGACGGGTAATGTCTTCCCCGATGAATACCTTGCCCAGCAGGTGATAGCCGAGGCCTTTGTATTTCTCTTCAATTTCTACCACATCCAGGGCCGGAATAGTGCCGGCAGGCGCCAGCAGGCCATTGGCCGGTATGCGGAACTGATCAAGGATAAAGAAATTGGCTTTGCCTTTTTTATGGGTGTCCAGTAACTGGATAGCCTGTACGGCTTCCGCCACGTTATTGACAACGTAATAGTTCAGGTAAGGCTCGAGGAGATTTTCCACACAGGTGCGGTATTCCTCCTTACAGAAAAAGACGTCGCTCAGAATGGGCGCTTCATTGTTCCATTCCGGGTTCTTTTTCAGGAATTTGATGCTTTCGGGATACCCTTCCAGGCTGTCCACCAGGGACTTCAGCAGGTCAAATTCGTTCTTTTTGGAGTCCAGTTTACGGTTTTCATCCACCAGCTGGTCACGTAACCCCTCAATATCTGACTGGGTAGCGAGGATTTTACCTTTCGTTTCTTCCTGAAAGCGGACCATCTCATCCAGTTCTGTTTTGCTGGTGGTGATGGTCTGTTGCAGTGTTTCTTTTTCGGCTTCCAGTTGCGTGATCTGTTGCAGGCGGCTGTTCTTTTCTTCCTGCAATTGCTGGATACCGCGTTGCAGGTTCTGCACGGAGGTATCCGCTACCGCCACTTTCTTTTCCGCCTCAAACTGTTGACGTTGCCAGCGTTGCTGGTCATTACGCAGGGTTTCGAGGGCCAGTTTCTTTTGCTGGAAGCGTTCTTTCTTTTCCTCCACCATTTCGCGGAGGGTTTCCAGCTCGTCTTCCATTGATTCAAAAACTTCCGCTTCTTCCACTACCTGTTTCTCGGTAAACTCGATCGAGGTGGTGAGTCCCTGCAATTGTCCTTCCGCGTTGTTGAGGAAGTCATTGATATTTTTCTCACGTTCCCGCAGATAGGTCAGCTGTTGGGCGGCGAGGTTCTTGTCATTTTCTTTGGTACGGATGGTGGCCACCAGTTCGTTGAACGATTTCTGGAGGACCTGCAGTTCCCTTTCTTTGGCTACGAAGTGCAGTTTATCCTGCTCCACGGCGGCTTCCGCAGTGGTAATTTCTGTTTCCAGCTGCAGTTTGCGGTCGCTTTCTTCCTGTTGTTTGTCAGACAGTTCCCGGAAGGTGACATTAAATCCTTCCAGTGCGGCTTTGGCCAGTTCTATACTGATTTCGCGGTATTCCTTTTTCACCTCGTAGAAGCGTTCTGCTTTACGGGCCTGGCTTTCCAGCGTTTTCAGGTTGTTATTGATTTCAAACAGGAGGTCTTCGATGCGGTTGAGGTCACCCTCTGTAGCCTCCAGTTTGGATTTAGCTTCCTTTTTACGGGTTTTATAGATGGAGATGCCTGCCGCTTGTTCCAGCATACGGCGACGGCTGTTTTCCTTGTCTCTGATGATATCATCCACCATCCCCAGTTCGATGATAGCGTAGGAGTCTGTGCTGACGCCGGTATCCATGAAGAGGTTATGGATATCTTTCAGGCGGCAGGCCACATCGTTGAGGCGATACTCGCTGTCCCCGTTTTTATAGAACTTACGGGTAATGGTAACCGTTGTGAACTCGGTGGGAAGTACGTTTTTGGTATTTTCAAAGGTAAGGCTCACCTCCGCCATACCGCTGGCGGAACGCGTTTTGGAGCCGTTGAACACCAATCCAGACTGGTTTTCAGAACGCAGGTTGCTGATTTTGTGTTCCCCGATCACCCAGCGGATGGAGTCGATGATATTACTTTTGCCGCAACCGTTGGGCCCGATGACACCCGTTATCCCTTCGTCAAAGTTCAGAACGGTTTTATCGGCAAAACTTTTAAAGCCTTTAATTTCTAGTGTTTTTAAGCGCACGACTTACTCCGAGGTTTTTTTAAGGCGTCAAAGATATAATTTTACCCGAATGAAAAAGTAATTTAAGTGAGAAGCTGGTATCTCTCGTAATTATTTATACACACTCCAGGCGAAAATAACTGTCACACGACCACTCCATCTCCTTTAAAGGACTGATTATAAATATAGTAAAAAGCACAATTATAATTAAATTCCCTGTGAGAAATTATCTGCCGCTTATCCCAACCGCTCTGTATTAGCAGTAACATTTTATAGCTTGTGTAAGTAACCCGGAGGCCACCTATGTAGCTATGCCACTGTAACTTATGCCATTTACCACATAGGCGCGGCCCGGGACGATACCTCAAAATAATCCATCCTGTTCCATGACGCAAAAAGGCATATGGCTGTTGCTCCTGTTATGCATTACTGTGACCCTGCAGGCCCGCCAGCAAGGAGGCTCCATCACCGGCCAGGTGGCCGACAGCATTTCCCGTAAACCCGTGGAATACGCCACGGTAGTACTGATGCAGGCGGCCGACCGCAAAACGGTGGCCCATACGCTGACGGACAACAAGGGCGACTTCCGGTTTACCGGCGTAGCCTATGGCGTTTACCGGATCGGGATTACCATGCTGGGCTATGCCCCGCTCCTCCTGGACACCATCCGGGTAAATGCCGCCAATGCCGCCCACCGCCTCAGCCCCCGGTACCTCTCCACCACCACCCAGCAACTGGGCGGTGTCACTATCGCCGGCAAAAAGCCCCTGGTAGAGCTTCAGGATGAGAAACTTATTTACAACGTGGAAAACGATATCGACAAAGACAACAGTTCCGCATCCGACATCATGCGTAAAATCCCCATGCTGACGGTAGATGCTGACGGCACCATCAAACTGAAAGGCCAGACCAACTATAAGGTGCTGCTGAACGGCCGCGCCACCTCCATGATCACCAAAGACCCTAAGGAAGCCCTGAAAGCCTATCCGGCCAGCATCATCAAAAAAATAGAAATCATCACCGAACCATCCGCCAAATACGATGCGGAAGGCATCGGCGGCATCATCAATATTATCACCCAACGCGGGGTGGTCGGCTTCAATGGCAGCCTCTTTTCCAACTACAACACCATTGGCAGGTATAGCGGCGGCGGCTCCATCAGCGCCCGTAAGAAAAAAGTGGGCCTTACCGCCTATGCTGGCGGCAACATAGACCAAAGCCACAACAGCAATACCATCAGCAGGCAAAGCCTTATCCCCGGCGACAGTAGCCGGTTAGATCAGAGCACGGAATTCAAACGTAACAATAAAATGCTCTACGGCAGCCTGGAAATGACTTACGACATCGACACCGCCAACAGCCTCACTATTTTCGGCAACGGCAACCTCAGCAAAATGACCCAGCTGATGCCACAGATAAGCAATTGGTTCGATAGTACCGGCAAACCGATACAATCCGGCATCAACAACAGCGACTCCTACAGCCAGGGCCACGGCACCGGCGTAGGACTGGACTATCAGCATAAATTCCGGAAACCGGGACATGAGCTGTCAGCTGTATTTAACATGGTCAATAGCTACGGGGATGGCCACACCGACAACAACCAACGGTATGTGCCCGGCACTGACAGCTTTTACCGGAACTACACCGTTTTTACCAATCGCACCATCACCACACAAGCAGACTACACCCTTCCCCTGCCCCATGAACAATTCCTGGAGACGGGCTTTAAAGGCACTTTTCAATATAATACCAACACCGCCACCCAGGAGATACGTAACAAAGAAGGAAATATGATCCCCAATCCCAGCCGCGAAAACATCTTTAATACCCGTGTAGACATCCTGGCCTTTTATATCACCTATCGTTTTAAAATAGGCACCAAACTGAGTGTGAAACCCGGTTTCAGGCTGGAACAAACGTACCAGATTGGGGATTTTGTGTCGACAAAGACCAAGATCAATAGCGACTATCTGAGTCCCATCCCTACCGTCAACGTCACCTGGCAGCTGAAACCCATGACCAGCCTGTCATTCTCCTACAGCCGCCGTCTAGAACGACCCAATCTCTTTGCCATGAATCCTTATGTCAATGACAATGATCCTTATAACATTTTCTATGGCAATCCAAACCTGAAACCGGCTTACGCCAATAGTTTCGGCGCCTATTTCAATAAGATCATGGAGAAAATAACCTTTAACGCCGGACTGGACTATACCTTTATCAACAATTCCATCCAGAACATTGTGGAAGTAGACCGCGTAAAAGGAATCACTGCCACTACTTATGATAATATCGGTAAATCAAACAGCATAGGTGTCAGCACCAGCATGCGGTTTGCGTTGACAAAAAAGTGGAATGTCAGCATCAATGGACGCGGCAGCCACAGTAATTTCAGCAACGGCAGCACCATCCGCAGCAGCGGTTTTTCCGGCAGTGTATACTTTAATACAGACTACAATTTTGGTCACAATTTCCGGACAGATGGTTACTGTTATTATTATTCCGGCAGCCCCAGCGTACAGGGTACCAGCGGGTCCAACGTTGGTTATGGTTTCACCTTGCGCAAAGATTTTCTCGACCGGAAACTTTCCGCCAGTCTGGCTGCAGACCAGCCTTTCCGGAAACAACGACCGGCCATTTCAGAAACAAACGATCCTTCCTTCCGCCGGGTATATACCTCTTACTTCCCGGCCAATACCTATACCATATCTATCAGCTGGCGCTTCGGCAAACTAACGACCAGCGCTACACGAAATAAGAGTGTGATAGAAACCGGGATGTAATGATGAAGCTTTGCGCCTTTGCATGATTCCCTGTATCTTTGTGCTCCAAAAACCGATTAACGTTTGCGTATAGAACAGCGAATCAACGATATTAAGAGTTTCCTTTACAGTTATCATTTTAGCAACGGCATGCGTACCACCATCAGTGTGGTGGTCCCCTCCCTGATTTTTGCCGCCATTGGCCAGCTGGGGCTCGGCATTGCCATGTCGATGGGCGCCTTATGTACCGCCCTGAGTGATGTGCCCGGCACCATTGTTCACAAACGCAATGGCCTTATCATCAGCACCGGCCTCATTTTCCTGACGGCCTTAGGCACCGGGCTGCTGCTCCCCTATCCTGCGCTGATGGCCTGCTGGATAGTGGCATGTTGTTTTGTCTTCGCCATGATGCTTGTATATGGCAACCGCGGTGGCAATATCGGCACCGGCTGTCTGCTCATCATGGTGTCCATCCTGGGCGAAACCAACCTGACACCCGGCATGGCACTGGTATATGCTGCCATGGTGCTGCTGGGCAGTATCTGGTATGCGCTGCTGGCCCTGATACTATGGCAGATACGCCCCTATCTCAACGTACAACAGGCACTGGGCGACTGCATACAACAAACCGCCCGTTATCTCGAGCTCCGCTCCAACTTTTATACACCCGGCGTAGATGTGGCCGCCAACTATAAAGCCGTACTAGCCCAACAGGTCATCGTCAACGAAAAACAGGAAAACGTACGGGAACTGTTATTAAAAAGACGTTCCGCTCAACAGGGTACCACCAGTATCAACAAAAGCATGGTGCTCATCTTCCTGGACATGGTAGACCTGCAGGAACAGATCATGGCCTCCCAAACGGATTACAACGCCCTGCAGCGTGATTTTAAACAAGACGATATCCTGCAAAAATTCCATGCGCTGATCACCGAATTTGTGGAAGAACTGGAAAATATCGGTCTGGCTGTTGCAGCAGGACAACGTTCCCTGCCTAAGACCAATCTGAAATATGAGATGGAAAAGGTAAAAAAAGCGATTGCAGACATCACCCTGAAACTGCCTACCCTGGCAGAAAGGACCCGCACCATCCCACTGACCAATATCCTGCAAAACCTTCAGGATATGGCACAGCGTATTTACAACCTGCATCGCCTCACCCGGCTGGAGCGCCTGAAAGATGAGACCATCGATCCCAAACTGGAGCTGTCGAAATTTACCACCCGCCAGAAATATGACCTGGAAACGTTTCGTGACAACCTCACTTTCAAATCCCATATTTTCCGGCATGCCATCCGCGTAAGCCTCGCCACCGTAACAGGTTACCTGCTCGGACAGGCCCTACACCTCGACAGGGTATACTGGATACTGCTGACCATCGTAGTGATCCTCAAGCCGGGTTTCGGGCTCACACGGTCACGCAGCATACAACGCCTTATTGGTACGGTACTGGGCGCACTCTTCGCAGCAGGGCTGCTGTACATCACCCATAACGACACGGTGATCTTCGTCAGCATGCTGCTTTGTATCCTGGGCGCCTACAGCTTCATGAGCTTCCAGTATACGCTCAGCGTTTTCTTTGTAACGCCATTCATCATCTTCCTGCTGCACTTCCTGCATCCGTCAGATCTGTACAACGCCACACAAAGAGTGCTCGACACTTTCATCGGCGGAGGCATCGCCTTCTTCGCCAATATGCTGCTGTGGCCTTCCTGGGAGCATAACACCCTGCCGGGATATATGCAGAAAATGCTGCTCTCCAACCGGAGATACTTTGAACTGGTATTAAGAGTATATGCCAGCGAAACCAATACCGTGACAGATTTTAAACTGGCCCGCAAAGACACCTATGTAAGCACCGCCAATATGATGGCCGCTTTCCAACGCATGCTCTCTGAACCTAAAAGCAAACAGAAAAATGCGTCCCAGGTGTATCACTTTGTGGTACTGAACCATACGCTTACCTCCCACATCGCTGCTCTGGCGGCCTACAGCATGCATCACGGCGTGCAGTTCCCCAGGCCGGAGTATAAGGAAATCACTACGTACCTGCTGCAATACATTGACCAGCTGTACCTCATGATAGATCCTGACACCCGCAGCCAGGCGCAACTGGAACCGCCCATCCATGCTTTTGACACGCTGGATGAGCACCTGCATAATCTGGTACATCTGCGCCAGCTCGAAATCAATGAAGGCAAAGGCGCCACCCCTATCCGCGACGAAATGCTGGAGACCAAACAGGTACATGACCAGCTGCAGGCAATCCTGTCGCTGGCAAAGGACATGGGCAAAGCACTGGCTTAATTTTGGGATTTTGGAATTTAGAGATTTAGGAATTTAAAAGAGCGAAGACCTGAGCGATGTATTGCTCAGGTCTTCGCTCTTTTAAATTCCTAAATTCGTAAATCGTAAATTATCTAATGATCGTAAACTGGTCGGTGACCGGCGTCAATGCTGCCAGTACGCGGTCCAGAAATGCAGGTCCCTCCGCAGCATACCAGGGCATGAAGTTTTCCTTGCGCTCCTGCAGCGATCCGCCGGGGAACAGCTTATTTTTCACCTGTTTGATCTGGTCTGTCTGCCACGCAAATTTTTTCTTCTCCGCCCGGAGGAATTTATGTTCCAGTTTACCGATGGATTTCAATGCACGGCTTCTTTCCGCACCTGCGCTGGCCACCAATGTAACGTCGATGCTACGGGCCTTTTCTTCGAGGCTGTCATACAGCTTTTCAATAGCTGCATATTCATCTTTCAGTACCAGTGCCGCATTCGTATGCTTTTTCACATAGGCGTTCACGATATCATCGGTGGTCGCAAACAGTTCTGCGGTAGTGATGCCCAGTTTGTCGAGCCGCTGGGCAGACAGCTCATCTGTCAGCAGCAGGGAATTGCGCAACAGCAGTACCGGATAGGGTACGCCGTAATGGGCAAACAGCGCTTTCAGTTCCAGCCAGTAGGCGATTTCGCCGCCACCGCCAATGAAAGCGATGTTAGGCAGGACCGTTTCCTGGAACATGCCCCGCAAAATAACGTTGGGACTGAACCGCTCCGGATTGGATTCCAGCTCTTTTTCAAGGCCCGCAGCGTCAAATTTCAACGAGGTGTGTAATACTTTCCACTGGTCACCCTCCTGCACAATACGTTCACGCATGCCATCCTGCAGGTAAAACAGGTTGATCTCCCGCGGATTGGCCTGTACTTTATAATGCGCTCCCAGTTGTTCAAGGGTATTATTGACGATATGATGTGATGCCTGATGAAACAGCTCATCTTTCATCACCGGGATATAAAGACGTTTCAACGCAGGATTATCGGGCACCAGTACTACCAGCCCATAACGGCCAAACAAGGCATGCACCAGGTAAAGGGTCGCTTCCTGGATATTGCGGTGCTCCAGGTAAGCTTTCTGTAACAGTGTTATCAATTCTCCGGCGTGCGGTGCATACCCGAGCGTATCTTTTATCTGCCCGATCAGTTGCGCCAGCCCATCCGGATGCATACGGCCTACGGCGCCCTGCTGGCCGGCAGCCCAGGTCAGGGTTTTACCTTCCAGGTAGATGCTGCCCAGTTCATCGAGATCAGCATCTTCACTACCCATATAATATACCGGTACAAAATGATGCTGCGGATACTGCTGTTGCAGTTCCTGACAGAGTTTGACGGCTTGCAGTATCTTATAAACAAAATACAGGTAACCGGTAAATATATTGGGCTGGTGAGCGGTAGTCACCGTAAATGTCTGTGGATTGGCGAGCCGGGAGATGTTGTCCTGAACGGCCTGCATCGGTTCCAGGCTTTCGTATTGCTGTTGCAATGCAGCTACCAGCGCAGCTCTCGGGGTATTAAACTGTTGCCTGGCTTCTATAGCGGCTGTAAAATCCGGACGAACGGAGGAATAGGTATAGAAAGGTCTGATCTGTGGCGCGTCTGCTAAAAAATCTGTTACCAGCTGATTAAAATAGCCTGTCTTCCCATAAGGAATATACTCGAGCATATTACGTGTCGAATTACAAATGATCAATAAAAGTAACCGATATATATGAATACATCGAAACTTTTGAATGTACGAAGTTAGAGAAGAAAAAGTGATTTAAGGATTTTTACCAATGAAATTTGATGGGCGGATGATTATGGATTAGAATTTGCCGTAATGCCGGATTGGAAACCGGAACACTATGAAGATCGCAATCCTTTCGCCTGTAGCCTGGCGGACCCCGCCCCGGCACTACGGCCCATGGGAACAAATGGCCTCTAATCTTGCGGAAGGCCTGATAGCCCGCGGTGCAGACGTGACCCTCTTCGCCACCGGCGATTCCCTCACGCAGGGTAAGCTGGCATGGATCTGTGAGCAAGGTTATGAAGAAGACTGGAATGCAGATGCCAAAGTCAATGAATGTATGCATATCAGCTACCTGATGGAACAGGCACATCATTTTGACATCATTCACAATCACTTCGACTTTCTGCCACTAACCTATTCCCGCCTGATTGGCACCCCGATGGTCACTACCATTCACGGCTTTTCATCGGAAAAGATTATTCCGGTATACCAGCGCTACAACCAGGTGGCCCATTATGTGGCCATCAGCAACGCAGACCGGCATCCTTCCCTGCATTACAAAGCCACGATATACAACGGTGTCAGGCCCGACGATTTTACCTTTACCCCGGTGCCGGACGATTACCTGCTGTACTTTGGCCGCATCCATCCCGACAAAGGCACGTATGAGGCCATACAGATAGCCTTACAAACCAACCGGCAGTTGTTGATAGCCGGTATCATCCAGCAGAAGGATTATTTTGAAGAGAAGGTGAAACCTTATATAGACAATGAACAAATCCGGTACCTGGGTGCTGTAGGCGGACAAGCGCGCAACGAGCTGCTCGGTAAAGCTATCGCCCTGCTGCATCCGATACATTTTAACGAGCCTTTCGGGCTGAGCGTGGCGGAAGCCATGTTGTGCGGCACTCCCGTGATCGCGTTCAACAGAGGCTCCATGCCCGAGCTGATACAAGACGGACGCACCGGTTTTTTAGTTAATACGGTAGATGGCGCCATAGCCGCGGTGCAAGCATTGGGGAAGATAAACCGGCATACCTGTCACTTGCATGCGCACCAGCATTTCACTACCGACAGGATGACGGAAGATTATCTGAAAGTATACCATTCGCTTTGATGAAGTTATACACCGTCTGCTTTGATCTGGGTAAGCAGTTTTTCAAGATTAACAGTGGCGAAGCCGGAAGCATAATCGGATAGGCCGTACGGGATAATCAGTTCCTCATTATGTATAATGGAACCGCAGGAATAGAGCACATTGGGCACATACCCTTCCCTTTCGTCCTTGTTGGGCATGAGCAGCGGTTCCCGCAGACGGCCGATTTCTGTACCAGGATCGTCAAGGTCCAGCAGACTGGCGCCTACGCAATAGGTACGCATGGGACCTACGCCATGGGTGATCACCAGCCATCCTTCCGGTGTTTCTATCGGAGAGCCGCAGTTGCCCACCTGTACGAACTCCCAGGGGTATTTGGGGGTATGGAGTATTTGCGGGTTTTCCCAGATATTGATTTTATCGGAATACATAATATACCCGTTGATACCATCAATACGGGATATCATCACATATTTCCCTTTGATCTTGCGGGGAAAGAGGGCCAGGTTTTTATTCTGGGCCCCCTCTCCATACAAGGGCATGATTTTGAAGTTATAGAAATCTACCGTAGACAATAATTTGGGCTGAATGGCCACCCCGTCAAACGCGGTGTAGGTCGCATAATAGACGACACTGCCATCTTCCTCCTTGTATTTCACGAAGCGCGCATCTTCAATCCCCCGGCTTTCCGCGTCGGAGTATGGGAAGATCACCCGGTCAGAAATATCAGTATCGAGCGAGAAATTCAGTTCATAGTATGAATCTGCCAGCCAGAGGAGCCTTTCCAGCGCTTTTTTTACGAGATGATCGATGTGATAGCGTTGCTGCATTTCGCGGATGACCTTTTTCAGGGCCATGTACTCAAATTCACTCTGCAGGCTGTTCATCACTTCCTGCATCACCGGGTCCGGCAGTTTGATGGAGACCGCATTCTGGAAGAAGGTCTCCTTTTTATACATGGCATTGCGGATCACTTCCGCTTCATCCACGTAGTTGCCGGCAGTTTGCAGTGCAATCTGGTTGTTACGGTCAATGACACCGCTGCGGAAAGCGATGGACGAGATATGCCCTTCTCCCACAGCCCGAAAGCTGAGGATAACTCTTTTCTCGCCCTCTTCCAATCCGCTCTGGTCCACGTCTTCAATCATCGACGGATTAAAAAAAGCAGCAGATTCAATAGAATATTCATTGGTAAAATACGAGCCTGTCAACAGTTTTCTTTTCAGCGACAGCCCATCATAGTTGACCTGCGCAGCCGCAAAGAGATGCCGGATCCTGTCTGCATGTTTCTCAAAAATGCGGGTGATGTTACGGTGACGCCGGGAGAACTCTCTCAGTATAGGCGTTATCGTTACTTCCACCTGATCATCGGTCATGGTAGCAACATGCTGGATAATGGATTTTGCCCTGGCTTCTCCATTGAAAAAAAACCTGGCTACCACCCTTTTTACATCAGGATAGATCTTAGTAGGTTTTCGTTCAATTGACAGTCGCATGTGTATTGTTTTGTTAGATGTTGAATCCGTCTGGCAGGACTACTCCTTTTTTAACAACAACAATGCCGTCTTTCACCGTATATTTTTCAAAGTCGCCATCCGGGAGATGGTCTCCGCCTTTGATATGTACGTTGTTTCCGATACTGCAGTTCTTATCAATGATAGCCCTGTCGATCACACAGTTTTCGCCTATCCCCATTGGTGGGCGGCCTTCAGCACTGGCCCTGTCCAGTTCGTCGAGGGTCTGGTAATAGTCGCTTCCCATGATATAGGTGTTGGAGACGACTGAGCCTTTACCGATGCGGGTACGGATACCCACCACGCAGCGCTCCAACCGGCTTGCCATAATAATACAACCATCGGCGATGATTGTTTTCTCCATGGTACCGGATATTTTGGCGGGGGGCAGCATCCGCGCCCGGGAATAGATGGTCTGTGATTCGTTGAACAGATTAAACTGTGGAATATCATCTGTGAGCCCGATATTGGCCTCCCAGAATGAGGAGATATTACCGATATCGGTCCAGTAGCCTTCATATTGGTAACTGAATACACGGGCTTTGGCTTCGATGGCTTCCGGGATCACCTGTTTGCCGAAGTCGGCCGCTTCCGGTTGTTTGCCCAGCATGTTAAAGAGCACGTCCCGGCTGAAGATATAGATGCCCATACTGGCGAGGTATACACGTCCCGCGTTTTTCATCTCTTCACTTACCTCAGACGCCCATGGCGGCAGCACTTCCTGGGAGGGCTTTTCCGTAAAGGAAACGATAGCGCCGGAATCATCCGTTTTCAGGATACCGAAATCCGATGCTTCTTTGGCCGCTACGGGAATGGTGGCAATGGAAATTTCCGCACCGGTTTCTATATGATGCTGGATCATATCCCGGAAATCCATCTGGTATAACTGATCTCCGGAGAGGATCAGCACATATTTGAAATCCAAATTCTCCACATGGTGCAGACACTGCCTTACCGCATCTGCAGTACCCTGGTACCAGGTGGGGTTATCGGGCGTTTGCTCTGCAGCCAGGATATCTACAAACCCTTTGTCAAAATGACTGAAATGGTAAGAGTTTTTGATGTGTTTGTTAAGCGAGGCGGAGTTGAACTGGGTTAAAACGAAAATACGGTTTAGTTCCGCGTTCAGGCAGTTGGAGATAGGAATATCCACCAGTCTGTATTTACCGGCAAGGGGCACTGCCGGTTTGGACCTACGACGGGTAAGGGGATATAAGCGGGTACCAGCACCGCCTCCGAGAATAATGGATATAACATCTTTAGTCATAGTGTGGACGTTGGTTTAGATTAGGAATTCGCAGTGCGTTATAAATAATGATTTAGCCTTTCATACTCTTGTAGACATCGAGGTACTGCTGGGCCGAGCGTCCCCACGAGTGATTGAGCCGCATACCACGCAGCCGGATTTCCGACAGGTGGGCGGTATCATTGAACAGTTCCACGGCACGTTTTACGGAGTAACAGGCATCCCATACCCCTGCCTGATTAAAACGTATGCCAAAACCGCCGGGATCTCCAAAATCGGTCACGGTATCTTTTAATCCTCCGGTACTACGGACCATAGGCACTGTCCCATAACGCAGCGCATAGAGCTGGTTCAGTCCGCAGGGCTCTACTCTCGACGGCATCAGCAGGAAATCGCTGCCGGCATAAATCAGGTGTGACAGTGCTTCGTTATAACCAATATGCAGATTAAACCCATAGCTCACATCATGCCGGGTTTGTTGTAGTGACCATTCCACATGTGGATCTCCACTACCCAGTACGAGGAAGTTTACCTCACCGGGCAGCTCATGTAACGTGCGGGCTATTATTTCAGGTAACAGGTCGGCGCCCTTGTCCCCTACCAGCCGGCCAATAAAGGATACCAGCGGAAGCGAAACATCAAAACCGAACCGTTCACAGAGGGCCTGCTTATTTTCTTTTTTACCCTGTGCCACCGTCTCCAGATCGTAGTTGGCCTGCACCATATGATCGGTTTCAGGGTCCCACACGGCAGTGTCTATACCATTGATGATACCCACCGTTTTGGCCTTTTCATGACTGATCAGCCATTCGAGCCCGTTGGCATTTTGATACAGTTCTTCAAGATAACCCGGCGACACGGTAGTCACGCGCCAGGCGCATTTGATGGCAGCAGCCAGCGGGTTGATGGCCCCGCCCCAGTCCAGCAGACCGGATTTCCACAGGTCGAAAGACGGGATGAGGTACAGCCTGTCCCACCCAAACTGCCCCTGATACTGGGCATTGTGGATGGTAAGCACGGAAGGGACCTCCTTCATGCGCTCATATTTGTAACCATAACTCATCAGAAAGGGGATCAAACCGGTGTGATGATCGTGACAGTGAATAACATCCGGCAGATGGTTCCATTCATTGATCCAGTCCAGCACAGCGATCTGGAATGCGAGGAAACGTTCGGTATCATTAGGGTAACCGTATACCCCCGGGGTATCCAGCAGACCGGGGATATCTACCAGGTATAAATCGAAGCCCAACTCATTGTTACGCTCCTTTAATACATTGAAATGGTACCAGTCGTGCCCCAGCCACATGCCGGCCTGGTGCACCACGTCAAATTCATGCGTATCATAGTATTTGTTCCTGTAGGCCGGCACCACCACTTTGGCGATGGCCCCCAGCTCGTATTGGTATTTGGGCAATGCCCCTACCACGTCACCGAGCCCACCTACTTTGGCTACCGGGTAACATTCCGCGCTAACGTGTAAAATCTCCATGCTAAATAATTGATAATCTAACTTAAGTTAACTGCTAAAAACAAGAAAACAAAAGGTTTCGACCATTTTATTTTAGCAGTGTGTTTTGCCGCCGTAGCCCCTGGCTTTTAGTATATTTGTAGTACCTACACTTATCCCTTTTACCGGTGATCGTCATGTGCATCTGTTAAAACCTCCTGTTATGGATTTTGGCCGTGTTACACCTGCGGAGCTGGAAGAACTGGACTTCAAACTGCCCGCTGAACCGCTTTTCAACAAGAAAGTGCTGAAAGGCAAGCCTGTTAAGAAACCGCAGGCCTGGCTGGGCTGCGCCAAATGGGGACGCAAGGAATGGATCGGGAAAATATATCCCAAAGGCACCAAAGAAGCCCTTTTCCTTCCTGAATATGTACGCCATTTCAACAGCATTGAGCTCAATGCCACCCACTACCAGATTTACGGGCCGGCCACCATCTCCAAATGGGATGCTTCCGCCAAAGGCATGGAATTTAAATTCTGTCCCAAAGTACCGCAGGCCATCAGTCATTTCAGCAATCTCAGTCCCGCTACCGCAGGCCCCAAGACCACCTCTTTCCTGGAAGGGGTACTGGCCTTTGGCAAACATCTCGGGCCTATCTTCCTGCAGTTGAGCGACAAATACGGTCCTGCCAAACGGAAAGCACTATACGATTACCTGGCCTCGCTGCCTACTGACCTGCAGTTCTTCCTGGAAGTAAGACATAAAGAATGGTATGAAGATGAAGCTGTCCGGCTGGAACTGTTCGACAAGCTACGGGAACTGAAAGTAGGCGCCATTATCACCGATACCGCCGGCAGAAGGGACTGCGCCCATATGCACCTTACCGTCCCTAAAATATTCATCCGTTTTGTGGGCAACAGCCTGCATCCGACCGACTATACCCGTATCGACGACTGGGCCAACCGTATCAAATACTGGCTGGACAATGGCTTGCAGGAAATTTATTTCTTCATGCACATGCACGATGAAGCCCTGTCGCCCGACCTGGCGGCCTACCTGGCCGACAGGATAGAAGCGGTTTGCGGGCTACAGGTAAAAAAGCCGCAATTTGTAAAGGAATAGTGTTTTTTTTGACGAATACATTACAAGAGATAAAAAAGCCGGACTGAAATATTAATTTCGCCCTCTCAAAACCCGGTACATACCATGATGCGCGAAAAGCTGGAACAATTGGCCCAGGAACTGGAAGGAACGCTTTATACAGACAATACCATGCGGACACTCTATGCCACCGATGCGTCGGCATACCGTGAGATGCCGCTGGCTGTGGTCATCCCTGAATCAACAGACGACCTGAAGAGACTTATCTCGTTTGCGCGTACCAACAAGACATCGCTGATACCCCGCACTGCGGGCACCTCGCTGGCAGGCCAGGTGGTAGGCAACGGTATCATTACCGACGTGTCCCGCAACTTCACGAAAATACTGGAACTGAATACCGCCGAAAACTGGGTACGGGTGCAGCCCGGCGTCATCCGCGACGAGCTGAACATGTACCTGAAGCCACACGGCTTCTACTTCGGCCCCGAAACATCCACCGCCAACCGCGCCATGATTGGCGGGATGGTGGGCAACAACTCCTGCGGCTCCAACAGCGTAGTGTACGGCAGTACCCGCGAACATCTGCTGGAAGTAAAAGCCCTGCTGAGCAACGGCGAAGAGGTGACCTTCGGCACCCTCGGCCCGGATGCTTTCCATGCCAAATGTGAAGGCCCCGACACCCTCGAAACCCGTATCTATCAACAGATACGCAGCACCCTCAGCGACTACCGCAACCAGGAGGAAATACGCCGCGAATTCCCTAAGAAGAGCATCCCCCGCCGCAATACCGGCTACGCCGTAGATATGCTGCTGGAAACTGCTCCCTTTACCGCCGGCACCGAAGATTTTAACTTCTGCAAACTCATCGCAGGCTCCGAAGGGACCCTCGCGTTTATCACAGAAATAAAGCTGCACATCGATCCACTTCCTCCTAAAGAAGTAGGCCTGTTATGCATCCACTTCAACAGCATCGATGAATCCCTGCGGGCCAATATCCAGGTGATGGACTTCAAGCCCAGCGCCAGCGAACTGATAGACCATTTCATCCTGGAATGCACCAAAGACAATATCGAACAACGTAAAAACCGCTTCTTCGTACAGGGAGACCCCGGCGCCATCCTCGTGGTGGAATTCTGCCGCAATACCCGCGAAGAAGTGAAGGAAATAGCCGGCAAACTGGAAGCCCAACTGCGTGCCGCAGGACTGGGTTATCACTTCCCGCTCCTCTTTGGTGAAGACACCAAAAAAATCTGGACCCTCCGCAAAGCCGGGCTGGGACTGCTCAGTAACCTCCCCGGCGACGAAAAAGCCGTTCCGGTGATTGAAGATACCGCCGTGGCCGTGGAAGACCTTCCCGATTTTATCCGCGACTTCAACCTCATCCTGCAACAGTACGACCTGCATGCCGTGCACTACGCGCACGCCGGCAGCGGTGAGATTCACCTTCGCCCTATCATCAACCTGAAAACGGAAGAAGGCAATCAACTCTTCAGGACCATCGCGGAAGAAATAGCGACCCTCGTAAAAAAATACAACGGCTCACTCAGCGGCGAACATGGCGACGGCCGCCTGCGCGGAGAATTCATCCGCCAGATGGTAGGCGAAAAAAACTATGAACTGCTGCGTCAGATCAAATACACCTGGGACCCGGAAAACATCTTCAATCCCAACAAAATCGTGGACACACCATCCATGAACAGCATGTTGCGCTACGAACCCGGACAGAAAACACCGGATTTCCATACTATCTTCCATTTCCCGGAACAAACCGTCCTGCAGCATGCAGAGCAGTGCAACGGTTCCGGCGACTGCCGCAAGACACCACTGAGCGGTGGCACTATGTGCCCCAGCTACATGGCCACCCGCAACGAAAAAGATACCACCCGCGCCAGGGCCAACATCTTGCGTGAGTTCCTCACACATTCCACCAAGGAAAACCGCTTCGATCATAAAGAGATATATGACGTACTGGACCTCTGCCTCGCCTGTAAGGGCTGTAAGTCAGAATGCCCGTCCAACGTGGATATGGCGAAGCTGAAGATGGAGTTCCTGCAACATTACTACGATGCCAACGGCGTACCGCTGCGGGCCAAAATGATCGGCAATTTCTCCAAGCTGTCTGGTCTCGCTGCCATTGCGCCAGGCATCTACAATGGCCTGATCAACAACAGCTTTACCGGCGGCCTTATCCGGAAGTTCAGCGGTTTTGCGCCCAAACGCTCCCTGCCCGGCCTGCACCGCACCACCCTGCGGAAATGGTTCAATCAAACCTGGCCTAAAGAAAAGCAAGGTACCGGCAACCGCACCGTTTACCTTTTCTGTGATGAATTCACCAACTACAACGATACGCCCGTTGGCATCAAAGCAGTACAGCTGCTGCACCGCCTCGGCTATGAAGTGAAAATGATCGACCACCCGGAAAGCGCCCGTGCGTATATGTCCAAAGGACTGCTACGCCAGGCGCGTGAACTGGCGGAAGAGAATGTTCGTATATTCAGTACCGTTATCAACGACAATACGCCGCTGCTGGGTGTAGAACCTTCTGCCATCCTCAGCTTCCGCGACGAATACCCTGACCTTGTCCGGGAAAATCTTCGTTCACAGGCCCAAACACTCGCTAAAAACTGTTTCCTGATCGACGAATTCATTGCCAGCGAAGCAGAGAAAGGACATATCACCGCCGCACAGTTCACCGATCATCCGCAGCAGATCAAGCTACACGGGCACTGTCAGCAGAAAGCCTTGTCCTCTGCACTGCACAGCAAGCAGATGCTCTCTATCCCGCAACATTACACCGTGGAAGTGATCCCTTCCGGTTGTTGCGGTATGGCCGGCTCCTTCGGTTACGAAAAAGAGCATTACGACCTCAGTATGCAGATCGGGGAAATGGTGCTGTTCCCGGCAGTGCGCAACGCCGCCACCGGTACGCTGATAGCCGCTCCCGGCACCAGCTGCCGCCACCAGGTGAAAGATGGTACCGGCGTAAAAGCGCAACACCCCGTGGAAATATTATTTGATGCGCTGGTGTAATCTGCATTCCCGGTTCCCGGTTCCCAGGGCTGAAGCCCTGGGCTAAGATCTTGTTCAGTTTCTTTTTAATTAAGAATTCTTTCGGTTATGTGTGAAGATCTTAGCCCTGAAAGTTGGACAATGTGACAAACCTGAAGCAACGAATTGGAATAATCATATTGAATGACAATGCAATGACTATAAAAAATCCCGGAGCAATCGCCCCGGGATTTTTTATAGTCATTGATAATATACTTCCGGATACCGCACAGCCCTGATATATACCTGAACAACATCTTAGCCCAGGGCTTCAGCCCTGGGAATGGGGAATATGGGTTATGGGTATGATACGATATTTTATTCGCTCAATCTCCCCGTATACAGCCGCGTTTCATATTTAAACACCACCATGCCATTCTCCTGGTATTTATTGAAGATGTCTTCCAGGTCCTTGATCATGGGCTGATAGTTTTCATGTGAACGGGAAGGCATATACGAAGAAGATGACAGCAGTCCTTTCAGGGCTTTGAAATCGAAGCGTTGTGCATTCTGGAAGGTTTTCTCCCGGAATGTGCCAGGCAGAAAAAACGAGGCAAGCTGTACGGCGCTTACATTACGCTGCTGCATGTGTTTATAATCCGTACCGTGTTGTTGCAACAGCTGTTCGTAGTCATGTTCAAATGGTGAGTTGACCGGCCGTATGTTCCACATTAATGCAGCGAAACTATCCTGCCTGGAGATGCGATGAAACTCCTTACGGGTAAGTACCTGATCAAACCAGTGGAAGGCCTGGCCGGCTACAATGAGGTCTATTGAGTTGTTGGGCAGCGTAGTATGTTCTGCCGTGGCGGCGATACTTTTAAAACCGGGAAAGCGTTTCAGCTGCTGTTCTGCCGACGCGCGCATGGCATCGTTTGGCTCTATGGCGTATACCGTGTTGCCATTATCCAGAAACGGTTGTGCCGAAAGGCCGGTACCGGAACCGATATCCGCAATAACGCTGTCATGCGTAAGTCCTGCCGTGGCAGACAGGTACGGAATAATGGCCACTGGGTAATGTGGCCTGTATTTCTCGTAATCCGTTACCCTGTTACTGAATCGCTCCGTATTTTTCATGACCAAAAATAAAGCTATTCACCCAGCCCTTTCGGTTTTTTCTGTTCGTCGCCGTGTGCTTCCAGCTCAGCCAGTTTCTTTTTACCATAGGCCAGTTTAGTGATCAGCACATATAATACCGGAACGGTGAACACCCCAAGAATGGTAGCTGCCAGCATCCCGCCGATAACGGTGAAGCCTATATTAACACGGGAAGCAGCGCCCGCGCCTTTCGCCAGACACAGCGGCACCACGCCGAGGATAAATGCAAAAGATGTCATCAGGATAGGCCTGAAACGCAGCTTAACCGCTTCCAGTGTGGCATCCAGCAGCGGCATCCCCCTGTCCACACGCTCTTTACAGAACTCTACGATCAGGATGGCGTTTTTAGCGGCCAGACCAATCAGCGTGATCAAACCAATCTGGGAGTACACACTGTTGGCCTGTTTGGTCAGCGCCAGCGCCACAATAGAACCAAACAATGCCACCGGAACGGCCAGCAGTACCGAGAATGGCACTGACCAGCTTTCGTATAGGGCGGTGAGCAACAGGAACACAAACAGGATAGACAACATGAAGATCAGCACGCTGCTATTGCCCGCCTTGATTTCCTGCAATGATACGTTGGCCCAATCGTAGCCAAAGTTTTCCGGCAGCACCTGGGCCGCCACTTCCTGCAATGCCTTGATGGCATCACCACTACTGTATCCTACTTTGGCGTCACCATCTATTTCCACGGAGCGGTACAGGTTAAAGTGATTGATTACCGGGGCACCTACTCCTCTTTTGGAGGTGATGAGCGCGCTAAGCGGCACCATCTGGCCCAGGTTATTGCGTACATAATAGGTAGCAAGATTATCGATACTGGTGCGATAGAGCGAGTCCGCCTGCATCACCACGCGGAAGCTGCGGCTGAAGCGTGTGAAGTCATTGACATAAAGTCCGCCAAGGAAAGTTTGCAAGGCGTTGAACACATCGCTGACCGCTACGCCCAGTTGTTTACATTTGTCCCTGTCCACCTCCACATTGAACTGCGGTGTATTGGCACTGAAGAATGCGTAAGCCCGCGCAATTTCCGGCCGCTGGTTGGCGGCCATCAGGAACTGGCCCATTACCTGTGTGAATTGTTTGATATCCGGATTACTTTTTTGTTCGAGCACAAACGAGAAACCACCCGACGTACCCATACCACGTAATGTGGGCGCAGGGATGGCGATGATAGTGGCCCCGATGATGCGGGAGGCAGCCCCCTGGATGCGGCCTAACACTTTATTGATATCGTCCCCATGTGCGTAGCGCTCATCCCATGGTTTGAGGCTCACGAAGAAAGTACCGGAGTTCGGTTTCACTGCATTGGCCACGAAGTTCATCCCGGTAATACCGAAGAAGTGGTTGACGGCGCTGTCGGCTCCGAGAATATGCCCGATTTCATCTACGACTTCTTTTGTTCGTTCAGTAGACGCGGCCTCCGGCAGTTCCAATGCTATAAAGAGAGCCCCCATGTCTTCCTGGGGAACAAAAGTGGTGGGTGTCTTCTTAAAGAGATAAAAGGCAGCAGCGAACAGCACACCTAATAAAATGAGCACCACCGGCGTAAAGCGGATGGAACGCATGACCATGTTACCATAACGGTTGGTAACACGGGTAAACCATTCGTTGAACTTATAAAAGAGCTTATTCAGCCCATGGGATTTTTTGGTAAGGTGCGCAGGCCGAAGCAGAATGGCCGTTAGTGCCGGCGTGAGCGTTAATGCCAGGAAGGCGGAGAGCAATACTGAAAACGCGATGGTGAGTGCAAACTGTTGGTACAACCGTCCGCTTACGCCCGGAATAAACGCCACCGGCACAAACACCGCTGCCAGGATCAGCGCGATGGCGATTACCGGCGCCTGCACTTCGGACATGGCCTTAAACGTGGCTTCCCGTGGCGACATCAGGTCCGCATCTATATGGTGCTGGACCGCTTCCACCACCACAATGGCATCATCCACCACGATACCGATGGCCAGCACGAAACCAAACAGGGTGAGGGTATTAATGGAGAATCCCAGCAGCTGGAAGAAAATAAAAGTACCGATCAGGGAGATAGGTATCACCAATATCGGAATGATGGTGGCACGCCAGTTTTGCAGGAACACAAACACCACAATCACCACCAGTGTGAGCGCTTCCAGGAAAGTATGAAACACCTCATTAATAGATATTTTTACGAACGAAGTCGTTTCAAAAGGGATCAGCCAGTTCACGTCTTCCGGGAAAGACTTGCCCATTTCTTCCATTTTGGCGATCACCCGGTCATTTACATCCAGTGCGTTGGCGCCTGGCGCCAGATAGATGGCCAGACCACTACCGGTTTTACCGTCCGCTTTTGCATCGATGGCATAGCTGAAGGAACCCAGGTTGATACGGGCCACATCGCGGAGACGAACGAGACCACCATTGGGGTTTTTCGATACCACCACATTGCCAAATTCTTCAGAAGTGGCCAGACGGCCTTTTACACTTACCGTATATTCAAAAGCCTGTGTACGGGACATGGGCGGTGCCCCGATACTACCAGCAGGTACTTGCTGGTTCTGTTCGGTAATAGCCCTGGCAACATCAGCAGCAGTCAGGTTGAGCGCCGCCATCTTGTCGGGGTTAAGCCATATACGCATACTATAGTCCTGTGAGAATACGTTCACATCGCCCACCCCGGCAATACGGGCCAGCTCCGGTTTGAGATAGATGTTGATATAGTTGTCGAGGAATTCACGGCTATGTTTGCCTTTCGGTGAGTTGAGCCCAATTACCATCAACATATCATTGGACCGTTTTTTAACGGTCACCCCTACACGCCTTACTTCGTCCGGCGTACTGGGGAGTGCGAGGCTTACCCTGTTCTGCACATCGAGCGTAGCGATATCCGGATCGGTGCCGAGGTTGAACGTCACCGTAATACTCATGGAACCGTCATTGGCGCTTACGGACTGTATGTACATGGCGCCGGGCGTACCGTTCACCTGGTTTTCGATGGGCGTGGTCACTGTTTCTTCCACAGTGGTAGAGTTGGCACCTACATAGTTGGCCCTTACATCCGTTACGGGCGGCGCAATATCAGGCAACTGGGCAATGGGCAGGTTAAACATACAGATCAACCCTACAATCACCAGGATGATGGCTATAACTATCGTAGTATTCTTGCGCTCTATAAAAGTTTTTGAGATCATACTGTGATGGCGATTTTAGGAATTAATGTTTACCTGCCGGAGGAGCAGCCGGAGTACCGGGGCCGGCCACGTTCACGGTATCTCCGGGCCTTGCTTTCTGAAGGCCTTCCACGATGATCCTGTCGCCGGCTTTGAGGCCGCTTTCTACGATCAGCATGGTATCCGCAACAGGGCCGGGCGTAATGTGCACCGGCTGTACGACATTGTCTTTCGTGAGGGTCATCACGGTAGTTTCGGAGAGGGTCTCTACAATTGCTTTAGAAGGGATGGCCACCTGCGTAGCCGGCGTGGAGTACTGCATCACCACTACGCAGCTCATACCGGATTTCAGCTGATTGTCTTTATTATCAAATACCAGCCGCACCCGGATAGTACCGGTCTGTGGGTCCACGATATTGTTGATGGCCTGTATTCTTCCTTGTTCACCATAAGTTTCACCGCTGGTGAATTTCAGGAAGAACTTTTCATCGCCTTGTCCTTTCTGGATGCGCAGGAATTGCGGGATGCTGGCCTGCGGCACGTCAAAATCGGCGAAGATGGGATGTTCATTCACGAGGGTGTTGATCAGTGTCTGGCCGGCGTTGACGATATCGCCGACTTTGATCTGTACGATACCGATGCTGCCGCTGACCGGGGCACGGATCACCGCATGGTTCACATCGGTGCCGGCGCGGGCTACGGCAGCCTTAGCGGCCGCCAGGTTAGCTTTGGACGTCATCACGGCGGTGTATGCCTGGTCTACTGTCTGTTTGGAGATAGCATCATGCTCCAGCAGGGTTTTATATCGCTCGTAATCTTTTTCTTTCTGGGCGAGGTCAGCTTCCGCCTGTTGCTGGCTGGCAGCCACCTGACCATAAGCGGCCACATAGCGGCTTTTATCGATCTCGTACAGCGGCTGTCCTTTTTTCACCACACTCCCGTCTTTTACTTTGATACCGGAGAGATAACCGGTCACGTCGGAGCGGATAGCCACTTCATCGTGCGCCATCAGCGTAGCCGGGAATTGTGAATGCACGGTATAGGAAGCCGCCACCACTTCCTGCGCTACAACGGTCGCCTTCATCATGCCCATCATGGCCGCCTGTTGCTGTTGTTTTTTTCCACCACCGCAGGCAGTGCCCAGCAGCGCGACCAGGATTATGATCCAATTTGATTTCAGGTACATATGGAGAAAAAATTAATAATTGTTGTATTAGCTGTTATATTATTTGATTCTGCCCATGGCCTTGTCCAGATCTGTTTTGCTGATCAGGGTGGCGAGCATGGCATTGACGTAGTCTGTCCGGGCCTGTGTAAGCTGACTTTCCGCTGAAATCACATCCAGACTGGTAGCCACCCCCTGTTCAAATTTGAGTACGATACGGTCGTATATGCCCTGCGTTAGTGTCATATTCGTCTTCTGTGTAACGAACGTGGCTTTATTGCTTTCGTAGGATGTATTAGCGCTCTTTACTTCCAGCTTTATCTGTTGAGACAGGAAGTCGAGATCATTCTGTGATTTTTTCAGGGTGATGCGTTGTTCCTGGATCTGATGAAGCCTTTCGGTGCCCGTGAAAACAGACCATGATAAATTGAGGCCCAGCGCGGAGGCGGCGAATCCCGTTTTATACAGGTCGCCGAACCTGGTAGAAAACCAGTTGTACCCATAATTCACGAAAAAGTTCAGTTGAGGCAGATAAGCCATCTTCTTGCTTTTCAGGCTCAGTTCATTCAGGGCTATCTGGGTATTCTGGATACTGTATTCGATGCGGTCTTCCACTTTATAGTTGAGCGTGTCAGTGGAAAACGACTCCACATTAAGGTCCTGTACGGTTTCCCGGAGCTCGAGGTTACTTTCCTGCGGCATGCCCATCTGGAACTTCAATAACTGCATCGTATATACGAGTTCCCGGATCTGGTTTTCGATCTGGGTAACACCATTATTATAAGACACCTGTATCCGGTCTACGTCTACCCTTTCAGACACGCCGGCATCATAGCGGGCTTTGGTGTCGGTGAGGGTTTTGCGCAGCTGATCGAGATTGGATTTTGACAGGCGGATATTTTCCTGGTTGGTGAGCACTGCGTAGTAGGCTTTGATGATGGCCACTTTGGTATCTATTTCCGTACGCGTCAGGTTTTTTGTGGATAGTCCGCGGTATACGCGGGATGCTTTCAGTCCGAGGAAATAATCGCTCTGAAAGATGGTCTGGTTCACCTGTCCGGTGGCGCTGGAACTGAAGCGGGTACCAAACTGCACAGGAATTTTCTTGTCATAGTTGCCGTTGGCGATGTCGGGAATCAGTGAGGTGGCCAGTTTCAGGTTGTCCGTGAAATTAGCATTGATGTCTGCATGGGGAAACAGCTTTGCAGTGGCTTCCTTTACCTGTTCCTTTGAAAAATCCACGTCCAGGTTGGCATTGACCATATCATGATGATGCGCGATCCCGTATTGTATGCAGTCGGCCAGGTTAAAGGCGTAGTTTCCCCTGGTTGTATCCATCTGCCCGTAAGTGGTATTTATTCCTGACAATAAAAGCGTAGAAATCAATATAAGGGTACAACGCATACTTATAACATTGAAAGTATATGATGATTGATAAATACCTAACAAATGAAAAAAGAAAAGGTTGTAATGCAGCTATCGACGGTTGACAAGGCCGCAACGCATATATGAATTCTGACCGGAGGCGGTCGCACAGGAAATGCTGCTCCCCGAATATACGAAACTGTTGGATTAAAAGAACGGTGACAGGACGCTTTATTTAGCTTTTCGTATATTGCCGAAAAGCCATACGTTTTTATTATGTCTATGTCAGTTATCAAGGAAGCAAAACCTGCACACCGTGAGTTTGAGCTGGACCGGGCAGTGTTGTTCAGCGATGCTGTGTTTGCCATTGCCATTACCCTGTTAATCATCGAGATCAAGTTACCGACCATGCCGGCCCATCTGCCTGCGGGCGGCTACCGGGAGGTACTGAACCCTTTCCTGATGGAGTTTTTCACTTTCGCGATGAGTTTTCTGTTCATCGGTACTTTCTGGAAATGGCACCTGCATCTGTGCCGTTTTTTACAGCACTATGACGATGGGTTGATCCACCGCAATCTCTTTTTCCTGTTTTTCATTGTCACTTTTCCTTTTTCCACCGGCGCTATGATGCATATGAGCAACCATTTCATGCTGCCGTTGTATATTTACCTGTTTAACCTGGCCGGGTGCCTGGCCGGGCTGTTCTGGATAAGTTATTATATTTTCCAGCGCAAGCCGGGGCTGGCGATAGCAGGCCTTCATACCGAAAAGGAATTGCTGTACCAGCGGCTGAAATACAGCTTTCTGACGATGGCCTTCGGGTTTACTGCGATTGCACTTGCTTATTTTATTTACCCGGACAATACGACCATACAAAACCTTAGTTTTTGCCTGATTCCGTTGTTGATTTTTTTCAATCATTTCCGGTTGAAGATCAAAAAACGTAATACCCTGCGCCTGGTACATGTAGGCGATAAACCCAGTTAACCATGATCGAAGTAGATAAAAGAGACGGACAGTTTTTGCACCGGGTCATCCGGCAGTGGCAGCAGGACGGGCTGGTCACCGATACGCAGGCAGAAGACCTGCAGAAAAGCTATACTGTCCGCACCAACGACTGGCAGACGATCACCCTGTATATTTTTATTGCCGCCATCTCCTGCGCCTTGATGGCGTTTGGATCGCTGGTACTGGATGAGAAGTGGATAGAGGTGCTGCGGAAGAAATTCTCGCTGACCGACGGGGTGATTGCTTTTTTATTTGCCGGGGTGACTGCTTTCCTTTGTTACCAGGGCTGGCGCCGTAACAAGCACCAGCCGGAGTTTTCCTTTAACCGTGAACTATTCTGGCTGTTACCGATACTGAGTACAGGCGTTACCGTAGTATACCTTGGCAAAAGCATGGACTACCTGGGTGGCAATTATGGCATTTTCTGGCTGCTGGCCACGCTGGTGTATGCGACGGTGGCGCTGACACTGCATTCGCGGCTGTTGTGGATTGCCACGCTGATCTGCCTGATACCTGCTTATGTGAAGCTGACCTATTATGTTACCGGTGATGCGCCTTATTTTCTGGGCATGAACCTTCCCTGCCGCATGGCGCTGCTGGGCGCAGTGATGATAGGTGCCGGCTGGCTGATGAAACGTACCGCTATTTTCCTGGCTGCAAAAGAAATCACCTGGGGTGGCGGCTGGCTGCTGTTCCTGCTCTCCGGCTGGCTCATCTCCATTTTTGGCAATTGCGGCACGTGGGAGGAATGGCAGGCACTGCGACAGGTACATCTGTTATTGTGGGTGGTGGTGTTCAGCGCACAGTGTATCCTTACCCTCTTGCTGGGCATCCGTACCAAAGATGATCTGTTGCGCGACCTTGGCGTTATCTTCCTGTTGCTCGACCTCTACACCCGTTATTTTGAATATCTCTGGGACCGAACCAACAAGGGCCTGTTCTTTTCCATCCTGGCTGTTTCCTTCTGGTGGCTGGGCAAGCGGATAGAGAAATACGTGAACAAACGCAAAGGAACCCCGGGCTGAAGCCCGGGGCTACATTCAGGTTTAATATTTTTGCCTCAACTGTTGACATATTCTTTCATCATAGCGCTATAGCGTCCGGTATCGTGCAGGCTCCAGTCGAAGTTGCCGGTAATCCAGGAACGCAGCACCGCTACATAACGCAGCAGTTCGTAATCTTTCTCGCTGCCGCTGAGTGGCAACAGTTTTTCCAGCACCACAAAAATGGCCACTTCCTCGTTGTGCATACGGGCCGCTTCATCTATTGCCTCCTGAAGTGAGCATTGGCGTTCGTGTTGCAGCACCAGTACCAGGTTATGTACGTCGCCGGCTTTATGTTCTTTCGGAAAAGAAAAGAGGTCGTTGGCCCAGCATACGATGTTATTGCAGGCTTGCACCATGCGTTTGAGCAGAGCATTTTGCAATGTGTTGGCAGGCAAATATATTTTCTCTATAATATCTATCGCCTCCACATCTGCGAGGAGGGCACCGGTGTAGGGCCGCATCCGTACATAGTCGGCTACGGTAGGGACTATACGATTTTCGCGGTTCTGCGCTTCCCAGAGGCAGGAGTTAAAATAGTCTTCCATACTACAGATAAAGCGCTGTTGCCATTCCGGTGAGCTGATGGCTTTCATCCGCTCCCAGATACTGATGAGCGCAGCCGGCAGCGGAGCGTTATTCACCGGTGTACGGGGATCAGGGTTGCGGAAGATATCCATAAAACCAGTCATGACACTGCGCAGGAAGCCTGATTTTTTGCCAGCTTCTGCCTCATCACACTGATCATCGAGGATGAACAACCAGGTGTTGAAGTCGGCGATGATACAGAGCTCATGCAGCCTTGCGTCCGGGAAGGCGCGGGCAGCCAGCCAGGCAAAACGGGCTTTGGCAAAGCGGGCCCTCGCTTTGTCGGTAGACAATAAACCATGATGATGCACCCAGTCTTCAACGTGTTGCTGGGCAGCTGCCACATGGGAATTCAAACGGGAAGGAAACGGATACTGGATCCGGGGAAACTGGATCGTTGTCATGTGTCTGAGGATTTAGCAGTTAACTATTAAGGGTTATGAAATGGCATAGGTGAAAAATCAGGGAAAACGGCGGCGGGCAGGCATATAAATAGCCTACCATACCAGTTGGCACAGTAAAAGTTGGCTAATTTCGGTTAACAGCAAATGAGATGTAACAATAAAGTACAGGGTGATTACATGCCGGCCGAGGTGACGGACATATTCAGATGTTTTAACACCCTGGGCAATGCGAGGTGGAACCAGCTGGTGAAGCGGTCTGGCTCCTGCTCCATCAATTCCAGAATTTGACTGGCAGACATATACCTGTAATCATTTACTTCCGTGCTGTCGGGGTGAATCGCACCATTGTAAGTACCTATGAGCACATGATCGAATTCATGCTCGACAAGACCGTTGTCAAAAGCTGTTCTGTAAGTAAAGGCAAAAATTTCCTCCAGCGGGCAGTCGAAACCCATTTCTTCCATCAGTCGGCGGTGTGCGGCATCAGCGGTCGTTTCGCCGGGAAACTGGTGACTACAGCAGGCGTTGGTCCACAGGCCCGGAGAATGATATTTACCCATTGCCCGTTGTTGTAACAAAATATCTCCGGCTTCATTTAAAATAAATACGGAAAATGCGCGGTGCAACAGGCCCCTGCGGTGCGCCTCCATTTTTTCCATGGTACCAATAGCTTCATCGAATTCAGTCACTAGTATTACTTCAGGTTGATTCATAGTGTAGCAAAGATAAATTAATAAGCTGTTAGCTGTCTGAAATGATCGCGAATTACTAAAAATGAGCCCTGTTCTCTATAATGGTTACTTCAAATAAATATACAATAATAACGGGAAAAGTGAAAAAAAAATTACGCCCATACAGACACAAAGCAGTGATGCGGCAGAAGTGCGCCCAACATCCCACAGGCATAAAAGTGACAAAGACAACAGCCCCCGAAACAGGGCCCAACAGGCGTTCCGGCACCCGGCGTCTTTAAGTGCCGGATTACCGTATCTTTGCAGCAAAAAAAGAAATGGCAGAAGACTTACAGATTATTCAGGGAGATAAAGCCGCACAATACCAGTCACTCATTCCACAGATAAAAGGACTGCTGGAGGGAGAGCCCGACCTGGTAGCCAACCTCGCCAATGTGGCCGCGGCATTGAAAGAACAGTTCGGCTGGTTTTGGGTAGGTTTTTATCTGGTAAAACAGGACGAACTGGTACTGGGACCATTTCAGGGGCCTGTAGCGTGTACCCGTATCCGTAAGAACAGAGGGGTATGCGGCACCAGCTGGGCACAGGCCACCACACTGATTGTACCTGACGTCGAAGCATTCCCGGGACATATCGCCTGCAGCAGCCTTTCCAAATCCGAGATCGTGGTGCCGCTGATGAAAGATGGCGTAGTGGCCGGGGTGCTGGACGTGGACAGTGAACTCCCTGATCATTTCGATACAACAGATCAGCAATATCTGGAAGAGATTGTCCAATTGATTACTTTGTAATCAACGGTTAACTGGCAAAGATTTTGCGAGCCATAGTCCTGAAAAATCAAAGGAAAATTTAACCATGTTCTTCTTCAGGAAAAAGCGGGATGATAGCAAATTGTTGGAACCGTTCCTGTCAGGTATTGAAACTGACATACATTCGCACCTGATCCCGGGGGTCGATGACGGCGTTCCGGATGTGGCCACCAGCGTAGCATTTGTAAATCAATTGCATGAACTGGGCATCCGGAAAATTATTACCACTCCTCACATTATGATGGACCGGTATCCTAATTCACAGGAAACCCTTCATGGTCCATACCTCGAGGTAGAGGCCGCACTGGCTGCACAGCAGATCAACGTGCCTTTCAATTATGCGGCGGAATATTATATGGACGAGCAGTTTGAACTACTTCTCAAATCACCGCTGCTGACGCTCAACGGCCAGCTGGTGCTGGTGGAGATTTCGTTTATATCGGCGCCCCCGCAGATGCACCATTGGCTGTTTCAACTCAGCACACTGGGATATATGCCCCTGCTGGCCCATCCGGAGCGGTACAACTATTGCCACAAAAATTTCCATCAATACAGGGAGTTTAAATCATGGGGATGCCAGTTTCAAGTAAACCTGCTGTCGTTCACCGGTTACTATGGCAAATATGTACAACAGGTAGCCATGCAGCTGCTGGATGCCAACATGGTCGATTACATCGGCACTGACCTCCACCATGAAAAACATATGGAGGCCATACAGGAAATTGCACGGAACAAAAAATTGTTGAAACGACTGGAACAATATCCTTTTAAAAACAACAAACTGACGGCCAGCCGGTAAATGAGCCAACCGGCACTACCGGATCAGCATCACCGTACCAGTTTGTTTCCGTGCCTGTTGCTTACTGTCGACATAAGTGAGTATCCATACATAAGTGCCCCCCGGCTGCGGGCTGCCCCGGAAATCCCCGTTCCACGATCCTTCCGGGTCACCGGTACGGAAAACAATCTGCCCCCAGCGGCTATACACTTCCAGGTTGAATTCCCTGACATCATCGTGCACTTTGGCCCGGAACCAATCGTTCTGCCCATCATTATTTGGCGTAAAAGCAGTTGGCACAAATACCGCACACTCCCGTATATTGCGATTGATCATGGCACTGCCTTCTGTCTCGCATTCATGTGTATCCTTCACACGAAAGTGAAAAGAACCGGCATCCAGTCCGCGCCAACTATTGCTGGCCTGCCAGGCATTATTATCGAGGCTAAACGCATAAGGAGGGGTTCCGCCTGCTATCTCCAGACTGATTTTTCCGTCCATCGTAGAAGTACAGCTCACATCCTTTGTACGCATTCCTGCAATTTCCAACGGCGCGGGTTCTGCTACCGTTATATTATCGATATGCTCCGTACAACCTTCTTCGTCTTTTACCAGCACACGATAGTTGCCAGGTGTCAGTTTACTGAAAGAGGGTGTATACACCGCATTTTTGCTTCCATTGAAATAATAGCGATAGGGGGCAGTTCCTCCATCGGTAGTCATTTCAATCGTATTGTTGTTTTGGCCGTAACAGGCAGAAGGGATGACCGTTACTTTGCTTTTCACTTCCCAGCCGGCCACCGTCACCTGTTTGGTGGCGCTGGCACCACTGGGCAATTTAACGGTGACCTCGTAATTGCCGGGAGCCAGGCCGGTAATATGTTCCGTCGTTTGTCCTCCGGGGTTCCATTTGACCGTATAGGGCTGGGTAACGCCCTTCACCGTTACGGTGGCCTCCCCCCTGTTTTCACCTTTACAGGTACTCCTCACTGTTACCGCCAATTGTGGCGTTTCCAGCAAAGCATCAGAGAGATGATCAATCAGCAGCGCTGAGCCATAGATGCTCTTATCGCAGGGCTTCCACGGCGCAGCCATGAACGTAATGAACTTGTAATCGCGGCCAGGGGTGAATACAAAAGAATAACGGACCCAATTAGTATGATAGAACTCACCGGTACTCCATAACCTCTCGGCAGTATCGCTGGGTGTATTACCGGCATAGATCGTCATATTTGCATAACAGGCCAGAAAAGCATAAGTAGGAGCATACGCCAGGTCCATGGAAACAGTATAGGTTTTACCTGCTTTCAGCGGTACCTCCTGGCTGATAGACTCGATCCAGGAAAGTCCGCTGTGCAGGCCAACATAGGTGGCACCGTCTGAGGGAGGCTGTGTTATATTCAGCGCGCCGGGCTGTATATCCGGCGTGCCTCTGCCCCTCCAGCCGGGTGGAACAGCCCCTTGTCCGGGAGTTCCTTCCAGGGATGGGTTTTTCAATAGAATATCCTGTGCGGTAAGGGGATGCAAGGCGCTTAATAAGTATAATAGTACTACCGTAACGCACTTCCATGCACCAGTCCATTGTTGCAGGCATTTACACAGCAGTGGTTTCATGACAACGGCTTTATTTTTCGAGGGACGATTAATTGGTTGAGGGTCCACACCGGAAAAGCGGGGGACCATCAACCAATGTAGATTAATGGCTCTCCGCCAGCACAGGGCTTTCAGCGAAACAGCGGTTAATAATAGTTACTACACGCGCCAGATCGTCAGCTTCCAAATTAGATCCACTGGGCAGACATAGGCCGTTATTGAACAGTTCTTCAGACACTCCATTTACATAGGCAGGCGCACCGGCAAAAACCGGCTGCAGGTGCATCGGCTTCCACAGGGGCCTTGACTCAATATTTTCTTTGTCCAGCGCCAGCCTGATCGTTTCCCTTGTTATCCCATTGGTGATGTTAGGATCAATCAGCAGGGTGGTAAGCCAGCGATTACTATGGCAATTGCCCGGCTCAGGCTGAAAGGATATCCCTGGCAGGAGTGACAGGTGTTTGCGGTAAAAATCAAAGTTTGCTCTCCGTTTCTCTACACGGTCATCCAGCACCTGCATCTGACCACAACCAATAGCTGCGCAGATATTGCTCAGACGGTAGTTGTAGCCGATATGGCTATGCTGGTAATGCGGCGCCGCGTCCCTCGCCTGGGTTGCAAGGAAGCGGGCCTGTTGTATCTGCTTACCATCATTGCCCAACAAGGCTCCTCCACCGCTGGTGGTGATGATCTTGTTTCCATTGAAGCTCAGCACTCCCATTAGCCCTATATTACCACATGCTTTTTTGTTGTACAGCGATCCCAGCGCCTCCGCTGCATCTTCAATAACAGGGATGTCGAATTTCTCCGCCACCGCCATGATCTCACTCATCTTCGCAGGCATACCGTACAGGTGCACCGGAATGATAGCCCCGGGTTTCTTCCCTGCCGCTATCCTTTCCCTGATCGCCGTTTCCAGCAATACAGGGTCCATATTCCAGGTATCACGTTCACTATCTACAAAAACAGGCGTTGCACCCAGGTACGCGATTGGATTGGCTGATGCAGAAAAAGTCATGCTCTGGCAGATCACTTCATCGCCTGGCTTCACTCCCACCAGGATCAGTGCCAGATGCAGTGCAGCAGTACCGGAAGATAATGCTACCGCATATCCGCTGCCGGTATAACCCGCCAATGCTTCCTCGAAAGCATCTACATGTGCTCCCAGTGGAGCAATCCAGTTACTGTCAAACGCAGCTTTGATGAGATCGAATTCTGCGTTGCCCATATGCGGGGATGACAACCACATTTTGTTATTCATTGTAATCAGTTTAATTGTTGAGATACTATTTCCCGGTATACGACTACCTCAGTATGTCAGCCTGTACCGGTCAGATACAAAATTTATGTTCTTATCCATTCTGCCCGTTACCCATAAAACGCTCCATGGTAACAGATCCTGCTGAACTGATGCCTTCTGATCTGACTACTTTCTGCATTGTCTTCCATATAATCTTTATATCGAGCAAGAGACTGGCATTATCTACATACCAGACATCATAAGCGAATTTCTGCGGCCAGCTGATGGCATTCCTGCCGTTTACCTGCGCCCAGCCTGTAATACCAGGGCGCATCTCATGACGCCTGCGTTGTTCCTCATTATACAGTGGCAGGTAATCGACCAGCAACGGGCGGGGCCCTATCAGGCTCATATCACCTTTCAGGACGTTGAGCAGCTGAGGAATTTCATCGAGCGATGTTTTGCGAACGAACTTCCCTACCGGTGTGAGCCTCACTTCATCCGGCAGCAGTTCGCCGGCAGCATCCCTGCGATCGTTCATGGTTTTGAATTTGACGACGCGAAAAATGCGGCCATCCTTTCCGGGCCTTGGTTGCAGGAAGAATGGTTTACCATTGTTAGCAACCGCCAGCAACAGTGTTAACAGCAGCATCACCGGCGATAAAAGCAATAGTGCTACCAGCGCTACCGTTACATCCATCAATGGTTTAAATATGTTCCTGTACCAATGCATTTTTTACTGGTATTTCTTTCATAATTTTTTTACCGATAAAATTCAGATAACGGAGTGCCAGTACCTGCCGGTCGAAATTCTGTTTAGCATAGCGGAAACCATTCTCCCCTTCCTGTTGCAGCCGTGCAGGATTGCGGAGATATTCCCGGATCACGGTATTATACGCCTCCGTATTTTCCGGTTCCACAAAAGAGCCCGCTTCAGCTGTTTCCACCAATTCTCTCGACACACCGTCGATCGCCATCAGAATAGGCTTCTTGCAAGCCATATAATCGAAAGTTTTATTGGAGTAAACAGTTTTGAACGTATCTACTTTCTTAAGCACAGAAGCCCCCATATCAGAAGCCAGTATATACCGGAATACTTCCTGCTTGGGCACCGCATCCAGGAAACGTACGTTCTTCACCTGCCTGTCAACCGCCAGTTGTTGCAGACGGGCCTTCTCCATTCCTTGTCCTATCAACAGGAACAACACAGGCGTATCCTCCAGTGTCTTGCCCGCATCCAGCAGTTGTTCGAGGTGATTGGCCACGCCATGCGCGCCTACATAGGTGATAACAAAGCGGCCATCGAGCTGATGTTGTTTGCGGAAGGTCTCGCAATCGAACGATTGCAGCAGGTGGTCCGATAAGGAGAAGTCCGCTGCATTAGGAATGAAAATGAGCTTATCTGTCGGCACGTTTTTCTTGTCTCTCAGCGTATTATAAAAAGCAGGCGTCAGCACATTGATGAGCGCCGCTTTGCGATAGATGAAATTTTCCACCCAATAGGCCAACTTAATTACGAGTTTATTTTTCAACACACCCGTATCAATAGCTGATTCGGGCCACAGGTCCCGCACTTCAAACACCAATGGCATACGTTTGAAGCGCGACAACAGGTAACCCGAAAAGCCCACAAATAAAGGTGGTGATGTAACAATCACGACATCGAAGCTGCCTTTCACCTTAAACAAACCGGCCCACAGCGATGAGAACATAAAAGAGAAATACCCCCAGAGCCTGCCGAGAAAACTCTTGTTATATGATTCCGACACATGACAACGCCATACCGTGACATCACCCTGTCGTTTTTTTACAAAATATTTCCCTTTATACTCAGGTCTTTTCTCGGAACCATTGGCGTGCATCATTCCCCCAAGCACAGTCACTTCTGCACCCTGGCTTGTCCAGGTTTTTGTGATCTCGTTCCATCTTGACCCTCCCGGATCATCATCTTCCAGGAAGTACTGGTGAATCAGTAGAATTTTCATAGCTAATCAATTATAATCTCTGTAATGATAGTATCCGCGTCTGATCCAAATACTACAGTTGCATTCTCTTCCTTCACACCATACAGGGAAGAATACATCCCCGACTGAAAATGCGGTTGTAATATTGCGCCGTTGCTGTCTTCTGCTTTCAATGTCAGTTTACCGGCCGCCGGCATGTGCCATAGCTGGCGCATATCCAGGTAGGATGGTTTGTGCAGTATATGGTCTTTCACCACCCAAACCGGTTGCTGCTTGCTTTTGCGCACCTGCCTTACATGTACAATATCAGCCCCTACATGCTGAAATACATGAACTGCTCCTTCCCATATGTACTCGTCGACCGTTTCGTATAGCCTTGCACGGGAGCACTGCGACCAGTTGTACCAGATAAAGCGCGGGCCTTTCAGCATCTGGTCGTAGTTGCCAAGCATCACTGTATTATGTGAAGCTGTGCCCATAAAGTAGCGCAGTGTTTCTTCGTCGGTATTGTATTTATAGCTTCCTGCGTCCATTAGCAGGTTGTCGTTATGATGCCAGATATCGAGGTGCAGGTTGTCTGCCTGGGAGGGCCTGTCTTTATGGCTTCCGCAGCGAAGCATCGTTAGGGTGTCTTTCTCTCTGCAGATAAAATACCCCCCTTCCGGAAAAGCGTACAGGGCTTTGTTATCCTCCGGTATTTTCGATTTAAATCCGGAGGGGGAAATGCCATACCACCAGGTATCTTCATAGATATCCGGAAACGATGCGTCCACCTGCAACAGCATGGCCAGGGCCTGCAACTGCGGCCGGTAGTCACGGTAGTGATGGTTATTCAGCCCGAAAAAGAGGGCACCGTCGTTAGCGCCATAGTTGGGCAACCATCCGTTGCCGTCGTTCATGCACACCCGGAGGAAACCGAGCGATTTAAGGGCCTTCTCCTTTACTACCGGAGCAAATGCTTCTCCATTGAGCGCCGACAACTGCAGCGCCCAGGTAAACAGTTGTATCACTACCCGGTGATAGTTCATCGAGAACTGGAGGAACGTGCCGTCATTATAGATCTGATAAGCAATTTCCTGTTCAAACCATTTCCTGCCGCGCGCTTTCCATTCTGCCGCGTCCGGCAGGGAAGGAAAGAGCAGCCCCCCCAGATATAGTGCGAGCGTTTCCGTTATAGCATGATTATTCCTTACGGCTATCCTCGAAAAATTGATGTTATGGTACACATGATGCAGCTGCCAATACACTGCATATTGTATCTGATCGAACAATTCGCTGGTCAGCGCCGGCGAATTGCGATAAAAATATAAAGCAAAGGTCCAGTTCAACACCCGCAAACTTATCTCCTGACTGCATTTATAATGAGGGCCACAGTTGACGGGATTGGCTTCTATCCAGGAAAGAATAGCCTCAAACACCAGCCTCGCATTGTCTTCACCGAAATGATGATCGTACCGGACCACGTCATACACCCAGGCAAAACGGGCCCGTTCCCAGACGAACTTGATATCGCCGGCCGTTGCGGAATAGTCGTTTATTTCCGTCCAGTGCGCTGTTCCGCTGTAAACATAACCGGTATCAGGATTCCTGAGCCACGAAAAATCCGGTCCCAGCGGCAGGGTCACGCCGTTGAAAAAAGTGAGCTCATTTTTCCTGATCCGTTCAAAACGTTGTGCAATTTCCGGCGCCGGCTGCCTGGGAACTTTAACATCCTCCCGGCTTTTGAAAAAGAAGGCAACTGACTGCTGTTTCCATTCTTCGAGCGACAGGTAACGTTGAAACGCAGGTGCTTTCGGGAAACGCCTTTTCAGCCGCCCGGTCCTGCGGTTCAGTTCATGTGCGGAACGGAATGCGACGTACCGCAATCCCATGTTCCGCACTACTTTCAAACCATTAAATACTGTATTCAGGCTACTCATATAACTACCACGGGTTGTTGCTTTACAGCAAACAATTCAATTAAATGCGCTACGATTCGTTCTGCTGTTTTGCCGTCCCACAGTGCGGGGATAGCTCCCTCTTTCCATTTGCCATCAAACAACCGTTGCATGGCAGGCGCCAGTGCTTTGGGGTCGGTGCCCAACAGTTCGTTGGTACCGGTGATGCAGGTTTCCGGTCTTTCGGTAGAATCGCGGAGTGTCATACAGGGCACACCCATCACCGTTGTTTCTTCTGTAATACCACCGGAGTCAGTGATGACCGCTTTGGCATTTTCCACGAGGTAGTTGAACTCCAGATAACCCAGTGGTTCCACCAGATGAAGACGGGGATGATTCACCGCGATCTTTTCCAGGTTCTTCGCCGTACGCGGATGTACCGGGAATATTACCGGCAATTCCCTGCTATTGCCCATGATCTCGTTGATAAGCAGACCGAGGTTGTTTTCTTCATCCACGTTGGCTGGCCGGTGCAGGGTCATCACAAAATACTGACGGGGCTGCAGTCCGGCTTGCTGCCAGATCGCCGGTGGTGTAAAACGGCTACGTTGTTTCAACAGCGTATCTATCATGGTGTTTCCGACAAAGAAGATCTGCGTATTGGTTTTCCCTTCTTTTTGGAGATTAGTATTGGCAACCACAGAGGTGGTGAAAAAATAATCGGTGATGGAATCCGTCACGAGGCGGTTGATTTCCTCCGGCATAGTAATATCACCGGAACGGATACCCGCTTCCACATGCGCCACCCTGATCTTCATCTTTTTAGCTACAATGGCGCAGGCCAGCGTAGAAGTGACATCTCCTACCACCAGCAGCAGATCGCAGGGGTTAGTCAGCAGTTCCTTTTCAAAGCGTACCATGATGTTGGCGGTCTGTTCCGCCTGGGTGCCTCCTCCGGCCTCCAGATTAGCATCTGGTTCAGGAATGCCCAGCTGTTCAAAAAATGAATGACTCATGTTTTTGTCGTAATGCTGCCCGGTATGCACCAGGCGGAAGCTGATATCATAACCTTCCTGCTGCTTTTCCTGGATAGCGGCGATGACAGGCGCTATTTTCATAAAGTTCGGGCGTGCGCCCGCAATAATGGTTACCTTCATATCGATATGGTTTTAATATGGTTCTGACCTGCCTCAACAGCAGGAGGTTTCTCAACAAGGTTTCTCAATAAGGTCTTTCTATGTCTGTTATGCTACGGTTTGCCTGTATAATGCAAGCAGTTCCTCACCACCATTCATCAAACGGTGAGGTTTATACATTGTTTTATTTTGTTGCATTTTGCGGATAGCATCCTCAATTTCCCATTCATTCAATCCCACCAGCTGTGTGCCTGGAGGCCTGTTCACCACATCTGTTGCCAGTACCTGCTTTTCGAGGAACAGGGCTTCCTTTACCGATAGCGAATCGCCATCTGTAGTGGTGATCCTCAGGAAAACATCTGTAACCTTCAATATTTCAAAGAAAGGATGCGGTTCACTGATCAGCAGTATATTCGGTGTAATAGAATACCCCTGCTGCAACAGATACTGCCGGTATTTACCTGAAGCATCTGAGATAAGCAGGCCTGCCTGCGGCATTTTGTTAAAGATCTTCACCAGCAACGATACCTGGTAGGTTTCATTCCCTGCTTTATCCAACGACACGGTGGAGGCATTCGTTGCAAATACAATGGGATACTTATTCCTGAAAGTGTTCGCGGCATTCCGGATAGTCTGTTGCAGATGTTCTTCCTGCTGAGGCGGAATGAAGGCACCAATCAACTGCGTTCGGCGGTTCCATTTACGTGCCCGATCAAAGCTCCGCTGGTTAAGCACAATAGGCATGTAAGCTATCCGGAAAGCATATTTATCCAGGAGATTGTAAAACCAGCCATGCCGGCCAACATTCCCGTGCAAGGTGAAAAGCATCTTCTTTCCCAACATGGTGCCAAACAGCACAAAAACCAAACGGACCACCGGATGGTAAATATGAAAATGGATATACCGGTACTGCCGGATTTGTTTCCATACAGTGCTTTTACTGCTCCTTCTGAAATCCGTAAATGAGTAGTCGTATCCGTTATTGTCAAGATATTTGAGCAATCGCTGGACATGTACCGTCACACCTCCTATAGGAGGAGGCATGGTAGCCAATATCAATAATTTCGAAGCCTGCTTCATGGTCTGCTATTTTCCTAATTCCTTAACTATTTGTATTCTAACCTGATCTGCCTTCCCGGGTTCGTCTGCCTTGGATAATACATTATTGCACAGCTGCAACGCAGCATTTCTTCCGTAACGTTTAGCATAAGCCTGTAACAGCATATAGTCTTCCACTCCCATTCTGAATCCTTCCCAGCGGCGGCTGGAGATCACACGGCTGCCTTCGTCGTACACCACAGCGTAGTCAGCAGACCTGCCATCAAAGTCGCTCCACACAGATTCCGCTCCCTGCTCGTGCCCCACATCTGCATACTGCCAGAATCCAATACCTGTTATATTTTCAGCGAATGCATGCCATGCCATAAGGCGATAATAACCGTTAGGCGACAAAGACTTGGTAGGTTTTCCGGTACTGTACATCCATACCCGTGAAGGACCATTGCCTAACCTACGCCAGGCGCTCAGTATACGATCGTCGTTATAAAGCTGCATCACGTCCGTCTGTTCGGCTATTACGTTCAATGAGGCTACATTGGAGACTGTGGCAAATAGTTTTGCGTTTTTCCTGACAGAACGGATCCAGCCGGCAAACTGCTTGTATACGGGCAATTGGGCGGGTTTGATTTCATCGAACGGGTATAAATAGACATTGTCTGCGGTAATACCCTGTTGCTGCAATGCGGGGATGATGGCATCGTACCAGTTGAGGAATGCCTGTTTCCAGCTGTCCGACATCAGATCGTTCCCCTTTTTTGAGAAATCAAGGAACAACAAGGCCTGCCGGAAGCCTTTAGCATAGGCAAGGTTATCCTGCAGGCGCTGGTTGGAAGCAAAGGCTTTTTCAGGCGCCAGTATACCGGGGTGTACGAGGAAGGTGTTCACGTAATGTCCCTGCAGGTCCTGCCTGGCGCTCGCTTCACGTCCCTTCAGCAGCGGATCATTAAAATAAGGCCATACATTCACATCGGGCCGGAGGGATTTGTATGCAGAGAGATCTCCGTTGCCGGCAGTAATATTTGCCTGAGCTGTAAGAGTGCCGGCTTTGAGCGTAAACCGGAATGTTCCGCTGTTTCCTGCTACGGCTTTCACCAACAGCAGTTTTGATTCACCTTTGGCCACACTGACGTCTGCCCCGTTATTTATTTCCTCCAAAGCGTCCGGCACAATCTTAAAATCGCGGCTCTTCACAGGTTTGGCCCAGTAAAGCTGATAGCTGATGTCAGAAGTGGAAGCAGGAAAAGCAATGGGAACGCTTTTATCCTCCTTCGTATTATTGGACAAAACAAAAGCGGCGTACTCTGTTAAGCCTTTCATCGTATAAATATTCACCGGACCTGTTGCCACACTATTGATGTCGGCCATACCGGAATTCAGCGGTGCGAGCGTTAACGTAGCCGCAACAGCTGCGCTTTTTGCCACCGGAGCACTGTAATCAGCGAAACGCTGATTGATAGCGCCTTCACGATGCTGATTCACGAAAGCGTCAATACCACTGGCGGCCATCATTACAGGCTTTTTAGCAGGCGGGGTGTTGCCGGCGAACACCTGAATTTCGTCTGTAAAGAAATAACTGCCGTTGAGCACCACTACCAGTTTGATATATTTTGCGGACTGGCCAATCTGGTCCAGCGACAGGCCCACTGTTTTGTAATATTCATCCTTTACAGGATGCTGTTTCATCATATCGCCCGCGAACGACCAGTTCTGCTGGTCTTCACTTATAAATACCAGCACGCTCAGCGGCAACAATACCTGCGCCTTCTGACCCGTTACGCTATGAACATTCACACCTCCCACCGTCAGTTTCCGGGGCAGGGTTATATTGATGACCACTTTCTCTATATTCTGCCAGCCCAGTGTTCCGGGATCTTTCCATATAGAGGAAATGTCCGACGAAAATGTGCCATCCGTCAGCGAGCTTACCTTGCTGTCGTTTTTAGTGAGACTATAATTAGGCGCAGGTGTTACCGTACATTGCAAACCGGTAACGGATTGTTGCGACACTGCGCAGAACTGTAATCCCATAAAAACAGCTAACAAAAAAACAACTGGCTTCATCATAGCAAAACATTTTTGTTATTTGATCAACGCATACACAAATACCAACCCGAAATAAAACAACAAGGCAGCTGATATCAGCTGTTTGCGTTTTTTGATAGACAACGACAGAAATCCACCGGCAAACAACACATATACCACCGGGTATACCGACATTATCCTTCTTGTGTCTGCATTAGAGCTGGCCCCAAGAATAAGCAGCGCCGCAATCAGGAACAGGAAACGAAGTTCACGGATCTGAAACAACGGGTTACGTGGCTTTATCAGCATCGTATACAGCAACACAACCCATACCACAAACCAGAATAATGCTGCAATTGCCCAGGGGAAGAAAAAAGGATTTTCTTCCAGCACCGCATAAAAAGGGAATGGCAGTGTTTGCGAGAACAATCCTACCGTGACGTGCCTCACCCCGAAAGGCAGTTTCAGCAGCATACTTCCGAAAGACCCCATGCCGGCGCCCGACATGGAAGAATCCAGATAGTTTTCACTTGTACTTTGTATAGTGTCAAACCCTTCCTTCAGCAACACGATCTGTGTCAGTGCAGGAACGGCCAGCAATATCAATATGGGAATCTTAAATTTATTCAGCGTCGCGTTATTTCTATCTGTTACCAGCAGGTAGATGTATGCCATCAAAAAGGACGCACTGAAATAACCGTGCTCCGGCCTGAATAGGAAGATGAGCACTGTAAGCACAATAGCATAGAAGATCCCGGCAACTCCCTGCCGGTTGATAAGCAACAGGAAATAAAGCCCAAACAACAGTCCTATATGCACATCGCGGAGATACACCGCGGAGAAGAAAAAATTATATGACAGTAATGCATATACGATGGTGAAGTGGAGACTGGTGTCTTTATTGATATATGTCGATAACATACTGAACAGGACCACCAGCAGAAAAGCTGAACAAAATACAACCGGCAATTTCTGCAACACAAGGGAGTTGGTATCAATATTTTTCGCCAGAAAGCCCAATACGCTCGCCATCCAGGCAAAGCCTTTCCAGTCGGACGCGAAAAAATCCGTGCGATAGTATTCGGTGATTTCACCGATACTGCGCATGGAAGCTACTTTGTCGATGTAGGTATAAAAAGTGACAGAATCCTTCGCGTAGAAAATGTCCCGGAACGGGTCCTGGATGTACAGTGTATTGGTGACCATCATATAGATGCCATACACCAGGAAAAACGACAGGAACAGGACCACTCCGGTTTGCCGGCGGGGCCCATCTTTGAACATGGCATTGATGCTCAGCAGGCCAATGCCCAGCAACAGCATATTCAGTAAAAAGGTAGCCACACTTACGGACACAATACCGGCCACACATGCGAATATAAAATTCAGCAGGAGCAGCAGATTGGTATTGGCGTTACTATTCTTCATCAGATCTCAATAATTTTATCGGCCATGGCCACATTTGTAAACCGGGTAATGGCTCTCTCATACGCCGTATGTTGCAGGCGTTCGCGCAGCACGGGATCATTGAGCACAGCCACCACTTTATGGCTGATCTCTTCTACCGATACCGGGTTCACGAGATACCCCGTCACATCATCTACCACCGCTTCGTTGGTACCTCCCCTGTTGCCGGCAATGGCTGTTTTTCCACAGGCTGCCGCTTCCAGGTATACCAGGCCAAATGATTCATAAAACTGGCTGGGCAGGATGAACAGATCGCAGATAGCGAAATAGTCCGACAATATATCACGGGATACGCCACCGGTAAATAATACATGATGGTCCAGCCCGAGATCTTTTACCTTTTGTTGTAATGTAGGGAGATAATTACCGCTGCCCGCGATGATACATAGCAGATCAGGTACTTCCCTGATGATATACCGCAGGCTATCGATGATCAGTTCCTGGCCTTTCTCCTTTACCAGGCGGGAAGCGCTGAAGAGAACGGGCCTGTCGGGACCGATCGCATATTGTTTTTTGATGGCAGCCACCTGTTCCGGTGTGCGGCGGTGAAAGATATCTGTATCGATGCCGTGCCGGATCAGTTGCAGTTTTTCTTTCAGGTTGGTTTGCTGCCACAGCTCATACTCTGCCTGACTCACCACCACGATTTTTTTCTGATGGCGCAGGAAATTGAGCATACGGCGCTGCATACCAAAAGCTCTCAACAGCAACGAAGGCTTTTCAAAGAAGCTGGCTTTTTCGTTGCCATGCAGCACCGCCAGGGAACGGTCTCCCAGCTGTTTCAACACAGGCTGGAATAACGCCCCCATTTTCTTTGCTCTTGCATCACTGAAGATGATAACGTCGAAGTGTTCCTGTTTTACTGTTTTCTTTAGCTCAAGGAAAAAGAGATAGAAATGTATATATTTTTTCTCCGGTACCGTGTGGCAGCGGACAAGGTACTTCTGTTCGAACGATGCCAGGAAATCTGCATTGCGCGCAGTTTTGTACGTCAGCAGGCTTACCTGGTGCCCGTTCTTTACCAGGCCAATCGCCAGATCGTGAGCATATACGCCCGCACCTCCGATGATAGGCGGAAATTCATAAGATATGATTAAAACTTTTTTCATACTCCCCATTCATTAAGAATATATCCTTCTACATTCTTTCCTTCATAAACGACGCCTGGGTTACCCATCACCAGTGAATTGGCCGGTACATCCCTGTTTACATAAGCGCCGGGTGCTATCAATACATCATCCCCAATGGTAATCTTTCCTACAATCACCGCATTGGACCCGATCCATACACGATTCCCTACAACGGGCACACCTTTCAGTTTTCCCCGGCTGGCCTGTCCGATCACCACACCGGGTGAGAGATTCACGTTATTGCCGAGCGTCGCATTTCCATTAACGACAATAGTGCCAAAGTGCCCGATATACAGCCCGTAGCCGATAGAAGCAGTGGGCGGTATCTGAAATCCGTACTTATACGAGTAGCGCCGGAGGATCAACCTTAACAATAACCGGAAGGGCTGAACGGCGCTTTTATATAACCGGAAAAAGAACATGTATCTAAATCCCTCTATCAGCAAAAGAGCCTTCAGGAACTGCAGTGTGCCGGTTTTCCCGTGATAACGGAACAGATCAGATCTGATGAGTTGTCTTGTGTTCATATGCAACACTGTTTTCATGGTCCTGGTGAAGTATACACCGGTTGAATGTTTCCCTGATCTTTATACTGTATTCCCGGCACTGGTTTCCCGACAGGATATACTCTTCGTGGAACGACTTCAGTTTTTGTGAAATCAGATAGGCGTCCACGTTACACCGGTATTTCATAGCCAATATCAATGCGTGCATCCTACCGGAGTATACGTCTGAGGCCGACTGGTACAGCTCCTGCAGGTCGCTTACCGTATGCAGCTTTGCAACGGGCACTTCCAGCTGATGGTGTTGCCGGAGATAATCGCGGAAAGCGATGGATTCTGCAGCATCTGTGATGGTGGTGTAAAAAAGCACCACGGGCAGTCCCTGCTGCGTATACTTTCTCACCACGCTATACCACTCGTGATAGTAATCCAGCCGGGTTTTTCCGGGCTCATTATATTTAGCAAATACTTCGTTGTAGCTGGTAATGCCTACCAGCGCCCTGCGGTTGCCGTTGTTGGTTTCCACGCGGTTGTTACCATGATAGAATGCAACGTCAGGCGTCAATACAGCAACGCGTTCGAACTTAACGCGGGCCGTAGTTTGGGAAAAGGTATCTCTTACCCAGATCACGTCTGCTAAAGCCAGGGCTTTGGAGAAAAATGAGGTTTCTTTCGGGTTAAAGGTAGTCCCTATGCCCACTCCTATCAGGCAGATCTTTGCTTTTGTCAGTTTTTTTGCCAGCTTTGTCCACCAGTACATAGCAATCGCAAACCTGCTGGGATAATCTTTCCCGGAGGATTCTATCAGCTGACCGCCGCCAATCACCACCAGATCATAATCCTGTCTCTTTAAAATATTACTGATATGACGATAGTGCTGTGCAATCCAGTATATGCCTGACAGTTTCAGTTTTACCCGGCGGGCAAACGACAGGGATGCCGGTGCCATGGCCCCGATGCCCGCTTCCAGATACCCGTAGGCTGGCAGCTGTTGCATCCCCGGATTGGTGAAATAGGCAAAATCGGTGCTAAAGCCACTATCCTGCAGCAGTTGCGTCATGCTCTCTCGGATAGCCTGGTCCCCCAGGTTATTAGAGAAGCCTTCATTAATGATCAATGCCTTTCTCATATTCTTCGTCTGATTAATTTTCCGATCAGTAAGCGCTGATCTTTGTTCAGGCTTACAAACCATGCAAAGGGAATACTACATAAACCAATCACTGCGGCTGATAATATCAGGCCTGTCCATGATCCGGGCAGCAGTAAATGCCGGCCCAACCATGACAACAGGAGTACCCATATAAAGAGGCCGCATCCTCTCAGTATGCTCGGGTAATAAAACCAGGGGCTTTGTTCCAGGATCTTTGCCGCATATGTGGGCGAAAAGATCAGGTTCTTGACTGTCAGCAGTACCGCTGAAACTACGGCCACGCTATAGATGCCCCAGTTGAATGTCTTTATTACCAGTATGCCCAGTACCAGGTTCAATATCCCGCAAAAGAAGGAAGTGAGCCCTGGTACTTTTACCTTATTGTACACCGAATTGATGGACAGTATGGGTAATACCGACAGGTTAAAGATCAGGTGCCCTGTGAGCAGGACCATTAGCGGATAAAAATGTGTAAACCGCTCTCCCACCCATAATTTCAGGATCACATCTGAATACGCCACGATGATACCTATGGGAATGGCCAGTACCAAACCCATTGCCACCACCGTATATTTTGAAAATTTCAGCAGGTTGCTGAAATCCTTATCCGCGTAATACTTGTATACCACTGGTGTAAAAATGGCTACAAACACGCCGGCAAAAGAGCGCAATAAGGTATGCCATTGGGCCACAGTGCTGAACTCACCGGTAGCGGTAGCTCCATAGTAATGATTCAGCAGAATGATGTCGATATTGATAAAGAGCAATGTTCCAATCTGGTTGATCACCAGCCAGAAGCTCATCGATCCAATATAACGGACGATGGACTGATCGAAATAATGCATCCTCAGCTTCAGGAAAGGAAACTTGCGCCCTATCCAGATCAGCGCGGCGACAAACGACACCAGCGATGAAATAAAGAAGGCGATCCCTATCAGGCTCAGTTTGGCGGAGGCATTGAGCAATAAAAAGATCAGCGCTGTCCTCACCACTATTTCCAGGATGGCGATAAAGCGTTGAATATAGATCTTGTTGGATGCAAATGCCGGCACCAGGAAAAGCCCGCGGATAAACGTCAGGATGAAAGAGGTGATAATCGCTACAAACACCCATCTCATCTCCCCCGCGGGATAACTCCTATAGCTGATGATATCTTTTATATCATATAAAAACCACGCGATAAACGGCAGCAGCGCCAGTATCAGCAGTATGGCCGCGATGATGGATGATGAATAGATAGCGTTGGAAGCCATATGATCATCTTTTCTCATCGCCAGTGTGAAATTCCTGCCTACGGCCGCATCGATGGCGATAGTGACGATAGACAGGTAGGCGCTGAAGGAAGTGGCCAGCGCTACGATACCATAGCCGTCCACTCCGATCTTTGAAATATAGAAGGGAACTACCACCAGGCCCAGTAAAATATTCAATACCAGCGCCAGGAAATTCGTCCCAAGGTTTAACGACATCTCATACCTCACCCCTTTCGTTGACATCATCTATCAATTTCGTAATTAATTGTATATGTATTTCTCTTATTCTTAGCTTAAAGCCTTCCGTCAACCAGGCTCCTGTCTACACAAGCTTTGGTATCAAAAATGACCCCGTTGTTCCGTCTGTATTTCAGGTAATCAAAGGTTAAAAATTCTTTATGGGCAACAGCTATGACGATAGCATCGTATACAGCTGCTTTATCGATAGCGCCGAGGATTTTCACGCCGTATTCTTCTTCTACTTCTTTAGCATCGGCCCATGGATCGTAGACATCCACCACAAGGCCGAACTGTTTCAGTTCGTGGTAGATATCGACCACGCGGGTGTTTCGCACATCCGGGCAATTCTCCTTGAAAGTGATGCCCATGATCAGTGCCCGGGAGCCTTTGATCTTATGATCTTTGTCGATCATCAGCTTCACTACCTTGTTGGCAACGAAGTGTCCGATATGATCGTTTACACGGCGACCGGAGAGTATCACCTGTGGGTGATAACCTAAGGATTCCGCTTTATGTGCCAGGTAATAGGGGTCAACACCGATGCAGTGACCACCCACCAATCCTGGTTTGTATTTAAGGAAGTTCCATTTGGTGCCTGCAGCCTCGATCACATCGTTGGTATCGATACCGATCCTGTCGAAGATGAGCGACAGTTCATTGACGAAGGAGATGTTTACGTCGCGTTGCGCATTTTCGATTGCTTTGGAAGCTTCAGCCACTTTCAGGCTGGGGGCTTTATGGGTACCGGCTTCGATGATAGAGCTATAGAGCGCATCCACCTTATCTGCTATTTCAGGCGTAGAGCCGCTGGTTACTTTTTTGATTTTAGTGAGTGTATTCACTTTATCGCCCGGGTTAATCCTTTCAGGCGAATAGCCAACGAAGAAGTCGGTGTTGAATGTCAGGCCGGAAGTCTTTGCCAGTACCGGTACACAGTCTTCTTCCGTACATCCCGGATAAACGGTTGATTCGTAGATGACGATATCACCTTTTTTCAGGACGCCACCGAGCATTTCAGAGGCCTTGATGAGCGGGCGCAGATCGGGCGCTTTAAAGGTATCGATTGGCGTGGGTACGGTCACAATGAAAACATTGGCTTTCTTCAGGTCTTCCACGTTGGATGAAAAAGAAAGTCCGATCGTAGATTTAGGGTCTTTTTTCAGGGTGATCACGGCGTTGAGGTCTTCGAGGTTGGCTTCCCGGGTACGGTCCGTACCTTCGGACAGTTCTTTTACTCTCTCCCTGTTAATATCAAATCCGAGTACTTCGTACTTCTTTCCAAATTCGATTGCCAAAGGTAAACCAACATAGCCAAGTCCTATAATGGCCAGGTGGATCTTCTCAACGCTGTTGCTATTCTTAACCATAAAATTTATAATCTGTCTATTTTTTTAATATCTTCTGCCACAAAGGCTTTTAGCGGGCTGAAGGGAGATAACACACGAATATACAAAATCACTCCGCTACTTTCCATTAGGGACGGCCCATTTTGTCAGTTTCCGTAGTAATCCCCTTTTCTCATCGGCTTCCATGCCGTATCCATAGCCATATCCGTAACCGTAGCCATAGCCATGACCGCTTTGGGTGGTCACATCATTGATGATGATATTGAGCCGGGGCAGTTTACGCTGCATGTACAGGTCTTTCGAGATCTGAAGCTGCTGTTTCATTGTCACGCCATGGCGTACAACGTAGAGGGAAGCATCCGCATGCCGGGCCAGCACCTGGGCGTCCGTTACCAGGCCAATGGGGGCCGAATCGATGATGATATAATCGAAACGCTCGTTCAATTCCCGGAACAGCTCCTGCGTTCTTGCCTGCAATAGCAGTTCAGTAGGGTTAGGCGGTATCGGGCCTGAAGAGATAAACCAACAGTTCTCATGAATACCGGAAGGATTGATCAGATTGCGGATGTCCGTTTTTCCGATCGCATAGGTACTGAAACCTTCATGATTATCCAGTCCCAGTCTTTCAGCGATCTTTGGCTTACGCAGGTCCATTTCCATCAACACCACCTTCTTGCCCGACATGGCCAGGATAGCAGCCAGGTTGGTAGACACAAAGGTTTTTCCTTCTCCCCCCATACTGGACGTAATAATGACCGATTTTTGGGTGATGTCCGCCAGTACAAACTGGAGGTTGGTCCTCAGGGCCCTGAACTGTTCAGCCACCGGAGAGCGGGAGTTGGACCTAGTAACCAGATAACCGCTCGGGTTATGCCCGATCTCAGCCAACACAGGCACAGGCGTGTTGTTGGTAACATCCCCCTTATTTCTTATCCTTCTGCTGAGCAGTTCCTTCATATACTGGTAGCCGGCGGGGAAGGCAATGCCCAACACGAGGCCCAGCAACAGGATGAGGAAACGCTTTGGTTTAAATGGCAGCGCATCACTTTTTGCATCGTCAATGATACGGGCAATGGCCATGTTCGAAGTCTTGGAAATAGCAGATTCCTCTCTTTTCTTCAGCAGGAACAGGTATAACTCCTGTTTGATAGCCTGTTGCCGGGAGATGTCGAGGAATATCCGCTCTTTTGCCGGTACCTGCCGGATCTTCTGGCTTAAGGCGCTGGCGTTCCGCTCCTGTTCTGAAATGCCCACTTCAATGCCTTTCTTCAGGGAAGAGAGATTGCTCAGCAGATCGCCACGGATGCCCGCCAGCTGCTGGTCCATGTTTACCACCAGCGGGTTGCTGGCGGTGTTGGACATCAGCAAGCGTTCCCTTTCGAGCTGCAGGTTATTGTATCGTTGTACAAGTCCTACGAAAGTAGGGTCCTGCACGATGAGCGAAGAGGGTACTACGCGTTTATCATTTTCCGCCGCGCGGATATATTGTTCGAGCGACTGTACCACATTCAGTTGCACCTGTTGTTCCAGCAGCTGCTTATGGGCATCACCGGTACCTTCCACGAGCAATTTCGACTGTGCCTGTATATCTGCCAGTTCATTTGCCTGTTTAAACTGCTGGATGTTTTTTTCCACACCGGAAAGCTCCTGCGTTACAATGATCAAACGGTTATCAATAAACGCTATGGTACTATCGGCAATGCGGTTTTTGTCTTCCACGCTTGCCTGCAGGTAACTATTGAGCAGGTTGTTGAGTATCTTCTCTCCTTTTTCCGGTATTTTGGTATCCAGACCGAGATCGATGGTGCTTACCTGTTTATTGGGTATGCGTACATCCAGTAATTGCTGGTAGTTGCCGGTGGTTTCATCAATGGACGAAACTTTGATGATGTAGGAAGCATGAGCGAAGGGGAAAGCCGTGCGATCAATTTTCACCACGCCTTCCGGCAAATGCAGGGTATCCTTCCAGGAAGCGGTACGGCTTCCTCTTGGACCTGACAGCTGGAACTTATCGACACCAACCGGAGCAATCGTGTAAGACACTTTATTGATCGTATCGTTGAGAGCAAGCCATTGCAGGGCAAAAGGCAGATTGCCGTATTGCTCGCTTTCCTTGATCCTGCCTTCTGCGAAGTAAGAGGTATTCAGCTGCAGGTTCTGAACAACCTTTTGCATCAACGTCCGTGACTTGAGTATTTCCACTTCATTATCGACACTGCTTTTATTTGAAAAGACTTCCAGTTGCTGCAAGATTTCCTGGCCGGGAATATTGCCGCCTTTCTGGTCGTCTTTCACCAGTATTTTCGCCCTTACCTTATAACCCGGGGTAGCATACCGCAGGTATAACCAGGCCACCAGCACACCGGCCATCATGAAAAGAAGGAAGAAGTACCAGTGGCGCATAAAACTATCCAGGATATAACGGGGAGTAATACCGCTGTCGGTTTTCTGTACCATTGGTTCGTGTCCATTTCCATTCAAATGGGCAGCGCTTTTTACAAAAATTTGCTCCGGCATTTTTTCTTATTAAATAGTTAAAAATTAACCCGCGACACCGCAACGATCAACAACGATAAGACAGATGCCATAATGGATATTCGTTTCACCTGTGTAAAATCAGTGCTGGCCACCTTTGCTTTATTAGGTTCCACATATACGACATCTCCCTGATGGAGGTAGAAGTAAGGTGAGGCAAAGAGGTTGCTCTGGTTCAGGTTGAATCTTACAAATTCTTTCTTTCCTTCTTTATTCCTGATCAATAATACGTTCTCTCTTTTTCCGTAGATAGTAAGATCTCCTGCGGCGCCCAGCGCATCCAGCAGGGTGACTTTCTCGTTCGGCATCACATAGGTGGAAGGTTTATTCACCTCCCCCAGTACGGTGACCTTAAAATTTGCAAACCGCACGTTCACCACCGGATCTTTATAATAGGCAGCTGCTTTATTTTTTATATCCTCTCTCGCACTGTCGGTCGTTTTTCCCTGTACCATCACTTTACCAATCAGCGGCAATACCACATAGCCGTCTTTGTCGACGAGATATCCGCTTACTGGTGACATCGCCGGTGCAGCAGTCTGGTTATTGCCGGCCGGTGCAGCGCCACCGGTGGCCTGGTTCAGCAAAGCGGTGGCAGCCGGGTCCAGTGTCTGGATAGTTACCTGCAGGATATCGTCGGACTGGATCAGCGGCGTTGAATAAGCTGCCTGCTGTATTTCGGTTTGCCGGACACTGTCCGGAATGTCTTTGAAATAGGTGATGTTCTTTGGTGCCGAGCAGGAGGTAATTCCTGCAGCTATCAATACCAACAGACCTTTCAGATTACTGATAAATCGCTCCCACATATTAATTATACTGTTTCTGTTTTTTAGATGATCATTTTGTCTTTGTCCAGTTCCTCATAAGCAGAATTCTTGCTGATGAATTCCGGCACGAGTTGCTTCATCCGGGCTACAGTGGGTGTCAGGTAATGTTTCTGGGCCGATTCTATCAGCAGGTTCACCTGTTCATTCACTTCACTGAAATTATAAGCACGTACCTTTGCGATCATGATTTTTTCATGATAGGTAGGCATGGTATTTTCCGCGTTATTCAGCAGTTCTTCGTACAATTTTTCACCCGGACGCAGGCCGCTATAAACGATCTGTATGTCTTTACCAGGTTCCTTTCCGGCCATGCGGATCATTTTGCGGGCCAGATCAGCGATCTTCATGGGCTTGCCCATATCGAAAACAAATATCTCACCGCCCTGTCCCATGGCGCCTGCTTCCAGCACCAGCTGACAGGCTTCGGGTATTGTCATAAAATACCGGGTGATCTCCGGATGGGTAACCGTGATCGGGCCTCCGTTTTCCAGTTGTTTTTTAAAGCGTGGTATCACCGAACCATTAGACCCCAGTACATTCCCAAAGCGGGTAGTAATAAAACGGGTGGGCGGTAAACCAAACACCGGACCTGTTTTCTTGAAATGATTGTTGATCTTGTTATTAAAGGACTGTGTAAAGATCTCTGCGATACGTTTGGAAGCTCCCATCACATTGGTAGGGTTCACGGCCTTATCAGTAGATACCATCACAAATTTCTCCACCCCGAACTCCACTGCCAGTTCCGCCATGATCTTGGTCCCCAGCACATTGTTCATGACCGCTATGGAAGGATTTTTTTCCATCATGGGCACATGTTTGTAGGCCGCAGCATGATATACAATGGCAGGTGCATATACCTCAAACAGCTGCTGCATGCGTGTTCTGTCACATACGTTACCGATAAACGGAATAATTGGAATTTTTGAACCCATTTCCGCCATCTCCAGTTCCAGCTCATGTAGTGGAGATTCCGCCTTGTCACAGAGGATAATAACAGCCGGCTGATGACGGATCACCTGTCGCACAATTTCACTCCCGATAGAGCCAGCAGCACCGGTTACGAGGATGCTCTTGTCCTTGATTTCCTCTTCCAGTTTTTCATTTTTTATATCGATGACAGATCTTTCCAGGAGATCTTCAATATTGATGTCTTTCAACTGTATACCATTATTTTGTGTACCATCAATCCATTGGTTGACCGAGATGATCTTTTGCACTTTTATATTCAGCATAATACATTCATCCACCAGTTCATTCAGCCGCTGTCTATCCAGATGATCATCCGGTATGAGCAACAGAGATATCTTTGCCTGTTTCGCCATCCCGAAAAGCTGCCCTCTCCGGGCTGCATACACAGGCAGTCCTTCGATGGATTTACCGGCATGTCCGTTGGTTTCCGCGAGAAAAGCCACAATACGGATATCCGCTTCCGGATTATCATTGATGGCCTTTCGTATCATAATACTGGTCAGTCCGGTATGGTAGATAGCAGCCCTAACTTTATTGACAGCACGAAAATTTTTATAGTATTTAAATATCCATTTCACCAGAAGGCGGTAAGACAACAACAGGAAAGAGGCAATAAAGAAACTAATCAGGACTACTGACAATGGGAAGAAATTAACTTCAGCATCCAGCAGATGACTGTAGCCGATGGTCAGTAAGATACAGCTGCCGGCAAAGTTCATGCAGGCGATATTGGCGATATCCGCCAGGCTGGTATGCCGGACAATGCCCCGGTAGGTGCGCAGTAACAGGGACAATACCAATGTTACCCCTAACATGATAAAGGAGATTTCTTCAAGCGGATACGGAGTGAGGGCCTCCATATCAAAATTGAGCCTGAGCAGAAAGGCAAGATTGATGGCGATGACGGAGCACCCAAGGTCAAGCATCAGAATGAGCCATGACGGGGTAATCCATGATGATCTGTTCACCATAGGTTTCAATAATAGATACGGTTAAGAAATATTTGCTCGTCCAATCAGACAAAGTAGCGCGGGGTGGTTTTCATAGAGGCGCTTTACTCTCTGGTCAGACAGCTTGACGTTTGATTCGCATTATTTGGTTTTTCAAGTTATGCAAAGTAAAGATTAAATTTTGACATCTACCATTATGAAAAAGTAAACTATCAAAAAAAATTTCACCCCGCAACTATAGCTTCCATCAATCAAATACTGACAAGACAATAAAGGCAAGTACAAAACCCGCCAACTGCAAGTGGTTCGTCTCCTGTTCACATACAGGTTATTTGGACGACTAACTTAACAGGTTAATGCTAAAAAGGCTACTTCAACAGCAACTGTTGATATCGGGACAGGACAGGTGCAATACCTTCACACATGATTGATTGTACAATTGACAGTCATTCTCGTTTCTAATATCCTCATGCGTTGGCACACAAAATAATTGATACATGGTTTTTCTTTTTTCCGGTTAACTAAGTTCACAATATGGTTAAAGTGTATTCGCTATATGGTTAAAATAAAAGCAATTCTAAAGTTGTTCTTTTGATGGCCAGTGGAAACAAACACCATACCAACTTTCACTAAAACGATGATTTTCCGTTAACAAACCATCTTTTCGTTCATAAAAGTAAGTGATTTTTTGAATAAACCTACAGTTAAAAATGAATTTAACCTAAAACAAATACAGCCAGGCTCTTTGCGCCATGGGCGCCCAATACAAGGGATTGCTCTATGTCAGCGGTTTTGGAAGGGCCTGCAATAAACACACCGAAACCGGTTTGAGGTGCACCGATTTTTTCATAGGCATCATGCATCGTTGCCAATATGCGTTCCCGTGGTATTATAATAGCGAGATGCTGGCAGATAAAAGGTAAAACCCTTACGGCTATATCATTTTCAGTTAACCAGATGGCACCATTTTCAGCAACGCCCCATTGTCCGGTTACCACCGCCATATCTACATTTTCCAATTGATGCGGATCTTCGTGTGCCCATTCCTGTTTATCATCAGCAAACACGACCCTTTCAAGATGCGGATAATGTTGTGCCAACAACGCGGGCACCTGTGCTTTATCAGTAATCTCAAACAGGCTGCCACCAAGACTTTCCAGCACTTTACGATAAGCCTCCAGTGTGGCTGGCATCTCTCCTGCCAGGCCTTTCAATGATGGCAACCCAGTTGCTTCCGGTTGATTTTTTTTCACGGCGGCCAGTATCTGTTCCCTGCTACTCATATCAATATATTATTTAGGGCTGTTTATTTTTTTGTTGATTGCTGTTGTGCGTACCATTCAGAGAATGACTGCGCGGGCGGCGCCGGCATCTCCCGTTGTTTATACCATGGGTTAAAACGATTATTGACCATCCCCGGGAAAGCACGTAACACCCAACGGCCCATCTTACCCGCTTTTTTAAAATTACCAGGTTTGGAGAGCACCGCGTTCATCACTTTCATGCCGGCAGTTTTTGCTGCGCTGGTATGACCTTCCTGCACCAATACCTGTCTCCATTTATATAATTGCTGATGGATGTCGATCTTCACCGGGCATACGTTGGAACAGGAGCCGCACAGCGTGGAGGCAAATGGCAGATCGGCATAATCCTTCATATCGAGATTAGGTGCCAGTATGCTACCGATAGGACCGGCAACGGCTGTATGATAACTATGGCCGCCACTGCGACGATATACCGGGCAGGTATTCATGCAGGCACCACAACGGATACATTTCAGGGAGTTACGGAAATCTTCACGCCCCAGTTGCCGCGAACGCCCGTTGTCCACGATCACGATATGTAGTTCCTTGCCGGGGGCCGGTTTCCTGAAATGACTGGAATAGGTGGTAATAGGTTGCCCTGTAGCGCTGCGTGCCAGCAGCCGCAGGAACACACCTAAATGTTTCCGCTCCGGAATAATCTTTTCAATGCCCATGCAGGCAATATGTACATCCGCGAGATGAGCGCCCATATCAGCATTACCTTCATTGGTGCATACCACCATCTCGCCGGTTTCCGCCACCGCGAAATTCACGCCGGTGATAGCCGCTTTGGACTGCAGGAACTCCTTACGCAGGTGCAGGCGTGCCGCAGCCGTCAGGAACTGCGGATCAGCATTACCAGCCGGCGTGCCCAGGTGCTCATGGAACAGCTCTCCTATCTCTTCTTTCTTTTTATGGATACAAGGCAATACGATATGGCTGGGCGGTTCTTTCGCCAGCTGTACAATACGTTCACCGAGGTCAGTGTCTATCACATCGATACCATTGGCTTCCAGATGCGGATTCAGATGGCACTCTTCCGTTAACATGGACTTGCTTTTCACCATCCGTTTTACGCCGTGTCTTTGCAGGATGTCTGTAACAATGCGATTATGCTCCGCAGCATCAGCAGCCCAGTGGACTACGGCGCCGTTCTGTAACGCCTGCTGTTCAAACTGTGTCAGATAGTCGTGCAGGTTACCCAGCACATTTAGTTTTATCTGTGAAGCGGTTTCCCGCAGTAGTTCCCATTCGGGGATGCTCCATGCCTGGCGGTCACGTTTGGCCCGTACCCACCACAGGGTTTCATCGTGCCAGTTCACCCTGGGCTCATTTTCGTTGAACTTGTCCGCCAGTGTGGCGTGATCAGTGGTTGGCCTGTTCATGGATCTGTTGATTAAGGATTTCAGCAATATGCATCACTTTTACCGGCTGATGCTGCCGGCGGAGAATACCTTCCAGGTGCATCAGGCAACTAACATCTGTACCGGTGATGATTTCAACGCCGTGTTTAACGTGATCGGCTACACGGTCTTTTCCCATTTTCACGGAAACAGCCTCCTCTGTTACGCAGAAGGTGCCGCCAAATCCGCAGCACTCATCTTTACGGTCGAGGTCTATCAGCTCCAGGCCTGCCACCATCCGGAGCAGCTGTTCCGGTTTGGAGAAAGGCGCCGCCACCAGCTCGCTCATCTGTGCCAGCCCAAGGCCGCGTTGACCGTGGCAGCTCTGGTGCAGCCCTACTTTATGCGGAAAACGTGCAGGCAATGCCGTTACCTTTAATACATCTGTGAGAAATGCTGTCAGTTCATATATACGTTCCCGTATGCCGGCGGCTGCCGGTTCATTGGCGGGGTCATGCAGGTGCTCTTTGATATGCAGCACACAGCTGCCGGAGGGGCCCACAATATAATCGTAAGCCGCAAAATTATGGACAAAGAGGCTGTTGCACTGATGCGTCAGATGCTCATAGCCCGAATTGGCCATCGGCTGGCCGCAACAGGTTTGTCCCTGCGGGTATTCCACCTCACATCCCAGTTTCTGCAACAGCTGCAGGGTGGCGATGCCTACCTGCGGGTAGAACTGGTCGATATAACACGGTATAAATAATCCTACTTTCACAGTGGTAGCGATTTTAATGGTCATTCCTAACGTGCAAATTTAGCGGCAGCCACCGTAGTAATCCTACCTCTTTTTTACCGGTTACTGGCTTATTTTTCACTGATACAAAATAATAAGGCCGGGCTGCATTAGCAACCCGGCCTGTTATGTATGGTATGTTTCTGTTTTACGGTTGTACTTTGATGGTGACTTTTAACCGCTGCCCTTCCGCGCGGGATACCTTGATCACCCCGATTTTGCCGGCGGCATTTTTGAACAGCACGACACCATCGTAGGTGGTAGAGAAAAAACTGTCGTCCTCCTTTACTGGCAGGTTATTCAGCGCCGAGCCGTGCGACAGCGTATCGAATTTCAAAGGATCAAAGACCTGTATTGACGGTGAATTCATGATCTCCGTAATGGTGGCATTATCAAACGTGAGGCTATGGGACGCCGTAGCGGTAGCGCTGCTGAAGAACAATCTACCCGGGTCTACGCCCGCAAACACCAGGTCTATGTTTTTACCATCTTTAGGGAGATTGCCCCGGTAGTACATTTTACCGTCTTTTGTAGAGAAGGCGATGCCCACGGTCTGACTGGTGCCACTGATATCAAATTCCAGGTCCTTGTATATCGTCAGCGAATCCTTGGGCGTTCCCCCAGGTTGTTCCGGTTTCGGTACATTGTCATCGTTATTATTCTTGTCTTTTTTGGAACAGGCGGTCAGCATGGCGGTAAAAATAACCGCGCCTAAAATGAGTTTTTTCATAGGGATAATGGTTTTAAGCTGGCGTTTTCAGGTTTTCACAGTATGTGATCGGTCATAAAAAAACGGCTATATGCATAGCCGTTACAAATATAAAAATATTTAAATGATAAATATCGATAATTTATCTGCTTAACTGGAAGACATCCGCCAGCAGTTCATATGACCGGAGCCTGTCGGCATGGTCCTGGGTAATGGTGGCAATCACCAGTTCATCCACCTCATAATCCGCCGCCAATTGTTCGAGGCGGGCCTTTACCTGTGCCGGGGTACCGGAAATACGCCGGCCGCTGTTGGCCCGTATCCGCGCCAGCTCTTCCGCGGTATACTCGATATCTTTAATTTCTTCATAGGTAGGAAATACATCGTACTTCCCTTTTTCAAAGCTGAGCAGGCGATAGTCCATCACCGCTTCCAGCTCAGCTGCTTTTTCTTCCGTATCGGCGCAGAAGACAAAAATGCCTACGCTGGCCTGTGGGGCGGCGAGGTGCTCCGAAGGACGGAACTGTTGACGGTATTTGGCCACTGCCTGCGGGCCACCTACCGGGTAGATAAAATGGGCAAAAGAGAGGGCTATCCCGAAATGAGCCGCCAGCAGGCCGCTTTCGCCGCTGGAAGTAAGCATCCACAGGTCGGGCGAGGAAGGTATGACCGGGATGGCCTTTACTTTTTCCTGCATGCTGCCGGGGGTGGCTTTATCGGTAAGCCATGCCTGCAGGTCTACCACCTGCTGCACAAACTCTTTAGGATCAAAGGTATTGGAGGGATTGAGGATATGCGCCGTGATACGGTCGCCACCAGGCGCCCTGCCGATGCCCAGGTCTATACGCCCTGGATACAGTGCTTCGAGCAACCGGAAATTTTCTGCAACTTTAAGGGTACTGTGATTCGGCAACATCACGCCACCGGAACCGATGCGGATACGCTCCGTTTCAGCGGCCAGCCGGGCTATCAGTATCTCCGGAGAGGCGCCGGCCAGGCTGTTAGTGTTATGATGTTCTGATAACCAATAACGGGTATAACCCAGTTTATCTGTCAGCCGTGCCAGCTGAACGCTTTCCTGCAAGGCTTCCATGGCATTGCTGCCGTTTCTGATCGGAGATTGGTCTAATACGCTTAGTTTCATCGTCTGTCGGTTTAATCTTTCATAATCTCTTCTTCCTGCTGTTTTTTAAGATACCATTGTACTACCCGTATTTCTGCGAAGGACACGGCGGGGCCTACACGCTCTTTGATAGGTCCGGCTGCCGTAGCGCCCAGTTCGCGGATATGGGATATAATCAGTTTCACCGTTGATTCGGACACAAAGCGGTACAGGTCCAGCTCTCCGGCCTCTACACACTGGGCCAGATGGCTTTCTACCGTACTTACCGCCAGTTGCCGCGCCACGGCGATGTCGGGGATGTTCTTACCGCCCAGGTACAATTCCAGCGTACCCCTGCGGCTGCTTCCCTTTTCTACTTTGCCTTTAGCTTCCGGCTTGCCGCCTTTTTTTCCAGCTACGCCATCCGCTTCAGCATTTCTCATTTTCGTATAGTCTTTCAGCCCTTTGGTAAAATCCAGATCGGCATAAGACACTTCCCATACCTGTTGCAACTTCTGCCAGCAATCTGCTTCCAGCGACATGAGCTGTAACAAGTATTTTTTGGATTTCTGTTTTTTAACAGCCGTGATATGTTCCTGCAACGGCTGTATCAAATCTTCGTATATGCTTTTGGTGAAGTAACCGATAGCCTTGGTCACACGCTCTTCCAGCTGATCGGTTTCACCGGTTTGCACGGTCGTGTCGAGCAACTGATGCAGCTGTACCACAAAACGGTTGGCCACTTCCTGTTGCTGCTCCGTTTTAGCTGTCAGCTGGCGGCTTACCTGTAAGGCCGCATCGATGTCGGGCACTTTTTTGTCCTGTATCCATACCGCATGGCTGCGGATATTGGCCTGCATACGGTACCAATCGAACAGTTGCAGCAGCGAGGTAGCCTGGAATTTCTTCCGTTCCATTTCCAGCAACACCACCAGCTCGTTGGCTTCCACTTCTTTCTCAGCAAACTCAATTACCTGACGGTCTGTTTTGATACTGCCGTAAGTAATACGTGAATGCAGTACCAGTCCTTCCAGCGATGTACAACGGCTCAGCGCCACATACACCTGTCCGGGTGCGAAAGCATAACCGGCATCGATAATAGCTCTTTCAAAAGTAAGGCCCTGGCTTTTGTGGATGGTGATAGCCCATGCCAGCCGGATGGGAAACTGTGTGAAGCTGCCTATTTCTTCTTCATCGATACTGTTCTCTTCCTGGTTGAAGGAATAACGGATATTACGCCAGGTTTCTTTACCGAGTTTCAGCTCCTCGTGGGAGCCGGACAGCAACAGCGTAATTTCCTCGTCATCAATATCTGTTACCGTGGCCAGCTTACCGTTATAATAACGACGGGGTTGTGCCAGATCATTTTTCAGGAACATTACCTGCGCACCGATTTTCAGTTGCAGCACCAGTTCCGTAGGCAGGGCTTTGTCGCTGAAATCCCCTTCTATCTTGCCTTCAAAACGAAAGAGCTTCCCTGGCATTTCGGCCAGCCGGCGGGCGTTGATATCATCCGCCTTACGGTTGTGGGTAGAGAGCACGATGTATTCCCCGTCTTCTCCTTTAAAATAAGGGTCATAACGGTCGTTGAGCAACATAAGGTCATCTTCTTCCACTTCACTGTTGCGGATACGGTTGAGCACATCGATGAACAGCTGTTCGTTCTGCCGGTATATCTTTTTTAATTCGATATACAACGGAGGCGCCTGGTCAATTACCCGCGCATCGAAGAAAAAGGAGCTGTTGTAATACTCTGAAAGCAGCTGCCATTCAGAGTCCGGCACTACCGGTGGCAGCTGGTACAGATCACCGATGAAGAGCACCTGTACACCCCCGAAAGGCAATAGCGGTTTATTCCGGAAGTGCCGCAGGATGGTGTCAATGGCATCGAGCATATCACAGCGTACCATACTCACCTCATCGATGATGAGCAGTTCCAGTTCCTGTAACAACACTTTTTTATCGTTGGTAAAACGGATGTTACGGAACAGGCTGTGTTTATCTGTGCTGCTGATTCCATCCATGCCAAACCCGCGCTTGCTGCCCGGAACAAAAGGTCCGAAGGGCAACTGAAAAAAGGAGTGCATGGTAACCCCGCCGGCATTGATCGCTGCCACGCCGGTAGGTGCCACCACCACGGTATTTTTCTTCGTATGTTCTTTGATATATTTCAGGAACGTAGTCTTCCCCGTACCGGCTTTACCGGTCAGGAACACATGGCGGTTTGTTTGGTTAATGAAATCTGCCGCCAGGTGGAAGATGATATTTGTACTATCAGGTTGGGGCATGATATTTAAAATTGAAACCGCAAATATAATTTATTTTTTCTCGATCCAGGATACGCGGATTCCAACGTTTCCATGAATCCAACGAATCCCAACGAATCCCAATGTCCCCAGGGCTAAAGCCCTGGGCTACGATGTTATTCAAGTCCGTAATGTTGGATGGGATGTATATGGATTAATTAATTACTAATTATAAATAGGCTCAGAGTATGGTGTTATTAATGGTTTGTGAATTATGAATTTAACTCCATAGGGACTAAGGTATAATAGGGTCATAAATTAAATAACGGACCTACACACTAAACGGATTTGAACAACATCGTAGCCCAGGGCTTCAGCCCTGGGATTATGGGGGATTATTGGATCACGGGCACAAAAAAACCGCCCCGGAGCATTGCCCGGGGCGGTCCTCAACAAAACTATTATTCAATAAGTTATGCCAATCTTACGTTAACAGCATTCGGGCCTTTTCTGCCTTCTTCCACGTCGAATACTACGCGGTCATTTTCGCCGATGCTTTCTTTGATACCAGAAACGTGAACAAAAATTTCTTGTCCTGTTCCTTCGATTTTAATGAATCCAAAACCTTTAGCTTCATTAAAAAATTTAACTACACCTGTTTGCATTTTTTATTAATATTTAATTGTGAACGTGTTCTCGCCATTTTTTTAACAGGCGGCTACCTGGGGGCAACTAGAAGAAAAAATGTAAGAAAAAAGCTGAATGTACCCGGAGATCACCAACAAAATGAAATACAATATTCTTAAGAAGCGGGACGAAGATAACTGTTTAGCCTTTACCATCCAAACTTTTTTGTAACAACACCGAAAGCAGTTTTATTTATATATTTTTGATACCTATATGAAAAACACGGACGCATGGCGTATTAAGGCCATTTTAACCGGCTCTGCCGGCAACCTCGTGGAATGGTACGATTGGTACATTTACACTACTTTTTCACTTTATTTTGCCCCTGTATTCTTCCCAAAAGGCAGTTACACAGCGCAATTGCTGAATACCGCCGCCATCTTTGCGGTAGGTTTCCTGATGCGCCCCATCGGTGGCTGGATGTTTGGCCGTATTGCCGACCAGAAAGGGCGAAAAGCAGCTATGACGCTGTCTGTCCTCCTGATGTCATTAGGCTCTGTACTGATTGCCTGTACCCCTTCCTATAACAGCATCGGGGTGGCCGCGCCGGCCCTTCTGCTGATAGCCCGGCTGCTACAGGGACTGAGCGTAGGTGGTGAGTACGGCACCTCTGCCACTTATCTCAGCGAAGTGGCCACTGCCAGCCGGCGTGGCTTTTTCTCCAGCTTCCAGTATGTAACGCTGATTGGCGGGCAACTGACCGCCCTGGGGGTGCAGATGCTGCTGCAACGGGTGTTCCTTACATCGGAACAGCTGCATAGCTGGGGATGGCGTATCCCCTTTGTGATCGGTGCCCTGCTGGCTTTTGTAGCGCTGTACCTGCGTACCCATATGCAGGAGTCCGGCTCATTTGAGCAACATAAGTCTTCCAAAAACAAAGGCTCTGTAAAAGCCCTCTTCCAGCAATATCCCCGGGCGGCTTTCACCGTGGTAGGCCTCACCATGGGCGGTACCCTGGCTTTTTACACCTATACCACCTACATGCAGAAGTTCCTCGTCAATACGGTCCACCTGACCATTGAAAGAGCTACTACCATTACGTTTTTTGTGATGCTGATATATGCATTTCTACAACCCTTATTCGGCTGGCTGTCAGACATCTATGGCCGAAAGCCGCTGCTGATCGGGTTTGGCGTGCTGGGCACGGCACTCACGGTGCCTATCCTCACGGCGATTAGTCAGACTACCTCCGAATGGGCCGCTTTCGGGCTGATCCTGGGGGCACTGGTGATAGTGAGTGGTTATACCTCTATTAATGCGGTAGTAAAAGCGGAGATGTTCCCGGCGGAAGTGCGGGCGCTGGGCGTGGGCTTCCCTTATGCCATTACAGTGGCGCTCTTCGGCGGAACGGCGGAACCGATCGCCCTGTATTTCAAAAAAATCGGCCACGAACCATGGTTTTACTGGTACGTGACCGTTTGTATCTTTATTTCCCTGCTGGTGTATATCACGGCACGTGATACTAAACAGACTTCCTACCTGGACAAGGATTTCACGGAACCATCGGCATAACCGATGATAACGCGACTGGCGTAGTGGAGGAACAGTCCGTTCTCCACTACGCCGGGAATATCATTCAATTGTTGATGTAATGTCACCGGGTCCTTGATTCGCTCGTAATGACAATCGAGTATATAATTGCCATTGTCGGTCACGACCGTGCGGCCATTGCTGGTGCGCAACACCGGCGCGGCATCCAGCGCGAGGAGCCTTCTGAAGGTAAGCTCCCATGCAAACGGGATAATTTCCACAGGTAACGGAAAGCGGCCCAGGTATTTTACCACTTTAGACTCGTCTGTCACCACAATCATTTCAGCAGAAGCAGCTGCCACGATCTTCTCACGCAACAGGGCTGCTCCTCCTCCTTTGATCAGCCGCAGGTGTTCATCCACCTCATCGGCGCCGTCAATGTCCAGGTCTATTTTATCCACCTCGCTGAAAGGAATGATGGTAATACCCTGTTTCCGGGCCAGCAGCTCGGATTGCTCAGAGGTAGCGACCGCCTTCAGCGGCATACCGCCTCTCACCATCTCGCCTATACGCATAATTGCATAATAAGCGGTGCTGCCGGTACCCAACCCTATGGTCATATCCGGTTTGATGTATTCGGTGGCTTTTTCGCCGGCGGCTTTTTTAGCCAGGTCCTGTTGTTGCATACAACAAATATAAGGAATCAGAGGGAAGACAACACCTCGTCCAGATGAGCCAGCAAGGCGTCGGTATTGGCCTTGTTGAATACCATGGGAGGTTTAATCTTCAGCACATTGTGCAGCGGACCATCGGTGCTAAGCAGGAAGCCCCGTTGTTTCATGGCTTCCACAACTACATCTATCTCGGGAACAGCGGGTTCCAGCGTATTGCGGTCACGCACCAGTTCAGCCCCGATGAAGAAACCATGTCCACGCACATCTCCGATAATGGCATGTTTATCTTTCAGCTTACGCAGTCCTTCCATGAAATAGTTACCGGTTACGCGCGCATGTTCCTGGAGACCTTCTTCCTTGATCACATTCAGCACAGCCAGCCCTGTAGCCATAGACACCGGGTTGCCGCCGAAGGTATTGAAGTACTCCATACCATTGTTAAACGCATCTGCGATAGCGCGGGTAGTTACCACCGCTGCCAGCGGATGCCCGTTGCCAATAGGTTTGCCCAGTACTACGATATCCGGCGTCACCTCCTGTAATTCAAAGCCCCAGAAGGCGTCACCCACACGACCGAAGCCTACCTGTACTTCATCGGCGATACATACGCCGCCGGCAGCTTTCACGGCGGCATATACCGCTTTCAGATAACCCGGCGGTAAAGGTATTTGTCCGCCTACGCCCAGCAGCGTTTCGCAGATATAAGCGGCTATGCCCCTGCCCTGCTCTTTCAGACCGGCAATGATGCCGGAAACGTCCGCAGCATATTTTTCTCCTGCCTGTGGGTCGTCTGCGCGGTAAGGCCCGCGGTACATATCGGGATTGAGTGCTTTATGCGTATGTTCCGGCTTACCGAATCCTCCTTTGCCATCAAATTTATACGGGCTCAGTTCCATGGCCACTGTGGAAGTACCGTGGTAGGCATGATCGAGCACGATCACATCTTTCTGCTTCGTATAATGACGGCTCATACGGATAGCCAGGTCATTGGCTTCGGAACCGGAATTGGTAAAGTAACAAACTTCCAGTGATGGCGGCAATGTAGCGATCAGCTGATTGGCATAATCCACCAGGTGGTCATGCAAATAACGGGTATTGGTATTAAGCCGCGCTGCCTGCTGCTGCAGGGCTTTCACCACCACGGGATGGCAGTGCCCTACGTGACAGGGATTGTTCACACAGTCAATATAAGTACGGCCTTTGTCATCGTAGAGATATTGTAATGCGCCACGGATGATTTTCAGCGGCTCTTTATAGCTGATGCTCAGGTTACGGCCGATATGTGCTTTGCGTTCGGCCAGCAGCGGTGCGTAGTCAGCTGTATCATTGATCACGGGAGCAAAGCCGCAGGCAGTACGGAAAGCCTGCTGCATAGCGAGCGGATTGATGGTGATCAGGTGGAAGAGCAGTTTCCAGGCGCCATTTTCGGTGATGAAGTGGAACTCGTTGTCGCTGCCTGCCGCGGCTTTTTCTGCGGAGGTAGTCACGCTGATGCATAAACGTGCAGCGATCAGGTAATACAGCAGGTCTGTTTCTTCCGGCGTAAGCGGGTAGGCTTCATGGTATCCTTTCACCACGGCCACGGCAGCTTCCAGCGGGTCGGTAGCTTCCAGCATGGCGTACGTACAAGCTATGGCCACATTGTGGATCAGCTGTGTATACACCATATCGCCGAAATCGATCAGGCCACTGACGAGATCGTTCTGTACGAGGATATTATAGTCGTTGGCATCGTTGTGGATATAGGCTTTACGCAGGCGATGCCTCAGTGGCAGCACTTCTGTTTCCACCTGTAACAGGAAATAAGCTGCCAGCCGTTTCTTTTCGGGATCTTTGATGCAATGCAGCTGATCGCGGGCATCGAGCGCATGCGCGAGGTCCCAACGGATATCGCGGTGCATGGCCGGATGGGAAAAATCTTCCAGTGCTTTGTCCATTTTTCCCAGGAGGCTTCCCCAGGAAGTATACAGATCGCGTGTACCCTTTACCGTTACTACCGGCTGCCCTTCCAGCCAGGTATATAAACGGATGTAATACAGCTCTTCCGGCGTAGCGATGCGGGTAACCGGTTCATCTTTCATATTGCGCACTACCTGCTGAAAACGGCCTTTGGTATCACGTTTGGCCAGATGCTCCAGTATGCGCACCTGCGCATCGAGGAAAGCGGGATGCTGGGATTCGCCGGCAATCTTGCATATCCAGGAGTTGCCCTGTTCATCTTTCACATGAAAATTGGCTTCATCGTAGCCTTCCAATTCTTTCGCGGTAACGGTAAGACCGTAGTGCTCCTTCAGCAGGTTAACCACCCCGGTGGTAGAAAATGTATAAAACATAGCGTCTGTATTAAAATTTGTCGGCCAGCAGCATCAGTACATGGGCTGCTGTCCAGCTGAAATTCTCCGCGTTGAGGCCTTTGCCGGTACGCGGGTGATAGTTCTCGTGCAATGGCTGGTCATCTTTCATGCCGCCGGCATGTTGCCACAGTTTATTGACCAGCGTTTGGGCTGCGGCCTGCTGCTGATATCGCTGCAAACCTTTTACGCCAAAGTAAAACTGATCTATCCATACCGGTCCGCGCCAATAACCGCGTTGCGGGTCAAAAGCTTTTTCGCTGGCGTCCAGCACCGGCAGGGGCACTAAAGTATTAAAAACAGTCGTATCCAGCATGTATTGCGTCATCTTTTTTACGCGGGATGCCGGAGCAATGCCCGCCCACAGCGTTACCCAGGCTTCCGGCCCTTTCACGCGCACCAGCGCTCCACTCAGGTGACGGTCATAATAATACCCACTGGCAGTATCGAAGAAAAGTTTGTTGATCTGTTGATTTAGTATGGTGGCCTCCCGGCGGAAGGTAGCAGCGGCCGCTGGTTTGCCCAACACAGCTGCCATCTGTGCGAGTACTGTTTTTTCTTTAGACAGATAGACGTTGAGGTCGACCGACTCCTGATCTAACGACCAGGCGCCCGGGCCATTTTGCAGCATCTTTGCTTTATCGAAGCGAACAGCGTTGTCCATGCCACTTTCCCAGGCTGCCGCGATGCGGGTGCCATCTGTAGAGCCAAATTCACAGAGGCCATTACGGTCATGGTCACGCTCGGCGTACCACCAGTGGTGATAACGTTCCAGCGCGGGGTACATCTCCCGGAGGAAAGCAGTGTCGCGGGTGGCAGCAAACACTTCCCACACGGCCCAGGCAGCCAGTGGTGGCTTGGTGTCGCGGAAGTTATTTTCAGTGCTGTCTGCATACACGCAGTCAGGCACCATGCCATTGGCAGTTTGATAATCGAACAGGGAGCGGATATTATCTTTCGCCAGGGAAGGCGCAAAGTACGCCAGTCCCACAGCCTGTTTCCAGCTGTCCCATGACCAGAAGCCGTAGAAGCCCTGATACGAGGCGGACGGGAATACGCCATCATGCCGTAAATGTCCGGAGGCGCTGCGCCAGTTGGTCAGCAGCGTGATCATACTTTTCACGGCCAGCCTGCTACGGAAACGGTCTTTCTCATTGAAGGGCATACGACGGAACAGCTGTTGCACATAACCATTCCAGCGTTGTTCATTTTGTTGGAGCGCTTTGGCAAACACCGGCTCGGCGGTGGCAGCCACATCTCCTTCCGGCCAGAAGCCCTGTGTTTGCAGGTCTTCCAATTGACCGCCAGCCGGGATGGACACGTTTCTTGCCGCCGTATAACCATCAGCGGTAGTTTGTATGTCCCATGGGCCTTCCGCACACCAATGCAGGCGGAACACATGATTTGTACCGGCTATGGCTATACGTACCGCTTTTTCTTCGCTGACAAACTGTGCTCTTTTCAGCAGCGCGGCACCCTGCCATTGCAGACGCAGGTTCAGCGGTTGCGTGCCGTTATTACGAATAACTGTTTGTATGGCGGTTTCGCGGTTGCTGCTAAAGAGCAGCTGCATTTGTACCTGTACCTGGCCTGAGCGGAAGCCAAGCTGTAACAGGCCGGGATAATAATGCGTTGCCGCTGTGTCCTGCTGCAGGGGAAGCTCCTGGCCATCCACGTACAGGTGTAGTTGCGCGATGGCTTTAGACAGCCACTCCCCTTTCATGTCCATCAGCAAGGGACCGGTGAAACCGGTGGCCATACCGGGCGCCGGCAATGCATAAGCATGCCACGCGCCGTTATCTGAAAAGAAAGAAGCAGCGATGCGGTCCGTATCTTTTACTGTATAATGGATGTCCAGTACATCCGCAAAATGGTTCCGTTGCGCGCTGGCGGTTTGTTGCATCAGCAGCAATGCCAGCAGCCATTTGATTTTATTCATATCTCTCTTTCGCCTTTTCTGTTGGTGCTTCGCCAGCTCCTAAAGGTCTTAATGTAAATTGATATTGATAAGGTTTGTACACCAGTGTATAAGGCGCATGGGGTTTGGCTCCCCAGCTGTTATCACCGCCAAGGCCGGCCTGTTGGTAATCGATGTTCCACCAGATCAACGGATCGTTGTTCATGGAGCCACCGTGTACATTGTGTTTACGATTGAAGTTGAGCCGGTCCATATCAAAATGCAGCACGCCCATATTCAGCAGGGAATCGGTGCGGGCCATCCATCCGTTGCCGGAAGCGGAACGCAGCGCCATCCATTGTATATCGGAGCGGTAGCCGCTTTCCTGTGCGCGGGGATAAGGATGGAACAGTGAGTCTGCCGGCAGTGTATATACGTCCACGTCAGCAGCGTACTTACGGTCCTGGTAGTTATCGAACGGACCGCGGCCCAGCCAGGTCACTTTGTCCAACGCCGGATTGAGCACCATGCGCATGCCCATGCGGGGCAGTTCAGGCATGGTGGTATCGCCTGGCTGGAAGTTCACTTTCACTTTCACATCTCCATTGGCAAAAATCGTATAATCTACATCGTAAGTGGCGGCTACCAGCGGCAAAGCATGTTTCGCATGTACCTGTACCTGCTGCTTGTCCTGCTGCACAATGCTGGCGGACAACAGGCGGGTGCTGTCGCCGGCATGCTGCCATACCGCACAGCGCATCTGCTGACTGTTACCAATGTCATTATCGGTGGCAGCACGCCAGAAATGAGGCTTCAATGCTTTTTGCATATAGGCGGCACCGTTAGCAGAAAACTGTTCCAGCCAGCCGTTTTTGATGGTAGCCGTAAATGCAGGGTTGCCTATCTCCCAGCCCCCATCAACTTGTTTTACCTGCAAGGCTGCTCCTGTAACTGCCTGCGCTTTTACCGGCGTGTACAAGGGCAGTTCAAACTGATCAGTTGCCAGTGTGAAGCCGGCCGGCAGCATGCCATCCGCTTTTTTCAGCGTGGCTTTCAGGTGCAGGAAATAATGTACCCCGGGTTGTGGCTTCACCACCGGCAGGGCTATACGCAGGGTATCCTGTTGATGAGGCAGCAGGAGCCGGTGCGGCAATTCGGCCGAAGCGATCACTTTCCCATCTCCCTTCAGTACCCAGGTAAGGTGGATATTTTCGAGCTGGTTAAAGTCATACCGGTTGGTGATCTGCAAGAGATCAGCAGACAAACCAACGGTGGCAAATTGCACCGGCTGATAAACTTTCTTTACTTCAAATGCCTGCGGATGCGGCGTACGGTCGGCAGCCAGCATACCATCAGCGCAGAAACTGGTATCACTGGTAGCACCCACAGTGCCCATATCAGCACCATAGGCCCAGATAGCCCTTCCCAGCGAATCACGCTGCAGGAAAGTCTGGTCAGAGAAATCCCAGATAAAACCACCCTGTAGCTGGTCGTATTTGTTGATCAGGTCCCAGTCATCGCGGAGGTTACCGCCGCTGTTGCCCATCATGTGCGCGTATTCGCATTGGACCAGGGGCCGGTCACGGTACTCTTTCACATACTCCTGCATCCAGGCGACGGATTTGTACATGGGCGCCACGATATCGGTCCATGGTGTATTGCGGGCCGGCTCGTATTGTACCGGACGGGTGTTATCGCGTTGTTTGGTCCATTTGTAGGTATTGATGAAGTTATCGCCGAATTCACTTTCATTGCCCAGTGACCAGGTGATGATGCTGCAATGGTTCTTGTCACGCTCCACCATACGACGTGTACGGTCGAGATAGGCCGCCTGCCATTCCGGTTTATCGGAGAGGGTTTTCAGCGGGTGCATGCTCATACCGTCGCATTCGATGTTCGCTTCGTCCACTACATAAAGACCGTACTGATCGCAGAGCGCATACCATTCTTCCCGGTTGGGATAGTGACTGGCCCGCACTGCGTTGATGTTGTACTGCTTCATGGTGCGGATGTCTTTCAGCATTCCTTCGCGGTCCACTACTTTGGCGGTATGCATATCATGCTCATGGCGGTTCACCCCTTTGATGGTGATGGGCTGGCCGTTGACCATCAGGAGGCCTCTTTTTATTTCCACGGTGCGGAAACCGATAGCGTGCGTAAAGCTTTCCACCGGGCGGCCTTGCTTATCTTCCAGCGTAATGACCAGCTGGTACAGGTTAGGCTGTTCCGCTGTCCATGATTTAATGCCTGGCAGCAGCTGTTGCAGATGCAACATGCTGTCGCGGCCCACCGGCAATACTTTGGTAAAAATGGGCGCACCAGCGTCCTGCAACGTTACGCGGATACGTTTATCCTTGTCCGTTATTGCAGGTATTTTATTGAGTGCCAGGTCCAGTTGCAGGGAACCATCCTTGTAATTATTGACCAGCAATGGTTTGGCAAAAAAATCATATATAGATAAAGGAGCACGGGCTACCAGGTATACGCTGCGCTCAATACCACTCAACTTCCACATGTCCTGTCCTTCGAGGTAAGAGCCGTCACTGAAGCGGAACACCTGCAGGGACACGGAGTTATTGCCGGATTGCAACAGTGGTGTCACATCAAATTCGGCGGGGGTTTTACTGTCTTTGCTGAAGCCGGCATATTTACCATTCACCCATACGTACACAAATGCGTTGGCAGCACCGATGTGCAGAATAGTTTGTTTGCCTTTCCAGGTGGCGGGCAGCTGGAAATTGCGGCGGTAGGAACCGACAGGATTTTCTTCTTTAGGGACAAACGGCGGATTGGGCGTGAAAGGGTATTCCACGTCAGTAAAAATATAAGGGGCATAACCTTCCGTTTGCCAATTGGCCGGCACGCGGATAGTTTTCCAGTTCGTTACATCATAAGCGGGTTGTTCAAATCCCTGCGGGCGAACAGCAGGATTGGCGGCGAGGTGGAACTTCCAGGTACCGTCCAGCGAGAGGGTGAAGGGAGAACTGTCTCCTTTCATAGCGGAAGTGGCGTCCGGGAAGGGAATAAAATGTGCGTGCGGGAACAAAGTGTGCTCAGAGGGCTTCTGTGGATTTTCCCAGTCGTTGGACTGGGCCAGCAAAGTAGCCGGTAAACACATCAAAGCAAGTAATACAGTTTTCATCATGGTACCGTTGTATAAAACCACCGGCGGCTGCGAGGCCGCCAGTGGGATCATTTAACCGTTATGTATCTAAAATTATTATTGTGCCAGTGGGTTGTTCAGCGTTTCCTTCAGTGGCAACGGATAATAGCTTTTATCCAGGGTGAAGGTCCTGCCGGCTTCCTGCATCTGCTGTGGCAGCATGCCCCAGCGGCGAAGGTCGTAGAAACGGCTGCTTTCCAGGGTGAACTCCATCACACGTTCATGCACCAGCTGTTTAAACACGTCGGCAGCGTTAGTCAGGTTCAATGGCGGCATAGCAGAGCGGGCACGCACATCGTTGATCTCTGCCATCGCTGTAGCCGGGATACCGATAGCGTTCTGTGCTTCGGCATACAATAACTTCACATCTGCATAGCGGATAATCGGGATATTGATAGCGTTGGCGTTTCCCAGTTTATCGAGGCTGGCAGGTATCCATTTACGGAAGGCGATGGTATTGTTTTCAAACACTTTACCATACGTATAGCCGTAAACGCGGGGATTGGCAGCATCGTTAAAATAGTCATCGTTAAAGAATACGGTATTGTATACACGATGATCATACAGTCCGTCTGTAGCCACTTTTCCTTCCTTCAGCATTTCTGTCAGCAGCCTGGGGGCGCCGTAGATTTCACCGTAACCGCCCAGTTCAGAAGCGGCCATCCAGTCGCTGAGATAGGATTTGTAGGCAGCACCGTTAGACTCGTCCATGGTCTGTTGCAGTTCAAATACAGACTCAGTGGTGTTGGTGGTCGTACCGTTGAACATAGACAGGTAATTGGATACGAGGCTATATTGTTTGGAGTCGATCACTTTTTTCAGCCACGCAGATGCTTCAGTGAAATAAGCATTAGCCTTGCCTTTATCTTCCCCGGCGCGATAGATGAGGGCTTTACCCAGGTAGGCCTGGGCGGAGCCTTTGGTGGCGCGGCCCAGTTCCGTGGAGGGTCTGTCGCTGCGCAGCGGCAGATCAGGTTCTGCGGCTTTCAGATCTGCGATGATCATGTCCCATACTTCGGGACGGGTAGCGGGTGCTTTCGGCAGATCTGCTTCACCATTAGGCACTTTATCGCGGATGATCACTTTTTCGAAGTTGGTGATCAGCTTAAAATAATAGTAAGCGCGCAGGAAGTGGGCTTCCGCCAGGATCATTTTTTTACTGGCAGCATCGATCTGTTTGTCGGTCATCACGTTCACATTCTCCAATACCTGGTTGGAGAAGTTGATGCCGCGGTAGTTATCTCTCCAGAGCAGGTCTATGGCGTAGTTACCGGAGTTATAGCTATAGTTATAGATCTCCATCCACCAGCTGTAGTTGTAGGCATCAGCACCTGGCTCTACATAATCTTCGCGGTAGTATTCGCGGCAGGAACGGGCCTCCACGAAGTTATCCCAGCCGGCGAAGCTCTCTATCCTGGAATAGGCCGCAGCCAGGCCGGTGAGGGCACGGTCGCGGGAAGTCCAGAAGTTATCCGATGTGAGCTTGTCGGGCGAAGCCTGTTCAAGCAACTCTTTTTTACAGCCGGTATTAAATACCATGGCTGCGGATAATAAGGATATATATAACAAAGATTTTTTCATAACCATTTTTTTAGAATTCCAGCTGTGCCCCAGCCATCAATACTTTGTTTTGCGGATACATCAGGCGGTCCAGGCCACTATTGAGGATGTCTGTGCGGCCAATTTCAGGATCTGGTCCGGAGTATTTGGTGAACGTGAGAATATTCTGTGCACTTACGTACAGGCGTAACCGTGTAACTTTTATCTGTTGCAGGAGCTGCGGAGAGAAGGCATAACCGAGGGTTACGTTTTTCAGTCGCAGGTAGCTGCCGCTTTCGAGGAAGCGGGTGGATTCGCGGTTATTGTAGTTGGGATCGCCCAATACAGCACGGGGCACGTCGGTGTTGGTATTTTGTGGCGTCCAGGCATTGAGGGTACTCACGTCGAAGTTGCGGCCGGCGTCCATACCCTGCAGTTCGTATTTGTTGCCGTTGTAGATTTTGTTACCACCTACACCCTGCCAGAAAAGTTGCAGGTCGAAACCTTTCCATGCCACGCTCATATTCACGCCGTATTCAATTTTCGGGAAAGAGCTGCCTTTGTAGGTTTTATCAGCATCGTTGATCACACCGTCGCCGTTGCTGTCTTTAAAGCGTACGTCACCTGGTTTGGCATCAGGCTGCAGCAGTTCACCTTTGCTGTTTTTGTAGGCAGCCACTTCATCGGCTGACTGGAAGAGACCATCTGCTTCATACAGGTAGAAGGCGCCCACTTCGCTACCCACTTGTGTGGTGTTAGGAACAGGGCCGGTGCCGTATTTGAGGCCGGTGCCATACAGTTTCTGTCCGTCGTTGGCGAGTGCCAGCACTTTGTTTTTCACCTGGCTAACGGTACCGGTTACACTGTAGCTCCAGTCGCCTTTTTTATCAGCCCAGGTCATTTCCAGTTCCCAACCGCTGTTTTTGAAACGGCCTACGTTGAGGATCGGGTTGTTCAAACCATTGCTGGGGCCCAGTTCTCTTCTGATCAACACATCGGAAGTGATGTTATTGAAATAGTTGAATGCACCGGTCAGTTTGTTGATGATAGCGAAGTCGAAACCGGCGTTGCGGCTGGTGTTGGTTTCCCAGCGCAGGTCTTTGTTACGCAGCTCCCAGGCAGCGCCACCAGGCCATGCTGTGCCACCGGCGCCCTGTACGGAACCACCGCCCCAACGGTTGTTAATTAAAATCAGCTGCTGGTGGTCATAAGCATTCAACACTTCTTCGTTACCCAGTTGACCGTAGCTGGCGCGCAGCTTCAGCATATTGAGCCAGGTGAGGCTTTGCATAAATGATTCGCTCTGGATGTTCCAGCCTACAGACACGGACGGGAAAGTACCATAACGGCGGTTAACGCCGAATTTGGAAGATCCGTCGCGGCGTACAGCCAGTTGCAGCAGGTATTTACCATCATAGGCATAGTTGACACGGCCCAGCCAGGAGAGGCGGTCCGTCTGCCAACGGGTACCGGTGGTGCTGAAGGTACCACCAGCGGCGCCATCCATCGTATTAAACAGCGGATCGAGGAAACCACCTGGTACGATATCAGAAGAGATCTGACCATCTTTCACGGAGTAGACCGTGGTTTTACCGTCAGCAGTAGCGAATACGTTGTTGTATGTTTTTTCCAGTGCGGTGTAACCGGCCAACAGGTTCAGGCTGTGTTTACCGAAGCTGCGATCGTAGTACAACAGGTTTTCCATCAGGCGTTGACGTTCGTTGCCACGGTTGTCCTGCAGCTGTGCAAACGGGATCAGCGGATCGTTGGCGTTAGCACGGTACGGCGGATGATAAGCATAGGTGAAATAGTTGCTGTTCGCCAGGCTCAGGTTGGTCACGAACTTCATGCCTCTCAGCAGTTCGAGCGACAGGCGTGCGTTACCATTGAAATATTGTATCCTGTTGCTGTTATCGTTGTAGAAGTTCACCCCTACAGCATTCTCGAACTTAGGCAGCTGGTTGATCTGCAGCGCGTAACCATATTTTTCCTTCTCATCGTATACTGGTAACAGTGGTGACTGGAAGTAGGCGTCTTTCACGCTATAGGGCACATCGCGACGTTCTGTTTCCGCGTATACGAGGTTAGCTTCCACGGTGAGGCGGCCTTTTTTGTACTCGTTACGGGAGCGGATGGATTTCTTTTTAAAGTTAGAACCCAGGAAAGTACCTTTCTCATTGGTGATGTTACCGCTGAGGCCATAGGTAAAGTACTCGCTGCCGCCGGTGAGGTTCAGGCTGTAGTTCTCGCTGTTGCCCTGTTGCAGGATTTCATCCTGCCAGTTGGTGTTGGCAGTGATGCCGTTTTTCAGGTAAGCCGGTCTTTTTGTGCTGGCCGGAGCAGCATCGTACATCATGGTATGTACTTTCAGGTAACCGTCGGCATCGAGCAGGTGTTGTTTGCCGGTGGGGTTCACGATGCTGTACCAGGTATTGAATTCAATTTTTGGCGCACCCTTTTTGCCTTTTTTGGTGGTGATGAGGATCACCCCGTTAGCAGCCACGGAACCGTAGATAGAGGCAGCGGCGCCGTCTTTCAGTACTTCTATAGAAGCAATATCGTTGTTGTTGAGGTAATAGGGGTCTGCGGGGCTGCCATCCACGATGAACAGCGGCTGGTGTGAGCCAAAGGTGCTGATACCACGCAGGCGGATATCGGCCATAGCGCCGGGAGCGCCGCCGGTGTTGGTAACAGTGAGGCCTGCCACTTTACCTTGCAGGGCATTGACAGGGTTGTTGCTGGCAACATTGGAAATTTCGCTTCCTTTTACGGAAGTGATGGCACTGCTCACATTTCGTTTGCTTTGTGTGCCGTAGCCTACTACTACCACCTGGTCCAGTAGTTTGGTGGAAGCAGCAAGGGTAACGGTCAGCGGTCCATTTCCGTTGACTGTTACCTCTTGTGTTTCATAACCGATGAAGGATACTTCCAGTACCGCACCTGGTTGCAGGTCGGTGAACCGGAAGCTGCCTTTCACGTCTGTGAGCATACCACGGGGAGTACCTTTTACGCGAACGCTAACGCCAGGCAGGGACTCACCGGTATTGGACTTCACCACGCCTTCCACCACTTTTTCCTGTGCCGGCTGAGCGGCAGTCAGCGCAGAAGTGGCCGGTGCTGCTTTCACCAGGATGATGTCTTCCGTCATCCTGAACTGTAGCGCCGTTGCGTGGCTGATTTCCTGGAGTAAACTTTCTACTGTCCTCTCTTTTTTATCGATGGTTACAGGTTTCAATTTTTCCAGATCATCAAGATTGTACGAGAATTTCAGGCGGGTATTTTTCTCGAGGTACTGAATGACACTGAGTACCTTTGTCTGCCTGAATCCCACGTCAATCTTATCTTTCAATCCCTCTGCTATTTGCGCCCAACTTAGCAAAAGGGATGATAGGAGCATGGCACAGCATGCCCTTAGAAGGGATGTCTTCTTCATAACGCATTTTGGTTGTTTAGATGTACCTGTGTGGACTATTTACTGATTGGTTGCACAAATAAAGTGTCGTTTTTTGTCACAGACTGCAGCCCATTGACAAAGCAAACTGCTGCCAGCACTTCATTCAGTGGTTTGTTGTTGAATACGCCGTTAAAGCGGATAGGTTTATTTTTACGTGTAATTACTTTTACATTGATACCATACCAATACCCCAGTGTGGCCGCTATCTCATCGGGAGATGCGTTGTGGAAGACGAGGCGTCCGCTGCGCCATGCTTTTTCCCTTTCCGGATCAAATTTGTTTTTAACGAAGCGGGCATGTGCTTTACCTGTAGTCAATTGTTCACCGGGTATTAATTCTGCGACAGTTGTTTCCTGTGCCACACGCACCTTTCCTTCCACAAGTGTTACGGCGGTATGTTCATCATACCGGTAAGCGCGCAATTTAAAGGCTGTTCCCAGGGCCTGTACCTGCAGGTTGCCTGTGCTCACCATAAATGGTTTGCCTTCTGCTTTGGCTACTTCAAACAGCGCCTCCCCTTCCAATATAAGGTTACGTTGCTGTTCGTTATAGCTGGCCGGCACTTTCAGTGTGCTGTGTGCATTCAGGATCACCAGACTTCCGTCTGCCAGCATTACCTGGCGACGCAGGCTGTCACCCGCTTTAAAAAGCGTATAGGACTCATGCCCTGCAGCTGGTGTAGCAGTACGGTGTGCAGTCAGCCACCATGCAGCGGCAGCCAGTGGTAGTACAGCTGCGGCGGCGATACGGGCTATCCGTTTCCAGGAAATCCTTTTTACGGGTGTGTCAGCAACTTCCATAGCGGCTTTCAGCTTACCGAATTCGGCTTCCTTTTCTTCCGGCGTAATCCGCAAGCCTAAGCGGAACAGCCACTCCCGGGCTTTTGCCGCTTCTTCCTGCTTGTGGGGGTACCGTTCCAGCCAGTCTTCCCAAAACTGCACGTCCTTTTCGTTGCTGCGCAGGCAGTAACGAACGAATGAATCGTTCAAAATAAAGTCTTCCGCCTTATACTGCTGTAAGTCCATGCCAGGCATTTAACTATAAAGAGGGGGGTATGTTTATTTTTTTACCAAAGAAATCAGGAAAAATTTTCCAGATCGATCAAAAGCAGCAGCAGTGCAATAAAAGTGGCATCGGTATATACTTCCCGGATGCGTACGAGGGCGTTGTGGATGGTATTATAAATGGTACGGGGGGTGGCCGCCGTTTTAACGGCTATTTCTTCTATGCTCAGGTCTTCGTAAAAACGCATCCTGATGAATTCTTTCTGACGGCTGGTGAGCAGCGCCAGCATTTTTTCCAGTTTTTCCTTTACCAGGCTGTCGGTTTCCTGGCGGATGAGCACCGTTTCATAAGGTTGCTCTTCCGGCTCGGGGAACAGCTGACTATCGGCCAGCACCGTGCCTTTCTGGTTTTTGGTTAACAGTTTATATAGTTTTCTTTTAAAGCAGATAAAGAGATACGCCTGAATATTTTCAGGCATACCGAGCTGATGACGCTTACGCCAGATGTCTACAAAAATATCGTTGATGGCTTCTTTCACCATGCCTTTGTCCAGCACTACTGAAATACCGTAGTGGTAGAAATTATCATAGAGGTCGTGGTAGATTTTATACAGTCCCTGTTCATTGTCCTGCTGCATTTCGTACCAGAAGCCGGCATAGTCCTTTTCACCGTACCTGCCTGCGCTGGATTCGGTTGAGCGTTGTGCATTAAGCATACAGCTGAGCGTTTTGGTTGGCCCGTAGGGAGCAATTGTTGTTCTGATTCTGGCGGCAAATTAATGGTTTAGATTGAAACAACAACTTCTTTTCTTGCCGGGGACTGGTAAAACCACATCCTGCTTTTCGTATTTTTAATTTTGTTATTTTTATCAAGAATGGTTTTTGTTTATTATCAATCATCTTAATTTGAAAGCACCCATCATCTTTAGCATGGCCGCCTCCCTGCTGTGGCAGGGCATAAGGGCCCAGGATTCGTCCGCCATCCGGGCGATCAATGCCAACAGCTTCGCGAGACATATACAGGTATTGGCGTCCGATGCCTTTGAAGGCCGTAAGCCCTTCACCCGCGGGGAAGACAGCGCCATCCATTACCTGGCGGCGCAGTTCAAAGCGCTGGGGCTGAAGCCTGGCAACGGCAACAGCTATTTCCAGGAAGTGCCGATGGTAGCTATCGGCTCCAAACCCGCCGGCAATATGGTGATCAAAGGCGCCCATGGCGAGGTGTCCTTACAATATCTCGACGACTATGTGGCCGCCACCCGCCGTGTGCAGGAGCAGGTAAGCATCCGCAATTCCGAACTGGTATTTGCCGGTTATGGTATTGTAGCGCCGGAGTATAGGCATAACGACTACGCCGGCCTTGATGTAAAAGGCAAGACCGTCATCGTTATGATCAATGATCCCGGCTTTGCGGACAAAAGTCTTTTTAAAGGCCGCACCATGACCTACTACGGGCGGTGGACCTATAAATTCGAAGAAGCGTCGCGGCAGGGCGCTGCCGGGGTGATCATCATCCACGAAACAGCCGCTGCCAGCTATCCCTGGAAAGTGGTGCGCAGCGGATGGTCCAACTCCAAACTGCATTTACAGACAGCTGACAATAACATGTCAAGGACCACTGTAGAAGGCTGGATCACCCAGGACGCCGCCAGAAAAATCTTCCAGCTGGCCGGCATCTCCCCGGATATCATGGAAAAAGCAAAACAAAAGGATTTTAAACCGGTAGATCTCCACCTGCAAACATCGCTGGTCATCAACAATACTATTAAAAAATCCACCTCCCATAACGTGTTGGCCATTCTGCAGGGCGCTAAAAAACCTGACGAATGTGTGGTATTTTCAGCGCACTGGGACCATTTCGGCATCGGTGAACCGGTAAAAGGCGATTCCATCTACAATGGCGCCGTAGACAATGCCACCGGCACCGCAGGTTTGCTGGAACTGGCCACCGCCTTCACCCAACTGAAACAAAAACCGGCGCGCTCCGTGCTCTTCCTCTCTGTTACCGGGGAAGAACAGGGCCTGCTCGGCTCCGAATACTATGCCGCCCATCCGGTGTTCAAGGCTGAAAAAACAGTGGCCGACATCAACCTCGACGTACTCAATACTTTCGGCCGCACCAAAGACGTGACCGTCATCGGTATGGGGCAGTCGGAACTGGATGAATATGCGCAGCGGGCCGCTGCCAAACAGGGCCGCATCACCGTACCGGAAGCTAATCCCGAAGGAGGCTGGTTTTTCCGCTCAGATCACTTTAACTTTGCTAAAAAGGGTGTCCCCGGTTTATACCTGGGCCCAGGCAACGACATTTTGGGCAAAGCTCCCGGCTCCGGAAAAGAAAAAACGGCAGAGTATAACCGTTTACGTTACCACTCCCCCGCTGATGAGTTTAATCCTGATACCTGGGTGATGGACGGCATGGTAGAAGATGTACGCCTCATGTTCGACGTTGGTTATACCCTCAGCAACGAAAGCACTTTCCCGCAATGGAAAAAAGGCTCCGAGTTCAAGGCGTACCGGAAATAAACAATAACACCCGGTAAAATGATCATGGTACTATTCGGATTAATTATGATAGGGCTGATCCTGTTCTTGTATTTCAAGAACCTGGTCAAACGTCACCAACTTAAGAAAACAGCAGTTCCCGATACCTACCGGGAACTGCTGCAAACACATGTACGCTATTACCAGCAACTCAACGAAGCAGATAAAAGTCGCTTTGAGCAACAGGTACAACGCTTCCTGAAAAGAACACATATCGAAGGCGTAGGTACAGCAGTAGAACCGCTCGACCGCGTATTGGTAGCTGCCAGCGCTATCATCCCCATCTTCGGTTTTAAAAACTGGGAGTATTTTAATCTCACCAATGTTATCCTCTACCCGGACACCTTCGATGAATCATACCAATATGAAGGCAACCGCCGGAATATCCTGGGCATGGTAGGCAGCGGCGCGCTCAACGGACAGATGATCCTCTCCCGCTCTGCGCTGCGGGAAGGTTTCTCCAATACCACCGACAAAAGCAATACCGCCATCCATGAGTTTGTGCACCTGCTGGACAAAGCAGATGGCACGGTGGACGGACTGCCCACTAAATTGCTGGAACACAGTTATAGTATTCCCTGGCTCAGACTGGTGCACCAGACCATCCAGGAAATGGCAGAAGGCCGTACAGATATTAACCCGTACGGCGCCACCAATCAAGCAGAATTTTTTGCGGTAATTTCAGAGTACTTCTTTGAGCGGCCTGACCTGCTTTCGGAGAAACATCCCGAACTGTATAAAATGCTGACGCATATTTTCCAGCAGGACCCGGCTAAAAGTACGCTCTGATCAGGGTTTGACAGCTTTGTCTGAAAGTGCTTTCACAGCAGCTTTCAGTGCTTCTATTTCTTTTTGTTGTTGGAGGATATACAGCGTAAGCTCCTCAATTTTCTGCATTTGTTTGCGCTGCATGTCACCAAGGTCCAGTCCTTCCTGTTCTATGGTAGCTGCGGAAGGGATGTCCGGCAGATGTTTGTGTGTAGTAATGTGCTGCTGTACTTCCGCGAGCGATGGCAGTTTGTAACCGGGTTCGAAGACGTAGTCGGCCCAGTCGCCTAAGGTCACTTTCACTCTTTTTGCCGTCACGGTCCCTGCCACCGCCAACTCAGATTGTGGCCTGGCAGTGCCAATACCAACACGGCCATCATCCGTAATAATCAGCCGGGCAGCGCACATCCCACCACCTGTGCATCCGGCGTTGTCATAAGCCCAAAACTGCAGGCTATTACCATAACCATCGCCGGCCATGTTGTAGATAGTCCAAACTTTTGCCTGACCTGGTTGGATTTTGACCGGATTTTCAATGGAGACGCGCCCTCCGAGGCTAGCGTCGCTGATTGAGCTGATCAGTGCGCCTCTCGATACTATATTTCCAGCCACATCCAGCTTCTGAGCAGGTGTAGTTATACCAATACCAATGCTTCCATTGAAGTCCGTGATTTGAGCAGACAGGAACACAGGAAATAACATTCCTAAAAAGGTAAGGGAATACTTCATAGTTTAATACGGGTTAAATTTTGAACAAACTATCTGCAAGATCAATTATTTTCTCCGGAAATCCAATCTATAGAACACCCCCAATTGTATGCCTATCCACATCTTTCGGTTTTGGGGCTCACTTGTACTAAAATTATCACTGATGGTATATAGTGGCTTAAAATAACGTACATCTTTCAGTGCTTCTTCTTCCCGCCGGCCCAATGGCGTAGGTTCGTTAAAGGTGTAATATTCCGAATTCAGTATGTTCAGGGATATACCTCCCTGTACACCGAAATGATCGTTCAGCCGTCTTTCCCCGATGAGCGCCAGCTTATGCCACTGCATACGGATCTGTTTTTGAACAAATATGGAAGAATCATAGTCAAACTGCATTCTACCCGTAGTACCCTGGAAGTGTATGCGCCAATCCTCTCCCAGCCGCACAGAAGTGCCGGCGCCATAACGTAGTCCGGATGCACCGCCCCCTGTTCCCCAGGAGGCTATTCCATACAGGAAAGGCATGCCCGCCTGCAGATGCCCGTTGATGATAAACGATTCTTCCAGTGTAACGCCCGCGCTTACAAAAGGGATCAGTCCAGGCCTGGGACCGTCGCTGCTGTTGCGGATGCCGGTAAAGGAACTATTGGACCGGCGGAACCAGTTGGTGAGAAAAAAGGAATGTTCGCGTTTATTGCCTATGCCTTTATTACGTGTATTATTAGCCGTTATACCAGCGTGTTGCGTGGCCGTGGCTTCGGAGGCGGTGGTTGTTTTTTGTTGTGGATTGGTGGCTGCCGGTTGTTTCCGTATAGCCTCAGCAGTTAGTGGCGGAGCAGCTTCTTTTTTCGTACTGGTATCCAGCGGTGGAAAGATGCCCTCACCCTTGCCGGGAAACCCGATGTTTCCTATCCCCCATCTGTTTTTCTCTTTTTGCCCTTCGGGCGATTTTCTTAGTGATAAGTTGAGGAGACCGCTATCCTGCCTTTGAAGTAGCGAATCTTTTCTTTTCGCAGCGATAGCCGTTTTCAGGGTATCAGGCCTGATGATGACAGAATCGGGGGATGGCTGATGAGCAACAACGGAATCTACTTTTAGCACGGGTACTTGTGGCAGGGCAGCTGTAGCAGGGTTATTACCCGTCTGGTCCGCAGCTTGTTTGTTATTTCGGGAAGTGGCGGCTGTTTTTCGGGAAGTGGCCTGTTGTTTTACAGCGGCTGCCGGTTTTGAAGGAGCCACTACGGGCACCGCCTGTCTTACCGGTGGCGCATCTACGAAAATAACATGTCCGCCCAATAACCGGTAACTGATGCCGGTCTGCTGTTGGATATCCTCCAGTAAAACGCCCAGTGGCTGTATTTTTTTATGGATATGAATTAAGCGGGAAGGAGGGAATTTGCGGGTATTCAGGGAGAAACGGGCCCCGGTCTGTTGCCCTACCGCATTTAGCAATTTATCCAGTGGCATCTCCCCTGCAGGGATGGTAATATTTTTCCGGAGATCAACAGCAGATGACTGACTATAACCTTGTACAGCACCTGTAAACAAAAAGATGGTCAGCAGCCATCTACCCACCACAGCCGGCGCCGCTGATAAAAACTTTGTCTTTTTCAATTCTGCATGTGACATTCAGCGTAACAGATATAACCTCAAAAACGTATTCTATAGGTTTATTTTCAAATGTGCTGCTCATGGTACAACCTTCCAGTGCTTTATTTTCAAATACCACCCGGACGCCGTACGCTTTTTCCAGTTGCGCGGCAATCTCTTTCAGTGTAATATTCTCAAAATTAAATACCCGGGTGGCATACCCCAGCTGATTGGTTTTAAATGCTCCGGCAGTGAGCCCCAGCTCCTTCCGGGCGATGTGATAAATACCTTCCTGTCCTGCTTTCACCTGTATGCTGCTGTCACCGCGTGACATTCGCACCGCGCCTGTTTTTACCATCACAGCAATAGTGGAGTCGGACTGTCGTACGTTGAAGGAGGTGCCCAGTACCTGCACCCTGATATCCCCCACTGAAACAATAAACGGTTTATCCGGGCGCGAAGTTACATCAAACCATGCTTCTCCCAATAATTTAACCAAACGAGCTGTATCTTGAAAACCTGACGCGTACTGTAAAGAAGAATGACTATTGAGCACCACCGTTGACTGGTCCGGCAGCGTATCCCTGCGTATCGCCTCACCCGTGTGTTTCATTACCAGCGCCAGCGCCTTACGTGTACCATAAGGACGAAACGCAAAAAACAGGGCGGCAGCAATGCCTACCAGCAAAGCCACATCTGCAGCGATACGGCCAACCCGTACCATGCTCCGGACAGGCGGACGGGCTGCCAGCCTCGCCTCCAGTTCCTGCAAGGCCGCAGTTCTGTCGGGCAACTGATAGCGTTGTTGCAACGCTGCATCATCCCATATCGCAGCTACCTGGTCATATACCTCCCGGTGATCACGGTGTTCCCTGATCCAGTCATCCACAGCCATCGCCTCTTCCGGGGTAGCTTCCCCGGAAAAATATCTTCCTAACAACTCATATGGCAGGTTTTGGTAGTCAGCAGTGCTCATGTTCTGTAAAATTGTAACTTATAAAAACAAACAGGCAAACAATATCATTACCATCACGTCAAACAGTTTAGCTCTCAGTATCTTCAAAGCCTTTCCCATCTGTACTTCCACGGTTTTAACCGACAAGCCCAGATCAGCCGCAATCTCCGCATACTTCCGGCCTTCAAACCGGCTTTTGCTGAAAATCAGCCGGCATTGCGGAGAAAGATTGTCGATATGTTCCATGATCCGCTGGTGGGTTTCCTTGCTCACCAGCTCGTTGCGGTGCTCAAAGTCCGGCGGACGTTGTGCCAGATAATTGTCTTTTACTTTCTCATGCCGTTTGACATTAAGACAGTAATGATATACCGCCGTATAGAGGTATGACTTGATGGACTGTTGTCCATCGATATCCGCCCGCTTTTCCCATAACTTCAGGAAAACGGCCTGTACGGCGTCCTTTGCTTCGTCATTGTCTTTCAGTATCGTGAAGGCATAACGGTGCAACCCCTCAAAGTAGGTATGAAAACATTCTTCTACCAGTTTATCCTGGTCATTTGCCTTGCCAAAATGTATATCCACCTTAATTGTTTCAATAGCTACCGCTAATACACCTTCACTTTAAAATACCCCTATCCGGCGGCAAAAATAAATTATTTTCTTTCTGGTAAGGGGAAATTCAGGGCAACGTGTATTATGGGAAACCCAAGCACACCATGCGTTATTTAACATTATCATCGCTGTTTTTGCTGTTCCTGTTATTTGCCTGTAAAAAAAATGACCCGGTACAAGTGCCCGGTCATGACGGAAACGGTCAGGGGCAGGAACCACCTGCCAACACACCCGGCGTCCCTCACCTACCGGCTGCACTGTACGACTATATCGGAACCCGGGATAACATGCCCCCTTACATGAAAGCGTTCCTTGCCAGCCGGACCGACCTCGACAACACGCCCAGTGGTAATCCCATCACCAACGCCGGCGCCACACTGGGCCGGGTACTGTTTTATGACAAAAACATGTCGGTTAACAATACCCGCTCCTGCGGTTCCTGCCATCACCAGGACAAAGCCTTTACAGACGGTGTGGCCCACTCCTCCGGGTTTAACAACCAGGTCACCCGCCGCAACGCCATGTCTGTCGTAAACCAGCGTTTCTTCGGCGCCAAAACCATGTTCTGGGACATGCGGGCCGCCGATCTCGAAACACAAACGCTGATGCCTATACTGGACCACATTGAAATGGGCATGCCCTCACTCACAGCACTGGAGACCAAACTCCATGGCATCACCTACTATCGTCCGCTGTTTAAAGCAGCCTTCGGCGATGAAACGGTGACCGCACCCCGTATTGCCAATGCGCTGTCACAGTTTATCCGAAGCATCGTATCCTTCCAGTCCAAATACGATCAGGGCCTTGCCAGTAATCTCAGTAACCTTAACGCCGATGAAAAGAATGGGCTACGCCTGCTACAGGTTAATTTCTGCGCCGAATGCCACAGCGACTTTTCTACCGCCCAATATGGAAAACTCCCGTCTTTTCTCATTTCAGACAATACCGGCATGAATACCGGCTTCGGTTCCAACAACGGACTGGAAGCAGATTATACGGATAAAGGCATCGGCGAAATCACTCACAAGCCTGCCGATCAGGGTACCTTCAAAATACCCAGCCTGCGTAATGTGGCCCTCACAGCGCCGTATATGCATGACGGCCGTTTCGCCACACTGGAAGACGTATTGGAACACTATAACCATGGCATCAAAGGAAATCCCAATCTGGGCATACAACTCGGTGCTGTGGCAGGGTCGGGCGTGCCTTTAACCACCAAGGACAAAAGCGATATCATCGCGTTCCTGAAAACATTAACGGACGAGCAACTAATTAAAGACCCGAAATATGCAGATCCGTTTAAATAAATAAGTTTTTTTTAGGGTTAGTCCACTTTATGTGGGACTTTTTGAAGAAAGGGCCAACCTTTCCAGGTTGGCCCTACTGACAACAATACCTTTCATTTCTATTTGACACCGGTATACCACACAGGCCTTTCTACCTCCTTCATCCAAAATAGCGCCGCCTGTCCAAACGGTGTTCCGTCCTGGTGCGTTAACCGCCATACCACGCCATCATAAATAGTGAAAGTATGACCGTATTTATCCACGCGCGGACCGGTATAATGATAAGCAATACCGTTGCGTGTCACATCATGCAACAAACGTTCCCTTTCACCTCTGTCCTGTGGCGCTGCACTTAACCGGGAAGGAAGCTGCAACAATTCTTCCGGACTGTACTTAAAACAGGACAACGCAAATTGATTGGCGTAAATAAAATGTGGATCAGCACCGGTGCCATGTGCCAGGATACTATAAGGCGCATCTTCGTGCAACCACTGCGCACGCGCTGAAACATCCGGTGGCGCCGGAAGCGCTTTGCCATTCCTGTCGAGGAAATTATGGTCTATCTGCGTGATCAGAGACAAAAACGATGACATCATGTAATAGTTATAAATTTTTGAGACGGGGATTCTGGCCCAGCTCCTGCTGGTGATCTACGGGCACTTCAATGAGCAGGGAACGTTGTCCGGCTGTTTCCATGCGATGCAACAGTTCCTCCAGATTACTCAGGTCTGGCTGCAATCGTGCTGCCTCCCAGCCACAAGCCCTGGCGATCAGACAATAATCAATAGCAGCTACACGCGCATGATAGTGTGGTGTTGCAATATCAGGCAATACTTTTTCCAGTCCCTGCTCCACGATAGATAAGGATTCATTGTTCAACAGAAAAACGACGATGCCCAGTTGACTCACCTCTCCCAAAGAGCCGGAAAACAGGCGGAAACATCCATCTCCCGTAAACAGAAAAACCGGACGGTCCACATCCGCTAACTTCGCTCCTACCGCTACGCCGAAAGCACCGCCCATAGCAGAACCACGATAGAGGGAATAGAAATCGATATTGTCGTTGGGGCGTTGCGTCACATATTGGCGGTCTTTATAAGCCAGGCAAACATCATCTATTCCCAGCGAATGGGCGGGCCACCATTTGTTGAGCCGCTGGTACAAAGTCGCCATATTTACATAGCCTTCCCTTGGCGTAGCAAATGGCCGGTCGTTCAAATCTGCCGGCGCCTTTGCAACCGGTCTGTTCGTAAAGGGATAGCGCTGCCCGGCACTGATTAAAGCGCTTAATAAAACATCCAACGCTCCGTTAACATGATCGTAACCGCCGGTAGCCACATGGCGCAAACTATTTTCAACCAGTCCGTACGCCTCGAAAATGTTCCCCAGGAAAAAAGTATGGGCTGCCTTAAAGCCGCCGAAGTTAATAGTGTATTCATCCGGACAGGCGCCCAATACCACCAGCACATCCTGCTCACCGAGCGAATTGAACAGCGCCATGGCCTTGTCATTTCCACCAAAGGAAATATAGCCGTAACCGTAAGGGTTGTCCTGGCTCACGGCGTTAGCGCCGTTGATACTCCAGATGGCCGCCGCCTGCAATTGTTCGCACAACTGCGTGGTGAGCTGCTTAGCATTAGGATAACGTGCCATTTCTTCTCCCACTAAAATCACCACCCGCTTATCAGCGATTGTTTTGCGGAAAGTCGTTGTAAATGCATCCAGGTAATCATCTTCTACAGCTGCTTCTTCTTCCGGCAAAGGCATGGAATATTCCATCAGGGGGCTTCCCACGGCCTCATTGTCCAATACCAGTACTACCGGCTTAGATCGGTCCAGGGTAGCTTTTGCAGCAGCCAGCCGGGCGGTCAACGAAAGCGGATCATTCAATACAAAAACAGCATCCCCTAACTCTGCGCGCAGTTGCGCTACGATATTACTTCCATAGATGGAAGTATCCTGTAATGGGGAGAAACCTTCGGTATTACTACCGGAAACAGGTACAATAAAAACCGCAGGAATGTCGTGCAGCTTAGCATCACTTAATCCACAAGTGATCAATTTGGTAGCAGCACCGGTAGTGGCCACGGCAGCGGCTATCTTACCACTGGCCAGGTAATAGCCCAGCGGCACAAAACCGGCACTGTATTCACCCAACGTTAAAAATGCAGGGTCATGGGTGGGTAGGTCTTCAAGAGGTTTCAGGTGCTTTAGCAAGTGAATAACACCGCCGCCCGTAACGCCGGTGTATAAGTTGATTCCCCAGTCGGTAAGGGTATCAATAATGAGCTGATAATTATCAGCCACGCATGGAGGGTTTCCATAAAGGTTACTGAAGGTCATAGAATACGGATTAAAATTGATGTATCGCGGTTTTCCTAAAAGGTTTGTATGAGGATCTTGAAAGAGGGATTTTTAAGAAGAATGATAGATACGGTTTTCAAAATAGAGATACGGTACATTGCTCACGCTCACTGACAATACAAGATAAATAGTATTTCTTACAAAGCAAATTTTTCACAATAAGCTTCGCGATAATAAACGCGGATACGCCTGTTTTTCCGCACTGGCAGAGATTATTATTTTTTTGTTACGCGGGGTTGAGTAGTTATCCTCACATTTTTATGTTGACATTTTTCTTCTACATCGCGTAGTACAACTACTACATTTTTTTCGCATTGTCGGGCTGAGCGTATCGCTTATCTTCTTCCGACACAGGGCCTGTATACCTGAACTTCCTGTGATCATCATTTATGTTGACGACACAGCTATCGCCTACTAAAAAGGGGATATTACTGAATACCGGTTTACCCAGACCATCGCCGGGTTCGATAAGTACTTTATTTGCATGATCCGGCAACGTATACTCCGAAAACTCGGTATCGTACATGGTATGAATCAGCCACAGGTGCCGGGAATCGGGCTGGTTAACCAGGGTTTCAAAACCTTCTGCCACTTTTGTTATTTCAGGATGCTCCGTTATCACAGGACGTGATGCAAAACTAAAATAGATATATGGTGCATGTTGATAGCCGAACTTAAATACCAGCAATATCTTACCGGCAGGTATTTTTTTATCTGATGAAGAGGTAACAATGTACTTTCCCTTTACTTTATCGGTGGAGAGGTAAATCGTGTCATGTTGCTGTGACCATGCTCCTTTCACAAAAATATCAAGCGCGCCATAGCTCATGGCATATGCAAAACGGTTGTTTTCAAAAATACAAAGCTCTTCGGCCACCTCCATCCGGCTGGCATTGTAATAGCCGGGTATCACATGGGTCTGCTTTTGCCCGTGCGCATTATTTTCCATGATCAGCAAAAATAAAATCAGTAAAGCGGTTAGAGACTTCATGTTGATAGTGTCTGACATGGGGTTTACAGCTATTGACAGACAATCAAAGGTACGAAAGATGGGTGACGCTGAATGGTACAGCTTCTTAATTACCTGTTGGACATTGGGTTGAGTTACCGGCAAAAAAGCGCCGGCTGAAATTCAGCCGGCGCTTTATCATTTGCGTAGTACAACTACTACAATTCTTTTACCCTGATATTACGGAAACGTACAATAGATCCATGTCCCAGGAAACCGATATGACCAGTTTCATTTTTCAGGCCGGGATGGTTTTTATGATCCAGTGTACCTTTTTCACGGGCTTCAGCGATATCGCCATCAAGGATAACGGTACCGTTGAGGATGACTTTGATATGTGTACCGTCTACGATAGCTTCTTCATAGTTCCACTCTCCCACTGGTTTGAGGAAACCTCTTTTAGCAGGGATGACACCATATACAGAGCCATGGTACTGGTAGATATTCAGGTCTTTGTAGATATCTGCTTCGTTGTCCAGGATTTGTAATTCCATACCCTGGTAAGCAGCGTCGCCGCTCAGCGGAGCACGTACACCCAGGCCGTTGTTAGCGCCGGGCGTCAGCTGGAATTCAAAACGGAAAGAGAAGTTTTTGTATTCCTTCTTCGTGTAGAGGTTACCGTGACCACCATTGGTAGGATAGATCACCAGGTTACCTTCATCGATCACATAGTCTTTGGTATTGCCGGTCCATTCGTGCATGTTGGTACCATCGAACAACACTTTATAACCTGTTTTCTTTTCATCGTCGCTCAGCACGAAAGGTTTCACGCGGGGCAGTTCTTTGATATACAAGTTACGGTAAGCTACGTAAGTACCATGCGCCTGCAGTTCGATCTGCTCTTCCGCGAAGATGGGCAGATTGCGGTCCCAGTAATTTTCGAGGATGGTATTGTCTGTTACCAGTTGACCATTGAGGTAAACGGTTACACGGTCACCTTTCATGATGATGCGGAAGTGATTCCACTCGCCTATAGCATTATCAGCCAGTTTCAGCGGTTTACTTTCATTCTGCTGGTTGTTGTACAGGCCACCGGAACCTACCTGGGCGCCCACGTCGGTGCGGGAGGTGTCCCAGATCTGCACCTGTGGTGCACCACGGAGGTAGATGCCTGCATCGCCGTTCGGTGTGATTTTCCAATCCACCAGCATTTCAAAGTCGCCGTATTTTTTGTCAGTACAGAGGTTGTCACCCTGACCGTTGAAAACAAGCAGACCGTCTTTTACGGACCAGCCTTTGCGCATAGCGTCGTTGGCTTTCTCCTGAGCTTTGCTCAGTGTTTTAGCGTCCATTTTAGCGCGGGCGATAGGATTTTCCACCAGCCCTTTCCAACCGCTGAGGTCTTTGCCGTTGAACATAGACACGAAGCCATCGCCGGCAGGCATTTCCGCGAGGTACTTGCGGATAGACTGGCGCTGGTAATCAGCATCGCCACCTTTCAGTGCCGCAGCAGCTTTGTCCAGCAGCTGGCGTACCGCATTGCCGTTATAGGTCTTATTGGCCAAGGCGATGTTCATCACCGCCATAGCAGCTTCCTGCTGAACAGCAGCGTTATCGAGGTATTCACCGGCCAACAGTAAGGCAGGGAATGTTTTGCATTGCTCCAGCACTGTCAGCGCCTGTTTTTGTATGGCGTCAGATGGGTTCAGCTCCAGCACATTGCGCAGCATCAGTACTTTCTGATCGGCGGTATATCCAGATTTTTTAGTCAGGTCGATATAGCCGCTCAGTGCTTTTCCGCGGTAGGCGCTGTTAGCAGCGTCACGGGCAATTTTCAGCAGTGCAGGTGCAGCGGAAGCATCTTTCCAGTCGGACAGTGCAGCCACGGCGGCCACTTTCGTAGCATCGTCGCCGTTAGCAAAAGCAGTCATTACCGGCTCCAGGGCAGCAGGTTGACCGATACCAGCCAATACGCCAAGGTAGCGTGACTGGTTAGCGGCGGAAGCCTGTTTCATCTGTGCCATGACATCGCTGCTGGTAGCGCCGGCATTGATGAGGGCAGTCTGGATATGGCTGATCTCCAGCGGAGCGCTGGCGTTGTTGAGCAGGGAGAAGAGCGCAGGCAGATTGTTCTTACCGGCTACGTCTTTCAGTGCAGCGAAAGCAGCAGCTTTCACGTCTGCATTGCTGCTGGCGGCCAGCGGCAACACGTCATTCACGCGGTTGTCCGCTTTGCGGGCAGCGAGTACCTCCAGCAGGGCTGTTTGTGCAGGAGCAGGCATGGTAGCCAGTGCGGCGCCGGCCTGTTGTGTTACTTCTTCACCGGGCATCAGGCGCATCGCTTTTTTCACCGCGTTGATATCAGCAAGTGAACCGGTTTTCATGATCCCCAGTAATGCCGGCAGCGTAGCCGTACCGCCAATGCGGGCAGCAGCCGCGATGGCAGCCAGTCTTACCGCATCGTTGCCATTTTTGGTAAGGGCGGTAATGGCAGGCAGTGCGGAAGTCACTTTATTTTCGCCCAGCATATTGATGATGGCCGCTTTGGTGCCATCAGTAGCTTTCTTCAGTTGCGCCTGCCAGGTGAGTGAAGCAGTATTGGCAAATGGAGCCGCGAATTTCAGGGCAGCATCGCGGTATTCATCGTTTTTATCTGCGACAGCCTGATTGATCCAGGGCTGGCTTTTTTCACCGAGGATATCGACCAGCAGTTTGAGACCGGCGGTGCGGGTGTGTACCTGTCCATCGGCGGTGCATTGTTTTACCAGGGCTTCTGCGATTTTCTGCGCAGCGGCTTTGTTGCCATTCGCTGCCAGTTGACCGGCATAATAGAGATAAGATGAAGTAGCGTCCGTAACATCGTAGGAATAACCGGCTTTAGCGGCAGCGTTGCCAAGCGCGGTGGCAGATGCAGGATCGGCGATCTGGGCGAGGGCGTATTGAGACACCTTCACCAGTTTTTTGTCGCTGCTGTTCAGTTCAGCATTGATAGCGGGTACCGCTGCGGTATAACGGGCATCGCCCAACGCTTCCGTAAGGGTGATGCGGTTAGCAGCGTTTGCCGTGGCGAGGGCGCCGAGCAATGTTTTCTGGGCAGCCGGTGTGTTGATCTTCACCAGCACGCGCGCTGCAGGGTCGCAGAAGCGGTCTGTCGCCAGCAAGGGCTGCAGTGTGCTGACCGCATCGTTGTCACCGGTGGTTTGCAGCTGCGTGAGCAGGAACACTTTGTTTTCCGGATCAGTAGCTTTGGCGATGGCTTTACAGAAAGCGGCCGCCGCTTCTTTCCGTTTGGCTTCCTTACCAGGTTGTGTTACGTAATAGGCGTAACCAGCGAGGGCGTATTGCAGCTGGGTATTATCGCCTTTCCCTTCAGGCATCAGCATACCGGCGATGGTCACCACCCCTTCTTCGCCGAGGGCGCTGATGGCTTCCATATTGGTATTGAACTGTCCTTTATTGGGAGCAGGCATAAGGGCCAGCACATCGGCGATTTTGGTATTGAACGCGCGCTGGTCTGACGGGCCCTGTGCGATGGCCAGGCTGTTCCAGCCAACCAGCAGTGCAGTAAGTATGTATACGATCTTTTTCATGTATTCATTTTCTTGTTGGAGACAATTACCATTTAATCATTTCAATATTTAAATATTAAAATGGCTAGATGGTCCAGGGCCCGCGCATGGGCTGGAATATCAGGGCATTGGCGCCGGCGTCATCGATAAACTCCTGTTTCACCGGGTCAAATTTGAGGGAGCGGTTCAGGCGAAGCGCTATTTTGCCCATGTTCACCAGGGTGCAGGAGCGGTGACCGTTCTCTTCGTTGAGCGCAAATTTTTTCCGGTTTTTCACCGCGTCTACGAAGTCGGTCTGTTGTGGTAACGGATCGGGGAATGCGGCCAGTTTTTTCTCCAGGTCTGGTATATCGGATTTGAAGCCAGGATACAGTTTGCCTTTGGGGCCTTCGATGTAAGCGGCTTTTTCGTCTTTGCCTTCTCCGTCGAGGATGATCTGGCACCCATCGGCGTAGGTATAGGTGATCCTTCTCCAGGTGCCTACTGCATCGGGGTGTTGTTGTGGCGCGTCTATTTCCACGCTAACGGGACTGGTATCATCTTTACCGAGGAAGTATTGTACGGGGTCGAGGTAGTGCTGGCCCATATCACCGAGGCCACCGCCATCATAGTCCCAGTAACCGCGGAAGGTCTGGTGTACACGATGGGGGTTGTAAGGACGGAATGGTGCAGGTCCGAGCCACATATCATAGTCCAGTTCCTTAGGGACTGCTACTGTTTCCAGGTTGGTTTTACCTACCCAGAAGAATTTCCAGTCGAAGCCGGTATGTTTGCTGACGGTGACTTTCAGCGGCCAGCCGAGCAGTCCGCTTTCCACCAGTTTTTTGATTGGTTTAACCGTTGTTCCCATGCCATAGAAGCGGTCTTCAAAGCGGAACCAGGTATTGAGACGGAAGATACGGCCATGTTGCTGTACCGCTTCCACGAGGCGTTTGCCTTCGCCGATGGTGGCCGTCATAGGTTTTTCGCACCAGATATCTTTGCCTGCACGGGCGGCATCGGCAGCGATAATTCCGTGCCAGTGCGGCGGGGTGGCAACGTGAACGATGTCCACTTCAGGGAGGGTGATGACTTCACGGTAGTCGGAGAAAGTTTTGATGCCTTTGTCGCCGAGCTGGTCCATGGCCAGTTTGAGGTGATTACGGTCCACATCGCAGATCGCTACCACACGGGTGCCGGCATAACCGAAGTGGCCGCGGCCCATGCCGCCGGTACCGATCACTGCTTTGGTAAGCTGATCACTGGGCGCCAGATAACCGCGTCCCAGCACATGCCTTGGAACAATCGTGAATGCAGCAAGCGCTCCCAGGGAATTTTTAAGGAACGCCCGCCTTGAATCGCTGTTTTGTTTTGCCATATATATGTTTGATTGAATACGTGTACGTGTATTGATCTCCGTTAGTTCACTGGATATTATTCACTGTAAAAACAAGTTTCTGGTTGACGCTGTGGTAAGATAAAAAGTCGGTAGGGCAATTGCAAGCGGAGCGGCTGAAAATAGTGATAAGCGGCAAAAGGGGGACATTAGCCATGGAGGATGGCCTGTGCAACAGTGTATAAAGCAAAATGAAGCCCGGCGCGGACATCGGCTGTTTGCGCGCCAGCTTTTTTTATCAGATTCAGGGAGATGAAAAAGCCCGCATTATTTTTATAATCCTTTAGGGGAAATTTATGCAGATGCCCTGTCACAAAGCGTATTAGATACGCTTATTACTCCCGGAAAGGGCTTTTTCATCTACCCGCCATAACAGCATCGGGCATCATCGCCGGTATCATGTTATGTTTATTATTTAGATCGTTTGCACCAGATCAGCGCCGGATGTTTTTCGCAAGCGGCTGTATGGTACACTATGAAAATATTATTCGTACCAGATGCTGGCAGCGCCGAGGATAGCAGCTTGTTCGCCGAGTGAGGCGACCAGCAGGGGCATATGGTAATGGTGTTGTGCCAGTTCACGTATAACGGCCGGGAAAAACAGGTTCGCGGCCTGCGCGATATTGCCGCCGATAACGATGGCTTCCGGTGATTCATCACGGATGAAGCCGGTGAGGAAGGTCGCCAGGTTGTATGCGAATTCGTCGAATATCTGTTGAACAGTAGCGTCAGTGTTGATATAGGTTGTCAGCTCTTTTACATCTTTTACTGTTTTGCCGGTCAGTTCCTGGTATCTTTTCACGAACCAGCGGGTTGACAGGTAGTCCTCTGCCATACCATCGCGGTAGGGAGTGCACCAGCGGTCAGCATCCTGTGCCAGGCCGCCGTGGAAGGTAGCGGAGCCCAGTCCGGTACCGAGGGTAAGGCCAATCACATGCTGATAATTGCGCCCTGCGCCGCTAAACACCTCTCCTTGCAGGAAACAGCCTGCGTCGTTGATAAAACGTATCCTGGAAGGGTCCAGCTCCAGTTTGGCAGCCAGCATATTCTTTACGTTGAGATCGTAAAGCGCGTCATATTTATGCTGGTCTTTCATCCGGCTGATACCCAGCTCATAGTCAAAAGGACCGGGCATACCGATACCAATGTACCGGTTGTCGGCAGGTGTATTATTAAAAGCCTCATTGATCACTACCGCCCATGCGTCAATTATTTCCGCTGCGCTGCCTTGTGAGTTGACGCGCGTACGGTGCCAGGAATGCGTATCAATTGTTCTTTTTTCCAGGTTCACCAATGCTGCTGTGATATGAGACCCGCCGATATCAATTCCTAATGCCATGGAACTTTTCATAAACAGTTTTAAATATACAAATAGGCTAAATCGTTTTAGCTTCGACAAATATAAGGTTGTTTGGTTGACAATGTCAAATAAATCGTTTTAGCAAAAAGAAAATATGAGTCTCAATATAGTCTCTTTTTTGATAACGCAAAAAGAAAATATCAACCCTGCAGCTTGCCTGTGGGTATGCCCCCGCCAATCATCCTGTCGAAACCCGCTCATGCTGCAAACGATTGCTGAAATGCGGAATGGAAGATAACCGAACAACTGCCACAATAATGCATCAAAGGAAAGACATTGAGCGGTATGGAAAAGCATCCGACTCCCCAATTGGCACATTGAACAAATGGCTACACCGAACTTCAAAGGCAAGGCATTGAGCGGCACGAAAAAGTGCCTCACTCCCACTCCGACGTACCCTGGCAAATACCAGGCGCTGCATCCATATCACTCCATCTTCAAACTCTTCACCGGATTGGCCACTGCTGCTTTTACGGCCTGGTAACCGACAGTAAGCCATGCAATCACTTCGGCACTCAAAATAGTTAACAGGAATATTCCAACACTGATGTTCATTCTATAGGCAAAATGCTGCAACCACTGATGCATGAAATAATAAGCCAGCGGAGCTGCTATTAAAAACGCAACGCCAATCAGCAACGTAAATTCCCTGGAGAATAAATAAACGATATGGATAACAGACGCACCTAATACTTTTCTGATGCCTACTTCTTTGGTACGCTGCACCGCCATAAATGATACAAAACCATACAACCCAAGACAGGAAATAAAAATAGCAATGCCTGCAAATATCTTGTACAACTGTGAAAGCTGGTTTTCCTGCTTGTAAAAGGTGGCAATCTCATCATCGAGAAACTGATATTCATACATAAAATCGGGATAAGTCCTGCTCCAGATTCCTTCTATTGCGGCCAACGTTTGTTTTGCGCCTTGCGGCTGTATTTTTATGTTGAACAACCGGTATATCATTTTATGCGGTCCCAGCACAATCGGCTTCATTTCCTGCTTCAGCGGGTTGCTATTGAAATTTCTCACTACACCGGTAATAGGTGCTACGATTTCTCCATCCCAAAAATTGATTTTTTTACCAATGATATCTTCCGGGTTTTTAAACCCTAATTTTTTAACCATCATTTCATTCACCACAAACCCGCTGACAGTATCAGCCGGACGGTACGGCGTCCCTGCGATGAACTGGATATTATACGTTTTAAAATAATCAACGTCCGCCCATTTAAGCGTTGCCTGGAAGCCGGATTTTTTTGCAGCGTTATCAAATTTAAAATCGCTGTCCCAACCCGCTTTATCCATTGGGCTAAACGCACTGAGACTCACATTTTTCACCCCGGCCAGTTGCTGGAATTCGGCCTTCAATGCATCCATTTTAGTCTGCCGTGCAGTATCGTTCGCGACAGGCACGGTAACGATAGCTTCTTTATCAAATCCGAGGTCCGCATTTTGAAAAAAATTCATTTGCCCCATAACGATGAATGTTCCTATAATCAACGTCTGTGCAACGGTAAACTGGAAAACAACCAGCGCCCTTCTCATGGAAAGTCCGCCTGTACTCCTGCCGGCAAACCTGCTTTTCAGCACCGCAATAGGATTAAACCCGGATAAAACGATAGCCGGATAGAAGCCTGATAAAAATGTAACCACGATAATGGTGCTACATAAAAAGGTTATCAAAGAAAATCCGAACTGCATTTCCAGAGGTGTTTGCAGGAGATTATTCAACAACGGCAATACTATAAATGCCATCACGATGGCTATCATTACTGAAATAAGCGTAATGAGAAAAGTTTCACTGAGGAACTGAATAACCAATTGTCTTCTGCTACTGCCTAACACCTTTCTGATACCTACTTCCTTTGAGCGGTTTACCGCCTGTGCTGTAGAAAGATTGATAAAGTTGATGCAGGCAATCGCCAAAAGAAATAAACCTATCAGGCTTAAAGCAGTAATCAACTCTTTACTGAATGTACGCCCGCTATAAGTGCCAAACCGGCTCTCATAATGGACATCGCTTAACGGCTGTAACAGATAACCCTGATTCGCATATTCAGCAGGCGTGTGCCTTTTTACAAAGTCTTTCAGGTCGTTGTTAAATTGCTGCGCCGGCATATTTTGGGGAAGCACTACGAAGGTGTTTAAAGATCCGTCCTGGCTCACCCAGCTTGTTCCAAGGTCCTCGTTCCGGGAGTTTTTAAAAGACAGCACCACGTGCACCGGAAAGTCAGTATTAGCAGGAATATTTTTCAGGATGCCTGTTACTTTGCAAACCTGGTCATTGTCGTACTTAATGAATTTACCCATGGCGGTATGCCAGTCCCCAAAATACTTCTCTGCTCTCTCCTGCGTCAGCACAACCGTATTGGGCTCTGATAAAGCAGTTTTTGCATCGCCTTCCAGGAAGGGAAAATTGAAGATGTTGAAGAATTCAACGTCCGCAAAGAATATGTTCTCTTTAAACTTTTTTTGTGAACCCTTGGCAGGCTCATTTAGTAAAGTGATCTGCTTATCCCGCCGCCCATATATCCGGGCAGCATGCTCCAGTTGCGGATAATCCAGCCGCAAGCCTTCTGCTACCGGAAAGGCGCTGCCTTTGGAATAGTTTATTCCCTCCGGCGTTTTGGTGGCTGCCACCACCCTGTAAATACGTTCCTTGTTTGTATGGAAATCATCAAAGCTTGTCTCATATTGAATTAACAGGAAGATAAGCAGACAGGCAGCAATGCCTACTGCCAACCCGATCGTGTTAATGGCGACATAGGATTTATGGCAGCGCAAATTTTGCCAGGCGGTTTTCAGATAATTTTTAAACATAACAGGAACAATATTAAAAGTTGACCAAGAGACTGCGCCAACCGCCCCAAAAAAATGCCACTTAGTTATTAATTTAAAGATCAATAATATATAAATACAAAAAAGTATTAAATGTGCGTTTTTGATACACTAATTGTTCGTTTACAGGAATAGTTACCTACTCAATACACGGCTTAAAGCCAGCCTTTTCATACACTCTCCCGGCTTCCCGGCCTCATAGTGCAATCGCCTCACTCCTTATATATGCAGAAGCGTCATCCGCTGTAACCCGCAGTAAATAAGGGAAAAATATATTTCTCCCCTCTTTTTTGAAAATTTCATCAATAAAATCATTCTTTTTTGCAACGGCTGAAAAAACAAGGCCACCGCATCCATCATTTCATCAATCTTTTCAATCGCGGGCCAGTAGCGCATTTTGACGGATGAAAAATTATATCCATTTTTACATCCTCAATCTACATCACGATGGCACTCCGTCACTCACTGTTCAGCATAAACCTGACAGATTATATTGCGACCAACTTCAACACTTCTCCTCCAACCTGCTAATTTATTTTTCGGGCAACCGACCGGCTGTTAACGGCATATTATACTGCCGAACGACTACTGCTGCGCCACTGTATCACCTGTGCTGCTACTGCATCGCCGTGCCTTGCCTGTAAACTTCATACGCACATACCTAAACATCTAATACCAACAACAATGGAAAACACCCCTGTATTAAAATGGGCATTGCTCATTGGCCTGCCTATTCTATGCCTGATTATGTACAAAGTCATTCTTCGTATATTCTTTGGCGTTGTCATTGTACCGGAAGACCGTATTGGTCTGGTAACGAAAAAATTTGTGCTGTTTGGTAAACAGGAATTGCCCGAAGGCCGCATCCTGGCCACTCACGGCGAAGCCGGCTTCCAGGCGCAAACACTGGCCCCTGGCGTATATTTCTGGAAATGGATGTGGCAATACGCTATCACCTTTCAGCCTTTTACCATCATCCCCACCGGTAAAATAGGACTGGTGCTCGCGAAAGATGGCGCTGAACTTCCTACCGGCTCTATCCTCGCCCGTAAAGTCGCCTGTGACACGTTCCAGGACACCGTGGCCTTCCTGGAAAGCGGTGGCTGCAAAGGCCGGCAGACAGGCATTATCACGCCCGGTTCTTACCGTATCAACACGTTCATCTTTGAAGTGGAAATCACCGATATGGTGTCCATCCCGGAGAATGCTGTCGGTATTGTGACCACACTGGAAGGACAAGCCCTTGAAACAGGCGCTATCGCAGGTAAAACCATCCAGGCACACAACAACTTCCAGGACGTGGATGCCTTCCTCGAAAAAGGTGGCTACAAAGGATTGCAGGAACAAGTGATCCTCGCAGGCTCCTACTTCATCAACCCCTGGTTCGCTAAAATGGAAATCGTTCGCATGACGGAAATAGCCATCGGCCACGTGGGCGTAGTGATCTCTTTCGTGGGCAGTGACGGCGTTGACATCAGCGGCGTTGAATTCAAACACGGCAATATCGTGGCGAAAGGGACCAAAGGCGTATGGGCAGAACCGTTAGGTCCGGGTAAATACCCAATCAATCCCTACATCATGAAAGTGGAACTGGTACCTACCACCAACCTGGTGCTCAACTGGGCTTCCGCCAGAAGTGAAGCGCACCAGCTGGATAAAAACCTCTCTACCATTACCGTACGGAGCAAGGACGGCTTTACCTTCAACCTTGATGTATCACAGATCATCCATATCCCCACTACTGAAGCACCGAAAGTGATTGCCCGCTTTGGTAACATGAGCAACCTCGTCACACAGGTACTGGAACCTACCATCGGCAACTACTTCCGTAACTCCGCGCAAGGCTCTGATGTGATCAGCTTCCTGACCAGCCGTAAGGAAAGACAAAATGCAGCGAAAGAACATATCGGCCAGGTGCTGGACCAGTACAACGTTTTCGGTGTAGACACCCTTATCGGTGACATCGTGCCACCGGAAAGCCTGATGAAAACACTGACGGACCGTAAAATCGCGGAAGAACAGAAAGTGACCTACGAAACACAACGCCAGGCGCAGGAAACACGGCAGTCGCTCGAAAAAGAAACAGCCGTGGCAGAGATGCAGAAAGAAATCGTGAAGGCTGACCAGGGTGTGCTCATCGCGGAAAGAATCGCAGACGCTTCTGTGAAAAAAGCCACCGGTGACGCCAACAGCGTACGCCTGCAGGCCAACGCGGAAAGTGACAGAATGAAACTGCTGGCCAGCGGTGAAGCGGAAAAAGTAAGGCTCCTCGCCAGAGCGGAAGCTGACCGCACCGAATGGTCAGCCAAGGCTGAAGCAGAAAAAATATCCCTTACCGGTAAAGCGGAAGCGGAAAAAATCCTTGCCATCGGCCAATCCAGCGCAGAATCCTATAAACTGGCGGTGGAAGCCATGGGTGGCGAAAACTTCACCAAATTAAAAGTGATGGAAGCTATCGGCAGCCAACATATCCGCATCATGCCGGATGTACTGATCGGTGGCGGTGAAGGTGCCAACGGCCCTATCAGCGGTTTACTGGGACTGAAATTACTGGAAGAGATATCCAACAAACAAACGACGATACCGAATGCTTCTCCTTCCGCCGATTCAGCAAGCAAATAAACTTATCGTCCCTATACCCACTTTCACCATTCATGTTACCCTGATTTTCAAAAAAAGGCTGTCTCGCAGGAGACAGCCTTTCATTTTGAAATTTGGTTATTTTTTTATTTAGATATTTAAAATGCAGCGAAGATTTTATCCGAACATCAGAAGATCTTCGCCGCATTTTAAATATCTAAATAAAAAAATAACCAAATAACCAAATAACCAAATCATTAAGACTTGTTGTCTATACTAAGTGGTCCCGCACCGAAATAGGCGATCAACAATGCGGCACCTATAAGCGCCACATTTTTCATAAACATGGCCATCTGCATCTGTGCAGCCATCGGATCAGGGATACCCCAGAACTTATGCATGGCAAATGTGACCGGGACGAGGAATATCACCACCAGCCAGGCCCCGATTTTGGCCTTATAGCCCAGCAATACGCTCAGGCCACCTACCAAAGCGAGCAATCCCGCCAACCGGACCATAATATTGGCTGCCGGTACACCGGAAGCTGCTGCATAATCGGCGCCGGCACCGCCTACGTGATTGATACCCGACATTACAAAGATGAGCGCAAACAGGATACGCCCTAACAGTGGAACAATTTTCATAGTGAACAGTTTTATGATATACAAACGTATAGATATTCAATAATGTTTTATGTGGAGTTACCGGAAGGAAAGCGCTATCCTATGGGATAGCGTTCGGCGAAGTTGTATATTTATGTTCAGAAACAAACAAGTATCTATGCGGAAAGAAAACTCAACCAATGCGATCAATGAGCGGATACTCAACGGCTTATGCCAGACAGCCCATACCCTCTCCGTGATCGGCGGACGGTGGAAACCCACTATCCTCTGGCGGCTGCTGGAAGGCAAAATGCGCTATCATGAACTGAAAAAATCTATATCCGGTATATCCGAAAGAGTGCTGGTTTTACAATTAAGAGAGCTGGAAAACGATCAACTGATAAAACGGATCGTATATCCGGAGGTGCCGCCCCGGGTGGAATACGAATTAACCCCACTGGGACGGTCACTCGAAAGTTTATTGGAGCATATGTGCAGCTGGGGCGAAATGCACCGGGAAGCAACCCGTCAGGCCGGGGAACTGGCTGTCAGCAAAAACTAACCCTTCAGGCCGGCATCTTCCAAGGCACCCATGGCCAGTGCGGTCCAGTCAGCATCTTTTATGTCCCGCGCTACCACGGTCATGAGCCGGGACTGTACCAGCTGGGCCAGTGGCATCGGGGTGTGAGAACGGGTGGCGGTCTGCAACACCAGGTTCATGTCTTTCAATCCCAGGGGCGCACTGAACGCCGGATTGCCGACATAGGTACGGTCCACCACCATAGCGCCGTAACCACGGAAAATGGGCGCCGCAAACAAGGTAGTGGTCAGCATTTCATAAGCTACTTTAGGGTCTACTCCGTTTTTCTCCGCTAACGCGAAAGCTTCGGCCATCATTTCAATAGCCCCGGCAATCATAAAGTTACCCATCAGCTTCAGCACATTGGCACTTCCCACATCTTCCCCCAAATCAAAAATATTTTTGGCAAAACCTGCTTCCAGTAAAGGCCGTATCCTTTCTTTTGCCGCAGCAGGCCCGGATATCACCGCATTGCCCACCTTTGCTGCCGCCGCTTCCGGACGGGCAAACACCGGCGCCGCCACATAGGTAACGCCCTGCAGCTGATGATGTGCCGCCAATGCACGGGAAGTGTCCGGTGAAATAGTGCTCATCGACGCATGAATACCGCCATGGCCCAAGGCTTGCATTAATTCATCCCCTGCCACGCTCTCTACGGCTTTATCATCGGCCACCAGGCTCATCACAATACCTCCCGGCACCGCAGCTTCGGCAGGGCTGCTCACCAGCTCCGCCCCCAACGCTTCCAGTGGCAACGCTTTCTCACGGGTACGGTTATATACTTTTACTTTATAACCTGCCTTCAACAGGTTGGTCACAATCGGTGTCCCCAAGTTACCGGCGCCGATAAATCCAATGGTTTCCATACTTTAAAAAGATTTTTAAGGAAAGTTATCGATAATTGTTAACTTAAATGATGACCCACTAAAATACCCTTTGCCTTGAAACGTATATTGCTATTACTGTTATGCTGCTTTAGCGTGATCACTCACGGATTTTGTCAACTGACCAGCAGCCCTCAACATAGTCCACTGCCTAGCACCGGGCATCAGCGTAACCTGAGTGACACCGTTGCCGGCAGGGCCATAATAAGATGCCTTGGTAGTAAGGCGGTCACAACGCCGCTCGTTATCATAGATGGCAAAGTATATGAAGGCACGCTCGATTCCATAGACCCAGCCACCATTGGACAAATCATTGTTCTAAAAGACACCACCGCTATGGCACTTTACGGAACCAGGGCTGCCAACGGTGTCATCATTATCCATTCATCACTCAAAAAACCACATTCCCGCCGGCAATAATCTATGGCAGCGTTTCCGGTATGATGCAAGATGACAGTCACGGTGATGTACAAACGAAAAATATTTACCATCTCCCTGATGCCACGTTACAGTGGCACTTACCATCTTAACCCGGCTAAAGCGTCGATGATGTATTTCCCGACATTTTTCGGGCGCACAGGGATGAAGCAGGTAATAATCACAGGCAAATAAATTATATTAGTAAAGCGTAAAACAGCTTCCACCATGAAAACGATCCAACAATGGCTGGATGACTATGGCACCAGTCATCGCAACGAGACCAACAAACTCATTCACTGGATATGTGTACCGGCTATATTCTTCAGTATCGTGGGCTTTTTATACGCTATCCGCATTCCGGTGCCCGGCACCAACATAGTGCTGACCGTGGCGCAGATAGCACTGGTGCTGCTCATTATTTATTATGCGCGGCTGTCGGTATCGCTGGCGGTAGGCATGACCATCATCGGTATCATCTGCCTGTGGTTATGGCGGCTCATCGCGGCGGGTGGCTCACCCACCTGGCTGGTAGCGCTCATTATCTTTGTAGTGGCATGGATTGGACAGTTCATCGGCCATAAAATAGAAGGCGCCAAACCCAGTTTTTTCAAGGACCTGCAGTTTCTGCTGATTGGTCCGGCATGGTTGCTGAGTTTTATCTACCGGAAGGCAGGCATCAAACTATAATAAAAAACGGCCATATGGGATTTTTTCCTTAAATTAAGGAAAAGCCCCCCATATGCACCTCAAAATCCTGTTTTTGCTAACCGGCATCCTGTTATGCAGCTATGCATCCGGCCAAAATCAACACGTTACCGGTAAGGTAACAGACGCTTCCACCGGCAGCCCGCTGGAAGGCATCACCGTCAGAATCAAGTCTGTTGCCAAAGGCACACAAACCAACAAAGACGGTATTTATCAACTGGACGTTCCCGCAGGCGCGAGCCTGGAATTCAGTGCCATTGGATTTAATACCGTAGAGACTAACGTCAACGGTCGTACGGAGATTAACATTCAGCTGGTTTCCACCGCTACCGAGCTTACACAGATTGTATTAGTCGGCACCCGCGGCGGTGGCCGCGCCAAAACGGAAACACCGGTGCCGGTAGATGTGATCAGCGTCAACCAGGCAGGGCTGCCCAGTGCTAAAATGGAACTGACATCCCTGCTCAACGCAGCTGCTCCCTCTTTCAACTACAACAAACAAAGCGGCAGCGATGGCGCCGACCAGATAGACCTGGCCACCTTACGCGGGCTGGGCCCCGACCAGACGTTGGTGCTCATCAACGGAAAACGGCGGCATCAAACGGCCTTTGTTTCCGTATTCGGTACCCGCGGCCGTGGTAACTCCGGTACCGACCTTAACGCCATCCCCGAATCAGCCATCGACCGGGTGGAAATACTCCGTGATGGCGCCTCCGCACAGTATGGCTCCGATGCCATCGCCGGCGTCATCAATATCATCCTGAAAAAAGATGTCAACCGCCTGACTTTCAATGCTGGTTATGCCGGTTACTACGATCATAAATACAACACTTACTTCAAACGGGATTTACAACAATATCCATATAGTAATGCCATAGATGGCAACACCGTTACCCTCGGCGTCAACTACGGTGTCCCCATTGGTAAACACAACGGATTTATTAACTTCTCCGGTAACTTTCTGAGGCAGGGTAAAACCTTCCGCCAGGTGCTGGATACCAATCTCAACAACACCAACGGCTTGCCGATCAATACCGGTCGCCGCGCCCATGGCGACGGCTCCGTTACTTCCGGAGGCGGTATGATCAATATGGAAGTGCCGGTAGGTAGCAGCAACACCACCGTCTATGCCTTTGGTGGCTACAACTATAAATCATCTGACGCTTACGCCTATACGAGAACATTTCACGGCTTTAATCCTCTTTCCAGCGGACATACGGACAGGTTTCCCACCGGCCCCGGCGGCAACCTGATATTTTACCCGGGCATTATGGAAAGCATCCCTACCCCGGGAGGCTTACCCGACACGGTTTTTAATCCACACATACAAACCCATATACAGGACCTGTCGCTGGCAGCTGGCGTAAAAGGCAGCACCGGCAACGACTGGAAATGGGACCTCAGCAATACTTTCGGTAGAAATGATTTCCGTTTCTTCGGTGATAAAACCTTTAACGCCTCACTGGGCGCCAGCACGCCCACCCATTTTAAAGATGGTGGTTTCTCCTTCACCCAGAACACAGCCAATCTCACCTTCTCTAAAGATATCCCGCACATCGGCGCAGGGTTTAACCTGGCCCTCGGTGCAGAATACCGCTATGAACAGTACCGTATATACGCCGGTGAAGAAGCCTCCTACACCAACTATGACCCCACCTTCAACAAAGCCACCGGGGCACAGGGTTTTCCAGGCTATCGTCCCACTGATGTGGTAAAGGCAAACCGCTCCAATTTCGCGGGATTTGTAGACGCCGAATGGGACATCACCCGGAAATTCCTGCTGGGCGGCGCTGTAAGAGTAGAAAACTACAGTGACTTCGGTTTTACCAGCAACTACAAACTGGCCGCACGCTTCAAAGCAGCACCGGGATTTAATATCCGCGGTTCTGTCAGCACTGGTTACCGCGCCCCTTCCCTGCAGCAGATCAACTACAGCTCCCAATTCACCAATGTGCAGGGTGGCCGTATCACCGAAGTGAAAATAGCGCCCAACAATAATCCTATCACCAAAGCCGCCGGCATCCCGGACCTGAAACAGGAAAAATCAGTTAACGCCAGCCTGGGCTTCTCCCTGAAACCCATTTCAGACCTCACCATTACCCTCGATGGTTACCTCGTAAAAGTAAAAGACCGCATCGTACTTTCCGGACAGTTCAATGCCGGCGACGCCACACTCGACAAAGCATTCCAGGACGCGCTGAAAGCCCTCCATATCGATAATGCGCAGTTTTTTGCCAACGCCGTTAACACCACCAACTACGGCCTCGACATGGTGGTTGACTACAATAAAAAGTGGAACAACCAACATTTCCGGGTACTGTTTACCGGAAACATTCAACACATGAACATCGACAAAATCAATGTGCCTGATAAACTGAATGACAGCTACCTTCACCGGGGCGAATTTTTCAGTGAAAGAGAACAACATTTTGTGCTGGCATCTGCCCCTCCGGCCAAACTGGGCCTCAACGTGGAGTACGGTATCAAAAAAGTCAGTGTAGGCGCCCGCGTTACCTACTTCGGTAAAATTGTATTGCTGGGATACGGCTTCGCCGGCGATCCGGCCAAAGAAGGTACCGGCCTGCCCGGCGATCCCAACCTGGCAGGTACCGGTATCAGTCCTCTTGTAGCGCTGGACAAAGACGGCACCCTGGTGCCCGAACAATTCAACTATAAAGGCAAAGCCGTTACCGACCTATACGCCAGCTACCGTTTCTCTTCCCATATCAGCTGGTTCATCGGCGCAGATAATATCTTCAATGTGCATCCCGATCTGGGTTATGTACCCGGCGCAAAACTGTCTGCCTATGACGGCGAAACAGGCGGCCCCTGGGATGCCGTGCAGATGGGCTTTAATGGCATGCGTGTCTTTACGAAAATTGCATTGAATTTTTAAAATCCGATCCCCGGTGTCCCAGGGCTGAAGCCCTGGGCTACGTTGTTGTTCAGGCTGTTTTATGGTCGTATGCTAATGGAAATGATATATGTTGCTATTAAACATCATGTTCCCGAACAGTGTTGTTGAGACGCTGTTTTCTGGTAGGATGCCACCGGAGATGATTGATGCTGCTGTTAGACATCATCTTCCCTGGTGGTGTTTCTGAGATGCTGTTTTTCCGGTAAGATGCCACCGGAAATGATTGATACTACTATCGAAAATCTTCATTAAAGCCAGTACCCCTACTGGAAAACAGCCTGAACAACAACGTAGCCCAGGGCTTCAGCCCTGGGACATCCGCGATCCGAAACACCACGGACACGAGGCGCCCTGGGAATCGGAATTTTTGTATTTTTCGCCCATGAAGGCAAAGGAGCAGTTTCCCGTATTGGATATCAGGGCATTTCAGGGCGATCAACAAGATTCCTGTCATTTCCTGTACCACGAAATCCGCGGGGAAAGGCTGATCGAAAAACCTCATAAACATGACTTCTTTGTTTTCCTATTGATAGAAAAAGGAAACGGCACCCACTCCATTGACTTCATTGATTACAATGTGGCGCCTTATCAGATACACCTGTTGTTCCCCGATCAGGTCCACAGATGGGAGTTCAGCAAAAAGATGGTGGCCCACCAGCTGATGATCACCCGTCCTTTTTTTGAAACATTCTCCAATGCGCTGCAGTTTCCCTTTGCCCTGTACCAGCATCATCCGGTGATAGATCTGACGGAAGAGAGCTTTCACAAACTATTTTACGAATTCCGCTCCATTCAACAGGAACTGGGACAGTCGCCGGTGTCGTGGGAGATCATTCACCTTCGCAGCCGCCTGATTGCCCAGCTGGTCACCCGTGAGGCTGAAAACAAGTTTGACGATTTGCTGATATACCGGGCCAGGCCCGCCTTGCAAAAGTATCACGCACTGATTGACCAGCATTATAAAACACAAAAGTCCGTAGCCTTCTACGCCGGTCAACTCAACATCTCCCCCAATTATCTTAATATCCTCTGTAAAAGACATTTTCACATACCGGCCATGTTCCTCATACAACACCGGGTAATCCTGGAAGCCAAACGTCAGATACAGGCTTCAGGGAAATCAATCAAAGAGATCGCCTTTGACCTCGGATTTAACGACCTCTCCTATTTTTCCAATTTCTTCAAAAGCCAGACAGGCATTTCACCCCGCCAATTCAGAGATCAGTTATAAAACTTACAAGTTCTGGCATAATTCATCCATCATTGCATCCCTCCTGCGTTTTATTTTTGCATAAAACGATCATATTATATGGCTTCTTCTATTTCCCGCAAAGACTTTATCAAAAGCTCATCCATATTACTGGCCGCAGGCGGCAGCCTGTTGACCGGCAACACGGCCGGCGCCACTTCCAGCGAAACAAATACCGCCGCCAGCGCCGGTAAAAATTTCACCCTGAAAAATGTACGGCTGGAAACAGGCTTTCAGTATGAAGAAGGAGAAGTGACCGGCACCACCACCGACCTTTTTACGATTGAAGTCAGCAATGGCAAAATAAAATCCGTACTGTCCAACCAGCCCGGCGCCAAAGCCATTGATGCCAAAGGTTGGCTGCTGTTACCGGCATTCCGCGATATGCATATCCATCTCGACAAAACATTTTACGGTCTCCCCTGGAAAGCGCACCTGAAAAAGAACAAGTCCGTAAAAGACATGATCGCCTTTGAACAACAGGTGATACCTGAGCTGCTGAAAACGTCCACCGCCCGTACCGGACAACTGATTGAACTGTTGCAGTCCAAAGGCACCAGCTTCGCCAGAAGTCATGTCAACATAGAACCCACCTCCGGATTAAACTCGCTTAAAAACCTGGAGAAAGCGCTGGAAAATAAAAAAGACGGTTTCTCCGCGGAACTGGTAGCCTTTCCTCAGCACGGCATCTTTTATACACCCTCTGCAGAACTGATGAAAGAAGCCGCCAAAATGGATATAGACTACATCGGCGGCCTGGACCCTTACAGTATTGACGGCAGCATCGAAAAACACATGGACTTTGTGGTGCAACTAGCGCTGGACCATAACAAGGGCATCGACATCCACCTGCATGAAGCAGGCGAATCCGGTGTAAAAACCATCGAATACCTGATCAATAAAGTCAACGAAAATCCGGTACTAAAAGGCAAAACCTATATCAGTCACAGTTTTGCACTGGCAAAAATGGACAATAACAAACTGGAGGAAGTAGCCGAAAAACTGGGTAATGCGCGCATAGGTATTATGACCACCATTCCTTTCGGCAGCACCATTATGCCGATTCCCACGCTGTATAAACACGGTGTAGATGTACAGGCCGGCAACGACTGTATCATTGACCACTGGAGCACTTTCGGCTCCGGCAGCATCCTCCAGAAAGCTAACCTGATGGCTCAACTATATGGCTACCGCACCGAGTTTGATTTGTCCAGATGCCTGAGGATAGCCACCCACAATATTCTCCCGCTGGACGATAAAGGCATGCGTCAATGGCCCAAAGCAGATGATGCTGCGGATATGGTACTGGTAGACGCCAGCTGTTCAGCCGAAGCGGTATCCCGCATCTCTCCGGTGAAGTCGCTGATTCATGAGGGCAACATCGTGTTCTGATTTTCCTTCTCTCTGTAAATGTTGTAAAAAAAATAAAGCCCCGATGAATATCGGGGCTTATTTACCTAAACCTACAACTGTTACACTGTTATTGCAACAATAATTTTATGTCGAAAAACGAGACCGTTAGTGCATGGCTGACGGGTCCAGTTTTGCAGCTTTCTTAGCTCTTACCATCAGTACAAACGGGATACAGATGAGGAACATCAGTCCCAGGTACAGGAACACGTCCATGTAAGACATCACAGCCGCTTGTTTGGCGATGCTGTAGTCCAGTACCTTGTATCCGCTTCTGACAGCAGTACCGGCGTCCATACCTTTGGCGGCGAAGTTGTGTGCCAGGCCATTAACGCGGTTCATGACGTCCGGGTTGTTGGTGTCCAGTTTAGACACCAGGTCGCTTCTGTGCACCATGTTCTGACGGGCCATAAAAGTGGTGATCAATGCCACGCCGAAGGAACCGCCGAGCTGGCGCATCATACCGGTGAAGGCCGCCCCCTGGCCAATCTGTTGCCCTTTGAGGGAAGACAGCGCCAGTGTAGTGATCGGGATAAAGAGCAGCCCCATACCTACCCCACGCACGATCAGCATCCAGAAGAACGCATCAGCGCCGGTATCAGAAGGAGTAATAATCAGATATCCCCAGAAACTATAAGCAAAGAACAATAACATCCCTAGTGCCACCAGGTACTGTTGTGGTACCCCTTTCTCCAGCAGCTTACCGATGATTGGCATCATGAATGCGGTGGTAAGTGCCGCCGGTATCATCAGCATACCGGACTGGGTGGCGGTCCATCCCAATGTACTTTGTGTGTACAGCGGAATGATGAACGTAGAGCCATAAAGACCGAAGCCCAATATAAACGAGAGTATGGTACCGGCCCTCAGGTTCCCGTTCTTCAATACCCTTAGTTCCACGATCGGGTTCTTGTAGGTCAGCTCGCGCCAGATGAAGAAAAACAGGCCCAGGGCGCTCATCACGGATAACAGGGTGATAGTAGGATCACTGAACCAGTCATCTTCCTGACCACGTTCCAGTACAAACTGGAGACAACCTACCGTGACGGCGAGTAATATGATACCCAGAAAGTCGATTTCATTGATGGCTTTCTTCTCAGCGTATTTCGGGCTGCGTACGAACTGCAAAGTGAGCAGGGTAGCAATTACACCGATAGGGATGTTGATGTAGAAGATGTAAGGCCAGGAATAGTTATCGGTAATATAACCACCCAACGGAGGGCCCAGTGTAGGGCCGATGATCACTCCGAGGCCATAGATAGCCTGGGCAACACCGCGTTTTTCGGGAGGATAACTTTCTGTAATAATAGTTTGTGATGTTACCAGCAGTGCACCACCTCCAAGGCCTTGTATGAAACGGAAAAGTATCAGTTCCCACATGGCAGTTGCGTTACCGCAGAGGAAAGAGGAAATGGTGAATATAATGACAGAAGCAGCGAAGTAGTTACGGCGGCCGAACTGTTGGGACAACCAGCTGGTCATCGGTACAATGATTACGTTACCGATCGCATAAGCGGTGATCACCCAACTGATCTCACTGAGTGTGGCCCCCATGTTACCGCGCATGTCGTTCAATGCCACATTCACGATGGTGGTATCCACGATTTCCAGCAGCGCGCAGAAGATAGCGGTGATCGTGATGATCACCCTGCGTGAGCCGTATTCTACCAATGATTCTTGTTGCATGCAGCGATTTATTTTGAATGAATGCAGGTTGACCAGGAATTAATAATCAAGCCGGTGGGTTCCTGTCTTTGAGGTCTTTTGTTGAAGCTGATGGTTTCCGCCGAAAATAACTTGAACCGGTTCAACTATTAACCCCTGGTCATGATGCATTCATGTATGAATTAGTTGAGATGCACGTCTACCAGCACGTTCATACCCGGGCGTAACCGTTTGATCAGTTCGTTGGTCGGGTCATCGAATTCGATTTTCACCGGGAGGCGTTGTACTACTTTTACGAAGTTACCGGAAGCGTTGTCCGGAGGCAGCAGTGCAAACTTAGCGCCGGTGGCTGGTGAGAAGGAAGTCAGTTTGGCTTCCAGCGGTGTGCCGGGGAAAGCGTCGATATGTACGGTCACTTTCTGGCCGAGCTTCATTTTCTCCAGCTGTGTTTCTTTGAAGTTGGCTACTACCCACGGAGCAGTGTCCATTACCACGCTGAAGAGAGATTGACCGGCAGAAATATATTGACCGGGCTGTACAAATATTTTTGACACAACACCATCTTCCGGAGCGGTGATCACGGTGTAGGACTGAACCAGTTTAGCATCGTCCACATCGGTTTCACGTTGTTTGATAGCCGCGTTGGCGAGATTGATCTGTTTAGCAGTAGCGCTGCTCTGGGAAGTCACCACAGAAGTCTGACGGGCAGCTGCTGCTTTCTGTCTTACCAGTACATCGAGCTGGCGTTCGGCCGTTTGTTTGGCAGCCAGGGCCTGTTCGTATTGTTGCTGGGTGATAGAGTGGTCCTTGATCAGGTTAGCGTAACGTTCGTAGTCCTGATTGGCTCTCCAGATGTTCACCTTAGCGGCTTCGATCTGGGCGTCAATGGTGCTTACATTGGCCTGTGCGGTGCTGATACCTGTTTCCGCAGCGCTGGTGGTAGCTTCAGCAGCACCCAGATTCGCTTTTGCGGTACCCAGGGCATTTTCCGCCTGTTGTACCCTGATCGCCTGGTCACGGTCATCGAGGACCACGAGGGTATCCCCTTTTTTCACGTGCTGGTTATCTTTTACTCTTACTTCTTTCACAAAACCTGATACTCTTGGAATTACAGGGCTTACGTTCGCGTCGATCTGCGCGTTGTCTGTTTCTTCGTGGTGCAGACTATGGATGTATTTGGATATACCGAACGCGCCACCCCCCAGTACCAGAGCGGCCAGTACGATCACAAACCCTTTGCTGCGCTTTTTAGGCGCGGATGTTTCCTGCATGGTAGATATATTATTAGTAGCTTTTGTTTGCGTTTCCACAGCTTTGTAGTTTATTGGTTTGTTGTTATTTGTTGTTGTCGAGTATTCCCGATGACTGTAACAATTTGTTGTAGGCCACCAGTGCATCTGCTCTTGCGAAGGTGTAGTTCAGATGAGCCTGGAGGTTGGCCACGTCCGCATCCAGCAGGTCGGTGGTGGTAGCCAGATTGTTAGCGTGCTTGTTCTTCGTGATACGGTAGTTCTCTTCTGATTGTTCTATCGCCTTGATATAAGTGTCCATTTTTTTCCTGCTCAGGAGGTAGTTTTCGTAAGACCTCACCACGTCGAGGTGGATAGCGTCTGTCAGGTTGGCTTCATTGGCCTGCAGCTCTGCGAGCTGGGCTTTTGCGCTGGCCACCTTGCTACCTGTTTTCCAGATGGAGGAGAGATTGTATTTCACCCCTACACCGGCCATTACTGCGTTGGTGATGGTCACTACATTCGGAATGTAAGCGGCCACATAACCACCGGTCACGGCGAGGGAAGGATAATATTCACCTTTCACGCCTTTTACGTTAGCGAAAGCAGCTTTCTCTTTAGCACCGAGGGAAGCAGCGTCTTTACGGTTCTGGTAAGCCAGTTGTTCGAATTCCGCTACGCCTCTGCCGTCTGTTTTATCGTCCACTTTAAAAACGGTGGTGTCCAGTTGCAGCGCTGTGTTGTCCGGCAGGCCCAGCATGATGTTCATGTTGAGGTTGGCTACTTTCAGGCTGTTCTGAGCGTCCATGAGGGACAGTTCGTAGTTGGACTGTTGCAGTTCTGCCTTTAAGAGGTCGTTGCGTGCCAGCAGGCCGTTCTTTTCCAGGTTAGAGAAGTCTTTTACGCGTTGGGTGGACTGTTTCAGGTTTTCCTCCATCAGTTTCACCGCCTGGGTGGCTTTATAGAGGTTGCTGTAGGCGCCGATGGTATTTTCGATCACATCGTCGCGGTCTTTGTCAGCGTCCAGTTTAGCCGCCTGTGCGAGGTAGCGGGCCGCTTCTTTGCCACTTTGTATCATCATGCCGGCAAAAACGGGGATGGACACATTGGCCATGCCGTAAGCTGCCTGATCTACTTTCGGTGCTTCCATACCTGAGCCGCCGCCGGGGTTGCTGCCCCCTTTACCGAGTTTCAGGTCAAGGTTAGGCTGTGTCAGTCGCAAATAAGAGCCGGATATGCTTACGTCGGGCAACTGTCTTTCGTTGGCTGTTTTAACGTTAGCGTTGGCTGCTTCAATGCGGGCCTGGCTGGCCTTCAATTGTTTGCTGTTTTGGAGAGTTAGCGATATGGCTTCATTTAACGAAAGCGGTTTTACGCTTTGTTGTGCGGATGCTGCCTGAAAAACCAGCGTCAGCACGATTCCGGATGTAAGCGCATATAATCGGTTGTATATGCTTCTAGAATTCATGTGTAAGGATTGCTTTAAACAATTTTTTCAAATGGTTGCTCAGTCTGAGCCTTAAATATTCTTTGAATTCCTGGTCATTCATGTGTGTGTAGGCCGTGTTGGTCCGCAGCAGATGCTGAGCAGGGATGGTTTGATGAATGGTGCCGAACAGCGTTGTCATCAGCATTTCCACATCTACATCGGTGGCAAAGATGCCGGCGTCCTGGGCGTTGGTCACGATGGGGCGCATCAGTCCAAGCATTTCTCCTTTCAATTGCCAGATCAGGTCTCTCACCGGGCTTTGTTCTTTATTGAGCTGTTCCCGGCTCATAATGCATTGAAAATTCTGTTCATTCAGCATTTTATTGATAAACCTGTCGATCAGGGAGTATATTTTTTCCAGGGGGGCCATGGTATCGTTCTGTACCAGTTCATTGATGAACATGCGGGATGCATTCATACGAAGCCTGAAAACCGCCTCCAGCAACTTATCCTTAGACCCGAAGTAGTAGGATATCATGGCTATGTTCACGTCTGCTTCCTGTGCGATATCCCTTACAGAAGTGCCATGAAAACCTTTTTCTGCAAACAAACGTTCCGCCACCGTAATGATTGAAAGTTGCTTATCGTTATAGTCTTCCATGTTCCCTTTGTTGATTTTGACGAAGCAAAGTTAAACAAACGTTTAATTAAAACAATCGTTTACTTAAACGTTCATTTAAATTTTTATTTTTACAAATCTTAATTAACTGATAATTAAAATATTATAAAACTATTTTAAGGAGATTTTAAGGTTGATGGTCAACCAGGAGATAAATGGGGTGAATATTGTACAGGAGACACAAATTGGGAAGGATAGGTGGAGGAAAGGTGGAGGATAGGTGGAGGAAAGGTGGAGGAAAGGTGGAGGAAAGGTGGAGGAAAGGTGGAGGAAAGGTGGAGGAAAGGTGGAGGAAAGGTGGAGGAAAGGTGGAGGAAAGGCGGAGGAAAGGCGGAGGAAAGGCGGAGGAAAGGCGGAGGAAAGGCGGAGGAAAGGCGCCCAAGGGAACCCTAAAATTTCCCTTAGTTTTTTATAAAGAAATTTTTTAATTTAAGGGATACCATTTCTTTCACACTTATGGCTAACACTCGCGCTTTTCCTGTCGGCATTATCTTCCTTACCTGGCTAATAGCCGGTACGCTCGATTTATTCTCCGCCTGTTTACAGTTTGTTCTGGTAACAGGCAAAAGTTTTGTCAACGTATTATTGTTCGTGGCCAGCGGCGTTTTCGGCACAGCGGCATTCAGCGGCAACCCTGCCATGCCCTGGCTGGGAGTATTGTTTCATTACATTATTGCATTGGGATTTACGTTACTGTTCTTCTTCCTGTATCCCCGTATACCAGAGATGCGGAAAATACCGGCGGTATCCGGACTGATATACGGCATATTTGTCTGGCTGGTGATGAACCTGCTGATATTACCGTTGACCAATATTCCCAAAGGACCATTCCATCTGGTCAACGTACTGGTGGGCATGACTATCCTGATGGTAGCTATCGGGTTACCGATGGGATTGATGGCGGGGAGATTCTATCAATACAAGAGCGCCTCGTAAGAAATAAAAAAAGGGCGGGCGTTGTCAATATATAAGCCCGCCCCAGCACATCTCAACAAATTGCAAGATGTTGTACCTGTTTATCAACCGTTAACTTTAAATGATTTTACAGTACAGCATGTCCCGCCGGCATCCTCGATGTATGCCGGTAATAGTATAATCATGAAAGCCGGGGAAAGGCAGGGCACTACTGCGGTGATCATGTGCGCCCTGGTCCGGATTTTCACAGGTAACCTATTTAACAGAACATACGATTAAAATGTTCGGGAGTTGACTAAATCATGCCTTGGATATCCGTAAATTAGCACACTGTTATGCAGGCAATCGAATTCATTAACCAGGAATACTTCACCGGCCAGTACCGGTATATCAGTCCCTCGCCTGATCTGGAGCGGCATGTGGTCTACTACTGGCTGCTGGACCTTCGCAGGCCACTACCGGAAGATGAAGAGTTCCGTGAATTATTGCTGGCCAACATGAACGCTTCGCTGGTACTGAATATGGGCGCCCCTTTTGACATCTGCAATGCAAAAGGACAACTGCTGCATTCCTGCCACCACAGCGAGTTAATAGGCTATCAAACCACGCCTGTCACCTATCGTCATTATCCGAATAATTTCCTGGTAGGCATCAAGTTCAAGCCCGCCAGCCTGAACTACCTTTTCCATGTAAAAGGCGCAGACATGCAACGGCAAACACTTTCAGCCCACGATGTCATGACACACCTGCCGGAACTGGAATCTGCAGTGTATGATGCCCCCGACATGCAGGTCATCAAAACCTTACTGGAAAAGTTTCTACGCCGGCATACCAGCACCACCACAGACAACCATCGGTTTGATTATATACTGCAATCCCTTAACGGTCCTGCATTACAGCAGTCGGGCTTCCAGCTGAAAAAACTGGCCGGCCTGCTCTATGTATCACCCCGCACCCTCGAAAGATACTTTTCCGATTCGCTGAATATCAGCCCCAAAAAATGTCTGTCCATTCTGCGCTTCCGGCATGCAGCAGCACAATATGTGCTGCATGGCTACAAAGCCGACTGGGAAGAACTGGGCTATCATGACTTCTCCCATTTCCGAAAAGAATGGACCAAATGGTCGGCATAAAACTGTCGGCTTTTTACACCACTTATTCCCTGGCCTCCCGCTAAGTTTGTGACTTCACCAAACAAGTCACCTTTATGTTTTCAGATCACCGTCAACGTCTGATCCGCCAACTACCCGCCGGTGCTGCCGCTCTCCTTACCGCCAATGATGTTATGCCTACCAATGCCGACGGGACCATGCCCTACTATCCTAATGTGAACGTGTATTACCTGACGGGCCTCCCCGAGGAAGACGCCATGCTCGCCCTCTTTCCCGGACACCCCGACCCTGCTATGCGCGAAATACTGTTCATCAAACGGGTAGATCAACTGTTCGTCAAATGGCTGGGCAGAAGAGCGGACAAAACTACCGCTTCAGCAATTTCCGGTATCCGCACTGTTTTCTATACCGACGAATTCTGGGCTGTCATGAAAAAAGTACTGCCGCTATGCAGCAGTATCTATCTGCATACCAATGAACACGCCCGCTCAGAAAACGAAACACAGACAAGAGAAGACCGGTTGCGGTTCACCTGCAAACAACTCTATCCCCTGCATCGTTATGAACGCCTCTACCCTATCCTGGCAAGGCAACGCAACGCCAAAACACCGGATGAAATAGCGCTCATACGCAAAGCCAGCGAGATCACTGAAAAAGGCTTCCGCCGCGTGTTACAGACCATCCGCCCCGGACAGACCGGTATGCAGGTGGCAGCAGAAATGATCCACGAATACATGCAGCATGGCGCCACCTGGGCTTATGAGCCCATTGTGGCCTTCGGCGCAGACAGCACCATCCTGCACCTTCGTGCGAACGAAAGCATCGGTAAAGACGGAGACATCGTACTGATAGATGCCGCCGCCCAATACCGGTACTATAACACCGACCTTACCCGCACCTTTCCGGTGAACGGCCGTTTTACCCCTCGCCAGAAAGCGTACTACAATGCAGTATTACGGGTACATAAACAGGTGGCGCAAGCGGTAAAGGCGGGCATCCTCATAAAAGACCTCTGGAAAATCTCCAACAACCTCCTGCTCGAAGAACTGGTAGGACTGGGGCTCTGCACTACCGCAGATATTCAGACACATGGTGCGCAGTATTACCTGAACAAACACTGCTACCATAACGTGTCTCACTTCCTTGGACTGGACATACACGACACCGGTTATTATGATGAGCCCATGCCCGCAGGCGCTGTGATCACCAATGAACCAGGTATTTACAGTGAAGAAGAAGGTATCGGGGTGAGAATAGAAAACGACCTGCTGGTCACAGAAAATGGATTTGAAGACCTGATGAAGACGATACCAAAAGAAGCAGAAGAAATCGAGGAGCTAATGAACAATTAGTCATTTGTTTATTTTGATATTTAGTTATTTATGAGTTCCCGCTACATCAGCAGCCCATAAATAACTAAATATCAAAATGACTAAATATCAAAATTATTTCAGGGAGTTGATCCACAGCGCGATCTTAGTCGCATCCGCCTGTGGCACCTGCGGGAACGGAGGCATCGGTGTAGCATAGCCCGGCCAGTTTTCCGGCTTCGGATTTTTAATCAGCGCCAGAATTTTGGCAACAGAATAATTTCGTTTAGCTACTTCCTTAAAGCCTGGTCCTACCTGTTTCTTTTCTGCATTGTGGCAGGAAGAGCAGGTATATTTATTCAGCAGCGGCTGTATCTGTGCTAAAGTAGGCGCTTTAGCCGGTTCGGCTTTCGCGGCGGCAGCAGTTTTAGCTGGTACCTTTGGTTCAGCTACCGGTGCTTTTGCAGTGCTCTTTGTACTTACCTCAGACATCGTCAGAGAGGCGCCTTCAGGAATATTGTTCAACGTATAATAGGCATCCGGATGTACCAGCGAGTAGGAGCCTTCCTGAGAACGGATACCTGCCAGCGATACTTTATGGATGTAGTAACGGCGTAATCCGTTGACGATAATACGTGCGCTCATGCCGTCGGCAGCCACTTTCACACCTTTAACAGTCAGGTTCTCCGTGTTCACGGTTGGACTGCCATACACCGGATGATACTTGTAGATAAAGCTCTCCACGTGATAAGATGCCAAGTCTTCCGCATACTTTTTGTCTATCGGCTGTGTGAAAGTAATTTCAAAGCCATCCGGTCTTGCGCTCACGGTCCTCATTTCAAAAGGCACGCGGTTGTTCCATACCAGGCGTTGCAGGCCCTGATTGGCATCGCCGGCAGAGCCCCATCCACGGTTGGTTTCACCCACAAAGAGCGAACCGTCTTTCGCCCATGCCAGGCGCAGTACGCCTGACTGGAAACCACTTCTGAAATCCCAGGCAGCACCCTGATATTCACCGTTTACTTTTTCGAGATAAACACGCATGATTTTGCTCTGTCCCTGATCGCCTACCAGCACTTGTTTGGCAAAGGGACCAAACACGCCTTCAGGGATCGTTACCACCTGGGAGTTAGAAATACCCAGCACGCCATGTGGCAGCCATACTGCGGGCAGCTGTACTTCCGGGAAATATTGTTTCATATCGAAGAGCGTCACGAACTTTTCATTCTCCACGTTTTCCGGTTTGATCGCGCGGTTATTGGCATCTCTGCGGAAGCGGGGATCTACTTTGCCGTACAGCTGTTCGGTGGTCAGTTTTACCGGCGAGTTAGGCAGGTTGGTCCAGCGAAGGCCGGCAGGATGCCCCACGAAACTGCCTTTTTTTACGTGTACCAGTGCGCCGGAGCCCATCCAGTCACCCTGGTTTTCGGTATAGAACAGTTCCCCATCGATGATGCCGAGGCCGCAGGGAGAACGGAAGCCGGTTGCCCAGGGTTCCATTTTTCCGTCCGCGCTGATGTGCATCATCCAGCCACGCCAGGGAACGCGGCTTTCACCGCGCCACCATTCTTCGTTGCCGAAAGCTACGTTGCCGGATACGAAGAAAGAGCCGTCCGGCGCTATCACCGGGCCGAAGCTGTATTCATGATAGTGACCGGATAACGGCCAGGAATATACGGTTTCAAAGCGGTCGATTTTACCGTCCATATTGGTATCCGTCAGTTTGGTCAGTTCACCGCGTTGTGCGCAGTAAAGGGAGCCGTCTTTCCAGACGAGGCCCAGTACTTCATGAAGGCCCGAAGCCACTTTACGGAAATAAGGCTGGCGGCTGGTGGGGTTTTCCACGATGAAGATGTCACCGCGACGGGTAGCGATGCCCAGGTCACCGTTGGGCAGCGTACACAAACCACCTACTTCCAGCAGGGTACCTTCCGGTGAACTGATACGGGCAATGCGGAAGAAGTCCTCTTCTTTGGGCGACTCCTGTGCCAGTACCGGTTGAATAGCAGTCGTCATCATCAACATACCAGCTGCTATCCCGGTAGTTAATCTTTTATAATTCAGTTTCATAATTTCTTGTGCATGTTTCTGCTTAGAAGATAATGGCGTAACCGATGGCGGTTTTTACCGGTACGATCAGTTCCATTTTTCCCTGTTGACGGCGGATAACGGGTTTCACACTGTTGTTGTCCATTTTCACATACCAGGCTTTGTCCCCTATCATAAAAGTGCCATCTGCCAATTGGGAGATACTATCGGCTACGGCTATACGAGCATAGAGACCGTCCTGCGTGCCTGCTACCAGCAGGCTGCGGTGCAGCCCCGTATTGCCGGGTAATACGCGGAAGGTGTCGCTTACTGCGGCGCCATAGATATCGAACCGGAAGGAAGGCAATCCTTCAGGATCGAGGTCGTATCCTTTAGGGCGGTAGGCGGTGCCGGTAGTATCCTCAGGCCATTCCGCTTCTGCAGAAGTGAGGCGGGCCAGCGACATCGCCGGTTTGTTGTCCAGTATACGCACCATGCCCATAGGACGGGAGGAGCCGTCACCACGGTCGTGCCACATAGGGGTGGTGTTCAGGAATTCACCACGCCATGCCTGTACCAGTGCTGCATGGTCCATATCGTAGGTGTAGTGCACTTTCGCGGGGCTGCCTACAGAAACGGCATGTACCACACGGGGACCGCCTTTCAGGTCCATGAAGCTGCGCAGCACCGTGTTCTCCGTAGCCGTCACCAGGATGGGATCTGTAGGATCATCTGCCGGTACGTTGAGGTCACTAAGCACGAATTCACGGACAGCCGCAGAACGGATGCTGAGCGTCAGCGATGGTTTAGCCCAGTCCACGTTTTTGCCATATAGTATTTCTACCGGATAGCTGCCGGGTTGCAGGGTAATGCCACCTTTAGCGTCACGATTACGGGAGCCATTGAGCACCTGGTCATTGATTTTGAGCTGGCCACCCCCACCGGAGGTATGCAGATTAAGATCGTAGGTATCCGCAGCTTTTATGTCCAGCGTGCCGGTATAGCGTACCAGGAACCCGTTGTCTGGCAGACCAGAAAGATTGGAAGTCAGTTGCGCCGCTTCACCGGTTGCAATTGGCTTGATCGTTTTAAAATCCGGTGGCTGCTGGAAGGAGCCTTTATAGATGGCATAACGTACCGCTTTCAGTTCCGGTCTGGGCGCGTTATAGGATTGCATTTTAATATTGCGGAAAGCCACGGTGCCGTGGTCTCCCTGGATACGCAGCGGGCCTTCCGCCACTTCGTTGTTTTCCATGCTACCACGGGTGGGGCCGGAAAGGACTACGTTTTCCTGGATGGTAACACCGTTGAGCTCAATCTTAAGGATGACAGCATTGGCAATTTTATTGCCGGCAGCATCGAAGCGGGGAGCCTGAAAGGCGATTTTCATGTGCTGCCACAGGCCGGGTGCGAGGCTGGCGTTCTGGCGGGGTGCGTGGCCGTCGTAGCCCTGCTGCCCTTCCGGACGGCTGTTGTCCCAGCGTTCATAGATACCACCGTTGTCTGACGAGCGTGGCGCGAGGGCCCCCCAGCTGTCGAGCAGCTGAATTTCGTATCTGCCTTGCAGATAGATGCCCGAATTGGATTTGGCGGATACCAGGTAATCCAGTTCAAGGTCCAGGTCCCCATGTTGCCAGTTGGAGTACAGGTCCTGACCGTGTTTTCCTTTTTCTGGCAGGTTCACCAGGATACCGGTGCCGCTGGTGGTGGTCAGGGTGTTTTCCTTTTGCAGGTCGGCATTCACGTCGCCGGCTATACGCCAGTTAGCAGCCGGCTGCTTAAAGCCTGACAGGTCGGTCAGGGGAATAGTCTGCTGGGCCATCAACTGCTGACTGCAGCCAACGCCCATCATGAAGACCAAAGCCTTACCGGGACTGATGCCCAGTTGTTTCAACTTTGGACGGAACTCATACCATTTGAGCATAGATCTGTTTTGTTTTTTTGTTTTGCTAAACCCTTTTAGCAATATGCATCCAATGAAAATAATAGCCAGACGGTGATTTTAAAAAGATAGGAAGGGGCCTTATTACAGACTGACCAAAGTGTATATACCTAACGTGGAAAATATATACAACGCGCGCGCAAACCGGGTCCCTGCATAGCGCAGGAATGGCATTTAATAGCATCCTTCTTGTATCTGGTTTCCAAAATAGTAACAAAATGTAGATTTTTATTTGCAAAATCGATATAGCACATTAAAAATTACACCAACGGTAAATGTGGGGAGGTATGTGGTGGGAAAAAGCAACAACAGGAAGGAAGCAAGTAAGACACCAGGTCAGGCAGATGCCTGCAATGGAAAAGCACCTTCCCGCTATTGCCGGACAAGAACAGTAGGGTTTTCCGAAGATTTGCCTCGGCAACAGTCATTCCCCGCAGTGTAATCCTTGATGAGAACGGGAAAGTAATCTGGGCATCTGTCGGGTATAGCCGGGAGGAATTTGAAGAAATGGTTTTACTGCTATATAAGAAGCTGCCGCCAAGGAAAGTCCTGCATCCTGAACATCATGTAATAGCCCTGAAAAAATAATATATATCATGACTTAGACGACCCGGTTGAAAGCCAGCCCGTTCGAGCCTATGAACATTGTATCTCACTAATATAACTGTTACCCTTAGAATACGCAGAGATCCAATCCTTCTACGTTTATGCGGGTAAGTTAGGATGCTTACCTGGAAGTATGAACAAACAATAATTTATCCGGACAATCATAAAAAGATGCCTATCTTCGACAGGCAGTCATGGAATGCTTACTGTAGTACTGACCCTCCATCAGGATACAATTCTCTCCTACGACAATTTTGACCGGTACTTCATCTCTTTTTACATCATCATTTGTTCACCTAAAACCACTATTCTATGGGAATTATTGCTTTTTATGCTGGGCTCAACGGCACAGACAACATTGTTCAAACTGTGGAAGACATACCAGACCAGAATTTCGCACCTGCCAATAACGGTATCGTCAAATCGGTAAAATTGTGCGGGGTACGTGCCGGTTGCGTTATAAAGGCCCTCGATTCCCCTGGGGGTGATATGCATGACGGCTTCTGTATAATACAGGTAAAAAGAACGCATTCCGAATACACCGTGGATACTTTTGAAAGGTCGTATGAGGATGAGTATGTAGTAGTGACTTTTGTTCGCAGTACGCAACAGGGCAGTCAGATACACCGGATTAAAATTGATTGAGGATAAACCCGTGTGTAGATAAATGACCAAGGGGCTGACACAAAACTGATCAGCCTCTTGGTACCATAATTTCACATCCTAATGGCTTACAGCCGCAGCCCGAATTTCTCCAGCGCCGCCACGGTGGTATCGTATGCCTGGTGGCAGATACCATTGATACCCAGCCCATTGGCCACGTCCACAAACATGGAGCGGTCTTCGAGGTACACCACTTCTTCTGCCGCCACCTGCGCAATATCCAACGCAATACGGTAAATGTCCGCATCCGGCTTACGGAAATGCACAAAGCAGGAGGAAATATAAAAGTCCACAAATTTGGAGATGCCGAAATAATGAATACGATGCGCATTGAGCTCCCGTCCTTCGTTATTGACGATGGCTATCTTCAGCTTATATTTCTCTTTAAGCCGCGTTACCAGCTCAATCATCTCCGGATAAGGGGCTGATTGGGCAAACATAAAATCGCGGAATTCCTGCCGGGTGAAAGACCGGTCTTCATAAAACACCACCCTGTTGAGATATTCATCGAGGGTCAGTTTACCCACTTCGTAGGTGTCGAAAGTAAGGTGATGCCGCTCTTCTGTTTCCGCTGCATCCAGTTGAAAAGTTTCCACCGCCAGCTTGCGTGCTTTGCGGTCCCACCCGTTGGTCAGCAGTACGCCGCCAATATCGAGGAATAATGTAGTGATCGGTGATTGGTTCTCCATCGGAATCGAGTAAATTTGTAAGGCTAATATAAGCTATCCCGTTTAAACCCATTCCAGATAATGAATATAAGGAAAGCCGATGTCAGCGATATGTTAGCCCTGCGGGACCTCTACCAGGGCGCTATCCGTGCGGTCAACAGCAAAGATTACGACCCTGAACAAGTGGCAGCCTGGGCCGGCCGCGGCGATCGTCTTTCCTCCCTGGAGAAACGTATCAACACCCAATATTTTTATGTGGCAGAAACACCCGAAAAAATTATCACCGGTTTTGCTTCACTTGAAGATGACGGAGAATTTGACATGATGTTTGTGCACAAGGATTTTCAGCGGCAGGGAGTAGCGACCTTACTGGCAGAACAGATTATCCATAAAGCGCAGGAGTTGAAGCTGCCCTCACTGACGGCTTATGTGAGTATTACAGCAAAACCTTTTTTTGAAAGAATGGGGTTTAGCGTGGTGCAGGCGCAAACGGTAGATATCGACGGGGTAACCCTCAACAACTACGAAATGATAAAAAATTTGGTTATTTAAAATAGAGGGAAGATGATACTTCCTTCGTTTTTAAATAACCAAATCGTTTCCTGGCAAGTTATTTTTTGTCTTTCACTTCCTGTATATATCCGTTAAAAGTGATCGGCTGGCGGTTGTTGCTGGTCACCTGTACGGTAGCATAACCACTGCTGGTAATGGTAACGTTTATATTCTGTATATCCTTGTCACTTGGTTTGATGTTGACATCCCAACCATCCTTTTTGCGGGGATTGGAGGAATATTGGAAGTCTTTGGTCTTAAAATCCAGTGGTGACTTAGTGGAGCCATACGGTGCGGAATAAGCCCTGCCAAAATAAGGCAGATAACTGACGATCGAATCCGGGGTAACGACCAGGTTAAAATCCGGTGTGATCTGTCTTACGCGGCCACTCATGGGAGATACGCTTTGCGGGATGAACATGTAGGTTTTGCTGTCTACCATCGCCTTTACAGCGGCTTCTTTGGCAGCTTCTCTTGCGGCTTTTTTCTCGGCTTTTGTTTGGGCGTATCCACCGGTAAAGAGGAAGAAGGATAGAGAGAGGAAGAACAATGCTTTTGCTGCAAATGAACTTTTCATAATATAAAGATTTACATACTATAAGATACGAATATCGTACCAGATCATAAACTATAAACCCGGAACCATGCCCAACCCGTACATCTCGTTGTTAAAGACCGCCTGGAAATATGCGCGAAAAGAACGTAAAAAATACGTCCTGGTATACCTGCTGTTTATACTGGCCAATGTTTGTTTTTCCCTGAACCCGTTGTTATTCGGGTGGTTCATTGGCCGGGTACAACAGGATACTGCCAACCTGCCCCGATACACCCTGTTGTTTGCCGGTGGCTATCTGGGACTGAAGTTGCTGGAATGGGCTTTCCATGGGCCTGCCCGGGTGATGGAACAGGGCCTCTCCTTCCGCCTGAGCCGCAACTTCCTGCAGGAACGTTACCATCAGGCGCTGCACCTGCCCGTAAAATGGCACCAGGACAACCACAGCGGCAGCGTCATCAACCGTATCCGTAAAGGATATGAGGCGCTGAAAGAATTTTTCTCCCGTGGATTTATGTACTTCCATGCCCTGTCCAAACTGATTTTTTCGCTGGCGGCCATGTTGTACTTCTCCCCCCTGTACGGCGTCATTGGCGTGGTGATGGGCATTGGCTGCATCTATTTTCTCATCCTGTTCGATAAACCATATATCCGTACACTGGAAGAAATCAATGAAGGAGAACACGTAGTATCCGCCACGCTGTTCGACAGCCTCTCCAATATCATGACCGTAATCACGCTCCGGCTGGAGAAAAGCATGGAGAGCGGCCTGCTGGGAAAGATTGCCCGTATATGGCCCTCTTTCCGGAAAAACGTTATCATCAATGAATGGAAATGGTTTGTAGCGGAAATGATGATCACCCTGATATATTGTGTGATCACCATCGGCTATGTATTCCAGCATTGGGTACCGGGAGAGTTGTTTTATGTAGCCGGACTGGTAACCTTACTGGGATATGTAAACCAGTTCACCAGCGTGTTCCAGGATGTAGCGTGGCAGTACACCGATATCATACAGTACAATACCTCCGTGGAAACGGCCACCAATATCAGCGACGCCTACAAAGAACATCACCGGGCAGACGCCGCGCCCGAGCTGCCGGCCAACTGGCAAACCATCGATATCAGTCAACTTAATTTCTCTCACCTTCAGTCATATGATGAAGGGCATGCCCCGCAAAGCCTGCACCAGCTACAGGTACAAATAGGCAGAGGTAAAAAGATAGCGCTCATCGGAGAAAGCGGTAGCGGTAAGAGTACCCTGCTGGCCATACTGAGAGGGCTATACGAACCGGAAGATGGTACGCAAGTGACGGTCAACGGAGAGGCGTACCCGTTAGCCACCATCCACGAAAGCGTGACCCTGTTCCCGCAGGAGCCGGAAATCTTTGAAAACACGATCGCCTATAACGTCACCCTGGGACTTCCGTTTACCAACGAGGAAATCATGGACGTATGTGAAGCCGCCCATTTTTCCGAGGTGGTAGCGCTGCTGCCCGGCGGACTGGAGTCCGATATCCGGGAAAAAGGCGTGAACCTCTCCGGCGGACAGAAACAGCGGCTGGCACTGGCGCGCGGTATCCTCGCGGCACGCGACAGCGACGTCATCCTGCTCGATGAACCGACCAGCAGTGTGGACCCGAAGACAGAAGCGATGATTTACAACAAGATGTTCCAGACTTTCTCTGACAAAGCTATCGTGTCTGCCATGCACCGCCTGCATCTGCTGCCGCAGTTCGATTATATCTACGTACTGCAGCAGGGCCGTGTGGTGGCTGCCGGGAACTTCCGGGAACTGCGCGACCATAGCCCTGTTTTCCAGGAGTTATGGAAGCACCAGGAAAACAAATAATTTTTTTAACTAATATTTATTATCATTGCAGCCGTTTTTTCATCCTATGGAGGTTCTCTCCCAGCCTATCTATCACCCTATGAGAACATATGCAGGAAATTTCGCTGTACGATTTAAAGCGCAAACTGAGGACAAGCGAGAACCCGGACGAAGTGATCACCTTATTGAGACGGCATTTACAGTCCTTCAACCGGCGGGAGTTGTCAGAACTGTTATGTGAGCTGCTGGAGTACCAGGAAATTTTTTTTGAAGCTGCCGAACTATTGATAGAAGAAGGCGGCGCAGACATTCATTATAAAAAGGAAGGGATGATCCCGGTCATCTTCTGTGCCGTGGGGGCCAACAAACCCATGGCAGTGGAGTACGCCCTGAAAAAAGGCGCCACGCTGCACATCGACAGCCGGGATTACCTTTATGCCATCGCGTATATCTTTCAGCAGCACCGGTTGACTGCCATCACCGACATGCTGCTTATCCTGATCCGGCACAATATCGATTTCGATTTTGTGCTGGACAGTCTGGATACCCCGCTGTCACTCGCCACACGGCATAACAGCAACCGGGAAGTGATTGAATTTCTGTTGGCAGAAAATGTACGCAAATATGTATACGATGAAAACGGGCTGACAGCCATACACTATGTGCCATTCGCCAAGGCGCCCAACCTCTATAAAATCATGATCACCGGGATGGCGGATATACAGGTTAAAACAAAATTTGCCACCAGCCTGGAACCGGTGGCGGAAGTGGTGATCAAAGTCAGCGAGCACAGTACGTTTGAAGAGTATATTTATGAATCGCTCAATGCTTTTCTGGTGAACCGGCACCGGATGTATGATGATATTTTTGAGAAGTACTACTACCGGTTGCATATGATCGCCGAGCATATTTCACAGATACGGACAAAATACGGGGAGGCGGGGTGAACGTTTTGTATATTCAATTAATATTGTATATTGTCGATATACACCATTTCCCAAAAATCCTAAAAAGACCAAAATGCTTGCAACGCTGACTTTCCTTGCCGCCGCGTTTTTCGTGGCCCACGTTGGACTTCTCTTTACTTCCTTTGGCAAAAAAGGTTTCCAGAAAACAAAATACCTGTGGTCACATATCACCTTGTGGATTACCGGTGTGCTGGCTTGTATCATTACCCTGCTGTTTGCAGGCAAATCTGTTTCCGGCGTGATCGATGTATTTGATACACCGATGAAGTCATCTTTATTGATCGTGTTATCACTGGTATTGTCGCTGGTAGCGCATACTGTCGTGAAGACGATGGTATTGCCCAAATACCAATAATCAATTACGAATTACGAATTGAGGGCCTCTTTATCGGAAATTTACTTACTAACCTGTCCATAAAAAAGCTATAATTCGTAATTCGTAATTCGTAATTCGTAATTCGTAATTCGTAATTCGTAATTCGTAATTCGTAATTCGTAATTCGTAATTCGTAATTCGTAATTCGTAATTCGTAATTCGTAATTATTTATTGATTACCAATCCCTGATTGGGCACATACTTATCGTATTCCATCACACGGGCTACACGGAGCGCCTCTGCTTCCCCTTTCAGTTTGGCAACAATGTGCAGCGCACCATCTATCCCTGCGGAGATACCGGCAGTAGTGATGATCCGGCCATTGTCTACATAGCGGACATTGTCCAGTACTTTGGTGCGGGGCAATTTTTTACGCAGGTTGCCAATCTGTTCGTGATAGGTAGTGGCCGTCTGGTTGTCCAGCAGGCCGGCATTACCGAGGATGAAAGCGCCGGTGCATACAGAGAAATAGCGGGCGGTGTTTTTATCGCGGGATTTTATCCATGCCATCACTTCAGGGTCTTCCGCAGTGGGGCCGGCGTTGCCACCAAAAACAGCGAGCATATCAGCCGGTGGCGCGTCTGCCAGGCTGTAGTCCGGCAGTACTTTGAGTACTCCCTGAGAGATGATCGGTTTTTTCTCTTTAGCCACGGTAAAAACCTCAAAACCGGCGTCAGCGAATACTTCCAGCGGTCCGGCGAAGTCAAGGATTTCGATGCCGTCGTACAACAGGAAACAAACGCTCATGCGTTTTTCAATGGTATCTTTTTTTATCAGTTCCATACCACAATGCGGACATTTTCCGGGTTGATGAAAGATGATCGTATCACAAGGGCCGCAGGGTGGACAGACATATTTAGCCTGACCCTGCGCAAAAAGCAGGCATGGCGCCAGCAGAAGCATTAACAGCAGCTGTTTCATGAATAAAATTTATATCACAAAGCTAGGAAGCAGGTAGTATCAAATCGGGACAACGAGGCTACAGATCAGGCCACTTCCATGGATTTCGCAGGCTGGACCAGGCGGCGGAGCTGGTTGGGACTTTTAAAGCCACATTCTTTGGCCACCCAGGCTACTTTTTGGCCAGATTTTAACAATAGCAGGGCTTTTTCCTTCCGCAGTTTCTGGATATAATCACCGATAGTGGTGCCAGTGGCTGATTTAAACAGACGGGTGAGGTTACGGGGACTGATAAATACTTGTTCTGCGAGTTCCCCGATCGTCATTTTTTGGTGGAGATGGGAGATGATATAATCCTGTACAGCGTGCACCTGATGATTTATATGCTGTCTGTTTTGCAGAAAGATGCTATCTTGCGGGGAGGAACCATCACGACGCATGGGTACAACCAGTACTTTTGCCAACAAGCTGGCAAATGCTATACCATGACGTTCTTCAATGAGAGCCAGCGCCATATCAATACCGGTAGCGATACCGGCGCTCGTGTAGATACGGCCGCTTTTTACAAACAATCTGTTTTCCACCACCTTCAGGCGCGGAAATTGCTGTTGTAAGGATGTTGTTTGAGCCCAGTGGGTAGTGCATTGCTGCCCGTCGAGCAAACCGGCAGCGGCCAGCGCGAAGGCCGCGGTACAAACAGAGCAGATGGTAGCGCCGCTGGCAGCAGCAGCCTGTAACCAGGGAACCCATAGGGCGTCGTCCGCCCGGTCCCACCGCCTCAGGTCCATTCCGGCAATGATCAGGATATCTTCCTTTGTCACCGTTACGGAACCAGGCGGATCTACTGAAGCAAAACCTAAACCGGAAGAACTGCCGGGTTGTGGATAAGGTGAAACATACCGCAGATCATAGGATTGGCCGCAACAAATGGCCTCCACAAATACGGTCACTGCACCCGCAAGGTCCAGCAGGTGTACCCCGTCGAAAAGAAAAAATATGACACGATTGGGTATCATCTGACGAAATTAGTATATTATTGACAAAAAGTTACGAGAGGTAATATGAACAGGAAAGATGTCTGGAGATACAAATCTCTGGAACAATTAGAAAACAAACGTTGGGAACCCGCTACAGAAGATTCCATGGTCACTAAAAGGTGCATCGCCCTCAGCAAAGTACCCGTCATTAAGTTAACAGCCAGCGACCTAAGGGTATTGATAGGCCAAGCCTTTAATCCAAATTATCTGGTACCCCTGGCCATCGAAAAACTGAAGGACGATCTGTTCGTTGAAGCAGACCTGTATCCGGGCGATCTGTTAAAAAATGTGCTGGACGTACCCCCGCCATTCTGGGAAGAACATCAGGAACTGCATCATGACATGAAACAGATGATTCAGTCGCGTGCAGTGGAAGTAGCATCTGAGATTGATTTACCCGGTTATTGGCAATCGTAAGCCGGCAGTTCTACAGGAAAGATCATCCCTCAAAATCGAAAAGTGATAACTGTGGATTAACAGGCTTATCCGAAGCAGGACCCGCTTCACCGAAATTAGACAACGTTATACCCAACAAACGTATCTGCTTATCTTCTGGCCCGGTAGCTGCCAACAACTGTTTGGCCGTGTGTAGTATTGTGTCCAGGTCTCCTACCGGATAAGGGAAAGACTGATTACGGGTGATCTGCTTAAAATCGCTATACTTGATTTTCAGCGTAATGGTACGCCCTTTCAAACTGTAGCGCTCCAACCTGCCGTAAACAGTGCGGGCTATTTTATCCAGCTCCGCATGCATGTCTTCCAGGGCCGTCAGGTCCTCGGGAAAGGTATCTTCTGCGCCCAATGATTTGGTCTCGCGGTGCGGCTGCACCGCCCGGTTGTCTATTCCCCGCACTATCTGATAGTAAAAAATTCCTACCTTACCGAAATACTGTTTCAGCTCCTGCTCTGTCAACTTCTTCAGATCACCACCGGTGAAAAGCCCCATCCGCTTCATTTTGTCAGCGGTCACTTTGCCCACGCCATGAAACTTTTCCACCGGCAACTGCTCCATAAAAGCTTCAATAGCCGACGGACCAATAAACGTAAAGCCATCCGGTTTATTCAAATCAGAAGCAATCTTAGCCACAAACTTATTGACAGAAATACCGGCGGATGCCGTCAGCTGTAACTCTTCCCGGATAGCCATTTTGATCTGCCGTGCTATATCGATGGCTGAGCCTATGTTCAACTTGTCTTCCGTCACATCCAAATAAGCTTCATCCAGCGATAACGGTTCTATCAAATCTGTATACCGTGCAAAAATTTCCCGTATCCTGCGGGACACCTCCTTGTAAGCATCAAAACGCGGACGAACAAAAATAAGCTGAGGATACAACTGCAATGCCCTTCTGGACGACATGGCCGACCGGATGCCATATTTCCGCGCTTCATAACTGGCCGTGGCCACCACGCCCCTCCCCTCCGGAGACCCGCCCACCGCTATCGCTTTACCACGGTACTGCGGGTTGTCACGCTGCTCCACCGACGCATAAAATGCATCCATATCGATGTGAATAATCTTTCGTTGTATGTTGTTTTCGGTCTGTTCCATTTGTTCTTCTGCAGGCAACGTAAAGATACAACAAAACAGGCTGCTGAACCGTTTCAGCAGCCTGTTATTCAGTAGTGTTATCTATATTTAAAACATAGGTGGTGCCGGGTCCAGATTGCTGTCCAGGAAATCTTTTACCATCGGCATCCACCAGTCTGCATGTGTCATCATACCGATGTGTGTAGTGCCTGGTAAAATAGCCAACCGGGATTTAGGCAACCCATGTATGTCTCCCATTTTTCCGCCGCCTTTGGCGCGGATCAGATCCAGTGCATGCTCATACCGCACGCCGTCTGCATCACCGATGGCCATAAATATGGGCGCCTTGATGTTTTTCACTTCTTTGCTCCAGTCGTACGGCACCACATCTGCACTCAGCACCTTTTTGATGTACGCGGGAAACTGAGCTGAATCATTGCCATAGCTGAGGTATTGTTTTTCTATCGGAGAGCCTTTGAACATATCTGCATTCATGGTAGCAAAACTGGCCTCTACATCAGGCCACCAGCCATTATGGGCGTAGGTCCCTGACAGAATCACCAGTCTGCGCAACTGCTCCGGATGCCGCACGGCAAACTGAAAAGCAATGCCGCCACCCATACTGTATCCGAGCACGTCTGCACTGTCTACCTTCAAATGTTTCAGCAGACCGGACACATCGTCCGCCATAGCTTCATAACTAAATTTGCGCGGGATATCCTTTGTACGGCCATGTCCCTGCATTTCGGCAACAATTATTTTCCGGTCTTTCGCCAACACGGGAATGATATGCGCCCAGTTCATGGGAATGTTCATAAAAGAGCCATGCAGCAGCACCAGCGGTTTACCGCTGCCATACACTTCATAATACATCTTTAATCCGTTTACATCTGCATAGCCGCTCTCTGCCGGCTTCAGACTGTCTTTGGCAACGGTATCTTTCGGCGTGGCAGCAGTGGTTTGCTGATCTTTCGGTGGCTGTTGGCAGGCCACGAACAATATAGCTACAAGCGATAAAAAGGTTATCAGGTACTTCATACGATATCTTTTTTGTGATGATACAAATGTCCGCAACATTCGGTTGCTGTGTGCTGTATGTATGCGACTTTCTACCGGGGCAAATGCGACCTGTGTCATTGGAAATGTGTAATTTTAACTGATGGTCAAAGTAGAAACACTGGAAATTTTTTACAGGGATAAAATCGGACGGGCGCCTGAAAACCTCCGCCAGGGGGCAGGGCATTTTGATATATTCAAGACCGATTACACCCTTGACCAGCCCCTGCCCAACCCTGAAGCATACAGACGGAGGGATTTCTACAAGATCAGCCTCTCCCATGGTAAGAGTGAAGTACAATTTGCCGATAAAACTGTTCAGATAAAAAAACAGGCGCTCCTGTTCCTGAATCCGCAGATACCCTGCAGCGGCGATCTGTCACAGGTCAACAACAGCTTTTGTATCGTCTTCAACCAACATTTTTTTCACCGTTATGGTAACCTGCATGAATACCCGGTTTACCAGCCGGGAGGTACGCATATATTTGAACTGACAGACGAACAGGTACGTGACGTGGAAAATATTTTTCAGCGCATGCTGGAGGAGAAAGTGTCCGACTATGTTTACAAATATGATGTATTAAGAAACCTCACCCTTGAATTAATTCACTTTGCGCTGAAAACGCAGCTCCGTTCCGCCACCCAGGTCACGCCTCCACACAATGCAGCCGAACGGATTGCCACACTTTTCACCACGCTACTTGAACAACACTACGCCATTGATGATACCACGCAACAGGTATCGCTTCGTTCCGCGGCCGACTTTGCCCGGCATATGAATATTCATGTCAACCATCTCAACCGGGCGCTGAAAGCGGCCACCGGTAACACCACCTCCCACATCATTGCTGCCCGTTGCCTGAGCGAAGCCAAATCCTTGTTAAAACAAAGCAGCTGGAGCATTGCTGAAATCGCTTACTCACTGGGCTTTTTAGAGCCCACCCACTTTAACGCCTTCTTCAAAAAACAAACCGGCACCTCTCCCCGAAAATTCAGGAATGTTTGAATTTTGATATAGATGGTTTGTATTTCGCTTTTTCTCTGCCTGCCAGCAAATGACCTTTGCTTATCGATCCGCCATTGTGCAATTAAAAGATCGAAAAAGCATGAAAACAAGAAAATTAAGAGACCTCGAAGTATCGGCTATGGGTTATGGATGCATGGGATTAAGCATGGGATATGGCGCCGCGCCGGACAAAGCGGAATCCATGCGGCTACTGCAATATGCCTACGACCTCGGCTATACGTTTTTTGATACCGCCGAAAGATACGCCATGGGCGCCAACGAAGCACTGATAGGCGAAGCATTGCAGAACGTACGGCACAACGTGGTACTGGCCACAAAGTTCCTGATAGAAAAAAGCGACATCGGCGATTATTCAAGAGAAAACCTGTTCCGTCATATCAAAGGAAAACTGGAACAGTCGCTCACCAGGCTGCGCACCGATCATGTGGAACTATACTACCAGCATCGTGTCAACAAAGACATACCTGTGGAAGATATCGCCTGGGTAATGGGAGAACTGGTCAGGGAAGGTAAAATACGTGGCTGGGGCCAGTCACAGGCCACTGCGGACGAGATCAGGAAAGCGCATGCCGTCACGCCCCTCACCGCCGTACAAAGCGAATACTCTATCATGGAACGGCAATTTGAAGCGGGTGTCATCCCTGTCTGTGAAGAACTGAACATCGGCTTCGTTCCTTTCTCCCCGCTGGCCAATGGTTTCCTCTCCGGCAAAATCAATGCAGACACCACCTTCAAAGGCATCGATGCACGAAGAGTGATCACCCGTTTTGACAAAGACAATATCAAAGCCAATCAACCATTACTCGATCTCCTGCATCATTTTGCGCAGGAAAAAAATGCCACGCCGGCACAGATTTCACTGGCCTGGATGCTGCATAAAAAAGATTTCATCGTACCAATCCCTGGTTCACGCAACCGGGAAAGAATACACGAAAATTTCGGTGCAGCCAACGTAAACCTTTCCCGGGAGGAGTTTGCAGCGATTGAAACCGCACTGTCAAAAGTACAGATCCATGGTAACCGTACAGACGAAGACCTCGCCAAACTACGGACATTGACCGCCGATTGATCATAAAAAAAGAAGAGAGCGTCTCAAAAATAAATGAGACGCTCTCTTATATTTTAAGCAAACAGGAACTGATATGCCATTGCAGTTGCCTGCTTTATTTTTACCAGGACCGTATTCGACTGTGATGTTTTGACCCTCCTTCCCTTTATATAAACCCGGTAGAATGTTCCCGCCAATTTATTCTTAACCAATAAAACCATCAAAGCATGACCAAAATCAAATTTGTTTTCCCGCTGAAGCCTGGCGCCCTTTTGTGGCTGTTGAGCGCATTATTGATGCTCAATGCCTGTAGTAAAAAGCTGGATGTCGATCTGGACGAAGACCGCTTATCTGCATCCGGTAAAACAAAAGCTAATCTTCAACCATTGGTAGAGCCGGATGTATATGTAGTAGGTTTCCAGATAGGTACCAATGGTATTTCTGAGGCCAAATACTGGAAAAACGGCGTAGGTGTTACACTGGGCACAAACTATGGAGAAGCCCGCGCCATCGCCATATCAGGCAATGATGTATACATTGCCGGCATTGAAAGTGATGTAGCCAAATACTGGAAAAATGGCATTGCGGTTTCTTTAAGCAGCACCGGCACCTGGGGTGCTTCCGCCAGCGCCATTGCCCTATCCGGCGGAGATGTATATGTAGGCGGGGAAGACAGCGGCAACAATGGCGTACCCAGACCGGTATACTGGAAAAATGGTACACAGTACGCACTGTCTACCGGAAGCTATAACGGCAGTTGCAGGGTAAAGGCCATTGCCGTATCAGGCAGCGATGTATATGTTGCCGGCATAGTAAGTAATGCTCCTGCATATTGGAAGAACGGTGTGCTGTATTACCTGGACCAGGCCGGCTGGCAGGGTGCCGCCAACGCCATCCTGTTGTCCGGTACAGATGTTTACATAGCCGGACAAAGCAGCACCACCCAGGCCACCAGTGCCACCTACTGGAAAAATGGCGTACGTAATATACTGCCCACCGGCGTCATCAACTATCCTAATGCCATGTCAGAAGTTTTCGGGATCGCATTATCAGGCGGCAACGTTTTAACAGCAGGTTATGTAAATACTTTTGCACCCAAATATTGGGTCAACAGTACTCCTAATACACTGGGCAGCTTCTCCAAGGATGCGCAGGCACGGGGAATCGTGGTGTTCAACAATGATATCTATATTGCAGGATATGAATGGACCCCCAATGGCCTTATACTGGCGAAATACTGGAAGAATAATATACAAATGAATTTAACGGATGGCACCCGTGCAGCAGAAGCCTTTGCTATCGCAATAAAACCAAACTAAAATATTTTCAACGTAAAAGAAACACAAAGGGCGTCTCAAAAATTACTTTTGAGACGCCCTCTTCTTTTTATATGGTAATGATCAGATAATTGGTTTTATCCAGAAACTGTATTCCTGGTTACGGAAAGGTATCCGGTATTGTTCCAGTGGCCATGCGCCCCAGCTGTCGATGCCTTGTACACCGGACTGCTGCAGGTCGATGTGCATATAAATTTCCGGTCTTGTCACCAGTTCTCCGGAGTGGTACTGTTTTTTGTCTGCCTCCGGATCGAGGTCATTGAGGCTGTAAGGCAGCGCTGAGAAATTGAGCAGGCTGTCAGCGTATTCAAAGCGGAGGCCTTTGCCTTTTTTGTTGGTCATGGTCACCCAGCGTACATCTGATTTGTTGCCGCTTTCCTGTGGCCTTGCATACGGGAAATACTGCTGGTCTACCGACTGATGATAGATGCCTACGAAAGAAGCCGTTTTCCTGTCCCAGTAGTTTTCCCATGGACCGCGGCCATAGAAATCGATCTGGTTAAACTGCTGTTGCAATTGCAGATCGTTACCCAGGCGCATGAGCAGCTCGTGTTTGCCTTTTACGGCAGCGAAGCCGTTGGTCACTTTCAGGCTACCGTCGCCATGTACCGCGATGGTTTGTGTTACTACGGCATCTCCATCTACTATCTCTTTTTTCAGCACCACTTCGTAACCGTTGGCGGTTTTGTTGACCGTAGCTTCCAGCAATTTTCCGTCAGCGTAGGCATTGCGCCATTTGCGCAGGGAGTGGTTAAAGCCGGCTCCGATGTCGTTGTCGGTAGGAGCACGCCAGAAAGCAGGCTGCAGGCTGCCTTTCAGCAGTTCTTCCCCTTTCAGTTCATACTTTTCGAGGGAGCCTTGTTGCAGGTTGAAGCGAACGGAGAAGCCGTTGCCTTTGATCACCGCATGACCGGCATCCTGTTGCAGTGTCAGCTGTCCTGGTTTGATTGTGGCCGGTGCTACCGCTGCGCCTTTACCCCATGCAAATTGTTCGGAGGCAATTTCAAAACCGGCAGGCAGGAAAGGCTCCTGCTGCTTCAGGACATAACGTACATTGAGGAAATATTCTTTTCCTGCACGCACAGTACTTTTCACCGGTATATTGATGGAAGCCGTTTGTTGCGGAGCTACCGACAAATCCTTCACGGTTCCTTTTTCGGTGACCTTACCATCTTCCAGCAATTCCCAGTTGAGTTGGTAGTTGGCCAGATCGCGGAAGAAATAGCCGTTGCGGACAGTCACGGTGTTGTTGCCGTTGTAGCTGCTTCTGATATGCTGGTATACTTTCTTCACTTCAATTGCCATAGGAGTAAGACCGCGATGGGCAGTCACCACACCTTTCACACAGAAATTGTTATCGCTGAAAGTCTCATTCACCGGGCCGCTCAGGGGGAAGTCACCACCGTAGGCGAGTATACGTTTACCATTTTTCACAGTATCGATACCCTGATCAATCCATTCCCAGATAAAGCCACCTTGCAGAAAAGGATGGTTTTCGATGGCTGTCCAGTATTCCTGGAAGTTACCGAGGCTGTTGCCCATGATATGCGCGTATTCGCTCATGATCATCGGGCGGTCGGGATTGTGGTTGGAGTATTTCACGAGCCAGTCCGGATCGGGGTATTGCGGCACAATGATGTCTGTGTTATAATCCATTTCAGCGCGCTCATACTGTACGGGACGGGTATCGTGTGCTTTCAGCCAGTCGTAGGCTTCATAGAAGTTGGTACCGTTGCCCGCTTCATTACCCAGTGACCAGGTCACTACACTGGGGTGATTTTTATCGCGCTCGTACATACGCAATATTCTTTCGAGGTGCGGCATTCGCCACTGTTTATCGTTGGCCAGCGTATAGGCGAGATCGTAGTAACGGCCATGGGATTCGATATTGGCTTCATCGATCACATACAGCCCGTATTCATCACAAAGCTCCATCCAGTAAGGGTCCGGAGGATAATGCGAATGACGTACCGCATTCACATTGAGCTGTTTCATCATCTCCATGTCTTTGCGCATATCTTCGCGGGTAAGTGTATGCCCCTGTGTAGCATTGTGTTCGTGGCGGTTTACACCTTTCAGGAACACTCTTTTTCCGTTGACCAGGAAATTGCGGTCTTTCAGTTCGATGCTGCGGAAACCGATGCGTTGCGGCACCACTTCCAGCACTTCACCGGATTTGTTTTTCAGTGTCAGGTAAAGCGTGTAGAGATAAGGCTTTTCGGCCGACCAGCTTTGTACGTTCGCTACTTCCTGATGAAACTGCACATTAGTTTTATAGTTGCCTAGCACCGGCTTCAGTCCACTATTTTCTTCTTTGAGCACCGTTTTACCGGCGGCGTCCACCAGTTCCATGGCCACTGCGAAGGTGTCTGGTTTACTATGATTTGTTTTTTTATCTATCCTGTAGTTGCTGACTTCCAGGTTGATGTCCAGGACACCGTTGGTATAAGATTTATCCAGTGACGCGGTGATTTTGAAATCGCGCATGTCCAGTTTGGGTGTGGCATACAGGAACACCTCGCGCTCGATGCCGGAGATACGCCACATATCCTGGCATTCCAGGTAGGAACCATCGCTCCAGCGATACACCTGCAGGGCGACTACGTTCTGTCCGGGTTTCACAAAGCGGGTAATGTCGAATTCGGCGGCCAGTTTGCTGTCTTCGCTGTAGCCCACTTTCTCCCCATTGATCCAGATAAAAAAGGCTGATTTGACAGCCCCGAGATGAATAAATACCTGTTTCCCGTCCCAGTCTTTCGGCAGGTCAAATTTTTTCCGGTAAGATCCTACCGGGTTATTATCTTCCGGGATATCGTATGGTGGTTTTAAAGCTGCGCCCATTTTAGCTCGGCCGGTAAATTCATACGGATGGTTGACATAAATAGGCAGGCCATAACCGTTTACTTCCCAGTTGGCGGGCACTTTAAAGTTGTCCCATCCGCTGTCGTTGAAGTCCGGTTTGTAAAAATCGACCGGACGTTTACGCGGGTCCTGTACCCAGTTGAATTTCCAGGTACCGTTGAGCGACAGGAAATTGCCTGATTTGGCTTTGTCACGCTGGCCGGCCAACGTTTTGTTTTCGAAGGCAAAGGCGGAAGCCCGCATGGGCAGGCGGTTCACGGACACCACTTCCGGTGTCTGTAATTCCGATGGAAGCTGTTGCGCCCACCCTGCCGTGGCGGCAGCGGTAAGCGCCAGGGTAAGTAGTCTTTTTTTCATTGTTCTGTGCTACGATGATAATAAGCGTATAAAGTACGTGTAATTATATTTAAAAAACAACTATGATGGCCATGATTATTACTGATTCTCCTGATGGCGGAGAGGAGAACGGAGATTTTACAGTGGTTGATGCTGAATAACCTTTCTTTCACTGATGGATTTTCTTACTTTTATCGGAAAGAAATTCCGGTTCCATGATCAGAAAAGGAGAAGGCTTCAAAGGTCAGCGCGCTATCGTCATCCCACGCAATATCCTGCAGGAGAAATGTGTTGCCGATCCGGTAATGCAGACGATGTATATCACGGACATCGGCTATTATCCCAAAGCGAAGTTCCACTATCGGAAACGCCCGAACGGCGCGCCGGAACATATCCTGATCTACTGTATCGAAGGCCGCGGTACTATCCGGCTCAATAAAAAAGACCATCTCATCAAGGCGGGCGATTGTTTCATCATCCCACGGGACTGGCCCCATGCTTACCAGGCGCATGAGTCGGACCCATGGACCATCTACTGGGCACACTTTGCAGGCCATACCGCTGATGCCATTGTCAATACTGCGCTGCAACAACTCAGCAGTCACCAGACTTATCTGTCACATGCCCATGAGCGACTGGCGTTGTTTGACAATATTTACCAGCAGCTGGAAAGAGGCTATCGTACAGAAAACCTGGTGTACGCCAGCATGAGCTTCTGGGCTTTCCTCGCCTCCTGCATCTATCCCGGTGCCTATCTCCCAGGGAAAACAAAGGCCGGGCAGGACACCATCGATCACGCCATAGACTATATGAACCAGCACCTGGACCGCATGCTGACCCTCGGGCAGATGGCGCGGTCCATCAACCTGTCCACCTCCCATTTCTCCGCTTTGTTTAAAAGCAACACCGGGTATTCACCGATTGAATATTTTAACCACCTGAAAGTGCAGAAAGCCTGCCAATACCTGCATTTCACCCATCTACGGGTAAAAGAAATAGCGTCTTTGCTGGGCATGGAAGATCCCTATTATTTCTCCCGGCTGTTCACCAAAGTGATGGGCCTCTCCCCCGCTCAATACCGCGAGAAAAAGCAGGAACCATAAAATAATCCATCAAATTCCGCAGATCCTCTATCCGCTTAATAATGGCGGGCGATTACTTTTACAGTAGTTCAATGAAAAAAAACATGCGCTCTACATCCACGTTCCGGGCGGCCCTGTTGCTGTCCGTTGTTGCCGGTATGGTGGTGACCGCCTGCCATTCACGCAAGCGCACTGACTTCAGCGCGGAAGTCAAGCCTATACTCAATAAACACTGTATCAGTTGCCACGGCGGCGTCAAGCAAAGCGGTGGCTTCAGCGTTCTTTTCCGGGAAGAAGCCCTCGGTAATACCAAATCAGGGAAACCCGCCATCATCCCCGGTCATCCGGAGAAAAGCGAGTTTATCCGCCGCCTGACCTGTAAAGACCCTAAAGAACGGATGCCGCAGAAAGGCGAGCCGCTCACCGCTGCCGAGATAGATGTACTCACCCGCTGGGTAAAGGAAGGCGCCGAATGGGGCGAACACTGGGCTTATGTTCCGTTGAAACCTGTTCCTGTACCGGACATCGCCATCGACAACGGTAACGATATCGACCGGTTTATTCTCGAAAAACTTAAACACGAAGGACTGAAGCCCTCCAAACCGGCAGACCCGATGACACTGCTGCGCCGTGTTAGTCTTGACCTCACCGGGTTACCGCCTACACCGGCCATGGCAGCCGCCTTCAAGGCCGATCATAGTCCGGTAGCCTATCAACGCATAGTTGACTCCCTGCTGCAATCGCCGCACTACGGCGAACGCTGGGCCTCCATGTGGCTCGACCTCGCCCGTTATTCCGATACCAAAGGATATGAAAGAGATGCCAGCAGGAATATCTGGCGCTATCGCGATTGGGTCATCGATGCCTTCAACCAGGACATGCCGTACGACAGTTTCACCATTGCGCAACTGGCAGGCGACCTGCTGCCACATCCTACGAATAGCCAGCTGATCGCGACTGCCTTTAACCGCAATACCATGACCAACGACGAAGGCGGCACACAGGACGAAGAATTCCGTACCGCCGCCGTGATGGACCGCCTGAGCACTACCATGGACGTATGGCAGGGCGTTACCATCGGCTGCGTGCAATGCCACAGCCACCCCTACGATCCATTCCGGTTTGAAGATTATTACAAGTTGCTCGCCTTCATGAACAATACCCGTGATGAAGATACCCACATGGAACACCCTAAGCTGCGCCTGTACGACAGTATTGGCCTCGCAGAAGTGAACCGCATCAGTGAATGGGTACAGCAACATGGCAACACCGCACAGGTGGCCGATGTACAACAGTTCATGAAAGTGCTGGAGCCTAAAGTGCATGCACACGACTGCGATAATTACATCAACGGTGCTTTGTACGATACCAAATACCTTGGCGTACGCCATAATGGTAGCTGCCGCCTGCCCGCACAGGCTACCGGCGGCAAAACGCAGCTGCTGATGAACTACTGGACCGGCAACAAAGGCGGCACCCTTGAATGCCGGCTGGACAGCCTCAACGGTCCGGTATATTTCACGCAAACACTGGCGCCCACCAACGATCGCCGGGTGATTTCCATCCCGCTGAAACCTACTACCGGCAAACATGACCTGTACCTGAAGTTCCGTAACGCTTCCCTGAAGCCTAACGACCCCGTATGTATGGTAGAATGGTTCGCCTTCCGCGATGACCTGCCAGGCAAAGGCCAATCGGGCTACGACAGTGTCAACTCCCATCTGCTGGCATTGGTAAACACGCAACCACAGGACATTCCGGTGATGATAGAAAATACACCGGTGATGCAACGCACCACCCATGTTTTTGAACGTGGCAACTGGCTCGTATTGGGCAAGGCCGTCACCCCGGATGTGCCACACTCCCTGAACCCTTTCCCGGCAAAAGCTCCGCGCAACCGCCTCGGACTGGCCGAGTGGATCACTGATCCGGGCAATCCGCTGACGGCGAGGGTGATGGTCAACCGCCTCTGGGAACAGATATTCGGCACCGGTATCGTAGAAACCGTGGAAGACTTTGGCACACAGGGATTCCTGCCTTCCCATCCGGCGCTGCTGGACTGGCTCTCCTATCAGTATATCCATCAGTACCGGTGGAGCACTAAAAAACTGTTGCGCGAGATCGTATTATCATCCGCCTATCAGCAGGATGCCACCACGAATCCCACATTACAGGAGAAAGATCCTGCCAACCGCCTGCTGGCCAGAGGCCCGCATTTCAGGCTCACCGCCGAAGAAGTGAGGGACCAGGCGCTGGCCGTAAGCGGACTGCTGAACCGTAATATGCACGGTCCCGCTATCATGCCGTATCAGCCGGAAGGCATCTGGCAAACCGTGTGGAGTGGAGAATACTGGAAACAGGCACAGGATGGCAATCAGTACCGCCGCGCCATATACGTGTTCCAGAAACGTACCAGTCCATACCCATCCATGATCACGTTCGACGGTTCCAGCCGTGAAGTATGCCTGCAACGGCGTATCCGTACCAATACACCCTTACAGGCACTGGTTACGCTCAATGACCCGGTGTACGTAGAAACCGCCCGCGCACTCGCACAAAATATGCAACGCAACGGCAACAACGACGCTGCTGCGTGTATCCGTTGGGGTTACCAGACAGCAATATGCCGGCAATTGACCGATAATAAACTGGCGGTGTTGCAACGGTTGTACCATCAGGCATTGCAGCAGTATAAAAAATCACCTACTGACGCGAAAGCGTTGCTGCAATGTAAAGACGCACCGCCACAACTGGCAGAACTGGCGGCGCTGACCGTGGTCGCCAATGCCATTATGAACCTCGATGAATTTCTGATCAAATCGTAATATTTGGTTATTGGGAAATTTGATCATTTAGCTATTGCTGATAACTGAAGATAGAATAACAATGCTCATTCACTCATCTTAAATAATCAAATGTCAAAATATAAAAATATCGAAATGAGGTTGCTCCGGGAAGCCAATGAAGAAACATTGCGCTACATCACCCGCCGGCATTTCCTGCTGGACTGCGTGACCGGCCTCGGTGCCGCCGCGATGGGTTCTTTCCTGGCCAGCTGCGGCAGCAGCTCCGCCAAACAGCTCGATTTCAGTGCCGACCCGATGGCGCCCCGCGCACCGCATTTTCCCGGCAGGGCTAAAAGTGTGATATACCTGCATATGGCCGGCGCGCCTTCGCAGCTGGAACTGTTTGACTATAAACCGGACCTGCAAAAGCTGCATAACCAGCTCTGTCCGCAGTCCTTGCTGGAAGGCAAAAAATTCGCTTTCATCCGCGGCGTTCCCAAAATGCTGGGGCCCCAGGCAGTATTCGCACAACATGGCGAATCACGGGCATGGATATCCGATCATCTGCCACACTTCGCTACCATGGCTGATGATGTGAGTTTCCTCAAAGCCGTGCAGACAGACCAGTTCAACCATGGCCCGGCGCAGCTGCTCATGCAGACAGGCAGCGCAAGGCTCGGCAGACCCAGTATCGGCTCATGGGTCACCTATGGCCTTGGCACGGAAAACAGCAACCTCCCCGGCTTTGTAGTGCTTACCTCCGGCGGCAAAACACCCGATGCCGGTAAAAGCGTGTGGGGCAGCGGTTTCCTGCCATCCGTATACCAGGGTGTGCAATGCCGCACCAAAGGCGATCCGGTGCTGTTCCTGACAGACCCTGAGGGGATGGACCGTAATCTCCGTAAACAATCCATTGAAGCTATTAACGATATCAACCGGCAGGAATACGAAAGTTTCGGCGACCCCGAAACAGTAGCCCGCATCGCGCAGTACGAGCTGGCCTACAAAATGCAGATTTCCGTTCCCGACGTGATGGACATCAATAAAGAACCGGCATATATTCATGAGATGTACGGCACACAGCCCGGCAAGGAATCTTTCGCCAACAACTGCCTGTTGGCCCGTAAACTGGTGGAGAAAGGCGTGCGCTTCGTGCAGCTGTACGACTGGGGCTGGGACAGCCACGGCACAGACGAGAACCTGGCTATTGATTATGGTTTCCGTAATAAATGCCGGGAAATAGACCGTCCTATTACCGCGCTGTTGAAAGACCTCAAACAACGCGGCCTGCTCGACGAAACGCTGGTGGTATGGGGCGGTGAATTTGGCCGTACGCCCATGCAGGAAAACCGTGACGGCAAAGACACGCCTTACCTGGGCCGCGACCATCACGTAGAAGCCTTTACCATGTGGATGGCCGGCGCTGGTATCAAAAAAGGATTCACCTGGGGAGAAACAGATGAAATAGGTTACGCCGCCGTTAAAGGTAAAGTGGCCATCAACGATATACACGCTACCATCCTGCAACAGCTGGGATTTGACCATGAGAAGCTGACCTATCAGTTCCAGGGCCGTCCATTCCGGCTAACCGACGTAGGCGGACATGTGATCACACCAATTCTGGGTTAATATTTAAAATCAACCAATGTATACCAGCAGAAGAAATTTCCTCCGGCAGTCTGCCGTTATGAGCGGCGCACTGGCCCTCTCCTCCCTCCCCTCCTTTGCAGCCCGGCCGGCTAACGGCTACCGGTTGACCGTCATGGCCACCAACTGGGGTTATCCCGGCAGCATCGGCGATTTCTGCCGCGATGCCAAACAGGCCGGTTACGACGGTATCGAGCTCTGGTGGCCGCAGGACAAAGCAGCGCAACAGGCGCTGTTCGCCGCACTCGATCAATACAAGCTACAGGTAGGTTATCTCGCCGGTGGTCACGATAGCGACTATACGAAACATGCCACCCAGTTTGAAAACAACCTCTCCGCCGCTACCACCACAGGTCCACGGCCGTTATACATCAACACACAATCAGGCAAAGACTATTTTACCTTCGATCAGAATGCCGCGCTTATCGATATCAGCACCCGCATCACACAGCGCAACGGCGTTCCCATTTACCACGAAACCCATCGTTCCCGTATGTTGTTTGCCGCGCATGTGGCGCGCCAGTTTATCGAAAAGAAGCCCGACCTGCGCCTGACCCTCGATATCTCGCACTGGTGCAACGTACATGAGTCTTTGTTGGAAGACCAGGCCGAAACCGTGGGCAAAGCATTGGAACGCGTGGGCCATGTCCACGCACGTATCGGTCACCCGGAAGGGCCACAGGTCAATGATCCCCGGGCGCCCGAATGGGCCAACGCCGTGAAAGCGCATTTCAGCTGGTGGGACCAGGTGGTGCGCCGCCACCAGGAAGCGGGGAAACCGCTCACGATGCTGACCGAGTTCGGTCCGGCAGACTACATGCCCACCCTGCCTTACACGCGGCAGCCGCTCGGCAACCAGTGGGACATTAACGTATACATGATGCATCAACTCAAACAGCGCTACGGGAAGTAATGAAGATATTAGCCGCAACCGGAAACTGGAATCTTTTCATCGGCAGGATACATCCGCTGATCGTACACCTGCCGATAGGTATCCTGATCATCGCCTTTGTGCTGGCGCTGCTGTCGCGCAGCAGCAAACGGGCCGGCCTGCGGGCCGCGCTGCCACTGTTGTTGCTGGCAGCAGCCCTCTCTGCCGTCGCCAGCTGTGTGGCAGGTTACCTCCTATCACTCGACGGCGGTTATGACGAGCAACTGCTTAACACCCACCTGTGGCTGGGTATAGGCGTCGCCGTTAGCAGCAGCCTGTTATACCTGCTGAACGTCATCCCTGCCGGTAAACGGCTAACACGGTTACAGCTGCCACTGTTTGCCCTGCTGCTGGTACTGGTATCTGCCGCAGGCCACTATGGCGGGTCGCTCACCCATGGCGACGACTACCTCGTGCAAGCCATGCCGCCCGCCTTGCAGGCATTCAGCGGTCAACAAAAAACTGCTGATAACGCACCTGCCTATACGAATGTAGCTGACGCACGGATATACGAAGACCTGGTGGCACCGGTGCTTTCCACCCGCTGCTACGGCTGTCACAATGCGCAGAAACTAAAAGGAGGGCTTCGCCTGGAAACGCTGGCATTGATCCGTCAGGGAGGAGAACACGGCCCGGTATTAAAAGACAGTATGCCGGAAGAAAGTGAGTTGTTTAAAAGACTGGTGCTGTCTGATAACGATGAGCACCGGATGCCGCCTAAAGGCAAGCCGCAGCTGTCGCCCCGCGAGGTAGAGCTGCTTTACTGGTGGATAGCGCAGGGCGCGCCCACCGGCAAAACCGTCAAAGAGCTGAAACCCAATCCGCGTATACAGCTGGTGCTGGAAGCGATGACACCGGGCAAAACGCTGGACCATAATGAATTTGTACCGGACGGAACGCCGTCAGCGCCGGATAGAAAGAGTGTGGAGGCCCTGGAGGCCAAAGGAGTGAAAGTGATGCCAGTCGCGGCCAACAGTCCTTTTATTGCGGTTACTTGTATAAACGCGTCCGGCTTCAGCGATGCAGACATGACGCTGTTGCACCCGCTGCGGTCGCAGCTGGTATGGCTGGACCTGTCCGGCACCCGTATCACCGATGCAGCGTTGCCTGCTATCAGTCAGCTGACCGCCCTTACGCGGCTGGAGCTGAAACAGACGGCTGTCAAAGGTTCCGCGGCAGCATCGCTGGCAGGCTGCCAGGAGCTGCGGTACCTGAACCTGAGCGGCACCGGTTGTTCGCCCGCTTTCCTGCATGCCCTGGGGAAGAATAAAAAACTACAACAGCTGTACCTGTACCAGGCTAACCCTGACGCCAACACGCTGCGGCAGCTGCAGCAACAACTGCCCAAACTGCGTATCGATACCGGCGGTTACCAGCTGGAGCAACTGGCATCAGATACCATCATCTATAAAAAGAAAACTGTTTAAAACCACTTGCCCTTATCGGGGTATTGCCGGATGTCGGTCATATTGTTGACGATCACCGCTATCAGCAACAGTATGGCCACTCCGGAGGCTACCGGTGACAATACGTACCAGAAGCCCAGCTTCCGGATGGCCGGTGAACCGGCGATCGCCAGCAATGCGGTGGCCCCTCCCGGCGGATGTACTGTTTTTGTCACCTGCATCACCACCAGCGCTGCTGCCACCGCCAATGCGCAGGCCAGCCATTCCCATTCCGGCCATGGTACCAGGTAACGGACCGTTACGCCCACCACAGCACTCAGCAGATGTCCTCCTACCAGGTTACGCGGCTGTGCCAGCGGGCTCTGTGTATGACCATAAATCAATACCGCCGAGGCGCCGAAAGAACCTATCAGAAACAGGTTGTCCTTCACCGGGAGATAAAAATGACTTAATAAACCAACGCTGGCGATGCCTGCAAAAGCACCGATGAATGACCAGTAAATATTCTTTTTATCGATCAGCGTTTCCCGGTACATAACATACCGGGCTACCCGTATACCACGGCGGATCCTGATGAATTTTGCTTTTTGATGATGTTCGCGATGTGCGGCCTTCTTTTCTTGTATAGATAACATTTTTACTACCGTCAGCTTTCCATTGGGAGTGATTTCCACCGCAAAGATATATCATCCCCCGTCAAATCATCTATAGAAAGAAAAGCCCCTCTTTTTTCCCTTTTTTCAGAAAAATTTTATCTGCGCAAGAAGACTGCGCACATGGTCTTGCATCTTTGTATCATCGAAGCGGTCAAGTAAGAGTTACTTCATCATTTGGGATTTACTTTCACCATTATCGCTTCAGCTAAAGCAGTCGTCTAATTGGCAAGACACCGGTATAGAAGTTCCGAAATTACCAAAAGGGTCAACCGGGGCTTACTTCTCTCAGGGAACCGGGGTTGTTGGTTCGAATCCAGCCTGCTTTTCTATCAAGGTCAATTGTCGTTTACTACGTTTTTCTACAAAAAACCAGCGGCAAAATTATCTGATTATAAATTTAAAAACGATGAACAACATCTTAAAGGTAGCATTACGTCAACAGGCCATTTATATTCCGGCAACCGTCCTGAACGGCGCCACAGGAATGAATCCTGATACCGCCTTACTGGTAGCCAATATGGCCAAACTGGGATTTGGCGTGTCTGAGCCACTGTTGCGCGCACTGGAACAAACCGATGCTGCCTGGCAGACACAGATACTGGAGCAACTCCGGGACGTGATGGGTACAAAACTAAACTGGGCGCCGCTGGTAAAAAACTGGAGTGTGCCTACGGGAGAATCTCATGCTGATCATATCATCACCTATTTCACCAACTTACTGGGACTTACCGGTGGAACAAGGTTGGCCTGTGGTCACCTGATACCGCCTCATACCTTTCCGCTGGAACGTTATAATGGTTGCCCCTTCTGCGGTACACCGCTGGAAACCGCTGCCATAGAGCACTACGGACAAAATAAAAAACTGCGGGTACTTGAACTGTGGACACTGGCAGATGCGGAACAGTATCTGGAAAACCTGTTGGCATCCCGTACGGCGCTGGACGCCACGCAGCAGAGCAGTCTTCGCCGTTTGCTGGCGGAACTGCCTTTACCGGCAGGAAAGATCGCGATGCGTGAAACAGTGATCACCGTTATTGATATCCTGTTGAAACAGGGCCGTGCAGAAAAAGCACAGGCATTATTTAGCACGCCTACGGATATACTCCGTTACCTGTGGTTTAAACATACCGGTTTCCAGCAGCTGGTAGCGCCCAAAACTATTATAGCGCGAACAAAGCGTAACGGGGTTGAACGCCGTGCCACCAAAAAGAACGAAACCAGCAAAGCAGCTATCGCCGCCTCGCTGAAACTGAAATACCGCCGTGAAGATGCACAGATCGTCGCACGCTGGATCAACGGCCTGTCAATGGACGCCGCAAAAATTTGCGCCGATATGCATCCTAAAAGACAGATGTGGGTACGCTTCATCCGTGCCCTGCGCCTGCCGGAATATAGCAAGCGTGCCGGTTTTGAGCACCTGCATACCATCATGGACAAATTTTACCGTGGTGACTACGAAGTGTGGCAGGGACGGCTGGACCAGTTCCGGCTGCGTCACGATGCCTCCAGCACTTTTTACCTGTTGCAACAGCGCCCGGGATTATTTGCCCGTTCCCTGTTTGCCAATATGCTGTGGTTCGGACCGGAAGCTACCATTGATGCATTTTCAAAAGTAGCCGATAAAGTGCCTGCCCGGCTCCTGTTCACCCTTCAGATGTATGCTGGTTATTATTTCGATCACTATGCTACCCGTGTGGTGAAACCGTTGGGAGGTACTGCCAAACAGCTGCCGGCCAACAAAATGCTGAACATCTACACCGTAGAAGAGCTGGAACAGATGCAGCAGGCCGTGGCTAATCTGTGCCTGGAAGCCACCCGTAAACGTTTTGCCGCCATTGCAGCTGCCGGCCGTACTATGTTTATCGATCCGGCGCTGTATAAAATACCGCTGGCCATCGGTGACCGTAGCGAGCAAATACAGGACCTGCCCGCCGCCCTGATGGGAACACGTTTCCCGCTGCAGGGGAACAACATCCGCCTGTTCATGCAGTGGGGTAAAGGATTACCTGCCCAGCACCTGGATATGGACCTGAGCTGTCAGATCAGCTATGACGGCGTATCCGATTTCTGTTCCTATAGCCGGCTGCAAACCACCGGATGTAAGCATAGCGGTGATATCCGTTCTATCCCTAACCAAATAGGGACCGCGGAATATATAGAGCTGGACGTAGAACAACTGGCTGCCGCAGGCGCCCGTTATGTAACATTCACCTGTAACGCCTACTCCGTCGGAGGCCTGGTACCTGAAATGGTGGTTGGTTGGATGGATAGCCGTCATAAGATGAAAATATCTGAAAAAACAGGCGTAGCCTATGATCCGTCCTGTGTACAACACCAGGTACGTATCACCCGTGGCCTGGCCAAAGGACTGGTTTTCGGTGTGCTCGACGTGGCCGCCCGTAACATCATCTGGCTGGAAATGCCTTATGAAGGACAGGTAGTGCAGCAACTGAACGGTAACAACGTTACCGGCCTGCTGAAAAAGCTGGACCAGAAAATGACCATAGGGCAACTGCTGGAGATAAAAGCCACTGCACAACAACTGCAACTGGCCGATACCACCGATGCCGATGAGGTATACACCGCCCAATGGGCCATGGATACCGCCGCCGTGACACAATTGTTTGTTGATTAACCTTCGGGGCGCGATCCGCGCCCCGATTCACGTTTAAACCCCATCATGTACCCAGGGCTGAAGCCCTGGGCTACGTTGTGTTCAGGTTCTTTTACAGTTAAGGGCCGTTAGGTAGGTGAAGTTTTATGCTGTGCCAGGTTTTCATAGGACTAAAACCTCCGGATAACGTTGTTAGGCCATGTTACCTCGTTAACGATTGTGGTGTCATAGATATTCCGGATATTCCAACTATTGTCACCATTGCTTCCTATTATTTCTATTGCCTTTTGTATTCATCGTATCCATTTCTTCCATTGTAAACCCTTTAATCCTTGCAAACCTGAACAACAACGTAGCCCAGGGCTTCAGCCCTGGGACGTGATGAGGATGGAACGTGCGGGACGAAACGTCGATTGGAATACGATCGGGACGCAATTGGAACACGGCTCCTATTTCCGGAATTATCGTTATTTTCGGGCGGTCATGCATTTGATTAAAAACCTACTACTCCCCATATTGCTCTGTTGTAGTGTAACGGTTACTGCCCGACAGGCCCCATCTTCCGGCAACAGCACAGACACTACGGCCCCCAGGGGGCTGTATCAGCGCGTTCTCCATTATCTGGCACATACCAACGACGAGCGTAAACACAAAAATCTGGATCTCAGTTTCATCGGTGGCCCGGTTTACACACCAGAGACCAGCGCAGGCATCGCGGTGATGCTGGCCGCACAGTACCGGACAGACCCGGCTGACAGCCTGCTGCCCGTTTCCAATGTGGCCGTATACGGTTCTGTAGCGCTCACCGGTTTTTATGGTATTGGCATTAACAGCACTACCATCTTTCCGAAAGACCGCTTCCGTCTCATGTTGAAAGCCTCTTTCAGCTCACGCCCGGATAAATACTGGGGAATTGGCTACGATGCCGGTTCCGCCAAAAATGACTATACCGACTATCTGTTGCTGACAGAAAAGTTACAGGCCGACCTCGCGGTTAACATCAGCAACCGCTTTTATGCCGGCATCAGCACCCATGTGCAGAATTCACGGGCTAAAGATATAGATACCATCAGCGGCAAACCACTGATGCAGCCTAAGCAGGTTTTCGGTATGGGCGCCGGCCCTTTCGTGGTATATGATACCCGCGACTTTATTCCCAATCCCGCCCGCGGCATATATGCGCGGATAGGCTACCGCTTCTACCCTACCTTCCTCGGTAATAACACCAATTTCTCCAAACTGGAATTGCAATTTGATTGGTACAAACGCCTCTGGAAAGGCAGTATCCTCGCCATGGACTTTTATGCAGAAGAACACAGCGGCGACGTGCCCTGGAACCTGCTGGCACAGGCCGGCGGCTCCAACAGGTTACGCGGCTACTATGAAGGCCGGTACCGTGACCGTAACTATGTCTCCGGACAGGTGGAACTACGGCAACGCATATACCGCCGCAGCGGCGCCGTGGTATGGGTTGGCGGCGGCAACGTATTCCCCCGCTTCGATGCCCTCTCCTTCCGGCAAACACTCCTCAGCTATGGCATCGGCTATCGCTGGGAATTCAAAAACCGTGTGAACATCCGGCTGGACTACGGCCGCGGACAAGACCAGTCGGGCTTCTACTTCGGCATCAACGAAGTTTTCTGACCCTACCTGCCACGTCTATACGTTTTTTATTCCGTCAATTTTGTCCGCGTGTAACATTAAAACCTTTCCTTTGCGTTTTTAATATTCACAACGAGGGATAGATGAGAATTAATTTTAGGCTGCTGATCACCTATGCAGCCCTCCTGCTGATTGTTGCCTGTACCAAAGACGATATCCGGGAAACCGCTCCCGTTCAGCCTCCTGCACCGGCCGCCGACAACGACCACCTCCTGCTTGGCAACCCCACAGATGCTAAATCCAACCTGATTTTCCTGGAGAATTTCCTGATGAATCAAACCTACTTTGTGGAAGCATACAGCAAAAATGCCGGTATACCGGTGTGGGTAAGCTGGCACCTGCAATCAGAAGATTGTCCGGGTACCATTGACCGCGCTAATGACTTCAGGCCAGACCCCAGTCTGCCACAAGGCTGGTACCAGGTAAACGCCGGCAGCTATAACGGCAGCACTACGGGCTTCGACAGAGGCCATAACTGCCCTTCCGGCGACCGCAGCGCCGCTAAGGAAGCCAACAGCGCCACCTTTCTCATGACCAACATGATCCCGCAGGCCGCAGCCCTCAACCAGGTACCGTGGGCTAATATGGAAGATTTTATCCGTCAACAGGTAAAAGATGATAAGGAAGCTTTCATCGTCATGGGCACCTACGGCAAAGGTGGACGCGGTAAAGGCCAGACCGCCTTTGTGGAATCACTCGACAATGGCAACATCACCGTACCCGGACAAGTATGGAAAGTAGCAGTGATCATACCTAAAGGCGCCAACGACCTCGCGCGTATCAATGCCAATGCCACCGTTATCGCCGTGGACATGCCGAATGATAATGACCTGTACACCGGTACCGGTAAAGCCACTGCCTGGAAAAATTATCTCTGCACGGTAGAAACCCTGGAAGCCAAAGCCAAAGCGGCCGGCATACCGTTGAACCTCTTCCGGAACGTACCGGAAGGCATACGCGCACAACTCAAGAAAAAACAGTACAGCCTCTAACTGTCCAGCCAGCGGCGGAAGTCCGCACTACGCGAGTGGCTCACAAAAACGGCATCGTCTTTACAATGCTCCAGCAGGATGTGCGTGCGCCCGTTGGAATGCAGTCGTATCTGTTGGAGCGCTTTGATATGACAAAGATATTTCCGGTTGATCCGGAAGAAAGTCCGGGCAGACAATGTATCCGCCAGTTCATCAAGCGATTGGTCTGTCACGTTCATCTCCCCGTCAAACGTATATACGTAAACGTGTTTGTCCTGTGCTTTAATATAGGCGATATCGTTACAGTCAATACTTTTGATGCCGTTATGCGTACGGAACATCATCCGTTCCCGCGCACCGGCAGCAGGCGTTAAGGAGGCGATCAGTTTTTTCAGCTGGTCACCGGCTGTGTCCGGGGCCTGATGAAGCCGCAGCGATTCGTATTTGTCCAGCGCCGCAGCGAGTTCCGCTTCTTCAATAGGCTTCAGCAGGTAGTCGATACTATTCACTTTAAAAGCCCTGATCGCGTATTCATCATAAGCCGTTGTAAAAATCACGGGCACTTTCACTTCCGTCTGCTTAAAAATGGTGAAACAATCACCATCTGAGAGTTGGATATCCATCAGGATAATGTCCGGATGCGGATGATGAGTGAGCCATTGCACCGTTTCCTCAATACTTTCAGCCACAGGGCAGATGTGCCAGTCCGGGCGCAGTTTGCGGAGCATATTTACCAGCTGCCTTGCTGCAGCCGTCTCGTCTTCAACAATTAAAGCTATCATTTTTCGATGTTTAAATCCTCCATGCCGGGGAGCAGTGGAATGCCCACCCGCCAGGAGGTTTCATCAGATGTAATGTTTACGGTTTTACCGGTCAGCGGCTGATAACGGCCTACAATATTAGCCAGTCCAATACCCATGGAAGTGGCCCCTGACTGCCGGAGCTGAAGATTGTTCTCTACAAAAAGGTAATCGTCCGTAGAGTATATGCTGATATGCAACGGCCGCTGACGGGATATTTCATTGTGCTTGAGCGCATTTTCCAGCAGCATCAGCAGGCTGTGTGAAACAATTTGTTGGGACAGCACACTCCCCTTCACTGCCTTGTTGTAAATAAGCTTATCGCCGAACCGCTGCCCGCTGATGCCAAGGAAAGCATCTGCGATAGCCAGTTCTGTGGCCACCGTCACCGTACCATTGGTCTCCTGTGCCAGGGAATATCTCAGTATGCGGGAGAGATGTTTCACAAAGTCCACCGCCTGTCCTTCGTCTTCCCGGATCAGGGATGTAAGGGTATTTAATGCATTAAACAGAAAGTGGGGGTTGACCTGGTTCCTCAACAGGTCCAGCTGACTTTGCGCTAACCGCTGTTCCATTCTGGCGGTGGCTTCTATTCCCTGTTTCCAGTGGGCGATAAATTTACCCAATGTGGCAGCCAGCGTGATCGAGAGGAACAACATGGCTGAATACAGCATGTTCCGCACATAGCCTTGCCAGGCAGGATCGGGCGTATGAAAAATAAAGACCTCCAGTTTCATAAAACAGGCTATCAGTGCCGCCCCGAAACATGCCGACACCAGTATGAACACCATGAAACTCCTTTCGGTACGGGTATTCCAGTTCAGCACCTTCCGGAGAAAAATATCATTGAGTGCATTAAAGCCAATAAACCCAAAGGTGGTCATCAACAGCGTGGTCACAATTTCCGCTGTCAGATCGAATTTCTCCGGACTATACCCGGATAAATTATTGATGATATTGATGACCACCACGATGGTCAGTATAATACCGTATGATTTCAGTGCGGCTGCTATTTTTCCCATAAACGCCAACCCGTATTTTCAGGGGATGAAATTACTGTTTATTACCGATGTAGTCGTTATACTCCCGTATCACCGACTCAATGTTGTTGAAGCTATAGTCACCACCCGCCTGTATTTTCCGGACCAGCAGCGTATCTGCTTTGAGCCAGGGCGTCAATGAGGTGACAAACTCTTTGCGTTTTTTACCGATAAAACAATAACCGGTGGTATCCCCGCTCTTTCTCAGGAAATAGTTCACATATTTGCTGTTCATGAATACGCCGGCCCCCAGCGATGCCGGTCCGGGCGCAAACCTGCTGGCCATCGAAACATACCGCATGTATCCCACTTTCCCGGGTTTGAAGTACAGCCGGTACAACTGTAGCGGGCCATCTGTCACCTGCTCGGCAAACACTTTATCAAAATGGTAATGCCAGATGTGTGTTTTGATAGTCACATTATGAAGCGTAGAAAACGCGTGGTTCTCAAACGAAAAAGCCTGGCAGCTGGAAGCTTTTATTTTCCGGCTTTTATCTCCCAGCTGTTTTTTAAATTCGAAGGATTCCAATCCCATTTCTTTCATGGAGATGTACCCTTCCATTTTTTGCCCTGTACTATCAACGTAAAACCCTTTCAGGTATTTGCCGTTTCTCTGGGCGGCAGCGGTAAAAACAGTGAGCAGGCATAGCCCTGTCAGCCATAGGTTTCTATAGCAATAATTTTTCATACAGCATATTTTATGATATACTGCAAAGCACCTGAAAATAAAGGCAATTGGCTGGTGAAAGGCGATGAGTTTCCACACCCCGGTGATAAGTGACAGCGTTCTGCCGATGACTGCCGCTAAAAAGGGAGGATGTAAAAGGAAGGCAGGATCAGGCCCCTGGTTTGTTTTCCATCTGTTTGATGATATTATTGACTTCCACTTCCGTGGCCCGCAGTTTCTGTTGACAGAATTCTATCAATACGGAGGCGCGTTTTACTTTCTCCGCCAATACATCCACCGAAACGGTTTCGTTTTCTATTTCTTCCGCTATCTGTTGTAATTCGGTGTAGGCGGCTTCATATGTCAGTTCCTGGTTCATCATGTGGTGTTTTAGCGGTAACGGTGGCCTCCAGGGAAGCGTCGTGCAGCCTGATGGTGATGGGGCTGCCGGTTTCCACGGGGAGTGCGCTGTTAATAATTTTATCGCCTGCATATACGATAGCAAAACCACGCTTCAGTATATTGACAGGGCTCATCAGCTTGAATAAAGTATCGTAGTGGGCCAGCTGTCCGCGTCTGTTTTGCATATACAGGCGGTTGAACGAACGGATATTGGCCGTCATGTTCAGCAGGTCATTTTGTTTGCCGGCAATCACCGCCCGCGGCCTTGCCAGGATGGCGCCTGACAGCGTGAGCAGCTCCCGCTGGTGATGTTGCAATACAGACCGGGAACCATGCGATACCACATTGTGATAGTCGTGCAGCATTTCCCGCTGTCGGTGCAGGATAGTACGCGTTTGGTTGATCACAGCCGCATTCAGCTGGGACAGCGCCTGGTAGTGACTGGAAAAAAGTTGTTGCGCCCTGATCAGGATGGTATGTTGCAAGGCAGACACCCCATCTTCAAATGCCTTGTTATGGGCAATGATCAGTTCCGCCGCTTTGGTAGGCGTTTTCACAGGGCTATGTGCCATCATATCGGTGATAGTTTCATTTTTCTGGTGACCGATACCGGTGATGATGGGAATAGGGAATTTGGCGACGGCTCTTCCCAACAGGAAGGTGTCAAACAACAGGAAGTCTGTTTGCGCGCCGCCGCCGCGGATGATCACTACGGCATCGTAGGCCACGCCGCTGTTGTATACATCGATTAACCGTTGCTGTACCAGTTCGGCTTTCGACTCCCCCTGTACCACGGTGAAATAGGTATCTACCTGGAAAGCATACGCAAAACGGTTGTGTTCCAGCGTATGCCGAAAGTCCTGGAAGCCGGCGGAATTACCGGAGGTGATCACCGCCAGTTTCTGTATCACAGCAGGGAGGGACAATTGATTGTTGCGTGTGATGTAACGGTCGCCTACTTTGCGGATATAATCGGAACATTCTGCCAGCAGGCGCAGCAGGGTTTGTTGTTTCTGCTGTTCCAGCATACCGATAGTGAAGCTGGTGTCGATATCGAGCAGGGTGATTTGCAGGCCATGCACCTGGTGATAGTTGACCGACACTTTCACCAATACGTGTATGTCGTTTTTAAACTGCTGACCGGTCACATATTCAAACTCACGGATACGGATGGCCCCATTGCCCCAGGCCACCGCAGCCACTTTAGCCACGATGGCACTGGAGTTCGTGTCTTTCTCCACGAGGTCGAAATAATGATATCCTTTCTGTGCGTAAAAGGCATGATTGGTCACATCGGCCACTACCCAAAAGGTCTCTTCTCCAAATACGTTGGAGAGCGCCTGCTGGATTTTGCCGGTCAGCGCAGAAAGTTTGATGGTCTCAAATGCAGTCATGGTGGACTGTAAAGATAGGGAAAAGCGCTGGCATACAACGTGTCACATCACCTCAGTGCCGGTCTCAGTATACGCTCTATGGTAGCAGTTTTCAAGCCTTTGCCGATAAACACCAGCGTAGAGGAAGGCGGCGTATCGCCCCAGGGGCCGGCCGGAACAATCGTGAGATAGTTGCCGGTAGACTGCACCAGGTATTTCTCCGGGCTATCCTTTACCGCCACATAACCTTTGATGCGGTATAACTGGTCGGTATACACGTTAAAATTCAGTTCCAGTACAAATGCCAGCATCTGCAAATCAAACGGCTGCGGGGATTCAAACAGCACGTTATTGATTTTGTGCGGTGTTTTTTCGGCGGGCACTTCACAGGAGGCATCGCCGGCCGAAGGGGTTGCCACCGGCGCCGGCACCCGGCGTTCCTGTGGCAGCATGTTGGCCAGTGCCACCTGCCCATCGGCGGTAGTGGTGATATACGCCAGCGGGTTGACATTTTCCAGCAACGCCTGTAACCGTACCTGCTCGGGCACCGGCAGGTCTTTGGTTTTATTCAGCACGATCACATCCGCGCAGGACAGCTGTTTGCCTACTTCTGTGACCTCCCCGAGGCGGTCCTCCACGTTCTCCGCGTCGGCCACACAGATGGTGGACACCAGCTGAAAACGGGCTTTCACGTCCGGAAGACTGAACATGCCAATAATATTACCTGCATCCGCAATGCCGGTCGTTTCGATGAAAATCTGATCCGGCCGCTCTTCCAACCGCAATATGCCGCCCAGAACTTCCAGCAGTTCATTGTCGAGCGAGCAACAGATACAGCCTGCCGTCAGCTCATATATATTTTCAATCTGTGCCGCCACCAATGATGCGTCGATATTCACTTTGCCGAATTCGTTTTCGATGACGATGTTGCGGTAGTCCTGGCTCTGCTGCAACAGACTGTTGAGCAGGGTGGTTTTACCCGCACCGAGAAAACCGGTCAACAGGTATACTTTAATGGGTTTATCTTTTTGCATGTTTATCATGATAATATCTCAGAAAATAAATGCCGGCCGCTATCAGCGGTAAGCTCAGCAGCTGTCCCATATTGAGCAGGTATCCGTTTTCAAATGACTCCTGGTTTTCTTTCAGGAATTCTATGATAAAACGCGCACCAAATACCAGTATCAGGAAGAGACCGAAGAGGAAGCCCGGTTTTTGCACCAATTTACTTTTTTTATATAGGAAGATGAGCAGGCCGAAGATCACCATATAACAGAGCGCTTCATACAGCTGCGCCGGGTGCCGGGGCTGACCGTCTTCCCGCGCAAACACCACCGCCCACGGCAGGCTGGATGGTTTACCGATAATTTCGGCATTAAAGAAATTACCTATCCGCACAAAGGCACCTGCCAGTGGCACCACGATGGACAGCCTATCCAGCAGCCATAACAGCGATACCCCATAGCGGCGGGCAAACAACGCTACCGCCGCCAGTATGCCCACAGCTCCGCCGTGACTGGCCAGTCCCTGATAGCCTGTCCACAAAAAACGGCCGTTCTCCCACCGGAACGGCAATACGATTTCCGTCAGATGATAACGGAAATAATCCCATTCATAAAACAGGCAATGCCCCAGCCGGGCGCCTATGATAGTGCCCACTACCACGTACACCAGCAGACGGTCCAACAGCGCCCTGTCTTTTCCCTCCCGGTCGAAGACGTAGCGCATCACCACGTAGCTGAGCAGAAAGGCTATCATAAAGGCCACACTGTAGTAGCGAAGCGCAAAACCACCGATGCGGAATATCTCCGGTGAAGGATTCCAGATTAAATTATGCAACATTGTTGCAAACATAAACTAAATTCACGGATTTCGGGATTTTTTGATTTTGGAATTTCGGGGCTTAACAACCCGAAGAATGATATCTTGCTATAATAATTTAAAAACATAAAACCGCTAAGATCTACTCCCACAAATTCCAAAATCAAAAAATCACAAAATCCGTAAATCCAATATCCAAATATCCCAATACCCAAATAGCCAAATAATTCTATCTTTGGCGGCATGTCACTTTTTATCACGTCATTGAATTCGGGGAGCAACGGAAACTGTTACTACATCGGTAACGGACAGGAAGCAGTGTTGATTGACGCAGGTATTTCCTGCCGGGAAACAGAGAAGCGGATGGCCCGCCTCGGGTTATCGATGACGAAAGTGAAAGCCATTTTTATCTCCCACGAACATACGGACCATATCAAAGGGGTAACGGTGCTGGCGAAAAAGCACCAGTTGCCGGTATATATCACCCAAAGCACACTGGCTGGCGGCAATCTTGCGCTGCAAAGGGTCGTGTCTTTCGCGGCGTATCAACCGGTGCAGATCGGCGGTCTTACCGTCACTGCTTTCCCTAAATACCACGATGCCGTGGAACCACACAGCTTCATGGTGTCCGGCAACCAGGTCAATATCGGCGTATTTACAGATATCGGCGCTCCCTGCGAGCATGTGCTGAACCACTTCCGGCAATGCCATGCCGCTTTCCTGGAAGCAAATTACGACGAACAGATGCTGGAACAGGGCAGATATCCCTACTATCTTAAAAACCGTATCCGTGGCGGACATGGGCACCTGTCCAACCGGCAGGCACTGGAAATATTCACCCAGCACCGCCCATCGTTTATGACACACCTGCTGCTCTCCCACTTATCGCAGGATAATAACAATCCTCACCTGGTACAGGAAATGTTTGATCAGCATGCCAACGGCACGCAGATCATTGTCGCTTCCCGCCATGTGGAAACAGCCGTATTCCAGGTACACGCTACCAACTTTGTGGAAACTGTTGCAGCAACGCCGCAATAACATACACCAGCGGAATCGCTGCCAGGAAAGCGTATTTCCAGTATGCCTGTTTTTTACCGCGCAACAATCCCACCAAAATCACCACATCAGCAATCAGCAACAGCAGTAGCACCGGACTGAAGAAAAATGACATGAACACCAGTTCATCAAAGTAGTCCCATATATTCAGGGGATGGTAGGTGCGCTTCCAGATCCAGGGCTGGAGAAGATGTTCCGAAAGGTAGGCTTTAAAAGCAGCTTCGTTGGTGAACCGTTGCACCTTACAACCTTGTTCATGGATCACATAATACCTGCTGCCGTCTTCTCCGATAACATGGTTTTTGTAGAAATACCAGTTTTTCAGGGTGATGGGAGAATTTGTCGAATCACAATTCTCCCCGTAGAAAAAAGCCATCGCGGGAGCAGTCCCGTCATATTCCATTTTATTTCCTCCGGGAGTGGCTTCATTCCAGGCAGACAATCCTCCGGCATAGGTGGGGCAACTCAGCAGCAAACAGCCGCATAATAACAACAGATGTAAACAGTACTTCATTTTTTACAGAATAGCGTTAAAGATACAAATCCGCTGGCATACTTATGGTGGATGTTTTCCATAAAACCTGTCAGCTATGAACACAAACACAGCCACTGTAGAGACACTCAACGATCTCATCGGCATCAATAACGACCGTATTTCCGGTTATGAAAAGGCGCTAAAGGACAATAAAGGCAAAGATGCCGACCTGCGGGCGCTTTTCACGCATATGATCGACGAAAGCCGTACCATGCGTAACACACTGGGCAAAGAAGTACAGGGCCTCGGCGGAGAAATGGAAACAGGCACCACTACCGGCGGAAAGTTATACCGGGCCTGGATGGAGCTGAAAAGCGTATTTGGCGGTCATGACCGTCGTGCCATCCTTTCTGATTGTGAAACAGAAGAAGATGCAGCCATGCGCGCCTATTCGCAGGCCTTACAGGAAGAACACCTGCCGGCCTACCTGCGTGAGCTGCTGACACTGCAGCAGTCGACCCTGAAAACGGAGCACGACAAAATAAAAAGGATGCGTGACGCACAGGCATAGGTACCATCTGCGATATTAAGCCTTTTGACGCCAATACTTTAGCAGCGGGATTTTTTATCTTAGCAGTAGCATATCCCAAATTTGAAGCCGTTATGTTACTACTACTGAAAAACCTGCTCCGGCTGGCTGCGCATCTGCTCAAAGCCATCTGGCTGTTCTTTCCCGGGATTATCTTCCTCCTGCTGATCATCTTCATCTGCTGGTCGCTGGACCAGGGCAAAGACGTGATTGTTGCCTATACTGAAAACCACTACCGTGAACGCATCCTGTTTTTCCTTGCCATCGGGTTCTGGGTATACGTGAGCTGGTATTCCTCCCGGATCATCGCTTACATCAAACGTACCCGCCTGATTGCCGATGTGAAGGACGAAGCCATGATCACCGATGCGGCAGCCGCCAAGGCCTACAGCGATCACAATGAACGTTTTCCCATCAGCCAGTTTTTCCTGGATGAATTTCCGAGGGTATTGGGCCACTGCTGTTTCCTGCTGCTGGAACTGGCCATGCTGCAATCACCGGTGTTATACCACCCGTTCAACAGCACCGTTTGCTGGATTATTTTCGCTACGGTACTTACACTGCTGTATTTTCTCAACCGGCCCCTTAGCCGGCTGTCGATGCAGCCAGCCTTCCGGAAAGTGTTTATGGTGCTGCTGCTATCGTGGCTGGCCGCCACCATCGCCACCAGCTTCATACCACGTATCAGCATCCTGCTGCTGTTGGCGCTGCTGGTCCTGTTGCACGCCCTGTTCCTGCTGTATACCCATCTGCGGCGCGTGGAATTGGATATTTCTGCCAGGAAAAGCATGTTGCTCACCCATACTCCGCTGGACACTGTTATGCGCTACTTTTTTATTCCGCGTACAGAAAAAAGTTTCTTCCGCGGGTTTATTTTGATTGGATGCGCAGCGCTGGTCACCTATGTGGCCGCTATTTACAGCCTGGGTTTTGCGCGGCGACTGGGGCCATTCCCCTTTCTGTTGCTCGCATTCGGCATGTTGTTGTTATTTGGCAACATTGTCACCGCCTTGTCTGTCCGCTACCGTATCAGCTTCCATTTTATTTTTGTGGTCACCGCCCTGATTTTCGGGTTGAAGGAAACACATTACGTGAAACTGACCACCGCCAAAAACGGTAATCACTATGAATCCAGGCCGTCGCTGAACACCTATCTGCGGGCATGGCTGCGTACCCGTCCGATTATGGCCGACAGCAGCTACGATGTATACTTTGTGATGGCCAACGGCGGCGCTTCCCGCTCTGCCTACTGGACCGCGGCCGTACTCGGCGAAATTGAAGACGCCAGTATCCGCGAACATCCGCAGGACCGCTTCTCCCGGCACGTGTTCTGCCTCTCCGGCACCTCCGGCGGCGGCGTGGGCGTGGCGACCTTCTTTTCCATGCTGAGAGACAGATCGCACCAGCAGCCACTGTATGCCAAATCAGCCATGACCTACCTGAAACAGGACTACTTCAGTTATACTTTCACCCGGATGCTGGGACCTGATTTCTTCCGGTATATCATCCGTACGTCACGGGCGGGCGACAGGGCGGCCGCACTGGAAGAATCTTTCGAACGCAGTGCCGATGTGGCCGGCGATTCGTTATACCGCGTACCTTTCGATGCCGCACTGTCCACCTTCCCCGCCATGCGGGAAGACACCGTGTTCCTGCCGGTATTATGCATCAACACCACCCGTATGCAGGACGGTAATCCCGGGGTAGTCACCAACCTGCAAATGGATGCAGGCATCTTCAACAACCGGGTAGACGTGCTGGGTTTATTACGGAACGACTCCGATATCACCATCACCTCCGGCGCCATACTGGGCGCACGGTTCCCTTACCTGAGCCCCGCCGGCAGGATTCAGAACCAGTACTTTGTGGATGGTGGTTACTTTGACAATTCCGGCGCCGGGGTTATCCAGGAGATCATCCGCGGCATCATCAATATCGGGGAAGATGACAGACATCTGCATGGAGACAGCAGCCAGCTATATCAGCAGATCAGCCGCCTTCATTTCAAAGTGGTGCACATCACCAACAGTCCCGTTATACCCGGCGAAGAACACTTTCGCTCCGTGGCGCCGGTCAAAAACGATCTCTTCGCACCGGTGCTCACGATCGCCGGCGCCTATGGCATGCAGACTACGGTCAACGATAAACGGCTTTCCCACTATGTCAGCGATATCAACGATTACTATTACAAGAAAGCATCCTACATACAAATACCTTTGTATAAAGACAGCCTGGAGTGGCAGCAGGACCCATTAAGAAAAAGGTTCCCCAAAGGAGAACCTTCCTATACTATGAATTGGTTTATGTCAGATACTACTATCCGGAGAATTAATATACGATTGGCCAATAATCAGGCACTCACCGATTTTATCACCAGCATGAAATAAATCACAGGCAGATGATTCGGCATCCTATTTCACAGACATTCTGCGATAGCGTCTGTATCCCAGCCAGCCGAGTATTCCCATGATCACCAGCGGCCATATGTGTATAAAAAACAGGAACAGGTCACGCAGCAGGTTAGCGCCATCTACTACGGCTGTACGTACTTCTGTACCAAAGCCGGCGCGGGAAACATAATGTGGATTGATCAACGTTTCCGTGCTGGCAGCCTGCGACTGGAACAGTTCTACTGTAAAGGTGGCATAGGCTACATCATCCAGCAGCTTCAGGTTGGAGATACTTCTGTCTACTTTGGTTTCTTCCTGCTGATCTTCATATTTCGCTATGTCCAGTGTGGTGGTCTTTTTATCGGCCACCACTTTGGCGGTATGCTGACCTGTCTTTTTATTTTTCAATGCATTGGCCAGGTAGTTCAACGTATAGTCCTGGTCTGTTTTTGTCCGGTAATCAATAAACACTGCCATGGAAGTAAGTGTGCTCACCACTGAATCCAGGCTGGCCACAGGCACCCGTAATGTGAGATTGGCCGTAGGTGTGTACAACTGCATTCTTTTCAGTGAGTCCGCAGTATAAGGCAGATCATATTGTCCAGCATACTGATTCTTCATTGTGCTTTCCACTACAATGCCCTGTACGGAAGAGACTACCTGTTCCATACGGGTAGAAGCATGGAACACGTCCGTTACGCGGCAACGTACATCGGCCGTACGCACGCGTTTGCGGGAAGAGGAAGTTAACGCGGACACATCAGCGGGGAAGTCAGTGGAATCTGCCGACGCTACATATTGGCCGGCATTTTTGTCCGCCGCAGGAGCAGCAGCTTCATCGTGATAACCAGGTTTACTACAGGCTGCGAGGACAACAGCGGGAATAACTAAATAACGGATTGGTATACGCATAAGGGGCATTTTTCCGTTTATACCAACAACCGGGAAAAGGTAACCTTGCAGAAATGTTAAAAAAATCACAACCGGAAAAAACAGAGAAATAAAGTTATCTTTCATTAATGAAAAAAATTTTCAACCTTATCGCCACCAGCTTGGGTATACTGATGTTGGGCGCCTGCAGTGAACAAAAAGACTATGGGCCCTTTACAGTCATCACCAGCAAACAACGGTATAACAACTGGGATACGGGAAGTAAAAACACAGCCTACAATTACCGCATCCGTTATAAAGGACGTAATATCTCACCAGCAGACGTCACCAACCGGTCCAACGAATCCGGCTACTACATTGGGGTACAGCCGCTGGACAGCCTGCCCGGCAAGTTACTGGTACACATTGCACAAACATTCAATTTTCCGGTGTACCTGATTGAAGAACAACAAGGAAAACCACGCTACTGGTTTCTCTACAACAACGGCAACCAGGTCCCTTATCAACTGTTGCAGGGCCGGTACCTGGTGTATGAAAAAGAATTCACACCTGAAGAAGGGTATTTTCAAAATATCATTTTTGATCTGGCGGCAGACAAACAACAACCTTACCGCATGCCGGTATCTTCCGCGGCATATGATGTATCTCCCGACCAGCGTGCCATTGCGGCGATCAGTGGTTTCTTCGACAAAGACAGCTGCCGGATCAATACTATCTCACTATCAGATAACAGCATTACCAGTGAGCCGCTGCCTTTCGCACTGCAACAGCTTTTTCGCGAAAAGCTCAATGACCGTATGACTGCCACTGAGCGCAAAGCTTTATTTGACCGCTATTTCCAATGGAAAGAACAAAACGGCCAATACCGTGCTGTACGCAAACCTTAGTCAATCCGCGAAGGACTTACCCCAAAATGTTTGCTGAATTCTTTACTGAAATGCTGTACAGTCGTATATCCCGCTTCATAGGCCACCGCCGTTACCGATAACTCCTTTTTCTTCAGCAGCTGCCATGCCAGCTCCAAACGATGCTCTCTCAGATAACCGAATACACTGTTGTTAAATACTTTCCTGAAGCCTGCTTTCAGTTTAAATTCATTGAGGCCCGTTTGCCGCGCCAGTTGGCCCAGTGAAGGAGGATGATGAATATCGGTCAACAAACATTCCCGTGCTGCATGTATTTTTCGTATATCCGTTTCAGATAGTTTTATATTTGTCTTTGTCATCTGCTGCTTTAATTCCTGTTGTTCGCAACGGAGCAGCAGCAGTTCCAGTGCTTTGGTTTGCAGGTACAGGTCTTTCATCGTGCCCTGAAAGCGGCAGGTATTAATGTCGTGTAAGACGCATTGCATCTGCCGGGTAACAGGCAGATTCTCTTTATGTTCCCATTCTTTTCCGGCCACCATATTATCAGCCACCTGGTATAGTACAGGCCCTGCATGTTCCGCCAGTTGCAGGAAACGTTCAGGTGCGAATCCGATCAGCAGCAACTGCAGGTTCTGTTGTTGATAGAAAACGCTGGTTTGTGGATTATACGGATTCCGGAAGAAGTTATGCTGCCCCTGGGCGAAGCTGTGCGTAACCCGGCTGTCATGGCCTGTAGCCGCGATTTTTCCCTGCTGAACAAACACCATTCCGGGAATAGGCGCGTCCGGTCCGCTGGTGACATACAGATCTTCCCGTACGTTAATATTACAATGCGCCACGTGTATGCCGTCGTAGTAGTGCTGCTGTAAATCGATGTCCCAGAAAGGCAGCCGTAGTTGTCTTTCTGTTGTCTGCATTACTTCCGGCAGCCGCATGCTGTTCTGCTCTACATATAGTATATCTCCGGTGTTGTTCCTGAAAGTATTCGCCATAAAAAATCCGTTTAGCGTAAAAGTCTATCCGTTTGCCGCAACACGATGCTGTGTAATTGTTGTCTTTTTGTGTTGGGCAGCGGTCGTGGTACCGACACTTCAGCGGGCAGTTACCCTGCGCGGTGACGCTGCTTTAACTTTTTTTTAACCAATGAATATGAAATACAGGACATCTCCTGACGGTTTAGCGTGGTTCATTTATTTTCTGTTATACCGGGTGATGCGCTATCGCTATACGGAGGTGATACAGAATCTGTCGCGTTCCTTTCCGGAGAAATCGTATGGGGAGATCAAGCGGATAGCCGTGGATTTTTACCGGCATTTCAGCCGGCTTTTCGCAGAGATACCGGTGTTGATGATGGTGCCGCGGCGCCGTATCCGTCAGCGGTTGGTGCTGCGTAATTCCTGGCTGATCGAGGAGTATGAGGCACAGGGGCGGCCGGTAATTATTATGCTGGGACATTATGGTAATTGGGAATGTATGTCGTTGTTGCCGCCCTTGTTGCGCTGTCCGGTATATGCGGTATTCAAACCGCTGAGCAACCGCTTTTTCGACCGGCTGATGAAGCGGGTACGTTCCCGCTTTGGGCTGCGGATGTTGGCGATGGACGAGGCTCCCCGCCATTTGCTGCATCACAGCGTGCCCGGGGCTTACATCTTTATCGCCGACCAGTCTGCGCCACATAGCAAACATGTAGTGGATTTTCTGCATCAGCCTACACGGGTGATCACCGGTGCAGAGCGGCTGGCCAAAGCGGTGGATGCTGCGGTGGTATATGCCGTCATTCATAGGCGGAAAACCCGCCAGTGGGAGATCTCATTTTCTTTAATCACAGATCAACCCGCTGCCATGGCGCCTTTTGAGATCACCCGGATTTTTAACGCCCGCCTGGAAAAGGACATCCGCCAGTCGCCCGCCTACTGGCTGTGGACCCACCGGCGCTGGAAAACAAACCTACGCTCATGAATACACTATTTTTTATGCTTGCCTGCCTGGTTTTGGCAGGCCTGGCTTTTGTACTGATGCTGGCAGCATTGCTGTACCTTGTTATGATACAACATCAGGATAGCCCACAATAAAAAAGCTGCTGGCTTCCGGCGGGGGATAGTCCTCCGCTGGCAGCCAGCAGCTTTTTAAATATAATATACAGCGTTATTTTACCAGTTTCACCCGTACCGCGTTGGGGCCTTTGTGTCCCATTTCCACTTCAAAAGTGACTTTGGAATTTTCCCGCACCCGGTCCAGCAACCCATTGATATGCACGAAGATGCTTTCCTGTGTTCGCTGGTCTTTGATAAAGCCGTAACCTTTGGATTCATTGAAGAAAGTGACTGTTCCTGTACGGATCAGGCTGACAGGTTCTCCTTCTGCCTGCCGCGCCACGCCAATCTGAATGTCTTCCAGGTTGACTTCTTTCTTTCTGCTGGGGTCAGGAGGCGTAGAGGTGATGTTACCATCCTCATCGATGTAGGCCATCATGTCTTCCAGACTTTTGCCTTTTTTACTGTTCGCCTGTCTTTCCTCTTTTTTCTCCTGTTTTTCCTTCTGTTTTTGCAGTTTTCTTTTTTCTACTTCTTTTTTACTGAGATTTTCCTTTTTACCGGAGTTTTCTGATGACTTATTCATAATTTTTCATTTGCCGGTAAATGGTTTCCCGTTCAGTTTTTTAAAGGTTGCATTTACCTTCCTCGAAGATACAAAAAAATTGCATACTACCACACATCTCAAAGACGCTATCAGCAAAGGTTTCATGATAACCGTAAAATCCGGAAAAACGCATGAAATATAAACATATATATTAACCAGCCCCGGGAGACCCAAAAGCGGGTGTGTTTACATCAGGATACCCCATTCGTCGTCCCGCTCCGGATAGTCTTTGAACTTCTCCTCTCCGCCCCTGTCTTTCCAGTCGGAATCGATGACCAGCTTGGAGCTGATACCGCCGCGGGGGTTGCATACGAGGGTCAGCCGCAGCCTGTCGGGCTGATAAGCTTCCGTCATATGATCATATATAATGTTGATCAGGCGTTCGTAGGACACGATGATATCCCGGAGGTGATAAACATAATGCTTCAGCGATTTCAGTTCGATGATTTTACCTTTTGGATAGAAAGTAATGTACAGTTTAGCGAAATCCGGCTGTTCATGTACCCCGAGAAAAGTGAATTCAGGTACTTTTATTTTCATTTCATATTTCTCTTTCGATGGGTTGGGCAGCCCCTTCAGGATAGTTTTATCTATCTGCTGGTACAGTTTTTTTGTCATAATGGTTGATTAAACAATTTTTTTATAGGTTGATGATTAGATCCCCGCAAGGATGCTTTTAAATACGTCCAATTGCTCACCGCAGTCCGGGCAGCGGGCCGTGCCGAACAGGTAAGGCCAGTGGGTCTTTAGGGTGCGCATGTCCAGCTGCGAGCCGAAATGGTAGCCCCAGGCGTAACTGTTGGCGTCTGTGATGGTAACGCCATCCCAGGCCGGCGTTTGGTCCGGGTGAGGTGTAATCAGCGTACCCTCCTGTTCCTTGTGAAATACGGGGTCTTCCCGGAAAAAAACCAGCTGGTCCCCTTTGGGCCATACAAAAGTATCCGTGCCGCAGGATTCACAATGCGCCATATACTCCTCTCCTCCATAATAGCGGATAAAAACGCGGGCAAAGGCACGTTGTCCGTGAGCCACGGCCATGGCCGCGAAGAAATAGTTCCGGTCGCTTTCTTCCATATGGTCCCGGGCTTCGGGCAACAGGGCTGCACACAACGCAGGCAGCTGCTGCAGGGCCTGCAGGTAGTCATTGTAAATACCGCGTACCTGCTCCGGTGTGAGCTGGGTATTATCCCGGTATTCCGCCGGGATGGTATTCTGCAGGGGCTCATTGGCATCTTCTGCGATCAGCACCGCCAGGCTGCAGAGGATATCTGCCTGCATTTCCGGATCGGCGCCGTTGGCCACCAGCTCCAGCAGATGGGGAATAGCCGCGAAAGTATTTTCGTACAGGGTATCCTGATGGTAGATCCGCTCCCAGATAATTTCATCCAGCAACTCTTTGGAGTAGGCAGACTTTAATTCAGCAATGGCTTCGGGCAGATTTTCATCGATACCGTATGGACCGCCTAGGAACTGCCAGGCCCTGTCATCGAGTGTTAACATGGGGGCAAGATACACATCTCCCTAAAAAAGAAAAACAGGGAGAGCAACATCATTTTGTAAATACCGGCTGTTTGTATTATTTTCATACCACGCTCCTGTTATATCAACAAGACCACTTTTGGACCACGGTAATGAAAAACAATGGTTGCTCGCCGTTGCCAGCGGCGATGAACGCAGCTTCCGGCTGCTGGTACAACAATACTGGCCGCAGGTGTATGGTACCGCATTACGCCTTACCCGCTCACCCGAACAAGCCAAAGACCTCTCGCAGGATATCTTCCTGAAACTGTGGAACAACCGCCAGAAACTTTCCGAGGTAGACAATGCCGGCACCTTTATTTATGTGTGCGCCCGCAACCTGATCATGGACTTCCTGTCCAGGAAAGTGCTGCGTACCGACAACCTGGATATGCTGACCGGCCATTTGCAGGCCGACCCGCTTCCCGACGCACAGGCCCGGCTGGAATACCGGGACCTGGAGAGCATTCTCCACAAGGCGATCGAACACCTGCCCGCCAAAGTGAAGGAGGTGTTTATCCTTCACCGCTTTCAGGGGCTCAGTCATCCGCAGATTGCCCGGCAGCTGAATATCTCGGTGGTCAGCTCCCAAACCTATATCGTCAGGGCCCTGCGCAGCATCCGCGAATACCTTGAGCGCCATCCGGAGCGGATTTTCACGTTATTGGTGCTCCTGATCGCATTTTCTTAAAATATTTTTTCGTTTCACTGTCTTACCCTGTTCCTGTTTTCCGTCCTTTATCATAAGAGGGAAAACAGATGACCTTAAACCAGCATCCGCATGTCTGACACATCATTTGAAGCACTGTTCAAAGGTTATATGAACGGCACGCTCAATGCATCCGAGATACACCGTTTCCGCCAGATGGCCATGGAACGGGAGAATAAGGCCATGCTTTCCCACCTGCTGGAAGAAGCTTTCAGCAACCCTGCCTATGTTGAGGCCGCCGACTACGACCCGGCGGAAATGGCGGATGAAATACTGCTGAAAGCACGGCAGCAGGATGCACAATTGTCGATGCTCCCACCAACACGCAAACCACCTGCCTTCCGGCCCTGGTTCAAATACGCCGCGGCGGCCGCCATCTTCGGCCTCCTGTTGGCCGGTACCTGGAAATTTGCATCCCGGCATAAACACACTGCCGCTGCTTTCGCAGCCGGTAAACCGGTCAAACCCGGCACCGCACAGCCTGTGCTGATACTCGGTGACGGCTCCCGCGTATCACTCGACAGTATCGCCAACGGCACCATCGCACAACAAGGCAACGCCCGCATCGTTAAACTCGCCAACGGACAAGTAGCCTACCAGTTGGCCGAAGGCAACAGCAACAACGTCCTGTACAACACCATGCAAACACCGCATGGCTGCATGTACCAGCTCACCCTGCCCGATGGCTCACGGGTATGGCTCAACGCCGCCTCGTCCATCCGGTACCCCACCACCTTCGCAGCGAACAACCGCCATGTGGAAGTGACAGGTGAGGCCTACTTCGATATCACCAAAGATGACCGCAAACCATTTACCGTTACGGTCAACAAACTGGATATACAAGTGCTGGGCACTGCCTTCAACGTGATGGCCTACCCGGATGAAAATGCCATCCGGACCACCCTCGTACAAGGCGCTGTCAATGTCATCAACGGAACAGAGAAACGGCTGTTGCATCCCGGCGAACAAGCCACCATAGCACCTGCCGGCGGCCCGTTCCACATCAGCCAACCCAACCTGGAAGAAACCCTCAGCTGGAAAAACGGCGAGTTCTATTTCCGGGATACCAATATCCGCAGCATCATGCGGGAAGTAGCCCGCTGGTATAACGTGGAAGTCAGATATGAAGGCGATATGGACAATATCTCTCTTTCCGGGATCGTATCCAGGAATGAAGAGATCACCCAGCTGCTGAAAGCACTGGAGATGACAAAAATGGTGCGGTTTCGTGTAAACGGCAACGTTGTTTTCGTCTGCCCGGGGCCCCAGGGCTGAAGCCCTGGGCTACGATGTTGTTCAGGCTGTTGATTGGCAGGGGTTGGCCAGAAATGGAATATTTTCCCCGATTGATCAGATTGGATATCGGTGACCCAAACAGGATGTTTCTACAGGCTGGTCGGATTGGGGTATAGCCTAACAAAACGCAATATTTATTTGATAAAAAAACAATCGATTTAAATATAAAAGTGTACACCGCTAATCAACATCAAACCACTAACACAAACCAAAATCAAACAATTCGTACAAACTAAAAATCAACATTTAGACAATTAGCAACAACAACTAATAGTAAAGCCAGAACAAACACCACTCTTCTTCCGCTAAACCATTTTTAATCCAGGGCTTCGGCCCTGGTACCAAAGATTACCGGGGCCCCGGTGCGGGACAGTATTGGGTGAAACGTCCACGTTTTATGATTGCTTCATGTATAAAATCCACGAGTAAAAAAATATGAAATTCTTTGCCACGCGCATTCCCACAGCTGTGAAAAAACAGCCGGCCAGGCCGTTGTGGGCCGTACTGACCTTTGCACTACTGCTGGCAGGTACAGCCGGCTTTGCACAGAAAGTAACTGTCTCCCTGAAAAATGTACCGCTGGAGAAAGTGTTTTCGACACTGAAACAGCAAACAGGTTATTCTTTCATCTGGCGCGGTGAATCTGCTGCGTCCTATAAAAGCGTATCGCTGGAATGTAAGGACGCACCACTGGAACAAGTGCTGAAATCATTCCTCGACGGGCTATCCCTTACCTATCAGATCACAGACAAGATTGTGGTGGTGACACGCAAAGAAAGCAGTCCACCACCCGACAACCAGGCCCAGGCCGCCCGGCTGCCTGTATCAGGAAAAATTACGGACGATAAAGGTCAACCGCTGCCGGGTGTCAGTGTCCGGGTCAAGGGCACCGCTACCGGCGTCACCACTGATGCGCAGGGAAACTACACATTGTCTGTACCGGGGCACAATAGCGTACTGCTCTGCACCTCCGTCGGCTTTGAGTCGAAAGAGGTGGCGGTCAACGGCCAGCAGACACTGTACATTGTGCTGCAACAAAAAAGCAATTCCCTGAATGACCTGGTAGTGGTGGGATACGGCACCCAGCAGAAAAAGAACCTGACATCGTCCGTTTCTTCCATTAAAGGCAGCGAACTGACCGGCGTGGCCGTTACCAACCTGGATGCCGCCCTGCAGGGAAAAGCACCCGGTGTACAGGTAGTACAGAATTCAGGCGCTCCCGGCGATGAAACGTATATCCGTATCCGTGGTAACGGCTCCCTCTTCGGAGAAAACCGTCCGCTATACATCATAGACGGTGTGCCCATGAGCAACCTGCCCGCCGCACAATACGGCGTTTCCGGCGACGGGCAACGGATTACGGCCACCAACAACATCAATCCCAACGACATCCAATCGGTGGAAATACTGAAAGATGCGGCCGCCACAGCCATCTATGGCTCCAGAGGCGCTAACGGCGTTATCCTCATCACCACTAAAAGAGGCGCCGAAGGCAAGTCGCGTTTCAACTTCAGCATGTACACCGGCGTTTCTGATGTACCCAAAAGATTACCACTACTAAACGGCGATCAGTTCGTGGACCTGTTCAACGAATCCCGCACCAATGCCGGTCTTCCTTTAGACCCGGCCATCGTAAAAACCGGCCGGAATACTGACTGGCAGAACGCTATTTTCCGTTCAGCCCCGGTATCCAATTATAACCTGTCTATCTCCGGCGGTACGCCCCGTACCTCCCATTACGTGTCTGTCGGTTATCTCGACCAGACCGGCACCATCGTAGGCGTGCAGCATTTCAAACGGGTCAATGGCCGCGTGAACTTCGATTTTATGGCCACCGACAAAATAAAAATCGGTGTGAACCTCACCGGTGTGCATTCCACCAACAACCGTATGGACAACAGTTTCTCCGGACAGTCCGTCCTGGCGCTGGCGCTGATAGAGAATCCCAATGATCCGATCTATAACTCCAACGGCACCTTTTATACAGACCCTAACCGCCGCTGGACCAATCCCGTGATGATTGCCCACTCCCTGCGGTTCCAATCCGGCGTAGACAGCTACATCGGCAACCTGTATGGTGAATACACCATTATCCCCGGACTGAAATTCAGGACCAGCTTCGGTTTCGACAATCAGCAGGTGACCGACGACCGCTATCAGTCCAAACTGGTCAACAATCAATCACCTGCCACCGGCTTCGTATCAGTGTTCTCCCAGTTCCTTTGGGTAAATGAAAACACTCTCTCGTATACGCCTACACTCCGTGGCAAACACAAACTCACCGCCCTGCTTGGACAGAGTGCGCAGGAAGCCAATGTGCGCCGCATCGGTGTTTCCGGCAATACCAATTCCACCGATATCATTGAAGCCGTCACCGGCTTCACCAATCTTTTCTCTCCACTGGACTATCGCTCCAAATGGGGGCTGGTAAGTTATTTCGGCCGTGTGAGCTATAACTATGATGACCGTTACCTGCTGGAAGGCGTACTGCGCACAGACGGGTCTTCCCGGTTTGGCGCCAACAAAAAATATGGCTTCTTCCCCTCCATCTCCGCTGCATGGCGCATCATCAATGAGCAGTTCATGAAAGACCAGCGTTTCTTCAGCGACCTGAAACTGCGCGGCAGTGTAGGCGTTACCGGTAACAACGAAGGACTTGGCAGTGACTTCCCCTCACTGGCCACCTATTCTACCGGCTACAACTACGGCTCCTCCGCAGGCATTGCGCCCACCTCCCTCTCCAACCGCGACCTTAGCTGGGAAGCTACCACCGCCACCAACCTGGCGCTGGACATGAGTTTCCTCGATAGCCGCATTAATGTTACCGTAGAAGCTTACCGGAAAATCACCAACCGGCTGATCTTTAAACTGGAACTTCCCTATACCTCCGGATTTAACCGTACCAACGGCGCCAACATCGGGCAACTGATGAACAAAGGCCTCGAGATAGGCATCAACACAGAAAATATCCGTGGTAAATTCACCTGGAACACCAACTTCAACCTCTATTTCAACCGTAATAAAATTACCAGTCTGCCTGAAACCGTGGCCGGCGATCCTTCCAGCTCCGACTTCACAGAAAGTTTGCCTGGCTCCTTCTATACCAGTCAGCCTACCAGCATTTTCCGTGTAGGCGAGCCCGTTGGCTCTTTCTTCGGCTACCGCAACAAAGGCGTAGATCCCGCCACCGGCAACATGATTTATGACGACATCAATAAAGACGGCAGGATTACCGCTGCCGACCGGGTTATCCTCGGCAACGCGCTCCCGGACTTCACCGGCGGCCTTACCAACACGTTCAGTTATAAAGGCGTAGACCTCAGCTTTTTCTTCTACTGGTCTTACGGCAACAAAGTATATAACCAGACCCGCAGCATGCTGGAGCGCATGAGCAACTACAATAACGGTGACGCCAAAACGCTGAACCGCTGGACACCCACCAACACGCAAACGGATGTGCCCAAGGCCATCTTTAATGATCCTGTAACGCCGGGCAGTCTCACCAACGGCGAGGTGTCGCAGCGTTTCGTGGAAGACGGCTCCTTCATCCGCATGAAGAATATCACCATCGGCTATACGTTCCCCACCGCTTTACTGAAGCGTGTACGTATCAGCAGTGCGCGGGTATATGTGAGCGGCCAGAATCTCTTCCTGATCACCAACTATTCCGGGTATGATCCCGAGTCACAGAACCAGTCCGTCAAAAACTCACAGCTGGGCATCGACTGGGCCGTGCAGCCACAGCCCCGCACTTTTATGGCCGGATTAAACCTGAATTTCTAAAGCAGCAGACATGAAAAAAACAGGACTCATTTTAATCGCTATAGCTTTCGCCGCCTGCACCAAAGTACTGGACCAGGTGCCGGAATACACCATTGCGGAGGACAACTTCTGGCAAACCGCCAACGATGCGGAGAGCGCCGCCGTAGGTATCTATCCCGCTGTGCAGCAACTATCGCAGCAGTTCCCCGTGGCTTTTGACGCAGCTTCCGATGCCACCACGGCGTTGCTGATCAACTATGCACCTTTCAGTCAACATGGCATACCGGTAGACAATCCTATTGTAGCTGCCTACTGGCAGAACAACTATACCGGTATCGGCCGGGCCAACGATCTGCTGAAAAACCTGCCAGGCATGAAAGACAGCCTCTTTACCGGCAACCGTAAACAGGAGCTGCTGGGAGAAGCCCGTCTCCTTCGGGCCTACTTTTATTTTAACCTGGTTAAAGCTTATGGCGCGGTACCGCTGGTAACACAGCCCTACAATTCCTTTAACGCAGATTTTACCATAGAGCGTTCTCCCGTAGACGTTATCTTTCAACAGATCATTGCAGATCTCACTATCGCCGAGTCATCGCTTCCGAGCAGCTTTGCCACTGGCGCCGACACCCGTGGGCGGGCCACACAGGGTACCGCCAAAGCCTTGCTGGCCAAAGCTTATCTCAGCATGAAGAAATATGACTCCGCCGCCACCAAAGCACAGGATGTGATCAACAGCCCGGTGTATGCGCTGGTGAGCGGTAGCACTGCCTACAGTAATATGTTTACCGTTAGTGGTAAAAACAGTACAGAATCTATCTTTGAGATACAGTATGTCAGCTCTTCCGCACAGGCCAATGGGCTGTATAGTTTTTACATGCCCGTTACCGGTATCCCTGCCGGTCAACAGACAGGCAGTTACCAGATATCACCCACCAACAAGATCATCAATGCGTATGCCGCCGGCGATATCCGCAGAAGTGCCTGCCTTGGCGTTTCCACGGGTACCACGCCGGTGAATTATGTCAGCAAGTACGTACGGCTGACCAATGGTACGGAGCCGAACCTCATTGCGTTGCGGCTGGCAGATATTATCCTGGTGAGAGCCGAAGCGCTGGACAAGCTGGGTAAACATGCCGAAGCTGTAGACATGCTCAATATAATCCGTCGCCGTGCCTTCGGCCAGCCTGCCACCGCTCCTTCTGCCTATGATTTCCCTACTGCCGGCGAAACGGATGCCGATCTGACCATCGCTATCGAAAACGAACGGTTCAAGGAGCTGGCCTTTGAAGGCCATCGTTTCTATGACCTGGCACGTACCGGTCGCGCTACCGCCGTACTGGGCATCAGCGCTGACCAAACGTTATGGCCTATCCCACTGCGGGAGCTGGGCCGTAATCCCCGGCTGACACAAAACCATGGTTACTAACATTGTCTCTTTTCACCCTCAAACTCCATAGTATATGAAAAAAACATTTACCGTATTATCAGGCCTGCTGCTCGCCTATGCCAGCAGCCAGGGCCAGTATATCACCACCTGGATGGGCAACAATTTCTCTGATGTCAACAAACATGTGGGCAACTGTGCCCGCTCCATGTGGGTGTCTCCTCAGGGAGTGATATACGCCGCTTCCGGCTGGGACGAAAAAGGCCGTAACATTGGTATCTACCAGAACGGCACCACCCTGGGTTCCATGGGCGGCAATAAAGAATCGCAGGGCTGCGCCATCGGTGGCGATGCCACGTATATCTTCACCACACAGGAAACGCCCAACAACGGCAAGGTGGGACGTTACAATCGCGCCACTAAAACGCGTGACCTGTTGATTACCGTTAATACCGGCACCGGAGACGCAGTAACCGGCATCGTTGTGTCCTATGGGCGTGTATACGTGAGCGATATCGTCAACAACCTGATCAAAGTGTACACCACCGGCGGCGTAGCGATAAGGCAATGGCCGGCCGCTACACCGGGTGCGCTGGCCATCGACAGCAGCGGCCACCTGTGGGTAGCGCAGCTCAACAGTGGCACCGTGGCCAGCTTTGACACCACTGGTGTTACCGGTCCTGTTATCACACTGGGCGCCAGCGCGCGGCCTTCGGCCCTGTATGCCGATAGTGCCCGCGGCCAACTGCTGATTGGCGATCAGGGGCCGGACATGCAGATCAAGATTTATGGCAACCTAACGGGAACGCCTACACAGTCCGGTACCTTCGGCGTACAGGGTGGTTACCTGGACCAGTCCACCGCCATCCGTGGCACCGTGGGCGACAAACGTTTCACCCGCGTGGTAGGCATCGGTCGTGATGCAGCGGACAATCTCTATGTGCTCAACAATCCATGGGGAGGTACCTGGGACCTGGGCCGTAACGGCGCTACCGATATCCACTGTTACAACAGCGCCGGTAGCCTTCAATGGATGTTGCAGGCGCTCAATTTTGAAGGCAATGCCTCCGCCGATGCCGGCAGCGACGGCACCTACTTCTACAGCGGCAACATCCTCTATTCCTATACCGGTACCGATGGTGGCACTTATGTAGCCAATACCGTAGATCCCTACCGCTATCCTCAGGATGCCCGCATACAAATGACAGACCATGGCAGAGGCGAGCACTTTGGGCATTTCGCCAATGTGAACGGCCATAAAATACTCATCGCCAACAACCAGAACGCTGATGTATTTTACCGATATTACTTTAACGAGTCCACTGACGGCTATATCGCCATACCATTAGACACCATCAGCCAGGTGCGCAACGGCTTCTGTCTTGACTCCATAGGCGATGTATGGATATCACAGGATAAAACCAATGCCATTCAACATTATCCGCTGACTGGTTTCGCAGCCAATGGCAAACCCATTTATGGCCCCGTGATATCCACGCCCACACCGGCTTCCATCGCACGGCTGAACCGTATTGAATATGTTCCCGCCAGTGACATGATGGTGCTGGCCGGCGGTAATGCTGACTGGACGCTGATCGGCAACAGGATAGAAGTATACCGCGGGTGGAAAACCGGTAACCGCACGCCCAACCTGGTGATTACGTTAAGCCGTGCACAGGCCAAATCCATGTCGGCCGCCGGCAACTATCTTTTTGTGGGATACTATGCCATTCCTGACATCGATGTATTTGACCTGAGCACCGGTGCTTTGGTGCTGACGATGAACACCAGCAACCCTGCCGTGTACGTGGGCAACGACGTGGATTCACAGTATGGCATCAAAGCGTATCATCGTACCACCGGGGAATATCTTATCACCAAAGATGATTACAACGCCAATAAAATAGTGCTGTACCGCTGGACACCGGCGCCGCCTCCTCCCACGACAGACAGCACCGCCGCCACTTCAGCCATGCTTACCCGTAATGCCAACGCCGCCTTCAGGGTGTTTCCCAACCCGGTGGACAAAACACTGTACATCGACCTGAAACAAACCGCGTCAAAAGGGTTTAAGCTCGACATCTTTGATTTCTCCGGTAAAACTGTAAAAACCATACAGGCCGCCAGCGCTGGCGCCATCACCGCCGACGTGGCCAACCTGATGCCCGGCTCCTATGTGTTACGCATCACCGATGCCAGTAGCAAGGTTATAGGGCAACAGAAATTCATCAAGCTATAAAAAGAAAAAAGGAATGAAATATTTATGGATACTCGGGCTGTTGATCAGCAGCGGGTATAACGGTATGGCACAAATGAAAGCGCCTGCCGACTGGGTCCACTACGAGCAGGTGCTGGGCGTACAAAACAATCAACGGCACTACGACTACGACGTGAGCGTTGTCCGTGCCTCCTGCCCTACTAATGTATTGTGGCCCGGCGAACAACCTTCGTACACCCTGCAGGTGGTGAACCGGCTCAACGAGCCGTTGGTAGCCACCGGCAGCATTGAACTGATTCCTTACGGCACCCGTGGCCTTCCCGGCGACATATGGCTGCCGGAGATGGTCCGCCAGGGAGAAGTGACCACGGTTCCCGTGAAAGTGAATATCTCCGCCGGCGGATACGTGAACATAGAACATTTACCCAGCATACCCGCCCGCTTTGGCGGGTATGCCCTGGTGATGGACCTCGGGCGATATGGGCGTCGTATGATCACCAGCCTGGTGCGCACCTTCGCCGCCAATCCGCAACGGTTGCAATATCCCAAACAATCGCTCGACGATATGGGCGCCGGTTTCCTGCAACGTATAGGCGTGCAGGCTATCCGGATGGGCGTGGACTATACGCCTACTACCGCGCCCGACTATACGCAGAAAATGCAGGAGCTGGACGCCAAAATAAAAGAGTACCAGTCCAAAAACATCACCGTATTGCTGATGTTTGGCGCCGGCACTGCACCGCTGCCGCTTGGCATGCCGCGCTCCTTCCTAGATTCCAACCATGTAATGAAAAAGACCAAGCAGGACTTCGTCTGGGCCCCCGCTACCGACGCAGATTTCCAGTTGTTCGTCAACCGTCTTTGTGTGCAGTATGGCTGGCCGAAAGGGCCGGTTACAGCGGTATCGCTGTGGAACGAGCCCTGGGAGGGCGCTTCCATCTCCGGATGGCAGTCAGACATTCTGCGTTACCGTGAGATATATAGCGTGATGGCACAAGCCGTACTGGACGCGCGGAAGAAAGGCGCCGATATATTAGTAGGCGGCGGCGACTCCAACTCCAACGCGTGGGACAAGCTCTTTGCCGATGGTAAAATGACGTTCCTGCCTATTTTCGATTTCTGCTCTATCCACTATCAGGGTATTGAAACACCGGCCCTTTATCCGGAGTGGGTTAACCGCCAATCGCCCAGAGGCCGCGTTAAAATCTGGGATACCGAAAGCTGGGTAGGCAATACTGATGATCGTATAGGCCTTACCGTAGCCACCAACCGCTCCTCCGGCTATGACCGTTCCATGGGCATTTACGCCGGTTACATGTACACCGGCGGCCGCGGCAGCGAGCACTTCACACAGAAAGTACGCACGCCGGAAGGCATCAAAGAAATCACCCGCATACCTGACACCTGGTCACAGGCGGCCGCGTTAGGCGCAGTACAGCACCTGGTAGGAGAACGCAATTTCAACCGGCTGCTATTCACGAATGGCCTGCCCTGGATCATGGTATTTGACGGACAAGGCAATCCCGATGACGGCACCGCTGTCGTGTCCGGCGATATCGGCGAAGCTTTTGGCCCGGAAAGAGTGTTGTTCCGTGGCGTCAGAGGCTTGCCGGAAATGGCCGGCAAAGAACAAATAAGAGCGGCCCTGGCTGCCGGCAGTCCCAAAGCCGACAGCCTGCAACAGGAGCTGCAGCAATACCATCCGCTTAGCGGCGGCCGTATGTTGCTGCCCGCAGCCTCCTACATACGGCTATACGATTTTTACGGCAATCAACTATTTGCAAAGAACGGCCATCTGACGGTACCGCTTAACAGCCAGGGTTATTACCTGCGCACCGATGGTTCCAAAGGCGCATTCGCCAAACTGCTGGCAGCCTTGAAAACCGCGCGCATAGAAGGTTATGAGCCCGTAGAGATTATTGCCAAAGATATGACCGCCCGCATCTCACAATCACCGGTGATGCGATTGCAACTGACCAACATCCTCAACCGGCCGGTAAAAGGACATCTCTCCGTAGCCTTGCAGGGACTGCGCGTGGCTGCACCGGACACCGTAATGCTTGCACCGCATGAAACACGCACCGTCCCTGTACAGATCACCGGGGGCGCAGCCGCCGCCAACAACACCTATCCCCTCTCCGTGCATTTCGATGCCGGTACAGACGGGATGGCCACACACTATGAAGATATGCATGTGAATGTGATCTCCCGGTTGAACATCCGTGTAGACGGCCGGCTGGATGACTGGCAGCAGGCATTGCCGCAAACCGTCAGCAGCAAAGGCGCTGCCACCGTAAGCGTGACAGAAGCCGCCTGGTATCCGTTCAAAAATTTCGACACTAACGCCAACGGCTATGCCAACGGGTACTTTGCCTACGACGACCAGTATTTTTATTTCGCCGCCAAAGTAGCCGACAGCACACCTCATCCCGGAACATACCGTTTTGCGCAACGGCCGGATGACGAGTTCTTTTATCCCGATACCGCCTATGTGCTGGACATGCAGCAGTCGCTCATCATCAAAGAAAACAGTGTACCAGCCACCGATGCAGGCGCTTTACAACTGCCTGACAGCGATGGCCGTATTATGCATTATTGGGAAAGCAGCGACAATACCAACTCCTTCGGGCTGGACCTCCATCTGCCTAAAGCCACGCAGGTAGCGCTGTACCTGCCATCGCTGCGGGTATCTTCCGCCAGGCTGGAAGTGTATGATAACACCACCGGCAAAAACCTGTTCCGCCGTACCCTCACCAATCTCTGGGGCGGCGCCTGGGAAGTGCTGCGCCTCGAAGGCGATGTGCGCATTGTGCTGCACAGCAACGCGTGGTGGTATACCGCCAAACTGGCCGCGCTGATGTTTGACCAACCATCATCCGACAGTGTTTTTGTGAAAGAGGATTTTGACACCCGCGGCAACTGGAAAGGCGTGTATGGCACATGGGGGCATCACATCGTGGGATCAGCCGCGCGTTTACCCGCCGGCGTTACCATCACACCAGCGTTTAAGGAGATAAAAGAGCCGTTGATATGGCCGGCAGGCGTGCGGCACTACACCTATCAGAAGAATCCTGTAACGCCCGACAACTCAGGGCTTGGGTATTCGTATGACAATGTATTGCTGGCATTCAATGTTCTTCCTGAAGGGAAAGACGGTATGCTGGCCAATCCGCCAGGCACCATGCCGCGTTACACCGGCTACAAATGCACCGACTACGAATATGCGTTCAACCCAGTGGCAGCGCAATATGGCGGTGGCACCGAGATGTGGCGGCTGCTGGTACCGGGGCTTAACCGGAAACATTTCTTCCCGAGGCAGCCCAAATCTGAAAAAGAAGGAGCTGTTACCAACGGTAAACTGGCCATCCGCCGTGAAGGCAATACCGTGATCACCGAATGCGCCATTCCCTGGAGCGAGATACCCGACGTGAAAGCCGCTATGGACAAAGGAGAGCGGATAAAGCTTTCTTTCCGCGTAAATGACAATGGCGCTCCCGGCAGTTGCATGGAGTTGGCCAAAGAACGGAGCGTGTCCAAGCTCAATGCCCGTGCATTTCACCCCGACTGGAAAGTGCACTGGGCCAATGAAGTAGAGTTTGGCGTAGAAAAATAACTCAATCTTTTGCGAACCGTATAATCATATCCGTTACCTGGAAGCTGCTGCGGGCAGGCTTTTTCTCTCCAGGCACCACCAGTCTGAAAGGCCCTTTCCCGGCGGGCAGCGGTTGTCCGCCGGATTCATCCGCCAATATCACTACCCTGTCCGTGAAACTGCTGTCCAGTTCCGCCAACGAGAACAACACCTCATAACCATCAGCACACCGTACCAACAGGTATTTGCTGAGGTTCTCGCCTCTTAACGCTTTACCGGTAGTAACGCCTGCCTGTTCCAGGATTTCCTGAACAGGCACGCCGGTATAGGCGTGATCGTTACCATCGCGGTCTTTCAGGGAAACGGTGGTACGCTTCATCTGGCGCAGGTTTTCAGGATAGAGCGTCAGCGGACGGGTTACTTCTCCGGATACTTTCACCGCCGGTTTTTGTTGGGCCATGGCAGTCATTCCGGTGAGCAACAGCAGTCCTAAAAAACAGTTTCTTATCATCGACTTAATTATTATTAAAAGGATTGGAAAAGCGCGGATCAGTGACAAAGGCTGAATCCGTGAGCATATGCAGAAAAGCCAGCAGGTCATTTTTCTCCTGCTTAGTGAGGAGCAGCGGCTGCTGTAAAAAAGGGCTCAGTGTTTCATTATGGATAACGTGTTCGCTGTAATGATCGATCACACTTTCCAGGTCCGGGAAACGGCCATCATGCATATACGGCGCGGTGAGCGCGATATTACACAGCGCGGCCACCCTGAAACGGCCTTTATCATATGCCTGTCCGGTGATCTGCTGCCGGCCGGCATCAGCAGGAAGGCTGTCCAGCCCATTGTTATGAAACAGGTCACTATACGTTTTAGGACCGCCGTGACAATGCGCACAACCAGCCCCGCGCGTACCGCGCACCGGATCTGTGTTCGCATAGAACAGGGTGATGCCGTTGCTTTCAGATACAGACGGTTGGTATTTTCCCTGTAAATACTGATCATAGCGGGAGTTAGCTGAAATGAGCGTGCGTTCAAACTGTGCCAGCGCTTTCACAATGCGATCACCCGTAATACTGTCGGACCCAAAGGCGCGACGGAACAGTGCCCGGTAGCGCGGCAGCTTTTGCAGTTTAGCGGCGGATACTACCAATGACTGTCCCATTTCATGAAGAGCAGTGAGCGGCGTTACGGCCTGCTCTTCCAGGCTGCCGGCACGGCCGTCCCAGAATAATTGCCGCACCCACAGCAGGTTGGCCAGTGACATCGTATTGCGGGGTTGCAGCACACCATCGGCACCGGCACTGAAACGTTTACCATCGGTAAATGCCTTTGCCTGCTGGTGGCAGGTAGCGCAACTCATCTGATCAGTAGAAGACAGCGCCTTTTCGTAAAACAATCGCCGGCCAAGTGCTATCCCATCTTCCGTAACCGGGTTACCGGCAGGCAAAAACACCCGGTTACCAAAATAGTCCGGCCACGACAGGGTCACCGGCGCAGGTACCCGCCCGGCAGGCATCTGCGCGGTCATGATGACCATCAACAGCAGCAGTCCTGGTAATATCATTTTACGGGACAACACTTTTTTTGACGGTAAATATAACAGAAAGCGGTCAACGTTCCCCTAAAGCGTAACTTCGGGAAAAAATAACATGCTCCCTGTGGAATGTATGTCCAACCAACGTACCTTGCAGGGCATTTTATCCATTATTTCAGAAACCATATTGTTGTTATCATGAAAAAGGCAATTCTGTTACTCAGTATCTGCGCCATAGCAGGCACTACGCAGGCCCAGTTATTTGACCGTATCAAAAATAAAGTACAGCAGAAAGTCAATGAGAAGATCGACAAAACCATTGACGACGCCACTGCTCCCAAAAAGAAAGGTGACCAGGGCACTACCAACTCCGGCAACACCCCCACTACCGGAGAAAGTGATAACACCGCCCCTGCAGCCAATAACAGCGGTCCTGCTAACACGGACATCAAGTCTTATTCCCGGTTTGATTTTGTACCGGGAGAAAAAATCATCATGCACGAGAATTTCGCGCAGGACGCCGTGGGTGAATTCCCCGGGCAGTGGAACACCCGTTCCGGCGCAGAGATCGTGACGGTGAGCAACCGCCCCGGTAAATGGCTGGCCATCAAACAGGATGGTATCTTTTACCCCGAATACCTGACCAGCAATCTGCCGGACAACTTCACCCTGCAGGTGGACGTCATGGCCAGCAATGGCGTTGCGGGCATCGGTCTGCTGACCATCAGCGTGCTTAAAGCCGCCAGCACCGAAGAAAAATTTGACCTGGGCAATGACAATCATATTATGGCGCCTTCCTTTAAGGTGAGCCTGGCGCCCAAGTCATCCGGCGAGGGCCTCCTCCGCTATTCTTCCAATGTGATCGGCAACAATACCATCAATGGGCTGCCGGTATTCAACGTGCCTAAGAAAAATTACGTGCGGGTGTCCCTCTGGCGTCAGAAACAACGGGTACGCGTATACCTCGACAGTACCAAAATACTGGATCTGCCGCGTGCACTGGATGCCGGCGCCATCCTCAATACCCTGGCATTTGCAGCGTATGCCCCCGACTACGAAAAACAGGATGGTACTTTTTACATCAGTAACATCACCCTGGCAGTAGGCGCTCCCGACACCCGTAACAAACTGATAACCGAAGGCAAATTCATCTCCCATGGTATCCTGTTCGACACCAACAGCGATCAGATCAAACCGGAGTCTTATGGCGCGCTGAAAGATATCGCCAATGTGCTCTCCGAAAATGCGGCCGTTAAAGTAAAAATCGTTGGCCATACCGATGCAGACGGCAACGACAAACTGAACCTGGACTTGTCCAAACGCCGTGCTGACGCCGTGAAAGCAGCCCTCGGCAAAGATTTCGGCATCGATGTGGCCCGCCTTGAAACAGATGGTAAAGGTAAAAACCAGCCTATCGATAATAACAACACCGAAATAGGCAAGGCCAACAACCGCAGAGTGGAATTCATCAAATTATAAATAACCGGAATCCTGCACTATTTTTAGTGACATGAGAAAATTCCTGTTATGCATACTGACTTTGAGCAGTCTTGTCGCGACTGCTCAAAGTCCCCTTCCCTGGGACCTTTCCCTCCTTCGTGAGACACCCCCTACCTACCCCGCTGACTCCTGCCAAGTACCAGGTTTCCGTTCCTTCTTCTATGAAGGGCTTACCTACAAATCAAATCCCACAAGGGTTTTCGCTTATTATAAAACACCTGCCGGCACACCGCCGCCGGGAGGATGGCCTGCCGTGATATGTGTTCATGGTGGCGGCGGCACCGCCTTTCCGGCCTGGGTACAGGCATGGGTAGACCATGGTTTCGCTGCCATCGCCATGGACCTTGAAGGGCACCTGCCTTCCGGCAGTCATCCCAACAGGCCGGCGCATGCCTATGGCGGGCCACCCCGTATCACCACTTTCGGTGATATCGAACTGGCCAAAGAGGAACAATGGTTCTATCATGCTGTGGCCGATGTGAGCAAAGCGATGTCACTACTCCGGTCTTTTAAAGAAATCAATCCCCTACAGATAGGCATACACGGTATTTCCTGGGGCGGCGTGATCACCTCCACCGTCATCGGAATAGATGATCGTTTCGCCTTTGCCATTCCGGTGTATGGCTGTGGTTATCTCTACCAAACCACCAATCCCGGTTTTAAAATACATTTCGACGCCATGACGCCCAAACAGCTGGAGACCTATAAACAGCAATGGGACCCGTCGGTGTACCTGATAAAAAGGAAAGCGCCTGTTCTTTGGGTAACTGGCACCAATGACCCCGCCTTCCCACTGGATATCTGGCAGCAGACAACCATAAGAGGTGATGCCCCGCAAATGGAATTATTGACCATCACCAGTAAACACGGTCATAGGTGGGAACAGCCAGAGATATTTGCATTCGCCCAACAAGTAATAAAAGGCACCCCTGCACTGCCGAAATTTTCGATAGTGCATTGGAAAGGTGACCAGGTAACGCTCTCCCTGTCAGAAGGCTATCAGGCCGCTAAAGCCGTATTGTGCTACACCACCGATACCGGAGTTAACTGGCAGCAATACCAATGGCATACCGTGCCAGCCACGGTAGCCGGACAAAAAGTAAAAGCGGCACTACCTGCCGGTACCGCCGCTTTTTTCTTTAACATCACCTGTAAGGACTCACTGCTCTATAGTTCACATGTAAATCCGGTGTTGCATTTATAACATCATTACTATCATTTACTTTTCCATGTGTTGTTGTCCGGCGTAGCGTCCATGAACAGGTTGCCATCCAGCGTAACAGCTGCCACAGCTTTACTCACCGGCACTGTCAATTGCAGCGTACGCGGGTTTTTCTTCCATACCGCCGGTGTTTGATGTACCGTAGATTTGGTGCCATCAGCATAGTTTATCACCACATCGAAAGGGATGGCAAAACCGCCTTCGTTGCTGATGTTCAGCGTAGCGGTCTTCCCTTTATTTACCACACCTGCCAGCTTCAGATCGATGTAATTATTGCTGAAGAACCAGTTCTGCCAGAACCAGTTGAGGTCCTGTCCGGCTGCGGCGTTGAAGCAATAAAAATAATCCCACGGAATGGGGTGTTTGCCGTGCCATTTGTCCATATAGGTATGCAGGCATTTACGGAACAACGCCTCTCCCAGCAGGTCTTTCACCGCCAGGTAGGACAGCGAAGCCTTACCGTAGGAATTGACAGAGTAGCCATCACCGGTCACCTGGTTAGACATGGTAATGATAGGCTGATCTTCTTCTGCGGACGGGTCGCCGATGTAGCGGGCCACCCGGAACTTCCGGTAGAAGTCATCTGCACTGGCTTTTCCTTTTTCGTGTATGCGCACAAAATATTCGAACGTGGTAGCCCATCCTTCATCCATAAAAGCATAGCGGCTTTCATTGATGCCCATATAGAAGGGGAAATAAGTATGCGCCATTTCATGGTCCTGCAACAGCTGCGCGAAGTCGAGGTCCTGTCCCAACGAGCCGTCATTGACCATCATGGGATACTCCATGTCTGCATATCCCTGGAAGGCGGTCATGACCGGATAGGGATAAGGTACGCCCGGCCAGTGGTGCGAGAAGTAAGACAAGGCCGTGTGTGCGAAGGCCACAGATTGGCGGAAGTCATAGGCCGTATCGTTGTAAGCCGCCTGTATGCTGGAGCGGCGGCGGGTGGTACTGTCCACCATTACGCTGGCAGCATCCCATACGTAGTGGTTACTGAGGCCCAGCGTTACATCTACGATATCATTGTAACTGAATTTCCAGGTATTCCAATCCTGCTGGCGGGTTACTTTTCCGGCCAGCATCTCTTCACGGGTGGCGATGTGCATCACCGCATCGCTGCCGTAGGATGTTTTCAACCGGGACGCATAGTCCGGCTGCAATACTTCCGCAGCATTCAGCAGATTACCGGTGCCCCAGACCACGAAGTTCTTCGGCACTTTTACTGCTACTGTATAGTCACTGAAGTCGTTATAGAATTCAGCGCGGCCGAGGTGCTGCAGCATGTTCCAGCCGTTGTAGTCATCGTATACGGCTACACGCGGATAGTAGTAGGCAAGAAAATAAGTGGTGCTATCGATGATGCCTTCCCGACCGCTCTCCACTGACAGTTCATAGTGCCAGCTGATCTGCATTTGCAGGCTATCCTTCGATGCCAATGGTGATGGCAGCGATACCGTACCCACGGTACCGTTATCATTGTTGTAAGCCACCGTTTTACCATTGATCACCAGGGTATCTATTACCATACCGGCAGACAGATAATCTTTGCCCACATATCCAGAGCGGGGTGACTGCGGCTTGTGTTGATTACCAATCAGATCAAGCACAAGCGTTTCCAGTGCATCCGGACTGTTGTTGATATAGGTGATGGATTCCCTGCCATATACTACCGGAGAAGGAGGATTTACGGTAAGATGAATATCGTACCGCCCTTTGTTCTGCCAATAGTTGGGACCAGGGTTACCGCTACGGGAGCGGGTTTTGTTCTCATACGCCTTTTTGATATTACGGGGTTCGTACAATTGCTGTGCCTGTGCAGCCATGGTAGTAACAGCCAGTAATAACAGGACGTTTAAACATCTTTTCATAAGCCTGAATTGTTGCAGGCTTAAAAATAGGAAAAGTTGGCTCAAAAAAATGGTGTTGTTCAGTCTGCTCACCGGCATACAGGCATAATGATTGTGGTTTGTTTCATAAAACGACCTGCCATGAGTACCTTTCATATTGATTACCACGGGCAGCTGATCGCTGTTGCGCAGGAGTCGGCTGACAGTTTCCTGGTATCCCTTCCCAACAAGACGCTGCAGTTAGTGAGGAAACAAGACAGTGATGGCGCTGATTTCTGGTTTGAAAAAGATACTGACAATGAGACGCCTGAAACTGCAGAACTGGGCGCTGCCATAGAAGTGGTACTGGGCAGCTAACCCAACCCTCCTTGTTTTCAGGTATTTTTTTTATTCCGCATCGGCAGTTGATGTTCAACTGCGGGACTTTCTTTATCTTTACGCGTTACTTGACAAAGACCGGCTGTTTAACCCAATTTATTAGTGGATCATTTTAGATAGGAAACCTTACTTGATTACTATTCACCCGATATGAAAAACTGCTATCACCCATGATGACACATTACGATGTCACCAAACTGGAACATCTTGAAAAGAAAACCGACTGGAAAAGAAATTACGCACACTTTACTTCCGATAACAAATCGCTGCTATTGCCTACCCTGCTGATTATTGCAGGCAGTCTTACGCTTTATTTGCTGAACAAAGGCAGGCTGCTGCAAAGTGGCTACGGGCTAATGGCCGGGCTGATCACTATGGCCGGTGTTGCGCTCTTTGTTATCATCTCCGGAAAAGGAAAACAACAAGTGTTGGAAAACATCTCCCAGAAACCCGTATGTCTCGCTAAAATCATCAAATCCAATGAACAGCAACAGCTGTACTATGGTATCTTCAGCACCAGTGACACCCGTTGGGACACAACGCTGCTGCAAAACATCTCTGAGCGGGTGGGCAACATTCCATTTGACACCAACAATCCGGATGACAAAACCGTTGTGCGGCTACTACGCGCCTCGCAGGTGGGGGTTAACATGCAGACCTACTCCCTTCCCGCTTCTTTCACGGGCGGACATCAGATCTACCTGAGGTCTTTTGATTTCAGCACACTCGACAAAGTGACGTGTGACTACATACAGCACCGCAATGGTATTTTTCCGGTACTGTATGTAGACAACAGCTATGTGCCGGTAATACTGAAAGATTATATTATTGCTTAACAGGTGGCACCATCTTGTGGAACAGCGTATCCAGTCCGCCATAGAGACTGCGGTGCAGTATTGTAAGATGGTTTTCCTCCGGCATGGGCACGTAACGCGTGGAGATCAGCTGCGGGTTGGCCGCTTTCAGTATCGCTGCAAAACGGGTAGCATCGTTTTTCATGATGTCGCCTTCTTCTCCCACGGACAGGTATACACTGACCGGCTTCTTCAGGGTACTGTACAGCAGTGCCGGCGCATCTTCGAGCAATGACTCGTTGTTCCACCAGAAACTGGGGCTGATGATCGCATACTGCTCAAAGAGAGAAGGATAATGCAGCAACACTTCTGCTGCCAGCAAACCACCCAGCGACTGTCCTACCAGCGTACGGTTTTGCCGTACACGGTAATGCTGCGCGATATAAGGCTGTAAGTCTTTCTCCAGAAACGCAATAAACTTCGCAGACCCGCCCGTGGTGGGATAGGCTTTTTTGTCTCTCTCAACCGTAGTCGGGAAAGTAAAATCCCGTTTGCGGTCCACATTGGCGATGCCGACCACAATCGCCGGTGGCATAAAACGGATCATAGTCAGGTATTGTACCAGTCCCGACACATGGATAAAGTCCTCATTGGCCGATCCATCCAGCAGATAAATCACCGGATAGGTAGCGGTATCTTTGCTGTAGCCTTCCGGCAGGTAAATATTCAATGTTCTGGATTCTCCCAGCTCACGCGATGTTATTTTCTCTGTTACGCCGAGTACGAAGGGGGTTTGTTGGGCCTTTGCCGCCATGATACTGCCTAGTAACAGGCAGCCGACTAATAATTTCTTCATAAAAACAGGTCAACTTGTTGTTCGCGCCCGAAGATAACGGGTATTTGTTTATCTTTTTGCGATTTTATGTGTAAGTTACCACTGCGTTATATATTCAGTGCCGATACCGGCGCTACCCGGAATTCGCACTATATTAGTAACCAGGTCAGAAAGGGAGCGAATATGTCTATGCAGTCAGACACACTGGAACCAGCCAGTCTTTTTAAAGCCTATTATCCACGGCTGTGTTATTTTGCCTTCCAGTTTACGGGAGACAAAGATCAGGCGCGCGACATTGCACAGGAAGCATTTGTAAGCTACCTGGGACAACGCGCGCAGGTGACGCCACATCCGGTAGCCATCAAAAACTTTTTGTACACCACTGTCCGCAATGCCTGTCTGAACCTGTTGCGCCATGAAAAAGTAGTGGAAAAGTTTGCCGCCTCACAGCCTGCTCCCCCGCCCGATGACGCCACAGTGGTGTTGACCATGATCCGTTCTGAAGTATTGGGAGAAATTAATCGTGTATTACAGACGCTTCCTGAAGCCTGCCAGGAAATCATCCGCCTCGGTTATATAGAAGGCCTGAAAAACCAGGAGATTGCCCATCAGCTGAACATCAGCATCAATACCGTCAAAACACAGAAAAAGAGAGGCCTCCACCTGTTACGGCAACGATTAAACCCTGAAATTTACAGCCTTTTCTTCCTTTAATATTTTCCCCCGAAAAAAAATTCCTCCCGCTTGTCACCCTATTTCTGAGGTTGCGTTTCTTTATTACGGAAACGACCACATGGACCAATATCACGATACTTTTGATCATGCCGCGCTGATTTTGCGTTGTCTGCGCGGAGAAGCCACCAGCGCCGAACAGCAACAGCTGCAAACATGGCTGGCAGCAGATCCTCGTCATGAGGCGTTGTACCACGCCTTGCAGGACCCGGAGCAACTGGCTGCCGGTATCGCCTTCCAGGAAACGATTGATGTGCAGGCCGACTGGGAGACTGTGCTGAATCGGGTATCCGTAACGCCGTCTGCCCGTAAGCCGGTATGGACAAAGCTTGTCGTATGGACCGCCGCAGCCGCAGCCCTGCTCGCCGGCATCATATTATTGTATCCCCGGTCTGACAGGCACGAGGACAACCGTATTGTAGCAGACCAGTCGCACACCTTCCACAACGATGTGCTACCTGGCGGCAACCAGGCCGTTTTACAACTGGGTAACGGCAAAACCGTGACATTAGGCAGTCAGGGCGGCAATACCATCACAGAAGCCGATGGCACCGCCATCCGGCATGGCAACGGCAGTCTCGTATATGCTGATGCCGGCGACAGTACAGCCGCCGGTTTATACAATACGCTCACCACCAACAGGGCCGGCCAATATCAGCTGACACTGGAAGATGGTACCCGGGTATGGCTCAATGCTGCTTCTTCACTTACGTTCCCGGTTCACTTCAACGGTACTGAGCGGAAAGTCACCCTCACCGGCGAAGGATATTTTGAAGTGGCCGCCAATGCCCGGCAGCCTTTTAAGGTGACCGTCAACGGCGTAGACATACTGGTACTGGGCACACAGTTTAACATCGGAGCCTATGACCAAACCGTAAAAACCACGCTGGTCAGCGGCGCCGTTAAAGTGCAGCTGTCCGGCAAACGTTCCTGGCAGCTGGCGCCCGGCCAGCAGGCCCATGTACAGCATGAGCAGGTGTCCATTACCTATACCGACACCGAAAAGGCCATTGCCTGGAAAGAGGGCATCTTTTATTTTAAAGACGATGATTTCCGGGATATCATGGAACAGGTAGCGCGTTGGTATGATCTCGAGTTGGAGTTCGAAGGACCGTTGCCCTCCAAAAAAATCAGCGGCAACATCAGCCGGCAGGCGAGACTGTCACAAGTACTGGAGATGTTGAATTATGTAAGTGGTGCCCACTTTGATATCCGGGGCCGCAAAGTCAGTGTAAGCCTATAACAGAAACGAGCACACGCGAATTAACAATACCTGTAATGAAGAACAACAAATGAAGAACAACACCGGAATGCCAAAATTAACAGGACAGAACCGCTATTAATCTAAAATTCAAACCGATGATGAAAAGATTTATTTCCGCATGCCGGCGGGGCATGCTATTCCCTTTGCCTGTAAAAGTCCGCGCGGCCGCCAACCTGACCGCCATACTGCTGTTGCTGGCCGCACTAAGCGTGTCGGCTACCGGCTATGCGCAGAAAATCACCTTGTCCATGCAACAGGCGCCACTGGAACAGGTGTTCGCAGCCATCCGTCAGCAAACAGGTTACTATTTCCTGTATAACAACGACCTGCTGAAAAAAACCGGTAAAGTCAATGTACAGGTAAAAGATGCAGACATCACCACCGTCATGGACCAATGCCTCGCAGGACAGCCGCTTGCTTACAAGATCATTGACCGTACCATTTCCCTGAAAGAAGCACCTGTGAAGCAGCCAGCCACCCACCTGTCAGCAGACACCCTTATCACCGGTAAAGTGACCGATGAAAAAGATGTACCGCTGCCCGGAGTGACCGTTACCGTAGAAGGTTCCACCAAAGGCACCGTTACCGATGGTACCGGCAGATACAGCATACAGATGCCGGCCGGCGCCAAAGCATTGTTGTTTTCGTTCATTGGTTACGGCAAACAACGCCTCGAATCCGGCGGCAGTACCCAGCTGAACGTGAAGATGAGCGAAGGTTCCAAAGGCTTATCAGAAGTGGTGGTGACTGCGTTGGGCATCAAAAGGGAAAGCAAATCACTCGGTTATACCGTGGCAGAACTGAAAGGCGCCGATCTCTCCGAAGGCAAGGAAGTGAATGTGGCCAACGCCCTCTCCGGTAAAGTAGCCGGCGTACAGGTAAGCCGCCCTGCTTCCGGCGCCGGCGGTTCTTCCAAAATCGTTATCCGAGGCAACAACTCCCTGCAGGGCAACAGCCAGCCGCTGTACGTGGTGGACGGTGTGCCGTTGGACAACCAAAACATCGGCGCAGCCGGCAGCACCGGCGGTGTAGACTATGGCGATGGCATCTCCAACATCAACCAGGATGATATAGAAAGCATCTCTATCCTGAAAGGCCCCAACGCTGCCGCATTGTACGGCCAACGAGGCAGCAACGGCGTAGTGCTCATCACCACCAAATCCGGCAGCTCCCGCAAAGGTATCGGCATCAAATTCAGCAGTGACTATTCCATCGGCAACGCACTGGTGACACCAGACTTCCAGGATGAATATGGCCAGGGCCTCAACGGAGATTTCACCCATTTCCGCGCTACCGACGGTAAGATATATACCATGGAACAAGCCAAAGCACAAGGACTAAAAGGAATGCCCAAAATGAGCGCAGGCCGCGACCGCATCGCCCGCAGCAGCTGGGGACCTAAAATGGAAGGCCAGCAATATGAAGACCAGTGGGGCAATATTCTCCACCTCACCCCACAACCCAATACCTACAAACAATTCTTTAACCAGGAAAAACAACTCGTCAACAACATCAGCGCCGATGGCGGCAATGACAAAGTCAATTACCGTTTTTCGTACTCCAATACACACGTAGATGGTTATGTGCCTTCCAATACGCTGGACCGCCATACTTTTACCCTTCGCGCACAAGCATCCATCACACCTAAACTGCAGCTGGATGCCAAAATGAACTACATCAACCAGAAAGGAAAAAACAGGCCCACCCTCTCCGATGCATCCGACAATCCGGCTTACCTGTTCATCAGCCAGCCACGCAGCATGCCCATGTCTATCCTTGCGGATTACGCCTGGACAGCAGCGGATGTGGCCAAACAGCTCGGCTATAGCGGCGTTACGCCCGGACTGGAGAAAACCTATGCCACCAACAGTTCCACCGCCAATCCCTACTGGACCATCAACAAGACTTACAATGCCGACCAGCGCGACCGTGTATTGGGCATGCTCCGCCTGTCGTACGACTTCACCAAATGGCTGAAACTCACCGCTCGTGGCGGCACCGATTTTTACACCGAACAACGCCTGCGCTACCGCGCCAAAGGCACTTATCAAAGCCAGAACAGAAACGGCGATATCGAAGAAAGAGTGCTGCGGGTAAGGGAAGACAACTACGATGTGTTGCTCAATGCCAACCTGCCTCTCAATAAAGACTTTACGCTCGGCCTCAACGCCGGCAGCAGCCATCAGAAAAAATTCTACCGCATGACCGGCAATACCGGCAAGGAATTCATTGTCCCTGATCTGCACGTGATCAATAATACACTGACCAACTCCTACCTTTTTGATCTGCAGGAATCTGAAATCAATTCCGTGTATGGCTTCGGTCAGCTCACCTTCCGTGACTACTGGTTCCTCGATTTCTCCGCCCGCAACGACTGGTCCTCTACCCTGTCCGCGAAGAATAATTCTTTCTTCTATCCTTCCGCGAGCACCAGTGTGATCATGACGGACATGCTCAACCTGAAAAGCAACGTGCTCACTTACTGGAAAATCCGCGGCTCTGTAGCACAGGCAGGCAGCTCCGGCAATCCTTACCAGTTGACCGGTACCTACAGCCTCGACCAGTTCACCCATGGCGGTCAGCCGCTGGGCTACTTCACCGCCGTGATCCCTGATCCTAACCTGAAAAACGAACTCACCACCTCTATAGAATTCGGTACTGACCTTCGGTTACTGAATAATCGTTTAGGCATCAGCTTTACTTACTATAACGCCGCTACGAAAAATCAAATCCTGGATGTGCCGTTGCCACCGTCCAGCAAGTTTGAAGCACGCCGTATCAATGCCGGTGAAATCCGTAACCGCGGCATCGAAGTGTCCATCAGCGGCACACCAGTGAAACTGTCCAATGGCTTCACCTGGGAAAGCGCGTTTAACTTCTCCCGCAACCGCAACGAAGTGGTGTCCCTCACCACCGGCGTAGAAACCTTTGTACTGGGCAGCGACCGGGGCATCAACGTGATAGCCGCACCGGGCAAGCCTTTTGGCACCATGATCGGCACCGGCTTCGCCTGGCTGAAAGATGAAAGCGGTAACCGCCTGATAGATCCGGCTACTGGTCTGCCACTGCGTACACAAGGCCGCCAGTTGACCGAACTGGGCAACGCACTCCCCGACTGGACCGGCGGTTTCTCCAATACTTTCCGCTATAAAGGCTTTACCCTCGGTACACTGATAGACATTCGCCAGGGTGGCATGGTATATTCCCAAAGCAACCGCGAAGAGCTGATTTACGGTACCACCAAAAAGACCCTCGCCGGCCGCGATGGCAGCTATGTGGCCAGTGGCATGATCGCAGCCAAAGACAACAACGGCAACTGGGTGAGCACCGGCAAAGCTAATACCATGGCCGTAAAAGCACAGGACTACTGGAACGTAGTAGCCAGCGACAAAGAAAATGTAGTATCTGAAGAAATGATGAACGACGCCAGCTACATCGCCATGCGGGAGATCAGTCTCAGTTATCAGTTACCTTCCCGGCTGTTTACCGGTAAAATCATCAAACGTGCCGGCATCGGTATTTATGGCCGCAACCTGTTCTACTTCCAGCGTAAAACAGATGGTTTCTCACCCGAAGCATCCGGTTTCAACGTCAACAACTCCTCACTGGGCCTTGAATCTACCGCGCTGCCCATGATGCGGAACTTTGGCATCAACCTGAGCCTGGATTTATAATCAAAAAAAGAAAAGAGATGAAAACACGTAACCGTTCCATATATGCCGCCCTGTTGCTGGGAAGCCTTTCCCTCGGCAGTTGCACCAAGAACTTCAACGATCTGAACACACCGCCTACTTCTGTTACCAATATAGATGCGGCCATTCTGCTTTCCAAAGTACAGAAAGACGCCGCCTTTGCAGAAGGTACAGAAACCGCCAATATACAAGTCGGCTCCTGGGTACAATATTGGGCTGGCGGCCTTGTAGCGCCCACCTCCCGCTATATTCAGCAGCCTGATAACAATATGTGGGCCGCCCACTATACCCTATTACGTAATCTCGGCCAGATACGCAACCAGGCACTTAAAGGCAAAGAAGATGATCCCGCCGGCCGCACCAAACTGGCCATCGCCCGCATCATGGAGATCTATGTATGGCAGCGCCTCACAGACCTCTTCGGCGATGTACCGTTTTCCCGGACCACCGAAGATGCCGGCAACGTAAACAACAAACCGGTGTACGACAGCCAGGAATCCATCTATAAACAACTCATTGCCGATCTGGATGCAGCGATAGCCAGACTGAATACCGGCGACGCCTCCTATGGCAACGCCGACTTCTATTACAAAGGCAATATCGACAACTGGAAAAAATTCGGCAACTCACTCAAACTGCGTTTAGGCATGCGTCTCAAATATGCATCGCCACAACTGGCAGAAAAAACCGTGCGGGAAGCCATGGGCGGTCCACTGTTCGCTGACAATAAAGATAACGCTGCCGTACCTACGTTCAATGACGCACAGACGACCAACGCACATCCCATACTGGCGCAGTTTATCACCGGCAGCCCCGATCTGCGATACCTCGCCAGCGCTTTCGTCAATACACTGAACAACAAAAAAGATCCGCGGCTGTCTTTCATCGCCGCACCAACGGTGAACTCGAAGAACAGCGGCACCCCTGTCTATCGCGGCATTGGCGTAGCGCTTACCGACGCATTACTGGCAGGCATCATCAAAGATGATTACTCCACCGCCTCTACGACAACCTATTTCAACAGGACACTCGCCACTCCCATTCCCTGTTACGTGTTCACATATGCCGATGTGTGTTTCTTTAAAGCAGAAGCCGCACTGATGGGCTGGGGCGCAGCACCTGCCGATGCAGAAAAATTCTACCAGGATGGCATCAAAGCTGCCATGGCCATGCAGCCCTACAATATCACCACTATTCCGCAGGCTTATATCGATACAGAGTTTTCTTTCGCAGGCCTCACCACCGAACAACAACTGGAGAAAATTATGACCCAGAAATGGATACAGTTGTTCGGCCGCGACTATGAAGCATTTGCAGAATGGCGCCGCACCGGTTACCCGGTACTTACGCCCGGCCCTAACCAGGGCTCCACCAGTGGCACTATTCCCCGCAGGGCTGTATACTCCTCGCTGGAAACATTACTGAATACGGAGAATTATCAGCAGGCAGTAAAAGGGTTATTGAAAGGTGATACCTATCTCTCTAAAGTGTGGTGGGATAAAAAATAATAACATCTTACCCCCTCAAACCCACCAACCCAGGACTAAAGTCCTGGGCTAAGATGTTGGGATTAACACCGTAGCCCAGGACTTTAGTCCTGGGAAAATGGTGGGATGAAAAATAATCATCTCCCTAAAAAAACAAACCGCCGTGCTTTTAACAGGACGGCGGTTTTGTTTATAGGATATTTTATTCGCTACCATACATCTGTTTCCGGATTAAATTGCACCACGCCGGTCAACTGCAACGGCAACGTTTTCCCATTGCGCAACAGGTATACATATCGTTCGTTCTTCCGGCATAACAAGGGGTAAGTCAATACCGCCGTTTCAGCATACGGATTAACAGTCGGTGGCAACATCACTTCTCTAAACCGCTCTGATGTAACAGCGTTGCCCGCAGCGTTCAGTATGGTAAAATATGCTTCTTTCTCCGCGAGGAAACCAGTATTGTTTTTACCAACGAATATTCTGTCATAAAGAGCAGGGATTATTATCTTCCCATCCCGGCCGGCCATTCCTTTTTGGTAGGCACGGGTGTAATTATCCACGGATTTATACAAGGGCAGATAGGTGCTGTCTTCGTAATCATAGATATAGCCGTTCACGTTATAATCGTACTCCAGGGGCACCAGCAGCTTACCCGTCGTATCTGCATAACCGTATTTCCAGACATTGCCATTTTGCCTTGCCAGTAATATAACACCCTGTGGCAGTATCAGCACACCATCATAGATAACCGGCAGTACTTCCTGCCCGTTTGCATTGATGACGCCCATTTTGCCATTTTTCGTCACAGGCGCCACGCCAAAACCAAACTCCCCGATGGCAGGTGAGAGCGTAGTATCACCATAATACTTTTTCACCAACGGGAAAGGTGCTAATAGTGATTTGCCTTTCACCACATCCCAGAGGTAAGAATTACTGCTATCTGATACAACGAGTATATCCGGTATATGAGCGGGGACAACATTTCTATAGGGCAAAACAATGGTTTTACCGGTGGCCATCGAGAAGATGGCTTTCTCTGTCTCTTTCATCAACAGGTACTGATCTTTGTTCACAGGATAGATGACCTCATATATTGGCGGCACCAGTTCCTGACCGCTTAAACTATAAAGACCGTAGGTAACATCACCGGATTCATTTTCTACGGTAACGCTCAACAGCGTACTGTCTGGTGCAATCGGGTTGATGTATTTGAATTTTGCCGGAATGATCTCCTGTTGAGTATTAGCATCAAAAAGTCCGGTACCGGTGCTGGTCCTGACAGACAACAGGTGGTCTGTCAACAGCTCATAGGCATTATACTTTACCGGCAGCATCAGCGTGCCGTCTGATTTATAAAGTCCCGGTTTATTTTGATAAGTGACCTGTATCAATCCCTTGTCTCTGCCGGAAGTGATCATGTCTACCTCGTGAAATGCCGGGGCGATCACCTTTCCGTTTGCCGGATTAAAAAAACCGTACAGCGCTTTTTGTTTCAGGGCAAAAAGTGGGCTACCACCAGAAGACCTCAACGGCTCGATTTCGTTGTAATCTTCCGGCAGCAGCGATTTGCCGGTACTATCGAACACATTGTACAAGCCATTTCTTGCCGCGATAATGTAATCATCCGTGCAGGACACTTCTTCATCCAGAATGGGCGCTATCACAACACGGCCGTCCATATTTACGATACCGGTTTTATCACCTTTTCTTACCGTGAGATAAGGGCCGCTGGCGAAGTCACCATAGGGATCGGCAATATCATCATATATAAAATCAAGTACCTGTTCCCCATTACGGTTGACCAACCCGAAACGGCCGCCTTTACTGAGTATCAGCATACCATTGCCGATCACCTTCATCTGGCTGTATAACGGTTCCCCATATACTTTTTTCCGGGGGATGTTAACCACCACGTTTTTACCGTTCTGTTTGAAGCTGCATACCCATTCATCGCTGCGCATCATGAAGTGGCTATGCTCAAAGGCAAAAGGCACCAGCACTTCATTAGCAGCACTGATGATTCCCCACTTGCCGTTTTTCTTTGCATAGAGATAATCACTTTTACGTCCGCAGCCGCCGCAGTAGTCAAATTCGTCATATACCGCCGGGATGACCAGCTGCTGCCGGCGTACATCGTAAATGCCCCATTTCCCCTGCTGCTTTACATCATATCGATCATCGTCCAGTATGCCCACCTTTTCAAACTGTAGCGGCAACAACAGTTTGCCCCACGTATCCGCATAGGTCATCTTCCCCTGTTTGTATACGGCGAGGTAAACATTGAACTCCACTTCCAGCTTATCATATTCGGGTTTCAACACCCACTGCCCCTTTTCGTTGATCAGCCCTTTCCTGCCGTTGCTGCTCACAATCGCCATGCTGTGGTCTGTATTGGAAAAGATACTTTGTTCGGAAACACTGTCTACCGGATGATAAACCGCTTCTATCTTATCAAAAGCCTTTTGACCAGCCGTATCAATATACCAGCTCTTTTCCTTAGTGACAATACGGGCATATCCATTCATGAAGACGGAGCCTTGTTGGGCCAGCAGCACATGTCCTGCCAGCATCAGGCCAACGAAACCCGTCCATACTTTTTTATTCATCATAACCTTTCTTCTTTTTAGAACGCCAGGGCAAAGGTTTACCCTGTTCATCCAGATACAAATACCATTCACCTTGTTTTACCAGCACCGGGAAGCGGGAATTCGTTCCCCAGTGCTGGTTTTGTTCCAGGTAATCATAAACAGGCGGTACGATGGCGGTGCCGTCTATCGCCACCATGCCTTCTTTACCGTCCTTCGTAACATCAAAAAACTGTGTGTCTTTGTTATAGCGGATTTCATCGTAGGCCGCAGGCAGCAGCACTTTCCCTTCCGCATTCAACACACCTTTTTTCCCGTTGCGGGTTACGATGTACAACGTAGTATCATAAATTCGGTCGATATCTTCATACTCCAACCGCAGGAACACGGTACCGTCTTTGCGCAGCAGTCCCACTTTGCCGCCTTGTTTCATTTGTATCAGCTCATTATCTGCGCCAGCCATGTCATCTAACACCAACGGATATACTTCTTTTTTGTTGATGTTGATGATCCCCACACGTTTCTCCTGGTTGATGGCCACGGCCAAACCATTGCTGAAATCGCCTACATATTCGTACTGATCAAAGGCCACCAGTTTACCCGTGCTGTCCACAAACTGGTTTTCGTGAGAATAGCCTCGTACCTTCAACAGGCCGCTGTTGAACTGTAACGGCCTTGTTTTGTTGGCATCCGGCGCCAGCAGGCGGTTGTAGGTAGAAGCAGAAAATTCCCATGATTTATTTTGATATAATATCTGTCCTTGTTTATTGGTGAGCAGCGTAGTGCCGGCATCATCGGTATAACGTCTTTCCACGATGAGACTTGGGCTTACGGCATCGAAAGCACCGTATTTCGTCAGCGGACGAAGTATTTTACCGGTTTTGTCAGCGAGGCCTGAGCTATCGCCCTGCTCCAGCCGGATGATGTCAGCATTCTGCCAGCGGAGGCTGGAATATATTGCGGGGATCACCAATTGACCGGTAACGATATTGAACAGCCCCGTGCCAAATACCTCGGGTTTTTCTTCCTTCACCACGCTGATGAAATTGTTTTTCTCCGCGCCGGCCGCATCATCGTCGTAGTTGCTGCTTACAACATTATTGGTTGCCAGTCCCTCGAACTGTACCGGCATCAGGAGTTTACCGGAGAAGTCTGCCAGGCCGCATTGCTTGCCTTTTACCGGCACTACATATACTTTATCATTGATAGATAGCACGCTGATATCACTGTATTCAAAAGGCATCAGTTGTTTGCCGGTCACATCATAAAAAGCAGCAGCATCGCCTTTTTTGGCCACCACATAATAAGGTGGTGCATAAGTCAACGGCAAAGGCAATGCACCATAAATGCCGCTGCCTTTACTGTCATACACGCGGATTTCTGTATTGGCAACAGGAATCACTTCTTTGCCAGTCGTATCTGTCAGGCCGCAAAGTTTCCCTTTCCATACCAGGAAGAGAGGCCCCATGCGGGACGTTTTCGTATACTGCATGGGCACTTTCAGCTTACCGGTAGCCACTTCCAGCAGGCCAACCCTGCCCTGCTGCGTTACCGCCACGAGATTATCTGAAGGGCCTTCCGCGATATCGTCATAAACAGCAGGTGTCAGCACCTTCCCCTGACGGTCCATCAAGCCGCATTTCCCACCGGGAACGTAATAACTGAACAGTTGTCCGCTATTGTTCCAGCCCATAAAACGTTCGTACTTCGGCGGTACCAGCACGCTACCATCTTCCAGCGCCAGCCCGGTTTTGCCCTGCAGCCTGATCTGAATAACACGGTCCAGCACATACGCCGGAGATACTTCTTCATACTTTGGCTCCTGCAACACTTTGCCGGTTTTCATATCACACCAGCCATACAAACCGTTTTTCTTTACACTGAAAGTCCTGGGTGTAAGCGCTGCGATCTCGTTGTATACCGGCTGGCACAATACGTTGCCCATACTGTCCACCGCTCCCATCTTACCTTGTTGCTTGATGGTGATCAGGCAATAATTTTCTTCAGGGTTATCTTTTTCGTCTTCATCCAAAACGCGCACGGCATCATAACGGAACGGGGCAATGATATCCCCTTTCCGGTTAACGGCGCCATAGGCGCCATGCTTCACCGCCGATACAATCCGGAAGTAGCTGATCTCCTGTATCTTATCCACGACCACTTTACCGCTGCGGTGCAGCAGCTGCTCGTGTCCGTTGACCTGTATTTTAGCAAATTCCCCTTCGAAGCGGTCGAGGTAGCCGACTGTCTCCGGCGTTTGGGCAAAAGTAGTGGCAGTCAGCAGGAGCAAGCTCCCCGTGAGCCGGGTCACAAATGTTTTATGTATCATATCAACGATGGGTTCTGATCTTATTTAATGGGATTACGCAGTACCTGGAGGATTCCTTCGGCCGTCTTCACCGCCGCATGGCTTTCCGCAAAATCTGATATTACATTGTAAACAGGTGCTATCACCATTTTTCCGGTGGTGTCCACAAAGCCCCATTTGTTTTCAACCTGTACCGCCATCAGGTTTCCGAAGAAAGCGCGATGGGAATCATATATACAGTGGCCTTCGGTATCGCAGAGCAGGGCTTTGCCGGCGGGCTGTCCGGCAGTATTGTAAATCTGCAGATAGCCGTCACGGTTACCTTCCGCTTTGCCATTCACCTGCGTAAAAAACACACCGCAGGAGATAGGGTAAGGCTGGTCAGCAAATGTCGGCGCTATCAGAACATTTCCTTTTTTATCCATCAGCCCCCATTTATCGTCCTGGTAGAAGAGTGCCGCCCCGTCAACAAATTCGTCCAGTCCCTTTGCTGCCGTGGTGAAGAGCAGTTTACCGGTACTGTCGATGACCTGGGTAGTATATTCCGGTTCCCCGGCAGGTAATTTATTGTATAACTGTGCCAGCTCGCCATTGCCGGGCATACTGTCCCGTGGTATTTCTTTTCCGGCCACAACGGCCACGCCATCAGAGAATTCGCGGGCCCATGCATAGGCAGGCGGGACCACCCAATGGCCGGCAGTATCAACAAAGCCATACAGTTTCCCCTTGCGTACCAGCAGGCGGCCATTACGAAATGAAAGCGGGTGGGGTTTTATTTCATTGTACGCACCACCGTAGGTTTTATCGATGATGGTGTCTATGCGGACAAAAGCAGGTCCAAGGGCTGTTTTTCCCTGGCGGTCGATATACTCCCAGACACCTTTTTTGTTGACAGCCGCCCGTCCGTAAGAGAAATCGTGGGCATCTTCATACTGGCAGGGGATGACCAGACTGCCTTGCCGATTGATGTACCCATAATGGATATGGCCACCAAATGACTGGCCTATGATAGCCAATCCTTCGCGGAAGATACCGGCTTCCCGGAACTGCGGCTTGATGACCATGTTGCCAGTGGTATCGATATAACCGTAGTTTCCACCGGGTACCAGGGCCCAGGCGAGACCTTCTGTAAACAAGCCGATAGCACGGATATCTTTATTGGGAACAAAAGCAACAACAGGTTGTTGGGCAACAACAGCATTGACAAACAGACAACATGCAATTAACAAAATGACGTTTTTCATCCTATCAGGGTGTGGTTAAACAGCCACAAAGATGACAAACTTTGGGGATTTCCTGCAATTCTCAGGGGCTACATGACATCTACAAAGGGTTAAAAAATCTATCTACAAAAGATATACAACAACGACCAAACACTCCCTGATGGCGGATTAATCCGTCATCAGGGGCGCCAGGGCTTTTCCTAATATTCTTTGTAAGAGGCTTTTGTCGTCTGTCATAATTTCAGCTATTCCTGTAAGTACCGGTTGCCGGGGGATCTGTTTACCGGAGGTAGACAACATGCCCTGTGTAAGCTTCACTTCCACCAGGAAGCTGCTGTCTGTTTCCGCTACAGCATCGGCAGTGACGGTACCGGGGATCAGGCCATAAGTATCTGACGGGTAGGCCGTGAGGCGCAACATTACCTGTTGACCGGCTTTTACCCGCCATGCATCAGCAGCGGGGATATATCCCTGTACTATAAAGGACTGTTCCTGCGGTGTTACCCTGACCGGCATCGGCAGCACGTCCGGGTAACGGAAGAACCAGGCCCCGGTGAGGGCCAGCACCACCGCTACGGCAATCAGCGTGATACCGCTGCGGACCATCCACGGAGGCATCTTCCCCATAATTTCCTGCACCTCTTCGCTCCTCACCTCGGTGAGGGAGGAATGCAGTGCATGGCCGTTCATACGTTTTATCGGTTTGTTTTCCGGCATAACATTATCCTCCCAGTTCCAGTTGATTTTTTACCAGTTCAAAATAATTACCCTTCCGTGCGGTCAGTGTAGCATGGTTACCGGTTTCCACGATGCGGCCCCGGTCCAGCACAATGATCTGGTCTGCATGCTTTACGGTACTGAGGCGGTGGGCGATCACCACCACCGTTTTGCCACGGAAGAACTGTTCCAGGTTGTCCATGATCACGCGTTCGTTGTTGGCGTCCAGCGCACTGGTAGCCTCATCGAAGAAAAGGTAATGCGGATTTTTGTAGATAGCGCGCGCAATCTGTATCCGTTGTTTCTGGCCGGCGCTGATACCGCTGCCGGCGTTACCGATCTTGGTCTGATAGCCGAGCGGCAGGTCTTCGATAAAATGGCGAATATTCGCCATTTCGGCGGCATGTACCAATTTTTCGTTGTTGACGGTTTCATCGCTGATAGCGATGTTTTTGGCGATGCTGCCGGAGAAGATAAACCCATCCTGCATTACGTTGCCACACTGACGGCGCCACCACTTTGGCGACAGGTCCATCAGATCGTTCTCTCCTACTTTGATCTGTCCGCCGGTAGGCTCATAAAACTGCAGCAACAGTTTCATGAGCGTCGTTTTACCACTGCCGCTGGTGCCCACAATGGCAGTCACCTTACCTTCCGGCACAACGATGTTAATATCCTGCAATACAAAAGGCGACCTTGCGCCGCCGTATTGAAAAGATACATTTTCAAGCACGATATCACCTTTGCCATCAGACGACGATGGCGGAGGTATCACCAGATCGCGCTTCTCCTCTTCCGGGCGGTTGTGTATCTCACCCAATCTGTCCAGGCTCATTTTGGCGTCCTGCGCGGATTGAATAAACGTCAACAGCTGGTCCAGCGGGCTGTTCATCTGCCCGATGATATAGCTCACTGACAACATCATACCGAGGGTGAGATTTCCGTTCATCACCTCACGGGCACTGATAAACGAAATCAGGATGTTTTTCAGCTGATTAAAAAATACGGAACCGATTTGCTGGTATTGCCCCAGCGCAAGGCTTTTTACGTTGATCTTGTACAGACCCGCCTGCACATGTTCCCATTCCCAGCGCCGGGCTGTTTCACAGTTGTTCAGTTTAATTTCCTGCATGCCTGTGATAAGCTCAAAGAGGATGTTCTCGTTGTCGCTCATACGCTGAAAGCGCCGGTAGTCCAGCGCTTTACGGCGGCGCAGGAAAAAGAATATCCAGGTGATGGCCGCTGCACTGAACAGCACAAACACCAGCAATATCTTCATACTGTACACTGCCAGTACCACGGTAAACACCAGCAGGTTCACGAAAGAGAACAAGGTAGATAAGGTGGTACCGGTCAGGAAAGTCTGGATACGGGTATGGTCACCGATGCGCTGGTGGATGTCCCCGATCATCTTACTGTCGAAAAAGCGGATAGGCAGTTTCATCAGCTTAATGAGGAAATCGGAGATGATATTGATGTTGATACGGCTGTTCATATGCAGCAGTATCCAGCTTCTGATCATCTCAATGGCCGTAGAGCCGGCAAAGAGCACCAGTTGGGATACCAGTACCAGGTACACGAAGTGCACATTGTGGCGGTTGATGCCATAGTCCACCAGGCTCTGAGTCAGGAAAGGCATGATGAGTGACAGGAGGCTGGCCAGTATCAATCCGAGGAACAGCTGCACCACGTACTTTCGGTACGGGCGCAGGTAGCTGAACAGAAATCGGAAGCCGGTAGCAGCGCGTTCCGGCGCCTGTTGCCGGTGAAACTGCTCTCCCGGCTCCAGCATCAGTACCACGCCATGGTTTTGTTTGCCCTGCCAGCAGTGGAGGAATGTATCTTTATCCACCTTGACGAGGCCATGACCCGGATCAGCCACCAGTATTTTGTCTTTGGGGTTATGCCGGTTGTAGTCCTGCGGAGGCAGCACCACGAAGTGTTGCTGGTTCCAGTGCAGAATACAGGGCAGCTCCACATTTTCGTCCAGTTGTTCAAAGGTGATCTTCACAGCGTTGGTGCGGAATCCTATTTTCTCTGCGGCTTCACTGATACCGAGGAGGCTTACGCCTTCCCGGGTGATGTTGGCCAGTTCGCGCAGGTAGTCGAGCGGATATTCGCGGCCGTAGTGTTTGGCCACCATCCGCAGGCAGGTAGGCCCGCAGTCCATCGCGTCCAGTTGTCTATAAGTAGTAAAAGCCATTTATTTCAGTGTTGCTTCCATCGCCAGTTGTGATAAATAATATTTCTCCAGAAAATGATAGATCACCATTTCGTGTTTGCGTTGTTTGGCCACAAATATTCTGTTGAGGAACATATGAATATGGCTGGCCAGAATATCGAAATAGCGGTTATCGTTCTGGTAATGCTGCCGTATCTGCTGTGCCAGCGGGGCCGTGATAGCCGACCGTTGACGGAAGAAGTCTACCGCATCTGAGATTTCGTTGGCTTCGTCGTTTTCGGCGCGCAGGAAAGAGGCAATTTCCTGCTGGTGCTTACGGTATTTGTCGTTGAGCGGCTTGTGCTGCGCTTTAGCACCGCCGAATTCGGCCGCAAAACCTTCGCGAAGGCCTGCCAGCAGCTGTTTACGTTCTGTGGGCGTGAGGCCAAAATCTTCCAGCAGCATATCTGTTCCCCGCAGGGCCATCCGCCAGCGATAAGTCTCTCCTTCCGCTCCTTCCAGCATACTAACAACACCCAGCACCGCGAGACTGTCGGCGCTGAACAGCTGTTCGCTGATCTCCATGGTAGCGGCGCCGTAGCGTTCTATTTCGCGGATATAGGTATCACATTGAATTTTAGATACCTGTCCGTTGTCTACCAGCGGCTGTAATCCGTTCTGGATGCGATGCAGGATCTCATCATTATGGCCGGGGTGCTGACTGTTACGGAAGCGGAGGCGGATATGCGGCAAGGGATCGCCGTAGCGGAGGAAAAAGAACTCTTCAAACAGGCCATCTTCCTGCCATTGCGGTAGTTGCTCCGCAAACCAGGTGGCCAGCAGTTCCTCTGCCACACGGAAACCGCAATATACTTTTACGTACAGCCATTCACTGCCGGGAGCAAAACTACGCTCCGGCAGCTGCACCGGCGCTGCAGTGGCAACGACAGGGCGCGGCTTGTCGCCTGGTTTTTCAGCAACAGGCACGCTACGCATAGGAATTAACACTTCATGAGCGTAGGCTCCGTTGTCTGTATCCCGTACAATACCGCTTTCTTCCGCCAGCAGGCATTCCTTCAGTTTTACAGACGTCATCTTTTTCACGTGGTCGATGAGCAGTCCTATGGCGGCTGGTGCGGTTAGGTCTAACAGCAGCTCATTGTCTGCTTCAGCGAGCAATACCTTGTCCGGCATTTTTTGCTGTTCACGGTACTGATCGAAGAAACGCAGGTTCGCATCCGCATCATCGCCCAGATGTTCCACTTCTTTGCTGGTGAGCGTCCAGGTGGCCCTGCTGAGGATGATGTTTTTATACACTACCCGGGGGAGGCGTTTGCGGTTGGCAAACACGCCCCAGTCCCAGTGCAAAAAGGAGATCAGCGACTGATGTTGCAGATCACACAGGAACTTATAGATAGGCAAGCTGTTGTAGCCGTAGTTATGGGCAGAGCTGAGGCGTGGCAGTATGCGTTTGTTGAGCCGCTTGCTTCTGAGGATAACTTCATTCTGTCTCACAGACACCATAATATCCGCCACCGGTATACGGAATTCTTCCGACGTACCGGCCACGCCGATATAAGGTATCTCATAAGGCCGCAGGGTGGGCCGTATCAGCACGTTGGCTGCACGGGCTTCGGGGAAATGCACCACTTCCGCGATGACGAGGTCCGGGTAAGCAGCGGCTTCTTCATCGAGGATGGTTTTCACTTTTTCTGTCAGCACCTCGTCGCCGTTACAGAAGCGTCCGAGCAGGTTGGCGGCAGACGGGCCGCCCATGGAGTTGAGGGCAAAGCGGTAGTCGCCTTTGTCGGCCGTTTCGGCGGAGGATCCCAGCAGGCTGCCGAAGAGGTAGCAACTGCGGGCCATCGGTACTGTTTCAGGATCACCGAGTTTTTGCAGGTCTTCGTCAGTGATGGCCACTTCAGTAAGGTCCTGCTGCAGGAACTGTTCGTATTTATCGAGGCCAAGCTGTTGCAGCGGTGACCAGTTCACGGTTTGATTTTCACTGGCGGAAGCTCCGGCCACATCTTCCACGAAGGGAGTGTGTACTGTATTTTCGATCGCAGCGCCGTAACCGATACCTGTTTCACCGTCCAGGACCAGGTTGAGCGGCACTTCCTGTGACTCATAACGTTCCATGAAACGGGTCATGAAAGACGACATCTCCGTCTGTCCTTTCGTATAGCCGAGGCAGAGAGCCATCAGGCGGTGGATCTGTGACAATATATCGTTGACCAGCGTTTCGCTCAACTGGCATTGTTGCGCGGTTTTAAACAGGTCTATCTGCAACAGGTCTTTGGGGATGCTGACGGGGAAAGCGGTTTCGCACTGTTGATGGATGGCGGCCAGGCGAGACCGTTCAAAGTCCTGCTGCCGGAACAGCTGTTGCAGGGCAAGCAGCGCGTCGCGGAAGGTACTGGCATCGGGGATGGATAAAAGGCGGTCTGTGAGGGATTGCAGGTTGTCTTCACCTGTAATGCGTGGCTCGGTATCTGCGATGAGCAATTGGGAATCTATCAGTTCACGGACGAAGCCGGTGGCTTCTTCTTCCGTAACAGAGGGGTCTTGCTCGTGTATCACCTGTACGATCTGTGCAATCGTCAGGCCGGCGGCAGCTTCACGGATGATAGCGGTCATAAACACCGAATCTTCCACGGCAGTGAGCAGATATTTACGCCGGTTATTGTTGATGGTATATTCCGCGTAGCGGTATTTATCACCGGTTTTATAGAGGCTGTTGTTGGGGTAATAGCGTAGTGCCATGCTGATGTCCGGCTGCTGGCTGATATGATTACAGATACGGGTATAATAGTCCATATCGAGGCGCACGTACTGGTAGGCGTCTTTCATATCATTAAGCAGCAGTTGCGTATCAGCGCCGATGGTGCCGGTGGTACAGCCGGCGAAGAGGCCATAGGGTGTACTGCGGGAGCAGGCGCGCACCCAGTATTTATACAGCGATTTACGCAGCTTGTCGGTCTTCTTTTTGTTGAAGGAGGCCGGATCACTGAGGAACCTCTCCAGCTCTTTGAGCAGGTCGCCGGAGGCGATACACAGGGCATACAGGAACAGCGGGTTCTTGTCTGCCAGCTCCTGGAGGCTGCCCTCCAACACATCACGATACCGGTTCACCGGGTATAGCGGGCTTCTTAATAGGAAAAATCCTGTATGCGATAGGGCCATAGTCGTTCCTTTTGCAGATGATTAAAATAGTTTTCAGGAGAGCAGAAAACACTCGTCCCATGGCAATGGTTCGGGGTGCAGTTGTGATAACATAGACAACCCCACACCGCTACTGCCATCTAACAGGTCCCAAACATATTCCCATTGTTTGTCTTTTCCTAACCACATTTTGATCCCATGTTTACTATGATCTTCCGGGAAAACGATTTTTTCGACCGCTTTTTCCTGCCAGTGGTTGGCGCAATGCAGGAAAGCTTCGTCCTGTGTTTCAAACCAGAATTTGCGGTAGAAAGCGGCGATACCGCCGGAGCCGTGGCACAGGCAGTTGTCCATGATACCGGCGGCTTCATCGGTATCACGGCGCATATTGTAACGCATGATATGCAGTGCTTCATCTTTCCAGTGTTGCTCGTCGAACAGTTTACCACAATGCCACAGCATCATGGCCACGTTCAGGTCACCGTAACACCAGGAGAGGCGGCTTTGGGTGGACTTGCCATCCAGGATAGCCGGGTATAGGGCCTGGAGGGAATCATCGGTAACTGTATTCTTATTTTCCAGGATGAACGGAATACTTTCTGAGATCAGGCGGTGGCACAGTTCCTGTGCAATGCCGGCCTGGTATATTTTTGCTACAATAATCAGCAGGGAGCAGGAGCCATGGGCGAGGCTGAAGGAGTTACAGAAGATACCTTCCGGTTTATCATGTGTATAGAAGAAAGGCAGGCTACGGCCTTGGTCGGTCATCACGCTGTTGTTCCACAGGGTTTGTACAAAATGTTCCAGGTGGGTGGCCACATCTGGGCGGCTGGCAAATCTGACCAGGAAGTTGCACATACCGGAGCTGCCATGCAGGAAGTCATAGTTTTGGTGTTCCAGGTGGAAGTTACTTTGCAGGATAGTAGCTGTAACGAAATCGGAGGCCAGTTCATTGATGTCGAGGTCGAGGAACTCGTGGCGGGTCAGGTGTTCCAGCAGCCAGAAGGGGCCGGTATGGCCGTTACAGAAGGAGTAGTTATCTCCTTTTTCCGGTGCGTATTCAGCATATATTTCCTCCAGCAGTGCGGTGGCGTTGTCCGACTGGTCGTCGGCATACTGCTCGTAATAAAACATGAACAACAAGGCGCCCCATGGACCTTTGAACAGGCTGGTGTTATAATCGGCTCCGTATTTACGTTCCCGTAACAAGGGAATCATGTCATGATAGATGTATCTTAACTGAGTGGCGGTATTATTCATTTGGCAGCATAGATTTAATGGTGTACAACAGGGAAAGACGGGCTTTCCCTGTTGGGAAAAGAACGGAGACAGGGGTGTGCTCATGCAGGAGTGTTTCCCTGGTCATCCGGTGACCGATACCCTTTTACCATCAGGGTATCTGGCAGCAGGGTGAGTTAGGCGCCGGACGCGTAGCTCTGCAGCTGGAGATAGCACGGGTATCTTCAGTGCATACGATATCGCGTGTTACCGCACCTCCCACCAGTTGCTGCTGCTGGGATTCGTTTAATGATGCGACAGTTTCTTTGTTCAACAGCAGTTTTCTGCCGAGATCGATTTTTTTCTTTTTCATATTGGTGGATAGAAAATTTAAAGCCCTCCCCTGTCTGTAGCCATGGGGCGGATGTTCGGCTGTGAGATAATTATCTTGTCCTTACACAACCCGCAGGGCAGGTTACTTCATCAGTTTCCACGCAACAGGCGCTCCACCAGGTGATGGGAGCACCACCGGCGAGTTTCGCCTGGTCTTGCTGATTCAGTGTTACAACGGTGTCTTTTTTGAGGAGCAGTTTTTTGCTCAGTTGAAGTGTTTTCTTTTTCATGATTGTGGAGGTTTTAGATGGACACAGGTCTCCGCCGTCCGCGGATACAGAGGATAGTATGCCCGGTTTTGCAATAAATGCTAAAAGCTATTTTGTTGGTTCAGAAGTCCGGACACAGCCATCGGGGCAGGTAACTTCGCGGGTATTCTGACAGCAGGCGCTCCACCAGGTCAGCGGAACACCACCAGCGATTTTGTTTTGCTGTTGCGGATTCAGCGTCGCAACGGCATCTTTTTTTAGCAGCAGTTTTTTACTGAGTGTCAGTTTCTTTTTCATAATTGTGACGGTTTGCAGATAAGCGTATCGCTATTTTTCAGAAAAACATTAAGCACGTCCACATCCACGGGTGGTGTATACCACACAGTCATCAGGACAGGTGGCTTCATTGGTATCCACGCAACAGGCACTAAACAATGTTCTTGGCATACCACCGGCAATTTTGGCTTGCTGTTGCGGGTTCAGCGTGGCAACAGCATCTTTTTTCAGTGACAGTTTTTTGCTGAGTGTTAATTGTTTCTTTTTCATAAGAGGAAGATTACAGGAGGAACAGATACATCAGTTCCCGGTTAAAGATGAAGGATTAAGCTACCGTGCAATCAGTTACGCAGTAAGTCTCCGGAACGGTGAGGCAGCAAACCGTCCAGCAGGTTACACAGGAGTAGCCTGACTGTGCGGTCATTTGCGGTGCGCCCAACGTTACCAGCACGGCTTTCTTCAACGACAGCTTTTTACGGAGAATCGCTTTTTTCTTTTTCATAAAAACGGGACTTAGCAGAGTTCGCAGAGCGTATCCTGGGAGCAACAGGTGGTTTTCCATGTTTTGGGCATTCCGCCGCCGATACCTGCTTGTTGCAGTACATTCAATTCCACCACTGCATCTTTCTTCAGCAGCAGTTTTTTACTAAGTGTGATTTTTTTCTTTTTCATACATAGTTGATCTGAGGGAGGTTATACCCCTCTGTGCAAGAGGGGTATTTTCCGGGTTAAAAATTAAGCTTCAGGGCAGATGTAACATTGGTCCTGCCCAGGCATGTACGTGATACAGGTTTGGACTACCGTTTCTATGCAACGCGGCATAACGGTAAAAGGACCACCTCCTACAACAGCCTGTTGTTGCATCGTGAGCGTGGAAATAGCAGCCTTGTTCAGGGACAATTTCTTGCCGAGGGCAATTTTCTTTTTTCTCATAACAGGGATTTACGGGTTAAATCGGGTTTACCATCGTTGATGCCGGGTTAACAGCTATCACTACATGCAAACATTGGTAGGACGGGGATGTGACTCGCAGGTCCATTGTGGATCATAGGTATCGCAATTGGTGGAAAGCCTGCCACCGTTTAATACACCCTGTTGTTTTACAGTCAGGGAAGCTACTGTTTCTTTGGCGAGGGTAAGCTTTTTCGCCAGTGCTGCTTTTTTCTTTTTCATAACTGAATAGTTTCATAAGGCCCTCCCCTGTCTTTAACCAAGCAGTAACGCCATGGGGCGGATTTTCAGCGTATAGACCTAAAGACGATGGGAATTGGCAGATTCAGATTTATATAAGTTGAACATAGACATATAGTAACCGGCTATTTTGAGACTTTGATTTTTTGAAGATAAATAATTTATCAAGAAAAACAAATTTTAACGCGGTTTCTTTGGAATTTGGGAGATAACTGATCAATCTGCTTCCGGATAGCGTATCTTTGTGGCTCATAACCCTGTATCCGATGAACCACGCTGACATTCAACGCAAAGTGGCCTGGAAGGACCTCCGGCATCTCTCCGTCCCCGAAATGTTAATTGAAAACAACCTGACCATTCCCTGGTTGCTGGCATCCTGGGCACTGGCCTGGAAAGGATATTACCTTGCCGCCCTGCCGTTTTCCGCTTTCTTTTTCCTGACAGCATTAAGACAGGTACACAATGGCTTCCATCAGTCGCTCGGCACGCATAAACGCCTGACCTGGTTATCACTCTTTCTTAACAGCACACTGATGATGGCTTCCATGCATGCTGTAAAGTACAATCATATCCGTCACCATAAATACTGCCTGTCTGACGAAGACTATGAAGGTAAATCCGCCGGCATGAGCTGGTATGGAGCCATCCTTTACGGTCCGGTACATATGTTCCACATTCATCGCGTCACTTTTCAGACGGCCAATAAAAAATATGTACGCAACACCCTGCTGGAATTAAGCGCCATAGCGGTGTTTGCAGCTACTGTCGTTCTCCTCGATGTCCACTTCCTCCTCTACCATATAATTGTCATGCTGACCGGCGAATGCCTGATGGCCTTCTTTGCCGTATGGACGGTACATCATGATACGACCGAAGCACCGGAACTGGCGCGAACCCAACGGGGTACCTGGAAAAACAAGCTCACCTTCAGCATGTTCTTTCACCTTGAACATCACCTGTTTCCTGCTGTACCGACTATTAAATTACCGGAACTGGCGAGACGCATAGACGCCGTCCTGCCGGAACTGGAGAAGAAACAGACGTTTTAGTTGTTATCATAAACGAAAATACCGGCGCTCCTACAGGTGGTGCCGGTATTTTTTTGTCCGGTACAGGACCGTTTCTCCATAAACCGTGATGATTTCAGCGGTTTTAGTTCCCGGTTTACGAAATAACATAACCCCAAAATAGCTATCATTGCAGCTATAAAGATCCTAGCATCCTATATCTGGCCAACGACGAAGATCAAGCTCCGGACGCAACAGCCCTTTCCATTACCCTCAACATCCATCATCATGAAAAAATCTGTTTTCCTATTGGCAGCAACCATCATAGCCGCCATCGTATCCGCCGCCATGGCTTCCAAAGCGCGACTGTCCAAGGTCGTTTACATCCCCAACACCAATCCTAATGTCTGCGATTTCCCACTACACGGCAACGAAATCCTGACGGTGGCCTCGAATGGGGTTTTGGCTACCACCGTTGCCAATGCTCCCTGTTCAGGACCGTACCACCTTACAATTGTACAGGATTGAAGAAAAAATAAATCCCGATGGTGGCCATCGGGATTTACCTTATGCATAACCAGAGATTGTCATTCCTAACGGTTAGCACCAGTGGCGTATAACCTGCGGACGTGTGTCCCTACCATTAATATAAAGACAAGATAAGAAGCAAACAGGAAGCGGCCTATCAAACCGGTATACACACCCGGACCAAACTTATAATCAGCAGGCATAGACGCCATAAAAGCAATGGTCAGCAGGATGGGAATAGCAGCGGCTACTAACAGTTTCTTGCGAACAGGTCTCCACGCTACTGTTCTCCCCAGGCCAAACGCCAGCAGCAACATCGCTAAAGGGGTATAATCCAGCGATGCCCCCATATAATGCATCTTCCCGCTGAATGTTAGCTTATCCGGGCCGGTGGTAACAGGATCAGTATTAAATATCGCCGCTATGAAAATGCCGGCAGCGCCAATGGCTAAAATAATAAGCCCGATATACCCCACGATAGTTTTTACCTGCGGGAAAACAGATAGGCCACAACTCAGGCTGCTTACCACAAAAGAGAGAAAAACGATGTTCATCAACCACCCGGATTTGCCCAATGCATACTCACTGATAAAACGCCATGATGGGTCAAACCCGGGTTCCAGCAAATGCAGGAGCAGTAACAGTGACACATATAGTATTCCGGTGATTACAGAAATTTTTGACAATACCAGCTGCGTCCTTGAAGTAGGTTTTGTGATTATTAGTTTCTTTGCCATGATGCTAAAACATTGGTGGTTATTGAATTTTCTGCATGGTTGATTGATAACCGCCACCGGGATAAACCCACGCACCACTGTTGTAGTTTCCATCTTCACTGAATGTACCGCTGAAAAAAGCAGGAGAGCCTTTTTCTCCGCCCCAGATCGTGAGCGTATTACCTTCCAGCTCATACACATAGTCCAATGTGTTGCCGGCATTATCATACACCTTCGATCTGATTTGCTCATCAGCTTCCTGGCCAAATGGCTTCATATGCCCGATCACCTCAACACAAACGATATGATTTCCGAACAGCTTCATATCTACATGCTGCAGCATAAAGAAACCACCCTCCAGCCACTCGTATCTTACTGTGCCGGATGCATCTCCGCCTAATTGCCATGTACCGATAAGCAGCTCCAGTGAACGAACACCGGTATTTGAATTCGTTGCCTGGGCAACTGTCTGATCATTACTTTTCTTTTCCATAATTTTTTTGTTTTAAACTGATGGAACAAAAGTAGCGTACAACAGTAGCCCCTTATGGTTTAAATCATGGCAGGAATTGTTGATTTCATGGATGACTGTTTTCCCGGAATTCCAGAGGCGTAAGGCCCATTTGTTTTTTAAAGAAGCTGCCAAAATTCGCCGGGTCTGAAAAATTCAATTGATAGGCTATTTCTGCCATCGTGAATTTGGTATAGAGAATAAGCGATTTGGCTTCCGTTACTACCCGTTCATTGATATGCGAAAGCGCATTTTTCCCGGAAGCGGCTTTAATCACCTGTGAAAGATGATTAGGCGTGATATGCAATAGCTGCGCATATTCATCCACCGTTCTTTTTTCTACATAATTATTGTTAACTAGAGCCGTAAATTTCCTCAGCAGAAGCTGTTGCGGTGTCACCATACGTTCCTGCCATTGTGCAAATGCCATATGGTCTTTAAGCATATACAACAACACCAGCAATTTGAGACTGGCAATCCGCCGGCTGTTGTTATCAGCATGCTCATAGGCTGTAAAAACATCTTCAAAATAGGGGACCAACGTTTTATGTTTTTCGTTAGTGAGCGTTAGTATATCTGTCTGGGTGGGATGAAAGAAAGGAAACTCCTGTTGAAAGGAAGGCTTAAAATAATCAAAGCATGTTTGTTTAAAATAGATAATATACCCATGCGTTCCGGAATCCCGGTAGAAACTATACACCAGGTCTGGAGATTGCACTACCAGCATAGATTTTACATTATCGACCTTTGTATCGACATACTCGATTTTTGTGTTAGCCGCGTTGGTCATTAATGCGATGAAATAGAACCCTCTCCTAAAAGGCGGCTTGTAGACGCTTTCCGCATTTTTGATCAGCCGCAGGCAGTAAAAATCGGGATGCTGCGTTCTGTTGTCTAATGGCAAGGCTGCCAACAAATCGTTTATCTCCCGATAATACGGTATGGAGGAGTTAGTTTTGTTCATGTCATCTGAGGTTTTTCTACGTACAGTGCAGCAATTTAGCAATATTCTTTAAAAACCGTGCACTTTCTTTCGGCGCGCCAAGGCTTATCCATGGCCTGCAACCACATCTCCCGGGAAGAATTGTTTTACGGTTTCGGTTGCCAGTTTACGGAATAAGATGATGACGAAATGACTATCATTGTAACACCTTTCCCTCAAACCTGTTCCAACCCATGAAACAATACCTGGCCATCTTATTATTGCTGCTCACCATCAGCACCTACGCACAAAAGCGCCCGCTCAACGACTCCGACTTCACCACCTGGAACCTGGCCCTTAATCCGAAAATCAGCGACAACGGCCGGTATGCGTCATTTTACATCTACAATCAGCCACCCGGAAAAGCAACACAGGTCATACAGGCTATCGATCATTCGTGGAAAAAGGAACTGCTGGCATTCCAACCTATCAGCTTTACTACAGACAGCAAACTGGCGGTCACGAAACTGGCGGACAACAGCCTCCTGTTAGTGACGCTGGGTACTTCAAAAGAAGAAAGGATACCAGCGGTAAAAAAATTCTCCCTGTTTCAACAAACAGACACCGGATGGCTGGCTATTCAAAAAACAGACAACCACCTGGAAATCCGTAATCTGGCATCCGGCGCGACTTACCAGTACAACCAGGTATCAGACTATGCCACCAGCGGTAACGGGCATTTTCTCTTTCTTAAATGCAGGACGGACACCAGTACTTATACTATCCAGACGGTAGATCTCTCCCATCATGCCACCAAAGAGATTTATAGGGGAAAAGAACCAGTCAATATCATCGCGGATGAAAAAGGAACGCAGTGTATTTTTATGACGGCCAATAATGAGCAGGCGCCCACCTGCTGGTATTATCATCGCGATCAGACAGGCAAAGCTATTGTAGCCACACCACGCATGCAGGTCAACGATCAGATGATATTCAGCAATTTCGACAGGTTCAATAGTGATGGGACTTTCATCTTCTGTACGCTGACCGGCAAAAAGCCGGCGCCAGCTGCCCCCAATCCTGCTAAGCTGCATCTGCGCACCTTCCTCGACACAAAACTTAACGACAATAATGAACCGCTCCGTTGCCAGGCGATATGGTATCTCAACAGTAATACCATCATTCAAACGCAGGACAGGGATGAATCCCCCTTCTATATGGCAGCCTTCTATCCCGGCTCCTATAACCCGCGCAACAACTACCAACTACTGGACAAAACCCTTGCCCACAAAGGAGAGTGGAACTGGAATAAATCTGCCATGTCATCCCGGACACTGGTCAATCTGGCCGACGGGTCTAAAAAAATGATCACATCACCTGGTGACCGTAACAGCGCTTCGTATAGCCTCTCGCCGCAAGGCAAGTGGATTATCTATTTTGATGCCGACCAGCAAAACTATTTCAGTTATAACGTTGCCACCAGTGAACGCAAAAACATCACCGCCGGCATATCCGCCAACTGGACCACCTACGATAATGACGACATCCCTTTTGCACCTTACCTCAATCTTCCTCCCGGCGGCTTCAATAAAGACGAAACGATATTATACCTGTATGATCAATATGATATTTTCCAGATTGACCTCAACGGGAAATCGGCTCCTGTTAACCTGACCGGTGGTTATGGAAAAACAAACAACATCGTGTTCCGCTTTGCCTTTCCGCCCGGTGAACACACCGGTAAATCCATCTTGCTGACAGCCTTCAACCGCACAACGAAAGAAGATGGTTTCTATGAAATCATAAAAGGAAAGCTCCGGAAACTAAGCATGGAGCCCGCTATTATCACAGGTCCGGAGGAAAGCAAATATTTCATGCGCACCTCCCCTGTCAAAGCGAAAAATGCAGACGTATATCTTGTGCAGAAAATGGATGCCTCCAGTGCCCCAAACGTTTACGCTACAAAAGACTTTATTCATTTTGAAGCGATCAGCGATGTCCATCCGGAGCGACAGGTCAACTGGCTAACGACAGAACTGGTGGATTTTAAAACCCGGGATGGGAAACCAGCACAGGGCATTCTATACAAACCGGAGAACTTTGACCCACAAAAGAAATACCCTGTTATCTTTTATTATTACGAGAAGATAAGCGAATGCCTGCATCTCTACATCCGGCCTGAACCCAGCATGGGGCCAATGAACATTCCCTATTTCGTCAGCAACGGCTTCCTCGTTTTCACGCCCGACATCCATTTTGAAATAGGGTATCCTGGCCGCAGCTCCCTGAATACGGTAATGGGCGCTGCCGATAAGCTGATACAGCTGCCTTATGTCGATTCCACCAGGATGGGCCTTCAGGGCCACAGCTTCGGCGGCTTTCAAACCAACTATATCATCACCCATACCGGCCGCTTTGCAGCCGCCTGTTCTGCTGCGGGCTTCACCAATTTCGTCAGTGCATACGGCTCCATCATCGGCTCCGGATATTCCAGGCAGGGACAATACGAACTATACCGCGATCGTATCGGCGCCTCGTTGTGGGACAGACCAGACCTTTACCTGGAGAATTCACCCGTGTTTAACATCGATAAAATACAAACACCCTTACTACTGATGCATAATATGGACGACAATGATGTACCGGTTGGACAGGGAATTGAATTTTTCACAGGGATGAGACGGATGGGCAAAGTGGTTTATTTCCTGCAATATGAAGGACAAGGCCACAGCGTTTTCGGCCCACCGGCGCTGGACTTCAACACGCGCATGCTGGAGTTTTTCAACTACTATCTGAAGGGCGCTCCGCTTCCGGACTGGATGACCAGCAAGCAGGCCAATATCCTGAACGTCACTGGTACCAAAGCACCTCTCCGTTTACTCACGAAATAATGAATACAAAAAGAGCGAAGTCTGTACGACCTCGCTCTCTCATAAAATTTTTGTTCGCGTGCGTTATTTCCATGCATTACGTAGGAACCGTAGCCAGTTCCCATGCATGATATTCTCAATATCTGCTGCTTTATAGCCTCTTTTAGACAACATATCCGGTAGCTTCTGCAAGTCAGCGATGGTTTCCAGGTCATAAGGGCATTGCTCTTTTCCGAAAGCGCCGTCCAGGTCTGTACCGATACCAACATGCAGGGAGTTGCCCGCTATCTGGCAGATATGGTCCATATGATCGATGAGTTTTTCGAGGTTGCAGTGCATGGCCTCAGGGGTGGACTGGGCACGTACCCATCCTGGTACCATCATCCAGGCATCGAGTGCGCCACCGATGACCGCGCCTTTCTGGACAAGTATTTTGATCATGTCGTCGCTGAACTGGCGGTTGTGATCTACCAGTGCGCGGCAGTTGTTATGGCTGGCCCATACTGCTCCGTTGAAGATATCCATGGCATCCCAGAAAGCGTCGTCGCACAGATGGGTGGCGTCGAGTATCATGTTCAGCTTTTCCATCTCCCGGACCAACTGGCGTCCCTGCTCATTCAGATGGCCGGTAGCATCGGTGCCGTTGGCATACCGTCCGGGCCCGTAGTGGGCCGGTCCTACTGCACGGAGGCCATTTTGATACGCCCGGTGCAGGTGGTCCAACGTTACCAGCGAATCGGCTCCCTCAAGGCTAAGGATGTATCCAATGGGTTTGTTGTCATTAGGCGTACCATCGTTCCACAGGGCGATATGCTGTTCCAATGCGGGCAGGTCTTTGATCATCACCATTTCACCGGCATCTTCCATGGCTTTGTACCATGCCAGCTGGCCCTGTGTCTGCGCCCAGGCCTGTTCCGGCGAATGCCAGCCGGGCAAAGGATTGTCGGGCGCAACATAACGTCCTATCTGCGTGGCCACTACGAGGCCGATATTTCCTTTACGAAGCTCAGGGAAAGCTACTACGCCCCTGGCCCTGTCTGGTTTATCCTGTAGCCCCGTCTCCCGGCTGCGGATGGCCATTACCGGCTGCCGCAGGTCCCTGTTCCATTCCAGGGCGTTCATACTGAGGTCGAGGTGTGCATCAATCGTAAACATAATAAAAGTAGTTATCGTACTATCCTTCCCGAAGGGCCGTTGGCCATCAGGTCGGTCACTTCCCGTTCATTCACCAGCGCCCAGTCGCCGTGGATGCTCTGTTTGAGCGTGCCACAGGCCACGGCGAAATCGATGATACGCTGTGGCGGGTACTGGTTCATGACGCCAAACAAAACGCCTGCTGTGAAGGCATCGCCGGCGCCTATCTGGTCGGTAACCTGCGGAACAGTAAATCCTTCTGAAAAATAATACTGGTCGCCCTGTGCGAGCGCCCCGAAATACACGAGCTGGTTGCCCTGTATTTTCCGGAAGCTCATGGCCAGTGTTTTCAGCTTCGGCATATGCCGGCGCAACTGGTCATAGCACTGCTCAAATCTTTTCTCCGGTGAAAGCTGTTTATCTGCTTCAATATTGTAGTATACGTTCACTGCGTCCAGATCTGCCACGGTCATATCGCTGTGTTGCAATAACGCAGGCATCACCGCAGAGGGGTGCTGCCCGTATTTCCAGAGCGTAGCACGGTAGTTAAAATCCGACGAGATGGTAAGGCCCGCTGCCCGTGCTGCTTCCAGCGCTTCCGCACAAACAGCGGCGCTGCTGGCGGATAATGCGGCAGCTACGCCGGACCAGTGAAACACATCGATGTCTGCCAGTGCAGATGACCAGGCGATATCCCCTGGCTGCAAAGTGGCGAAGGACGAACCGGCACGGTCATAGATCACACGCCCGGGGCGTATGCCGTTGCCAGACTCGGTAAAATACAACCCCAGCCTGTCACCGCCATAAACAATCCTTCCGGTGCCTACGCCATGACCTTTCAGCTGTTGCAGTCCTGTTACAGCCAGGTCATTGTCCGGTACCCGGGTAATATACTCCGTGGATATACCCAGGCGGGACAACAGTACGCATACGTTGGCCTCCGCCCCGGCGTAATAGGGAATATATCCGTCTGACTGACCGAAACGTTTGCCGCTGTTGCTGTGAAGCCTCAGCAGAAATTCACCGAAAGCCGCCAACCTGACTGCTGTTGTTCCATCCCGCTTTTGCATGATCCAAATTTTAAGGGAAAGATAATATTTTCCCCGGCATCTGCTGCAGCCATCTTAATACAATTCAAACAAAGCTTCTATCTCCACCGGGATATTGTCTGGCAGGGAACCGAAGCCCACGGCGCTGCGTACGCCGATACCGTTTTCTTCGCCCCAAATGGCGGCAAACAGTTCGCTGCAACCATTGATGATATAAGGATGCCGTTCAAATTCAGGAGTACAGTTGACCATGCCCAACACTTTGATCACCCTTTTCACTTTCTCCAACCCTACATGTGTGTTAATGGTAGACAACATCGTCAGGCCTACCTGCCGTGCTGCCAGTTTGCCCTGCTCCATATCCATCTCACTGCCTATCCTGCCAATGATCAGCGACTTATCTTGTTGCACCGGTCCGTGACCAGACAGATAAAGATACTTGCCATCAATCAGGAAAGGTTTGTACACGCCCAGTGGCGTTGGCGCTGGTGGTAATTCCAGCCCTAGTGCTTTTAATTTTTCTGCTGCTTTGTTTTCCATATATTCTGGTTTAATAAATGCTTAATGAACGATCAGCGCGTTGAGCGCCAGTACCCCCAGCAGGCCCATGATACCCACAATAGTTTCCATCACGGACCACGACAGGAAGGTATCTTTTATGCTGATGTTAAAGTACTCTTTGAACATCCAGAAACCGGCATCGTTGACATGTGAAAACATCAGGCTACCGGCTCCTATTGACAGTACCATGAGGTTAGGGTCCACCTGTCCGGTGGCGATAAACGGCGCCATCATACCTGCGGCGGTGAGGCCGGCCACGGTGGCGGAACCGATGCTGGCGCGGATCACGGCGGCCATCAGCCAGCCCAGCACCAACACGGGGATATGCCAGGAGCTCATCGCCATGGCTATCTGCGCACTGACACCGCTACTAGCCAGTACTTCCTTTAAAGCACCAGATCCGGCTATAATCAGCATCACCATGGCAATGTCTTTCACCGATTCTGCGTATATGTTCATGATGTCTTTCAAAGGCTTGCGCTGCGCAATGCCCAGCGAAAAAGTGGCGATCAGCAAACAGCACAGCATCACCACCGATGCATCGCCGGCAAAAGAGAGCAAACCGTGCAACGGCGAATTCACCGGGGTGGTATGTAATAACCCGGTAGTAATAACGAGCAACAATACGGGCAACAAGGCTGTCAGGAAGCTGTTGAGCGCTCCGGGCAAAGCCTGTGCCTGCGTTTCCTGCGCCTGGAAAAGCGGAGAAGGCGACGCAGGTATCTTTTTCAGATAACGGGCAAACAATGGTCCCGCCACCACGATGGCCGGAACAGCTACTATCAGGCCGTATACCAGCGTCAGCCCCATATTGGCATGAAACTGTGTCACCAGCGCCACCGGCGACGGATGCGGCGGCAAAAAACCGTGGGTGACAGACAAAGCCGCCAGCGTGGGCAACCCGATATATACCGCCGGCAGCTTGTATTGGTAGACCACAGAAAATATCAAGGGAACGAGTAACACAAAGCCTACACCGTAATACAACGGAATGCCGATGATAAAACCAGCCACCAGCAATGCCCATTGGATATAACGTGTACCGAATAAACGAATCAGCGTTTGCGCGATCTGCCGCGCTGCGCCACTTTCCGCTACCAGCTTGCCCAGCATGGCGCCCAGAATGATGATGATCAACAGCCCTCCCATCGTATCACCGATGCCTTTCTGCATGGCGCCGGTAATGGATTGCAATGGCATACCAAGCCACCAGCCCGCCAGTGCAGACACTATCAGGAAAGCCACAAACACGTTGCATTTGGCGAGCGTTACCAATACCATCAGCAACAGGATGCATAAAACAACAATCAAAAATGCCATGCCGTATAAAAATGTAATGCTAACGTGGAATCAATACGCACAGCATCAGTTAACAATAATTTCGTCTGCCAGCAGCATAGCCCTGCCCCCGGCGCCATATTCACCGGCCGGGATCACGCCCTTGCTGACGGCAGTCACTTTAATATATCGCGCCCGTACCGGTTTCACGGTTAACCGCACGGCATTAATGCCATTTACCGGGAAACTATCAGCCACGGCTACACGCCCAAAGTTTTTACCATCGGCAGATACTTCAAACACCAATGAAACAGGCGCCCACATTTTCTGCCAGTGGTAGTTGAGCACATTAGCACCCACCTGCTTTATTTCCTGTACGCTGCCCAGGTCAATGAACGCATGCAGGTCGCGGGCGGAGAAGCCCAGCCACTGCCCGTCATTGAAACGGTGCGTACCAGCAATACCATTCACCAGCAACGAAGCGGCGGAATTGTATTTGGTATTCGACGGTTCCTGTAGTGTCACCTGCGCCCCGGTAGATTTGCACACTTCAAACGGCTGACGGAACAGCCGTCCTGCCGGCTTCCCTTTCACAAACAGTTGTGCCTGCAACACAGTACTGCGGGCAATGCGGATACGACCGTTATACGCCGGACTACCGGCAACGGGCACACTACCATCTGTTGTATACCGGACCACCGCGCCCGGCTGATGTGCATGCAAGGTCACATACAGGCTTCCACGGGCAAGACTGTCCAACCGGTAGTTGATCTCTTTATAGGTGGTATAACGGTCACCCGTCAACGTAGCGAGCCTTTTTGTGAACTGGTTGTAATCCTTCACGGTTGCCGGCGACCAGGCTCTTTCGGCCGTTGCCTGCAACCGGGGATAGATCATATAGTTGGCCTTTGTTTCTGTAGACAGGTATTCGCTCCAAATTCCCCCCTGGATGCCTGCGATATAAGGCAGCAACGCCGTATCACCGGCAGCGACCAGTGGCTCATAACCATATACCACTTCCAGTGGCGTATAACCAGCCGCTGCAGTCTGTTCCTCAGGATATAGTGACTGATAATGGTCAAAATACAATTCATCTTCCGGTGTCATGATCACCTGCTGCTTTTGTTTGGCAGCCATCACCGCGCCTTCTACACCGCGCCAGCTCATCACCGTAGCACCCGGCGCCAGCCCACCTTCCAGGATCTCATCCCAACCGATAATCCGACGGCCTTTGCTGTTTACATAATTGCTGATACGACGGATGAAATAACTCTGCAAGGCATCTTCATCTTCCAGGTGTTCCGCCTTCATCCGCTGCTGACAGGCAGCACATTGTTTCCATCTCACCTTGGGACATTCGTCGCCACCAATATGGATATACGAAGAAGGGAATAAGGCGATCACTTCATCCAGCACATCCTGCAAAAACAGGAAGGTGCTGTCTTTACCGGCACAGAACACATCATCAAAGATGCCCCAGAACTGGGCGGTTTTATAAGGGCCACCAGTGCAGCCCAGTGACGGATACGCCGTCATCGCGGCCAGCGCGTGGCCGGGCATTTCTATCTCCGGGATCACGTTGATATGCCGGGCAGCGGCATAGGCCACCACTTCTTTCACCTGCTCCTGTGTGTAGTAGCCGCCGTACTTTTTACCATCGAAACGATGCGGCAGTTCTTTTTTATGCCCGATCATGGTCTGGTCGCGCCAGGCGGCCACTTCCTGTAAACGGGGATATTTTTTGATCTCGATGCGCCATCCCTGGTCATCGGTAAGATGCCAGTGGAAATTGTTGAACTTGTACAGCGCCAGCTGGTCGATGAAATTTTTGATATAGTCTACCGAAAAGAAATGCCGGCCTACATCCAGGTGCATGCCGCGGTATCCAAAGCGGGGATAATCGGTGATCATCGCTCCCGGCAGTACCAGTCCCCCGCCGGCTGCTGGTTTCCACAGCTGCCGCAACGTAGCGATACCATGACCGATACCGGCTGCATCATGTGCCGTCAGCCTCACTTGCTGCGGTGTTACCTGCAACAGGTAGCCTTCCGGCTGTTTCACCGCCAGCGAGTCTATTGACAAGCTAACGGTAGCGGACATACGGCCATTTACCGGACGGTCACTAACGGCCTGCATATACGATTTCAGCAGGGCTGCGTCCTGCTCCAGGCCGGGCATGGCCTTTATTGCCGCGTGGGCGGTAATAAAAGCGCTGTCGGCTGTCCAGGAAGCCGCTACCGGCAAAGGAATCAGGGCTGCCGGAGCGGCAACCCTTTTCCCTTGTGCGAGGAGGCATGTATGAACCGTTATGAGTACAGAAAACAGGAATACTCTTTTCATGATTATTTATCCCACCACATTCTGGTTGTTAATAAATCAGGTCCTTGTCTCTTTACGGCATCGTTGTAGTTGGCCCCGTTTATACCCTGCTCTGTCTGAGAGTAAGGCAGTCTGCGCGGGATAGTGCCACCAGTCACGTTACCGGTATAGTTCACGGGCACCAGCACCGGGTATCCGGTACGACGCCAGTTAGCGTAAGCTTCCTGTTCATCGAGCAGCAGCGCTACCCAGAACTGCGTATGGATCTGCTCCATCTGCGCGTCGAAAGAACCACCAGGATTCAGGGCATTGTCTGCCACATACTGGCTGATACGTTCCGGCGCGATGGTACCGGCAGCACCAAACAGGCTCCAGTTGCGCAAGGCAGCGGTCACACCATTGGCATACAGCTGTACTTTATCACCGGAGCTCCAGCCACGCAATGCCACTTCACTGAGCAGCAGGTTCATCTCTGCGTTGGTCATCACCAGCAGCGGTGAAGCGTAGTTCAGGATAGTAGCCGGGTTAGGCTCTGAATAGGAAGCCGGGTTAGCGGGTTTCACATCAGTACCGTTGGCCATACCTTTCTGTAAAGCGGCGGTAGTATCCGGGCTGCCGTTGGTCCATACCACGGACACTACACCCAGCCGCGGATCATTATGGTTTTTCAGAAAATCAATAAACGTTTTGCTGAATTTGCCCCATTCCTGGTTGCTGGCGCCTTTGGAGGTAGGTACATAGTCCTGGTTCACCAGTTCAAAAGCAATAGGATTGTTGTTATAAGTCTGCGGACCGTTGGAATATCTTACTACTGCGTTATCTGCCGCGTCGGTGATCACACCGCCGGCTACCGCTTTCTGGGCCCAGTCTTTTGCGATCACTTTAGTGCTGGTGGCGCGGGTAGTACGCATAGCCAGTCGCAGCATCAGGGAGTAACCGAATTTTTTCCATTGGGCGATGTTGCCTTTATAGATCAGGTCTGCATTGCCAAACGTAGCTTTGGAAGCATCGAATGACTTGATCGCATCTTCTGTTTCTTTCAGCAGACCAGCATAAATATCTTCCTGCGGATCGTATTTAGGCTGGAACAGATTGGATTTACCGCGGGTAGCTTCGCTGTAGGGCACATCTCCGTACAGGTCAGTGATACGCTGCATGAGCAGCACTTTCCAGAGGCGGGCTACGGCGAGCTTGTTTACATTTTCCGGCGCCTGCGCTGCTTCGATGATCTCAGCCAGCGTAGTCATGGTATTCGTATAGATGTTCCGGTAGTAGAAGCTCTGATAGAAATCGTTTACAGAATATTTATCACCGGCGCCGGAACCGGCCATTTCTTTTGCGATGGCATAGTGCTGGATATACGTGCCGCTATGCAGGTAAGACGTGAAGAAATAAGCGCGGTCCAATGGCAGGTTACCTTTCAGCAGGCTTTGCGTGAACAGCAAATCAATATTTGGTTTTTCGGAAGCATTCGGGTTGACGTTGAGCGCTTCAAAATCTTTATCACAGGAAGCAAGCCCCAATACCGCTCCTAAGAGCAAAATGAATTTATATCTGGCAATACGTTGCATGAGCTGATCAATTTTAAGAATGAACTAAAGTTTTACCTGAAGGTTTACGCCATAGCTCCGGGTACGGGGCACGCCGAACATTTCAAAACCTTGTGCATTGGAGTTGCTGAAGGTTGATTCCGGATCGATATTGGGCGCATTCTTATACAGGATAAACAGGTTCCTCGCTACGAAAGAAACGGTAGCGCCCTGCAGTTTGGCAAAGGCAAACACTTTCGCGGGAATGTTGTAGCTGAGTACCACCTGACGCAGTTTGATAAAGCTGGCGTCATATACAAATTTCTCAGAGAGATTTTTGTAGTTGTCGTAGTACGCTTGCAGACCGGTAGCGTAGGTAAATGTTTTGGTAAACGGTTTGCCGTCCTGGTCCACGCCGGTAACGGTGAGACCGTCTTCCCTGCCGGGCAGGGTGATCTTGTTCAGACCGAAGCGGGTAGCATACAGGTTGGTAGCGGAATATACGTGGCCACCGAATTTACCGTCGATCAGGAAGCTCAGGTTAAAACGTTTGTAGGTAAAGTTGTTGGTGATACCCGCGGAGAACGGAGATACGCCGGTGCCGAGGTCGGTCAGGCCGGTACGCATTTCATAGCCGGTTGCTTTGTCGTATACCGTATTACCGCTGGCGTCTTTCAGCACTTTAAAGCCTTTGATGGTGCTATAAGATTTTCCGATTTCCGCAAAAATATAGGCGTAGCTGTTAACGCTCACGTCCAGTTGCAGGCTGCTGATGCCTTCCGTCAGTTTCAACACTTCGTTTTTGTTATACGCCATGTTGTAGCTGATGTCCCAGGAGAAGTTCTTCTGTTTGATGGGCACGCCGGTCAGCAATACTTCCACACCTTTGTTGCTCATTTCGCCTACGTTGAGGATAGCGAAGTTATACCCTGATGCCGGGGAGATGGCGGCCTGCATGATATCGTTGGTTGTTTTGCGGCTATACACCGTGATGTCGGCAGACAGGCGGTTGTTGAGCATACGCGCTTCGATACCGGCTTCAAAAGTAGTGGAGAGCAGTGGCTTCAGGTTCGGGTTGGGCGCTTGCAGCAAACCAGAGCCGCTACCCTGAGAGGTAGTCTGGGTAGGTGTTTGCAGCGGTTGACCGAGGTGGCCGCCACCGGAAAGCACGGAGTAGGTCTGACGCAGGATATAAGGCTGTGGCGTAGCACCGCCTACCTGTGCCCATGACGTACGTACTTTGGCGTAGTTGATCCAGGAAGGCATTTTCACTGCTTCAGACAGCAGGAAGCTGGCGCCTACGGAAGGATAAAAGATGTTGTTGTTTTGTGGCGACAAAGTTGAGAACCAGTCATTGCGGCCGGTAGCGGTCAGGAACAACATGTCTTTGAATGACAAATCCACGGAGCCGAACAGGGAGTTAGTGGCCTGCCGTTGGTTCACGTTGGTGGTGTTGAGGCTTACCACGTTGGACGGGTCATAGAAACCGGGTGCGAAGAAATCGGTACCGTTCAGGTTTGTTCCGTCTGAGATGGATTTACGCCTGTTACCACCAGCCATGGCAGTGATGGCGAGATCGCGGCTCAGTTTACCCTGATAGTTGATGGTCAGCTCACCATTAGTTTCAGTGGCGATGGTATTGTACTGCTGATAGAGGCCTTTCGGAGCGAAAAGCGTACCAGTAGGTACAATACCGGTGTAGTTGATGTTCAGATAATCATGGCTTACACGACCACGCACGAAGAGGTTGTCCAGCAGGTTGTATTTGATGCTGGCATTACCGATAAAGCGTTTGCGGTCATCGTTGTTACGAAAGCGGTTAGCTACAAAGTAGGGGTTGGAAGCGAAACCGGAAGGGTTCCATTCCACTTCTTTGTCGTTGGCATCATATCCCGGATCGAGGTTACGGATGTCTACCGTGTTGGCGATCATGTAGGTACCCCAGTTAACGTTGCCGGGCGCGTCGGAGACGCTGCTTCTGTTTTTGGCCTTTTCCACGTTGTACTGTGCGTAAGCTTCAATAGAGAGGCGTTTGCCCAGGTTGGAGAAAATGCTGACAGAGCCGATTTTTTTATTGAGCGTCTGACTGGGTACCAGGCTGCGGTTGTTCATATCGGAGAGGGATACACGATATTTAGTGTTTTCGTTGCCGCCGGAGAACGCCAGGGTGTTGGTGAAGGTGTTACCTGTGTTATAGAAATTTTTGATGTTGTTTTTCTGGGCCACGTAAGGGCGTTCCACCCCATCGAACTGGATCACGTTGCTGCCATCGATTTTCGGTCCCCAGGAGAGGCGGCCTGCCGCGATAGCTTCCGCTTTGGTGGTAGGTTTTTTGCCTTTCTCACCGGCGCCGTACTCATATTGCCAGTCAGGAATAATGGACGGTGTTTCCAGGGTGTAGGTCGTGTTATAGTCTACGCCGATACCTTTCTGTGCCACACCTTTTTTGGTAGTGATGAGGATAACGCCGTTGGAAGCGCGGGCGCCGTAGAGGGCAGCAGCCGGACCGCCTTTGAGCACGGTGATGGATTCGATATCGTCAGGGTTGATGCCTGCGATACCATCGCCGCGGTCATAGTTGAGACCATTGGAAGCCCCGCTGATGACGGTGCTTTGCGTGGTATTGTCGATGGGCATGCCGTTCACCACGTACAGTGGTTGGTTGTCACCGTTGAGGGAGCCGTTGCCACGGATGATCACGCGGCTGGAGCCACCGGGGCCGCTGGCGAGGCTGGAAGCATTCACGCCGGCGATTTTACCGGTGAGTGCGTCTGCCACGTTGATTTCGCGGGCCTGGGTGAATTCACTGCCTTTTACTTCAGTGACGGCGTACGCCAGTGCTTTTTTCTCTTTTTTGATACCCAGTGCGGTGACCACCAGTTCACCTAGTGCTTTGGTATTAGTTGCCAGTTGGATGTTGATGTTAGACTGTCCCCTGGAGACTTTTACCTCTTTACGGTCATAGCCCACGAAGGTGACAGCGAGGGTGATTTCACCGGTAACGGAAGAAGGTATTTTAATAGAGAACTGACCGGCTTCGTTGGTCAGGGCGCCGATGCCTTTAGCGCCGACGAGCGACACGGAGGCGCCGATGATTTTTTGTCCGTCGCCTGCACTGGTGACGGTTCCTGATACCAGATCGGACTGGGCATAGCTACAGACAGAAAATAACAGGCCCAGGAGTGGCAGGAATATCTTCGGAAAGTTGGCCACTGTTATGATATGTTTCATCATGTGGTTTGGTTGATAGTTAGTTCTTCAAATAATGCGGAAATTACAGGGATAAAAATAGGGATTCTTGCGAAAACTGCAAATTATTTGCAATGATTTTGCAGTAAACCTGCAAAAAACAATGGTAACAATAAGCTAATATCAATACAATTGATTAATTATCAACAATATAATCATTTACAAAAAGTGCAGAAAAATTATTTATCTTCCAAAAGTGCAAAATTCTGCTGGTTCTGCTATTTTTGTCTCAGACCCATGTTATGGCCATGCGAAAAAGGAGCGGTGCGTTTTTTGCATATGCCCGTTTTTTTGTCTATCATCACCCTTTGAATTTATCAGATGCTATGGATAGTATGAACACACAGGACCAGATACCCCCGGTTTCCCTCACGAAAAAGTCCAGGAAACAGCTTATCATTCAGCAGGTAAACATCCATACCCGTATTACTTACAGCGAACTGGTAAGCCTGATCAATGTTTCTGAAGACACCATCCGCCGGGATGTGAACGAGCTGGCGGAAGACGGGGAAGTCGTGAAGATCAAGGGAGGCGCCATGTCCATTGCCTATCATTATGGCCACGAGTCGGAGACCTATGCGCAGACCAACAAACTGGTCATTGCCGAAAAAGCGCTGCAACTGCTGCGCGATGACATGATCGTGCTCATCGGCGGCGGCACTACCATCCGCGAGTTCATTAAAAAGATACCACCCACGCTGCGGGCCACGTTTATTACGGTCAATGTATTGTCTGCCGTGGAACTGCTGGACAAGCCCATGATCAAAACCATCGTGATCGGTGGCCAAATCTCTGCCTACAGCCAGATGACCGTCAGCGGTGAAGTGTTTGAATACCTGTCCAATATCAAGGCCGATCTGTGTATCATCGGCACCAATGCCATTGACCCGGTCAATGGCCTCACCGACGCCGACTGGGAAACCATCCAGGTGAAGAAAGCCATGATCAAAGCTGCCGATAAAGTAGCCATCCTGGCCATATCAGAAAAACTCAACAGCTCCATGAAAATGAAGATCGCCGATCTGCAGGACATACATTACCTCATCACCGAACTGCCCGCCGGCAGCGAAGCCCTCCAGGGGTATAAAGCCAAAAATCTGGAGATATTATAAACGGCTGCGCATTTCTGTCCCAGGGCTGAAGCCCTGGGCTACGTTGTTGTTCAATTTCCTTCGAAGGTAAATGCTATCATTTAGGCGGATTACCATCGCAGGTTAAAGTCATGTTGGTTCCTGTTGACGTTGACATTATTCAATTTTAATTCCCTCGTGTTAGTTTTGCACATAACAAATTGCCGCTACAACATGAAGCAACATACCACCAGGCACAAACGAAAGAACCCATTATTTGAAAGGACCTGAATAACATCGTAGCCCAGGGCTTCAGCCCTGGGAACCCCGAACGATTCGCCCATTCCCCAAAGAATTGCCATTTTCCCCGAACGATTCATCCGTCTTTCTCCGAACGAACCGCACATTTCTCCCCGACACATCACCTACTACCCGAACTATTCAACCATTTTCCCCGAACGATTCATCCGTCTTTCTCCGAACGAATCGCACATTTCTCCCCGAGACATTACCTGCTACCCGAACTATTCAACCATCTTTCTCCGAACGAATCACGCATTCCCTCCAACGCGTCGTCCATCTCTCCTCGTTTAACCGGCGCCGTTAGCGTTGCCAATTATTTGCAACCGTGAATGTAGCCTCCACTGCATCACATGACACTTAAATGACAATATAAACATCCCAAAAAGCATTGTCAGGAAGCTTTTGTCATGTATTTTATTTTAATTATTACATTGACAATCAATATTTTAAACCAAACAAAAACCACCCACTCACCAAACAATAATCATCCATTTACACTTCTTTTTAGAAAAAATATGACAATCATAAGAATATCTGGATATTTTTTAAGAATTTAGCACCTACCTTTAAAATTATGAAAATGAGCAAAATACCCGCTACCTTATTTGACAAAGTATGGGATTCGCATGCGGTCAGGAAAATCGAAGACGGTCCTGATGTGTTGTTTATTGACCGTCACTTCATCCATGAAGTAACCAGCCCGGTAGCCTTTCTGGGACTGGAAAACAGGGGGCTGAGCGTAATGTTCCCCGAAAAAACCTTTGCTACAGCAGATCACAATACGCCCACTATCAACCAGCACCTGCCGGTACAGGACCCGCTCTCTGCCAACCAGCTGAAAGCACTGGAATCCAATACCGCTAAATATGGGATCTCCCACTGGGGACTGGGCAACCCCCGCAATGGTATTGTGCACGTGGTAGGACCGGAAAATGGTATCACCTTACCAGGCATGACCATTGTATGTGGCGACTCCCACACCTCCACCCACGGTGCTTTTGGCGCTATCGCCTTCGGTATCGGTACCTCCGAGGTGGAAATGGTGCTCTCCTCCCAGTGCATCATGCAACAGAAACCGAAGAAAATGCGTATAACCGTTACCGGTACCACCGGTAAAGGCATTACCCCTAAAGACGTGACCCTCTATATCATCTCCCAGCTCACCGCTGCCGGCGCCACCGGTTACTTCGTGGAATATGCCGGTGAAGTATTTGAGCAAATGAGCATGGAAGGCCGTATGACCGTCTGCAACATGAGCATCGAAATGGGCGCCCGCGGCGGTATCATTGCCCCGGACGACACCACCTTCGCCTACATCAAAGGCCGCGAAAAAGCCCCGCAGGGAGCTGCCTGGGATAACGCTGTCGCCTATTGGAAAACATTAAAAACAGAAGAAGGTGCCACCTTCGATAAGGAATATACCTTCAACGCTGCCGACATCGAACCGATGATCACCTACGGCACCAACCCCGGCATGGGCATGGGCATCACCCAACGCATCCCGGTGGCACAGGAAGCCGGCGGCAGCGCAGCCAGCTACGAAAAATCATTGCAATACATGGGCTTCCAGGAACAGGAACCCATGCTGGGCAAAAAAGTGGACTATGTGTTCATCGGCAGCTGTACCAACGGCCGCATTGAAGACTTCCGCGCTTTCGCCTCCATCGTAAAAGGACGCCAAAAAGCAGCCGGCGTGACCGCCTGGATCGTTCCCGGCTCACACATCGTAGAACAACAGATCCGTGAAGAAGGCATCCTCGACATCCTCACCGCTGCGGGCTTCGAGCTGCGCCAGCCCGGATGCTCCGCCTGCCTCGCCATGAACGACGACAAGGTCCCGGCCGGCAAATATGCTGTCAGCACCAGCAACCGCAACTTCGAAGGCCGCCAGGGCCCCGGCTCCCGCACGATGCTCGCCAGCCCATTGGTAGCCGCGGCTGCCGCTGTAACCGGCGTGGTAACCGACCCGCGTGAACTGATCTGATCCCTTTCTGTCATCCTTTAACAACACAAACAACAACATGGCTTACGATAAATTTACGGTACTGAAAAGCACGGCGGTGCCGATGCCGATTGAAAATGTGGACACCGACCAGATCATCCCGGCCCGCTTCCTGAAAGCAACCGAACGCAAAGGATTTGGCGACAACCTGTTCCGCGACTGGCGCTATAACGCCGACGGCTCTCCGAAAAATGACTTCGTTTTAAATAACCCGATCTACTCCGGCAAAATATTGGTCGGCGGTAAAAACTTCGGCAGCGGCTCCAGCCGCGAACACGCTGCCTGGGCTATCTACGACTACGGCTTCCGTTGCGTGGTGTCAAGCTTCTTCGCTGACATCTTCAAAAACAATTCCCTCAATATTGGTATCCTGCCGGTACAGGTAAGCCCGGAGTTTTTACATAAAATCTTCACCGCCATCGAAAGCAACCCCACAGCTGAACTGGTGGTAGACCTCCCGGCACAGACCATCACCATCTCCGCTACCGGCGAAAGCGAGACATTCGATATCAACAGCTACAAAAAACACAACATGACCAACGGTTACGACGACATCGACTACCTGCAGGCCATGAAAGAAGATATCAAAACCTTCGCCACCAAGAGTATGTATTAACGATAATTATTCAGCCTTATGCCAGTACAGCAGCGCTACATTGAAATAATGGACACCACCCTCCGCGACGGTGAACAAACCAGCGGCGTTTCCTTTTCGCCATCGGAAAAACTGACCATCGCCCAGGTCCTGCTCACAGAAGTAAAAGTGGACAGGATAGAAATCGCTTCCGCCCGCGTGTCGGAAGGCGAACTGGCAGCCGTGAAAGCCATTACCAAATGGGCGAAGACGAACGGCCTGCTCAACAAGGTGGAAGTACTCACCTTCGTTGACGGCGACGTGTCTGTACAATGGATGTTGCAGGCCGGCGCCAAAGTCATGAACCTCCTCACGAAAGGTTCACTCAACCATCTCACCCACCAACTGAAGAAAAAACCGGCAGAACACTTTGCGGACGTAGCGGAAGTCATCGCCCTCGCACGCAAAAAAGGACTGGACTGCAACGTATACCTCGAAGACTGGAGCAACGGCATGCGCCACTCCCGCGACTACGTATATCAATACCTCGATTTCCTGCAACACCAGCCCGTTAAAAGAGTGATGCTGCCGGATACCCTCGGCGTACTCACGCCCGGCGAAGTACAGGAATATATCAGCGAGATCGTACAACGGTACCCGCAAATGCATGTCGATTTCCACGCCCACAACGACTACGACCTGGGCACCGCCAACGTGCTCGAAGGCGTGAAAGCCGGCGCACATGGCATCCACCTCACCGTCAACGGGATGGGCGAAAGGGCCGGTAACGCGCCCCTCGCCAGCGCCATCGCTGTACTCAACGATTTTCTGCCCGGCGTTAAAACGGCCGTGTCTGAAAAATCGCTCTACAGCGCCAGCAAACTGGTGGAAACCTTCTCCGGTATCCGCATCCCAGCCAACAAACCAGTGGTAGGCGACAACGTGTTCACCCAAACGGCCGGCATCCATGCCGATGGCGACAAAAAGAACAAACTGTATTTCAGCGACCTGATGCCGGAACGCTTCGGACGTCAACGCCTATACGCACTCGGCAAAACCAGCGGCAAGGCTAATATCGAAAACAACCTGCACCAGCTGGGCATACAGTTGTCTGACGCCAACCTGAAAAAGGTGACCCAACGCATCATCGAACTGGGTGATAAAAAGGAAGTCGTTACACAAGCCGACCTCCCCTACATCATCTCGGATATCCTGGACAGCAGCCGGATAGAGGAAAAGGTGAAAATAGAAAACTATGTGCTCACCCATTCCAAAAACCTCCATCCTTCTGTAACGCTCAGAATATCGGTGGAAGGCGAACTTTTTGAAGAACATTCACAAGGCGACGGCCAGTACGATGCCTTTATGAATGCCCTGAAAAAAGTATACAAAAAGAAAAAACGGGAACTGCCGGCACTCACCGACTATTCCGTTCACATCCCTCCCGGTGGTAAGAGTGACGCCTTGTGCGAAACCATCATTACCTGGAGCTTCCAGAACAAAGAGTTCAAAACAAGAGGACTGGACAGTGATCAGACCGTGTCTGCCATCAAGGCCACCCAGAAAATGCTCAACTTAATCTGATATCATTATCATGGCAACCAAACATATTTTAATTGTTCCCGGCGACGGGATCGGACAGGAAGTAACGGCCGTAGGGAAAAAAGTACTCGATAAAATCGCTGCCCGCTTTGGCCATACCTTCACCTATGACGAAGCCCTCGTAGGCCATGCCGCCATAGAAGCCACCGGCAACCCGCTACCGGATGAAACACTGACCAAAATGCGCGCCTCCGACGCCATCCTGTTTGGCGCCGTAGGTCATCCTAAATATGACAACGACCCTTCCGCCAAAGTAAGGCCGGAACAAGGACTGCTGAAGATGCGCAAGGAGCTGGGCCTTTACGCCAACCTGCGCCCCATCAAACTGTTTGACGAACTGCTCGACGCTTCCAGCATCAAACCGGAAATCCTGAAAGGCGCCGACATCCTCTTCTTCCGTGAACTGACCGGCGACATCTACTTCGGCGACAAAGGCCGTAAAAACAATGGCGACACTGCCTTCGATATCGCGGAATACAGCCGCTTTGAAGTGGAGCGTATTGCCCGCAAAGCCTTTGAAGCTGCACGCACCCGCCGCAAAAAACTCTGCTCTGTTGACAAAGCCAACGTGATCGAGACCTCCCGGCTGTGGCGTGAAGTGATCCAGAAAATGGCGCCCGAATATCCTGACGTAGAAGTGGAACATCAGTTCGTAGATGCCACCGCCATGCTGCTGATAAAGGACCCGCGCCGTTTCGATGTGGTGGTGACGGCCAATCTCTTCGGTGACATCCTCACCGACGAAGCCTCCCAGATAGCCGGCTCTATGGGCATGCTGGCTTCCGCTTCCGTTGGCGATGGCACCGGCGTATATGAACCGATCCACGGTTCCGCGCATGACATCACCGGCAAAGGTGTAGCCAACCCGCTGGCATCCATCCTCTCTGCCGCCCTCCTGCTGGACATCTCCTTCGGCATGAAAGCAGAGTCCGAAGCGGTGATCAACGCGGTAGACCAGGTACTGAAAGCCGGTTTCCGCACCCGCGATATCGCCAACGCACAAACGCCCGCCGATATGATCAAAGGTACCGATGCCATCGGAGAAGAAGTACTAAACAGAATATAATCTTCTTTATACACAAAGCCCGCCAGAAGCCGCTATGGCCTTTTGGCGGGCTTTTTATTTTAACGTAACTTCAGCTATTATCATCCAAAAACATATCTTATGGGACCATTGATCATTTCGGCATCCATGCAGATGGCCAAACCGCCACAGGAAGTCTTTGACGCCATCGTTGATCCGCAGAAAATGAGCAACTATTTTATCGCCTCCGGCAGCGGCCGGATGGTAGCGGGAGAAACAGTGGTATGGCGTTTCGCCGAAGAAAATGTCAATTATGACATCCCGGTAAAGAAAATCGTGCAAGACAAAGAAATCCATTTTGAGTGGGAAGGCGCCGCTGGTCACATGACCTGGGTGAAAATAGGGCTGGCACCATCAAAGAATGGCGGCACACTCGTCACCGTCACTGAAGGTGAACTGCCACTGGATGAAAAAGGACTAAAATGGTTCTCCCAAAATACTTTCGGCTGGGCCAACTTCCTCGACTGCCTGAAAGCATACCTGGAATATGGTATCAATCTGCGTAAAGGCGCTTTTGATTTTATGCAGGCATCATAACGATATAAAATCAGACGGCGGTAAATCATCGCCCGACGTACACAAAAAAGACCGGTCCTTGCAGACCGGTCTTCTTCTATAAAATATATTGTCTTTATTCGATATCCAGTTTCCGAAGTACGTTGTTGACAACCCTGTCGCACCGGATAAGGTGGAACGGGAATACCACATCGTTTTTGTAGAAGTTGGAGATATGTTCACGCAGCATCAGTTTGGCCCTGATCTGGCGGACTTTTACATTTACCCGCGAGATATCGAGTACTTTGGCTGTTTCGGCCACATTGAGTTGTTCCAGTTCCCGCAGCACGAAAACGGCCCGGTATTTTTCCGGAATACTCAGCAGTGCTTTCTCCAGCACCTCGCCCAACTCTTTGTTAATGACGGAGTCCACAGGTGTTTTAGTTTTGGCAATATCCTGACCTTGCTCCACAGTTGAAATATCCTCGCTGGCTGCCCGCTTCGCTTTTTTCAGGTGCTGATGGCACTCATTGATCATAATCCTTTTGAGCCAGGTAGCAAAAGTCGCTTCCTGCCGGAATTTGTCCAGGTGCTGATAGGCGTTGATATAGGTCTGCTGCATCATATCCTCCGTATCCATGTCATTGTTCAGGAAAGACATCCCGATCCGGAACAGACTGGCGTTGTAACGACGCATCAGCGTTTCATATAACCGTTTCTCTCCAGCCAGCACCCTGGCGATAATTTCATTGTCAGTAAGTGTCTCAATAGGTTGAATAATACTCATTCAGATAGTTATTAGATGGTTAAAGTGAAAATAAGTTACAAAAAATGGGAACATTTTGTAACCTTTTATGAAATCGGCACTCTAATCCATATCAACAGGCTATAAAAGCCTGGCTATTAACCCGAATAACCGAAAGCGCAAACTAAAACAATGATGACAGGCCAAAAAATTCCGCAGACCGGCGTTACCCTGCCCCCTTTAACGCACCAGCGTATCCAGGAGTTGAAACAAACTCCTATGGGCCAACACATTATGCAGGAAACGTTCCAGGTCTTTCCAGAATTGGTCAAATCCCTTACCGCCGCCTTACAGGAGAAACTAACCCGTTTTGAACAAGCCCGTATAAAAGATACCGGCTCCCCGGAAGGATTGACGCTCAACATGCTGGTAGATGACTACCAGTTTTTAGAATTTGTTCAACACATAATGTTCGTGAAATGGAGAGAAGAAAAAAATAAACGGTATTACCCGGGAGATACACAGGTGAACTGACCTATTCTTTTTCAGGCATTCACTGTTCCTGTTCTTAACAGGTGGACGTCTTCATGCCCAAATTGCAGGGTTTGATATACCTCAAAACCCCTTTTAGTATACCAATTGACATTGTTTACCATAGATGTTTCCAGATAAACCGGGCGTCGTCTTTTTCCGATCGGCGAACATCGTGAGTGCGCACGCCTGCGCCTATGACAAGATAACTACCGCGTAATTTTTTTTGGAGGAAGATAATTTCCTGTTAATTTTGCCGCTATGAGATAACTCTTTCAACCTACTTCGCAGGCATCCTGCCTGTTACCGACCCGGCCCTCCTATTGCCAGGCGTCTTTTCTGTATTTATTTGTTTCAACTTTTACCTCCTGTATTCATATGCAATCTGCATATCATCCTTCCCGTTTACTATTCATCGTGCTGGTAGTAGTGATAGACACTGCCGGTTTTGGTTTGATTTTCCCGGTACTTCCTCAGCTGCTCCGCGAACTGCTTCATGCTGATATCAGTACAGCAGCCCGTTACGGCGGCTGGCTGGCTTTTGCCTATGCCTCCATGCAATTTGTGTTCGCGCCGGTGCTGGGCGGACTGAGCGACCGTTACGGCAGACGTCCGGTGCTGCTGTCTTCCCTCTTGGGGTTTTCCATTGACTGTTTGTTTCTGGCTTTTGCTCCCAATGTGACCTGGCTGTTTGTGGGCCGTGCCATTGCCGGCATCACCGGCGCCAGTTATGCCGTTGCCTCCGCCTGTGTGGCTGATATCAGCACCGACGAAAACCGTACCCGTTATTATGGGCTGATCAATGCCGCCTTCGGCCTTGGTTTCATCATCGGTCCGGTACTGGGTGGATCACTGGCGCGGTGGGGCACCCATATGCCCTTTATCGCCGCAGCGGCGCTCAGCTTCTTCAATTTTCTGCTGGGATATTCCTTTTTCCCTGAGTCTCTGCCAGTGGCACATCGCCGGGCTTTTGACTGGAAGAGGGCCAACCCACTGGGCGCCTTACGGCACCTGACACGGTTCCCGCTGGTCAAGTCACTGATACTGTCCATGTTGCTGATATCGTTCGCCACACATAGTATGGAAAGTGTATGGGCATTCTTCACCATAGAAAAATTCCAGTGGAGCAATCAGCTGGTGGGTTATTCGCTGGCGTTTGTCGGCGTATTGTCCATCCTGTCCCAAACATGGCTGGTAAGCACATTGACCACACGGCTCAGTGACCGGCAGATGGCTGTTATCGGGCTGTTATGTATGACCATTGGGTACCTGTTGTTTGCTTTTGCCGGATGGCAGTGGGTATTGCTACCTGCCCTTGTTATATACATCGCCGGCAGCATACAGGGCACTGCGATGCAAAGCATCATAGCCGGCGCCATGCCGGACAACGAGCAGGGCGAGCTGCAGGGAGCACTGGGCAGCCTCATGGGACTGACCACCTTACTGGCGCCGCCGTTGCTGACCAGCAGTTTTGCCTGGGCTACCGCACGTACTTCGCCGGTGTACTTCCCTGGTATGCCCTATCTCATAGCGGCGGTATTGACCATATGCGGGCTCGTTCTGCTGCTGAAAGGTTTTCGTAAAGCAGCGCTGTAGTTTTTACGTGTAGCCATTTCAGATAGGCACCGTAGCGGCGGTAATGTTACCGGTAACATATCCTCGTAAGGTAGTACAAAGCAAACACAACCTCAACCATTCAATAAAATTCTTGAATAGTTGAATTTTCAGTATTTTTGCAGCTTATGAAAACAGCTGCGAGAAAATTCAAAGACACTGTTTATGCGGAGCTGTCCAAAACCGCGAAAGCATTGGGCAACCCGCACCGCATGGAGATCATTGATCTGCTGGCGCAAGGCCCCTTCACGGTGGAGACTATCGCCCGCTACACGGGCATGACCATCGCCAACACCTCCCAGCACCTGCAGGTACTGAAAAATGCGCAACTGGTAGCCATCAGCCGCAAAGGCAATTACATCTACTATCAGTTGACCGGAGAAAATGTATACGCCGCCTGGACATCCCTGCGGGAGCTGGGCATGGCGCACAATACAGCGGTAAAAAAGGCGATCGACCACTACCGCAAAGGCTACCATAATGGCGATGCAGTCACCGCAGAAGAGTTGCTGGATAAAGTACAGGCCGGCGATGTGATCGTACTGGATGTAAGACCGGAAGATGAATATCACCGGGGGCACATACACCGCGCCATCTCCATTCCGCTGGACCAGTTGCAGGAACGTATCCGCGAACTGTCCAAAAAACAGGAGATCGTGGCCTACTGCCGCGGCTCCCTCTGTATGCTGGTAGAAGAGGCCGTGACCCTGCTCACGCAACAAGGCTATAAAGCCAGGAAATTTGATGACGGATACAAGGACTGGGCCCTGAGAGGGTACCCAACCGCCATGACAATGTAAGAAGATGAGTTATCTGAAAAATACTTTCCGGGAAGTAAACAACCCACACGACTTCAAACAGGAATACCTATCCAGCCCCTCGCACTCTTTCTGCGAGGCCTGCGATAATATTGCACAGCAACAGACCAGCAATTTCCTGGAGATAGCCACGTTGGAACAGCTGAAGCGCCTGCATAAAAACAAAACTTTTTCCGCCACCCGCCGGAAGTTCTACTCCATGGTGTTGCTGACAGGCGGCAGTGTGCAGGAAACCATTGGCTACAATACCTATACCTTCGAACCGGGGGTTTTGTATTTTATTCCGGAGAGCCAGCTGCATGCCATTCACCACTGGAGCGAAGACGTAACAGGTTATCACTGCATCTTCGATGCGGACTATTTCCTGCTTTGCCTGAAGAATCAGGTCAAGCTGCATCAGTACCCTTTCTTCCAGCATGATAAAAAACCTTTTATCCATCTCTCCCCTGCTGAAACAGACATGGTTGCAGGCTTGTTCAACAAGTTAAAGGAAGAACATTGCAACCGGCAGACATTCAACGATGACCTGCTGGTACGGCTATACCTCAATGTGTTACTGATAGAAACAGAACGCATATTCCTGGCGCAGCACAGTGACAGCGATCCGCACATGCCCCGTAAAGAGCAGCTGGTAGCGTCTTTTAAAAACCTGGTATCCAAACATTACCAGGATTACAAACAGGTATCAGATTATGCCAAACTGTTGTTTGTGAATCCGCATCACCTGAATGACACCGTCAAAGAAATCACGGGCCATCCGGCCAGCAGCTTTATCCACCGGCAGCTGATCACGGAAGCCAAAGCGCAGCTGATTCAGAGCAATGAGACCATTGCCGGTATTGCCGGTCATCTCAATTTTGCTGATCAGTCATATTTCTGCCGGTTCTTCAAAAAACATACAGGTATCACCCCCATGCAGTACCGCCACGGGCACCGGCATCATAACAGTTAAAAAACTGCTGTTTGTACCAAAACCCCGGCGGAACGTATCACGATTTCTCCGGCTCCCCTGCCTAATTTTGCTGGTATAAAAATGAGATGATATGAGCCAGCAACACGCAACTTTACTACAGTTCTTTGCCAACTGGTGTTATCCTTGCAAAGTACTGACGCCCATCGTCAACACGGTGGAAACAAAAATGAGCAATCAGCTCCATGTCAGCCGCATTGATATTGATCAGGAAGAAGATCTGGCAAGCCGTTTCCATATTATGGCCGTGCCTACCCTGGTGCTCATGAAAGACAACCAGGAAATATGGCGCCATACCGGCGTATTGTCTGAGAATGATTTAAAAACAGCGCTGGGATCAGCGCTGTCCGGCAAGCTATAAAATATCAATGGTTGGTTTCTGTGAACGCAGAAAGCATAAGAAAAAAAGGTGGTTATATACGGGGGAACCGATCACGGTATCCCCGTTTTTTTACCTGTACCAATGTCCATAGTGATGATGATGATAATACGGGCGGTGGTAATATCCCGGGCGGTCATGGACCACCAGGCAGCTACTTAATCCCCCCACCAACACCAGCGCTATGACGATAAACTTTAACGTCTTCATAATCATAAACTTTTGTTGTGATGCATTGGCGGTTCCCTCAAACCCTGCAGCAGTTCGGGTTCCTGGAGGTAATAATGATAAAAGCGTGCCAGAGTGGGGTGGGGAGTGTTATTTAATGTTAATGTCTGTTATTACCAATCAGTTTCATACTCCTCTACCCATGACAAGCTATCGGGGAAAGGGATAGAAAACTGTTTAAACCTTTTAGTCGTAATTAATATCTGGCAGTTGCCCACATCTGTTGTATCATAAGCAACCGGGAATTGTTTACCCTCGATACTGTCCATTCCGGAGCGATGTATTTCGGGATAGACATCAGTGCTATAATATAATTTGTCCTTTACCTTATAAGAGTACTTGACCGAACCACCGGGACCTCTGGGATTGATGTTATATTCTTGTACCGTTCCAACAGTCAGAACATAATGTTGTTTTAGCCTGTAACGCATCATACTATAACTGATACCCAGACAAATTATTGTCCCAAAAACAAGATAGGGCAGCACTTGATTTATCCTTCCTAGAATTTCCACAATTTTATTTTTCATAGACTGCACCCTACTTTCATTGAACACACTATCTTTTTCCTCCTCCACTTCGATAGATCATCTCATTCAGTACCCCTGTTATCCTTTCCAGACCGCCCTCTTCCCGCGCAACAACCAGCACTGTTTTTTTTCTGTCATAGAGCACCGCTGACAAATACCACACATTGTAAGGCACACGGACCATGGATTTTTTCTTCCTGATTGTTTGAATATCGCGGACATGAAAATGCCATTCAGCACGAAGGAACAATCTTCTCAGCGGATTGCGCTTTCGAACGGTCACCTCTTTGCTTTTCAGGTCGATTGTTACTTCACTCACCGCATCCAGATCAATCCATAACGCCCTTACAAAGAATAACAATAAGGCAGGAAAAACGAACCAAACTATTCCCACCGCTGAAGTCTGACAAATACGCCAGCTACAGAGCAACAGGAATGTTATCATGGCTGCCAACACGATTATTCTTCCGGGAGAAAATGAAGATACGATCGATAGGCGATCGGCCTCTCGAACAAGTACAGGGTTAATTGCCTTGCGTTTTTCCGTAAACGTTGATTTATCTACAGTAGTATTTTTCTTCATATAGCAAGGGGATCGCTAGCTGATTTTTATCTTCTCTAACAATCGGGCATAAAGCGCTTTCAAAACCGGGAACAGTGTTTTAGTATCTATCGTTAATTTCTCCGGTATTTTTTTACCCCAGACTGCATAGTCAGCGATAAAATCGATAAAACGTTCGATGACATTACCTTCGAACAGCATCAACAACTGCTGATCATCTGCCTGAATGGCGTAGTCCTTCAACAGTTGTAAAGTGAGATAAATAGTTGCTAAGAGATCAGTATCCGGATGCAACCCTGGTTTTTCCAGCAAATCCAGGTCCACCATAGCGTATGGTTCATTACTCCCCAATCTTGCCACGGCCCATGTCTGCATCTGTGTTTTGTCAAATGTCTCATCCATACGCAGAATTTCAGCGTACAGATCATCCGGAGAAGAAAACAACAGTATGTTGTCATCTGTATCCGTCAGCCATTTATCATCATATGATGCATCGGACGTGTCTGCACCATGAACAGTATAGTATACCTTTCCGGAGAGGCGTACCTCCAGTAAAAACTTACGGTATTTTTCAGAGATGTCCTGATGATGCATGCGGTTAATGTCTTATTTTCCCAGTTTCTCCACCGCCTGCTCTACCGTTGGCATAAAACTGATGTGCCGGCCTTTGTTGCTTTCATAAATAAAGTCGCGAATGCTCTTACCGGGATACTTTTCAAAAGCGCCGACAATACTCAGTTGCATGTGGTAATTGATAAACTTCTGCAGCACTTCGCCGGCTATACCGGTTTTCAACTCGAAGAAGTCCGGGATGATATTCTTCTCATGTATAATTACTTTGTCGAAATCCTGATAGTGAACATCAACAATTAATTGTAATGCTTCATCGGGGTTATTGATCAGTATCTCATCTGAAATCACTTCAGCAATGCGTACAGTGCCGGTTTCATGAATGGCCAGGGTCATTTCTGTTTAAATTTTAACAGATAGCAAGATAGATTTTTTTTGGAAGATGCCCGAAAATACGCCAATTTGCCCCTGTTAACCAGCGGCATAGCAGTGCCGGAAAGAAAAATAATAATTGTGTCATGTCACACCGTATCTACCTGTACAACCTGAACAACGAAGGAAACCGCCCTGCACCGGAAATTCCGGCTGACGGCTCTCTAGAGAGTATATTGCCTGTTATCGGCGGCCAGGGTGGGCACAGCATCACCCTGATGGAATGGAAATATGAATTTCCCTTCTTTCTTCACCCGTTATTTGCCAGCCAGCCACACCTGGGCACTCCCGCCTATAACGGACAAAACGGAGGCATTTATGCCGACGCGCGCGAAGGCATCGCCGCACTGAAAAGACTATACGATTTTATCGATACGCACGCGGACATATTGATCGATGACCCGGCAGCCTTCCGGACAGACAAACAAAACATCTTTGACTTTCTCGATAAAAAAATCGGGTATGACAGCTTCCACCTTGACGCGTGGGACGTGTTCAACATGAGTGACGAGCCACATGAAGCACAAGCTGCTGAACTGCTGGAACAGATCAACGGCACCAATGTCGCCATTGAAGCAGCTATTGCCGCCAATGACCCGTTGTTGCTCAACGAATGTCCCGATGTACAGCACAATCCCTATCGCTTCAAAACCTTCCGGGAATTTTTCAGTACCAGCGTGTATAGTTATGGCTGGAACGTCATCCAGTCGGGCTATTATGAGCCAAACGAGGAAGACTCCAACCAGGAAGCATTCACCGAAAACGGCCTTACCGGCCTGAAAGTAGATGGTGAAGTAGTGATTCCCGCCGAATACGACGAAGTATTTATTTTCCCGGAGGATGAAGAGTTCGCAGTCGTTAACCGGGGAGGCAAATGGGGCTATGTAAACAAACAGGGAGAACTAGTTTCCGGGCTGGTCTACGACATGGCCGATGATGTAACGGATGGCCGGGCCCTGGTAAAGTCCGGTGAACAGTTTTATCTGCTGCTGCCCGGAGCACCACTTCCCGACACAGGCTATGAAGACGTTTCCGTACTTTACGAAGATCCCTTGCTGTACGCAGCGGGCCGGGAAGGACGCTATGGTATTATCGATGCGGAAGGCAACCAGCTTCTGCCTTTTGCCTTTGCAACGGGCATAGAACCGCTCTATTATGCTGAAATGACCCTGTTCGCAGCCCGCCACCTGGACTCCAATATTAAACATCACTATACATCATCATTTATACGCATCGGCGATGACAGCATCGACGAAGTAATTCCGTTTGGCAGTTTCAACAAAGGCACCTTATTTCAGTTCATCCGCCGGAAACCACAGCAACGCTGCGGCCTCTTCACCATAGAAGGCAAAGAGCTGCTTCCCGTGATGTATGACGAATTAGAGGAGATAACCAGTGACGCTATCATTGTACGCCAGGGTAAAAACAAAGGCATCTGGTCCGTTTCCCAGGGTTGGCTGTTACCGCTCTCCCCCGTTAGCCTCGAGACTATTCTTGGATACGCCTGCATAATTTCCCAGGATGGTAAAGAAGGCATGTATATCCCAAACTACAAGGTCATACCTCCGGCTTACGATACTATTGCCCGCGAATTCACCTGGCATGACAACAGCAACTGGTATACCATCGCGGTGAATGCAGCGGGAGCCTTCTCCATCACCCATCAAGGCGAGATAAAACAGCTGACAACGGCGGATATAGCGGCCATCATCACGGATAACCGTTATCGTTATACGGAAGAACTATTGAGCGTTCTTGTCCAACTGGCCGGCGATGACATTCCCGACGACCTCCTGTATCAAAAAGGTTCCGACGCGCTGGATGCGGAGCAATACGAAGATGCCATCCGCTACTATAAAAAAGCTGCTGACAAGGGTAATAAAGACGCCATGAATGACCTGGGTTTTCTCTATGAAACCATAGACGGTTATATCGATGACATCGCGGCTTTTGACTGGTATGCCCGCGGTGTGGCTGCCGGTTCTCCCCATGCCGCCAACGGACTGGGCAACTGTTATCAACACGGTATCGGTACTTCACCAGACATCCGCAAAGCACAGGAACTTTACCTGCAAGCTGCCTCCCAGCATATACCCCATGCCCATTACAACCTCGGCATGCTGTACTATGAGGGTATCAAAGTACCGAAAGACGATCAACAGGCGCTGAAACATTTCGTATATGCGAGCAGGTTGGGTATCGATTGTTATAACTATGTGGGCACGCTCTCTGAAGTAGCGGAAGACTATAAAAATGCGGTAGATGCCTACCGCAGCGGTATTAAGAACAAAGATGGATACTGCGCCTTCAACATGGCCCGGCTTTACGAGCTGGGATTGGGCGTGAAATCCGATGCCCGCAAAGCGCTCTCCCACTACATGAAAGCGGTGGACTTCGGGATGGATGACGCGCTCCTTGAACTGCGCCGTATGTACCACTACAACGAAGACGTAAAAGACGAAGCACGGGCACGGCAGTATGAACAACAGGCGCGCGACGCCGGACTGGACATCCCCGAATAAAATATACGAAGGGGCCGCCTTATCAAGCGGCCCCTTTCATTATCATCAGATACCCCATCATGGTTTTTTCTTTGGTTCGGATTCCGGAGAATTTTCCTGCGGCTTTTCATCGGTGGTAGTGTCTTGTCCGGGCTGCTCTTCTGTAAAATCCGATTCTCCTTCCGCACCCAATAAATCGTCTTTGGAAAACGGGGGATCTGGTTGTCCGGTAACATCCTTTTCCTTGTCCATAACAACATGCTTTTATGGGTTAAAGAATCCGTATTCACCCATAAAAATCCCAAATCTGTGCCAGCAGTAGCAGGCCGGGGCATTTCTTATTATTTTATCTCCGGATAATCGATCCCTGCCTTTCGTATCAGTCCAAAGCCATACTGTATCAGCATCTCTATTACCGGCAGGGCCTCCTTTCCTTTTTCGGTTATCCGGTATTCCACCTTTGGCGGCGCCACCGGAAAAACAGTCCGCTCAATCATGCCCAGTGTCTCCAGTTCCCTCAACTGAGTGGTCAGCATCTTATGCGTGATATGTGGGATTTCATTCTTCAACTCCCCATAACGCAGCACTTTTTCCCGTAACCTCCACAGTATCGGTATCTTCCAGGTACCACCGATATGATGAAGCGCAAATTCAACAGGATTATAAAAAACTTTGTTATCAACAATAAATTCGGGCATGACAGGCTGTTTAAACAGCGATACTCACCTAAAAGTAAGTATCGCACTTAAAAGTATAACACCAATTATTACCAGCACCTGAGACACCTTTGCGTAAATTTTTTTATGCAGACATACAACAGGCAGGTCAATGCAAATGTACAGGCTTATCTGGAAAACGTACATACCCACCACCCTTCCGCACCCGCTACCATGGAGGCGTTCCGGAAAGGGTTATTGGATGTGATGCCGGGATGGAGCGGAGAAAAAACAGCACTCCCGCTGGTAGTACAACGACTGGTCAACCCGAATTTGAGCGTCACTGTTTACAGCCCGCAGCCCGGCATACAACCAGCACTGCTCTATTTCCACGGCGGCGGATGGGTACGTGGCAGCGTAGCCACGCACGACTGGTTGTGTCGTAATCTGGCCGCGCAATCCGGCGTGGCCATCGTTTCGGTGGAGTATCGGCTATCACCGGAACATGTATTCCCCGCGGCCGTGGATGATGGTTTCGATGCGTTATTATGGCTGAGGGACAATGCCGTTTCGCTGGATATCGACGTGCAACGTATAGCCATTGGCGGTGACAGCTCCGGTGGCAATATTTCCATCGCCACCCTCCTGCGCGCCAGGGAGGCCGGCATTGCCCTCGCAGCGCAATTGCTTATTTACCCTCCCATAGAAGCCCGCTTTGATACCGCCTCCTACAATACTTATGCAGAAGGTTATCACCTCACCCACCAAACGATGCAGCGATGCTGGCAGGCCTATACTGGCCAGGAAGAAAATGCCCGCCATCCACAGGCCGCCGTTATCCATAATGATTTCAGGGGATTACCACCGGCGCTGATCATTGCAGCGGAATGTGACCCACTGCGTGATGATGGCCGGCAGCTGGCAACCCGGTACCGGCAGGCGGGTGTTCCTGTTCAGTATTCTCTGTATCCCGGCACTATCCACGCTTTCTTCCTCATGCCGGCACTGTTGCCGGAAGCGCGGGAAGCACAACAGGAAGCTGCCCGCTTCTTGCGGGATACACTGCAATAAACCTCTGTGGCGGAACAGGCAGTTCCGCCGCTTTTTATTCCGGACGACGTAACACGAAATAAGCTGCTTCCTTTTGGTCACGCACAATATTATGCGGCGCCCTGCTGAAGCCGGCTTTCTCCAATACCTTCTGTGAACCGATATTATCCAGATGCGTAAGCGCCACCACATCTCTGACGGAGGTGTGCGTAAAACAATATTCCACCAACGCCTTGCTCACCGCGGTGGCAATCCCTTTGCCCCAATAGGCCTTCGCCAGCGTATAACCGATTTCCAGCTGACCGGACACTTCTACAAAAGGCCGCGCCAGACAGGTACCGATAAGTTCGTTGGTCACGGCGTCCCAAATACCCCAGCGGCTGAACAATCCTTTGCTGTAATCCTCCAGCGCTATGGCGAATAATTGTTTGTAACGCTCCGGTGTAACGGGAGGCAGGTACTGTGTCACTTCCGGGTCCTCAAACAGGGTAAGGAACAGGTCCAGTTCCTCCGGCAAAAATTCACGGACGAGAATAGTGTCGTTCTTGTATATTGTATGCATGGTCATCCATGTTATTGTTGGCAATAGTAACAATTGTTGCTTTTGGTGGTTTGCGGAAAATTCGTATATTCATCTAAGTAATGACGCAGTCAAATAACCATTAGATTAATACAGCCCTTACAGAACCAACCAATTACTACTAAAGGTACGCCATACTTTATTACCACCTTCCATGTATCAATAGCTATCAGGTCAGCATATCTGTACCGTAAGTCATCCTGATAAACCCGCTGTATGTAGCCAGTGCGGGAAACCGTGTCTATTCTTTATTTGTTCAACCTATAAAAAAACCAACATGAAATCGCGATTAAGTTTCATCCTTGCCCTGAGCATCAGTATTGCAGGATGTACCAAAAAAGCACAGGAACTTCCTGCCGACCAACCCATTGACAATGCGCAACAGGCCATTGGCCTGAAAGGCCAGAACCACCTGCTGCCCGGTGTGGACCAGTACCGGCTGCTCGTAAAGTTCAAGGCCGCCGCTATTGAGGACGTAGAAAAAAACCAACCCGTATTTGCAGCGCGACAGGCGCCGGCAGCCGCTGCAACATGGGGCCGCACCTCCGGCGACGTACAGTCGTATACGTATGAACAGGCCATCCCGCTCAGCCCCGAAGAGAAAACCGCACTGAAGCAGGGACGGCAGGCTGCACCGGCGCCCGGCCAGTTCAACCGCTACGCCTTCAGAGGACTGCTGTATGTAAAAGAAGCCCCTGGCCTGTCTCCCGCAGCAGTGCTGAAACTGGCCAATGCTTTTGAACAACTGGACATCGTAGAGTATGCGGCCATTGAGCCGGTAAACACGCCGCCGCCGCCCACACCGGATTTCACCAGTCAGCAGTACTACAAAAACGATGTTGATGCCAGTAACCCCTCCATACGCGGCATCAACGCCAACTATGCCTGGTCCATCGGCGTTACCGGCTCCGGTATCCGGATTGCTGACATCGAATGGGGTTACAACAAAAACCATGAAGACCTGACCGGAGGCCGCAATGTGGAAGTGCTGCCACCACCGGATGATCAGTTCAAAGACCATGGCACCGCAGTGACCAGCATACTGGTAGCGAAAAATAACGGCTTTGGCGTCACTGGTTTGGTGTATGGCGCAGATAGCCTCTATGTCATCTCAGAACGGGTAGCCGGAAGACCCGCCGGTATCGCTGCTGGCCTGCAACGCTTACGCCGTGGTGACGTGTTCCTCTATGAAATGCAAACCGGTGGCCAGGGTGGACAATATGTCCCTGCTGACTACAATCAGGCCGTATGGGACATTACCAAAACCGCCACTGACTCAGGGATCGTCATCGTAGCAGCGGCCGGCAACGGCAACCAGGACCTCGATGGCGCGTTTTACGCCGGTTACCGCGCCCGGGGCGACAATGGCGCTATCATCGTAGGCGCCGGTACCAAATCTGCGCAGAACAAAGCCAGTTTCTCTACCTATGGCAGCTCCGTACACATACAGGGCTGGGGCGACTGGTCAGTGACCAGCGCAGGATATGGCACGCTGTATAACGGCGGCCCCAATGCTACCTATTCCAACAACTTCTCCGGTACCTCCTCCGCCACACCGATCGCTGCATCAGCAGTGATTGCCGTACAATCGTGGTACAAAGCCCGTACCGGCACCGTACTATCGCCGCGGGCTATACGGAATTTGCTGATCAATACCGGTACACCGCAAGGTACCGGTGGGCATATCGGACCATTGCCGAACATTAAATCAGCGATTGAGTCGCTGCTGGCAACAGGCCTGTCTGCCACCGCCAAACGTTACTGATATCGTCCATAAAATCAACAACCCGCTGCAAGCAGCGGGTTGTTGGTCACTATAAAATCCATCTACATATTTATTCCGTTACATAAAACGATGCATGGTACTGCACCGTGCCCGTTGGCACCATTCCTTCAAAAGCCAATACCTGGAAGTATTCCGCGGGAGCTTCCGGATACAGCAGCCTGGCATCGGTTTTAAAACCAAACCTGCCGTAATAGGCCGGATCACCTAATACCACACAGCCTTTTGCAGGAGACTGTCCTAATGCAGTAAGTGCCGCCTTGATCAGTGCAGAGCCAATACCAGCCCCCTGTTTTTCAGGGAGGACAGATACCGGTCCCAATCCGAACCACCCCTTGTCCCCCGAAGAAATTTCCACCGGAGAAATAGCCACATGACCTATCAATGCCCCGTTTTCTTCCACCACCAGTGATACGGTTAATTGCCCGCTGGCCCGCAGTGCACGGATGATAAATTGTTCGGTACCGCTGGCATGGGCCGCAGAGAGGAACGCTGCTTTGGTAACAGCATCAATTTGTAGGATATCGGATATTGTTTCTTTTCTGATGATATAATTGTTTGTATTCATTGCCGGATAATAGTTGTCCCGATGCGCAGTTAGATCAACCACGCATAACAGGTGTGTATAAATGTTTTTCCTTAAAAAGTTTGTATGCAATTACCGGCGGAGAGCCGGTAACTACGCTATTACAATATCCAGCATTCGACAAAGGTAAGAAAAAATTACGCCCCGTATTTTGCGCCCTGTTCGGTATATTTGAAATATGATGTTCCGCCTCCTGTTTATCCTCCTGTTCCTGCCAACACCACCCGGCAAAAAAGTGATTTCCGGCCACCTCGTGGCTGATAAGCCCTGGGACTACGAGAACACTTTTTCCCAGATCATTCTGAAAAGTAAAGGGAAAATTATCGGTAGGAGCAACATTAGCGGTCAAGGCGGGTTCATCTATACTTTCCCGGACCGCGTTCCTAAACAAGTGGATATTATCTATACCGAACTCGGCATGGGCGCCGACATGTACCTTCAGCATATTGACCTGACTGACACCACAGACACCATACGGCTGACGATTCCCATTCCCGCACACGTCGGGATAGACACTGCCGGCAAAGCCATTTGCCCTAAATGTAACAGAACAGATGAGACCAGGGAGTTGGTTTATGGCATCGCACAGGTAGTCACCAAGACCAGAAAATCGGGGAAAGTCATCTATAGCCCCGCGGTGGGGAACAAATATTACATGGGGTCTTGTATGCAGCCCGCCCAGGGGCCGAAATGGCACTGCAACAGAGATAATATCTTCTTCTAAGCCGATACCTGCAATACAAATATCAACGATACGGGCGCCTGTGTTTCCGGGTGCACCGGTTCCCCCAATTGTTTCACCGCCAGGCCTGCGTCTGCAAACAACCGCGTCCAGTCTTCCAGCGTTCTGAAATACCACGGGTAGGGCTGTACGAATGCACGTTTCATCCCGTTCCAGCTTCCCTCCTTCCATCCTGAGATGTAAGGCTCCTGCCCGGCAATTACCAGCGGATGCAGGGTTTGAATAAACACCAGTCCGTTGTCCGCCACCACCCGGCGAATGTTTTTTAGCAAGGCTTCTGTATCAGCCTGGTCCAGCAACGCGAAATTGATAACCGCCGCATCGAATTTTTTATCTACCGTATAGGTCCCGGTAGCGATGTCCTGAAAGCTGGCCACCGCGTAGCTGCCGCCGCCTTTTTCACGCGCATTGTCTATCAGTGCCGCCACCGTGTCCACACCAGCGGCTTTCAGGCCTTTGTTATGCAATGCGCGCGTCAGCCACCCTTCTCCACAACCGATGTCCAGTACCGATACCAGCGGGTAGCTGGTCACCGTACGGACTATCGCCTCGTTGGTAACGAGCATCCGCGATTCAATTTCACCATGATCGATGGTAGCTATCCACTGGTCTGCATTGGCATGCCAGGAGGCAATGATACGGTTGGCCTGACTCATAACGGGTAAATTTTAGCATCCCTAAGTTAGTCTTTTTTCAAAACTGGACCACCTGCATTTATAGAATCTGGACCAGATACATCCCCCAGCAGGCCAGTACCTTTGGGTCGCAATTATGCAATTAACACAATCCGTAAATCATGGCAAAAGCAGTTTTTTATCATGCAGGTTGTCCTGTATGCGTTAGCGCAGAACAAGATATTTTAAACCTGATCCCGAAGGATACCGTAGAAGTGATTCATTTAGGCACGGACAAAGCAAAAGTTGGGCAGGCAGCAGAAGCAGGTGTAAAATCCGTTCCGGCACTGGTTTTAGCCAACGGAAACGTGCTACACATTAACTTTGGGGCGTCTATTGACGACCTGAAGTAATAAAAACTCCTGATGGTCCCGGCGCCATCAGGAGTATTTCCCAACATAAAAACTGCCTTTCGCCGCCATGAATATTTACGATCTTATTATCACGGACAAAGAAACAACCCGCCTGGATGATGTGTTCCTGCACGAAGAGAAACGGAAAGCCATCGAACAGCTGATCAAAGAACATTATTACGTGGAAGAACTTCAGCAGTTCGGTCTTCCGGTCAATAATAAAATACTGCTGCACGGCGCTTCCGGCTGCGGTAAAACCACCACCGCCAAAGCTATCGCCCATGCGCTGGGGAAACCGCTGTTCATCCTCAATCTCAGCAATATCATCTGCGCCCGCATCGGTGAAACCTCTCAAAACATTAAAGCTGTTTTTGATAAGGCAGCACGCGAAAAAGCAGTGTTGTTTTTAGATGAGTTTGACCAGATCGGCAAAGCACGCGGCAACGACGACCGGGACGTAGGAGAAATGAGACGCCTTGTCAATACGCTCATTCAGCTGATTGATTATTTCCCCGAAAAAGCCCTGCTGCTCTGTGCCACCAACCATGTGGATATTATTGACAAAGCGCTGATCAGAAGGTTCCAGCTCAACATCCCGTTTGAGATGCCTTCCACCGCAGAGTTAAACACCTATTATGACACGCTGTTGACCCGCTTCCCGGAGCACATGCGGCATATACAACGGAAAACAGGCATCTCCTTCGCCGAAGCCAAAGACGATGTTTTCACACAGGTAAAAGCCGCACTGATTGCCCACCTGGAAACAACAGCCAAAAATGTGGACGTATGAGTGAGGAAGTATTAAACAATCTCCAAAAGATAAACAACAGGATACAACAAGCCTGTATCAACAGTCAACGGAGCGCCAACAGCGTTAAACTGCTGCTGGCCACCAAAACCGTACCCGCCGAACGGATCAAAATCGCGCTGAACGCAGGCTATACGCTGATTGCAGAAAACAAGGTACAGGAACTGAAAGAAAAATACGACGCCTTAAAAGCTGTCCCGCATGAAAACCATTTCATCGGACATCTGCAAACCAACAAAATCAAAGATATCCTGAAATATGATGTTACCTGCATCCAGTCGATGGACCGCCTGGAGCTGGCTGAAAAACTGCACCAGCGGCTGCTTGCGGAAAACAAACAGCTGGACGTGCTGATACAGGTAAACACTTCCGGAGAAGAAAGCAAATTCGGTATCGCGCCCGAAGGCGCCATGCAGCTGGTGGAACAGGTATCGCGCCTGAGCACCCTGCATATAAAAGGATTGATGACCATCGGGCTGCTGAGCGCAGAAACAGCAAAAGTGCGCCAGTGTTTCCGCCTGCTGACATCACTACAGCAACAGATCATCGCCTCCGCTATCCCCCGCGTGGCCATGGGCGAGCTTTCTATGGGCATGAGCGGCGATCTGGAAACAGCTATTGAAGAAGGGGCTACCATTGTTCGTGTAGGCACGGCCGTATTCGGCCAGCGGCCTACCCCTGACGGTTACTACTGGAACGAGTCAATGGAGGTAAGATGATACATGACCGATAACTCAAACACTAAATCATAAGAAATGGTACAAATTGTCAAAGCAGGGATGGAGCATCTCGATGAATTCGCGGAGTTATTCAACAATTACCGCATCTTTTACCGCCAGCCATCAGACCTCGAAAAGGGGAAAAACTTCTTACGGGAAAGGATTACCAACGGGGAATCAGATACCTTCCTGGCCCTCGTAGATGGTAAGGCCGTAGGGTTTGCCCAGCTCTACTCCCTCTTTCATTACAAAAAGCTCGAGCGCCAGTGGCTGTTGAGCGACCTGTTTGTTGACCCCAATTACAGAGGCCGCGGTCTTTCCGTGATGATCATTGACCGTTGCAAAGCCTACTGCGATGAAACCAACGCCTGTGGCCTGCTGCTGGAAACAGAAAAAACCAACGTTATCGGCAATCAGCTGTATCCCAGAACAGGATTTGAAGTGGACAATGAACACAATTATTACAACTGGTGGAAAGCATAGTTTGATGAATATTCCGGGGTAGTACATACCCCGGAATTTTACTTTTCCTTAGCAGGTCCTGCGACTGCAAAACAACATGCTGTGTACGGGATCACAGGGATTTTCCGTCAGAGGATCAGAAATTCTGCGGCCTACCACATCCCCTGCTTGCAGCGTACTCAATCGCGCCACAATTTTTTTGCTTAAAACGAGCTTTTGCAAATGCATTTTCTTTTTCATGGCTTTTCAATTTGAGGCATTAGAGAAACAAGTGTACTATTAAAGTACATCATAATTCACAGCTATCGTATCCCGTAAAAAAGGGATTTTTCCGCTGGCCGGGATACCGTTAACTTTGGGCCTCATCTTATCTTCCATACATGCAGGAAAAGCTGAGGCAACATATAGAAAAAATAGTCCCCCTGACTGACGAAGAGTTTGCATTTGTACGCTCCCACTTCACGGTTAAAAATGCCAAAAAGAAGTCGTTCCTCTTCCAGACCGGCGAAAGTGTCCGGTATTCCTATTTTGTTGTTTCAGGGCTTTTAACACTGATATATCATGATGATACCGGGAAACAACACATTGTTTCCTTTGCGATGGAAGACTGGTGGGAAAGCGATTATGAGGCCTATTTCACGCAAACCCGGGCCGGCATGTCGCTGCAATGCTTAGAAGACACAGAAGTGTACTGCCTTACCCTGGAAAACTACCGGAAACTGTGTGCCGGTCTTCAAAAGATGGAACATTTTTTCCTGCAGAAAGCCAATGGTGGCCACATCGGTTCGCAGCGGCGTATATTGTCCTTCCTCACCTCCAACGCCAAACAACGCTACGAGCAACTGTTACAGCGATACCCGGCACTGCTGCAAAGGGTCTCTAAAACCTTGCTGGCCTCTTACCTCGGCGTATCACGCGAAACCCTCAGCAGACTTGGGCATACTTCTTAGCCTGATTTCCAGCCGTTTCAAAATAGTGAGGTTTGTCACACAAAAAGAATGATGCCCTGCCCACCTTTGCAGGGTATATTTTTTTAATCGTGGCGCCATTCAGAGGCCCATATCAAACTATTACAAAATGGAGAAACGAATCATTAATCCGTGGAAATGGCAGGATGAACGCGGCTATGTACAGGCTGTTGAAGTAAAACAGGTAACCAGCACCCTTTATTGCGCCGGGCAGGCAGCCGTGTTGCCCGACGGCACTTCATCGGCAGCAGATATGCAAACACAGCTGCATATTGCGCTGCAAAACCTGGAACAGGTAATTCATCAGGCAGGATACGCATGCAGTGGCATTGTACGCCTCACAGTTTACACAACGTCCTCTGAAACGTTTGTGAATACCTGCTTTGATGCATATAAGGAATGGGTAGCCAAACATGGGGTCCAGACAGCGCTGACGCTAACGGAGGTGAAGGCGCTTTTTGAGACGTTAAGCATAGAATTCGAAGCCACCGTAGTCATGTAGTTATTTTTCATTTAGTTATTTTTTTATTTAAAGTATGCCTGACCTACTTTAAATAAAAAAATAACCAAATGAAAAAATGATATCACCAGGTGAATTTAGTCAGGTTAACAGTCCCGCTCATATTCAGGTTATTCAGCGAGCAAAAATCAGCACTTAACTCTTTCAGTTTCCGCAGCCCATATATTTTCAATACGGTCATTGGTCTGTTTTTGTATACGCTCAACTCCTCCAGGTCTTTTAACGGCGTAGCGTTCAGCTCTTCCAGCAGATTGTTGTCCAGCCGCAGCTTCTTAATGGCGTTGGAGCCTTTGAAGCGGAAGGCGGTCATCATGTTGTCGTTCAACTGACATTCTTCCAGTAACGGGTGGCCTCCCACATCCACCACATTCAGGGTGTTATTGTTCAGTTGGAGTTCTTTGAGCTTAGGCAGGCCACTTAGGTCTATCATGGAGAGTTTATTGTACGGAGCATAGAGGGTCTCCAGGTTCGTACAGCCTTTTACGTTCAGGCTTTGCAGTTGGTTGTTAAAACCATAAACCGCCCGGAGCTTGGTCATTCCGGATAAATCGGCGTCCCTGATCTCGTTGTCATAAAAACCGAATTCCTCCAGGTTAGCGAAGCTCTTAATGCCATACAGGTTGTTTATATGGAACTTATTGACATACAGCTTCGTGACCTTCAGGGCTTCCGACACCTGGATTTCTCCATCATCGTTCAGGTCAACACCCTGTTCGATGAGTGCTTTTTTGAAATTTTCGTCCCGCATTTTGACGTTTTGGGCCGAGGCCGCCTGAGCCGCCAACAACAGGCATATAGAGAGATGGATGAAGATTTTTTTCATGATACTGTTTTATTCATTGGAAATCACGGCCGACATTTTGCCGTCACTGGTTACGTCTACGATACCGGATACTTCCTGTTCTACCGCATATTTGTGGGTGTACCAGGTGTAGGTAGGTACTGAGTATACTACGTCCCCATAACCGTTATAAGCCGTTTCCCTGCCGGTTTGCACTTTATATTCATAACTCTTCTCATAGTCTATCCAGGTCACGATATAGTATTTCCCTGGTTTCAGGTCCCGGAACTCGAAATGGCCGTTTTCGTCTATCACCCTTCCTTCGATGTGATAACTGAACACCGTATTGCTCATGGTAGCGACCTTTTTGCCTTTACGGTACTTTTTCTGCAGTTCCAGGAACTCGGTCAGGTAAGGGGTCACCGGGTACAGCTGGATGCGGTCACCCTGCCAGGGGTAGTAGGTCCGCCCTTTCTTTTTCAGTTTGGCCAATCCCTGAATAGTAGCCTTACCATCTTCCATCTGGCTGGCCACTTCTGCCTCATTAAAAGCAGCCGTAGGGTAAATGTATTCAGGTGTTTTTTGGGCAGATATCTTTGAAGCGCCGGCCACCAGGAGACCCGCCACTATAAATATCCGCCGGATACAGCAATGCATAGCTTCGTTATTTGGATTTATCAATAACCGGCGATATATCCAGAGAATATCACCCGATGATGTCAATTACAAAACTGAGCACAGTTCCGGGCTGTACCAATACCAATAAGATGTGTATTTTTTATACGGGTAAACCAGTAGGTTTTTCTCCGGTCACAGTTCATCGATCACATCTTTATACCCTCTTCCTATCGGGATGGAGACCCCATGCAGGAATATCTCTTCTGCGGTATAAGATTCAATTTTATTTACAGACACAATAAAAGAACGGTGCACCCGCTTGAAAGTACGCACGGGTAACAGTTCTTCGATCTCATTAGTGCCCATTTTGGAAATATACTCCTGTTTGGTGGTCACAATACGGATGTACTCCCGTTGGCTTTCAACATACAATATCTCCGAAAATGGTATACGTACCCTGCGTTTTTGCACGCTGACAAAAATAAAATCCCGCTCCTCTCCCGAATTTTTCTTTTGTTCCGCCCGCACTTTGTTCACCGCCGTCAGGAACCGTTCAAATTCAAAAGGTTTCAGCAGGTAGTCTGTCACGTTCAGGTTAAAACCTTCCACCGCATACTGATGATAGGCTGTAGTAACGATCACTGCGGGCGGGTCCACGAGCGTCTTCAGAAAAGCCATGCCTTTCAGTTTGGGCAGGTGAATATCCAGGAACATCAGGTCTGTTTCCTGCTGCGACAGAAACTCCGCTGCCAGCAAAGCATCTTTAAACACCTTTTGCAGTTCCAGGAAAGGCACCTGCGAAATGTAGTCTGTGAGCACTTTCGCCGCCAGCGGTTCATCTTCTATGACAATACATTTGATCTTAGACATGGCTTGAAAGATTAATTTTCAATGTGGCCGTGAATACATAATCGCCCCTTTGCACATCGAGATGATAATCCGTATAGAGCAGCTCCAGTTGCCGCCGCAGGTTGGAAAGACCGATTTGCGTATTGAAGCTGCCATCCCCTGCCGGCTCTCCCGTGGAATTTTTTACCACAAAAAACAATTGCCTGTTTTTTATGGAGAGATGGATATCTACGAAAGGGCGCTCCCTGGTTTCAGAGGCCCCATGCTTAAAGGCATTCTCCACCAGCGGGATGAGCAACAACGGAGGCAATGCTTGTTTCATATCTTCCAGGTCGTGGTTAAAATTGACCCGCAGGGAATCATCGTAACGCAGCCTTTCCAACGCGATATAATCATCGATAATTTTAAGGTCTTTTTCAACAGCTATATAAGGTTCGCTGGTTTCGTACAGCATATACCGTAACATCTTGGACAACCGTAAAATGGATTCCGGCGCCAGGTCCGACTTATCGCGCGCCAGCGAATAAATATTGTTCAGGGTATTGAATAAAAAATGAGGATTGGTCTGGGATTTCAGGTAGTTCAGTTCTGCCTGCTGGCTGACAATACGCAGCTGCTGGGCATGTTGTTTTAGTTTGATGTAGTTGTAAAGATGCCGGACGATGGCAAAGAACGCTAACGCCCCAATGCTGTAGCCGATAAGTGTGCCCAGCCGGTCCTCCATGGGAATGGGATTGCCCAGTGGGGTGAAAATATGCAGGGTAACCCCGAACGCGCGCCACAGGAAAAGTCCAATAGAATACGCGAAAAGATAGGACAACAACACAAAAAAACCGTAGACCGCCCGTTTCCAGCTCAGTTTGGGCACAGCATACTCCAACAGCCGGTAATTGATCACTGATATGTAGAGGGCCAACCAGATTTCATTGACAACCCTCAACGGAAAATTACCGGCGCCTTCCACCAGGTCCTGCAATATATTCAACAATAAAAAAACCGGTACCAGCCATCGGTACAATTCGTATCGTTGTATGCCTGACAGTCTTTTCATCTTTTTATTTAATAGGATAAATGTCGATAAATATTTCCCTATCTCCTAATTACTCACCGTGCTTGACCAAACCCCGTCGTTCGTTTACCGTAACCTGCTGTTTGTTGACACCGCACAATGGCAACGGGGCCTGGTCCCTAATTTTATATCGCCGGCAACCCAATACCCAAACATTTACCTTCAACCTTAACAAACATGAACAAGTTTATCCAATTCGGCGAAAAAGTAGATGGTTATGATATTCCGGTGTTAAATGAACGGGAGATCAGGGCCGCAGCAGGACTCTTTTTCCTGGCCACTTATACCTCCCTGATGTTTATTGCTTTTGACGGCAACTTTGTGATGCTCAAATATGTGATCTCACTTTTCCTGCTCGACCTGCTGATCAGGGTGTTTATCAACCCGCGGTTCGCCCCTTCCCTGGTCCTGGGACGGTTGATTGTCCGCAACCAGGTACCGGAATATGTAGGCGCGCCACAGAAACGGTTTGCCTGGAGCATCGGCGTAGTACTGTCGGGCACCATGTTTTACCTTTTCCTGATTGTCAACGCCTTCAGCCCTATCACTGCCCTGGTATGCTTTATATGCCTGTGTTTCCTGTTTTTTGAGGCGTCCTTCGGCATCTGCCTGGGATGTTTGGCTTATCCGCTTTTCTTTAAGAAAACCGTGCAGCATTGTCCTGGTGAAGTATGTGAACCACAGCACAGACAGGCCATCCAAAAAGTATCCGCCGGGCAACTGGCCATGCTGGCATTATTCATTGCCTTACCGATTTTGGCTTCGTTTTTCCTGCATGAGCACTTTAGCAAAGCGCCGCATGCCATGTTTAAATTCTCCAACACGGCTAAAACCAAATAGTCATGCCATCATATCCCCTGCCATGTGAAAGCGGACTGGAAGACTATTTCGCTGTTTACCGCAGCCATACTATTGGCCATCAGCAGTTTTTCCACTCCCCTTTTGGCAAAAAAAGGATCATCTATGCCGACTGGACCGCCAGCGGGCGGGCCTATGGGCCTATTGAAAACATGATCAGGCAACAGGTACTGCCCTTTGTGGGCAACACCCATACCCATACCACTATTACCGGCACCTACATGTCTGAAGCATATGAAACCGCTAAACAGATTATCAAAGGGCATGTTAACGCCACGCAGGACGATGTGCTGCTTTTCTGTGGCAGTGGCATGACGAGCGCCGTCAACAAGCTGCAGCGAATACTGGGGCTGCGGGTACCCGGCCGCGCTGCAGATTACCTGCACTGCTCCCTGCGTAATGAAACGCAGCGGCCGGTCGTATTTATCACCCATATGGAGCACCACAGCAATCACGTGAGCTGGCTGGAGACTATTGCCACCGTAGAGATCATCGGGCATGATACCGATGGCAATGTGGACCTGCAACACTTCGGCGCACTGCTGGAGCAGTATAAGGAACGTCCTGTTAAGATAGCCGCCGTAACCGCTGGCTCCAACGTGACCGGTATCCTGACGCCTTATCATGACATCGCGAAATTGGTCCATCGCTATGGTGGCTGGTGTTTTGTGGACTTTGCCTGTGCCGCCCCTTACTGCGATATCAACATGCATCCGGAAGAAGCCGGGGCCGGCCTGGACGCCATCTATTTTTCACCGCATAAGTTCCTGGGCGGGCCAGGAACGCCGGGCGTATTGATTTTCAACAAAAGTCTTTACCATAACGCCGTTCCCGATCATCCCGGTGGCGGTACGGTAGACTATACGAATCCATGGCACGAACATGATTACACTTCCGATATTGAACAACGGGAAGACGGCGGTACGCCACCGTTCCTGCAAGGTATCAAAGCTGCTATGTGTATACGGCTGAAGGAGCAGATGCAGGTAAACTATATCCGGCAGCGGGAGGAGGAACTGCTGGGCATCATCCTTCCGCGGCTGGCCCGGATACCGCAATTGCAGGTACTGGAGCCACAGGCGGCGCACCGGCTCGGCATTGTCTCGTTTATCGTAACAGGGGTGCATTACAACCTGATCGTGCGGCTGCTCAATGACCGGTTCGGCATCCAGTTGCGCGGCGGGTGTTCCTGCGCAGGCACCTATGGCCATATCCTGCTCCATGTGGACAAGGACTGGTCTCACGCTATCCGGCAATCTATCCATTCAGGGGACCTTTCCCATAAACCCGGCTGGGTGAGGTTATCCGTTCATCCTACCATGACCATCCGGGAGGTTCACTATATACTGGATGCCATAGAAGCCACTGTCTTCCATGTAAAGGAATGGAGCAGGGACTATACCTACGATCCTTCATCCAACGAATATCATTTCAAAGGAATAGCTGAAAAAGCGCCACAACAGCAGGTACTGAGCTGGTTTAACACAGAGCACTGGCATCTCCCATAAAAAAAGAAGGGTACAAAATTGTACCCTTCCAATTATAGTCCTTCAATAATGTCTATCTTATAATTCTCTTTTTCTTTTGTCACTTGTAACCTGACAGTAATTTTTGTGTTACTCTCTACTCCTCTAAAAGAAACGATATACCCTTTTTCCTTCCTGGGGTCTTTATTGACAGACAACGTCTTTACCCAGCTGCCGTCCACATCCTGTGCATTCAAAAAAGGATCTGCATCCAACTCTGTGTGTTTTATTTTGTACAACAATTTAGTGGTGCAGTACTTCTTCTTCAGCAAATCCAGCTTCTTAAAGTCCTCCGTCATTTTTGCACCTTCCGTGATATATACGGTGTAGAACTGCTTCAGCATCGTTACAGCGCTATCATTTGCCACCGGAGCCTGCGCATTGGCCCTCAAGCCGAACAGGGTGCAAGCAGCCGCCAACATGAACACACTTCGTACAGTCATTAAGTTTAATTTCATGGTATCCTGATAAATTTTAAGGGTCGAAGATAGAACAGGAAGGTATTCCGGACAAAAACTTTTCCCATCCCCTGCCGACATTATTTTCACGGGCATGTCACCTTTTCCGTTACCCGCAGGTATGTTAAATCTGATTCAATACGGGATGATGGCACAGCTCCTTTTCTCATCAGTACCAATAACCATCCAGCCGAAAATTAGCGCCCTGAACAAATTGTTTGTGGCAGGCAAACGACCGGATGCTTAAAATAGTCCCTCATTTGTTGATTTTAAAGCCTACCTTTAACAAATTACAAGGCTCCTGCCCGCAGCTTCTTCTGATTTAGTCTGGATCATTTCTTTTCTTCCTCAGTCTTCGCTTTTCCAGCTGCCATATTCCTCATATTTTAAATTTTTACACTTATGAACATTTTCGTTGGCAATTTAAGCAGCCAGACAACTGAACAGCAGTTGACTGCCCTGTTCTCCCCATTTGGTATTGTACGGAATACTAAAATAATCATCGACAGTTATAGTGGCCGCTCCAGAGGCTTCGCTTTCCTTGAGATGCCGGATAACGGCGAGGCTGAGCGTGCTATCAGCGACCTGAACGGCGCTTCCCTGGATTCACAGGCTATCGTTGTTAATGAAGCCCGGCCCAAAACTGAAAGAGAACGCTTCCCAAGGTCCAGGTACTAATCATTAGTCCTTTTCCTTTACATAAATAGATTTCGACGACAGGATAGATAAATAACCTGAAGGGGTAACTACGCAATTATGCGATTTAACTAAAACCAGTAAATTATGGGTGATTCTTTTTCCAAAAAAGAAAACAGAAATAAGAAAGCGAAAGCGAAACAAGACAAGGCGCAAAGGATGAAGGAGCGCAAGCTGAATAATGACAAAGGCAAGAGCCTGGAAGACATGCTGGCTTATGTCGATGAAAACGGGAACCTCACCGATACTCCGCCAAGAGAAACCCGAAAAACGGAAATAGATTCAAAAGATATCCTGATCGGCGCCACCCCACGGCCTCCGGAAGATCCCATCAGAACAGGGATTATTAATTTCTTCAACACCTCCAAAGGATTTGGGTTTATTACGGATGACAAGTCCAGGGAAAGTATATTCTTTCACATTAACGACGTGTCTGAACCTATAAAGGAGAGAGACAAAGTGTCTTTTATGCGGGAGAAAAACGCCAAAGGTTTCAACGCCACTGAGGTGAAAAAGGTTGGTCCCGGAACAGGAACAAAAACTACTTTCTAACCATCCGTATTTGTTGAAATAAATCCTGAGATTACCAGAAGCCAGTTAACAACATTATACCGAATTTCAATGTATAAATGTTGTTATCCGGCTTCCGTATTTTCAGGCTATCTTGGGATGATAGGTCAGCCTGATAACCTTTAAATAAGACAATAACCTGATGACATGATATACCGGGTCTACCTCAAACCAACGCTTCCCGAAGTTTACAGAAGACGGATGTTTATGATGGTTATTATGATAGGATTCCCCCAACATCAACACATCCACGAACAACAGGTTCATCGCTGTATTCCGTAATCTGAAATTGATATAACCATATTTGTGAGCAAACCAGTTAACGATTGCCCCGTGAAAAGCGCCCATTGTCACCACAATCGGCAACAACAAATACTGGTACGGACTTGTGGCAAACACAATAAAGAACAACACATAAGCTGCCACCCATAACAACCGGGAAAGCGTACTATTAGCCCAACGGTCAAACCAGCTCCACTCCGGGAGATTTTTGGTATACTTGTCCTCCACTTCCACCCTGTTATGAAGAATCTGCTGATAGGCTGTTCTCGTGCTCCACATCATCGAAAATATATTTGACGAGTATGAAGGTGAATGCGGGTCCAGCTCAGTATCTGTATGTGCATGGTGCAACCTGTGCATCACCCCATAAGCCCGGGGGCTCATATAGGACGAACCTTGTGTGATATACGTAAAGATGAAGAAAAATCGTTCCCAGCCCTTATTCATGGTAAACGCACCATGAGCAGCATATCTATGTTGGAAAAAGGTTTGCGAGAATAATGAAAGATACCAGACGGCACAGAAAAAGATGAATACCACCATATTTGAAATTTTTTAGAGCGGGAAATAAATCTCAAATATGCCGGTAGAATAGATGAAAATATAAAGCGCTATCGATGAGTAAGAGTGTAAATGTAGCCCTTTAGTTGTTAAGAAAACGGTAAATAACTATCTTCAAAAAAAACACGGTATTTACTTTTCTTTGCAGTAAAGATTAAACATATGAAACAACTAACATTGGTAATAGGGCTATGTATAGCCAGTTTGACAGGGTTCTCACAGTCATCAAACGCTATCAACGGACAATGGCTTAACCCGGAAAAAGACGGTAAAGTAGAGATCTATGAGTCTTCCGGAAAATATTATGGCAAACTGGTATGGATGAAAGACCCTTATGAAGCAGATGGGAAAACACCACGGAAAGACATCAAGAACAAGGATGCCAAACTAAGGGAACGCCAGATTATGAACCTGGTGATACTGACCGGCTTCAAATTTGAAAAAGGGAAATGGGTAGACGGCGAAATATACGATCCTAAAAGTGGCAAGACATACAGCAGCATTATGACACTGAAAGGAGATAAACTTGAACTCAGGGGATACATCGGCACGCCATTGTTAGGCAGAACAGCCATATTTACGCGGCCATAATGCACCTTTGCAATTATTAACCTCCTCTGTGCCCATTTTAACCCTTTCATCCATCATCCGTATTTGTTGTTTATTTTTAACACGCTTAAATCATCACCACGTGTTTTCAAAAGAAACTTATACCAACAGAAGAACCCGGCTGCAAGCTGATATGGGCAGCGGTATCATTTTATTGCCCGGCAACGACGACAGCGGCATGAACTACCGGGACAACATTTACCCATTCCGGCAGGACAGCTCCCTCCTGTATTTTACAGGGATTGACCGGCCCGGACTGACATTTGTGCTGGACATTGATAATAACCGGGAGATATTATTTGGTAACGAAGCCACGGTGGAGGAGATCATGTGGACAGGCCCTGTGGACTCGCTGGCATCAGCTGCTGCCCGGGCAGGATTGGCAGAGGTAAGGCCACTGTCGCAGCTGGAAGATTTTCTGGCGCAGGCCGTGCAACAACAACGCCCGGTCCACTTCCTGCCACCCTACCGGCCGGAGCATACCCTGAAGCTCTCTGCCTGGCTGGATATTCCTGCGGCAGCTGTAGCACAGCGTGTATCCGTTAAGTTGATAAAAGCGGTCATCAGCCAGCGTGCCATTAAAACGGCAGAAGAAATAGCGCAGATAGAGATCGCTGTCAATACCACCATAGACATGCAGCTCAAAGCCATGGAGCTGGCCGCTGCGGGGGTGACAGAAACGGAGATTGCCGGTCGGCTGCAGGCCGTGGCCATCGCTGCCGGCGGTAATATATCCTTTCCCGTTATTCTTACAGCCAATGGGCAGTTTCTGCACAACCATCCGCATAAAACCGCCTTCCGCGACGGCCAACTGGTACTCTGCGACTGTGGCGCTGAAAATGCCATGCGATATGCGGGCGACCTTACCCGTACACATCCTGTCAATAAAAAATTCAGCACCGCGCAACGGGAAGTCTACGATATCGTATACAACGCCTATAAAGCCGCTGCTGATGCCGTAAGGCCAGGCATCCGTTTTAAAGACGTCCACCTGCTGGCCTGCGAACAGATTGCAGCCGGACTGATCTCCCTCGGCCTCATGAAAGGCAATGCCAAAGAGGCCGTGGCAGCGGGCGCACATGCCCTCTTCTTCCCCTGTGGCCTGGGTCATATGCTCGGACTGGACATTCATGACATGGAAGGTTTAGGCGAGGAATATGTAGGCTATACAGCAGCATTAAAGAAAAGTACCGACTTCGGATTAAAATCGCTCCGCCTCGGACGTGAGCTGGAAGAAGGTTTTGTGTTCACAATAGAACCGGGTATCTACTTCAATCCCCTGCTCAATGCCGCCTGGGAGGCCGAAGGCAAACACCGGGATTTCATCTGTTATGATAAGCTGGCCGCTTACAACAACTTCGGTGGCGTACGACTGGAAGACAACTTCCTGGTAACAGCCGCCGGCAGCCGCATTCTCGGTCGCCCCTTCGCTAAAACAGCTACCGAAATCGAAGACCTGATCGCTCAATAAATGTCCGGGGGTACCCCCCGGGCTACTTTATAAATACACGCTTCTACATGAAAAACACCTTGTGGCTGCTGCCGCTTTTATTACTGTTCGCCTGTAATGCAGGCAAAGAAAAGGATACCGCCAAACAGCAACTGGACCAGCTCGCACAACAGTATGTGCGCCTCGGACTGAACATCGGTCAGTATGATCCTGATTTTGTGGACGCCTACTACGGGCCGGATTCCCTGAAACCTGCATCCAAAAAAGCAGCTTTTCCGAAAGACAGCTTCCTGGCTGAAGTAGATGCACTCAAAAAATCACTGCATGACATCGCCGGTACTACCGGCAATGATACGTTGCGTGTCCGGGCCAACTGGATCACCCAGCAGCTCACCGCTTTCGGCCGGCGTATCCGTATATTCTCCGGTGAATACAAACCATTCGACGAAGAATCCAAAGAGTTGTTTGGAGCGGTGGCGCCCGTGTATCCCGAAGAACATTACCGTTCACTCATCAATGAGCTGGACAGCCTGTTGCCCGGAAAAGGCCCCGTAGCAGCACGTTTTCAGCAACTGGCCAACCATTTCGTGATCCCGGCGGATAAACTGGACACCGTCTTTAAAACAGCCATTGCCGAAGCGCGCAAACGCACCTTGCAGCATTATGATCTCCCTTCCACAGAAAACTTTACGCTGGAATATGTCAGCGGTAAGCCCTGGATGGGTTACAACTGGTACAAAGGAAAGTACCAGAGCCTTATCCAGGTGAGCGCGGACCTCCGGATTTTTATTGAGAAAGCAATAGACCTCGGTTGCCATGAAGGTTATCCCGGTCATCATGTCTATAATATGTTGCTCGAAAAAAACCTGTATCACGATAAAGGATGGACGGAGATTTCCTTATACCCGCTCTTCAGCCCTCAGTCGCTGATTGCAGAAGGCAGCGCCAACTATGGCATTGAACTGGCTTTCCCTGGTGAAGAGAAAACCACCTACACTAAAAATGTGTTGTTACCGCTGGCAGGCCTTGACACCACCGGCATCACCACCTATTTCAAAGCGCTGGACATCAAAGGCCGCCTCAATTACGCGCGCAATGAAGTAGCCAGAGGCATGCTGAATGGCTCCATGAATGATTCCACTGCTGTACAGTGGTTGCTCAACTACACCTTGCTCAACCAGGAAGCGGCGGAAAAAGGATTACAGTTTATCCGTAAAAACCGTAGTTATGTGATCAACTATAATTACGGACAGGAGCTGATCAAAAATTATATCAATGCTAAAAGCCCTGCCGGGCAACCGGAGAAAAGATGGGATGCTTTCGGTTATTTGCTGAGCAACCAGATCACGCCGGCAGACCTGATCAAAGCAGGAGCCGCTAAATAAATTGTTTGCATTATCATATAAAACCCCTTGCAGTAACCGTCTGCAAGGGGTTTTATATGATAACTTATTTGAGTTGCAGGGTTTGGGCCAGTTGTTTGCATTCTTTCCATAAAGCAGGCTGGTCATCATTTATATACCCTAAATAGTAAACAGCAGATTTATCATTTCCCAATATCAACAAATACACATTTTGGGAAATCCCACCCAGTTCAGCTTTCATGGTGATCTCATAAGCAGGCTTCCCCCGGATGCTTATCACTTTCTCCTCCCCGGTTTTTACGACCATTTTCGCCACTATTTGCTTCGCAAGCCCCCTGGCACAATTTTTCATGTCTTCCACACGTGGCATGGCCGGCAGCTGACCCATCGTTGTCACAAAGTTATTGACTGCATCACCTTTGCCATCTACCGTATAATAAAAAATACCGGCAGCATTTTTATTCATTTTAAAAACAGAATGAGAAAAATCAAGGCTATAATTTTTTAAAGCGTCATAATCAAGCTCAACGGACTTATCAACAATAGCGGTCTTTAACGCGGTGATGATCTCATCCCTGTCAACCGTATTATTTTCAGGGATTTTACATAATGCAACCATGATAAAACTATCATCGCCTGTTACTAAGTTTATTTTCTCTTCTTTTTCTTTCCTGACTTTTCCATATATGATATTTGCCTGATATCCGTTGAGCATAAAGTTTTTCTGAAAAAAGGTCACAGCCGCACGGGATTCTTTTGGAACAGGAACCATATCTTTATTCTTATCCAGTGCCCGTCCCCGTGATTCCATTAACATTATATCCGCCCCATCTGCTTTACTGATGGTGGTCCCGGAAACAGTATAGCCTTTAGGTATCACCATAAAGATCCTTGTTCCCGGTATTTGCTGATGCTCCCTGGTTTTGGATATCCTCACTATATCTGGTATGTCGAGAGGACGGTCTAGGTTGGTACATGCGTTCAACACGAATAAAAATGCTACAAGAGATAATATTTGTTTCATAGATATATTTAGGATAGCTGTAAGATAATAAAATACAGGTTTAGCCTGTTTTTTGGAGAGAAATTTTCCATTCATTCATCTGCAAAATCATCTCTCCCAATAATAAAAGATATTTTTGACTTTTATTATTCCACAACTATCTTTGTGCCGCCGATTTCTCCCAAACACCTATTCCTTTATAAAAATAAAGGACATAAATATCTTTTATTATTTAAAGTTTATATAAGATGACGACAGAACAAAAACAGCTCGTAACCGCTACAGTACCGGTCCTCAGAGAGCATGGCGTATTACTGACCACTCATTTCTACAACCGGATGTTTACCCATAACCCGGAGTTAAAACATGTCTTCAATATGGGCAATCAGCAAAATGGGAAACAACAGACTGCGCTGGCCATGGCAGTACTGGCCTATGCAGAGCATATTGAAAATCCGGCGGTGCTGATGCCGGTGGTAGACAGCATCGGGCACAAACACACCAGCCTGGATATCCGTCCGGAACACTATGCAATTGTAGGGAAACACCTGCTGGCTTCCATCGCGGAAGTACTGGGAGATGCCGCCAAACCCGCCCTGCTGGAAGCCTGGGCCGCTGCTTATCAGCAGCTGGCAGCCATCATGAGCGGCCATGAGCAGGGCCTGTATGCTAAACAGGTCAGTAAAAACGCGGGCTGGACCGGCTGGAAGCCGTTCATCGTAAAACAGAAAGTAAAAGAATCTGTGGAAATCACCTCTTTCTATTTATATCCGGCAGATGGTGGCGCCGTGGCGGATTTTCTGCCCGGTCAATATATCAGCCTGCGTTTGTTCCTGCCGGAACTACAGCTCCTGCAACCGCGGCAGTACAGCATTTCCTGCGCACCCAACGGAAAATATTACCGTATATCCGTCAAAAAAGAAACGGGCGCCAGTCACCCCGATGGCATGATATCGAACCGGCTCCACCAACATATCCGGGAAAACGATGTCGTGGAACTATCAGCGCCGGCGGGCACTTTCACGCTCAAAGAGCATACTTCCCGGCCGCAGGTATTCATCAGTGGCGGCGTAGGCCAGACACCACTGATAGCTATGCTGGAAGCACTTACCGGCAAACAGGCAGACACCCCTATCACCTGGGTACATGGATGCCGTAACGAAGCAGTACACGCTTTCAAAGATCACCTGACACAACTGGCCGGTTCCTATCCCCTTCTTCATCATCATATCTTCTATGATCAACCTGAAGTACAGACACAACATACCGGCTGGGTGGACCTCTCCGAAATCAAGACAGCTGTATTGCAGGCAGATGCAGATTATTACATCTGCGGCCCTGCGCCTTTCATCGCCAAACACTATGGTTTTCTCGTAGAAAACGGTGTGGACACAGCTTCTATCCACTTTGAAGAATTTGGTCCGGCGTCTTTGCAATTAAACAACTAATGACAAAAGGGGCTTTGCCTTCGATAAGGCACAGCCCCTTCTGATAAAATCAGATTATGTCGCAAACAGCCCGCTAAATTGTCTTATGCTGCCTCCCTCCAAATGCAATCTTCTTAGCATCTTTGTTGTGTTGACATCAACAGCAGATAAATGGAGCAGCAACCATTCCAAAAACGGGCGGGACCGAAAAGCCAGATGAGTAGGAAACAAAAACATATCTTATGTCAAACAATACTGTTTCACTACACAGAGTCCTTAAAACAACTCCTGAGAAAGTATACCGCGCATTCACCGAGCCCCTGGCCCTCGCGTCCTGGCTGCCTCCTTACGGATATCTCTGCACGGTCCATGAAATGGATGTAAAAGTAGGTGGTAAACACAAGGCATCATTCCACAACTTCTCCACCGGCAATGGTCATTCCTTCGGTGGCACATACCTGGAACTGAAGCCCGGCGAGCTGGTGAAATACACTGATAAATTTGACGATCCTAACATGCCGGGAGAAATGACGACCACCGTATCGCTTCGGAACACAGTTGCCGGCACGGAGATAAAAATTACGCAGGAAGGAATTCCGGCTGTGATACCGGTAGAGATGTGTTATTTAGGCTGGCAGGAATCACTGGAAAAACTGGCCAGGTTAGTAGAGCCTGTGATACCGGATTGATTTTCATGGAATACTTACAATACCAAAGCCGCATCAATCCTGTGATGATGTGGCTTTCTCATTTACAACTTACCTCCGCTTCGTGTATACCCGCATGGCCCATGCATATGCCACGAACATAATGCCGAGGCACCAGGCAAGCGCCAGCCAGATCTCGCCACCAACAGGCTGTCCGGACAGCAACGCACGGATAGCTTCCACCATCGGCGTCAATGGCTGGTTCTCCGCAAATGCACGGACCGCTGCAGGCATCGTTTTGGTAGGCACAAACGCCGAGCTGACCAGCGGCAGAAAGTGAATGGGATAAGCAATGGCACTCGCGCCATCTATCGACTTGGCGGACAGTCCTGCAATGGCAGCCACCCAGGTGAGCGCCAGCGTAAACATAGCGAGAATACCGCCTACAGCCAGCCATGACAGCACGCCTGCGGGTGAACGAAAACCCATTACCAGCGCTACCAGTACGATGACTGTTACCGAAATCACATTGGATACCAACGAAGTCAGTACGTGTCCCCACAACGCCGCAGAACGCGCAATCGGCATCGAGTTGAAACGTTCGAATATGCCCCGTTGCACATCAGTAAACAACCGGAAAGACACATAGCCGATACTATTGGCAACCGCAATCAGCAGTATGCCAGGCAAGAGGTAATTCACGTAGTTATCTGTGCCAGCATTAATAGCGCCGCCTAATACATACACGAACAGCAGCATCATGGCGATAGGCATGATCGTAACCGTGATGATAGTATCCATGCTGCGGAAAACATGGCGCATGGAGCGTCCCAGCATCACACCCATGTCTGCGAGATAGTAGTTTTTTATTGCTTCCATTATACGGTGGTTTTTTGGTTAATGATGGTTAAAAAGATTTCCTCCAGCGTGGGCTGTTTTTCAATGTATTCCACTTTTGCAGGTGGGAACAGCTTCTTCAGTTCCCCGAGCGTGCCGTCTACAATGATTTTGCCCTTGTGGAGAATGGCGATCCTGTCGGCCAGCTGTTCGGCTTCCTCCAGGTATTGGGTGGTCAGGAATACCGTTGTGCCGTTATCAGCCAGCTCTTCAATGATCTTCCATACTTCGATGCGGCCCTCGGGGTCCAGCCCGGTAGTGGGCTCATCGAGGAAAATAAGCCGTGAATTGCCCACCAGGCTCATGGCAATATCCAGCCGGCGGCGCATGCCACCTGAATAGGTAGACGCCCTGCGGTCGGCCGCGTCGGTGAGGCTGAAGCGTTGCAGCAGATCGTCTACGATCGGCTGTGGATGCGGGAGATGCCGCAGCCGGGCAATCATCGTCAGGTTTTCCCGCCCGGTTAAAATCTCATCTACCGCTGCGAACTGTCCGGTCAGGCTGATCGACTGCCGCACCTCATCGGGTTGCGACACCACATCAAACCCGTTGACAGTAACCTTGCCGCTGTCCTGCCTCAGCAACGTGGCCAGTATCCGGACGATCGTCGTTTTACCGGCACCGTTAGGTCCGAGCAGCGCGAAAATACTGCCTGTCTTTACCTCAAAATCCACTCCTGTCAGCACAGGGAGATTCTTGTAGGATTTTTTTAATCCCTTTACAGAGATGGCGATTCCATTTTGAGACATGTTGATCGTTTATGCTGTTAACAATGTGATACCACTCACGTCCGCTTTCCCGTTTTTCAGGAATTCGTAGGTCATACGGTCTGCCTTACAGTCCACAAAGTGGAGTTGTTTCAGCTTCCTGCATTTAAAGAAAGTATTGATGAGCGTTGAATTTTGAAAGGTTACTTTGGAAAATGCACAGTTGTCAAAAGAGCAGTCTTCTATCGTACCCTCGAAAACCATATCCGTAATAGCGGAACTGATGAAGGCGGTCCCGTACAACACTGCATTTTCCATGGTGTTTTTCTGGAAACTGCTGGATTTGAAAGTCGCCCCGGTCAAATCCGCACCGGAGAAATTGCAGCTTTTAATATGGCTCCCTGAAAATTCCGCCGCTTTCAGTGAACATTCCTTAAATACATTGGTGTCCAGATGGGAGCTCTGGAAATGGCTGTTACCGATATCAGAACCGGAGAAGTCACAGCTGACAATATGATTGCCTCTCAGCAGCAGCCCCGACATCTCTGATCCGATGAATTTGCAACGCTGCATGTTGGAAGAACTGAATTTTTCGTGCAGGTCCTTCAGCCCTGAAAAGTCCGCATCCACCCAGCTGCCCATGGACATATCCCAATTACGCTTATTTTCGGGCTTTGCTGGCTGTTCTGCCGACGGCTCGTCCAAAAACTCCCTGGCAACAGCATCGGCGGTGACGGTGGTCGACTGGAAGCTCTCAGAAAAATAGTTCAGGTCCACCCCCAGTATTTGTGCGAGCCGGTTCATGGTAATAATGTCCGGAACAGATTCTCCCCGCTCCCATTTTCCGACAGCCTGCGGACTGATAAACAGCTGCTGAGCCAGTTGCGCCTGGGATATATTTATTGCTTTACGTGCGTTGGCGATTTTGTTGCCGATGATTTTTGTTTCCATCTGATATATTTTTTCGATACAGCAAAGGTATCTGGGTTCTTTTTCAGAATCGCTAAAACCACCACACCTGTTAGTTGTAATGGTGCTACTTACAGTTGTAATTCAACAACCACTGGTAGTATATGATTGAATTTGAGCACTTTAGAGATACCGGCCATTTCAGCGCGCTGGCCGGAAAATTTCCCGCCAGCCGTTTACCTAAGATAATTGTTACCTTTAGGGTGTGCATTTTTTGTTTCACCATTGGCCACCCACCATACGCCAGAACTTGTAAAAGCTCCCTTGGCGCGTAAGATTTAACTGTCATAGGATAACAATTTAAACCCCTACATTATGCCTAAGTATGTTATCGAACGTGAAATCCCTGGTGCGGGTAAATTATCAGGAGAACAACTGAAAGCAATTTCACAGGCTTCCTGCAATGTCCTAAGCAATATGGGACCACAAATTCAATGGGTACACAGTTATGTGACCGCCGATAAAATTTATTGTGTTTATATCGCGCCCAATGAAGAGATGGTCCGGGAGCACGCCAAGCAAGGAGGCTTTCCTGCCAATACTATCAGTGAAGTAGCGACCATTATTGATCCCACCACCGCTGAGTAACATTTACCAGCGCGCCAGGCGTCAAAAATGAGGTAACCAAATTGGTAACCCGGATAGTTGTGTTTGTTTGTCTCCGTAACCGTTAAAAGATCTCCTGCATTGAAACGGCGATGCAGTAGCTGGTTTTATTTTTACTTAAAACTACCGTGCTATGGAAACCAGGCATCTGTGCTTATAACCCTGCTATATTATCTGTACTCTTTTTATAATCCAAAATCATCATCATGCTACATCCTATCCGACTTTTCCGGACAGCCCTATGTCTGTTTCTTGTCGTATCTGTACTGGCATCCTGCAAAAAGGACAATACCCAGGACGACACCGGTAAAAAGCCCTCTAATGAATTGCTCGAAAAAATTAAAGCTGCCGGATACAGTTCGAACGGCATCGTAAAAGTTGACGGCGGCTATATTGTGGAAGGGGATATTTTCATCAGTGAAAAAGAAATCGACCGCCAGGTAACTTCTCCGCAACTGCGGATTGCCAAAAGTGAGCAATACCGTACCAACAACCTGATCAGCCTGCCCGGAGGCCAGCGTGAGATTACTATTTCCGTTACCAATCTGCCACCCGCCTATGTTGCGGCAGCAGACGAAGCCATCAGGCGCTATAATGACCTGCACCTGCGCCTTACCTTTAGAAGAGTAAGCAGCGGCGGTAATGTGGATATCCAGAACGCGAACCTCGGTGCTGGTATATTTGGCCGCTCTGCCGGTTTTCCGGACGCACAGGGTAACCCGCCCAGCCCTATCCTGCTGAATGCAGGGTATATCGGCAGCAATCCGGACCCCGGTTTCCTGGCAACGCTGTTCGCACATGAAATCGGACATACCATCGGGCTGCGGCATACCGACTATTTCAACAGAAGCTACAGCTGCGGTTTCTCCAATCCCAATAATGAAGGAGATGGTGGCGTAGGAGCCATTAACATCCCTGGTACGCCCACTGCGGAAGATCCCAACAGCTGGATGCTGGCCTGTACCTCCACTACTACCAACAGACCCTTCAATACCAACGACCAGGTTGCCCTGCAGGCGTTATATGGCACGCCTCCTGAAGTGGGCATCGGTGGATATGACCTCCAGTCACAGCGCGACCTCTCCTTTGCCTTTGACTATACCAGCAGTGGCAAGGCCGACCACCTCGTGTTGTACCGTCCTGGCGACGGCGTGTTGTACATCCTCAAAAACAACAACGGCAGCTTCACCCAGGCATTTGCCTCCAATCAGGGTATCGCCGGCTACAACCTGATGTCTGCCGATGACCGCGTCATACCATTTGACTACACCAGCAGCGGCAAAGCCGATCACCTGCTGCTTTACAGGCCTGGTCAGGGTGTCATCTATATATTGAAAAACAACAACGGCTCCTTCACCCAGGTGTATGCTTCCCATCAGGGTATCGCTGGCTATAACCTGGCGTCAGTGAAAGACCAGGTCATTGCTTTCGATTATAACCACAGCGGCAAAGCGGACCACCTCGCCCTATACCGCCCCGGCGACGGCGTATTATATATCCTCAAGAATGATAACGGTAACTTCTCCCAGGTATTTGCTTCCCACTCCGGGGTTGGCGGATACGACCTGCGGTCCAACGATGATAAGATCGTAGCATTTGACTATACCGGTACCGGTAAGGCTGACCACCTGGCGTTGTATCGTCCGGGTCAGGGTGTGTTATATATCCAGAGCAACGTCAACGGTTATTTCAGTGAGGTGTTTTCCTCCCATTCAGGCGTGGCCACTTATGACCTGCAGTCTGTTACCGACAGGCTGTTCCCATATGACTTTACCGGCAGCGGTAAACAGGACCATCTGGCATTGTATCGTCCTGGTCAGGGCGTATTGTACGTGATCAAAAATACCAATGGCGTTTTTCAGACTGTCTACGCTACCCAACAGGGATTAGGCGGTTACAACCTGCAATCCCTAGATGACAAGGTATTTCCGTTTGACTACCAGAGCAACGGTAAAAACGGTCACCTGGTATTATACCGGCCGGGAGCTGGAGTATTGTATATTCTGCAGAACAGCAGTGGAAATTTCACCAGGGTCCGTTGATAACTACCTGAAGCAAAAAATTTATCATAAGCGGTGGCAGGATGTTCCTGCCACCGTTTGTTTATCCAGGTTAACCTGAATACTCAGTTGAGTCAGACTAAAATTTTCCCTTAAATACTTTGAATTATAAAATGGGTAAATTAACTTTGTATCTCAAAGCACTTTCTACCAATCACCCAAATAAAGCCGTGCGATGATTTCAAGAACAAAATTCGTCATTGCCTTTCTCGCTTCGGCGTTTGCCTTTCAATTTATCTCTAATTCAGTATTGGGAACTGAAGTCCGGCTCTTTCCCGGAAACGGCGAGTGGTTCCCTGGAACTGGGTCTCCCATAGGCTGGAAGAGCACCTTAGCCACAATACTATACCCTGTCAAATTTGTTTTGATAGGCCCCTTGTCGTTTTTAGCTCAGGACCCGGACCCGGCGCCCCCCGTTTTGGTCCTTTCGTTTGCTTTTTACTGGACTGCCATCGCATTCGTTCTTCATTATCTCCTTAGTAAAATAATCACGCGTAAAAAAGCATGAATTTTAGCGGGACCAGCATATTCCGATAGGATATTGTAAAAGTTGGGAGTAAATCCACCAAAAAGTTCGGGTTACATCATAAATAAACCCATATGAGCAGCATTGAAGAAATATACTATCAAGCCAAGTCTGACAAATGGTTTAAGGGGTTTGCTGTGTTTTGTCGTATCGCTTTGGCAGCGAGCTTTATTCCAGCTGGCCTGGTAAAAATCATGGGAGAACGTTTCGCCGCCGGACTGCCGCCTAATAACCCTCTGGGACATTACTTCGATGCCTTATATCTAACAGGCTATTATTATACTTTTATTGGATGTGCTCAAATCGTAACAGCTATATTACTACTGATACCGAGGACGTCCCTTCTTGGTGCGCTGATGTACTTTCCGATGATCGTCAATATTTGTGTGCTGACTTATGCTACACGCTTTGCAGGTACCAGGCTCGTCACGATGATGCTATTGGCAAGCTTGTTTTTATTAATTTGGGATTATGACCGTTTAAAATACATTTTGCCGTTTAAGCAGCCCCCAACCAACTATCCTGCGCTTAAGAAAAAACTGCGTATGCGCCTTCGGATCATATTTTTTGGTGGTTCATTTGTATTATTGGCCTTTATCATAGTCGGTACTTCCTATTTATATGAGATAGGACCGGGCAACTCTGAAGCGGAGTGCAGCAATCAATGCTCTACCAGCAAAAATCCCGCAGCCTGCGAATCTTTCTGCGACTGCATTTATAGTCAGGGTCAACCGCTGGATAGTTGTTTGGCACGTTATGAAAAGGTAAAAGATATGCGCAATTCTAACGCGAAGTAGCTGGGATGTGGGTGATCATTGCAGGTAACAGGCCACAGATAATGAATCCAGCGAAAAGTTACCCATCCGCTGGATTCATTATCTGTGATGACTAACTTAGCCCTATCTTCTTTTGCGCATGATCAATATAACAGCTCCGGTTGCCAGTAACATGCCTGGCAACACCCACAACAAAAATATCTTTAGCACTTGCAGGCCATTGGGTGTTAAGGTGATCCTTTTGTCATTGGTTTCGGGGCGTGTGGCATCTATGGGATACTCGCCATAGCACAACCAGCTGAAAAGCGAGGTACTAAAATAGAAGTTGGCCGTTTTCAAATCTCCACGCTTCGCCATTAGCTCGTTGTTGGAGACGAAATCTGCATCACCGGTTACAATGATACGTTGTTCTTTACCATTCACTTTGCGGCTGAGGCTCAGGGCCAGGGGTACAGACTTTCTCTCATCACCGTTGGCAGCAGAAAAAGCGACTTCTCCGGAATCGGTCACCAGCCGGTCCTTTTTAATCCAGCTCCGGGCAGCATCGGAAATTAACAGTGGCTTTACCGTAAAACCGTTGTTGTTATTCCAGGTAAGCCCTGTTGCCCCGGGCATGGATACACGCATACTATCACCAAAGGCGTTGGCCACCGGCTTCGTAAAAGTGGCAGCGGTGCCAGTCAGGTAGGACAGGGCCAGGTCTGGCGCCAGGTCTTTACTCGGCTGTGCAATGACACCGTCCATTAGCTGTACGCCCAGGCTTTGCAGCAACGGATTGAGCACAGCTTGTTTTCCCGGCTCACCGGCTACCAGGAGGTTACCACCTTTATCAATGTATTCCCTGATCCTTGTGAGGGCGGTTTCGCTGAAGCTCGCTTTAGGATCGGCCACCACCAGGGCGGCAATATCGGCCGGGATGTCGGATGTCTGCGCAGAAACAGTATCTACGTCAAATCCCTGATTTATCAGCGCATAACGGAAAGTAGGCTCGTTGTTCAGCTTCCGATACTCCCGTTCTCCGGATTTATGAATGCTACGCTCTAATTCTCCGGTCAGGAAAACGATCCTGGGTGGCCGGGTCTGTTGCAGACGCTTAAAAGCTGCTGCCACTTCCGTTTCGTTCGGGAACAACCCTACATCATCAAAAATACGAAGGAAGGTGGCTTTACCCTTATAACGCAGCTGCAAGACAAAACGATTGAGCTCCGGTTTCAGGTCTATCTTTTTCCGGATCTCCTCCGGCGTTTTAAACATATTAATATCCAGATTCTGCCCTTTGGCTTTCTGTCTGGCTACCTCCTCCAGGTTTTTACCCTTGTAGTATTTAAGATCTTCCTTGCTGGCGTCAAACGTACTGTCATAATAGTTCACAAAGTGGAAGCTAATGTCTGGTTTAAACCTTAAATAGGATTGCCAGCCCCCAATATAGTTGTTTTGGTACTGGGGCAGGCCCAAATAGGAATACCGGTTTAACAGGTTGTTGTAAACGGTTACCTCAAGGGGGCCTTCATTCAATTCTTTAACAATGCGCTGTACATTAGGCGTAAGCGTCCTGGCTTTATAGGCGGTAGTATCGTAGTAGCCGGTAAAACGGGGGCGTGAGCTCACATACCCTATCAGCAGCACCAGCACCACTATGATAGCATACCGTGCACCTTTTACTGTCAGCGGCCTGGATTCCATACCACCCTTCAGTTTAAGATAACTGAAAGCGAGGAACATGCCGGTAACCAGCAGGAAGTAAAGAACATCACTCGTGGAGATCAGCCCTCCCTGCATATTGCGGGCCCGACCTGCCAGCGAAAGAAAATAGGTAAGGTCCCTTACAAAGCTAATATCCTGCCAGAGGGTACCAATATAGCTCAGTGCCGCAATAGTGACAAAGGTGCAGACGGCCGCTACCACCTGGTAAGTGGTAAGACAGGACATGAAAAGACCTATGGCAGCGTACGTGCATAACAACAGGTAAAAGCCCAGGGCAGCGGACAACAGGATGCCGATGTCTATTGACTGGATATTGTAAATGCCTGCCACCATAAAAATGCCGGCTATAGCTACCATGATCAGGCTATACACCATGGTAGCCGCATACTTGCCAAGAACGATCTGCCATACCTTTACCGGTGAAGAATACAGCAACCGCATGGTACCGCTGCTGGTTTCCCGGGCAACAAGCCCCATTGTCAACAATGGTATATAGAGATACAGCTTTTCCATCACCGTATCAAACAGGGCACTCCGATCTAAAAAGACACCGTGGGTGAGATTCGTCAGGAACCCGGCATCCATGCCGCCAGACTCCTGGTAATTGAGGTAGCGCTCCAGCGTGCCCATATAGGTCAGGCCACACTGTACCAGGAACGCAATCATCAGGAACCAGACTATCGGCGAATAGAAAAGCGTACGCAGTTCGGTCTTTGCAATTTTGATAATCGTTTTCATTTATGAATGATAGAAGAATTAAGATTGAGAGGATTTAATGGACAATTGTTTGAAGATGGTATCCAGCGCGGTCTTATCGAAGTTGATCTCACGAAGGCGCCATCCGTTATGGACCGCAGTAGCTGTCAGCCGTTCGGCGATTTCCTGGTCGCCACTGAAATGTACCCGCAACTGTCTTTCCGTGAGAAATTCCACCTTCTCCACACCGGCCATCTGCAGCAGTGCAGCTTCCGTCGGCGGGTTTTCGAGGTGCATGACCACGCTGCGTGGCTCTACATAATTATTGAAGGCGTCCATGGTGTCAGCAAAAACAATCCTGCCGTTCTCAATCATCCGGATCTCTTTGCAGAGCAGTTGTACTTCCGTGAGGATATGTGATGAAAAGATCACCAGGCAATCCTTCGCTATCTCCTTGATCAATGCCCTCACCTCTATGATCTGGTTAGGGTCCAGGCCATTGGTAGGTTCGTCCAGCACCACCAGGCGGGGACGGTGAATAATAGCCTGAGCGATGCCCACGCGCTGCCGGTAACCACCGGAGAGGTTGCGTAACATGCGCTTGCTGAAATGGGCAATGCTGCAACGTTCCTTTACTTCCTGTAATGCCGCCTGTATTTTGTCCTTCGGCATTTGCCGCAGACCGGCACAATAGGTCAGGTACTCGTCAACCGTCAGCTCCAGGTGCAGGGGCGCCTGCTGTGGCAGGAAGCCCACTTCTCTTTTGGCCAGTTGTGGTTGCTCCCTCATGTTGAATCCATTGATATACACCTGCCCTTCAGTTTGATTAAGCGTTCCACAGAGGATATTCATCGTGGTAGACTTCCCCGCGCCGTTAGAACCCAATAACCCTACTATGCCTGTCTGGTTAAACTCCATGTTGATATCACGGATCGCCCAGGCAGCGGAATATTTGTGAGAGAGATGTTCAATTTTTACGATACTGTTCATTATGTTGATGGCTGTTGATGCGATGATTTATGGATTGTTGGACATGCCAGGATTATATTGCATGTAATTGTACGGCAGCTGCATGACCAAACGATTGGGTTGACGTAATGTAAATACCGATGTGCTGCCGTCCTTGTTATACAGTGTATGCGTAAAAGTTATTCCGGCGAACAGCGGGTCTACAGAAAGACGGCGCATATCAAACCAGCGGTAGCCTTCCATGGCAAATTCACGGATGCGTTCTTCGATCATGAATTTGATCAGTGCAACCTGATCGTCTGCTACGGCGGCCGGTACTGCTGCGTCGGCAACCGGCATACGATGCTGACGGAGGGTTTCCACATCCGCTACAGCACCAGGCAGATCGTTGAGCCGGGCCTTGCATTCGGCACGCAACAGATATAATTCCGATAACTCCAGCCCATACCGGGTGTACTTCACACCATACTTTCTCAGGCGTCCACCGGGATTAAGGGACCCATCAGGATTCTTGTTGGTATACAGGCGCAGGCGCAGGTCGGAAGCTCCGAACAGGGCCGCCGTCTGCGGTGTCAGTACCAGCCCGTTATTTCCATACAGATTACCATTGTAGCCTGCATTATAGTAGACCTTGAAGAGCACTGACTCTGTCAGGTCGATATAACTATTCCCCGGCCCTTTGGCTGGACCGATATTGGGGTCCATGGGCAGGAAGGAGCCACCCGTCCCCAGGGTCAGGTTATAATCGTACAAGGTAGCGCCGCCAGCTCCCAGGTCGTTGAAAGCTGCATTCAGCATTGGCAAGGCATCACTATAACGGCCCATAAACAGGTATATTTTACCTAACAAACCTTCTGCTGCCGGTTTGGACATACGGGTACGGATAGCAGGAACTACCGGCAGGTCGGGCAGGGCTTCTGTAAGGTCCCTGATGATAAAATCATACATTTCCTGCACAGTGCCTCTTTTAAATATGGTAGCTGTGATATCCGTCTGCGTAATGATAGGGAAACCCGGGTCAGTGCCTGCCGTAGCAGCCTGGTATGGTTTCGCATAAAGATTGATGAGCTGGAAATTGCTCCAGGCACGGGTTGCCCGGGCTTCCGCGCGGATGCTTCTTTTTTGTTCATCTGTTCCTCCGCCGGAATTCATCACCTCATTAATGATCTTGTTCAACTGATACTGATTGGTCATAAGACCGCTCAGCAACAATGGTGGACGCTGATATGGATCATTCGGAAAGTAGATCACATCCTGCCACTGGAAAAGCCTGGTCATATGTTGGGAAACAGTACTGAACAGTGCATCTTCTGCGGCCAGGTCATCTTCCATTAATACCACTTCCTGCCATCCCCCTGCAAAACGCGACTGATAGAAATCAGGACTGTTCATCAGTTTATCATAATCGGACGTAGAAGATGCTACCTGACTGCCCAGCGGCACCACCTCCAGGAAGCTTTTGTTACAAGCGGTAAAGCCTACAGGGGTTGTGACGCAGATCAGGAGATATAGTAATTTCTTCATCATGCTGTGTAATTTAAAATCAGATTAAAGTGTTACTCTTAACCCCAGGCTATAACTGTGTTTAGACAATGGATTAAACTGAGTTCCGATAAGCGGGTCCGCATTGTATTCCGGATCAATGCCGTAATGATTGGCTTTCCATACCATAAAGTTGCTGGCCTGCGCAAAGACACTGGCACGTTGTAACCGTAAACTTTTCACTAATGCCGGCTGCAGGTCGTACGACAAGGAAATATCCCTGAGTTTTATATAGGAAGCGCTTACCACATTTATGTCTGCATAGTTAAAGTAGTCCATGTTTCTGCGGGTAAAATCAATAACCGGACTGGAAACATAGGAAGGCACGTTGGTAAATGCTTCATCGCCTGATTTTTTCCAACGGTCAAGAAAATCTGTTCTGAGATTACCACCGAAGTAGGCACGGTCAGCAAGACGACCGGAGCTTTTAAAGCTCACATTCCTGCGCATCAAATGACCCAGGTTGTAGATGAGGTTTGCAGACAGGGAAATACCTTTATAACTGAAAGTATTGGTAAGTCCTCCGCTAAATTTGGGCTGTGAAACGCCCATATATACCAGGTCGTTACCAGGTTCGATGTAAGGATTTTTGGTCACCTTATTATTGGCCAGTCTTATTTGCGGGTCACCCAAACTGTCGAGCCCTGCATACTTGTATGCGAATACCGCACTGAGTGGATAACCAGCCACCCTTGGGTAACCTATTTTAGAACTTGCTGTGTTGTACAGCGGCGAATTTACCCCCCAGGATACCAGTTTATTCTCGTTGTAACCGAATACCCATCGGGTAGCCCACCTAAAATTTTTAGTGCGGATGTTTTCTGAACTCAGCGTGATCTCTATCCCTTTGTTGTTTGCCGTTCCGAGATTACCGGTGATTTGCGTGAATCCTGTAAATGGATTTGCCGGGAGAAAACTGAGCAGGTCAACTGTTGTCTTGTTATATCCTTCAATACTACCATTGATGCGATTGTTGAACAAGGCAAAGTCGATCCCTATATTGACAACTTTCACACTTTCCCAGGAGAGTTTTCTATTGGCCGCACTGGCGATACTTAGGGCGTCTCCACCTATGCCACCGCTTGATGCCTGTGCATTGGGATTCAGTACATCATACAACGTAGCTGCCCCTACGTAAGGGGAATTCCCCAGAATTCCGTAAGTACTCCTCAGCGCGAGCGCATCGATCCATTTGACACCTGACATGAATGATTCCTTATCTATCCTCCATTTACCCCCCAGGCTCCATACCGGTTTGTTCTGTGAAGACACGTCACTACCAAAAAGGCTGCTCTGGTCTTGTCTCCAGCTCATGTCAAGACTGTACTTCTGGTTGAAAGAGTAACTTCCCAAAGCAAAGTAGGAATTAAAACGTGTGACGGTCCTGGCAACCTGGTAGAAATTACCGCTCAGATACCCTCCGCCGGTTACAGTCCCTTGTATTCCTTTGGACATGGTAAGGTAGTCCAGCACCGGATAGGTACCCAATGCCAGATCATATCCATATAGGTTGATACTGGAGTTATAGGCGTATTGTTCCTGTGCCTCCTGTCCTGCCTGCAGGGTCAATGCATCTTTTCCCTGCCGTGGCCTGGCCTCATACACCATTTGGTTACGCACGGTCCAGTTATGCTGGTCGTTGGTCATGGTGTTGAAATTGCCACCCGTCAGCGGCAGATAATACACAGGCGTGGAAGCCGCAGTAGGCGCCACGGTAAGGCTCAGCAGCATTTTTCGCATGTTGAGGTACTTGTTGTCGGTGTATATATCATAGGTACCAGGGGTTTTCTGATAGCCGTAAACGCCCTCAAACCGAAGACCTTTCCACAGCTTCACGCTCACTCTGGCATTTACATTCGCGCTCAGATTGGTCCGTTTACTATACTGGTAGTTGAGTTCATCCAGTGGGTAATAGTCCAGGTTAATACGGCTGCGGGCCTGGTAATTCTGCCGAAGCGAATCGCCATAACCTGTCATATAAGGTATGTTGATACTTCTGCCATTTGCATCCTGCCACGGCTGATAAGGCATCACATCATTTGGAATATTGATTATGCCTTTACCGGTACTGACGGTGTTGTTCAGTGCGGTGTTCAAGGTAATGGTGACACGTTTGCCTGCATTAAAATGCTGGGTGAGGTTGAGCCTGTAGCTGTTGCTCTCCTCTCCCTTCCGGATGCCCTGTATATTGACATAACCCAGTGAAAGGTAATAGGAATAAATATTGGTACCACCGGAGGCTGATATGGTATGGCTGCTAGTGACAGAAGGCCGGGTGGTAAGATGTAACACCTGTGATCTTCCATCAATGTTGGCCAGGCTATCAAGGCTTTTGTTGGCCTGCTCTGCGGAAATTAGCCCCCGATACTGGTTGTAAAGGACCATATCGTGAGGAGCTACAAAACCCGAAGAAACACTGGCCCATGGATAGCGCACCGGATCAAATACCTCCCGGGCCGCCTGTATGTATTGCCTGCTGTTAAGCATTGGATCATGCGCCCACTCCGGCCTGCTCTGAACAGTTACGGAGCCATTATAATCAATGTTCATACGCTGGTTCTTTTTACCTTCACGGGTAGTGATGACCACCACGCCATTAGCTGCCCGGGCGCCGTAGATGGCAGCTGCCGCTGCATCTTTGAGCACTGTGATATCTTCTATATCATCCTGGTTCACGGCACTGAAATCAGTGGAGACCACACCATTGATCACATACAACGGCTCCGCATCCAGCATGACGCTGTTAGTTCCCCTGATCAGGCTCTTCCGGGATACAATACCATTAGCATTAGACCTGCTCTTTACATTGTTGAGACCAGCGTTCACCGTGAGACCAGCCACCTGTCCATCCAGCCGGCCAATGATATCTGTTACATCCCGGCTGCCTACACGATTCCGGAAAGTCTCCATGTCGGGCTTAGCAAAAGAGCCGGTAGCCCTTTCCTTGCTCAGCTGCTGATAGCCGGTATTGTATACGGTTACAGCCGATAACTGTGACAACTGCTGTTTCAGCGTCACGCTCATCTGCTCACCGAATCTTACTGGCACCAGGCGTGTTTCATAGCTGATACTCCTGAATATCAGCGTATCTCCTTTCTCCGCAGGGAACATAAAAAAGCCCTTTTCATTTGTCGGAGTAGCGCGTTTGTCGCCCTTTGTCATGACGGTAATACCGGGCAGCGGGTTTCCCTGCTCATCTGTTACAATACCATGAACACGAGGCAATTCCTGCTGCGGTTGTTCCTGTTCCTGGACGGATGAATTTTTTGTGCCGGCTTTTTTCCGGATAAACACGGTCTTGCCCTGGATCACAAATTCCAGTGGCTGTCCTTCCAGGATAATGCTTAATGCTTTTTCCAGCGGCACGTCTTTTAGTTGTACCGAAACAGGTTTCATGCCGGCAAGGCCATCATTGCTATAAAAGAATTTGTAACCTGTTTGCTCCGAGAGCATGGAAAACAGTTGTGCAGGCGACGCTTTCCCTGAATAGCTGACTTTTTGCGCCTGCACCGCTGCACTAAGTTGCAGCAATAACGCCAGCAGCAATAGACTGCCGGCTTTACTGAATGGTTGGTTTTTGATTATTGTACGCTCTCTTCCCCGCATAGGAAGGATGATAGGGACATTGTCACCTTTAATTTGCATACTTTTACATCGTTTGAGTTTAATAAATGAGCAGCGGCCTATGCTGTTTCAAGTTAAACGTAATGACAAGCCGGGGGTAGGACGCCCATCTTGGACACCCGGTTTCTTTCATTTTGTTCACAAAACTTGTTTCAGGACTTTCCCTGCTGTTTGATTTTGGTTTTATTATGATACTATCCTATGGCTGTATGACAAGTTTATTTTCATGCTCAAAAGTATAATGTAGTTCATTGGAACCTAGCCCCTGCAATACCTGCGAGAGCGTGAGCGATCTTTCTATTTCGCCGCTGAAAGTGGCCTTAGGCATTGTTCCCCGGAATTCCACTTCTATATTGTACCAGCGTGCCAGTTGCCGCATCACTGTTTTAATGTCCGCATTCTCAAACCAGAAGAAACCATTTTTCCAGGCTATCACCGCTTTCAGGTTGGCTGTTGATACCGTGGTGCTTCCATCAGGCATTACAGCCGCCGCTTTGCCAGGCTGTAACAAAACACTTTCCTGCCCGGTCTTCACCTTTATGGAGCCCGATACCAGGGTGGTGCTCATATAGTTCTCTTCCGGGTAAGCATTAATATTAAAAGCAGTTCCCAGCACCTGTACGGCTGTATTATTCACTTTGACTATAAATGGCTGATGCGCATTCGCCGCTACCTCGAAATAAACTTCACCGGTTACTTCCACATTTCTTTCTTTCCCGGTAAACGCTGTTGGATAATGGATAGAGCTGGCGGCATTCAGCCAGACTTTTGTGCCGTCTGCCAATACCAGGCGGAACTGCGCCTGCCGTGGAGTACTCAACTGATTATAACCAGTAGCTGTTTCCTGTCCTTTTACTTCATATTGCAGGCTGCCGTTTTGCTGATGCACAGCCGCTGTTCCCTGTTGGATAACCTGGTTGCCGGTACTGTCAAGTGTGATATGAGAGCCGTCCGCCAGCGTTAGTATAGCCTTATTTGCACCCGGCTGAATATCGGATATCTTCGCTACAGCGTTTCCGGAAGATGCGCTGCGATGATTAATAAAATAATAGGCACCTACCGCCAGCAAGCCCGCCAGCATGGCCGCGGCCCATCCCCAGCGATGTATAAAACGGGGCTGTTTAGCAACAGGCGGCATCTCCCGTATGCTTCCTGATGGCGGTCTGTCTGCCGACAATACCATGGCCAGTTCTTCCGCAACAAGCTCCTGGTCCAGCTTTTCCGCCTGGCCAGCTTCTTCGTTCATCCACGGACTTAGCAGTTCCTGCCACTCCTGCTCATTTCCTTCCCCGGAAAAACTAAACAGCTCCTCCTGTTCAGACGCAGAGAGACGGCCAGACTTATATTGTTCCAGTAAATAACTAAAACGGGATGCATCCATAATTCGAGATTCATAGTTAAAGTGGCGTGGGGAAAACAAACGTACTAATCATCTAAAAAAAATATTTCCAAACAGGCAAGTCCATCACATCCGGCTTGAAAAAATCAGGTACAACAGTACCCAGGGCAATGGGTAACCTGCGTTTGCCAAATGCTGACGGATCTGCTTTAATGCCGTTACCAGCGTATTCTTCACGGTGTTTACAGAGAGCGATAAATGGGTGGCAATTTCGGAAGGTTTCAGCCCTTCTTCCCGGCTTAACTGATAGATACGCCGGCGTTGATCGGGCATTTGCTGAACGGCATCCCGCACCAGCTTCATTATTTCAGCCACAGTCGTGGGTTCTGCCGGCGTTATTGACTGTCCTTCGGCAAAAACATCCTCATATACCATGCTTTCACTACGGAGTGTTAGCAGGTTTTTGCGTAAAATCGCCCTGCACTGCCGGGAAGCAATACGCAGCAGCCATCCCCGCATTTGCCGGATTTCAGCGAGCTGGTCACGCTGCAGCCATACCTGCAGAAATGTTTCCTGCAGCGCTTCACGCACATCTTCATCATTAAGTGAAAATCGGCGGACCAGCGAAAATAACTGCGGGTAATAGTAAGAAAAAAAGACTCCAAAGGCTTGCTCATCGCCAGACGCTATCTGCTGAATAAGCGCATTTTCATTATTTAAAAAGTTGCTGGACAAATTTTAATGATTGATGTTCACCGGGGCTAAATTTAATGCAAAAAAATTGTCGTCCAAATAATTATCCATTTTCTATGGTGCGTCCTTCCTGAGGTAGCCCGCACTGGCAGGGGCATAAAAAAGTACAACCTGCGTTCGTCGCAGGTTGTACTTAGCAACACTTATGGTACGAGACCCGGGCCTGCTTAATGGCACATTTGAGGTCAATAAAGCATAAAAGTCATGACAGTACTACCATTTTTGCTGGTGATTTTCCCATACATATTTCCGCTGTCGAAATAATAGTCCAGCGCAAACTCATTATTCTGTAAAAATGTATCCAGTAAACTCACGTTATAGGTGGCATAACCAGGCGCTAATACGATCTTATTGCTCAGCTTGTATAACCCTGTTGTTGGATTGAAATCATAGTCATAACGAAACCTGGTCGCATAAATAGAATTCCCTTTGAACAATAGCCCTTCCATGATTATTTTTTTATTAGGAACATCCCATACCAGGTTGATCTCGCTCTTGTCGTAAGAATTCGGATAAGCTAATACCAGTAAGCTCAATTGCTTCAGGATAGTAGTGCCCGCAGGATTTGTACCCGGCAAATTAGCCAGAAACGGAAGATTCAATCCCATATAACTCAACCCTATCATCTGATTCAATGGAAGAAGGGCTGTCTGCGAACTCCTGACTTCTATCTTCTCTCCACTCTTTGTTTGTACAAAGAGTTTATTATCCTCCAGCAATATCTTTGTGATGAACGTGTTCCCAATCTGTACCCTATCCGATAATTCCATGCCATTGACAGAATAGGAAAAATTCCCGGAGGAAAGCTTGATTTCATTATTAACCACGCTCATTATCCCCACCCGTCTTGCGCCTGTATTAGGTATAATCTGGTAAGTAACGCCGCCATAGTCAAAAACAGAGACCTTGTTACTGGCAAAAACAGCCTTTACAGCCTTAATATTTGCCAGATAACCTCCATTCAAATAAGCCTCCTGTTCCTGTTTGGTTGCTTTTACCAAAATCATTTCGGTCCTGAATTTTCGGCCTGCCAGGAACATCGAATCGGGGGTAACCCTAACAAACTCAAATTCGTTGTCTCCTTTAAATCCTTGCCCTACAACGCCTCCGCTCACACCCGGATTTGGATCACTTAATAAATGGATGTAATTATAGGTCTCAAAAGAAAGAATCGGGGCATTTACCAATTTAACCCTGTATGCAGATACCTGCACCACGGTGCTGCTGGTATCATTGATATCCGACACCATGCAAACCCGGTCCTTCTTTCCGTCAAAATCAAAGTCCATATAAAAACCGAAATTACCTTTCAACAGGGTTGAATTCGTGATTTTCCAACCATATTGTGCCTGTATGAGCATCTGATTGAATTGTTGTTGCTGTTCACTCATACGCTCATCAGGCGTTTGCTTAAAAACCAGATCCACATCTGAGCGGCTACAACCTGTCACCAAAACGGAGATGACAAATAAGAGTTTATATAAATTCTTCATAATCTCATGAATTAATTTGGTTAATCATTATTCAGTTTACTTTCTCACTTTCAACAATTGAAAATTGAGATAACTGGTCCTGTCGCCTGCCTTATAAAAGCCTCCTGAGTTGAAAAAAGTTTCATCACGACGGGAGATATCCGGCTTGCTCACTGACCAGTCCACCTTGAAAGATGAGCCTGTCAGGTAACCGGAGACATTGGTCATGAAGGAAGCCATGAAAAAATTCGCATTGGTATAATTCGCCCCGGTTCCCTGGGCGGCTTTTACAAAACTGATGGAATGATTAACCGGGTCCTGGGTATAAGTGAAATTGTAGTCCGCGTAAATTACCGGGTTCGTCCCGGACCTGAAAGGTACACTAACGACCAAAGTTCCAGCGGTGGCATTAGCAGGTGTAAATATATAAGTCAAATCCTGCACTACATACTTAGCGGAGGCGCTGTACGCGTACACTGCTGCCTTAAAGTTATCTACAGCGGTCTTTACGTCAGCAGAAACAGTTGCTGTATTATAGCTTAGTTTTGTATCAAACAGCCCTTGGTTGAAAAACCAATATTCAAAAGACTGGGAACTTTTATCATTGAATTCATTATACATGGCGAAAGCAACCTCCCTTTGCAGTTTCCTGAAATCAACCCCGAATTGATCTCTGAAATAATTTACAACGGCAGTTTCTTTTTTCTTCAGAATATCATATCCTGATTTAGGTACCTTTCCGGCCTTATTGTCAAACCACAATTGTCCATATGCTAATAAAAAACCGGCCGTTTCCGCGAAATCCTCCATCACATTGGCTCTCGCGTATCGGGAAACAAAGCCCAGTGAATCATTATCCTTGTCCGGATAAAGTGTAGCATTGCGCCAGGATTCCGTATAGTCTGCCCTGGAGATATTCTCAAATTCCAGTGGCAATCGCTGGATCTGAGACAGGGTATGGGTGAATTCATGGTGCAGGGTTTTCAGCCTTGGCCGCACCGCTTCCGGGTCAGCGATATTTACTGCATTCACCTCATAGAGGGTAATATTTCTACCACCACTGGCAGTGGCTAACACGCGTGATCCATCAGATTGGATAGAATATGATCCAAATAAAACCCATTCTTTGGGAACACATTTTTTCACAAAGGTCTTGCCTCCCGCAATTTCATAAGGTTGCACATAACCACTCAAGACCATCCTCATTTGCTCTTTTACCTTGTTTTCCTGAGCAGGCACCAGGTTTTCATCAATCGCTCCTTTATAGCGGTCAAAACGGTAAACTACCTCCAGGTTATAAGGATCTGTAAAGGTTTTAGTTAACCAATTATCCAGTTCGGTGGGTGTATAGTCTAATTCTTTGTTGAACTCGAAATCTACCTTCTCTTTTTTCCTACAGCCGGTTGCAACCAGCACTAACAGGAAGGAAAGCGTGATACAAAATATTTTCATAACCAAATTTTAATGGTGTTCTATCTGGGGTTTTTAGTTAGTCCTGAAAGCGTCGCACTCTGAGGTAATTGAAAAACACGGCGTAAATCATCCTTTTTTAACACGTCATATGTTGTATCCCATTTGTTATCTAATTGCCGGTGTGAAATTTCCAATCCGTAACGATTGATATCCAGCCAACGAATCCCCTCATGCGCAAAAGCTTTTTGTTTAAAGTCCAATACTGTTTTCAACAGACCCGCCCTGATATCTGTAGTGTTATAAAAGCTTAAGACCTTTGACTCCGTAATTCCATGCAACACCACATTGTATCCATCGATCCTCACTTCCGCAAAGTCATTCAGATCTTTTAACGCTGATGCATAATCACCGGTATTGATATAGGCTTCCGCCCTGTTCATCAGTGCCTCATCCGCTGAAAACAGGCATTGAATCGTGTAATAGGTCCAGTCAGTTGCAAATGTGCTTGCTCTATAGGAGAAGGTCGGGTATTTTCCCAGTGAAAGCTTATCGGGAATTCCCCCAATCCGGGTATAATATTGGTAAAATTGTTTCCCGGCAACAGTATTTCCGCTGATCATCTGCTCAGTGGGCAACCCGGCTCCATAACGGCCGCCAGCCGCAATATTATTGAAATTGGAATAGACATTTGCCAGCAAAAGATTAAAATTCTGCTGGCTACCCGTAAATAAAGCAGGTGAATTACTACCAGCCGCTTTCAGTGCCCCGGCTATAGGCCGGAGATTCTGTTTAAAATTATTTTCCGGGAAAATAGCACTGGCATATTGAATGACTTTATCATATTCCCCCTTGAACAGGTAAAACCTTGCAGCAAAAGCATTGGCAGCCTGCTCGTTGAAATGGAATTTGGGTGATTTATAGCTTATTCCCTTAATCAGGCGCATACCTTCGAGTAAATCCTTTTCAATATGCTCATACACTGAAGCCACTGTTCCCCTATCGTAATTTTGGAAAGCATTTTTTTCCGGAACAGTAAGATATGGTACCCCTGGAGATGAGTTATCACCATTGACCTGATAAGCTTTCGAAAACAATGACACCAGCATATGGTGAGCATAAGCCCGTGTCAACAAAGCCTCTCCTTTGTATTGCCGGCCTTTTGTGCCAAAATTATTTTCATCAACGGCTTCAATAGCATGATTGGCTGCTGCGATGGCCCTATACATATCCAACCAGTAGGTATTGGGAGAATAGCTATCGGACACCTGTGAGACTTCTTTCCAAAGATAGCTGTCACGGGCAATATCATTTAGGGAGAAATCACCAGGCCCCTTATCTACGCTATTGTCTGAGGCCAATTCTGCAAACAGGAAGTAGTCAGCAGTTGGGTAGGCGGTCACTAATAACTCTCCTACTTTTTCCGGAGTATCCAACTCGGTACGCATATCCGGATTGACTTCAAAATATTTCTTACAGCTTCCCAGTAATAATGAAAGTAGTAATAAACCGATAATATGGTATATATTTTTCTTCTTCATGTTATTCAATGCTTTTGATTAAAAACCAGCTTTCAGAGAGAAGGTAAATTGTCTGGGTACCGGCAAGGCCACTCCCCCGCTTCCGAAAAATTCCGGGTCCGCTCCATTCAGCTTCTTATCTGCATAGAGTAGCAAAATATTGTTCCCCACCAGGGCCAAATCGAGATTTTTCATTTTTAACCAGGTTGCATAAGACTTTGGCAGACTATAACCCAGGGTAACATTTTTTAAGCGGATAAAATCACCTTTGGCCACCCGCTGGTCTGAAGAATTATAGGCACTATAAGCATACATGGGCGCGCTGGGCATATGTGCCTGGGCCACCAGTGGATCTACAATAGTTGGAATGGTCGTGTATTTTTCATCCCCGGGTACCATCCACCTGTTTAACCACTCTTTAGACATGCCGATATCATCACTCAACTCTGAAGTGAATACAGGCGCAAGACGTACATAGTTGCCCATACTGAAGGTAAACAGGAAGGAAAGGGATAGATTTTTATAAGCCAGTTGGTTATAGAAACCTCCTGTCAGAGTAGGGTCCACAGGTCCATGATATTTCAGGAACTCCACATCAGTACTCTGAAAATCTATCTTCATGGCATTTCTTTCTCCGGACTCGGAAATGAAGGTTGGATACCCATAGTTGGGATTCAGTCCATCAAACTGTACAGAAAACAATCCCCTTTGTGCATAGCCTTCCAACGGGCCGCCCTCAGCCCTCACCAAATTCGCCAGGGTCGGGTTAATCACCAATTTGGTGATCTTATTTTTATTATGAGCAAAATTGAAAGAACTGCGCCACCTGAAATTCTTTGTTTGAACAGGATTTCCGGCGATAGTCAATTCAAACCCTTTACCAGACATCGTTGCGTAATTGGCGATTTTCTGCACCTGGCCACCTATCCCGGATGTGACAACCGGCCCGATCAAATCAAAAATATCCCGCTTATAAAAGTCCAATGTAACATTGACTTTATTATTGAAGAAGGCCAGGTCTGTTCCCACATTTGCTTCATACAGTTTCTCCCAGGTCAGGTCTGCATTCTCCAGCGCTGAAATGTTGACATATTGCTCTTTATCTGTCTCTATAGGTCGATACGTAATACCGTTATTATAAAGCACAGACTTATTCCGGGCGTTGCCTAAGTTTGCCACCAGGCCATAGGTACCTCTTACTCTCGCACCACTGAGGAACCGGCCTTCCTGGTTAAAGAATTTTTCCTGGTCAATATCCCAGGCAGCGGAAACATTCCAGGTTGGCAGCCATCCGAGGCTTTTCCCTTTAGCCTTGGTTTTACCAAGCATATTCGACCGATCGAACCTGGTCGTAAAGTTGAAGCTGTACTTGTCGGCATATGCATATGCGCCACGAGCCATCATAGCAGCGAACCGGTCTTTGGTATACCCCATACCGTAATAAGGCAGGTTTTGATATTGCGCGTCCTGGAAGTACCTGAAGTCGGGATGCACCAAACCAGAATTGGTGTACTGATAGCCGACGCCGTCAAAATTGTCGTACTGCCTGTCAGTAGAGCGGATTTCCATGGACCCGAAAATATTCAACCGGTGTTTTGTCCTGAACTGCGCGTCGTACTCCAGGTTATGACGGAAGTAATAACTCACCAGATTATCGGTATTGACATTATAAAAACCCCCATCAGGCAAAACCACCATTGGCAACGAACCAGGCACATTGGGATCTTTAAACAGGAAGGGGTTATTTTCCATGATATAAGGATCGTTATTATGTGCTTTATAGGCGCCCACCATATTTGAGTTTTCCTTTACATAGTGCTTTCTGAAGGTGGTGGCATAACGATATGATCCATCCATAGAATAAGTAAGGCGGGGGATGATTTTATACTTGAAGCCGGCCTGAACTTTCAGCTCATTCACGCCAAGCTCGATATAATTATTTTCCAGCTCATTTAATATATTGAAGGGTGCAAAATTCCTTCTGAAGTATTCCAGATTACCATCCTTGTCATAGGGGGTCATCAACCGGCTGGTATTCATCGCGTACGAAAACGGATTGATATCAAAATCCCTGGTAAAACCGCCTGTAGACGGGTTACTTCCCCTCGTGAGGGTGCCGGGCGTACGTTGGTCTCTGATGGAGCCGTTAAACAACAACTCCCCGCTAAACCTGTCACTTAGTTTGAAGTTGGTCCTCAAATTCGCCGTATACCTTTTTACCCTATCACCCACGGTTTGCCCGCCATCGTTCATAAAGCTGGTAGATGCATAGGTCTGTGACTTTGCGTTCCCGGACGAGTAGCTTAAAGAGTGTTCCTGGAGCAGGGAGTTCCTGAACAATATATCAAACCAGTCGGTATTGGCATCTGCATAGCGTTTCAAGAACTTTTGCCTTGACGCCGGATCATTTCTTAATGCATACGAATCTGTGTCGGGATCGTAGTCATACATCAGATCATACATCTTATTAAAGATCCCCCCGTCCTTCGAGTTCTTGGAAGCGCTATGACCAAAAGAACCTTTGCGCTCCATCTCCAGCAAAACCGCCATTTGCTCAGCCGAATTCATGATATTGAATTGCTCATACCTTGGCTTCAGGTAGGTACTCAGGGTAGAACTATAATTTATCTGTGGCGCTCCGTTTGTTTGTTTTCCTTTTTTTGTAGTAACGACAATTACGCCATTCATAGCGCGCGCACCATACATGGCTGTAGCGGCCGCATCTTTGAGGATATTGAAAGATTCGATGTCATCAGGATTTAACCCCGCCACGGATGAGCCTATCAATGTATTAGGATCTCCTGTAGACAATGCCTCATTGGAGATATTCACGATATCTTCCAGGATGATCCCATCTATTACCCAAAGCGGTTTATTGTCTCCTGATATCGAGGTAGCGCCCCGCACCCTGATCTTGGGAGCCGCTCCAAATGTGCCGGAAACATTCTGGATAGACACCCCTGCCACCTGACCTTCCAGCATGCGTGATACATCAGGAACACCTGCGCGCGCTACATCTTTTGCGTCAACCTTGGTGGCAGCCCCGGTAAACAACTTGCGGTTTATATTCTGGTAGCCGGTCACCACAACACCATCCAACTTTGTTTCCATTTCCTGCAATACGATATTGAGCACTGTATTGGCAGGACTGATCTTTATTTCCCTGGGCTCAAATCCTATCATGGAACAAACCAGGGTGGTATTAGGGTGTTTGCTTTTCAATACAAAACGTCCGTCTTTGTCAGTGCTGATGCCTGTCGTAGTACCTTTAACAACGATAGACACACCATACAGGGGAGCACCGGCAGCATCAACCACCCGTCCTCTTATCTCTGTCAGCGTATCAATGGGGAGATAATCCCCTTCATAAGATGGCGGTGGATTGGATACTGGTTTAGGAGAAACCAGGATGCTTTGTCCATCTATTGAATACTGAAAAGGCTGATCTTTGAAAACCTCGTCAAGAAAGGATTTCAAGGGCATCGCTGACGCGTAAATCGTCACCGGTTTAGAAGCTTTCAGCACAGGACCGCTATATAAAAACACGAAGCTGGTCTGTCGTTCAACAGAAGCGAAAACAGATTTCAATGAAGCCTTTTCGGCTGAGAAAGAAATACTCTGTGAACTACCAGAAGCATAAATATTAAGAAAACCGACAGTTAAGAAAACAATCGTTAGCCTCATTACTAACAGGATTTTGGTGACATGGCGGTTTCTTGCACGGGCAAACCACCTACAATAAGCAACTTTTTGCATACTTTTGCATTGTTTGGTTGACGAAAAATTGTCCCAGCCGGACTGTTTTTATGGCACCCAGACGCCGGGCCAGGGATGTAGCAGCATCACTGGCCTTTTGTTTAGGCTATATTTTGTTTTTGCTTAAATAAGTGCTGTCCACATCTGTGATGTGCTATAGGCGGGCATCAGCCGTTGTTGTTCTGGTATTTAAAGGATTATTAAAGTTTTGTTTTCCATTCTGAACCGTACCCCGGACTCCCGTAAGAACTCCAACACGCTGGATAGGCTTACGTTGCGGTACATCTTACCATCTATGGTAATGCCGGAATCCTTTCCTTCATAACGCACCTTGATATCATACCATCTTTCCAATTGTCTCATCACCGTTTGGATATCAGCATTATTAAAACTGAACATCCCATTTTTCCAGGCAAGCGTTTGAGAAAGATCGACATCTGACAATACAGCTATTTTATCCGGGCCATCTGTTACCGATGTTTTCGGTTGCCGGTCAGCCGGCAAAGCCACAGCAACGATAGCTTGCTGGCCAGGCTTGAGAACAACCTTGCCTGTTCCCGCAACATCATCCCCCTGTTCGCCTGACAACGAGCTGCCGTTTGCGCCTACACGAACACTTCCCTCGAAAACAGTTGTTTTGATCGTGCCCTCGTTAACGTAAGAATTTATATTGAACCTGGTCCCTAACACTTCAACAAGCGATTTCCCGTCCACATCAACCAAAAATGGCCTGGACTTGTCTTTGCTCACTTCCAAATAAACCTCGCCGGTAATTTTTATCTGCCTTTTTCCGCCATCAAAGGCTGATGGGAAACTGATACTGGAAGCTGCATTCAGCCAGGCTTTTGAGCCATCCGGCAATATTAACTGGTACTGACCGCCGTTCGGCGTAGTGAGCATCAGCCTTTTACCGGCGACTGAAAGTTTCTCACCGTCGGTATAAGTAATCGCTTCCCCCACAGCAATGCCGGTTTTGTCAGACGCCAGATCAATTTGTTGATCATCCAGGGTCAGAACAGCCTTATCGGCTCCCGGTAAAATATCATGGACATTGCCCTCATTAACCGAAACCGTTCCGGGGCCGGTATGCTGCCGGTGGTCCGACACAACAATAGCTGTCGCAATTCCTGCTATTAATATTATAGCAGCTGCATAACGGACCCACCCGCGATGCAGGAAACGCACACGGTGCGCTACAGGCTTAGCTTTGTATCCCTGCATTCCGGCATGCAACAACAACTGCTCCCTGACGCTATTGACGTCTTGATCAGAAAATACTATGGGGGAATCATGCGCTACTTCCGCTGTAAGCGCCATTATATCCTCCTGATCCAGCAATTCTTTGTATTCCTGCGGCGCTCTTTCGATAAAAGCAAACAATTCCTCCACCTCACCGGGTGTGATTTCATTCCTGATAAATCGGGAAAGCAAGTCCTTATAATAAGTTCCTGATTTGTACATAAACTGATATAAGACTATGGGAAAAAGAAAAAAGGCTATGCGAATCCGTCTTTTTTTAAAAAATTTTTTGGAGCAGCCAAATAAGAAGAGGAGTAAGCTTGCTATGTTGCCTCAGGTAATCACGCAAAAAGGAAAGCGTGTTGGTCATATGGTTCTTTACCGTGTTGGGAGAAATATTTAACTCACGGGCCACTTCATCATAACTTTTTTTATCATTCTTGCACATCTCATATATGCGGCGACGTTGCGGTGTGAGGGAGCTTAACGCTTGTTTGAGAAGAAGCATATAAGGGGTGTCCCCCTCCTGGGACAGGGCTTCCGGCTCAATTACCGGCTCATAATAATTAACCAGTTGTTCCCGCAGGATACGGTTTTGGGCTATTTCTTTTTGCATGTCATAGGCCCGGTTATGACAAACACGGAACAGGTAACTGCGAAAACTCTTCTCCACTTCTATTTTCCCCCGCGCCTCCCAGATCTTAATAAAAACATCCTGTACCAGGTCCTTTGCCAGTTCAGGTATCTTGACAAGGGCCATCGCATAATTGAAAATTTCCCGGCAATAGCGCTCATATATCTCGGCAAAGGCTAGCGGATCATTATCCTTCAGTAGCAGGAGCAGTTTTATATCTGGATATGTGGAATACCTGTTAATGGCAAATTGGTTTATCGTAAAATTATAAATTTAAGATTCCATCGCTTAAAAATTTTCACTGTCCGGAACTACCATGACCCAGGAGAAAAATACGATATGGATAAACTTTGATACTTATCAGCGATTTTATTTAACGACCATGTCAGCCAAAGATAATTAAACCATATAAATTAACATAGGATAACCCAACTAACGTGATTACAGGTGATGCCCCATCACGTCCTTTGAACTTTACCTTCGGAATTTCGGGAAATATCGATATGTTTGCCCAATGGAATTAATTATGGTTTTTAAGGCGCTCAGTAATGAAACCAGGATAAACATACTCATTTGGCTCAAGGAGCCTCGCCTCCACTTTCCCGCTGAAGAATTGCAAGACTATGATGCAAATCTTGGTGTTTGTGTAAGCGACATTACCAAAAAGGCCGGTTTATCTCCGTCCACAACATCAGACTACCTGAGTTTACTACAAAAATGCGGGCTTATTGAAGCTACCCGGGTCGGCCAGTGGACGTACTACAAACGTAATGAAGGGGCGATTGAGACGCTAAACAACTTAATCCAAAAAGCGTTCTGATTATCCCGCCCCCCCATACACGCATCGAATTTCTAATAATAGGATTTATAGATAATCTGGTTAAATATTAAATCAGATGTTCGGCGTAATGATCTCCAAAGAGGCTCTGCCACCCTCAGTGATTGCATGGTGGGCGCATAATGCCCGCTCCAATTTTTAATGATCAGGTTACCATCCTTTAACTCCACTGTACCTGCTGACATCACCAGGTCACCCTCCCCTTCTATAGCAGCATGTTTCAATACATCGTCACCGATTTTGAGCGAATAGTCCTTAAATGAAATCGTAAACTTTATGCCTTCCCGGCCGCTACTGATCATCTCAGATATATCTTCATTCGTCTGGGCCCAGTAGCGGAGCCCCAATTGCATGGCTTCCTCACGTTCAGCGATCTCGCCCTCGAGATAGTCTTTCATGCCATTCACAAAAACGGAATTACCATAAGCATCTACCCCACACAAACTCTGATCACCCCGAAACAATGGCAAACGTGGACGTCGCGTGAAGTTCTGCAGCCGGTCGTCCTGGGTCATGCCCATGGCAATATCCCGCCGCGCCTTGTACATGGCTAATGCCTGTTCCTTACTGATGCTTCGCTGGCCAACTGCCTCCAGTAAACCCTGGGAGAATTCCTGTCCCAGTTCACCTTCCGTGGCGGCCCAGGCTTCTGCCATCGTTTCATCAAGACCTTTGTCCATCACCGCCTGCGTAGCAGCTTCCTCACCGAGGGAGAACGCCTCCAATACCGGGTCCGGTAGTTCCGCCACATCTATGATCACATCAAATAACCCCATCAGCAGATCATCTCCCAGCACATGTCCGCTTGGATCATAATTTCTAACCGGGTTATTCAGCGTGTAAGCGTAACGATTATATACATCTGTCTGATAGGGCTTACCACCAAGCCTGTCATCCGCTGTGATAAACCTGCCGGTGAAAGGATCATAATACCGGGCATTAAAATAATACAATCCGCTCTCGTCCAGCTCCATACCGGAAAACAGGTAATCGGTCGTGTCTTGCCCGCTCATCGAATGTAACGTTCCGAAGGGAGCATATTGCATGCTGCTGGTTGTGCTGCCAGTACTGTTTGTAGTTGCCTGTGTAGAGTTGATAAAGTTCCCGTGGAGATACATAGCCCCTTCCGACGATGATACAGCGGCGATCTTCTGCCCGGGAATGGTGATAAATCTTATCCCTTCTGAACCGGCACTGTTGCTGATGGTATTATAGTTTGGCGACACATACAGTTCCGTGCTGTTCGTCCGGAAGTCGCTTTTCAGCATGCGCTGCCCTTTATAATCGTATGCATACGCACTCAATGTATCCTGCCCGGAAAGGATGGCTGTCAGCTGATTAAATGCATTGTAACCATACCGCAACTGTACCCCCTTACCATTTGAATACCGGGTTTGGGCAGACATATTGCCATTGGGACCATAGGTGGCACTATACACCTGCTGACCGTCCCGGGTGCCATTCACCACCTGATAGTTGTTGTAGGTGTAAGTAATACCATCCTTTAACGTCAGGTTACCAGAAGGATTATACTGATAGTTCAGTGAACCTGTTGCTACTGTCGCTTGCTGAAGCCTTCCATTGTCGCTGTACTGAAACGATTCGTTGTTGACCGGGGTCAGGTTGTCCGTAATGGAAGAAATATTGAACAAGTTGCTCCAGTTATAAGTTTTATTGGCCAGGGTGCCACCGGGAGACTGGATCGTGTAGTTTTTCACCAGCCCGAAAGGCGCGAAGCTGGCAGCACGCTGCACCTGGTTGCCATAAAGCACCTGCGTCTGGTCCCCATAGGCATCATATTGTTGAAATGTAACGTAGGGAACCGCCGAAGCGCCTGCCTGTTCAGCAAAAGTAACCTGTTGAAGATATCCATTATTGTAATAGCTGTAATTGGCCACGCTGTTATCGGGATATATCAAGGAGGCCAACGTACCATCCGGATTAAATGCTGACTGTTCGCTGAAACTTTTACCCCCGGCGCCGATGAGCGTATTTGTAACGCGGTGATAAGCATCAAAGCTGTAAGTATGGGATATCCGGGCCTGCGGGTCGACAACCTTACATAGATTGGTCATCCCGTTTTTTACGCTATTAAGATCGTACTGGTAACTGATACTGTTCCGGGCCGTATTAACAGCGATCTTCCTTTGCAGACCATCCATCTGGCAGAAAATAGTATCTCCACCGGCCTGCACCACCGCAAAACTATTACCGGTGAAATTCCGCAGATATTGAGTATTCCCTGCTGCAGGGTTAGTTGTGGCCAACAGATCACCGGTAGAATAATAGCTGTAGGTACTGACCAACCCGCCCGGATCAGTTACCTGCTTAACGCGGGCCAACTGATCATAAGCAAACATCGTTTTAAGGCCCGATCCGTCTATCAGCTGCGTAACCTTTCGTTTCCCTTTATAATAGTCGAAGCTCCTGTGAGTGACAACAGAATCCTGTTCACCGGCTGCAAATATGATGGTAACCGTTTTATTGTTATATCCGATGATATTTCGCACGCCGGCATTCTGAGGGCCGGGCACCACTACCGAAACCGGCCGCTGGTAAGGATCATAACTGATCTTTGTGAGCTGCGGATTATCTGCCTGGAAATAAGGAAGCGAATAATTGATCAACTGGTTATTACTGTTGTACGATTTCGTTTGCACAACTTGCTGCCCGCTGATACCCTGCCACTGGTGCTGAATCGTGCGGGATAATCCATCATACACGACATAGGAAGTATCCCATGCTGTACCGGGCCAGTTGTTGCGTACTACCCGTTGCTCTACATAACCTGCCGGACTCCTCTGCAGATAAGTAAAGGCCGACAGTACCACCATTTTGCCGGTACTGTCAGGACCAGCCATAATACTGTCACGCCCAAACTGATCATATAGCGTCACGAGCGTATTGCCATTTGCATCTGTGGCGGTCGTCACTTTTCCATTCGCAGGGTCCATCTTCATCCGGTTGACCAGCTTTACGCCCCATTGGTTGGGGGGACTTGTCTGACTGACCGGAAATGAGTGAAAGGCGGAGTCCATGCCCATCAGCGTCGTATCTCCTGCAGCGTTGACCGTCAGTATCTGGTTACCGTAAGCATCATAACCGTATTGATGATATAACCAGCTGTTGTTGGAGTTGAGCCACATGCCGGACTGTGTTGGCTGCCAGGTTTGTTGGTTATACTGCCAGCTCTGTTCCTGCATCAGCGAAGCGGCAGTAGTATCCGTTGACATTTTCTGCCCCGTCTTAAACCCGATATGCCATGAATTGGTATTGTTGATGTAGGTCGTGGAAGTCAGCAGACGGTTGTTTTCGGCCGTATCGTTGAGTTGTTCTGTCAGTATGTTATTGCCAAAATCGTCTAATATATAGTTCGTTCCTATGGTATAGCTGAATTTCCCGTAGTCGTAATGATCCAGCCGGGACGCAGCGTTGAATACCTGATAACAGACAGACGGACTTGTATTAAGTGTGTCCGCAACTTTGAAATAATTGTTCCGTGTCCGTTGCAAAAGATTCCCTTTAAAGTCACCCAGGGTTGAATAGCGGGTTTGCCCCGTCAATGGGAATGTCTGCCAGTAATAGGTTGTCCTGATATTTCCGGCGCTGCTGTCTGTCTGTTGAACAGCATTAAATCCGAGCCAGCCATACGCCTGCACATCTGTCAGCGAGCCACTGTATTTGAATTGATAAGGATAAGTATTTCCCAACCCATCGCTCAGTGTATATCCCTGTAACAGGTAAGTGGCGGATTGTGTCGGAACATAAGGGTAAGCAGCAGCCTGCAGGGGCGACAACACCGAAGTGTTGTACCGGTTCTGCAGGTACAGCCCGTCCAGCAGGTTGTTACTGTTGCCTCCCGGCTGATAGACGGCCGCACTGGTCATAGGTGCATACCAAAACTGGTAAACGCCATTGATGCCATTGTTAATGTTGGTCACCAATCCCGGCACCTGGTTATTGGTATGGACGGTGTTATTCACGGCATCGCCTCCAAAAAATATAGCCGATTTGTTGGCCGCAAAAAGGTCAGCGACACCATCACCGTTAAAATCGCCGGACCAGGTATAGGCTGTCGAAAGGCTGGGGGGCGTTGTTGGCTGCGGGTAAAATTTTCCGCCATAGTTATAATACAGCGTTGCCGTGTTGCCTGTCAACGTATAGATATCCATGGTCCCGTCTCCGTTAAAATCACTGATCCAGTTGGTAGCGTTGGCAAGATTCATCCCTGATACCGGGGCTGCCGGAGCAAACCCTTTTCCGTTGGAGAGGTACAGGTTATATGTCATCGCGGTATAAGTCAGGACATCGGTAAGCCCGTCGTTATTGAAATCAGCGATCAGGTTGTTGACCGGATTACTATTAAGGCTCATCCCTGGAAGCGTTATAGGGGCGGCAAAACTCCTGGATTGAGAGAAGGCTGACAGGTACAGTGTTCCGCCTGATTGATTGGCCGTAAACAGATCCGCCTGCGCATCGCCATTAACGTCAAAGACGAAAATTTGTCCGGGTGCGAGCTTGAGGTTTGTCACCGTCTGTAACGGGTTAAAACCATGTCCGTTGGAGAGGTATACATTGGCGGTGGTGCCGGCTACAGACAGGAGGTCTGCCATGGCGTCGCCGTTCAGATCTGCTGTGAATACGCAGGTAGTGCAGGTACTGTTAAATTGTATGCCCGTCACCGTTACCGGCGTAGCATTCAATACGTAGGTCTGGCTGTTGCAGAAATAAATATTGGCGATTCCCGGTTTCAGTACCAGGAGATCAGGAAAACCGTCACCGTTATAGTCTGCTACATAAGTCTGCGCGGAAATATTGATCGAGGTATCCAGTTTGTGTGTGGTGAAGCCGCTGCCATTCGCATAATAGATGGCGGTAATACTGTTATTGGAAACAGGCAGCAGGTCTGTTTTACCATCGCCGTTGAAGTCGCCCTGGAAGCCTGCGTTCTGAACAGGGCCATTGTAAGCCGCCGGCGTGTTGACAAATCCATTCGGTCCGGCTGTCCATTGCATTGTGACGGGTGCAGCCGGAGCACCATAGGCTCCCAGCTCCGTGATGGCCACCAGCTGACTTACCGGCTGTGTGGATACACTGTCATATGCCAACCAGTATGTTTTAACCGGTACGGTATCTTTTCCGGTGGCAAGATAGGTACGGATCGCTTTCAGCCGGACAGACATGACACCATTGGAGCCTCCGGCAAAACGCAACAGCGTATCAGGGCGTGGTTCATAGCAGAACTTTACCAAACGGTTGGCGGTGTTGGAGCTGGTGATACCGTATGCGATAATGTCCGGATAAGAAGTACCATCTTTGGCGCAACCAGTCATCGGCTGGCCTTGTACATTGGATGGCGTGGCGGTATAGAAGAATTCCACTGCATTACCGGTGGGCGTGGTCATCTTCTGTACGAGCCATTTACTCACAGATCCCTGCAGGTTGCCATTATTAAAGGCTGCGCCCTGTGCCATTACCTGGCTGCCGTTTCCCGTGCCATAGGAAGCTACCGCACCGGTTTTCAGATAGACTGTAAATGATGTAGGTCCCTGGCCTGCGTTTCCATTGGCAACAATTTTTTTCCACTGCTGCAGTTCCGTATAATACGTGCTGCCCGGACTGAAGTAGCTGCCACTTTGAGATGCATTGTTCATCAGTCGCAGTCCGTCGAGGGAAAACCGGTCGTTCGCATCATAGTTAACACCGCCACGAAAGCCGTCCTGTGGTACCGAGGCGCCTGTCCGGGAAATAGATGAGAAACCAGAGAAGGCCCAACCGACGCCCAGTAGCCCATTGCCTGACTGGCTGTTATAGGAGATTTGCAGGGAAGGTGTCGCCCCCACGTTGCCGGGCGGGAGTTCCAGCGAAATACTGTAGGTAGCCGCACCGCTGGGGTTGGCCGACATCTTTCCCTGCAATATGCCGTTAAATGCGCTGCCTGTTGTTTGTTGCTGCTTGTTGTTCGTTTTTTTGCCAGGTTTAAACTGCGCCTGTATTTGTATATCAGCAAACAGCAGCAGTACCAGGCAGCAGCATTTGAACGTGATCAGTCTCATAAGAGGATGGAATTATCTGGAGTTATTATTGAGATTGAATATTAATATTGAAGGTGTAATTGAAACCACTGATGGTCGGGTTCGTAGCGCCGGAAACATAATAGCCGGCCCCCGGAACAATAGAAGGCATAGGCCCTCCGTTCAGTGCAGACAAGTTCCAGGTGATCGTCAGCGCCGGACCATTGGGCAGATTGAAGATCGCTGTACCAGAGCAGGGACTTAATGTTCGACTACCACTTACTACCTGCTGTTGAAAATAGGATTGCAGGATAGTGGCGGTGGCGCCATCTGCCAACGTGGGCAAAATGATAGGCGGAAAGCTGCCAGGCATTAATGATCCGCTTTCCAGGAAATTAAAGGTGCTGAAAGTAATATTGCCCTGGCCGGTACTGTTGGTAGCGATGACAGTTATGCTGGCTGTTGATATTCCCATATGTGTAGGTTTTTTGTTTTAAGCATTATAGTAGATGGTAAGATTTGCGGTCACCGTATCCGCATTGGGAGGATTGGTGGGGTTCATCGGATCATTTCCAATTTTCACCGTATAGTCAAGGCTAAATAAGGTGCCAGAGGAAGGTACATTGATCAACCCTGCATAAAAGAAGCAGTTGGAATAACCACCGGTACCATCCTGCTGAAAAGGACAGTTGATGGCGATGTACAGCATCGTGCCATCGTAAAGCCGGTACTGCACATTAGCGGTGGAGCCATGCATAGAGCCGGGCGTTTTATAGAAACTAAACAACTCAATATTTGTGACGTTAGGATCTATGTTCTGTGGATTCGTATGAGCACGTCCGTGCATCAGATGAAGGTCCTGAGGATTATATCCCCAGGTGGTGGTGTTGGTAAGATAGCAGATAGCGTTTCTTGTCATAGTTATTAAATTACAGGTGAATAATAGTCCGGTTGCGGACTTTAGCGCATATATGTGACACATTCAAGGCTGATGTTACGTAGGCTACAACTACTCTTTCAGTCCGGAAAGATTGAATGAAAAGGTTTTGACGGGGTGATTATCGGAATATCTGCTGAATGGCTATTTACCCAGATAGCATCTACGGAAAAAACGTGATTACGGATGTGGGGCTTTGTCAAAAACCGTAAAAACTAATACAAACAGGTGAAAGGAAACCACCGGCCACCATTTTTAGGATAGGGACCTCTAAATCGAACACATGTGTCCGTATCCGCACATTATACTTGTAAAGGCGGGCCATCACAAAGATGGAAACATGGCCACCACAGCAGACTAAGTGATATCCAGACAAATGGTATGGTAGTTGTCACGGACTACAACAATGCCTACAATAACTTTAAAACAGCTGGCGTAGCACTAAACTCAACCGTTTAAAAGTTTTTTTAAATTACCCTTATGTTCTCGAACTACCTGAAGATAGCTTTCCGTGTTCTTTGGCGCAACAAGATTTATGTAGTCCTCAACGTTGTAGGCTTAGGTTTTGCCATCGCCTGTTGTATATTGTCTTACCTCAACTACAGCTATAGAGAGAACTTCGACCGGAATCACCCTCATACTGAACATATTTACCGGCTAAACAGTACCCGCGTGGTAGATGGAAGTAAAGAGCACTGGGCAGTTGTGCCCTTACCTTTAGCGGAAGCAATGAAGAGAGAAACAGCCGGAGCAGACCGGATTGCCCGACTTAGCAGCACTGCCGTTGTGGTGAAAATCGGGCAAAATACTTTCGATGAGCATATGCACTATGCAGACAAGACCCTATTTGATTTTTTCAACTTCCCGCTAAAATACGGTAATCTGTCTGGCTTTAACCAACCGGACCTGGTAGTCATCAGCGAAAATTTTGCGGACAAATATTTTCCCAAACAGATGCCCGTTGGCCAGTCTCTGACGCTCATTGGACCAGAAGGTAAACCCAGGGTTTATACAGTTACTGCTGTAACGCAGCAAATTCCAGCCAATTCAAGTATTCAGTTCGATATTATTACTTCTTTTGAAAACGGATTTACTCATGGACATCCAGCCCCCGATGACTGGGCGAATCCAAGCCTCATTACCACATTTGTTGAATTAAAAAAAGTGGACGCCGCCCATTTTGTGACGACCAATCTGAATCCCTATGTAGCACTTCATAATCGTAATCGTAGTGATTGGCCGATAGCAGGCTTTACCCTCCAACCTTTTTCTGCGTTGGCCGCCAGCTCGGATATTGATATGCCGGGATACGTACATGGCAGCCAGTTGACGCCCAATCCCCGTGGCGTACTCGTTATATTGCCAGCCATTATGTCGCTGTTTATTTTACTGATTACCTGCTTTAATTTTACCAATATTTCAATCGCTTTTGCCAGTAGCCGGTTAAAGGAGATCGGTATCAGAAAAGTAATCGGAGGTTTCAAGCGCCAGTTAATCTGGCAATTCCTGACCGAGAACATGGTGCTTTGTTTGTTAGCAGCGGTATTAGCGCTATTGTTCGTCCACCTGCTATTACCCACTTTCAACCAGGTTACCGGCATTGACCTTTCGCCTGACTATGGCAGGGATTATACTTTTTGGTTATTCCTGCTATGCATTCCTGCTGTAAGTGCTATCTTTTCCGGGTTATATCCCGCTGTATATGTTAGTTCCTTTCAGCCATTGTTGATTCTTAAGGGCAAAACTGTCCTTGGTGCATCTAACCGTTTTACACGTTTCCTGTTGATCTCACAATTTAGTTTGTCGTGCTTCGCAATGGTAGTGGGCATTGTGATGTCCCAGAATGCTTCCTTTCAACAAAAAGTTGATTTTGGTTATTCCATCAATGAGGTAGCGGTGGTAGAAATAAACACCCCTCAGGAGTACCGTGTTTTTAGCCAGGCAGTTCAACAAAACCCAGCGATCAAAAGTGTAGCAGGATGTGTTCAACAAATTGGTGATGGTACTTACACCCAAACTGCCAAAACCGAAAATAGCGAAATACAAACGCAAGTCGCACGTGTTGGGGGCGAAGTTTACCTTAATAGTATGGGGATCCGCTTGGTGCAGGGACGTCATTTTTACAATACTGGTGCCGATGCCGATGCCTCGATTATCGTCAATCAAACTTTTCTGCAACGATTACAGATAAAACAGCCACTTGGCCAGCAAGTGACCCTGGATAGTACACACTACACCATTGTAGGCGTGGTGAACGATTACAAAGAGTATGGCCTGCATGGCCTTGTTCCCCCTTGTGTGCTACGCATCGCTAAACCTGATGAGTATAAGTTTATGGTTGTCCGCACAGATAAAGATAAATTGCCGCAGGTAACCAAATACTTACAGTCCACCTGGCATCAACTGGTACCCAACGTTCCATACCGGGGTTATCTACAATCGGATTTAATTGAAAAGGAAATCCGTATGACACAGGCATTCAAAGCAATTGCGTTTTTTCTGGCCATTATTACCTTGCTTTTATCAGCGTCAGGTTTGTTTGCACAAATTTCTTTGAACATTGATAAGCGAAGTAAAGAAATTGGTATTCGCAAAGTGCTCGGTGCATCGATACTGCAAATCATCGGCCTGGTTAACCGGGAGTTCATACGCATTCTTCTGATTGCTTTTGTGATAGGTTCAACTTTGGGCTACTTATTTACCAGCAAATTTATTTTCCAGGTTATTTATCAATATCATCCTGCTGCCGGGCCAGCGCCATACATCGGTACGTTCCTGATTGTGTTGGTTTGTTGCAGCGCAATTATCGGAACGAGAGTATTCGACGCAGCCAGGGCAAATCCAATTGATAGATTACGTGCGGAATAATATGACCCATCAAAAACCGGTATCCTGAAGGTTTTTATAGTCGAAAGTTCCGTTCTTAAACAGTAGGTATTGTACCACCGTCTATAACGTATTCTGTCCCCGTTAAGTAATTCGCTCTTGGCGAAACTAAAAAGCCAACCAGTTCGGCCACTTCTTCCGGCTGCGCCGGTCTGCCATAGGGTATTCCTCCTAAAGCATCCATGATGCTTTGCGTCGCCTGCGCTGTGTCCGTATTTGAGCTTTCTGCTATACGTTCTACCAAACGAGTAGCAGAAGTGGTCATAATCCAGCCCGGAGATACTGTTAGAACACGAACGCCTTTAGGCGAGACTTCGTTGGATAAACTTTTGCTATAATTGATTAAGCCCGCTTTTGCAGCAGCATACGGCAAAGTGGAATCGTAAAGTGGCAAGCGGCCTTGTATGGATGCAATATGAATAATCACGCCCGTCTTACGTTCTATCATCTGAGGCAAAAATCCTCTGTCCAGCCGAACAGGGGCAAGTAAGTTCGTTCTGATTGTATCTTCCCAATCTTCATCGCTTAAAACGGCAAAGCCACCGCCCGGCGTTTCGGACCCACCAAGATTGTTCACAAGAATGTCCAGCTTTTCATATTTTGTCAAAACCTCTTCCACTACTTTTTGAGTACCTGTGGGTGTGCTCAAATCAGCGGAAATAAAATGTACCTTTTTATTAGACTCTCCGGGTGCATTTCTTGCAATACTGATTACCGTTGCACCTGCTTGCAGCAACCGCTCGGCAATGGCTTTTCCCGCACCTTTTGTACCGCCTGTTACCAAAGCAATTTTACCCGACAACTCGTTGTTCAAATTAAATCCTTGTTCCATTTATAATATTTTGATTCAAAATTGCGAAGTATATTCAGTTCAAACAAGTACGGAAAAACGAATTGCATAGGGATAAATAATTCCCTATTGTATATTTTATTACATCGGAATAATTTTGTTATATGCGTGAAAAAAAGATACCATTGAACCTGAATTGTGGTCTTGACCTGATCGGTGAAGTGCTGTATGGAAAGTGGAAAATAAGATTGTTATGGTTTATCCATGAAGGATACAGGCGGCCTAGTGAACTGCAACGGAAAATTCCGGATGCTTCCAGGAGAGTGTTAAATATTCAGTTGAAAGAACTTGAGCAGCATGAATTAGTTTCCAAAATAATTTACCCGGTTGCACCTCCGAAGGTGGAGTTTAGTCTTACCGATTTCGGAATGACACTAATTCCCATCATTGCTGCTTTGGGAAATTGGGGCGATGAAAACGAAGAACGGTTAAAGAATGTGATTTTGAAAAGGTGAGGGAAACTGCCGGAATGATAGCATCAATAATCGACGGGGATTAACTGTAATAGTTCCGATTTGATCAGATCATCGGGAGATATTTTAGTCAGCTGGCGGCTATGCAACCTCTTTCTCTGCTATATCCATCTGGGCGACCACCCAGACTCAGCGAAAATACTATCAATATTAAACGTCCTGCCAATTCAACTGCTCATCTATTCATTTGATTAACAGCCTCTTACAAGGATATCTATTAGGAATCTCTTTAGTATCCTTTTAGTATCCTTTACCTATCCTCGTGGCAAGGAATATAACAATGCCTGTCAAACCGATATTATTTTATCCGGTCAAAAATTCTCCATTCCTGCATACTTTTTCTCTGACTGCGCACCTTGTGCTGCATAAGAATTTATCATCTTTGTATTGTTAACTGCGGCGTGCTCCCGACCTTCGTATGCCGTTATCACCGTTTCCGCTGGGCTTTTACTAATAGTACAAGGCTCCCCAGGAATGCAATGGCATTTAATATACTGAACCAATCACCCCACTTGTTATACAGTGTAGCATGATGCTGTATATCAATATTGCCTGATAACAACGCGGGCGTGCCTTTGTCGCAATTGGCCTCATACAAAACCCTACCGCAATAGTCGTTGATAGTCAGCCTACCTTTCCTGGCATTTCTTACCATTCCAAAACCGCCTTCCACGCATCTCATCATCGCCATCCGGCTATGTAGCCAGCCATCTCGCTCAAAGTCCCAGGCTGGCACATATAAAACATTACAATCTGCGCTGCCATACCTGCTGATGTATTGCTGAAAATCCATGTCCTTACAAATGGCCACACCTTCTGTTGTACCATTCCTGGGAAACAAACCGGGTTCCTTTCCTGGTTTCAGGCTATCCAGCAATTCTCCTGGAAACAAATGTACTTTCTGATAATCTGCCAGCAGCGCCCCATCCTCCCCGATCACCCAAGCCCTGTTTTCGTAATAGTCTCCTTTTTGCTGCGTCACGCATGCAACGATGCATACGCGATGCGCCATTGCTGTATCTTTAAACTGCTGAATAAAAGCCGAACGGTGTTTATCCCTTACGGTAAACATTTTTTCAGGAAACACCACGATCTTTGCCCCCTGCTTTGCCAATTCCCCTACCTGGTGCAGGTAAAGGTTTGCCAGGTACAAATCCCTGTCTTCTCCATTTGTATTCTCATTGTGATATGCCCGTTTATCAATGGCGACCATACCCACCTGTAATGATTTAGTAGCAGAAGATGTTTGATTCAAACGCACAACACCCCAAACCATTGCAGCCACAAGAACGCCAATGGTTACGAAGGAAAGTGTTCGGATTGATTGTTTTTGCTGATACCGATATTTGATTAATGCTATTGCCGCAGGAAAAAAAGTAACCAGGAAGGTAATCCCCTGTATGCCTGTCAAAGAAGCAACTTGTATAACCGGTAAAAAATCGCATTGCGTATAGGCAATGCTGCCTGTCGTTCCATCCGGGGTGGTGAGGAAGCTGATATACTCCATCGTAGTAACCCAAACAGGGAATACAAATACAGTGGACCAATGGCTATAAGTAAGCATTAGCTTTCTTGCAGCTATCACTTGTAACGCAAAAATCAGGGGGTATAGCAGTGTAAACAAAAACACCAGCGGCAAAGGTAAAATACTTAGTAAATAAGGTACCCAGCTAAGCCTTCCTATTAAGTACCCGGCAAAAGCTATTAAAAATGTCCATTTGCTTGTCAATCGTAAAGAAAAATACAGTATCGGGACTGGCGCCACCCATAATGGCCACCAAATGTGTGCTGATAAGCTAAAGGACAAATACCAGCAAATACCCGCAAAAAGCAGTCCTGCGGCTAAAAGTGCTTTGGAAACCGGTTTTAAATCCGACATGATATAAGTTTAGTATAATTGTCAAAGCTATACGGTTTTTCCGGCGCAGAATTGTATATTTTAGACAGACTGATGTTTTATGAGAAAATCCGCTATTTTATTATCCTCCTTTTTAAACTGACTGGGAGTGGTACCCGTAAACAACCGGAAATCGCGAATAAAATGCGCCTGGTCAAAGTAATTGCATACATGACAGACATCAGTTAGGGTATTGGTGGTCCGCATATACCTGACCGCTTTATTGAAACGAAGTATTTTATGGTAATGCTTGGGGGTATAACCGATATTTTTCAGAAAAATCCGCTCCAGCTTTTTATAGTACCAACCTGTTTGCTGGCAGATGGTGTCAATAGATATATCATCACGGCTGTCACGAAGCATATCAATGGTTTGGTTAACCACTAACAGGTTAGCTGGTGTATTTCTTAATTCGGTTTTAAGTATAGCATCCAGTAATTGTATCTGCCTATCATCATCCGAACAATCTGACAACCGCATCTCCAGGCTTTTTACTGCTTTTCCTAACAGCAGTTCTGCCGGCAATAGCATATTTAATAAATCAGAAATAGGTACGTTGGTAAATGCTGCCAGGCCACCTGGCTTAAAACGTATGCCTAGCAGCCTAATTTTACCAGTACTTTTCACATAAAAAATCTGGTTGCGCTGCCCCATAATCACTGGCTCACTCAGACGGGTGCCATGAGGATTATCAGCTGTTATCAACCAATCCGCCGGGTCGCCAAAATTAAAGATCAGTTCCGCACGGCCGCCAGGTATTAAGCGGTCAGGTACATCCACAAACCTGTCTGGTGCACGTAATACCCAATAGCATTCTATAAAGTCTGCCAGTTGAATGGACGGATAATATTGCCGGTAGTAGAGCATGTATTGATTAAAATCAGATTATCCTGCTTCCCTTTCCTCATTTTGACTCAGTCCGATCCCTGATCCAATATACAATAATCATAAAATTAACTGCGATAGAATATTCTGCGTGAAATGCTAGTTATGCGTGTTGCAGCATCGCGTATAAACTTAGCTATAGGTTATAGGGAAATCTAATGTAAAACAGGACTATAGCCGCTGGAACTTCATGCTTCGTAAATTCTTGAATGTTATGGGTTGAGCGTAGCAATGTAAATATGTGGACTTCAACGATATAATTGTCCACGAATTAATTTAAGTAAACGGAGATAAACATCCCACCCGCTGCTGAAACAACCGGAGGAGAGTTTGCTCCTATCTAAAAGCATTTTTATAAGCAAAATTTGTAATATCATTACCTCCTTTTAAATGCCATAGACATTAATTACAAAAATTACCATTTCATAGCAATTTTTGCAATTAATACCTTATATTTGCATACTCATTCAATTGCCATGCTCATAGAATTTAAATTTAGAAACTTATTATCCTTTAAAGATGAGGTTAGCTTCTTAATGACCCCAATTAAATCATTTAAGGAACTGGTGAGGAACAATATTATTAAGACCAATAAAGAGATTGACCTGTTAAAGGTTGCGGCCATTTACGGTGCCAACGGAAGTGGCAAAAGCAATTTCATTAAAGCATATAGTTTCTTTATCGATGTCATCTACAGCTCGTTCCGGGACTCACTGAATCAAGAAAGCGAACGTAGAATCCGTAACAATCACTTTAGGCTCAATACTGCTTCTGATAAGGAAAATACAATGTTTGAAGTATCTTTCTTGCATAAACAGTATATCTATCGATATGGCTATGAATTGTTTGGAAATACCATAAAAAAAGAATGGCTATACCGAAAACTGGACAGAGAGATACAATTGTTTAATCGTGAAGACCAGATATTTACCATTAACCAAGAATCTTTCAGAGAGGGCTCGAAATATGAAGAAGTAAACGAAAATGTATTGCTGCTGAGCCACCTTGCACAGTATAACCAACCTGTTACAAAAGAAGTCCTTGCGTGGTTTCAGAATACCGCTGCGATAGACGGTATCAACGAAAACCACTATTCCCACTACACAGCAAACCTATTGAGAGAAAATAGCAGTTTTAAAGAATGGGCAACAGTTGCCCTAAAGTATTTAGAGATAGCCAACATAGAAGCTGGAGAAAAGGACGGAGAAATCATTACTTATCATAGAAAATATGACGAAAATAATCTGATCGTTGAGGCTGTTCCTTTCAAAACGCGTATAGAATCTGACGGGACGCGCAAACTGATCCATATTCTAGGCCCATTGTATTACACCCTACGCTATGGTGGGGTATTGTTTATCGATGAATTCGATTGTAAACTGCATCCTAATTTGTCAAAGAAATTACTATCCCTGTTTCAAAAGTACAACAAACGGAACGCGCAGTTTATATTTTCTGCACAAGACACTAACTTATTAGATAGAAAATTACTCAGAAGAGATCAAATATGGTTCACCAACAAAGACCAATTTGGTGCATCTTCCATCTATTCCTTGTCCGATTTTAACGCCAAAACTGTTAGAAACACTTCCGACTTTGCCAAAAAATACCTGGACAACACCTTTGGAGCTGCTGATACTTTAGAGATTACTGACAAGTTAACTGATCTCTTGTATGGCGAGTAAAAAGGAAAAGAAGATCCCTGCTTATCAAAGGGAACAGGGAAATCGAGGACCACAACCACCGAAAAAGCGAAAACTAATTTTTTCTATGGAATATTTGATCGATGTACGAGAAGGTCAACACTTTAAAAAATGGGAAGAACTTGGGCATCTTGCTGACATGAGTGAAATGATGCGTCACTTAAATAAATATACCTGTGAAGAAGCCTTGCAGGACGGAAGCATTAAACAATATGGAAAATTCCCTGCACATTCTAAATTCACAGAGCCGAAACATCTGCCGCATAAAAATTGGGGATCGATGCATATCACAAAAAAGAGCAAAGAAGTTGTCGCAGGTTTCTTCGATGAAAATATTTTCTATGTCGTTTTTCTGGATAAGGATCACGAATTCTACCCAATGGCTGATAAATAATAAACATCAATGGGATCATCAACCATCCAGAAACCTCTAATTGATAGTACACATCAAGTACTGGTAAAATTAGCCGACACCGCCACTAAGGCTGACACCACAACGCACGGTGCCGTGGAGCACATGCTTAAGTACATCAACAAGACTACAGGAGTAGACGCAAATACTACATTTACCATCATTGTCACCTTTATAATCTTTGGCTTTGGGTTATTGGCTACCTGGATTGTCAGCTTTATTGGAGCTGCCAATGCGCGGAAGAGTTATAAGAAATCGGTCAACCTCCTTCTTTTCAATTTTGCTCAGGAATGCAAAAAGAACCATGACCTGATGACAAAATCATTAGAAAATGTTTCAATAGTGCAAAAACATGCAGTCGGTTTCCAATTAAAGGTGATTGCACACTTGTATTTCCTTGAAAAGATAGATTATTCCGTGTTCCTGAAGCATTATGTAAGATGTTGTAACAAATCCCTCAAAACAAAGGCTGTTACTGAAGTCTTTCAAATCATTGGCAGCATTAAGGAAATGGAAGAAGGCGCGTTAAAAAACATGGAAAATTTCACGGACTTACTTAATAAAAGACAGGAGGATTACTTAACAAGTCTTTTTGAAATTGAGCGTTTTTTTGAACGAAACTTCCTGACCTTAAAAGTCGTAGACTATGCCGTAAAGCAAGAGTGCATAACCATTTACAACAATTGGAGAACACTGCGACATGACACGTTTATAGCCAATTCGTTCAATAACTTAATTGTACCACTAAAAGTAGCACTTGATAAATTTCCTAACGAAAAAAATCTAGATTCCTTATATATAATGGTTGACAACTGCTATCGAGCTTACCCCGATCTGCAACATGTAGATAGATTGATAAAGAGTAATTTTCAACCACTAGCGCAGTTGAGCTATCATGCATACCGCAAAACCAAGGTTATCCTCAAGATATTTGGTTACAAAAAGTATAAAGCATAAGTAAAATGAGAACACTTGAAAGTTTTAGAGCCAATGAAATGCACAGGAACTGCTTTGCTCCTTATCGAGGGGTTTACTATAAAGTTGAGCAACTTAGCAATGAATATGTCACAGATGCACTTTACTTAAACTGGAACAACTTAAAGCATCTTGAACAATCTACAGATGTTTTATATCGAGGCAGGAATAATACTTCATCGGTCATCATGTGGTATATTTCCATTTCCCACTTTACCAATGAGTTGTTGGAGTTAGCTTGTATTCATACTAGAAAAAATTTCACAATATATGCATCATCAGGATTAACAGACAAGCTAAAGGAAATTGTTACACTGCTCAAACTAGACACACAGGGTCTTGCAATAACAGATTTGCTTTTAAAGTTAGAAGAATATGAAGCATTATATAACGCGCTGACCCAACAAACGAAAAGTCAGTTGCCCAAAATGCATCATACCTACTTTTCAGAAAACGCTCACTTGCTGAATCAGGCCGACAGCTTACAGGCTATGCTAATTGCCTACGAAGTATTTGAATTGTTCCGTAACTGCATTGGCGGATGGGATATTATGCCAATAATAGATTTAGCTATAAATGGCTTAAGGAAAAGCGAAAATTTGGATGTTTTAATTTTAAATGTAATTCTTCCATCTGCTATAGATTTACTTTCAAAATATCAACTTACTACGAAGTTAAACTTAAGTCCTATTTTTCAAAGTTATGCGCAATCTCCAATACTTCCTGTGGATCTTGTAGCCATGGCACAAAAAATCCGACAAGAGCCTCAATTTATTCTTACTAATGCTGCTGGGGCTACGGATATAATCAACGGGCATTTTATGGAGTATTGTAAGAAGTATCAATAAATAATGAGGCAAAGGCTGAAATGTATATCCAGAGAAAGATAAAGGAAGAGTTATATGAAAATTTGCCCGTTAGTACAATTTGGAAAAAGAAGGTTACCCTGTCCAATGCAATATTGAAAATACAAATTACTTGCTACAAAAAACGTATTTTACAAGTCAACCAGCATAAAACTAAGTAAGCCGAAACGCAAATTCGCACTTTGACAAACTAACAAATAGCCCAAAACAACAAAACCCCGCGACTAGCGCGAGGTTTGTAAGTTGTCTGTGATCCCGCTGGGACTCGAACCCAGGGCCCATACATTAAAAGTGTATTGCTCTACCAACTGAGCTACGGAATCTTAACACCCCGTTTGTTTAACGGAGTGCAAAGATAGGAATAAATGTTTTTCTTCCAAATACTTTTCTAAAATTTTTTTCTATTTGCCTGTAAACACCACCTTGTAGCGGATGAGAGGGTCATCTTTTTCCTGTTGGTCAAACACATGCAGCAGGTAATATTTACCTACTGCCCAGTCGTTCACCGCATTGTCGTAATACGGACTACCGGGGTTACCGCTTTGTCCGCCTGGATAGATACCGTATGCTTCTGTTTTATCTGACAGCTGCACCACCATACGCCAGGAGGGGCCATGGAAGCGCTTAGTAGCATTGACAATATGTTGACCGCCACCGGTATTAAGATGCAAAGCGCTGAATGCAGGGATGCCGCGGGAAAGATGGCGGATATCCGTACCACGGGCTTTACCCAGTTCCAGTTTACCAGCTTTGTTCAACTCCGCCATTTCTTTGATGATGGAAGCAAAAGAGCCTTGTACCAGGCCTGACAGTGTTTCTTTCTGTGGCGTATTGATATTGTCCACAAAATGAACTGCGCTGTCACGCAGCAGCATCAGCAAAGCGGTGGTAGCCTGCGGCATGGCCAGTACGACCGAATCATTCGGTTCCAGTTCATCACGGAAAATAGTATCCGTCAGGTTTCCCCACAGGGCATTAAAGATAGTGGCTGCTTTACTGTCCGGAGAAGCTACGCAGTCCCACTGCGATAACAACTGCCAGTAAGGGCGCTGAGCATCGGTGAGTGCGGTGGTATCTATATGTTTGCGGATGAGCGGCATCGCTGCAGCGGCAAACAGGTTTTTGTTATCATTCTGTAGCGCCATCATGTCCTGCGGCGTGATCTGGCTCATCTCACCCAGACGGCGGTTGATCCGCTCGCCACGGAACAGATCATAATCCGAGCTATATAAATTGTAAGGATACGTATTGTCAGTCGGCCGCTGATTGGCGGAACTAACAAAGTTGCGTTCAGGATTTTTGATATGTGGCAGCTCCTCATGCGGGATATATCCCTGCCAGGCGTAGGTGCTGTCGTTGCCGGGCATGATCCATTTGCCCTGGTCTTTCCAGCGCAAGGGATACTGTCCATTGTGCCAGATAGCGATATCACCGCCTTTATCGGCAAATACGAAGTTCTGTGCGGGGCAGGTATAGGTACGCAATGCCGCTACATAATCATCGTAATTACGAGCTTTATTAAGCTTGTAGAAAGTGCGCAGCTCGTTGGAGGAATCCAGTGCCTTCCAGCGCATGGCGAGGAAAGACTGTCCGGATATTTTTTCGGGGAAAGTGTTGTCGAATGTTACCGGGCCAAAGACGGTGTATGCTACGGTATCATATACGGTAGCGCCACCTCTCACCTTGATGGCTTCTACCCGCAGGTCTGCCGGGCGGTAGTTACCGTTGAACAGGTATTCTTTCTTACCATTGCGGAACTGCATCCGGTAAAAGTCTTTCACATCTTCTTCACCGTTGGTAACGCCCCATGCGATATGATCATTAAAGCCGATGATCACGCCGGGTGCGCCGGGCAGCGAGGCACCGTAAACGTTCATCCCGGGTGTATGGACCTGTATTTCATACCAGAGGGAAGGCAGGCTCAGTCCCAGATGGGGATCGCTGCAGAGGATGGGGGCGCCTGAGCGGGTTTTGCTGCCGCCTACTGCCCAGTTATTACTGCCATTGTCCGGGTCTGGCTTGTCCTGCTTAAACTTCATATACGCCGCATCGATGGCCAGCACGCTGTCCGGTGGTGCCACCGCTTTGGCAGATGCGGCCGCAAATGACGTTCCCCGCGGAATAATGGGATATAAAGTATCCTGGAAATCCGGATATAACAGGTTGAAGTCAGCCATAGAAAACAACCGGCGCGCATTGGTAAATTCCAGGTCATTACAGGACCCCGCCAGGTCGGCTGACATATACTTGAGCAGCAGGGCGGATTTGATCACGTCCCACTTTTCCGGCTTATAATCGAGGATCTTGTACTCCACCGGCAACGTGGCTGGTGTGAGCTGGGCAATGAAGGCATTCACCCCGTCGGCATACGAATGAATGGCTGTTCTGGTGGCAGGATCCGTTTCCATCACGGCTACTGACCGCTCTGCGCCATACACCATGCCATCGCGGCGCTTGCTTCTGTCGTAATTCACCATTCCCGGCCCCAATATCTCCGACAACCGGCCGGCAGCGGCGAAAGTCTGCAGCTCCATCTGCCAGAGACGGTCACGCGCGGTTACATATCCCTGCACATAATAGGCATCGGCTTCATTCTCTGCGAAGATGTGCGGCACGGCACGGTCATCATACCATACTTCTACTTTCCCGGTCAATCCAGGCAATACCATCTTCTCATGTGGCCGCTCTCCTATCACTTCTGCATTCTGCCAGAATCCTGTTTGCGGGCTTAACAATTTTCCCATCGGGGGAAGACTACCTATCTTGGTGCTGAGCGCATAGGTAAGTGATAATGTAACGACGGCGGTGATAACTGCTGGGATGATTCTCATAAATAGTAGCTCGGATGTATATACGTAAAATACGCCATTTTTTCATCAAACGAGCTAATGCAATAAGACTTTTATTAACAGGTCTGTTTCCTCCTGCGTATTAAAGCTATGTAGCACGATCCGCAACCGCTCCTCCCCCTGCGGCACCGTAGGATGCAGTATGGCCCGCACATCCAGCCCTGCCGACTGCAGCATGGCTGCAATGGTACGGGTGTTCTCATTGCCCCGTGTCAGTACCCCCTGAATAGGCGTTTCTCCGGGCAATAACGTCAACGAATGCACGCCGGCGCGGAACTGCCGGATAAGGGCCGACAGCTGTTCACGGGCTTCGTCCATATAAGGGAAAAGACTGTAGCTTGCCTGGATAGCGGCAATGGCCGCCGCCGGCAAGGCGGTGGTATAAATCAGCGACCGGGAAAAATTGATCAGGTAGTCCCGCAACGTGGCGGAACCTAACACTACAGCGCCATGACAGCCCACCGCTTTCCCGAATGTATGCACCCGCGCGAAACAGGCGTCTTCCAGCCCCAATGCCTGCACCAGCCCGGCTCCTTTAGGTCCCACCACACCGGTGGCATGGGCCTCGTCCACGATCAGGTGCGCCCCATATTCATTACACAACGACACAATGGCCTGCAAGGGCGCCATATCGCCATCCATGGAGTAAACCGACTCTACTGCCACAAAACAGTTGCCACCGGCGTTGTTGATCTTTTTACGGAGATCATCCATATCATTATGCCGGAAGGAAAAAGTCTGTGCATTGGACAAACGCATGCCGTCACGGATAGACGCATGTACCAGCTGGTCATAGACCACGGTATCACCCTTCTGCGGCACACTGGAAAACAGGCCCAGGTTGGCATCGTAACCGGAATTGTAAATCAACGCGGCATCTGCCTGATGAAAAGCCGCTAAATCAGCTTCCACATCATTGATCCATTGATAGTTGCCCGCCAGCAACCGCGACCCGGTACTGCCATGCCACACCGGCCGCTCCTGCTGCAACTCCCGTACTTTCTCCTGTAAGGCCGCACTACGCGCCAGTCCCAGGTAATCATTGGAACAGAAATCAACAAGTTGGTCCGGCAAGCGCAACTCCCGGAATGAATGATGTTCGCGCCGTTGTAACAACGGCTGTAACAAAAAGGGCTCTGGACTTCTGTGCATATACAAATGGGCTTTTAGCAAATTAACAGATTCAATACTATCTTCGCACGACAAAAATAACCAATACCAGAAAGCGAAAACATGAGCAAAGTATCCATACTTGGATTAAAATTACCTACCGACCCCCGTTGGGTGAACCTGGCAGCTATTTCCCTGCAGGACATCCTCACGGACCATGCCTACTGTGAACAGAAAGCCGCCTCCTCTGCCATCTCCCTTATCCAGCGCAATCCGGAAAGAGAAAGACTGGTACAGGAACTGGCGCCTATCGTTACGGAAGAATGGGGACATTTCCGGCAGGTACTGGCCGAGATGAAGAAAAGAGGACTCCCCCTGGGGAAACAACGGAAAGACGATTATGTGAACGCCCTCATGGACAACCGCGTCAAAGGCGGCAATGCCGATGATGCCTTCCTCGATGCCCTGCTAATCTTCGCCCTCATTGAAGCCCGCAGCTGTGAACGCTTCCGCCTGCTCAGCGAAGGACTGGAAGATGAATACCTGCGCGAATTCTACCGCCGCTTCATGATCTCCGAAGCCGGCCACTACAGGTTATTTATCGATCTGGCGAATGAATATTTCCCGGAAGAAAAAGTACGTAAAAGATGGGAGGAGTGGCTGAAAATGGAAGCTGAAATCCTGAAGAATATTGAAGTGCGCGGCGACCGCATGCACTAATTTTTTTTCATTTTGATATTTGGATATTTTACCGGCAGATGCTTATAAAATATCCAAATATCAAAATGGAAAAATCAGAAATTAAATCCGAAGTTCACATAAAACTTCAGCTTGCCTGACTGGTCACTGTACATCATGGTAGCTTCTATAGGCCCGAGACGACTGCTATAACCCGCTCCCAGTCCATACCCCGTCAATCCGCTATAAGTGCTTTGGTTCCCCAGCAAACTACTGTTGTACAAAGCAGCACCTACCCGTGGTATCGCATAAATATTACGCACTACTTCATATTGCCACGCTGCCTGTACAGCCGCCACTTTCGGAGAAATCACCTCCCCTTCGAACACCCCTATGAACGGCACCTGATTACGGACCACATCATTCATCCCGCCCACTATATAACTACTCACCACCGATTCATGATAATTAAAATTCCATCCCAGATTACCATCAAATTCCAACGCTGACTTAATACCCAGTGGTACATAATATTTTGCATTGACCACCAGCCGTTGATAATTATTGAACCGGATGCCTGCACTGTCAAGGTCCAGGGGCACCCCACCGTTGTTAACATTAATACCGGAATGCTGATTGTAAATATATCCCCCTTCAATGTTGAACAGTAGCCCGCTGGTAGGATACATCTTCCGGTTGAGCGAATTTACACCCAGAAAGGCATAGGTATTCAGTTGATTGGTGCTGCCCCTTACTTCCACAAACGGGGAATACTGTGGCTTGTATTTGATGTACTCCCAGCGCGTACCCGCACCAAAAGCGACATTACCGCCAAGGGAATATTGCAGGTTGATGTCTACATTCGCGTACTTATTGCGATAGAGCTGCATCTTGGTCAGGTCTTCATCATAAAACGTCAGTGCAGTGTTTTCGTAGTAGGCGCCCAGCCCGAAACCAAAGCTACGGCTGCGCCCCAGGTACTTGAAATACTGTGCCTTCAGCCGCGGATTTTCGCTGATGGCCATACTCACGAAGGAACGGGAGTTAGGCACAACAAAATTCCGCTGCGTAAGGTTGAGAATAGCGCTGGCGCCGGTAAGCGTATTGTAGTTGATCGCAAACTTGACGTATGTCAGCGGGTTTTCTTCCGCGGCGATCTCCATCCTGTATTGACCATATCCTTCCGGGTGCAGTTTATAGAGGATCTGTTTGAAGAAGCGGGTACCATACACCCTTTGGATAGCTTCCCGCAACTGAGCATTGGTATAACAGCCCCCAGGCTTCAGGTGCAGCCTTTGCAGGAAAAATTTCTCATCAGAATGTACCAGCCCCGACACATGAATACTGCTCAGCTCCACATCTGCCGAAAAAGGCAGCCTGTTGACGTTTGCCAGATGCGCATTCAGCGAGTCCGCCAGATGTTTGAACACCGGGTACATCTCCCGTCCTTTCCGTTTACCTATCTCGATGATAGAATCCACACTGTTGAAAGCGGCGGCTGAATAGTTCTCCAGTTCAGTATTGACCGGTATATAGATATCACACAGTTTACGGGCCTTTTCGAAATCGGCGGCATCCTTATAAAAACCCAGCTGGTACAGGATATCAAAAGGGGTCACCAGCTGGTCAGCCTTACGCAGTCCTCCGCTCACATTGGAGCCGATCACGATGTCTGCGCCCATGTCTTTGGCGGTGATCACCGGGAAGTTGCGGACAACACCGCCATCCACCAGTTTGCGGTTCCCTATTTTTACGGCCGTGAAGATAGACGGGATAGCCATACTGGCACGCATACTCGTTACTATCTCCCCCGAGTCCAGCGTGACGATCTCGCCGGTGGCCACATCCGTGGCAATGCATTTGAAGGGAATATCAAACGTTGAAAAGTCCTTTTTATCCTTCACTGGCCAACTGAGCTTCGCCAGCTCCAGCCACAGGGCCTCACCGGAAATAACACCGGAAGCCAGCTTGGGACGGCCGTATTCAAAAGGGATCTCAATAATATATTTATTGTACTCGTTTTTTTCTTCGTAGGAAATATCTGTCAATACCGGCTGATTGGTAAATAAGCTGTTCCAGTCCAGCCGCCGGGCCACGGCTTCGATGGAATCGCCGGAGTAGCCCATGGCATAGAGCGCGCCCACAATACTACCCATACTCGTTCCCGTGAGATAATCGATTTTAAGCCCCGCACTGTCAATCGCTTCCAGAATGCCGATATGCGCGAGGCCGCGGGCGCCACCGCCACTGAGCGTCAGCCCGATTTTAGGCCCGTTATGGGCAGACTGCTGCGCCTGTAAGCTTGTACAGAAAAATAACTGACCTAATAACAATACAAAAATTAGTCTACCGAAATAATATAACTGTCCCTGATTCATCTTGATTAATTGCAGCTTCCATTAAAGATAAAGCTTTATTCCGTTAAGATTCCGGTACCGGCACTTGCACCCATAATAATTATTCCCTATCTTTTCCCCTTCAACCGATAACCCAAAAACCCATCGCTTAAAATTCGCATAATGCAACAAACCGGGACTAAAACTATCTGGCAGGTGATCATGGCCTCTTCTGCTGGTACACTGATAGAATGGTATGACTTCTACATCTTCGGCAGCCTGTCGGCCATTATTTCGGAGAAATTCTTTCCGCCCAGCAATCCGGAACTGGCGTATATCGCCACACTGGCCACTTTTGCTGTTGGCTTCATCGTAAGGCCCTTTGGCGCCATCGTTTTCGGCCGGCTCGGTGACCTGGTAGGCCGTAAATACACCTTCCTCCTTACCCTGTTGATCATGGGCGGCTCTACTTTCGCCATCGGCCTGATACCCAGTTACCATACCATTGGCGTACTGGCCCCTATGCTGGTGTTGCTACTACGCTTGTTACAGGGTCTGGCACTGGGAGGTGAATACGGCGGAGCAGCCACCTATGTAGCAGAACACTCGCCCAACAACCGCCGCGGCTACTACACCAGCTTCATTCAGACCACCGCTACCCTCGGACTGTTCGTGTCACTGGCCGTGATACTGATCACCCGCACCGTGATGACACCGGCCGATTTTAACAACTACGGCTGGCGTATCCCTTTCCTGTTGTCCGTTTTGCTGGTGATCATGTCTTACTATATCCGCATCCGCTTACAGGAATCCCCTTTATTCATCCAGATGAAAAAAGAGGGCAAAACATCGGCTAACCCGATCAAAGAAAGCTTTGGTAATAAAGAAAACCTGAAACTGGTACTGATAGCCCTCTTCGGCGCCGCCATGGGACAGGGCGTGGTGTGGTACACCGGACAGTTCTACGCGCTCTCGTTTCTTCAGAAAACGATGAACATCGAATTTGTACAGTCCAACATCATCATCGCCATCGCGCTGCTGCTGGCCACACCGCTGTTTATTTACTTCGGTTCGCTGTCCGACCGTATCGGCCGGAAAAAGATTATGCTGACAGGCATGCTTATCGCAGCACTGGCCTACTATCCGATCTATAAAACGATGGATACTATCGGTGATGTGAAACAGAAGACAGAACTGACGGAGCTATATAAGATTGAAAGCAACCAGTCAAAAAATGACGCCGGACAATTTGTGCAGCATACCACCAAGGTACATACCTACTCCGATGGCAGTGTGCTCCGTATCAGCGAAGGCAAACCGGAACTAACGGTCAACAATACACGGATGGCCATGCTGGTATTCCTGATTTTCCTACAGGTGGTGTTTGTGACCATGGTATATGCGCCCATCGCAGCTTTCCTGGTGGAGATGTTCCCTACCAGGATACGGTATACCTCTATGTCGCTGCCGTATCATATCGGCAACGGCGTTTTCGGCGGACTGTTACCCACCATTTCCACTATCCTGGTAACCCAAACAGGCAACCATCTGGCCGGGCTGATTTATCCTATAGCCGTGGCCGTTATCTGTTTTCTGATAGGCCTGGTATACATTAAAGACAATAAGAATGTGGAAATTTAGACATTTTGATATTTAATTATTTGATTTACGGATTTTGGGATTTACGAATTTTGAAATTTATAGCGCGAAGATCACATAACAAACAAGTATAGATAAAATCTCGCTTGTTGGTCTTCGGATTACAAATCCCAAAATTCGTAAATCCCAAAATCCGTAAATCAAATAACCAAATAAGAAAATAACTAAATAAAAAAATCGTGGAGGTCGTTGAGGCGCAGGTACGGGTGTGCCTGCATCAGCTGTTTCACTTTCGTGGCATACGTGCGGCGGAACTGCTGGTGCTGGCTGCTCTCCGGGTTAAACGGGCGGTGTTGCGCCGCCCTGTTGATCTCCGCAATGGTATGCAACAAGGGCTGGCTGCCGCTGTGGATGGCTGATTTCACCACATGGTCCCACACATAATTGACAGCCGTTTCATTAGGGTGTACCATGTCTTCCTTATAAAAACGGTAATCGCGCAGGTCATCGATCACCAGTTCATAAGCCGGGAAATACCAGAGGCGGGAAAATTTGTTGACCATATGATGCACAGCCTGCAGCAGTACCGCTTTACTGAGATTGTTTTCCACCACGCCATCGCGGACGTAACGCACCGGACTAACAGTGAAGAGTATATTTACTTTCCGGTTGCGGAAAAACAGCCGGTGCATCATATTATCGAGGGCTGTCACGATCTCTTCCACGGTCAGCAGTCTTTTATAAAAACTGGTTGCCGGCACTTTGTGGCAGTTGCCCACCAGGTGGCTCCCTTCTTTCAGAAAATAAGCGTGGGCAGAACCCAGCGTAAGCACCAGCCAGTCGGCCTGGTCCAGCGCCTGCATAGCCGCCTGCTGTTCAGCATTGATCTTTTCCAGCACCGCTTCCGGCGTAGTACCTGAAAAGCGGCTGTGGTGGTCCCAGCTGTGCCAGGTGTCCTGATGCAGGAAGAGGTCGTCCCGGGTGTACACTTTACCATCCAGGTAGGTGGTGAGTGCCCGTGTGAGGCTCAACGGGTTAAAGAGAATACCGTGTGGATTGAGGAGGGTATTAAAACGATGCTCCTGCAGTTTGGCCCCTATCTCTTCTGCGAAACAGGAGCCCATGAGCATGATCTTGTCAGTATATTGAATGCCCGGTTCTATGGTATCTACCGGGAAACCCAGGTGAAATTGCATGTATTAGTCTTTAAACACCACGTCTGCCAGCTGCTGGGCGGCCTGCAGGGCGGTCATATCGAGAGTCAGCGGCACCTGGCGCTGCTGACAGAACCAGATCATATTTTCTGTAGCCAGGTTGCCCACCAGTTCATCTTTTGCCATCGGGCATCCGCCAATTCCTTTGATAGCGCTGTCGAACCGCCGGCATCCCTGCTCCCAGGCGGCCTGTACTTTCTCTTCCCAGTTGTGCGGGGCCGAATGGAAATGCGCGCCAAATTCTACGCGGGGGTAAGCAGGAATCAGGTGCCGGAACAGGCTGGTGATCACTTCCGGATTGGCTACCCCTACGGTATCTGCCAGTGAGATGGTGGTGATTTCCATTCTTGCCAGTTCATCTACCCAGCGCAGTACAATCTCGGGGCTGTAAGGGTCCTCATAAGGATTACCAAAGCCCATAGAGATGTACACGACCAGCTCTTTGCCATTTTTAATGCAGAGTTCCTGCATGGTCTGTACCTGTTCCAGTGACTCAGCGATGGTTTTGTTGGTATTCCTGAGCTGGAATGTTTCGGAGACGGAGAACGGGAAGCCGAGGTAGTTGATTTCCTCATGGACCACCGCTTCTTCAGCGCCCCGTACATTCGCCACAATGGCCAGCAGTTTGCTGCGGCTGGCTGACAGGTCCAGCCGGGACAACACCTCGCGGGTGTCTGCCATCTGCGGAATAGCTTTGGGAGATACAAAACTGCCAAAGTCGAGGGTATCAAAACCAACTTTGAGCAGTGCCTGCAGGTAGTTTACCTTTTCTTCCGTGCTGATCATCCTGTGCCATCCCTGCATGGCATCACGCGGACATTCGATTAGTTTCATAGTCATTAGCGGTTACCAGCTACAAATTACGAATTTTACGCCAAGCGAAATCCGTCGTTTGTTATGGCTGTACTGTCCGCTGTTTCATGGCCTCATAGAGGATAATTCCCGCTGCCACGGACACATTGAACGATTCGAAATTACCCGCCATCGGTATACGGAACAACACATCGGATGCTTTGACAAGCGCAGGATATACGCCTTTATCTTCAGAACCCATGATCACGGCCACCGGCTCGCGGAGGTCGCAGTCGTAGAGTTTGATTTCTGTTTCCATTTCACTGGAGAGGATCTTGATACCATTGAGATGCAGGGTATCGATCGCTTTCAGGAGACTGTTCACCCGGCAGATCGCTATTTTTTCGAGTGCGCCGGCGGAGGATTTCATGGCTTCCTCATTGAGGGCTGCAATGCCTTTGTCGGGGATAATGATGGCCTGTGCGCCGCAACATACCGCGCTGCGGGCGATGGCGCCGATATTGCGGACATCCGTAATACCATCGAGGATAAGAAAGAGCGGTGTTTCTCCCTGTTCAATCACATGAGAGATCACATCCTGTAAATCGAGATAGCTAACCTGGCCGGTGAGGGCAATAACGCCCTGGTGATTGGCCTGGGTGAGGCCGTTGAGTTTCTCTACCGGCACTACATTGATGGGAATATTACCAGTAAGGGCCTTTTCTTTGATCTGAGGTATAATATCGCCGGTGGCGGAGCGCAGCATGTAGATGCGTTCTATCGGCTTGCCACTGTTGAGGGCTTCCATCACCGGTTGCCGGCCAATGATCAGTGATGACTGCTTCGGACGCGGGCTGGCAGGCCTTTTGGGACCGCCTGATCTTCTTTCACCTTTGAAAGCGTTAAATTTTCTTTCCATTTGCTGCAAAGAAACGCATTTTCTGTCAATCCAGCTCCCCTTCCAGCATCATCAGCTTTATTTTCTGGATAGCGACTACGGAGATGGAATCTGTGATATCGTAGTTTTTAACCATCTGATAGACTTCCTCAAACGGTATTTTTTTTACGAACAGCTCCTCGGTATCTTCCGGTTCTGCCTCCCTTTGCTCCAGCTCCCGCGCAAGGAACACCACGCCGGTTTCATCGGTCACGGAATTGGACACCGCCAGTTCACAGATCACATCCCAGCGATTGGCCACCAGGCCTGTTTCCTCCAGCAGCTCCCGCTTAGCTGTGTCCAGCGGATATTCTCCCAGCGGGCCGCCACCTTCCGGTATCTCCCAGCTGAATTTTTTCAGCGGGAAGCGGTATTGTCCCACGAGGTAAGTGTTCTGCTGGTCATCCAGTGCGATCACGCCGATCGCCAGGTTCTTGAAATGCACTACTCCATAGATACCCGGGCCACCGGCAGGATTTAACCCTTCATGGTGAATCACCTGAATCCATTTGTTGTCATATCTTACCTCGCTGGAATGTATCGTCCAGGGATTCTTTGTAATATCCATGCTGCAAAGAAAAGGAAAATCCCTTATCAGAGCGCCAGGTAAAAATAGAAGGAGTTGGTGTCTTTTTTAAAACCTTTGGATTGATAAAGTTTCTGCGCGCCGGTATTGGCAACATAGGTCTGTAGCATTACCCAGGCGGCATCTGTTTTCCGGCCATGCTCTATGGCAGCATCCACCAGTGCACCGCCGGCGCCTATGCCCCGATGCTCTTCCAGCACATACACATCGTTGAGCAGCCATCCCCGCTTCATGCCCAGAGAAGTAAATAATGGATACAACTGGGCAAAGCCCACGATCTCATCTTTTTCAAAGGCCACAAAAATAACACTGTCTTCCTGTTTGAATCTTTCGCTGATAAAGGCCAGCGCGCCTTTGAAATCAGGCGCCTGATCAAAGTAACTGCGGTATGCATCGAATAATACGGCGACTTCGTTAGTGTGCATGGCAGATGCCTGTACGACTTCCATAAGATCTGATTTATGTTTACGGGATCACGTACATTAAATTTAGCTCATTTCAGACAAAAAAAAGATGCTCATCCGGTAAAAACCGGGGCGAGCATCGGACTTAACTTCTACCTTAAATATTTATTGCAATTGTTTTTGTTTGTTTTTATTAACGGCATTATTTACAAGATACACGCCGCCGATCGTCACCAGGCTGCACACTCCCATGAGCCATGTCAGGCTCTCCCTCAGCAACACCCATCCCAACAGCACAGCCACGATGGGGTTGATATAAGCATACACCGATGCCAGCGATGGCGGCAGGTTGTTCAGCGTGAACACGTAGGCCGAATAACTGAGAATAGACCCTATCAGTATCAGGTACAACAGGCTTTCCCACAACTCTGCGGTGAAGCTCTCTGCGGAGAACTGTTGCCCCATAAACAAAGTAGCGATCAACAGCATCACAATACCGCTGAACAACATCTGAAAACCGGCACCGAAAAGATAGTTCACCCCCAGCGCCCACTTGGCGGTCAATACGGAGCCCAATGCCCAACAGATACAGGCGAATATGGACAACATAATACCGAAGCGGAAATCCGGATTCATGAGGCTTGACAGGTAATTATAAAAGATGCCCGCCACTCCTGCAAAGCCCAGTAGCATCCCGACCAGCAGCTGTATGCTGATACGGGTCTTCTTCACCAGGAAATAGCTGAAGATGGTGATCCAGATAGGCACCGTAGCACTGATTACCGCACCCAATCCGCTGGGAATATACTGCATGGCCCAGGTCATGAGGCCGTTGCTCCCCACCAGCATCAGCAAGCCCATCACAAAGAGTTTGGACAATACCATTTTTTCAGGCAGCTTATACCCCTTCAGGAGGAAAAAACCAGTGAGCAGAAAACCGGCAGTGCCCTGCCTGATACCCGCCAGCATAATTCCGTGAATATGCCTGACGCCGATCCGTGAAGCCAGATAGGTGGTCCCCCAAAAGATACTTACAATAGCCAATGCGATATACGCATTGGTGCTTGGTTTACGCATATTTATGTAGATTCAAAACAGTAGCAACAACTTCTTTCATGGTCTGATAGGCCAGCTGTACATCGTTGGCCGTAGTACGCCAGTTCACCAGTGCGGCGCGGATGCCCGGCTGACCGGCATAAACGGTGCGTGTCATACACACTACGCCGGTAGCATTCAGCGCTTGCAGGAACCGGTTTACCACCTCTTCCTGTTCATCCGCCTGCACATTCAGCGTAAAACATACCACACACATTCTTACCGGTGCCAACAGGCGGAAGGCCGGATGTTTCTCCAACAGATCGCCCAGCTGTTGCGCCAAAGCCACGTTCTCTTCCACGATATGCCGGTAGCCATCCTTACCGTAGGCCATCAGCGAAAACCATGCTGGAAGAGCACGCAGCCGGCGCGAGTTTTCCGGTATATGATTAATGAAATTGAAATTTTCCGCAGGGTCGCCCAGGTAAGCGGCGCCCGCATTCTGAAACACTTCCACCTGTAATCCCGGATGCCGGGAGAAAATCATCGCAGCATCGTAAGGAACGTTCAGCCACTTATGTGCATCGATGGTGATGGAGTCTGCCTGTTCCCAGCCGTTCAGCAGATGCCGGTAATGATCGCTGCAAGCGGCAAATCCGCCGAAGGCAGCATCTACGTGCAACCAGAAAGGATATTGTTTTTTCAGTTCCACGATGGCGGCGATATCGTCAAAATCCACGGTGTTCACCGTCCCTGCGCTGGCCACATAAATAACCGGTTGCCCTTTGCGCGATTCCAGGTAGGTACGTAAAGCATCGATGTCCACACTTTCCCGTCCAGGCAATGCCGGTATTTTTACCACATTATCACGGCCCAGGCCCAGCATGGCCATGGATTTGGTAACACTGGAATGCGGCACACAGGAAACAACCTGTAAATCCTGTAATCCGGCCATGCCCTGTTTGCCGATATCAATACCCCGTTGTTGCCCGAGCCATTGCCGGCCCAGCGCCAGACCTGTGAAATTGGCCATGGTGGCGCCGGTGACAAAACAACCCAGGAATGCGTCCGGCAAACCAAACAGCTGTTTCAGCAAAGCAATGGTTTCTGTTTCTATGGCAAAAGCAGCAGAGCCTTTATCAGATGAATTCAAATCCATGGTAGCCGCCAGCCAGTCGCCCATCAGCGCCGCCGGAGTTACGCCCCCTGTCACAAAGCCCCAGTACCGGGGGCCCGCAGCAGCAGTGATGGCATTGCCATATTGCTGCCGGAACAGTTCCAGCGCGGCCACACCGCCTACGCCTTCTGCCGGCATCGACTGCTTCACCGGTATGTCAACCGTCTTGTCCGCCGCCAGCCGGTCCAGTGAGGATAAAAATTTACTACTGAATTCTTTGGTCAACTGTAACAGGCGGTCCGTATGTTTTAAATCTTCCTGAAGCTTCATTATATAGGCGGTTTAAACGGGAGTGGATAGATTCAACTTTTTCAAGCCTCAAAATTGCGCATAAAAAAGATCTGAAAACAGATTCAGTTTTGTGTTTTTTGAGCATATCAGATTTTGCGGGAAGGAAATGACATATATTCATACAAATAATACCCCAATGAGCCATTGTTTTACCCAATTGCACCTGCAAATTGTATTTGCAGTGAAATATCGCGTCGCACTGATTGATAACAGCATCAAGCCAGACCTGTATAAGTATATGGCAGGCGTTATTAACAACAGATCACATACCTGTCTTATTATCAATGGCATGCCTGATCATGTGCATATACTTATCCGCATAAATCCTGCAGAGTCAATTTCTTCACTCATACAGGCAATTAAAGGCAGTTCCTCACGATGGATCAATGGTCATCATTCTTCCTCCAAATCATTTCGGTGGCAAGAGGGATATGGAGTCTTTTCTTATTCTCTGTCACATATTCCGGCAGTAACCCGATATATCGAAAATCAGGAGAAGCACCATCAACAACTATCATTTCAGGACGAGTACAAAACAATGCTGGATAAATACAAGATATCTCTTGATGCTCCCGATTTATTTAGGCCATTACTTTGATTCCTGATTTGCTGGAGGTCATTCGTGATGGAACGAGGTGTGGGGAGATCCCCATTACAGGTTCCCAGGGCTGAAGCCCTGGGCTAAGATGTTATTCAGTTTCTTTCAAATGACGGGTTCATTCGTTCATATGGATGAATATCTATTTTGCACAAATAACAGCATTCCCAATTTGGATGGAATGGATTTAATCTCATCATTAGCAAGGACTGGCATCCAAAATTTCCAAGGCTAGTGTTGCAACCTACAATGTTATTCTGCATAAATGATGGCACACACCATTCGAAAGAAACTGAATAACATCTTAGCCCAGGGCTTCAGCCCTGGGTTCGGGTTCAGGTTCGATTCCGGAACGAATCATTTACATCAGCCCCGAAAACAAATCCAGCCGCTCATGTTCCAGCAGCCAGCGTTTGCGCCATAATCCGCCGGCATAGCCTACCAGCATACCATTAGCGCCGATCACACGATGACAGGGCACGATGATGGCCAGTTGATTTTTACCATTGGTGGTACCTACTGCCCGGATACTTTTAGGATTACCGATACGGTGCGCCAGTTGCAGATAGGAGATCGTTTGACCAAAAGGGATACGTGTCAGCTGTTCCCATACTGTTTGTTGAAAATCAGTACCGGGTTGCTGAATGGGTAATTCAAATACTTTGCGGTCGCCGGCAAAGTATTCATGCAGCTGCTGTGCACAGTCGAGCAACAGGTGCGGGGGCTGAGGGAAAGCGGTTTCAGGTTCTTCTGTAAAGTTAACGGCTTGTATATATTCATCGGTGCCACTAATCAGCAGCGGCCCAACGGGAGTATCTATACGAAGATGTGCTAATGCTGGTTCCATATCAAACATTTAATGGGGGTAATAAAGAGCGCCACAGATAAAAGATGGCGTATGCCGCATGTTGCTGCCAGGGCCGGGCATATTCCTCCAGCTGCGCCATCGACGGTTTTGCTGGTAACTGTAACCGTTGCCGGATAGCGTTTTGCAGTCCTACATCCTCGAGCAGTACCGCTTGCGGGAAACGGCTGTATTTCATCAGCGTATAGTTGGCTGACCAGTTGCCAATCCCTTTCAGTGCCACCAGGCGGTCACGCGCAGCGGCGTAGTCCAGCGTGGCCATCACTTGCTCCGACAATTGCCCGCTGGCCATGACTTTAGCCGTCTCAACAAGGTACAATGCTTTACTGCGGGAAAACTGCATCGGGGTCAGCGCTTCGGATGATAATGAAGCGATAACAGCAGGATGTGGGTAAAGATAATAATCTGTTCCGTCAACCACTTCATGATAACCAAAATGCTGAATAAAACGTTGCCTTAAGGTATAGGCGAAGGAGAGGTTGATCTGCTGACCGATGATAGGCCAGGTAATGGCTTCAAACAAATCGGGCATACCTACCAGTCGCAGGCCGCGGTATTCAGCCGCCAGCCCGCGCAGCAACGGGTCTGTTTGTGTGTAATCATAGAAATCACGCAGATCAGCGTCCAGATGCAGCCAACGGGTAACAAAATCCTGTATGTCTTTCTCTGGGAAAACAGTATCAACAGGCGCCAGTACAGTCGCTTCAAGATAAGCAATGTCATCACCGGGAGCAATCTCGACCACGACAGGCTCTCCCCCTGCCAGCAACATCCTGCGCAACTTTCCGTCAACGATATAATGTAAGCACTCTTTGTCGGACCTACCCAGGAAATGCAGGCATTCCTGAAAAGAGAAGTTGGCAGGGTCATTCACCGGGATCTTTATCTTTTGCATGGTCATAAACAAAAGTACATAAACAGCCAGAAGCAACAAGCCCGTTTCTTGCGGACTTTGTTAAGACGGTACAGGCGGTGAGTACCTGTACTGCCCTTGCCATTGTTCTTCCGGCCACTCGCCTTATTGTACAGGAGAGCCGGTTAAGGAGGCCAACTCGCGGTCAGCCGCATACAAAGTCATCGAATTGCCATCCAGTGCGTATCGGTCGGCGATATACAACACCTGGACAAACCGCATGTAAAAATCTCCCAGATATATGCGAGGAAAAACAACATTAAATCTGATGTTGTTCTCGCCCATAAGGTCTACAAATCCTCTTAGAGGAATGTTCATTACTGTACCCGTCAGTTCATTGGACGGTGAAATGACGAAATTGGGCATGGGGCCGCCTTCAGGATCAGCTGCCTCCGGCATGCTCTTAAGGGTCCACATAGTGTCGTAGATGACTGCCTGGGCTACTTTTGTTGCCATAAGTAACAAATTTTAAAGGTGAATAATGAAAGATGAAATACACGAGGTAATTAGGGTGTTATCCGGGTTTAGCAGTAGGGTTGTAATAAGTCCGTTCATCGGAGGGTTTAATTCCGGAGAGCTGTGTAGTTGTGCCTGTTCAATTAAGGGTTTTCGGTCGCCGGCATATTTCGGTAACCGGTCATTTCTTTAACAAGAAAAAATGGATTTTGTTGCTATCGTGAAAAAATCCAAAAAAGACGAAAACAGCTACTGCGGCAGTGTCCGGGAGGTAACGACAATACGGTTCCAGGCGTTGATCACCACAATGGCCATGGTTACAACAGCCACCTCTTCTTTTGTGAAGACAGCCGTAGCGGTGGAAAATACCTCATCCGGCACGTGCGTATCGGCTAGCAGCGTTACTGATTCTGTGAGCGCCAGCGCGGCGCGCTCCTTCTCCGTGAAGAAAGGCGCCTCCCGCCATGCATTCAGGCAATAGATGCGTTGCTCTGTTTCTCCGGCGGCACGCGCATCACGCGTATGCATATTGATACAAAATGCACAGCTGTTGATCTGAGACGCCCTTATCTTGATCAGTGCATATAATGTCTTATCGATACCGCTTTTTCTAAGTGCCTCTTCCATTCCCAGCATCGCCTGAAAGCCTGCGGGGAAAAGCTTTGAAATGTCCATTCTGGGCTCCATGCCAAATTTGATTTACGCGTGATAAAAAAACTGCTCGCGGATGACTTTACCGTCTTTCACTTCATACACGATGATCTCGTTACGAGAGCGGCGGCCAATACCTTTTACCGTCAGTTCTGAATGAAACTGTACCGCAAAGTATCCTTCAGCCACCACCGGATCAGAGATCTCCAGCAGGTGAATGATTTCGATGTTGTCAAGAAATGCCTTCTCTTTGGCCATAATGGCCGCCCGCCCCGTGGTAACACGGCCGTCGGCCTCTATGTTAAGACAGTCTTCGTGTAACAGTGTCTCCTGCGCTTCCAGGAACTTCCATTCCCGGCAAAGGGAGACCAACTGTTGAGCTAATGTGTGGATAGTAGTGTTCATAAGCAATGATTAGCACAAAATAATCACAAAAACAGATACCAGAACAGACACAGAATTGCTTACTTTTAACCATAACAGATTTTATTTCGGGAGATGAATAACAGGAAAGATTTTTTATACCAGCAGCTGGCTGACAAGATCGAAACCATGATCATCAACGGCACTTATAGTACCGGCGACAAGCTGCCGTCAGTACGCAGCCTGCATGCAGAACATGGCATCAGTATCAGTACTGCCCTGCAGGTATACGTGCACCTGGAAAGAAAAGGCTGGGTGGAAGCGCGGGAGAAATCGGGCTACTATGTCAGCTACTCCCGGCAGCAGCTGCCGCAACTGCCTGAGATATCCGCCCCATCGCGCACCGCCGCGCTGGTGAAAGTCAGCGAGCGGGTATCACTGGTACGCCATACCGTAGCGATCAAAGGCATCGTGTCCCTGATAGGCGCGTCGCCACATATCAGCCTGCTGCCGGTGGCCAAACTCAACAAAGCGTTACGACAGGCGGCCCGCGAAGAGAAAAATGCGTATATCCCTTACGGTGATATTGACGGTCACCTGCCGCTGCGCCGGCATATTGCACGGTTATCCCTGGCATGGGGCGGCAGCGTGGCAGCGGAAGACATCACCGTCACCAATGGCGCCATCGAAGCGGCCACCATCTGCCTGCGTGCCGTGGCCAAAGCCGGCGATACCATCGCCATTGAATCGCCGACGTTCGTGGGACTGCTGCAGTCCATCGAGAACCTGGGCATGAAAGCGCTCGAAATCCCCACCGACCCGGTCACCGGCATCTGCCTGGAGCAACTGGAAACAACGTTCCGGAAACGGAAAGTAGCAGCCTGCCTCATCATCAGCAACTACAACAATCCGCTGGGCAGTTGTATGCCGGACCATCACAAACAACAACTGGCGCGCCTGATAGAACAATACCAGGTACCCCTTATCGAAGATGATGCCTACGGCGATCTGCACTTCAATGCGGAGCGGCCGCGTACCATCAAAAGTTATGACCGTACCGACCTGGTACTGTACTGTTCCTCTTTCTCCAAAAGCATCGCCGCCGGCCTGCGGATAGGCTGGATCATCAACCGGCGGTACCATGAACAACTGGCACGGCTGAAATTCATGTCTTCCGCCAGTACGGGGCTGTTACCTCAACTGGTGCTGACGCGGTTCCTGGACCAGCAGCGGATGGACCTCCACCTGAAACCGCTGCGGCAGGCACTCCGTACGCAACAGGCACAGATCAGTCGCGCCATACAACAATATTTCCCCGCTGACACCCGGCTCACCCGCCCCGAAGGTGGTCTTAGCCTGTGGGTGGTGCTGCCGCCGAAAGTTGATGGCTGGGAGGTGCACCGCAGAGCCCTTCAGCAGCAAATTGCCTTTACGCCCGGCAGCCTGTTCTCCAGCCAGCAGCAGTACAACAACTGCCTGCGGCTGTCCAATGCCAATCCCTTTGATGATGACCAGCATTGGGCCATACAAACGCTCGGTAAACTGATACGTCAGCAACTGGACGGCCGCCGATAAATATCAGATTACATTTTGTACTTTTGAAGCATATCAGATTTCAGGATTATGATCAAGACTGCCGACCATCTGTATCTGCAGGTAGCAGATAAAATAGAACAGATGATAGAAAAAGACGTCATGAAAATGGGGGAAAAACTACCCTCAGTGCGCATGCTCAGCAAACAACAGGGCATCAGCCTGACGACAGCCTTTCAGGCTTACTATCACCTGGAAGGGAAGGGACTGATAGAATCACGTCCCAAATCGGGTTATTATATCTGCCGCAACGCCCGTCGCATGGCGCCGATGCCCGGCACCTGCGCGCCTGTACGAAAACCTGCCAGCGATGTGACCGTCAGTGACATGGTGATGGAGGTGTTCAGCCATATCACCAACGACAACATCCTGAAATTCTCTGTGGCCACACTGCCGGTCAGTGTGCTACCTTCCGCCAAAATGGCCAAGGCGGTGGTCCATGCGCTGCGCGAACAAGAGGCTGGCGGCATCGGGTATGAACCGTTGCAGGGCAATGAACTGCTCCGTGGCCAGATCGCCCGGCTGTCGCTCGGATGGGGCGAAGTATTCACTGCCGATGATGTGGTGACGACCCACGGCTGCATGGATGCGCTCACGCTCTGTCTCACCGCCACCACACAACCCGGCGATACCATCGCCCTGGAAAGCCCTTCTTATTATGGTGCGCTGCAACTGGCCGAAGGTCTCGGCCTCAAAGTACTGGAAGTGCCTACTAATCCCATCACCGGCGTAGACCTCGATTATCTCGACAAAGCCATTCCGCGGCATAAGATCAAAGCCTGCCTGTTCGTGACCAATTTCAACAACCCGCTCGGCTGCTGCATGCCCGATCAACACAAACAGGAACTGGTAAAAATCGTGGAGAAATACGATATCGCGCTGATTGAAGACGATATTTACGGCGATCTTTATTTTGGCAAACAACGGCCACTTACCTGCAAAACTTTCGACAAACAAGGCAACGTGCTGCTGTGCAATTCCCTGTCAAAGTCAGTGGCGCCGGGCTACCGCGTTGGCTGGACCATGCCCGGCAAATACAAGGATAAAGTGCTGCGCATGAAACATCACCATGCGATTTCCTGCACATCGCTGACACATGCGGCGGCAGGACATTTCCTGGAGATCGGCCGTTATGATTTCCATCTGCGCAACCTGCGTAAGATGTTACATACACAAAGTCTCCGTTATGCGCAGGCCATCTGTGAATATTTCCCGGAAAGCACCCGCGTAACGCGCCCGCAGGGCGGTTGTGTGTTGTGGGTGGAACTGGAAGACCACATCAATACATTTGAACTGTTCCAGCAAACACTCAAACACAAGATCGCCTTCTGCCCCGGCCGCCTCTTTTCATTGCAGAACCGGTACAACAACTGTATGCGCATCAGCTATGGAAATCCGTGGAGCAAACAGGTGGAAGAAGGATTAAAGACGATCGGTAAACTGATCCATAAAATGCAATAGGGCTAAAAAGATGCTGCCGGACACTGGTGTGAAACACTAACACAACCAGCGCCCGGCAAGCAAAATATTTGGGAATTATACATTCAATGGCAACCAAATCATTTTGTTATTTTGTTATTTAGATATTTGGGTATTTATGGACTGCCACGTAAGCAGCTATCCTAAATAACTAAATATCTAAATAACAAAATGATTAATTGATTCCCGGATGGACCATAAGGCCACCATCTATGGTATATTCTCCGCCGGTTATAAACCTTGCTTCGTCAGATACGAGGAAGGACACCAGACTGGCCACTTCTGTTGCCTCTCCCAATCTTCCCAGCGGAATACTGGCCGTCATTTTATCTCTGATAGCGCCGGCCTCTTCATGGCTGACACCAATTTTTTCGATCAGGGGCGTATCAATAGGCCCTGCATTTACTACATTGACTGTTATTTTACGAGGCGCCAGCTCTCTGGCCAGTGTTCTGGCCGTAGCGTTGAGCGCCGCTTTACTGGCTGCCAGCACCGTGGTGCCCGGCATGCCTGCGTAGGCGTTAATGGCGGATAGAAAAACTATACTGCCACCATCATTCAGCAAAGGGAGTAACTGTTGCGCAGTAAAAAAGGCCCCTTTGAAATTGATGTCGATGATTTCGTCAAACATCTCCGGAGTTACCCCTTCAAAAGGAGCAAACTTCGCGATGCCAGCGTTGATAAACAGGATGTCTACCTTGCCATAACGACTACGCGCGTACTCTGCCAGTTTCTTTGAGTCCTCCAGCTTAGACTGGTCTGCTGTTATTCCTTCCGCCGGAAAACCGAGTGCATGTACGGCCCGTTGCACCGCACCCGGATTCCGACCGGTGATCAATACCTTCGCTCCTTTCGCCAAAAATTCAGTTGCTGTTGCATATCCGATGCCACTGTTACCTCCCGTGATAATAGCGGTCTTGTTCCTAAGCTGGTCCATGCTAATGGTTCTTGTAATTGATTTATTTAAAAGTATCAATGTTTCCCGGTAAAAAAATAGAGATGCCCGTCTCTATTCATCTTATCGGATATTTATTTATTTAAAACTATCGATGTTTTAGCCGATAAAAAAAGCTGTTTTGATCAGCTTAATTGTAAAAAGAACAATGATAATTGTTTCATCATCTCCTTGTTGATCGTCAACTCCACAATACGTCCGTTTTTGATGGAGTTCAACACACCACTGTCAACCAATATCTTCACGTGATGCGAAACAGTAGGCTGCGACAAGGAACAAAGACAACAAACATCACCGCATACTATGCTGCCCTTTTGGGCTATTTCCATAATAATTGATAATCTGTGTTTATCGGCTATGGCATTTGCTGCTTTTTCTATAATTCCCACATCCATGACACAAAAGTAATGCTTTTTTTGAAACATCGAAATTTTTCAATGAATTTTTTTTTCGGGAGATGACTACATAGCTGTGCCTGCTTTTTCCGCGAGTTTGTTCCGTCGGTACATCGCCGGACTTATACCATAATATTTCCGGAACAGCCGGCTCAGGTGACTTTCATCGGTAAAACCCAGTTCATCGGCTATCTCCCCGATCGTAAGACCGCTGTTTTCTATCCGCAATTGCACCAGTTTCAGCTTATAACTGATAATAAACTGCTGGATGCTCTCCCCCGTCTGTTTCTTGAAAAACTCGCCTATATAATTTACAGACAGGTTGAACTTCGCGGCCAACGCTTCCAGTTTCAGCTGATCAGGATAATAGATATGCTGACGGATATGCGCGATCATCCGGCCGATCAGCGGCTCCGTTCCTTCTGTCCCCGCCATCTCCACTTCTTCCGACACATTGCGGGCAATGATATTCAGCAACAGCGCCACATACAATTGCAAATTGGCTTCGTAATACGGTGGCCGGTGCTGGTATTCTTGCACCATATTCCGGATCAGCGCCGTGATCATCTTGCAATCATCCGTATGCTTGATCAACACCGGCTCATGCCGGTTATGCTGAAAGAAAACATACTCCAGTTGTTTGAGCCACTCGCAGATGCGCCGGCGCTCTTCGCTGGAATGCTGTTTCTCCAAGAAGTTGCCAGAAAACCGCACCGACGTAAAACGGGTGGGTTTTGTGACTTCAAAGCCTCTGCAATCGCGGGGCGTAAACAGGATCACGCTGCCCGGCTTGTACGGAAAGCGGTTCTGGTTCACCACACGGGTGCCTTCGCCTTCCCATATATGGATGATCTCAAAAAAATAATAAACCAGCGGGCGTGATTCCCACTCGCTCATATCTGCCTCAAACAATTCAAAAGGCATATGCAGGTTTCTCTCTCCCATAGCCTCCAAAATTACAACAGAATCCCCGGATTGTACCGACGGCACCGATAAAGGCGCCGCTACTTTTGCAATAGCAAAGTAAAAAATCATGAAACTACTGGAACCAATAGCCACGCCGGTCCTTTCGCTGGCCAACCGGATTGTGATGGCCCCTATGAGCAGAAGAAGGGTGGAAAACGAAGGCGTGCCCAGCGAGCTGCTGGCCCGCTACTACGCGCAGCGCGCCAGCGCCGGCCTTATCATTGCCGAAAGCACTGTTATCAGTCGCAATGGCATGGGCATCTCCCTGCTTCCCGGCATCTACAGCAAAGAACAGGTCGCCGGCTGGAAAAGAGTCACCGATGCTGTACATCAGCAGGGCGGTAAAATATTCATACAGCTGGTGCACTCCGGCCGCATTGGCCACACGCTGAACATCCCCGGAGGATTGTCGCCGGTAGGCCCTTCCGCCATTGCCGCAGCAGGCACTATCTCCACGCCGGCAGGCACACAAACATTGCCGGTGCCGGAGGCATTGTCCGCCGAAGCGGTGGAAGAGATGTACCATCTTCATATGCAGGCTACCCGTAATGCCCTGGCAGCAGGCTTTGACGGCGTAGAGCTGCACGCAGCCCACGGTTACCTGATGGAGCAGTTTATTCATCCTGCGGCCAATCAACGCACCGACCAATACGGCGGCAGCATTGAAAACCGCTGCCGGCTGCCGTTACGCATCCTGGAAGGCATGGTGGCCATCGCCGGCGCCGACCGTGTGGGAATACGCTTTTCGCCTTTCGCTTCATTGAACGGCCTGTCGCCTTACGAAGAAGAAACCGCTACCTACTGCTACCTGGCCACCAAGCTGGATAAGCTGAAAATCCGCTTCATCCATCTCTCTGATCAGTCCACCAACGGCCACCCGCCTATACCTCCGGCGTTTACTGCTTTACTGCGTGAGCAGTTTCACCAGTGGCTCATTCTTGCCGGTGGGTATAACACTGATACCGCATTGGACGCACTGCAACAGTTCAGCGCCGACCTCATTGCCTTCGGCAGGCCGTTCATCTCCAATCCGGACCTGGTGGCCCGCATCGCGCAACAACAACCCTTTGCACCGGCAGATAAATCCACTTTCTACGAAGGTGGCGCCAAGGGGCTCATCGACTACCCTTTCATGGCTGCCTGCGCTACTACCTAGGCTGACTATAGGCTTGCGTTGCCCTTAACCGGCCACGCAAGCCTATATACCCAACCAATAACCGCTCCTATCAGACCTTAGAACAAGACATAGCCCAGCGTAAACGCCACGTACTGCCGGTGTGCCTTTAACTGGTCCTTCGTTCCCGCATTTTCCCCCAGTGGCGCAAATCCCTGTACATACCTGACTTCTGCGCTGACCCGCTTACGAAACGTATATCCGGCCCCGATAGTAAACCCCAAGTCATTTTTGGTAGCGTAACCTTTGTCCATAGTGCCGTTCCCGTAGTTATCGGAGCGCAGCAAAATGCCCATATACGGCCCCGCAAACACTTCCAGGTTGTACTTCCGGTAAGCGATGCTCACGGGAAACAAGTCCAGCCGCGATTCACTTTTCCGAATAGCCAGGAAGGCATCATGTTTTAAAGCGATAGATTTCCCCAAAGGTGACAGTGCGCTCAATCCCGCCATCCATCCGGATGTGGCGTAACCAGATATACTGTCTTTTGCAGCACCGTATACCCGTGGCAGTTGTACACCGGCTTTCACTTGCAGGGAGAAAGACGGCAGCTCCTGCGCCATTGCGCCCGACATCACCAAAAGCAACAAAAAGATACCTGCTGTTATTTTCATACAATCAGAATTGAATATCCCACACCGCAGCAGCCCTTTCCAGTTCTACCAGCGCGGAAGCGTGACGATAAATGGTTTCATAATATTGTTGTTGCACATCGTTATAGGTCCGCTGTGCATTGAGCACTTCTAGCAAAGAGGTTTCTCCCCGCTGATAGCTGTAGCGGCGGCCTTCCAGCACCTTTTTAGCTTCTTCGAGCAGCCCATTGTCAAACTGTTGCCGCTGCCGGCCGGCGCCGAGGTAGCTGAACCAGGCCGTCGTTACTTCCGTCTGCACCTGCAACAACGTTTGCCGGTACACCATTTCCTGTTGCCGTACGCCGGCATTGGCAGCGAGGAGGTCTCCCCTGTTGCGGTTAGAGAACTTCAGCGGCAGACTGACACCTGCTGATACGGTGTTCATCGATGGCGTAGGTGCGACCACGTTAGTCACTACCGCCGCGTTATTGACACCGAGGGTCAGTCCCAGGTCTATCATCCTGGCCGCCTTCGCCAGCTGCAACGTTTTCACCGATACATCTTTCTGCCGCAGCGCCGCCAGCAAGTCCGCCCTCTCCTCCTGCGCACGGGTGACCAGCTCCGGCAACGAGAAACTCCGTTCAAAGCGGCCCATGTCGCCAACAGGATTTGACAGTGTATCGCCACGGTAGGCGCCCATGAGCTCATGCAATTGCACCAGTGCCGTTTTCATTTCAGCAGCCACGCCAAACGCTTCATTGAGCAGCATCCCCGCTTCCACGCGCGACTGCCGTGCGTCTGCCTCGGGTATCAGGCCTGCTTTGAAACGGATACTGTCCGCCTGCGCCAGCTGCAGCATATACTGATACGCCTCCATCTTAATATCGTATACCCGTTGCTGTTGCATCGCGTTTAAAAACGCCAGCGTAGCATCTGCCCGCAGATTGCGGAAGTAGTCTTCCAGCAGGTAACGGGCCACCTCCTGCTCACTCTTGGCCAGGCCTATCCGTGCATGTCTTTTGCCACCCAGCTCCAGCGTATAGCCAATGCTACTGCTGAAACCATATCCCTGCTGCATCCGGCGCTGACCATTGTCAAACACGCCGGCGCTGATTTCCGGATCAGGAAAGACTTTCGCCATCAGCACATTGGCGGCCGCCACGTCCATATTGAACTTCTCTGCGGCATATCCCAGGTTGTGCTGTCTGACGCCGGACAGATAAGCGGTAAAGTCCAGCTGTTTTTCCTGCGCGGCGGCAATGCCGCTATATAAAAGCCATAAAAACAACAGCCCTCTTGTCTTCATAAAAATCAATTTGTTTCGTTAACACCTTTTCTCTCTGCCAGGTAATAAAGCGCTGGCAGAGCAAACAGCGTGATCAGCGTGGAACACAGCAGTCCATATACAATCACGGTGGCCAGCGGCCTTTGCACATCGGAACCGATGCCAGTAGCCAGTGATGCGGGCAACAGGCCCAGCATGGCCACCGTAGCAGTCATCAATACCGGCCGGAAACGGTCTTTCGCAGCCTGTATCACTGCCGCTTTCAGGGAAGGCAGCTCTCCGCGCAACTGGTTCATCTGCGATACCATCAGTACCCCGTTCTGGATAGCCACGCCAAACAACGCGATGAAACCCACTGCGGATGATACGTTGAGCGTCATGCCCCGCACGTTCAGCGCCAGCATACCACCGAATAACGCTAACGGCACTACGGTAAGGATCAACGCCGCCTGGCGGGCCACACCAAATGCGGCATACAGCCAGATAAACATCAGCCCCAGCGCTACCGGCACAATAATCGCCAGCCGGCTGTAAGCACGGTTCCTGTTCTCAAACTGTCCTCCCCACGCTATGGTGATATTGTCTTTGTTGTATTTCACCTGCTGATCTATCCGCTGTTGAGCGGCACGCAGGAAAGTGGTCAAGTCAGTACCACGTAGGTTCAGCCGCACGGTCAGGTGCCGGCGTCCCATCTCCCGTGTGATGGTACTTTCGCCGGTGGCCAGCTGTACTTTGGCCACTTGCGACAATGGTATCTTCACACCATCGCCATTGGTGAGCATCAGGTTACCAATCTTTTCTGGTGTATTACGGGCGTCTTCCTGGTAACGGCAGCTGATATCGTACACCCTGTCGCCGGAGAATATCTGCCCTACGGCTTTTCCGCCGATAGCCACTTCTATCAGTTCCGCTACATCGCTGATGTTCAATCCATAGCGGGCAATAGCGGCCCTGTCGACCTGTATCTGCAGCTGTGGCAACGGCGGTTCCTGATCAATGGCCAGGTCGGCAGCCCCCGGTACAGTGGCCAGGGCATCCATTACGGCTTCGGCTGTACGCCGTGTTTCCCGGAAATCTTTACCATATACTTTCACCACCAGTTCACTATGTGCACCGGCTATTTTGTCCATCACCCCATCAATCATCGGCTGACTGAAGCCCACTGAATATCCCGGCATGCCTGCATAGTCCGCCGCCAGCTCCTTGATCAGGTCCTGCTTGGTTTTGCCGGAAGGCCAGTCTTTGTACGGCAGCAAGCCGATGGAACATTCATAGTGCGACGGAGTGAAGGGATCGGTGCCATCATCATTGCGTCCGGTCTGCGTCATCATATAAGTCACCTCCGGATGCCGCAATGTCCGTTGCCGCAGAGTGTCGGCCATTTCGCGGGCTTTGGCCAGCGATACGCCTGGCGGCAGCTGTACCTGCAACCAGATAGAACCTTCGTCGAGCGGCGGCAGGAAGTCCTTGCCCACAGTAACACTTAGTACTACGGCGGCGGCCAATATCAGCGCCAGTGGCGCCCATATCTGCCGCGGGCGGTCCATTACTCGCTCCATCTTTTGCTGATAAAGGTTTGTTAGTTTTTCCAGCCAGCGGTTATGATACAACTTCTGCGGCTTACGGTAAAGCATATACGCCATACCCGGGATCAGCAGCAGGGCCACGGCCAGCGCGCCCAGCAACGCGTATCCTACGGTGAAAGCCATCGGGGTGAAAAGTTTCTTCTCCACCCGCTCAAAAGCAAACAAAGGCAGATAAGCGGTGATGATGATCAGCGTGGCGAAAAATACCGGTCGTGCCACCGACCGTGCCTTCTGCGCGAAACTTCTTTCCTCCAGCATCTCCATGGGATGATCTTCCCGTTGCCGTAGCATCGTTTCCGTCATCACAATGGCGCCATCCACGATGATACCAAAGTCCACCGCGCCAAGCGATAACAGGTTGGCCGGTATATGTGTAAAATGCATCAGGATAAAAGCAAACAATAAACTCAGCGGAATGGTCACTGCCACCAGTAGCGCTGCGCGCCAGCTGCCCAGGAAAACAATGAGCACCAGCAACACCAGCCCCATTCCCTCCAGCAGTGTATGCGTGACCGTATTCAGCGTTGTATTCACCAGCGCGGTACGATCAAGGAAGGTGTGGATTTTCACGCCTGGCGGCAGACCACCGTTGTTCAACTCCTCCACTGCTTTATGTACCCCATCCAGCACTTTGGAAGGGTTCTGTCCTTTGAGCAGCAGCACAATCCCTTCAATGCTTTCGCTATAGTGGCGTTGATGATCGGTAAAACCCAATACGCCTTTACGTTCGAGATTGCCATAACGCAGTTTCCCGATGTCCTGCAAAAAGAGGGGCACGCCCGGCTGCGACTGTATCACCGTTTTGCCGATATCATCCAGCGATTTCATGAGGCCGATGCCGCGCACCACATAACCCAGGTCGCCGCGTTCCAGCACACTACCGCCACTATTACTGTTATTATTGTTGATGGCTTCAGTGATGGTATGCAGTGGCAAATGGTACTGTTCCATCTTCTGCGGGTCCAGCTCCACCTGGTATTGTGTGGTGATACCACCGAAGTTGGTCACATCGGCCACACCAGTCACTTGTTTGATACGGGGAATGATGACCCAGTTTTGCAGGTCTGTCAACGTCCGCAGGTCCACCTGGTCACTTTCAATGATGTAGCGGTAAATCTCCCCAATGGGCGATGTCAGCGGGTCCAGCCCCGGCTGGGCGCCATAGGGCAGGGTTACATCGCCCAGCCGTTCTTTGATGCGCTGCCGCGCCCAGTAATCGTCCACCCCATCTTCAAAAACGATGGTGATCATAGAGAGGCCGAAGGTGGAGCGGGAGCGCATCACATGCATGCCCGGCATACCGTTGAGCGCCCGTTCCAGTGGTATCGTGATTTGTTGTTCCACTTCTTCCGCTGCCAGTCCGGGTACCTGCGTCACCACCTGGGAAGTAACATCGGCGATATCCGGATAAGCTTCCACCGACAGTTGTTGCCAGCTGTACCAGCCGCCGGCGGCGAGTAAGGCGAATAGCGTAGCCATCAGCCAACGTTTTTGTATAGCTGTATCGATCAGTTGTTTCATAAAGCCGCTTATTTTACTGCTGAGAGATAGTAGGCACCTTCGCCTATAATTTTATCGCCGGGCTGCAGGCCACTGCGGACGACCACCTGCTGACCGGCAGTTTCACCGGTAATGACTTTGCGGCGCACATAGGTCCCCGGCCGCACTTCTGCCAGTACATAACTGTAGTCGTTGTCCTGCAACACCGCCCGGGCGGGAACAGTCACCACTTTCTCCGGCGCATCTTTAAAGTTGACACTCGCATACATGCCCGGTTTCAGCTGATGCGCAGGGTTATTACATAACATCAGCACATCTGCCGCGCGGGTGTTTTCATCAATAGTACGCCCCACATGAAAGACCGTTCCGGTAAAAGTGGTATCGGGCAAAGCCGCCACCTGCATCTGTACTGCATCGCCTTCATGCATAAACCGCAGGTCTTTTTCCTTTACCTGCCCGGCTATCCATACCTGCGCCAGTTGAGCCACCACGGCCACCGGGCCTTCTTCGTTCTTCAGGAACTGGCCCATGACCAGTTTATTGCTGATCACCTCTCCCGCGATAGGAGCCCTGACAATCAGCGGTTCACCGAGTACCTGCTGTTGCGGGTTGACATTAAACACTTTCAGTGCAGCAGCCGCATTCTCCAGCTCCTGCCGTTGTACCGCCAGGTTGGTGTTAGCTTCTTCCAGATCGCGGGCAGCGCCTACACCGTGCTGGTGGAGGTCCTGCTGCCGGCGCTGTGCCAGCACCGCCTGTTGGCATAATTGATTCGCCTGGAACCAGGCTTTCTGTGCCGCATAAAAATCCGGGGAGGAAATAGCGAACAAAGGTGCGCCCGCATTCACTTTCTCACCCAAACGCACATACGATTTTACCACCCTGCCGGCAAAGGGCGCTGCTATTTCCGCGTAGTTATTAGGAATGGCTTTTACAATACCAGCCGTCAATAGTTGCAGCTGGTAAGGCTTTTCCGTTACCGTCAGCAAGTGTAGTTTGGCCGACAAAGGAGCCGTGGCGGGTACCACCACTGTATCTCCCCTGTTCTCCCATGTTACCGTTTCTTTTTCTTTCTCCGGATGATGACAGGACGCAGCCATCAATACCGCGCCGCAAGCTGCAGTAAACCTTTTCATGACGATCTGTTTTTCGTGTATCTGTTACAGTAAGCGCGGCAAAAGTACATACCGCGGGCAAAGACGGCCGTTAGAGATGGTTTAGAATGTTATTAGAAATTCATTAGATGTGGAAATGTAATGGGGGGATTTATATCCTTTAAACACGATTTTCCGCGAACCCGTGCCCCGGAACCCATGAAACCCATGGAACCCATGGAACCCAGGGCTGAAGCCCTGGGCTAAGTTGTTTGTCAGGTATCTCAATGAATAAGGTGCTAAAGTGAAGCAATAACCCTAAAGTCTTATGACCCGGGGATAATCCTGATTCACGGGACTATAGCTCCAGGCTATACTTGGGTGAATATCCCGGTTAATGAAAAGCTATGACAAAGAAATAGCCTGAATAACAACTTAGCCCAGGGCTTCAGCCCTGGGATCCTAAAATGCGTATTCCATGGAAATCCAAATGCGCAATCCCGGGACAATCCCAATATGCGTTAATTCATCATGCTAAATATGCGGCAGCTCCACCGTAAAAGTGGTGCCATGCCCAGGTTTGGACACCACGCTGATATTGCCTTTGTGCAGGCGCACAATTTTAAGGGCGAGAGACAGCCCGATACCATTGCCATCAGCATAAGGACGGTTGTCTCCCCGGTAGAAGGGAGTAAATATATGAGGCAGGTCTTCCTTCGACATACCAATACCTTCATCAGTAAAACGCAGGATAGTATGGGCTTTGAACCAGGTGACCGTGACCGTGGTCTCCGGCGGGGTGGAAAATTTACAGCCATTTTCCAGCAGGTTGATAAACGCCACTTTCAACAGGTATTCGTTGCCGTTGACAGATACCATATCATCGTCATCCGCCTCTTCGAACACGACATTGATTTTATATTCCGGATGCGCCTGTAAGATGGCGCTGCGCGCATCCATCAATACCTCGTCCAGCCGTATTTCCCGGAAATTGATCTCTGAAGGGTCGTAGCTGGCTTTGGCCAGATCGAGCAGACTGTTGGAAAGTTTTACCAGTCGCTGCGCATCAGCGATGGCATGGCGCATAGACTGCCGGTATTCTTCCGCTGGTCTGTCGCGGGAGGCGGTGATCTCCAGTTCCGCCATCATGGCGGTTAACGGCGTGCGCAGTTCATGGGAGATATTGGAAACGAATTGTTTCTGTGCGTCAAAAGATTGCTCCAGCCGGTCCAGCATGCGGTTGAATGTTTGCGCCAGCTCGGCGATCTCGTCTTTGCCTGCTGCGCCTGCGAGACGCAGGTCCAGGTTGGTGGCGGTGATTTCCTCTACCTTGTCTACCATATCAGACACGGGTTTCAGGGCCTGCCGGGAAAAAAACTGCGCTACCAGGAACACAAATACCACCGCTACCAGGAAGGTGATGGCCAGTGTACGGAAAAGATGCTGGAGTTGCCGCAGCCCGTATTCATCTTCCGCAGCGGCCGTTACAATATAGTCGGTACCGTTATGAGGATACAGGAAACCCACTACCTGTAAGCGTCCTGCATGGAAAGTGATCTCCCGGCTTTTGATGATCTCTTCGATCATCTGTTTGGTTTCTTTTACTTTATCGATGTTAACAGCATCGTGGTACAGGAGGTTAAAAGCGGTGTCATACACCGCTACTTCCTCCTGGGAGCGGGAGCCAGCGGTGTTTTTATAGATCAGTTGCAACACTTCAGGACTGACTTTCGCGTCCAGCAGGAGGTTGGCTTTCGTAACGGCTTGCTGTTGCAGGGTTTTGTAGTACTCGTCCTCCCGGTCATGGGAGTACGAAACATATACCACCCAGGCAAACAGCAGCAGCAGGGCTGCTATCATACCGGTGAACAATAAGGTGAGCCTGTTACGGATCTTCATGGTCAGCCTGCTTTAAAAATGAATCCCATACCGGGTTTGGTATGGATCAGTTTTACGTCGAACGCTTTGTCTACCTTTTTGCGGAGGTAGTTGATATATACATCGATGAAATTGGTGCCGGTATCGAAATGTGTTTCCCATACCTTCTCCGCTATTTCTGCGCGGGAGAGCACTCTTTCTTTGTTTTGCAGCATAAATTCCAGGAGGTGGAATTCTTTAGGTGTCAGGCTGATCTCCTGACCATTGCGGGTAACATTTTTCGTTTGCAGGTCCATTTCCAGGTCTGCATACCTCAGCATCGTGGATTGAGGCGTAACTGGTGCGGGAGTGCGTTTGAGCAGTGCGCGGATACGAACCAGCAGCTCCCGCAGATCGAAGGGTTTCACGAGGTAGTCGTCAGCGCCGGCATCGAAGCCTTCCACCTTATCATCGGTGGTGCCTAACGCCGTGAGCATGAGGATGGGAATGGAGGGCAGCGCCGCCCGTATAGCGCGACTCAGTTCAAGTCCGTTGATACGGGGCAACACGATATCGGTAATGACCAGATCAAAACCGCCGCCCAGCGCCAGTTTCAGTCCTGCCTCCCCGTCCCATGCCAGTGTAACGGTATAGCCTTGCTCTTCCAGACCGCGCCGGATAAGTGCTCCCACGCGTTCTTCATCTTCTATGACTAAAATCTTCATGATGCAGAAAAGCCAAAGCTATTTATTTTTTCTTTCTTAATGTACAAAATGGTCCCACGCTGCTTTCGCAATATCCGCGATGACCTTCTCCCGGGTTTCCTGGTCAGCGTAGGAGTCTTTGACGAATACGGAGATGACCATGTGCTGACCGTTGGGCAGTGTAATGATACCGGCATCATTGGTAGCGCGGGTAAGGCCGTTGTCCGTGCCGGAGGTGCCGGTCTTATGTGCCACCACGGTGCCTTTCGGCAGTTGCGCTTTCAATCTCCTTGCTCCCGGCCCGGAATTCACCAGCAGATCGAGCAGGAAATTGTAGCTGCTATCAGATAATACATGGCCCGTGTAGAATTTTTTAAACAGGGCAGTCATGGCATCGGGCGTACTCCAGTTCTGGTACTGCATCGGTTCATTGGGCACCTGTACCTGTTCCGTCAATGCGATGGCCATATCTTTAATGCCCAGGCTATGCACGTACCGATCGGCTACCTTTGTGCCACCAATAAGGCGCAGCAGCACATCACAGGCCGAGCCATCGCTTTCGGCCACGTTGTAGCGCAGCAGCTCCGCTACCGATACGTCCACATTGCCGGCAGGGTATTTATCGCGCAGCGGGCTATGGCCGGATGGGGGAATGTAGTCCGATGGTAATACTTTGACGGGTTGTTGCAGCTGAAGCTTTCCCTGGTCCACCTGCTGCAATACCGCCATGGCAATGGGGAACTTGTAGACGCTTTGCATCGGGAACTGCCGGTTATTATTCAACCCTGCCTTTTCACCATTTTCCAGCACCAGGACCGAGACGCCTACTGTGCCTTTGGATGCTTTGGCAATGGCGGCAAATTGTTGAGGAAGGGAGGGCTTTTGTTGAGCTATGGACACAAGCGGACAAATCAGCATAAAAGCCAAACGGGCAAACGGGCGCACTAACATAAAATGAGATTAAAATATAAGAAGTTATAAAGATATAGAAATACCGCTACCGTATTGCACTGATTTGACCGTTATTTATCCAGCTGTTCACATTTTTTAGCTATTAGGCTGTGTGTTTTATTTTACATTTAGAATTTCCGGGATCAGGTATTAATTTTAGCCTTTAAAACGAAAGGCTTTGAGCAAACCAATACTAGTCATAAAATTCGGCACAGCGTCTATCACGCATGCCAACGGTGATCTGGACGAAACTGTCATAGCCGGCATCGCCCGGCAGGTGGCGGAACTGCATCAGCAATATCATATTGTACTGGTGTCTTCCGGCGCGGTGGCCGCAGGCAAACAATACATGAAGGAGTACGAAGGCACCATCAGTCAGCGAAAAGCGGCTGCCGCCATCGGCAACCCGCTGCTGTTGAGTAAATACAGCCGTTATTTTGCCCCGTACAATATCGCCGTGGCGCAGAGCCTCTGCGAGCGGCAGCATTTCTCCAACAGGGACCAGTTCCTGCAGCTGAAGCGTACTTACGAAGAACTGTGGGCCAGCAATATCATCCCCATCGCCAATGAAAACGATGTGGTGAGCAGCCTGGAGCTGAAATTCTCCGACAACGATGAACTGGCCACCCTGATAGCCGTCGGTTTCGGCGCCTCCCTCCTGCTGTTCAGCACCAGCGTAGCCGGTGTACTGGACCGCGAAGGCAAGGTAGTACCGCAGATAGACGTGATCGACAAAACGGCCCTGTCGCTGGCCGACAAGGAAAAGTCAGCGCTGGGACTGGGAGGCATGGTATCCAAGCTCACCTTTGCCCGCCTGGCTACCCGCATGGGCATCCGGGTGGTGATCTTCGGTATCCGTACCGATGACGGTATCCTCAACGCCATCGCCGGTAAAACCGGCACCCTCTGTTTGCCACAGCCTTGCAGCATGCCGGCCCGCAGAAAGTGGCTCGCCAGCGGCAGCCTCGTCACCGGCAGGATATTGATCGACGCCGGCGCGCAACAGGCGCTGGAGAAGCGTCATAGCCTGCTCGCTGTGGGTGTAAAGGAAGTAATAGAAAAATTTGAATGCGGCGAAGTGATAGAAATCGTCAATGAAGAAAATATAGCCATCGCCGTAGGCAGGGCTAAAATATCATCCGATATACTGGAAACAAATCACAAAGCACAAAACACAGAAGTAGCACATGCCGATGATATTGTGCTATTATAAATAAATGTATCATGACGATCCAACCCCTTCTAGAGAGGGCCCGGCAGGCCACCATGTCTATCCGCACACTGCCCGATGCGCAGAAGCAGGCGCTCCTGCAACAGCTGTCCCGTACCCTGAATGAAAATATCCCCACTATCATGGCGGAAAACAAAAAGGACCTGGAGCTGATGCCGGATGAAGACCCCAAGAAAGACCGGCTGCTGCTCAATGCCCCGCGCATCCGCAGCCTCGCTGCCAGTCTGCTGGACATCGCAAGGCTTCCGGACCCGGCCAATCAGCTGCTGCTGGAAAACCATCTCGAAAACGGGCTCCTGATACAGAAAAAAACAGTGCCCCTCGGCGTAGTAGGCGTCATTTATGAGTCCCGCCCCAACGTTACCGTAGACGTAGCAGCCCTCTGCATCCGCTCCGGTAACGTATGTGTGCTGCGCGGCGGCTCCGACGCCATCCATACCAACACCATCCTCGTATCCCTGATACAGGAAACCCTGCGCGCATTCGATACAGATGAAAACGCCGTACAACTGCTGCCCACCGATCGCGCGCTGGTCACAGAAATGCTGACAGCCTCCCAATATATCGATATCATCATCCCGCGTGGTTCACAGCAGCTGATCGACTTTGTACGCCAGCACTCCCGCGTACCGGTGATTGAGACCGGCGCCGGCGTATGCCACACGTATGTGGAACGCTCCGCCAACCTGGAACAGGCGGCCATCATCGTTACCAACGCCAAAGTATCACGCCCTTCCGTGTGCAACGCACTCGACACCGTACTGGTAGACGAGCCCGTAGCCGCCGACTTCATCGCCCTGCTGGCGCCGCAACTGGCTGCGCACGACGTAGACATCTACGCCGAACCCGCCGCCTACGCGCTGCTGGAAGCACAACAATACCCGCATCTGCACAAGGCACAGCCGGAAGATTTCGGCCGCGAGTTCCTGTCGCTCAAATGTTCCATCAAAATTGTGCCTGATACAACAGCCGCCCTGGCTCATATACAGGAATTCTCTTCCCGTCACTCAGAAGCCATCATCTCCCGCGACCCTATTGTAAGTGAACAGTTTCTGAACACCGTAGATGCCGCAGCGGTATACGTCAACGCCTCCACCCGCTTCACCGATGGTGGCGTATTCGGACTTGGCGCTGAAATCGGCATTTCCACGCAGAAGCTGCATGCACGCGGACCTTTTGCCTTGGAGAAACTGGTAACGGAGAAATGGTTTGTGTATGGAAGTGGACAGGTGAGGTAACAGTTTAAGTGGCCCGATAATGGTTTGTGTTACCATCTTTAACGCAAAAGGCGGGATGGGTTTTCGTAGTTTCAATTTAAAGATTGGTTGTGTTTTAAGCCAGGGAATTAAACATCCTGAACTTTTTAAAATCAATAACTATGAAAAAAATTCACATCCTATTGTTCTCCACTGTGGTGGTGGCCATCACTGCTGGTACACTCGCTTCCGAAGCACGGATTTCCAGCAGAATTTACCTTGAAAATCCTCTTTTCCTGGGCACCTGTGATGTTGTGATCACAGGAAAAACGATTACAGCATCAGGTACCGATATTACCTATGCAACCTCTATCCCAGGCCCATGCGACCTGGTTTATATTACAGATGCGTGGATTAACTGAAACGCTAATACCTAACAGACTGTCCTAAAAGCATCATAGCTTCCAGGGCAGCCTGTTTGATGATATCTCAGACGACTTTTATTTTCCTACAGCTTCCGTCTCATAGGAGCATCAAGCAATCGTCACTTCTTGATTCAGGTACACATCCTGAATAGCATTCAACAAAGCGGCGCCATCTCTCATCGGCCGCTGGAAAGCTTTACGGCCGGAGATCAATCCTACGCCGCCGGCTCTTTTATTGATCACTGCCGTCCTTACAGCATCGGCGAGATCAGCATCACCTTGTGAGGCTCCGCCGGAGTTGATGAGGCCCATACGGCCCATGTAGCAGTTGGCTACCTGGTAGCGGCAAAGATCGATCGGATTATTGGAGGTCAGTTCTGTATAGATGCGTTCATCCAGTTTACCATAAGAAGATGTGCCGGTATTAAGTGCTTTGTAGCCTCCATTCACTTCCGGCAGTTTTTGTTTAATGATATCTGCCTGGATGGTCACCCCGAGATGGTTGGCCTGACCAGTGAGGTCTGCTGCCAGGTGATAGTCCACATCTTTTTTGAACGCGTCGTTGCGGAGATAACACCACAGAATGGTGGCCATTCCCAACTCATGGGCCAGTTCAAAGGCCTGTGCTACTTCCACCAGTTGCCGGTCGGCATTATCGGACCCGAAATAGATGGTAGCGCCCACTGCCGCGGCGCCGAGGTTCCACGCTTCCTGCACGGTGCCATACATTACCTGGTCAGCTTTATTCGGATAAGTGAGCAGTTCGTTATGATTGATTTTAACGATGAACGGAATACGATGCGCATAGCGGCGTGATACGGACGCCAGTACGCCAAAGGTAGAAGCGACGGCATTGCAACCGCCTTCTATAGCCAGTTTCACAATATTCTCCGGATCAAAATATGCGGGATTTTTGGCGAAGGAAGCGCCGGCGCTGTGTTCTACGCCCTGATCTACCGGCAGGATGGACATATAACCAGTGCCCGCCAAGCGGCCGGAGTTAAATAGCTGTCCGAGGCTCCGCAATACCTGCGGATTGCGGCTGGACGGCTGATAGATACGATTGATCGTGTCTGGTCCGGGCAAATGCAGCAGGTCTTTGGAGATGGTCTTGCTTTCGTGTTGTAAAAGTATATCGCTATCTTTACCTAGCAACTCACTGATATTTTCCAAGGATAACATAACAGCATCTTTTTTGGTTAGATTAAATGTAAGGATTAAATCCTGCACAAAAACATCGCCAGGAAAATTCTGTCGGACACTCGCTTCTATCATATTTTATCATCCATCTTTTAAAGTGACAACAGATGAAAACAGTATTCATGACGGGTGTCACCGGTTATATCGGCGGCGCTGTGGCAGCCCGGCTGTTGAAAGCAGGTTACCGGGTCAATGGACTGGCAAGAAATGAAAAAGATTTTCCGGCACTGACAGCCGTGGGCATTCAACCAGTGGCCGGTTCACTCGATGATGAAGCGATCATCGCGCGGGAAGCGGTAATAGCGGATGCGGTGATCAACACTGCTTCAGCAGACAATCCTTATGTGGTGGCCACTATTCTCGAAGCATTAGCCGGTACCGGCAAAAAGTTCATCCATACTTCCGGCTCCAGCATTGCCGGCGATAAAGCAAAGGGCGCCTACGCCAACATCGAACCACTTACTTTTATCCCCAAAAAACCGCGACTGGAAAAAGCTGCACGGGTAGCGATAGACAGGGCTGTATTGGCGGGTGAAGGCCACTATAGCGTAATATGCCCGACCATGATCTATGGTACCGGTACCGGCATCAAAAAAGATTCGGCACAGGTGCCTATGCTAACAGAAGCCGCGCGGGAAGCAGGTCACGGCGTATATATCGGCGCCGGTGAAAACCGCTGGTCCAACGTGCATATTGAAGACCTGGCCAATCTATACCTCCTGACGCTGGAACATGCGCCCTCCGGTAGTTTTTATTACGCAGAAAATGGTATGCTCTCCCTGAAGGAAATAGCCACAGCTATCAGCAAGTCACTGGGCTTCGGCGGGAAAACGGCATCCATCACAATAGAAGAAGCCGTACGCCGCTGGGGTATAGAGGGCGCGCAATTCGGGCTGGGGTCCAACAGTATCGTGTCAGCTGTGGCAGCACGCAGCCTGGGCTGGTTACCGGTACACAACAACCTGTTGTCAACGATCGTACAAAGCGAACGCGACTAATATCAATAAGGCCGGGGCTTCTCCCGCTCCGGTCCATCCTCCCGCTCTTCTGATACGGTTTCCGTGCCTTCAAAAGCGCCACCAGAGCCATCGTGTATAATGACCGGCTCGGCCGGCAGTGTTTCAGTATTTTCGGGCCTTGGACTATTCTCAGCGGGTATGATCATTGTTTCCATATGTCAAAAATATAAAATATCCCTGCGCTTTCCGCCTCATAAGGCTGAATTTACGGCGCTGTTATTTATCTTTGCTACCCTAAAAAAACGAGCAGACATTTATGGTGACCCGTATTGCAATTATTCGTCATGGTAGTACATCCTGGAACAAAGCCGGCCGCCTGCAGGGATATTCCGATATCCCGCTGGATGAGGAAGGCCTGGAACAGGCCCGCAAACTGGGATCACGCCTCGCCGGCGAGCCATGGGACATCGTCTGCTCCAGCCATTTGATCCGTGCACGGCAAACAGCAGCGATCCTGGCTGAACAACTGGGCATCGACACCATCTGGCAGGACACCCGCATCGGAGAAGCCGGCGGCGGACTGATAGAAGGCACCACCGAAGCAGAGCGACTGGAAAAGTGGGGGCCCGATTGGAAAATGCAGGACCTCGGCATGGAACCCAATGCCTCCGTACTGGAAAGAGGGATGTCCTTTCTGGATGAACTCATCACGACTGAAAAAGGAAAACAGATTATACTCGTCACCCATGGCAGCTTTATCCGGCAAATGCTGGCACATCTCCTGCCCCACCTGCCACCACCGCCACCCATGAAAAACACTTCCATTACCCACCTGGAATTAGTAGATGGTAAATGGGAATGCCCACTCTTCAACTGCGTGATACACCTGGAATCCGCGTCATAAAAAAGGCGCCTCATCTATTGATGAGACGCCCGGTATTGGTTGGCTAGTCAGGAACTACTTCACCACTTTCACGCTGATGCGCTCAAAACCACGGGAGATATCTATCAGATAAACACCGGATGGTAAGGAGGAAAGACTGTTCACCTGTAATCTGTTCATGCCTTTGATCACCTGCTCTCTTTGCTCTTTCACGATATGGCCATCAAGACCATATAACCTGATGATCACCGGACCATCCCAGATAGACTGGAAATACAGTTGTATGCGGTCATCAAACGGACTGGTAGCCGTGAGGACTGGTTTATCGACCATTTCTTTCATCATCATCAGGGAAGAACCGCCTGTCACTTTTACTTTGTAATCCTCTACTTCTCCCTGATAAGCGTCCACGCCACAGGGCTTCACATTGCTGCCGTAGCCCATGCGCACACGCATCAGGGTTTCGCCGGTCTTCGCATTGGCAGGCACGGTGATCGTCTGGCTAAACGGACCACTGCCGCGTTTTACATAGACTTTTTCTGTTGTGTCGTTCAGTTGTTTGTCACCGTTCCAATCTATCCATACTGCTACAGAAATGTCGGGCCAGTATTCCACGCCCAGGTTGACCTGCAACTGGTAAGATTGTCCGGTAGCCACGGTAGCGGATAACGCAGTGAAATCCTTGTAGCCGTCCCACTGCGAGCTGTTGTCCAGGTTGGCGAAGCGTACGCGTGTGATGGTATTGTAATTCAACGCCGTGCTGGCGGTGCAATAATCCGTTACATGGAAGCCGGTATCCTGCGAAGGCGCAGATGACGTTTGTCCTGCTTTGATACTACCGTGAGGCATGGTATTGTACGCATAGTCCATCAGCGTATAGGTGTTACCGCTAGCATTCACTTTGAAACGGAACCAGCCATAGAAGGTTTCCCCGCCGGCAGAGAAGGTGAATCCGGCATAGGCTGTCTGCCCCTTCCAGGTAGTGTACGATGCGCTGGTCAGGTCGTGCTCCAATGGATAAGCACCTCCCTCTACAAAGTTGGACGAATCACCTATCACCGTACCCGCCGCCAGCTTAGCAATATTTCGGGTATTACCTACTGTCACCATCGGTTTCTTATAGGTTTCGAACCGCAGCCTGCCACTATCCGCCCACAGGCCATAAGGCAAGTCGGCATTATTGTCCAGGTAGAATTTGTACCAGTTGTTGGTGAAATTGATAGTGTAGGTAGCATCATCTACGTCAACATACTTAATCTGGTAAGGATCACGGAAACTGATGTTCAGATTTTTCTGGCTGCTGTCCGGTGGTTGTTGGTTGCTGAACGCAGCCGGCAGGAAGGTGATGGTGGTGATACCACTATTCGCCACAGCGTGACTGGTAGCTTTACCGATAAAGGCAAAACGCGCCGTTGTATTAGTCAGTGCCGCGAGTTTTACGGTCATGCCAGCGGGAACATTGCTAACGGTGTAGTGTGTATTAGCGACGAAGTTACCGGAACTGATGGCAAAGGTATTGCCTAACAGACTTACCTCTGCGGTATCGGGGAGCGCACCATCGTTAGGCAGTGATTCCCGGAAAGCTGTCCTCGACCAGGCAACAGTGGGCTTACCGGCGTCACCGGCCCTGATGCTGCCATTAGGCGCATCGTTCCAGGCATAGTCCTTCATCGTAAATCTCTTGCCATCAGCATCTACTGTGACACGCATCCAGCCGTAGCGTGTTTTAGTGTTCCAGGTAAATTTCAGGCCGATATAAGCCGTTTTGCCGGCCCATTTGGTATAGGCAGCGCTGTAAACATCATGTTCATTCGGGAAAGCACCGCCTGCTACGAAGTTGGAAGTGTCACCGATGATAGTATTTTCCGCCAGCGGCGAGATATTGCGGGTAGCGCCTTCGCAGACGGCCGCTTTCTCGTAGGTCTCAAAACGGAGTTTATTGTTATCGAACCAACCGCCGAACTGAGCATCACCAAAGCCCCAATCGATGTACTGCCATGGGTAGCTGCTGGTGATGGTAGCATCGGTCATGTCTATATAATGAATTTTATACGGATCGATGAAGTGGATGCCGAAAACAAGGTAGTTACGGAGCAGTGGGCCTGCACCGCCCTGTATCGCCGCATTGAGGAAAGTAATTTTTACACTGTCCGCATTATTGGCCGCTGCGTGTTGGCTCGCTGTACCACTAAATGTAAGGACCGCTGTTTTGTTGTTGATTACCTGGATCTGCGCTGTCAGGCCGGCGGGTACGTTCTGTATGTTAAAATGTGTGCCTGCCACCAGATTGCCACTGCTAACGGCAAACTGTGCTCCACCGAGCAGTTTCAGTGTATCCGCAGTCGTGATGGTACCGGTATTGACATCATTTTCATTGAAGAGGGTAAAGTTGGCTACCAGTCTTTTTGCAGTATCAGGCAAAAGGGTAGCAGCCAGATTAGCTGCGCTCCACAGGTTGTTGCGCTGCGCGATATTACCGGTCAAAGCTGCCAGCATACGATCGCTCTGCCCTGCAGTGAACATCTTGGGGCAGGAGGAATAGTCCATATAGTTCTCTGTGTTAGCAACCACGCCACACCAGTTGGCATTGAGGTTGCAACCACCAAAGTTGGACTTGGTAGGTGGCGTATCGTCTACCTCATCACCGGGGGCAGTACATTCGTTTTCAAAAGTATGTTGCAGATTGAGGAAGTGCCCTATTTCGTGGGTCAATACCCTTTTCATATTAGGTTGAAAATTTTCTGAACTGCCCACACCGGGAGCTCCCAGATAACGCCAGTTGTACACCACACCATCGAGATGATTGGAAGCTACCCAGTTATCCGGCAGGTAAGTCCATCCGGAATTGTTATACACGCCTTTCTCTTCTACCTCGCCCACAATCCAGATATTGAGGTATTTTTCGCCAGGCCAGTAAGAGATGCTTTTTACAGCAGAACCGGTACCATCCGGCGAACGGCCATCCAGATCATTAAAATGATAGGTGACACCGTTGGTAGGATTTCCCTGCGGATCAATATCCGCTAAGCGGAAAGTGATATGCAGGTTGGCCGCCAGTCCGATAAAACGCGGATCGATAGACGAGTAATCCGCATTCAGCAGGTTATAGTCCTGGTTGAGGATATCGATGGCAGAGCGGACCTGCTCCATCGTTACCTTGTAAGGATTCACCGGATCATTAACGTGGAACACCACCGGAATGGTATACTGCACAGACCCTGCCAGCGCTGCTCTCTGTTGGCGCATACCGGCTATTATTTTCTTAATCTGTACTTCCTGGTTGATAGCAGCCTGCCGGGAAGCGGGATGTTTTTTGTACAGTTCCTGCATGGCTTTTGAGGAGGTACAATGATCCGGAAGTGGTGGCAGTCCAGGCTTTTGCTGGGCACTAGCCCCATAGCCGACTACCAGACATAACAAGAGCGTTATTATCTTTCGTGATAAAGTTGACATATAATTGGTTTAAAATGTGGACACAGAAGTACTATCCACGGCAGCACGCCGCAGCAGTATGTGTAATAGCAGTAATAGCTGCACATGGCAGCAGGAAATGGGTAGACATAGACACTGGGTGTCTTTGACAGAGGGAAAAATTCTATTTCATAAAGTGGTTTTTATGGGTTGAAAATGGCAATCAGGATAACGTGACCCGGCAATACCGGTGAGGGCCGGGCATTGGCAAACAAGAGCAGATTGATTCTATTTGGTTGATATCACAGGCGTCAGTTCTTCGATTTATGCTCTCTATATACAACGACTCTACGAATTTAACGGAGTATGGATTAACAAGGTGCCATGAAATTGATGAGTTATAGGCGGATATTAACCGGGTTAAAAAACGGGTAGTGATGTTCGTTAGGTTAATATAAATAACATGTTGGCGATGATGGTGATATTTCATATTCACAAAACGCATAAAACGCATAAAACGTATAAATCCATAAAACCCAGGGCTGAAGCCCTGGGCTACGATGTTTTTCAAGTTCTTTTGATGATAAGTCCTATCGTTTACGCGAATCCCGGGCTATGCCCGAATCCAGGTTATAGTTCCACGTGGACTAAAAAGCTGATAATATGAAAGAAACTGAACAACATCTTAGCCCAGGGCTTCAGCCCTGGGTTTTATGGATTATATGCATTCAATGCGTTTTATGGATTATACGCATTCAATCCGTTTTATGGATTATATGCATTCAATGCGTTTTACGGATTATATGCATTCAATGTGTTTTATGTGTTTTATGCGTTTTATGCGTTTTATTCATTCAATGCGTTTCATAGATTTTATGAATTTTATAGATCACTATATCATTGTGCAGTTCCGGTAAACGTAATCACGCTCGCAGGCGGCACTATCACCACAAAGCTGCCATCAGCCTGTGCTGACACCGGCGCGCTTTGTTGCCAGTGAGCAGCAGTATTATCAGCAGTCAGGTAAGAAGTGATCTGGCTGCTGGCAAATCCCGACAACTTAATGCGGGTACGGGTTTCAGCACCACCCGGATTCACCACTACCACGCTGAACTTGCCGGTAGCAGGGTCTTTCCAGGCAGAAACTTTCAGCGTGGAATTGTTGGCCAGTGCGGAGTTAAAACGATAGTAACCAGCATGTACGAACCTGGAATATTGTCCCATGACGTCGTAGGTTTTAGGATAGTCCAGTGAACCATCACCATTGGTACAGATCAATGATTCGTTGTTACGGATAGCCAGCATACCTAACCAATACACATAGGCGTTCACGTTACATTCCGCCAGGAATTTGTGCATGTTAATAGCGAGCTTCAAACCGCCGGTCATGGTAGCATCGTATACGCCACTGTCGTCGCAGGCTTCTGTTACCCAGGTAGGGCGATTGCCGGTGGCATAGTTCCATGTTTGCGGATTTGCGTTCAGCCCGCGTTTGCCGAGGATCAGGTCCCCGATCTCTACGTAGCCGTGGCCTGCGAGGATGTCCACATTGCTTTTGTCCATGCCGGACAGGAAGCTGTTGGCGGTGCCCCAGGCAGCATTTTCAGAAGAGATGATTTTCACGGAATTCAGTCCTTTGGCATTTAAAGCAGGACGGAGATTGTTGGAGATAAACTGTCCCAGGTGGGAAGCAGTCCAGTAGGAAGCGGCCCAGTCAGAGAACACATTCTCCGGTTCATTGCTAGGTGATACCGCATAAAAGTTGATCCCTTCGTTTTGATAGGCTTTGGTAAAGCCGGCCACGTAGTTGGCGAAGTCAGTAGAGCAGCAGCTGTAATTAAGGCCGTTGAAGTTTTTGGCGCTCTCCTGGGATGTGTTGTTTTTCATCGACAGCGGCGGTGTCCAGGTACTGGCAATCATAATGGGTACCTGGTAACGCTCTTTCAGTTTCTTCAGTATCCAGAGTTGCGCCAGTTGTGCTTTCTGGTTACCGTTGAGTGCCTGATAGGCGGCGCTGGAAGCATCCATATCGATGGTAGTGCCTGCCGGCTGGATCGTCACCGTGCCGGTGGTTTTGTCGAACGGATAGTGATACATCACTTCGCCACGCACGATGTTCAGCTGCAGGCCGTCGGTGCCCCAGAGCTGTTTCATGATGGTATCACGCTTGGGTGATTCAAAGAAAGGCGTAGCGCGGCCGGCAAAAGCGCCGAAGCCTTCCATGCGCTGATAGGTAGTGCCCCAGTTCAATGTAATGTTAGCAGTGTCGGTGCTGACTGCTGCAGCTACCACCTGGTTAGAGAGTTTACCGTCGGCAGCGGTTTTCAGATCGTCACGCATATTTTTGGAACATGCGGAGGCCAATACCATGGCCAATAGGGACAAGGAAATTCCTGGCAGATTTTTTTTCATTGTTATGAGGGTTTGGGTTTTATGGAAATAGGGTAAAGTGACTACAGGTTTAAAATATCTATACTTTTCCAAAAAATGTCCACTGGCGCCAACAGTCAAAACACAGGTATCTATCTGGCTCTTTCTTAAAAATACAGATTATTTAGTTAACAAAAACTATACTTTTACACAACAGGAACTCATAACAAAAATTTAATAGCCCTGATAAATGTGAACGATGAAATACATGCTTTTATTCTCGGCATTGCTGGCTGGTTTGTCGGCATGCAAAACCACCCGGCCCGCAACAGCAGTACAGCAACGCCTGTACATACAGCCTGAAGGCCGTTCCCAACAGCCATGGAAACTGGTATGGGAGGATAACTTCAACGGCTCTACGCTGGACACCACCAAATGGACGCGTATTCCGCCCAACCATGCCGACTGGGGCAAACATATGACCAGCGATGATCGTTGCTACGCCCTGGAAGACGGGAAACTATATCTCCGCGGTATCAACAATCCCGATACCACCAAAGACCCACGGCCTTTCCTTACCGGCGGCATCTGGAGCAAAGGAAAATTCGCTTTCCAGTATGGGAAAGTGGAAATCCGTGCTAAACTGGAATGCGCACAGGGCGCCTGGCCCGCCATCTGGATGCTGGCAGAAAACAATAAGTATGGTGCCTATCCCCGCAACGGAGAGATCGACATCATGGAACATCTTAACTATGACAGCATCATCTATCAAACCACCCACTCCTATTATACACTGGACCTGAAACAAACAGAAAAGCCGCCTCATGGTGGAAAGGCAACGCTGCATAATGGTGAATTCAATGTCTTCGGTATCTCCTGGACACCGGATAAAATCGTGTTCCTCGTCAATGGAAAGGAAACTTTCACCTATCCGCGTGTGGAAGGCGTAGATCCGTCACAGTGGCCGTACGATCAACCCTTTTATTTGTTGATAGACCAACAGCTGGGTGGCAACTGGGTTGGTAAAGTAAATCCGAAAGATTTGCCCGTGCAGATGATTGTGGATTGGGTGAAGGTGTATCAGTAACGCCATCAAAATGGATAATACAGGAAGGTCAGGGTAGCTCACCCTGACCTTTTTTATTTTTTAGCCTTCGGCAGATGAATAACTGTGTTTTTTATTTTTTTGGTCAATAAAAATCCCTGACTTAATTTTGTAAGGTAAACTTATTAGTTTTACTACATAAATAGCAAAACAGCATAATATGGATAATTACGCCACCGCTTCTTCTCTGCGTCTTACCATCTCTAACCTCTACAAACGGCTGCGAAAGCAGGTATACTCTACGGAAGGCCTATCTCTAAGCGAGTTATCGACACTCTCCTATCTGTTTCAAAAGGAAGCTATGTTTCCATCAGAACTGGCAGAGCTGGTAAAGGTGAAAAACCAATCTATGTCCCAGATACTCAATAACCTGGAAACAGGAGGGCTCATCACCCGCACACAATCACCGGAAGACAAACGAAAGATGAGCGTGAGCATCACCCCCAAAGCGAAAAAGATGATAGACAAAACCCGCCATGAACGGGACGAATGGCTGGCAGAAGCTATCGATCAGACATTATCCAGAGAAGAGAAAAAAATGCTGACAGCGGTATTGCCGCTGCTCAACAAAATTGCAGACTATAAATAAAAAGAAAACATGATCACCAGTATCGACAAAAACACCGCCCTTGTACTCATCGATCTTCAGAAGGGCGTTTTCAATTATCAGACTGTCCATCCGGCTAAAGACATTATTCATAACGCCGGGCAACTGGCCGCCGCATTCCGCAAAGCGGGACTGCCGGTAGTAGTCGTAAATGTAAACCCCATAGGCTCGCCCTCCATGTTAGTACGCGCCGACGTAAACAACGGCCTTCCCAGAGATACCGCGGTCCAGCAACAACAACTCGAAGCGATGAAAGCCGGTGGTTTCTTCGACATTGTGCCGGAAATCAACGTGCAACCGGAAGACATCCACATTACCAAAGGCACATGGAGTGCCTTCCCGAATACGCCACTACTGGGCATCCTGCGCGAAAAGAACATTACCAACATTGTGTTGGCCGGCGTTTCCACCAGTATCGGTGTGGAAGGCACCGCGAGGAGCGCTAATGAAAACGGATTCAACATCACCTTTGCCACCGACGCGATGACAGACCTCCAACTGGCCTGCCACGAATACAGCTTGCAATACATCCTTCCCCGTATCGGTGAAACAGGTACCACCGCAGATATCCTGCATCATCTGAGCTTACGTGAAAAATAAAGAACGTATACCCGTTGGGTTTATCACGCCACTGGTGCTGGGCACCATGATGAACCCGCTCAACTCCACCATGCTGGCTACGGCGCTGACGACCATCTGCCAGTCGTTTGGTCGCAATATCAGCGACGGCGCCTTGTTAATTACGCCACTGTACCTCACTTCCACTATCGGGCAACCACTCATGGGAAGACTGGCCGATCTATACAGCCCTAAAAAAGTAAACCAGCTGGGATTCCTGCTGGTGCTGCTAGCCGGTATTACCGGCACCGTAGCGCCTACTTTTGATTGGCTCATCGTATCCCGCGTTTTATTGGGCCTTGGCACCTCTGCCGCCTACCCTTCTGCGATTGCGCTGGTCAACAGAAAATATGCGGAAGCCGGCGAAACCGTACCAGGCGGTGTACTGGGCATCATTGCCGTATCCGGCCTGGGCAGCATGGTACTGGGCCCCGTACTGGGCGGCCTGTTGTCGCAGACGTTTGGGTGGAAAGGCATTTTCTTCATCAACATTCCATGGGTACTGGTATCACTATGGTTGGCGAGAGCACTACCAGATATGCCACCGTCAGCACCGGTCAGTTTCCGCGAACTGCCGCAGAAACTGGACATGATAGGCATTCTCCTGTTCAGCGGTATGTTGCTCAACCTGCTGTTGTTGCTGCTGCACCACGCCTTTTCGCCCGGAGGCACGTTGTTATTAGGTGTATTGTTGTTACTGCTTATCCTTTGGGAACGAAGACAAAGCAGCCCATTCATCGATGTACGTTTATTTGTGCAACAACCTTCGCTGCTGCTGGTATACTTAAGTGCAATGGCCACCAGTTACGTGATGTACCTGATGTTGTATTCCCTGCCACAGTGGATGGAGAGTGTGAAACAAATTTCGCCCGCCCGTACCGGCCTTTTGTTATTACCGATGTCATTGGTGTCTGCCGCCACCGGCTTACTCATCTCCCGGCATAACAGCCTGCTGGTAAAAAACATGGCAGGCATAGGCAGTATGATCATAGCGTGTATAGCATTGTTCTTCGTAAATGCCAGCCTTCCCATGTACCTGTTGATCGGCATCACCGTGTTAGTGGGATTGTCCACTGGCATCAACCCAATTGCCAACCAGGCATGGCTACACGAAGAGGCGCCACCGGGACGTACCGGTGTTTCGTTTGGGCTTTACCGTACTTTCAGCTATGTAGGCGCCATTGTTTCCGGTTCACAAATGAAAACGTTGTATCATCAGGGTGTTACAGACAGCAGTTTCCATACCGTAGTATGGTATACCACTGCCAGCTGCGCATTGATGGTACTGCTCCTGCTACCGTCCATTAACCGGAAAAAGGAGCTGTCTTTGCGGTAATCATTTATTTTTGTTAGTTTGGCGGCAATCAATCATTATCCTGATAAGATGAAACGAAACATTGCCCTGGTTGTTTGGTTACCCGCCATATACCTGATGATATCCACCGGTTGTCACAGTCGCCCGCAAAGCACTGTCGCTAACGATACCGCACAAACGACGACTGCCGGACCTGTTGACACCGCTAGTGTGGAACCAGCTGCGGTCATTCCTGACGGACCAACACTTTACAACGTATTTATCTGCGCCGCCACCGGCGATCTCAACAAAGATAATATCAGCGATTCCGTAGTGGTGATGCACGACACCACCTCTACGGAACAGCCCTATCGCCTCCAGGTGTTATTTGGCCGGCCCGATGGCCAATATCAACTGGTGGCGACTTCTGAAAAGGCGATACTACCTGATGGTGGCGAAGGTGCTCATGACGCCATCAACCTGGATTCTGTCCTCGTTAGCAAAGGCGTGCTTACCGTGCGGATATCATTGTTGCGCGGTACGGCGGAGTATCTTTATCGCTACCAAAATCAACGCTTTGAACTAATCGGCTACAGCCGTGATGAATCCGATGGCCAGGGCATGATCGTCAGCGAACAGTACAATCTTTCTACCGGCCGCTACATCCGCACCACTGAGGCTTACGACGGAGAAGACAGGCCCACTGAACATACGGACACTGTTATTCCCATCCGGCCGCTGCCGGTCATGGACACGCTGGTACCGTTTGAAACCTACCACGCAAAATATATCCTGTTTTAAGGTTTGACGGATTCACACCCGGTCAAAGAGGGTATTTACCTGTAAGTTTGTATCAGCATCCTCAAAAACATCACCATGAGAAAGCTGATACTTCAGATGCAGGTGAGTATAGACGGCTTTGTGGCCGATGCACACGGCGATACCAGCTGGCTGGTCAGTGACTGGGACCAGCCCCTGAAAGATTATGTACTGGCCCTTACCGCACCGGTAGACCTTATTTTGATCGGCCGCAAACTGGCCAACCAGTTCATTCCTGCGTGGACAGCCCGCGCCGGCGATCCCGATATCGCCGACGTATATACGCATCGCATAAATAATCTCGACAAAATGGTCTTCTCCCGTACACAAACAGAACACGGCTGGAAGAACACAGCGCTCGTCAACGAGGACCTGACCGAAGAAGTAGCCCGGCTAAAAAAATCCCCCGGAGGGGATATGATCACCTACGGGGGTAGTAGTTTCGCTGCCAGCCTGATACAGGAACATCTCATCGACGAATTTCATCTTTTCATTAATCCGGTGGCTATCGGCAAAGGCCTCCCTATCTTTCATCAGCTGGACCAGCAGTTGCCCGTAAAGCTGGTCAGCGCTACTTCATTTTCTTGTGGTATCGTTGCCCTGTTTTATCAGGCCCAGTACCACAGGTAGATCCTCTTCTCTGTTGGCTGTTACCATATCAGGCTGTACACCTGTCAGCTCCCAGCTGTGGTCTGTGCCCGGGAATACCGGTGCAGCAACAGACACCGACAACAGGAAGCGGTCGTTCGTTGGATAGATGTCATTCATATGCGCACCACCTGCTGAACGCTGCCCTACTATTACCGCCCGTTTCAGGTGTTGTAATTCAAAAGCAATGGCTTCCGCCGCAGACGCAGTCTGATTGTTGACCAGGATGTACAACGGCTTCTCATAAGGCTTGGTACCGCTCAGGGCTGCTGCTTTCATCAACTCATTTTTCCCATCCCTGCTTTTGACTTCCAGCAACGGCGTACCGTCTTTTACAAAATACCCTTCCACCACCATGCCGATAGCGCTGCCGCCGCCACCGTTGTCGCGCAGGTCCAGTATCAGCGCCTGTGTGTGTTGTACCAGTGTCATCGCGGCTTTCAGCATGTCCACGCTTTTAGGAGACAGATTGATTTCCGCTAAACGGATATAACCAACAGCGCCCTCCAGTATTTTCACCTCCGCGAAACCGTAGTTCGTTTTGGCGGCCCTTTCATCATCGAAAAAAGGGTCTTTTGCACTATCAGTCTTTTCCCGTTGAGTTTTCAGCTCCTTTACGAATTCCGGGTTGTAACGCAGAAATATATGCCCATCCTTCACCGTTTGGCGCAGCAGACTAGTGACGGCCTTTGCGAAGACTTTCACACTGTCCGTTCCCCGGGTCAGTTGTTTTTCCTGTTGCAGCAAAGCGGCTGCCAGTACTTTGCCCTTGTCGGGATATACATAATGTTGTTCCAGTAATTGTGCCGACTGGCGGATCACCGCTTGTTTTTCAGCGGGAGTTACCGTTTGTCCATAGGCTGTTGACAGGCACAGGCCAAAAGCCATCAGGCCATACCATTTTTTCATGTTGACATCGATTAATACCACAAAGCTACTGTTCGGCTGACAGCCAAAATTGCACAGAATTAGCGTGAGATAGAAAATTACAGCTTGCGGAAAGCACCGGGCAGATAGCCGGTGTATTGTTTGAAATTGCGGATAAAATGGCTCTGGTCGAAGAACCCGCATTGCAGGGCTATAGCGGTGAGGGATTGTTTTTTATCGCGGACCAGTGCCAGTGATTTGCCCACTTTTATTTTCCGGAGATACTCAGCCATAGTACCATGGAAGTACACCGGGAAATATTTAGAGAGTGTTACCGGATGGATACCGATTTCTTCTGCCAGGAGATGGAGCGAGAGTGGAGCATCCCACCGGTCGTGCAGTAGCTGTTGCAGTTGGGCCACCCATGCGGGCGTTCCTTTACCAGCCTTGACCGGAGCACCCCAGTGTTGCAGCAATATAGCATGTGCCAGTGTATCGTGGCCCGGCAGCAGTGTACATTCTTTATACAGGTTCAGTATGGCCAGCTGCAGCGCATGTTCCGGCAGGCTGTCCCAGCTGGATTCCGGCAGGCCGTAAGCCCTCCAGAAAGCAGGTTCCACTTCGAGATTGAGGTTACGGGAGGGGTGTAGTGTCAGCAGGTTGCGATGCTCTTCTCCTGCGGCATAGCGGACCAGTTTACCGGGCAGCACTTCCTGCTGGCTGAACCGGCGATGTTCGAGGTTGCCGCCTTCCAGTACTAAAGAACAATGAGGATTGGCGTGGTGGTGCCAGTCCTCCGACACCGCCGCATGGTATACCGTTTCCGATAATATGATACCGGAAAGGTGGTAATTGATTTTGTTTTTACCCAGAAAGGTGCCGCTGCTCAGTTGTTCCATCATACAGTTAGACCATTAACGCCTGCTGACTTCTACCGCGGCTTCTTTATTGTATTTCGTGCGGTAATCTGCCGGCAACATGCCCGTTAATTTCTTAAAGATAGCACGAAAAGCTTTACTGTCAGCATATCCTACTTCGTACATCACCTCGTTGATGTTCATCCTGCTGGATTCCAGTTTCTTTTTAGCTGCTTCCATGCGTACCCGCTGAATATATTCCAGTGGTGTATTGTCCGTTGCCTTTTTAAAGCGGCGTACAAAGTGGCGGCGGCCGATGGCGAAGCGGTCGGACAGCTCCTCTACTGAGATACGCTGGTGGATATTGGCTTCAATATATTCCTGTGCCTGGCGGATAGGGGCATCTTCGTGTCTTTTTTGTCCGCTGAACATGGTGAAGGGTGACTGGCTGGTACGGTCTATATCGAGCGCGTATACTTTCGAAGCCATGATAGCTGTTTCGCGGTCAGTGTATTTCTCTACCAGGTGCAACAGCAGGTTCCAGTAGGAGTTGGCGCCACCGCTGGAGAAGAGGCCGTCTTGTTCCGTTACGATGCGGCCATTGACCAGCTCCACTTCCGGGAACAGTTGCCTGAACAGGTTGGCCGAAGCCCAATGGCTGGAACATTCGCGGCCGTTGAGCAGGCCTGTGGCTGCCAGCATGAAAGCGCCGGAACAGAGGCTGGCCACATCTGCGCCATTTTCTTTATATTGGTGGATAATCCAGGGAATGAATTCCCTGTTTTTGTACAAAGTAGCTTCAAAATCCCCGGCGATAGCCGGGATAATAACCAGGTCTGTACGTTTTACCTCTTTCAGCATTTTATCAGTATGTACGCTGAACAGGCCATTGTACTGTTTCACCATGGGCGTAAGGCCCAGCAGTTGCAGTTTAAAGGCCGGCGACTTACCTGCATCTTCGAGAAAGCCATTTACGCCGTTGAGCATCATGTGAGGATCTACAATACTGGCCATCACGGCGTCATTGAGCACAAGGATGGAAACATGTTTCATATGACCGGGGGTGTTTATATTTAAAGTTACGGATATAAAAAGTCGCAAAGTACCCTACGAATGTCTCTATACCACCCCATCATGTAGCGGGCAGCGGGGTACCTTTGATTCAGAAGTTCACACAAAATGCAACAATTATGAAAAACGAGCAAAAAATTACACCTTTTCTCTGGTTCAATGACAATGCGGAAGATGCCATCAATTTCTACAAAGGTATTTTCAACAATGCGGAAGTTGGGGGTATCAACCGTTATCCTGCCGGCTCACCGTTGCCCGAAGGCACCCTGATGACGGCTACCTTCCGGCTGGAGGACCTGTCCTTTGTAGCGTTGAACGGAGGTCCTCATTTCACCTTTAATGAATCTATTTCCTTTGTGATTTCCACCGAAACGCAGGAAGAGACCGATCATTACTGGAACAGCCTGATCGCCGGTGGTGGCCAGGAGAGCCAGTGTGGCTGGCTGAAGGACAAATACGGCGTATCCTGGCAGGTAGTCCCTACCCTATTGGAACGTTTACTCGGAGCCCCTGAGCGGCAGAAAGCAGGCCGTGCCATGCAGGCCATGATGGGGATGAAGAAACTGGACATGCAGGGCTTACAGGATGCTTTTGACGGAAAATAACCCTTTTTCAAGTTAAATACAGCTTATATGAAACGCCTTATTCTAGCCATTATTACTGGTATGGTGGTGATCACGTTGCTGTCAGTCGGCACCGACCATATTTTCCACGTCACCCATGTGTATCCTCCTTACGGCGTGCCGATGTTCGACGCCGGTCTGTTATTACTCGCCACCGCGTACCGGTTCATTTTTCAAATACTTGGCTCCTGGCTGGCCGCCGCCATTGCGCGGTCGCGGGCATCCGCTGCCACCTGGACCATGGGTATTATTGGAGTAGTGATGTGGATAGCCGGCATGATAGCCATGAAGGGCTTCGGTCCTGCCTGGTACCCATTGCTGGGTGCAGCGTTGTCTATTCCCAGTTCATTGCTGGGCCGGCAGATCTATTATGCCCGTCATCGCCGGCAAAATAACCATCTCAATATAGTATGAGGAAAGTAATTGTATCCATGAACATTTCGCTGGACGGGTTTATGTCCGGCCGGCATCGGGATCTGGACTGGCATCTGGGCAGTTGGGGCTCCGATATGAGTGAGCGGCTTACCAGGGATTTGACCGGCGCAGACACGTTATTGCTGGGGAGGAACACCTATGAAGCCATGGCAGCTTATTGGCAGCGGATGGAGATAGATTCGTTTTTCCCGCGGGAAGACATTGCTTATGCCGTGATGCTGAATACCACGCAGAAGGTAGTGTATTCGAGGACACTGAGCGTGTTGCCGTGGAGCAACAGCCGGCAGGCGAAGGGTGACCTGCGGCGGGTAGTGGCGACGTTGAAGGAGCCGAGGCCTGGTCCGGAGAAGAACATTCTCGTATATGGGAGTGGCCAGCTCGTGGGGGCTTTAGGTGATATGGGGCTGGTGGACGAGTATCATCTGTGGGTACATCCGGTGGTGTTAGGTCAGGGTATGCCGATGTTTTCCAGTGGGCCTGACAAGGTATCGATGACGCTGGAGCAGCTGCAAACGTTCAAGTCGGGCGTAGTCTGGTTCAGGTATATTGTTAATCAAAAAGCGTCTCCTTCCACCATAGCATAACATTTATTTCTTCGAAAACCAGCCATGATGGCTGGTTTTCTCTTTCGTATCCCCCTGTACGATATAGTAAACCATTACCCCATTTTAATGAATTAACAAACGATTTACAACCACCTCATTTTTGTACACGTTCCTTGGTTATAAGTGGCACCATTTAGTTTATTCAGCCACCCCAATCATTTATTTGGATTATGACCTACCATGAATTAAGTGATAATGATCTGGTTGCCGGTTACAACAAGGGCATCGTTGAATGTTTCACAGAAATTTACAACCGTTATTGGGTGATCCTGTACCGTCATGCGTTACGGATGCTTCGTGACGAGTGTTCGTCACAGGATGTGGTACAGGAGACTTTCCATTCATTAATTCGTCATGGCAGTATCCAGGAAACGATACCGTTGCGGTTATTCCTGTATACGACGTTGCGTAATCGTATTATCAATAATTTCCGCCGGGAGAAGGTGCGGGAGAAATACCTGGCGACGTTGAAGCATCATGTGTGTGCATCGGAGTGTACAGAGATACAGGTACGGGAGCGTGAGTTGCAACGGCAGATAGAGATGGAGATTTCCCGTTTGCCGGAGCGTATGCGGCTGACATTTGAGCTGAGCCGCAAGCAGCATTTTGACTACAAGACTATTGCGGAATGTACCAGCACCTCTACCGAGACGGTGCGTAAACAGATCCACAATGCTATCAGGATATTGCGGACGAAGTTGAGTTACTTCTAAGCGATTTCTTAACGCCGTGTAAAAACAAAATGCATTAATCACAAAAAGTTAAAGATTTCATAATCTCACTCCAACTGACACGTTAGCTCTGCGTATTATATATATGAAAGGTTAACAGATTGTCCGGATCCCTTTCTTTTGAAAAGTCAATGTGAATGTATTCAAATAACTAAACCTTTGTATGAGCGACCAGGAAACCAAAGATTTATTGGACCGTGTGGAGCGAGGTGATTGCACACCGGAGGAGAAGGCGCTGGTAGAAGACTGGTACCTTGCTCTCTGCCGGCAGCAGGAACCGGTGGCGTATGATGTAGATTACGCCAGGATCAAACGGGAGATCTGGGCCAGGTTGAAGATAGGGAGGAATGGATCACCCAGTGCATGGTATCTGATGGCGGCAGCGGTAGCTTTTATGTCTGTATTGTCTTACACCGTATATATGCAGACGAACAATAGTAACCGGGTGCAGGACAAGATGATGGCTGCTATCCGTCCGGGCAGCAATAAAGCGATGCTGACCTTATCAGACGGCACACAGGTGCCACTGGGCAATACGCCGGACAGTATCCAGGCGGCGCCCGGAGTAGTGGCACAACAAAACAACCCAGGAATTTTGAACTATTTCAATACCACCAGGCAACCATTAAAACTATCGGGAGACCGGCCTGTGTACAATACCATCACTACCCCCCGAGGTGGTCAGTACCAGGTGGTCCTTCCTGATGGAAGCAGGGTTTACCTGAATGCGGAAAGTAGTATTACGTACCCTGTACCTTTTACAGGCGCTACGCGCCGGGTCCAATTAATTGGCGAAGCTTATTTTGAAGTAGCAAAGAATCAACAGCATCCTTTTATTGTCTCCAGCCTGCAACAAAGCATCAAGGTGACCGGCACGCATTTCAATGTATGCTGTTATCTCCACCAACCCGACATTACTACACTAGCAGAGGGCAGTGTGGAAATCACGCCCCTCTCCTCATCCACGACCCACCCACTAAAGCCTGGTCAGCAAGCTACCCTGATTGGTAACGACATGGAAGTAAAGGCAGTCAAAGCCGAAGACGTCACAGCATGGAAAGACGGTTTGTTTGTTTTTAACGGTACCCCTTTAAAAGAAGTTCTACAACAAATTGGAAGATGGTACGACGTTGAGTTCACCTACAACAACACCCTTACGAACAGCAGACGATTTGACGCTGAAATCCCGAGGAGCTTAAATCTCCTGCAAGTCATCAAAATCATTGAAACGGGAAGTAAACTAACATTCAGAATAGACGGTAGAAAAATCAACGTTCAGTAACAGTAACATCAACCAAACGTATTAACAACAGTCAAAAACGCTTACTAAAACGAAACCGGAAGTGCGACCAACACTCCCGGCAGGATTGAATTTCGTAAAACACTTGCGCTAACAATTTTTTCACAATTTTCAACCACACAAAGATATGGAATATAAAGTACCCACCAAGGTGGGAATGGATATTTCTTTTCGAAAAATCCCATCCCGACAGAGCCGGCACGCTCTCAAAATTATAGTGGCCATGAAACTAATCGCATTACTATTTTTATTCAACCTGCAGGTAACTGCCAGCGTTTATTCACAACGGATATCCCTTACCGCAACCAACACTCCGCTGCGGGAAGTACTCCAGACCGTCAGGAAACAAAGTGGCTACTCCTTCTTCGTGGAGTCCGATAACCTCCGCGACTCCAAGCCCGTCAACCTCTCCCTCATGGAGAACTCCGTCCCGGAAGCCCTGGACAAGATCTTCGAAAATCAGCCGTTCACCTATACTATCGAGAACAACGTTATTGTTGTTACGCGGAAACTGCGTACCAACTTGTCCGCCGCTGATTTTCTCACGTTTGATAACGGAGGTCCTGACTCTACTAAAGTGGTGTATGTACAAGGTAGTGTGCGCGATGATAAAGGTCAGCCGCTGGTGGGGGTGAGTATACGTATAAAGGGCGGTGGCACCGGGACTGTTACCAAAGCTGATGGTACCTATTCATTAAAGACAAATGCCGCCGCTACGCTGGTGTTTAGCTACATTGGATATTTGTCTCGTGAGATAAAAGCTTCGCAGGGGGAGGTAGATGTAGTGTTGAAGCAGTTGAATACGGCACTGGACCAGGTGCAGGTGATAGCGTATGGAACGACGACGAAGAGGTTTAGTACAGGGAATATTGCTACGGTGAGTGCGGAGGTTATTGAGAGGCAGCCGGTGTCGAATCCGTTATTAGCGCTGCAGGGAAGAGTGCCAGGGATGTTTATACAACAAATGACAGGTAACTCTGCAGGAAATGTAATCATAAACATCCAAGGTATTAACAGCTTAGCGCAAGGAACTTCACCTTTCTTTGTAATAGATGGCGTGCCATTTCCTCCGGTAAATTCCGATCCAACTATGATGTCAGGAGCAATCTCCGGGAATGGTGGTAGTACGCTAACATATATAAACCCTAGTGACATTGAAAGCATCACTGTTTTAAAGGACGCAGATGCAACTTCCATATACGGATCACGCGCGGCCAATGGAGCTATTTTAATTACTACCAAAAAAGGGAAACCTGGAAATACTCGTGTAGACGTAGACCTGCAAACATCATGGGGTAAAATACCCAGGCAAATTAAAATGTTAAACTCGCAAGAGTATATTGCCCTAAGAAAGGAAGCGAAGAAAAATGACAATGCGGCAATAACAGTGGCTGACTTCGACATCAATGGAGACTGGGATACCACGAGATATACCAACTGGCAAAAGGAACTTGTCGGCGGAACTTCCCATCTGACTAATATGCAAGCAGGCCTATCAGGTGGCACTGACAGAACTCAATTCCTTATAAAAGGCGGCTATTTAAAGGAAACTACCGTTTATCCGGGGGATCAATCGGCCACCAAAGAAAATGTTCATATAAGCCTAAATCATCGCTCGAGCAATCAAAAATTCTCCTTCAATTTCTCTGGCACCTATCTTCAAGATGACAATAAAATGATAAACACTGACTTGATGATCAATGCATTACTACTTGTCCCTCCTCTCTCGCCACCATTATACAACAACGACGGATCATTAAACTGGGGTTACAGCAACCGCCTCAACACATATACTTTTTCTAATCCATTAGGCCCTGTTCTCTTAAGCTATCAGGGAAATACAAATAATACGATAGCTAACGCCGACATAAGTTACCGCTTATTAGAGGGCTTAGAATTAAACACTTCGCTTGGCTACAACAAAATCCAAAACACGGAAATACTCCTTACACCTCAAAGCGCCTTTACCCCAAGAATAGTAGCAAATTTACGAAGCAGCAGTATCGCAAATAAAACAACTGCATCTTGGATAATAGAGCCAAAAATCAAATATAAAAAAGACTTTAACTCAAATCGTCTTGAAATTTTGATAGGCAGCACATTCCAACAAAATAAAAATGATGGTACCCTGGTTCGTGGGCGAGGGTTTACCAATGATGCACAGATTGTGAATATCGCCAATGCTCCAATAATCAGCGCTATTCCATACCAAATTCTCTACAGATATGAAGGGGTCTTCGGCAGAATCAATATGAACACCAAAGATAAATATATTATCACTCTTGCAGGAAGAAGGGATGGGAGCAGTCGATTTGGCTCCGCCAATAGATACATGAACTTCTATTCCGCAGCAGGATCTTGGATATTTAGTGAAGAGCCGCTCATTAAAAATTCATTCCCCGCACTCAGTATAGGAAAAATAAGGTTATCATATGGTACCGCAGGAAACGACCAAATTCCCGACTATGCCTATCTCTCGCTTTATCAAAACATACAGACAGACATTCAGTATCAATCAAGCATTGGAATGTCTCCGACAGGACATTCCAATCCCTATTTGCAATGGGAACTTACTAAGAAACTAAATCTGGGAATGGATATTGGGTTTCTAAACAATCAAATTCTATTTACTGGGAATATATATATAAATCGCTCGTCTAATCAGCTTCTCAACTATCCCCTTTCAATCATCACAGGATTCCAAGGAGTTAACAAAAACCTGGATGCAACTATCGAAAACAAAGGAATTGAGCTGCAGCTTGAAACGACACCCATAAGGCGCAAAAACTTTAGTTGGAACTTATCAACAAACATTTCCTTCAATAAAAACAAGCTTATAAAATTCACCGATCTCGACAAAAGTACGTTCTCCCAAACCTACGTAATTGGCCAGCCAACCAATATATCAAAAGTATATCCTTATATCGATGTAAGCCCGCAAACGGGACTCTATGAATATAGATCAGCTGATGGAAAACTGACATCATCCCCAAACTACCTTAAAGATCGAACAATGTTGATTGATATAAATCCGAAATACTTTGGCAGTATATCAAGTACCATAACATTTAAAGGCTTCACAATAGACCTGCTCTTCCAATTTGTGAAAAAGATGGCATTAACTAATAGGTTGCAACTTGGACTTCTCGGCTCTATGAGAGCTTATCCAGCAGTCGTTGAAGACAGATGGCACAAACCGGGTGACATTGCCACGTACCAAAAAGCGAGCATTTTAGATCCAAATGCATATACCGCTTATAACTCTATGTACTATAGCTCAGGTGCATATGAAGATGCATCGTATATAAGTCTCAGAAACCTGAGTATTTCTTATGCAATACCTCAGTCGGCACTTAAAAAATTAAAGTTGAATTCAGTGAGATTATTCGTACAGGGTCAAAACATCTTTACAATTAGTAGCTATTTCGGAATATCTCCAGAATCATCCTCGATATATGTACTTCCACCATTACGCATGATAAGTACAGGTATTCATCTGAATCTCTAGTCCCTAAAACAAAAAGTCATGAATATAATACAAAAAGCGACTATAGCAACAATAACAGTCTTTATGATTGGAGCTTATATGAGCTGCAAAAAATTTCTAGACGTTGGAACACCAATTACAAACACCAGTCAGGAAAACGTCTATGAAAATGACGCAACCGCTGCCGCAGTAATTACAGGTATATATACAAAGATGATGAACGATTTCACACAGATCGGAATCACCTCAATATCTTATGTACAAGAACTAGCAAGTGACAACCTAATCTTGAATACGCAAAATGATCAAGGTTATTTAAGCTGGTGGAGAAATCAGGTCACCTCCGACTATGCCAACACTGAAGGCATTGGAGATTTTTTTTCCAGCCTCTATCCCACTATATATATCACTAATGCTGCCATTGAAGGAATAGAAAACAGCAAACATCTAACCCCCGCCATCAAACAACGGCTGCTCGGAGAAGCCTATTTCTTAAGAGCGTTCCACTACTTCTACCTTGTAAATCTGTATGGTGACATTCCGCTAATTACTAGCACGGACTATACACAAACCAGCTTAAAAGAAAGATCACCAGTTTCACTGATCTATGAGCAGATGATCAGCGATCTACAAAAATCATCAAATTTACTGGATGACACCTATGTTGATGGGAGTATTATCAAGAAAAGTATTGAAAGAGTCAGACCCAACCGATCAGCATCCTTAGCGTTACTTGCAAGAGTTCAACTATACCAAAAAAAATATCAGGATGCTGAAAAAACAGCCAGTTTGGTTATAAACCAAACATCCCTTTATAGATTAATAGGAGTTGACTCCGTTTTCAAAAAAAATAGCTTAGAAACTATTTGGGCCCTACAACCTGTAAAGCAAGGTTTCAACACCGATGAAGGAGCTACCTTTATTCTTGACAAGGTCCCCGGCATACTTGCTCCCAAACTGTCATATATTTCTAACTCTCTACTTTCCAGCTTTGAGAATAACGACAATAGATACACTAGTTGGATCGAAAAATTTATCAGCGGAAACATCACATATCCATATGCCGCAAAGTACAAGATCGATGCTAACAATGACGTAGTATCAGAATACTGCATTGTACTTCGTTTGGCAGAACTATATCTAATACGAGCAGAAGCCCGACTGGAGAGCAATAACATAACTGGTGCGCTCGATGACATCAATTTCATTCGTAAACGAGCGGGATTACTTCCGACGCCCGCAAGCACTGTACCGGATATAAGAAAGGCCATCATAAAGGAGCGCAGAGTAGAGCTTTTTTGTGAATGGGGCCATAGATGGTTTGACATCAAACGAAGCGACTCAATGAATGAGATCATGCAAGCAGCTATGACTTTTAAAGGTGGCACATGGGCCTCATACAAAGCAATCTATCCAATCCCCAATTTTGAAATTCTGCGAGACCCCAATCTCGTACAGAATCCAGGATATTAAAATTAAAATAGAACTATTCACAATAAAACCAAAACGATAATGAGGAAAAACGCTCTTGCTCTATTTATGATCCTGAACTCCCCAACTTTATTTAGTCAGGATAAAGGAGTACACTTCCGAGATGACATTAGTTGGGAAGAAGTAAAAAAAATAGCTAAGGAAGAAAACAAAAACATTTTCGTCGACCTATACGCAACATGGTGTATTCCCTGTAAACAGATGGATAAAAAAACATACGTCAATGATACACTTGGGAGTTATATGAATTCAAGATTCATTTCAATTAAACTACAAATAGACACAGGAAAGAACGACAATAAGAATACCCAAAAGATGTACTCAACCGCAGCAGATATGGTTGCAAAATATCGAATTCAAATAGTCCCCTCATACCTTTTCTTTGACTCCAATGGAACGTTAATACATCGGGCATTGGGATTTATGACGACTGACTCTCTAATATCTATTTGTAAAGTATCCGAGAACCCCAATCAAAACTATGCCGGTCTACTCGATAGATTTCACACAGGTCGTCTAAGGGGCACAGAGCTCTTAAACTTCGCAATTCAACTAAAACTTTATAGACAAGATTCAATGTCCAAAGAGGTCGCCCTTGTGTACAAACAATTATACATAGACAAAGTACCTCCAGAGGAAATAATCAATGTAGAGTTGCTACCCATGATCGACAACTTCAAAATTCTCTTTGAAACTCGAGATCCTTTGGTAAAATACATTTACAACCACGAATCTTCTGTTGACAAAACATTAAATCGAGAAAGCTACTCTACACACCTCTTAGATTACATTATAACTAAAGACATTATCACTCCTTCAATCATCGAAGTAAAACGAAAAAACAAAGATCCATTATGGAAATTCCTACAGAAGGAAATAGCAACACAATGGGATCAAAAAATCGCCCAAAGGGTAATTCTCGACAGCAAAATAAAGTGGTATACTGATAAGCAAGACTGGAACAACGTGATAAAATACCAAATCGAGAAGTATGACAATGACACTTCAAAACCAAGTCAAATGGAGGCGCTGGTAAGAAACAACTTTGTTTGGTACGTGGTACTCAAATACAGTAGTGATAAAAAAACACTTGAAAAGGCCCGGGCTTACATGGAATCCATCACCAATTCCTATCCTAACATCCATGAACTCAGTGATACATACGCAAATGTTATATATAAACTTGGAGATACGGCATCCGCTATAGATATTGAGAAAAAGGCACTCTTAATTGCCGAATCCATAAAAAACAAAGAAGCAATTGATCTATACAGAGAGAATATACAGAAAATGAAAAAGAATATCCCTACGTGGGAGTGAAATATTTAGAAAAATTATTGTTCATTAGTAATAAGAAGACGATGTATCAGTAATGATCTGATTTATACAGCATTTTAATTGAGCTAAAACAGCGATCTGTGAATGCAGAAATGCCAAGCTTCTGTAGGCTTCCCCGAAGTTCGGCCATAAGAATTAGAGTTATGAATTGATTCATTAACTTTAATCTTGATCATGAAAAGAAAGAATTTCACAGAAAGTCAAATTGTATCCGCCCTGAAGCAACGGGAAGGCGGTATTACCGTCAAAGATATTGCCCGAGACCTTGGCATCAGTGAAGCAACCTTCTACAACTGGAAGGCAAAGTATGGAGGTATGGAAGCAAGTGACGTAAAGCGCCTTAAAGACCTTGAAGCCGAACATGCGGAGCTGAAGAAGATGTACGCAGAGTTATGCATTGAGAACCGGGCCATGAGGAACCTTATCGAAAAAAAGCTGTAACGCCCCAGGAAAAACGGGATGCAGTTGAGTACCTGGTAAAGGAAGAACAACTGAGTATCCGCAAGGCGTGTAAAATTGTAGCTATCCCACGTAGTACATATGATTACAGAGCCGCCCGCAGGAATGATGCTGCGGTTCAGGACGCATTATCGGCTTTGGTTGAAAAACATGTAGATATTGGTTTCTGGCAGTCATACTATCGGTTAAGAAACAAGGGATATACCTGGAACCATAAGAAAGTTTATCGTGTGTATACCGACCTAAAACTGAATATTCGTCGCCGGGTTAAGCGCCGTCTTCCTTCACGGATCAAAGAGGCATTGTTGATACCTGAAGCTCCCAATGAGGTCTGGAGTATCGATTTTATGTGTGATGCATTGGTGGATGGCAGGAAGTTCCGGCTGTTAAATGTAATAGACGACTTTAATCGGGAATCATTAGCTATTGAAGTAGATACATCATTGCCCTCCTTACGCGTAATCCGGTTATTGGAAAGGATTATGGAAGGCCGTAGACAGCCTCGCTGCATCAGAACAGACAATGGCCCCGAATTTATAAGCCATGTAAGTATCCCATCTAGGCAACAGTAATTAGTTGGAGTTTCTGGATTTTTGCAACTCCGTTTTCCATTCGCAAGGCGTCATGTTCATCAAGGATTCGTGCGGTCTTCTTTGGTTATATTCTTCCATCCAGGCATAGGTTAATTCCCTTACCTGATGTAAATCCTCAAAGATATAGGCATCGAGGACAGCTTCTCTGTAAAGACGATTAAATCGTTCGATATAACCATTCTGCATTGGTCGTCCTGGTTGAATGTATTGTAGCCGGATATCGTGCTGGATACACCACTGTTCAAAATACCCTGAGGTGAACTCAGGACCGTTGTCAGTCCTTATCGCGACTGGTTTACCTTTGGATCCAATAATTCTTTCCAATACCCGTACAATTCGGTATGACGATAGTGAAGTATCGACTTCTATACCCAAGACCTCCCGGGAGCCATCATCTATCACGTTAAATGTTCTGAAGCGTTTGTTTCCAATCAGACTATCACTCATGAAATCCATACTCCAGATGATATTAACATTGGTTTGCTGCTGTAATGGTTGTTTAATGCGGGCTGGCACTCTGCGTTTCAGCCTCTTTCTTTTATTCAGCTTAAGCAGCCTGTATACCCGGTATACTCTCTTATGATTCCAGTGATGACCTGCACGCCTCAAATAGGCGAAAAGCTTGCGGAAACCATAGGAAGTATGCTTAAAAGCAAGCTCCTGAAGGGCATCAATCAGTACCTGGTCATTTTTACGACTACGATAATAAAACTTTGAACGGGGAAAGGAAACTATTCGACAGGCCCTGCTCACAGAAATACCCTGATCTGCGACCAGTTCTTCTGCTACTTGTCTTTTTGTGGAAGGGCCCAGCCTTTTTTTGTGAATAGATCCTTCAGTATCTGATTGTCAAGGGATAGGTCCGCATACATTCTTTTGAGCCTGGAATTTTCTTCCTCCAGGTCTTTGAGACGCTTCACATCTGAAGCCTCCATGCCTCCATATTTGCTTTTCCAGTTGTAGAAAGTAGCTTCAGAAATGCCATGTTCGCGGCAAATGTCCTTTGTGGCAAGCCCATTTTCCTGCTGCTTCAAAATAGACACAATCTGGGTTTCTGTGAATCTGGTCTTTTTCATGATAGTAGTTCAGTTTAAATTTAGCCTTTTTTATCTAAGTTTAAACTGTTACCAGAATCGGGGTACTTACAAGTATAATCGCAATAGAGTAAGTATTGCTTTGGAATGACACCATTACAGACTTTTGATGAAACACTATCTTTGCTCAAAGAATAACAGCTGGACAACCTGTTAGATCAAATCGGAGCTATTACATATAAATATTCATTTTATTTAAAATATATATTGAAAATAAAAATAGTATACTCAATTCAAAGCTAACTGTTGAACAGCCGAAATACCGCAACCTCCAAAATCAGCCCTATCTTGAAACTGTGTGATTCAATTTTAAACTTTTTGATACCTCATCAGTCATCCAGTCAGGCAACATGCCATCTCTTAAGTAGTAGTTGAAAAAATCGAGGACACGACGACTATAATCCTTTGCCGAATCCCCAATTACGCTGTGGTCTTGACCGTCATATTGCAGCAAATAGGCAACTTTCCCCATTCTCCTTAGTCCTGTAAAAAATTCGAGCCCTTGCGCCACCGGTACATCATGGTCATCCATGTTGTGCATTAGTAAAATTGGTGTACAAATCTTATCAATTTTTAATACTGGGGAATTCTCCTGATAAAGATCCGGTCTCTCCCATAAAGTCGCACCAATTCTGTCTCGATACAACTCATACTGTCCTTGCCTAGAATATCCAGTACCAATTATGGAGCCATATGCACTAACGAAATTTGTAAATCCTGCTGCGGAACAAGCAGCAGCAAAACGACAACTATGTGTCACTATGTAGTTAGTTTGAAAACCGCCAAAACTATGTCCTTGAAGTCCCATTTTCGTAGAATCAATAAATGGAAGCTTTGTAAGTTCATTTACAGCCCCCATAACAGTATTAAATGAACTTCTACCGGGATATCCAATCTTGAAATGGATATCAGGAGTGAAAACCAAGTAGCCATTACTCACAAAATATGGTATATTGATTGAGCCATCGCCTGCCACTGGTCTTTGGAAAAAATTTAGACACTCAGTAATTTTCTCGTAGTAATAGAAAATTACGGGGTATTTCCTTTTGGGATCAAAGTTTTCCGGCTTATATAGAACTCCCTGACTTGGAGTACCATCCAGGGCTCTAAAATTAATAAGCTCAGTGGTCATCCAATTAAACCTACTTTCAGGATGAACATCACTTATTTGTTTAAATTTAATAAAATCAGTTGTGACATAAAAGTTAGGAGCGGAGGAAGCGCTCATTTTCTGAACCAAAAAAACATTTGCGTTCTTTGCTTTAATTGGCAAAATACGTGGTACATACTTACTTTCCTCCGGCCCGGTATATATTGCATCCTCCATAGTTAATTTAGTAATACTATGGGGCTTTCCAAGCTGTAACATAAAAAACCCATCTTGCTTCGTTTCTCGATCAAAAGCAGTTAACCAAATGGTGTCGCTTTTCCACCCCTCCGGAGGAAAAGCAAAGCGAAAAACTAGGCCATTTTTCTTCCCATATCCATCGGTAATATTGATTGGAGGTACTTTTCCCGAAATATCCACAGCGTATATATCGTTTTGATCATAGAGATAAATTTTCTTACCATCCAGACTGAATCCGCCGGTCCCAAGCGGCATATATTTAGCAAAAGGGATATCATCATTGTCATACGTGGTCCACTTAGTACTGATACCGGATGTCAAATTAATCCGCTTTCCCGACTTAACATCATACCGATAATAAGATTGCTCATCCGAATCGAAATATACAATAAAATCTCCATTCGGAGATAAAAAATAAGACATACTATTACGATCAGATGAGTCAGTCACCACCTTCTTCGTCCCATCTGAATAGTTAAATAACACTCGTGACGGTATGGCATTCTCATTCCAGTTCCATTCTCCCTTATTGCCAGCAACCCGATATAACAGTTGTCCGGCGTTACTGCGCGTTGAATATACCGATACTGGGTATACAGAGGTCTCATTTTCGTTTTGTATTTGAACAACCTTTTTGCTATCTAAATACAAAATGGCCCGTAGTCTTGATCCTCTACTGTTATCGTGCAAAGTTTGACTTGCCAATTTCACATCGTTATATCTCCAAATATGCAAGCCTGAGGCTTCTCTATTGAGTTTTAAGTTATCTCCTATTGATCCAACCAAAGTTAAAAAAACAGATTCACCATCTTTGTTAAATGACTCAAGTTCTTCAATTTCACTGCTGTTATCTCCAATAAGAATAGGATCAATTTTTACAGCTTCTCTACCCTTTTGTCTGTTTAGAACCCAGATAACCTTTTTTCCTCTGTCAACCGAAGAGTCACTTATAGTAATAAAGGCCACTTTCCCCCCTGAGGACTCAAGCAAGAGATTAACCGGCTCCTCCTTACCTTTATATATAATATTCTCTGTTGAATCCCCTAGTTCTATTCCTTTTAAAAAATACACACCGGATTTATTCTCTCCGCTTCCCACCATATAAAGGCTATTATCACACATCAAAAAATCCGTAATATCTGAATATTTAAATACCTTTCTCCTGTCTAATCTCTCTGTGACGAGTTCATTTCTCAGCCCGTTTTTAACATATACTAACCATTCCGATTTCCCTAGCTTTAAAACGGAAAATTTAGCTACGCCAGATTCAATTTTCCTCGGCGCAGCATTCAATTCCAATTTATACAAAGTATCATGGCTTAAATAGATAAGGGCTTTGCTATCAGAAGTAAACCGCGCGTTATAGATTGATACATTTAGTGCTTCGAAAAGCCAGGTAGTCCTAAGTGACCTAACAAATAAAGTTTGTCTCCTCTCAGCTAATTCATATTGACTAAACATAGCAAACTCCCCATCATCGCTTAGTCGAGGGGAGGTCAGATAAGTCCACTGATTGAAGTCTGAAGTGTCAACTACCTTCTTCTGCGCAAACAAACTGTTAGTATACAATACACTACAGATAAAGAACAAATACTTCATCATATGTTTCATATTCATTTAAAAGCTCAAAATGACAAACAAAATTAAGGTCTATGTTAGAAGAACAACAAAGGAGAAGATCAAAAGTGGTACTATGAAACTGAAAAATACTTCAGAAATATGTTTAAATTCGATATAGTAAAAAAAAAGGAGGGAGCTTCCGCCCCCCCCTTTCTTCAAACTAAATAATCAGTTGCTATCAGTGGTAATTAAACCATTTACGCAAGGGGCTGGTATCGGAGAAGTAGCCTTTTGATTGCCCTGGTCAGGGAGGAAAGTGCTCAATGGTTTAGCAGTACCGCAAAAACCAGCAGGATCTAACGGTCCATGAGTATATACTTTAACGCCTTGACGAGCATTAACTGCCACAGCACCAGCAATAAGAGCAACAACAGCAACTGTTGACAACAAAATTTTTACCTTTTTCATGTTTGAAAATTTTGAAGGATTTAATAAAATACCTACTATTTTATTAGGGTGTTCGGCTTATCCCTTGTCTGAATGTAAAATCGGCAAAAGGTACCATCCTCCTATTTTCCATTCAGTACGTTGCGCAACATATATAAACTTAAAATCATTTAATTGAAAATTCAGGGCATAGCTGTTAATCAATAACATCAATCAGTTTTTCCGCATCAACTCGGGCATAAAAAATCTTCTTCGCTTTCCTATTTTTCAGAAAAATACTCGTATGTGGTACACCTTCTACCGCAAAATACCTTGCATAGGTGCCTGCTGTATCGATACCAATGTGTATATTGGGGTATTTGCTAAGTTGATATTTGATCGAAAAACGATTCATGTCACTTATTGGCGCAACACCCAAAAAACAAATTTGGGTATTACCAAACTTCTGTATTTTACTTAAAATACTCTCTGTCTCTGACCTACAATACTGACAATATGGATCAAAAAAGATAAGAATAACAGGTTCTGATTTCGATAACGAATTAGTATTCAATACAGAAACACTATCCAACAACAACATATTAACGGAAGGCATAGGTCTACCTTCATTTATATCACGTTGGATAGTCATCTGCCCACAATGTACCCATGAAAGTACACATAAGAAAACAACACCTAACCGCTTCATAAGATTTATTGTTTTATGTGCTAAGAATTTATAGGAACCGGCTGTTTTGCTTGACTGAGTATAAAGTCAAGTAAAACAACATTAATTATTACACAAACTAAAAGTGGAAACATCTGGAATCTTAATGCAACAGGCGAGGCAAATACGCTAAAAAGCAAGTTACATATCCACACAAAAGTGGCAATCAACCAAAGATTACAAAGACGCCGGTCTAGTCGCCAACCGGCAAGAATAATAAAAGAGATACTCAGCATAACATAAACTGCATTCATTACTCCGCACACTACTGGATAGTAGTCCAGCATTGATACCCTGTTATCCTTAAACCTGGAATACAATTTATCCTCTTTAAATCCAAACCAAGACTTAGTTATAGGAGGTATAGTATCCATCAAAAAACCATAGTTCTCTAAAAACTCTACAGGAGGCACATAATACTTAACAAGGTTAGGCCACAAGTAATTTCTTGCAAAATCCGTGGGATAAGTCTTAATGAGAGTAGAGCCATATTCCTTGTAAAACGGAGCAATTGACGCCCATTTTTTGAAATCAGTCATGGTAGTATCTCCATTATACTTCCTCATCATATATATTCTTAGGGGAGATTCCCGTCGCCACATGTAAGCTGTGCTAATATCAAGCATTACATTAGGGTATTGTATAATCAACTTACTAGTTGTATCAAAATACCTCCTTACATCCTGATCCAGCTCTTTGAATTTTAAAGGGAGATTCTTCCGGTCTGCAGAATCAATAAATCGATAGGCATACATGCCATTATTAGCAAGTTGCCAACCTGAAAACGGAGAAAATTCAAATTTCCCCACAGCGCTTTCATACCGAAGTGAAGTCCATCCAACAAACGAAAAAACAAGAACCAGCATAATAAAGGCGGCGAATATTTTCCGCTTCAATGTATCACTACTTATCAGAAGGGTAAGTGCAGAAATTAATGGATAATACATAGCATTGTATCTAACCATAAAAGCATATGTTACAATCAATGCTTGAAAAATCATCCATCCCCAAGTGGGTCTATTTGCTATCCAAATCAAACTGATAAACCAACACACACTGACTGAAAAGAAAATACTATCGCTTGAGACATAATTTGCCATATACAAGGCAACTGGGTTAATCAAAAGCAATAGCACCAACAATACCTGCAAAACTTTTCTAACCCTGTAAAAGTAGAACACGGTATAAAACAATCCCAAAGAGCTAAGCTGAAAAAAAATATACTGAAAGAAAACCAAACTAATACTTCCGGTAAGGAAAACACTAAAGAAACGTAAAAATTTAGAATACCCAATTGGATATGTACTAATCGAAGAATTATAAAAGGCACTTTGTACGTATGAATAAGAGTCTCCACTAATGAAGGCGGGAAAGGGATAATAATATTTAAATACAAAAAACTGCAACACTGATATAAGTACAAACAAAAGAAGTATACCCCTATTTAATCTATCTTCCATAATAAACTTTAAAACCCCCCCAATAGTATCGCCACCCATCACTTCCTTATTCCAGCTGAAATAGTTGCGTTTCATACTTACCAATAGGTTTAACATTTTAAAATAGTATTTTCAATTAAAGGAATACACTTATACTTAAAATTAAATCCATATACACCTGGAGGCAGGAAAGCAAAACTCCGGAAGAGTATCTAACACAACCCATTTCTACTAAAAATCATACAAACATGTGGCTAAAGAGTCTGAGTTATCGCCTAACAAATGGGGTAAGGGCTTCACAATTCAATTCTACGGACATTAATCAACAAAAGTATCTACGATCAAGTTACACTCCTCTGATGGCAAATAACTAAGTTGTTTACTCAATGATTATTTTGTTAATGCAATTTAGGAAATATCAATAAATCACAGAACGTAAAAACAGCAACAAAAACCGTAACACACGAACGAAAAACGACACTAATAGATAGACTATAGTATACAAGAACTTACTCCATTAATCAGGATCCTCAAAGGTCGTAACACTTATGCAAGGCAAATCAAATCCTGCTGCTGCTGTAAAAGTACCTCCGGGCACCGGAGTCAGACCTTTACTATAAACAGGTATTCTGCATCTGTTGGGGGTTAAGGGATCCGGAGTAAAAATCACGTGAGCTATACGCGCCCTAGAGACTGTCTTCGCCATAAAAAATGAGCCAATAAAAACAACCATCACCAAGGACAACAATAATGACACCTTTTTCATATTACATTTTTTAACGATTAAAATACCTCAAAATCTAAAATCGTCTCTATTCTTCTTCACAACTACGACATTTAGAGAACCCATCAATATAAACCCATACAACATCATATGAACTATTGCACCTTATTCGATTTTTGCCATCACCAATTTCTAATTAAAATTCGATTCTATTTCACAAAAACTATCTCTATTTCTTATTACGACATCCTTCTCATTTTTAGTTAAGAATAGTGCGATTATTATACAACCTTAAAAAAATTTCCCTTCTTTTATTTAGATCGGAGTTATAAGATTGTTAATCGTATACTCATTTTGTATTACCATTGTAACTGATAGCAAATGTAGCTCTTGTAATCTTTCAATCTATCACATTCGTCGTAACAACCAGATCACAAGGACCAGGAACGTTGGTCGCCAGCACTCCAGACATAGTAGTATTTAATATTGCTTTCGCTGGCACTAGCACATCACACTTTCCATTAACAAAATTCCGGGTATAAATAACATGATTATTACGTGCCTTCAAAGCCAACGATGCAGAGGCAACAACAAGTACAATAAGCGATACAAAAAATACAATTAACTTTTTCATACTATAATGTTTTTTAAATTTTAAGTAAAAAGACAGGTTATATGCGCATGACAATAAACCACCGGCGTATCCATGCGACAAATTCATAAAAGTTATAAAAAAGGATTCCTCACTGCCACTTCACCTCTCCCGGCGTCTCCTGGAACACACGATGAAACGCCCGTGCGAAGCTACCAGAGGTACTATACCCTAAAGTAATAGCCACTTCTTTCACCTGATGATCTTCCTGAAGTAGTTTCTTGGCATAGTTCATAGCACGTTCAAGCTGATACTGATAAATCGTTACGTCGTAGAGCATTTTAAATCCTTTTGTTAGTTTGCTTTCACTAAGACCGGAGAAGTGGACCAGGTGCTGTATATCTATTCTTTTTGGGGGTTGTTCGTCGATGAATGCTTTGGTCTTAATAATAGCTTTCTCTTGGAACTTTGTCAGTTTCATCAATTGATGGTTATGAGGGTATTGGCAATACATCATGCGATATACGTTTTACTCTAAAGTTGCAATCGCAATTAAAAGTTAGGACTTTTTTCGCGGATTTTCAATAGGTAAGACAAGTTTTTTAAGCAACCAAAACCGGCTGCATAATAGTCGCAGCAAGGGTTACAAGAGAGAAAAAGCAGGGAGAGAGCTCCCCGCCTGCTGCTTGTTGAGTCGATAATAAGTTACTGGACTGTCCATGGTTTGTCGAAGCTCAGATACTGATCGTAGGAGATCGTTTGCCAGTTGAACAGTACGATACCGCTGTCTTCTAGCAACCGTAGCGCGCTGACGGTGGAGAGTGGATGTTGAGAGGTGACGTCTTCTATGAAATGACCGTCGCTACGCTGGTAGGTAAACCAGTAATAGTGTGTCGCGGTGTGGTCTGGGCACAACTCCGCCAGTGGCATGGGCCGGTGGATACCGTTGATCCGTAGGGGTTGTTCCAGCAGCAACGAATAGTAATGTTGCAGCTCATGTAACGACTCCATCACCAGTGGTTCGGATTGCTCATCATACACGTCTTCGACGTAGTACCCGTTACCCAAGCGCTGCAATCGCAGACCGTTACCGGATCCATACAACCCTTTCTTACCGGCGATAGGCTTAAATCCGGCCAACTGTAGCACCCTCGGTGTGAGCGGCACACCTGCAACGTCTTTGAAATGCATCCAAATGGTGTTACCACCTTCCGGCGCGTCAGCCAACAACAGTTCGTCTTTTTCCGCATTGATACTACGGACGAACATCACGCTGGCGTCTTCATGTAATGGACAATCCACTACATCTCCAATGCTAAATTGCTCTTTGTTCATAAGTTTATTTTATATCTATGAACGCAAATATAGTGGTTGGATTCATATCTCCAAACACAATATAGAAAAGCAACACAAGTGATGACACTCAAAAATGATCGAAATAAAATCATTATGATTTTGATAGAATCAATTTGTTAGGATGTCTTACAAAACAACAGCCACTAGAGTAAAAATTAAACCAGATTATCTTAGTGATCTAAAAATTATCTTTCGGATTTCTAAAAAATTTTTGAGCAAGGGGCATGCAAAGGCATAAAACAACAAAAGCCGATGAAAAAAGGGAGCAACAATGAAAACACATTCTTATCATGACAAAGTCCACTGACAGAGCACCAAAATCAACTTCCAATAAAAAAGGCGACCCCGTTATGGGATCGCCTCTAAATATCTCTTGATAACGCTTAATACGCATTATTCACCGTCAACTCATACGCCTCCCTCGCTCCGGCTATCCCTCCCAGCACTTCCAGCTTCTTCGTCAGCGTCGTAGTCGGCAGGCTCACATGAAACTTCCCGTCTTTGTCTTTGGTCACGGTAGCAGTGGCAGCGGTGCCGCCATAGGTGTACATCACTGCGCCGGTGCTGACGGCAGTGCCTACGGTGCAATTAATAACGATCGTCCTGTTGGAGGCATCAGCTGCCAGCATTTCCTCTGAACCGAGGCTATACTGCCCTTCGCCGAGGAAGCCGTGAAAAACAATGGTAAGCGCGCTACCGGAGAAGGCGCCATAGTTGCCACCGGTACCGACCGTGCTGACGGCGATGGAGGTGATTTTGCCATCGGCGGAAGATGTCTGGGCGGAAGTACCTTTTACGTAGGCGTAGGTTCCCAGTTTCCAGGTGGCATCACCCTCGGGGGAAACTTTATCGTCATTCTTTTTGCCGCAGGAAAACAGCATCGCTGAAATGATGACCAGCAGGAGAGGTAAAATGTTCTTCATGATATGATTTGGGTTAAAAAAGAAAAAAGCCCCGCTGTTTTGCAACAACAGAGCTTAAAGCTTGCGGAGAGTCAGGGATTCGAACCCCGGGACCTGTTACAGTCAACAGTTTTCAAGACTGCCGCAATCGACCGCTCTGCCAACTCTCCGTGAGACCGCAAATGTATAAAAGGGAATGATTTAAAAAAAATTTTCAGCCCGCTTTTTTTAAAAAATTTATATCCTGAAGCAACCGCCCCTGCTGCCGAACAGCGGCCAAAATGCCATCAAAACAGCCATGGCAGACACTTTCAGCACCGGTACATTTTTATCATTATATAGCACCCTGAGTGACAAGTAATTAGCCCTGCTGGCAAACATATTCATTTTCCGTAATTTTAAAGATGGACAATATATTCTTTGAAGGACCTGTCATGTGGTCTCAAATAGACGCCAACATGCACTTGCGGCACTCCGCCTATGCTGATTTTGCTGCCCAGGCCAGGCTGGCCATGCTCGATAAAGTCGGAATGAACGCCCGTCAGTTCCAGGAACTGCACATCGGCCCCATCCTCTTCCGGGAGGAAACGATCTATCTCCGGGAGGCTGGCGCCAACGATACGCTCCGTGTCACCTGCGAGCTGACCAAATGCCGCCCCGACGGCTCCCGCTGGTCGGTACGCCATGAGATATACCGGAAAGACGGCATTAAATCAGCCGTGGTGAATGTGGACGGCGCCTGGATAGACACGAAAGCACGGAAACTGACGGCCCTATCAGACGAAATGATGGAAAAATTCACGTCCCTCCCACGCAGTGAGGACTTTACTGACGCCGCTTCATAAGTTAGCCAGGATGAAAGCTACCCTACCGGCGATGCTGTCAAACGGTACTACCGCCAGCTCATACCCATTAGCGGTATAAGCCGCCTGCATGGCCTCATAAGTGGCCACAGCTGTGGCATAGTCCTGCTTGCGCTCCGTGTCGCCCTGGTAAATTTCCTCCCAGGGCGGAAAAATAAAAACACGCGGATGGTACCGCAGGGTGGCGGCATATTCCTGTAGTACCGCCGGTACCGGAAGGTTTTCCAATGCCGAATAGCCAATCAGGTCGGGAATCCCCCGGTCAAAGAATACCGGCTGCCCGTCAAGAGGCTGCTGTTCAAAATCCTGCAGGGCTGCTGCCAGCATCCTGTCGCGGAACAATACCTTGTTGGCCCAGGGCAACGCTGCTCCCCCGCTGGCTACCTGCTCCTGGATAATCTGTCTGCCGGATTCCGGCACGACCGTAAATCCTTTTGCTGCTAAGGCTGTAATCACCGATGTTTTGCCCGCACCCGGACCACCGGTAAATACATACCCGTTCTGTCTGATCATAACAATAAATAAAATGGAAAATAAAAAGATGGCAAAATGATGATGTGGCTATTCATCTTCAGAGAAAGAAGCACATAATGATACCTGATCAACAACGTAGCCCAGGGCTTCAGCCCTGGGACGAAGATAAAGGTAACAAACAACGGACGAAAGCCTAATCATCCATCAGATGACGTCTTTGGGGAACAATAATGGAAAGGGTGGGGAACAAATAACGGTGAGTTAAAAACAACAGATCACGAGTCCTTCTGCACTACATTCAGCGGTAAATATCCATCTTACCAACGTGTTACCGGCTTTGCACTGGAAAACACCTGACGATCTGATTCCAAGGCCTTGATAAAAGGCAGATCGTTTTGTAGATACGCTCTGGAAGACTGTTCCAGGTAATTGTCCATCTGGAAAAATTTAGCAGCCCTGGTGGCACCTAGTATTCTGTTCATGCGCCTGAAATAACGCATTTGCAAACGACCAAATTCAAGATCATTGTTAATGAGTTGTTTGGTCAGGCTGTTCATCTTCATTTCATCCAGACAGGAAAACTCTTGATTATACATCCGTAGTAAAGCGATTCGTTCCGCCAGCCATGGGCGTTTTTCATCTTCATACTCCAGGAATGCATCTGTAAAAGCCTTCTGTTCTACAGGGGAGATCTGTAGAAACTCGTCGTATAAGGCTCCTTTATCCTTGCCAAAAATTTTCGTTACCAGATCCGGCTCATTGTACAAATTGGCGTCGGCAGATATGGTCGTGGCTTGGGAGAAAACTTCCAGTCCCGCTGATAGCAGGACCATCAACAAACAAAGTGTTTTTTTCATGTTACCTGGGTTTTTAAAGTGTTATCGGCAGTCACTGCCCGCTCGCCGCGAAACTTTCATTTCTCAGGTTCCTTTGTTGTAACAAAATGCACATCATCTTGACAAATATCCCTGTCCTCGTTTTGAGGCTGGCTTACTCCTTTCGCTGCGACAGCAGTAGTATTTTTTTATGCTAAAGTTTTTCTTGAAGATGTTCCGACTGGCCTGTCAGTACATCTGCCCTTGAGGATGGCAATCAGTTATGAAGTAGTGAGGCGTTGGTTATGAAGTAACAAATAAAATATCTCAGGTTTACGAAGGTAAGTAGAATAACAATACAAAAACAAATTTATTTTTTAGAAAAAATGAAAAGGCGATAAGCCCGGTAATGCTGGACTTATCGCCTCTCTCCTACGGAGAAATACCTAGTTAAGTGAATGGCCGTGAGCCTTTAAAAACGAGCTGTGAGCCTCCTTTGTCCAAAGTTGGTAGTCATCCAAACTAATTCCCAATTTCTCATCTCTTACTACCTCTTTATTATCCCGACAATCCCAATATCCTTTTGCCAGCTCCTGCACACTGATCAGTGTATCCGGCGCGGTGGACTCATACTGCTCTGAATAACTCTTATAATTGCCGGTTGCCAGTTCCTGGATCTCATTCTTTACTGCTTGTACGGTTTGTTTAGCCATGGTTAAAATTTTTAGTTCGATGGCTAAAAACAAAAATGAAGCCTTTCCCGGCCAGCAACGTCGTTTTTAAGATTTCATTATCATAATATTTTGTTAAGGACTCCTACGCAACAGCCTGCTAAAAGAGGGCTGTTTTCATATAAACCTTACCCCAATTCCCCCAGTCACTCAGTGCCTTGGACATATTCTCCATCAATTCCTTCCTTGTCACCTTCTTCCCTTTCGCAGGCGGTTTCAGGCTTTCAGGCTTCACCTCGTCTACCAGCACCTTGGTGGCAAACCAGGTGATATGCTCATGAGGCAACGCCAGTCCCAATATCATCCCCGGAAGCCCGGAGAAAGACTCAGGGCCACCGGCAGTAACAATGGCATCGGTATAAAAAGCGACCACATAAATAGAGTCCATAATAATGGCATTAGCCCTCCGGCAATCAAAACCGGCTATCTTCCTGGTTTCATCTGTGATCTTCCAGCGTATGGTACGGGTGGAATCATCCTGTAGAAAAAGCCGGTCAAATACCTGCTTCTGGGCAACGCTATGTTGTGCGGCAAGATCGGTATAAACAACATTCTTTTCCGCCGGCCATTCACGTAACTGGTTATTATCCGCCAGCTGGCGCCCGGGCTTGTAGTAGGTGACATTACCATTAAACACCAGGTCAAAATAAGACGTCTTGAATTGAGGCTGCGACCTCTTCTCCAGCTCTTTCCAGCTTTGCCCTTCTCCATCTCCCCACATTTCATCGAGCAAAGCGTGTATGTTCTGTTTCTTCTCAAACTCTATACGCCCCTTGTCCAGGAAGGTAGTATGCTGCGCCTGCACACCATGGCACAGCAACAATAAAACGATATACAAAAAGATTTTTCTCATGAGATTAATTTTTAGCCACACTACCACCACCTACTTTGTTGAAATTCCATATTACACTGAGCATACCATAACGACCGATCGTGGAATACGTGTTCTGGGTAATGTAGTTACTGTTGACAGACCGGTTGAAGCCAATGTTCTGGTTCAGGATATCTTTCACAGCTGCTTTCACTTCCAGCGCGTCCTTCTTGCCGAACTTCCTCACAACAGCTGCATTCCACTGTATCACGTTATTATTGCTGGTAAACACTTCTGTCTTCTGCCGGAAATTACACACCACATCTGATTCAACCGAGAATTTCCAGGGCAGAAAATATCTTTCCGCTGCAGTAACATTGTATGTCCAGTAGTTCGTGCGGGTGGACTGTTGCACGGAGGAGCTACTGGTATTGTAAGTGGCTTCTAATGACAGGTAATGCTCATATTTCTTTTCTTTGGAGCCCATCAGATCAATACCCGCCGTGCCATTGAAGGTTTTTGTCGTATTCAGTTGATCGTTGATGTAGTTGGCATTACGGTAATAACCCCCTCTCAGGGTATACCCCAGGTTAAGATTGAGCGGCTTTATTTTCCAGCCCATATTGAGATTTAAATTAGCATTCTCGTTGCCATTGATATTGATGAACTGCGTAGTACGTTTTCCTTTGGCGTCAATAGAAGAGGCCTCTCCGAAATCATTGCTGGTAGAGGAATAACTCACACTCAGCCAGAGAGAGCGCTCCGAAAGCACTTTAAAGTCGAAATAGCTGGCATGGAAGTTATTTCTGAATGAAGGCTTCAGCGCAGGGTTACCGATCTTAACATCCTGGTCATCGTCGTTGGTACGTATGGGCTGTAGCTGATTCATGGTTGGCTGGCCGGTATTACCATTGTAGTTAATGCTCAACCGCCGCTGCTGACTGAAAGTATACCGTAAAGACGCAGCCGGGAACCAGTTCACAAAACTGCGGTCATGGTTGGTGTTCCGGTAAACATCATCCTGCTGGAAAGTAGTAAACCCAACATTATTGATTGCCTGTATCCGTACCTTTTTGCCATTGTACACATACCCCAACCCTGCTCTATGGGTAAGCATATTAAATACATAACTGTTGCTGTAGGTACTGTCCAACATATCATATTTACCGGCATCACCGGCATTAAAGGAGTTGCGGTATGATTTGCTGTTGGCTATAGCCAAACCGTAGTTGGCCACCAGGGAAGACAATTTCGATATCGGCTCTGTATAGGTGACATTACCCGAAGCATTGATGCTCTCTGTTCTGAAAACCTTGCGTTGATCAGTAAGATAAGAGGAATCCACATCTCCACTCTTTTTGAAATACTCTGTGAAGGAATGCAGCGCCCCATCACCATCGCTAAGGGTATAATTCTCCGCCACATTTACCGAAACGGTGCGTCCTTTTTTCTTCAGCTTCTTGCGCCATAACAGGTTACTGTTCAACTGACGGGTATCATCGGCAACAGAAAGCTGACGATTATTCCGGTTTACCAGCGAACTGTCGCCGTCCAGGAATTCTGAGTAGAAGTTACTGTTCGTCTTTTTATGGTCTATTCCGCCGTTCATATCCAACCGGAGGGAAGAAGAAGAATCCAGTTGTATTTCATAACGGCCATCTATACGGTTACGCAGCACGTTGTTATTAAAGCTCTCCCGCTGGTTACGGTAGCTCGTGGTATTGTTAGGCAGGATGTTTTTAGTAGTGGTGGTGCTGTTACCATCCATATAAAGTTTCATGAACTTATAATTACCACCGATATTCTGTTTATCCTGGTTCCACTTATTATTGAAATGAAGACCTCCGGTTTGTACCAATGGATAACCTTTACCACTGTATCGACCGTCCCATCCGGAAAACTCGTCATCATTCCCGCCGCCGATGAACATAATGTCGGAACCTTCCGCGCTAAAGTTATCTGCCTGGCTTTGCCCGTATTTGTCGGACTCCTGCCAGTCAAGCCCGGTTTTGCCGGTATTGGAAACGATGCCATAGGCAGCCACTTTCATTTTCTTTTTGAACATATTCAGCATGACCTGGTTGTCATGGAACCCGTTGGTACCGGCTCCCAGCTCCACTTTCCCGAAATAGCCGTTTTTCTTGTCTTCTTTTAGTTTGAGGTTGAGCGTTTTACTGGCCTGGCCATCATCTACACCGGTAAAGGCGGCCTGTTCGCTCTTTTTGTCGTAGAGCTGTACTTTATCCACCATGTCTGCACGCAGGTTTTTGGTCACCAACGTGGGATCATCACCAAAAAACTCCTCCCCGTCTACCAGCACTTTTTTGACCTTCTGCCCCTGGGCAGTGATCTGTCCTTTATTATCCACCTGGATACCGGGCAGTTTCTTCAACAGGTCTTCCACGCTGGCATTGGGTTGCGTCTGGTAACTGCCGGCATTAAATTCCGTCGTATCTCCTTTCATCTTGATGGCGGCTACTTTTTGTTGTATCACCACTTCCTGCAGGAGCCGGGACCGCAGGGTCATCATAATATGATCATAGCGGAGCACACTGGTGTCGGATAACGTGACCGGCTCAACGTAATCCGCAAAAGCCGGATAAGTGATCATCAACAGGTACTTGCCTGCCTGCAGGTTGTCAAAGACAAACCCGCCGGTTTCACCGGCACGGACATACTTGTAGAGGACAGAATCTTTTGCGTGCAGAAGGGCTACGACAGTGTTGGGAAGTTTAACGTGGTTTAACGTATCAGAAACATGACCACTGATTTTCGCGTGCTGTGCGTGACTGATACTGTAAACGGTCAAACAAAAAATGAATGACAATAGTTTTTTCATTTGTTGGCGACTACAGGTTGTTTGGTAAGATACTTATGGGAACAAATTCCACAATAAAATTTGAATTAAATATCAGGGAGATGATAAACATCTGTTAAATATAAGTCTACTTATCATGTAGGGAAACGGTAATTATATCATCGTCCCAGCGCCAAAACCCCGAGCCGCGATGTTAGCCGGGCTTCAGCCTGAAAACAAATTATCGTGTAAAATAACCGCCCTGAACTGCAATCCTGTTTCATGCTAAATTTCCCAGGGCTGAAGCCCTGGGCTAAGATGTTGTTCAGTTTCTTTAGGATGAGGAGTACTACCGTTTATGTTGAATATATCCAATCCTGGAACTAAGATGCTGTTCTGCTTACAATAACAACACCCACAATTGAAAGGAATTGAATAACATCTTAGCCCAGGGCTTCAGCCCTGGGAACGTTGGGAACGTCGGGAACGTTGGGGAATGCGGGAACGTTGGGGAATGCGGGAACGCGGAATTTTTTTTTGTATATTCAGCAACATGGAAGCATCAACCTTAAGAAGCAGCCAGTGGTTTGCCCGTGATGGCAAAGATGGCTTTATATACCGTGCATGGCTTAAAAAACAGGGCATCCCGGCCCATGAACTGGAAGGGAAACCGGTGATCGGCATCTGCAACACCTGGTCGGAGCTGACGCCCTGCAACTCCCATTTCCGGGAGCTGGCCGAATCTGTAAAACGCGGTGTCATAGAAGCGGGTGGTTACCCGTTGGAATTCCCGGTAATGTCGCTGGGAGAAACGCTGATCAAACCAACAGCGATGCTGTACCGCAACCTGGTCAGCATGGACGTGGAAGAGTCGATACGTGCCAATCCGCTGGATGGCATCGTATTACTCTGTGGCTGCGATAAAACTACGCCGGCGTTGGTCATGGGCGCCTGCAGTGTGGACCTGCCCACCATCGTGGTGTCCGGCGGCGCCATGCTCACGGGCAGGCATATGGGAAGAAGCATCGGCACCAGTGACATATGGCGGTTCAGCGAAGAGCTGCGCTCTGGTAAAATGACCAGTGAAGAGCTGGCGATGGCCGAAGCAGGCATGTGCCGCAGCGACGGCCATTGCGCTGTAATGGGCACCGCCTCCACGATGGCCTGCATGGTGGAGGCCCTGGGCCTGTCGTTGCCTCAGAATGCGGCCATCCCTGCCCCTGACGCTGCCCGTAAAGTACTGGCCCACCTGTCGGGCATGGAGATCGTCAGGATGGTACGGGAAGACCGCCGCCTGTCACACATCCTCACACGGGAGGCTTTCGAGAATGCGATTATGGTCAATGCGGCTATCGGCGGCTCTACCAATTTTGTAGTGCATCTGCTGGCCATCGCCGGCCGTATAGGCGTGGACGTAACACTGGCGGACATAGACACCTGGTCAGCGAACATACCGCTGTTGGCCAATTTACAGCCATCAGGCATGTACTTTATGGAAGATCTGTATTATGCAGGCGGACTGCCGGCGGTGATGAATGCCCTCCTCTCCCGCCTGCACAAAGACTGCCTCACCGCCAATGGCAAAATGATCGGCGATAATTACCGCCACGCCACAAGTTACAATCCCGAGGTCATCACCACCCTGGAAGCACCGTTCAATAACATATCCGGTATTGTGGTACTGAAAGGCAATATCTGCGAGGAAGGCGCTGTGATCAAACCTTCGGCGGCTACACCGCGACTGATGCGCCATACCGGTCCGGCCATTGTGTTTGAAGACATCGACGACTATAAACGCCGCATCGACGACCCGGCACTTGATGTGGACGAAAACAGCGTGCTGGTACTGAAAAACGTAGGCCCGAAAGGGTATCCCGGCATGCCGGAAGTAGGCAATATGGGACTGCCGGCCAAACTGCTGGCCAAAGGCGTCACTGATATGGTCAGGATCTCCGACGGCCGTATGAGCGGTACCGGTTTCGGGACCGTGGTGTTACATGTATCTCCCGAAGCTGCTGCCGGCGGCACGCTGGCCATCCTCCGCGATGGCGACATCATCACGCTTGATGTAGCCAACCGCAGCCTTCATGCCGACCTGGCCCCGGAAGAGATTGCCCGGCGCAAGGCCACATGGCAACCGGCATATCCGGTAGCCAACAGGGGCTACGTACAGTTATACCAGCAACATGTGGAACAGGCGCACCTGGGCGCTGACCTCGATTTTTTAAAGGGCGGTTCCGGCAGTCAGGTGACCCGGGATTCCCACTAAAAACATATTCCCGTTATGACAACAGCATCCAAAGTGGCCATCGTTACCGGCGCAGGCCAGGGCATCGGCTTCGAGATCTGCCGGCAGCTGGCGGCCAACGGCACCGCCGTTATCCTTAATGACATGGACGCCCGGCTGGCCGCTGCGGCAGCCAATACCATCACCTCGGAAAACGGCAAATGCATTGCCTTTCCCGGCGATGCCAGCGATGTAAGCTTTATTCAGAAAATGGTACATGCCGCCGTGGTACAATACGGCGGCCTCGATATTGTGATCGCCAATGCCGGCATCACGCTGTTCGGCGACTTCTTCACCTACACTCCGGCAGCCTTCAACCGCGTGATGCAGGTGAACCTGGCCGGTACTTTCTTTCTGGCACAGGCAGCGGCCAACCAGATGAAAAAACAACAACGCGGCGGCGCCATCCTCTTCACCTCTTCAGTAACGGGCCATCAGGCACACAAAGACCTCGCAGCCTATGGTATGAGTAAAGCCGCGCTGGAAATGCTCGCTAAAAACCTGGTGATTGAATTATCTCCCTATAAGATCACCGTGAATACCATTGCACCAGGCGCCACACTCACAGAAAGGACATTGTCTGAACCCGGCTACGCCGATACCTGGTCAAAGCTCACGCCTATGGGGCGTGCAGCCACGACAGCAGACATTGCGCAGGCGGCGTTGTTCCTGGTATCAGAACAGGCACGGCATATCACCGGGCAAAGCCTCGTGATTGATGGCGGCTGGACCAGCACCAGTCCTCAGCCTTAGTACCCCACTGAAATCAGGTCCATCAGTTCCTCCGCAGAGAGGCGGCCGGACTGATCACTGCCTTCCAGCAGGCGGTCGGCTAGGTCACGTTTGCTGTTATGCAGCTCGATGATTTTTTCTTCGATGGTATGTTGCGCTATCAGCCGGTAGATAGTGACCGGCCTTGTTTGTCCGATGCGGTGCGCCCTGTCGGAAGCCTGTTCCTCGATGGCCGGGTTCCACCACGGGTCCAGGTGTACCACATAGTCTGCGGCGGTCAGGTTCAGTCCTACCCCGCCGGCTTTGAGGCTGATGAGGAACAGCTGCCCTTTGCCTCCCTGGAAATCACGCACCAGCTGCTCCCGCTGCGGTATCGGCGTAGACCCGTCGAGATACAGACAGGTAATGCCCCGTTGCACCAGCGCATCTTTTACCAGCTCCAGGTGACGCACAAACTGGCTGAACACCAGTGCGCGGTGGTTGTTGGAAATCAGCTCCTGTGCTATCTCCAGGAAGACATTCAGTTTGGAAGAAGTAATACTGCTTTCGCCATCCACCAGCTGCGGATGACAGGCAGACATACGCAGGCGGCTGATTTCTGCCAGCGCCTTCATCTGCCGACGGCCCAGGTTCTCTTCCGGCACGGCCAGGTTCTCCACGGCCTTACGGCGTATCGCCTCATAAAACGACATCTCCTCATAAGACAGTTCCACCAACCGGGTGATCTCCGTTTTAGGCGGCAGTTCTTCTAATACAGCTGTCTTGGTGCGGCGTAGCAGGAAAGGCGTTAATAACCGCTTCAGGTGCTGCTTCACTGTACTCTCTGGATTTCGGACACTGGGGAATACAAATTGTTCGTTGAAATGATCGAGCGTTCCAAGCAGTCCAGGGTTCAGGAAATTAAAGAGGTTCCATATTTCCCCCATGTGATTTTGTATAGGCGTGCCCGTTAGCATCAGGCGGAAATCTGCCTGCAATGCCATGGCTGCCTTGGAGGTTTTGGTCTGATAGTTTTTGATGGTATGGGCTTCATCCAACACGGCAGTGCTCCATTGTACGCCGGCAAACAGCTGGGCTTCCTGTTGCAAAATACCATAGGTAGCTACTACCACATCGAAAGCACCAACGCCTTTGAGCTGGGCCGCGCGCTTGCCGGGTTGCAGCTGAATGATATTCAGTGATGGGGCAAAACGGCTGACTTCATTTACCCAGTTGGGCAATACAGAAGCGGGGCTGATCACCAGCGCCGGTCCTTCCTCAGCACGATGCAGCAATAACGCGATCGCCTGCACGGTTTTACCAAGGCCCATATCATCCGCCAGGCAGGCGCCGGCCCCCCAGGCGGCGAGGTGTGCCAGCCAGCGGAAACCCTCTTCCTGATAAGGACGTAAGTTAGTCTGCAATGTTACCGGCACTTCAGGATGCAGGTCCATGGCCATATCACGTTTACGAATAAACGCACGCCAGGCTTCATCTACTTCTGCCTGACCGGCTTCCTGCAACCAGTCGTCCAGCATGGAAGCAGCATACCGCGGGATACCAAGTCCCTGCGGCCCGTCTATGGCGATGCTCGCCAGTTCGTTCAGCCGTTTGCGTAAGTCGGTGGTCAGTGAAAGAAATTCGCCATTGTCCAGCGCGAGGAAACGTTTCTTGATAATACGTTTGGTGTCCAGCAGTTCCCGGAAAGTCAACACCAGGTTTTCATCCACCCGTATTTCAGCATTACAGAGGAACCAGTGTCCTTTTTCTTTCAGGGATAAAGCGACGTGGGAGAAGTTCACCTGGTCTTTTACCTGGTAACGTTCGCCTTCCGGCCATTCAGCACGCACCAGTTCGGGATAGGCGCGTATCAGGTCCAGCAGTTCGAGGCAGTCGGCCGGGTCTTCAAACACCAGCGTATCGGCCACCAGCTCCTGCGGCACAATCTGTTGTATCAGTTCCAGCAGCCGTGTTTCGTTGGCTTTCTCCAGCTCCAGCTGGCGGTTGGCCTGCCAGCGCTCTCCATTGCTGATACCAATGATATGGGCAGCGCCGGCGCCGGGCTTGCAATAAGGCGGGTCCAGCGTGAACGGCTTCACAAACAGTCCCGCTTTGATACCGGCACCGAAAGGCAGCAGCTGTATCACGATGCGGGCATCGCCTTCGCGCTTGCGGATATTGATGGTGCCGTCGCCCAGTTCGGAATGCACCGTCAGGTGGGCGCCTATGCTTTTCAGCACCTGCATCAGTTTCTCGCGTCCTTCTGCCGGCACCACCGGTACCTGCGACAGCGTTTGCAGCACTTTGCGCTGCTGCGGAGTGAGACGGATAATTTTTAACCGGGTAGGCGTCTCTTTCACAAACACCAGCTCGCTCGAATAATCATCGATGTTAGCAGTAAACGTATATCCTTTACCATTATAATTCACCATCAGCTCCGGGATGCCTTTTACAATCTCCACCGGTATGGTTGGATTTTCATCCAGGAAAAGGAAGGGATGCCCTGCCAGTTCCTCCCACACACGGTTATCGAAAGAAAAAGCTTCGCCATCGTGGTTATAGTAGTGATCTTTTTGTATGGTCATGCTGATGCGCTGGTCCTGATCGGTCATTGCTTCGGCCTTGCCATCTTTCAATTTCTTCAGTGGTACGGTGCGCCCGCTGCTCCAGGTGCCATCACCGTTGGCTGTTTGTACAACAGGCTGCAGCTTGTAGTGATTAAAATCTATCAGGTAGATCAACCGGTTTACCGGCACCGGTTTGGGCTTGCCGGCAGCATCGTCTGGCGAGAGCAGGGTGTTCAGCAACCGCTCCCAGTCGGCCGTGATCTTTATCTGCGATAATACCGGCTCATACCGTACGACGGCCCCTGCGGCGGTAAAGGCAGGTGCATAGCCGGCGTAACCGGCATCCCGGAAAAGGTACAAATATTCGTAGGTGAGTAACCGGTAGTGGTACTCCATACCACGGCGCAGCAATACATCTGCCTGCACGCGGAAAGTGATCAGCAGCTTGCTGCGCGGATGCAACAGCTGCAACGCTATCACTGACAGGTAGCTCAGTAATGGTTGTTCGTTTCTCTCCAACAACAACAGCAACAGGTTCTCCGCTTTTTCTTTTCTGCCGGCATGCAGGTACAACAGGCAGATAGCAGGCGTAACAGCAGGAAAAAGTTTTCGTTCGTAGCCTGTCAATAATTTCTGGACCACTGGATTACTCTTCTCTCCCGGCAACAGTGTCAATGTCAGCGCATAATAAAAAGCAAACAACGGTGAAACAGGCAGCGTGTTCTTTTTGTCGTACTGCCGTTGCCGTTTGATGCCCTTATCAAAAGCTGTCAACGCTGCAGCAGGCTGTCCCTGGTACAGTGTCACCAATGCTTTGCCAAACAATTCGTCGGGAGTGGCATCACCGAAAGCAGTGTGCAAATCACCCTGTAATAGTTGCAGCTCCGGGAAACTGTTGCCACTGCGTTGTTGCAGGGCCAGCAAATCTTCTATAGGCGGTAGTTGCAGCAGATGAAATTTTACGGCAAAAGCGAAGATGCTGTCCATCGCTGTTTCGGAGAACAGCTTGAGCAGCCCTTCATAGGCGGGGAAGAATAGCAGGTATGATAACCACGGCTGGTACTCGGACAGCTCCAGTTCCATTCGCCGGATAGGCGGCGACAACAAGTAGCGGTCGCCGGTAAACCATGCTACCAGTAATTGTTGAAGGTCCTGCAACCGGGCGTTGACAGAGTAAAACGCATGTATCGCGCGACCGGTGCGGTCTACCACCGGCTGATACTCCGGCCGTACAATATTGGCGGGCAACAGCTGAAAGCTCAATGCGGGCGGCAGGTTGTAATGCCCGTTGACATTCATCTGCAACAGTTCCTGTTCCCGCAGGTCGAGCAGCGTGTCTTCCAGCTCCGGCCGGGAGAAAGGAGTGAGCAGTTGCACAGCGTCAAACAAGGTATGCTTGTCTAACGGGTAAAGATATATAGAGAGCACGTCCATCACCAGCCGCACGGGGTCTGACTGGGAGTGGTACCGTTGCAAATACCAGGCGTCATTGATCATACCGCCAAATGTAGCGCATTTCAGGAAATGACGGAGACGCCTTTGGCTTTGAACTGTGCCGCTGTGGAAGTGGGCAGCTGCCGGTCTGTAATGAGGTGATCAAACATCGTGAGCGGGGCATATTTCAGGTAGCTGTCCTTTCCTATTTTGCCGGAATCGCACAATAGGTACACGATGTCAGCCTGTGCCGCCATGGCTTTGCTGATAGAAGCTTCTTTTTCACTGAAGGCTGTCAGCCCGTTTCTCAGCGACAGCCCGTCTGTGCCGATGAAGGCTTTCATGCCATGGTAACTATCGATATGTTGCAGTGCCCGCTGACCGTGCATGGCTTTTCTTTCTTTGTCTACCTCGCCGCCGATAAGGTTTACCGTTATCTGGTCACAATCCATAAAAGCCGCCACTACCGGCAGGGAATTGGTGATTACCCGCAGCGGTCCTGTTTTTCGCAGGTGCTGGCACATGGCAAATACGGTGCTGCCGCAATCGAGGAAAATGGTGTCTCCCGGTTTCACCTGCGCCGCCGCCAGTTTTCCGATATGCTGCTTCCGCTCCTGCCCTACGCCGGCTTTATCCACAAAAGCGGTAAACGGATGCAAAGCCGGTGCTTTCATGGCGCCGCCATGTGTGCGTACCAGCAGCCCTTCCTCTGCCAGCTGTTGCAGGTCACGCCGGATGGTGATCGCTGAAATACCCAATGCGTCCGCTATTTCCTGTACGTCCCTGTTATCATGCTGGTCCAGCAGTTTCAATATTTTTTGTTTTCGCTCCGGAAGTCCCATTTTTTATCTACTTTTGATCAAAACAATCAAATTCGATCAAATATAATCATTTTTATGACACCCAGAGTAAAAATCATTGAAGAAGCGGTCTTGTCCAACAATTGGTATACCTTAAAAAAAGTGACCTATGACTACCAGAAGAGTGATGGCGATTGGGAGCAGCGCTCCCGCGAAGCATACGACCGTGGCAATGGTGCCGTGATCCTGTTGTACAACAAAGCGCAGCAGACGGTCATCCTCACCCGCCAATTCCGGATGCCGACCTACATCAACGGCAACGCTGACGGTATGCTAATAGAAGCCTGTGCCGGCCTGCTCGACAAAGACAATCCGGAAGAATGTATCCGCCGGGAAGCGGAAGAAGAAACGGGCTACCGTATTACAGATGTCAGGAAGATATTCGAGGCTTACATGTCACCGGGTTCGGTTACGGAGATCCTGTATTTTTTTGTAGCGGCGTACGACAGCTCTATGAAGGTAACCGATGGCGGCGGGCTGGAACACGAGCAGGAAGAAATTGAAGTACTGGAAGTCCCCTTCAAAGAGGCGCTGCAAATGATCGCCGACGGCCGTATCTGCGACGGAAAAACGATCATGCTGCTGCAATATGCACAATTACATCAGTTGCTCTGACTTTTCTTATCTTTAGGATGCCGGCATCAAACGGCCCGTTCCATGCAATACCAGACCATCCGGCCTTCGGCCAGGTTTCGCGACATAGTGAGATTTTACTGGGTACTGGAAAGCGATCAGCCCTACACGCATCATTCCATGGCAGATATGTGCCCGGAACTGTTGTTTCATTATCATGGGCTGTTTGACGAATTGTTGCCCAACGGTACGCGGGACGCTTCGTTCTCTGCCGGCATCCACGGACAAAGCCAAACTACCCGGAAATTCCACACCAACAGCGGTTTTGGCATATTCGGCGTTTATCTTTACCCCCAGGCCATTCCGCTGCTTTTTAACATGCCGACCAGCGAACTGACCAACCAGATGCCTGATCTCAGCACGCTACTGATGGGCACCGGCAAACAGCTGGAAGAAAAGATCGCGCTGGCGATCAATCATCAACAAAGGATTCTTATACTGGAAGACTTCCTGGAGCAACGGCTGTCCAGGCAGGACAATGTGCAACCACCTGTTTTCCGCGCTATACAGACCATCATCGAAAACGAGGGCATGGTACCGGTCAAACAACTGGCGCAGGACCACTACCTGTCCACCCGCCAGTTTGAAAGGCAGTTCCGGCAATATGCGGGCTTCACTCCCAAAATGTTCTCCCGTATTGCCCGTTTTCATGCGGCCATCCGGCGATATGGCCCTGACGCGCCTTCCCTCACACAAATAGCGCTGGATTGTGGCTACTACGACCAGTCGCATTTCATCCATGATTTCAGGGAGTTCTCCGGAGAGCACCCCAAAGCCTTCTTCTCCGGCCGTTCCGGCGCCACCGCCTGGATGGATTAAAATGTCGCGTTTTTCCAATTTTCACAACACTGCTGAAACTAGCTTCGCGGTATTGTTTCACTGTTAATAACTACTATTATGAAGATTCCAGCAGGGCATCACACCGTTATTCCTTATCTCATGCTCGAAAACGCCAGCGACTTCCTGACCTTTGCACAAGAAGTGTTCCAGGCTAAACTCAGCCATGTCAGTTTACATGATGATAAACTGGTACGCCACGCGGAATTGGTGATCGGCGACAGCACCATTATGGCCTGTAATGCGCGGGACCAATGGAAGGCGCAGCCTGGCCAGCTGTTCATTTATGTGGAAGATGCCGACGCCAGCTTCCAGACTGCACTTGACCATGGAGCCCTCACTGTCATGGAATTAAGCGATCAGCCCTATGGCAGGACCTGCGGGGTCAAAGATCCTTGTGGCAATACCTGGTGGATTACCTCGGTAAAATAACGGTCTAGCATAAACGTTTTCCGAGGGCTATCACCTTTTGTATACCCTTTTCTTTACCACCTGGCTTTATGAATTTAATAGGGGCTATGTAGGTAGTCCCTGTTATTTTGAGACCACAGAAACGCAGGACCATGCTACGGAAAGCACGCACGCCGGCAGCCCTGTAGTACAAGGTGTGAAACCATATGGGTGTATCCATGGTACAGATGAGGCGGGACGTTTTGCCTTTCAGTTTCTTTTCTATCATCATGCTGTTTTCCTTGTAGCTGAAAGCAAATCCCGGCAGGAAAAGCCGGTCAAAGAACCCTTTCATGAGCGCGGGCAGGGTGCCCCACCATAACGGGAAAATCCATACAATATGTTCAGCAGCCCGGATTTTTTCCCAGGCGTCCAGTAAGTCGGGCTCCAGTTCCATCCGTTTGCGGTAACCATAGCGCAGATTAGGGTCAAACTGCAGCGAGCCGAGATGAATTTCCGTCACATCAGCGCCGGCTTGCAGTGCGCCGGATTTATAAGCTTCCTGTAATTGCGTGTTGTAGCTTTCACGGTCAGGGTGACCGTTAACGATCAATATCTTTTTCATGCCTGCAAAGCTACCGGTAGCCTTGCAGCTGGCTCTGAACAAATGTTAATTTTTCCGCAGGCGGCTGAGATGTTGTGGTGTAATACCGAGATAGGAAGCCAGGTATTGCAGCGGCACCTGTTGTATCATACGCGGATGTTTGCGCACCATTTCCTCATAACGTTCTTTGGCGGTGTATTGCTGAAAAGAACGGATGCGTTGTTCCATCATCACAAATTCCTGTTCCCCTAAAGTGCGGCCGGTATTGGCCCAGCGGATATTCCGTTCGTACAGGCTATAAAGATCGTCGCGGTCCAGCACCTGCAGCTCACAATCGGTGATGGCCTGCATGTTTTCAAAAGCAGGCTGTCCGGTGATGAGGCTGGAATAGGCCGTCACCAGCTGCCCTTCAAACATAATACAATCGGTAATTTCCTCCCCGTTGTCCTTTACGTAGAAAGAACGCAGGATGCCTTTGCTGAGAAAGGCCAGCTGCCGGCACACGCTTCCTTCACGGATAAAATAATCCTGTTTTTCCAGCTGTATGGTTTTCATGACCTGGTGAAGTTCGTCCAGATCGGCTGCTGTTAACTGTGAATGACGGAAAATATTCATCCTACAAAGTTCTGCTTTTTTGGGGGATAAAGAAGGTTACTTCTCCAGCGCCGCTTTGCGCAGCTGTTGCAGGCATTTGTATTTCTGGTTATCGGCGGTATGTTTGTTTTTCCAGCCCATTTTTTGCGCCAGCAGCGCCATCGGTTGCTGATAAAAAAAGAGGGCTTTTATTATTCGTTTACAGTTCACCGTTATACGTGCCAGCCATCCCTGCACCTGCGCAGTTGCAGGGGGTTCCGGGAAAATGTCGGGCATGCCGCCTTCTTCCGGAAGCCCCGTTGTTCCCGGCAGCAGCAGGCGATTATCGCGCAGGCGTTTGCACCAGCAGTTACGGGCAATAGCGTAAAGGAATGTTTTGAGCGAGGCTGTCAGTATAAAATCCGGGGCTTGTATTTTCTGTATCAGTACCAGCATGACTTCCTGAAAAACATCTTCCGCATCGGCAGCGTGACCATTGTTTTGTTGCACATAGGCCGCTACCATGGGAAAATACTGCCGGTAGATGACAGCCGTTGCGTGGCGGTCGCCTGCTTTCAGTTGTATGATGAGTTCCTGATCTGTGAGGGTTGTCATAAAAACGATTTAATCAACCAGTTGATACCATAAAGATTAAATGATCACCCAATAGTTTCAACTTTTTTTTGATGACGGCTTTCGTGAGCCAGCAGCCATTCTTTACGCCAGATACCGCCGCCGTAGCCAGTCAGGTCGCCATTGCCTGCCACGATGCGGTGGCAGGGCACCACGATAGAGATGCGGTTCATGCCATTAGCGTGCCCTACGGCGTGTACCGCGTAGGGGCGCTGCAGCAGCGTGGCCTGTTGTTTATAGCTCCGTACATCGCCATAAGGCACGGTGAGCAGCAGCTGCCATACCGCCTGCTGAAAGTCCGTTCCCGGCAGGTGCAAGGGCACGGAAAAAGTATGCAGGTTGCCGGCGAAGTAGGCGTCCAGCTCCTGTTGCAACAAGGAAAAATGCGGATGATTTCCCTCCTCCACAGTGGCCTTCAGCAGCCTGCGGAGCGAAGCCCATTGTGCGTCCAGGATTTTCCGTTCGGTAAACTCGAGCAGGCAGATGCCTTCGGCAGTAGCACCGGCGATCATGATGCCCAGCGGTGTTTCCAGTTGTGTTTGATATATGGTGTTATTACTTTTCTTCATGATGATTATATCGGTCAATTTACCGATAATTTGACATATCGGGCTTTTAGCCGATATCGGGAAATACCAAAAAGCCCCCCGCTGACAAGCAGCAGAGGGCATAGGTCACACATATGGATGTTCTATTCCGCTTTCATCGCGTAGGCTTTACCGTAAGTCAGTTTCCGCCATATCCACTCTACCGGGCCAAAGCGGAAGTGGTTCATCCACCAGGAACTGGCAGCGAGTTGAAGTCCCAGCACCAGCAGCCAAATGAGCAGGTACACGGGAGGGCTGGCATATGCATACAGTCCGCCGCCGAAACTGTAGTAAATCCAGATACAGGTAACAGATTGCAGGAGATAGTTAGTTGCCGCCATCCGCCCGGCGGCCTGGAAAGGCCGCAACCATTGCTGCCATTGAGCACGTTGCAGCAGGCGGGTAAGGGTGGCGATATAAAATATACCGATAAGAGGACTCGCAATGTAAGCGTCCATCATCATGATGTTGCCGCCCTGCGGCGTATTGGGCTCGGCTTTGCCAAACAGCGCCACACAAATCACCAGCGGCCAGCCCAGCAGGGCGCTCCAGGTCTGCACCTTCCGGATAAGCACCTCATGTGCGTCCGGCTGACGGAAGATCCCCCGCTTGCCGGCATAGGCGCCCAGCAGGAACATAGCCAGCATCAACGGCGTTTCAAACAGGTAACCCATGCGGGCCATCACCAGGTCGGCCCCATTCTGCTCCCATATCTGCCGGAGCGTGCCGGAGCGGTATACCTCGATAGCTTTGTTGCCGGCATCACTGTAGGCAACACCATCCTTGTAAAAATCCGGGCCGATGAGCGTACCTGCCGCCACATATAATACCACTGGTACGATCAGCAGACCTATGGCCCATTTCAGCAAAGCCGGCGGGGACATCTTCCTGAAAAAAAGCAACAGTACGCCCAGCACACTGTAAAAGCAGAGCACATCGCCAAACCAGATCAGGTGGGCGTGTATCCAGCCGATACCCAACAGTACCAGAAGACGGCGCAGGAACAGTCGTACCGGCGGCAGTCCCTTCCTTTCCGCACTTTGCAGGAAGAGTATAAACCCAAGGCCAAACAGGAAAGAGAACATAGACACAAACTTGCCTTCGGCGAAAAAGCTGATCAACTGTTCCACCACCTTATTGGACGCGCCGGGCCAATAGGCTGACGGGGTCATATAAAGGGCAGGGAAAGCGAAAAGGCCCATATTCACCAAAAGGATGCCTCCCAATGCCACGCCCCTGATAGCGTCCAGCGCGTCTATACGGCGACCGGCAGGTGATGGAAGGGTAGGTACGAACGACTGCATAAAATAATTTTGTTTTATTTGATGCTGCAAAATTGGGGAAGTGCAGGCAGTCGCCGTTTGACATATATCAAATAATTATCCCTTCGCCCGGATGCGGCTCAGGGTCTCCAGGGTAATGCCCAGATAGGAAGCGATATGGCTCAACTGCACATTCCGCACTATTTGCGGGTAGCGCTCCAACAGCAGTTCATAGCGCTCCTTAGCCGTAGCGAACTGCAGGCTGGCCAACCGTTCTTCCAGCCAGATAGCATAGGCTTCCATGCTCAGCGTCCATACTTTTTCCAGTACCGGGAACTGCGCCCGCAACTGGGTCAGCTTCTCCACAGACACCACTTCCACCAGGCTGTCTTCCAGCACTTCAAATGATTCCGGGCTGGGCGTCAGGCGGGTAGCGCTTTCCAATGACATCACCACATCGCTGGCAAAACAAAAAGAGGTGGTGATCTCCCGGCCATCTTTCAAATAAAATCCTCTGACAGCGCCGGAAAGCAGGGTATAACAGTAACGGCAGATCTGCCCCTGCTCCAGCAGCAGGTCCCCTTTTTTAAACATCTTTTCCTGCGCCGCCTCATAGTAAGCGTTGCGCAGCGTCTCATCCTGAAAAGCAGTGGTCAGCAGTTCTTCGATAATGGCTTCCTGGTATTTCATGACAGCAAGGTACGGAATGAGACACTGCGACTATCTGACGGGAAAAAATATATTTGGTTTGTAATACAAACTATATTTACTTTTGATTTAAAGTTGATGATTGCATGGAAACGACCGACAATAATATGAATCCCCTGCAAGGGCTGAAAATCATTACAGAAGCCATTTCCCAAACCCGGGAAAATGCGAGGGAGCACAGTTTCCTGTTTCTGCTCTGGGGCTGGCTCATAGCGGCGGGTTGTATCCTGTTTTTTATCCTGAAGACATTCACTTCATTTAAATTGTTTTTCCTCCCCTTCCCGATATTGGTGGCCGTAGGTATTTTCCTTTCCTTCCGACATTATCAGTCGGGCCCAAGAGCGGTCCAGACCTACCTTGGTTTTTACCTGAAGAACCTCTGGCTGGTATTGGGCATCAGCTTTATCGTATCGGTACTGATTAATGTGTTGCAACATAACCAGCCCTTTACCAGTAATATGCTGATTGGCGGGGCAGGTACGCTGGTAACCGGACTGGTATTACGTTTCCGGCCACTGATAAGCGGTGGTATATTGTTTTTTATTTTGGCAGTGGCCAGTATCTTTGTGCCGGACCAGTATGCCCCTTTGCTGCTGGGCGTAGCCGTATTAACCGGCTATCTGGCGCCGGGGTACCTGCTTAAAAAGTCAACAGTATAAACATGTTCAATGATTTAGATCCTGTTTTAAACACACCAGTGCGATTGGCCATTGTGTCTGTACTGATCAAATTAAAACAGGCAGATTTTGCTTATTTGATGGAAGCCACCAGTACCACGCAGGGTAACCTGAGCCATCAGATCAAAAAACTGAGTGAAGCAGCATATATAGAAGTGATTAAAACCTATAAGGGCAACTATCCGCATACTATCTGTAAACTTACTGCTAAAGGCCGCAAAGCTTTTGAACAGTATGTAGAAGACATCAAAAAGTACCTGCACCTGTAAGGGGTGCAGTCAACCGGTACGATGACCGGCTTTTTTTAAACCATTTTAGTTTGCAATACAAACTACATTAATAATAAGATAATCATGAAAGGTAAAACTATATTGATCACCGGCGGTACTTCGGGGCTGGGTGCCGCCGCCGCCCGTGTCTTCGCCGCCATGGAGGCACGGGTAATTTTCTGTGGCCGGCGCTTGGCTGAAGGACTACAAATGGAAACCAGCATCCGCGCGGACGGTGGCGAAGCTACCTTCGTACAGGCTGATGTGACGAACGAGCAACAAGTGGAACATCTCGTCAACGAAACATGCAGGCTGTACGGTCCGCCGGATGCTGCTTTTAACAATGCCGGCGCCAACCTGTACACCGGTCCCCTGGACCAGATGACGGGCCGGCAGTTTTCCGATACCCTGGCCGTCAACCTCACCGGCACCTTCCATTCCCTCAAATATGAAATACAGGCCATGAAATCAAACGGTGGCAGCATCATCAACACCGCCAGTACAGCAGGGGTAAAAGGTGTAGGCCAGGGCATCGCGGCCTATGTAGCCGCCAAACATGGCGTAATCGGTCTTACCAAAGCAGCGGCATTAGAACAGGCACGCAACGGCATCCGCGTCAACGCGCTGGTGGTCAGCGCCATCCAGACGGAACAGTGGCTGAAGGGCATCTCCTCCAAACCCGGGATGCAGGAAAAGATAGCCGCCGCCATGCCCACCGGCAGAATATCTACGGTGGAAGACATCATCCCCGCCATCCTGTTCCTTGCATCGGAGCAGTCCACATACATCACCGGCGCCGCTATCCCCGTCGATGGCGGTATCACCGCCGGATAAACGCCTTAAATCAACATTATGCATCTCCTTTCATTATGGACCGCCACCATCGCGGCCGCTATCGTTTTCCTTGCCGGCTCCTGGGAGCGTATCTTCCGCATGCCACACTGGTTTGCCGATCCGCCACGCTCCTTCGCATTGATCGCACCACAAACCAAACACTCCGCACGTTTTTGGATACCGCTGCAACTGACGTTCCTCGGTTCATTCATTACCGCCCTGATCACGAACTGGCCGCAGCCACAGGTAAGGCCTTACCTGCTGATGGCGCTGGTTTGTTTCATGGCAGTGACCATCCCCACCGCTACCTATTTTGTGAAGGAAATCATTGCTTTTTCCAAAATGACGGAAGACACGCCACGCACACCAGAGCTGCTGAAAAGAAGCCGGACATGGATAGTGTGGACCACCTCCCGGAACATCCTCCAGTTTATTTCGTTTCTCCTGATCGTGTGGGCTTTGTTTAACGGGTACTATTAAACGAATACCATGAAAAAATTATACATTATCACATTGACAATACTTACCTTGGCGGCCAATGCCCAAACCAACAACCGCATGGATATTCAACAAATTAGACAACAGTTCGACCAACTGGGGGACATCTACCCCGCTGATGAAACCGTGAAAATTGAAAGCACCACCATAGCAGCGGTGCCCTGTCACTGGTTTACACCCGCCAATGCCACCACAGATGAAATCATTATTCTGCTGCATGGCGGCTCTTATGCATTAGGCTCACTGCATTCACACAAGGCCATGACCAGCCACTTCGCCGCTTCGCTCCGCCGGAAAATACTGCTGGTGGAATATGCACTGGCGCCGGAACATCCGTTCCCCGCAGGCCGCAACGATGCGGAAAAAGTATACCGTCATATTGCTGCCGCCTTTCCCGCCGCCCGCATCTTCCTGCTGGGCGACAGCGCAGGCGGTGGTATCCTCGTTTCTGCCCTTCATCAGTTGACCGGCACACCGGTTAAACAGCCATCCGGCGTAGTGCTCATTTCCCCCTGGCTGGACCTTCGCTGTGAGAATGAATCGTATGAAACACGCAGGGCCGACGATCCTATCCTGAGCAAAGAAGAAATGAAACGATTTGCAGGTTACTATGCGGACGGCCAGATTGATGCTGCCAGCGCGGGCCTGTTAACCTTCGCCACATTCCCGCCGGTACTAATACTGACAGGCTCACGGGAAGTACTATACGATGATAGCAAACATTTCTACGAACGCATCCGGTCCGTGGCGCCTTTTGCAGATATGATCACGATGGATGGCCAAACACATGTATGGCCGCTGACAGCTATTCAGTCGCCCGCCACGATCAGCACGCTGGAGAAAATCAGCGCATTCATGGATATTCATGGATAATATTGGGTATCTTACCATATTATCAATATGCTCCTTATGGAAAACCAGACAGCGCTTCTTTCTGCCTCTACGTTGGTAAAGGCGCCCATCGAAAAAATATGGGACTACTGGACAGGACCGGAACACATCATGCAATGGAACAATCCTTCCACCGAATGGAAGACCACATCCGTAGAAAATGATGTCCGCTCCGGTGGCAAATTCAGCTTCGTGATGGAAACAGAAAACGGCGGCGGCTTTACCTTCGCAGGCGCTTACGACGAAGTGATACTGCACGAAAAACTGAGCTACATCCTGTCCGATGGCAGAAGGACCATCGATCTGTTCAGTGTTACACCGGAAGGCGTAACCATCACAGAGCTGTTTGATCCGGAAAAAGGCACCCCCGAAGCAGACCAGCAGGCTTTCTGTGCAGGCGTGCTCGAACACTTCCGCCGGTATGCGGAAAATCATTAAGTTTCCACCCAACAACCAATAAAAGACGGGATGGCCGCATGGCCGTCCCGTTTGTTTTATATTCCCTATCTTCGCCGCATTGATCTGTAATTGTGCGTTAACGACATGAAATACAATATCAAGGGTAAAACGTATACCTATATTGCTGACATAAAAGACAACAACCCCGTCAGACTTAGTTTTGATCAGCTTTCCGTTCAAACTTTCCACCTCAGTTTTGAGCCATGGCACCACAACGGCTATTGGGACCATACCTGTGTGCCTCATGTGCTCCTGGATGGTGATACCGTCATCGCCAATGCCACCGTCAATGTTCTCCGGGTACGCTGGCAGGAAGAAGAAAAAACCTGGCTGCAGCTGGGCACCGTCATGACCCACCCCGATTACCGCCATCAGGGCCTTTCCCGGTGGCTGATGGACAAAATCTTTGAGGAATGGGAAGGCCAGTACAACCTCATGTTCCTTTTCGCCAATGAAAGGGTGCTCGACTTTTATCCGAAATTCGGATTCGTACCAGTCAGCGAATATCAATACCATACCCGGCAACTAACGCCGCAACCAGGGAAAGTACGTCAGCTGGATATGGACAACGCAGCCGACTGCGCATTGCTCCTCCGGAAATATGCACAGTCCAACCCCTTTGCAGCGCTCACTGTCACCGACCCTGCCGGCCTGCTGATGTTCTATTGCACACAGTTTATGAAAACATGCGTGTATCATCTCGAAGAAACAGATGTCATCGCTGTGGTGGAACACAAAGAAGGTGTGATGACCTGTCATGATATTTTCGGCGAAACCCATCAATCATTGAACAATATTTTGTCTGTATTGATGGAAAAAAACACCCAACAAATAACACTGGGCTTTACGCCGAAAGACACCAGCGGCTTCACCATGCTGCCGTTGAAGACAGAAGACCTCACGCTGTTTGTGCTGGAGGAACAACAACATCTGTTCGCTGATAACCAGCTGATGATACCCACCTTAGCACATACATAATCACATATCCCAACTGAAAAAAGAATCCGTTTATTTATGAAAAAGTTTTTATTGTTTTTATTTGTTTGTATCTCCCATCAACTGTTTGCGCAGGAAGAGCCCTACTTCCGGGACATGCGCAGCTGGTCGTTGTATATGAATGGCACCGATACCATCGACCGGTATATTTTTGCCGACACCGCTTATATCAGGATATCCCCTGATACCAAACAACCTCCTGCGGACACGCTGATGGCAGGTGACAACATCACCGTGACCGGCGTTACCACCAAAAGCCTTACCATCCGCGGCATACAGGGACCGTGGCTGAAAATCGCCTATACTAAAAACGGCGAATACCGCAAAGGCTATATCTGGCAGGGACTTGTAAGTTGTGCTCCGCTGCGCCGTGGTGATCTTAAGTTTGTGTATGGCATTGAACGCAGGGCCGACAGCATCGCCGTATCCGGCAACCAAAGAGATACTTTCCCCAAATACCTGGTACGCCTGAAAGTAGTACAGAATGGCGTACTACTGGCTAAAGCCGCCCAGATAATTGGCGACGACGAATCCGCCAATTCCAGCTATGGTAAGGTCATGAGCGGCATGGGCCTCACCAACGTGCAACATATCGTCGTACTTACCTTCTCCGGAGAAGCCTGCGGCATCCCTACAGATGATTATTATTTCGCCTGGACCAAAGACGGCCAGTTGATACAACTCCCATCTAGAACCAATATCGGAGATGCCGATGCCTACTACCATTCCGAAGAATTCACTTTTCCCAATGAAAAAAACGGGCAGCCTGATATGATCGTGTGGAACATGGAAGAAGCCGAAGCCACCGACAAAGTGGATAAAGATGGGATGCACGTCATGAAAGTGACGGACAAAAAAAGCAAACGGTATATTTGGGACACTGAAAACAAAAAAGTCACCGCCACAAGATAGTATTTGTCATATCAGGCAGGACTTTTGCATGTCGTGCCTGGTATTGTCATCTGAAATTTTTTGACCATGGCCCAACACAAGCCCGCTCCCGATTTGTATGCACCCTACGTTGTATACGACAAAGCCGCCTACTTCAACAATATACACCCCGTAGAATGGCGTGCCCAGCTTCAATCTTCCACCGGTGGCCGGCTGTTCAACATAAAATATTATGGTGAGCTGTATCGCTGGGAAGTAAAACAGGAGCCCCGGTATATCGAACATCACGAAAAACACTATGGTAAAAACTTCAATGGCCTCATCACCAACACCGATGAAGCCCCTGAACTGATCTATGCCGTAGATATTCATACCGGTGAAGAAATCCTGCTGTTCGACGGTTGCCGTCAGGGCCATGACAATTACTTTTGTAACGAATGGACGCCCGAACAGCTGAACAACAGGACCACCGCACAGGTATACGCCGATGCAGCCGGCAATAGCGTGTTTGAGATTGTATTGCATGCCTGGTTCAATATTGATTACGAAGATGAACTGGACACCTTTCTGAATGAAGAAGGTGAGCTCCGGCTGATCACCGGTGAAAAAACTGATCTTGCCCACCTGCAACGCAACGGCTTCGATGCCTTCGCCATCAACGCCTATACGGAGCAGGGAGAACTTGTAGCCATCCACAGCGCCGAACTGGCCTGACACCTTAACCTGAAAAAACAAGAAATCATGTCTGATGCAAAAATTTTCTTCGCAGAAGGAGAAAGCGCCGAAATGCTCGATGCATATGCAAAAGCCCAGGCCACTTTTAAATATTTCTGGCGGGAGCTTTCCTGGGAACATCGCCGCATTATTCCCGGTCTGAATGTAGCCTGCGTAAAAGTAGCGTTCTCACAGCAGTTCCCCGGTAATGAAAAACCAACAGTGGAACACATGTGGATCAACGATATCAATTTCGATGGCGATACCATCTACGGTATCCTGATCAACGATCCGAATGAGCTGACCAATGTGAGCAATGGCGATGAAATCAGTATTCCGGTAAACCAGATCAGCGACTGGCTGTTTGCCATCAACGACCGCACCTACGGCGGTTTTACCATGCAGGCCATGCGGGCCGGTATGACCGAAGAAGAGCGGCAGGAACATGACGAAGCCTGGGGCCTCGAATTCGGCGACTATAACAATGTGCTCATTGTAAACCAACAGGAAGAGAACCCGGAGAACCTGATCGAACATCCCATGAGCAAAAACATGCAACCAAGTTTTGTGGACTTCCTGAAACAAAACCCGGGTGAGCTGAATGCCGCAGACGAAGCAGGTTTCACGCTGCTACATAAAGAATCTATCGCCGGTAACCTCAGCATAGTGGAAGTGCTGCTTGAACATGGCGCTGATACATCTAAACAAACCACCAGTGGTAAAACAGCCCTGGACTATGCCAAACAGCTGAACTGGGAACACCTGGTCCCGGTGCTGGAAGGAAAATAAATCAACAACGGCAGCAGTTACACTGCTGCCGTTGTTATCATATAAACATTGTTTTATAATCTTCCACAAACTGTTCAAAGCTGATCGCCGCATGACCTGTCACCTCCGGCACCGCATTGCTGACAACAGCCGCTTCGTTCCTGGCATAATGCGCATAGTCTTCAATTAAGCCCCCTACCTGCCATTCCGGGAATCCGGCAGCCCGCACTGCTCCTTCCATCTGCTCCGGGCTTACATCAATAAATTTCACTGGTTTCCCCAGCACTTTGGTAAATATGTCCGCCACCTGGTAGTGGGTCACCGCTTCTCCCCCGGTGATATCATAGATCTTGTTTTCATGCCCTGCTTCTGTCAGCGCACATGCCGCCACCGCTGCAATATCCCGTACATCCACCGCGCTGATGGCAGCATTTCCCACCGCTGCATAAAACTGTCCGTCTTTCTTAATGTAGTCTGCGAAAGCCAGTAGTCCCTGCATATACAGGTTGGGCCGGAGAAAGGTATAAGCCATGCCCAACTCCCTGATCTTGTTTTCCACGCGGGCGTGGTAACGCAAAAAGCGGACAAACGATTGCTCTGCTGCAGCAAACTGCGACAACTTAACGATGTGTTTTACGCCTGCGGCATGAGCAGCAGTTACAAAGTTCAGTTGCAACGCTTCCGCCTGTTCAGATGAATTGGTGAGCAGGAAAGCTTTTTCCATGCCCTGCAACGCTTTGCCGATGGCCACTTCGTCTGCCAGGTCAGCATGGATGATCTCTGCCAGGGGAAGACTTTTCAGGTATTCGTTGTTATCACCATTGCGGACAATGGCTTTAAAAGGTACCTGGGCAGCCGCCAGTTTCTTTACCAGTTGAGTTCCCACATTTCCGGTAGCGCCGGTGATCAGTATGGTAGCTTGTGTCATAAACTTATTTTTTTGTTGTTTGATGACACAAAGATGGTCCAACGCTACGGCCTGGAATTGTAAGAAAACGAAAAAGGCTCCTCAGACCGCTTATTAACAAAAAATATTTGCGAAACCGATTAGTTGCACATATATTTGCAACCGAACGGTTGCCTTATTAAAATCCAGTACATGAGAAGAGATATATTTCAGGCAGTAGCAGATCCCACCAGACGGGCCATCATGGTGCTCATCGCCATGCAGGCGCTGACACCCAACGCCATTGCGGTCCATTTTGACACCACCCGGCAGGCAGTATCAAAACACCTGAAAATCCTGACGGAATGTGAGCTGGTCACCCAGGTGCACAGAGGCCGGGAGATCTATTATCAACTAGAACTGAAAAAAATGAAAGAGATAGACATCTGGCTGGAACAATTCCGCCGCATGTGGGAAGATCGTTTCAATCAACTCGACAATCTATTATCAAACTTAAATAAGCAACCATGAGTATCCACCTGCAATTTGATTTCCTGGTAGACAAGGACAAAAACACGCTGACCATCCGCCGGGAGTTCCGGGCCAGGCGCCAACTGGTATGGGACGCCTATACGAAAAGTGAACTGCTGGACCAGTGGTTTGCCCCCAAACCTTTCACCACGAAAACCAAACACATGGACTTTCGGGAAGGTGGTTACTGGTTGTATGCCATGGTAGACCCTGAAGGCAAAGAATACTGGGGACGCACAGACTACAAAAAAATCCATCCAATTGACAACTACTCCGCGCTGGATGCCTTCTGTGATGATAACGGCGACATCAATCCGGAACTGCCACGTGCCACCTGGGACGTGCATTTTCAGGACAAAGGCGAAAATGCCCTGGTGGAAACTATCGTTACCTATGGATCGCTGACCGATCTTGAAAAGGTAATCCAGATGGGTATGCAGGAAGGATTAACGTTAACGCTCGAAAAACTGGACGAACTGTTGCTGCAAATCCAGGGCTAAAGCCCTGGGCTATGCTCATCTATAACTTAAAAAATCGATACCATATGACTAAAATCACCGTACAGACAGTGGTAGCATCCAACGCCCAAAGGGCCTGGGATTGCTACACCCAACCGGAGCACATCACCAAATGGAATTTTGCATCAGACGATTGGCATTGCCCCAGCGCCAGCAACGACTTAAGAGTTGGCGGCAAATACAACGCACGCATGGAAGCCAAAGACGGCAGCTGGGGATTTGACTTTGAGGCCATCTACAGCAACATCGACAGCGGAAAAAGCTTTACCTATGTAATGGGGGATGGCCGCGCCGCGGATGTTGTGTTTGAAGGCCAGGGAAACAATACAGCCGTTACCGTTACCTTCGATGCAGAGGACCAGAACCCGGCAGAGATGCAGAAAGCCGGCTGGCAGGCCATACTGGACAACTACAAAAAATATACGGAAGCTAATTAACGGTTGTCATGCTGTTACCACGGACTTTCCTCTCCTTCCCTGTCATTGCTGAAGTATTTACCGGTCGGACCATCAGCATCGAGTGTAGCAAAGCGAACTAATATTGCCGCGGCATTTTCCACGGTACCGGTTCCTCTATGGTCATTAAAATCTGTAGCGGTATATCCCGGGTCCACTACATTCACTTTAAACGTTGTATCGCGAAGTTCATAAGCCAGTGCGAGCGTCCAGGCATTCAGCGCTGTTTTAGACGGGCCATAAGCAGCGCCTTTGATTGGATAATACACCCATGACGGGTCACTGTGCAAAGTGAGCGAAGCAAGACCGGAAGTTACATTCACGATCCTCGGGTGAGCGGCTTGCCGCAGCAGGTCCATAAACGCCTGCGTAACATCTATTACACCGAAGAAATTGGTTTCAAAGACATTTCGTATAGTCGATATTGATACAGATGACGGGTTCTGTGGAAAATCGCCTCTGACACCTGCATTGTTGATCAGCACATCGAGTTTGTCTGTGGTACGACCTACCAGTTCACGTGCCGCGCGGATGGAGCCGGGATCGGTTACATCCAGCGGCACAACAACTACATTTTCCTTCCCGAGCTGCGCGGCGGCCTCTTCTCCTTTTGCCACATCGCGGCTGCCGATGTATACGAAATAACCTGCGTCCAGCAGTTGTCTGGCGGTTTCAAAGCCGATGCTTTTATTTGCTCCTGTAATGAGTGCTGTTTTCATGGATAATTGATTTACTTGTTACAGCACAAAATTACGGGTCTGCTTGTCACCGCAACAGTACACTTTGCGGGATCAATGGTACATTTCCCGGGCGGCCGTCCGGAAGGACAGTGGCGTCTGCTGACAACCGCGTTTAAAGAAACGGTTAAAATAAGAGGCGTCTTCAAATCCCAGCGCAAACGCGATCTCTTTGATAGATTGATCGGTATGGAAAAGCATGCGCCGGGCTTCCAGCAACAGGCGGCCATGAATATGTTCTATAGCGGACCTGCCGCTCTGCTCCCGGACAACATCTCCCAGGTGGCCGGCCGTGATGTTCATCAAGCCTGCATAAGCCGCCACTTCGTGATGGTGCGTATAATTTGATTCTATCAGGCCGAGAAATTTCTTCAGCAATTCACGGCCAGGCTGTTTCTCACTGATGGTAAACTGCCCGGTATACAAACGGCTGATATAAATCAACAACACATGCAGATACGCCTGTAGCATGGTATTATGCCAGTCAGGCCGCTGCTCATATTCATCAGCCATACGCAGCATGATGTCGCGGACATAGGTCATATCTGCCGCCTCCAGCGACAGCTCATGGCCATTGTCGGGGTTCTGAATAACAGGCAGCTGCCTGATCTGCTGGTTTGCGGCAGCAGCCAGGAACGCTTCTGTAAAATAAATCACAATGCCCTTCATGGGCTCCGGCTCTTCTTTCACATGCACCTGATGTGGCGCCGTGAAATAAAACGTATCCGGTTTCAGCGTATAGGGCTGCATATCCACCCAATGGCGGCTGCTTCCCTGCTCTACCAGCACCAGCATGTAAAAATCTTTGCGGTGCGGCGACAGTAGAATGGCTGGCATCTCCCTGTCATCGGTACCTATCCGGCGGATGTCAAAAAGATTGTTCCGTCCACCGGATTGCTCCAGGGAGTAATTGGGAATGGAGATGGAAGAAGCTCCTGTAATCATACCCTAAATGTAAGCGAACTATCGTCATTTAGGGATTTTTTGATTTACGATTTTTTGATTTCGTGGATGATAAATGGCGAAGACCGAAGCGATTTATTTATCTGCTTCGGTCTTCCTTTTTTTATTCGCTCCCTTGACTCACGAAATCAAAAAATCTCTAAATGACGGTATCGTTGCAACGCCTCCATAAAATAATAATCTGCATATACCAGCGGCACATCGATCTCGTTATTATGCGGGATACTGCCTACACTGTGCATGAGGATAAAATTGCCATTGGCCCCTTCCGGTGCGCGGTAAGCCGGGCTGCCCAGTACATGCAGCATGTCAATGGCTGCCTGACGGTACTTTGCCCCTTTGGCCGCATCTACATAACCACTCAGTTCAAACAGCGCGGAAGCCACGATAGCAGCTGCGGACACATCGCGGTATTTCGTTTTCACATTAACCGCGTTGGACCGTACACCAGGCGTGTACCCTTTTTCCTGCGCGTTAAAATCCCAATACGGCACTTTGTCTTTCGGCAGGTTTTTGCTGTTGAGGAACCAGTCAGCCATACCGGCGGCTGTTTTCAGAAAGCGGGGATCTTTTGTTTCCCGGTAGATCATGGTGAAGCCATAGATGCCCCAGGCCTGGCCACGTGCCCAGGTGGAATTATCCGCGTAGCCCTGCGCCGTTTCCCGCGCCAGCACTTTGCCATTGGCAGTATCATAACACACTACGTGATAGGAACTGTAGTCCGGACGTATTTGATTATGCATCGCGGTTTCGGCATGACTGACAGCGATATGCCGGAAGGTGGTATCACCGGTGGCCTTAGAGGCAAAGAACAACAGTTCCAGGTTCATCAGGTTATCGATAATCACCGGGTACCGGTACACCTGCTCCCCATGCCAGGATTTAAAGGCATTCCAGGACTTGATGCTTTTGGTGACCGGGTTGTAGCGGGTGCTCAGCGAACGCGCTCCCTGAACAAGTATATCGCGGTAAGCGCTGTTGCCGGTCAACCGGTAGGCATTTCCATAGCTGCAATACATCATAAATCCCAGATCGTGGTGCTGCGTAAAATGTTGCAGCGGCTCCAGTTTCTCCGTCCAGCGGACGGCCTGCCGCTGCATGGCCGGGTCCTTTGTCAGCTCATACGCATACCAGAGTGAACCGGAAAAAAAACCGGGTGTCCAGTCATACATAGAGGTGGTGGTCATCTTCCCCGACTTATCAGTAGTCCGGGGAAAAGCCAGGCTGTCGCGTGTTTCCGTTTCCCGCAACATGTGCTTCAACTGTTGCTGCGCAAAGCCGGTATTGCTACTGATAAAATCTTTTTCTGTAAAAGTGGTGTATGCCGTCAGTCCTGCGGCCACCACGAAACAAAGCCATGGTTTCATAATCTTTATGGTATCACTTTAATGATAAATTCACGGATAATGCTTTTTTCTTCGTCCAGGGTATGGTTGTAAGCGATGAAAGTCGCCCTGTATATACCGGTAGCCGGATATACGTAAGCATACTCCGCTTTGTCAGGCTCATTGATGCTTTTCACGCCTGCACTTACATCGGGGGCTATGCGGCCCACGTACAGCGGCCTGGTGATGATCCAGCTGGTATTGGTGGCAGCAGACTCGTTGCCGCCAGTGATTTTAAGATCGGTGGCAGAGGGTGTCCAGCGGCCATTGGCGGGATTCCACACATTACCATAACGTGTCCAGTAAGCCACATCTGCGGCCACGGTACTGAGTGAAATATTCCGGTCTGGCAGTACGTTGTTTACGGCGAAATCGGTGATGGTCCAGGTACGTTGAGTCGTGCCTGTTACACCGCTGTATTTGAAAGCAATAAAAAGCGAGTCACTGGCATTGCCCACCAGGTCGGTGAGGTCTGCTGTTCCGAAGGCGACCACCGTTGCGTTGGTAGCCAGTTTGCCGCGGGAACTGATATCTTTCCAGGCAGCATTTACCACCGAAGCGGAATCGAAACCGGGCAGCTTATTGGTGGCCAGCACCTGCAACGTGTTGGTCTGTGCGCCAAACTCTGATTTAGACGAAAAACTCAGCATCAGTTTTCCGAGTTGGTAGGTTGTCGAACGGCTGTTATACCGTTTACCCACCTCACCGGAATAAAAGGCGATGTTGCCTACGGTGCCGTTGAACTTAAACCGGGTGGAATCACCGAGGCGGTACACGAAAGTATCTGCCACCTGGCGGGCCGGGTCCAGGGAGACGTTGAAGTCCGGCCTGTCGACCTGCATTTTTTTAGAACAGGCGGCAGCCACCAATGCGAAGAGTATGATGAATGATTTTTTCATGTGTCTTGATTTTTGAATTACCAGCCTTCGTTCTGTACCAGTAAACGGTTAAGGTTAAGTTCATACGTCGGTTTGGGCAGTAGCACGTGGCGTTGACTTACGTTACGGATGCCCTGCAGGCCGTTGGGATTGCCAGTGGCCGTCACGCCGGCGCCGTTGCTGGTAGCCCATGCCGCGAATTCCTGCATGTCAGCTACAAAATGTCCCCAGCGTACCAGGTCGGCCTTGCGCAGGGCTTCAAAACACAGCTCCCGCATTCTTTCATCGCGGATGGCCAGCTGGAAAGCCTCTTTGCCAAGGCCCGGCGTAAGGTCGGACTCAGTGCCATTGGTAATGGTAGCTGTAGCGGTAGCAGCTGCACCGGCGTAACTAAACACCGCTCCGGTCACCGCAGCGCTGGAGGCGCCGCTGGTATGCGTTGGCGCTGTATTCGTAGAAGTCCCCGCTGTGGTCACGGTATACAGATTAGCACCATTGGTGATCTGCATACCGGCGGTATAGCTAACACCCGGCGTCCAGAAAGTGCCCACTACCACAACAGGTGCGGAAGTATAATAAGCACCCGGCGTTAGCGCACTGGGACTGGTCAGGTAGATACCGGTCACCTTTCCACTGGTCAGGATCGCGGTAGCGGTGGCACCATTGCCTCCGCCACCAGTAATGGTAACGGCCGGTGCTGCGGTATAACCAGCACCTGGATTCACGATGGCGACGGACTTCACCACATTGCCATTCAGCATACCGTAACCTCTTTTACGTACCTGGTTAATATACGTATAGGCGTTAGCGGGACCATTCACATAGTTCTCTGCTTCGGCGCGCATCAGCAATACATCGGAATAACGGATCATCGGCCAGTTGATATTGTACGTACCCCCGGTACCGTTAGTATTGCGGATAGATTGTGGCACATACTCTCTTCTGAACTTACCGGCGCACATCTGCCAGATATTAGGCCGGGCGGCTTTTACACGGGGATTGGTACCGTTGTAAATGTAATTGGCGCAGTTCCAGTCACGGCGGATATCCAGCGACGCTTTGTTGGGCGTGGCGGAGCTGTTAGGATCAACATCGTAAGCGTCAAACAGCTTTTTGGTCACCCATACCCAGGCAGCGGCATTATAAGAGGTGGAATCTGCCGCTGTAAGGGCTGACTGTATGCCTACAAAGTTGCCGATATCATTCCCGGATTTGTTGACCACACCGGCGGCAGCGCCCAGTGAGCCCAGTTCCCAGATGTTCTCTCTTACGTCGTACTGGTCTTTGGCTAAATTGATAAATATCTGCCGGTAATCGGGGTTCAATGCATGAAGGCCGGAATTGATCACTTTATCGGTATAGGTAATGACGTCCTGGTATTTGGCGGTATTGTTCTGCGGATAACCGGCCCAATAGATGTATACCCTTGCCAGCATAGCCTGTACGGCAGTCAGCGTCACCACGTCATTAAATTTCGCCTGTATCACCGTATAGTCTTTCAGCAGCGTTTCCGCTTCTTTCATGTCTTTTTCTACCTGCGCGTACACCTCCGATTGTTTGGCTGCGGCCATGTTTACCTCGTTAATCGCGAGCGGCCGCAGCACCAGCGGCACATCACCATAATTGCTGGTAAGAATAAAATAGAAAAAGCCTCTGAGAAACAGTGCCTGTCCCTTGAGGACATTACGTTTCCCCTGGTCCATCGCTGGTTTGTCGATGTTCTGTAACAACACATTGATGTTGTTGATGCCGACATAGGCGAACTTCCAGATATTGCCCACATGCACCAGCGACGCGTCATAGTTGTAACGCAGGCCGCGGGCATCGCCATCGGCGGTACGGTTGGCCATCACTTCATCGGTGGTGGACACAAAGTTGAAGCCCATCACCTGCGCATACAGCTCCGGACGCATCAGGTCACTGTATACGCCGTTCAGCGCCTGTTGCAGCTGGGCTTCGTTCTGGTAGTAGTTGTCAGGCGTATAAAAATCTGTCGGTTTGGTATCGAGGAATTTATTACAGGAAGTAAGTCCTGCTATGGCGATACATGCGAGAATGCAGATACGTTTCATGTTCATCATTTTAGAAGGTTACGTTTAAGCCGGTCACATAAGACAGTGAGTGCGGATAGGCGGCGTAATCGAAGCCGGGCGTGAGATTGCCTGGCCTGGCGCTTACTTCGGGGTCCATGCCGGAGTATTTGGTCCAGGTGTATATGTTCTGCGCGGAACCATAAATACGTACGTTTTTGATTTTAGCGCATTTCAGCCAGGCGTTGGGGAAATTATACCCGAGCGAGACGGTCCGCAGTTTCAGATAAGAACCATCTTCCACCACGCGGGACGAGTAGGCTGCATTGCCCATACCACCGGCACGGAACAACGTATTACTCGGATTGGTGGGTGTCCAGCGATCAGCATAGGTTGCAAACTGGTTCAGGTTGGGATTGTTGACGATGCCGCCTTCAAACACATAACGGTTGGCGTTAATGATGTCATTACCATAAGACCATTGCAACAGGATGTTCAAATCAAAGTTGCGGTAACGGAAATCGTTGCTGAAACCGCCGGTATGTTTCGGCAGACCGCTGCCAATAATAGTGTAGTCCTGGTTGTTCACCTGCAAGTCACCGTTCAGGTCTTTGTACCGGATATCACCCGGACGGATCGCATTCCGTGCTGCGCCATTGGTAGGCACATCAGGTTTCAGGAGATAAGTACCGTTGGGCATCACATCAAAATCAGCATACTGGTACACGCCATCGAACACCAGGCCATACATTTCACCCAGCGGCCTTCCGATCACAGAGATGTAAGGAAACAGCCCGGAGTAAGTAGTATTGAAGAATGTACCGGAACCGGAAAGGATAGACTGTTGCCCTTCTGCCAGTGATAATATTTTATTTTGATTGAAGCTGATGTTAAAGTTGCTGTTCCAGGTGAAGTCTTTTTTATCGACCACTGTGCCGGCCAGCGTGATCTCGAGGCCTCTGTTCTGCAACTTGCCGACATTCTTGAACCCCTGCGCGCTTTCAATACCGTGTGCATAAGGCAGTGCAGCTAACAACAGCAAGTCTTTGGTGGTACGCTGGTAAAGATCGACCGTGAGGCTAAGCCTGTTTTTCAGAAAAGCCAGGTCCAGGCCGATATTGGTCTGTTCATTGGTTTCCCAGCGCAGATTGGGATTAGCAGCAGATGACATCACCGCACCAATGCCTAACGGACCGTTGCCCATAGAGTACCAGTACTGCATGTTGGTCAGTGAGAGTTGCGACAGGTAGGCGAAATCGGTCACCCGGTTGTTACCGGAAGCGCCATAACCCAGCCTGATTTTGGCATCGGAAATAAAGCGGACGTTCTTCATAAACTCTTCACTGCTGAAGCGCCAGGCGGCGGATACAGCGGGGAAATAGCCCCACCTGTTGCCAGGCGCAAATTTGGAGGAACCATCCGCACGGATGGAAGCAGCGAAGAGGTATTTAGAGTTGTAGTCATAGTTCACCCGCAGCGCTCCGGAAGCCATCGTCCACCGGGAGCTAAGGGATACCAGCGAAGTGTTGGCCGGCGCGGCCAGGTCCAGCGCGTCCATCCCGAGGTCTTCGTTAGGCACCTGGTTGGCGGAGAACTTACGCCGTGACATTTTGTAGCCCTGTGCTTCAAATACGCCCAAGACGGTCAGGTTATGCACCTTGTTCCAGCGCTTACGGTAAGTCAGCGCATTTTCAGAACGCCACAGGGAAGTAGGTACGTACTCCACGCTACCGTTTACGCCGTTGGAATTCCACTTGCTGCCCGACTGTGTTTTGGAATTATTGAAGATATCAATACCGTTATTCACGGTATTGATACCACCAGCAATACGCAGGGTAAGATCTTTGGTGATGGCATATTCCGCATATGCATTGGCGATAAGATTGTTGACCCGGGTCACGGTATACTGGTTCTGTATATTCTGTAATGGATTCACCCGGTAGTCCTGGTTATTGGCGATCTCATTACCCGGATCATAAAAATCATCGATCAGGTTGGCCGCACTGTCTCTCCCCGAAATACTATTGGTAGGCCGGAAACCCCACACGGAATATAGTGTGGTGGCGGAAGCGTAGAAGTTGGTGGCAGAAACAGGGATACCATAACTTTCATTATAGGCATAGTTGGCGTTGATGCCTACTTTCAACTTGCTGCTCACGGTCTGGTCCAGCGAGAAACGGCCCTGGTAACGTTTAAACCCGCTGTTGATAATGATCCCTCTCTGGTTGTTGAAATTGCCCGATATCGAATACCGGGTTTTATCATTGCCACCACGAACAGCGATATCATGGTTCTGGTTCTGTCCTACCCGATAAATATAATCCTGCATATCGATGGCTTCCTTGTTACGGTAATCATCCAGCTTCACGCCGCCGGCGAGATAAATGGAATCATACATCGATGGATTGATATCGCCTACATACCGCACAAATTCGTAAGCATTCAGCAGCGGTATTTTCTTCGGGATCTGCTGCCAGCCATAGTAGCCGTTATAGGTCACCTGCGGCGCACCTGACTTACCTTTTTTGGTGGTGATCAGGATAACACCGTTGGAACCGCGGGCGCCATAAATAGCCGTAGCAGAGGCGTCTTTTAATACGTCGATGGATTCGATATCAGCGGGACTGATAGCATTGGCGTTGGAGCTTTCTGTCGGAAAACCATCGATCACATATAAAGGTGAGTTGTCCTGTGTGATGGAGCCGGCGCCACGGATCACGATATTGGCAATGGAGCCGGGTTGCCCGTCATTACTGGCCACCGCCACGCCCGCCACACGACCGGCCAGCGCTTCATCGAATGACTTCACCGGGGCTTTTTCAAACTCTTTCATGTTCACACTGCCCACAGAACCGGTCAGGTCTTTACGTTGCACGGAGGCATATCCTACCACCACCACATCGTTGAGCGTACCTACGCGGTCTTTCAGCTGCACATTGTACTCGGTGCGGTTATCTACCGGCAGCTCTGTTTTTTCATATCCGATAAAAGTAAATACCAGGGTAGTGCCCGGCGCGGTAGTAATCACAAAACGGCCGGCATCGTTGGTACTGGTGCCCGTTTTGTCATTCTTCACCATCACCGTCACGCCTACCAGCGGATTACCGTCTTTGTCCTTCACGATACCGGACACGGTCTTTTTTTGCTGTGCAAAAAGGGAAAGCGGTACTATCAATACCCACATTATCCCGACTAGAAAACAACTGAAGGCGAAGCGGGACATTCTTCCCTTACAGGATGATTGGCATCTCATATTCATAAGAGTGGAATTGAAAGGAATTCTGGTTGACGTACAAATATGTTGTAACGCGGTCAGATTGCAGGGGGACAATCCTAAATGAATGGGGTGAATTTTATAAATCCCCCTTCAACACACTGATTATCAAAAGACTAAAAACGTCTCCCAGGATAAAAAAGTCCCACCGGGTGAATACAATGCTTATATTAGAGCATGATTTGGCGGTGTTTCCTGTTCTTATGCCTGTTGGTCCCGGCTGTATTTTTCCAAAGCAGCGGGCAGGACATCACATTTTCACACCTCACCGTAGAAAACGGACTGTCACACAACGCAGGGTTGTCTATTATGCAGGACGAGCAGGGCTTCCTCTGGGTAGGTACCCACTATGGCCTCAACCGGTACGATGGTTTCCGCTTCAAAATATATCGTTACAATGCGGAAGACAGTACTTCCATCCCGGACAACCAGGTCATGACCCTGTACCGTGATCGCCACAATACCCTGTGGATAGGCACTACCGGAGGACTGGCCAAATACGACCCGGTACATGACCGCTTTGAGAGAATAACACTGGAACCCGCCCCCCGCCGTACCAATATCAACTGTATTTATGAAGACAGTAAAGGCCGCCGCTGGGTAGGCGCCAACAATGGGCTTTTCCTCCAGGATGGTAAACGGCTGGTGCAATTCACACCAGGAAAAATTGCCGGTTATGTGGTGAAATGCGTGTATGAAGACCGCCACGGCAATATCTGGATAGGCACCAACAAAGGCCTCACCAAAATGACCGGCGACAAAACAGCAACCTTCCGGCATGAAGACGGACAAACTTCCGGTCTCGCCATGAACTTCATCACCGCTATCACAGAAGACAGGTTCGGCAGGTTGTGGATTGCCACACAAACAGGAGGTATTAATATATATGATCCCGCTACCGGCCGTTTTTCGTTACTGGCCCAACCAGCGATCATTAATAATATTGTCAGACGGATAGTCCCCGACAAAGCCGGTAACATGTGGATAGGCACACAGGAAGGCCTCAGCATTATCGATCCGGCCAATATGAGCGGCCGCCATTACCAGCAGGAGCCACGTAATAACAACAGCCTTAGCCAGAATTCCATCCACAGTATTTATGAAGATAACAATGGTACCATCTGGATAGGCACCTACTTCGGTGGCGTGAACATGGTGCGCCCCGATGGCAGCTCGTTTAATGCCTGGCAGCAACATCCTCCCCTGGATGGCATCAGCAACAACGTGATCAGCAGCATACACGAAGATGCCCGCCATAACTACTGGATAGGCACAGAAGGCGGCGGCCTTAATTATTACGACCGTACCACCGGCCGCTTCACCTATTATAAACATGACGTTAATAATCCCGCCAGCCTCGGTTCCAACCTGGTGAAAGTAGTATATGAAGACAAAGACCACCATATCTGGACCGGCACCCACGGCGGTGGGCTGAACCTGTTGCAGAATGGTGGATTCAGGCGTTATCTCTATAACCCCAAAGATCCCGCCACCTTTTCCGGGGAAGTCACTTCTGTGCTGGAAGACAGCCGGGGACGGTTCTGGGTGGGCACCAACGTGCAACTGTACCTGTACCACCGCAAAGGCGTTGAACTGGAACCACAGGCAGACACCATCATCATGGGCATTGCCAAACGGCAGTCCGTCCGTTGTATCCTGGAAGATGCCCGCCACCGTATCCTGGTAGGCACCATCAGCGGTCTGTATGTACTGGAAGGAGATTCCGCGCGGGTATTACAGCAGGGGAATATCAATTCCATACAGGAAGATTCACAACATAATATCTGGGTTAGCATGTATTTCGGGGGACTGGTCAAATACAATGCTGAGCTGCAAAAACCAATACGCTACAGGGAAAAGGACGGATTACCGAATGACAACGTGCTGGGACTCCTGGAAGATGACCAGCATTATCTGTGGATCAGTACCCATAACGGATTGACGCGGCTGGACCCTGTCCGCAATAAGTTCCAGACATATACCGTCAGCGATGGTATCGCCGGCAACGTATTCAACTATAACTCCTTTTTGCGCGACAGTCGCGGTGAATTCCTCTTCGGCGGGTACAACGGCATCACCAGCTTTTTCCCGGAAAGGATCATCACCAACACGCATCCCTCGCCTATCCGCTTTACCGGCCTGCGTTTGTTCAACAACCCGGTGAGCATCGGCCAGAAAGACAAACTGCTGGAAAAAGACATCAGTTACACCCAGGCACTGTATTTCCGTCACAACCAGGATGTGTTCACCCTGGAATTTGCACTGCTCAACTATATCAAGAGCAACAAAAACCGCTACGCGTACCGGCTGGAAGGCGGCGACGGTAACTGGATAGAGACCGCCAATCCAGCTGTCACTTATACCAATCTGTCATCCGGCCATTATACCTTCTGGGTGAAAGGCGCCAACAACGACGGTATCTGGAGCGAACCGGCAAAAATGGAGATCAACATCCTTCCTCCTTTCTGGCGTACCTGGTGGGCATACGTCATTTACGGGCTTTGTATCATTTTGCTGATATTCCTCGTTACCCGCTTCTTTTTCCTCTGGGCGTTGCTACACAAAGAAGAAGAACTGCACCAGGTGAAACTGAATTTCTTCACCCACGTGTCCCATGAAATCAGGACGCACCTCACATTGTTGCTGGTGCCGGTAGAGAAAATGATAGACACCCTGAAAAAAGATGACCCGTTACAGGCCACGCTGTCGCAGCTCCGCAACAACGCCGACCGGCTACTGAAGCTGGTGAACGAACTGATGGATTTCCGGAAGGCGGAAACCAACCATCTGACACTGCATATACAGGAGCAGGACCTGATACCCTTCCTCGATCAGATCTACAGCAGCTTCCGGGAGCTGTCGCTTGACCGCAATATCAGTATGGCTTTCCGGCATGATGCAGACCATGCGTTGGTTTACTTCGACCGGGAACAGCTGGAGAAAGTGTTCTTCAACCTGCTGACCAACGCTTTCAAATTCACGCCCGATGGCGGCCAGATACAGCTGCACGTATCCCAGGTAAAACAAAACATGATGATCACCGTTACCGATAACGGTCGCGGTATCGCCCCTGAATACCTGGACAAACTGTTCACCAATTTCTTCCAGGTACAGGACCATGGCCTGCAAAACACCGGTTATGGTATCGGGCTGGCGTTGTCCAAAAATATCGTGGAACAGCACAAAGGCACGTTGACCGTGGATAGTGCTCCTTCCACTGCAGAGAAAGAAGGCCGTACCTGCTTCACCGTTAACCTTCCTTTGGGCTCACGGCATTTCGAGGGCACGCAACACACCGTTGGCGGAGAACCGGCCATGCCCGCTGCACCACTGAAAATGCCTTTGCCTGCGGAAGAAGCGGATACTGTTACCACAGATGCCCCGCAGCCTTTTACCATACTTATTGTAGAAGATAATCCCGAGCTGCGCGCCCTTATCCGTCAAACATTCCAGGAGCAATACAAAGTGCTGGAAAGCGAAAACGGGGCCGCTGGTTTAGCTGTCGCCACCACCCAAATCCCTGATATCGTTATCAGCGACGTGATGATGCCGGAAATGGACGGGCTGCAGTTCTGTACAGCGCTTAAAACCGATGAACGTACCAGTCACATCCCCGTGGTGCTGCTCACTGCCAAAAGTTCTCAGGCCGATCACGTGAGCGGCCTTGAAACCGGCGCCGACCTTTATCTCACCAAACCTTTCAGTACCCGGGTACTCTCGCTGAACGTACGCAACCTGATCAGCTCCCGTGAAAAGATGCGGGAACGTTACAGCCAGCAGCTGCAAACAGAAACCGTTATCCCCGACCCGCTGCCCAACAGCCTGGATAATGCCTTCCTTGAAAAAGTGATGGCGCTCGTAGAAGAACATATGGACGACCCTGACTTCGGTGTGGAGATGCTGGCCCGCAAGGTAGCGATGAGCCAGCCGGTGTTGTATAAGAAACTGAAGGCCGTTACGAATATGTCGGTGAACGACTTTGTGAAATCACTGCGCCTCAAAAAGGCCGCGGCGTTAATCCGTACCCGTCAACATACCGTCTACCAGGTTGCCTATATGGTGGGATACAACGACCGCAAATATTTCAGCCGGGAATTCAAAAAACAGTTCGGGAAAACACCTTCTGAGTTCGCGGAAACGCCGGAATTGTGAAAATTCCCCCTATTCTCTCTGAAAAACCACCCCGCCACCACCGCAGGTATCCGTAGATTTGTTACAAATCCCACTGTTATGAAGAGGAAAATTCTACTCCTTATCGGGCTGCTGTTCCATACCCTTGGTGCGACGGCCCAAACGGAATACACCACCATCATGGACCGTATCCGGGATGAATTGCTTGCGCAAGCATCCAATACCACCACGCTGGACAACAACGTTACCGCCACCCTGGCCACCCTACAGGCCAATGGCTCCTGGCCGGATGTGAGTTATGCCTACAGCTCTACCACCTACACAGCGGATACGCATATCAACCGGGTGAAGGCTTTCGCACAGGCCTATACGAAATCCGCCAGCTCCTACTACCATAGCGCCACGCTGTTTACCGCGATGGTCAATGCGCTTACCTACTGGAACACCACCGATCCCAAAAGCTGGAACTGGTACCACAACGATATCTCCAATCCACAGCGTATCGGTGAAATCCTGATCCTACTGGAAACAGCTCCCCAGAGCCTGGGGAGCCTCCGCAATGCACTGCTCACCCAAATGAGCCGGGGCAACCCTACCAAACAAACCGGGGCCAACAAGCTGGACGAAGCCACCCATTTTATGTACCGCTCCTGCCTCACCGCCAATGATTCCCTGATGCAGTACAGCGTAAACGAAGCTTTTTATCCGCTGGTACTCACCACGGCAGAAGGCATACAGCATGACTTCTCCTACCAGCAACATGGGCCGCAGCTGTATATTTACGGTTATGGCGTTGTGTTTGTAGACGGCGAAACCAAAGTCGCCTACTATCTGCAGGGCACCTCCTATGCGCTCTCCGGCAGCAAGCTGACCATCTTCAGTAACTTCGTACGCAATGGCTTCCTCAAAGCCATGCGTTCCAAATACATCGACTTCGGCACCAACGGCCGCAGTATCAGTCGTGAGAACAATCTCCAGGTAGGCGTTACCAGTCTCCTGCAAAAACTCAAAGTGCTGGACACCGCCAACGTAGCCGAGTATGACGACAACATTGCACGGCTCAATGGCACCCAGCCGCCGGGTTACCAGTTACCCGCCCTGCACACCCATTTCTGGCGCTCCGACTATACGCTGCACCATCGTACCGGCTACCTATTCGGGCTGCACCTCACCTCCACCCGCACCGCCAAACAGGAAAATGGCAACGGCGAAAACCTGAAAGGCTACTATCTCTCAGATGGGTCCACCCATATTGCTGCTAATGGCAATGATTATTACAATATTCCACCGGTATGGGACTGGAGCCGTATCCCGGGTACCACCGTGCCTTACATGACCTCTCTTCCGGTACGGTCCCCGTGGGGCGCCAATTTCGGTACTACTGCTTTTGCCGGCGGCGTATCTGATTCCCTGTATGGCGTGTCTGCGCTGCAGTTCTCTGACTACAACACACAAGCCCGCAAGGCCTGGTTCTTCTTCGACAAAGAAGTCGTTTGTCTCGGTGCCGGCATCACCTCCACCGCAGCACAGCCTGTCAATACCACTGTGAATCAGTGCCTGCTCAATGGTACTGTTTCCGCGAAAATCAACGGCGCCGTCAGCACCATCGGCAACGGTACATACAACTATAACAATACGTTGAAATGGATCACCCATAATGGTATCGGTTATTACTTCCCTGCCGGCGGCCAGCTGCAGCTGAGCATGCAATCACAGTCCGGCACCTGGAGAAGCATCAACAACGGCGGCAGCACCACCGTACAGAACATGAACGTGTTCCAGCTATGGCTCGACCATGGCAATGCGCCGGTAAACGGCAGCTACGCCTACTATGTACTTCCGGGGCAGGATATGAACACTTATGACACCACCGCCGTACGGATAGAGCAGAATACCGCCGACATACAGGCCGTATATCATGCCGGTCTGAATATCCGGCAGCTGGTGTTTTACCAGGCCGGCACGTTCCATAAAGACTCCGTTACCATTACTGTTGACCGGCCTTGCGCGCTCCTGCTGCGCGGCATTGGTTCTGGTGACGTAAAAGTATCGGTGGCAGATCCGGTGCAGTCTTCCGCACCGGTGAATATTTACCTGACACTGCCCGGTATTCCGCAGACGCGGCAGCTCGCAGCCAGCCTGCCTTCCGGGCCTTATGCCGGCTCCACTGTCAGCTATCATGTCAATAACAATACACCGGTATATACCGCCTCCACCATTACCGCCATTGCAGATGCATATGTGAGAGGCGGCACCTACAACACCACCAATTACGGCACCGGCAACCTCGTACTGAAGCAGGATGCCAGCATTAGCTATACCCGGGAAGTATTCCTGAAATTCAATGTAGGCGCCTTGCCGGCAGGGACCAACCAGGTGAAGCTGCGCATGTATGTGAACTATGCGAATACCAGCATCGCCACGGTGCCATGGATTGCCCAGTTCGTCAGCAACGACAGCTGGACAGAATCCGGTATCACCGACAGCAACAAACCCGCTGTCACCAAAGCAGTGGACACTATCATGGGACGTGCAGCAGGTAACTTCGCAGAATGGGACGTAACGGACATCGCCTTGTCCGAGCAGGCAACGGATGGCGTACTAACGCTCAAACTCGTATCCGGACTGGCAGGCGCCACTACCGATGCCATCTTCATCTCCCGCGAAGGCAGTGACACCACCCAGCGGCCGGTACTCGTTTGCAGCAATAACAACACCGCCTTTCAGGCGATGATGGCAGGACATGAAACTACCACCACGGGCATAACACTTTCCCCTAACCCCGCGAACGACTACGTCAGGGTACAGACGGCCACTCCGTGGCAACAGGCAGAACTAAGGGATGCAGCAGGCAAAGTGCTGCGGACAGAAAAGCTGAATGGGCGTCAGCAGTTTGAACTACCGCTGGCAAACGTACGTCCCGGTATGTATTGGCTGGTACTAAGCGGTCAGGGGAAACAAATAGTGAAGAAGGTCGTGAAGCTGTAATCAACTTTCTTTGGGCGGGTATTCAATGCCCGCCTCTTTAATTAAATCGTAGCCATATTTCATGATCGTTTCTATCACCGGAATGGCTTTCCTTCCTTTCTCCGTCAGACCGTACTCCACTTTCGGCGGCACCACCGGGTAAACCGTTCTGCTGACCAGGTCTTTACTCTCCAGCTCCCTCAATTGGCTGGTCAGCATTTTATCCGTAATATGCGGAATGTCTTTTTTCAGTTCACTGAACCGCAGCGGCTTCTCCTGCAAACGCCACAGTATAGGCATCTTCCACGTTCCGCCGATATGGCCCAACGCAAATTCGATCGGCGTGTAATACAGTCTTTTATCGTGAAAAAATTCAGGCATGCGGCGATTTCCCGCGAATGTACAAAACCTCTCCCGAAAGGGGATACTTACCAAATGGAAAGTGCCTCACTAAATCGTCAGTACACAGTTTTACGATAGTCACGCCCCAATTTTGCCGGAAAAATTTTCTATGCATTCTGACAAAAATCTCTGGTTGCTGGCATTGGGTGTCTTTGGTATTACCACTACTGAATTTGGGGTAATAGGGGTACTGCCGGACATTGCAGCAGCCTTTCACGTCACCATCGACAAAGCCGGGTGGCTGCTGAGTGCCTTCGCCCTGATCGTGGCTTTCTTCGGGCCTTTTATGATGATGCTTTTTTCTACAATCAACCGGAAATCATTGTTGCTTTTTTCATTGTTGATTTTTGCGGTGGCCAATGTGTTCTCTGCCTTCGCGGTCAACTTCTATCAATTGCTGATCATCAGGATGCTGCCTGCTTTCTTTCATCCTGTTTACTGGTCGATAGCATTATCTGTGGCCATCAACACCAGCGACAAACAACATACCTCCAAAGCTGTCAGCATTATTTTCTCCGGTCTTACTATCGCCACGGTGTTGGGCGTGCCTTTAGCCACGTTCATTTCCGCGATGCTCAACTGGCAGGGGGCTTTCCTGGTAACGGCTTTCATCAATGTGCTGGCCCTCATCGGCGTAAAGGTATGGCTGCCGCCGGTGGCATCAGACAGTCCTGCGGTGGCCGGGCCGCAGGCAAACATCTTCCGTAACAGCCTGCTCTGGACTAATTTACTGCTGGCCTTTTTTATCATCACAGCGATGTATTCCACCTACGGATATATGGCGGATTTTTTAAAGCAGGTATCACATATGAATGGCAGCACTATCAGTATGATGTTATTGTTATTCGGACTGGTAGGTATTGGTGGTAATTATCTCGCAGGGAGATATATGAGCAGGCAACCTTACACCACCACGCTGATATTCCTGTTGTTATTGTCAGTGGTGCATATGCTGTTATATTGGCTGGGCGGCACTTTCATGCCAATGATATTGTTGATCGCTATATGGGGACTTATTCATGCCGGCGGGTTCCTGATCAGCAATATACTGGTCACTTCCTCGGCGCCGCAGGCATCAGAACTCATCAACAGTGTCTTTACTTCCTGCGGGAATTTTGCTGTTACGGCCGGCGCATTGTTAGGCGGGCATTGGATTGCAGGATATGGTATCGCTAATGTCACCTGGTCCAGTGTTGGATGTCTGACAATAGCGATACTCCTCCTGCTTTTTAAACGCATCAAATATAGCAGCCCAGGGCTTTAGCCCTGGGAGCTGTTTATGGTTTTGCCCAGAACTGGTCCGGGTTGTTGGTGACCAAAGTGTTGAAGGAGTTCCATGTCGGGCTTTCCGACTTGGTGTTTTGTTGGTTCAATCCGTCCAGCGGCACCAGCTGTATGTAGGTCAGCCACTTGCCCTTTTTCTGTGTTTCCTGGTCATAACCACTGACTGCGGAAGACTCCATACGATAAAGGTTTTTAGCCATATAAGTCTCCAGGTACTGTTCTTTGGTGGTTGAATTTTTCCGGTTCCAGTTGGCATCAGGATTTACGATCAGGGTTTGTCCGCTGATCAGCCGTTCGCGTACTTCCTGTGGCCCCAGCACCTCACCTTTTTCGTTCATCACATAAGCGTTGAAGGTGGGGTCCATCCAAACCCATTTTTGTTTTTCTGTTGAATATATCATGTTGATAACATGGCAATCATCGAATTTCAGTTCTTTCGGCATACAGGTCAGAAACCGTGATTTGAAGCCCATAGCGAGGTAACATTCATTCAGCACCGTGGCCATCATGCGGCAATTGACGCCCCGGTTTTCCTTGTTGCATACATCAATAATACCGATGGCGTTTCTTACAGCAGGATTGTTACTATTGCCATCATGCCGGATGATATCATGTACCCAATGCATCAGGTTGATCATTTGGGAGATGTCATTGCCGTTACCTGCGATGGAATCCAGTTTTAATTCCCGGCGGATACGCTTCAGCGCCTCATCATCGGCGGACAGATAAGTGAATGCCGGCAGCTCCCTTTTATCGGCGTAGTTGTATTTTTTTGCCTGTTTCAGCATGTTCAACCGGGAAGGCTGAAACTGTACCCTCGTTAGTGCAGAGTCTTTACCATTCAGGAGGATATAAAAATCCTGCGGCTGGTCGGGTTTCACCTTGATCGTGATCGAGTCCACATCGGTGTAGAAGGTAACTTTCTTTGCTGTGGTGGTATAAATGTCCGGTTTGACGGCCGGCTCGATGTTCCAGGCGTTTTTGGAAAAATTAGGCCCGTCTTTTATGCTGACTGTTTTAGCAGTGGCCCGGATCACCGGAAGCTGTTGGGCTAATGCAGGGATGCTCAGTCCTGCCAAAAGAAGTACAGATAACAATTTCATAGTTTAGATCGATTTATAACAAATATATGTCGTACCCTAAAGACGACCGGAAACGGAAAAAGTTGCAGCGCAGTATCAACATAAATAAGAGATGCCCATAACAAAGCCTATTTCAATAACGGAACAATCTCTTTTCCAATCAGCTCAATAGAATTCATCAGTTTATCATGTGGCAGATTGGCGTTGTCCATCTGGAAGGTAAACCGGGTGATGCCGCCCAGCGCTTCGCTATGACGCCTGATTTTTTCCGCCACCTCTTGTGGGCTGCCTACCAGCAAGGCCCCCGTAGGCCCGTTCTGCGCATCAAACTGGGCGCGTGTCACCGGCCCCCATCCTCTCTCTTTCCCGATGCGGGTAAACACTTCCGCGTATCCCGGGAAAAACTCATCCCTCGCCTGTTGCGATGTTTGCGCAATATATCCCAGCGAATGCAGCCCTACCTGCAATTTCTCTTCCGGGTGCCCGGCTTTGGCGCCGGCTTCACGGTATAAGTCCACCAATGGTTTAAACCGGTGCGTTTCCCCTCCGATCACTGCCACCATTAAGGGAAGTCCGAGCATGCCTGCCCGCACAAACGACTGCGGCGTACCGCCAACACCCACCCATATAGGCAACGGCTCCTGCACCGGCCGCGGATAAATAGGCGCGTTCTGCAAGGGCGCCCTGAACTTTCCGCTCCAATCCACCCGCTCGTTGTCTCTTATCTTTAACAGCAGGTCCAGCTTTTCAGTGAACAATGCATCATAATCATCCAGATCGTACCCGAAAAGCGGGAAAGCCTCAATAAACGATCCGCGGCCTACCACCATCTCCGCTCTCCCTTTGGATATAATATCCAGGGTGGCGAAACTCTGAAACACCCGCACCGGATCGGCCGCACTCAATACCGTTACGGCGCTGGTAAGTTTGATGTTTTTTGTGCGGGCCGCCGCGGCAGCCAGTATCAGCGAAGATGCCGAGTCCAGGAACTCCCGGCGGTGATGCTCTCCCAGCCCAAACACCGCAAGACCAGCCTGGTCCGCGAGGACTATCCGCTCCAGCAGGTTGTCCATTTCCTGCATATCAGCCACGGCGTTATGACCGCTGCTTTGTGATTTGGTGGCAGCAAAGCTGTCGATACCTATTTCCATGTGGTTTGTTTTGATGTTAATAAATGCGGGCTGCATCTTTGGGCAGCTGCTGTACGTGCTGCATATAAGCCCTCACCTGAGCGTCCCAGTTCTCCGGATAGGTGTAACCCAGCTGCGCAGCTACCAACCGGGCAGTATCCCTGAAAAGGTCCATGATGGTATACACAGACTGCCAAATACTATGCAGATCGCCCTCAGTATAAGTAGCCATAAATTTGTCATACACTTCAGGCTCCAGGTAGCGCTGATAATATTTTCCGAACTTGCCCGGGTTTACCGCGAAGTGATAACGGCAACCAATATACCAATTCATCATCTGCATCAGGGCGCCACGGACCACCTGGTTGATCAGCTCTTTGGCCAATACGGCCTCTTCACGCCACAGTCCTTTAGCCAGAGCGGCATTGGTGTACCAGAACTCATTGCAGCAATCTATATACGAACGTTCTGAAGGTTTTTCCACGACATGACTGGCGTCACTGGCCGGTGGAAGCGGTTCATCCATAAACAGACCGGCTTTATCCCAGAGCACTTTGCACAAACTGTCGGCAGTAAAAGTACCCAGTTTCTCCAGCGGCGCCATCACCAGGTCAATACGGTTACCATCCTTAAACTGCAACAGATAGGAAAACGCGCCTTCCAGCTCCGGTGAAGGCGGATACAGCTCCATGTCCTCGGGCATCTGCAATATCATTGTCTCCCCGAAAACATCCACCCAGCTGTGATCTTGCAGGAATGGTGTCAGATCTTCCACCACATAGATAATATCGAAGTCCTGAAATATGTCCGGGGTCACATTGGGGTTGGACCGTGATCCATCCTGTAATACCGCTAATATCCGTGGGTCTTTCGCTGCCACGCCAAGGATCAAATCCATCATTTCCGTTTCGCTTCTGCTGGTCATATTATCATCAGTTTGCTCTAATGTAAGGATATCTCATTGAAAATTATCCAACAGGTCTCTGCGATAGGTAGTACCGATGGGCAATACCGTTCCATCGTCAAGCTCCGCCTGGCCGCCGGTTATTTTGCGAATGCGGCTCATGGCTACGATGTAGGATTTGTGAATCCTCCTGAACCGGACTTTGTCCAGCTTTTGTTCTATTTCTGTGGTGGTCATTGGACTTAGATAGGTAGATTGTTGGGTAACCACTTTCACATAGTTGCCCCAGCTACGGACGTAGATAATCTGATCGCACATCACCTTCACGACCTCTCCTTCCACTTTCAGCATCACAAAAGCAGCGGGTGCATCTGCCACTCCATTTGGCTCGTTCATGATGGCCATTCTCGGCCGGAGCCTGGAATACACGGTATCGATGGCCGCCATAAACCGTTGAAAATTGAATGGCTTCACCAGGTAATCCACTACGCGGTATTTGTATCCTTCCAGCGCATACTCCCGGTAGGCGGTCGTTAATATCACCAATGGAGGGTCAGACATCGTTTCCAACAGTTCCAGCCCGCTCAATCCGGGCATATTGATATCGAGGAAAATTAAGTCCACGCGATTGTTGTACACATAGCCCATGGCTTCCACCGCCGTATAAAACGATTCGGCCAGCTCCAGGTTGTGCAGGTTTTTAATGTACTGCTTCAATACAAGGTGCGCGCCTTCCTCGTCATCTACAATAATGCATTTCAACGTATTATCCATGTTCTATCGTATTTAGCCTTAACGTCAGGGTTGTTCTGTATTCCTGCCCGTCACTGGTATTTACCAGGCTGTATCTGTGTTTATAGAGCATTTCCAGCCGCTCTTTGATGTTGATCAACCCGATGCCGGTAGAATTACTTTTCAACGCCTCATCCGGCAACGAATTACGTACATCCACCACCAGGTCATCTTCATAACGGTAAACACTAATGTTGACATACCAGGGATGGCTGATGGTGACACTGTGTTTAAAAGCGTTTTCCACTAACGTAATTAAGATAAGCGGAGCAATCCGGTATTGGTGGAGCAGTGTATCATCTTCCGGGAAATCATAGCTTATCAGGCATCGTTTGCCAATGCGCTCCCGTTCCATGGCAATGTAGTTATCAATAAACTGCAATTCTTCGCGTATGGTCACCGTCGATTTGTTGCCGTTCTCCAGCTGATACCGCATCAGGTCGGCCAGCTTCAGGATGAGTTCCGGTGTTCGTGCCGGCTCCGTGAGGCTCACACCATACAGGTTATTGAACATATTAAAGAAGAAGTGCGGGTTCAGCTGTGCATGGAGGAATTTGATGTTCATCTCACTCAGCTTCAACTGCACCTCGCTTCTTTTCTGCAACTCCCTGGAATACTGGCGTACGAGGAACAAAGAAAGGATGGTCACGGTACTGATGATACACAGCACAAAGTCGTACGCGATGTTCATCGGGATAGACACGTCAGGTTCCTGATAGAACTGCGGGGCAATCCAGTAATAATCCAGGCCAAACAACAGCAGGGCACCCACCAGTGTGGACACCACAAACGTTAAAAAGTATAAAGCATACCTTTTAGCCAGCACCAATGGAAATATGAGGTAAAGGTTGAACTGTGCCTGTCCGTATAACAGTATAAAAAATGTCAATGCCTGAAGGACCGCCATAAAAGAGTCCAACTTCATCCACTCATGCAATATCGTCAGAACAAACATCGCAATAAATACGACCAGTTCCTGTAAAAACCTGCTCCGAAGCCAATTTGCCTTATTCTCCATTACCAGCACTTTAATTAAAACAAAGCTCACTCATTTTAATACAACCTGCAAAACCGGATGATGAACTGCGTTGGTCATCATATTCCGGGACTTGCTCATTCATTTTTTTATGTTGAAACCAAAGCGTCTTGTTTTGCAGATATTTCAACTATAAACCATGCCTTCGGTTATCAAATTACTGTTTTTATCCATTTTATGTGTGTCGGCCACTCTCACGTCCCATGCACAGCAACCTCCTTCGCCCCGGTCCGACAGCAATATCGTCAGCAGTACGAAGAACCTGAACGCCATTACCATCAGTGGGAAAAAGAAGCTGGTCGTAACGAAAGGCGACAAGCTGGTATATAACGCCTCGGCCGATATCAGCAACAAAGCCGGCTCCGCCACCGATGTGCTGCGGAAAGTTCCCCTGCTGACCGTAGGCGCCGACGGAGAAGTAAAAATGCGGGGCGACCCGAATATAAAAGTCCTGTTGAATGGGCTGCCATCCGGCATCTTCGCGAAAAACCTGAAAGAAGCGTTGAAGATGATTCCGGCCAGCAGCATTGCGTCTATTGAAGTGATCACCTCCCCTTCCGCAAAATACGAGGCAGAAGGAGCGGCAGGCATTATCAATATCATCACCAAAAAGAAAATAAAGGGCACCAGTGTGGAAACCACCTTCAGCGCCGGCAACCTGGAACAGTCTGCCAGCGCAGCCCTAAGCACTGTAAAAGGTAATGTGGAACTTAGCCTGAACATCAATGCCAGTAATCAACGGGAGCGCAGGACCTCCACCCTTAACAGGACATCTTTATTCAATGGTCAGCCGGTGGGAGAACTGCTGCAGCAGACAGAAGTCATCCAGCATGAGCGGAGCCTTTACGGCGACGCCGGCCTCACCTGGCATGTCGATTCCCTGCAAAAGATCAGCACCACGCTTACCATCTGGAACGGCTCCTGGCCCTCCCGCAGCACACTGTACAACCGTTACCAGGACGGCAAAAGCAACACCGAATACAACCAGAACAGCCGCCAGAAATACGCTTCGGGGTACTATGAGCTCTCTGCCAACTACCAAAAACGGTTCCGCCGGAAGGTGCAGGAGTTGCAGGTCCTCGGCCAGGTCAGCAACATGACCGAGCCCTCCGAATACAACACCAACCAGTATACGTTATCGGGCGTGAATTATTTTCGTGAATCCGGGCCTAACAGGAGCAAATCATGGGACTTTAGTCTCCAGGCAGACTATACCCATCCGCTGAACAAATCCGGCAGGAACGTCCTCGAAACAGGGGTTAAATTCAGCCGCACCAGCGCCTCCACTTCCTACAGCGCGTGGAACAACGAGCATAATCCCGGTGGCACCGACCTGATTGAAATACCTTCCCGTTCCGATCACATGAAATATTTCCAGAACATCTATGCAGCTTACGTCAGCCTGAAGTTTGAAACCGAAAATAAATGGCTGTTCCGGACCGGCCTTCGTTTTGAGGGAACCCGGCTGGGAAGCGAGTTTCAGCGGGCGCCGTCATCCTTCAACGCTTCGTTCAGCAACCTCGTGCCCAGCTTACTGATCGCCAAAACCCTGAACGATCAGCATGATGTGAAATTCAGCTATACGGAACGTATCCGCAGGCCATGGATATGGGACCTCAATCCATTCGTGAATGCCAGCGACCCCCGCAACCTCACGTCAGGCAACCCACTGCTGCGCCCGGAAACCACCAGGACACTCGAAGCCGGGTATAACTACAACGCCCCGTCCGGGTTCACATTAAATAACAGCGTGTATTTCAGCTCCAACAGCAACGCTATCGAAATGCTGACAACCGTAGACAGCCTGGGCATCTCCAGGACCAGTCCACGCAACGTTGCCGCCAACAAACGATTAGGCGCCAACATCAACGCCGCCATGGACCTCAGCAGCAGCCTGAGCGTCAACGGTGGAGTGGAATTGTACCAGGTGTGGTTCAAAAGTGACGCCCTCCAGGTGAAAAATGAAGCAGGCTTCTATTCCTTCAACTTAAACGTGTCCTGGTCATTACCCAAAGACTTCACCGTACAGGCATCAGGAGACTATAGCAATGGTTACGTGACGCTCCAGGGAAGAAATTCAGCGTCCTGGTCTTATAGTTTCTCCGCGCAAAAGGAGTTTCTCCATAAAAAAGCCAGTGTGATGATTGGTGTCACCAATCCATTTCAAAACAGCCTATTGCAGCGTAGCACGGCCACAGCGCCCAGTTTCCGCAGCACGGAAGTCAACAATTATTTTAACCGGGGCTTCCGCATAGCGTTTAACTGGAAATTTGGATCGTTGAAATCCAACAATAACAGTGAAGAGAAAAAGATGCCGCCGATCGGCCGGCACTAAAAACAATATATCATCCTTTCGGTTACTCCTGAACAGTATCTTTCGTTCTTATCACGAACGAGAGATACTGTTCAGGTATTTATGACTGCTGATCCCATCTTAAGCGATATCTTTGATAAATATCGCAGATATACTGAAAAATCAAAGCACATGTATGAACAACTATTAAACCTCATTGCTGCCAGCATAAAACTCAGTGACCGTGACGAAGCACTGTGCAGACAATACTTTGAGCCAGTACTCCAGCCCAAAAACCGTGTTATTGAAGAAGAGGGTAAAATTCCGAAACACCTGTATTTTATCGTTTCGGGATTTGTAAGGTTGTTCCACTACAATGATAAAGGGGATGAAGTGACAACACATATCAATTGTCCTCCCGGTTTTATTACTTCATACTTTCATTTTATTAACCAGACAATATCCAACGAAAACCTGGAATGCATAACAGACTGTGAACTGCTGAGAATTACCAAAAATGATTTGGAAACCCTTACCCGGGAAAGCCAGGCATTTAAAGACTTCAGTATTTTGGTTTTTCAGCAATCTCTGTCATATAATGAAAAGCGCTCAAAAGAGCTGGCCTCTCTTACCGCAGAACAACGGTACAAAAACCTGATGGAGGAGCACCCCGACATCCTCCACAACGTACCCTTGCAGTACATTGCCTCTTTCCTAGGGATGAATCCCAAAAGCCTGAGCCGCATCCGCAAACAGATCATTAAGTAACATTTGCGAAGCAGTATTAAATGGACAAGACTGACCTTTATCCTATCATTTAAAATCATAGGATATGGAGCAACAAAACTTAGCGCTCGTTTCGGGCGCAAACGGACATTTGGGAAACAACTTAGTCAGACTCCTTCTCAGCAAGGGTATTCCGGTGAGAGCTTCTGTACGCAATTTAAAAAACAAGGAACCTTTTGCCGGGCTGAACTGTGAAGTGGTACAGGCAGATATTACCGACAAAGCTTCATTTGTAAGGGCTTTAAAGGGAGTGGATACCTTTTACGCTGTAGGAGCATCTTTCAAATTATGGGCAAAGGACCCCAGGAAGGAAATTTACGATGTCAATATAGAAGGTACGAGAAACACGATAGAGGCCGCAGCCGAAGCTGGTGTAAAAAGGATTGTATATGTAAGCTCGATAGCGGCATTGGACTATACCCGCCTCCCTGCAAAAGAAAGCAATGGTTACAACCCAGATCGCAGGGATATGTATTACAACTCGAAAAATGATGGAGAAAAACTGGCTTTTGAATTGGCTAAAAAACATCAAATAGAATTAGTGGCCGTACTGCCCTCAGCAATGATAGGCGCCGTCGCATATGCACCACTGAATGTATCGTACAACATTATCAGTTTGATCCTAAAAAAACAAATCCCGGTTGAAACCAATATCACGTTAAACTGGATCGATGTAAAGGATGTAGCCGAAGGCTGTTATCTTGCCGCTACCAAAGGGAAAAACGGCGAAAGATACATTTTGGCCAACGAGAAATGCACTTCCATTAAAGAAACTACAAAGATCGCACAGGAATTATTCCCGGAATTGAAGTTAAAGTTGCCGGTAGCCGTTCCCAAATCTATATTATATACTGTAGCCTGGCTGATGGAAACAGGAAGTAAAATAAGCGGAAAAGCTCCTGTACTCACCACCAAAGACATTGCTATGTTTTCAGGATTGCAGCAGGACTTTGACATTTCAAAAGCCAGGACAGAATTGGGTTTCAAGCCTAAAAACAGCGTAGATGCCGTAAAAGAGGCCATGCACTATTTACGTGAAAATGGACATCGTTTGAGCTAGAAAAAGAAAGGGTTGCTTAATACAGCAACCCTTCCAATGATATTAAACAATGCACAGTTCTGGTTCCCAGGGAGGCAATCGCCATCCCTTCAAATATTTGTACAATTTGTACCAATTTTTACGTATCTTTGAATAACTAAAATATTCAGCGAAATGAAACAAAATTGCAGGTAAAAATTTTTGAGGTTAAGTCCGGCAATGAAATCTCTGCGTTAATCAGGGCAGGGACCCTCAAGGAGATGCCGTCCATACATGACGGCTGGCAATTCAATTTTGATAAAGAGCTTCAAAAATTGAAAAACGCCTCAGGGTATCTTTTAGTCACTGACGAAAATCCGCTTGTCGTCGAGGGATGCATGATATTTCAGCTCATCGATAAAAAGGCGCCGTATTTATCTATGATTGAAGTCGCGCCCCATAACCGGAACAAGGGAAAGAAGTATGATTGGGTTGCTGGTTGTCTTATCGCTTATGCTTTTATGTTGAGTGTCCGGCTTGGTCAGGACTATTATAGAGCCTACTTGCAACTTGATGTTCTGGAAGAGCATATGGAAAATGAGAAAAAACTAATGGAAGTGTATTCAACAAGATACAACGCAAAACGAATCGGTACAACCACCACCATGGTTATAGCAGATGAAGACGGCGAAAAGCTTGTAGAAAAATACCTGAAAAGAACAGAATAAATTCAAAAATTTGTGCAATGGAAAAGAAAAAACGAACCCACCACCAACCGGATGTCACCCTCAAGCCCAAAGATGGTCACGCAAGAAGTGCAAAGCACAAATCAATTGTCGATGCTTCAGCCAAAGAACATCATGCAAGCCGAAGCACCGCGCGATTAATAAGAAACGAAATGCTAGCCATTCGCTATCAAATGGAATCCTATGTTTTAGATCAAACAATCACCGCAAATGAGATGCGATCTATCCGGGATTTTGTCAACGATTTCCTGCGTATTTTGAAATTGAAAAAGGGAGAATTTGCCTATTATATCGAAATTGATCTCGCCAATTTAAATAAATACTATAAAGAAGATAGAAAATTCAATCCCGAGCTAGCTTTAAAATTTGGACATTTCTTTCATATCCCTGCTGATTTATGGCTTAGAGTCCAGTTTAAAAATGAAATGATAAAGTTTGAGCAGGAGACAAGGCTGGAAAAGAAGTATAAGAAATACGACTACGAAAAAGTCTTACAGATTGCCTAAGACGCAACCCTTTTGAGGCCAACCTGTCAGACAATCCGTTTATTCTTTTCCCGTTGCTCCCATACGCATATCCGTATGCTGCCGCTTGTAAAACTTATCTGTCTTTATCCGGAGGCTCATCACTGCTATCCGCAGAAAATAGTCCTTACCCGGCTCATTCTCTTTCCGGTTATCAAGGCAATATAGTGTTGTCTGCTTTTGCTCATCTTCCTGTTGGAAGATGACATATTTATCCTGGTTGAACTTCCTAACATTATCCGGGGTGATATCTTTCAGACCTTTGCTATCTGCCATCAGTTTCTTGTATTCGGCTTCGGTCATGTAAACAGAAAACTCCAGCTTCCTCAGTCTTTGAGACGAGTCTACATAAAAATCGACTATCTGCCCGGCGGGCAATTTCAGCGTATTAAACATAAACATCCCGGCAGTAACATGCTTCGGCAGTATCCGGTAGATATGGAACAGGGTACCGGTTTTAATGAATTGTTTAATGGTATCATTAAAATAGCCGTCATCCTCCGGCAGTTTGTAATACCGCTCAATTTTGGATAGGAGGGTGTCCGGTTGCTCAGCAAATGTAATCTTATCCAGATGGAAGGTTCCGTAGGTACCTCCAAGATACTTTGGGTTATTTTGTCCCTTGCAGGAAAGCATCGCTGGAAGCAGGAGTAACAATAAAAAATGTTTCATACAGGCTGTAAATGAACAAAGGCGGTATTAATCTTTTTACCTTTGGCGTAAAATAAAACATATACCTATGTTCAGAAAACTTTTTTTCTTTCTTCCCTTGTTTTTTATTTGCCTTAGTACTTTTTGCCAGGACACATTTATCTTCCGCGGTAATTTCGACAGCTCGCAGCGTGACGCATGTCTTGAAAATGGTGTATATAACATTAACTATATAGGGCAACACACCTCAACACTGTTCCAGTTCAACGGCCCTGGCTCTTCTACCGGCAATTTTCAGCTGGAGGCCTTCTTCTTTGGAGAACTGAAGTACCGCAACAGGATAGACAACAGGTCATGGAGCAACTGGAACCGAATATGGACTGGTACGACGAACTCCTGGAATACCGACTATGGCGGAAAAGACCGGTTATTCCTGCAAGAGAACGGATCTACGCTGGTAAAGGGATATGGAGCCAAACCTTTTGCAGTATTGGATAGTATCGGAAATTCAGTATTTAATGTAGGAAATGATGGTTATGTGGGAATAGGAACGAATGTCATACCCGGTTACAGGCTGGCGGTTGCGGGCACTATATTAGCCGAAAGAATTAAAGTAAAAGCAGGCAGTACATGGCCAGACTATGTTTTCGAAGACAGCTACAAATTACCCTCCCTGCAAAGTGTAGAACAATATATAAAAGTTCACAAACACTTACCAGACGTGCCGTCAGCGGCGGAAATAGAAAAGAACAACATCGACGTGGCTGAGATGAATGTAATCCTGCTGAAGAAAGTAGAAGAACTTACCCGCTATCTGATTGACCAGCAAAAGAAGTATGATGCGGAGATAGGTGAGTTAAAGAACCAGGTTAAAACACTGGCAGAAAAGAGGTAGGTCACTTCAAGGAACTGCGTTTAAGGCCATCATATTGACCTTTAACGCTGTTTCTCCAACAATATTTACTGACAAAATTGTTTCATCAATTTTACCTGGTCAGCTGTCGCCTTCGTTTTATCATAGGAAAGATACAAGGTATTCTCCATAGGCGACCTGCCGCTCCAAATCACCTTCTGGTCATCATCCAGCAGGTAATCCGCAGCGATGGTCAAAGCAGTGCTGTGCTTAATTGATTTTAAGATGAGGCTCATATTCGGTATGACACAGGATGGCTTTATAGCCGGACGTTTGTAGAAATTCTTTTTCCAGAATTTACGGATGATAGCAAGATCTGTAGTATACGCAAACCAGGGCTGCGCTAACAACCAGGCCTCTGCGCTTTCCCAGTCTTCCTTTTTTATATATCGATCAAATTCAGTGGTGTTTATTGTTTTACTCCCCGCGATGATAAAATGCTCCTGCCGGATAGGTTCAAAAGTAAGATTCGTGTAATCCGCCAGTTTAGTCGCCACCACAAAATCCAATGTTCCCTTGTGCAACCGGCCCAACAACTCTTTGGTCCGCCCGAAAGACAATACCAGGCTGGCATCCACGGCGGTTATATTATCTGATAACACAGCCTGAAAATACTCCTGAACAACACCCAGCCGGATTATAGACGGTTGCTTTTTTAAGCCGGCAGCACTAAACCCCTCCTCCACCTGCTCCAGCATCTCCAATGGCGCCACTACCTGCGTATAAAACAATTTACCGTAGTCTGTAGGCACAATCTTCGGCTTCCGTTCAAACAACGGTTGGCCAACATGCGCCTCCAACAAAGCGAGATGCTGGCTCACATTAGGCTGTGATATAAACAAGATCTTCGATGCGGCTGTCAGCGACCCCGTTTGATAAACAGCCTTAAATGTTCTGTACCATTCCAGATTTACCATTCCCTAAAGTTATAATTGTTTTTATGACCGCCTATAAATTAAGCTATTTTACTAAAAGATATCTACGGCGGAGATTTGCCCTAAATAATAATACAATGGAGATTTTACCACAGGTACAGGAAGTACTGACCTACATGGAGTCAGTTAAAGTTACACATATAGCAGACAGGTTACAGGCATCCAGAGAATTCTACGAAAGGCTGATACCACTTGCAGGAGAAGAGGAAGCAGTATTTGCAGTTGATAATAAAACCGTAGCATTCCCGGACCGGAAGATCAACATCAGGATTTACAGACCATCTCACCAGCAACCATTACCGGCAGTAGTATATTTTCATGGCGGCGGATTCTTTAAAGGAAGCCTCGAAAGCCATGACCGTCCTTTACGGCAACTGGCCAATTTATCAGGTGCGGTGATTATTTCAGTGGATTACAGGCTTGCTCCGGAATACCCCTTTCCACATGGCCTGAACGATTGTATCGACACAACCAGGTGGGTCATTGACCATGCAGCGGAATTGGGCATCGATAGTCATCGTATAGCCGTAGCCGGGGACAGCGCCGGAGGTACATTGGCTACGGCCGTAGCGGGAGCATTGCCAGGCATCATATGCCAGGTACTCATATACCCTGCCACGGACTCTTCTCTGGCAACGCCCTCCTGGTCAATATTTGCGGAAGGCCCTATTGTAACCCTTAAGAGCGGTATTGAACTGTGGAATTATTATACGGACGATAAAATCAAGGCGGCACCTATATACAACGATGACCTGTCAGGCATGCCTGATACCTATATTATCGCAGCAGAATACGATCCGCTGCGGGATGAGATAATCAACTATGCCCACAAGCTCCGCCAGGCAAATGTGGAAGTAACAGAACAGCTGTATCCGAAAATGATACATGGTTTCTTTCAGATGGGAGGTGTAATAGATCAGGGTAAAGAGGCCATCGCAGCGATATCGGAGTATCTCAGGAATAAACTGGTACAATAAAAAAGGCCTTCGGATGCGCATCCGAAGGCCCCTGATTTTTCGCTAAACTGTCCGGCTTTACCAGCGGAGCGTTTCATCGATAATATTTCTATTTACTTGTCGCTGCAGCCTGATGTTGCAGTTCCGCAATGCGTACCACTAAATCAGCTAAACGGTTAGAATATCCGAATTCATTATCGTACCAGCCCACAACTTTCACTAAATCGCCTACAATCGAGGTTAATAAAGCATCGAAAGTACAGGAATAAGGATTATCAATAACATCTACAGATACGATGGGAGCTTCTGTGTATTTCAACACGCCTTTCATCGAAGTCTGTGCCGCCTCTTTAAACCTGGCGTTAATTTCATTTACATCTTTGGGTTGTTTTTTCAGGATGCAGGTAAAATCGGTAAGGGAACCATTCAAAACCGGCACACGTATCCCCGCACCGCCCATTTTACCTTCCAAATGCGGAAATATGTTGGTGATTGCTTTTGCAGCACCTGTAGATGTGGGTATAATGGATGCTGATGCAGCACGCGCTCTACGAAGGTCTCTATGTGGCGCATCATGCAGGTTCTGGTCCCCGGTCATAGAATGGACGGTGGTAATATACCCATCCATGATTCCCCAATTATCATCTAAAACCTTTACCATAGGTGCCACATTATTAGTGGTGCACGACGCATTGGATAATATAGGTGATGTTAGATCTATCAGATGATCGTTAACCCCTAATACCACCGTAGGAATGTCTTTATCAGGGGATGGCGCAGATATAATAACCTGTTTGGCTCCAGCCTGCAAATGCAATCCGGCGGCGGCCCTCGTAGTAAACTTACCAGTCGATTCGATTACTAAATCGATATTCAGATCAGCCCAGGGCAACTTCAGCGGATCACGCTCATTTAAGATACGAATCGATTTCCCATCAATAATCAAAGCATCCGCAGTAGCCTCTACCTCACCTTTGTACGGTCCATGTACAGAGTCGTAACAGTAAAGATGTGCCAATGTTGGAGTATCTGCCAGATCATTTATTGCAATGACTTCAATTCCCTTTCTTTGCAGTAACATGCGTAAACATATTCTGCCAATACGTCCAAAACCATTAATAGCTATCCTCATATTTATGTAGTTATTAAGGGCAAAGTTATTTGATAACTCCCAAATAATAAAAAAGCTGCGGGGCGCGCCGAAAAATCGTTGCTCTTTATTATCTAACTTACAGGTTCATAGGTCAATTGTACCACACCCGATTTAAAAACCTGGGTCTCTGTCAGCTTTAAACCTATTCGTTCTTTTATGTCTTCAAACAATGGTTTACCGGTTCCCAAAACTACCGGGTGCACCGACACCTTATACACATCAATAAGCCCTGATTGTATAAATGTCTTGATAAGGCTTGCGCCACCATACAACCAGATATCTTTACCGTTCTGCCGCTTTATGTCAGCCACCTGGTTAACAATATCAGCGCTGATGAATGTAGCCTTTTCATCTTGCCGGCTCCGGCGCGAAAAGACATATTTCTTCTTTGAATGTATTCCTTGCCACATCTCCTTTTCCGCCGGATTGGTATTTTCATCCGGTTGGAAATTTCCCCAGGCGTCATAACTTACTCTCCCGTAGAATATTGTATCAATGCTTGATATAAAACTGCCAAATTCCATATCATCATCCATAATGCACCAATCAACTTCTCCATTGGGTCCTTCAATAAACCCATCTAAAGTAACAGCCAAATTCAAAATGATTTTTTTCATGCTAAAAGCTTTTCACAAAAATAAATACCAGCTCCCGTTACTTTTTGGAAGAATGCGACAAAATTAAAATCGTGCAGGAGTCAGTCCTGTATACCGCTTCATCTCATTCGTCAAATGTGACTGATCATAAAATCCACCTTCAAAAGCGATATCAGATAAGCGCTTCATTGGGGCATTCATCATGGGAAGAACGGACTGAAAGCGGATGATCTTTACATATTCCTTCGGTGTTAAACCGATATGCGTTTTAAACATCCGCTCCAATTGCCTGACGGTGGTAAAATTCCTTTTAGCCATATCACAGATGCTTACATTTCCGCTATGCATCTGAATATCCTTCAGAACAGACTGAAGTACCTGGTTGACACTTCTTTTCCTGTCTAAAAAATGGCGGTTGAGGTACGCATAGGGGTCTTTAATGATCTTCCCTATATCAAATGAGTAGGACTGGTCAAATTCAACGGTGTGATCAGTCAATTCATGTTGGGAAACATACTTATAGAAAGACGAAAACGCTGCTGGTTTTAAACACACACCTAACAGATGGGTATTCGTGTCAACAAAACTATCCTTAAAGGTAGTCATGGCGCCTACCACGTATGTTTTACCGTGCTCCATCATAGCCAGGCCACTATCTGTTTTGCAGGATTCTCCTAAATTGATAATGATCCCGGGGCATCCGTCAGGAAATATCCGTTCCCATTGGCTGTCGTTGTCATCGCCTTTCAGTTCCCAAAAAGAATGGATATGGTTTGTTAATGCCGGGCACGGTTTAGCTGCATGATGTTTCATTACCAGCACTAAATTGGTTAGTCATAAAGATACAAAAGAACCGGTCATATAACCTGAAAACAAAAAAGCCTCCGGAATATATCCGAAAGCTTTTATAACAACCTTAATACAATACAAAACTATCATCTTGGGGAACACCTTTTTCATCTTCGTAATAGGTATATTCTCCAATTTGTTCACCTGCTACATACAGTTTCAAATATACTTCTACTGTATACGTTTCGGTTATCATCCCAGAAAAGGCAATTTTCACTCCACTATCCATTACTAATACGGATGTCCAGGGCACCCCAAGTTCTTCGCGCAAAAATTCATTTTCCTTATCACTAATGCATGCTGAGAGGCTCTCTTTAGCCTTTGTACAAAGTGAATTTAATTTTTCCTTACTTAATTCAATTTGCATACCTGGTATTTGATGAAAACTGGCCTACACGCTGTCTCCGTCTCGGATCTACGCTCAAACTTACCAATTTTGGCTGGTATATTTAAGGACCCAGTAAATTGATGTCCTTGGCAATGTCTCGCTTAAACTTTACCAGAGGGCGAGTATCGTAGTCAGTATCATAAAGCTCGGGAAAAATCCTGAATTACTACTTTTGAGGGACCAGGTTGAAAAGTTGGGGACTGAAAAACCGTGTCCCTGCTTTCCTGTTGTGTATTTTCAAAATTTTCTAACCCTGGTTTACCCGGCTTTAACGGATATCTAATGCCTGATGAACTCCGCCTGAATATTTCCACTGCAGCCAGACCATACTATTGAATAATCTTCAGTATAGCTATCAAATGGCTTTTGCTGATAATGCTACCTTTAGCTATCATCAGTATCATTCGTTATGGCAAAACAGATTTCTCTCATCACCTTCACCGGCAGACTCGGCAACCTGATCGGTTACAGGCGCAATGGCAAACACTTCCTGCGAAGCATGCCTTCATGCGTCCGGCAGACGGCAGCTACCCGCAGGGCCGCTCAACAATTTGGCATCGCCAGCAAAAAAGGAGCGCTCATCCGCAGTGCTTTTTTGGGCAAGCTGGATGCTGGCTGTGATAGCGGGCATATCAACAGGCTGACCAGCGCACTCATTCCCGCCACCGGCAATAACATTAGGAGCATTACCGGCTTCAGGTTCAACCGGCATACGGGAACAGACAGGTTTCTCATCCATGCCCCCAGACTCTCCCATGATGGTATCCTGTACATTCCGCCACAAGCATTACCGGTATGCAAAGACATCAACAGCCTGGAAATAAAAGTGATCGCCGCCCGTATCCATTTTGCTACACACCAGGTAGTAGGTACGGAAAGCGCTGTACTCACAGTAAAAACCGGGGAAGATTTTAAAGGGGCAGCATGTAATGTGGAGGTACCGGGTAAAGGAACATTGATAGTTGTGCTACAGGTAAGAGGTATACAGGACCATGTTCCTTCCTGCGACACGAAATACTTCGCCGCTGATATTATTGCAGCAGAGCCGCCACCACCCCTGCCGGAGGCCCCACACAAACAGATCTGTCCGGAACTCCCTCGGTTAAAACTGCTGTCAGAAAAAATACCGGCCGCCGCTTCAGTGCATCTCCTCCTCCCCGTCATTCAGCGGGAATAAGCCATCTCCTGCCTGGCAACTGTATACTGATGATCCCTTTAAACTACATATTCCAACCTACTGCCCACAGGCTTAACCTGTTAGCCTGCCTTTACATGCATGTCCCGCATCTTCTCCATCCTGCCTGTTATATTTCATTGACACGATACATCCAAAGAACATTCCCGCATCAAGTCCACCTTTACCCCTGGTTTACTATAGGGATGCTGTATCTATCACAGCGACATATCCATTGTACTTCTTTCATTTTATTTATGCATCTCTGCAATTAATTGACAGATCTTAGCATCTTCAATATTCCATTCAATTTCACTGATTTTTTCTGATGACCTGCTGAAAAGGGATTCAATAAACGAACGAAGTACAACCTCAGTTTCATTGAGAACTTTTGACGCCCACTCGGCGGCTTTTTCAGGCTTAAGTAATTCATACTGGTTCTCTGGCTTAATGTCATGAATAGAGAAAAGCCAGACAGAGTAGTTCCTATTTTGGTAACTTCTGTTCGTATATTCTTTATTTCTAATTAAGGAAATTGCATCGCGGATAAATTCTATTTCAGCTTCATTTGCGACACCAAAAACAGGTTGTCCGTTCTTCATTTCTAGCGGCCATATTTGTATATGCCATCTATCCTCGCTGGAAACGGATATATAAACCTCAAATACTTTCTCATTTTTCCTATATGTAAATAACCGGAGCTGCCCATCTGTTTTAGGAAAAACTTCTTTCCAACGATCTTCTATGACTTTTTCGAGATTGCCTGGTATTTGTTCATTGATTATACGGTTATACTCCTCACTGATTTTTTTTGCTATTTCAAAGGTGGATGAAGTTTCTCTAATTTTCCTATTGATATCGTCTCTCATTTCTTTATATGTTGTTTCACCTGTTAAGAGTTTCAATAAATGAATATATTGGGCAATAGTGCCTTTAAGTATCCCATCTGTATGCTCCTGGCATTTTTCCAGCCAGGATAAAATGTCTTTCTGATAGGATACACATACATAGTCTTCTTCTCGTAAAACGCCGCCTGTACTCCATTGAGTGGCTTTCTGTCCGGTTAGTGTCAGATATAGGAGCTTAAAATTTTCAAACTCCTTTTTACCATAATTATGGTACCTTAAAAGTTGATTTCTTTGATCTGCTGCATAAATTTTATTCTCAATAATCATAGCTGATTTTGTACCCCCATCAACTATTATTAAATCAATATTGCCACCGTTTTCATAATCATCATCGATAACCCCTATTGACATCTCTTTTCTTACAATTGTTTTTTCATTTATATCAATTGGTAGCGAGATACATTCATTATTTTCATCCCGTTTAGTTGTCAATTGGGCAATAAAAAGAGAGAGGAACCTAGTGCCTTTGCCATGTGATCCATCAGGGTTCAGTAATTCTGCAATAAAGGCGCTATGCGTCCTTACTTCACGGGTACTAAGCCCCAGTATCTGGAATACATTAAAAGCGTCCCCATTTACCTTCGTTGACTCTTTATACTCGTTGAAAACTTCCTCTATCTCAGCAAATAACTTTTCAACCATTTCATAATAGTTTTTTACGTTCAATATAAAAGTAATATTTCAGGATTGAATAAGATGGGAGAACTTTATACCTGTAATGTTGTCGGCAATTTTTTTTGAACGCAACAGGAGCAATTTTGGAATTGCTACATTCCAAAACCGGGTTATTACCCAGAGGTATCGTAAATAAAGGCAAAAAGAAAGAGCCAAATGGAATACTTGATTCCATTTGGCTCTAATCGAAAAAAGCGGGGCGAAGGTTACAACTTTCGACACTTTTTGTGGAAGATTTAGGCAAAATCTGCCAATTTATCGCAAGAATTGCCAAAATCTGAGCATACTTGAGGTATAGTAAAATGTAACATGAGATAGAATTGTCCCAACAATACAGAAAATACCTCTAAATTGGGACAATCCTCTGTTTTGCTTACTTCGTCTTTTCCTTGTTCACACTTACTATTCTTTTGGGAAAGTTCAAGATTGTGGTAATAAGGTCAGATATAATAAATAATAATGTGTAATAGTTAAAAGAATACGAATTCATGCAATTTACGAAAAGAATATTTTTTTATAATGTTCGAAGTCCTTTGTAGCCTCTTTCTTCGATAGTTTCTTGTCTATAATTTCAATTTCCCTAGAAGTAATAGAACCTTTTAGCGAAGTTACTGCAGTGATAATTTGTGCTTTTCGCTCTTTAACTTTTTCTGGTGTAAATTGTGTTGTAAGGTAACCATCCCAACCAATTTTTACGAGTTTTTGTGTCGTAAAAGCTGAAAAGCCCATTGATGGGTATTTTCTTCTTGTTTCTTCCATTGCAGCTTCTATAGTTTCACCGTTATAGATTTTGTTATAGAAATGTTCGTATCCATCTACACTATCTCGAAAACTTATTTTTTCAAATGATCCAGTCACAGAATCAAATGGGCAAGGCTTGAAAGATGCTATTAATTTCACAACATTAAGACCTTCACAACTTGAAAAGCTAGTCATTACTCTTTGTTTCGTTGCTAAATAAATATCCCTAAACCTCTCTCTTAAATCTTCCCAAGCTATAAAAGAAACATTATCCGACTTATCAAATATACCAATACCATCTTCGTTCCCATGGCAAACAAAATGAATGACATACTTTTCGTTAGTCTCAGATATTTCAGCTTGTACGTTATCAAGATGTTCAAAGACTTCTATATCTGTCTCGACATCTTTAAAATCTACGGGAATTGCAGATGATAACCGACTGGAAAGCTCTTTTCCCGATTCTAAAGGGTCTATTGTTTTCAGTGATTGTATTATGAATATTTTATTGATGATTGGCATGAATTAGTGTTAGTTTTTTAATAAATCGATTTTTTGTACAATCAAATATATTCTTGGGTAATTATGCGACCGCTAGAAGATTATCTTTGTATAGGGCCTTTGTTTGCGATTATTTGTTGACTAAGAGTTAGAAGAGAATTCTCCTTTTCTTTGTAAAGTAGCTCCAGTGAAAGTTCGATTAATTCATAAGCATCGAGTAAGTCTTCTTTTGTTAGTTTATCATCATGACTAGCACTGTTCCCCAGCCATCGAATAGCCTCAAGGAAAGATTTAGTTTCTGGTTTTATGCCAGCAAATGTTTGAAGTCTACTTCCCAGGGTTATAAATTTGCCCGTGGCGTCTTGAGATTGAAGTCCAAAGCTGTCTAGTATTTTCTCTAAAGCAACCCTGATTTTGTTTCCACACGAAGCTTGGTCATACCAGAAAAGACCGAAGGACTTAATTAAATGCTTTTTTACATTATCCGGCAATGCTGTTGGAACGTCAATTAAATATGGTGCTGGATGATAGATTATCGGTGTCCATATACTAATTTCAAACCCGTTCTCATCTGTATGTCTTACATCATCTAAGCGCTCATATATAACAGTTACAACATCTTTACATTCGTCACAGCTTAGGTGCGCAGAAACCAAGAAATCACTATCAGGGGCAACTGTACCGTTATTATGATATTCATTCCTTTCCAAGGACTCTTTTGTTTCCGATAATATTGCTCTCCTACTGTCATAAGTTAACCTGCCAGAACGGCAAGTTGGACAGGGCTTGTTTTTAGTGTCGCTTAACCAGAGTTTTCTATCCATAAATTGATATTAATAGGTATAAATACGGATTTGATTTCTTCGTTAAAAATACAGTTACAGATTTTTAAAAAGCCAAAGATTATAAAATGCTATAGCCATTTTCAGTCTTGAAATTTTGGCGTTAAGAGGCCAAGGATATTGGGAAAACTGAGGAAGTAATGCCCAATGTAAGTGCTCACCTTCAATCTAAAATTAAGAAAAGGCCCAATAGGATTATAACCTACGCAATATCGTAAATAAAGGCAAAAAGAAAGAGCCAAATGGAAATACTTGATTCCATTTGGCTCTAATCGAAAAAGCGGGGCGACGGTTACAACTTTCGACACTTTTTGCAGAAGATGTGGGTAAAATTGCTCATTTTATTACAAAATATTGCCAAGATAAACCAGAATCTGAACAAAAGTGAGATTCCTTAAGTAATCGAAAATTTTTGCCATATCTGTATCGAATTGGTATATTAATGCAAGTTGTCATGTCACTTAGCAGCTTTACCCGCGAAAATGGTATAACTAGCCAAATTTAACTGCCATTTTTTCATTAAATGGTCAGTTAGGCACATTGGCATAATACATGCGACTGCCCATAACGACAAAATAGTTATTAGAACGAAAAACTTTAAAACACGAAGAGGGTTACAGTAACGGGATTTACTTACCTCGAGGGCCTTGTTCACCCTTTAAGATTAGCGAGGATTCTTCAAATAACGCAGCACAAAGATATACATCGTAATAATAAAAACAAACATTTTTTCCCGCCTGTCATTCCCCGGAAAGCTTAATCCTGATACGTGAGGTATAAAGACCAATGAGATTGTCACGTTAAAAAACTACTTTTTACAATTTATGAGATATGCATTTTGGAATAACAAAGGAGGGACGGGAAAGACAAGTTTAGCCTTTCAAACAATTACTGAGTACGCAATTCAAAATCCTAATGATAAAATCTTGGTTATTGATTTGTGCCCGCAAGCTAATCTGTCAGAGTTACTAATGGGTGGGTTAGTTGGCGGAGGAAGCTCAAACCTCAGTACTTTGTACACTGGCAGCCCTTCACGCTCAATAGGTGGCTACTTTCAAGATAGATTTTCCTATCCATTTCAAACACCTCAGATAAATCCGTCGTCTTATATTTCCATCCCTGCCGCGTTTAACAACAATATACCCACAAATATTGATTTGATAGCAGGTGATAGAATAGTCGAATTACAGTCAAATTCAATTTCGGCTCTGTCAATAACTCAGATTCCTGGTGTTAATACATACATCACCATTATAGACTGGTTGAATGATCTAATTGCCGCAGCTGAGGGAGAAAAAAAATACGATCAGATATTCATCGACACTAACCCTAGTTTTGCCATCTATACACAGATTGCATTATCCGCATCGCAGCGTTTAATAGTCCCTGTTATGGCAGACGATAGTTCTAGAAGAGCATTGACGAATGTCTTCTCCCTTGTATATGGTTTGAGTTTACCATCTTCGATCTATAACCAGTATGCTTTCAACACGAAATTGACTGGTGAAAATAGACCGCTACCCAAGATACACTTAGTTGTCAAAAACAGACAAAACCAATATATGGGGCCTTCATCAGCGTATGCATCTGTTTTATCCTCAATAGATACAGATTTAAATAGCGTTATATCCTCCAACCCTCAGTGTTTTACATTTACAAATCTTACTGACGGAATTGTAGAGGTCAGGGACTTCCAAACAGCCGGAGTAGTCGCATTTGCTAAAGCAACGCCCTTTTCTATCTTAAGCACTGGAAAGCACACCATGTTTGGCGTGGACACCACAGTAAAAGAGGAGTATTTAGATAATTGCATAACGGCAGTTAAAAGGATAGTAGCTCAATTGTAAATAAATCTACGAGTAAAATAAAAGGCAGTGCATATCAGGGCACTGCTTTTTTGTGTCCAGGGTATTTGTTATAGCTCTAGGGTGTAAGTTCCGAATGCACTTTGCAGTAGGAAGCATTAGCCCGAAACAAGGGTGTCCATCATAAGTGATCAGAGGAATATAGTAAATAAAGGCAAAAAGAAAGAGCCAAATGGAATCAAGTATTCCATTTGGCTCTAATCGAAAAAAGCGGAGAGTCAGGGATTCGAACCCCGGGACCTGTTACAGTCAACAGTTTTCAAGACTGCCGCAATCGACCGCTCTGCCAACTCTCCAGTGGAGCGCAAAGGTATATAAGTCTTTTTAAATCGCCAAAAAAAATTACAAAAAATACAGCCCAGCCGGAAAAGCTGCATGTGGGCCTGCTGCTACCGGCTGGTACTGGTATCAGTCAAAAAACTAAGCTAACCGCGCCACGGTCTCCTGCACGGCCTGTGCATGGGTCATAGGCGTATAATTAAATCGTTGATTAAACTTGGAGCTGTCGAAATAGTAGTCGCGGTCGTATTGGTACAACATCTCGAAGAGCTCGTGCATGATCTGGTTGTCCACGCCCAGCTCTTTCACCAGTGATGCGGGCAACAGGTCAAACGCATCATTTTTACCCAATGCCTGCGCAAACAGCTGTATCCATTCTTTTCCGGTAATACGTTGCTGATCTACGGGCAGGTTCCATATCTGGTTGTAAGCGTCGGCGGCGTTGCCCAGCATGACAGTACCTTTGGCCAGTTCCGGCGTATAGCCGATACTGTGAGTAATGTCGGCATTGCACAGCCAGACGGCTTTCTCGCCTCTGACCAGGTTATCATACACCAGGTGCATCAATACACTGTTTCTTTTGATGTCACCGAAAATATCCGGCGCTCTGGCGATGAGGGCCTGCAGCTGCCGCTGTGCTATGCTTTGCAGGAGGATCTCGTCTACTTCTGTTCTGACCTGGCCTTTCTGGCTCGACGGCCGGAAGGGTGTGTCTTCTGTAATATGGTTCACATGGTTCCCGCCGATGGCATAGGCGTTGTCAAAGAACACCAGTTTAGCCTGGTGTTCGAGGCAGGCGTCGATGACGTTGCGTATCAGTGCGGGCCATGCTGTTTTCCATACCCTGGTGCTATATTCGAACCCGAGTGTCAGGTAAACGATACCGCTACCGGCTACTGCCCGGAATACCTGGTCCCGGTTGGTAAGGTCTGCTTTAAACACTTCATCGGAGGCATTGACTTTTTGGGGATTCCTGCCAACAAGGCGGATGTCATGGGTGTAGGTGGTGAGTGCCCTGGCCACTTCTATGCCAACGGCACCACCGGCACCTAAAATAGTCTGTTTCATCTTGCTGATTTTTACTGTAACAAAACTGCTCTCACTGGCAACCTGAAAAGAAAAACCCCGTTCAGTATACAACTGAACGGGGCTCCCTCTTTTCTATCTGGCTTACTTTTTTGCTGTTGAGCTTTGTTCTGCTGTTGATTCTTAAATTCTTTCTGCGCGTCTTTTATTCACTATCGCCATGCTATCTTCACTAATTTCCTGTCTGTTGATGATAGCCTGTCTGTTATTTTTTTAGGTCGATGCTATTTCCATCCGCCACCGAGTGACCGGTACAGGTCTACCATAGCGCTCAGGCGCTGGCGGTCGACATCTGCCTGTCCCAGTTCTGCCTGAAGGGAGCGTGACTGGGCGGTGATCACTTCGAGATAAGTGGCCATACCGCTGCGGAACAGCATCTGTGCCTGTTGTACGGCCAGCTGGGTAGTAGCTACCTGCTCTCTTGCAATCTGCTGCTGTGTTTTCAGCTTGTCCAGTTTGATTAAGGCATCGCTTACTTCGCCAACGGCGTTAAGCGTTGCCTGGCGGAAGGAGATCACAGATTGCTCGCGCTCTATTTTGGCTACTTCCAGTTGTGTTTTCAGGGTACGACGCTGGAAGATAGGCTGGGTAATGCTACCCGCCACGGTACCAAATAAAGAGGCAGGAAGGGTAAACCAGTTGCTGGCTTTGAAGGCGTTCACACCACCGTTGGCGGTAATGTTCAGGGAAGGGTACATATTGCCCTGGGCAGCGCCTACACGTGCATTGGCGGCTACGAGGCCCAGTTCAGCAGCCCTCACGTCCGGACGACGGCTTACCATGCCGGCAGGAATACCGGTAGGTAAGGAATCTGCTACTTTAAAGTCACGCAGCTGGCTGGTCCTGCTGATCGGTGCAGGCAGTTCGCCGGTCAGGATACGGATAGCGTTTTCCTGGATGCCAATACCCTGCTCCAGTTGCGGCACCAGCAAGGCAGCGGTCTGCTTCTGGGAAATAGCCTGTTGCACGGCCAGTTCAGTTACTTCACCGGCTGTTTTCTGCAGGCGGATCATCTGTACGATGGTGTCGCTCAGCTCTACGTTGCGTTTGGCGATGGCCAGCTGGTTGTCCAGCATCAGCAGGTTAAAATAACTGCTGGCGATGGCGGCTACCAGTCCGGTCTGTACGGTACGCTGTCCTTCATATGACTGTAACAGGGTGGCCTGTGCAGCTTCCCGCTGACGGCGGATTTTACCCCATACGTCAATCTCCCAGGACATACCAACACCCAGGTTATAGTCCTCGATATGATCACCAAAGTTGAAATTACTCAGGTTCATACCGGTGAAACTATTCTTGGACGGGAAGTTGGTGTTAGCGGTGGCCGTGGCGTTGAACGCCGGCAGCCATGCGGCTTTGGCTTGTTTCAGGTAAGCCTGTGACGCTTCTACCCTTTTTACGGCCAGCTGCAGATCGTAGTTACCGGTAAGGGCTTTATCGATCAACTGCTGCAGGGTGGCGTCACTGAAGAATCTTTTCCATTCCATTTCAGCAATGCTGCTATCGGAAAGCGCTACGTTGCCGAATTGACTGGGCAGCGCCACCGGGGGCCGCTCGTAATTGCGGCCTACCCGGCAAGCTGCTAACCCTACAACTAAGGACAACAACAAAATTATGAATGTGCTATATCTGGTATTCATCTGTCTTTTTTCTGTTTCTGGTAATAGATCTGTTGACTGTTAGTGCACCAGTTCGGCCATCTCCTCTTTTTTCTCTTGCTCTGTCACAATAGGTTTGCGACTGATTTTTTCCTGCAGGAACTGGAATATCACATACAATACCGGGATGGCAAACACGCCCAACACGACACCGGTAAGCATACCGCCGGCAGCACCGGTACTGATGGAACGGTTACCCAGTGCGGAAGAACCGGTAGCGCGCATCAACGGCAACAGACCTGCGATAAAGGCGAAGGAGGTCATCAAAATAGGGCGCAGACGCAGGCGGGCCGCACGGATACCGGATGCTACCAGTCCCATGCCACTGCGTCTTCTCTGTACCGCGTATTCCACGATCAGAATGGCGTTTTTCGCCAGCAGCCCTATCAACATGATTAAACCTACCTGTACATATATATTGTTATCGATACCAAACAGGTTGATGAACGCAAACACACCGAAGATACCCAACGGTATGGAGAGGATCACCGCCAGTGGCAGGATATAACTTTCGTATTGTGCCGCCAGCAGGAAGTACACGAATATCAGACACAAAGTGAAGATGATGGTGGACTGGTTACCGGCACTGATCTCTTCTTTGGTCATACCCACCCATTCATAGGTATAACCCCTGGGCAGATACTGCGCAGCCACTTCTTCTACTGCCCTGATAGCGTCTCCACTACCGTAGCCTGGTTTAGCCTGACCGTTGATGGTAACGGCGTTGAACAGGTTGTTGCGGGTCACTGTTTCAGGACCGTATACGCGTTTCAGTGATACCACAGTATTGATAGGTACCTGTTCACCGAACTGGTTTTTTACGTATACCCCATCCAGTGAGGAAGGATCTTTACGCAGTTCTGCATCGGCCTGTACAATCACACGGTAGTATTTGCCAAAGCGGTTGAAGTCAGACGCAAACATACTACCATAATACACCTGCATAGTCTGCAAAATGTCGCTCACCGGAATGCCCAACTGCTTGGCTTTACGGTCGTCGATCTCTATTTCATATTGCGGGTGGCCATTGTTGAAAGTGGTGAACGCAAAAGCAATCTCTTTACGTTTCATCAGCTCTCCAATAAATCCATAAGCGGTACCACCCAGCTTCTCCAGTGATCCGCTACCAGTGCGGTCCTGCAATACCATTTCAAAACCGGCTACGTTACTGAAGCCCGGCACAGTAGGCATGTTGATCGCGAAAATATTAGCTTCGGGAATGGCTGCAAACTTACCCTGCAACATACCCATGATAGCGTTCATGTCCTTGATCTTGCCACGCTCCGCATGTGGTTTCAGTTTAATAAAGCCCACGCCGGAAGTGGCACTGCTGGAATTGCTGAGGAAGTTGAAGCCGGACACGCTAAGGTAAGCGTGCGTAGACTCCAGGTCTTTTACAACGTGCTCCACTTTATCTACTACCTGACGGGTACGCTCCAGTGATGAACCGGGAGGCATATTCACCACGAACACGGCAAAGCCCTGGTCTTCTGTAGGAATAAAGCCGGTAGGCGTTTTGCGCATCATCCAGAAGGTAACCCCGCCGATGATCAGCAATCCTGCAATCGTCAGCCACTTACGTTTGATAAGGAACTGCAGGCTACGCGCATACTTTTCTGTCATGGCATTGAAGCCGGTATTGAAAGCGGCAAAGAAACGTTTGCCAAAGCTTTGCTGCTGTTTTGCATGACCGTTCAGTTTACCAAGCTCTTCTCCATGGCCGCCGTGATTGTTTTTCAGGATCAGGGCGCAGAGCGCAGGACTGAGCGTCAACGCGTTCAGTGCCGAAATCAAAATGGCGATGGCCAGCGTAAAGGCAAACTGCCGGTAGAATACGCCCGCAGGACCCTCCATGAAGCCTACCGGGATAAACACGGCAGACATCACCAGCGTAATGGAAATGATGGCACCGGATATCTCCTGCATCGACGACAACGTGGCGATACGCGGGTTCGCCCCTTTCTCCATCTTCGCATGCACCGCTTCCACCACCACAATGGCGTCATCCACCACGATACCGATCGCCAGGATCAATGCGAACAAGGTGAGCAGGTTGATGGAGAAGCCAAACAACTTCATAAAGAAGAAGGTACCAATGATAGCCACTGGAACGGCTATCGCCGGAATCAATGTAGAACGGAAATCCTGCAGGAAAATAAACACCACAATAAACACAAGGATAAAAGCCTCCACCAGCGTATGTTTTACCTGATCGATAGACTCATCCAGGTATTCTTTGGTGCTGTAAATGTTAAAGTATTCGATACCGGTAGGAAAAGATTTCTCTGCCTTTTTCATCAGCTTGTTGATCGTTTCCTGTATTTCATTCGCGTTGGAACCCGCAGTCTGATTGATAGCGATACCAATACCATATTTACCGTTTACCCTGGTATCACTACCATAGGTAAATGAACCAAATTCCACACGGGCCACATCTTTCAGGCGCAGCACAGAACCATCGGCATTCGCACGCAGGATGATGTCTTCATATTGCTGGTCCTTGTTGAGCTTACCTTTGTATTTGATAATATACTCAAAAGATTCCTGGCTGCCTTCACCGAAACGGCCGGGCGCTGCTTCCAGGTTCTGGTCGCGGATAGCGCCCAGTACTTCCTGCGGAGACATATTGTATGCGGTCAGCCTGTCAGGGCGCAACCAGATACGCATAGAGTAATCTTTGGCGCCAAACACCATGGCCTGACCAACTCCTTTTACACGCTGTATCTCCGGGATGATATTGATCTTCGCATAGTTCTGCAGGAAGGTCTCGTTATACTCCGGTTTGTCACTCTGCAGGTTCACCACCATGATCATACTGTTCTGTACTTTCTGGGTGCTGATACCGGCCTGTATCACCTCTGCGGGCAACTGGCTGGTAGCTTTGGCCACGCGGTTCTGCACGTTCACCGCAGCCAGGTCCGGATCGGTGCCTAAGCGGAAGTAGACGTTGAGCGTCATGGAACCATCGTTGTTGGATTGTGAAGTCATGTAAGTCATGTTCTCCACCCCGTTCACCGCCTCTTCAATAGGCGTGGCCACGGAACGGGCCACCACTTCGGAGTTGGCGCCCGGGTAAGAGGCCGTTACGGCTACGCTGGGCGGCGCAATGTCCGGGAACTGGCTCATCGGAAGGGTCACCAGCCCCAGTATTCCCAGCAAGACCAGGAGGATGGATATAACGGTAGCCAATACTGGCCGTTCTATGAATTTTCTAAACATAATGTCAATAGTATTTAAGCATCATCCGAAAAGGACGACGGGAATGAGGGTTATCCGCAAAGCGCAACACCATTAATGGCTGGCCCCCGCTTTGCGGATGCATCACGAAACATTAGAGCGGTCTTACTTTCAGCAAACTGTCAAGTGACATCTGTTGCGGAGCGATCACCGTACCGTCATGCAGACGGTCCAGACCGGAGTAAACAATCCGTTGGCCGGACTTCAACCCTTTCTCCACAAAATAGTAGTTACCGCTTTTACCGGATATAGTAATGGGAACACCAGTCACTTTGTTGCTGTCGGCTACAACAAACACCATCACTTTGTCCTGCAGCTCATAAGTAGCTTCTGTCGGAATCACCACGGCTTCGGAGAATTGTTCAGGGATGCGGATCTTACCGGTGTTGCCGGTACGCAGCAGTCCTGCTCCGTTCGGGAAAGTGGCGCGGAAGCTGATAGCACCCATGGTCTTGTCAAACTGACCTTCCATGGTTTCTATTTTTCCTTTTTCAGTGTAGATGGTATTGTCAGCCAGTTTCAGTTCTACCTGCGGCAGCTGTTTTACTTTGTCAGCAATGCTGCTGCCGGCAGTTTCGTTTTTAAATTTCAGGAAGTCACCTTCGCTCATGGAAAAGTAAGCGTACATCTGGTTTACATCAGACAATACTGTCAGCGGCTGCGGCTCTGCACGGCCTACCAGCGCACCCACTTTGTAAGGGATTCTGCCGATATAACCACTAACAGGCGCTGTGATCAGCGTATAGCCTACATTGATGCCTGCACTGCCCAGTTGGGCCTGTGCCTGCGATACCGCTGCTTTGGCCGCCTGGTAGTTGGCCTGCGCAGTTTTCAGTTGTACTTCGCCTACCACATTGTTATTTACCAGCGGGGCAAGACGATCTACTTCCAGTTGTGCTTTTTCCAGGTTAGCTTTAGCGGCCAGCAGTGTGGCGTTCGCGTTGCTCTGTACTTCTGTGTACACACGGTCATTGATTTTAAACAATGGCTGACCGGCTTTCACGAAAGCTCCTTCATCTACATAAATCTTATCAAGTATACCTTCCACCTGCGGACGAATGTCCACATTGGTACGGCCTTCCAGCGTTGCGCTGTATTCGCGGTAAGTAGTGGCAGGCACTGCATTCAGTTTCAATACCGGTAAAGCTGCCGCCTGCTGTCCTTCCATGTGCGCTTCTGAAGCACCGCAGCCAGACAACAAGGAAAGAATCACGACACTATAGAGTAAGCCTGCCGGCAAGTTTGCAAAAACGGATCTTTTTGGTTTCATACTTGTTTTTTTAATCATACGACAATTTTTTTCCTCTCCGTTGCGAAGACAATACAACTCACATTGCTTCACAGCAGCAGTTTTAGTAACAGCATTCAAGAGGAAAGTACAGGCAGTCAAGGTTGCGGCTTCGGGCCACGTATAACGTCACAGCTGGTTATACGTAAGCACGCAACAAAATGTTACTTCTGTAAATAAAAAATAAAAGAAAGGGCATTGCAGTTGTGCTGCTAATGAATATCCATGGTTTTCAAATTTTTTAAATGATGCACGGGCAACATCATTTTCTTATTGACAACGATGCAAAATTAGTATAATAATGTTAACGGACGTTTAAATTATTACGGGTTTAATTGTACTTTTCACGGGTCGTCTTCTGGAACGAGGCTGGCGTAAGTCCTGTATGTTTTTTGAAAAAGCGGTTAAAGTAAGCATCATCCTCGAAATTCAGGCGGGCAGCAATCTGTTTTACGGAGTGTTCCCCCCAGTATAATAACCGTTTAGCCTCCATCGTCCTTTTTTCATCGATCACATATTTGGCATTTCTGCCGAGCAGGCTTTTCACTGTGTCATTTAAATGTCCGGGCGTAACGAACAACATCTCCGCATAATCAGACACCTGCGTCTTCTCATGGAAATGCTGGTCTACCAGCACTTTAAACTGACGCGCCATATTATATTGGGAATTTTCTCCGTTCAGCCATGCATTGGAAGGCTCCGAAATACGGCCGATGGTGATCACCATCGCATTCAACAGGTTACGAAGCACTGCTTCCTTACGTACTTTATCACTCTCGTACTCCTGCTTCAGCAACCGGGCATAAGCCAGCAGCTCTTCCAGCTGCTCTTCGGTCAGCGGCACCATACCGGAATTAAAAATACAATGCCAGCAGCTGATCACGCCCCGCATTTCCGGAACGAGAAAATCCGGTGTAAAAGATATATTGATCAACTCCACATCATCCCCCATCGCATGCTGATGGACCTGGTCAGGTTCCATCAGCATGATGGCGGGTGCAGTCACCTCGTATTGTTTAAAGTCAATCGCTTGCCGGATAGTTCCTTTCAGCAGTATATCGATACTGAACCCGTTGTGACGGTGCGGCGTCCCCCAGTGTTCTATCTCCTCTTCATCACAGCCATCTATCTTACCGATAAAAAAGGGCATGCCATTCACACAGTCTTCAAGACGGTACATGGGTATATCTGCTATCTTTCCTGCTTTTGTAACTTCCATGTTTGATACTTTTTTTGAAGTGATCAGTCAACGGGCTCTGTCGGCTTCTCCTGTACTACCACCAGGTCGCTCAACTTCACGTTGATCGGAATATTACCCAGCTGTACAATACCGCGTTTGTCCCGGATTTCTATCAGGCGGCCCACCTGGCGGTTGGTCAGGATTTTTACCTGGTCACCCACCTGTACATTGCGGCCCACCTCTTCAAACTTGTCCTGCACTTTTTTATTGTGCTTCTCATTAATCTGTTTCTCCCTGCGACGGAACAGCAATATCTCTGCCTGTTTCATCACTTTCTCTCTATCGTTGCTGTCGCCGGCACGTTTCCATTCTACTACGATCTGCTTCAGCTTGCGTTCCATGTCTTTCAGATAAGCCAGGTCCGTTTCCTTGATCTGGTTTTGCAGTTTCAGGAAAGTGATCTGCTGATGTTTTTTCTCTTTATCTGACAGCATTTCGTATTCACGCTTCAGCTTCTCATTTTCTTTGACCAGCTTCTGCAACTCTTTCTCTTTGCTTTCTACTATCTGGAGATCCTGTTCTGCTTTGTTCAGCAATTTATCCAGCTGGAAATGACCTTCGTCTACCAGTTTTTTGGCCCGGGCAATGAGTGCCGGGTTCAGGCCAATCCTTTCGGCAATGGAGAAAGTATAAGAGCTGCCGGGCTTACCGACCATCAGTTTATACATGGGCATCAGGGTCTGTTCATTGAATCCCATCGCCCCGTTGATGATGCCTTTTACCTTATTGGCCATCACTTTCAGGTTGAGGTAGTGGGTAGTCACCACGCCGAAGGCATGTTTCTTGGCCAGTTCCTCCATGATCACCTCAGCGAAAGCACCGCCCAGGTTAGGGTCAGAACCACTACCCAGCTCGTCGATGAAGAACAGGGTCCGGCCGTTGGCAGTCTCCATGAAATACTTCATGTTCTTCAGGTGGGAGCTATAGGTACTCAGTTCAAATTCCAGCGACTGGGTATCCCCGATGTGGATCATCAACTGTTTGAAGATGCCCAGCTGGGAAGACGGATGCACCGGTACCAACAGGCCGGACTGCAGCATGAGCTGTATCAGGCCAATGGTTTTCAGTGTCACTGTTTTACCACCGGCATTGGGACCGCTGATCACCAGTATGTGCGCGTCTTTATCAAGACTGATGCTCACCGGCACGGTAGGTTTGCTGTTTCTGCGGTTATATAATAATAACAGCGGATGGTAAGCCTGTACCAGGTGCAACTGCGCATGTGGTACCAGTGACGGGTAATTACCGTCCATGTCCAGCGCCAGTTTTGCTTTCGCCCGGATAAAATCATAGGTGCCCAGTATCTGGTGGTAGCCGTTGAGCAGCTCACTATAACCGCTCAAAGAGCTGGTCAGTGCCTTCAGGATGCGGTATACTTCCCGGCCTTCCTCTCTTTCGAGCGACTGTATATCGTTATTCAGTTCGATCGTTTCTTCGGGTTCGAGGAAAGCGGTTTTACGGGTATCGGATTCACCATGGATGATACCCTTGATCATACGTTTGTTTTCGGCGTAGATGGCCACCACCCTTCTGCCGTTGAGGAAAGCCTCTTCCTGGTCGGCCAGGTAGTTCAGCTTCTGCAGCTTCTGGAGGATGCGCTCAAACATGCGGCGCAATTCTGTTCTTTTACGGAACAGGGAGATACGGATCTTGGCCAGTTCAGGGGAAGCATTATCGCGTACCTGCCCGGTTTCATCCAGCACTTCATCAATAAGTGCCGTGATCTTTTTCTCATAATAGGTATCCTTGATCACATCAAACAGGCCTCCATACTGGATGCGGCGGTCGTGGTCAAAAAACCGGACAATGCTATGCATGCTTTCCGCCAGTTTGCGGAGAGACATTGCCTGATCGCCGGTCAGTACTGCGCCCTGGATGGACAGCAACCGTAACTCGGTATGCAGGTTCAGGACGTGATCATTGGGGAAATGCTCCTGCAACAGGATCAACTGTTTGTATTCATGCGCCTGTTGCAAAGCGGATTTTACGTAGTCTATATGCGTGTGCAAACGAAGATCAATAGCCATTTGCGTACCCAGTTCCGTTTTACAGTGGTCCTGGAGCAATGCTTGTATTTTATCGAATTCCAACTGCACCAACGCAGACTCAGGAAAATATTTCAAGTGATTATATATTTAATTGAACGGCATAAACTTACAACAACAGAAGTATGCTGCCGGTTAAAATGAAATGTGCTGCGGCTTCCGCCGGAGCCAATAAATAAACATATATGCTGCTACACTAAGCGCTGTAGCTGCCTGGGAAGAAGTATGCTGGGAAATAAATTAGTTCTTTCTCATCGGCGTTGTCATTGTACTATCAATAGTATCCGGTTTACCCGGTGTTTCTATCTATATTGCTGCTGCTGCTGACTACTTTTTTGAGGGCTTTCAGGCCCCGCTGGGTTCCTTCTGGCTAAAAAAGAATGTTAAAGTTACTAACTTGTCGCCTAACCTGTATCATTTTTTACGTAAATTATTATTGACACAGGGGATGCAAAAATAACAAAACACCCTGAAATACCGCTACAGTGCTGTATTTTACATATGTTAAAAAGACAGTATTTTTAAACAAATATTTTATGCGAAAATACTCAATATTCATCTTTTTCGTAACATTGGCCCTATTTGCCTGTGCGCAGAACAAAAAAGAAAAAGTTCCCGGAGATATGGAAATACCCAATAACACACATGTAGAAAAAGCCACTTTCGGAGGCGGCTGCTTTTGGTGTACAGAAGCCCAGTTTCAATACCTCGATGGGGTACTAAAAGTGGAATCCGGCTACGCCGGCGGCACGGTGGCCAATCCTACCTACGAACAGGTCTGCGAAGGTAATACCGGTCATGCTGAAGTTATCCAGGTCACCTACGACCCGGCTAAAATCAGCTACGATGAACTGCTGCAAGCCTTTTGGGAAAGCCACGACCCTACCCAGCTTAACCGCCAGGGCAACGACGTAGGCACCCAATACCGCTCCGTTATCTTCTATCATACGCCCGAACAAAAGGAAAAAGCTGAGTTCTATAAGAAAAAGCTACAGGATGCCGGCGCGTATGATAAACCTATCGTGACGGAAATTGCCCCGATGACCACTTTTTACAAAGCGGAAGATTACCACCAGAACTATTACAACCAGAACGGACGACAGCCCTACTGCACGTTCGTGATCAAACCTAAACTGGAAAAATTCAAAAAGGTGTTTAAAGACCACCTGAAGAAACAATAATCCTTAGAAACTAAGGAGGAAAACAACAGGCCTGATCTAATCGACAGGCCTGTTGTCTTTTTATGCGCACCAAACCCAGGGCTAAAGCCCTGGGCTACGATGTTGTTCAAATTCGTTCCAGTTAACAATCCTGTGTTACGGGGGACAGAGATGGTAGTGCAGGGCTTTAGGGGAATGAATTGGGACCCGTGGGGTTATTTCATGCGTGCTATTTGATATTGTGCTCAGGGCTTCCGCCCGGAAAGAGGAAGATCAACCGAAACCCAATACCAAAATGCTTGTACCCATGAATGATAGAATTCTTCCTTGAAAGAACTTGAATCACATCGTAGCCCAGGGCTTTAGCCCTGGGTTTATGGATGGATCCGCGTATTCCCCTGGCTAAAGCAGGAGCTGCACCCACATTAAACACCTTTCTATCCTGTAATTCGTATTTTTTTCCTATTTTAAGGGAATCCTAAAAACAATTAATGACATCAATTCCACCAACTATCTGCCCCTACTGCAGCAGCAAAGAGCTGATTCGCACTGTTCCCGAAAAAGATCCATTTAATGTAATGGTCATCTGCCATAACTGCCAGCGGGTGATTACTCCTGAACACGACGGCCCTCCCGGCAGAACCACCGTCGCTGTGCGCTCCATTGCTGAAAAAGCTATCCAGATCAGTCTCAGCCTCGGTAAATTAAACGGGATTAAATACTACTACTCAGAAATCAACAAACTGCCAGACACCAAAACCACCCTTCAACAGTCCAAAGATACCATAGAAGCCCTGCTGCAGGCCCGTGGACTGACCAGCGCGGTCAGAAAGCCCAGCCGTAACGGCTGCGTTATCGCATTGATTATCATCCTGTTGATTATTGCCAGTGTGATCTATTTCTATACCCGCCGATAACCGGCCACCTCGCCATCAGGATAAATTTTTCCTTTCCGGGCGTTTGGCGTACATTTGTACTGTAATAAATAGAATTACAGAATGAACAATGCCCGGTTTCCCATATCCTTACATATACTGACGCTCCTGGCAAGGGAGGGCGGCATATTACTGTCGTCCGACTACATCGCCGGCAGCATCAATATCAACCCGGTATTGGTGAGAAAGGAGATCAGCAACCTGCGTAACCACGGCATGATAGAAAGCAAAGAAGGCAAAAACGGGGGCGCCACCCTCGCCAGGCCGGCAGCTGATATCCTGCTGTCGGATATTTATCATGCCGTGCAGCAAACTTCACTGCTGGGCAACAGCCGTAATCTGCCTAACCCGGATTGCCCGGTAGGTAAGCAGATCAATCAGCATCTCGATGATCTGTACAAGGACGTGGAAGGGGCCTTGCTGCGAAAACTGGGAGACATCACACTGGCGGACTTCGCGAATAAATTTTGATATTTTTTCATTTTGATATTTAGCTATTTATCGGGCTTCTGTAAGCAAATACTGCTAACTGAAAGCATCAACTAAATAATTAAATGTCTAAATAATCAAATAACCCAATAGTATGGACTTACAAGGTTTTCATCATATCACCAGCGACCTGAAAACCGCTGAGAAAGCAATGCCCGTTATGTTTATCGGTCACGGTAACCCCATGAACGGTATCAGCGACAATGCTTTTACCCGCGCCCTCACACAAATGGGCCAACAAGTTCCGGATAAGCCCCGCGCCATCCTGGTCATCTCCGCACACTGGCTGACCAAAGGCACACATGTGCTGGTGGCGCCGCAACCACAAACCATCCACGACTTCGGCGGCTTCCCGGAAGCGCTGTACCAGGTGCAATATCCCGCTCCCGGTGCTCCGGCCGCAGCCCGCGAAACCAAAAACCTTATTACCTCCGCCAAAGTAGTGGAGGATGAGCAGTGGGGCCTTGATCATGGCGCCTGGACAGTGCTCAAACACATGTACCCGCTGGCGGACATTCCGGTATACCAGTTGAGCATCGACTATCACCAACCACCGGAATATCATTTTAAGCTGGCAGCGGAACTGCAAGCCCTCCGCCACAAAGGAGTGCTTATCATGGGCAGCGGCAACATCGTCCACAACCTGCGCCAGATTGTGTTCTCCGACAACGCCAAACCATTCGACTGGGCCATCTCCTTCGATCAACTCGTAAAAGAAAAACTGGAACAAAAAGCATTCAACGACCTGGTCAACTATCACACCATGGGAACAGCAGCACAGCTGTCTATCCCAACGAACGACCACTACCTCCCGATGCTATACACCCTCGGACTGGTCAATAAAAACGAAGAAATTCAATTCACCTACGAAGAAATTCAGAACGGCAGCATCAGTATGCGCTGCTTCCGGACGGCATAATCAGTCGGCCCGCAAACTCTTCACCGGGTTGGCCATCGCTGCACGCAGCGCATGGTAACTGACTGTCAGCAGCGCCACTACGGTAACGCCTACACCGGTCAGCACAAATACCCATATACTGATACCGGTGCGGTAGGCAAAGCTCTGCAACCAGCGGTCCATAATCCACCAGGACAACGGGAACGCCAGTACGGCCGCTATCAACACCAGCCGGAGGAAATCCTGCGACAACATTTTTACGATACTACCAGCAGAAGCTCCCAACGTTTTGCGCACACCGATCTCCCGCGTACGCTGCACCGCCATAAACGCCGCCAGCCCAAACAAACCAAGACAGGCAATAAACAATGCCAGCACGGTAAACATCAGAAATATTTTCTCCTGTTGCTGCTCTCCTGCATACTGTTTCGCAAAACTATCATCGAGGAACTGGTAGCTGAACGGGTGGGCCATATCAAAACGCCGATACACCTTTTCCATATGCGCCAGGGCCGCAGGGATGTTCTGCGGACTAACCCGCACGTACATATTATCTTCCATTTCCGGGAAAGGGGCCATCTGCATCACCAGTGGTGCTATTTTATGTTGCAGCGAATAAGTATGAAAATCCCGCACTACGCCGGTGATCACACGTTCCGCCCGGGTGCCTTTATTATCTATTTTGAATTGTATCCGCTTGCCAATCGGATCTTTCAGCTGAAAATTTTTCACCAGCGTTTCATTCACCAGTACCGCATGATAACGATCGGCATCGCCGGTATCGGAGAAGTTACGGCCCTGCTGCAACGTGATACCCATCGTCTTCAGGAAGTTAGCGTCTACCATGAGGCTTTGGGCCAATATCGATGATTCAGCAATACTGCCATCCTGCTCCACGAAGTAGCCACTGGTACCCAGATCATTCCGCCCTATCGGATTGCTGACCGCAGCTACTTCCCGTATCAGCGGATTGCTTAACAACTGTTGTTTCATGGCGGGGATATTCTTCCGCGCCTGCACGTCGCTGATATGGAAAGAAAGCAGCTGCTCCCTGTTAAAGCCCAGATTAGTGTGCATCACATATTGCAGCTGATCATACGCTACCAGCGTGCTCGCTGTCAACACAATGGCAATCATGAACTGGAAAGTGACCAGCCCTTTACGAAAACCGGCATGGCTGCTGCCACTCAATCGCCCTTTCAGCGCGCTGATCACCCGGAAACCAGACATGAACACGGCCGGATAAATACCGGCCATCAAACCGGTGAAAGTCACCAATAACAATAGGACGCCAATAGTACGGGCCACACCGAACTGCCACAATACCAACTGACGGTGGGCAAATTCATTGAAATACGGCAACGCCACTACGACCAATCCAAACGCTACCACGGCGGATATCAGGGTAAGCAGAAACGATTCTGCCAGGAACATACGGGCAATTTCCTCCCTGCCCGACCCCATCGTTTTACGTACGCCCACTTCCTTCACCCGGCCCACAGCACGGGCTGTGGCCAGATTCATATAATTGATACAGGCTATGATTAAAATCAACAGCCCCACAAACAGGAACACATATACGTAGAGCACATTGCCATTCGACCCTATTTCATATCCCAGGTGCGAATGCAGGTGAATAGAGGTCAACGGCTGTAGCGTCATGCGGTACTCCACTTCTCCCATATGAGGTTTTACATATCGTTCCCCGAACTGCGGCAGCTTGGCTTCCAGCGCTTTGGCATCCACGCCTTTGCGCAATAACAGGTAGGTATATACGTCAAAATTCTGCCAGCCATCTGCATTATAATTGGCGGGCATTACGCGTAGCGCGCTGAAAGAAAAGTGGGTATTGGCAGGCACATCTTCCAGGATACCGGTCACCTGGAATACAAAGGCACTGTCTTCTGTACGGATCATTTTCCCCATCGCTGTCGTCGGGTCGCCGAATATTTTCTTCGCCAGCGAGCGGGTGAGCAGCAGTCCATTGGGTTGGCTGAGGCAGGTCGCCGCATCGCCCTCCAGCAGCGGAAAAGGAAGCACTTTCAAAAATGTGCTGTCAACAAAATAGATGTCATCCACCTGCATTTTTTTCCCATGATATTCCAACAGGCTGCCACCGTCAGTTAAAGCCCGCGTCACTTCTTCTATTTCCGGATAGTCTCTTTTTAATAGTGGCGCAAAGGGAGCCGATGTGGTAGCTACGTTGAGCCGGCCACCAGTCCAGGTCACGTCATTCACCGTGCGGTATACGCGGTCTTTGTTGGGGAAAAAATTTTCATAACTGGTTTCTCCCAGCACATATAAGAGCAATAGCCAGCAGGTAGCCAGACCGATGGCCAGTCCGGCAATATTGATCAGCGTATAATACTTGTACCTGGACAGATTACGCCAGGCTATCAGCAAATAATTCCTGAACATGTGATTACAGTTTAGGGTGGACATCTCCCGCTACTCCTACCTCACACGGCCAAGGCTCTCAAAAACATGCCATGCGGCACCGGCTATAAAAAGAAAGGACATATGTATAATGAAAAATATACACATGTCCGATTCCGATACACTTGTTGTTCGTTTATACTTTCAGCAGATCGCCTTCCAGTTGCACCACGTTATTGGCGATACCGGCATCAATCGCTTTCAGGATTTCTTCTTTCATCTCTTCTGTAACACGGCTGTAGCCAAACATTTTAGCGATAAAAGGCACCGCATCTTCCCGCTGGATGGCAATGGCATCTTTCACCACTTTTTCCAACGCTACGCCTATTTCCTCTACTGAAATATAGTTGATCTTACGGGCGGCAGACGGCAACAGGCTGCGGTTACGTACCACCGGTTCAGGCAGAGCGGTATGCCACAGGAACTGTCCTTTTATTTTGATGCGTTTGCTCGCATCGGAATGTCTGACGGCATGGCGAAGTATCTCACGAATGCGGGGGCCTACCCTCGTAATACCAGCTGCTTCCACCATGCGGCGGGCCAGTTCATCGAAGTGCACCGGGCTTTCTATGTTGACGACCTGTTCTATCCAGTTACACAGACTGCCAATAGGTGCGGCATGAAACTCCTGCTCCTTGATTTCTTCCGGCAGCGTAGCTATTTCATACATCTGCGTTTCATCCGTGTCTTCCTCTACCACTTCTCTTTTCAGTACAGGCGTAGCTACTGGAGGTATTTCATCCTGCGCTTCCTGATCATCCATCGTGAGCGTGGATTTGGCAGCCTCTATGGCCGCCACCAGCCTGTCCAGCTCTTTCCCGGGATTACGGAACCAGTCGGTGCTCCAGATACGGTGCATCTTCCAACCGATGGCTTCCAGCATCTGCTGACGCAGCCGGTCGCGGTCACGGGCAGAACGGGCAGAATGATAAGCAGCGCCATCACATTCAATCCCCAGGATATAACGGCCCGGGCTATCCGGATCTACAATAGCAAGATCAATATAAAAACCACGGGAGCCTACCTGCTTCCTGACGATGTATCCTTTCTCTTCCAGTTTGGCCGCTACATTTTCCTCAAAAGGACTGTCCGCCGGCCGGCCGGTTTCCACGGTCATATTGAGCCGTCCGTGCTGCGCATAGTACAGGAAGTTCTTCAGCGACGCAATGCCGTTGCTTTGTGTGCGGTTGAGATCAATATCGTCTGCGGTAAGGTTGGTAAACACCTCACAGCGCGATTTAGCGCGGGTAATCAGTACGTTGAGCCTGCGTTCACCGCCTTCATTGTTGAGCGGACCGAAAGACATGGCCACATACCCTTCTTCCGTACGGCCGTAACCGATAGAGATGAAAATCACATCCCGTTCATCCCCCTGCACATTCTCCAGGTTTTTCACAAAGAAGGGCTCATCGGCATGTTGACGGAAAAACGACTCAAGCTCCGGGTTGTTGCGACGCCGTGTTTCCAGCGCTACGGTGATAGCTTCCCGCTGGGAAGTGCTAAACGCCACTACGCCAAGGCTCAGTCCCGGATGACGACGGGCATGTTCCATCACCGCATCAGCCACTGCTTCGGCTTCCTTGGGGTTGGAACGGGTTTTACCGCGGTCATAGGCTGTATCGGGAAGATGATGGAATACCAGGCCACGGCTGTCTTTGGAGCCGGGGCTGGGGAATATCACCAGCTTGTTTTCATAAAATTCGTGGTTCGATAAAGTGATCAGCGATTCATGGCGGCTGCGGTAATGCCAGCGCAGCATGCGTTGCGGTGCACCCTGTGCGTCACACAGGCCGAGGATACTTTGCATGTCCGCTGTAATGTTCTCTTCGTCTTCCACTTCTTTGGTCAGCGTATCGAAAAAACTGGTAGGCGGCAGCTGTTTGGTATCTCCCACCACTACCAGCTGCTTGCCACGAAGGATCGCTCCCAGCGCCTCCACAGGCCTTACCTGGCTGGCTTCGTCAAATATCACCAGGTCAAATTCCAGTGTGGCCGGCGGCAGGAAATTAGCGATGGACAAGGGGCTCATCATGAACACCGGCTTGATGGCCTGTATGGCCAGACCGGCTTCTTTCATGAGTTTGCGCACCGGCATGTGCCGGGCTTTTTTATTGAATTCTGTACGGATAATGTTCACCTGGCCACCGGCTTCCATGCGGGGCATCTGCTCCCAGTGACTGAGTGCGGCACGGGCACGGTTATACTGTAAATTCATGGCATCGAGGCGGCGGAACTGCTGCACCAGCTCTTCATGCCCGGCCCTGTCGAAACGGCGCAGCGCAGGATGTGCCTTCACAGCGGTTTCCAGCAGGTATTCGTACCATGTTTTTTGCAATACGGTCTTCAGCAAACGGGCCGCTTCCGGCCAGTCTGTCGATGGGGTGATCAGGCAGGATAAATGCTCCTGCGTGGCTGTTTCGGTGATATTATTCCAGGCAATGGTATGATGGATTTCCGGCAGCCTGTCTTTCCACGTGCCCAGCTGTTGCGCAGCGGCAGTGAAGGAGACTGGCCATGGGTAGTCCGGCATTTCCAGCTGTTGTAATACACCGGCCTGCAGACCGGCAGTTTTATCACCTGCCTGTTGTAATGCATCGCGGTCAGCCGCAGCTGTAGTAGGGTCTATGTTTTTATGCAGACAGTCCAACACAGCCTCCGGACAGGTGCCGGCGGCAATACGTTTATGCATATCCGTTATATATTCCGTGGCAGTGTCCAGCGCATCCCAGTCGGTCTGGTGTTTCTGCCAGCGTGCACCGAACAGGTCGCGCGACAGCGCGGCATGTTCCTGTAACAGGGCATCGTGCCGGCGGTATTCCATGATGCTGTCTACATATTGCAGCTTCTCTGTATTGTCTTTGGGCAACGCTCCTTTACACAGGGCTGCCAGTTGTTTGTTGCTGCGATTATAAGCGCCGATAAGGAACTTATACCACTTGGTGCCATGTGCGAGCAGGTTCTGTCGCACTTCCATCAGGTCCTGTGAAAAAGCTTCCGGTATCAGGATATCCTGGTATTCCTGGTGGATGGCCGTGAGGCGACGGCCTGCTTCCAGCCAGGAAACGATATCCTGCTGTTGCAGCAACCACGCTTTGCTGCCGGTGTTCAGGCCGCTGAGGTCGGGTTTGCGCGACAGCAGATCGCAGACATGTATCAGCTGTTTCATGGCCGTCACATCTTGCGGTATCTCCAGCCCCATCTTTCCGGCAACACCGGCGAGAGACTGCTGCAATTCCTGTAAAGCGGCGGCGGTGTCCTGCAACTGCCGCTGCAACGCTTCCTGCTGATGCGGCAACAGCACGTTCAACCGGCTGCCAAGGAACAGCAACTGCGACGGCATGCCCGCTTCGCTCAGGCAGGCCTGTATTCGTTGAGCCATGGCCGTGGCCTTGTTCATGGCCCCTGCGTCCCAGGAGGCCATATCCGGCGGCGTAATAACCGGTAGTTGTTTACCGGCAATATCTTCGTTTATACGTAGCAGGTAGCCTGTGATCTGGTGTACGGAAAGACCGCTCTGCCCTACCGGCTCATTCACCGCCTGACAGTATTCATTCAGTTCCTGCCGGTGTGTGTTGAGCAGCAATACCTCTTCGCGCAGTTTCTGCACGGAAGGCCGCCCCAGTTCCAGCACACGGCGCAACTCCTGATGCAGTTCCTTTTTATTGGCTTTGTGGCTGTGCAGCTCCAGGCAGGCTTCGCCCAGCTGGATATTATCCAGACGGCGCTTCACCACTTCCAGCGCGGCCATCTTTTCTGCTACAAACAACACCTTTTTCCCTCTGCCGACGGCATCAGCGATAATGTTGGTGATGGTCTGCGATTTACCCGTGCCCGGAGGGCCTTGTATCACGAGGTGTTTGCCTTCCTGTACGGCCAGCATCGCGTGAATCTGCGAACTGTCGGCATCTACTACCTGGAACAGCTCATCGGCGCGTGGTTCGTTATCGATAAAAGCATCTTCCGGAATACCGGGCTGGTTATCTGAAAAGCCGCCGCCAAACAGGCTATTGATCACCGGGTGGGTCAGCGGGCCGCTGTCACCCGGCCAGTTGGTGGCATCCAGGTCATTATAGATCATGAATTTCCCGAAAGAGAAAAAGCCCAGCTCAATGGCGTCAGTTTCTACTTTCCAGCCAGGCATGCCATCTACGGCTGCTGCCACAGCTTTGAAATATTCAGTGATATCGAAATCTTCTGTTTCCGGCAGTTCAGGTATGCTGATATTAAAATCAGTTTTCATCTTCGCTTCCAGCGAGATGTTGCCCTCTACTTCTTCCAGCGTGTATTTCAAGCGGAAACGTTCACGGATATCCGAACGGTCCAGTTGCACTGGCACCAGCACCAGTGGCGCCAGCCGCGGCTCTGTGCTGCCTGCTTCACACCATTGCAGCATACCGAGCGACAGGTACAGGATATTAAAACCCTGTTCCTCTAAGCTCATCCTGGCGGCATAATAGGTATTCAGCAAACGGGTGTGCAGGTTCAGTTGCGACTCATTGGTTTGCAGCCGCGTATCATGCACGGCGTCTTTACCGGCAGCAGCGGGCTGCTCCTGGTACATGACCTCAGACTGCCCGGCTTTTTTATCCGGACGGTCAAGGAACGTCAGCGTTTTATTTTCCTTTACCAGCAGCTCGTATACGGCGGCTGATACTTCGTCAACAATGTGTAACCCTTTGCTGGCAGATAACTTGTAGTTTAAAAGGGGATTCTTCAGTCCAAGGTCCAGGAGCTCTTTTCGGGAGGACTCCAGCCTGGTCAATATGGATGCAATCATAATAGCCTGGCAAATAAAAAACGTTGCAAATATACTCCTATTAACGGTGCGCAGCAGGAATTATTTGATTCCTGCAAAACATGGTACCGGCGCCCTTTTGAACAAAGATCCTGCCTATCTGTTCTTAAAAGAAAATAGCCGATGAACAAATCCCTGATCACGCTACAGATAAGTCCTGCGGCCATTGTTGAATTCCCGCTCTACGATGCTCCGCCCCGGACCATCTTCACTATCACGGATGCTATTCCCTACGGTATCTGGTTCGATAAAACCAGCCGCCTGTTATACTGGACCAACATGGGTAAGCAGACGGACCAGCACGAGGGATTTGCGGCGAAGGATGGCTCCATCCAATGTTGTGACCTGAACGGAGAACAGCACCGGATATTGATTGGCAACGGCGCTATCACTACACCCCAGCAGCTGACAGGAGACCCGGAACGCGGATTCCTTTACTGGTGCGATCGTGAAGGAATGGCCGTAATGCGCTGCCATATGGACGGCTCAGGGCTGGAAACGCTGGTCAGGCAAGGCCAAAGCGAACAGGATCGGCTGGAAGGGGAAAAACAATGTGTAGGCATCAGCCTGGATACATTGCGCCAGCATATCTACTGGACGCAGGAAGGTCCCGCCAAAGGCGGAAAAGGACGTATATTCCGGGCCGGCATCAATATCCCCGAAGGACAGACAGCAGATAACAGGACTGATATCACGCTGTTGATTGATCAATTACCGGAGCCCATCTACCTGGAATTCGCAGAAATAAGCGGCCGCCTGTACTGGACAGACCGTGGCGCGCCGCCCAACGGTAACTCTCTCAACAGCGCTACCATCACGGAAGACGGCCGGTTGCTCAATCATCACTTATTGATCACCGGCTTGCAGGAAGGCATCGGCCTGACGGTAGATGAAAAAGATAACAAAGCCTATGTGACAGACCTCGGCGGATATATCCGCGAAGTCAACCTGGCCACAGGACGACAATCTATTCTCCGCCAGCAGGGTGCCACTACAGGGATTACCCTGCTTACGGATTCTTAAAATCAATCTCAGGCTTTTGTGCATTAATCTTTTTATTATATTTTGCTGTCCCAAACCACCCCGCCAACAGCAATGGACCATAGAAGAATATTGGAAGAAGTTACCCGGACCAGCATAGAACTATTGATGCAGGAGCCTTTCTATTCCCATTTTTTTGCCGCTATCAATAAAGAAGTCACCAGTCCTGATTCCGATATTCAGACCATGGCCGTAGGCCTGCGCCAGCGAGGCCACACCCTTTATATTAACCCGGCATTCTGGGACCACTTTTTTACGGATAAGCGTCACCGTTATGGGGTGGTGAAACATGAAGTATTACACATCGTTTTTAAGCATACACTGGTGCATGAACCGGGGGCCGACCGCCTGCTGGTCAACATTGCCATGGATATTGTGGTGAACCAGTACATCGACCGGGCACATTTACCCGTGGAGTCTGTATTCATGGAAGGTTTCCCGGAACTACAGTTTGAAAAGGGCCAGACCTGGCGTTACTACTATGAGAAACTGGTACACCTGCGCGACAACATGGACACGTTATACAAAGACACCGAATGCGCGCGCATGCTATGTGCTATCTCTGAAGCGTCCCATGGCATGGACCGTCACCGCCAGTGGAAAGAAATCTTTGAACGCAGTCAGCTCGACAAAGAACTGACCAGCCTGGAAATAGACAATCTTATTGGCATAGCCCGCAACAGGACAAATGAAAAAGGCTATGGCAAATTGCCTGCGTCCCTCAGGTCCTACCTGGACTCCATTCTGCTCAAAAGCAAACCACTGGTAGACTGGCGGCGGGTGATAAAGATTTTTTCCGAAAGCAGCAGCAAAACGAAAGTACGCAGCACGCTCAAACGCCCGTCCAAACGCTTTGGTACCAATCCCGGCATCAAAATCAGGAAACAGAAAAAACTGCTGATAGCGGTAGACACCTCCGGAAGTATCGGTCGGGATGAGCTTTCCACCTTCTTTAGCGAAGTACATCATATCTGGCGGCAGGGCGCTGAAATACAGGTGCTCGAGTGTGATGCCACCGTACAACGCGTGTATACCTATAAGGGCGTTCCGCCGGAATTTATCATGGGCCGCGGTGGTACAGATTTTAATCCGCCGATCGAATACGGTAATGATAATTTCCGTCCCGACGGACTGATCTACTTTACCGATGGCGTTGCTCCTGCCCCCACTGTCATGGCTCGTTTCCCGCTGTTGTGGGTTATCAGCGACAGTGGCATCGCCGGGGATTCTGAAGAATTCCGGGGACTGCCTGGCAGAAAAGCCAAATTAACATCATCCTGAAAAATATAGACCGAGAACTGCGTAAAAACTATGGCAACAACGAAAACACCGCAATTCAACTACATCACCTACGGAACAAAAGTCAATGCCCAACAGGTGGAGAGAATGCTCGAACATGTGACCCATCAGCATTTCGATAACCCACAACATACCGGCAAACGCAGGCCTACCCCCATTTGTATCTGGGGCCTGCATGGTATCGGCAAAACAGAAATGGTACGCGATTTTGCCCTGCGCAAAGGCTACCAGTTCACCTACATTGCTCCCGCACAATTTGAGGAAATGGGCGACCTGCTGGGGATGCCCAAAATATCACAACACCTCGACAATGCCGCTACACAGTTTGTGGCGCCCGACTGGGTACCCAAACAGGCCGGTCCCGGTATTTTCCTTATAGACGACGTAAACCGCGCCGATGACCGTATCCTTCGTGGTATCATGCAACTGCTGCAGAACTATGAACTCGTCAGCTGGCGCTTCCCGGAAGGTTGGATCATCATACTCACCGCCAATCCCGACGGTGGCGATTATTCCGTTTCCACCATGGACGATGCCATGCTCACCCGTATGATGCATGTGACCATGGAGTTTGACGTAAAAACATGGGCACGCTGGGCAGAAAGCGCCGGCATCGATCCCCGTGGTATCGACTTCATCCTCACCTATCCGGAAGTGGTAACCGGTACCCGCACTACGCCCCGCTCACTGGTACAGTTTTTCCAGTCGCTCGAAACCATCACCGACCTGCGTGCTGACCTCGACCTGGTGAAAATGCTCGGCGACGGCTGCCTCGACGAAGCCACCACTTCCGCGTTCATCACCTTCGTGAACATGGACCTCGATAAGCTCATCGCTCCGCAGGATATTCTCAACGCACCTAATTTCCAGATACTGGAAGGACAGATCAAAGCGCTCGTGGATGGCCAGACCAAACGCATGGACATCCTCTCTGTGATGATGACCAGGCTGACCAACCACCTGCTCAATGCCAGAGAAGAACTCAACGATAAAGCTTTCGGCAACCTGAAAGCCTTTATCTTGCTGGGCTTCATCCCCAACGACCTGCGGCTGGCCATGGCACAGGACCTGGTAAATGCCACCAACAAAAGCCTGAAAAAACTGTACAGCATACCCGAAGTGGCCAAACTGCTGCTCGCCAAAATGTAATGTGATGCAAGACCTAAGCAAATACATCCGATATAGTGCTAAAAACCTCGATATCTGGGACGCTAACGGAGAAATCGATCAACTGCCGGACGAGATTTTTCTTGAATACCCCAATACGGAAAACGTGGCGTTGCATGTTAAAAACATGACCACGTTGCCTGGCTCTATTTATTCCCTGAAACAGTTGAAAACACTGACCATTTCAGGTACTAAAATGAAAGCCTTACCAGAAGAGCTTAACCAGCTGCAACAACTGCAGAGCATCCGCCTTAACAACGGCAATATGGATGTCAACAAAGGGCTGCCACTGCTCATACAGCTGCCGGACCTTCGCATCCTGGACCTGGGCAACTGGCGCGGGAACGCCTTTCCTGCCAACTTGTCCCAGCTAAAACAGTTGACGCAGCTGACGCTCTCCAATGACAAGATGAAAGGAAACATTCCGGAAGTCATGGCCCTGGTAGCAGCGTTACCTGACCTGAGGGAACTGCACATTACTGTCACCGGAGATGACTACTATCATTTGTTGTCCCCGGAAAATATGCCGGTGCTCGACAAACTACAGAAGATAGACATCAGCTATAATGGCCTCTGGCGTTCCGAGCCTTATAAAACACCTTTATGTGTGGCCACCACCCATAAAGTACAGATACATTACGCTTTCCGGGAAAGCCTGCCGGCATTCCGCCTGAAAGTGAAAGACAAAGCCTATAATGCGCTTCAGCTACAGCTGTTGTTTGGTATATACTTAAAAGTGATACCCGCCATCAATGTACTGCTGCCTAATCAGCTGACAAGCGCCATCGCTGCGCAACAGCATCCCAACCTGCATTTGCTGGCAAAACCCAAAGGGGAAAGCCAGAAATCCATCAATGAAAAGCTGGAACAGTACGGCATCTCCGTCAACAATAAACAGGCCGACAGCAGTACGATCGTGGTAATAGGTACTGACACCACCATGGAAGACCTAATGCCCTTGCTGGATGCCGGTTGCCAGGTCATCACCACCGATCAGCTCAATGAAGTGCTGATCAATAAAGATGACCACTGGCTGCTCCAGGATGACAACGAAGCGGCCAATACACAGTTGCTGCGTCTCTTCGCCTCCAATGACCCGGACAACTACCAGCTGGCTTTTGAGATCATCGAAACAGGCGGCGCCAACAAAATCATTCAGACATTACTGGCGGTAGTGATGCTGGCCCATCCGGATAAAACGATTCACAAAAAAGCAGAGAAGCTATATGACAAATACGGCTCACAGGCTTTCCGGCAACAGGTAAAAAACAATAAAATATCTTTGCGTGTAGGCGGCAACGTGAATTCAAAATTACAGCGGGTAGTGGCCAGCCAGGATGTGGATGAGGTGATGTTCCGCCTCATGTACCAGCTGGTGGCCGGCTCCAACAGCAATATCAGCAAAGTGCGTGTCAGCTCCTTCAGCATGAAGGGTATTGCCAATATTACGCTGCCTCCTGAAATAGCTTTCTTTACCCAGATCACCGACTGGGATTTTGAAACCTGCGAAGGCTTTAATATCGAAGCTGCCATTCCCATTCTTGCTGAGATGCCTAACGTAAAGCACCTGCGGCTCAATAGTTGTCACATTCAGATACCAGGTTCCATTGGCACGCTGACACAGCTGGAAACCTTGCAGATAGCCCACAATACGCTGGCAGTGGAGGATTCACTGCAATCATTGGTACACCTGAAATCACTGGATGTTACCGGTGTAAAATTGAAAAACTGGGACTGGTTACAATCGCTGAAAGGGCTCATGGGGCTCATGTTAAGCAACAATCAGCTGCCAGCCATTCCGGAAGCGGTGTTTGACATGCAGCAACTGATACAGCTCGAAGCCCGGAATAACAAACTGACAGCCGTACCGGAAGCGTTGACACGCCTGCCGAAACTGGACCAGCTGGACTTCAGCAACAACCAGATCACTGCCTTCCCCTATTTTCTCGGGAAATACAAATTATCCTCGCTGCTGCTGCGTTCCAATAAAATACCGGAAGTAGATATGCATCAACTGGCGACCGTTGCTGGTGGCCAACCAATTTCATGGGGAGAACTGAACCTGTCGCGCAACCAGCTGTCTTCCTTTGAAATGACAGGTTGTAGATTTGTGATGCGTGTACTCGATATCTCCCACAATCAGCTGACGGTATTACATCCGTCTATATTTGTGGCGCCGCTGAAAGATTTTTACGGTCATCACAACCAGATTGCTGAATTGCCGCCAATTGCTGCCGGTACGCGTTTTGATGACTTCTGGGTACACCACAACCGGTTGACCGAACTACCAGCACACATTGCACGCATCTTCATTCAGAATGCAGATTTCAGTAACAACCAGATCAGCACGATCCATCCTGATTTTAACCTGTATGGCGCCGACAGCTATGCCCGGTTATACTGGAAGATGCAAAACAACCCTACCCCCAAAGGTAAGATTGGCGGCATGTACCTCTAAATAAAAAGAGCGGGCACTACAACGTTGCCCGCTCTTTTCATATATACAGTACGTTTAGTAACCGATACAAGCCAGTTTCCCGTCCATGGTGCTCACCAGTACTTTTCTGTTGCCTATCGGCAATACAGCGTTTACCAGGCAGTTGGACAGTTTATGTTTCCACAATAACGTATAGTCCTTACGGTTAACCGCATACACTACGCCTGAATGTGTAGGCGTAAAGATCACACCATCGCGTTCCACCGCTGCCGCAGGATTCAGTTCATAACTCATTTCAATGGGTGACTTCCATAACAGCTGCATAGTGTCAGCTGTAGCCGATACGCCATACAGGTTGCCGTCCATCGTTTTGATGAAAGTCTGGCTGCTGTCTGCCGCCAGTCCGATGGATTCACGCATTCTTACGCCCGGCAATGTTTTACGCCAGATAACGTTGCCGGTCTGACTGTCAAATGCTGTCATGTAGCGGTCTGGCGCCACAATGAACACTTTGCCCTGCGCGCCTACAGGATAGCAGGCCGCCGGAGAAAACATGCGGTTGGAGGCGCCGTTGTTCCATTTCCATTTCAGCGCGCCGGTAGCAGCATCGAGGGCATAGAAATCGTTGCCCCAACTGCCGAAATACACGTTGCCCTGGTATATCAGTGGTTTATCTTCCACGAAGCCGTTCACGCCGGTAAATTCCCACACCAGTTTGCCCGTTGCCACATCAATAGCGCGGAAATGCCCGTCGGAAGCGCCTACATAGGCGATACCGTTAGCAATCTGGGCACTGGCCACTACCGGTTTACCAGTTTCAAAGCGCCAGCATTGTTTACCATTGGAAGCCTGAATACAATAGATGTAATGGTCTGAAGAAGCCACCACGATGTTGTCTCCTGTTACTACCGGCGTAGCATACACTTTACCGCGGGTTTTGAAAGACCATTGCTTTTTCCCGTTAGCCGTGTGCAGCGCATATACTTCGCCGGCGGTATTGGTGGAGATCACCAGGTCTTTCACCAGCGCCATACCGGAACCGATATCACTGTTGTCCTGGAAAGTCCAGAGGGCTTTTACGCGAGGAAAAGAATCGTTCATGGCGAATGACGGGCGTTCAAACGGGGCCGCATCATAGCGGGCATGGTGGCTTTTCAGTGGCTGCACTGTCCATTGCCGGTTTTTACCGATCAGTGGCGTCCGTTCTTCGAAAGTAGCCTGATGGTTGGCCACCGTGATGATGTTGTAACCGCCGATGCTGTCTTTTGCACGGAGGTTGGAGCGGCACATCACACCGGGAATATTTTCGAAATCGTATGTTTTGTTCGTATGGCCGTGGCCGCAGAGGATCAACTGAATATTGTGTTGTTTCAGGCGGTCGAGCGCTTCGTACCAGTTGTTGAGGTCTGCGTTTTGCGGATAGTGGTTGATATAAATAATCGGCGTAGTGGTATCTTTTGTTTTCAGCAAGTTATCGAGCCATACTACATTTTCGCGGGGCACCTGTCCGGGGCCCATGCGCATATTAGGGCCGCAGTTGGTACCGATGAACCAATAACCGCCATGCTTAAACGAAAATGTTTCGTTGCCGAACACGCGGCGGAAAGTATTGCCACCGCTTTCAGACCATTTGGTATCGTGGTTTCCGGGAATGATGTACCAGGGTTTATTGAGGCTGTCGAGCAGCCGTTTGGCCAGTTTCAGTTCTTCATCAGCGCCAAATTCGGTAATGTCTCCCGAGATGATCACAAAAGCGATGGAAGGGTCCTGGTTGATGTCGGCCACGCTGCGCTGTACGTCTTCAGCAGCATGATCGCTGCCTACGTGGATGTCTGTCATCAGCGCAAATTTGAACGCGTTTTGGGCCATTGTCACTGTCCGGCATAGGGTCAGCACTGTCACAGTGCTCAGCAGGAAAAAATATTTCATTACTTATTCTTTAGGTGCATAGTTTTTCGTTTTTTCCAGCCAGGAATTAAAGACAGTATAGAACACCGCCAGGATAATGGCGCCTTTGAACATGCCGGTAAATCCCCACGCGATCATGCCACCGATAACTCCGAGGAAAAGCACAAGAAACGGAAGTTTTCCGCTTTTTGCAATGAGAATCGGTTTTAATACGCTGTCCAGTATCAGCACACCGGCGCCGTAAATCGCCAGGAAGATGGCCCAACCGGTATTTCCTTGCATCGCCATCCAGATGACGAGGGGTATCCACACCCATAGCGGGCCCACCTGTATCAGCACCAGGAAATAAACGATGGCTGCCAGCGCAAGGGCGAAAGGAATGCCTGCTATCGCGAATCCGATCCAGGATACCACTGCGGCGGCAAGCGCGGTGCCCATTACGCCGATGGAAACACCTTTCACGGCCTGTGCGGTGGCCGCCAACAGGGCATAACCGTCTTTGTCCCCAAACATGTGGGTCATGGTGGCGCGTACCGGCCGCATCAGACGGTCGCCACTGACGAGAATAAAAGCGGAGACCACAATTCCCAGCACCACCTGCAAGGCCATTCCCAGGATACCCACTCCCGTTGTCACTACCTGATGAATACTATGCATGATCTGCCTTTCATAGATACCGGCCGTCTCCCTCGGCCGCAACTGTAGTTCATGCCAGAACTGCCCCACCTCCTTCCCTACCAGCGGTAAATTGGTGATCCACATCGGGAGATTCGGGATCCCCTCGTCTTTGGCCGTTTCCAGCCAGTAGCCGATTTCTTTCAGGTGGTCATTGACCGTGGAGACCGCATAGGCGAAAGGCAACGCCACCACAGCCACCAGCAGCAGGGAATAGATAACGGCCACCAGCTTACGCCGCCCCCCCATCCACACAACACCTTTTTCGTAGAGGTTAAACAGGGACACCGAAAAAATGATGGCAAACGTAAAGACACCGAAAAATATCTTCAGTACATCGTACAAGGCATACATGAGCCCCAGCAGTAGCAGCAGCACAATGATCGTTTCTATGATCCTCCGGGAGGTGGATGGAATACGGGTGCTCATAACGGAAAACCGGATTTGTTTCGGACACAATCAATTTACTAAAAGATTACCGAATAAGCAATGATTCCCGTCGGTGCTCCTGCCCACGAATATTAGTCCGAAGCCGGTAAATATTAATTCACCATCTCCCGGCATTCATTTTTTTACCATATTCGCACTTATCAGAAAACGATAAGATGACACCCTTGAAAAAACTCCTGAAATACCTCCTTATTTTCCTCGGCATCTTCCTGGTGCTGATACTGTTCGTGGCAGGATGCTTCTGGGTAAGTATGGAACAAAAACACAGACAGGCAAAAGAGGACGGTGAAAATTACAGTAAAATATGTGATAGCATCAGTACTATTACCGAGCAACCGAGCATTCATTTTTCCGGGTTCACGCAAAAAGAAATCCTGCAATTGCGCTTTAAAATCCTGAGAAACGGGCAATTTATCCGGGATACGCTGGTAAAAAGCACCTTCTCCTATATCTCGAAGGATAGTACCTTTTTCTCCATAAACATCCCCTATCCCGTCTTTCTAAAAACGGATACGATTGTGGTAACTACTGAAGGTGGCCTGCATTATTATATTTCGGGTTATCACCACTATGCGTCCCTGCATTATGGTATGTTTGGTTACGTAGGTAGCCATGATTGCCGCTTTGCAGAAGAATGTGTGATCAACAATGAACAGTGCAGCGGCACCCTGCTGAAAAACGACGGCTGGCTACATCCGGAGAAAGACAAGCTAAAACAGATGATTTCCCCCCAAACACCGGCATTTGACAGCATTTCCCGGCAAGCTGCCATCTCCTATGAAAAAGCCAAAGAGATATTTCTGCAAAACAGGCTCAACAAACATCTTTATTCAGTGATCCTCTACAGAATAGAAATTGGAGAAGAAGGTAGTTTTTATGTTTTGGGAGAAGAAGATGAGCATAAAAAGGACCAGATCGATCTTATTAAAATAAACACACAAACAGGGGAATGCATAAGGGAAAGAAAGTAATTCCGGAAACAAAAAAACCTTACAACACTGAGTTGCAAGGCTTTAGGTTTGCTGTATTTACAAATGTTATTTCTTTTCGCTGATAAGCCGGAGCACATATGCTATCTGGCTATCCTTTTGTTTCATATAATCTTCATAGTTCTGCCATACCTCATAGTCAGGCATAATCCCTCTCCCTTCCGGTTGGTTGGGTTTTACCGGCGCATCCTGTTCCACATACATGATGGAAAACTTCGTCTTGATTTTAGAGTGCGGCAGTTCATACACCAAACCCGCATGTCCATTGTGGCAATAGTATCCGCCCGTGGTTTCTACCCCTACAATAGTTGTATTTCTGGCGTATGCCCGCACCAGCGAAGCCAGGTGAGAAGCTGCAGAAGCTGTATTTTCATCAATCATCAGGTATAAGTGTCCTTTATATGCCGGTTGTTTGGGATAATACACCGGGTTATGGATACTGTCCTGGTAACTTCTCCCTTTGCTGTATGGCAGCAGATACCCTTTCAGGAACTTTCTGCCTTCCTTGATTTCTTCCGGCCCCGATTTGGCGTCAGTGCTCACTCCCCAGAAATATTGCATATAAGGGATAGTGTCCCGGTCAAAATTTGCATAGGCTGATATGTTTTCTTTAAAAGGATGATCTGTCAGATACATCATCGGTTGCTCGAAAGTAGGATCGCTGCCACCGGGATTGCTCCTGATGTCCAGGATGAGATTCGGTACAGCGTTTTTATCCAGTGCCTGGAACACGCTGTCGATAAAACGTACATATCCCGGGAACCTTGGGTCATCTGCCCCGTCGGCCATACTGAAAATACGGAAGCTGAGCAGTCCGGTGGATTTGTCCATCATCCGGAAGCTGTATTTCGGTTGTGTGTTATAATCGATGAGGCTATCCACCCCGGCACTGTAGCGGTTCTTCTGGTTTTCCTTGCGGGTGTCCAGCGTTACCGCCGGCAGGGCAACCGTCTTCACTTCTTTGCTGTATGGCGGATTAAAAGTAACGGTGAACTTGTCCTTCAGGCCATACTCGATCATATAGCGGTAATTGAAGGAACGGTGTACGCTTCCGGTCCATTTCTGGGTGGTATTAAACCCGTCGGTAGAGAAATATTTGTAGAAAGACTGCATCAGGGCGGTGTCAGCTACGCCGTTAATGCTCAATACACGGGAACCTGCGGGGATGTCCTTTGTCTGATTATTGAAAATGATGTTGCCTTCAATGTACTTCAGATCGTAAGGGAAATAACCACGCTGACGGCCGTAAAAATCCATCAGGTCCTTTCCGACTTCGGTGTAGTTATGACAGCTACCTTCGAAATCAGTCAGCCGCAATATTATCTTGAAATATTCAGTAGTGCTCAGCGGCTTCCTGGTCTCTTTGAAAGCCTCGTTATAAATACTGTCCACCTGCTTTTTGGTACGATAGCGGTATAACCCCGAATTGGCCTTTTCCCGGATATCGCGGAAGAGCTGAAGGTCTTCCTTCATCTCACGGGCTGTCAGTACTTTGTTGTAGATCTTTAGGCTGTCGCCCGTTGGTTGCGGCCCCGCGGGCATGGCAAGTATCTCCTGGGACAATGATTGTGACAGCAAAAACAATAAAAACAATTTTCTCATAAGTTATTCTCCGGTGGCAATGATGGTTGATATATTTATTGCAAAATAAAACTAATTATAATCAGTTATCTTCATGGTACTTTTTCTTATCTTCTTCTGTAAAAAAACAGTAAATCAACCCCTCTATATTATCATCCCCGATATCATTATTGATCCATTCCCTTAACTCCTCCATTTGACAGGTGTTATGGTGAAATTAAAGTTACCCGGAGATATGATGCTACTAATACGTTTATGCTGCATGAAGATACGCCACCGCACACATATTTGAAAATCGGTAACAATAAATGCCCGGAAATATCTAAATTTTGGTCCCCGTTATCATTAAAAAACAAAATCATGATACAGACACTCAAAGAAGGCTTGTGGAAACAATTTGGCGCCAGCATTGATATGGTTATTAATGCCGTTTCAGCTTATCCTGAAAGTCTTTGGAACACGGAGAAAAAGTTCTTTTACATGTCCTATCATGTAGCCATCTTCCTCGATTATTACCTGGCAATTCCCGCCGGGCCGCTCTCTTCCCCACTTCCATTCACACTTAGTGATGAGATTCCGGTTGATGGCATTGATGATATTGTGCCGAATAGGATTTACAGTAAGGAGGAAATAGAGGCCTATTTGCAGATAAGCAGAAAAAAATGCCACGATCTTATCTATAATATGACAGAGGCTGAATTCGCCCAACAATGGGTGGAAGTAGACGGCAATAAAGTGATGCCTGTCTTCGAATTATTTTTGTACAACATGCGCCATGTACAACATCACGCTGCACAGCTGAATATGCTGCTTAGGAAAGATACGGGTGATGCGCCGCGCTGGGTAAGGGCTGCGAGGTGATTATCTAAGTATGAGGTTCACAAACCCAAGGGAGAAAACCGGATATCTCATCTGAGCTGTTCTAATTTTGTCAACCATTCATTAAAATGTGTACATTCTTTTCTTAAATTATTTAAACCAATTTCCTTCAAAATTAGTACTCCATCATCTATTTTATCATAAGCATCACATAAATCCAGTATTCTCTTAGACGGAGCTGTATTTGGACCTTCATTAATGAGTTCTGGATTATTATCTGGGACAGAAGATCTGATTTTTTCAAAACAATTCTCCGGCAACTGATTATAGAGACCTAACCAATTTTGCATTACCACTGGATCCGCAAACATTAGCGCCTCATATTCATGCAATTGAATATACGGTATAAATGTATGATGGTTGATATCTACGCCTAAAAGTCTCTCCATTTCTTCAATTCTGTCATAAGCAGGGAGGTCTTTTGTTGCAATATGACCAGGAAAGTCAGTTGTAAGCCCGTATAAGTCTATCAATGTTGTGTGGTAAACATTCGGGCTTTCTCTAATCCATTGAATAACATCATTTTTAAACTTGTGATATCCTACGATACCCCCTCTCTTTCTAAGCTTTCTATTTGTAAGAACTTTTCTAACATCTGCATATATCTCAAAATTCAATAAATGTGGACGTAGGATATCAGACACAAAACGTTCCTCAGAAAATCCTTCTGCAGTTATATTTAACCTTATCATGGATTTCCTCCTATTACATTTTTATCCCACAAATCCCCTAAAGAATATTGATCTAACCAAGATTCCAGTTTCTCAGGGTCTAACCTATTGAAGATTGTTGCACCCATATTTCGATCCACCACCAGAATATTCTCCGCATCAAACTCATTGACTAAACTTACTGATTGGGTTGACACAATTACCTGAGTTCTTTTTGATGCTTTTTTTAGCAAGCCAGCAAGAATTGTTATGGCTGTAGGATGCAAACCCAATTCCGGCTCATCCAATAGAATCAACTTTGGAAGTTTTTTCTGTAAGAGCAAAGTAGCCATACAAATAAACCTTAAAGATCCGTCCGATAATTCATTGGCGGTAAATATCTTGTCTGAATACAGATCATGCCATTCCAATCTAATGTTTTCTTCATTTAATGGGTTGGGCTCCAGAACGAAGTCTTTAAAGAATGGAATTACTAATTGCACGGTCTTTACTATACGTTCATAATATTGCTCCTGCGATTTCTTTAAAATATAAAGAAATGCTGCAAGATTAGACGCATCCTCAAGCAAAAATTTATTGTTTGCAATCGCACCATATTTTTTCATCCCGGCAGTTTCACTGGTATCGTGAAAATGATAAACACGCCACTCTTGCAAAACATTGTAAACATATTCCGCTACCTTGCTACTTCTCGCAGCTTTTGACAGTGTGCTTTCCTCCTCAGATCTGGTAATCAATTCCCAATATGGTTCCTGATGGAAGCTTCCCCTATAACCACAATACTCACCGGAAACTAATAAACTATCTCCCCTTGTAGGTTGCAACCCAATTTCATAGTAGTTAGGATCAAAATCCAATGTAATTTTGATTTCTCCAGTAGTTTTACTGCCATAATACAACAAACTTTCAGCACCATTTGTAAGGGAAGTATTTTTGAGTCGTTCTTGAATTATATTCCTTAAAAAACGAAACAAGGAAATAAAGTTCGTCTTACCTGCCCCATTCTGCCCTATTAATACATTGATATCCTCAAGACCAATATTTTGATCTTCTATGGACTTATATCCCTTTATGTGAATATTATTTAACCGGTGGTAATCTGCCATTTTTTTGATAACTCTTTATAACAATACTCAACTTCAGATAACCTTACTTATGTAAGATAGCATCTTTTGTGGATTGTTTCATTTACCACCTTATCCTAATGACTAATGGAAATGTTGTCTTAATCAATTTTAAAATGGTATAGTCAATGTGAAAGGCAGATGAATAGGGTGTGAGATAGTTCTTTGGCCGGGAGGCAGACACCCATAAACAAAAAGGGGAAAATCACTTTCGTAATTTTCCCTTTCCCTTTCTTCTTGTATCCCGGATTGGATTCGAACCAATGACCTACTGCTTAGAAGGCAGTTGCTCTATCCAGCTGAGCTACCGAGACTTATACCTCATTTTTTCCGTTAATGTGAAATAAATTCCTATATTTATCTCTCATTTTGGGAGTGCAAATTTATGGAAATATTTTCCAATAAATCAAATTTAATTTAATTTTTCTAAAATATTGATTTAAAAATATGGACGTACAGATCGAAGACAGCTGGAAAGAAGTACTCAAAGATGAGTTCAACAAATCCTATTTCGCGGAGATTGTCATGCACCTGAAACACGAGAAAGCCCTGGGAAAAACCATCTATCCGGCAGGTAACAACATCTTCAACGCCTTTCAGCAAACACCTTTCGACAAGGTAAAAGTAGTGATTTTAGGCCAGGACCCGTATCATGGTCCCGGACAGGCACACGGCCTCAGTTTCTCGGTGCCGGATGGCATCAAACCGCCGCCCTCACTTGGTAATATATACAAGGAAATGAAAACCGATCTCGGCCTGGAAATACCCACCAGCGGCAATCTGACCAAATGGGCAGAACATGGCGTGCTCCTGCTCAACGCTTTCCTGACGGTGAGGGCCAGCGAACCCGCTTCCCATAGCAAAATAGGCTGGGAAAACTTCACCGATGCAGTGATCCGCAAAATATCCGACATGAAAAATGATGTGGTATTCCTGCTGTGGGGCCGCTTCGCACAGGATAAACAAATCCTGATAGACGCTACCCGCCATCATATCCTGAAAGCAGCGCACCCCTCCCCTTTCAGCGCAGCCAACGGATTCTTCGGTTGCAGACATTTTTCCAAAACAAACGAACTTTTGCTCAAAGCGGGCATTGAACCGGTTGACTGGCGCCTTTAATCATATTTACATACTATCAGTATCTTTACCATAAGCTGTCAGTTATGCTAAAAAATATACTGGGAAGAATTTACGCACTATACGCATTGTTGTTGTTTGCAACCACCATGCTGATAGTCTTTATCCCTATCTGGATTGCCTCTTTCTGGCCGGAGCCTACCCCTTCCGCCTTTTTCGTGGGCCTTGGCCGCTGGTGGATGAACATCTACCTGCCGCTGATCGGTTGCCCGGCCAAACTGAAAGGCCAGGAATATTTCGCCCCCGGCCAAACCTATGTGATCGTGTGCAACCACAACGCATTGATGGACATCCCCATTACCACCGGTTATGTGCCCGGCGCCAATAAAACGCTGGCTAAAGCATCCATGGCTAAAATTCCGCTGTTCAGCGTGCTGTACAAAATCGGCAGCATCCTGGTTGACCGCAGCAATGAAGCCAGCCGCAAACAAAGCGTAGTGGACATGAAACATGCCCTCAGTCTCGGCATTCACATGTTGCTGTACCCTGAAGGTACCCGCAACCGTACGCCTGAACCACTGAAAGCATTCTATGACGGCGCTTTCGCCCTCGCCATAGATACCCAGACACCACTGATGCCTTCCCTGCTGTTCAACACCAGGAAGATACAACCGCCCGGTAAAACATTCTTCGCCTGGCCGCATCCCATCCATTTTCACATACTTCCTCCCATTCCCACCACCGGCATGACCCGCGAAGACCTGCCAGCACTGAAAGAGAAAGTATTTAAGATCATGTGGGACTACTACACCACTAACCAGGAACTGTGATGATCATGATTATTGCTGATTCGCCTGATTAGCGGAGATTACAACGAAGATCATATCAAAGATAAAAACTAAGAACCCGTTTGATATTTATTCAAACGGGTTCTTTCGTATGGGTATAATAGGATAACATGATCTCCGCAAATCAGGGGAATCAGCAATAATCATGGCTATCACAGTTAATAAAGCGGGTTCTGTGTCATCTTCGGATTGGCCAGCAACTCATTCAGCGGAATAGGATAACGGAAATCACGCTGCACATTACAGGACCGTGTTTCTACCAGCACCGGCTGCCCGGTAGCAGGGTCCACGGCGCCATACACCTGCCCGTTCATCACGTCACCGAGTATGTCCCAGCGACGGATATCATAAAAGCGGGCGCCCTCAAACGCCAGCTCGGCAGTACGCTCCCGGCGGATCAACTGACGCAGCTTTTCCTGCGTATTGTATTTGACAACATCTACTACGGGCATGCCTGCACGCGTACGGATATCATTCAGATGTTTGATGACATCAGCATTCTGCCAGTCGCCCAACTCCATCAGTGACTCTACATAATTAAGCAGCACCTCTGCATAACGGATGATCATATAATCCAGCGAAGGACTGGCACCATTACGGTCTTTGGGATCAAGATATTTTTTTACCCAGAAACCGGTGGCAGTACTGTTGAGGATACCAATACGGTCACTGCCCTCGCTGGCAAACGGCCGCAGCGTGTCTTTCTCATATATCTGCCCCGGTACCAGCACAGACGCCACCAAACGCGGGTCACGGTTATTTTTGTAGAAAGGGTCTTTCTGATATACCGCCAGCGAATCCGGGCCCAGCTCCTGCAAAGTTCTTCCCTGCAGCGTTTCAAAACTGTTCACTACTTTCATCGTAGGTGATACCACCGTCTGCCCTCCTACGCCATAAGGCGCGAAAGTTCTCCACGCGTTAGAGCAACCGTTGTCGCGGAAAAACACCCGCTCTTTATTCAACTCCCCAGCATAAGTAAACAACTCCGCAAAACTGTTGACTTTTGTATTGGTACTGCGGTACAATGCATACACATTCTGATCTATCACCTTTTTGGCGGCTACCTTAGCTGTTTCATATTGTTTGTAAAACATTGCCAGCTTGGCGATCAGTGCCCAGCATACACCGGAAGAAATACGCCACGCTTCGTTGTTGTTATACACGTCCGGTAAATGAGGCGCACATTCAGTCAGTTCACTCACCACAAAATCATATACTTCTTTCTCGGAATTACGGGTGGTATTGCTGTTGGCCGGTTCCAGCGATTTGGTGACGATCGGGATACCGCCAAAAAACAACATCATCTCCATGTGATAGTAAGCCCGCATCGCCCGCGCTTCATATTTGTAGCGGTCTTTCAGCGAAGAATCCATGTAGCAACGGTCTACATTCTCCAGGAACCGGCAGGCACGGCGTATATCCTTGTAATCATCCTGCCATAGGCTCAACGCTACGTCCCAGCTGCTGTTCTGTAAGCCTTTGGCATACGCTTCGTAGGCGCCGCGGGTATCCTGACGGGCCACTGCCTCATCACTCAGAGCCGAGAGGAACATCAACTGCCGCCCGCTGGAACCGCCCGGCAGACCGGCATACACGGACCCCAACGCACCAGTGGCATTGGCTTCGGTCTTCCACCAATTATCATCAGTCACACTCACCGGATCATCATGAGTGAGGAACTTTTCACAACTGCTGCATGTCAGCATCACGGCTGAAAAAATGACTGCATATATCTTTTTCATACGACCATTATTAAAGTTGAACATTAATACCGGCAATAAATGCCTTCATGATACCATAGGTCCACTGATCACCCTGACTTTCCGGATCGGTAAGCTTCAATTTGCTGAAGGTGATCGGGTTCTGTGCGTTCACATAAACCCGCAGACCACGGATACCAATACGTTTCAGGCAGTCGGCCTGCGTATTATATCCCAGCTGGATATACTTCACACGCATATAAGCACCATTCTGGAACCAGAAATCTGAGGATAATTTATTATTGGTGGGCAACGTGTTCAATCGCGGGAACATCGCGTTGGTGCGTTGAGGTGTCCAGTAGTTGTCCGCATAAAAACGGGTAGGCACGCCACCGTCCTTACTGTTGTCCATCGGCAGCGCCAGCATGCCTGCCAGTACTACGTCAGACTTACCGGTACCTTGTAACAAAAATTCAAGATCAAAATTTTTATACGCTACCCGGAAATTGGCGAAGTAATTCAGCCTTGCGATAGGATTACCAATCAATGTCTGGTCAGACCCGTCAATAATTTTATTGCCGCTGATGTCCAGGTACTTGATATCACCAGGTTTGGCGCCAGGTAATACTGGTATCAGCGGATTACCGTCCTTGTCAAAGTCGCTTTCCTGCAATAGTCCTGCGGTTTTGTAACCGAAGATGCCTCCATACGGACCACCCTCTCGCTGAATAGTCGTAGAGCTTACATAAGGCCCGCTCAACAGGGACACGATCTCGTTTTTGTTATAGGTCACACCCGGACGGAAAGACACGGAAACATGTTTGCCGATATTACCATTGTAATTCACGGAAGCCTCCCAGCCGGTATTGCGCAGCTTACCAGCATTGACAGGCACTTTGCCTTCAAAGCCACCGGTATAGGATAATGGCGGACGTAGGATGATATCTTTGGTGAGTTTATTGTAATAATCCACTACGATTTCCAGTTTGTTGTTAAACAAACCAATGTCCAACCCTACGTCGGACATATTTACGGTTTCCCAACTCAGCTCCGGGTTACCATAAGTAGTCTCCAGACCGGAACCAGAGTTGATCGTGGTCTGGTACTGGTACAAGTCCACATCTGACTCATTACCCAGCTGCCCGTAGGAGGCGCGCAACTTCATGTTGCTGACTGCTTTCACGGATGACATGAATTTCTCCTTGCTGATATTCCAGCCTAACGCGACTGACGGGAAGAAACCATATTTATGTCCATTGGCGAACTTCGATGAGGCATCCATACGGCCGGTCGTTCCAGCAGATAGCGGTCCTGATAAGAGTAGTTCAGTTTGGCATAGGAAGACAACAGGGAATTGATATACAGGTAAGTACCTGCTGTGCTGGCACTCGTATTTTTTTCTTCCTGCGAATACCCTGCCATCAGGAAGAAGTGATGGTCTTTCAGGTCCAGCGTATAGTCCGCATTGGCGGCGATATAGTAGTAGGTAGTCCTTGCTTGTGTGTAAGTCCTCTGTTGCGTCCAGGTTTGCAGCAGTTGCCCGGTATAATAGTCGAAGAAGTTGTAGTTATCGCGCAGACTGCCCAACAGATCACTGTTGAGGCGGTAGCTGAACTGCCCACGGAGATTCAGTCCTGGTATCACCTCCCACTTAGGTTGCAGGTTGATGCTGGACTGTCCGTATTCATTTACAAACCGGCCGCCTTTTTCTGCATAGGCCAGCGGATTTACGATATCAACATAACGGCCGTAGATATCAGCGGTGCTGCCGTCTTTCTGCGGATACTTAGGCAGAATGGTAGGCGGCACACGAAACACGTCTTCCAGCAAGCGGGTACCATCATGCCCCAGCGTTCTGTTAGGCAGCAGGATATTACGTTTAATGGCCAGCAGGTCCATATTGATCTGGAAGTTTTTGGCCAGCGATACAGAGGTGTTGGCGCGGATGTTATACTTCCTGCTGCTGGTAAGCGGTGTCATGCCATCCTGATATTGATAGTTCGCGTTCAGCGCAAAACGGGCAAGACTGTTGCCGCCACTCACGCCCACAGAATGACTGGTAATGGGCGCTTGTTTGTTGACAATAACTTTCTGCCAATCGGTATTCGGATACTTTACCGGGTCAGTGCCGGCGATGGTTTGTTGAATATCGTCTTCGGAATACAGGGGCGTTTTACCGGAATTGGCCAATGCTTCATTGTACATGCGCATATACTGCGGTGCGTCTACCAGGGCGGGCATATTGGTGGGCGACTGTATACCATAATAGCCGTCATAGGTAACGGCGACACGACCGGGCGTACCTCTTTTGGTGGTGACAAGGATCACACCGCTGGCGGCCCTGGCGCCATAGATAGAGGCGGCGGCGGCGTCTTTCAGCACCGTCACACTTTCCACCGTAAGCGGGTCTATAAAGTTCATGTCCATCGGGATACCATCTACCAGCACCAGCGGATTGGAACCGTTGAGGGACGTGATGCCGCGTATCTTGATCGTGGCGGCATCACCGCCGGGCAGGCCCGAGGACTGGCTCACCTGCAGACCGGTTACGCCGCCCTGCAGTGATTGTGAAATGGTGGTGATGGGCTTGCCGCTCATCGCCGATTTTACATTGAGGGAAGCTACAGAACTGGCAATGTGTTTACGCTGTTGCTCTGTAATCCCCACCACCACTACTTCATCGAGGGCTGACACTTTTTCGTTCAATGCGATGGAAAGGCCGGTGTTGCTGCGCAACACATTGTATTCCGTGGCGATAAATCCAACCAGGCTGAAAACCAGCGTGGCATTTTTAGGCGCCTGGATAGTGAAGTAACCGTCTGCATCACTGGTAGTGCCACGGGATGTGCCTTTCACGGCAATAGTGACGCCTGGCAGCGCTACCGGTGGTTCGTGGGTATCGTACACACGCCCTTTAATGGTAAGCAGACTGTCTTCCCGCGCCAGTTTCAGCGGACGTACCGGCTGTTCGTCTTTCGGAACGATCGCTACCTGTGTACCTACAATCGTGTAACCGAGATTGGTACCATCGAGGGCTTTGTCCAACACCTCTACCAGCCTCTTGCCACGGAGGTGCAGCGTGATGTTTTTCTCACCACGCAACAGCTCATCTTTGTAGAAAATACGCCAGTTGCTTTGTGCCTGTATCTGGCGGAAAAGCTCCGGTAGCGGAGCATTGTTCACCCGCACATTGAGCGGGGCATTCTGTGAGTAGGTTTTACCGTAGGCGCTGACCAGCCCTACGAATAACAGGATCATGATTAGCCGCATAACATGCCATAATTTGGCTGGCACTATGCCCACAGGCAGGTAGCGCCAACAAACGTAAAATTTTTGCATACATTTGTTTGGTTTAATTAATGAAATAGTTAGCCGGGCCGCCTGTTACCGCAGGCAGTCTTCACCGGAAGATGTTACCGCATCTTCCGGTTTTTTTTGGCTTTTCGCTGATGCTTATTTGGTTTTAAAAATGATTGTGTTCCCCTGCTTTTCGTACTTCAATGAAGTGGTAGCAGCTATTATGTCAAGTACATCGTTCAGTGTTTTCTGCAGGTCAAGATTACCCGAAAATGTTTCATTGCCCGACCGCGTGTCTGTTGTTATTGGTTGATTGTAATACCTGGATAGTTTTTTAAGTATTTCATATAAAGATGTATGTTCTGCGACCATCAGACCATCTTTCCAGGATATAAACCCGGTGACGTCTACATTGTCCACTGTCATGTTGCCGTTATGGCCTGTAAATAACGCCCTGTTACCCGGCGATAACTGTACCGGTGTACTTTTCTTTCCCGGTCCTCTGAAAGCCTCCAGCTGAACGCTTCCACTGGCGAGGACCACCTGCGAGCTGGCATCTTCCCGATAGGCGGAGATATTAAATGCGGTGCCCAATACAGCTACTTTCATATCGTTGGCGTATACACTAAAAGGACGGTGTGCATCTGTCGCCACTTCAAAATAAGCCTCCCCTTCCAGGAACACTTCCCGGCGCTGCTGCCCGAATCCGGCAGGATATACCAGGCGGGAACCGGCGTTGAGCCATACCCTGGTACCGTCTTCCAGTTGCAGGGACGCTACGTTGCCATAAGGCACCAGCAGGGTATTAAACACCTGTCTGCCGGCCTCCAGCTCCTGCTTTATCTCCTGCGAATCTATCCGTACCTGCGTGCCTTTCGCCTGATAGGCGATAGCTGCATGGCTGTTGCGGATGTTCAGCAGCTGCTGGTTCCCCAGTATCATGCGGGTCACGGTGGTATCACCACGGGTGTAGCTTTGATCATTGGCGAAGGCCACCAGCGCGGGCAGCGGCTCCTGCGTGCGCTGCCACTGCCACCATCCCAGTCCGGCCGACAGCAGGAGGGTGATAGCGGCTGCCATTTTCCACCACGACTGCCACCAGATCTTTACCGGCGGTTGTGTGATATCGGCAGCGATACGCTCCCACAGCAGCGTTTTTTCTGCTACAGACAACTGCTCGTTGCCAGACGCACGTACAATGGAGATCATTTTCTCTTTGTCCCCACCAGCGTCGTTCGGTGCGTCTTCTTCCATACCATATGATGGGTTGTTGATGTCCATAGCTAATATTTGCCCCTATATAACAGAGCAGCCTGTTTCCCTTTTATAGACTCCTTTCAGAAAAAAAATTTAAAAATTTTTCAGGCAGGCGAGTAACAACATGCTGAAAGCCGGGATAGTGGTGACAGGCATCTCCTGTCTCAACTGGCGTATGGCCCTGTAGGCAAGGGTCCTGCAGGTGGGCACGGAAATCTGCATCAAACGGGCCACTTCTTCATAGGAAAGTTCACAGTTATATTTCAGATAAAGGATCTCTTTCTGCCGGGCCGGCAGTTTATTCATCTCTATGGCCAGCCTGTGCAGGGCGCCTTGTTGCTCCTCCTGTGCAATGATCAGGCTCTGTACGTCGTTGGCTTCAAAAGTGAGCTGGAAATAACTATCTGCATTGGCCATATCCCCCGGCAAGGAAAAACGTGCACTTTTCTTCAGGGAGGTATTCAGCTTACGCCGGAAAGACACAAGCAGATAAAAACGGATGTTGACCCGTTGTGCCAGATGCTCGCGCTGCATATACAGGTCAGTAAACAGGTCATGTATACAATCCCTGATCATCTCCTTATCCGGAAAATACCGTAATGCGTAAGCATACAGCATATCAGCGGAGGCTTCATACAGTACCCTGAAAGCCTGCTGATCGCCTGCTATCACGCCATTCCATAACGTTTCCTCATTGACTCCGGTTAGCTTCATCAGATCATTGGATTATTGCAGATCGATATCTGACTTTAAGTTACACAACAGGATATAAAATTAAAAATACATAGACGGGTTTAATATTATGAAATCATTATCAAGCCAGGAATACCCTAAAAGAAGAGAAAATAACACCGGAATTTTGATATTTACTCATTTGGATATTTAGACATTAAAAAAAATGCAGCGGAGATCCGCTGCATTTTCAATATCAAAATAATTAAATAAAATAATATCCAAATAGCTAGAAGTCGTAAAACTGTCGCGATCGGTTGATCCTCAAATCCCGCAGGAGGCTCGCTTTCGGGTTGATGGTGATACTGAACTGCCGGAATGTACCGAACGGTATCAGGTTAATCGACATCTGCCAACAGTGCAGGTCCCTCGATATGTACATATTCGTATAGGCGATCTGCATATTGGTAAAATCAAAACCACTGTTCAGTCCCACTTTCCATTTAGGTGTCAGGCTGAAATCGCCATTGAAACTAACGTACTGGGTTATACGTTTCACAACGCCGCCGGAATCGGGAATGACGGTATTCGTGTAGGACAAGCTGTAAGACAGGTCCACGCGCCACGGTATGTCAAAATCCACATATTCACCAGGGTTGTTACGCATCATCTGTAACTGTCGCTGTTGGGCAGCCATGGCAGCATCGGCATTGGTGATATTCTCCAGGGAGTCTATCTTTTTCTGTTTGTCTTGTCCTTTCTTGTCTTTCGACTGGAAAGAGGTGCTCAGGGAGATGCTGGCGTTGGTCAACCGGCCCAGGCTAAGTTTACCCGCCTGCCATACGTATTTGTCAACACGGTGCCCTCTACCATCGGTCTGATAAGGATCGATATTACCGCTGGCGGAGATATTCACTTTATCGAACAGGTTGGTACGGGCATAGATACTGAACGTGGAGAGCTTGAAGGAATCAGCCACCAGGTTGTAGCTGCCGTTGATACCGAAGCCGTCAAGCAACTTAACTTTCTTCTCATGGTTGCCAGATGTATCCTTCCGGGAAAAGACCTTCATCTCCAGGTTGTTGTCCAGACCGAAGTTAATACCGCCGAAGGCTCCGGGCGAAGGCACCCCGATAACAGATCCATCGAAATAAGACACCCTGGCAGAGTCTCCTGCACTGGAATATTTATATTTATAGTAATAGTTGCTGGACAGGTCCGGACGGTAGCTGGCGCTCAAGGTAGGGCGCACCACATGGCGGATAGCTTTCACCTTTGAATGTTTACTGAAGCCATACATACCATATACCGCGGTAGACAGGGACACGCTGGCACTGATATCGCGGGCTGCGAAGAAACCAGCCTGGTAGGAGGTATCCACCCCTCCGATACCACTGGGGTCTTTGGAAATAAGTTTATTGGGGTTCCAGGATTTGGTGACCTTCTTGGTATACCAGTATTCACTATAGTTGATACCCGGTGACAATGTCAGCGTTTTCAGGATCGGGATGGAGAAAGACACCGGGATGGTGTGCTGCATGCCCGTCTGCATAGCATCGAACATGGCCTTTTTACCAAATGCAGAGTCCTTGAAGCTGGCCTGGTTACGTAATACGGCGTTATAGGAGATACCGATTTTTTCGTACCATTTGGGAGTACCTACCATTTCTTTCGGCTGGAACGGATAAATGGTGTTTACCGTAAAAGTACCGTCCGGGAAAGAGATAGACACGTCGCGGGTGGCCAGGTTCTGAGAGTGGTTCAGGCCCAGGGTAAGATTATAAGGCTTGCCCTGCCATGTTTTGGAAAAGGTGATAGACGACCCGATGTTATTGTTGACACGGGTACTATAGTCAAATACGTTGAATCTGTTATAGGAGGAACTACCAAAGTTCACGCTGGCGCCGAAGTTCACCCCTGGACGGGCCTTGCTGTCCATACTGTGGTTCCAGGTAATGCGGAAGTCGCGGGACTTCGTGAACTCTGATGGTACCGCCGGATCGCCATAGCGGGTATTGGCAAAGCTCAGGTTCAGGCCACCATTGTATTTATACCGTTTCCGGTAGGTGGGACTGGCCGTGAGGCTCCAGCTGCCATAGGAATAGATGTCGCCCCGCAGGGTAAGGTCCATATGCTCCCCCATCCCGAAGTAGTAACCGCCGTTTTCGAGGCCCATCCCTTTCTGCTGGTTCACCACGTACTGGGGAGGCAGGATACCGGACCGCTGGCCCTGTGTGATCGGAAAAATGGCAAACGGAATGTATAATGGGGTGGGTATTCCCATAATTTCCAGGTTAGCCGGCCCGGAAATTACCAGTTTGTCAGGGATAACCTTTATTTTACGGGCCCTAAAGCTAAAGTGCGGCGTATCGAGGTTACAGGTAGTGTATCCGTTTTTAAAGCCGAAAATGGTATTATCCGACTCCTTTTTGGTAAGTTCACTGTGGATATAACCTTCGCCGTACTGGGAGCGGGTATTGTAGATCTTTGCTTTCTGAGAGGTAAAATTATACCGGAGCGTGTCTGACTCGAAGCTCTGGCCCCCGTCGTTCATCACGGGGCGGCCGATGATCTTGCCTGCGGTATCTTTGGCATTGGTGGCCTCCAATACGCCGGTGTTCTGATCGAAATTCATTTTTTCGGCAGATAGATCAATCGATTTATATTTGGTGCTGGCAGTACCATACAGATAAAAGCGTTTGTCGGGCACCATCAGGATAATGGAGTCCTTCGCTTTGTAGGTTACCGGCGCATCCAGCGTATCTTTGGATACCTTGGGGACAAAAACGGTATCCACGGTCACCTCTTGGGAGGTGTCCTGGTCTTTTGATACCAAATTAGTGTCCGCGCCCGGCTTGGCGATCACTTTAGGCGCTTTGGGCTTTACAGTGTCTTTCCGGGCAGGAACGGTATCTGCCAAAGTTTTGTTAAAAGTCGGAGATGCGTGTGGCCTTGCGACCCCTGATGCATCTATAATAAAGGGAACGGCGATAACCACACCTGCAAAAGCCAGGTATGTCTGCCGTAAAAACTTTTTATAATTATTTTTGTAGCTAGAGCTCATGTGTTAAGGCGGGCACAAACCTACAGGAAATTATACAAATTATTACAAAAGACAGCTTGTAAAGTTTGATGTCCGACAAGAGGAAAAAGACTGAAAACACGCATGGAGCAATGGAATTACTAATTTAACAGATAAACTTATTTTTTTATTTTTTGTGATCACAGCACCCATTAAAATGAGAATCATGCGCTGGAACCGATTTTGGATTTTAGGACTGGGAACTCTTTTCACCTGTACCTTTTTGATTCAGGCAAAAAACAATCCAGTTTCAAAGAAACAGGAAAACCCTATCCGAACTATTGTAATTGATGCCGGTCACGGCGGTGAAGACCCCGGGGCCAGAGGGAGCTACTCTACAGAAAAACAGGTAACACTGGCTGTGGCCCTGAAACTGGGCAAAATCCTCGAAGACAACCTCCCGGATGTAAAGGTAGTGTATACACGAAAATCTGACCGTTTCGACGATCCCCGCAAAAAAGCACAGATCGCCAACGACGCTAAAGGTGACCTTTTCGTGTCTATCCACTGTAACTCCACCGGCAAAATCAGAAAAATAGTCGACTATAAAACGGTCTACCGCAAAAAAGGGAAAAAGAAAATCCCGGTAAAAACACCTGTCTACGCCTATTTCCCAAGCAATGCGAAAGGCACGGAAACGTATATATGGGCCACCAGTAAGAACAACGCCAAAATGGAGTCCCTCAAACAAAACTCCGTGATCGTACTGGACGCCGATTCCGAAGAAACCAAGCAGCTCGCAGACGAGAACCCGGAAACGTTCATTCTCCTTAATACCCTGCGTAACGCCTACTTCGACCAGAGCCTCCGGCTGTCTACCCTCATCGAGGATGAATTCACCAAAGCCGGTCGTATCAGCAGAGGCGCCCGTCAGCGTAATGAAAAAGGTATCTGGGTACTTTCCGCTACCGCCATGCCCAGCGTGCTCGTAGAACTGGGCTTCATCAGCAACCCGGAAGAAGAAGAGTACCTCAACTCCGCCGGCGGTCAACAGGAACTGGCCATGGGTATCTTCAAAGCCATCAAACGGTACCGCGACGAGCTGGAACGCTTCACCAACCGCGGTTCTTCCAACACAGATGAATCTACTGCCAGCCGTCCGCAGGCCTTTAACCATGTCCGTAAACCGGCCGGTAAAGGCAAACACTCCGTTCCGCAACCGGACGACGAGTACTGCATTCAACTGATGACCACTGATAAATTATATACACCGGGAGCTTCCATTTTCAGGAAGCTCCACGGCGCTATCAGTCATGAACAGATTGTTCTTAATAAAAAAAAAATGCACCGATATACCTGGGGACACTTTAAAACAGACCGCCAGGCCTCCACGGCTGTACGAAAAGCCCGCAAACTCGGATTCAGAGATGCTTTCGTAACTTCCTGCTGATCCCCTGCTTCACCACACCCCGATACCCCGGCCACCCCTCCCCCTTTTTTTATTACCAACATTTTCTGCTACCTACGCCCCGTGCATGCTTTTTGATTATTTTTGCGGTGAACGTATACGAATCTCATGCTCAAATTATCTAATGAAACCAAGGTAGGCATACTTACCGTGCTGGGTATCACCTTACTCGTACTGGGCTTTAATGTATTGAAGGGAAAGAGCCTGTTTTCACACAACAAAACCATCTACGCTGTCTACAAACAGGTAAATGGACTGCAGCCGTCCAACGCCGTACAGGTGAACGGCCTGGTGGTAGGAAACGTTTCTGAGCTGAATGTAAAAGACAACGACCCATCCAGAATACTGGTTACCCTCACCATCACCAAAAAAGTAAACATCCCCCGCAACTCGGTAGCCCGCATCAGCAGCGATCTGCTGGGAACCAAGACGGTACAGATGGACCTCGGCAACGCTACCGAATACCTGCAAAATGGCGACACCATCTACGCTTCTGTAGACGGCTCCATGACAGATGCCATCAAAGAACAAATCACCCCGCTGGTGAAAAAACTGGAAGGCACCCTGTCTAATATAGATACCGTACTGCTGGCAGTTAGCGGTATCCTCGACACCACCGCTAAGGGTAACCTGCAGGAAACCATGCGCAACCTGAACACCACCATGCGCAATTTCTCCAATACCTCCGCCTCCCTCAACAATATGCTGGACCCGCAGAGAGGTAACGTACAGGCCACTATGAACAACCTGGCCTCTGTAACCGGCAACCTGAAAGCCAACAATGAAAAAATCGGCGGTATCCTCGACAACGCTAAAAAAGCCACCGACGCACTGGCTAACGGCAATATCGACAAAACATTACAACAGCTGCAGCAAACTACCGCCAGCCTGAACAGCACCATGGCCAAACTCAATACCACCGACGGTACGGCCGGCCTCCTGCTGAATGATAAAAAGGTATATAACAACCTGCAGGCGTCACTCGGCAGCCTCAATAAACTACTGGAAGACCTCCGTGTCAATCCCAAACGTTATGTGCATTTCTCCCTGTTCGGTAAAAAAGATAAAACGAAACCACTGCCTTCTGATACTGCAGCGGTACAATAACAGACATACATGAATCATTATATCAGATCAGTCCTTTTACTGGCAGTGATGTGCCTGGCGGCCATTTTACCCGCCCATGCCCAGATCCCGGCCCAGCCCGGGCCTAAAAAAGGGACCGTGATCGAAATCCTGGGTGCAGACACCCTGCAGCTCATCGAGAAAGACACGATCAATGTCACCCGCTTTATCGGCCATGCCCGGTTCAAACAGGGCACAACCCTGTTCTTCTGCGACAGCGCCGTTAAAAACAATAAGACCAATATCGTGGACGCATACGGCAATGTACATATCAATCAGGCCGACAGTGTCCATATCTATGGCAATTACCTCAACTACGACGGTAATACCCGTATCGCCATCCTCCGGGAAAATGCCCGCCTCACCGACGGCAAAGTCACCATCACCGGACCGGAACTGCAATACGATATGAACGCCAAAATAGGCAGCTATGTGAAAACAGGCCGCCTCGTGAACGGCAAAAGCGTACTGACCAGCGATGAAGGATACTACTACACCGAAACCAAGGAAATGCACTTCCAGCGCAACGTGGTACTGGTAGATCCGGACTATACCATGTCCACAGATGCCCTGCTGTACAATACCGAAACGAAAATCGCCAATATCATCGCGCCTACCACCATCAATGAAGGGAAACGCATCATGTACGCCACCAGCGGTTATTATGATACCGACAAAGGCTATGGCAACTTCGGTAACCGGCCCACCATCGAAGACAGCACCGGTACCCTCACCGCAGATAACATCGAAATGGACAAACTGACCGGCATGGCCTACGCCACCGGTAACATGGTGTATAAAGATACCGTCCGCAAAATGTCACTGCTGGCCAACCATGGTACGGTCAACCAGATCGCCAAAACCATCCTGGCCACCCAGAAGCCGCTGCTCATCATGGAAAAAAATAAAGATACCATGTACCTCGCAGCAGATACGCTCTTCTCCGGCATCATCAGACCTGGCGACAGCCTCTCCATCCCATCTGTGGGCGGACTGAAAAAAGAGCCGGTGAAAGAACCGCTGCGGGCAGTAAGGACCATCCGGCCACCGAAAGAACATATCCCCATCAATATCACCCTGATCAATCAGGGCGACTCCCTCGCCAAAAAACAACTGGACAGTGTGCCCGGTACCGTTATGATGTTTGTGGCCGACAGTGTGCTGGCCAAAACAAAAGACAAGCTGGACTCCAACCGGGTGAAACTGGTGAAGATAGCGCCACCGCTGTCCATCATCATGAAAGATTCTTTGCCAGGCGTCAAACACCATGCAGACAGTATCGCGTTGTCTGCACCACCTGCAAAAGATACCGCTGATCAACGGTACATCCTGGCCTATCACCATGTGCGCATGTTCTCCGATTCCCTGCAGGGCGTGGCTGACAGTGTATATTATTCTACCAAAGACTCCATCTTCCGCTTCTACCGCGACCCGGTGCTTTGGTCCAATAATGCCACCCAGCTCAGCGCAGATACCATGCTGATGTTCACCAAAAACCAGGCGGCCGATAAAGTACTGATGATCAAAAATGCTTTTATCATCAACAATGCCGGCCCTAATATGTACAACCAGGTGAAAGGCAATACCATCACCGGGTATGTGGCTGGCGAGTCGCTCGACTGGATGCATGTGGAAGGAAATGCCGAAACCATCAACTATGTAAAAGACCAGAGTGGTGCCTATATGAGCGTCAACAAGGCGCAATGCGGCATTATTAATATCTTCTTCAAAAAAGGAGACGTGGATAAAGTAGTGATGATCAAAGACCCCGAAGGCACCGTTTATCCCTTCACGCAAAGGCCCAAAGAACAGCTCCAGCTGGAAAATTTCAAATGGGACATCAAGCGCAAGCCCAAGACCAAGTATGAACTTATGCAGTAATTACGCTGTTATTTAGTTATTTTGCCATTTGGTTATTTAAAGAGAGCAAGACAATCTTTAAATAACCAAATGACAAAATATTAAAATGACAACATGATTAGAAGCGCATTCAAAACCCTCCTGTCCCCGATCCACACTTTTTTAAAAGACAGCCGTGCTGTAGGTATCATCCTGATCCTCTGCACCATCGTGTCTATGATATTGGCTAATTCATCGTGGCAGGAAAGTTATATTAACTTCTGGAATGCGCTCTTTGACCCGGCTGGCGGACATCATTATCAATACCGTGCACTGCATTTACCCAACTCCTACCTGTTATGGATAAACGACGGCATGATGGTGCTGTTCTTTTTCCTGGTAGGCATGGAAATAAAAAGAGAACTGACGGTAGGAGAACTTTCCTCCCTGCGTAAATCCATTCTGCCCGTGCTCGCGGCCATCGGCGGGATGTTATTCCCGGCACTGATCTTCAGCCTGTTCAACAGCGGTACGGAATATGCCCATGGCTGGGGCATTCCAATGGCTACCGACATCGCTTTTTCGCTGGGTATTCTCTCCCTGCTGGGCAACAGGGTACCGGTGAGCCTGAAAATTTTCCTGATGGCGCTGGCCATTATCGATGATCTCGGCGCTATCCTTACCATCGCTATATTTTATACGCCACATCTTAATCTTCAATACCTGCTGATGGCCGGCGGTGTATTGCTCATCCCCATCGCACTGAACCTGCTGAAAGTACAACGATTGATATTGTATTTCATTCCGGGCATTGTGTTGTGGTACTTTCTTTTCAACTCCGGCGTGCATGCTACCATTGCAGGTGTATTACTGGCTTTCTGCATTCCGCAGGATAAAATAGCGGACCTGGTGCATGGCCTGCATGACCCGGTCAATTTTATCATCATGCCTGTTTTCGCATTAGCCAATACGGCAATACAATTGCCTTCAGATATATTGGGCGCACTACATAATGATATCAGTTATGGTGTCATTGCAGGACTGGTGCTGGGCAAACCGATAGGTATTTTTGCCTTGTCCTTTGCCGCGGTAAAACTAAAACTGGCCAGCCTTCCCTCCAAATCAGGCTGGTTGCAGCTGATCGGTGTAGGACTGATTGCCGGTATTGGTTTCACGATGTCTATCTTTATCTCTTCGCTTGCTTATGTGGAAAGAGAATATCAGATCATCTCCATTATATCCGTGATAGCGGCCTCCCTGTTAGCCGGTATAGCCGGGTTTACCTTCCTTCGTTTATTGAAGCCTGTTATTCCGATCAAGAAAAGCAAATGATGGATTGGCACTGTTATTGTGAGGCTACCCCGAATTTTATTCAACCCGGAATATACTTTAGAGTGTATAGCCAACGTTAATAGTCGCATACATTTTTTGTATCAATAAATAAGCAACATCTATGAAAAAAGTCGTGTTATTTTTCAGCCTGTTTGCCCTGCTGGCAGTACAGGCTAACGCGCAGAAAAAGAAAAGCTATGGTAGCGGTAGTGTTGAAAACTACAACACTGCACTGGGTATCCGCCTGAACCCATGGGTAGTGGGTTTCACCATTAAACACTTCATCCAGGGCCCTCACGCCATTGAAGGATTGGTGACCACCAACCACGAACATAAATCCAACGTTACGTTCACCGCGCTGTATGAATACCATTGGAATATCGGCAGACCTGAGCTGAATATGTATGCCGGTGGCGGTGCACACCTTGGTTTCTATGACCGTCGTGATTATGATTGGGACCGTTATGTGGACAAAGGCAAAGGTACCTACGTATCTCCGGGCCTGGACGGTATCATCGGTGTTGAATGGACTTTCAAGAACATACCGTTGAACCTGAGTGCTGACCTGAAACCTTACGTTCAGTTTGTTGGCCCGACCAACTTCATCGGAGAAGAAATTGGCGGTATATCTGCACGATATACCTTTTAACATAGCGGAAACGCTAATAACCCGTAAACGGATCATGAGGCAAGCATGATCCGTTTTTTTATGTTCCTTATTTTTGAGCTACTTTTATTGTTCAACAGCAGGATATGAAAATCTTCACCGCTGCACAGGTCCGGGAGGCGGATGCCTTCACCATAGCACATGAGCCCGTGAGCAGTACCGACCTGATGGCGCGGGCTGCAGGCAAATGTGCTGACTGGCTGCTGGACCGTTTTGCCCCTTCTCATCCTTTTTTTATCTTCTGTGGTAAAGGTAATAATGGTGGCGACGGACTGGTGATTGCCCAGCGGTTGCTGGAAGAAGGTTACCAGGTAACGGCCTGCCTGTTGGAGTATGGCAATAAGGCCAGTGAGGATTATATATATTATTACCGGCGGTTGCAGCAGCAATATGCCGGCCGTATCCGTGAAATAGCCGATGTTACCGGTTTCCCTGAGCTGCCCCCTTCCACGGTGATTGTAGATGCTATTTTTGGTACCGGGCTGAACAAACCCATTGAAGGCTGGCTGGCCGGTATTATTCACAAGATCAATGATCAGCATGGCCGTCATACGATTGTAGCCATTGATATGCCCTCCGGGCTGATGGCAGACGCCAGTTGCCGCAATACGCCCGTCATACAGGCACATTACACCCTGAGCTTTGAATGCCATAAACTGGCTTTTCTGTTGCCCGAAAACGAGGCCCTCGTTGGCGAGGTACAGATACTGCCTATTGGGCTGTCGCCGGACTATATAACGCATACGCCTGCACGCTACCATCTGGCAGACAGGGAGATGATGCATACCATTTACACGCCACGCCCTTCTTTTGCGCATAAAGGCACCTTTGGACATGCCTTGCTGATTGCCGGCAGCTATGGAAAAATGGGTGCTGCCGTGCTCAGTGCCAAAGCCTGTCTCCGTGCAGGTGTGGGCCTGCTCACCTGTCATATCCCCCGTTGTGGGTATGATATTATGCAGATCAGCGAGCCAGCGGCCATGAGTGTGACAGATGAAATACAAGAGCACAGCGCGCATTTTCATGAACAGGCCGATGCCCGTTACAAAACCATCGGTATTGGGCCGGGACTGGGCACCGCTACAGCTACTGCCCGTTCTTTTGAGAAACTGCTGACCACTTACAAACGCCCGATGGTGATTGATGCAGACGCACTGAACATCCTTTCCGTATATCCGTCACTGTTATATCAGGTACCGGCGGGTTCTATCCTTACGCCGCACCCTAAAGAATTTGAGCGGCTCTTTGGCCCTTCTGCCAATGATTTCGAGCGACTGGAGCTGTTATCCAAACAGGCGGTACGGCTGCAGCTGTATATCCTGCTGAAAGGGCGTTATACCGCGATCGCCTGTCCTGACGGCGCCGTGTATTTCAACGCTACCGGCAATCCCGGCATGGCTACCGGCGGTAGCGGCGATGTGCTCACCGGCATCCTCACCGGGCTGCTGGCACAGGATTATGCACCCAAGGCCGCGGTATTGCTGGGCGCCTGGCTGCACGGCTATGCCGGCGACCTGGCCGCAGCAAAGTTGTCGCAGGAAGCGATGACCGCCGGGGACATCATCCACCACCTGGGCGCAGCTTTCCTTGAGTGTTTTTATTAATTCCCGTTTTGCACACCGCTGTAATAGATACCAGGACCGACAGGCCAAACCAACGGACATGCCGGTACGCCTGCCCGGAGAACCTGCAACCGAATGCAGCCACCAGGGCGGGCATCCCCCCGAATCTCCGTTAAAACCAGCTGCCATCCAGACTTCCCTGTTAATTCTTTTTTGCCTGCGGTATTTCCTTACCTGTAATGCTTAATTCAAAATTTTATTATCTATATTTATTGGATAACATTTAGTTAATACGCTATTTTTTCAACCGAGCAATTTAAATACGCTTCTATGAGTATCGTTTTCCTCGTTCCCTGTTTTGGATTACTGGCCTTGTTATTTACTGCAGTCCGCAGTTCCTGGGTTTCCCGCCAGGATGCGGGTAATGAAAAGATGAAAGAAATAGCGCAGCACATTGCGGAAGGCGCTATGGCATTTTTAAAAGCGGAGTATAAAGTACTGATATACTTTGTTATCATAGCTGCGCTGTTATTGGGTTACATGGGTGCTTCCCATCATACCTCCCACTGGTCGATAGGTCTCGCCTTTATCATAGGCGCTGTATTCTCTGCCACGGCCGGATTTATCGGAATGAAAATAGCGACCAAAGCCAATGTGCGTACTGCACAAGCTGCCCGTACCAGTCTCGCCAAAGCGCTGGGCGTATCTTTCACCGGCGGCTCTGTAATGGGTATGGGTGTTGCCGGCCTGGCCGTACTGGGTCTCGGCTCCCTGTTCATCATCCTCAAATCCTATTTCGGCGCGGCTGCCAATACCGGTGAAATGATCAGGACCATCGAAGTATTGACTGGTTTCTCACTGGGTGCAGAGAGCATCGCCCTCTTTGCCCGTGTAGGCGGCGGTATCTATACCAAAGCGGCCGACGTGGGCGCTGACCTGGTAGGTAAGGTAGAAGCAGGCATCCCTGAGGATGATCCGCGCAACCCTGCTACCATCGCGGACAACGTGGGTGACAACGTAGGTGACGTAGCCGGTATGGGCGCCGATCTTTTCGGTTCCTATGTGGCCACTGTACTGGCAACCATGGTATTGGGCTCTGAAACAACCTCCCAGGACGCGTTTGGAGGCATTGCGCCCATCCTGCTTCCCATGATGATTGCCGGTACCGGTATCATCTTCTCTATGATCGGTACTTTCTTCGTAAGAATCAGCGATAGCGCCGGCCTCAGTACCGGCGTAGTACAGAAAGCGCTCAACATGGGCAACTGGGGCTCTATCATCCTCACTGCCATCGCTTCCTGGTTCCTCGTTAACTGGATACTGCCCGACGGCCCGATGGTACTGCGTGGTCACGAATTCACTAAAAGCCAGGTGTTCGGCTCCATCGTGGTAGGCCTCGTTGTAGGCACCCTGATGAGCATCATCACTGAATATTATACGGCCATGGGTAAACGCCCTGTGCGCTCTATCATCCGTCAATCCGCTACCGGCGCTGCCACCAACATCATCGGCGGCTTGTCAGTGGGGATGGAATCTACAGCACTGCCCATCCTGGTCCTGGCATTTGGCATCTATGGTTCCTATGCATTCGCAGGCCTCTATGGCGTGGCTATTGCCGCTGCTGGTATGATGGCCACCACCGCTATGCAGCTGGCTATTGACGCCTTTGGCCCTATCGCCGACAATGCCGGTGGTATTGCTGAAATGAGCGAACTGCCCAAAGATGTGCGTGAAAAAACGGATATCCTCGATGCGGTAGGTAACACCACCGCTGCTACCGGTAAAGGATTTGCCATCGCTTCTGCGGCCCTGACCGCACTGGCCCTGTTTGCTGCGTTTGTAGGCGTGGCAGGCATCAAAGGCATCGATATTTATAAAGCCAACGTACTGGCTGGTCTCTTCGTTGGCGGCATGATCCCCTTCATCTTCTCCTCACTGGCGATTGCAGCGGTAGGACGCGCGGCCATGGCCATGGTGGAAGAAGTACGCCGCCAGTTCCGCGAAATACCCGGTATCATGGAAGGCACGGGTAAACCAGAATACGATAAATGCGTGGCTATCTCCACACAAGCCTCTATCCGTGAAATGATCCTGCCAGGTGCTATCGCCCTGATATCTCCGCTGTTGATCGGTTTCATCGCCGGTCCTGAAGTACTCGGCGGTTTCCTCGCCGGCGCTACCGTTACCGGCGTACTGATGGGCATCTTCCAGAACAACGCCGGCGGCGCCTGGGACAACGCAAAAAAATCTTTCGAGAAAGGCGTGGAAATCAACGGGGAAACTTTCTATAAAAAATCAGAACCGCATAAGGCCTCTGTAACCGGTGATACTGTCGGTGATCCGTTCAAAGATACCTCTGGCCCTTCTATGAACATCCTCATTAAACTGATGTCTATCGTGTCACTGGTAATTGCCCCTACCCTGTCTGAAAAATTCCATACTAAGGAAGAAGTACCGCCAGTGGCCAAGGTGAAAACCGTCACTCCGCCCGCTGCCAAAACCCAACAGGTTTATGTACTGAAATAAAATAATTCCGCCTGGCGGACGATTCTCCGGATAAGATCGCTATTGATCAATAATTCAATGATTAATAGCACTTTACCATCTTACCGGCAGTATCGTCCGCCATTTTTTTACGATTTACTGTAATTTTTTTTGTTACAGTAAAAAACTACTGTACATTTGTGCTATCAAACTGTAATAAAAAATAAAACAGTTAAACAATCGGTCAGTTGTGGCTGTAATTATATCACTACAAAAAAGCATTAAATATGAAAGTAGCTATTATCGGCGCATCAGGATTCATTGGCAGCGCCCTTTTAAACGAAGCATTGAACAGGGGTCATGAGGTAACCGCCATTGTACGTAATCCGGAGAAAATACAGGTTAAAAACGATCATCTGACCGTTAAAAAAGGCGATGTGACCAACGAAGCGGAAGTAGCTTCCCTTGTAGCGGGCAATGATGCTGTCATCAGCGCCTACAGCGCCCACGACACTGCCACCTATGTGAAGGCTATCCGCGCCATCATCGGCGGACTGAAACAGGCCGGTATTAAAAGACTGATCGCGGTAAGCGGTGCAGGCAGCCTGGAAGTAGCTCCCGGCGTACAACTGCTGGATACCCCCGAATTCCCGGCCGCCTGGAAGGAAGGCGCCAGCGCTACCCGCGAAGCCTACAAAGTGATTAAACAGGACAAAGACCTGCAATGGACCGTGTTAAGTCCTGCTGCCATGATCGCTCCCGGCGAACGCACCGGTAAATTCCGCCTCGGTGGTGACCAGCTCCTTACAGACGCTAACAACGAAAGCAAAATATCCACTGCCGACTACGCCGTCGCCCTCATCGACGAACTGGAAAAACCGGCACATATTCAACAGCGGTTTACTGTCGCATATTAATACCCAGGACTAAAGTCCTGGGCTAAGATGTTTTTCAATTTTTTTCAAATGATCACATCTATAATTACGCAGAGCAACGACATAACCCAGGGCTTTAGCTCGGGATTTGCAAACGATGGAAGGTGAAAGGAATTGAAAAACATCTTAGCCCAGGGCTTCAGCCCTGGGAATCATGAAAATCACGGGGTTACAGCTTTGATGGCGCTACACCGTACTTTTTCCTAAACGCGCTACTGAAATGCTGCGGGGAAGAATATCCCGCTTCATCGGCTATATCAGCGAGGGGTTTACCGCCAGCCAGGATCATCTCCCGGGCCATGTGGAGGCGGTGGTCATTAAAATAACCGAAGACCGTATTATCAAACACGGTTTTAAAACCGGATTTAAGTTTAAACTCATTCAGGCCGGAAAGGCGTGCAAGCTCCGCCAGTGAAGGTGGTTCCTGCAGGTCCTGCAACAGCAGGTAGCGTGCATGCTGCAGCTGCTCCAGCTCCCTTGCACTGATATTGTGACGTATGGTCCGTGCGCGGCCAAAGTCATTTTCCACCTGGTCACACTGCAATGCCAGCAGCTCCATGACCTTTGACTGAAGGAATAACTTCTTCAGTCCGCCTTTGAACTGGCACCGGCGTATTTCTCCCAGCACGGTTTTCATACGGGGCGTAATATGCGGGTTCATCTTATCGGCCAGGATCACGCCTCTCTTATTGGCAACGGCATTCGCCATTTTTCCCAATACCTGCCCGTTACTGTCGGCCAGTGCAATAAAGCGTTCCGGTGAAAAGTTCATGCCCAGCACCTGGATACCTTTCTGCTTTCTCAGCTCTGCGGTCTCCTCCCGGTGGGGAGAATACATGATATTATGCTCCAGTGAGGAAAAACGGAACTTATCCCTCATCCCTTCCACACTGGCACGTACATCCCCCTGCTCCATAAACAACATAGACACATGAGGCATAATATCTTCCGAGGCCACCGTCAGGTTCTCGTAGATCTCTGCTGTACAGATGATGAGGTGTATCCCGTCAAACTTGCATTCTTGTATGTTATAGGCGCCAAAATCAAGCTGCTGCTCTTTTTTCTCCTCCACAATGGCTCCTGGAGGCGTTAAGTCCTCAGGCGAAAAAGGAAAACCTTCCTGCAGCAATACTTCGTTCAGCTCATTTTTGATTACTACAGCCATAAAATAATCCGTTTCGTATAAGTTTTAATCCTTTTCATGTAACAGCTATACGGACAAACAGTAGCAAATTTGCACAAATATATCCCGCAAAATTCAAATCCAAACGCCATGATTGGAATATTCCGTACAAATATTAACACTGTTAAGGATAAAGACAATGTGATCGATGCCATTTCTTCCAGCTTTAGCGTAAATGCGTGTAGTGTGGACATAGAGGACTGCGACAAGGTTTTAAGAGTGATCAGCCCCCAGCAACTGGCAGAAAGAACGATTATCGAGTTCGTGAACCGCCTCGGGTTCCATTGCGACATCCTTGATTAATGCCCCTCAAAACCAGTCCTATGCTGAATATTGAGCTTGAAGCATAACCCCTGGCTTCAACCTCAATATTCTTTCTCACTTTTCCTGTTTATCTTCACCCCCTATTATTAACCAAAAAAATAATTTGACTCCTAATAGGGGTACAAATATCCCACCACGTCTTATTAGCAACGTCACAAAAACAGGAAACGTCATTTTAAAATCGAGATTTACCTTTATGAAAACTTTGGTCACCATGTTGATGGCCTTGCTGGTATTAATACTGGCAACGGGTCCAACACGCGCACAACAGCAACGTTTTACCGTTAGCGGTTATGTAAAAGACAAACAAAACGGGGAAAGCCTGGTGGGAATTTCCATAGGCAAACCTGGCACCAGCGTTGGTACAGTTACCAACCAATACGGTTTCTATTCTCTGACACTCCCCGCCGGGGAACACGAGTTACAGTTTTCGTATATGGGATATGCACCCGTTAAAACAACTGTTAGTTTACATAGTAACAAAACACTTGACATCCGTCTGGAAAGCAGCAGCAGTCAACTCAGTGAAGTCACTGTCAGCGGCCAGAAGCAGGAAAAAGCGATCAATACGCTCAACACCAGCATCAACCGCCTGGACATCGCTCAGATGAAAAAACTGCCTACTTTCATGGGTGAAGTAGATGTGATCCGTTCCATTCAGACACTTCCAGGTGTCACCACGGTAGGAGAAGGCTCTTCCGGCTTCAACGTCCGCGGCGGCAACAGCGATGAAAACCTCATCCTGCTCGACGAAGCGCCGGTATACAACTCCAGCCACATGCTCGGCTTCTTCTCTGTATTCAATCCGGATGCGGTGAAAAGCCTCAACCTGATCAAAGGCGGATTCCCTGCTGAATATGGTGGCCGTACCTCTTCTGTGCTCGATATCCGCATGAAAGACGGTAACAACCAGAACTTCAACGTGAACGGCGGTATCGGCAATATCTTCAGCCGCCTGTCTGTGGAAGGCCCGCTGGTAAAGGATAAATCTTCCTTCATCGTGGCAGCCAGAAGATCATACATCGATATCCTCATGAAACCCTTTGTGAAAGGCGACATGAAGGATACCAAACTGAACTTTTATGATCTGACAGCCAAAGCCAACTACAAATTTGATAAAAACAACACCCTCTTCGTGAGCGGCTACTTTGGCCGTGATAAATTCGGACTGGGCAAAGACGTGGACATGAACTGGGGCAATACTACCGCTACCCTGCGCTGGAACCACGTATTCACCAACCGCCTGTTCCTTAACCTGACCACCTACTACTCTAAATACGACTATAGCCTCAATTTCAGCAATGGCTCCAAAAAACAAGAGGACGAACTGCTGCAGGGCTATAAATGGACTTCCAATATTATCAACTACGGTCTGAAACCGTCTTTCACCTACTACCTGAACACCAATAACATCCTGCATTTCGGCGTACAGGGCATCTACTATACTTTCCGCCCGGGCACCGGCAGCAGTGTGGAAGGTGACAAAAACAGGTTGAAAGAACTCACCGAGAAACATGCATTGGAATCAGCCGTATACCTGGACCATGAGTGGAAACCCACTAAAAAATTCGGTATCCAGTACGGTGGCCGCTTCTCCGCCTACCAACTGTTGGGTAAAGGAACTGCCTACTACTTTAACGATACCACACCAGGTATCCGCAGAACGCTCACTGGCAGCAAAGATTACGGCGCTAATGAACTGATCAAGGGTTATTACTACTTCGAGCCACGACTCAGCGCCCGCTACGCTATCAACGATGAACATGCCGTGAAAGTAGCTTACAGCCGCACCACGCAGTTCATGCACCAGCTCTCCAATACAGCGTCTCCTACTCCGCTGGATATCTGGACACCCAGCACCAACAACATCGAGCCTAGTTTATCTGACCAGTACACCGTCGGTTATTTCTACAATTCTCCCAACGACTCGTATGAGTTCTCTGCGGAAGCTTTCTATAAAACAACCGATCATCAGCTGGATTATATCGACAATGCCAACCTGCAGCTGAACCAACTGATCGAAGCAGACCTGCTGCCTTCCCAGACCCGTGCTTTTGGTCTTGAGCTGTATGCTAAAAAGAATGTCGGTAAAACCACTGGCTGGATCAGCTATACATTGTCCCGCTCAGAAAGAAAAACACCGGGCATCAGTCTCGATGAATGGTTCCTGAACCGCTATGACCGTACGCACAACTTCAACCTTGTGCTCACGCATGAATTCACGAAGAGAACTTCCCTGTCTGCCAACTGGGTATATGCTTCCGGTACGCCCGGCACCTATGCCGACAACAGGCTGCAGTTCCAGGACTGGGATATTCCATACAACAGCACCGAAAAAAGGAATAATTACCGCCTGCCGGCATTCCACCGTCTGGACCTGTCCTTTACCCTTAAAGGCAAACAGCTGAAACGCTGGAAAGGCGAATGGGTGTTCTCCCTGTATAACGTGTATGGCCGCAGAAATGCCTACAGCATTTACTTCAAGCAGAATGACGATGATCCCAACAAACGGGAAGCAGTCCGCCTGTCTATCATCGGCTCCATCATTCCGGGCATCACGTACAACTTCAAATTTTAATCTGTCTAAAAAAGAAACTAATGAAAAAACTGTCATTATTCATCATATCAGCGTTAGCAACGCTTACTGCCTGCGAGGATAAAATAGATCTGGATATCGCCCCGGGTAAATCATACCCGGTGCTGGATGCCTGGATTACCAATGAAGCTGGTCCGCAAACGATCAAATTCACCATGTCTGTGCCTTTTACGGACAACAATCCGGCGCCCATTATCAACGATGCGTCCATTACACTCTTCGATCTGACCAACGGCAAGTCTTATCCGTTTGCGTTTAAGGAAAATGCATACACCTACGACGCCACCGGTAACCCGATCGGTATTGTGGACCATGCCTACAAACTGCATGTGGAATACAAAGGAGAGATCTTTGAAGCGTTTGATACCCTTAAACGGGTACCGCCGGTTGATTCTATCACCCTGAAATTCAAGAAAAAGGAAGAAGCCATGTCAGGTAAGGAAGGATACTATGCCACTATGCACGCAAAAGACATTGAGGGCGGCCCTATCGACTACTACTGGATTCGCTCCTACCGTACCGATACTACACGCCGGCTGCGCGATGCTTTCTCCATTGACGGTTCCTACGATGAAGGCGTGTCTGATGGCGCTATTTTCATCCTGCCTATCACGGAGAGCATCACGGATTTCAGCAAACCGTTCCAGCTCAATGAAAAAGTGATCGTGAAATTGAAATCTGTGACCAAACGAAGTCACGAGTTCCTGACACAGGTGGACCAGCAGGTGAATGCCGGCGGACTGTTTGCCAAAGTACTGGAGAATGTAAAATCAAATGTCAACAATACCACTCCTTCCGGAAAAACCAAAATCCTGGGCTGGTTTGGCACTTCAGGTGTCAGCAGGTCTGAAAAACTGGTAAAATAACAAGATAATTTTGGCTATTTAGGTAGCTGGTGATTTACAGACGATCAAAAAATCGTAAATTAAATAACCAAATACCTGAATAGCCAAATTTCTTTTTATGCCTCCTAACCTGATCATGTATGCCATTCCCGGCTTTGTTTTGCTGATGCTGCTGGAGATCATCATTACCACGATAGACCACCGGAACCTCTACGAGCCCAAAGACGCCCTCAGCAGCATTGCCATGGGGCTGGGCAAACTTTTCATAGGCCTGTTTACCAAAGGTGTCATTCTTGGCTTCTATCTTTTTGTTTATCAATACCGTCTTTTTACCCTCGGTTTTACCTGGTGGGCCTGGGTATTGTGTTTTTTTGCAGATGATTTCAGTTACTACTGGTTTCACCGCAGCAGTCATACTGTCCGCTTTTTCTGGGCTTCCCATGTCATCCATCATTCTTCCCAAAAATATACGCTCGCCACTGCATTGCGTCAGACATGGACGGGCGACCTTACCGGCACCTTCCTGTTTTGGTTCTGGATGCCTCTCGTGGGATTCCATCCCATCATGGTATTGAGCATGCAGGCCATCAGCCTGATTTATCAGTACTGGATACATACAGAGATGATCAACAAACTACCACGGCCAATAGAATTTATCTTCAATACGCCTTCCCATCACCGGGTGCATCACGGTTCTGACCTCGATTACCTGGACCGCAACCATGGCGGGATGCTCATTATCTGGGACCGTATGTTTGGCACGTTTACGCCGGAAAAGCAGCGGCCGATATATGGGCTCACCAAAAACATCCATACCTACAATCCTTTCCGGATTGCCACCCACGAATGGGTGGACATCTGGCGCGACCTGCGACGGGCACGGTCTCTGCGCGAAGCGTGGCACTACCTGCTGGATGCACCGGGCTGGAGCCCCGATGGCAGCCGGCAAACCACCAAACAACTAAGAGGCCGATAAACTCCGGCCGGGATTCATACGGGCAGCTTTGATGCTCTGAAAACTTACCGTCAGCAAAGCTACTATTAACGCCATTCCGCCTGCCAGCAGGAATACCCACCATGCAAGGCTGGTACGGTAAGCGTATTGCTGCAACCAGTAGTGCATGCTGTAATATCCCAATGGCACCGCTATCAGAACAGACAATATCATCAGGCGTACAAAATCAGCTGTCAGCAATGTCCACAAGTTCAGCTCAGAAGCGCCCAATACCTTGCGGATACCAATTTCCCTGGTGCGTTGCGAAACCACAAAAGCCGACAAGCCAAATAACCCAAGGCATGAAATAAATATGGCCAACACGGCAAACACCGCAGCCAAACGGCCCAGGCGCTGTTCGTCGGAGAATTTACGGGCATACACTTCATCCACAAATTTATATTCAAAAGGAGCTGCAGGGTTGTATTGACGAAACACTTTCCCAATCCGGTCCAGCGCATCCACCACCGGCATTTCCGGCCTGATACGGACTGTAATGAAATTGTACCATTTGTAGTCCAGCCGGAAAACCATCGGCGCCACACGCTGATAGGGCGATTCCATGATCATATCCGCAGCCACGCCTATCACGCGGCACGGCGCACCGCCATACTCCACGATCTCCCCTACCGGGTGACTAAAACCCATTAGACGCACAGCTGCTTCGTTGAGGACCAACGTACCTGTATCGGCTGGATAATCCCGTGAAAAATCTCGCCCTTCCTTGATCTTCCATCCGATCGTATGACCATAATCGTGAGAGACGGCCACAATTTTCAGTTGAGGAACGATATTAGGGTCTTTCCCCTTCCAGCTGAAGCTCTTTTCATTTTCGGGCGCCTCTGTGGTAGCTGCCGCAGCATAGGCCATATCTGCCACAGCACCCGTTTCCATGAGGTCGCGGTGCAGCGTATTGTAATTGGCCTGGTACAATTGCGGGGTGTTGACGCCAAGCGTGATAAGCCCTTCCCTGGCGTAGCCGGCCGGCCGGTTGCGTGCATGTTGCAGCTGGCGGAAAACCACCAGTGTGCCGATGATCAGCGTAACAGACACGGTAAACTGCAGCACGATCAACGTTTGACGGGGCAGCCAGGCGGCTTTGCCGGCGGCTATTGTTCCTTTCAGCACCTTTACTGGTTCAAACCGGGAGAGATAAAACGCCGGGTAACTACCGGCCAGCAGGCCCACGAACAAAGTGAATAATAATATCGCCAGCCAGAAAGGCGCGTTGCCCCAAGGCAGCACCATATGTTTATCAGCCAGGCTGTTAAAGAAAAACAGGGAACACTGCACCATCAATAAACTCAATATCATAGCCAGAAACGCGACCAGTATGGATTCTGTCAGGAACTGCCCTATCAGCTGGCTCCTGTACGAACCGATGGCTTTTCGCAGACCTACCTCCCGTGCACGCTGCTCACTACGCGCAGTAGCGAGGTTCATGAAATTAATCACTGCCAGCAGTAACACGAACAGTCCGATAGTACCCATTAGTTTCACGGTGCCGATACGTCCGCCTGTATTTACACCATCCCTGAATTCATTGTATAAATGCCATTGATTCATCGGTTGCAGGAAGATGCGCTCCTTCCCTGTGGTAATATGTGCCTGTACCAGGTTTTTGATTTTGTCTGATACTACGGCGGGCTTTGCATGTTCATTCAATTCCACGATCAGTTCCCAGTGATGGGTGGTCCAGTCTGTACTGGCCTCTAGCAGCCATACCAGCTCCCGCAGGGCTTTTCCCCATGGCAGGAGCAGTTTGGTATCGTGGAATGTAGTATTCTCGGGCATGTCTTCATATACACCAGCCACTTTCAGGTCCATGCGGTTGTCCATGCGCAGCAGCTGGTTAACGGGATCAGTATGCCCAAACAGCGCCTGTGCCAGTGATTGGGAAAGCAGCACAGAGGATGGATCGTTCAGCGCCTCCTGCCGGCCTGCGATCATACGTAAGGATAACATGGCGGGCAGATCGGGCTGTGCCCACCGGCCTATAGCGGTGACTTTCGTTTCTCCATTGGCCAGCACATGGTTATAAGTCGGGAAAACGACAGCCACCTTTTTAAAGTCCGCGCCATATTTATTCCGCAGCTCGTCCGCCAGCGGAATACACACCCCGGTACTGGTCACCAGTGCTCCGTTGTCCAACTGGGTGCTCATCACCCTCGCGATACGATTATGATGGGTGTGATAATGATTAAAGGACCACTCATCCCATATCCATAATCCAATCATCAACGCCACAGCCATTCCCGTAGCGAGGCCGATAATATTAAGCCCTGCGTACAGTTTATGCCGGGCAAAATGGCGGAAAGCAATTTTAAGATAGTTGCGGATCATGCAGTGGTGATTTGAGTACCTGCGTGGCCGCGAAGAAAATGCCAATATACCTGCATTATATATACCATATGTTTATATATTAAAAATAATGCGCTTTGTCCATTATCAGACAATTTTTGTCCGCTTTCACTGCTGACGGCGGCTCCCCCGTAACGATCGTCTCAGGATGTCCGTTCATCCGTTTTTTATCACCTTGATCACATTCTCTGATAATTTATTTTGCATTTACGAAAACAATCGTACATTAGCTACGAAGATATTCGTACAACAATAATCATCCTTGATAAAACATCATGACTGTGAAACAAATAAAGCCAACAGAAAGTGAATTGGAGATACTAAGCATTCTCTGGGAGAAAGGTCCCTGCACCGTACGGGAGGTGCATGACATCCTCTCTGCCACCAAAGATGCCGGCTATACCACTACGCTGAAGCTGATGCAGATCATGCATGACAAGGACCTGCTGGAACGTGATACCAGCAGTAAGACCCACGTGTATAAAGCGGCTGTTTCCCAGGAAAAAACCAGGCAGCAGCTGTTAAATAAAATGATAGATACCGTCTTCGGCGGATCGGCCACCAGCCTGGTCATGCAGGCATTGGGGCAGCATCGCTCCTCAGACGCGGAACTGGAGAAAATCAGGGAATATTTAGCGGAAATAGAAAAACAACAAAAGCGATAACAGGTAAAACATATACTACTATGAACTTATTACCTATTACCGGCGATCTGGTGCGCGCACTTGGCTGGAGCATACTCCACGCCTTATGGCAGTCCTTCTTCGTATACGCCTGCCTGAGAGTAGTGCTGAAACTATGGCCTATGGCCAGCGCCCGGATTAAATACAATCTGTCGTTTTTTGCACTTTCCGGTATATTCGCCTGGTTCCTCATCACTTTTTATCAGCAATGGCATACCATCTCGGCAGCGAAACAACTGCTGATACAATACAACCCTGCCGAGGCAGCGAATATGGCCGCACTGGCGCAACAACCGGTGGCGCCTTATCCGGGCCAGCTGAAAGTAGTGGAGCTGTTTCCCAGCCTGGAGCTCTGTTTCCCTATACTCGTCACCTTCTACCTGGCCGGCATGTTGCTCATGACGATCAAATTCGCGTCCGACCTGGTACAACTGCATCATATCCGTACCACCATGGTAGAGCCCATGGGCGAAGCCTGGGAAAAACACCTGCGCCAACTGATGGGCAGACTGAAATTATCCCGCCCGATAAAACTGCTGGTGTCGCGTTATGTTCAGGTACCGGTCATGCTGGGATTCCTGAAACCAGTGATACTGTTGCCCATCGCGATGGTCAACAACCTGTCGGAAGAGCAGCTGGAAGCCATTTTGCTGCATGAGCTGGCACACGTAAAACGCAATGATTATCTGTTGAATATCTTCCAATCCATTGTAGAAACGATCCTCTTCTTCAATCCTTTCGTATGGCTGATTTCCCGTATCATCCGCCTGGAAAGGGAACACTGTTGCGACGACCTCGTGATCGCAGGCACCGTCCAACCACTGCATTATGCCAAAGCACTGATGGCGCTGGAAACGTACCGGTTAACTTCCAACCCCATGGCCATGGCTGCTGCAGATGACAAACAACATCTGTTTCACCGCATCAAAAGAATTATGGAGATGAAAACAAAACATCTTAATTATAGTCAAAAATTATTAGCAGTCCTGATCATTGCCACAGCCCTGGTGTCTATCGCATGGCTCAACCCTGCCAAAGGGAAAGATGCTGGCAACAAACAGCCGGAAAGCACTACTGCCGCAGATACCAGCATCCAAACACTGCCAATGCCTCCTGCTCCGCCTCCCCCGCCACCGCCGGCGCCGAAGCCAGTCGTTGTACCGGATGCACCGCCAGCGGCAGACGAAATCCCGGATGCTCCCGAGCCTCCCCCACCACCACCGGATGCTCCTGAAATGCCCATCCCGGCTAACATACAAACGCCGCAAAATGTGATCGTGATGAATAGCAAAGGACATGTGCTGTTCTCACCGGTGGCTCCCCTGAACGCGCTGTCTGACACCTCTACGCCGAACCGCCATATACGCAGCTCCGAAGCCACTGCCAAAAAAAACCTGGAACGGGCCCAGCAAAGCGTGGAGAAAGCCATGCAACGCCTGAAAGAAGTAGATATCAAAAAGATACAGGCCGAAGCGCAGGCAGAGGTAGATAAAATCGACTGGAAAGCCATTGCCGAAGAGACACAGGCAGCCCAGGAAGCAGCCAGAGAAGCGCTGAAAAACATCGACTGGTCACAGATGCAGCAGGACATTAAAAACAGCATGAACTTCAAATTCGATTTCGATAATGAAGAGTGGAAAACAAACAGCGAGAAGTTCAAAAAGCAAAGCGAAAAACTCCGCAAGGAATGGGAGGCTAACCGGAAAAAAGCAGAAGCCGACAGAACACACCAGCTGAAGGAAATGGGCCGCACACGGGAAAAAGTGTTCGCAGCCAACAGGCAACAGATGCAAATGATGCGCGATTCCGCTTTTTCCAAACAAATGCAGATGCACAAACACATGGATGAACAACGGGACGTCATGTTCCGTGAGGCAGAAAAAGCCCGGGAACAAGCTGACAGGGCCAGGGACCAAGCTGACAGGGCCCGCGAAAAGGCCAATAACTCCTCTAAAAAATATCGCGAAATGATCAACAAAATGGCGGATGATAAACTGATAGACAACCAGCATTCCTTCACCATCGAAAAGAACGGAAACGGCCTGTATATCAACGGTGTCAAACAATCCGATAATGTTGCGGAAAAGTACAGACAATACCTGCAAAACAAACGGACTTATATCAAACAGGCTGAACCCGGTAATCTTAATATCAGCATCGAAGATTAATCACTCCTCATAAAACGGCATCAATCGTTCTTCATCATAGAAAAAGCGCAAAGAATGATACGGCTGGAGTTGCGTCAGCGGCCCGTCGTATTCTTTGCGCTTTTCTTTATTTCAGGACTACCGCTCAATAGGGAAAGCGGTAGTCCAGGCATAGGAAAAGAACACCAGAACCTGTTATTTAACCAGGTATATATAGAAGGATAGTAACCCCAAATACGAATGACGAATGCTGAACCAGGATTGATGAACTGCGGATCGGGATTTACGGCCCACATCGTATAAATCATGATGTACAAACCAGGATTCACGGATGGCGAATTCGTTTAAAGTTCAGGCAATACGGTCCAGGGAATCCAAATAAGGATTCGATGGTTTATCATTTACAACGCAAGCAATACGAATGCTCGCAATACGAGTCAGGAGTCAGGAGTCAGGAATCAGGATTCACGAATTGTGAAGCAAGATGTACGACTCATAAACTGAAATAGTGAAATGAAATGGTAAAGGCGATTAGCGAATAATAATGATGATGATATCAATGAAGGATGTTAAACCCGGAAACATGTTGCACGGGCCCCACACTGATTTCCATTTCTGTTACTTTAGCCATGGCTGGCCCTTTACGGCACCAGGACAGAAATTGCTCCATTACCGGCTCTTCTGCCTCTGCCAAAATCCACACCGCTTTATCCGGCATGTTTTTGATCTGCCCCTGCACGCCTAGCAAATCTGCCATATGTTTCGCATTAGCCCGGTAACCCACACCCTGCACCCGGCCTTTCACGATGATCTCTTTGTGTACGATTGATTTGGTTGTCATAACGTCAATGGTTATCTCAAAAATGTCTGAATCAGGATGAATACGGACCGGTATGATCCATTGGCCATATAGGTTGTATGGTCAAACGAATGTAACGATTAATCCCGGGGCGCTGAAATACATTTATCCGGCAGTAGGACACCAAACCCACCAAAGCAGATTCGATAGTGATCACCCTTCACCGGTACCACTGGAACATGCCATGACAGCAGCCACACATTTAAGGAAAGACTGAGAATGGTTAACTTGAGGGAAACAAACTACAGATGAAAACTGAAGAAACAGGGGTCACAAAATAATAGGCTGAAAGCCTTACCATTGCGGGCATTTATGATACAGTTCGTTCAATTTTCATCCAATGCATCTCCAATCCGGCTCTTCCCGATTCAGACAATGATATATAAAAAGCTCAATCTGCTAAGCAGCATAATTGAACAAAGATCCTGTCAAATGCTCAATGTCTCCAAACACAATATCTCTCACTCGTTGATATTTACCACCAGTTACCGGCCGTTTCAGCAGGGTAAAACAATGGCAGTTAAAACTCCGTACAAACAACCGTTGCGTTAAAGCCGGCAACACTTTGGCAATGGCCGTTTCATCGAGCCCGCGTGCGATCGTCATACCGGGCTTAAATGCTTGTGGCTTCAGATCAAAACACTGCATAATGCTCTTGTGCAGCTCTACCAATGGTTTGGGATTAGCAACATTCACACAGATACTCTGCCGGCCGTCTGCGTGTCTTACCGCTTCCAGTCGTGATGTATAAATCGCAAAACCTGACTGACGTTTGGCTACTTCTTCCACCATGTCAATAAAGTCGTTTTCAAAACGCGCCGGAAACTCGGACCTGAATAAAGGAATGTACACTGGTGATGTAATGCTCGCAGCATCCTCTAAAGACGTTGCGATAAACTGCCGTATACGGTTCACATCTTTTGATACCACAACATCCGGATTCACTACCAGCAAATAATCAAATAACGCTTCCGAAGTTTCATAATTCGTATTCATAACCTGATATTTTAACACTGACTGTTAGAATGACAATACAAATATACACCCTTTTTTCTGAAATACTAATTTTTTTAGCATTTTATACTAAAAAAATACGCAGTCACATCATCCAATATGTTCAAACGGAGCAGGGATAGGCCTTTCGACCTATCCCTGCTCCGTTTTTATTTTGCTAAAAAATACTAACCGAGATGTTGAATGATCGCTGCGAAATCACTTGCCACCAGGGAGGCGCCACCAATCAGGCCGCCGTCCACATCAGGATTGGCAAAGAGTTCAGCTGCATTGCCCGGCTTAGCACTGCCGCCATACAGGATGGTCAGGTGCAGCGCTGCTTCACGGCCAAATTTATTAGCAATCTGGGAACGGATGAAGGCATGCATGTCCTGCGCCTGCGCAGCGCTGGCAGTCAGTCCGGTACCAATAGCCCAAATCGGCTCATAGGCAATCACCACGTTTTTAAGTTGCTCCACGGTCAGATGGAACAGGCTTTCTTCCAGTTGTTTCGCTACGAATGCATTCTGTGTTTCAGCCTGACGGATCGCCAGCGGCTCACCGCAGCAGAAAATCGGCTTGATGCCGGCAGCCAGCGCCTGGTCTACTTTCTTCGCCAGTACCGCATTGCTTTCCTGGAAGTATTCCCTTCTTTCGGAGTGACCAATGATCACGTAATCCACTCCTACAGACTGCAGCATTTCTGCGGACACCTCGCCGGTATAGGCGCCGGATTTCTCGCTGGCGCAGTTCTGTGCCGCTACAAAAAAGCCGGGATAGTTTTTCAGCAGGGACTTAGCCTTGGTCAGATACGGGAAAGGCGTGGCCACCACTACCTCCTGCCCTTCTGCCAGTTTAAGACCAGCCTGCAGAATGTCGTTGATCAATTGCTCACCCTGCGCCAGTGTAAGGTTCATCTTCCAGTTACCTGCAACAATTTTTTTTCTCATGTACTGTGATATTAAGTTTTATGGTCGTTGTGTGTTTGTTTCCTTGAAAACGGCCTCCAGAATCCTGCGATCTGCATCTTCCAGCGGACGCCCCTTGAACCCCATCCAGGCGGCGGCATCCCGCAACGCCTCAGGCAGGCGGTAGCCAGTCATCCCTACCTGGTGCCCCCAGCTAAAGGAAGGCAGGAAGGCTGGCGGAAATCCGGCGCCGAAAATATTACAGGATACACCTACCACGGTGCCGGTGTTCAACATGGTATTAATACCGGTACGGCTGTAGTCCCCCATCATCACACCGCACTTCTGCCCTGCCGGCTCTGTGCCCTGCCTGGCCTCTATCCACACTTTCACTACCCCTGCGTTGTTTTTGACATTGGAACAGGTAGTATTCCCCCCGAGGTTACACCACTCACCAATCACCGCATCACCGACGTAACCATCATGTGATTTATTGGAATAACCGAAAAATACACTGTTTTTAATTTCTCCGCCACCGATACTATAAGGCCCCAGTGTGGTGGCTCCATATACTTTGGTCCCCATCTTTAAAACAGCTCCTTCTCCCAGCGCCAGCGGCCCTCTGATGGCACACCCCTCCATGATCAGGGCATTCCGGCCAATGTAAATGGGACCCGTGGCAGCATTGAGGATACTGCAATGTACCATGGCCCCCGGCTCCAGGAACACATTCTCCGGATGCGATACCTGGCAACCTTCCGGCAGCGCCGCCGAAGTACGCCCTTTGGTCAACAGCACAAAATCCTCCCGGACGGCACGGTCGTTCTGCAAAAAAATATCCCAGGGCCTGAAAATACCAGCCACCGGACCTGTATAGTTCTTACGGCTGGCAGCAGGCAACAGGTGGACTTCCCTACCCTGTACCACCTTGGCTACCAGGTGATTGTCCTTATATAATTCCTCATCCGGGCCTAAAGCCTTAATGGTCGCTACCAACTGCTCGTCAGGCATGATATGCCCGTTGATCAGCACGTTCATCATGACGTCGTCTCCACGGCGCAGCGGAAACTTCTCCTGCAAATGAGGTACGGTAAAATGACTGACACCTGTACCCAGCCAATGCTCCCACTTCTCCTGTATCGTAAGAATTCCTACTCTGCAGGCTGCAATGGGTCTCGTATACGTAAAGGGGTATAACAGGTTGCGTTCGGGCGTGTCGAAAAGAATGTAATGACGCTCCATAGGGGTTAAAAATAAAAAATCCCATCGATAAGCCGATGGGATTCTTTATAAAAATATTGTTGCAAACGACTATGCTTTTTTCGCGTAGCGTTTGTTGAATTTGTCGATACGTCCTGCGGTATCCACCAACACATTCTTACCAGTATAGAAAGGGTGAGAGGTATTGGAAATTTCCAACTTAATCAACGGATACTCATTGCCATCTTCCCACTTTACACTTTCTTTGGAAGGAGCAGTGGAACGGCTTAAAAAGCTGTGTCCGTTTGACATATCTTTAAATACCACAAATCTGTAATTTTCCGGATGTATTCCCTGTTTCATATCAAATATTATTGTAAATACAGGGTGCAAAGGTAACTAAATTTCTTTAACACCCAAAGTTTATTGTAAAAAAAATCAGGATTTCATATTAATATACTGCAACGGAATGCTCAGATTGGCTTCCCGGCATGCTTGTATAACATCCTGTAAATCATCTATTTTTTTGCCGGTTACCCGTACAATGTCGTCCATAATGGCAGCCTGTACCTTTAATCCGGAATCTTTGATCAGCTTCACGATCTTTTTGGCGTCTTCCTGTTTGATGCCATTTCGGATAGGAACTTCTTTCTTATATACTTTCCCGCTCTGGTAGGGCTCCTTGCTCTGATCGTAAATGGTGGCTTCCAGCCCCTGACGCATGGAACGTGAAATCAGCACGTCCAGCACCTGCCCTAGCTTCATATCACTGTCTACTTCTATATTCAGCACCAGGTCTTTTTTGTTCAGTTCAATTACCACGTGTGACCCCTTGAAATCAAACCGGTTGGTGATTTCCTTTTTCACAGTGTTAACCGCATTATCCAGTGTCTGTAAATCTACTTTGCTAACAATATCAAAGGACGGCATAACTCAATTTTTTTATCTTCGAACGACAAATATAGAAAAGAAAAAGCAGGTAGTGAACTACCTGCCCGACATATATAAATCTAAATCTAAAAAAAATTAAATTTGGCGCACGTTGCCCATACCGGAAACGGACTGGTTTACGGCCGGCGTTCCTTTATACCTTACCTTGCCCACACCGGATACACTGACATTCAATTTTTTCTCCACCGCTACTTTCGCTTCGCCGCTGCCAGAGATACCTATCTCTGCCTCCTGGGTCTGAAAATCCAATGCTTCAATATTGGCAGCACCGGAAGCCTGGTAAGCTACTTTATCGCAACTGCCCTTCAAATCAACCTTGCTCGCTCCGGACATCCCTACTTTCAGTTCCCGGGCATTCAGCTCCAGGTTCGCATGCGTGGCGCCGCTGAATTCCAGCTTCAGGTTGTCTGACTTAATGAGGCCTTTACCGGTATAGCTGCAGGCTCCGCTGGCAGACAGCTTTTTCACCTGTTGTATGGTAACACGCACAATAATCTTTTTACTGGGGTCAATATTTACACCTTTACGGGTAGTCACTTCCAGCTCGCCACCGGAAATCGTTGTTTCAATGTAGGGTAACAGGTTCTCTTCTGCTTCTACCTGGATGCTGTTGGTGTTGCCTTGTTGCAGTTCTATATTATAAACACCGCCAGTGGATATTTTGTCAAAATTACCGGCAGTCCGGGTTTCAGTTTTCATCTGGCCATTCCCTCTGATACGCTCATTACGGATGTTGGTGAAAGAGGACAGCAACACAACGAGTGCTACTAAAAAAGAGGCTGGTACATACTTGAAAAATGTCTTCATGTGGAGTTTTTTAGGAATAATTTATAATCAGGTTTTAGAATGGGCTTCGTTGTGAATACATATATCAGATGACGATCAATAAGCGTTCAGGTTGGCATCAGCACTGGTACCTTTTATCTTAATGACTGGCGATCCTTCGTTACCACCACCTGACTGTGCTTTGTAGCTCAGGGTGCTGGATGTTTTATTGGAAATTACGTTTTTCAGTTCCAGGCTGCCGGTGCTCAGATCACCTGTTACCATCACCACATCCAGTTGCAGCGGTAATTTACGTGGCAGGTTCATCTTCAGATCGGAGAAAGTCAGTATCAGATCGGCGCCTTTAAAGCCCGGCACTACCTTCTTGATGTTCAGGTCACCATAGGTGATCTTCATGGAGATATCAGATACCAGGTCACCGATGTTGGTGTCTGAAAATGCTACATGGCCGTTGACCTTTTCTACCCGCTGTATCTTATAATCATCATAATTGGCGGCCAGCTTCAGTGTTCCCAGGTTGGTAACGGTGTAGTTGCTGTAATTGGAACTCACGTCCAGCAGGTCCAGCTGCTCTGCTTTCAGGTTGGAATAGTTACCCTTCAACACTACTTTATTGGCTTTACCGATACGGCCCCTGTCGCAGTAGTTGAGTCTCAGCTGCAAGTCAGCCGCATCACGGATATCATAAGAACAATAATTGAGTGCCAGTTCTGCAGGGAAACTGAATTTATCTGCCACCACGTCCCCGAAGTTGTTCTCTACTTTCAGCCGGGAAAGGCTTTCGGGAATAAACACATCGTAGTCTATATTAACGTAGTCTTTGGAATCTTTTTTACTGCCCCAGGAAAACCAGGACCCGCCTGATTTGGAGGGGTTATAGGAGGTATTGATGGACACGTTGGCACCGCTTTGGTTGGCATCAATATTTACGCTTTCGGCGATTCCCTGTGCTTCCTGGTCATTTTTACCAAAGCCGGTAATGGTGATGGCTGCTTTGATTTCATTTTTATTCCAGATATGGAATACCACCTTGCCATATTTGTTGCTCAGGCTGAAAGCCGTGCCGGCGCTAACGGTAAATTCTTTGCGGATGGTTTTTTTATACGTTACGTCACCATTGGTGGCAAAAGTGAACAGCGGCAATACAAGGCATAACAGCAAACTAAATTTCAGCTTCATATTGTTTTTTTGTGTGAGTAGTGGGAGCTGCGTGTTTTTCATGCAACTCTTCGAGGATTTTGTCAAACAGCTCCAGTTTGAGCTGATAATAACGGATCATGGCGCCCCGGATTCTTTGGTTGCCCGGATTGTTTTTCAGCTCATTCTCCAGTGTTTTATAGGTATCGTTACGTAACTGCAATTCTTGTCGTGCGGCACTGTCAAGCCCCAGCTCATTGACCGGATAGGCATTGATGAGTTCCAGCTTTTCGTTGATCCGGTTGGAATAATACACTTTGGCATCCTGCATTTCCGGTATCACAACGGCGAGGTCCTGCTGTTGCTGTTGTTTATGCCTGGCGATATAAAACAGTACGGCGGCGTTGACCAACAATACTGCGATAACGGCGGCTTTGAACCAGTTTTTGCCCAGCAGCGAAACTACTCTGCCTTTACGGCCTCCTTCCAACTCTCTTTCCAATGCGTCCCACACCCTGGGCGAAGGTCCGGGCTCCTCAAACGCGTCCCGGTGCTGTTGGATAAAACTTTCAAAATTTTCCGGCATTAACGAATAAGATTTTGCTGTTTTACAATTTGTCTTACTTTTTCTTTAGCCCGCATGTACTGGGTTTTCACGGTAGATTCCGTAATCCCCATCATGTCGGCGATCTCACGGTGAGAGTAGTCCTCAAACAGGTAGAGATTCAGTACGGTACGGTATCCCTGCGGCAGTCCGTGAATGGCTGACTTGACAGCGGACACGGTCCAGGTGAAGGAATCCTCGTCTATACCTGCTTCTTCTGCTACTTCCACTTCTTCCACTTCTTCAAAGTACACTTTTTTCTTTCTGAGATTATTCAGGCAGTGGTTGACCACTATCCTTTTAATCCACGCTGTCACACTCGCTTCGCGCTCCAGCTTGCCGATGTTACGGTGTACCTGTATGAAGGCCTCCTGTAAGGTATCTTCCGCATCACTAACGTTACCCGTCATACGCAAACAGATGTTGTACATGGCAGCGGCATAAGCATTATACAGTTCGCGAAATGCGCGAACATCCCCTCTTTTGCAGCGGTCTATTACATTCCCGTCTAATTGCGTCTGATTCAAGTTATTGGCTGATGCTTTCATTATAAAGACAATGATTGTAAAAAAGGTTGCATGTGGTAAGGCCGTTCTTTCGAAATTTTCTACGACTGATACTAAAGCCTCGTTAAAAAATTATACTTAAATATCTAATTATAAATATTTTATATAGATATATACCTGTAATGTCTCCTTAAAAATTTTTTATAAAATTACCGGGAAGCCTGCTTTTCCTGTTTTAAAATCCACCAAACCCTGCTTTTTTGTGACGAAACACGATTTTTAGGTAACAGGCAGTAAACGCAGCCCTGACGAAAAGGGCCGCGTTTTTCCATCCTTATATATACCTAAAAAACCATCTTTAGTTCCCTCCTTTTACACGGTTTTGTTCTGCTTCCAGGCCGGTCTCACGATTGCGGGCTGCTTTCACATTGCTGTTACCGAAGCGGTAGTTGAAGGAAAGCCTTACCTGCCGTGAATCCCATCTGTTGAATATGGAGGTAGTGCGCCCAACATTCTCAAATTGGCCACGGAAATAATTCGTTCTGAACACATCGGTCACGCCCAGCTTCACGGAACCTTTGCCTTTCAATACTTTCTGCTGCACGCCCAGGTCCAGGCCATACATGGCTTTCATTCTGAACAGCCCTTCATCAGCCAGCTGCGGGGAAACATAGAAGAATACCGCCTCTGCGCTCATATCTTTCGTTATAGTGAATGTCTGTTGGGTACGTCCAAAAAAACCGAAAGAAGAAAGTTTCACGTTGTTTTTGTCTACTACGGTTTCGTACATACTATGACTAAGTGATGCCGTCGTGAAAGACGTCCACCATTTGGTGATCGGCACCGTAGCAGAGATATTCAGGTTGAAAACATCTGACTTGGCCACATTCTGATACCTGTAGCGTATGGCCGAAGTGTCCCCGCTGACAGGGTCTACTGCTGCTTCGAGGATCTTGGTCATCATATCTTTGGTATGGGTATAGGCCAATGAAGTAGTCAAAAACTCCCTAAACGTGTGCGTAACCTCAAAGTTGTTGGAATACTGCGGCTTCAGGCCCGGATTACCGGCTATCCTGGTATAACGGTCCAGGTAAAACTCAAACGGATTGAGCTCTTCATAGTCCGGACGCTGAATACGGCGGCTGTAGGTCAGGCCCAGGGTATTGTTCTTGTTCAGCTGATAACTCATAGCGGCACTGGGGAACAGGTTGAAGTAACTGGAATCGTTCCTGATTTCCTTCGCCTGCTGGTCCTGGGTGAATGCTGAGTTACCGGTGATATGGGTTTGTTCACCACGCAAGCCTATCTGCACAAATACCTTTTTGAATTGTTTGTTGATATTGATATAGGCTGCATTGATGTTTTCCTTATAAATAAAGTGGTTGGAACGCCGCTCGTCTTTAATCCAGCTGCCGGTACGCAGGGAGTCAAAGCGGGCATCGTTGTCAGTAGTCACAAAGCTGACTTTAGCACCTGCTTCCAGTTTGGCCTGGCCTTTCAGCGGATGTACATAATCAATTTTTGCAGATTTGATCTCAATGCTGGAAGGCTGGCCATTGCGGGACGTATCGCTGTTCAGCAATGCTTTATCGGCGCCATCCCGGTTGAGGGCAAAGATGGAAGAGTTCAGCTTCTGGGTAATCCGGGCATAATCCAGGTCTATGTTCAGTTCCTTGCCGGTAGAATCCAGGATACCGCGGTAGTTCAGGTTGTAAGCGCCACGCTGCCATCTGCCGCTTTCCCCGCTGTTGGTATGCAGGATAGAATCAACCAGGTTACCGTTACCAATTTTGGTGATGGCATCGCTGGACATATTACGGTCCCGGCGGCTCAGGTCGGCCATTACACCAAGTGTATGATTTTTGGAGATGAAATAATCCATTCCAATTTTACCTCCCTGGTAATCAGATTTCTGGTCTGTGCCCGTGTTTTGATCAAATACCTGGTAACGGCCTTCATTGGTCATGGTACGATATACGCCTAACTCCTGCTCTTGTCTGCGATAACTATAATTATAGGAACCAAAGATGTTCACCTTTTCGTTGCGATGGTTCAGATTCAGCGCTCCGTTAGCGCGACTTCTGACTCCCTGTGAAACGCCCAGGTTCACGTTACCGTTGGTACCGTAGCTTTTGTTCTTTTTCAGTTTCAGGTTAATGATACCGGCATTACCGGCAGCATCGTATTTGGCGGAAGGATTGGCGATCAGTTCGATCTGTTCAAGGTTGGAAGCCGGCATGCTTTTCAGCAGTTCAGCCACATCCTGTGAGGTCATATTGGTGGGCTTACCATCAATCATAATTACCACGCCACCTTTTCCTTTCATGGAGATGTTACCATCTTTATCTACGTTGATGGTAGGTGATTTTTCCAGTACTTCCATCGCGTTACCACCGGCGGCGGTGATGCTGCTTTCTACGTTCACCACCATTTTATCAGCCTTCTGTTCTATGAAAGGCTTGCGGGCGGTAACATCTACTGCTTTCAGGCTTTTGGAGGCAGCTTCCATAGCGAGGGCAGGAACAGTCACCCCGGAAGCGCCTACCTCAAAGGGTTTGCTGTAAGCCCTGTTCATTCCTACGGCTGCTGCCGCGATCAGGTACTTGCCTTGTTTTATCTGTTCAAATTCATATTTACCATTGATATCTGCAATGGCTCCTTTTACGAGAGAGGAATCGCCTGCCTTTAGCAGGGTAATGGTGGCAAATTCCACCGGCTGTTCGCCGGTACGGATTACTTTACCGGCTACTTTAGGGCCGTTTTGTGCTTGGGAAGTTAACGCGGCGCTTATCATTCCTGCTGTTAATACAAACGCTGTCAAAATTGATTTCATACGAGGGCGGATTAGAATTTTTCTGATTTTAGGTTCAAGTTACCGGGAAGCCTTCTTTTCCTGTTTTAAAATCCACCAAACTCTCCTTTTTTGTGACGAATAGCCAATTTCAGGTGGGGTAGAAAACGCAGCCCTGACGAAAAGGGCCGCGTTTTTCCATCCTTATATATACCTAAAAAACCATCTTTAGTTCCCTCCTTGTTTAACACGGTTTTGTTCTGCTTCCAGACCTGTTTCACGGGTACGGGCTGCTTTCACATTGCTGTTACCGAAGCGGTAGTTGAAGGAAAGGCGTACCTGGCGTACATCGTTTCTGCTGACCAGTGCGGTAGTCCTGCCGGCGTTGTCAAATGAACCACGGAAATATTGGGTATTGAAAACGTCTGCCACGCTCAGCTTCAGTGTTCCTTTACCTTTCAGCACTTTCTGTTGTAAGCCGAGGTCCAGGCCATACATGGACTTCATTCTGAACAACCCTTCTTCCAGTACCTGCGGCGCTACATAGAGGAAAGTAACTTCTGCGGCGGTGTTTTTAGCAAGCGTGAAAGTCTGTTGTGTGCGGCCAAAGAAACCGAAGGAAGAAAGTTTTACGTTGTTCTTATCTACCACTGTTTCATACATATTATAGGACAGAGATGCTGTTGTAAAAGAAGTCCACCATTTGGTGATAGGAATTGGCACAGACACGTTCAGGTTGAAGTTGTCGGCCTTGGCCACGTTCTGATACCGGTAACGCACCGCTGAAGTATCTCCGCTGGCAGGGTCCACAGCTGCTTCCAGTATTCTCGTCATCATATCTTTGGTATGGGTGTATCCCAGTGAAGTGATCAGGAACTCCTTGAAGGTGTGGGTAAGTTCAAAGCTATTGGAATACTGCGGCCTCAGATTCGGGTTACCAGCTTGTTTCGTATAGCGGTCCAGGTAAGACTCGAATGGATTCAGCTCTTCATAATCCGGGCGCTGGATACGACGGCTGTAGGTCAATCCAAATGTGTTGTCCTTGTTCAGCTGGTAAGTCAACGCAGCGCTGGGGAACAGGTTGAAATAGCTGGAATCATTTTTCACCACTTTCAATTGTTCCTTTTGTGTTGACTCAGAATTGCCACTGATATGTGTTTGCTCACCACGCAGCCCTATCTGAACATGCAGTTTTTTGAACTGTTTGCTGAAATTAACGTAAGCGGCATTGATGTTTTCTTTATAAATAAAGTGATTGGAACGGTTTTCATCTTTTATCCAGTTGCCCATGCGCAGGGAATCAAAACGGGCGTCGTTGTCTGTGGTCACAAAGCTGGTTTTCAGGCCGGCTTCCAGTTTGGCGCCTCCTTTCAACGGATGCACATAATCTATTTTTGCCGTTTTGATTTCAATGCTGGAAGGCTGATTGTTGCGGGATGTATCGCTGCCCAATATGCCTTTGTTAGCACCATCACGGCTAATCGCAAAGATGGAAGAAGTTTGTTTGTTCGTGTTACGGGCATAATCCACGTCGATGTTCAGTTCTTTGCCGGTTGAATCCAGGACACCGCGATAGTTCAGGTTGTAAGCACCACGCTGCCATCTGCCGTTATCAGTGGAAGTAGTATGCAGGATAGAGTCGATGATGGAACCATTTCCTATTTTGGTATTGGCTTCAGCAGGACTGTTACGGTCCCGGCGGGCCACATCTGCCATTACACCGATTGTATGATTTTTGGAGATAAAATAGTCTAACCCCAGTTTGGCTGCATGGTAGTCTGATTTGTTTATGTCAATATTATTCTGATCAAATACCTGGTAACGGCCTTCGTTAGTCATGGTGCGGTACACGTCCAGGTTTTGCTGTTGTTCGCGGTGGCTATAGTTATAAGAACCGAACAGGTTCACCTTTTCATTACGGTGGTTCAGGTTGATGCCCCCGTTGACGCGAGGCTTGAGACCCTGTGCAGCCGCCAGGCTCACGTTACCATTAGTACCGTAGTTCTTGTTCTTTTTCAGTTTCAGGTTGATGATACCCGCATTACCGGCAGCATCATATTTAGCGGAAGGATTGGCGATCAGTTCTATTTGTTCCAGGTTGGAAGCCGGCATGCTTTTCAGCAGTTCAGTCACTTCCTGGGAAGACATGTTAGTGGGTTTGCCATCGATCATGATGATAACGCCGCCTTTTCCTTTCATGGAGATGTTACCGTCTTTGTCTACATTGATGGTAGGTGATTTTTCCAATACTTCCATCGCGTTGCCACCGGCGGCGGTGATGCTACTTTCCACGTTCACCACCATTTTATCGGCTTTCTGTTCTATGAAAGGCTTGCGGGCAGTGACGTCTACTGCTTTCAGGCTTTTGGAAGCAGCTTCCATGGCGAGAGCAGGAACAGCTACACCCGCAGCGCCCACCTCAAAGGGTTTGCTGTAAGCTTTGTTCATTCCTACGGCTGCCGCCGCGATCAGGTACTTGCCTTGTTTTATCTGTTCAAATTCATATTTACCGTTGATATCTGCAATAGCTCCTTTTACGAGAGAGGAATCGCCGGCCTTCAGCAGGGTAACGGTGGCAAATTCTACAGGTTGCTCGCCGGCACGGATCACTTTACCGGCTACTTTAGGTCCGTTTTGTGCTTGGGTAGTTAACGCGGCGCTTATCATTCCTGCTGTTAATGCAAACGCTGTCAAAATTGATTTCATATAAGGGCGGATTTAGAATTTTTCTGGTTTTTTAGATTTTAGATTGTTCCCGGTTACCGTTCAGTCGGTTTTCTGATGAATCCCTTCTTAAAGAACCTTAGTTAATATACTACAGTGGTTTGTCAACTACAGTAGCTCATCAACTACATTGTAAAAATATGTACCATGCAATACATAGTACCAAATCTTTACACGAACGGTCTGTAAGTAAGGATGAACGGCAACAAGTGGCTGGAACAATAAGAAGACGACCCAAAAAAGGAAATGTTTCACCCCGGAAGCCGGGGAAGTTCCTAAGGTAATTTAGGGGTACAGGCGGTTAAAAAGGCCGGAAGAACGGTACAAATTAGCGAGCACAAGCCTAAAATAGGTCAGGAAACATCAAAAAAGCCAGGCAGGCATCCCCCGAAGGGGAAAGAAAAAAGAAGAAAAAGCCAGGAATTTCCCCCAAAAGACGAAAATATGGGGAGTTTTAGGGAGGAAATTTAATTCAGTCGCTCGTCTACACGAAAAAGCTCCTTAGGCATCTCCTTCCGGCGATGAATGTATTGCATGACATATATAAATAGTACCATTAACAGGGACACCACTATGAACAACCAGGTATTGAGCAGTCCCTGGAAGAAGTGATGGGCATCAAGGATCTCTCCCATTCTGAGCACTTTTTCAGTCCAGGCGGCCATCCGGTCGGTATGGGGATTAAAGTCCAGGTACCGTTGCCCCACCGGCAGGTGTACCCGGGCGCACATCGCTGGCATCAGTGCCTGCAATGTTTCCAGTTGGCCGCTATGCGCTACCGCAGTCAGGCACAACGCGCCGGTACGCGTAAGAATCCTCAGTTCATAATTAAGGACGGAGGCACTTTTGCCCAATTGCAGGATGCGGGCCAGGTGCAGGGTATTATTGAATTCATGGTATACAGGTGGCGATGCCCAGTACATATCGGTTACCGTATTCAGCCCCCTCTTGCTGCGCCAGTTATTATCCTGCAGCAGGTGCTGTTGCATTTTCTGCATCAGCGCACCATAATTAAGTTGCCGTGCTTCAGGTTGACTCAAGTACCCTGATTCATCCATAGAGATTTCAATACCGAAGAGAGCATTTTCCGTCCGGCTGCCAGGCTTGGGCAACAACAGGCCCAGGAAACCCGGATTTTGCGGATTTCCCCAGAGACGCTCTACCAATGTCCGGCCCTGTATCGCATTCAGAAAGCGATACCCGTTCGGCACTGACAGTACAACGCCGTTATTGAGAACAACCTTTCCCTCCTGATAAGTAAAAGATGCCGTGAGCCGGTCTTCCGGACCGAGCAAATCATACCGGTCCAGACCGTCTTCTCCAACACTGGCAAAAGCCCGGGAAATGACGACAAAACAAGTGAGTATACAATATGCAAAAACCTTTCGCATAAAACCGTTTGGATGGTTTAATGGCTCAACAAAAAATGGACATGGTAAGGTCTTGGTACGATAGGGATAAAATTACTACAGATGGCTGCCACCAAGGCGCACAGGTACAGGGTCTAATTTCCGTAATGGTAGTGCCAGTTACGGAAACTACTCATTGTTCGCATAACCAAGATATAAAAACTTTTAATTTTCCCATCGGATATTTTCCAGGATATCGGGCAGTACTTCCTGGACCAGCTCAAAAAACACTCTTTCCTCTTTTCGTATATGCGCTTCCAGGCTGACGGCTATTTTGTCCATGTCCTCTTCCAGCTGCGTACTTTCTGTAATGGCGCTGTACATACCGGAGATAAGCCGGTGTTCCCCCTGCAGTTCCGCGATGAGCGCGTCCACCCGGGGATCATGACCAGTACATTTCTCAAAGAGATATTCTTCTTTCTGAATGTGTGGTACCATCAGTTCCTGAAATACCTTCACCATATATTCAAACCGGGCCTGTGTTTCCAGCGGAAAACCTTCATAGGGCGCCGCATCTTTTTTCAGATAGCGGCATACAAATAACAGACGCTTATGCTCGTGCGATAAGGGTATTAGTGCTGAATGACGTTGCATATTCAATATCAGGAAGCTGTAGCGACAGCTGTATTTTTTTTACGGCAGTACCATATCCAGATAATGCCTCCAACCACCATCAAAAAAGAGATGATTTCCGCTTGTGTGGGATGAAAACCGAAAATATCGTATTTGGTATTGACACGGATTTTTTCGACGAAGAAACGCTCTAGGCCATTAAGCACGAGGTATACGCCAAAGATCACGCCGGGTACGATGATTTTTTTACGGATAGCCCAAAGCACGCCGGTAAGCACCAGGCAGGCCAGTATCTCATATAACGGCGTGGGATAAACGCCAACGGGCAGTACGCGGCAATAAGGGCCGTCACATCCCGGCATCGGCACTCCTTCATTTACCACATTGTGTGCATAACCGGAAGCAAAAAACCAGTCTGGCAGGAAGCTCAGCGCCGCCGGTTTGGCAAAAGCCGCGTGGGGTATATGAGCCGTATCACTGTATTGTTGTTGGAAGAATGCGATGTTCCGCTGAACAGCATTATTGAATTCAGATGGTTGTACCTGTACCACATGACCGGTAGTATCAGTGATATAGGCGCTGTTGTAAATACCCCAGTCACCATCACCGGCGAACTGGCATCCCATTCTGCCTATCGCGTAAGCCAGCATCAGCGCCGGCGCAGCACTGTCTATCAGGTGTTTGATGCTGATCTGTCTTTTACGGGCATATCGCAAAATCACGACCGTAGCTACAATCAGGCCACCATAGAAGGTAAGGCCACTGAAAGAGAGCAGGGAACCTATAGGGTCCTGTACGAAATCGTTCCAGTTTTCCAGATTGTGAAACACTTTAGCACCCAGCAATCCCGCGATGGCGGCCATCACAATAATGTCCGGCACACGCTGGTGAGGCCATATGTTCACCGTTTCTTTTTTGGCTACAGATCCTTTTTTAGCGCTGTTGTATTTCAGGAAGACCAATATTGCTGCTACGGCGAGACCACCGAGAAAACTACCTTCTGCAGAAAGAATAAAGCCCTGAAAGTTTTGGGAAACCTTATCCCAGTTGAGTATCAGCCCGAGACCTTTCCAACCCAGCAGGAATCCGAGGATGCCATTGCTGATATATTCGCTGGTAGTGGCGGGACCACCTGTCAGCACAGTTTGGGAAACAGGCTTCAGCCAGCCCAGCTGCTCACGGCGCTTCAATTCTTTTGTCAATACATAAGCCCCTGCCAGGAAAGCAACGGCCACAAAAAAGCCAAATGTTTGAAGGATTTTGAAAACAGGAATCTCTATACCAAACAGATCTCTGAAAGCGTAATATAAATTAGGATACATAGCCTAAAAAAAATTGGTGATCTGAGTTTTCCTATGAACAAAGCCGAATTAGTCAATAAGGAAAATCAAACCACCAAAATACGATGTAATTTCGAAATTCTGAATTGGAATTCCGGAATTAAAGTATTAGCAATATTGTTCAAATGCGTCAGCGAGGTTAGCAGCGATCATCTGTGCTGAACGGCCTTCGATCATGTGACGCTCGATGAAATGTACCAGCTGTCCGTCTTTAAACAGTGCGATAGACGGAGAAGATGGAGGATAAGGCAGCAGGTGGTTACGGATCTGCTGTACAGCTTCCAGGTCATAACCGGCGAAAGCGGTCGTCAGTCTGTCCGGTTTCTTTTCGCTGTGCGCTACAGCCATCAACACACCAGGACGGGCGGTGGCAGCAGAGCAGCCACATACAGAGTTTATTACTACCAGCGTGGTGCCTTCTTTCTTCAGCGCGTCTTCTACGTTGCCGGAAGTCAGCAGCTCGTCAAATCCATTATCAGTCAACTCAGCCTTTCTAGGCATAACTAATTCCGCAGGATACATATTATTATAGTTTTTTGTGTTAAGATTTTCGACAAAGTTAAAGATATAGGAGCAAAAAGTAAAAAATCGATCTCCACAAAAGACTTTTTGACACAAACCAAACAATCAAAAAGACATATTGTCAGTATCTGTAACGTTTTTACTAACAAAATAGCAGTTTTGTTGGCATGGTATCCCATTTGATCTATCCTCCTCGTTGAACAACAAAATTGATTTCACACTAAAAAAATTGATAAAAACTATGACACACGTAAAATTCAACCACAGCCCTCTTCCCAGATTAGTTGAAGACATTTTTAATGGCGGATGGAACAAATATGTAAAAGATGATTTCCTGACCAGTGATTTCTTTTCTACCCATCCTCCGGTAAACATCGTAGAAACCAAAGACGCGTTTCTGCTGGATGTAGTTGCCCCTGGCTTTGTGAAAGAAGACTTTAAGATCAATGCAGACGAAAAAGCAATCACCATCAGTGCAGAGAGAAAAGCGGAAGCTAAAACCGAAGGCGACAAACAGGTACGCCGCGAGTTCAACTTCAAATCCTTCAAACGTTCCTTCAGCATCACCGATACCGTAGACGTGAACAGGATTCAGGCAAAATATGATAATGGCATCCTGAAAGTGACCCTTTCCAAAAAGGAAAACAAACAGGAAGCTCCCAAAGAAATAGTAGTGGAATAAGGGATACAGGATGGCTTCTTCCCGGAAGCTGTCCAAAACATGGGGGTTAAAGGAGGTACCATCTGGTACCTCCTTTTTTTATATGTGTATAATTCACACAAACGTTGAATCAACTGGTGTATATTAATACGATAATTTGCTTCCTTAAGCAAGCGCTATGGCAAAGCATTTCAGGAATGCCTGGTTATTCACCAAGAGCATCTACCTCAGCTCGGAAAAAGCAGTGATCGGCAATGTATTGCAACGTACGGAAGACACCTATGAGCAGGCGAAACTCCGGCTCATCTTTGACTACCTCTTTTTTTACACGCTACTGTTGTTTCCCATCATGCTTCTGGCCATGATCAGCCAGAATGAAGTCAACATGCTCCTGATTCCCTGTCTGGTCGCAGCTTTGCTGACCGGCCTTTATCTATTGAGAAAGGGCATAGCTGCCCGTGTGGTGGGACTGGTCACGTCCTGTTGCACACTGATCATACCGATCATTTCTTCTTTTTTTAACAGCCAGGACCTTTCGCCCCGCTACGCCATCGTATGGGCCATGAGCATATTGCTGGCCTATATCACGGTCAACATCCGAACAGCACTGGTATTGTGCGGCATCCTTTGCGCCTACCTCTCCGTGGTGGCCTATGTTAAAATCAACGGTATCTCTGTTTATGTAAGCTCCGGCTATTCAAACACCTTTCAGCTGATGTCCAATCCAGTAACGGTCATCCTCTACATGCTGTTCCTGATCCGTGCGCTGGGACAGTATTATCGCAACATCATTTCCATGGAACAGCAGCGTACCGTGGAAAAACAAAAGCAACATCTGTCGCTGATCAATCAGAACCTCACCAAACAGTTCCTGCTGGTGAAAGGGTTTTCCCGCTCCGGCAAATCTGCTTTCATGAAAGGCGAAATGGAGCTGCTGGAGGCCTGTTTCACCGAAATAGAAAAACAATGTGGTACCGCTATCGGTTATCTTAATGAAGCACAGGAAGACTGATACTACACGTCTGTGTGAGATATGATATTTTTTTATTCCCTATACCCCACCTTCTCCCCACAAAAGCGACAACAGCCAATTTACTGAAAGACCGCGTAAATGTTAATGATTTGTAAATGTTATAATACTAAATTACCTCAAATCAATTCGAATATCGCATCAACAGATTATAAAAAATTACAACTTTTAGGTCTTATCCAGCGTTAACGGCTACACTATATTTGTGCTATCAAATTATTTCCTATTGTCCTTATGCTATTGGACATCATCTAACCTATGCCATGGATGGGGCTTTCAGTAATGAAAGTCCTTTTTTTTGCCCGGTACTTTTAACACATAAAAAAAGAAGCCCCCCGAAAAATCGGGGGGCTTTCAGTAGGATTACTAACCCATTTTTTTAATAACCCAAAATCTTTAACATGCTCTGGGAAGTTTGCTCTTTGGCATACAACCAGTCTTTCAGCTGTCCGTTTTTATCATATCCCACAATCACGTGTTTAGGAGATGGGATCAGGCAGTGTTTAATACCACCATATCCACTCAGCTGGTCCTGATAAGCGCCGGTATGGAAGAAACCGATATACAGCGGCTCTCCGCTTGGCTGTTGTTTCGGTAAAAATACCGCGTTAATATGTTCCTCAGATGTATAAAAGTCGTATCCATCGCAGGTAAGGCCCCCCAGGTGTACTTCCTGGTATTCCTGGTCCCACTTGTTGATAGGCAGCATCAGGAATTTCTCCCCTATGCCCCATGTATCCGGCAGCGTAGTAATGAAAGAGCTGTCAATCATATACCAGGATTCCCTGTCGTTCTGCATTTTTTCACCCACCACGCTGTAGATCACCGCACCGCTCTCACCTACTGTGAAGGAACCGAATTCTGTATAGATGTCCGGTACCGGTACTTTGTTCTTTTTACAGGTGCTTTTGATGTTGGCTACAATTTCGTTAACGATGTAATTGTAATCGTAGTCAAAGCCCAGGGAGTGTTTGATCGGGAAACCACCACCAATGTTAATGCTGTCCAGTTCAGGACAGATCTTTTTCAGCTGGCAGTACAGGTTGATCACCCTGTTAAATTGAGACCAGTAGAAGATATCATCCTTGATCCCTTTGTTCATGAAGAAGTGCAGCATTTTCAGCTCAAACTTCTCGTTCCCTTTGATCTTGTCGACATAATACTCGAGTATATCGCGGGGAGGCACGCCAAGACGGGAGGTATAGAAGTCAAAGCTGGGCTCTTCTTCCGCGGCTACGCGGATACCCAGTTTCACCTTATCTTTTATCCGGATATTGCGTTTGTAGTCTTCCAGTTCCTCTTTATTGTCCAGTACCGGGATCACATTTTTGAAGCCGCTGTTGATCAGTCTGGCGATGGCCCTGGTGTAGGCTTTTGTTTTGAAACCGTTACAGAGCACAAACGTCTCTTTGCTGATCTTCTTTTTTTCGTACAGTTTGTTTACGATATCGATATCATAAGCAAATGAAGTTTCGATGTGCACCCCGTGTTTCAGGGTTTCCTCCATAATAAAGGAGAAGTGCGAACTCTTGGTACAATAGCAGTAATAATATTTACCATCATACCTGTTCTTCTTGATGGCATCATGGAACATTTTCTTAGCCTTGTTGATCTGCATTCCGATCTTAGGAAGGTAGGTCAACTTAAAAGGCGTTCCGTACTTGTCAATCAGCGCCTTAATGTCCAAACCGTTAAACTCCAGGTAATTGTCTTTTACGTCAAAGCCCTCCTGGGGGAACTCGAAAGTCTGTTTAACGAGGTCGGTGTAGGTGTTGTTCATTTAAATCTGCAAATGAATTAGTAATAAAATAAACTACAGGATAAATGCTCCTTTTCCTCGCTGGAAACTCCTGGTTTACACACCTACGTCAGTTGAAACCCAGCAAAATTGGTTGCAAAGCTAAATATTTTGTTGATTGCTGCATTAATTTTTTTCCGGGGATCCTGCCGGGCAACAGGTCAACAACCGGGCAAATATACAAACAATTACAAATCAACAAATTAAATAAAAATATTTAATATTTATTGGCCATCATTTATGAATGCCGGAGACTGTTTTCCTTCGCAAAAAAGCAGGTCCAGAATGCTGAGGTCGGGCAGGAAACCGACACGTTCCTGGAACACCTGGGTGTATTGCGGCGCATCTTCCGGTGCCGGGGCGTTAGGCAGGATACGGTCACGGGCATCTGTCACACCAGGCACCACTTTTTGGTAGCTGTCGGTGAACCGGATAACCGGGTTAATGCCGAGCTTGTTATTCACCCATTCAAAGCAGGCCATGTTCCAATCGAGCAAAAATGAGAACGGTTTTTCAAACAGGCTCTGCATATCTTCCTCATAATATTCAAACCAGGGGGAGCGTCTATAAGCAGACACGAGCGTTTTCCAGTGCAGAGACTGCCATTTCTCTTCATTACTGATCCGGACATCCTTCATCAGGGTCCTTTGGTTTTTCCCGCGGGTCAGGGGTACGCTTAAGATCATACGGCCATTTGGGCCGGCGAGGTAACAACGGTTCCTGTAACTGAGCTTTTGGTAGTGCTCATATTTCTCAATCTGTAATATATCGTGGTTAATTAAAGTTTTATAGAAGCTAATTGGCGGAAAATACTGTGATTCAATTAATAGCACTTCACTTTTTGCATTCTCTGTCATAATGTCAAAATTTTAACCCGCCAACGCGGAAATGAATAGTTACAGCTGCTGATCTACTTACAGTTGTTTACTTAATAATTAATTTCAAGTAACTGGATAACAATTCATAGAAAAGTTATTCATATGCTAACGAAATTAGTATTTCACTGTTTGAAGTAAAATGGCAGAAAAATGCAAAAATACTAAAGATATTAGTTGCTTGCGAGATGAATTTAAGCAAGCTCAGGAAGGCTTTGAAAGATAGCAAAGAATTCTAAAGGATATATTTTTTTATATTCATTTTTTAGATTATTTAAATAACTCCCCTACCCAGCTCCACCATAACCTCCCGTTAAATGTTTCCCAATTCAGATACCGGTTTTTGATAAGTAAAACCTTTGCTGTAGGTTTGAAGATTAAAAGTTCACCGATTACAATGAAAACGATCCGTCTGTTTTTAATCATAATGGCCACCTGGGGACTGGCAAGCTCATGCGAAAAAATGAAGGACCTGGAGTTTGTCAGAATTGCCAACATGCAAATGGATGAGCTGGGTATGTCCAAAAGCACTGTACGGCTCACACTGGCATATTATAACCCAAACAATTACCGGCTGCAACTGAAAGATGCCAACTTCAACGTCTTTTTTGATGATACCGAAGTCGGCCGCTCTATCCAGGATACTATGATCAACATCCCCGCAAAAGACACTTTTTATTTTCCAGTGAAGCTGGAGGTTAACATGGGCAATGTGTTTAAAAATGCATTCAACGCTTTCTCCAGTAAGGAAGTCACCATTAAAGCCACCGGCAACTGTAAAGTAGGTAAAGGAGGTATTTTCATCCCTTTCCCGATTAAATGCGAAACCAAACAGGCGCTGAATTTCTTTTAACGCAACGGTTCCCAGGGCTGAAGCCCTGGGCTACGATGTGATTCAAGCCCGTTCTATTTATAAAACCTTTTATTTACGAAAGACAAACACTCAGCACAAGTTGAAAAGTGATTGTCTCTCCTAAATAAGAGGCTTTTTTATGCAAAAGGCTGAAGGATGGGTTTCATCAATAACAGTATGCTCAATGCCCTTGCGCACAAATGTTTGCACTCATACACAAAAGGACTATTAACTGGAAGGATTTGAACAACAATTGTAGCCCAGGGCTTCAGCCCTGGGTCACCAGGGAGATGATCTTCAGAATGTGCTGCGCGTCTTCCAGGCTGCGCACAGGTGATAGTGCCGCCATGCCCCTTACCGCATTCATATCTACCAACAGCTCTCCGGTGAGCAGTCCATTGGCGGCTGCCGCTTTATAGGCCATCGCCGTTTTCAGCGCAGCGGCTTTAATACGCAGCGAATGAGGGCTATACCGCCCGGGATGCAGATGGATATAACGCACTGCATCATCCGACAGCCGCAATATCCAGCAGGAAGTATCGGACAGTGTCACTTCCATATAGCCGTCCCGCGTCGCCACCCAGGCTGCAAACGCAGTTGGCAGGAGGATATTCTGCGCTGTCAGTTGCCCGATAACTTCTTCAAAAATTACCTCCGGCGCCAAGGCACCGGTATACATGTCCATCTGGGAAGTGCCGATCTTTTGGAGCGCAGCGGGCAGGTCAGCAGGTAATACTGTTGCCAGCATCTGCTGTAATACACCTAAATGGTGCTTGAACGGGTTAAAGAGAATACAGGAAATAGCCGAAAAATTGAAAAATTGAGCAATTTATGGGGAAAACGGGGAATTTCGGGCTTTATTAAAAAACCCGGGAAGGGCTCGGACCGCTCCCCGGGTGCAATTATAATGATGATATCAAAAGCTTAGTGCTTTTTCTTTTCCATGCCGCCGCCATCTTCCGGCTTTTTGCAGCATTTGGGCAGTTTAGCGTAACTTTCCGGATTGGCAGTTACGTTATCTGCATCATAACCGGCATTAGCGATGCCCGTCTTGACATTTTCGATGTTCGTACGATCATCCCAGTATTTTACGGTCGTCACATGTTTTTTATAATCCACTTTTACAGACTCCACGCCTTCTTCCTGGGACATGTATCTTTCAATACGGTTTTTGCAGGACTCACACTGCACGGTAGGCGTGCTGATCTTGGCAGTCAGCAGGGCCTTTTTCTTCTGCTGGGCCATGGCCACGCTTACGCTTGCCAACAGGAACAGCACTACTAATTTTACGATGCGCATAGTATAGATTTTGACAACCGAATATACAAAAAAAGTAATATACCAGGACTATTTCCCCCACTGATCAGGCGCTGTTCTCCACGCCTGCAGCGTGCTGATCTCATCTGCGGAAACAATGCCTTTCTCTTCTGCCAGTGCAATCATAGCATTGTAGTTGCTCAGCGACTTAAACGGTACACCGGCTGCTTCAAATGCTTTCACCGCCACATCAAACCCATAGTTAAAGATAGACACCATGCCTATCACCTCACCACCTGCTGCACGGATAGCCTGCACCGCTTCGAGGCTGCTTTTGCCGGTAGAGATCAGGTCTTCCACCACTACTACCTGCTGACCAGGTTGCAATACGCCCTCTATCTGATTGCCCATGCCATGCTCTTTCGGCTTGGAACGGACATAGATAAACGGCAGTTTCAGCTGATCAGCCACCAGTGCGCCATGTGGAATACCAGCGGTAGCCACGCCTGCAATCACTGCAGCATCCGGGAAAGTCTCAAATACGGTATTGCATAACTCAGATTTGATATAGTCCCGCACATACGGATAGGACAACAGCTTCCGGTTATCACAATAAATAGGGGATTTCCATCCGGAGGCCCATGTAAAAGGTTGGGCAGGGCTCAACTTTACGGCCTGCACCTGCAGCAGTTTTTCTGCAACTTGTTTTTCGCTTACTGTACTCATACAGCGCCAAAGTTAAAACATTTGATTATTTAGACATTTAGATATTTAGACATTTACGGATTTGAGTGCTTTCATTAAATCTTCAAATATCTAAACGGCTAAATAACCAAATGTCTAAATTTGCATCATGCAAGAAAACATGACGATCTACCTGAATGAGCGCCCCCTCATTATCAGCGGAAGTGAACAAAACATACCGACAGGCATCAACGGGGCAAAGGTTTACCTCAACCCGGACACGGAGAAGATAGAGAAAGTATTGCAGAAGATGGAAGAAGGTAAAAAAGAAGCTGCTGTATTTATCACAGAAGATGTGAAACAGCTGTTTAAGAAGGTGTCCCTTCATTTTACCGTACTGGTGGCGGCCGGCGGCCTGATCACCAATCCTGACGGTGAAGTATTAATGATGTTCCGCAGAGGAAAATGGGACCTGCCCAAAGGCAAACAAGACCCGGGGGAAGACCTCGAAACCTGCGCTGTCCGTGAGGTGGCGGAAGAAACCGGTCTCCATACCATCTCCCTCACGCATAAAATCACAGAAACGTTTCACTACTACCCTATGAAGGCTAAAAAGGTATTGAAACATACTCACTGGTACCGCATGCAGTTCACCGGTACTGAACTTACCGTGCCGCAGATTGAAGAAGATATCCAGGATATAGAATGGGTTAAACCGCAGAACCTCGAGAAATTCCTCAAATATTCCTACGAAAACATCCGGGAAGTATTCAAAGCAGAAGGACTTATATAATTACGAATTATGAATTGAGGGCTCGCTTATTCAATAGGTTATTAAGTAACCTTTCTATAAGCGAGCCCTCAATTCATAATCGATTATTATCTTTTGGCCAGAATAGCCATGGTAAGCCGGCTTACGCAGATCAGTTTATGCTCGTCATCTGTGATCCGGATATCCCATACATGGCTGGTAGCACCTATATGCAACGGTTTGGCGCAGGCATGTACATACCCTCCTTTGACCGCCCGCAGGTGATTGGCACTGATTTCCATACCTACACACATTTGTTTGCCCTGATCGATGATCAGTGCGGAGGCCATGCTGCCCACTGTTTCTGCCAGCGCCACAGAAGCGCCGCCATGCAACAGGCCATACGGCTGTTTGGTGCGGTGGTCTACCGGCATCATCATCTTCAGATAGTCAGGGCCTATTTCTGTAAACTCCATTCCCAGATGGGCGCCCATCGTATCTTCACTCAGTTCATTGAGCGTGTCCAGTGATACGTCCAGGGAATGCCAGATCGTTTTCATAGTATGCGCTTTAGCAGTTATCGCTTGTGTTGTTGAATACCTTCCAGCACTACTTTATGCAGGAAGGGTTGTACGTCACCGCCATGCCGGTAAATATCCCGTACCAGCGTGGAGGCCACACTGGAATATTGCGGCGTGGTGGTCAGGAAAATCGTTTCTATGTCAGGTGCAATGGTCCGGTTGACATCCGCGATGGCTTTTTCATATTCGAAATCACTCACATACCGGATACCACGCAGGATAAAGTTAGCCCCTATTTCCTTACAGAAGTTAATGGTCAGCCCCTCATAAACGGCCACTTCCACCCTCGGGTCATTTTTATAGATCTCCCGGATCCATGCCATACGCTCTTCCAGCGAAAACATCGGTGTTTTGCTGCTGTTGGTGCCGATGCCCACTACAAGACGGTCAAACAGGTCCAGCCCGCGGTCTATAATATCGGTATGGCCCAGCGTGATGGGATCAAAAGTACCCGGAAATAAACAAGTCCTCATGGGAAATTGATGAATTTAAATAACAGATCAGCGTTTCAGCTCCTCCCGGTTAATGAAAATCGAGAAGGTAGTACCGCCGTAACTCCTTTCGGAGCGATAATAACTATAATCCCGGAAATCGTTCTGCCGGGTATGTTCTATGACCAGCCAGCCTTCGGGATTGAGCAGCTGTTGCTCAAAAATGATCCCGGGCAGTTTATACATGGTCTCCATGGCATAAGGCGGGTCGGCAAAAATGAAATCGAACTTTTCGGTGCACTGCTGCAGATACTTAAAAACGTCCATCCGCACCACTTTCAGGGTGGGGATGTCCAGCAGTTGGGCTGTCTTCGTAATGAATTCTGCCATCGCGGGGTCTTTCTCCACGATGGTCATATCAGTAGCGCCTCTGGAAGCCAGCTCGTAGCTGATGCTGCCGGTACCGCCAAAAATATCAAGTGTTTTTAAAGAAGTGATATCCAGGTTGTTCTCGATAATATTAAACAGTCCGCCTTTGGCAATGTCTGTAGTAGGCCTTGTATTAGGCATTTTTGCAGGCGGTTGTATCTTTCTGCCCCCACTTTCTCCTCCGATTATACGCATAATGCTAACGCATACAAGTTATGAAAATAATAGCCCGGTATTTCCTGCATGGGCGTGATATAGTTGAATCCAGGCAATCGTTGTACCCATTCCAGGCTGGAGATGAATTTATACATCTCCTGGTAAACCACACTATCTGTGGCTACCACCCCTCCCAGTTTGACCTTTACCTTCCGCTCGTCAAGCCCCAGCTGACGAAGAGTATTCACCAGTTGATATACCACATCGAGCCCGGCCTGGTACTCGCCATCCTGCTGGATGATCAGTTTCCCGTCCACATAGATGGTCAATGTAAAAGACTGCCGCTGTACATGCACAAAGGCTATCCCTTCCGTCGCCCGGTAGTCCAGGTCCAGCGGATAAGCCTGCAGCAGGGCAGAATTAGCGTGTACTACCAGGTCTGTGGAGAATTCCTTACGCAGGAATCCCAGCAGGTCTTTGTCTACGCTGAATATATTCACCATGGGCTGTCCCGGCATCAGGTCGGCCAGAACAGCTTCCTGCATTTTTTCCGGTTGTGACAGGTGGAGGTAATCTTTTTTCAGGGAAGGCATATAGTATACCTGTGGCACCAAAACGCCTCCTCCGTTGTCGAAAGCCAGCAGTACGGACTTAAAGGCGGTGAAAAGCAGTTTGTCTGCGTCAAACACCTCTTCTATCATCTCCAGATCGGCCATGGCCATTTTCTGAGGCTGGAAATGATAGGATTTAAGCGCCAGGAATTTTTTCGCTGCGGGATCAAACACCACATAACTGAAAGTACCGCCACCTACCAGCACCAGCAGGTGACAGGCGGTAAGATCGGTCTCCAGTAAAGTTTCATCATCTACTGTAAATGCAGGATGGATGTTGTAAGCCACGGGCATATTTAACCTTTCAAATGAATTACAATAATAATCTTTTTAGTGAATTGGTGAGGCTATATCTTTGTTTTTTGACGAATATCAGAACCATTTCACGATGCAACTGGAAGTTAACAACCGGCAGATCATAAAAATTGCCGCCCCTATATGCCTGGCACTGATTATCCCTCAGTTTAACCACATGACCAACACCGCTTTCCTTGGCCGACTGGGCGAGCTGGAGCTGGCGGCCAACGGCATAGCCGGTATCTATTATCTCGTGATGTATATGATCGCCTATGGGCTCAACAACGGCCTGCAGGTACTGATCGCCCGCCGGGCCGGGCAGCAACAGTATAGCAGCATTGGTCAGCTTTTCGCCAACGGGCTGGAAGTGGGCACCTTCTTTTCGCTGGCAGCTATCCTGATCACGCTGGCGGTGGCCCCTTACTTTTTTTCCAAAACGCTTCACAATCAGGAGATCCTTGCGGCAGCAGTTTCGTTCATCCGTATCCGTATCTGGGGGCTGCCCTTCCTGATGATGCTGAGCATGGCCAACGCCTTCTACATCGGTAGCGGCAACTCCCGCGTACTGGCCATCACCTCGCTGTGTCAGGAAACGATCAATATCTTCTTTGACTATACGCTGATTTTCGGAAAGCTGGGGTTACCGGCCCTTGGCCTGAACGGAGCGGCGGTGGCTTCCATTATCGCGGAAGTCACCGGGTGTTCGGTAGCTTTCAGTATCATCTTCCTGAAAAAATACCATATCCGGTATAGCCTGTTCACTTACATACGACCCAACCGGGAAATTATCCGGAATATCCTCCATGTGTCTGCCCCGTTGATTGTGCAGTTCCTTTTCAGTATCGGCAGCTGGTTTGTCTTTTTTATTTTCATTGAACACCTCGGAGAAAGACCGCTGGCGATTTCCAATATGCTGCGCAGTATTTTCGGCTTTTTCGGCATTTTCACCTGGGCGCTGGCAGCTACCTGCAATACCATGGTGAGCAATATCATCGGGCAGGGTAAGGAACACCTGGTATTTAAAATCATCAAAAACATCGCCGCTATCAGCCTGGGTTGTGCTACTGTTGTTTGTATACTGGTGAACCTTTTCCCCTACACCATACTGCATATTTATACCAACGATGCTTCGCTGATCACTGCGGCCATCCCTTCCATCCGGATCATTACCCTCAGCACCCTGCTGATGGCCATAGCGGCGGTAGTGCTCAGCGGCGTTACCGGTACCGGTAATACACGGATGAACCTTTTTACCGAATGTACCGCGGTAGTGGGTTATCTGATCTACTGTGATATTGTGATAGAAAGGATGCGCAGCCCGTTGCACCTGGCCTGGGGCGCAGATTTTATCTATTGGATACTGATCTTCGGGCTTAGTGCCTGGTATCTGAAAAGTGGTAAATGGAAAGGGAAAGTGATCTAAAATAATTACTGGAGATCATCCAGCATTTTTTTGCAATCGGCTTTGATACTGGCGTCATCCTGATAGATGCTGCGGAGGCTCAGGGCTTTTTTCAGCACTTCGATGGCTTTATCTTGTTGGTCATCAGCTTTGTAAGCGCGGGCCAGTTCATAATAATTGAGCAGGAAAGCGGGGTCCAGCTGCCTGCATTTTTCGTAGTTGACGATAGCGTTTTTAAGGGAGCCGTCCGGCAGGCCACCGAAGAGCATTTTGGCGGCACCTCTTTCAAATACATTGAGATTGGCTACTTCGTAGTTCCATTTGCCCAGCACATGATAGGCCTGTGCGAGGTTAGGATTGAACTTAATGGCCAGTTCGGCGTACTTCTTCACATCCTTGGAGGCAGCTACTTTTTCCTTTGCGCCGGAGATGAGGGCCATACGTCCCATGGCCACTGCCATGGCCAGATTGGCATCTGCGTTGTTAGGATCAATTTTCAGGGCTGACTGGGCATAACTTTTAGCCTGATTAAAATAGTTTGTTTTAGCGCTTTTATCTTTCTGGCGATTACCGATGCGGGAGCACATCTGGCTGGCCTGATTCATGGCTCTTATTTCGCCGGGTTGTATTTTCAGTATTTCCTTGTCTTTATCCAGTGCAGTCTCTTCCTTCATCTGTAATTCCAGCTGCTTCGCCTGTTCCACCATTTCGTCTACGGATTGGGCTTTTGCAAATAATACGGAGCAGAGCAGGAATGAAATTGTCAAAATCCGTTTCATCATAGGACTGGTTTTTAACAGGATAAGAAATGCTTGATTTACTGATTTACTTGTTGCTATAAATCTACGGAAAATTACAAATAATTAGCGCGGGCAGGCGTGTATTTTAGTATTCCTTTTCCAGTGACACGAGTGAATTGCGGATACTGGCACCCATTGGCGGGTTCAGTTTCCGGAGGGTGACAGTGCTGTGCCGGATAGCGGGATAACGTGCCTTCAGGGTATCGGACAGGGCGTACACCACTTCTTCCAGCAGTGGTTTGGGTTGAGCCATGATTTCTTTTGCTATTTCATAGATTCCCTGATAGTTGACAGTATCGGTAAGCTCCTCGATGGCAACGGAGCCAGGTATACGAACAGCAATATCGAGGAGAAAATCATTGCCGATCACGGTTTCTTCCGGATACAGGCCGTGATAGGCGCGGAAAGCAGCTTGTTCGAGCGCGATTGTAAGCATCTTCGGGCAATTACGAATTACAAATTGCTGATGACGAATTGAGGTACAATTCGTCATCAGCAATTCGTAGTGGTTGTTATTGATTTTAATTACGAATGGAGGCCGGCGAATTACCGCTTAATTCGTCATTCCCAATTCGCAATTGATTATTGGTGTTCTTTAGCGGACAGGTATCTTTCAGCATCGAGGGCCGCCATACAACCGCTACCAGCTGCAGTTACAGCCTGACGGTAGATTTTGTCCTGTACGTCGCCGCAGGCGAATACGCCTTCCACGCTGGTACGGCTGCTGCCTGGAACGGTCACGATATAATCCTGTTCGTCCAGTTGCAGGTAGTCCTTAAAGATTGCGGAGTTAGGCTGGTGACCGATAGCTACGAAGAAAGCGCTTACCGGAACGTCTTTTTTCTCACCGGTTTGGTTGTTAACCACTCTCACAGCTTCCACTTTGTTTTGGCCCAGTACTTCATCCGTTTCCGTGTTCCAGTATACGATGATATTGGAAGTTTTGAGTACGCGGTCCTGCATTACTTTGGAGGCGCGCATTTCGTGCTTACGTACAAGCATATGTACGGTGGAGCACATTTTGGAGAGGTAGAGGGCTTCTTCAGCGGCGGTATCACCCGCGCCTACGATGGCTACCTCTTTACCACGGAAGAAGAAACCGTCGCATACTGCGCAGGCAGAAACGCCGGAGCCGTTGAGCCGTTGTTCAGACGGAAGTCCCAGCCACTTGGCGGAGGCTCCTGTTGCGATGATGATAGCGTCGGCGGTGATTTCCTTTTCTTCGTCGATGGTTACTTTATATGGCTGTTTGCTGAAGTCCACCGATGTGGCCATACCGTAGCGGATATCAGCGCCCATGCGGGTAGCTTGTTTTTCGAAGTCCACCATCATTTCCGGGCCCTGGATGCCTTCGGGATAGCCGGGATAGTTTTCAACTTCAGTCGTAATAGTCAGCTGGCCACCGGGTTGGATACCCTGGTACAATACTGGTTTAAGGTTGGCTCTTGAGGCATAAATTGCAGCGGTATAACCGGCGGGGCCGGAACCGATGATCAATAGATGCACATGTTCTTGTTGCTTGTTTTCCATACTTTGATTGCTCTATATAATTATTTCCTGATAATAACTGTTTTGTAGGTGACTGCATAACCGCCCCAGTAACCGATGGCGCCGGGCACATTCCCTATTATTTTAGTGGGAGATGCGAACGGGTTGCCGGTGCTGCTGTAGGCAAAATCGAGGGCCCTCCAGAAGCTGTAGGTAGCTTTATCGATGTTACAGAATTTGAGCGTCACCGTATCTCCTCTGTTAAAATACCCGTAAGTTTCCGGGTCCGTGCGTTTGCTTTTATCAACGCCGGCGTCCACAGGAATTTCAAATGTTGTGCCGTTCACCACCTGGTCATCCAGGGTAGAGTTCAACCCTGGCAGAAAGGCATCGCTGTTGGTCCGGGTGAAGTACCGGGCATAATTGCCGAGGGTAGCAGCATCCGTGATCCTGGCCCACAGGCGGGCTTTTAATGTATCGTCGCCCTGCCTTGCCCGTCGCCACCAGATGGTATCCAGGTGGAAGTTGTGTAAAGGTATAGTTGTCACTGCCTCATATGACTTATTGTCAGCAGTAATCTTTAACGTATACCGGCCGCCTGCTTTTCCTTTGAAAGCGGTGGATGGTCTGGTGGTATCAGGCACGTAGGCGAAAACGGGGCCCAGGCCTGGTATTTCCACGATTGTTTCCAGGAGTGTCATGGTGCGGACACTATCGGAGACGGTCACCATAGCTTTATGCACAAAGGAAGCAAGTAATGCAGCGGGATCTATCTGAGAGAAGTAGCCAAGGCTGTGCGTGAGCACTACCTGCGGGTACCGGTTGGTTTCAAATTTACCTTCCACCACAAGCGAAGGCTCCTGTTGTTGTAAGTTGACACTGATATCCTTCTCGCAGGCGGAGAACAATATAACTGCAGCCACGATGATCATCAGGAGGTTGCGCATATCTGCAAAAATAAGCGGTGTTCACAATATAAAAACACCGGCCATGTATTTACAAGGCCGGTGTTCTTATAGATTAAGAGGGTTTATACAGCGGTTTCTTGGGAAACCGTAAATATTATCCCAGGTAGGATTTCAGGGCACCGCTATAGCGTGCTTTCTGGAGCCTTTTAATAGCGCGTTCCTTGATTTGCCTGATTCTTTCCTTGGTCAGATCGTACTTCTGTCCGATTTGTTCGATTGTTGCGCCGTTTTCACCATCCAGACCGAAATAGGCATTCACAATTTCCGCTTCGCGGGGGCTCAGGGATTTTAATACCCGGCGTATTTCCTCACGGAGGGAATCTCTCATCACGTCATCGTCGGTAATGTCTCCACCTTCCAGCAGGTCTCCCATAGCTACGTCTTCAGCTTCATGTACTGGTGCGTCCAGTGACATATGGCGGGTGTTGCTTTGGAAAATGTTGTTGATTTCCGATTCAGACATTTCCAGGATTTCTGCGAGTTCCTCGGTAGACGGTTCACGCTCGTTTTCCTGCTCAAATGCCATGTAAGCTTTGTTCGCTTTATTATAGGTGCCAATTTTGTTTTGCGGCAGACGAACAAGACGACCTTGTTCAGCCAACGCCTGCAGGATGGACTGGCGGATCCACCAAACTGCATAAGAGATGAATTTGAAACCTTTCGTTTCATCGAAACGTTGCGCAGCTTTGATCAGGCCTAAATTACCTTCATTGATAAGGTCACTGAGGCTAAGCCCCTGGTGCTGATATTGCTTGGCAACGGAAACCACGAAACGCAAGTTTCCTGTAGTCAATCTTTCAAGAGCCTTCTGATCGCCCATTTTAATGCGCTGCGCCAAAACGGTCTCCTCCTCAGGTGTTAACAAAGGGATCTTCGAGATTTCCTGCAGGTACTTTTCTACCGCCTGCGAATCACGATTGGTGATCTGGGTGGCAATTTTAAGTTGCCTCATATGAAAAATTGTATTGGTTTATAAATAAGAATAACAGCGAAAGAAATATTTTGTTTGAATTTTTAATTTAATTAACTTACAAAATTTCCCGCACCTTATTCGTTTGTTTTAATTAGCCTGCAAAGATCGTGCTAACCCACCACTCTACCAAATCCTTCTTTTTTTCTCCTTCGCTATAACAAAGTACAGTTTTATAACGATATTTTATAGTGCTTTAGTCCTTGTTGCCACACGCTTTATGCAAATTTTAACAATTGATAAATAATCATTATTAAATTAGCATCTTAACTAATTTATTGTCAAAGTCCTTGCAAATTATTCAATCATATGATAGACTTTCGCAGCGATACTTTTACACGCCCCAGCCCCGGCATGTTACAGGCCATGTTGCAGGCTGAAACAGGGGACGATGTTTTTGGTGAAGACCCCAGCGTCAACAAACTGGAAGCCATGATGGCAGACTACTTTGGCAAAGAGGCAGCCCTTTACTGCCCTTCCGGCACAATGAGCAATCAGATCGCCATCAAGGTACATACGTTGCCCGGGGATGAAGTGGTTTGCAGTAACCTCGCCCATGTGTATATTTATGAGGGAGGCGGCATCGCTGCTACTTCAGGCGCCCAGGTACAGGCCATCACCGGCGATCGCGGCATGATCACCGCTGCCGAGGTGGAAGCAGCCATCAATAATCCCGACGATGTACACAAAGCCCGCACCAGCCTGGTATGCCTCGAAAATACTTCCAACCGCGGCGGCGGATGCTGCTATGACTGGGAAGAGGTGCTTCGCATCCGACAGGTATGCAACCGGCATAACCTTGCCCTCCATATCGACGGCGCCCGCCTCTTCAATGCCATTGTAGCCACCGGACAAGATCCCAGGACTTATGGACAGACATTCGACAGTATCTCCGTATGCCTCAACAAAGGAATGGGCTGTCCCATGGGCTCCGTGCTCCTCGGCAGCACCGCCTTCATCCGCGAAGCCCGCCGCGTACGCAAAAGACTGGGCGGTGGCCTGCGGCAGGCCGGCTATATGGCCGCTACCGGCATCTACGCCATGGAAAACAATATCCAACGCCTCGAAGAAGACCACCAACATGCCAAACAAATAGCGGCTGCCCTGTTGGAAAAAACTTTCGTTGGCCATATGCTGCCGGTGGAAACCAATATCCTCATCTTCGAAGTGACAGGCGGCGAATGGACGCCTAAAAAACTGACAGACCACTTCCGCAAAGAAGGTATCCTCACCATAGCCATCTCCCCTACACAGGTCAGAATGGTAGTCCACCTGGACATCACACCTGACATGGTCGCGAAAACCTGTCAGGTGATCGCCGAAACCATGTAACGGTACCGTCTATATATAAAGACACTTATCTCAGTCAAAAGGTGCATCCGATGATGCACTTTTTTTTTGCGCCAAAGTCGCCGGGTGCAGCCAGTACGCAGCCAATGACGGAAAAATGCGGGTACATGGGCCATCCACCATCTTCCCTGCGGCCAACGTTCCGGGCTAATATTCTGCCTCATTATTTCCTTCTCTGGTCAATCTCCGTTATTTTTGCAGACTTATATTATGAATAGCATGGAACTTTCGAAAAATTACCTGCCTGCAACGGTTGAAGACAAATGGTACCAACACTGGATGGACAAAGGCTATTTCCATTCTACGCCGGATAGCCGCCAGCCCTTTACTGTAGTGATCCCCCCGCCTAACGTCACCGGGGTCTTGCATCTTGGCCATACACTCAATGAAACTGTCCAGGACATACTGGTGCGCCGCGCCCGTATGAGCGGTTTCAATGCCTGCTGGGTACCTGGTTCCGACCACGCTTCCATCGCCACAGAAGCAAAAGTGGTAGACATGCTGAAACGGGAAAAAGGGATCGAAAAATCCCAGTTGACCCGCGAGGAATTCCTCAAACACGCCTTTGAATGGAAGGACAAATACGGTGGCATCATCTACCAACAGATCAAAAAGCTCGGCTGCTCCTGCGACTGGGACCGGGTAACCTTTACCATGGACGACCACTATTACAAAGCGGTGATCAAAGTGTTCGTGGAACTGTACAATAAAGGCCTGATCTATCGCGGCGCCCGTATGATCAACTGGGACCCCAAAGCCAAAACAGCTTTGAGCGATGAGGAAGTGGAATACAAAGACATCCAGGGCTTCCTGTATCATGTAAAATATGCCATCACCGACGCGGAAGGCAAGCCTACCGGCGAATTCATTACCATCGCCACGCAACGCCCGGAGACCATCATGGGCGATACCGCCATCTGCGTAAATCCGGATGATGAAAGATACGCGCACCTGAAAGGTCATTTTGCCATCGTTCCGCTGGTAAACCGCCCTGTGCCCATTATCTTCGATACCTACGTGGACAAAGCCTTCGGTACCGGCGCCCTGAAAGTGACGCCTGCACACGATATCAATGACTACAACCTTGGTCTGAAACATAACCTCGAGATCATCGACACCCTCAACGATGACGGCACCCTGAGCGCTGCTGCCATCGTATTTGTGGGTGAAGACCGTTTCGTGGCCCGTAAGAAAACAGTAGCTGCCCTCGCAGAGGCCGGCCAGCTCGTGAAAGAAGAAGCGTATACTACCCGTCTCGGCTACAGTCAACGTAACCCTACCACGGTAGTAGAACCACGCATCTCCACCCAGTGGTTCGTAAAAATGGCCAATATCGCCAAACCGGCGCTGGACGCAGTAGTGGACGGTGATGTAAGGATACATCCCGGTGACCGCTTCCTCGCGACCTACAAATACTGGATGGAAAATGTAAAGGACTGGTGTATCTCCCGCCAACTGTGGTGGGGACAGCAGATCCCTGCCTGGTACACTGCCGACGGTACTTTCGAAGTAGCTGCCACCGCTGAAGAAGCAGTAGCGCAGTTCGCACAGAAAGGCATCACGCTCACGGCAGCAGACCTGAAACAGGACGAAGACTGCCTGGATACCTGGTTCTCTTCCTGGCTCTGGCCCATGGAAGTGTTCAACGGTATTTCCAGTCCCGATAACGCAGACTATCAATACTACTACCCCGGCTCCGTACTGGTAACCGGTCAGGATATCATTTTCTTCTGGGTGGCCCGTATGATCATGGCCGGCCTGGAATTCAACGGACAAAAGCCTTTCAGCGACGTGTACTTTACCGGCATGGTAAGAGACAAGGAAGGCCGCAAGATGAGTAAACAGCTGGGCAACTCACCCGACCTGCTGGAGCTCATTCACAACTATGGCGCTGACGCCGTACGTTTTGGCGTAATGATCAGCTCTCCGGCCGGTAACGACCTGCTGTTCGATACTTCCAGCTGTGATCAGGGCCGTAACTTCAACAATAAAATCTGGAACGCGCTGAAACTGGTGAAAATGTGGGAGTCCCGTCAGGAAACTGACAACGTGGACGCTTCCAGCCTCTTCCCCATCAGATGGTTCCAAAGCCGCCTGAACGAAGTACAGGCCCAGGTAGCCTCCCTGCATGGCGACTTCCGCCTCAGCGAAGGCCTGAAAGCCCTTTACAGCCTTATATGGGACGATTTCTGCGGCTGGTACCTTGAATGGGTTAAGCCAGGTTTCGAACAACCGATCTCCGCTGCGGTATACGCCCAAACAGTGTCTTTCTTCGAGCAACTGATGCAGCTGCTGCACCCGTATATGCCGTTCATCACCGAAGAGATATACCAATTGCTGAAAGTACGCGACGAAGCTGATGTGCTGATGATGAAACAATTCACCACCCCTGCTGCTCCGGTACATGCCGCCCTGCTGGAAGGTGTACTGGCACAGGAAGTGATCACCGGCATCCGAGATGCCCGCGTTAAAAACCAGATCAAACCAAAAGATCCGATTGTACTGCACATCGAAACCAAACACGAGAATGCCTTCAAACAAATTGAAGACACTATCGCCAAACAGGTAAACGCGAAAGCGGTACATTACGTACAGGAAGCGGTTCCCGGCTGTATCACCCTCGTGGTACAGAAAGATAGGTTCTACCTCGGTACCGAAACTGTACTGGATACCACGGCACAGAAAGAATCCCTGCTTAAGGACCTGGAATATCAACAGGGTCTCCTGAAGATAGTTGATGGCAAATTGTCCAACGAACGTTTCGTACAAAATGCAAAACCGGAAATTGTAGAAGCGGAAAAACGCAAAAAAGCGGACACCGAAGCAAAAATCCAGGTAATAACGGAAAGTTTGAAGTCATTATAATTTTTGCAATCGCCCGGTCGTTAGTATACCGGGCGATTTTTTTATCCCGTCACTATCATGCTGAAACACCTGTCCGCATTCATTTTCCTGCTGTTGATGATCAACATGAGCACTTTTGCCCAATCCGGCAAAAAGCCTGTTCCTGCCACCAAAGCCTCGCCGGTAACCAACAAGCGGCCAACAAAGCTGCGCAGCAGCTGGGGCCTCTTCCTCAGCGACACCCTGCCCAAAAGCCAGGTGGTAAAACTGCTGGACTCCGCACTGGTGGTGCGCGATGAGAAGAACCACCTCTACCAAGTGATCTCCTTCGCTTTTACCTACGAACAACATCAACCCTACCTGAATGATACTACCGGCCAGGCGGCCATTTATAAAGACTACACCGGAGATAACTTTAAGACCTCCCGCCTTCCTGCCCTCTGGAGCTCACGCCTGAAAGAGAATTTGCAACAGGGAGATGTGTTGTACTTTGATGATATTCTGATTGAATATGCGCCTGACAAGCTTTACCGGGCGCCATCCTTACGGATAGACGTAAAGTAATTGAGGGATTTTTTGATTTACGGATTTTTTGATTTCGGGAATCATAAGAGCGAATAAATAAAAAGATCGAAGCGATTAACATTGCTTCGATCTTTTTATTTATTTCTGTTCGTTTCGATGATTCCCGAAATAAAAAATCCGTAAATCAAAAAATCCTAAAATCAATAATTGAACAGCTGCTGCAATGGCAGGATAAAGTCTACCCTGTTCTGTGCATTGTCCACCGGATCTTTATCAAACAGGTGGCTGAACCGCACCCCACAGGTAAATGGCAGCGTGTTGCCGATACGGGTATCCAGGAAAAGCTCTGCACCGGCTGATGTATAGCGGTTGTCCCGTTTGTTGATAAAATCCCGCGCTATGCTATAATCATAAAACAGGTTACCCCGGATACGGCTGAAATAAAGGACCTGCGCAAAGCCCCAGTCAGGGTATGCCAACGGCAGGTGATAGTTAGCCCCCAGCTTATATATCCGGTCGTAGAAGGGTGTATTATACCCCCTGGCATACACGAAATTATCGGTGAAGGTATAGTTGAAATCCTGATCACGTTGCCGGTAGGCGGCCTGTAATACGATGCTGTGATTTCTGGAGAATCCGGGCAGATATTGGTCTATGCGGCCATAGAGCTGCTCGGCGAACGGATTGCCCATCGAGTGATTATAGTACAACGCGATATACTGGCCAAAATGGCTGTAGATGTTCTGTTTGGCTTTGATCCTCATATTACTGAATATCAGCCGGCTGCTCAGGTATTGCAGGTTATCATTCCTGAACTTGAAATGCCCCTGCGGATAACGGTGCAGAATATTGTAGTCACCGCCTATTACCAGGCTGCGGCTATACAGGCCTGAGGACAGGTTCAGCGGCACTGACAGCCCTGCATGCCAGGTCAGCTCATTCCAGTAAATGCGGCCGATGTTAGGCGCTATTGTATTGCGGTTAAATATATAATCAACACCAGTATTGAGGTACGGGAACCATCCACCAAAAGTGAAGCTGGCGCCGATATCGGAGTATCCTTCATTCCGGTTATAGGTATATCCTATAGCGGTATTGGTGGTATTCAGCACATTTTCACCCAACAGCGAGATGCTGTAGTTGGGCTCATTAAAGGAAGGTACCCAGCTGTGGAAGTTGAACGGACGCGTAAAGCGCGCGTATTTCCTGACCGGCAGAGAGTCGTGTGGCACGATGTCCAGTATATTGGACCCTTCTTTATCAGACGGCTCCAGCCATTTGCTGTGCTGCCACTGCGCCACAGGTGTTTCCTTCCAGGCTGTTTTCAGCGGCGCGCGGTACAGGCGATAACCGGCAGTGGTGAACTCACTGAATACAAGGCTGTCCTGCTGTGGCGAAGCGGCCATGTGCAGCGCGCTATTGCCCCGGTCCGTGATTTCATATGTTTTCCGGTCAGATAACGTGAGCGCGTATACGTTATTCACATCGCGGGTAGAGGTCGTAAAGTAAACGGTGTCGCCCTGTACAGCGGGGATGCCCAGCACCACGAAGCTGAAAGGCGTAAGCGGCGTGACTTCGCCCGTTTGCAGGGACTGTTGTATAAGCGCCATTTCGCCCCGTTCATTACGGACAGCGCTGATCACCGCTTTATCATCAGCTGTAAAACGAGGGAAGGTATAGTACCAGTTATCCGGGTTAGGGAGCACTTTTTCCACCGTACTGGTAGTTGTGTTGATCAGCTGGAGGCTGTAGTGCATATCCGGCGTGATGGACGCGGCCACTACTTTTTGTCCGTCGGAGCTGATATCCGGGGAGAAGAACTTACCGCGGGGAGACACTGTTTTCGTACTGCCGCTGGTGTTGTCGTGCACGCGGATAACGGAAAAGTTTTTCCAGCCCCAGCGGGCATCAAAGCGGGCGGCGGCCCATGTGATACGCTGGTTACGGTAGCTAAAGAAATCATTATATACAATGCCAGGCCTTACCAGCAACTGTTCTGCACCGTTGCTGCCAATGCGGTAGATGCCCGGTACTTTGTTGTAGGCATCTTTCAGGACGATCCATTCACCCGGGCCGGCAGCATAGACATATTTATAGTTGGTCACTGTACGGCCGGAAGCGGTAACCGGCACCGCTGGCGTGGTATCCGGACGGGCCGCGTAGTTGTTCCACTGTGGCTGGTATTCCGCCAGCATGGCGTTATACAAAGCAGTAATGTTTTTACCGGTACGTTTTTTCAGGCTTTGGGAGAAGGGATAAAAAACGCCACGGTAGCGTACCGCATCGCTGGTAACGCCTTTCCAGAAATCGTTGCCATAGTGATTACGGCCGTAAGTCGATAACAGGTAACCCAGCGGGTAGTGGTCCGGAATGAAATCGCGGTAGGAGCCATTGCGGATTTTCATATAGCTGTAGCGCTTGTCTTCGAGCGACAGGGCGCGGAAACCATCGAAGAAAGCGGGTAGCCGGCCTCTCCCCTGCTGACTGAAAGCCGTTTCATTGATGACCGCATCACCTTCCCAAAACCAGTTGGGCACTGCGATATTGGTCGCCGCCGCCTGTCCCAGTTGTCCGCCAAGCCAGGAAAACACTTTAGACACCCCCTGCCGGAAGTTCATATTTTGCAGCACGTGGCGATATTCATGAAGCGCCAGTTGTTCTGTCCAATTAAGGGAGCCCAGGTCCTGCGATGAGGGAGACGGAGCGAGATAGAATTCAGAGCGGAAGGGGCCGAGTTGCACGTATCCGTTAGACTGCATCGTTTGGTTCTGCAGTACGATATCCACTTTCCTTTCGAGCGGGCCGATGGAGTTGCGGGTATTTTTATTCAGCCAGGTAACGATATTGGCTACACGTTCTCCTTGCTGGCCCATCCCCTTGGGGAAGATCACGCGGACCGTGTCGGTATTGATCTGTTGCCATTTCAGGGAAGGAGGGTTGCCCCCGAATTGTTGGGCGGCAGCGGAAGTTGACAAAAACAGGAGCCAGAAGTAGTGACGCATAAAAAAATACGGATTACGAATTGCGGTACTGAGCGCAAAACGAAAATATGTTTCTTTCTTAATATAAACATATTTAAAATCGTGTGCCCTGTACCGCTGTTTCCGTATTTTATATTAGCATTCGCTGAGACTGATCGGGATGTTGACAGCGAGGCCGCCATCAGATGTTTCCTTGTATTTGGAGTTCATGTCCAGGGCGGTGTCCCACATGGTTTTCACCACCGCATCGAGGGAAACCTTGGCCAGTTCAGGGTTGCTCTGAAGCGCCAGCTGGGAAGCCGTGATAGCTTTGATAGCGCCCATGGTATTTCTTTCAATGCAGGGGATCTGCACCAGTCCGCCAATAGGATCGCAGGTAAGGCCGAGGTGGTGTTCCATGGCTATTTCAGCGGCCATCAGCACCTGGCGTTGGGACCCTCCGAGGCATTCTGTCAGCGCAGCAGCGGCCATAGCAGAAGAAACGCCTATTTCCGCCTGGCATCCGCCCATGGCAGCAGAGATGGTAGAGCGTTTTTTGAAGATGCTGCCTATTTCGGAAGCTGTGAGCAGGAACTGCATGATTTTATCATCGTGCAGGCCATCGCAGAAGGCGATGTAATATTGCAGTACAGCAGGAATTACACCAGCGGCGCCATTGGTGGGCGCCGTCACTACGCGGCCGAAAGACGCATTTTCTTCATTTACGGCGAGGGCAAAACAGCTCACCCAGTCGAGCGTATAGGTGAAATGTGCGCCGCCGGCACGGATGGCTTCTATCCACGAATTATAATCGGTATAAGAGCGTCCTTTCAGGAGTTTTTTATTGAGTGCAGCGGCACGGCGGGCCACTTTGAGGCCTCCGGGCAGTTCACCCGTAGTGTGACAGCCGCGGTAGGTGCATTCCTGCATTACGCGCCAGATATTGAGTACGCCAGTGCGGGTTTCGGCTTCCGGTCTCCAGGCCAGTTCATTTTCCATCACCAGTTCGGAGATGCTGAAACCGGTTTTAATGCAAAACTGCAGCAGTTGCCGGGCCGTATCGATAGGGAAAGGCAGGTCTACCGAGGTAGTACCGCCGTTTATTTCGCCTTCCTGCACCACAAAACCGCCACCAATAGAGTAATAGGTAGCTGCGCGTTTATCGCCATCGGCAAAGGTGACGAGGAAAACGAGGGCGTTGGGATGGAATGGCAGGGATTCCTCAAAGAGGAATTCGATGTCTTCCACCGGATCAAAATCAATTTCATACTTACCGGCCAGCATCATTTTACGGCTGCGGCGCAGGTCATCTATTTTACTATTGATTTTATTAACGTCGAAAGTAACGGGGTCATCACCGCAAAGGCCCAACAGGACGGCGATATCAGTGCCGTGGCCATGGCCGGTTTTAGCGAGGGAGCCGTAGAGCAGTACCTGTAAACCGGTTACGGAAGATAGTTTCCCGGCGGCATCCAGTTCATGCAGGAAACGCTGGGCGGCCCTCCAGGGGCCTAAAGTATGGGAGCTGGACGGACCAATGCCAATCTTAAAAATGTCAAATACGGAAATACATTCGTGTGCCACTACATTATTGATTTACCTGTAAAAATAGGCCATTTTACATATTCAGCTATTTACGGATTTTGTTATTTAACGATTTATGTTTGGAAGTAGCAGGAATGTGACATAAAAAGGGCTGACCTGTTGGGGTCAGCCCGGGAGATTTATTTTTTAACGAGGTCTTTCAGTGTTACATCAAACAGCAGGACGGTGTTTGGTGCGATGCCTGGTCTTCCGCCGGGGCCGTATGCGTAGATAGAAGGCAGGAACAGTTTGATGCGTCCTCCTTTACCTATTTTGGGAATACCGATTTTCCAGCCATCGATCACGCCGTTCAGGTCGAAGCTGATGTTTTCGTTGCTGTCGAAAGATTTTCCGTCCAGGAAAGTACCGGCATATTTCACGGTCACGTTGCTGGCGACAGTAGGTTTGTTGGCCACGTCACCGCTGTCGATGATCTGCCAGAAGATACTGCGAGGATCGTGGGAAGCAGTGATATTGTTGGTTTTCAGATAATTGACAATAATAACGCTGTCAGCATCATACTGTGCTACCGCATCGTAAGCTGGCGTATTGTCCTTTTTGGAGCAGGCCGCCAGTAATGCCAGGCCTAACCCTCCCAGTAAAAAAACTTTCTTCATTCCGTTGATATTTGGATTTTATAGTTACACAAAAGTTATCTGATATCTACCAGTTCCACATCGGAGATGAGGATGGCATTGGGTGGAACGATATCCGGTACGCCAGGGGCGCCGAAACCGAGGTATGGCGGGATATACATGCGTATCCTGCCACCTTTGGAAATTTTACCCAGCCCTATCTGCCAGCCGGGGATATGATTTTTAAGTATCCTGTTATTAAAGTTGGTCACATCGAATGAGGCGTCTATAACAGTACCATCAATCAGTTTGTTGGTATAGTTGACAAAAGCAATGGAGGTTGGTTTCAGATAATGAATGCTGTCACCGGGATTATAGATGCGATAGTAAAGCCCGGAGGGGTCACGTATGGCAATTTCATTATGGGCAAAGAGATATTGTTGTATGCGGGTATCTGTTTCCGCCAGGGCCAGGGGCGGCATCTCATCTGCTTTTTTGGAGCAGGAGAGCATTGTTAATACCGGCAGGCAGGCCAGGGCTATTTTCAGCAATAACTTCATTCAGTGTTCATTAATTTAGTTACCAGGGGTATCTGTGTAACGCAATACCAGCGGTAAAGTTACAAGATAAAAAAACTCCTGCAGAAAGGTCTGCAGGAGTTTCTTTTTATGGTAATAAGACTGATTAGTAGTCCATGCCCATACCATGTCCACCACCTGGCATAGCAGGAGCAGCGGATTTAGGTTCGGGTTTGTCAGCGATTACGCATTCAGTAGTCAGCAGCATACCAGCGATGGAAGCAGCGTTTTCGAGTGCGATACGGCTAACTTTAGTTGGGTCGATAACACCGGCAGCCAGCATTTTTTCATATACTTCAGTGCGGGCGTTGAAACCAAAGTCACCTTTACCTTCTTTCACTTTCTGAACAACGATGGAACCTTCGATACCAGCGTTAGCAGTGATTTGACGGAGAGGTTCTTCGATAGCGCGTTTGATGATAGCGATACCGGTTTGTTCGTCGTTGTTTTCACCTTTCAGTTTTTCGAGAGCTTCGATAGCGCGGATATAAGCCACACCACCGCCGGGAACGATACCTTCTTCCACAGCAGCGCGGGTAGCGTGCAGGGCGTCGTCTACGCGGTCTTTTTTCTCTTTCATTTCCACTTCGGTAGCAGCACCTACGTACAGTACAGCCACACCACCGCTCAGTTTAGCGAGGCGTTCCTGCAGTTTTTCGCGGTCGTAGTCGGAAGTAGTTACTTCGATCTGCGCTTTGATCTGACCGATGCGGGCCTGGATGTCTTTTTTCTGGCCTTTACCACCTACAACGGTAGTATTGTCTTTATCGATGGTTACGGATTCAGCTTTACCCAGGTAAGTGAGGTCAGCATTTTCCAGTTTGTAACCTTGTTCTTCGCTGATAACGATACCACCGGTGAGGGTAGCGATGTCCTGCAGCATGTCTTTTCTTCTGTCGCCGAAGCCAGGAGCTTTTACAGCCGCTACTTTCAGGGTACCACGCAGTTTATTTACCACGAGGGTAGCCAGTGCTTCACCTTCCAGGTCTTCAGAGATGATCACCAGCGGAGCGCCCTGTTGAGCAACTTTTTCCAGGATGTGCAGGATATCCTTCATGGTGCTGATCTTTTTGTCGTAGATCAGGATGTAAGGGTTCTGCAGTTCAGCCTGCATTTTTTCGCTGTTGGTGATGAAGTAAGGAGACAGGTAACCGCGGTCGAACTGCATACCTTCTACTACTTCAACAGTAGTGTCGGTACCTTTCGCTTCTTCCACAGTGATCACACCGTCTTTGGTTACTTTCTTCATAGCTTCCGCGATCAGTTTACCGATTTCGGAGTCGTTGTTAGCGGAGATAGAAGCAACCTGTTCGATTTTTTTGTTGTCGTTACCAACTTTTTCGGACTGTTTTCTCAGGTTTTCAACGATAGCTTTAACAGCTTTGTCGATACCACGTTTCAGGTCCATTGGGTTAGCACCGGCAGCCACGTTTTTCAGGCCTTCGCCGATGATAGACTGTGCCAGAACGGTAGCAGTGGTAGTACCGTCACCAGCCAGGTCAGCGGTTTTGGAAGCAACTTCCTTCACCATCTGTGCGCCCATGTTTTCGATAGCGTCTTCCAGTTCAATTTCTTTCGCAACGGTAACACCGTCTTTCGTTACACCGGGAGCACCGAATTTCTTTTCGATTACCACGTTACGGCCTTTAGGACCGAGTGTTACTTTTACCGCATCAGCCAGGGTATCTACACCCTTTTTCATTCTGTTGCGAGCTTCTATATTGAAGAATAATTGTTTTGCCATAATGCTCTAGGATATTTAAAAGATTAGTTTTTACAATAACACAAACCGGCCGTTATTAAACGATGGCCAGGATATCGGATTCTCTCATGATCAGGTAATCTTCGCCATCGATCGGCAGTTCCTGACCAGAGTATTTGCCATACAATACAGTGTCACCTACTTTTACAGTCACCGGCTCGTCTTTTTTACCAGGACCGGCGGCTACCACGGTTCCTTTAACGGGTTTTTCTTTTGCAGTATCAGGGATGATGATACCACCTGCGGTTTTCTCTTCAGCGGCTGCAGGTTTTACGATGATCCTGTCAGCTAATGGTTTAATACTTAATTTCTTAGCCATAGTAGTTTTTATTTAAAGAAAGTAGTTTGAATTGTGATTGCTCATTGCCACGAGAATTATGCCAAGGCATTTTTATGGTCAAAATTGCAGATTGCAAATGTAATACAGGCTTTCATTACTGACAAATTATGACAGCCAGCAGGAAAAAATGACAGGCCGTCATTTGGATATTTAGACATTTTATTATTTTATCATCTGTTTCGTGACATTAATCTCATGTTTATCATGGGTTCCTCATCACCCAATATCCAAATGATCAATTGATCAAATATCCAAATTTTTGTCTAGTTTTGCGCCCTTATACCAGTTCTTTTTTATACGATGATCAGTAGAAGAAATATCCGGGTTAAAGTAATGCAGACACTTTACGCCCTGGAAACGATGGAGCAAAGCAATATTAAGCCGGGCACGGCCACAAGGCTTCTGAATGAGAAGCTGGACCAGACCTGCCAGATCTTTACCTACTTACTTTACTCAGTGGTACAGGTGGCACAATACGCGGAAACTGATGCTCAGACCCGTGCTTCCAAACACTTACCCTCTGCCGAGGACCTGCAGGTGAACACTAAAATCGCAGGTAATGAATTCATTTATCAGATAACAAACGACAAAGGCTTTCAGGTAAATCTGGAACAGTGGAAAATGCGCCAGCTGACAGATACTGACCTGACCAGAAAGCTTTATAATATACTGGCAGCTACCGACACCTACAAGGCCTACATTGCGGACGAAAGCCGCACCAAAGCCGGTGAAAAGGAGATGCTGGAATATATCTATAAGGAAATACTGGCCAAAAACGAACTGTTTGTCCAGCATATGGAAGATACTTTCCTGCACTGGAGCGATGACGAGGAAATGATGGGCATTCTGTTGGGCAACTATTTCAACAAACCGCACCTGTTCAACTTCCTGCAACTGATCAGCAAGGAAAAACTGGATTATGCACGGGAACTGTTACTGACGGTGATCGACAAAAAGGAATATTGCCTTGAGCTGATCAAACCCAAGTTGCAGAACTGGGACCCGGAGCGTATCGCGGCGGTAGACATGCTGCTGATGGAAATGGGCGTTTGTGAGTTCCTCTATTTCCCTACCATTCCGACCAAAGTGACCATCAACGAATACATCGATCTGGCCAAGGCGTACAGCACACCACAAAGCGGCCAGTTCATCAATGGTATCCTGGATAACATCCTGAAAGACCTTGAAAAAGAGTCGCTCGTACAAAAACAGGACCGTCCGAAAAAGTAAGTGGAAAGCAGTATTTTTAAGGCAAAACAACACCATTATGAAAACACTGCTCTGTTTCCTTACCTGTGGCACCCTCTTAATGGCTGCCTGTAATAACCAACCGGCAAAAGATAAAACCGCTGGTCAAGCTGCCGCTTCCGGCAATACTGCTGAAGCCGGTAAAGCATCAGATCTTTCTTTTGAAGAAAAGGTGCATAACTTTGGGGATATCACTCAGGGAGAAAAAGTGGAATATTCCTTTAAATTTACCAACACCGGCACCAGCCCACTGGTAATCGAGGATGCCATCTCCAGCTGTGGCTGCACAGTGCCTGAATGGCCCAAACAGCCCATCAAACCGGGAGAAACCGGCTTTATGAAGGTTATATTCGACAGTCATGGGAAATCCGGCTATACCGAAAAAGAGATATCCATCAAAACCAACCGGGAAGGTGGTTATCAGGTAGGCCCTAAGATCCAGTGTAATATCATTACAAAATAAAGCGCTGTATTAGGCAACTATTTAAATCAATTTATCGATGAACATCATGAACATTTTACTGATGGGACCGGCACAAGGTGGTGCACAAGGCGGTAGCCCAATGATCTCTATCCTGTTTTTTGGCGGTATGATCCTGATCATGTGGCTCTTTATGATCCGTCCGCAGACCAAGAAAGCCAAACAACAGAAACAATTCATTGACAACCTGAGAGAAGGTGATAAAATCGTGACCATTGCTGGCATCCACGGTAAAGTGAAAAAAATAAACGACAACAACACCCTGGTAATAGAAGTTAGTCCTGGTACCAGCTTCACCATCGAACGTTCTGCGATCAGCATGGAGTACACCTCCGCTCAACAGCAGAAACCGGCCGAAACCAAATAAGCATCAAACAAGACTGTATAAAAAATCCCGGCCATTACGTCCGGGATTTTTTTTATACTTAGCTTTCAATATTGACTCATTCATCTGGATTTTATGTTAAAGGTAGGCATCACCGGTGGTATCGGTTCCGGCAAAAGCACTGTCAGCAGAATATTTGAACTACTGGGCGTCCCGGTGTATTATGCGGACGAACGCGCCAAGGATATCCTGGTCCGCGACCAGGAGCTGGCCGCTGCCGTACGCCAGCATTTTGGCCCCGAAACCTATGATGCCAATGGTACACTCAACCGCAAATACCTTGGCAGCATTGTGTTCAACGACAAAGACAAACTGGCGTTGCTCAACTCCCTGGTGCATCCTGCCACTATCCGCGACTCTAATCTCTGGGCCAGTCAACAAAAAGCGCCCTATGTGCTGAAAGAGGCCGCGCTGTTGTTTGAATCCGAATCCTTCCATTATCTCGACAAAATCATCGGGGTATACGCTCCCCAGCCACTGCGTATCCTGCGGGTCATGAAACGCGACAACGCCACCCGGGAAGAAGTGCTGGCCCGTATCCACAAACAAATCGACGAAAAGATCAAAATGCGTTTGTCCGACTACGTTATCCAGAACGATGAACAGCAAATGGTCATCCCGCAGGTATTGGCCCTCCATGAACAGCTGCTGCAGCTGGCCGCCGCCACCTGAGGTTACCTCACGTATACCATCTCCCCTACTCCTGCGGCTTTTCCCTACCTTTGGGAAAAAATAAAAGCCCATGGCTACCACATTTACCGCCCCCCTGCAACTCACTGAAAACGCCACTGCCGTAGTAAAACAATTGCTGCAGGGCAACGTGGAAGCGCCTTATCTGCGCATTGGCGTAAAAGGCGGGGGATGCTCCGGCATGGCTTATATGCTGGGATTTGATGCCCTCGGGGAAGATGATGACCTGTTTGATATTGCCGGTATCCAGGTGATCATTAAGAAAGCACACGGCATGTACCTCGTAGGCCTGGAAGTGGATTACCAGGACCAGGACGATGTCCGGGGTTTTGTGTTCCGCAAACCGGAATAATTCGTTGCATTTCGTCCCCAGGGCTGAAGCCCTGGGCTACGATGTTCTTCAGGCGTGCTTATGCAGTAGTATTCTTATAAAAAGTGCTCCGGCGTGTTTATGCAGCATCAAACCTGCACTATATTCTCCAGACATGTCTATACAGCTTATGCTAATCACGAAAGCCTATTAATAAAAAAGCCTGCTATGTAACATAGCAGGCTTTTTTGTCAAACATATTTTTCAGCTATCGCTTACTTATTTGGTAGCAGGTGTTGCTTTCTTTTCAACAACAGCCACTGCGTCGCTTTCGTTGGACAGCTGGTTTTTCTTGTCAAAGTCAACCAGTACCGGTGCAGCCACGAAGATGGAAGAGTAGGTACCAGTGAGAACGCCGATCAGCATAGCGAAGGCGAAACCGCGGGTTACTTCACCACCGAAGATGAACAGTACCAGGATGGTCAGGAATACCGTGAGGGACGTCATAATGGTACGGCTCAGGGTATCGTTGATCGCTTTGTTGATCACGGTATCTCTGTCTCTACCATGTACGCCGGTTTTGAAGTACTCACGGATACGGTCGAACACGATCACGGTATCGTTCATGGAGAAGCCGATTACAGTGAGGATCGCCGCGATGAAGTGCTGGTCGATTTCCAGGGTGAAAGGAACGATGTCTTTACACCAGGAGAATACAGCCAGTGTGAGCAATACGTCGTGCAGCAGGGAGAAGATAGTACCGATAGAGTACTGCCATTTGCTGAAACGGATCAGGATGTACACAAAAATCACAAGGAGGGACAGTATGGTCGCTTTTACTGCACCGGCGCGCAAGTCGTCGGAGATAGTAGGCGATACCGTCTGAGAACCAACCACATAACGGGAATTGAACACGTCCTGTGTAACGCTCGCTTCGTAGTATGGTTTCAGGCCATGATACAGTTTGGTGATCACTTCCTGATCAACCGCCAGGCTCTGCTGCTCAATTTTATAAGCAGTAGTAATGCTCAGCTGATTGGTGTTACCAATAGTTTTTACGAATACTTCACCATCAAATTCTTTCTTCAGCACATCGGCCACTTCCTGCCTGTTCATTGATTTTTCAAAGCGAACAGTGAAGCTACGGCCACCGGAGAAATCAATACCGTGGTCGAAACCATGGAAGAAGGAGGTGATACCACCTACTGCCACGACAGCAGATATGATGTAAGCGTATTTACGTTTGCCAACGAAGTCGAAGGCAGCATGTTTGAAGATTTTCTTAGAGATCGGTGTGAAATACTCAAAGTGTCTTTTCTTGTTAGTCCACCAATCAGTGATCATACGGGATACGAGGATACCGCAGAACAGGGACAGGAGCAAACCGATGATCTGGGTGGTAGCAAAGCCGAGAACCGGGCCCAGACCGAAGTAGAACAGGATGCACGCCGTGAGCAGGGACGTAACGTGACCATCGAGTACAGGTGCATAAGAGCGTTTGTAACCGAGAGAGATCGCGTCCGGATAGCTCTTGCCATGCGTCAGCTCGTCCTTGATCCTTTCAAAGATAATTACGTTGGTGTCCACAGCCATACCGATGGTCAGTACCAGACCGGCGATGCCCGCCATGGTAAGGGTAGCTCCGAGGGAGGCCAGGATACCGAAGGTAAACAGCAGGTTGAGTACCAGTGCGATGTTGGCAACCCAGCCGGCGCTGTTATAATATACCAGCATCAGCACGAAGATGATCACGAAGGAGATCATGAAGGATTTAGCACCGGCGGCAATGGATTCAGCGCCGAGGGTAGGTCCTACGATCTGTTCCTGTACGATGCGTGCAGGTGCAGGCATTTTACCGGACTTCAGGATATTGGCCAGGTCATTGGCTTCTTCCATGGTAAAGCTACCGCTGATAGAAGAACGACCACCGGCGATTTCGCCCTGGATGGAAGGAGCAGAGTAAACGATATTATCGAGAACGATCGCAACGAAGTTCAGGGTGGAAGGATCTTTCGGGTTGGCAGGGGCCAGTTCGCCGGTCAGTTTTTTCCACTCGTGCGCACCTACGTTGTCCATCGTCATGCTGATTTCCGGCTGGTTGTCCGGGCCAACGTCCTGACGGGCGTCAACGATCCTTTCGCCGCCTACACGGGGTGCAGGGTTAGCAGGATTTACTTTCAGCGCGTAGATGGCCAGCGGGCCATGTTTGTCTTCCTTATTTTCCGGACCGAAAGCAAATACTGCGTCTTTAGGCAGGATAGCCTGAACAGCCGGCATCTGCAGGTAGTGGCGGAAAGTAGCGGTATCCTTAGGCAGGATACGGCCGATAGAAGAGCTGGGGACCAGGGTACCAGACTGCGGATCGAGCATCGGGATCATGATCGCGAACAGCGGATTTTGTTTGCGTTGTTCAGCGAAGAGTTGTTCCTGAGATGCTTTAGCAGAGTCTTTTACGCCTTTTCCGGTATCTTTTTTAGCCAGGTAGTCGCTCAGTTTACCTTCCTTGCTGGTATCAGCAGGGTTAGCTTTGGCATCAGCAGCGGCGGTGGCTTTAGATGAATCGGTAGTAGCAGGAGTAGCTGCTTTAGCACCGCTTTGTGCATTCCTGATGGCTTCGTTCATCGGGTTCAGCACGTTCTGGAAGAATTCAGGGCTGTTTTTGTAAACCTCACGGAATTCCAGGTTGGCGGTAGCCTGCAGGTATTTGCGTACACGTTCAGCGTTGTCCACACCGGCCAGTTCCACAGAGATCAGGCCTTTATTTTCATCGAGGCTGATGTTTGGTTGGGCCACACCGAATTTATCGATACGTTTTTGCAGTACGATATAGGTGTTTTTGATAGCGGCATGAGATTCTTTGCGGATCATGTCCAGCACCTGCTGGTTAGAAGAGTTGAAGTTGATGTCCTTCTGGTACGCGTTAGCAAAGATGGTAGCCAGACGGCCCTGAGGAGCAACTTCAGCGTATGTTTGCCCGAACAAAGTAACAAAATCAGTCTGGTTGGTATTTTTGCGTTGTTCAGCCAGTTCCAGCGCTTTGTTGAATGCGGGGTCCTTGGATTGACCGGCGAGGGCGCGGATCACATCTTCCACGCTCACTTCCAGTACTACGTTCATACCACCTACCAGGTCGAGGCCCAGATTCAGTTCTTTCTCTTTAGCCTTGGTGTAGGTAACGTACCATGGAAACCCTGCAATCTGTTTATTGCTGGTGCTGTCCACGATCTCTTGTCTTCTTTGTTTGGTGAATCCTTTCAGCGTGTCAGAATAGAAGGCCTGCAGTTCTTTGCTACCTGGATATTTCTGTTCAGGTGTAGGGAATTGTTTGGCTACATCGGTCTCGGCCTGCCGCTCTATCTTCTTCTCATAGTTCCGCACCAAAAACGTGAAGGACAGTTGATACAAAGAGATAAGGATCAGTGCGATGGCAAAAAATCTTACCAGTCCTTTTAGTTGCATGTTGTTTGTTTCGGGTTTATAATAAAAAAATTTTAAGAGTTGCAAAGATAGAATTTAAATTGATATATTAAAGCCCTTGTTAAAAGAGGCGCAAAATCAATATGCGATTGACTTTACGGGCTTTGTGACATACATTTTTCTAAATCCGCGATTCTGGTTTTTTCCTGTTTTTAGGAATATTTCTTTGCTTTACAATCAGTTAATACCGACAAATATATGCAAACCCACCATTATCCGGCAACAGATAATTTCCCTGAGGCGTTGCTAAAAAGTCGAAAAGCCGCTGTGGCCAAGGTATTCAGGGATGCCGCCGCTCACCGGCTGCAGCTTATTTACACCCGGATTGACCGGGATGCTCAGCAAAGGCCTCAATTTACTGATTTTCGCTTTGGCATAGGGCGGGGCTGGTACTGTTATCCGGCATCCACTGTAAAGCTCCCCACCGCCATCCTGGCGCTGGAGAAGCTGAATGACCTGCAGATTCCGGGGCTTGACCGGCAAACGGCCATGTTCACCCGGCCATTGCCCGGTATTAATCCGGGCGTCCAGCATGATTATTCAGCGGCCGGCAAGCTACCATCCATCTCGCATTATATCAAAAAAATTTTTCTGGTCAGCGATAACGACGCCTACAACCGGCTGTATGAGTTCCTTGGGCAGGAGCCGCTCAACCGGCGCCTGTGGGAACTGGGGTACACCGGCACCCAAATCCGGCACCGGGTGGGGCTGCCGCTGCATATGGCCGCCAATATGCATACCAACGGGGTATATTTCCGGGCCGGCCGGCAGCTGGTGTATGACCAGCCAGACCAGCGCAGCAACCTCGTGTTCCCTCTCCGACAGGACTTTGCCGGCAAACATCATATCGACCACCGGGGGCGCTTCGAAAACGGCCCGATGGACTTCTCGCACCGGAACAGGTTACCGCTCAACGAACTCCACCAGATGATGCGGCAGGTATTTTTCCCGAGAACTGTAACAAATCCATTTCGGTTCCGTTTAACGGAAAATGACTACAATTTTTTGTATCGTTGTATGTCTCAATACCCGGAAGAATCAACAAGTCCGGTGTATGATACAGGACAATACCATCCAGCATATGTGAAGTTCCTGCTTTTTGGCGGCCAGAAAGCAACCCAGATACCAGAGCATATCAGGATTTTTAACAAACCGGGATGGGCTTATGGATTTTTGACGGATACGGCTTATATCGTGGACTATGCCAATCATGTAGAGTTTCTGCTCTCTGCCAGCCTGCTGGTAAATACACATGGTCCGCTTGGTGAAGACCAGGAAGCTTTTGAAACAATCGGGAAACCATTTCTAAAAGCACTGGGAGAACTGATATATGAAGAGGAACTACAACGGAAAAAAATGTATCAACCAAACCTGGACTGTTTCAGGGTACATCAAGGAACACAAATTTTATAAACACCATACTAAAAAACTGTGAGCTAATGCTGATCAAAAAAAATCGTGTTTGGGCGGTAGCCGCCCTGCTGGGAGGAGTAATCGGATTTTCATCCTGTCTGAAACAAAGCGACCCCACGCCACAAAGGATGAACTATACCGGGGCGATCATCAACGGCGCCTGGCTCCCGTCCAGCCTGGACATCTTTAACAACGGCGTTAAAATGAACACCAGTGCGGCCTACAAGACTGCCGCCTCCGCTCCTTTCCTGGACCTGCCGGGGATACACACGTTCTCTTTCCGGAACCTGAATGGCACCGGTCTGGATTCTGTTACCCAACAGTTTGATTCCCTCAAGTACTATACCGTCATTACCTACAACGATGGCAATAAAAAATTCGTGGCTCAGCGGATCCCGGAAGATTTCTCTTCGCTGTCCAACGCGAAAGTGAATTTCCGTTTCCTGAACCTCAGCCCCAACGCAGGCCCGGTAGATCTGTACATCAATGCCAAAAAAGTACTGGACAACCAGCCTTTCCAGATCAACGGCGCATGGAATGCCGCAGATCCGTTTAACAACAGCGTTGAATATTATGTAACACTGCCTGGTCAAACCACTCCGCTGGTAAAAGGCACTTCCCGCGTGACTGCCGGTTCCACACAGGTATCGTTCCAGGCGGGATATGCTTACACTATTTACCTGGCAGGCGCTAAAGACAGCACTGGTGACAACAAACTGCAGTTGTACTACCTGTCACATACTTCCAACTACTAAAATTTTAGAATTTTTTGATTTACGGATTTTTTGATTTCGTAAACCGATATAAGAGAAGACCGAAGCAGATTGTTATCGCTTCGGTTTTTTTATTCGCTCAATCAAAAAATCCCTAAATCACGAAATCCCTGAATTTTTATGTAGGTTTGTTCCGGTCAATCCAATGTTTAGATATGAATCAACTAGCAGAAAGGCTGTCACGGATTTCCGAGCCGCAAACCATTAAAATGGCCAAACTTGGCCGAGAGCTGAGAGCACAGGGAATAGACATCGTAGACCTGAGTATTGGAGAACCTGATTTTGATACGCCGGAACACATCCGGGAAGCTGCCAAAAAGGCGATAGATGACGGCTTTACCCACTATACACCGGTAGCCGGATATGCTGAAGTAAGACAGGCAGTCGTACACAAATTGAAACGCGATAACGGTCTTGACTATACGCCAGAACAAATTGTGGTGACTACCGGGGCTAAACAAAGCCTTGCCAACGTCGTGCTGAGCATCGTCAATCCTGGTGATGAGGTGATCATCCCTACTCCTTACTGGGTTACCTATTCTGAACAGGTAGCGCTTTGCCAAGGCACCGTGGTATTTGTTCCCAGCACCATTGAGAACAACTATAAGATTACGCCCGAACAGCTGGAAGCGGCCATTACGCCTAGAACCAGGCTGTTTATGTTCTCCTCCCCCTGCAATCCCACTGGTTCTGTTTATTCAAAAGAAGAACTGGAAGGGCTTGCAGCAGTATTTGCCAAACATCCGCAGATCTTCATCATTTCTGATGAGATCTATGAATATATCAACTATGTAGGGAAACATGAGAGCATTGCGCAGTTTCCCGGCATGAAAGAACGCACCATCGTCATCAACGGCCTCAGCAAAGGTTTTGCGATGACCGGCTGGCGCCTGGGCTATCTGGCTGCTCCCCTCGAGATTGCCAAAGCCTGCGATAAAATCCAGAGCCAATTCACTTCTGCCACCTGCTCTATTACGCAACGGGCAGCTATTACAGCCCTCACCGGCGAGTTGACTACCGCCGAGGCGATGGTGGCTGAGTTCAAAAAACGCCGTGCTTATATCCATGAAGCGCTGCAAACTATTCCCGGACTGAAAGTGAATGATCCGGAAGGTGCCTTCTACATGTTCCCGGACATCAGTGCGTTTTTCAACAAGTCATTTGAAGATTCCCATATTAAGAATGCGGACGACCTCTGCATGTACCTGCTGCATAAAGCGCATGTGTCTGTAGTTACCGGCGTTGCTTTCCAGCAGCCGGACTGCATCCGCCTGTCTTATGCCACCAGCATGACCAACCTGGAGAAAGGTGTGGCGAGGCTGAAGGAATGGCTGGGCAAACTGAAATAACAATTACGAATTACGAATGGAGGGCGTCTTTTAAACAAGTCCTCCATTCGTAATTTATATAATGACGTACGTCATTGACAATTCGCAATTATTTTATATATATTTGCTGTTCAAAACGTTCCGATAAGATGAATTCCCAACAGCTCTTGTATGTGGCGCTGGCGATTGGCGTAATTGCCATTTTGTATATGACCGTCCGTGATATGTTTAAGAAGAAAACCGTGGCTCCTGCCCCGGAAGCACAGCCGCAGGCGGTAAACCCTGCTGTACTGCCTTTGCAGTTACAAGCCTATGAAAGAATGGCACTGTATGTAGACCGCATTACTCCTCAAAGCCTGATTGGCCGCATTTATCAGCCCGGCCTTACTGCGGTGGACATGCAGATTTCCATGGTGCAGAGCATCAAAGCAGAGTACGAGCACAACATCACCCAACAGATTTACGTAAGCTCTATGGCCTGGGAAGCAGTGAAAACACTGAAGGAACAGACGATCTCTGTTATCAACCAGATAGCGATGCAACTGCCACAGGATGCGCCGGCACTGGAACTGAACCGTCAGTTGCTGGAAGTATTTATGCAGGCAGGTGAATCTCCTGCTGAACTGACGGCGCAGATCATCAACGCAGAGGCTAAAAGGCTGATGCGATAACTATTTCCTGCTGATCACTTCATTCAGCAGGTATCCTCTTCCATCAAACAACATGTAAAGCGGCGGCGCCTTATACCAGGGAACGCCCGCCTGACGGACATGTGCCTGGATATGCAGGTGTGGCTCCGTGCTGAAGCCGGAGTTGCCCACACATCCGAGCGCCTGCCCTTTTTTTACGTATTGCCCTTCGTGTACTACCACGCTGTTCATTTTCAGGTGGCCGGCGAAAAAGTAACAATCGGCCCCTTCCAGCAGCACCTGGTTGGTGTTCTTCGGGCCTCTGTCCATATTGGGCGGGATATTGTCGGGGTTATCACCATATGCCCTGCGTACTATACCCTCGCAGGGAGCATATACCGTATCATTAAAAATCCAGTAGTCGTCCAGTTTACGGGAGAAAACGCTGGCGGCGCGGCAGCCGCGGTTGTCCAGCTTCACGATGTCCATCGCATAGATGGCCCCGCGGAGGCTGAAATGAAACAGGTTGGTCGGAAGTCCTTTCCCACCCTGCAATACAAAATAACGGCCTGATTTCAGCGGAAAAGCCAGGTTCACCGTACGCGGCGAGCCTGTTGTTCCGGTAAAGTAGAACAGTGTAGTCAGCAGGAACAGCCCTGTCAGCGCCAGGTTGGTAATTCTTTTCCAGGCAGGCAGCGCGGCCGTACTGCGCTTACGCCCGAAAGGCAGCCACATCACGAACAACACCAGCAGCACGCCAAAAACATATTTAGCATAAATCGACAGGTACACCCAGGTGCCATAGAGGTAAAGGAACGCTCCCAGTGACAGTCCCAGCAGCAAAGTCGTATAAGAGCGGGACAGTGGCCGGTGACCGGCCCGGAACAACAAATAGAGGCTATAGAGTGCCAATGCGAGGGTAATACATAGTAACAACCAGATGATCATAACAAAGCCGTACTTTCCTGCAAATATCAATATTTTTCCCGGCGGCGAAGTACCATAATAATTATGTAACATTGCAACGCTAGTTACAACAACCATGGAAAAGATCATTCAAACCGACTCCGGTATTACCATTGACCCGCTGTACACCCAGCCGGTACCGATGAACGAACAGCCTGGCGTTTTCCCGTTCACACGCGGTATCCATGCCACTATGTACCGCGACAAACTGTGGACCATGCGGCAGTATGCCGGTTTCAGCACTGCGGAAGAATCCAACAAAAGATACCATTACCTGTTGAGCCAGGGCGTAATGGGCCTCAGCGTAGCATTTGACCTTCCCACCCAGATCGGGTACGACTCAGACCATGCCATGTCTGAGGGTGAAGTGGGTAAAGTAGGCGTAGCCATTGACTCACTCGATGATATGGAGATTCTTTTCAAAGGTATTTCACTGGAACAAATCTCCACCTCCATGACCATCAACGCCACCGGGTTCATCCTGTTGGCGCTGTACATTGCCCTCGCTAAAAAACAGGGCGCCGATCTGAAAAAGATTTCCGGCACCATCCAGAATGATATCCTGAAGGAATATGCCGCACGCGGTACATTCATTTATCCGCCTAAGCCTTCCATGCGCCTCATCACCGATATATTCGACTATTGCAGCCGGGAAGTGCCCAAGTGGAACACCATCTCCATTTCCGGTTACCATATCCGGGAGGCCGGCGCCAATGCCGTACAGGAGCTGGCGTTTACCCTTTCTAACGGTAAAGCCTATCTGAAGGCCGCGCTGGAAAAAGGGCTCGACATCAACGTATTTGCCAAAAGACTTTCCTTCTTTTTTAATGCACATAACCATCTCTTTGAAGAAGTAGCCAAATTCCGCGCTGCGCGCAGGATGTGGGCCGCCATCACTAAAGAGCTGGGCGCTACCGATCCCAAAGCACAGATGCTGCGTTTCCATACACAGACAGGCGGCAGTACCCTCACCGCCCAACAGCCGCACAACAACATTGTGCGGGTAGCTGTGCAAACACTCGCTGCTACGATGGGCGGCACACAGTCACTTCATACCAATGGCTACGACGAAGCCCTCTCCCTCCCTACGGAAGAAGCGGCCCGTATCGCGCTGCGCACACAGCAGATCATTGGTTATGAAAGCGGCGTGGCAGACACGGTAGATCCGCTGGCAGGCTCTTATTATGTGGAAGCCCTGACCAACGAAGTAGAAAACAAAGCCTGGGACCTTATCCATAAAATAGACGCCATGGGCGGCGCTGTCAGCGCTATTGAACAGGGTTTCGTACAGGATGAAATCGCGCGAAGCGCTTATCAATATCAACAACAGGTGGAAAACAATGAAAAAGTTATTGTGGGCGTCAACAAATTTGTGGCAGCCGACAATCAACCACCGGAAGTATTCCGCATTGATGACAGTATCCGCCAGATGCAGTCAGACCGCCTGCAGGCGCTGCGTGCCCGTCGTGACAATGAAGTTGCCGCTCAATGCCTGCAACGTATCCGTGAAGCCGCGCAAACCACCGAAAACCTGATGCCGCTGGTAGTAACTGCTGTAGAGAGTTATTGTACCCTGGGAGAGATAGCCGATGCACTCCGTCAGGTATGGGGAGAATATAAAGCTTAAAGAAATTACGAATTAGATATTTATTTTTGGGGCCTAAAAAATTTGAACTTGATTTATCATCATAGCTGTCCGCTTTGTGGGTCATCTCAAATCCACGAAGCACTTACCGCTAAAGACTACACTGTATCCAAAGAAACATTTTCCATATTCCATTGTGGAGGTTGTGGTGGCCGTTTTACCCAAAATGTGCCCGACAGCCAGCATATCGGCCGATATTATCAATCACAGGAGTATATTTCGCACTCTGAAACCAAACAGGGGCTGATCAACCGTTTATACCACAGCGTACGCAAAATCACGCTGCGTTCCAAACAGAATTGGGTACGTTCTGCCGCCGGTATGAAGCAGGGCAACCTGCTGGATATTGGCTGTGGCACCGGCGCTTTCCTGCACTACATGCAAGTTGGCGGATGGACCGTTACCGGTCTGGAACCGGATGAAAATGCCCGGCACAATGCCAAAACACTGTACAACATAGATCCGCTTCCCATAGACCAGCTTTTTAAATTGCCTGCGCAACAGTATGATGCCATCACCATGTGGCATGTGCTGGAGCATGTGCATGAGCTGCATGCCTATCTGGACCGTATCCGCCACCTGCTGAAGCCAGGAGGCGCCCTACTGATAGCGGTGCCTAATTATACCTCTTCCGACGCAGACCACTATGGAAAATACTGGGCCGCCTATGATGTGCCCCGTCACCTCTACCACTTCTCTCCTGCTTCCATGGAACAGTTGCTGCAGCAGCATCAGATCAAACTGATCAAAAAACACCCGATGGTATTCGATGGTTTTTATGTGAGCCTGTTGAGCGAGAAATATAAAACCGGTAAAAGCCGCCTGTTCGCAGGTTTCTTCCATGGCTTCCGCTCTTATCGCAAAGGACTGAAAACTGTGGACCAATGCAGCTCCATCGTATATGAATGTAAGTTATAGACCTGTCAGATAAAAAAATCCCGCATTGTTAGTCACAATGCGGGATTTTTTTATGGGTAAAAGGTGATTACTTCACCAGTTTCATTTCATCTACCAGGCGGGTACAACCTGCATATTTATCAACGATAAACAACACGTACCGGATATCCACCATGATATTGCGGCAGATAGACGGATCATAGTTGATATCGCTCATGGTGCCTTCCCAGGTACGGTCGAAGTTGAGTCCAATCAGGTGACCATTGGCGTCCAGTGCAGGGCTTCCGGAATTGCCACCGGTAGTATGGTTGCTGGCAATAAAACATACCGGCATTTTACCATTCACACCATAACGGCCATAGTCTTTGTTCTTATACAGTTCAATCAGTTTTGCCGGCACATCAAATTCATAATCACCGGGCACATATTTTTCCATTACCCCGTCGAGGTAGGTATAGAAGTCGTAATGAACGGCATCGCGGGGATTGTATCCGTCCACTTTACCGTAAGTAACGCGCAGCGTACTGTTGGCATCAGGATAAAAGCGTTTTTTACCTGCCATTACATCCATCTGTGCCTGCATGTAAGTGCGCTGGAGGTTATTGATGTTGTTTTGCAGATCGTTGACCGGTTTGCTGACATTGTCCACAAAACCTTTGCGCATAGCCATGATGAGACGGGTACCCGGGTCTTTCCACATCTGGGCTACTACAGCGTTATAAGGCTGTTGTACAAATGCCTTGAGTTTCTCCGGCGACGTAAGTGCTGAGGCGGCATATACCTTATCAGCAAGCGTGCGGCTGTCGTTGTTGCTCTCTGCGCAGATCTGTGCATATTCAGCTCCGGCATATTGTTTCGGTACACCTTTCGCGTATATCTCCAGCAGTCTCACGCTCACATCGTGGTCTACCTGTGCATTGTAGTTTTTATAGAACGGCTGCATCGACTCCAGGAATTGCTGGCGCAGCGTTTCATACTGTCCCTCTCCTTTGTCGCGCACTTCCCCGAGGAAGCTGATCAGGCGGTCGCCTGCGGTGAACAGCTCCACGTTTCTCACCAGTTCGCTGTAGTAGTCGCGGGTTTGGGCGTAAGGGCGTATGCGGCGGTACATCTCATTCAGTGAATCCAATACTCCGCTGTACTGTACTTTCAGTTCCGGGTTGGCCGTATTCAGCAGTTCGCGGTAAGTAGCCTCATACTGTTCTTTTTTATCGATGCCGTGTGTTTGTTTGACACCCAGCATTTCGCCTTTCCATTTTTTCCAGGCGTTGGCGGTATTGGCATATTTGGCAGCGTACTGGATTTTGATCTGTTCATCTTTGCGCATATAGCCGTCGAGCACTTCGAGGGCAGCGTCGCGCATGCCTACCTTGGCAGGGCCCAGTGCTTCCACGGTGAGTTTTACCGCTTCAGAGGGCAGGTATTCGTTGGTACGGCCGGGGAAACCGAGTACCATGGTAAAGTCGTTTTGTTTCACGCCTTTCAGTGATACCGGCAGAAAATATTTGGGTGACAGGGGCACGTTATCCAGTGAATAAGGCGCAGGACGACCGTCTTTGCCGGCATAGATGCGGAACATGGAGAAATCACCGGTATGACGGGGCCATACCCAGTTATCCGTGTCAGAGCCAAATTTGCCGATAGCAGAGGGCGGTGTACCAACGAGGCGTACATCGTTGAACGTTTCCGTTACAAACAGGAAGTACTGGTTGCCTTCATAAAAAGGTTTGATCATGGTTTCCTGCCAGGATTCCCTACGGGCATTCTGGCGGATTTCGTGCAGGCGTTTATCGATGGCCGACTGACGCTCGCGCTCGCTCATTCCTGGTTTAACGTCCTGCAGGGCGGCTTTGGTCACATCATCGATACGGACGATGAAAGTAACGAAGAGGCCTGGGTTGGGCAGTTCTTCTGTTGCCGTTTTAGCCCAGAAGCCTTTTTCCAGAAAGTTGTTTTGCAGAGAGGAGTGTTTTTGGATGGACTCATAACCGCAGTGGTGGTTGGTGAGGATCAGTCCCTGGGAAGAGATGACCTCCGCCGTACAGAAGCCGCCGAAGCTAACGATGGCATCTTTCAGGCTTCCCTTGTTGATATTATAAATATCCGACGCAGTGATTTTCATCCCCATCCCTTTCATCTCTTTCTCATTGAGGCCGGACAGCAGTTGAGGTAACCACATCCCCTCCGTGGCATAAGTCAGCTGAGCAAACAGCAGGAGTACTGCTATCATCAGCGGCTTCACGATTCGTTGCAACATATCTGATATTCTTTTTATAGAACCGGCAATTTACTACAATTCGGGGAGGCACGGAAGGATAAACCTGCGTTTCTGCGGATTCATCGACATAAAGGCGGTATTGACAGAGATGCGGTGCGCCAAACAGGGGAATTGGCGCATATTGGAGCCAATTCCGAATATCTGTTGAGCATGTTCCGGTCAAAATTAATGGTCATAATGCTGCATATCACCGGTTGGGCGATATGTATGAGCCTTCCGTTGCTTTTTGTTCGGGGGCAATACTGGTACAATCATGTGCTGGCCGTGGTACTGTCGGTGGTATTAAGTGTGGCGATTGAAGTCACTTGTCACCGGTGGCGGTTATCAGAGCAGGCGCTGCATAGCAAGGCCCTCAAAGCGGCTGCGGAATTATCTTTCCTGAAATCACAGTTGCAACCGCACTTTCTTTTTAATACGCTCAACAACATCTATTCGCTGGCTATGTCTCAACATGAGTATACCGCCGCCAGTATTCTCAAATTATCCAACATGATGCGGTATGCCACTACTGATACCGGCCATGATTATGTTTTATTACAACGGGAAATAGAATGTATCCACGATTATATTGACCTGCAGCAGTTAAGGCTTACCTCGCGAACGAAGGTGAGGTTTTCAGTGTCCGGCAACCCGGGCATTAAATGTATAGCCCCCATGTTGTTACTACCGTTCCTGGAAAATGCCTTCGAGCGTGGTGTCAGCAATCAGGAAGCTTCCGACATTGTAGTGCATTTGCAGGCTACCGATAAATGTATCCGTTTTTATTGCAGTAACAGGCACTTTCCGGTAACAATGGATGAAGGGCCGGGAGCAGTGGACATACGTCATGCGCGGGAGCGGCTGCAACAACTGTATCCTCACCGGCATCAGTTACAGATACGGGATGACAACGGTGTGCATGTAGTAAAGCTCTCGCTGGATATTTAGTTATTGGATGGCTATACAACTGAGCGTTGCGGCCATCCAATAACTAAATATTAAAATAATCAGATGACTAGTGGTAGAGGTAATTTAAAGCAATGATATCATTGGCATTAAATGTACGGTTACCACCATTGGAGCAGGCCAGCATCCAGGAGTTTGCATCCGGACCGGAAGGAGTGCCGGGGATTTGGACTGCGCCAACGCCACCATCACCTTCGTTTATAGCAGAACCACCGCAGCTATATGCACGGTTCATATAGTCCGTGTGACGCATACCGATACAGTGACCAATTTCATGCTGGATCACAGATCCTACATAAAGAACGTTGGGGTTGGAACCATAGGCGTACTGGTTGGTGTTCATTTTAACGGTAGGGTAAGGATTACCGCCACTTGGGAAACCGGAAGAGCCGAGGGTAATGTAACCACCGCTGGGGCCCTGGTTGAAGCCCTGCAAGGTGATATTGGGCGTACCGCTGGTAATGCGCCGGAAGGTGATACGCAGACCCAGCCTGTTATAGCGGGCAATAGCCGTATCAGTACCAGCGACAAATGCAGCACCCAAACCGGTTACTTTTACAGTAATAACACGGGGTAATGCAGACACCAGGTTGTTGGTACGATATTGTTCATCATTGGCAATGCGCAAAGTAGGAGTACCGACTTTCTCCCGCAGTTGTTGTTCAGTCAACAGGATATCTCCTTCCACGAGATAACCGTCATCTGTTTTTTGTACGTTGTCAGTGCTGAAGCCACTGGCTTTGATTTGCGCCAGTACATCACTGGAAACAGGGTTGGGTTGTGACGCCTGTTGTTTGTCATTTTTGTTACACGAAGAAATCATTACACCTGCGGCCAGACAGGCAATTACGGCAAACATTTGTTTTTTCATCAGTTCGGGTTTTGGTTTAGAAAAGAAAAAAAGGGTTCCCTTCCGACTGCCTGAATGCAGTCGGTATATAAATGGTTTCACCACAAAAAAGGAGTACTTATCTGCAGCGCAATACTACCGTCGGAAGTGGGTAATGCTACTGACAAACAACAAATCTCATGGTGTTACACATCCGGAAAAAACGGGTTTTCAGTGCTCTTCTTTAGCAGACATATTACAGCACAGCCATCTCTGTTTCAGACAACGGCATGCAGTTTCAATGCCTGGTTGTCATTAGTGGTAGAGGTAATTTAAAGCAATGATATCATTAGCATTAAAGGTACGGTTGCCACCATTGGAGCAGGACAGCATCCAGGAGTTTGCATCCGGACCGGTAGGGGTACCTGGGATATATACAGCACCAACGCCGCCATCACCTTCGTTTACAGCAGAACCACCACAGCTGTATGCACGGTTCATATAGTCTGTATGGCGCATACCGATACAGTGACCAATTTCATGCTGGATCACAGATCCTACATAAAGAACGTTGGGGTTAGAACCATAAGCATACTGGTTGGTGTTCATCTTAATGGTGCCATAAGGATTACCAGAGCTGGTGGGGAAACCGGAAGAACCGAGGGTGATATAACCACCGCTGGGGCCCTGATTGAAGCCTTTAATGGTAATGGTAGGCGTTCCGGTGGTAATGCGCTGGAAGGTAATACGCAATCCCAGTCTGTTGTAACGGGCTATAGCCGTATCAGTACCTGCGATAAAAGCGGTGCCGAGATTAGTAACTTTAATTGTAATAACGCGGGGCAACGCAGAAACGAGGTTATTGGTACGATACTGTTCATCGTTGGCAATACGTAAAGTAGGAGTGCCAACTTTTTCCTTCAGCTGTTCGGAAGTCAACAGGATATCCCCTTCCACGAGATAGCCATCTTCTGTTTTTTGTACATTGTCGGTACTGAAGCCATTGGCTTTGATTTGCGCCAGGACTTCATCAGATACAGGGTTGGGTTGTGATTCCTGTTGTTTGTCGTTTTTGTTACACGAAGAAATCATTACACCTGCGGCCAGACAGGCAATTACGGCGAGCATTTGTTTTTTCATCAGTTCGGATTTTGGTTTAAAAAAGAAAAAATATTTCCCTTCCGGCTGATTTGATACAGCCGGTGTACAAATGATTTTACGACAAAAAACAACAGTGCTTATCTGCAGGGGGCAATGCTACTGGCGGAGTGGGCAGTGCTACCGACAAACAACAAATTGCATGGCGTTACACATCCGAAAAAAGCGGGCTTTCAGTGCTCTTCTTTAGCAGACATATTACAGCGGTGACGTCTTTCTTCTGACATCGGCATGCATTTTCAATGATTGGCTATGACTTAGTGGTACCGGTGTTTCCGGGGATTCAGACTTGCTCTTCAGTTAACCTTTGGTTATCGGTTCTCTCGTATGGTTTAATCAGATTTCGTTGCTCGTTTTCAATACAAGTTATCGTGTTCTCAATATTACAACTTTCGTTTAACTTAAAAAAAATATTTTACGTGTACACATAAAAAATTGCGTTGAACGATTTATTGCAGTAGTTTTAAGTAACATCGTCCAACACCAGGATCTATCGCCCGTTAGCATGAAAAAGAAAACCGTCAAAGTACTATCAGCACTCATTTTGCTGTTATCCCTTCACCCTTCTGCCATGGCGCAGCAGCGTACACGGGAAGTTGTGATGATCAAAAGATATGCTGCCGATACATTGACAGCATTCCCAACGAAGGAGCCCTTGTTTGTTAAATTCATCACCATCCCGGATGATAGAACACTGGCCCGGTGCGGCGTTATCAAAGCATTGACCAGCCGCCATTACATCTTACAGCAACTACCAGCAGACAGTACGTTGCGAAAAAAAGTACAGTACAGTTATACCGCCAGCCCTAATTACAAAGCCACTGATGCTTTGCTGGCACAGCTGGAATCATTGCAACCGATTGACAGCATCGAGGTACAGGTATCATACAGCGGTGAGCAGTTCAGTGCGGCACGCACGCAAACCGTCTATATGATTGACCGTTATCATGCGGCGGTGGTAAAGTTGCGGCAGCGCGACTGGCCCTCCCTGATTGCCATGTCCAGCGTTACGGGGGCCAACCAGGTAAGGCATGCTTCACCCGAGGTGATCATCAATACCATCAATCCGTATGTAAACCGTATCAATGTGGCCCAGCAACAGTTTCCGATGATACGGGGAAAAAGTATAACCGTTTCCGTTAAAGAAGATTTGTTTGACACTACTGATATTGATCTTTCAGGGAGATACCTGCGTTCTACCCTTCAATCGAAGACCAACAGCGCACATGCCACCATTATGGCCACGCTGCTGGCCGGCGCGGGCAACAGTGGCGCCAATGGCCTGGGCGTAGCGCCTGGCGCGAAACTGACTTCCAGCAGCTCCATCGTGCTTTTCCCGGATGCCGATGCCTACTACCGGGATTATGGTATCACCGTACAAAACCATTCCTACGGCATTCCCATTGAATATGAATACGACGCCGAAGCAGTGGCTTATGATCAACAGACCTGGGCAGCCGATACGCTGCTGCATGTTTTCTCCGCCGGTAACAGTGGTACCACCATCCCCTCCGGAGGGCGTTACCAGGGCGTGGGCACCTACGCTAACCTGACCGGCAATTTTAAACAGGCGAAAAACGTGATGGTGGTAGGCGGCACAGAAGCCAATTTCGAGGTGGCCACGCTAGCATCCAGAGGACCAGCCTATGATGGGCGCATTAAGCCCGAAATAGTGGCCTATGGGCAGGACGGCACCTCAGGCGCCGCAGCCCTTACCAGCGGCGTAGTAGCCCTGATACAGGACGCCCATCGTCAGCTGCGGGGGGTGGCTCCTTCTTCTGCGCTGGTTCGTGCACTGCTGATCAACAGTGCCGCTTTACCGGCCAGCGGCCGGCCAGCCTATACATATGGTTTTGGCAGCCTGCATGCTGCCGGCGCACTGACTACCCTCAGCGCCGGCCGTTACCGTCAGGGTACCCTTATTCCGGGCAATACCGCCTCATTTGATATTCCGGTACCGGCAGGCTTGCGGCGGGTGAAAGTCACGCTCTGCTGGAACGACCCCGCCGCCGCCCTCAAAGCGCCCAAGGCACTGGTCAACGACCTGGACATGCAGGCCGTTACCCCCGATGGGAAAACATGGCTCCCCTGGGTACTCAACCCCTTTCCGGCGGTAGATTCGCTGAAACAGGCCGCCCACCGCGGTATTGACAGCCTGAATAACACCGAACAGATCAGCATAGACCAACCGGCAGCAGGCAATCTGCACATCACGGTACAAAGCAAAAACCTCCGCACAGCCAATCAGCCGTTTTATATCGTGTATGATTTTATCCGGGAACCTTCTTTTGCATGGCAGAACCCCGTGAACGGCGCCGTACTGCCGGCCTCCCAGTCCACTCCCCTGCAATGGGAAACTACGTATAGTGGTAACGGTGACCTCTCCTACAGTATCGACAGCGGCGCCACCTGGACGACCATCGCCACCCAGGTTCCGGTACAGCAGCAGATGGCCTACTGGAACGTCCCCGACCTCTTCAACAAAGTATTTTTAAAACTAACGCTAACGGATACTTCGTTTATCAGTCCACCCTGCTATATCACGCCGCTGGTCACCTTGTTCACCGGTTTCAATTGTTCAGACACCGCCATGATATACTGGGACCGGCTGCCGGGAGCCAGCGGTTACCAGGCTTATACCTTGTCGCAGGGCGTCATGACACCCTACAAACAGTTGACCGATACGTTTCTGTTCATTCCCAAACAAAGTACTGCTTCGATGTATTACGCCATCAGTCCCATAGCTCCCGCAGGCTGGGAAGGCATGCGCAGCTATGCCAGCAATTACGCGCTGCAGGGCGTAGGTTGTTATGTCAAAGCATTGCTGGCCGACAGAACAACGGACAATCAGGTGTTGTTATCGCTTTCTCTCGGATCTACCTATCTACTTAAAAATATATACTGGGAAAGACGTTCGCCGACAGGTTGGACAAGGCTGGGCACCCAATCGGTGGGCAGTTTTACGAACTATGGTTTCATGGATAACAATCCGTATGAAGGGCTGGTACAATACCGCGCGGTACTCGAAAGGCAGGATGGGCAAATTATCTATTCCGATATCTCTTCCGTGAGCATACTGTTGCAACATGATGTGTTGATATTCCCCAATCCGGTACTCAGTCAGCTGATCATCCTTGATAAGAACTACCGGACAAGGCAGTTGGTGTTAACAGATATGAGTGGCAGGATTGTTTTACAGCGGACCATTACCGACATACAGGAATACCTTGCCGTTGACCGGCTGGCGCCGGGCGTATACAACTGTAGTATTTTCCTGGGCAGCCAACGTATATATTCCAAACAGATCGTGAAGCAGTAGGAGAACAAAAGGCATTAAATGCAAATGGCCTGCCGTGGAGGCAGGCCATTTGTGTATGATGGAGTAAGTTGATTACAGGTGAATTGCTTCGCCGTAAGCTACTTCGATCGCGTCTTTTACAGACTCGCTCATGGTTGGGTGCGGGTGGATAGAATCCAGCACTTCCTGGTAAGTAGTTTCCAGTTTGCGGGCCACTACTGTCTCAGCGATGATTTCGGTCACGTTAGCGCCGATCATGTGAGTACCCAGCCATTCGCCGTATTTAGCGTCGAAGATTACTTTTACGAAACCTTCAGTAGCACCGGCAGCAGAAGCTTTACCGGAAGCAGAGAATGGGAATTTACCCACTTTCACTTCGTAGCCTGCTTCTTTCGCAGCTTTTTCGGTGTAGCCTACAGAAGCGATTTCCGGTGCGCAGTAAGTACATCCCGGAATGTTCATGTAGTCGATAGTTTCAGGTTTGTGTGCGTATTTTTTCTCGTTGTAAGCGATAGCTTCCACGCAAATGATACCTTCTTTAGAGGCAACGTGCGCCAGTGCCTGACCAGGAACCATGTCACCGATCGCGTAAACGCCCGGAACATTGGTCTGATAGTATTTGTCTACCGTTACGCGGCCTTTATCGGTTTTAATGCCCAGTGCTTCGAGGCCCAGGTTTTCGATGTTGGCAGCGATACCTACAGCGCTCAATACCACGTCTGCTTCGAGGGTGATTTCGCCGGTTTGTGTTTTCACTTTCGCTTTCACACCGTTACCAGCTGCTTCAACCGCTTCCACAGAAGCGTTGGTCATGATTTCGATACCTTTCTTTTTGTATATTTTTTCCAGTTCTTTGGAGATGTCTTCATCTTCCACTGGTACGATACGTGGCATGAACTCAACGATGGTCACTTTAGTGCCCAGGGTAGCATAGAAGTAAGCGAACTCCACGCCGATAGCGCCGGAACCAACCACGATCATGGATTTAGGTTGTTGCGGCAATACCATTGCCTGGCGGTAACCGATCACGTTTTTACCGTCGATCTGCAGGTTGGGCAGTTCGCGGGCGCGGGCGCCAGTAGCCAGAATGACGTGTTTAGCGTCGTATACGGTCGCTTTACCATCTTTATCAGTCACTTCCACCTGGCCTTTGCTTTTCAGCTTGCCGGTACCCATGATCACATCGATCTTATTTTTCTTCATCAGGAACTGTACGCCCCTGCTCATTTTATCAGCAACGCCACGACTGCGCTTGATAACAGCATCAAAATCAACCTTCGCATCTCCGATAGTGATACCGTAGTCTTTGGAATGCTGTGTATATTCATATACCTGCGCTGTTTTTAATAACGCTTTGGTTGGAATACAGCCCCAGTTTAAACAGATACCACCCAGGCTTTCCCTTTCCACTACCGCGGTTTTAAATCCCAGCTGCGAAGCACGGATAGCAGCCACATATCCACCAGGGCCGCTACCAATTACGATTACGTCGTATGCCATATTGTTTAATTTTAATTGAAACTTGCCAAAGGTATAACAATAATTGGGAATTGCGAATTACGAAATTTGGGCGGAGATATAAGCGTAGAGGGGCCTCCCCATCATTCACTTATAACTTCGCCCAAATTCACTATTTCTGATTCGCGATTCACAATTTTATCGGAGGTCCACTACTTCTACGCCAGGATATTTTTTAGCATCAAATGTAAAGATGGCATCTGTTACATTGGCGTTAGGTGTAAAGCTGGTGATCTCGTAAGTATAGTGGTTGCCGTTTTTCTCGAACACTTTCATTTTAGCAATGCTCTGGTTCTTTTTGTCAACGGAAACGATCACCTTGAAGATATTTTTAGACTTGTCTGTCGGCGTCATTTCGATGTTCTGCAGCACCTTTCCTTTTTCGTTGGATTCACCGTCCAACCGGTACAGATAGTCTTTATCGTAGAAATTGGTAAACAGCTTGGCAGGTGTCATCGCGCCGCTGCTCTGGTCCACATTATTGATGGTCACCTCGTTCACATCTTTAGCGTATGTCCAGGAAGTTTTGTTATCACTGATGATTTCCTGTCCCGGCAGGGTTACTTTATATTTAGCCCCCTTCAGGTACACAGTCCCTTTTTTGGAGTCATTTACGCTGTTGTTGGCGCCTTCCACTTTCAATACGAAGTTGGCCACCACGGTTTTGAGGGATTTAAATTTGCTGCTGACACCGTCCAGGATCGTTTTCGCTTTTGGATCGCTGGCACCCTTGGATTGGGCCATACCACTGAAAACGATACCACTTAATAACAATCCTGTCAATACAAATTTCTTCATTGTAGATTTTTTTTGTTTTCTAACCCAGCCATGTCAAATGCCATGCCGGTATGAAAGTTTGGTCATTTAGTCGAAGGGCAAAATTCGGTTTATTTTGTCAAAATGTGTAACACATGCCCTGTCATCTTAATATATTATAACAAATCATTAAGAATTTCCTGTAATTCCGAATCTGTTTTCACCAACACATCGCGGGCTTTGGAACCCATATTGGGGCCTACAATACCGGCAGACTCCAGTTGGTCCATCAGGCGACCTGCGCGGTTATAGCCCAGTTTCATCCGTCGTTGCAGCAAAGATGTGGATCCCTGCTGGGTTTGTACGATCACCTGGGCGGCTTCTTCAAACAGCGGGTCCCTGTCTGCAAGGCTCAGCTCCTTGCCATCGGTGTCTTTATCATCCACATATTCAGGCAGCAGGAAAGCATCCGGGTAACCTTTCTGATTACCGATGAATTCTGCCACGCTTTCTACTTCCGGCGTATCCACAAAGGCGCACTGCAAACGTACCAGTTCCCCGTTGAACGACACCAGCATGTCACCCTGTCCGATCAGCTGTTCCGCACCGCCGATATCGAGGATGGTACGGGAGTCTATCTTGGAAGACACCTTAAATGCCACACGGGCCGGGAAGTTCGCTTTAATAGTACCAGTGATAATGTTTACAGACGGGCGTTGCGTAGCAATGATCAGGTGAATACCCACCGCACGGGCCAGCTGGGCCAGGCGGGCAATCGGCATCTCCACTTCTTTGCCTGCCGTCATGATCAGATCGGCGAACTCATCCACCACCAGCACGATAAACGGCAGGTAGCGGTGCCCTTTCTGCGGATTGAGGCGGCGTTGGGTGAACTTGCCGTTGTACTCCCGGATGTTACGGGTACCGGCTTCTTTCAGCAGGTCGTACCGCAGGTCCATTTCTATACAAAGCGCATTGAGCGTGTGGATCACCTTTTTTGTATCGGTAATGATAGCATCCTCTTCGCCCGGCAGTTTGGCCAGGAAGTGTTTTTCAATCAGCTTATACAGCGACAGCTCCACCTTCTTCGGGTCTACCAGTACAAACTTCAGCTGGGAAGGATGTTTTTTGTACAGCAGCGACACCAGCAGGGTGTTGATGCCCACGGATTTACCCTGACCGGTAGCACCCGCCATCAGCAGGTGAGGCATTTTAGCCAGATCGGCGATGAAGTTTTCGTTGTCGATCTTCTTACCGATAGCGATAGGCAGGTCCATGGTGCTGTTCTGGAATTTCTCCGATGCCAGCAGCGCTTTGAGTGATACGATGCTTTTCTTGACATTGGGCACTTCGATACCGATGGTGCCTTTGCCCGGGATGGGCGCAATGATACGGATACCAAGGGCCGACAGGCTCAGGGCGATATCATCTTCCAGGTTTTTGATACGGGAGATACGGACGCCGGCGGCGGGCACGATCTCATAGAGCGTTACTGTAGGTCCTACTGTAGCGCTGATTTTCTGGATAGAGATATCATAGTTTTTGAGCGTATCGATGATCTGGTTTTTGTTTTTCTCCAGTTCACCCGTATCCTGTACCACTACTTTATCTGCGTTGTGGTTTTCCAGCAGGTCGAGGCCCGGGTAGCGATAGTCGCGCAGGTCCAGTGACGGATCATATGGATCTACAGGTACCACGGGGCGCACAGTTGCCAGTTCTTCCACCTCATCTTCTTCATCTTTAAAAGTCTCCTTGATTTCAAAGGCCACTTCTTCCGGCTGATTTTTTTTCTTAGGTGGCGGTGGTGGCGGCAGTTCTTCTTCCACGTCTTCCACATACAGCAGCGGACCGGGATCTTCTTCCTCCTCCAGCTCTTCCTCTTCTTCCTCTTCCGGTGCTGGTGCAGCCACCGGAGGCGGTACCGGTGGGGCTACCGGCGGCACGTAAGCCGCGTGGGCAGCGGGGATGACGGTCACCTCATCATCTTTTTCGATCAGGGTCATGGGAATTTCTTCCTCCGGATCTTCCTCATGTGGCGGGATGACCACTACGCCGCCATCGCCTTTGAGGGCGTTGCCCTTAGCTGTTTCTGGCGCAGGGGTGGCTGCCACCGGCGTAGGAACAGCCGTGGAGGCCACCGCAGGAGTGACTGGCGCTACCGGGGCTACCGGTACGGGTTTGGGCGGCTTTACTTTTTTCTCCGGCCATTTGAAATCGAAATTGAATTTCCAGATCAGCCAGGAGAAGCCTGCCACGAGGAGCAGCAGCGCAGTGCCTGTTTTACCGATGAACCCGGAGGTCCATTTGTCGAGGGCATTGCCCAGTGCGCCGCCCCATGGGAAATCGGCCCCGTTGGTGACAAAAGCCATGGCCATACTGATAAACAGCAGGCCAAAGATCATATACTTCACATTGCGCCAAACGCGGAATACGCGCCGGCCCACAATAAAATTGACGCCAATGATAAAAAAGAAGTAACAGAACAGGTAAGCGGCGATGCCCACTCCGTTATAGAAAAAATTGTGTGACACGTAGGCACCGAGGCGGCCGAGCAGATTGTCCACTTTTACATCGCCGATCAGCAGTTCACGGGTAGTGTAACGGAACACTTTATCCTGGTCATCTTCCCAGGTAAACAGGTAGGAGGTGAAAGCAATAAAGCAATAGACAGAGAGTAGCAGGAAGAACACACCCATTACTTTGTGGGTACGTTCATCCTTTACAAGTTCCTTTACTTTTACCTCAGCCTCCTTGTCTTTCTTCAGCACATCAGGGTTGGGTGTGGGGGCTTTCGGTTTTTTGCTCTCCGGTTTTTCGTTTTTCAGTTTATTCTTGGACATAATTTAACTTCAAGTTGGGATTACCTGGGCCTTGGCGGCAACTGGAGTATCCAGTGTGCGATGAACTCCGGCACCAGTGGATCAATGGTCTGTTCCAGCTCGCCGTATTCCTCTACAGTGCAGGTTTTACAACGTTGGAACAGGTGGTTTAATCCGTCGAACTTTCGTATGGTGACAAGCATATTCCCATTCTCGCGCAAGGCGCGTTCGATGGCATTCAGGTTCGTGGTGGCGTCTACCTGTAGGTCGCGGGTGCCGTTTACAGCCATGAACGGGCACTTGATCTGCTTCAGATAGTCGAGCGGTTTATATAACAAAATTGATGACAGTTCCCGGTCGAAATGCATATCGTTGGTGAACTCTTCTTCAGACAATTGTTTTTTGATTTCGTCCGGCGAGTTACGGTAGATATCGCGCAGCACGGTTTTAGCCCTGGTGGCCGCCAGTGTATAGCTGGTGTCGCTGGACAGCGCGTCCCAGTAGGGTTTGAGCCGTTGCAGGCGGTCTTTTATTTCCTGGTCAGAAGCGCCGGACATCCGTCCGTCGAGGACCACTTTCTGGTCCACCATTTCGCGGCCGGTGACGCCCAGTCCTGCCAAAGAAACTACAAAAGCCGCTGACTTATTGTTTGCCGCAGCGATTTGTGCTACAATAGCGCCTTCGCTGTGGCCCAGCAGGCCTATCGTGTACGGATCTACGTCTTTTCGTGTTTTCAGGTATTCGAGCGCTGCTTTGGCATCGCTGGCGAAGTCGTATATATTGGAATTGGCATATACGCCGCCGGACCCGCCTACACCGCGGTCATCGAAGCGGAGGCTGGCGATACCGTTGCGGGCGAGAAAATCGGCCAGTACCAGGAAGGTTTTATGGCCGGCGTTTTCATCGTTACGGTCCTGCGGACCGGAGCCGCTCAGCAGGATCACCACCGGGTAACGGCCCCATTCTGCCGGCCGGGTGAAAGTCCCCGTCAGCGATATGTGGGCATGCGTATTGTCAAACTTCACTTCATCCGTATAATAAGGATACGGTGGTTTAGGCTCCTGTGGCCGTTTGTAGACGTCGCTTTGTTTGATCTCTTTCCGGGAGATATTAAACGTGCCTTTGACCCCGCCCCAGGAGAAGATACCTTCAAACTGTTTTTCCGAAGCGTTCCATACGCCCGTATAGGCGAACTGGATAGTGTCTATCCGGAGCAACAGTGTATCTTCGCGGTAGATAATATGATCGAGGGAGATGGCTTCATCCGCATGATCGGGGTTTTGCAGTTCCCCTTTGTAGCCCTCTCCTTCTTTTTCGAGTACCACTGTGAGGCGTTGTTTATCGCCGTAGTAGGATTTGGTTATACCGTACCATTTACCACTGATATCTTTTGTTTGTTGAGCCATGGCAACAGAGCACCAGGCGATACACATCCACAGCAACCAATATCCTTTATGCATATACGATTTGCTTTTTACGCTTTAATTTTCAGAAGCCCCAGCAGCAGAGATATCCATCCGGCGATGAACACCAGGCCTCCGATGGGGGTGATGATGCCTATTCCTCTCAATCCTACGCTGCCCGTAGCTTTCAGCATGGTCAACGCGTAGAGGGAACCGGAGAACAGGAAGATGCCGATGATAAAACATCTGCCGGCCCATTCCAGGTGGCTGCCCGGAGCATTAGCAAAGAGGATGCCGGTTGCCAGCAGCGCAAACACATGATAGAACTGGTAAGTAACGCCTGTCTGAAAAGTAGATACTGTTTCCGGGGGCACCAGTTCTTTCAGTTTATGTGCGCCGAAAGCACCTAAAATCACTGCGAGCGCGCCCAGAGCAGCAGCCCAAACTAAAAAGCCTTTATGCATGTTCGATATTTTTCGTAAAGGTATCCAATGTAATGTTATCGGATGAAATGATATGCCTGGATTGTTCGTAGAAGGGCCTGCGTTCGGCCAGTTTTTTCTCTACGAAGTCCGCCAGGTCCTGGTCATCGAGGTCCTGTATCAGGGGCCGTTTGTGTTTTTTGCGTGTCAGTCTTTCCACCATGGTCTCCAGCGGGGGGTTGATCCAGATGGTAGTACCTTTGTCATTCATGAAGTCCATATTGTCCTGAAAGCAGGGCGTACCGCCGCCGCAGGAGATAAGGAAATTTTCCTGGCGTGACAGTTCACGGAGCAGCATACTTTCCTTTTCCCGGAAATAATCCTCCCCTTTGGTCGCGAAAATGTCGCTGATGGCCATTTCTTCCGCTTCCACAATCACCTCGTCCAGGTCGTAGTAAGGCACATTCCAATGATCTGCCAGTTGCTTTCCCCAATAGGATTTTCCGGCTCCCATAAAGCCGAGCAAGAATATTTTCATAAGTCAAAATAACGCAACAGTTTAGTAAAATGCCTTTCCTCACACCGGATGGGTCCATGCCAGGCACAAACCGTTTTCCATTATATATTGCAAATATAACCGGGTATTTGAATCCGGCTTCACAAAATTAGCGGTAATAAAACCCGTTGACTGATATACAAAGGGTTGTAATACGAGATTTTCCTTAAAATCAACGCTGCCCAGTCCGTACCATTTAAACATGGCCTCTTTGGCGCTCCAGCAGATGGTTTTATGCGGCAGGGAGTGCCGGGGATCGATAAAGTCCCGCTCACTGGGGGACAGGAATTTATGGGACACCCGTTCTATTTTGTCTTTTACCTCTTCGATATCTATTCCTACCGCCGCTTTGGTGCTCACGATGGCGGCCACATGGTCACCACAGTGGGAAATGGAAAAATGAAAGCTATCGCACAGTAACAGGGGTTTACGGGAGTCGCTGACTTTTATCTTCTCCAGCGGGAATTCCGGAAAAAGGGTCACCAGCAGGTACCTCCCGGCAAAATGCTGTAACCGCTTGTGTGGATGATGGATATCGGGACTGATATTTACCCGTTCCCGGAAGAAACTTTCCTGTTCTTCTATGCTCCACACGCCCAACCTGGTTTCCGGATCAATTTGTATGGTACGTATTAATGGCATATCTTGCCAAATTAAAGCAAAAAAGCAGAAATAACAGCAAAGGTTAAAGCTTTTTAACGCTTCCCTTAAAATGCCGGAACCTTTCTTGCTACTACTAAAACACCTAACATGATCCTGTCAGACAAACGGATATTGGAAGAAATTGAAAAAGGCACCATCATTATATCGCCTTATGACCGGAAATATCTGGGTACCAATTCCTATGATGTGCATTTGGGCAAATACCTGGCTACGTATAAAGACCGTATCCTCGATGCCCGCAAACACAATGAAATAGAACATTTCGAAATTCCCGAGGAAGGCTACGTGCTGCAGCCCGGGACACTCTACCTCGGCGTTACGCAGGAGTACACCGAAACACACGCCCACGTGCCTTTCCTGGAAGGAAAATCCAGCACCGGCCGCCTGGGCATCGACATCCACGCTACCGCCGGCAAAGGTGACGTAGGCTTCTGCAACACCTGGACGCTGGAAATATCCTGCGCGCAGCCGGTAAGGGTTTATGCCGGCATGCCGATCGGCCAGCTGATCTACTTTGTGGTGGAAGGCGAAGTAGAAACCATGTACAACAAAAAAGGCAATGCCAAATACAACGGCCGCACCATCAGACCGGTGGAAAGCATGATGTGGCGAAATGATTTCTAGCAGGCATGGCGTTTTCCCACGCCTGCCCGCTGCAAAAAATAAAAGCGCGAAGAGCCCTCTGGCTTCTTCGCGCTTTTATTTCCGGGTATCTCCAAAAATCAGGAGCTCTTCGTAATCCAGCTCACAATTCTCCCAAAACCCTGATAAGATTCTTTCAATTGCAACGGGGCATTAACCGGAGGCACGGTGTATTTCTCCCAGGAGCCGCTCGTTTCAGCCGGTCCGGAAAGCTGATAAAAACCTACCACGAGCCCGTCTGAAGCGTTATTCAGCATGGTAATTTCCGCTCCCGGCTTGTCCAACATCAGTTTGGCGCTTTTCAGGGAGGGATCGTACTCATATAGTTTGCCGCCCACGCTGTAGAAAATGTACCCGTTCACCGGATCTACGGCCATCTGCGTGGCTTTCTCAATATCGGTGGCGATCATCTCATCGTAACTGTTTTGCCGCAGCACGTCAGCCGAAACGTTGACACGGGCCAGATACACTTTCTTAGTAGCCCGGTCTTGCAACAGGGCAAACAACATTCCGTTGTTATAAGTGTTCCACGTCATATACAGCATGTCCTTCGTAGGGTCCTGATAGTTAAATATTGTTCCATCCGGCATCAGGGTACATTCTGAATTAGGCGGCGAATACCGTATAAACCGGTGATTGGTTTCATCATACAGGATAATCGGGATCATATTCCGGTTATTAAAACCGATATGCCGGGATACCTTAAAATATTCTTTGCTTTGCGCAAGATAATTGACCGGGAGGTTATACCTCACCTGATACGCCTGATTGTATACATACAGGTTGCCGTCAGCGTAGCAGAGCGTGCCGCCAAAAGTGGTCAACAATCGTTGAGCCACCATGTTCTCCGGCATTTTTGACTGGAACTCATAGGAAATATTATAGGTAGGCAACCAGCCGAAGGTGTTGGTATTAAGTTTATGGGTACCTGCGGTGGTGGAAATATAATATCCCGTCGATACTACCGCCATGTCCACAGAAGCGCCGTCATGCGGCACCGTAGAGCCCAGCATTCCCAGCACATCGGTGTACATCGTATACTTCGTGGGATACTCGGACAGCATATCAAGTCTTGCCTTACCGTTAACATCGCTCAGGATGAGCAACCCCCTGGAGATCACAATAGACACCGTCAGGTTAAAAACATATTTGAAAGTAACACCGGTAGCTTTGTCCGTTACCCGGTAATACATCGCATAGTCTTTGGAAGGCGGCAGGGTAATGTTAATGTCCAGGTTACGGGTGGTAGCCAGATCGTAACGGTCGCCAATAGGGGTATTGCCCACCTTCGCTATCGCCAGCCATTCGTAGCTGTACTTGCTGGTATCTCCGCTGGCATCTTTTGTAAAAGCCAGTACCGGCTTGATCTGCAAACGGGTACCCTGTAACAGGGAATAGCTACTGTCAATACCACTGATGGTTACGGCATTCAGCTCATGGTAGGTATAGTTGCCTTTGTCTTTGTAACATCCTGCCAGTACCATGACAGACAGGATACCTAAAATATATTTATACATATTGTTATCGCAAAAGGTTAATAAAATAAAAACCGTCATCCTCCGGTAATGGCAGTACCCATCGTCATGACGCTGCCGTTATCATCCAGTACCACGTTGCCTGCTTTGGCCTGCTCATCGAGATAGCGCTGGGTCACTTTGCCGAGATAGTAGGTATCCGCGATCGGTACTTCATTGGCCAGTTTATAGGGATCGTAGCCGGTAAGCTGGCATACCAGCAGGAACTTCTTACGGCTGAAATCCCCGAATACCGCGGCAAACCAGAAATTAGGTTTCGACAATACGTCCGTCATGCGGATACGAAATATGGTACTGCTGATGTAGGTGTTATTACCAACAGACACCCTGGTCATATTCGTGGTGAAATAATCATTGGGCTTGAGTTGCAGGATGAGCGACACCGTATCTGTAAGCATATCCGGCGTACGGCGCAACCGCACGCGGATGGTGTCTACTATTCTGTTAGCACGCAGGACAAAAGAATCCGGTAGCGCATCATAATGTTTTCCCGCTACGGCAGTAGATTGTGAAGTGCTCACTGAAAAAGCGCGGTCATGGTCAACCGGTGCGCCCATAGCCTTTACCGTTATTTTCAGGACGGAATCTGTAGTGCCCGGCGGCGCGAAGATAAAGAGTACATTCAGGCTGTCTTTCAGCTTCTTGCTGATGTCCGGCACTACGCTGTTTTCAAAATAAATATCATTGGTACCTGACCAGGTTTTCAATGCTTCCTTCTGGCAGGCTGTGAGGGCATATAGCATGACAGCCCCCATTATACAGTGAATTGCTTTCATTGACGATATGCTTTTTAGTTAGTCCGCTGATTGGTTTCTGATAACGGTAACGGCACTACGTAATTAGGCGTTACATCGCTGCCGGTGGCTGCGCCATTAACCAGTTTGGGTGTCATCACCCTTTTGTAGTAGAAGAACAGTTGTCCTTCACCGAAAAATTCTTTCTTGTATTCTTTACCCAGTTCAGTGGTAATATTAGCCGTGGCGGAGAGGTTGACCAGTCCGCGCGCAAAGCGTACTGTATTCAGGTATTGCAGGGCCTGATCACGGTCAGCGGTACATTCTGCCGCGATGTAATACATTTCAGAGATCCTGAGCATAGGCTGCAGGAAACGGAAGAGTTTTTTGGTATCCAGTACATCATCATATTTCACGAAAGTGCGGTAGGTTTTGCCACCAACAGAAGGCAGTATCCAGGAAGACTTATAGCGATAATCCCCTTCCAGTCCTTCGAACACCGCTGTGAGCTTGGCCGGCGCAGGGGCCAGTATGGCCTCTGGCTGCAGTGCGGGTGCAAAGTAATCACGCTGGTTTTTGTAAAGGTCTGGGTTGTACAGGGCAAAAAGTATTTCCGGAGAGCAGGTGCGGTCGGGATTGATCAACTCGGCATTGATATCGGCCGGTTTCACCCAGGGGAACCATTTGCCGGCATTGGCGATCACGTCCTGAGCGGCGGCCAGTGCTGCGGGTTTATCATCAGCGTACAGCAGCACACGTGCCTGCAGGGCTTTGGCCGCAAAATAGTTGAACCGGGTATTCCTTCTGCGGAACCAGTTCCTTCCGTCACTTTTAAAATCTTCCACGCCTGTGGTAATCACCGGATCAGCCGCAAGGTACTGCTGTGCCGCTGACAGGTCCTCCAGAACAGCTGCTATAATGCCGGTGGCAGGCAGCAGCGGCTGAGGCGCCGCGCTGGTGGTCTTATTGTAGGGGATGGAAGTTTTACTTTTACCTATTGCGTATACGGGCCCGAACAAACGTAACATATCAAAATGTATCATGGCCCTTAACCCCATACACTCACCACGGACCAGGCTTTCTTTTTCTTTGGACAGTATGCCTTTGTGTTTATCTATGGCTTCCAGCACCTTATTGATATTAAGTACCTGTTTGTAAGCGGATGTCCATATCGCATCAAAGCGATCGCTTACATTGGACTGGCTATAGAGGTAGCCGGCAAAGTTGCTGAAGCGGTGGTCGCCGCTCACGTTAAACCGTTGCGCCATCACCTCCACAGTTGTCAGTGTCAGGTCCGCGCCATACAGGCTGTTGGCCGACATGGCCAGATAGATACCATTAAGGGCGTTGGTGAACCCGGCCTCTGTGGAATAGAGGTTATCTTCCGTAAACTTGTCTTCCGGCTTGATGTCGAGATATTTGTTACATGATACCAACAGGCAGGAAACAATTATCAGGAGGTATATCTTTCTCATGTGATCTTGTTTGAAGCATTAAAAAGAAGCACTTACGCTGAAGGCTATCGTATTGGTAAAGGGATATTCCGTGCCCCGTTCTGTGCGTACGGTAGACCATCTGAAGATATCATTGAGATAGGCGTTCAGGCGGAGGCTTTGCATGCCGGCTTTGCGCAGCCAGGGCTGCGTCAGCATTTCGTAGCCCATATTGATGGATTCACCTACAATGGCATTGTCTCTCTGTATAAAGCGGGAAGACATTTCGGTCCTGTCGGTAATGGAAATCCCTTTGAACTGCGCCACGTCGCCAGGATTTTTCCAGCGGTCGTACAACGCTCTCCTGTCCTGGTTATACGCCAGTGCGGTCCTGCCGATGTTTTCCACTTTGTTGTAGAGGGCCGTGTTGAAAAGGTCTGCTCCCCAGCGGTAGCGCAGGTTGATACCCAGGTTGAAAGGTCCGTAGGTAAAGTTACTGCTGATCACCCCTTCCATGCGTGGCCTGGAGTTGCCCACCACGGCAATATCATCGGTACTATAGTCGAAGGTGGTTTCTCCATTGGCTTTCACCAGTACTTCCCGGCCGGTGGCAGGGTCTATGCCTAGTGAAGGCACTGCCCAAATATCATCGGGGCTGCGGCCATCCCGGAAACGTACGAGGGATTTGGCATCCAGCTGCTGTTTGTTAAGGCCGTCCAGTTTGTTATCGAAACCTTCGTACCTGCTGCGTACCATACTGCCGGTATAGCCGAGTCGCCAGATGATGCGTTGTTTGGGTTTATAGATCACAGCATAGTTAGCCAGGGCTTCCACCCCACGGGTGGCCATATATCCGAGATTGGCAGGGAATCCGCCCAGTCCGGTAGATGTAGGCAACGTGAGAATAACAATCAATGGATCTGTCTTTTTATTATAAGCATTAAAAGTCAGGTTAAAACGATTGTTGAACAGCGTAACATCTGTTCCCACGTTTGTATTCAGTGTATTCTGCCACTTGAGATCGGGATTACCCATGGTGATCAGTGTGGCGCCTTGTCCGAATGGATTGATATTCTCGTAGTATTGATACAGGTCTGCGGAAGAGAAACTGCTAAAGTTTTGGTTACCGGTACTGCCGACGTCTGCCCGCAGTTTCAGGCGGTTGACCCATTTAATTTCCTTGAAGAATTTCTCCTGGTGCAGGTTCCAACCGATACCTACAGACCAGAACGGGGAGAATTTACGGTTACTGCCAAAGGCGGTGGAGCCGTCGATCCTGTAGGTAAGATCAGCCATATAACGTCCGTCATACATGTAGTTCGCGCTGGCCATAGCATTAACCCTTCTGTATTTGTCGATGGTAACGCCGGGGCGGCTGTTGGCCTGATATGAGAAGGCAAAAGCGGGGTTGCCGTTGCTGCCGTCCGGGAAGCCCTGTGCGGCGGTACGATAACCCCTGGTAGCGGATTCCTGGGCTTCTGTCCGCAGGTTGGCCGTGATGGAATGTTGCCCGAGCACCCGGGCATAAGTGAGCATCAGATTGCTCTGATAACTGAAAATGTCTGTCCGTGTATTGTTATAGGTACCTTTTTCGTAGATACTGCTGTTGTCAAACTGACTGTTGAGCGGTGACAGGAAATTCTCGCGGGTAGTGTTTTCCTTGCTCAGTTGCAGGCTTCCCTGAAGGCGGAGATAGCTGTTAAACGACCAAATCATCTGCAGGTTGTTTTGTACGCCCATGTTTTTGGTGACATCAAAACTATTGAGTGTAGCGTTATACAGCGGGTTTACCACCGCAATGGTTTTGCCGATCGTATCACCCGGGGGATTATCCAGGTATTTTGTGATGCCACCATTGTCCTGTCTTTTCGGGAAGTAAGGGCTGGCAGATGCAAAGTTGGAGAACGAACCATAGGGTGATTCGTGAGCCGTATATCCGGATACATTCAGTTTGTTGCTGATGTTAAACCTCCCTTTGCGATAGGTAAGGTCTACTGTACCGCCCCAGGCGTCCCTGCCGGAGCCTTTCATGGCGCCGCTGATTTTTTTGTAGTTGACACCCACGCCGTAACGCAGCTGCTCATCACCACCGCCAGCATATACAGAGTGGCCCTGTGTGAAACCGATTTGCACCGGTTCATTCAACCAGTAAGTATTCACGCCCTGTTCCACCAACGCACGATGGGCACTGTACATACTGTCCAGCCACAGCTGCCGCTGCGGCTGATCACTGGCCGACTTCCTGTATCTGCCTGACAGCACTTCAAACGCCAGTTTCTCCCGGGCATCCATCAGATTATAGCTGCGCAGGTCTGGTATTTCCACGCGGAAGTCACCACTGTAATACACCTGTAGTTCGCCTTGTTTGGGTTTGCGTGTTTCCACCACCACTACCCCATTGGCAGCACGGGCGCCGTACATAGCGGTAGATGCCGCGTCTTTCAGGATAGTGATAGACTCCACGCGGTTCATGTCAAGATCGATGATATTGCGCAGTTGTGTTTCAAAACCGTCGAGTATAAACAGCGGCAGGTTGGGATCTTGCCCGAACTGGTCTTTCACTTCAGAAGTGGAGAGGCTCGTTTTACCCCGTACTTCTACGTTGGGCATGGCATTAGGGTTAGCGCCAAACGAATTGTTTTCCACAATCACAAAAGAAGGGTCCAGTGTTTTGAGGCTCTGCACCACGTTCTGGTTGCCAATTGCCTTCAGTTCCGCGCCGGTAAAGGTGGCAACGGCGCCGGTAAAACTTTCGCGGTTACGGGTAACCATGCCCGTTACTACTACTTCTTTAGAGGCAGCATTCCGCTTGAGTGATACATTCAGTTCTCTTTTTTTACCAACAGCCATGGTAATAGGTTCCATGCCTACATAGGAGATGCGGAGAATAGATCCGTTGGTGACAGGGAATGTAAAAAAACCTTTTTCGTTGGTATAGGTACCGCGGTTGGTGCCTGCTTCCTGTATGGTGGCATGAGAGAGCGGCTGACCATCTTCATCAGTGATGGTACCGGTCAATGATGGTGTTTGCGGCGCCTGTACGGGTGTTTGTTCCAACGCCGGGCGATAGCGCAGCACCAGGGTGCCGTTGGTGATGTTGTAGTACACACGTTGTCCTTTGAAAGCAGCTTCCAGTACTTTGTCCAGCGGTTCGTTGCGTACTTGTAAAGTTACCGGCGGCAGTTGCATCATTTCCTCCTGGTTATAGAGGAAGCGTAGTTTAGTCTGCCGGTTCAGTTGCCGGAGGAATTCCGGTACAGCCATGTTGTTGGCTTTGAGTGTGACTTTTGGTTGAGTTTGGGCGCTTACAGCAGCCGTCCACAATACAGAGAAAAGCAGGAGCAATAATGGTTGGCCATATCTTTTCCGGAACATGGCTCCGCCATGCATGTAATTTTTTTTCATTACATTTAGGTTGATTGAATTATAATATGATGATCCAGGCCCTGTGTCTTACAGGGCTTGCTCATAAAACGAACATGCTACAACATGTTCGTTTTTTATTTGTGTTGTTTTACCATGATGGTGCGTTTTGGTTGATCTATAACAAAGTGTATATCTGCCATTTGTTCTAATAAAGTCAGCACCTGTGCAACGGAGGGGGACTTTTCAAGGTTCCCGCCCAGCCGTAGTTGTTGTAATGACATATTTTCAAAGTTCACCGTATAATCATATTCGCGGCCCAGCCGGGTCATAATATCGCCCAGGCTTTCATTGTCAAATATCAGGAGGCCTTCTTTCCAGGCAGTGAACTGCTCGGCATCCACGTGGGCGACGGTCATATTTCCCTGCCCGTAAACCGCCTGCTGGCCGGGAGACAGCTCTCTGGCGAGTGCGCCTGCGTCTACCTTCACCTTACCGGAAACAAGGGTGGTCAGCGTTTTATTCGTATAAGCGTTAATGTTAAACTCCGTACCCAGTACCGTCACTTTCACATCCCCCACTTTTACGAGGAAAGGTTTGGCGGCCATGGGTGTTGTTTCAAAGCAGGCCTCTCCCTGCAGTTCCACTTCGCGGGTATCACCGGAGAAAGCCACCGGGAAACGCAGCCGTGAATCAGCGTTGAGCCATACCCGTGTGCCATCGGCGAGCACCACTTTATAGGTATGGCCACGAGGTACCACGAGGGTGTTAAACACAGGCGTGTTGGTGGTTTGGACAGACTGATACGATGCGCTGGTGTTGCTGGCGGCGATACTGGTACCATCTGCTTCTTTGAGTTGTGTAGCAGAATCAAGTACTACCGTAGCGCCGCTGCCGGTGATCAGTTGTATCTGCTGATTGTTTCCGGCAGCCTGGGCCACTACGTTGGTGGTTGGTTTTTGATGCGGTGGTTTCAACAGGAATACCGCTCCTCCTGCAATCAACCCGGTGACAACCGCAGCGGCGGCCACTCGGAACCAATTAATGGAATATCTTTTTCTGTGTGTATGTTCTATCCTGGCGGCTACTTCCTGCCAGGCGGCTGTTGTGTCCAGTGTGGCTATTTCCTGCCAACCTTCCGCGGCATCTCTGATATCGAAATACGCTGCTTCCTCCGGTGAAAGCGGTCCTTCCTCCCGGGGCTGTTCCAGTTTGGCTGCAAGCTTCTCCCACTCCGGGGATGGTTGATTTTCTGTCATAGCTACTAATGATTAGACAGTGAGGTTTTAAAAAAGGGTAGGTACTACAGGCAGGTTTTTTCAAAAAAATATAGCAGGTTCAGTAAAACACTGATCCACAGCGGGATGAAAGCTTCATTCCGTAAAAAAACATAAGCCGCCTTAATATGAAACTTAACGGTATTAATGGAGATATTCAGCTCACGGGCTATTTCTGCATACTTTTTATTATCAGCAGCACTCATGAGAAAAACACGACGGCGCTGCTCCGGCATACAGTCAATTGCATGCGATAACCGCTGGTAAAACTGCTCCCTGTCCCCATGGTCGGTATCCGGATCGTCCGGCGACATGGCGGCAAAAAGCTGCTGGTGTTTGTCCTGTACTTCCTGCCGGGCAATATGGTTAAGGCTTCTGTTCTTTACCGCGCGGGCAGCATAGACTTCAAAAGGTCCCCTTAACTGTATGGTATGCTGTGTTTCCCAGAACTTTACAAAGAATTCCTGCACAATGTCCTTGGCAACATCTTTATCTTTTACCACACTATATGCCAGCAGGGCTAATGGTTTGAAATGTTCCTTAAACAACAATTCAAATTGCTCCAACGAAAAGGGAGTCTCCTGCATACGTTGTCAAATGGTTGGCCCAACAATTCTTATTAAACAATATGGGTAAAAAACATGGATATATCTCACAAGCGCGGGCCAAGATAATCAATCCATAATTTTTTACCCATACTATTTTTTAGCGGACCTGGTACACCACCTCATGTGCTTCCGTGAGCGAGGGTACTTCCAGTTTGCTGATCAGCCTTTCCATAGCGGCTGCCGGCACTATGTGTTCGCGCCTGCTGTTCTGTTGCAGTAACCGCGATGCCGGCACTTCTACATATACAATGGTCACAGCAGCATGATAAGTAAAGAACAAACTACTGAGCTGTTCCCGCATCTGCCGGGTGATGTTGGTAGCATTCCAAACAAAGGAACGGCCTTTACGCAGGTATTCCCGTGCCTGTTCTTTAGCCACCTGTATCACGGTGCCATTGCCACTTTTATCGGTGGGCGCTATTTTCATGGCTCTTCTGATATCATCCAGGGAGATGACCGGCCATTCTTTATAATGCTGTTGCACATAAGTGTCTTTACCTGCACCAGGAAGACCGCTCATCATCACTACCTGTGTTTGCGGCTGTTCGTACGGCACATAATCCGGTGACACGGCATCCTTCAACAGGTAGTTCATCCTTGCCTCCGCATTGGCAAAAGCCCGGGGCACGCCCCAGCATTGGTTATCACGACACAGCTCTTCAAAGCAGTCGAGCCGGTACAGCAGGTCTGCCTGGTCGTCGCAAATGCGGCCCAGCGCATCAGCGCGGGCCAACAGGGCCAGCAGACGGGTATTCACTTCCAGGCTGGCCATGATCACCGCTTTCTGCGGGTCTTTCTTGTCAAACACCCACAGCGGCAGGCCATGATACCGCACCAGTTTGGCGATCGTTTCCCGGATGTGGAAGGGAGCGGGTATGTCGCGGTATAATATCTGCCGGGCGCGCATCTCCCCTTTGCGGGCATGGCCGGCAGAAGTGATCCGCCCGTCGGGCTCGTGCACGGTAGTGGAATATTTCTCCACATCATGCAGCAGTGCCGCGGCCCACATGATTTCCTGCTCCTGTGGTGACAGTTCGCCGTAGGCGGGCAATTGTTGCAATTGTTCCAGCACCATTTGCGTATGTACGGCCACGTTACCTTCCGCATGGTGACGCGCATCCTGCGGTACGGAAGCCATCACCCGCACCCATTCAAACTGCTGTTCAAGCGCGGGCCAGTCTTTATTATCTGTAATCTGCCACATAATTACCTCCTTCGTAGTTAAGCCGGGCCCGGCGCCAGTGGCGGGTCCAGTGCTGATCGGTTTTCACATGCCCTTTACGGACATATTTAAACACGTTGTGTGAAAATTCGCTGACCGGATAACCGGCCGCATTACGGGATACGATGCCTTCCATAATGGTAGGCTCACCGGTAAATGCATCATGTGGGTCAAAGGCGCCGCGGCCACTGATCAGTGACAGCGTGTCCCGCTCGAAGTCCTGCCGTACAGCCGGCGGCGTTATAGTGCCTACTACCGGTACTACCGGCAAATCCAGCATAGCGGCATAAAAGCAGGTCTCCTCCCAGCTCAGCCAGCGGTCATGTTCCCGGACGCCAAACACATAAAAGTGATGGTCCAGTTTTTTATATTCAATAGAATGTACGGCGTACAGGTTCTCCAGAAAAATCTCCAGGTCTCCCAGGTCGTTTCTAATGGTTTGCCAGTAGCGGCGGATACTTTCGGTCCACGGTGAAGTGGTAGGCGCCACATGAGAGCGTGCAAACACGCCATGGCGGGAAAGACAGTTGTTCTCTCCATCCAGTTTTTCCGTGTGTATCAACTGCGGTATGTTTACCAGCCAGTCCCAGTAATCATGCTGAATACGGTCATCGCTGGTAGTTCCCGGTGAGAACGGATAATGATAAGTACGGCCATATTTTTGGGAAATCGCCATATCAATGAAATTACGAATTACGGATTACGAATTACGAATGAAGCCGTTGGTGTACAGGTATGCCTATGCTACTGGTATACCAGGAGTTTCCTTGTAATTGGTAACGTAATCAGGTTAGACAAAAAAATTCACAGGCCGGTCCCGGAGCGGGACGGCGAAGAAAAGCGGTTAATATGCCTGTGAAATTACATGGCGCAAGGTTTAAGCTGTTTTTACAAATGAGCCGCAAAGATAGGGAACTTTTTCATTTCTGTTTCCGTCCATCCTCTTAATCCTATTGTATATGCCATAATTCTTTATATTAGGTGCCGACAATCAACAAAATCTTCACCATCATGAGAAAGATACTTCTTTGCGCCTCGGCAGCTGCGGCCATGATTGCCTGTAACAATGGCAACAGTACCCAGGGCGGTGGTCAGGCGGACAGTGTGCTCAACAAAGCATTTCAGGCCTACCAGGAACGTTTTATCGACCAACTTTGGAAAGAAAACCCTGATTGGGCCACCAGCGTAGGTTACCATCAATACGATTCTGTACTGATAGTACCCGACAGCGCTGCAGCACAAGCCAGCCTTGCCTTTGCCCAACATCAGCTGGACTCCCTCAAAACTTACGAATTAAGCAAGTTGTCCGATGCCAACCAAACAGATTATCACCTGATAGAAAACTATCTGAAATCTGTACAGTGGGGCATTAAAGACCTGAAGAACAACGAGTGGGACCCTTCTTCCTTTAACGTCAGCAACACGTTCGCTTTTATTCTCAACGAAAACTACGCACCGCTGGAATCCAGGCTGCGCAGCTTCTCCTCCAGACTGGGCAATGTGCCGGCTTACTATGAAGCTGCCAAAAAACAAATCAAAGACCCGGTGACTGAGCTCACCGCGCTGGCAGCAGACCAGAACAATGGCGGCGTATCCGTTTTTGAAAAGGACTTCGTGGATTCCCTGCAAAAAACCAGCATCGGCGCAGATGAAAAGAAAACGATGATAGCCCGCGCGCAGACAGCCGTGAAAGCCATCAAAGATTACGCAGCATGGCTGAAAACGCTGAAGCCTGAGCACCCGCGCAGCTTCCGGCTGGGCGAACCTTTATACGACCAGAAATTCAATTACAATGTCCAATCCTCTTTCACCGCTTCACAGATCTATGATTCTGCTGTAGCACGCAAGACGTATGTACATGGAGAAATGGCTAAAATCAGCCGTCAGCTGTGGCCTAAATATTTTGGCAGCCAGCCCGTACCAACCGACCAGCTGGAACTGATCAGCCGCATGATCGATACCCTGTCTGTAAAACACGTGAAACCGGAAGAATTCCAGGCGGCCATCGAAAAACAACTGCCAGAGCTGATTGCTTTTATCAAAGAAAAAGACCTGTTGTATATCGACCCTTCCAAACCACTGGTAGTACGTAAAGAACCTGCCTACATGGCTGGTGTGGCCGGCGCTTCCATCAGCGCCCCCGGCCCGTACGACAAAGGCGGCAACACCTACTACAACGTAGGCAGCCTCGAGGGATGGCCTAAAGACAAAGCAGAAAGCTACCTCCGTGAATACAATCACTATATCCTGCAAATCCTGGATATCCACGAAGCTATTCCCGGCCACTATACCCAACTGGTATATGCCAACCAGTCACCCAGCCTGATCAAATCACTGATGGGCAACGGCGCCATGATAGAAGGCTGGGCGGTGTACACCGAACAGATGATGCTGGAAAACGGCTATGGTAACAATGAGCCTGAAATGTGGCTGATGTGGTACAAATGGAATCTGCGGGCGGTATGCAATACCATCCTCGATTACAGCGTACATGTGAAAAACATGAGCCGTGAAGATGCCATTCGCCTGCTGACAAAAGAAGCCTTCCAGCAACAGGCCGAAGCAGAAGGAAAATGGAGAAGGGTTAGCGTGACCAGCGTACAGCTCACCAGCTATTACACCGGCTACAAAGAAATCATTGACCTGCGGGAAGCTTATAAAAAGAAGATGGGCAAGGATTACAGCCTGAAAGCTTTTAATGAGAAATTCCTGAGCTATGGCAGTGCGCCGGTGAAATATATCCGTCAGCTGATGCTGAAATAATAAACATTTAGATATTTGGTTATTTAGATATTTTATCATTTAAAAAAAAATGCAGCGGAGATAAATCTTCGCTGCATTTTTTTAATAATCAAATATCTAAATAATCTCAATAACCCAATAATCAGGTATCACATGTAACCTCGTCCCACGGCTGATTGCGGTAGTTGATCAACCAATTGAGCGCATAGTGCCTTTCATACACCACGCCCGGATGTACCGGTGCTTCCTCGCTTTTCAGGCGGGCATCCACGCATGACCAGTGTGCACGGTAGTAAAGATCGTTGGCATCGAGGATGGCTGCTGCCGGGCGCAGCGTGGCTGCTTTTTCAAAGAAGAAAGCCGGATCACCGGACAGGCCACGGAAAGGAAATACTTCTTCCGGCACCAGGTCCAGGTTACAGAGATCTGTCATATACCCCAGTTCCGGCACCAGGTCGAGTGCCCACAGCAGTACCCAGATACTTTCGCACTTCCAGGTAGCTTTTGTTTTTTGATCTTCCGTAGGATTATCCAGGAAGATTTTTTCAGCTGGTGAAGTGTGCTCCCACAGCTGATTTTTTTGCAGATAGCTGATCACCTCTTTTCCAGGAAGATGGCCAAAGGCCACGCCATTGATAGCCGTAAGGACAGCTACCCTTTTGGCTATTTCTTCGCGGGAACGGAGCGTGACTGCGCTTTCATCGACGATGGCCGGCAGCATGGCGCTGGAGCGGACACCTATGGCCTGCAGCTGTTGCAGGCTGCGGGCTTTTCTTTCCAGTGCTTCCGCGGAGGGAGGCGTCTGGTTGTCGAAATATTTTGCCTCGATATTTACGTTAAGATTGGTAGCGGTAGAATGACCGTTCACGTCCAGCAGCAGGGCGCCTGTTTTATCCCAGAAGCCTTGCACGTCTGTATTGAAGATCACATTGCCTTCGGAGAAAAAGAAAGCGTCCAGTTCGTAGGCCAGTTCCATCACGGCGGAGCGGAGATCTCCGTTGAAGGAAGGTTCAGCCTTGATCGCTATTTCAGTATTGATGGTAGGAATTTTTGCCAGCAGCCGTTGTTTCAGCTCCTGATTATCGGCATCGATTTGTTGAACAAATGCGTGCATGCCGTGCAAATTAACGATGATGGGCTCATCACTGTGTTCCAGGGTATAGCCCGGCACTGACCGTTGACGGTAAGTGATTGTAATAGTATTGCCTTTTCTTAAACGTCTCTTTTTCGAAACTACGGTAATACTCTCCCAGTTGTCTTCCTGTCCGTTTACTTTCAGGGCGGATGCATCGAAATGCGCACGCATGCGCGTCAACACCTTCCCCATATCTACCTCATGCGTGTAGAGGGTACAATTTTCCATGCTAATTTTTTCGAGGGGCCAAAGGTAGCCCAAACCAATAGAAAATCAACTTTGGAGTTTTCTATTTTTTCCGTAGTCGGGAATAATTATTGCCTTCGTATAATAAAAAAGAAGCATAACAATGGTAACCAAACGTGCCAATTACCGGTGTGCATTATTGTTGACAGCGGCCCTGATCGCGGCCAGCTGCGTTCCCCCGAGGAGACCACAGCCGCCGCATCCACCACGGCCGCGCTTGTCATCGGCCTTATTTATGGCTTTTGTTCCGTTTTTGCAACAAGTGGATTATCCTGTTGAGTTTCACCGGATCATTGATATAAGGTGATAAATCAAAGAGTTCAACTTTCCGGAACTGTACCGGGTGACTTTCACTTTGCAGGGAAATAGAGCCTTCTGTGAGCAGTTTACCGTCCTGTTTCACAGCAGGACCGGCATGTGATACGTTGCCACCACCAATTTGCGGCTTATTATAGACGATCACGGTATCGCCTTCCACAATATGTTTAATCACGGAATCACGCAGTACCAGTGCTTCCACGTGCACCCACTGGTCGCCATGATACGTTTTGGAAGTAGAGCTGATGCAGTGATCGGTGATCAGCTTGCCATTCATCACCACATTGGTGCCGGGCGTACACAGGTTGGCCGTGCTTCTGGGGTCTTTGCCATTACCACCGAGGAGCTGATTTTCCAGGGAGATGGGGAAGTCCTGGTTTTTCGTCATAGTAGCTGCCGGTTGACCGTGCAGCATAATGCCGCTGTTACGGAAAGCCCATCCCGGTCCGCCTTTCACCTGATCGCCGGTGAAGCGGTATTCTGCCACCACGAGGTATGCAGAGAAATTCTTTTTATAAAAGATGTGCCCGTATCTTTCTTTGAATTCGTCGTATTTGTCGTAGCTAACGGTGAGATAACCATCTTTCACACGGAAGGTATTACCGAAGTTATCATTGAGATCATAACCGGTTATTTTAACATCCCAGTCTTTCAAATCCTTGCCGTTGAAGAGTTTCAGCCATTTGTTGGGGGCTATTTCCTTTTGTGCATAACTGTGGAGGCCGGAGAGCAGCAATAACGTGGTCAGTAACTTTTTCATATGTTCAGTTGTTTGGCCGGTTAAGATAGTCTATCAGCCAGAGAAATACAAACATGGCATATAATTGGGCGTGTTGAATGCATTTTATCCATAGACTGCGATACAATCGCACGAAACTGTGTAATTAATTACGCACCGTACCCATCATGCCACAGGTATTTAATATTAATTTTAATATTTAGCCATTTAGGTATTAATATCTTAACATCTTTTAACAAAACTCGCAGGGTTTTCGCTGCATCACCCCAAACTGTATCTAATGACAAATCCATCAAATGGTCATGTACCACCTAAGGCGGGACCGCTCTACGAAAGTTCAAATATTATCAATGTAACTCCGGAAGGCAGGATTGTATCCATTTTCACAGGTGCGTGGCTGTTGGGCAGTGCTATCAGCAAGGTCGACAAAAAGCCGGCAGGCAGCTTATTGAAGCTGTTGGCCGCTGGTTACCTGTTGTACCGTGGCATTTCCGGCAATGATCTCGTCAACGGATTGCTAGGCAGGAGAAAACCCGACAAACACACCGCTTCCATCAACATCCGCACTTCTATGAAGATAGACAACCCGAAGGAGGAGGTCTATTATTTCTGGCGGCAGTTGAACAATCTGTCGTTATTTATGAGACATCTGAAATCAGTGGAAGAAATAGATCCGTTGCATTCTCACTGGGTGGTGAAAGGACCAGGTGGCATTGGCACGCTGGAATGGGATGCTGAAATTGTGAAAGAGATACCTGGTCAAATGTTGGGCTGGCGGTCTTTGCCTGGATCGTCTGTAGCTACTGCTGGTCGGGTTACGTTCCAGGAAACGGTGAATGGTGGCACAGAAGTGGATGTTATGATCTCCTATCGCCCTCCGGCCGGCTACATGGGCAGTGGCCTTGCCTGGCTGTTAAATCCTGCATTTGAAAATATGATCGACCGGGATATCAAACGTTTCAAAAATTATATGGAAACCGGAGAAATCATCGGTTAATTTAGCCATTTGCTTATTTTGATATTTGGATATTTAAAATGCATGAAGATGACATCTTAGACATCCAAATATCAAAATAGCCAAATACCAAAATTTATGAAAGGGCTTCCTTTTTAAAGCGGTTGTATTTTCCCTGTGCTTTGTTGATCAGCCTTAAAACGCGTTCGCGGGTATCGTCCTGCAGGCCATCAATTTCTTTTTCAAACACCTCTTTGAGATCTGAAAGATCTTCACCGCCATGATTTACCATACCATTTATTTTGTTACGCCAGTCATCCGCAGTATGCCTGATTTTTCTACGGGTATTATCGCCACTTTCCGGGGCTGTTAACATACCAATAATGATCCCGGTGGTTAACCCTGCAATTGCTCCTGCTAAAAATTTGGTAGTAGACATAATGTGTAGATTTTATGTGGTTTAACAAAAAAAGCCAGTGCGTGGTTTAAACCTGCACAGTGAAGCAAGATTTTCAAATATCAGGCCATAACGGCCACCGCAAATGTTAAGATAGCGTGAAAGAAAATACGTGGAATTTACAAAGGCTAAACGTGGAGGCTTCGTTACCTGCCGGAACAATACCAGTATTGACATTGTTCCGGAGGTGGATTGACAAGCGTGTTAGATAATGGTGGAATTCATAAAGTCAAACGGAGCAGTAAAATAGGTAAGTTTTTTAATTTTTCAATAGTTTTTGAAAGAGATGAAAAAATAAATTTTCTTAAAAAGTCAAATCCTTCCCGGCAACTGTGTACCAGGAAGGATTTGCACTCTTTTATCCGTTTAAATTACGATTCGAGCAATTGGCTGATCAACCTTTCAAAGTCGGCTTTGAACTGTTCATAATGTTCTCCTGTGCCCGGTCCGGAAAAGCCGGTATGCACTTCTTTCACATTTCCTTTTTTATCAATGAAGATGGTAGTCGGAAAACCTTTGATACCTGTCAGCTGCGGTAGGGTCTTCTCTCCTTTTTCCGGGTCAGCCGGTGTAACGCCGGTGATCAGTACAGGATACTGCACATCAAAACGGGTCAGGAAACCGGAGAGTGCCTTTTGGGATTTTTCGAAGTCAGGTGTGCGTTCGTAAGACAGCCCGATCACTTCCACGCCACGGTCTTTATTTTTCTTGTACCACTCGCTGAGGAAACCGGTTTCGTCCATACAATTGGGGCACCAGGAGCCCATCAGCGTGATGACTACCACCTTGTTTTTAAAACGGTCGTCATTAATGCTGACTTTTTTACCGTTCATATCAGGGAAAGCAAAGTCGAGTTTTGACTGTCCTGGTTTCATGGTGGCAATAGTACGTTCATCGGGCAGTTTGGCGGTATCATTTTTTACGGCTGACCAGTTTTCCACATGATCACCAATACCAGCGAAGAAGCGGCCGTTAACGATACTGTCTTTTTTCACCACCGCTTTGAAAAGATAAGCGTGGGAGCCGTCGAAGGTAGAGAGACGGAGGGTATCGCCGTCCATGCTGCCATCGAGGAAACGGTAGTCGCCCGTGGTAGTGAGGAAAGTACCGTGTACCAGGTCGCCCATCTGTTTGAACTCACCGATAGCGTTGCTGGTCTTATTGTCTTTATCCACGAAGGTGGTCACCCAGCGGCCGGTCACCTGTTGCGCAGGTGCGGCGCCTTTAGGGAAACGTTCAGCGGTATTAGGTTTGGCTGTAAAAGGCACAGATACGTCTTTATCAGCCAGGTGGCGGGTCCATTGGCCTTCGAGGCTGCCGCCGTCAGCGAAACGGGCTTTAAAGTCAGAATCGAAGAAAGGCATTTTGATGAAGACAGAATCACCGGAGACTTTCACATCGTCTACCAGCAGTTTGTCGGTGGCATTGAGCACATAGAGTACTTTTTTGCCGGCGGTGTCTTTCACGAGGAAATTAAAGACGATGTCAGCGCCATCGGGGCGGTGCAGGCTGGCCTGCCAGGTACCCGGCGTAAGTTCTTTTTTTGCATTGCCCGTATTGCAGGCGGTCATACCGATACCTGCGAGGCAGTAGATCCAAAGTCGTTTCATAAGTTACTTGTTGTAGTTCCTTTCTCCAAACAGCAGGCTGCCGATGCGCACCATGGTGCTGCCCTCCTCCAGCGCGATGGTATAATCAGCGCTCATGCCGATGGATAGTTCCCTGAAATAATCCTGTGTGTTAAAAAAAGTGGTTTTAACAGACCCGAATAACTGGTGGAGCTGGTGGAACTCTTGGCGGACCTGTGTTTCATTTTCGGTATTGGTGGCCATGCCCATCATGCCGGCGATACGGACGTGTGCAAAATCCTGCTGGTGGCTGTTCCACGAGGCAAGCAGTTGCTGTAACTCCTGCTCGTCCATGCCGAATTTTGTTTCTTCCGCTGCAATGTGGACCTGTAAAAGGCAGTTGATCACCCGTTGGTTTTTAGCCGCCTGTTTATTGATCTCCTGCAACAGTTTGAGACTGTCTACCGCATGGATGGTGTGCACAAAAGGAGCCAGGTATTTGACCTTATTGGACTGGAGGTGCCCGATAAAATGCCATTCGATATCGGCCGGCAGAACGGCCTGTTTTTCCACGAGCTCCTGTACGTAGTTTTCGCCAAAGATGCGCTGCCCTGTTGCATAGTATGCCTCGATATCTTCCACCGGCTTGGTTTTGGAAACCGCTACCAGTTTGGCATGATAAGGCTTCAGTTGGGACAGCACTTCATTATAAGCATTGATGTTGATAGCCATCCGGCAAAAGTAAACAATGCTGGTGTAAAATAAAGCGCCCCGGGGTTTTGGTCCCGGGGCGGCTGTGAATATTTGGTGATGATTACGCCAGTATCGAGCGGCTGATCACGATACGCTGCACTTCGGAGGTGCCTTCGTATATCTGGGTGATCTTAGCGTCGCGCATGAGGCGTTCAACGTGGTACTCTTTCACGTAGCCGTAGCCGCCGTGTACCTGCACAGCTTCTGTAGTTACCCACATCGCTGTTTCAGAGGAGAACACTTTAGCCATAGACCCGCTGAGGGTATAGTCGAGGTGATGGTCTTTTTCCCATGCCGCTTTCAGGCAGAGCAACCGTGACGCCTCGATTTTAGTGGCCATATCCGCCAGTTTGAACTGGATGGCCTGATGCTGGGATATTTCTTTTCCGAATGCTTTTCTTTCTTTGGAGTATTTCACGGCCAGTTCGTACGCGCCGCTGGCGATGCCCAGTGCCTGGGAAGCAATGCCGATACGGCCGCCGCCCAGCGTTTTCATGGCGAATTTGAAACCGAAGCCATCTTCCCCGATCCTGTTTTCTTTCGGTACGATCACGTCCTGGAACATGATACTGTGGGTATCGGAACCGCGGATGCCCAGTTTGTTTTCTTTGGCGCCAACAGTCACGCCCGGGCTGTTTTTCTCCACGATCAGGGCGTTGATGCCTTTGCTGCCCTTTTCCGGATGGGTTTGGGCCATTACCAGGTACACGCTGGCGGAGTTACCGTTGGTGATCCAGTTTTTAGTGCCGTTGAGCAGATAGTGGTCCCCTTTATCTTCTGCAGTAGTACGCTGGGAGGTGGCATCAGAGCCGGCTTCCGGCTCACTCAGCAGGAAAGCGCCGATGATTTCCCCTTTGGCCAGTGGTACGAGGTATTTCTGTTTCTGTTCTTCTGTGCCATAGGTTTCCAGGCCCCAGCAAACCAGTGAATTATTCACGCTCATCACCACAGAGGCGGAAGCATCTATTTTCGATATTTCTTCCATCGCCAGCACATAGGAGATGGTATCCAGGCCTGCGCCGCCATATTTAGGGCTTACCATCATGCCCAGAAAACCCAGTTCGCCCAGTTTTTTGATCTGTTCGGCCGGAAATTTCTGATGCTCATCACGCTCAATCACTCCCGGTAAAAGTTCCATTTGGGCGAAATCACGCGCAGCCTTTTGAATCATAAGATGCTCTTCCGTAAGTTGAAAGTCCATGGTTTTAGTTGTGTGTTTAAAATAATATTGATAAAATCCAAATTATTTATAAATCAGGACGTAAAAAAATGCCGCTGGGAAAATTCAACGTTGTCAACCATATTGTGGCAATTATTGAATAAAATACCAGGATAACGCAACTGTATTGGATTTGGTTCATACAAAATATGTCCTTTTTTTACCATTCCCCGATGGCCTGCTTTGGGTGTTCTCCCAAAATCCTGTAGCTTGCCGGTAATGAAAACTTTATGAAGAACATTAAAATAATAGAAGTCAAGTCGGAAATAGGGGCTGGTACCCGGGGCGCAAGCCTGGGGGTGGACGCGATCAAGATAGCAGCACTGGACTTCATGAGCAACTTTTTTGTACACTTTCCCACCGAAGCCATTGAAACGGAAAACAAACTACTGTTTGAGCCCATTGAATCCCCCTATGCCAAAAGGATCAAGGGCACTGTGAATATGTACGAACGTATCAGTAAAAGCGTATGTGAAACGGTGAAAGCCAATTGGTTCCCGGTATTGCTTTCCGGCGATCACAGCACCGCAGGCGCCACTATCGCCGGGCTGAAAATGGCGCATCCCAAATCCAAGCTGGGCGTGATCTGGATAGATGCCCATGCCGACCTGCACACGCCTTACACCACGCCTTCCGGCAATATGCACGGGATGCCGCTGGCCACCGCTATCGCGGAAGACAACCTGGACTGCAAAGTGCACGACCTGGATGAACCCACCACCGGTATGTGGAACGCGCTGAAAAATATTGGTAAAATAGCTCCCAAAGTATTACCGGAAGATATTGTGTTCATCTCCCTGAGAGATTATGAGAAGGAAGAAGACTACCTGATCAAACAATACGGCATGAAGGTGATCACCACCAATGAAGTGCGCCGCAAGGGACCGGAGAACATCTCCCGTTCCGTGTTCCGTTATTTGAGCGACTGCGACTATATCTACGTGTCTTTTGACGTAGACAGCCTGGACGCCTCCATTTCGAAGGGCACCGGTACCCCGGTGAGCAATGGTTTAAGGGAGCGTGAAGCAGAAGACCTGATTGCCAAGTTTATGCAGCACCGTAAAATCTGCTGTTTTGAGATCACGGAGGTAAACCCGACACTGGACCGGGAAAACCTGATGGCCGAGATAGCGTTCAATATCCTGCAACGCAGTGTGAACGTGCTGATGATGAACTAATCAGCGTATTTTAAACCAGGCGATGAGCCATCCGGTCACTTCGCTGTAGCTGCGGATCCCTTTCTTCTGTTTATTGGCTTTAAGGTATTGGTCATATAAAATGGTGGAATAGTCGTCCACTTTACCTGTATACTTTTCGTAGAAAGTAATAATGCTTTTATAATCCGCTTTCACGCCGGGCAGCGCCCGGTGCCAGATATCCTTTGCCAGCGTGGTGTCCCTGATGGCCAGCTGGCGCACGCTATAGAGGAGCATATCAAAATTGGCCGCATAACGGAAATGACTATCCTGAATACTGGTAGCCGCGAGGTACCCTACAAAATTGGCCTCTTCTTCCGGCGCGTATCCCAGCTGATGGGCAATTTCATGGCAGGTGATAATGGGCTGTATCACCGGGGGCACGGTGGTATTTACCTGTGCCTCCAGCGTAAAGGGATTGAGATAGCCCGTCACCCCGGGATAATTGAGCCATTCGCCGAAGAGTGCTTTTTTAACGCAGGGCGCCTTATACCGGAAAGCAGGCCAGCGCTCGGCGGCAGCCTCATAGGCCGTAGCAGCCTTATCAAACAGCGGTGAACTTTTGTCGGCCAGGGTTACGCCGACGGTATCGCCCAGGCGTTGTTTTTCAGCGTTGGTGAGTCGCAGCAGGGTATCTGACAACTGATAGAGCTGTTGTGTATTGTAGTCGCCGGTAATAATACCGGTATCGCGCAGCAGGGTATTCCTTTCGTAGTTGAATCCCCAGAGGATGAGGAAAGCGAGGTATAGCTTCAGGATAAAATGGATCCCCCGCAGGGTGATCCAACCCGCCTCTTCCCATTGCAGGCGGATGAGTTTATAACATAGTTTTAACAAATAAAACAGGGAAGTTACAATCCAGGCGGTATATATTACGTCCCCAACACTGAATGGTACTATACCTGTTAACTGTCGAAATACCATACTGACACTGCTGTACCACCTATGGAAGTAAGCATCGCTGAAGCGGTTACTCCAGGCAAAGCATCCCTTTAACAACAGTATACCCGCAAGTGTTAATACAATACGGACGATCTTCTTTTTAATTTTGGCTTTTGTTTCCATATAAGTGGCGAAACATGATCGATGAAATTCTACAAAAACAACTGAGCGCGGCATTATCCGAACAGCTGAAAGTGAAAATACATATTAATGACGCAAAAAGCGTACATGGTGGCGATATTAACCAAACATTTCGTATAGGCACCAACGAGGGATACTTTTTCCTGAAGCTGAATGATGCCCGTCGTTATCCGGATATGTTTGCCGCCGAATATGCGGGGCTGGAGGCTTTGCATGCCGCACGTGCGTTGACAGTACCGCAGCCGCTGGCTTACGGCCAGAGCAACGGGCAGGCCTATCTGTTGATGGAGCTGATGATGAAAGGCAATGCCGTACAGGATTTCTGGGAACATTTTGCGCAGTCGCTGGCGCAGCAGCATAAAAAAACGCAGCCGCATTTCGGGTATCAGGCGCCGAATTATATCGGTACGCTGCGGCAATATAACACTCCTTACAGCAGCTGGCCGGTATTTTATGCCTTTAACCGGCTGATGCCCCTGATCAGAATGGCTTATGATCAGCAGGTTATAGATCAGGGTATGGTACAGCAGGCGGAGCGGCTTTGCCGGCAGTTGCCGCAGTTGTTTCCTGCCGAGGCTCCGGCGTTGTTGCATGGCGACTTATGGTCGGGTAATTTTATGGTAGGGCCGGATGGCAGGGCTTGTGTATTTGATCCGGCCGTGTATTACGGTCACCGGGAGATGGATTTAGCGATGGCACGTTTGTTTGGTGGTTTTGACACCCGTTTTTATTATGCCTACCAGGCAGCCTGGCCGCTGTCGCCGGGATGGCAACAGCGGATTGGTGTTTGTCAGTTATATCCTTTACTGGTACATATGTTATTATTTGGCGGCAATTACCACAGCAGCATACGGGAAATATTGCAGGCCTATTGATGCGGATGCGAGGCAGCGTCCACAAATTCCCGCATACGGGCATATTCCTCATCCACCACCGGGTAGTATTTGTCCACGTCTGCCACGATTTCATCGAAAAGGCGGGTGGTACCTTCCGGCTGTTGCGGTTCTCCGGTGCGGAGGTTGTTTTCCAGTTCCTGCATTTTGGCGCTGATCCAGGTAAGGCCCACCATGGCGAAGTTGGGTTTCAGTTTATGCACCTGGAACTTCACGCGCTCCCAGTCGCCTGTATCTACGATAGCCTTTAATTTTTTGATTTCGTCCCGGATGGTCCGGATAAATATTTCAAATAAGTCAGCCGCATAGGAAATATTGTTCTCATAGAGCGCTGTGAGATACTTAACGTCCAATTCCGGGTGGAACTCAAATCCGCTGATGTTCTGCACTTCTTCTTCCATTATTAATTCTGTTTCTTCTTCGTTGAGATATTTGTTAAAGATCTGTAGTAGCTGGTCCGGTGTATACGGTTTAATAAGAATATCGGTGATGCCCGCGGCCCTCACGGTGGCGGCGGTGTTTTCCATGGCAACAGCCGTAGTGGCGATAATAGGTGTAGCCACATTGAATTGGTTTTCATCTGTTCTGATCTTTTGGGCCAGTTCCAGTCCATTCATACCGGGGATACGGATATCCATAAGGATAAGGTCATATTGCCGGGCGTTGAGAAACCATGTGGCATCGGGTCCATTGGTGGCCAGCTGGTAATTGATTTTATATTTTTCCAGGAGGCTCATCATGTAACGCAGGTTCATCTGATTATCTTCCACTACCAGTACACGGGCTTCCTCAAAGGTACGTTGTTTCAGTTTTTTACGTGGTTTGTTGCCCGATGCGGAGATAGGTTTTCTGCTGTCCATGAATGGGAGGTCAAAGACAAAGCAGGTATTATATCCCGGGTAATCTTCCACGCTGATGGTGCCTCCGAGCAGTTCCACGAGTTGTTTTACGATAGCGAGGCCGAGGCCTGTGCCGCCGTATTTTTCGCGGATATCTCCTTCTGCCTGTTTGTAGTTGCGGAAAATCAATTCCAGTTTATCCTTGCGGATACCGATGCCGGTATCACACACGCGGAAGCGTACCCAGATGGTATTATCGAGCCAGCTTTCCTGTGTGGCTTTAATGGCTATTTCTCCTTCGCTCGTGAACTTCTCCGCATTACCTAACAAATTCAGCAATATTTGGTTCAGCAGTACGTCATCGCCGATCAGCCAGGTGTTGAGGTTGGCATCCAGTTCAGCGGTGATGGAGACCGGCCTGCGGCCCAGTTTTAGCTCAAAAGTCTGCCGGAGGGACTGTATCAGTTCCCGTGGGTTGAATTCCCTTTGGTTGACCTGCAGTTCCCCTGCTTCTATACGGGAAATATCGAGTATATCACTGACGATGCCCAGCAGTATGCCGGAGGAGTGTTTAAGGATGTTGACATATTCCTTTTGTTGCGTGTCGAGACTGGTTTCTTCCAGGAGGTGGGCCATTCCGATGATGGCGTTGAGGGGGGTGCGTATTTCGTGGCTCATGCTGGCCAGGAAATCTTTTTGTGCGAGGCGTGCTTCATCGGCCAGGCGGCGGGCGTTTTCCAGGTCGCGCTGGAGGCGTTTCTGCCCGGTGATGTCCATGTGGATGCCGGCGCCGCCGGTGATGTTACCGTTGCGGTCGTACACATTGGCCGAGCTGGCGAGCACCCATCTGCGGGAGCCGTCTTTCAGCACGATTTCCATATCATAGAGCAGCGGGAGGTTTTCCGAGAGGCGTTTACGGCGGAGGGCGCGGGCGAAGGCGCGGTTTTCCTCCGGTACGAACACGTCGGTAATATTTCTACCCAGCAGTTCCGCTTCTGTGTAGCCGGAGAGGCGGCAGAAGCTTTCGTATACACGGGTGATGTTACCGTCCAGGTCCGTTTCGCACATGGCCGCGTTGAGGTTATTGAGCATCACGCGGAATTTGTGCTCATTATGTTTGATTTCCTCCTGGAACTGGTATTTACGGGTGATATTGATGACCTGCCAGACGCTGCCCTGGAAGGCGGGGCCGTTAAAAAGAGCGGTATAGGCCACTTCCACGGTAGTTCCGTTCTGCAGTACCAGTTCCCAGCCGAAAAGCGATTTTTTTTCGTTCCGGAGGGCATTCATTTTAGCGGCAAAAGCTTCCTGATTGGCGACGAATGGTTTCAAAAGCTGGATAAGGTCGTCAAAAGGCAGATTTTCCGGGATTGGATATGGCAGGCGCTGCAGCAAAACGTCGTTTGTCCAGCGGCAACGGAAATTTTCATCTGTCACGAGGATACCGGCGCTGGTGTGGCTGAGCCAAGCGTGGATAGGCAGCGAGCAGATGTCCGGAGTGTCACGGGACTGTGTTTGATCCGTGTCAGGGGCCGGGATTTTCCTTGCATTCTTTCCTTTGGATGTCATTGGTTATGATGGCCAGGGGACTTCGGTTTTCAATTTTCATGGTTGTATTGCAAAAAACAGGTATGAGATAAAGGCAGAAATTCTTACCTTTGCGGCTCACTTCCGCTGTTTGCAACAGCAATATGGATGATATTCTGATATATAAATATATATAATCTGGATATCGATAGTGAACAAATTTAGGAAATTTTTGCAATTGCAAATATTTAATTACCTTTGCATCCCTCTAAAAGTGAGGACATTGATATGAAACCACTCCGCGAATTTGATATAGCCTTTGTTGGATTAAAACCAGGGGTGCATTCATTTCAATATGAGATCGGAGAAAGTTTCTTTGAGCATTTTGAAGGAGAAAGGGACTTCAGTGATTGTAAGGCAACAGTGAACCTGACGCTGGACAAAAAGATTAATTTCTTTTTGCTGAAGTTTGAAATCGGCGGTACGGTAACAGTTACCTGCGACCGTTGTGGACAGCCTTACGAGCTACAGCTCTGGGATGAGTTCAACCAGATTGTGAAAACGGTGGACAATCCTGAAGAAATGGCCAGCGAGGACGCAGATCCGGATGTAGCGTATATTTCCAAGACCGAAAGCCATCTGAACGTGGCGGAATGGATATACGAGTTTATCCTGCTGAGCATTCCGATGCAACGTATCCATCCTGACACTGCCGACGGCAAAAGCGGATGTGATCCCAAGGTAATAGAAATGCTGGAACGTATGAACCAGCAGGCTAAAGAGAACGATAACCCAATCTGGAAAGGGTTGGATAAATTTAAGGACAATTAAAAATTAAATAAAATGCCAAATCCTAAACGCAGACATTCTCAGCAGAGATCAGCAAAGAGAAGAACGCATTATAAGGCGGTAGCGGATACATTAAGCACAGACAGCGCAACCGGTGAAGTGCACCTGAGACATCGTGCTCATTGGGTAGAAAACAAACTGTACTACAAAGGAAAAGTAGTGTTGGAAAAACAGAGCGCCGCTAAATAATTTATTTTACTATTTTTACCCGAGCTAACAAGACAAACTTGAGTTACATGAGAATCGGGCTTGATATGATGGGAGGCGATTTTGCCCCCGCAGCAGCAGTAAAAGGAGTAAAATTATTTTTAGACACCGTTGCATCTGATGCGCATCTGGTGCTGATAGGGGACGAGTCACAACTGGTCCCTTTATTAGCGGAAGCGCAGGTGGACCAATCAAAATATTCAGTTGTTCATTCATCCCAGGTAATCGGGATGAATGAGCACCCTACCAGGGCACTGAAAGAGAAGCCACAATCCTCCATCTCTATTGGCTTTCATTTACTGAAAAATGAGAAGATAGATGCTTTCATCAGCGCAGGTAATACCGGCGCCATGATGGTAGGTACCTTCTATTCCATTAAAGCCATTGATGGTGTGCAACGCCCAACTATTTCTACCCTGGTCCCCCGTGAAAACGGTACACAAGGACTAATGCTGGATGTAGGTATCAACGCTGACTGTAAACCTGAAAACCTGGTGCAATTCGCTATCCTCGGCTCCCTGTATTCCAAACACATCCTGAAGGTTGATAACCCGAAGGTGGGTCTGCTGAATATCGGCGAAGAAGAAGGTAAAGGCAATTTACTGGCCCAGGCCACCTATCCGCTGTTAAAAGAGACCAAACAAATCAATTTCATCGGAAATATCGAAGGCAGAGATGTTTTATCCGAAAAAGCCGATGTCATTGTATGTGAAGGTTTTACCGGCAACATTATCTTAAAAATGGCCGAATCCATCTACGATATCACGTCAAGACGTAATATCAACGATGAATACCTGGCCAAATTAGACTCAGAATCTTATGGCGGCACACCCGTGCTGGGCGTTTCAAAACCGGTTATCATCGGTCATGGTATCTCCCAGAACGTTGCCTTCAAAAATATGATCCTGCTGGCACAACAAATGATTGAAAGTAAATTGCTGGAAAAGATCCAAGAGAGCTTCCACAGCAATAGCTAAGAGAATAAGATATTGAAAAAGGGCAAGCCGTTTGGTTTGCCCTTTTTTTGTTCCGTCATTTTTGTCCCCAGGGCTGAAGCCCTGGGCTACGATGTTATTCAGGTTTTTAAGGAAGAATGGGGTGTGATGGATGTAATAAGGTTTTACTGGTAATATGGGAATAGGGTTGCAATAGATGAGAAAAGATTTTACCGGTAATATGGTGGCCGGAACTGTAATGGATGGGAGAAACGTTTTACCAATAATCTGGAAGCCATATTATCCTTTAGAACCTGAACGACATCGTAGCCCAGGGCTTCAGCCCTGGGAATGCGAAAATGATCGATGGGGAATGCGAAATTTGCCCCGAAATTTTGGAATGATTGATTATTGTCCATCGTACAGCGGAAGTTTTACATAGAAAGTAGTTCCTTCATTAAGCTTGGTCTCAAACCAGATCTCCCCTCTTGTTTGTTCTGCAATGTTTTTACACATAGCAAGACCTAACCCGGTACCGGATGATTTGGTAGTGAAATTGGGCACAAAGATTTTGGACTGCACCTCCGGAGAAATCCCTCCCCCATTGTCGGCCACGCTTACAATCACGTAATGGTCCACCGTTTCCTGCAGCCGTACGCGGATAAGGCCCTGGGTATCTTCCGGAATAGCCTGGATAGCATTGAGCAACAGGTTGGTAAACAACCGGTTCATCTGTGTTTTATCGGCAAATACATAGAGCGGCCTTCCCGGTTCCACATATTCGATGTTACAGTCTTCCTGCGTCTGATAGAGGCCTGTCAGTGAAGACAGTACTTCATTCAACAATACCACTTCATTATTCGGTTCCCCGATACGGGCAAAAGCCGAGAAATCGGATGCGATATTGGACAGGTGCTCTATCTGTTCCACCAGCGTGCGGGCCATATTGGTAGACAGTTCCTTCACATTGGGCGAATCGCCGGCGATGGCCCGTTGCAGGTACTGTATACTCAGCTTCATCGGGGTAAGCGGATTCTTGATCTCGTGGGCCACCTGGCGCGCCATTTCCCTCCAGGCCCCTTCCCTTTCGCTCTTGGCCAACCGGGCGGCACTGACTTCCAGCTTCCGCACCATCTTGTTGTATTCCTTTACCAGTGCACCGATTTCATCATCTTTTTCCCATTCAATTTCATCGTTGCGCTGGCCCAGGTTCACGTGCCGCAGCTTCTCCGTTACCAGTGAGAATGACCGTGTAATGGAGTTGGTGATCAACAGCGCCACCATCCCGGCAATGAGGAAAATGAACGCGTTGAAATTGATCAGCGCCACCAGGAAGTTGGAGATCTGCTGGTTACGCTCTGTCTGCGTAGCGAAATAAGGTACATTGAGATAAGCCATTACATCGCCGTTGCGGTTACGCAGCGGCATATAGCCCGACAGGAACGGCATGGTGCCAATCTTTTCTGTCTGAATAAACTGAATATGCTGGAGGCGGGATATCTCATAATAAGCCATCGGCTCCATTTTACCGGAGATAAGGCCTTTCTCAGTCATCAGCGGTTGCGTGGTGAGGCGCAGGTTACCGTCTGCATCATATACGTTGATATCGAGTGCCCGTTCATTGGCGATATTGCCCAGAGCGGCCGTCAGCTTCTCTTTAAACACGGGATCGTACATATTGTCGATCTCGTCCATGTCGCGCTGGTTGAGGAATACCGTTTCCACATCGGTGGCCACCTCTCCCATCGTTTTACTGAGCTTTTCGCGGTTCTGTACTTCCGATCGCCAGATAAAGAACATGGTGGTGGTAATACCGAGTATCACGAAAGAGAAGACCACCACAAAGATGATGGTGCCATGCACTTTCTTACGGATACTAATATTGATCAGTGCCCGGATGTTGCTAACGCGCATCCTTGCCTTAATCAACAGATCGAACACCTTGTATATCACAATAATCAACAGGAACAGGCAGAACATGTAAGCAAAGAGCGTGATAAACTCAACGAACGTACGACTTTGTTTTACCACAAACACCACCTTCTCCGGAGAAGCACGATAGATCATTTCAGAGTGCCTGTCCACATCTTTTATCGTTAGTTCACCAGGCGGCACATCGCCGGGATATAGCCGGATGGGGAACGGATAATCGCTGTAATGACTGACCAATACCCCTTTATCATAAATCGCATAAGAGTAGTTGGCCTGTGATTCCCGGCTGCGGTCGTAGAGGTCGCCCTCTACCAGCAACTCGGGATACAGCCGTTCCTGGCTGAATATCTTGGGTTTGAGCACATATACCAGCCAGCCCGTTCCGGTATTGTCTACCGGGTTATGGAATTCCTTTTTACCGATATAATTATAATCGTTGAAGCTGGGCTCGTAGTAATAGAGGTCATTACCGCTGACATCCGAAGGAGAAACTTCCGATTCAAAGAACATGCGGCGGTTGAACGAGATGAGGCTGGTCGTATCGCCGGCATAGATAGGCTGACCGTTTTCATCGTATGGATAAAACGCCACATCAAAGCGGCTCAGGTACCCCTGAAAATAATTTTGCTGCAGCACTTCCTCCATACGGGCTTTGGATTGTTTACTTCCTTTGTCCATAAAGAAGTACTGCATGTATTCATCGTGTTCAATTTTTTTGCCGAGGTCATTGAGCAACATCTCCAGGTAAGGATCTTTTTGTTTGGAGAGGTCAGCAGCCAGCTTTTCACGGGCAGACAGCTCTTTCTGATCGTTGTAATATACCAGTGCGCCGGAAGTGGTGACGGTGAGCAGGAAGAGCCAGAAAAGGAAAGGCACCGTGGCCACACTGCTTTCAAAACGATCTGCCAGGAAGTCGAGCAGCACGATGTACAGCAGCAGCCAGATGACCATAGCCACAGAGAAAGGCAGTTCCGGGTTGTGGATACGGAACAGCAGCCAGATGATACCTACAGCTGCCAGCCACACATACTTAGCGCGATACTGGAAATTGGTGAGCTCATTGAGCAGGTAGTTGATGATCTGGGAGAAAAACAGGAAGCTGAAAGAGATAAACCCGAGCACCACAAATCCGATCAGGCTGTATTCCGTGAGACTGAAAGGATTGGTTACATCGAACGATATATGGGAGTCTATCACAAGGCTCTGGATCAGGTCTGCGAGGAACTGTTCCACCATATACAGCAGGAGGCTGGCCACAATGATCACGATGCTTTGCAGCCAGCGTTTGCGGATCACAGGCAGGTTGATTGTTTTAACGTGTTCGCGGAAAAACAGGATCATCCAGAAAGCCAGCAGCACGTTGAGCAGCAGGTCACCGAGCGAATAGAATATTTCGTCTTTCGCATAAATAACCGGGTTAAACACGTTCAGTGCGCGGAAATTGAACGGGAAAGCGTAAGTGTAACTCAATACGCGGAGGCTGAAGACCACGAGGAAAAGGAACAGGAACCCGTAGAGCGGGTTAGTGTTTTTGGCCAGCAGCGTAGCGAACAGGTTAAAGAAAATGAGTACGCAGATACATCCCAGTACGCGCAGGATCACGCTGAGGGTATTGGGAGGCTGGGCGCGGATGTTTTTATTGTAGTCGAGGAAAAAGAGAGTTTGGTCACTCCCGTTTTTCACCGGCAGGATGGTATGATCTGGCAAGATGAGGCTGGGGAGGTCCATATGGATGGTGTATTCCGGCCCCAGTTCTGATTTGTTATAAAAATGGCTGATGAGAAAGCTGTTCCTGATCGCATACTCCATGCGTACCGGGATCGCAGCCACCACAAAATGCTGATGATTGCCCGGTATTTTCATTTGCCGGGTAATGATTTCGTAGTACCCGTTTTTCAGTTTCATGAACTGTGCGCCGGGCTGGAGCACATCCGGCATCTCTTCCGGCTGTACCTGACTGGTGCTCCAGAAGGTAAGCCAGGTGCCTTGTGTGCTGGAGTCGTAGGCAAATACGAAGTAGTCACGTTTGCCGATCCTCTCCAGTGTTTTATCATCATAGGAACGCTGAAAGAGGCTGTTGACAACAGCGGTGTCCTTCAACAGTTTATCGAATGATTGTTCCCGTTGATGCAGGCTTTTCTCAAGGCTTCTTTTCACACCTTGCGGAGAGGAATAATAAGCCCAATAGTTGCTGAACAGGAAGGCGAAGGTGAACAGCCATGCTGCAACGATCAGAAGATATCCATGCCGGAGGAAAAAGAGACGTATTTCTTTTATATCAATCAAAAGTATTTGATTATATGATGATTTGGGTATTGGATTATCGGACAGGAGAGCTGTTATATGCCAGCCTCTTTCGCTTTATTCCAGAGTGTGTCCATTTCCGTTAGGTCCATATCGTTGAGGCGGCGGCCCTGTTCGAGCGCCAGGGCTTCCATGTGCTGGAAGCGGCGCTGGAATTTTTTGTTGGTGCGTTCCAATGCATTTTCCGCGTCGATATTGAGGAAACGGGAGTAGTTGACCAGTGAGAACATGACATCGCCGAATTCCGCTTCGATAGCATCCTGATCACCGGCGTTCACTACTTCTTCCAGTTCATTCACTTCTTCCTTCACTTTATCCCATACCTGGCTGGTATTGTCCCATTCGAAGCCGGTTTGTTTGGCTTTTTCCTGCAGGCGCATGGCTTTCACGAGGGCCGGAAGGGAAACGGGGACACCGCTGAGGACGGACTTTTTGCCTTCTTTCAACTTAATTTTTTCCCAGTTGAGTTTCACTTCTTCTTCATCCTGTACCTTTACATCGCCGTAAATATGGGGGTGTCTGGTGATGAGTTTATCGCATACACCGTTGATGACATCGTTGATATCGAATTGTTGTTTTTCAGCACCGATTTTAGCGTAGAAGACGATATGGAGGAGGATGTCTCCCAGTTCTTCTTTGATGGACTTCCAGTCTTCTTCCGTGATGGCATCCGCCAGCTCGTAGGTTTCCTCAATGGTCAGTTGCCGCAGTGTCTGGATGGTCTGTTTGCGGTCCCAGGGGCATTTTTCCCTTAAATCGTCCATTATCTGTAACAATCTGTCGAATGTAGCTGTCTTTTCCATAGCCGTAAAAATACAGAGAGATTTTGTCATTTTGGCATTTTGAACGTGGCAGGTAATGGGGGTAAAATTGCTTTCCGATTAAAAGGCTTTTTAATTACATTTGCGAGCTGTAAAAAATTCAGCGATTTTAGTATTTGGCGACTGGATAAATACCGGTTTAAATCGAGGTATCACGGTCAGTTGCCAACATAAAAAAATCCCAAAAAGTATTGATATGAATGCGAAACACATTACGCTTATTTCATCCGAACTGGGCATCTCCGCCAAACAGGCAGAGAACACCATGGTGTTGTTGTCCGAAGGGTCTACCGTACCCTTTATCAGCCGTTACCGTAAGGAGGTGACGGGCAGTCTGGATGAAGTGCAGATAGGTAAGATAGAAGACCTGCAAAAGCGTTACAAAGAAGTGGACGACCGTCGTGAGTTTATCATCAAAACCATTACGGAGCAGGAGAAAATGACCCCTGAGCTGCTGGAGAAACTGGAGAGCACCTGGGTGCTGGCAGAGCTGGAGGACATTTACCTTCCTTACAAGCCCAAACGCAAGACCCGCGCTACCGTGGCCATTGAGAAAGGGCTGGAGCCGCTGGCCAAGCTGCTGTTTGACCAGCAGGATGGTGATACCGGCGCCGCAGAGACATTCATCAACGAGCAGGTAGCCTCTTCGGACGAAGCCCTGAAAGGCGCCCGCGACATCATCGCTGAATGGATCAATGAGAATGCTGAATGCCGTGACAAACTGCGTAAGCTCTTCACCCATACCGGCAAGATGACTTCCAAAGTAGCCGAAGGCAAAGAAGAGGAAGGCAACAAATACAAAGACTATTTCGACTTTTCAGAAGACCTGCGCGAAGTGCCGTCCCACCGGGTACTGGCTATTCTGCGCGCAGAGTCTGAAGGTATACTGTTCAGCACCATCGCGCCACAGGAAGAAGAGGCCATGGAGCTGATCAACAAACAATTTGTGACTGGTAAAGGCGCCGCTTCCGAGCAGGTAGCCAAAGCCGGCGCCGATGCTTACAAACGCCTGTTGCGCCCGTCCCTCGAAAATGAATTCAGGGCTGTGGCCAAAGACAAGGCAGATACCGAAGCTATCGACGTATTTGCAGAGAACCTGCGTCAGCTGTTGCTGGCGGCGCCGCTCGGCCCTAAAGCCGTGATCGCCATCGACCCTGGTTACCGTACCGGTTGTAAGACAGTAGCGCTGGACAACCAGGGCAATATGCTGGACCATGACGTGATCTTCCCCCTGGAAAAAAATTATAAAAGAGACGATGCCGAAGCCCTGCTGAAAAAATGGGTTAACCGGTACGATACCGCAGCTATTGCTGTAGGTAACGGTACCGCCGGCCGCGAGACTGAAGAGTTCGTTAAGAAGATTGACTTCGGTAAAAAGATCAATGTGTTTATGGTCAACGAAAGCGGTGCCTCCGTGTACTCCGCTTCCGAGGTGGCCCGTGAAGAGTTCCCGGACCAGGACGTGACCGTACGTGGCTCCGTATCCATCGGCCGCAGGCTGATCGATCCGCTGGCAGAACTGGTAAAGATCGACCCCAAATCCATTGGTGTAGGTCAATATCAGCATGACGTGAACCAATCCTCCCTGAAACAGAGCCTCGACCGGGTGGTGGTTAGCTGCGTGAACAACGTAGGCGTAAACCTCAATACCGCCTCCAAACACCTGCTGGCATATGTTTCCGGCCTTGGCCCTTCCCTCGCGGAAAACATCGTAAAATACCGCAAGGAAAACGGCGCCTTCAGCAATCGTACGCAGCTGAAGAAAGTGCACCGCCTGGGTGACAAAGCCTTTGAGCAGTGTGCCGGCTTCCTCCGCATCGAAAATGGCGACAACCCGCTGGACAACTCCGCCGTACACCCTGAACGCTACGCCCTCGTGAAAGAAATTGCCGAGAAACAGCACTGTAGCGTTGAGGACCTGATCGGCCAGGAAGACCTGCGCAAAAAAATCAATCCGAAAGACTTTGTGCGTGAGGACGCTGGTTTGCTCACCATTGAGGATATCCTGAAAGAGCTGGCCAAACCCAGCCGCGACCCGCGTGATGAAATATCCATTTTCGAATACGCTGAAGGCATCCACAAAATCGAAGACCTGAAAACAGGTATGGTATTACCCGGCGTGGTGACCAACATCACCGCATTCGGCGCCTTCGTGGACATCGGGGTAAAACAGGATGGCTTGGTGCATATCTCCCATATGTCCAACAAATTCATCAGCAATCCGAATGAAGCGGTGAAACTGAACCAGAAGGTGCAGGTGACCGTTCTCGAAGTGGACATCGCCCGTAAACGTATCTCCCTGTCTATGAAAGACCAAGAGAAAGCCCAGGGCGGCGGTGGCGGACCGCGCAAAGAGCGTCGTGATGACCGTCGTGACGATCACCGCGATGACCGCAAGGGGAAACCCGCCAAAGAAGCGCCTATGAATGATTTCCAGGCGAAGCTGGCAGCGTTGAAGAACAAGTTTGACCGCTGATAGCCATGATTATCGCTGATCCACCTGATTAGCGGAGATCAAAACGGAGTTTATATTTAATCTAATTTGATTTTTAAAATTTTATAAAGAGAATGCCCCTCATTGCTAGGTCAATGAGGGGCATTCTCTGTTTGTTATTATTAGAATTCGTTTGGGTCTCCGCTAATCAGGTGGATCAGCGATAATCCTGGCTATCAGTGGTTTAGCCATTGTTTAAATTTCTTCGGATAAAGCGTATCATTTTTCTCCGCGAAGATCATCACGTTTTTATGAAAGGAATAGGCCGCGTAAACGATATCGCGGTCCATATCGATGGCGATGGCCGCTTCGTAGGGGCCAGCTTCATCGGGCATGCGGCCCTGATTAAAAAGGGTATTGTCATCCACTTCGATGGGCGGGCATACTTTAAAGCGTTCCTCAAACGTTTTGCGATTTTTGCCCAACAGGCGGTTGAGGCGGGATTTCAACGGTTCCTGTTCCAGTAGTGCCACTTCTTCCGCGAACTGTCCGTTATACTGCTCAAATTTCTTCCAGGAAGCAATTCTGTCTGTCTGAATAGTATCGCCATTGGCGATCATGGTGTCTGTGGGGGGCGCTGTGGTGTCATCTGCCAGCATGACGGCCCTGATCTCCTGGGCAGGGCCATTACAGGCCATTGTACAGAGGTTGATCAGGAGCATAGCTACAGGTAACAACTTGACGGTCATGGTTAAATTTTTAATCATCAATACAAACGGGTTGCCAAAAGCCGGCAGGTACCACTACCCTGCGGCTGCTATTACGGGTTTAATCTTTCGATATCAGGTTAACAATTCAAATAACAAAAAAGTTTAATGGTTTTTCAGTCTTTTGTATTGCAGTTGATTATTGGCCTTTAAAATCGGGGGCCCTTTTCTCCATAAATGCCTGCATACCTTCTTTCTGGTCAGCGGAAGCGAAGAGCAGGTAGAAATTTTTTCTTTCGAAGTGCAGGCCTTCATCGAGGGTGGTATCAAAAGCTTTGAGGACAGCCTCTTTGGCCATTTTTACCGCCAGCGGAGCCATAGAAGCCACTTCACCGGCCAGTTTGATCGCCTCCTGCAGGAACAGCTCTACTGGTACCACGCGGTTGATCAGGCCAGCCTGTTGTGCCTCCTGCGCCGTAATGAAGCGGCCGGTGAGCACCATTTCCATGGCCAGGGCCTTCCCTACTGCGCGGGTCAGTCGCTGGGTACCGCCGGCGCCGGGCATGACGCCCAGTTTAATTTCCGGTTGACCGAAGCGGGCAGTCTCGCTGGCAACGATCATATCACAGAGCATCATCAGTTCGCAGCCACCGCCCAGGGCGAAGCCGCTTACCGCCGCGATAATGGGCTTTTTTGTTCTTTTGATGGTATCCCAGGTGCTGAACTGGTCTGTATTAAACATGTCGATAGCCGATTTTTCCGCCATCTGTTTGATATCAGCGCCTGCCGCGAAAGCCTTTTCATTGCCACTGAGAACGATAGCACGCACCTGTTCATCCGCATCGAGGAGTTTCAGGGCATCGCGCAGTTCCCCCATCAGTTGAAGGTTCAGGGCATTCAGTTCTTTAGGTCTGTTTAACTGGATGTGGGCCACATAGGGCGCCACTTGCTGGTGTATGATAATAAATTCCGGTTGCATCACTCAATTTAAAGAAAAAAGATAATATTTTATCTTTTCCGGCTGTTATCAATAGGCGGCCAGTACCCCAAATATCGCGAACACAAATAAGATCACCACAATAGAAAAATATCCGCAGCACAGCAGTGTTGCTTTCACCAGGGATTTCCAGAAAGACTGTTGATAGGTATCTTTCAGCGCCAAAACGAAATACAAAAATGCGCCCCAATAGGCCAGCTCCAGCGGCAGACCATCATGGATAAAATAGCGTAGCACCAGTCCCACAAAGAGGATGATAAAGAGGAAAGAATGGAGATGAATCGTAAAAATGGCGTGATCAGTGAACAGCAGGTTGCGTTTGCGGTGTGTCCATTTCACCATCAGTGCAAATAGCGGCATGAGGACAAACATCATTTTAGGGAGGTTATGGGTAAACATTTCCTTGATGACTTCCTTACCACTTTGTTTGTTTTCCCTCATTTTCGCGAGACGGCGTTCTATACGGTCTTCCAGTCCCGTGTTCCGTTGACTGGCTGGTTTGGCTGCCTGTGCGGCGTCATATTCCGCTACACTTTTATAATCTGAGCCTATATCGCCCATCTCCACGTCTGCCAGCTCTGTTTCAATGCCCGGCTTGGCATTATGTTCTCTATGGCTATTTGCCAGGGCCAGGAAAAAGAAGAAAAAGACGGCCGATATGAATACGTATAGTTTAATTGGATTCACATAACGCATCCTTCTGCCGGCCCAGTATTCTTTTGTCAGCAGGCCTGGCCGCACCGTCAGGTACTTAAGCGTTGCCAGCAATTTGGAATCATAGTGAGCGATATCCGCCACCACATGACCAACAAGGTGGCCGAAGCTTTCGTGTTGCACCGTATTTTCCTGTCCGCAGTGAGGGCAATAACGTTCCGGGACTTCGGTGTTACAGTTGAGACAGTTTTTCTCAGAGCGTAAGTGTTGTGATTTCACGCGATGTAGATAGTTGTGTTTAATCAGATACAGGTCATGCAGGGTGTCATCAGACTGACAGCACCGCGAATATAAATACCATGAACACCATCGCCGCAATAAACATGTAACCAGCGAAAAGCAGGCTCCCCTTGATAAGCGATTTCCAGAAAGATTGCTGATAAGCATTTCTCAACGCCAGTACCAGGTAGAAGAATCCGCCCCAATAGGCCAGGTTCAGTGGCAGGTCATCATGAACAAAATAACGGAGCACCAGTCCTACAAAAAGGATGATAAATAAAAACGAGTGGATATGAATGGTGAAAATGGCATGGTCCACATACACCAGTTTACGTTTGCGATGGCTCCATTTCACCATTAACGCAAACAATGGCATCAGGAGGAACATGATTTTGGGCAGGTTATGGGAGAACATTTCCATTATCGCCTGATCTGCGGTTTTGCCTTCTTCCTTTAATCCTGCGATACGGCGCTGCCAGCGGTACTCTATACCTGTCAGCCGTTTCCCCGGAGGGAGGGCTGCCTGTAACGAGTCAAATTCCGCCGCGCTACCATAATTGGTGTCCATTGCACTCAGGTCTATCACGTCGTCCTTTTTCTGGTGAGCAGTATCCTCCTTATCCACAGCTTTCTCCTCGAGTGTAATTTTCTCATTGTGTGCAGTTTTTTTCTTGTCTGCGTGCCCTGGTGTATGGGTGAGAATTGTAAAGAACAGGAAAAATACGAAGGAGATGAATACGTACAGTTGGATCGGATTGACATACCGTACCCTTCTGCCGGCCCAATATTCTTTTGTGAGAAATGCCGGGCGGATGACCAGGTATTTGATGGTTGTCAGGAACCGGGAATCGTAGTGGACGATATCTGCCACGACATGCCCTGCCAGGTGGCCAAAACTTTCATGTTGTACCGTATTTTCCTGTCCACAGTGAGAGCAAAAACGTTCCTGGACCTCCGTGCCGCAGTTGAGGCAGGTTTTATCTGCCCGTAAAGGTTGTGTTTTCACGCGATTTAGATGGTTGTAATATGAAATCGGGGAACAAGATAACCAATAATCGTCATGTATCTTATGCGGCTAAAAAATTTTAATATGAAAATTGCGTTTTACATTTGTCGTAATTGTCACCATCAAAAATCTGCGATCATACCTACATGAAGAAGACGATCCTATTGGCATTGGGAATGCTGGCCATGGGCAGCAAGGCTTACACACAGTTTTATTTTCAGGATATCTATAATACCCAGCAGACCGTAGCTACTATGGCTCTGCTGAAGGAGAACAAAGTGCAGCTCCAGCGGGTGATGACGCTAGACGCCAATATGGAGATCGACCGGGATTTCCGCTGTGAGCGCAGTCTGAGCCCTACCTATCACCAGATGAAGTCGCAGACACAGTCCACCGCCACCGGCTATTCCGCCCTTACCTCTACTTTTTCCACCAAGGGACAGTTGACCAAGACCGTGGACAGCTCCGCCGCCAGTATCACCACCACCTTGTACCGTTACGATACCCAGGGTAAACTGCAGTTTGTCAGCAGCAGCTCCGTTGCGCGGGAAAGCAAAATCCGTTTCGATGAGACCCGCAGCTACAGCTATGACAGCACCGGGTACCTGCAGCAGATGGTCCAGAAAAAAAGCAACAGCACCGATTCCGCATTGGTGACCTTTAAGACCGATAGTGCCGGTCATGTTACCGAAGAGCTGGAGCAGCGCAAAGGCACACCCGCCAAACGTACGTATTACAACTACGACAAAAGCGGGCAGTTGACCGATGTATACCGCTATCAGCCTGCGAAGAAACGTATGCTGCCCGACTATATCTTTGAATACAATACACAGGGACAGGTGACGAAGATGACTACCGTCAATGCACAAACGTCGTCTTACACCATCTGGCAATATGAGTACCAGGGCAATGGGCTCCCATCCAAAGAAACCTGCTATGGCAAAGGGAAAGAGCTGCTGGGCATGGTAAAATACAGCTATGAGCTGAACCCGTAGTTACAGTTAAATTTTCTGGAATGCATAAATTCTTTCAGCTCAGCGCTAAAAAAATTTTGCAGCTTGAAAAAGATTACTATCTTTGCAGTCCCAACGAAAAAAGCCATTGCTAAAGCGTTGAAAAAGTTCTTATATTAGACAACCTGCGGAAGTAGCTCATTTGGTAGAGCACGACCTTGCCAAGGTCGGGGTGGCCGGTTCGAGCCCGGTCTTCCGCTCCAGGTTTTACACCTTGATACCCTGGTGGTGGAATTGGTAGACACGCGGGACTTAAAATCCCGTTCGCAGCAATGCGAGTGTGGGTTCAACTCCCATCTGGGGTACACAATCAATCAATGGAGAGCTGCGCTGGCGCGGGCTCTCCATTTTCTTTTTCAGCCAGTGCTGAAGAAAAACAAATTTCTGCCAAATTTTCTGCCAAGCATACGCCCCCAAAACTTACTGATTTGAGACAAAAAATCAGAATGCGTATGTCGAAAAAGTTAACCCAAACAGAAACATTACCTTATACTTACCCTGAACTTTACCGCGGCCCCAAAGAATGGTATGTTCATTTTCATTACAGAAATCCTGAAACAGGCGAGATGGAGCGTTTTAAAGATAGCTGGGGACTGAATAAAAAAAGAACCTCCACAGGCGTGAACAAATTGCAGCCGATTTAATCTCTGTTATAGCTGATGAGTTAAAAAAGGGTTTCAATCCTTTTGAATCTACCCAAGTGGAATCCGTGGCAATTACCTCCCTACCTCAGCACCCTAGCATGGCCATACCCGGAGCGTATATAAGAAGTAGTGGGCGAAAAAAAGGCACCGCTCTTGCGATGCCTTTAATCTTATTTAATTAAAAACGGAATGTCAAAATAATCTTGTACTGTCTAACCCTACAGGCCTGGCAATCTCTCCGCATTCCTGCTACTATCTTCGTGCCTGAGTTTTATTGAGTGATTTCTCTTACCTTTTATATACGCCAACTTCTGCCAATGCGGAGAAGTTAGAATTCTTGTGATCGGATTTCACAATGACCCGGAAATACTGGAAAGTAACGGCTTCCGTCAGTTCCACGTATTGCTTGTCGGCAATTGGCGCCAGGGTAAATGCACCCAGCGGGATCCAGTTGTTGTTGTCCGTACTTACCTCTATTTCGATCAGTTTTATAGGACCATCCAGCGGGCTGCGTTGTACAAATGTGAAGCCGTATGCAGAATTGGTGGCTCCCATATTAACAGTAATGGTATGCGGATAGGTCAGCCCTGCTGCTTTTGACATTTGCCATACTGTGGCAACGTTGTTATCTATGGCATTCCCGGGCCCGCGATTGGACGATTCGTCATAGTCAGAGGCAGTAGCCGTCCAGCCGGTCTTCGCGTATTCCTGGGGCGGCCCTTTCACCTTTACTGTTTCGTAGGCGGAATAAAAGGTATCAATGGCGGTGCTATCCGGCATATACAAGGTGGCATATTCAAATGTGCCATGCGCATTAAAATCATAATTGTCAAGCATGGTGGTGGCAGAATCGACAGGCACAGTTACATTACGTACGGTGCCGGCGGCATCCGTGTACTTTACCCTGGTGGCAGTTACATGCATATCAGCGCTGCCCCAGGTAATGGATACCCTGCCATTGGAGAAAAGGGCACTTTTAACCGGCCTTGCCAGCAGGGAACTAATGTACCGCTCACCATACACCTGTCCTGTAGTGCTGACCCTCACAGATCTGTTGCCCTGATCGTCATACGCATAGATATCGAATGAATAGGCGCCTTCCCGCATATCCGGCAGTATCACTTTCACGGTATCTATTTCATGTACTCTTTTTATGGCCATTTCGAGGGAATCGCTTTTGTTATTCCAGTAGATCCGCACTTTGTTTACCTGCGGGTCAGCAATAATCCAGGAGAGCATGATCCGGTTCTTTCCCGGGAAGACCTTTATGGAATCGACGGCGCCGGCATAATGTATCTCTCCGTTCTCTATGAATGGACGATAGGTAGCATCCATTTTGCTGCAGGCCGCCAGGATGCAACATATTGTAACAGCCAGGCACAAATAAAAGCAGCTTGTTTTATATACGCGGAATTTCATGTTGTTCTGTTTATGATCAGATATTCAAGTATATGCGTTTGCGTTATCACTGTGGATTTCCCCAGAAAGTGAGCTCCGCGATGTACATATGGTCCAGGGCGCCCCAGACTTTCAGCGTTTTGAAGCGTAGGTACCGCACCGGCGGAATGTCTGGCGGGAAATCAAAGTCTTCTCCTTCAACGGTGGCAAACTGTTTATCTTCTGTGGTTACAGTGCCGTCTGGCGCATTGGAAGGTTTGATGGACTCACAGCGCATCAGCAGTGTCCAGCCGTCCCAGCTGCCGTTGGCAGCAGGGTTATTGCAGCCCCATATCTCGTATATCTTCGGATCGCCGCCGGTATAAGGACCGTCAGTACCACCATCCCGGTGATGCAGCTTTAAACGGCTCAGTGTGGCTGTTACGCCCATATCAAAAGTGAACCATTGTGGAAGTCCGGACCCGGGCTTTGTATGAAATATGCGGTCGCCACTCTTACCCAATTTGTCGTCCCAGAGGTTAGGTATCTTGCCCATATGTGCCTGGTAAGTATCAGTTGGCAGGTCTACTTCCCTGAACTTCGATTTTTCGAGCTTTTGCTCAAAGAGGGGCGTCAGCTCCGCATACAGGGTATCGGAATGATTATTCCAGCGGTCCCTTACGAATGCGGCGAATTTTCTTTTCTGCGTATTGAAGCCCCTGGCAGCGAACACGCCCTCTTTTCTTTTCGTGTAGTAGGTTTCTGCTGGTATGAGATCGCCCGTAGCGTCCTCGGTCAGCACACAGATCGCCAGGTCAGCTTCGGCGTTATTTACAAAACGGACCCTGGCGCCCCCAAACGTGGCGCCTATGGACAGCGATCTGAAAGTCTCTTTTACAGGTGGTGTAAGCGGCTTTACCTGCACCGCAACAGGAGCGGACACTTTCTCGCCCCGACTAACGGCATACAGATTAACAGTATAGCTGGCGGTATCCGGGAACCCGTCAACACTGAGGCTGTTCAGGTAATAGGATACCTTTACTTCCCTTTCCACACCGGAACGGATGGTATAAACAGCTTTTACGTATAACAGGTCATTGTCCTTCGGCCGCATATAGCTGATCTTTGCGCCTCCCGGAGTACTTTCCACAACCACGTTGCTTACCGGCGCCGGCGCCTGGTCATTGTTGAGAGGGCTCATTTTGTCTTCCTTACAGCTATTACAGTACAACAGCCATATGGAGATAATAGAGAGCAAGATATGTTTGTTCATGAGTAATGCGTTTTGAAATGATTATGGGGGTTATCACCAACCTGGGTTCTGGTTCATTTTTTTATTGCTCATCAGTTCGGATTCCGGCAGTGGCCACAGGTAGTCGCGCGTAGTGAATGTCTGGTTAAAGATCACTTTCTCCCTGTAATAGGCCGCCGCATCTTCCTGCGCCACATCCCAGCCGCTGACAGGCTTATTCTGTTCTTCCACGGCCTTCTTCCACCTGCGGAGGTCCCAGAAGCGTTGCCCTTCAAAAGCAAGTTCTATCTGGCGTTCCCGCTGTATGATATCCCGCATGCCTTCTTTGGTGGTGAATTTGGTGGGCGTGCGGGAGTAGTTGGTCCAGGCATTTTCTACGGTAGGCAGACCGGCCCGCTCGCGGACCAGGTTCATGTATTTATACACTTCGGCACCGGGCCCCTCTGCTTCATTGAGGGCCTCCGCATACAGCAGGTAGAGGTTAGCCAGGCGCAGGATAGGCCATGGATAGGCCTGTATGGTATACGTGGTGCCGTCTCCGATCACGTTGTTGAAGTTCACCAGTTTTTTAGGCCAGTAGCCGGTTACGGAATAGGCAGACTGGTTCTGGGCGCTGGCTGGCTGTCCTTTTTTACAGGATACGAAAAAGAGATTGGCTTTGTCGTTGAACAGGCCCTGTCCGTACCAGATGCCGCCATCAAAGCCCAGGCTGGCATAGAAGCGGGGTTCCCGGTCAAAATGCAGGGCTACTGTCTGATATCCTTCCTGGAGATCATAACGGTAGGCGCGTGTACCGGTACGCAGCTTAAAGCGCCCTGCATAGTCCCATGTCTTATCTTCCGTGATAGGCACCCCGTGATTGCTGTAGAACATTTCTGCTATCTTGAGCGTGGGCGCAATATTACCGCTGAGGGAGCCGTTACCGACTCTGACAGGGTCCAGGCCGCGGGGTGTTGCGCCGGCCTGCATACTGGACACCAAACTGTTTGTATTGCCCCATATGATCTCTGCATTCCATTTTTCACAGACCGCATTCCTGATACTCATTTCAATCCGGGTGGTATCCGATATCTTATACGGGAAGAACTGTGGATTAAAGGTGTACAGGCGGTACCCCTGTGATTCGCAGAGATCTATCGCCTCTTTACAGGCGGCGGCAGCGCGCGTCCACTTTTGAGGATCAGCACTGTTAGAAAAAAGCAGTTGCCCGTCGGGGCCTTTAAACCCTGCATGGTCCGGGTTACCGTTGAACAGGGGGCTGGCGGCCACCACCAGCACATAGGCTTTGATGGAAACGGCAATAGCTTTTGTAATGCGCCCCAGTTCAGTTGTTTCGTTCGTGATCTTGTCCGGCAGATTGAGAGCTGCTTCGCCCATGAGCTGCGCAATGTAATTCACACAGGAATCTACCGGTTCCCGTACGGGATAGACTTCATCTTCACCAGCGCTCACGGGAATATTCACTTTTACAAGCGGGATAGGTCCGTACATCTGGAACAGCCAGAAATGATAATAGGCTTTCAGAAATTTTGCCTCCGCGATCCAGCGCTGTTTCTCTTCGCTTCCCATGTCAGGCACACGGTCAATGTTCTCCAGGAAGATATTGCACTGGCGGATGCCTTCGTAGAGATTTTTGCCACCATTCTTGCCCTGCCAGTAGTTCATATAGGAGTTCACCACATTCTGATTGCCGCGTGCTATCTGCCAGGCATTGGAGGTATAAGTAACAGGCAGCCAGCATTCATCGCCGGCAGCGAAGGCAGGATTACCTGCAAAATCCCCGGTGGCGGGCATATAGGAATAGCAGGTGAACAGGAACCGTTCTGCCGTGGAGCGCAAACGGAAAGCATTGTCGATAGTGGCCACATTATCAGGCACAATATCCAGGAATTTCCTGCAGCTGCTAAATAGTGTTGAGATGATAATACATAGTATGCAGATGATCTTTTTCATTGTTGTTCTGTTAAGATAAAAGCTCTGGGTTTAAAAGGTGGCCAGTACGCCCATATTGAATACACGTTGTACCGGGTAGCCGAGACCGTTACCTGCCATTTCCACGTCCCACAGTTTAAATTTGCTCCAGGAGAGCAGGTTGGTGCCGTTGAAATAGATGCGCAGGCTTCTGATGTAATTGCGGGGTCTCACGGTATAGCCTATTTCCACTTGTTTCAGGCGTATGAATGTACCATTGCGCATAAACCAGGTGCTTCGCTTCGAGTTATTGTTATTGCCGATACTGGTAGTGCTCAGCCGGGGCCACAGGGCATAGAGATTGCGGTTCTCTTCGGACCAGTGATTGTCTGCATAAGCCTGTAACAGTTGGTTCTGCTGCTTGCCGGTTTCATTCGGGTTGGCAACGAACGGTGCAGTGCCCTCGACATCGATCCAGAATGATTCCCTTGCCAGCCCCTGGAAAAAGGCGGAGACATCAAACCGTTTGTATCCTACCGAAAAGCCGAAGCCATAAGTTATCTCGGGTGTGGTCGGGTAGCCGATAGGTACTTCGTCCAGCTCCGTGATCTGTCCGTCGCCGTTCACATCATGATACTTGATATCGCCGCCGCCGTATTCGCCAAAGTTTTGCCTGGGCGATTTGGCGACTTCCGCGTCATCCACAAAAAGGCGGTCGGCAATGTATCCCCATTGCTGGGAGATGGGATAGTTCACATGCCGCTTCCAGGGAGCACCATCGAAAGATGGTTCTTCATACACCGTGAATTTGCTGGTTGCGTAGGTGAAGTTGGCGCGGCCCTGCAACCACAGGTCCTTTTTAATCGAGTGATTATAATCGAAAGAAATATCCATGCCCTTGCCCTGAGCAGCGCCCACATTGGCCTTGGGTTGGGCGGAAAGCCCCATGGTAGCCGGTGTGGCATTACGCGTCATCAGGATGTTGGTGCGGTGTTCCATATATAGCTCCACCTGTACATCCAGTTTACCGAACAGTCCTACCTCAATGCCCAGGTTTGCTTTTTTTGCCGTTTCCCAGCTGATATTGGGATTTGAATACCTGGAAAGGGAGATGCCTGGTCTTGAATAGCCGTTTTCGCGGCCAAAGACGGCGCCTTTGGAGGCATCGTTCATATTCACATTGGAGAGGTAGAAGAAGCGGTCATTCTGGTCACCAATGGCGTCATTGCCGGACAAACCATAAGTAGCGCGGAAGCGCAGGTTGGTGATGGTGTTTTTGAACGGTTCCCAGAACTTTTCATTGGAGACGCTCCATGCTATTCCCGCAGAGGGGAAGAAACCCCAGCGGTGGGATTCATGAAAGCGCTCCGACCCGTTATATCCAAAATTAAGCTCTACATAATACCTGCTGCCGTAAGAGTAAGTACCACGGCCTGCCAGGCCTACATTCCGGAAAGGCAGCGAAGCCTGCAGGTCTGCGGCGTTGCCGGTGAGGCTATTGCGCACCATGAACACCAGGAGGCCGTTAAACTTATGATCTTTATTGAAGGTACGGTTATAGTTGAGGGCGGATTCCATGTAAAAGCTGGAGTTGACCGTCTTGTCTCCCGGCTTGTAATTGAGATATTCCGTACCAGTTTCTTCATTCAGCAGCTGCAGCTTATAAGTGTTCTTTATTTTGTCGTAGGAACTGGCCTGGTACCAAAAAGGGATATACGCGCGGGTTACATCGAAATAGGCATTCCTGTTCACGTTCAGCATGGTCCTGAAATCAAGGCCCTGGATAAGGGGGGAGAGATCCTGTCGTATCTCGAACTGGGCTGCCATCATAGAACGGGAGTAGTCCTTGTACCCTTTTACCATATCTGCATAGGGGTTCAGGAGGAAGGTACCGCTACCATCGTCATAATTACCGAACATAATATGCTGTACATAGCGATGTTCGTCATCCACCGGATAATAGGCAGGGAAATACACAGGGTTCGTGCGCATCACTTTCTTATAGAGGTCCGCGCCACCATCTATAGGGCCGGTGTAATCGTCGAAAGAGCCGCTGAGGCGTACGGTCATTTTGGTGAATTTAGTCACCTGCACATTTACATTCGAGCGCAGGGTATAGCTTTTCAGATTTATGTTGCTGTTGAAATTGTTGCGGTGGTCTACATTGAGAATACCGTTATCCTGATTGATGGAACCTGCAACATAATAACGTGCGACGCTGCCTCCGCCGCTCACATTCAGGTTTGCACGCTGGTTAGTGGTATAGGATTTAAAGAGCTCCTTTCGCCAGTCGGTAGCAGGGTACATATAGGGGTTTATGCCGGCTATGGTATTGTCTATTTTCTGGTCTGTGTAAGGCAGCTGTCCCAGCGGATCCCGTGTCAGTACAGCTTCGTTGTTCAGCCGCATATAGGTGATGGGGTCGGCCAGCGCTATATTTCGGGTAGGTGCGGAGACGGAATTTTCCAACCGCAGGGTGATAGCGGCCTTCCCTTCTTTACCTTCCTTGGTGGTCACCAGGATCACGCCATTTGCCGCACGGCTCCCATAAAGGGAGGTGGCAGTGGCATCTTTCATGATGGAGAAACTGGCAATATCGTCTGTCTGCAGGCGTGCAAGATCGGTAACGGTAAGTTCTATACCGTCTATCAGAATAAGCGGGTCTTTTTTGTAACCAAAGGTGGTAACGCCGCGAATGAAGAAATCTGCATTGTCCTTCCCCGGCTCGCCGCTGCGCTGGTAAGCAATTACACCGGCAATACGGCCTGCCAGGGCCGTGGTAAGATTACTGGCCGGCACTTTCAGTTCGCTGGGATTAATGGTGGTGACGGCACCCACCAGGTCAGCTTTTTTCTGTTTGCCAAAGGCTACCACTACTGTTTCGCCCAGCTGGTTGGAAGAACGGCGGATCATTATGTTGATGACCTTCTGGCCGGTTACCGGCATTTCCTGTTGCGTATATCCTATTGAGCTGATCACCAGCAACGAGCCCCTGGGCACCTGTTGCAGCCTGAATTTTCCTCCTCCATCTGCAGTTGTTCCGTTCTTTGTTCCCTTCACCTTAACTGTAGCCCCTGGTATGGGCATGCCGGTATCGTCCGTTACTTTACCTGTAATAGTGATGGTTTGATCTATCGTGGTATCCTGGACGGAAGAAGAGGATGGAGCAGGGCTTGTTACAGGCTCAATTGAAATTGTTTTATTGTCGATCGTATAGGTAAGTCCCTGCCCCGTCAACACTATCTTTAACACTTGTTCTACCTCCATATCACGGACACTGAGCGTGACCGGTTTGGTATGCGCCAACAAGCTGTTCTTATAAAAAACAACATAGTCTGTTTGTTTATTGATCTCAGAAAAAACAGTTGCCAATGGTACATTACTGCCAGTAAAGCTGAACTGTTGTGAATAACCCGTCGCACCTACTTGTAAGGCGAAGAAGAGGAAGATGATCTGCAATCTCATGATCATCTTGATTTTAGTGGAAAGGCATGGGGCGCCCCCTTTGCGCAGACGCTGCAAAGAAAAAAACATAACATAGATTTTGATTAATGAATTTTTGTTCAGGCAACAATCATAGTTGGCCTGCTATACTGGAAAGCGTTCACTGTCTCAGATTTTCCTGGATAGGTATTTTTTGGTTGACATTACTATCCTGACTATTTCATTTCAAAACAATAGTTCCCCTGTATTACCCCACCAGGTGATTCCATGGGTTAACTTCATTAATGTTACTTTTGTTACTTTCATACGTGATGAGTTAAAATGGTTAAAGAATTCAATTGCGCTAACTGCCTGGCATTCTTCCAGACCTATGTATTGTTTGACATCCCTGATCAGGCATCTGATCCGGAACAGCAGGCCATAACATTGAATAATCGTTTCTGCTTCCATTCCGCCGTTTGACTGCTCAAAGGTCATCAGTATATAATAACTGTTCGTCCTTCAATCCTGTATCTTATGTCATTTCGCGCCAATATGGAGAGCACTTTAGATAATGGCAAACTACGTTCTATACCACCGCTGAAAAGCTCCCGGCTAATTGCGCCCTCATAACTGACCTGAACATCATACCATCTTTCCAGCTGCCGCATCACTGTTTGAATATCGGCATTTTCAAACCAGAATTTTCCATTCTTCCAGGCAGTAACTGCCTTTATATCTGCGGTTGAGATCACAGCGCTGCCATCAGATAATACAGCCGCCTTCTTACCTGGCTGCAACAGGTGGCTCCCCTTATCAGTCGTTACCTTTATCAAGCCCGAAACCAGGGTGGCGCACAGACTGGCTTCGTCCGGGTAAGCGTTCACATTGAAGGCAGTGCCCAGTACCTGTATGTTGGTAGTGTTTACGCTAACCACAAATGGCTGGCGGGCGTTTGCTGTTACCTCGAAATAGGCTTCGCCGCTCACTTCCACTTTCCGTTCTCCGCGGGTAAATGTTGTTGGATACCGGATCGAGCTGGCGGCATTCAGCCAAACTTTCGTCCCATCCGATAATACCAGCTGGAATTGTCGTCCGCGAGCGGTGGAGAGCGTATTATAAGTGATAGTCGTACCATCTCCTTTCGCTTCGTAGTGTAAGCTGCCTCCCTGCTGCCGCACAGCCGCCACCCCCTGCCGCATCACCCGGTTGCCGGCGCTGTCCAGCGTAATAGTAGATCCGTCAGCAAGAGTAAGTTTAGCTTCATTGGAGCCCGGCGTTATATCGGCTATCGCCTGTTCCCGGGGCATATCCGGCTTTGACGGCCGATAAAGCCAAACGTAAGTACCGAGTCCAAGCACCATGACCAGCGCAGCGGCAGCCCATCCCCAACGTCGTAAAAAAGAATTACGACGAAAAACTATAACCGGCTCCCTTGGGCTGTCATCCATGGCTGATTGCACCGACCTTACCACCCGTTCAGTCACAGCAGGAAAAGCATCCGTATCCGCTTCCGCCTCCAACAATTGACGATCAATCAGTTCCTCCAATAATTGCTTATACTCCGGTTGATCCAGAAGTGCACGCAACTCCTCCCATTCATCCCTGGTAATCGTTCCAGCGATATAGCGGTCAATATAAAACTCAAGCGGTTTATTTGCCATCTTATATATAAATGCATTTTTTTAAGAAGAGGTCAGGTCATCATAAAAAAAAAATTGACCTGGTCAGTATCATACTGATAGCCACACTAACAATTACCCCCATTTCTTCTCTGAGGTAATATCTGAGGAAAACAAGCGCTTCAATGATATGCTGCCGGACGGCGCTTTTACTGATCTGTAGTTGACAGGCAATTTCCTCATAGGTCATATTTTCCATCCGGCTGAGCTTAAATACCTCCTGTCGCCTGGCCGGAAGCATTGCGATAGCACGGTCAAGCCCTCTGCTCAATTCCTGTAATTCAAGAGCGGATTCCGGGCCATTGAGGAGTGTTTGCAATGTATCTTCAAGAGGGGCCTCTCTGACACGTAATTTTTCACGGAAAGCCATATGTATTTTATTACGTGTGATAACATACAAATAGCCTGCAAAATTACTCATGTCATGCAATTTCTCCCTGTTCCGCCATATGCTGATAAAAATGTCTTGTGTAAATTCCTCCGCCTGGGGGGCGCTCTTTATATATATAAGGAGTTGCTTGTAAATAATTGGTGTGTAATGCGCCACGATCTTTGTAAAAGCTCTCTGATCCCCGGAGGCAACAAGGGATAATAGTTCACTGTCATTATATATGCTATTGTCTAACAAGGCGATATAGATATTTTCCGTAGCTAAATATAGCTAAAAATGGCTGATGCCACCCGGGTAATATTGTGATGGATACTTGACACGCGGAATATTATTAATTAATTCGACAGGCACTAAAATAGGTTTGTCTTTTTCTTTTTCCAAGCCATATCTCAAATAAAATACATTCTCACATTATTTCTATCTTTAACGGAGTGATACTCTTTGATTAGGAATTCACCATTCCTATTGGAAAGTGAACAAATCGACAACTCCCGCAGGTTCCTTTGGGATCTAATCTGTCCTTTTAATTCCCTTAGTATATCCCTACAAACAATAAAGGCATCGCTCCCGCGATGCCTTTATTGTTTGTAGTTAGTGAGTAGTATTCCCCGGAATCGTCATTCTTATACCGCTATCGCAATACTCCCCATTCCATTTTCAAGCGCCGCTTCCGGCCCTATAATGGCCTGGCCTTCGGCTCTGAAAACACCTGCAATCGTGATTCCTATTAAACTAAGAAAGGAACGCACATACGGTTCTGTGAAATCGTAGTCTTTCAGTTCACCTTCCGAATAAACCCCGCCTGAAGTGGTAGCTATATACACCAACTTATCTTTCAACAAACCTTCCGGCAGCAATCCTTTTCCGGTATACTTAAATGTTATCCCCGCTCTTGTAATATGATCGAAATATGCCTTCAGCGTAGAGGTGATGGTGAAATTATACATCGGGGTTTCTACGACAAGGATATCGGCATCCATTAGTTCCTTAATCGCATCGTCTGAATACCTGATATTATCCAGCTGTTCGGCTGTACGATTTTCTTCGGGTGTAAAAAAGGAATTGATGTGAGATTCGTCCAGGTGCGGCGGCGGATTTTTAGCCAGGTCCCGTACTGTCACGATGCAGTCTGCGTATTTTTCTTTTATCTTCTCCACTATAGCATTTCCCAATTTCCTGCTGATGGAGGCATCCGTTCTCGGGCTTGAAATAATGTGCAGTATTTTTTTCATTTCTCTTGCAGTTTGATGCGTCAAAACTACCTACATTCGCTAATAAAAGGTTAGTAGTAAACAAAAGGTTAGTAGTAACCTATATGTTATTTAACCCAATTAAGCACATGAAGAAAGCAGAGTTAAAACAGACGGAATGCGCCGCCCGACTGGCTGCGGTGGAAGATGCGATGTACGTACTGGGTGGCAAATGGAAGCTCCGTATCATTACTGCCGTGGTGAGCGGCTACCATCGTTTCAACGAATTACAGCGGGCCATAACAGGTATTTCAGCCAGGGTATTATCAGCAGAACTAAAATCCCTTGAGCTGAATGAGTTGGTAAGAAGAGAAGTAAAAGCAGATCTGACACCGGTAGTAGTGGAATATCTACCTACCGAATACGGCATGACGGTGAAAGAAGTAGTATCCGTACTGGGGAACTGGGGATTAAAGCATAAGAAAAGAATTACCGGAAAAAGTGCAGCACTGATCGCTAAAGAAGATTGATAAAAGACGGCTACATCAGTCCCAGTTTCTTCATCGCCTTTATTCCATCTTTGCTGTTGGGATTAAGTTCCAGAGACTTTCTGTACATTCTTATCGCATCTTCCCGATGTCCTGCTTCCAGCAACGCTTCGCCATAACTGTCATAGGTATTGAAATCGGCCGGCTGGAGGAACGTATTCAGCTTAAATGTTTCCAATGACCATTGCAGGTGTTCCCTGGCTTTGGACTGGTACAGGAAATCATATCCCAGAAAGTTCATTTCCCTGGTATTAAAGTAATAGTGGGTACTGTCGGCCATACAAAGGTGCAACATGCAGGCGGCATTGTCTGCTCCCTGCACCATCAATGCCCTGGCATATTCACGGACAGCAGACTTCTTTAAAAACAAAGGAATGGCTGGCTTGCCATTCAGCATATACAAACAGGAGGTTACATTATCACCGAGCGAACTATTACCATTCATAAAAGCAATGATCACCTGTTTACTGTTTAAGTTGTGATAGTAGAAAGTGGCCAGTCCGAATTTGAACCCTCCATGCCCCACTCCCTTTCCATAACCAGGCATGTTAAATATTTCCCAGCCAAGGCCATATTGCCCAACGCCCTCTCCCAACATCGTATCCATATGCGCTTCATACGTTTTTCCATCGTTTAACTTAACCGGGGTAATCGCTTCTTCTACAGTAGCAGGCGACAATAGCTCACCACTAAAAAAAGCGTTATCGAAATTCAACATATCCTCCGTTGTAGTGATTATATTGGAAGATCCAACACTACCGCTGTTGTTATATTCTGTATACCGGTAACGTGCCACTTTATCCGCCTGCAGCCAGGCAGTATCATAGAAGGTTGGTTTCACCTGTTGTTTTACCAACAAAGAGTCTTCAATCTGGTTGACACGAAATACATAAGTGTTTTTCATACCCGCCGGTCTAAAAATATATTTCTCCATGTATGTAGGAAAATCAAGTCCGGAAACCTTTTCGATAATCAAAGCCAACACATTGAAGTTGGTATTACAATACCTGAATTCGTCTCCTGGTTTGAAATACAGCCCTTTTTTCCATTGTTTTAACAAAGGCAACACGGCAACATTAGTGATGATCGTATCAGGATATTGTTTCACTACTTCTTCAAACAGCTCCAGGTTAGGCAGACCCGAAGTATGTGTTAACAAGTGACGCAGTGTAACGCCGGGAAAGGGAAAACCGGGAAGATACCTGCTGACTTCATCTTCCAGCTTTAGCTTTCCTTTGTCTTTTAACCGCAGGATAGCTGTAGCAGTGAACACTTTGGATATAGACGCAAGGTTAAAATGCGATTGCTCCGTATTCCGCTGTTGCTGGGCATAATTAGCATATCCACCTGAAAAAGCATATACCTTACGTCCATTCTCTGCCAGCAGGATGTTACCATCATAAAGTTGATGGGCGGAGATCGTATCAAAATAGTTCCTGAGCGCGATAACCCGGTGCTGGGCTGTAGCGCCGACAGCCATCAGGCAAATTGTTACGATAATAAATGAACGCATAAAGTATGAGTTTGAAACCGGAACAATAATAGCGTCTGCAGTTAAGAGCGCTCCCGGAATGGGATGAACAGCACGATTCCGGGACGAAATGGGCGTTTTGAGGTTTCGTTATATTATCAAGCTGGTATTTTTAGAAAAAAGGAGACGAAAAAGTGTTTTTAAGCGCAATTGCAGATCAGCCGGACTTTCGTATTTTTATAAGCATGAAACATCCATTTCAGTGTATCGACTGGAGCGCCATCGCTCCCACCACACATCCCGGCACTACCGGCGAAGCTTTATGGCAAACGCTTCAACTGCCGGGTTTGCGCATACGCATTGTGACCTACTCTCCCGGCTACCTGGCTGATCATTGGTGCCAAAAGGGACATATTGTTCATTGCCTGGAAGGCAGCTTTGTCAGCGAAATGGACAATGGAGAAGCGTTTGTATTGCATCAAGGCATGACTTATGTCGTTTCTGATGATCTGAGCAATCATCGGTCCAGTACGGAATCAGGGGTTAAACTATTGATCGTGGACGGAGATTTTCTGAAGTAGTTTGTGGCAGCTGCTGGTAACATCACTCGCCGCCACAAGCTCCGACTTTGGATTTGAATGCCCTCCATATATTTCTTCAAAGTCTCATCAAACGGCTTGTAAAACTGAACTTCCATCTTAAACCCTATGCTATTGAGGTGTTTTGGTTATCTTTTCCACGATAAATTACAATAAATTAAATGTTCTTCAATGAATGCCGGAGCTCCAGGAATTTCTCCTTCGGCATCATCCCGTTGATGGCGATAATGCCATCTTCCCCGATACGCACCTCGACCTTATTCTTGATGGTATGCAGGTTATTTTCTAAATGTTTATACCGTTCTGTCTGGAAGAAAATACGCTGGTTACCGGAGCCCACCCACGGGCGTTCAAAACTGGTCAATGCTTTTACATAAGGTCCGTCCACAAAAATATCGCAGAGCGCGATGATAGCGGCTTTATGCAGGCAACCGCTTTCCAGTATGGCTTCTTTCGTATAGCCACTGAAAAGCATCAGCGACAGTCCCATTGCCTTCACCTCCTGCAGGAACGGCAGCAGTGCTGCCGCCTGGTCCATGGGCTCACCGCCTAAGACAGTGAGGCCTTCAATGTCCGGTGTTTCCGCAAGTATTTGCAACAACGCCGACGGATCTGTTGCCTTTCCTTTGCTGCGGTCCCAGGTATGTGGCACCATACAGTCCTCACATCTGATGGAGCAGCCCTGCACCCAAAGGCAGGCACGAAGCCCCGGTCCTTCTGCAGCGGTTACCGGGATAAAAGCATTTATATACAGTGCCATTTGTTAAAATTCTATTCTCCTTCCCTTACCTGTTCCCATGTCTTTTCCTTTATCATCTTTCTTCTCTGGCGCTTCTCTTCTTTCAGGTGCCCTTTGCTGTTGATTACCCGCCATATTTACTTCAAACGACGTGTTCAGCATCAGGTTGCCTGTCTGCTCCTGGCTAAATCCCATTCTTTGTTCCAAATCAAAAACATCAATAAAATACCCGTTCCTTGTCCGCTCGGCTATTATTGCTTTCGCCAGTATCAGGTTGACACCAGGCAATCCTGATAATTCATTCTCACCGGCAGTATTTATATTCACATCAGGAATGACATTATCGTAGGGGATCATGATGGAATTGTATCCGAGGTCGAAACGAGGCGGGTTGATGCGTACAGGCTGATCTTCTGCCGGCGCAAATGCATGCCATCCCAGGGCGATACTGCCAATCAGACTGCATATAAAGCCCAATGCGAATAGCGCATTAAAGGCCATTTCCCTGGCTTTCAGTTTATCATCTATAGCCTCTTTAAAGTACGCACCCATCTGTTTCCTGGTGTACTCCCGCTCCTCCTGGGTTTCACCGAAAGGAATATTACGTATGTTTCTCCCTCTTCTGCCTTCTGTTTCTTTTTCTACCCTGTTCCGGTAAAACACGTAGATATTTCGGTAGGCTCCTTCGTAAAAATACCAGACATCGTTATCAATACTGATTTTCCCGTCCCTTCCTGTTTTAAAAAGATCTTTTACTTCGCTATGCTGCTGTATTAGCTCTTTGGTTACCGTATCCAGCACACTGCGCACTTCACTTGCAAACTTATCCCTGTCGGACATCACGTCAGGCGGCATGTTTGTCGACTCCAGCCTGCGGTAAAAGGCCGGTTCCCATTGTTCATTTAATAGCTTTCGCTGCTTATCAACGTTACTAATACCAATCAATGACCCAATAGTGGCCCCACCCAAAACGATAAAGAGAATTCCCAGACGTCTTCTTTTTTGCACAAAAGACATCACAACACATATGAGTGCATTGAGCAAAGGAATGACGCCTAAAACGAAGCCCAATAATAAACCGCCTAACCGTTTTCCAAACATATATGCTGATGTTAAAATTCAATCACTCTTCCTCCGCCTCTTTTCGGAGCATCGAAATCTACATTGCCCTTTATCCTTTCGGCCTGCTCAAAGGAGAGTTCCAGGCGTTTTTTCAGATCATTTAAATCCATAAAATCACCACCATTCTTTCTCTCTGAAACGATCGTCTTTGCCAATATCCGGTTAATCCCGCGCAACTGCATCAGTTCCTCTTCTTCGGCGATATTTACATTTACCATCACCGGTGCGGCAGTTTCTTGTGGCAATGGCGGTGGGGTGCGCTGTGGTAGCGGCTGCGGCGCTGGTTCGTCTCTTCTCTGTTCCTGCGGCTGACGATCGAAAGACCGGCGCACGCTGTCTTCATTTGCGGTTGTACGGGCGGTGTTTGTAACTGTTGCTTCAGCCGGATTGATAAACAAATTAGCTCCGTTGGCGATACTTCCCACCATACCAATAAAATAGCAAATAAGCAGTACCCCTCCAATCAAACCCGAAACAGCTCCTCCTTCAGCCTCCAGATATAAACCAACAAAACTATCTACGTCACCAGCCAACTGCCGGTCGCCCATCAACTTATTACCGTCGAATGTTACATCATACCTGCCCTGGCCCGTTCCTCCTTTTGTTTTATTCAAATAATCCTCGTAGCAATACTGGCTGATTTTATGAAATGCAGCCTGGGGCTTTTCAGATAAACTGCCATTCCGCGCGTTTTGCAGCTTAAGCTCATGTTTTTTATCCTGTTGTATCAGTTGGTCGGCCGTGTTCTTTAAAACCTGCCGTAAGATCGTTTCCATCTCCACCGAGTCAACCGGCGTGCTGCGTCTCACGATCACCGTTTGCAGGTTTTCCTGAAAAGCAGGCGGAAAAGCTTTTTTAATAGGCTTGTCCTGCTTTGCGACCATATTCGTGGCGATAATCGCCACCAGCATCACACCCGCATTGATCGCATGCACAAGCACCCACTTCTTCTTTTGCAGGCGGTACGCGAAAAATGTGGCGGTCAGGGTATCTATAAATGGGATAACGCCGGTAACAATACCCAGCAGTACGCCCCATAGTCGTTTTAAAGACATACTAGAGATTATTTGAAAGATGTGATCGGTCGTCTGTTTTAACCTCCTGTTCGTAATACTCGGAGGTCAGGGTTTCATTGATGATCTGCCCTTCAATGATTTGTTCCACTAACTTCGTATAGTCCTTACAAGACGAACCTTTAACGCCATTTATTTCGGCGGTCACATTTCCGTCTTTATCTATCGAGATGATCAATTTTCGCTCTGTTGACATCAGCCATTCAAATTAAATGTTAATACAATAGACTGGTTCTTCTGAACGGCTTCCTGTTCCAATACCAGTCCTTTTTCTTCCGCTTTCGCTTTTATGGTATTGTACACGTAGTCCTGCACCATGCCCTTGTATTCGGCCTGTATATCATCCACCAGTGCCCTTACATCTCCGGATTCCACATCATAGAAATACTGTACCTCGTAAAAACCGGAACCATTCATTTGAAACACAAGCTGGCAGCCGTATATCACGGTTTCGAAGACATTCCCTTTACCATTGATCTTCGCCTTGTACAACTTTGTCAGAGTATTTCTGATCAGCCCTTCACTCTTCATATTTGTCTGAATAGAGAAGGCTTCTTTTTTCTGGACTGACTCATTCCATTGGGTTTCTCCCAATGTGATCAGGGGTCTTATATCAAATCTTACGCTCATGGAAACAGATTTTAGAATTCTATGCTGCGGCCGCCTCTGGAAGCCTCTTCATCAGGCTTTTTAGGATCGCTGCTCACAGGTTGATTATTGGGTACTTTATGGCTGACAGAAGTAGCAGATACCGCGCGAACATTCGCCCATTCCCTGATGGCACGGATCTTCTCCGACTGCGTCACTACCAGCGGAACGGTATTTTCAATGGCAGTAATAAAATCTTCCATGACGATAGGCCTGTTTTCAGAGAATGCCTCAAACAGGCCACTGATCACCACCTGTTCAATTTCCGCCCCGGTAAAGCCTTCCGTTCTCTCCACCAATGGATCAATAAAACTGTCATCCAGTTTCAGGTTGCCCAGTACCTCCGGGTGGGTCAGCCGTTTCTTCAGGTGGATATCTATAATGATCTTTCTTTCCGCCCTGGTAGGAAGATCGACAAAAAATATTTCATCAAAACGACCTTTACGCATCAGCTCCGGTGGCAGGAAATCGATATTGTTGGCAGTAGCCACTACAAAGACAAACTTTTCCTTCTCCTGCATCCAGGTGAGGAAAGTACCGAATAAGCGGGTGGCGGTGCCGCTGTCACCCGATGAGCCAACGCCTGAAAACGCCTTCTCTATTTCATCTATCCACAGCACACAGGGCGCCATCGATTCTGCCGTTTGAATAACAGTGCGCATATTACGTTCGCTGCTGCCAACGAGACCGCTGAATACTGCGCCCATGTCTAATCTCAGCAGGGGCACATTCCAGGAAGTGCTGACTGTTTTCGCTGTTAAACTTTTACCACAACCTGGCAAACCAGTGATCAGGACACCACGGGGTGCCGGGATATTATATTTCCTGGCTTGTTCAGACCAGCTGTCGGCCCGTTTTTCCAGCCACTTCTTCAGGTTCTCCAATCCGCCTATGTCTCCCATCTTCAGTTTGGGCATACTGAATTCCAGCAAACCATTGCGGTGAATGATCTGTTTCTTTTCTTCTGCGATGGTGCTGATGTCATGAATATCCAACACCCCGTCATTCACCATCGACAGGGCAAAGGCATTTTCTGCTTCATTAAGGGTAAGTCCACAGGCTGCCTCACATAAGCGGGCCACTGCATTATTGGCATTCAGGTCGAAACGCAGGCGTTGGTTCTGCCTGTTCTGCTCCACCAGGTTGAGTAATACTTTCTGGATTTCATCCGCGGTTGGCAGCGCGAACTCCTTGATAAGTATCTCTTTCTGCAAAGCATCCGGAATAAATTTATCATGACCGGTAATGATCACTGTTTTCAGCCAGTCGCCTTCCTTGATACGCCAAACCAGGTCTTTTAACTTACGGATGATGTTCTGCTCACAGTTGGGGTTGGCCAGTTGTGCATACATGTCTTTTAGGATGAGTACACCGTCTTCCTCCAGTTCGTCCGCGAACTCCAATGCCCGCATAGGTGTTTTCACATCCCCTTTCTCCAGCCTGTTGTTCTTGACATAACCATCCACTACGGTCCATTCCCATACAGGTCTGGGTTTACTAAACAGGGCAGTATCTTGTAACATTGTTTTTACGGTGTCAACAAATCGCTTTTCTTCCCAGGTAACAACATAGATGATAGGGAAACGCGCTTTAATCAGGGCCGCAAGTTCTTTAGTAAAATCAGTAGCAGGCATAATCGGTTTAATTATTTACTCCAGACAATCCATAGGCAAGGATATAGTCATCACCGTTATAGCTTTGAAAAATATCCGGGTAAATATATATTATTTTCTTCCAATTTAAATACCGGGAGGACTTGCGCCAGTCCCTGACGGGTTTTGTCGTTTATCCATCCAGGTGATACCCTTCCCGGCCATATGCCAATAAAAAATTATTTTACCGAACGTTTGGTAATATAAAATATTCGCCTACCTTTGTTCCATGAGACCACAAAAAATAGATGATGCCCGGCTGATAGAAGGACTGATGTCGGTGCTGCAATCCAAAGGATTTGAAGGCGCCAGTCTCAACGACCTGGCCCAGGCCTCTGGCTTGCAAAAGGCAAGTCTCTACCACCGGTTTCCCGGTGGGAAGAACGAGATCGCCATTATGGTGCTCCGTTTTGTATATGAATGGATAAAGGACAACCTGTACCTGGTGCTGACGGAAAAAGGCGTGGCGCCGGCCACTAAACTGCAGCGGGCCGTACAGCATATCAGGCAACTGTACCACAATGGTGATAAGAGCTGTATCCTCAATGCTCTCTCCCTCGATTCCGGACTGGTGGTATTGGGCGATGAAATCGGCAAAGCGATGCAGTTGTGGATAGATGCCTTCACCGCCCTCGGCGTTGAACAAGGCTTTACAGCCGCGCAGGCCAAGGCCAAAGCCAGACAGTCACTTATCCTTGTGCAGGGAAGCCTCGTGCTGGCCAGGGGATTGGGCGATCCATCCCATTTTCATAAGGCCCTCACCGATCTGAAACTGCTTTTCGTCAACGAGTAAATATTTTTTTCTTCATAATTTTACCGAACGTTCGGTAATAAACATAATCATCATCATAAAATCCAAGTAAAATGAACACCGTAAGACATAATATCACCTTCGTTAATGGAATCGAGATCTTCTACAGAGAAGCTGGCCAGCCAGGTAAACCAGCCCTGGTATTATTACATGGCTACCCCACCTCGTCCCATATGTACCGCAACCTGATGCAGCAGCTTGCCGCCGACTACCACCTGATCGCTCCAGACTACCCAGGTTTCGGCAGAAGCGCCCAGCCACATATGGCCGACTTCAACTACTCCTTCGACAGCTTTGCCAATATTGTACAGGGACTGCTGGACCAGCTGGGCCTTAACCGCTACAGCCTTTACCTGATGGATTACGGCGCACCGGTAGGATTCCGCATCGCCACCGCCCATCCTGAAAAAATCGATACCCTGATCGTACAAAACGGTTGCGCCTACGATGAAGGACTGGAACAATTCTGGGACCCTATCAAAGAATACTGGAAAGACAAAAACAATAAAGTGGCAGAACGTACACTGGAAGGGTTTCACAGCATCGACGGCCTGAAATGGCAATACATCCATGGCGTATCCGACACCGCTCTCGTAAGTCCGGATAACTGGGAACATGACCTGCGCCACCTCTCATGCCCCGGTAATGACCGCATACAGCTCCAGCTCTTCCACGACTACCAGCATAACGTGACCTTGTACCCTCAATGGCAGGAATACTTCCGCACACACCATCCTGAAATGCTGATCGTATACGGTAAAAACGATTATATATTCCCGGTAGCCGGTGCCGAAGCTTACAGGAAAGACGTAAAGAACCTGCAATATCACCTGTTCGACACTGGTCACTTTGCGCTGGAAACACATGGGGACGAAATTGCAGCTACCATCAAAACATTCCTCCAGCAAAAAGTTTCCCGTCAGTAAACACCTCATCACATGAAACGCCCACTATTCTTTTTAATCCTGATTTTTATGATCAATACAGCCACCGCCGCCACCAAAGAGCCATCACCCGTCTACCACAGGACCATTAACGTGGACGGCATCAATATCTTTTACCGTGAAGCCGGCGATCCCACCAAACCTACGCTCCTGCTGCTGCATGGATTTCCATCCTCTTCACACAATTTCAGGACGCTCATCCCGCTGCTGAAAAATGATTTTCACATACTGGCGCCTGACTACCCGGGCTTCGGATTCAGTGATATGCCGCCTATGTCTGAATTTGATTATACCTTCGACAACTACTCCCGTTACATCGAGAAATTCCTTTCCCTGAAAGGCGTGAAAAAATGCAGCATGTATCTGTTCGACTATGGCGCGCCGGTAGGCTTGCGGATCATCCAGCGCAATCCCGCTATCCTGGAACACCTGATCGTACAAAACGGGAATATCTACGCAGAAGGCCTGAGTGACATCCTGAAGAGCTACCGGAAAAATATCGATGAAAACACGGAAGCTTCCCGTGCGCTGGTCTACAAGGCATTCGAACTGGAATACACGAAGTTCGAATACCTGCACGGCGTCAGCGATCCTACAAAAGTATCACCGGAAAGTTACCAGCTCGATCAACTGCTGATGGACAGGCCCGGTAATAAAGAGATCCAATACAAACTGAAATACGATTACCGGTTCAACATTGCGGAATATCCCAAATGGCAACAAACCTTACGTCAGTTGGCCCCCAGTGTGCTGATCGTTTGGGGAGAAAATGACCCGGTGTTTCTGAAGCCCGGCGCCCTGGCTTTCAAAAAGGACATCCCGGCCACTGAAATGCATTTCTATCCTACCGGTCACTTTGCACTGGAAGAGTACGTGGTGGAGATAGCGGAACGGATAAGGGTATTTTTAAAAGCTCAACAATGATTCGAAAAACATAGAAAAGGCTGCCTTTTAAGGCAGCCTTTTCTATGTTCGCTATGTTGTAATAACTATTGTTCGTTGAGATGAACCCTGTAACCTGCTTTTTCAATCGCAGTAAAAACGGTTTCCTGTAAGTCATCTGAAGCCAGCGTCACTGTTACGGTACCAGGACCTATATGTTGAATACCTGCTCCTTCTACAGCTTCGATTGCTTTTGTAACGGTAGCCTGGCAGTGTGCACTTTTCATCGTTGGTACATTGAATATTTGATTTTTCATGGTAGTAATTTTATTTGTTATTGATACCACAAATTTCAATAAAGCTGTCCGGATGGCTGTTACAAGATTTCACAGATGTTTTACAAGATTTTGTTTTTCATTCATTTCTCCAACAACAAGCAATAAGGGTTTAGTTAATTCCATTCTTACGTTTGAAGTCTTCTCGTACCTCTTTTGCTTCTATTTCTGATAAATTACGAATAAACCTCGTTTCGATATCGGCACCTATAGTATAGACTTCCTGGATTTCTATATGCCCATCTGCATATTCATAAAAACCCTGGCCTTCAGGTAATTTATCTGACAAGATCAGAAATGGCAGATTCCTCATGAAATTGCGCGTCCTAATCTGCTCTATTGTAGCGGCAAATTTCTTTTTCTGGAGGGCCATTTCTTGTTCTAAGGCTGTCATCAATGATTTATTAAAATTCAAAAACCACAATAAAATTAGCCAAAAGTACCTACACGACCAACCCAATATTCTCAATAAACATAATAATCAAATGCCTTATAAAACATTGAGTTTACAAAATCATTATGAGCACAATATCCCGCCTACATCTACCCTTGCGGCGCCTTTTTAATCGCCACAGCCGCTATCACAGCTCCTGCCAAACTCACTACTGCCGCCGCCAGAAACGCTGTCTGAAAACCACCGTTCAAAGCCTCCACATCAGCCAGTCCATCACTTTTCAAAACACTTGTTTTAGCGGAAGATATCGCCACAATAACGGCAAGGCCTAATGCAGAACCTATCTGATAACTGGTATTGACTAAACCCGAAGCCAGTCCGGATTCTTCCGGCCGCGCTCCTGAAATGGACGCCACTGTCCCGGGAATATAAGCCAGCGACATACCGATAGCGCCTAACAAGGAAGCCGGCAACACATGTATCATAAAGCTACCATTGACAGGCGCGATACTGAAAAGCAACAGGGAAAGCGTCAGCGCCAATAAACCGGCAACGAGATTAGGTTTGATACCAAACCTGCCCATCAGTTTACCGGTAATGATAACCATAAACAACATAATGGTAATGGTCATCGGCAATAATGCCAGGCCACTGTTGAACGCCGGAAAATGAAGGACCTGTTGCAGGTACAGGTTCAGGAAAAACCATAATGGAATCCAGGCTGCCGCCATCAGCGCCATGACCAGGTTGCCCGCAGAGAGATTGAACGCTTTAAAAATCGATAACGGCATCAAAGGCTCTTTCCTGCTTTTCTGCAATGCGACAAAAGCTATTAACAACACCACCGATAACAACAACAAGCCCCATGTTTGAATAGATTGCCAGCCTGCACTTTCCGCCGCCACGATGACATATACCATCAGTACAAACGCCGCGGTGGCCAGCATGGCGCCTCCCAGGTCGATACTTCCTTTACGATGTTTTCCTTTCAACAGCAGCGAAGGACTCAGCGCGAGCACCACCAGACCAATAGGGATATTAATAAGGAATACCCAATGCCAGGAAAGCCACTGTGTGATCGCCCCGCCGAGGAATACGCCGGCAGAACCGCCAGCCGCTGCGGAGGCTCCCCAGAAACCGAGCGCTTTGTTCAGCTCTTTCGGATCGGTGAATTTCGTTAGCACCAAAGTAAGTGCTGACGGGGCTATCAATGCAGAACCCAATCCCTGCAACGCCCTGCCAACATTCAACGATGCTTCGGACCAGGCTACACCCGCCAGCAATGACGCTGCGGAGAGAATAACAAAACCCCACATAAATATTTTGCGGGCGCCGAACAAGTCGGACAGTCTTCCACCAAGCAGCAGAAAGCCACCGAAGAAAATGACGTAGGCGTTGAAGATCCATTGCAAGCCCGACTGTGAATAACCAAGATCGCTTTTAATGGCAGGCAGCGCCACGCCTATGATGGAGGTATCCATGATCACCATGAACTCCGCCATGCAGAGCACAAAAAGGGCGGCCCATCGCTTGCGGTAAGGCGCGGCCTGTATCGGTACAACGACTGTTTCTGAAATCATATGTTTAATTTTTTTGAGTGCGTTATTAAAGTTGCAGCAGTCCCTGTGCGCGGCGGAGCCGGACGTGGACCACCTTATGGAGATAAATCGCCTGGAGGTGATTCAGTTTTGCCTGTGTGAGCGCCAGTTCAGCATCTGTCAATTCCAATCTGGTACTAAGGCCGTTCCGGTAGCGGTCATCCATCATAGCGTAACTGATCTCTGCCAGTTCAACGGTCCTTTGCTGTATGCGCAGCTGCTCATTGGCTTCCTTCCATTGCGACAGCAGCGCGGCCAGTTCTGATCTGACCGACTGTTCCAGGTCTTCCTGCCCGATGCTTTCCTGTTTCTTCCGGATTTCAGCCTGACTGACTTTTGCTTTAATCCGGCTACCACTGAATATAGGCATGGCTATCTGTACACCCACGAAAGAGGTGGGCGGCCATATATACTGGCCAAACTTGTAGTTGTCGGCCTGCGCCTGCAGCTGGTACTGCCCTACAGCGGTTATCTGTGGCAGCCTTTCCGCTTTGGCCTCAGCAATTTCCAGCCCGCTCCTTTCCGTCGATAGCTTTTGTACGGCCATATCATTTCGTCGTTGTACGGCAGTCGCCATAGCGCTGTTCAGCTCATAAGCACCTTCAACAGGTAGTTCCGGGGCCAGAGTGTCAGACAGTTCAATAGGGATGGCATCATCCATACCGATCAGCCTTTTCAGTTGTATACCTGCTACTTCCAGGTTATTATGAAGATAGGAGATCGATGACCGCAGGTTCTCCACCGCTATAAAAGCCCGGAGTGTGTCCTGCTTCAGGCTGCGGCCCTGCGCGAACAGGGAACGGGTGTCTTTCAGCGCTTTTTCGTTGCGGACAAGGCTTTGCTGGTGAAGGGCTATCTGCGACTGCATCAGCAACATATCAAAATAGGCGATGGATATCTCCGTGCCCAGGCTGCCTCTCAGATCAGCCGTCTTCTCCCGCTGGATCCTTTCGTCATATATCGTAGCCTTTGCCTGACGCCGCGCACTTTCGTTGAGCAGCGGTTGACTGGCGGCAACAACGCCATTGAAAGCATTTTTGCCACCCACAGCTACATCTTGTACCGGCTTCGTTGTACCGGCAAAAGAACCGGGCAGAAAGATGACCTGCCGGTCGAAATACCGCTGGTAACCGCCACTTGCGGCTACATTGGGTAAAAGCCGGCTCTTTGTTTCCCAGGTGACTTCTTTGCGGTGTGCTTCTTCCAGCACCTGTATCTGTAACTGCCGGTTGCCGGTTGCGGCCGTCGACAATGCTTCGGCAAGGCTTATCTTTTTGGCTGTCTGCGCGCTGCCATGGAGGGCTACGAGCAACAGCGGTATCATGAGATTACTTCGTTTCATTGCTTTGTTTTTTTAGATCAACCGGCATATTCCGTTTCTGCTGCGGATAAAACCACGTCCGGCTCTTCTTCTGCTATCTTGCGGCTTTTGCTGCCGGACAGGTAGGAATACACAGCCGGAATGATGAACAGTGTGAGGATGCCGGCGAAGATCAGTCCACCGGCAATGACGATCCCGAGCGACTGACGGCTGTTGTTCGTCATCGCGATCGGCAGGGCGCCGAATATCATCGCCAGAGAGGTCATCAATATGGGCCGGAAACGCTGCTCTGCGGCCTGAATGGCGGCATCGAATTTTGAAAGTCCCGTATCTTTCAGGTGGTTGGCGAATTCCACGATAAGAATCCCGTTTTTGGTGATCAGTCCCACCAGGGTGATAATACCAATCTGGCTGAACACGTTCAGGCTCTGACTGAACCAGTCGAGGCTCAACAACGCGCCCATTACCGCCACAGGCACGGTCAGCATAATGATCAGCGGATCGCGCAGGCTTTCAAACTGCGCGGCGAGGATCATGTAAATAAGCAGCAGCGCCAGTATCAGCGTAAAGGCAATGTTGCCCTGACTCTCTTCATAATCCCTCGATTGTCCTGCCAGCGAAGTTTTGAAATTAGCGCCCAGCACTTCCTGCTGAATACGTTTCATCTCATCAATACCTTCTGCAAGGCTTATCCCCGGCGCTAATCCGGCTGATACAGTAGCGGAGGTATACTGGTCATAACGATAGATAGAAGCGGGACTGATGCTCTCTTTGATAGACACGAGGTTGTCCAGCGAAATCATTTCACCGCCTGCGGACCGAACATAGATCGTTTTGAGATCACTGATCTTACTTCTGTTTTCCCGCTCCAGCTGACCGATGACTTCATACTGGCGATCGTTGCGCAGGAAGTAACCATAACGTTGACCCGACAACGAAAGTTGAAGCGCCCTCGCCACCTCCTGTATGGATACGCCCATCAGGGCTGCCTTCTGCCGGTCGATGCTGATTTGCAGCTCCGGTTTATTGATTTTCAGGTCAGCATCCACGAACATCAGTTTGCTGCTCTGTCGTGCCGCCTGCAGGAATTTGTTCAATGCTGCGGAAACAGTGTCCAGCGTAGGCCCCTGCAATACAAACTGCAACGGCATACCGCCACCGTAGCGTGTGCCGATGGTAGGCGGCAAATAAGGAAACAGCAGCATGCCTCTGAAGTTACCGGATGCGGCCGCATACTGATTATACAGCTGCTGAGCTGTTACCTTACGTTCTTTGGGTTCTTTCAGGTAGATACTCTGCACCGCAAAACTGGTAGGCGCCGGTGCAGGGATAAACGAAACCGCCACCATGGAGTAGGTCTGGTACAGCCCTTCCGTGGAATCATTGACATACCGGCCTACTTCGGTCATGTGTTTTTTCATATAGTCGAAGGATACGCCTTCCGGTGCTATCGCAATCAGGCTCATATTAGAGCGGTCTTCCACAGGTGCCAGCTCGGAAGGCAGTTTCTTCCCGACAGACCAGATCACTACACCACCGCCCAGGAGAAACACCCAGGCCATCCAGCGCACCTTCATGAAACGTTTCAACAAATGTGCATAACCGTTATTGAGGCGCACAAAAAAGGGTTCTGTTTTTCGTTGGAACCAGTTGGGCCTTTCTTGTTTCTTTAACAGGTAAGCACTCAGCATAGGCGACAACGTTAGTGCCACAAACGCCGATACCAGCACCGATCCGGACACCACGATGGCAAACTCTTTGAACAATTGTCCGCTGATACCACCCATGAACACAATAGGCAGGAATACAGCCGCCAGTGTAATGGTAGTGGAAATAACAGCGAAGTATATTTCTTTGGAACCTTTAAAAGCCGCCTGTACAGGCGTCATTCCTTCTTCTACTTTTTTGTAGATGTTTTCCAGTACTACGATAGCATCGTCTACCACCAGTCCGATAGCGAGCACCAGTCCCAGCAGCGTCAGTACGTTGATGGAAAAACCGGCTATGTACATGATGAAGAACGCTGAGAGGATCGATACCGGAATGGCCAGCACCGGGATGATGGTAGAGCGCCAGTCTCTCAGGAAGAGGAAGATGATCAGCACTACCAGTCCGAACGCAATGAAAAGTGTTTCCTCTACTTCCTTGATAGACTCTCTCACCGGTTTTGTAAAATCGAAACCAACGATCAGCCGGTAGTCTTTGGGGATCTCGTTACGGAGTTGTTCAAGGCGCCGGTAGAATTCATCCACCACTTCGATGGCGTTGGCGCCACGTTGTATCTGAATGGCAATACCTATGCCTACGCGGTTGGCGTTGTCCGTTTCATTGATAATGGCAGTACGTTCATTGAGCTCTCCCAGTTCTGCAAAGCCAATGTCTTTCAGGCGGACCACTGAAGCGCCCGACTGCTTGATGATCATTTCATTGAACTCCGCCGCGGTGGTGAGCCGTCCCATTGTGCGGACGCTCAGTTCCGTTGTGCTGCCTTCAATCTTTCCGGAAGGGAGGTCCATGTTCTCACGGAGCAGCGCCATCCGGATATCTTCCGGCGTGAGCCGGTAGGCTGCCAGTTTTACGGGATCGAAACGCAGGCGCATCGCGTATTTATGCTCGCCTACCACCGCCACCCGGTTGATGCCCGGGATAGACTGCATACGGTCTTTGATAACGGTAGCCGCGAGGTGACTGACCTCTTTGATGTCTTTGGTATCACTTTCCACTTCGAGGAAAGCCACGAGATTATCCGCTGAACTGGCTTTCTCCACGATAGGCGGATCTACGTCGGCCGGCAGCTGGTTGCGGGATTTCGCCACCTTATCTCGCACATCGTTCAGGGCATCTTCCAGGTCCACATCGCGGTTAAATTCCACGGAAATAACGCTGGCCTGCTCTCTGGATTCAGAGGAGATAGTGCGCACCCCACCTGCTTCCGCCAGCGATTCCTCTATCGGCCGCGTGATCTTGGAAGCGATTACATCTGGACTGGCGCCGGGATAGAAAGTGACGACAGAAATAACTGGTGCTTCCGTCAGCGGGAACTCACGGATGCCCAGGTTCTTCCATCCTACCAGTCCCATGATGATGATCAGGACGGAGAATACACCTCCCAGGACCGGCTTTTTTATGCTTAGTGTTGGTAAGTTCATGATCGTAAATAATTTGAAGTCCTATTTTGATGCCACTGCCTGTACCGGTGCGCCATCGCCCAGCCTGAGAATATTGGAGACAATAACGCTGTCGCCGTCCTGTAGCCCGGAAGTGATGACAGCATGCGTTTCCGTCCTGCTGCCGATGGCCACCGGCGACATCCTGGCCGCACCGTTTTTCTTAACGAAGACAGCATAGCCGTTACCACCCGGGATCAACGCTTCCGTGGGGATGGTGATTCCTTTGGCGTCGGCACCGGCCGTAGAGAAGAAAATCCTGGCAGACAGGCCGCCTTTCAGTTTACCGCCGGGATTGGCTGCTACGGCTTGCACCAGCATGCTTCTGTTGCCGGCGTCTACACCGGGTTCTGTTGCGCTGATAACGGCGGTATATTGTTCATTGGAAAGGCCCGTTGTAAAATGCACGGTGCCGCCTGTACGAATCAGCGGCAGGTATTTTTCCGGCACCGCAAAGTTGACCTTGATCTTCCCCTGGTCCTGAAGGCTTACCAATTCTACATTAGGGGTTACATAAGCGCCTGCCACTACTTTAGTGATGCCTATGTTGCCTGAAAAAGGCGCATGGATGGCGGTTTTCGCCAGTTCAGCCTGGAGCAGCTCTTTTTGCGCTTTCAGCATATTGAGCTTAGTAGCTACTTCATCATATTCCTGCTGTTTTACCGCTTCGGTTTTAAGCAGATCGGCCAGTCTCTTTTCGTTTAGCCCTGCCAGTTCGAGTTCTGCGGAAAGCTGCTTCAGTCGTGCCTGTAGCTCGGCATCATTCAGTTTGTATAAAAGTTGTCCTTCGGTAACGTGGGCTCCGTCCTGGAAGCCAACATGAAGAACACGCTGTGGTACTTCGCTCCTGATAGTCACCTCCCGGAAAGGCAGTGTAGTGCCTGATATACTTTCAAGCTGGCTGAGGGTTTCCACCCTGGCCAGCACAATATCAACGGGAAGCGCCGGCGATGGCACTGCTGCTAAGGCCGCCTTTTTCGGGGCAGACTTACCGTTGCTGCAGGCTGCAAGGAAGCTCGCTGAAACAGCCAGTGACAACAGGATCGGACAAATGGAAATTCGCAACATAACATGGTGATTAATGTGAAATGCTTATTGTTTTTATTAATCACAAATGTAGAAGTGACCATAGCCCTGTCTATTATACTATAGGCGTAAAGGTTTGTAACATTATATACCCAGGGCTGAAGCCCTGGGCTACGATGTTATTCAATTTCCCTCAAGCTAAAACCCGGAAGTTATGGGTTATTCATTATTTAAAACCAGGGGTTAATGTTACGATTATAATTTATCGAGCGATGTTCGTTTTCCCTGCCGCTGCTGTTTATATACACTCGGGGCCAGTCCGGCCACCTTTTTGAATTGATTGCTTAAATAGGCCACGCTGGAATAATTGAGACAATCAGCGATCTCGCTTAAAGTAAGTTCATCGTAGTCCAGCAATTCCTTGACCCGCTCTATCTTCTGGGCGATGTAATATTTTTGAATGGTACTACCGGTGATCTCAGAGAAAACGCCTGACAGGTAATTGTACACACAGTTCAGGTCGGTGCTGAGAATATCCGACAAATTATTGTTAAGCTCTTTCTCCTGGTGATGTACAAGGTCTATAATAATGTGTTTTATTCTTTCTGTTATCCGTGTTTTCTCGTCATCAATTACCTCAAATCCAAACGACATCAGGGTATTTCTTACCTGCTCTTTTTGTTTAGCTGTGATGTTGTGCTCAAAGATCAACTCTCCCAGCGTGACTTTCTGAAGTCCGAGGTTCAGTTTTTTAACCTGTTGTGTAACAACAATCACGCAGCGGTTGCAGACCATGTTTTTTACACTGACTTTCTCCATAGAAGCTTTATTTTAGGGCTCTTCATCCTGCGAAAGAGAGATTTTGGTTTTACGGATTTCTTTAAAATAGGATGTATTCAGGCCTGTGGTGGCTTTAAACTGTCGCGACAGATGGGCGGCACTGCTAAATCCCAGCTTAAAGGCTATACCAGCCAGGGTTTCATCGGTATATACCAGCAGCTCTTTGGTCTTCTCTATCCGGTACTCCATAATGTATTTCTCCAGTGTCACATCTTCCGATTCAGAAAAAATACCGGCTGCCGTGTCATAGTCCCTGTTAAGCGAATGGACCACCACATCGGAGAAACGGAAATTCTCCGGGAAGTCATAACTCCCGGAATACACCTGTTCCACCAGCATTTTTATGTCCCGCACCAATTTGGTTTTTCTGTCTTCCAGGAGTGTAAATCCCAGTGTGGAAAGCCTTTTGCTGAGGATGACGATGTCAGGAGCAGACAGGGCAGACACAGTCGTTACTTCTCCAAGGTTGATGTTCACCACCGGAATGTCCAGGTCCCGGAACACATCCTTGATGGTCAGGATGCATCTATCACAAACCATCCCTTTTATAAAAACCTTGTAGTTGCTGAGCATAAGACAGTTTATACAAAATTGTCATAAGCGGCCGGGATATTGTTATACAATTTTCAGAAACATTTACATTATTGTTAGTATGACATAAAAAAACGGGTTACAGCAGCTGTAACCCGTTTTTCTGTTATTGGTAAAACATTATTATTTCTTCTGTTTACCCCATGCATCGAATTTTTTGTTTTGCATGGTATATATCCTGGATGCGCCTTCGCCATCCGTATCGTTGTGGGAAGAAGGTGCGAATGGTACTACCACAGCGCCGGAAGTGTTGATCAGTGCCGTCTCTTCCAGATCATTGTTCATGCGGACCACCATGGAGAGACCCAGGTTAAACTTCGTGGCCTCCTGGTATTCAAAAGGAATAGCCACTTTGCCCTGTGTATTCAGGAAGCCATATTTGCCGTCTGCATTTTTCAGCAACGCACGGCCATCCGTGAAACCTTCCACATTGTAGTACCCTTTCAGGTTAATCACTTTAACACCTTGCGGATTGATAAAATAGCTATTCCCGGGCTTATCAGTTACCAGCAACAGGCCATCCTCGAAACCGCCGGAGAACACATAGGGACCAGCTACCGCCTTGCCGGTATGGTCGTAGATAGTGGTAACGCCAGCCAATGGGCCGTCTTCCTCTGATTTATTAGCGAATATCAGTTTAGTGGCAGGATCAACAGTAATATATACAAACTCCATGGGCAGCAACATTTGGCCAGTGGAGGTCATCACACCGAACTTGCTTTCCGCCTCTTTGTTAGCAGCGGCCGTTACCAGGTCTGCTGTCAGAGCTTCAATATGTTCTTTGAGAGGCACCAGCTGTTTGGCTGCTGTATCCAACCGGTAACACTGATACGTAGCGCCCACTCCGGTAGCAAAGAACCAGGGCGTAATCTGATGCAGTCCTTTGTAGTTATAAGGAATCTCCATTTTACCAGTGGTAGCGGATATAAATCCGAATTTCTCACTGCCAGGTTCCTCTGTCATCATCATACCGGTATAGTTAGGCTCCAGATTGCGCAACATCATGGTTTTCTTTCCCTCTTTTGTTCCGTCTTTGATATGCACCCTGATCTTCGCGACATTCCCTTTGAAATAAGCATCCACATAACCTTTATCTACATCGTCAAATGGTGTTTCAGACGGCATCTTGTCCAGGATGTCTTTCTGTAGGGCTGCGATGTCTTTATAGGCGCCTTTCTCCAGGTTTTTCAAAATCCCTTCCACTACTTTCTTATAGTCTTTCAACATCCCGCCAATGTTCTCACCACCTTCCGGTGCTCTGAGATAGCTGGTCCGGTCCAGCTGTTTACCATCTTTATTAAATGCTTCCACTTCCATGTAATCTTTGTAGGCATCTTTTTCCATGGCGATACGGACGAAATTGTCTTTTACCTGTACCAACTTCACGGTAGTGCCTTTAAAGTCTGCTTTGTCATGCTGCTTGTCCAGCGCTATAACAGCGGTTTTTACCGGATAGCTGTATTGCGCCTCTACCAGGACACTATCGATCGTTTTCAGGGAGTTTACCCGGTGAGCCTCACTCAGGTCGAGCTTCTCCGCTTGTTTGCTTCCATCATGGAAGTATATTTCCTTTGTAATAAAAACAGGATTTTCCAGCGAACGTCCTCTCATGGAGAGCCCATCCGGTTCCAGCATGCTGTAGCCTTTGGCATATTTTTGCTTGAAGCCTACATCGGCAAGAGCAAGCTGATACCCCTCTTCCATCTGCGCGGGATCTGTGATAGAGAAAGGCGTGCCTTCCTTTTCCTCTTCCGGCTTAAAATGTTGCGGCTTGTCTTCGTTTTTGAAATTTCCCATGAATTTGATGAAAGAGCCTACTTTTTCATTTTCATCTTCAAGTTGTGCTTTTGCTTCAGCCAGACTTTTACCGTCTAATTGTTTTACAAAGTCCACTACAAACTGGGATGGCTGGTGACTTTTACATGCCTGCAACGCCAGTATAACAGCGACGCATGTACTGAATCGATTGGTGGTTTTCCTCATGACTATCATTAATAATTAAAACATTGGGGAATTGGATATAACAAACCCTTTTAGGGGCGAAAAATAGTAAAAAAACGGTTAACATCAAAAAAGCCGGCCTTTCACTTCCGGATCAAATGCAGGAATACACTAACTTTATATCATCGACGGTACCGTAATCATATGCGTTTTTTATGAATGAACATGCATTGTCCATCCTCCGCCACCGCACCCACCAGCCCGCTGTACGGGCACAGATAACCCTGCAACAAAATATGTTCACCTTCCTGCTGGAGGGTGAAAAAACGGTTCATTTTGCCGGCACACAGGTTACCGTAAAACCGCATCAGTTTATCATGTTGGCAGCGGGCAACTGCCTGATGAGCGAAAAACTGGCCTCAAAAGAGGCTGCCTATCACAGTATCCTGTTCCTCTTCGATGGTAAACTCCTGACTGATTTTTTTGACCGTCATCCATCATTGTCCGGTCATTCCACACCATCATCCACTCAGCCGTTTGTATTGTTTGAGAAAGATGAATTCCTGGTGAACTTCATTCACTCGCTTGATTGTATGCTCAGGAGCGGGCAGCCTATCCACCCTGATCTGCAAAAAGTAAAACTGGAAGAGTTGTTCCTGTACCTGGCCATCCACAGCCCGGCACAGATGCAGCAGATGCGGAATATGCACACCGAAGCAGGCGATGACCTGATGATCCGTCAGGCAGTCACCTCGCATATGGATAATAACATTACCGTAGAAGAACTGGCCTTCCTCTGTAATATGAGCCTGTCTTCCTTCAAACGAAAATTTGCCCGCGTGTATGGCAACAGCCCCAACAGGTGGCTGCTGGAGAAAAGAATGGAAAAGGCCGCCACGATGCTGCGGCAGGACAACCGCAAGGCCAGTGAAATCTATTATGAACTGGGTTATGAGAACCTGTCCAGTTTTATTCAATCCTTCAAGCAGATTTACGGTATCACTCCCAAACAGTATCAATTATCAAATTGAACGTTTAGCTATACTTTTTGAACGGTTGCCTATCCTTTGCCGCCTGGCATGGCAGCTACCTTTGAGCCATCATTCAAACAAAAGAAAAGAATATGGCAACAGAAACATCTTTCACTTTAAAGAGCAACGAACTGGGTGGCCAGCTGGCCAATAAACATTATGCTAACGGTATGGGCTACACGGGTCAGAACCAGTCGCCGCAACTATACTGGGAACATGCGCCCGCCGCTACACAAAGCTTCGCGGTGACCATCTATGACCTGGATGCGCCTACCGGCAGCGGTTTCTGGCACTGGGTAGTTTTCAACATCCCGCAAAACATCCACGAACTGGCCGCAGGCGCCGGTGATCCGGGCAAAGACCTGCTGCCTGCAGGAGCGATACAAAGCAATACCGATGCGGGCATGCCCGGTTACATCGGTGCCGCGCCCAATGACGGGCCTGCGCACCGCTACCTGATCACGGTACATGCCCTCAGCGAAAAACTGGAACTGAATAAAGATGCCACGCCGGCATTGGTAGGGTTCAACCTGCACTTTGTCACGTTGGCCAAGGCGTCATTGATCGTATACGGGCAAAAACATTAATGATCATGTCCCAGTATTGTTAAGGTACTGGGACTATTTTATGATAATACAACATGCCATGCACTCAACGCACACATACGAAGACATCGAGCAGGAGCTGTGCAACCTCACCAGATACTATGAGGCACGGGGCTTCAAACATCATTTTTATTTGGAGAATGGTTCACTGGTTTGCAGTAAATATGACCTGGTATTAACGGACCCCGACATCAGTGTATATGAAAACCGCTACTATCCTAAAAGGATGGGTATTCCTCATGGCTTTTGTTTATTTGCCATCACCGTCAGTAAAACACCTTGTGTGTTGAAGGGCTTATTTTTATTGCCACAGGGATTGCTGACACAGCAGCAGATATCCCGGGAGGTAGTGTGCCAGCTACAGTTACAGCAGTACCCACAGCTATTTAAAGCAGATGAAAATCACCACGCCTTTTGATTTAAAATAGAGACCGGACCGTCGTGGTCCGGCCTTTATTTATACCGCGAGATATTCCTCAAAGACTCCCTTCAGATCACTGGCGACAGCGTTCGCATCTCTGCTTTCAATTCTGAATTTGGGAATAAAATAAATCAGCTCTTTGTCTTTAAACAAGGCGATAGATGGAGAAGAAGGCGGAATATCTGCAATGTAACTGCGGAAACGTGCCGTAGCTTCCAGGTCCTGTCCTGCAAATACAGACACTACCCGATCCGGCTTCTTAATACCAGTATCTTCCATTATTCTCCTGATGGCAGGGCGTGCCATACCGGCAGCGCAGCCACAAACACTGTTGATCACCACCAGCGTGGTGCCATTCTGGTCCATAGCTTTGTCTACATCTTCAGGAGTGAGCAGTTCTTTTACGCCAACATCTGTCAGCTCTTCTCTGAAAGGCTTAATTAACAACGGGGAGTAAGGCATAACAATACATTTGAGGGTTAGAAAATGGGGTAATCATATCGCATTCTATAACATCACAACATTTTAAAATGTTACCGGCAGATGTTGCTTTTTTGGTAAAATCTCCTCAAGACACACTAAAGACACTGATAATCAACAATAAAAAAAGATCTCTCAAAAACCATTTGCCTTTTGTCTGGCGAATTGTATACTTTCGCACGCATAATCAGTTCTTACTTTATTTCTTATCAGCCGGAGAGGTTTTACTTCATGTAAATTAATAGGGAATTGTGTGTAAATCACAAGCTGTCCCGCAACTGTAAGTAACTTAGAAGGTTTTGCCACACGATGTCCACTGCCGCAAGGTGGGAAGGACGGCAAAATGTTACAAGCCAGGAGACCTGCCTAACCGGATTTGACAATGCTTTCGCGGATTGAAGTGATGTCGGATGATTTTCTCTGTATACCTATGGGCATCCTGTGCCCTGCAGGGGGATCGTCTATACTCCCCTATCATTCCCCTCTGCGAAACATCGTGAAATTCAGCGAAGGACTTTTAATTGATTCCATCATTTTAAAAGTTTCAGATGCGTACACACAATCTTGGCTACCCGAGGATAGGCAGCCGGCGTGAACTCAAAAAAGCCTGCGAAGCTTATTGGGCAGGCAAACAGACATTGTCTGAATTATTAACCGCAGGACGCGATATCCGCCAAAAGAACTGGCAACTGCAACAGGATGCCGGTATTGATCTTATCCCCTGCAACGACTTCTCTTTTTATGATCAGGTACTGGACATGAGCCTCATGCTGGGCGCTGTTCCGGAACGTTATACCCGCCTGATCACCGAACAGCAGCTGTCCGTTACCGACCTGATGTTCGCCATGGCAAGGGGCTACCAGCAAGATGGTTATGATATCACTGCCATGGAGATGACCAAATGGTTTGATACCAACTATCACTACATCGTTCCGGAATTCACGGCAGCGCAACAGTTTTCCCTGTTCTCCGAAAAAGTGATCGATGAATTTAATGAAGCCAGGCAGCAGCAGATCAACGCCAAACCGGTACTGCTCGGCCCTGTCTCCTATCTGCTGCTGGGCAAGGAAAAAGAACAACATTTCTCCCGCCTTTCACTGATAGACCGCCTGCTGCCGGTATATATGCAGATCATCGGTAAACTGTATAATGCAGGCGCCCGGACCATCCAGCTGGATGAACCCTGTCTCTCCCTTAATCTGACAGATAAAGAAAGACAGATATTCAGGGGTACCTATCAAGAAATAAGACAGACCTTCCCTGGCCTGCATATTATGCTGGCGAGCTACTTTGAATGTTATGGAGATAATCTTCCGGTAGCCCTTCAGCTGCCCGTTGATACCCTGCACCTGGATTTAGTGAGATGCCCGAGCCAGCTGGGAGATATCCTTGCGTCCCCGCTGCTGTCCGATACACTGCAGCTTTCACTGGGACTCGTAGACGGGAGGAATATCTGGATCAATGACCATCGTCATTCCCTTTCACTGATATGGCAGGCCAGCAACAGGCTGGGCGCTGACAGAGTATGGATTGCACCTTCCTGCTCCCTGCTGCACTCCCCTTGTGACCTCAGCCTCGAAAGCCAGGAAAACACACTGACACCTGAGATCAAACAATGGCTGGCCTTCGCCAAACAGAAAATTGACGAGGTGGTCACATTACAGCAATTGGCTTCGGAATCACCGGCGGCGGCCGCAAAAGCCAAGCTGGAAGCAAACATCAAAGCGATAGAAAGCAGGAAAACATCTCCCCTGATCCACAACGGCAAAGTAAAACAACGTACCGCTAAAATAACAGACGCCGACGCCCGCCGTGAGCACATTTTTGCAGAACGCAGGGTACAACAACGCGCAGCGCTGAAACTGCCGTTGTTCCCCACTACTACTATCGGCTCTTTCCCGCAGACCAAAGAGGTACGCACCTGGCGCGCCGCGCTCAAAAAACAAGAGATCACCCCGGAACAATACGATGCCCTGCTGAAAGCAGAGACAGAGAAAGCTATCCGCTGGCAGGAGGAAATCGGTATTGATGTACTGGTACACGGTGAATTTGAGCGCAACGACATGGTGGAATACTTCGGCGAACAGCTGTCAGGCTTCGTTTTCACAGAAAATGGCTGGGTACAGAGCTATGGCTCCCGCTGTGTGAAACCACCGATCATCTACGGTGATGTACATCGCGAAACACCGATGACCGTGTATTGGTCCAGCTACGCCCAATCACTGACCAACAAACTGGTGAAAGGCATGCTGACCGGCCCTGTAACGATTCTTCAATGGAGCTTTGTTCGTAATGATCAGCCCCGCAGTGAGACCTGCACGCAGATCGCATTAGCCATCAGGGACGAAGTGACAGACCTGGAGAAAGCAGGCATCAAAGTGATCCAGATCGATGAACCGGCTATCCGGGAAGGGCTTCCGTTAAGAAAAGAAAACTGGGAAGATTATCTCCATTGGGCCGTACGTGCATTTCGTATAGCCGCCAGCGGTGTAAAAGACGAAACACAGGTACACACGCATATGTGTTACTCAGAGTTCAATGATATCATTCAGCATATTGCCGATATGGACGCTGACGTGATCACCATCGAGTGTTCCCGTTCACAGATGGAGCTGCTGGACGCATTCGCTGCTTTCCGTTATCCTAATGAGATCGGGCCCGGCGTATATGACATCCATTCACCACGTGTGCCTTCTGTAGATGAAATGACGGCGCTCATGGAAAAAGCCAAAGCCGTTATCCCGGCAGACCAGCTGTGGGTAAACCCTGACTGTGGCCTGAAGACACGCCACTGGGATGAAACCCGGAAAGCGCTGATAGCCATGGTGGCCACAGCACGGGAGCTGCGCAAAACAGTGGCGGCAGCAGTGTAAACTACATCCTCATTTACTACCAGCATATAACAAAGGACCGCTTTACAGTGGTCCTTTTGTTTACTTTACACACCGGCCTCAGCATTCTTTCAGCCTGTCGGAAACAACCCGAAAAAGGTCGCAAATAACCACCCTCACGGATAAGCTTATGGGTTATCTTTGAAACTCATTCAACGAAAACCATTCATCTTAAAATCCATAAGTTATGAAACCAAAAAAAATCTGGGCCAATTTCAGCGTTCAGGATTTAGATCGGACCACTACCTTCTATAAGCAACTCGGCTTTAAACACAATGGCGCTTCAGAACAACTGACCAGCTTCTTCTTCAGCGACGACAACTTTATCATCCATTTCTTTTTGAAGGATGTACTTGAACCTGCCATGAAGGGACCGATCATTGACACCAAAACCGGGAATGAAATTATATTCACCATTTCTGCCAGTAGCAGAGACGAGGTAGACAGCTGGGAAAAAGAAATACGGCAAGCCGGCGGCACCATCGTCTCCCCAGCGGAAACGTTTGGAGAAGGTTATTATGGTTTTGTGTTTGCCGACCCTGATGGTCATAAGTTCAATGTATTCCTTATGTAGACAGGTATTTTACCTACGCCTGTTTTAGGAGTTTGTTTCATAGTTCAGCATTTTCCTGATGACGTTCGGAGGCGGAGTGCTCTTCAGACATTCCGGCCCGCCAGTAAGCGAAGGCATCCAGCTCCTCCTTCGTCCAGTTAAGTTCTTTGCGGAAGTAGTGCCGCAGCGCTTTCACGGTGGAAAATTCCGCCGCCACATAGGCGAATTTTGACACACCCGGCTGCGGCAGCTGTTCCCTCCGCGCAGTACAAGCCAATAAGCTACCCGCTTCAGGATTATCGTTGTGTATCCAGTCGATGGTGACACCGGAAGATGTATGGACCACCTGTTCATCTGCTTCGTCATGTACTTCAATGATGGCGCGGCCTTTAGCGCCGGCGGGCAGGTTTTCCAGGATATTGCTCAGCACCGGGATAGCGGTGGCATCACCAATCAGGAAATACCAGTCGGCCGGCGGCACCAGCTCCGTAGCCCTGTCGTGCATGGCTACGCCCAACACATCGCCGGGCTGGCACCGCATGGCCCATGCAGAAGCCGGGCCGTTATCACCATGCACTACAAAATCGATGTACATCTCTTTATTGACAGCATCAAAACCACGGTGGGTATAGGTACGGACAACAGGCCGCACTTCCTCCGGCTGATGTATCCATTGCCTTTTCTCGTAATCAAAATCCGGGAAGTAGATTTTATCAATCCCCGCAGGGGGAATAAAAATCTTGTTATTCGTACCGGGCGTAGTATTGGCAAAAAGTGTCACCTCTTCACCGGTAAGCGTTATCCTGATATAATGGGGCGTGATCACTGTTTTCTTTTTTACTGTCAGTTCGGCCTGTATCGTCTTTCTGCTCATGGTATACTGATTTTCAGTTTTGTTGATGCTCCCCGGAAAATTTTCCGGATTGGAGCGAATGCATTGGCAAAGTTTGATGAAATTGCTTTCATCTTTTTTATACAATAGGGAGTTGTTTTGATACAATACGGATTATTATCTGCTCACCGCTTTATAAACATGTCGTATGGGGATGAATTTTCGTGGCTCATCAGGCGCATGGCTCGAACTAGCTGACATGCCCGGTTTGTTCGATACCAACCAGCCGCTGGTAAGGGAAAAGACTGAAAAGTACAGCTTACCGTTTGGAGATGTTGAATTCCGGCAGATCGTGTTACCGGAAACGTATATCGTCTTTGGGGATATGTGTATCCGGGACCGCCGGTTGCAGATGGAAGCGCCGGACTTCCGGGATATTGTGGAGCTGCATTTTGTGCTGACCGGGAAAGGCGTGATCACCCAGCATGTTGCCAACAAGCCCCTTGTGCTGGCGCCGAACCGGCAGAATATGTTTTATACCCCTGTATTTTCCGGCTGTGCAGAGTATGATCCCGATGTTCCCTACCGCTTTTTCGAGATACATTTTACCAGGGAAAAATTTCTGCACCTGGTACAGGACTGCGGACCAACATTACAGACCTTCTGCGACCATATCATTGCCGGCGAGCAGATGCAGCTGTCCGAGCAGGGTATCCCCTCCAATTCAGCCACCCAGCAATGTATCCACAGTATTTTGAACTGTCCTTATCAGGGCGGCCTCAAACTGCTCTTCCTACAGTCCAAATGCGTAGAACTGCTGGTATTACAGGCAGAAGCCTATGATCAATATCTGAAAAACAATCAGAAGAGCGCTTTAAAATCGAACTACGACCGGGACCGGATACAGTTTGTCAGGGATTACCTGATAGCCAACGCTGTTGCCCCGCCCAGCCTGAGTGAGCTGGCCCAACTGTCCGGGCTGAATGAATTCAAGCTGAAGAAAGGTTTCAGGGAGGTATTCAACGACAGTATTATTAACTATGTAAATGAATACAAACTCCTGCAGGCCAAAGAACAATTGTTATCCCATGTGCCCATCAAGCATGTAGCTGAGGAGCTTGGTTATTCGTCCATACAATATTTCAGTAAGATGTTTAAGAAGAAGTTTGGGGTCTCTCCCGGTCTTTTTACCCGGGATGCACAAGATTAATTTCCTGATTGCGTAAATTATTTTTCCTGATCCGACATCAACCGCCGGCCGGTACTTCCCAATTTTGTGGAAAATTGAAAAGTATGGAACGCCGCTATGGCATTGTATCTATGATAGTCACACTAGGATTGCTGTTATTATTTGTATTCAACGCATCTGCCCATGACCCGGAGACGGAGAAAACAGGCGGCATACGCGGGAAGGTGCTTACCTCCGATGCGCGCCCGGCAGCAGAAGTAATGATCGTGCTGGCAGAACCCAATATCACCACCACTACCCAAACAGACGGCTCTTTCGTGTTCCGTCATGTGGCCCCCGGCAATTATCACCTGCTGATATCCGTGGCCGGTTACAGCACCGTTACCAAAGAAGTGACGGTAGAACAAGGTAAAACGGTTACTGTTTCCTTTACCTTAGAAGCCTCCAGCAAGGCTTTACAGGAGGTGGTCGTTACCGGCAGCCATCATAAGCTCTCCCGTAGCAGCACCTACGATGTTGCTAAAATACCGCTTAAAAACATAGAGAACCCGCAGGTGTACACCACTATTACAAAGGACCTGTTGCAGCAACAACAGGTATTTTCTGTAGACGACGCCATGCAAAACGCCACCGGTGTCACCAAGATGTGGGACGCCACCGGCCGCGGCGGCGATGGCGGCGGCTATTACAGCATGCGTGGTTTTGTGGTACAGAGCCAGTTACGCAACGGTATAGCCGGCAACGTTACCTCCCGTATTGACGCCTCCAACCTGGAAAGGATTGAAGTCATCAAAGGGCCTTCAGCCACCTTGTTTGGTAGCACACTGACCAGCTATGGCGGGTTGATCAACCGCGTCACTAAAAAGCCGTATGACCATTTTGGCGGCGAAGTGGGCTTTGCAGCCGGCAGTTTCGGCTTCAACCGCTTCAGCGCAGATATCAACACCCCCCTCGATAAAAACCGGGACGTACTGATGCGGGTAAACGCTGCGTATAACTACGAAGGTTCCTTCCAGGATTATGGCTTCAGCAGGAACGTAGCCATCGCGCCCAGCCTCAGCTATCGCGTGAATGACCGCCTCTCCTTTAATTTCGATGCAGAATATATGGCAGGCCAGAACACCGGTCTGAGCGCCTTCTTCTTCTCCTCCGGACAACCTATCGCCAAACTGGGCACCAACCGGGCCGATGAATTGAACATCGATTATAAGCGCGCCTATGCGATGAATGACCTGTACCAGACATCCCGCAACACCAATTTATTCGGGCAGATGACCTATCGCCTGTCTTCACAATGGAGCATGCAAACAAACGTCACCTCCACCAGCAGCTATTCTGACGGACCTTCGCCTTATTTCTACCTGCTCACTGATGCGGAAGTGAAGAACGATCCCAACGCGGTGGGCAACGGTTACATCTCCCGTAACGACCAGTTCACCAACAACAGCCATGATAATGTGATAGAGATACAACACAACTTCAACGGCGACTTTAACATCGGCAGCCTGAGGAACCGTTTCGTAGGCGGGGTGGACTTCTTCCATCATAACTCCAACCAGTTCTTCGGCGGCAACACGTACGATACCATCTACGCAAAAGGCGACATCCCCACCTACCGGGACTTCAACCGGAGGAACCTTGATAAAGTATATGATGCTAAAGGACTGGCGTTTACCTTCCCGTCACATTATATCGTCAACACTTACAGCGCCTATGTTTCCGATGTACTGAACATCACCGACAACCTGCTGGTACAGGCCGGTCTGCGGATAGACTACTTCGACAACAAAGGAAATTACAACGACGTCAGTGGCAAATACGAGAACGGCTATACGCAAACAGCCCTGTCTCCCAAATTCGGTATCGTATACCAGCCGATAAAAGACAAGGTGTCTCTCTTTGCCAACTATCAGAACGGATTCACCAACAAACCCTCCTCCAACCCTTCCGGCAAACCTTTCAAACCGGAACAGGCCAACCAGATGGAAGGCGGTGTGAAAGTATCCCTGCTCAACGACATGATCACCGGTACCGTTAGTTACTATGATATCCGGGTGAAAGATATTATCCGTCCCAGCAATGTCCCCAATGTGTCTATCCAGGATGGAACACAATACAGTAAAGGCGTGGAAGTAGAAGTGATTGCGCATCCTGCGCGCGGACTGGACGTGGTGGCAGGTTATGCCTATAACAATTCCAAATACGAAAAGACAGAAAAAAACCTGGAAGGACTGCGTCCCGCTACCGCCGGCTCTCCTACCGTGGCCAACCTGTGGGTAAGCTACCGCATTCAGCAGGGCGCTGTGAAAGGACTGGGCTTTGGAGTAGGCGGTAATTATGCCAGCGATAACAAAGTGGTGAACGACAGAGCACTGGGTTATTTTTACCTGCCTGCATATACGGTCCTCAATGGTAGTATCTTCTACGAGAATGACCGTTTCCGTTTTGGTGTCAAATTAAATAACATCACCAACAAAGAATACTGGATCGGTTATTCTACCGTGAACCCGCAGAAGACAAGGAACTTCAGCGGAAGCATTGCGTTCAAATTCTGATACCAGCCATTTAACCTTAGTTTGCCTTCAGCCACACTGCGATGTAGCTGAAGGCAAACTTGTTTTCAGGCAAAAGATAAGGAGTGGCCCGGATGAACATGTGTGGCCTTTACTTTGGGGAAATGTTGTTTCATCCAGTCGATCATAAACACAGAACCTGGCTCCTCGCTGGCGATATGCCCCAATACGATCAACGAGAGGTTATCTCCTTTGGCGCGGGCATCGCGCACATATTCAGCCGTTTCCCATTCTGAGATTTCACCGCAGCACACCACATCCGGTTTATACTTCCCGATAGCTTCTATCTGTGTCTTGCCACCGTAGGCGCCCGGCAGCACCAGGATTTTCTGGCAGCGCTGTTGCAGGTCGCCCACATACCGCATAGCAGCCACCCCCAGTTTCTTTTTGAAGAACGTTATCAGGCTGTTCAGCGACTGCGGGGCGGAGAGGTGATACACCGGTTGATCTTTTACCGCAAACTGCTGCCAGCCTAATGTGTCTTCCAGCCCTTTGCTGACCCCGTCGGGATGTATGGAGTGCACATAATCATGATTGCGCCATACCACGATCCCATGTTTTTCCAGCAGGTCTTTTTTATATTGATAGACATCATCTTGTTGCAGCCAGCTGACATCATCGAGGTGATTATAAAATGTAGGCTCATGGGCGATGATAAAATTGGCTTTCAGATCGATCGCTTTTCTGATGACTTCAATAGTGGCGAACATCGTGGTGACCACGCCGGTCACTTTTGTATCGCGGGAACCAGCTTTCAGGGTATCTACTGTGCCGGGGATAGCGCCGGAAGGGATTTGTGCAATAAAAGCATCGATGATCTGTCCAACGGTAGGGGTTTCCTCCGTAAAGGCCCAGCCTTTCAGGGGGCTGCCGGCCAATACCGCCGATCCGGCGAGGACAGCGCCGGAAGACAGGAACATTCTCCGGCTGATTCCAGTTGATTTCATAAGTCTGTTGTTTGGACTGAAAATAGCCAAAAAATGCCGCCAAACAAAGCTCCCAGGTTGAGAAGACCATGGCCACAAGATAAAAATAGGTCTGATAAATTTTTCCCGGCAGATTATACTTTTTTATACTAACTTGATCCCCGGTTAATGCTCCAAAAGCCAGGAAGCACCGAAAAATCACCAGAATCACAGTGGACGTTTTTTGAGTTTTTATTGATCCTTAATATTCCGGTAATAAATAGTTCTGATTTTTGTACCTCATATCGTCATGAGTCAATTAGGAGTGGAATGTATATCTAAAATAAAAGATGGGGATGCTACCGCGTTTCAGGAGTTGTTCTATGCCTACAAGGACGCACTTTTCGGGTATGCCTGTAAGTTATGCCGCTCGCCGGAAATGGCCGAAGAGGCTGTGCAGGAGGTGTTCATGAAAGTCTGGATCAACCGGCAACAGCTCGACCCTTCCCTTTCTATCCGGGCCTATCTGCATACGGCCGTCAGGCATTGTATTTTCAATATTCTGAAGAAAGCCGCGCTGGATGAAGATCTCCGGCAATCTATATTCCACCACCAGCCTGTTGCCGCCAATACTACCGAGGACGCCGTCTACGCCGCCGACCTGCAGCGGGTGAAAAGCAGGGTGCTGGACATGCTGCCCCCGCAGCGTAAACTCATATTCTGCCTCAGCCGTATCGAAGGTCTCTCCCACGAAGAAATAGCCCTCCGCCTGGGCATCTCCAAAAATACCGTCAAAGACCAGATCGTAAAAGCCAGCCGTTTCCTGCGCCAGCAGTTGGAGTATTTGGCTATTTGGGTATTTGTTTATTTTCTTATTTGATTTACGGATTTTGAAATTTTTTGATTTTGGAATTTGTTGGACCTTTTATTAAAATGACTCCCAAATATCTAAATCAAAAAATTTCAAAATCCGTAAATCAAATAGCCAAATAAAAAAAAAAAAATAAATTTCCCAATCGGATCGTCCTTTCCTTTTTTTCAATTGTATCATATAATAAAGCATACCGATGTACCCGGACCCGGCATATATAAGAGCGTTGTTTATTAAGCATGCGAATGGTTCTATTACTCCACAGGAAACAGCCGAGCTGATCGCGTTTCTTCAGCAGGAAGATAATGAAGACCTGTTACCGCTGCCCGGGGAGATAGATGACATACCGGCTCCCACTATGGATGCAGCGGCTACCGCACGGGTATTTCAGCAGCTTTCCGCTGTAACGTCTCCGGTAGCACCACCGGCACGGCGCCGTACTCTATTGCGCAGGGTCATTACCGTTAGCGCTGCCGCAGCGGCCGTGGCCGCAGCAGTGGTGCTGCTGTTCCATCCCGACCGGCAAAAGCCTGTACTGGCATCAGTATCCACCGGTTACGGCAGTATGAAAAAAGTAACGCTGCCTGATGGTACGACCGTTACCCTGAATGCCAATTCCATGCTGCAATACGACAGCACCGGCTGGCAACCAGGCTCCCGGGAAGTGTGGATAAACGGTCAGGCTTTCTTTGATGTGGCCCCCGATGCTGCCGGAAAATTTATGGTGCATGCGGGCAACAAACTCACCATACAGGTACTGGGTACCCGCTTTAATGTGGCCGCCCGGACAAAAGGTATACAAGTGGTGCTGAACAGCGGCAAAGTAAAAGTAGGCTTGCCCGATAACAGCAACGAACATACGCTGGTGCTGCTGCCAGGGGAAATGGCATACTATAATTCCGGTGATGGCCAACTGTCAAGACAACAGGCCGACACGTTGCAGCTGACCTCCTGGAAAGACAATCAGAAAGTCTTCCGGGACGCCACACTGGCTGACATAGCCGCCTTTATTGAAGAACAATTTGGAGCAGAGGTGACCTTCGCTGCACCACAACTGTCGCATTTACAATTTACCGGCACCACGCCCGCCAACGATTTGGACGTGCTGCTGAATATTCTTACCAAATCACTTGATATCAGGATCGATAAACACAACAACCAGGTAATGATTATGCTGGCCAGGTGATCATTACCGCCTAAACGAACCCGGGATTTTTATTAAAACGCATTATCATGCAACGAAAACTACTTATACATCATAAGGTAGTAGGGATCTTATTGTGCCTGATGCCCGCTGTGCCATTTACTACGCAAGCCCAGGACATCATGGCCAAAGGAACCGTCAGACAACATGCACGCGAAACATACCTGTTGTCTGAGGTATTCCCTGTACTGGAAAATACACATAAAGTCAAATTCAGCTACAACAGCGCCATTCTCGCTGGTAAGTCAGTCAGTGCACAGGCGTTCAGAAAAATGGAACAGGCTGACATCACTACCGGGCTGCCTGCCTTGCTGCACCCTTACGGCCTCACCTGTGAACCGATACAGGGCAACTACTACGCGGTAAAAGTGCTGCCCTTTACCGGTCACGCCCAAACGCAGATTACGGTAAAAGGCACTGTCACCGATGCCAAAGATAACAGCCCGTTACCCGGCGTCATCATCTCCATAAAAGGAAAAACAAAAGGTGCCAACTCCAACGAAACAGGCCACTATAGCCTCGCCGGCGTGGAAGAGGGCGATGTGCTGCGCTTTTCCCTGGTAGGTTACAAATCACAGGAAATACCGGTGAACGGTCGTGCACAGATAGACATCGCCTTACAGCAGGACGTAGCCGGACTGAGTGAGGTGGTGGTGACCGCCCTCGGTATCCAGAAAGAAAAGAAATCACTGGGCTATGCGGTACAAACCGTAAAAGGCGATAACATGACCAAAGCCCGGGAACCCAACCTGATCGGCTCCCTCACTGGTCGTGTGGCCGGCCTCGTGATACGCAACTCCACCGATATGTTCCGCGACGCCACCATCCAGCTGCGCGGACAGAAACCACTGATCGTGATCGATGGTATCCCCGATCAGACGGCCGATATGTGGAAAGTAAATCCCGATGACGTGGAAAGCATCAACGTGCTCAAAGGCACTTCCGCCTCCGCATTGTACGGCTCCATCGGCCAGTTCGGCGCATTGATGATCACCACCAAAAGAGGCAAAGGCAAAGAGCTGTCGGTTGACTTCAACTCCTCCACCATGTTCCAGCCTTCTTTCATCCGCATCCCTGATGTGCAGACCACCTACGGTAACGGCGCCAAAGGCAAATACGCCTATGTAGACGGCTCCGGCGGCGGTACCGAAGGCTCCGGCTGGATATGGGGCCCCAAGCTGGACCAGAAAGATCCCAGCACCCCGAGCGGCTACTGGGAAACACCACAATATAACAGCCCGGTAGACCCGGCCACCGGTAAACTGGTGCCACTGCCCTTCGTGTCCCGCGGAAAAAGCAACGTACGCAACTTCTTCCGGACAGGTGTCATCTCCACCAATAGCCTGAGCATCACCCAGTCCAGCGACAAAGGCAATTTCAGGGCTTCTGCATCGCACATCTATCAACTGGGCGTTGTACCCAATACACAACTCAACAACAGTTCTTTCAGCATCGCCGGTAACTATAATCTCACCGACAGGCTGAATGTAGATGCCCGTATCACCTACAACCGGCAGTATTCCGACAACTATCCAACTATCGGTTACGGCCCTACGAACTACCTGTACAACCTCGTATTGTGGACCGGTTCCGATGTGGATATCCGCGACCTGCGCAACTACTGGGAGCCGGGCAAGGAAAAACTGCAGCAACGAAACTATAACACCTCCTGGTACAACAACCCTTATTTCCAGGCGTATGAACTGCTGACCGGTTATTATAAGAACAACACTTTCGGCTCTATGACGCTGGATTATAAGATCAACCGGGATTTCAGCGTGAAGCTGCGGTCCGGCATCAACGCATTCGGCCTGAATGAAGATACAAAGGAGCCAGCCAGCTATATCGGTTACAGCAGCAAGTCCAGAGGTAACTATGTTGCCCGCTCCCAAAACTACTTCGACATTGTAACAGACCTGATTGGCCGCTATGAGCATGCTTTCAGCAAAAACTTTGCGGTACATGCCGAAGTAGGCGGTTCCAATTACTACCGCAACGACAAATACCAGCGCAGCACTACCGATGGTCTGACCATCCCCGGTTTTTATAACCTCTCCAATTCCGCCAATCCCATCCTGGGCAACAACTTCATCGAAGAAAGAAGGACCAGCAGCATCTATGGTTTTGTGGATATGGAATTTATGCACGCTTTTTATGTGTCGCTTACCGGTCGTAATGACAAGATCTCTACTCTGCCTATCAACAACAACTCCTTCTTCTATCCTTCCGTATCAGGGTCTGTGGTGTTATCAGAGCTGGTAAAGATGCCGAAATGGGTATCCTATCTGAAAGCCAGGGGCTCCTGGTCGCAGGTATCCAGTGGCGTACTGGCCACCGTGGCCAACGATTATACCTATTCCCACCTGTCTACCTACGACAAGGGCATCAAATGGAATGGCGTTCCTTCGCTGAACTTCAGCGACATGCTGCGTAATCCCAACATACATCCGCAGACCACCGGCGCCTGGGAAGCCGGCGTGGAGACCAAGCTGTTTGACAATCGTTTAGGCCTTGACGTTACTTACTACCGTGCCCGCGACTACAACAACATCGTGAAACTGCCGGTAGCCATCAGCAGCGGTTACGGTTCCTACCTGGTGAACGGCAACGAGTTCCTCCGTACCGGCTGGGAATTCATGCTTATCGGAACGCCTGTACGCAATACTGATTTCCGTTGGGACGTCATGGTGAACTTCAGTAAATACAAAAGGGTATTACAGGAGATTTATGGCGGCGCCTCCGAACTGGACAAAATCAGGGTTGGCGAGCGCATGGACAGGATATTTGACAATGTGTATGAACACGACCCATCGGGTAACATCGTATATGAAAGCAACGGTTTCCCGAAGAGTGACCCATATAAGCGCTACATCGGCAATTCCGATCCTGACTGGACTTACGGCATGGAAAACACTTTCAGGTACAAACAGTTTACCCTGCGTTTCCTCGTAGATGGCCGTATCGGCGGACTGATGTACTCCATGACCAACGCCAAAATGTGGTGGGGCGGTACCCATCCCGGTACAGTCAATCCCTTCAGGGATGACGCCAACGCCGGCAAAAACACCTACGTAGGCCCTGGCGTGATCGTTACTTCCGGAGATATCCAATACGATGCAGACGGCAATATCATCTCCGACAGCCGGAAGTTTGCCCCCAATACCAAAGCGGTGAACTATATCGACTATATGATCAACACCAGCAACAACGCCAACACCAACAACAACTACTACTCCCAAACCTTCCTGAAGCTGCGTGAAGTGAACTTCACCTGGCAGCTGCCCGGAAAATGGATGCGCAGGACGTTTATCAGAGACGCTTCGCTGTCGCTCGTTGGCCGTAACCTGTTGTTGTTCTCCAAATTACCCAACGTTGATCCGGACACAGGGAAAGATGAACTGCAGACACCATCCTCCCGCAGCATGGGCTTCAACCTGAATTTAAAGTTCTAATCACTGAATCATGCGTACATCATCAATTATCATATTTTGTTTACTGGCAACGGCTTTCAGCAGTTGCAAGAAGTTTGAGTACTTCCAGACAGACCCGAATAAACCCACCCAGGCCACGCCTGAACTACTGCTGACGAACATAGAAACCGCCGCCTTTAACGACATCAGCACCTCGGGGGCTTTTGCCTCCCGCTACCTGGTCAATACAGACGGAATAGATTCATATCAGTATTACAACTGGCAGCGGTCCGGTTTCAACGACTTCGGCAATCTCCGTCAGGTAGTGAAGATGGAAGAAGAAGCTACCAGGATCAATCAGCCCGTTTACCTGGCGCTGAGCAAATTTTTCCGTGCCTGGTTTTTTATGAAGCTGACGCTGGCCTTCGGCGATGTGCCTTACAGCGAGGCGCTGAAAGGGTCATCAGAAATGTTCACGCCGGCATACGACCGGCAGGAAGATATCTTCCTGAATATCCTCAATGACCTCAAAGCCGCCGGCGATCAACTCGTCGCGGCTGATGGTGATATCCGGGGCGATGTGATTTACGGCGGTAAAAAAGAACAATGGAAACGCCTGATCAACAGCTTCTCCCTGCGGATATTAATGAGCCTGTCGCAGAAAGAAGGCAATGCCAAACTGAAAGTGAAGGAACGGTTTGCCGAAATTGTGAACAATCCGTCCAAGTATCCGCTGCTGAGTGGCAGCGCCGACAACGGGCAGCTGGTGTTCGCGGACTTGCAGGACAACCGTTATCCGTACTACAATAACAACAGCATGCAAACAGCCTTCTACCTGGAAGAGAATTTTGTGGACCTGTTGAAACAGTACAAAGATCCCCGGTTGTTCCGTTTTGCGCAGAAAGCCACCAAATATGCCGGGCTGCCGGACAACGACTTTAACGCATACGGCGGGGCCAAAGGCAGCGCCACCATCGACGAAAACAACAGTCGTGTAGTGAACGGTGAAGTGTCCAAGATTGCCAAACGGTACTACAACGACCCGGTAAATGAGCCCAGCGTGGTGCTGGGATACCCGGAACTTCAGTTTGTGCTGGCTGAAGCCGTGATCCGTGGCTGGATCAGCGGCGATGCCACCGATTATTACAAAAAAGGTATACAAGCTTCCATGGAATTTTGTAAAATAGCACCCGCTGATATTACGGCTTACCTTGCACAACCATCTTTGCAACTGGTACCGGGGAAAGAGCTGGAAGGTATTTTTAACCAGAAGTATATCAGTTTCTTTATGAATTCCGGCTGGCAGGTGTTCTATGAACAGCGCCGTACAGGATTGCCGGTATTCGATGTTTCCGGCAACGGGGTGCTGAACAATAAAAAGGTGCCCAAACGCTGGATGTATCCTGACACTGAGCTGAATCTCAACAGGCAGCACGTGAGCGATGCCATCACCCGGCAATATCCGCAGGGCGACAACATCAACGGTATCATGTGGTTGCTCGTAAAAGAATAAAAATGTAGTCCATGTTAAAAGCATTTATCTTTTCCGTCGTTACTTTCTCCTGCACCACGCTGATGGTACAGGCACAGCAAAAGAAAGCCCTGTTTATTATTGTAGATGGTATCCCCGCAGATGTCATCGAAAAACAGCCAACGCCTCATCTGCATAACATCGCTAAAGCAGGCGGCTACACCCGCGCTTATGTAGGCGGTGAGAAAGATGGTTATTCCCAGACACCCACCATCTCCGCAGTAGGCTATAACAGCCTGCTTACCGGTACCTGGGTGAACAAACACAACGTATGGGATAACGATATCGCCGCACAGAACTACAGCTACGGCAGTATCTTCCGCTTTTTCAAGCAGGCATACCCGCAGAAGAAAACCGCTGTCTTCTCCTCCTGGCTCGATAACCGCACCAAACTGGTAGGTGACGGCCTGCCACAAACCGGTAACCTGAAAATAGATTACCATGTAGACGGCCTGGAGAAAGATACCGCCCGCTTCCCGCATGATAAAGACAGCTGGTACATGCACCTGATCGATGAAGCCGTGGTGGACAGCGCCGCTGACTACATCCGTAAACAGGCGCCGGACCTGTCATGGGTATACCTCGAATATACCGATGACATGGGACATCGTTACGGCGACAGTGAGAAGTTCTACGCCGCCATCAACATGATGGATGACCAGGTAGGCCGCATCTGGAATGCGCTTGAATACCGCCGTAAAAACTTCGGCGAAGACTGGCAGCTGTTCATTACCACAGACCATGGCCGTACCGCCAGCAATGGCAAAGGTCACGGCGGACAGTCAGACCGCGAACGTACCACCTGGATGGTCACCAATGCCAAAGGCCTGAATGACTACTTCAAAACCGGTCAGCCTGGCATCGTGGACATCCTGCCTACAATGGCCCGTTTCCTGCAGATCAACATCCCGCAGGCAGATGCCCGCGAACTGGACGGCGCACCGCTGACAGGCAAAGTATCCCTGACACAGCCCGGCGCCACACTGGACAACGGTGCATTGCATCTTACCTGGAAAGCCCGCGAAAAGAAAGGTAATGTGAAAGTATGGGTTACCACCACCAACAACTTCAAAACCGGTGGACAGGACACCTACAAACTGCTGGGCGAAGTGCCGCTACAGCAGGAACACGCGGAAATAAGCGTAAAAGACATGCCCTCCGGATTTTACAAAGTCGTCATGGAAGGACCGGATAATACGGTCAACCGATGGGTAGGAAAACAATAATCAATATTTTCAGCAACGGGTGTCTTTTCAGGCACCCGTTGTTTTTTTTAGCTGTTTCTCATAAGCATTGGTTTGATTCCCACAATTTTTCCGTTTCCCCACCTCCTAATTTTGTGGTATCAATCTTATCGAATGGAAACCATGCAACAACCCATCCACTCCCCTTTCAATGCAGAGAGCACCGCCGCGGCGGTGACAGCGGGCCATGATTTAAACGGAAAAACAGCGATCGTTACCGGAGGGAATTCGGGGATTGGACTGGAAATAGTCAAAGTATTAGCCAATGCAGGCGCGCAGGTAATAATCGGTGCCCGGGATGCGGGCAAAGCCACGGATGCACTGCAACAGCTTCACAACGTTTCATTTATTCCACTGGACCTGTCTGACCCGGTTAGTGTAAACCGCTTCGCGGAGCAGTTTCTTGCTGAACATCACAACCTCGATTATCTGTTCAATAATGCAGGACTATTCAATGTTCCATCGCTTCAACTGGACAAACGGGGTTATGAGCTGCAATTCGGAGTCAACCATCTCGGCCACTTTCAGTTGACCGGCCGGCTATGGCCGGCGTTGAAACGGTCCGGCGCCGCAAGGGTTATCAACACCTCTTCCATCGGGCACCGGCACATGGCATTGCAACCTGAAGACATCAATTTTGAGCAACATTCTTATGATACAAGGAAAGCTTATGGACAGTCCAAGACCGCCAATGTGCTGTTTACCATTGCGCTGGACCATATCGGGCAGCAGCATGGCATCAGGGCCTATGCAGTACATCCCGGCGCTGTAGATACCGCTATTTTCCGGTATATGAGCCCGGAAGAGTACCGGACATGGTCACAAGCCATCAAGACATTTAAAACGCCGGAGCAGGGCGCAGCGACGCTTGCCTGGTGTGCGCTTAGCCCTCAGCTGGCCGGCATCGGAGGGGTTTATTGTGAAAACTGCAACATCGCTGAGCGTGTGCCCGCTGACGTTACCGTGCCATATGGCGTCCGTCCGCATGCGCTTGATCCCGTACAGGCCGCTACCTTGTGGCAATTGAGCGAGCGTATCACAGGTGTCAGATTTTCGTAACTTAGATACATGAAGTCATATGAACATATCGAACAGTTTTTCACCAGGAGAAATCAACCGTATTCCAATTTACAGGACTTCTATGTTTTTTATGTGGGAGATGATCACCCAGGCCTTCCTTCGCCTTTCATCCGGCGTAACTATTACAAAATTTCGCTGATACTGGAAGGCGAAGTCCGGATAACCTATGCAGACCGCACTATCACGGTAAAGGACAAAGCCATCCTGTTCAGCAATCCGATGATCCCCTATTCCTGGGAACGTGTTTCCGATAAGCTGCGCTACTACTTCTGTTTGTTTACCGACTCGTTTCTGTATAACCTGGCGGCATCCACCGTCTTCAATATCCGCGGTGATCATGTACTGCTTCCCGATGAAGCTACCGCGGAGAAATTAACATTCATCTTTGAAATGATGATCAAAGAGCAGGAAGGGCACTATCAACAAAAGAATGATGTGATCAGGCATTATATTCAGTTGTTGCACCATGAAGCCGTGAAGATAACACCTCCTACCACCTGGCAGCCGCATAACTCCGCCAACAGGATCACCACGCTGTTCCTGGAACTGCTGGCCAAGCAATGCGCCATTACAACGGTACATGAGCAGGTACAGCTAAAGACCGCAGCAGCTTTCGCAACGCAACTGTCTGTACATGTGAACTACCTGAACAGAGCAGTCAAATCCGTTACCGGTAAAACTACCACGCAGGTGATCGCAGACCACCTCCTGAAGGAAGCCAAAACCTTGCTGCGCGCCACCAGCTGGAGTATTGGCGAGATCGCGTACTGCCTGGGCTTTGGACATCCTTCCAACTTCACTGTTTTTTTCCGTAAAATGAGCGGGCAAAATCCACATGACTTCCGGGGAACAAATCAATAGGTCTATTCAAATTTACTCTGGTCCGGATAAGCTTGTCCCTTCCCGGTTTGACATAACCGTTTCAGGCTTCTTAAAAACATGGCCCAGTCGTACGTGCAAACCGCATAGGTCGGTGAATAGTCTTTCCATCCGTCATGATGAAAGAACAACGTCGTGCCGTCTTTATGCGGCTCCAGGTCGAAAGTAATTGTAGTCCCGACCCATTCATCCACCGCCTTCAAACACTCCCATTTCACTTGTTTGGAAGGTTCCAGCACCGCCACTTTCATCTCTTTAAAATAATCTCCAAAAGCAAAGCGGGCAATGCTGCCTGTTTCAGGTTTTGCAATAGTGTCGGGCGTCCACCAGCCGGCCAGTCCTTCCTGTGTGGAAAGCGCTTTGTAAACTACCTCGGGAGAGGTTTTAATCACCAATCTGTGCCAAATATTGACCATTGTTATAGTTTTTATTGAATAACAAATTTAATAGCTAGTTGTTTGTCACGGGAGGCGTAAAAAAGACATTCTTACGGGGCGATTGTGACATATTACAAAAGCCCGGGAAATCCCGGGCCTTCGTAAGCAGACTATTATTGCATCATCCAAAAAATCACTGATTCGCCAGTGTCACCATCGCGGACACTTCCGCCACGGCCGCATCATCTCCGCCGCTGAACCCGGTGAACCGGAAACGGATATCACCTTTCCCGTCAATGACGAACTTAGTGGGAATACCCTGTACTTTATAGCTGTCCACCACTTTATTGATACCGGTAGCCGGGTCTTTCAGGTCCATCAGTACCTGGAAAGGATAACTATTGCCGGTGATGAACTTCTTAGCACTTGCGGCAGCGTTTTCTTCTTTTTCCCACGTGTGCACAAACAGGAACTTTACATTCGGATCGTTTTTATATTTCTCCATGGCTTTTTTCATGGCCGGGAATGACGCCTTGCAGGGACCGCACCAGGTAGCCCAGAAGTCGAGCACGACGGTTTTTCCTTTATAATCAGACAATGACACGGTATTGCCGTCTACATCTTTCAGTGTGAATCCCGGCGCCGGTTCTTTGATGATCTGTTTGGCGAATTCTTTCTTCATCTTATCATCGAGACCGCCTTTCAGGGAATCGATATATTTCTCCAGCTGATTATCACCACGCACCTTTGCGTAAGCTTCCGCCAGCAAACCCCTGTTTCCTACATTCAGCTGGCCTTGTGCGGCTACCTCGCTGAGGCGCGTGAAAGCCTGCTGATAGTCGCCCTTGGCGAGGAGCACTTTAGCGTACATTTCGTTCACCTGTGGGCGAACGGGTGTTTCCGCCTGTTCCGCGCGTTTCAGGTACACCAGTGCGGAATCGTATTCTTTGTCATTGAACAACAGCTGCGCGTAGGAGCTGAGATAACCGGGATAACCTATTGCAGCAAAACCGGCGCCTTCCTCGTTTTTGCGGGTAGTCCTGAATTCATAGGCATCTTCGATGGCCTTTTTATACAACACTTTGGCTTCAGCCGTATGACCATGTTTGAGGATCCGTTCAGCGGTGCCAACCCACCCCTGCCCTTTCCAAAAAGGCGACACGATACTGTTGGCATATTCCAGCGCTTTAGGCAGATTGTCAGCCTGGGCATAGGCGCCACCAACGCTATTAGCGGCGTAATCATAGATGATCACGTCTTTGTTCTGTTTATCCTGCGGGAACTTTTTGAGCCATGCTTTATAGAGCGCTTCTTTCTTCACCGGATCGTTTTCATCATAGATGACCTGTACCGCTTTATTACGTGCCGCAAAACCGGCAGGAAAATGTTCAGCGGCTATCTTTTGAATAGAATCACCCACGTTGTTTTTCTTCAGCTGGTAGAAGAAACGGGCGGCGGTGAGCCAGTCTGCTTCTTTTTTGCTTTTGGTCAATGTATACATTTTATCCGTCAGCAGTGCTTTATCTGTTTCGTCACCTTTGGCAAGACGGCTATAGTAGCGCATCAGCGAGTCGGGGCTGATCTTCGCCTGACCGCTTGACTGACCGGCGGCCAGCAGGCAGCCGCCGAGCAGGATTGGAAATACTTTCTTCATATAACAGGGTTGGTTTTATGTTAATTATTATATCCGGGATTTTGTGTCAGTGCCGGGTTGGACACACGTTGCGCATCCGGGATAGGATACAGCACATCTGTGCTCGTCCAGGTACCTGGGCGCATGCCACCTATAACTTCATCGGCACGGGTTTTACCGCCTCCGGAGATAGCTGGCGTACGTTTCAGGTCAAACCAGCGATGACCCCATTCGCCAAACAGTTCCGCCTTTCTCTCTTTTTCGATGGCGAGCAACAGGTTGGCTTGCGTAATACTGTTGTCCAGGCCAGGAAGACCAGCTTTGTCCCGAATAGCATTTACATCGGCAATGGCACCGGCGAGGTTGCCCAGCTGTGCCCGTGCTTCCGCCCTGATCAGGTATTGTTCTGCGAGTCGCAGCATTACGTTGAATTCATTACCCATAGTAGCGCCAGTGGCAAGCACCCGCATTTTGTATTTGGTAATGACTTTATAGTTCTGTCCACCGATATCTGTGGCCACCACCCAGCTGGTTTTGCGTTTATCCCCTGCTTCAAGGGAATTATACAGTGTATCCGTCAACGTTACTGCCGGGATGGTGCCTGGGGCAGCAGCGTAACTGCCTCCATTGGCATCACGGTTAGTAGTATACGTGGAAATACCGGTAAGCGTGGCCAACTGCCAGATCACCTCATTGCTGGTATTACTGAAAGTGGTGTTCAGGTCTTTATTAAGGCTGTATATCCCGGAGTTGATCACGGCATTGGCTGCTGCTTCTGCTTTGGCCCAGTCTTTCTGGTACAGGTAAGCCCTTGCCAGTAAGGCATTGGCCGTCTGCCGGTTAATCCTCGTTCTCAGCGTGGAGGGATAGGCATCCGTCAATAAGCCCTGCGCTTCCGTCAAATCGGTGATGATCTGCGTCCACACCTGTGAAGCGCCTGCCCGTGCCAGCGTGGCGTTGCCCAACGGATCATCTTTCAGTGGCAGCGGCACATCGCTGAACATATTCACGAGATAACCATACACAAAAGCTCTCCACACTTTCGTTTCTCCCAGTAACTGATTTTTGACAGCCGTAGAAAGCGCCGTACTGCGGTTGACACCCTCCATCATAGCATTAGCCTGCGCCACGGTGGTGTAACTATAGGCCCACAACGTAGATGCGACACTGTTAGTGACCGTAATACTGTTGGTTTTAAATTCATCGAAGGAAGGGCTGGAAACATTGTTCTGCAGCTCGTTTGCGGAAAGACCGGGCATTTCACTTAATGGAAATAACAAATCCCGTATGGCGGAAGTGTTATAGATACCCAACACGGCACTCGTAGCTGTAGCTTCAGAGGCAAATGCCTGGTCCAGGCCTACCTGCGTGGTAGGCGGCCCGATCTCTACCAGCTTTCTGCAGGAGGAAAAAACACTGCCTGCCAGTATCACGGACAACATCACTTTTTTATGGATATTAAAAGACAACATAACAATCAGATTTTAGAATGAACAGTTAACACCAAACACAATAGTTCTCAACGGCGGCATGGCGATCATGCCCGTACCCAGGCCCGGAGGGCCTCCGGGAACACTGGTCTCCGGATCATAGATGTATTTGTTTTTCATCCAGGTGAAGAGGTTCTGCCCTTCTGCATATACTTTCAGGTTAGCGATGTTCGCTTTCTTCAGCCACATCTTCGGGAAGGAATAACTAAGGGAAGCGGAACGCAGTTTCAGGTAACTGGCATCTCCCCATAAGGCAGTGGAACTGCCATACTGCGTATAACCGAGATAGACAGGCGTACCGGGAGTAGTACTGGCAGCAGGATAAGTGGCAATATCACCGGGCTGCCGCCACCTGTCGAGCAGGGAAGTGTTCTGGTTGTTCCGGCTGCTCCCTAACGGCGTGCTGATAGTATTGGTACTGCCCTTTCGGTGGTGGAACTGTAAGAAGAAGCTGAAATCCCAGTTTTTGTAGGAAAAGGTATTGTTGATACCGCCGAAATAAGGATTGCCCGGAGGGATGATCTGCCGGTCATTGTTAAAGTCGATCGATCCGTCGTTGTTCAGATCAGCATATTGCGGGATGCCCGTTTTAGGATCATAGCCGGTATAGAGATATTTCCTGACAACATCTATCGGTTGACCAATCAAATAACTGCTGGCATAAAAAGATTTCTCAATGCCGGGGAAATCTACCAGCTTATTGCGGTAGAAGGTCACGTTGAAAGCCGTTGTCCATCCGAAATTCCAGGCTTTCAGGTTGAGCGTGGTCAGTTCCAGCTCTACGCCGCTGTTCTGCACCAGCGCAGGCATATTCACCGTGTAACTGTTGTAACCTGACTGGGTAGGTAGTGCAGCAGACAACAACTGGTCGGTGGACCGGTTGCGGTAATAATCTCCGGAAAACTTGATCCGGTCTTGCAGGAAACCCAGTTCCAGCCCAAATTCCAGTTTGCGGGTAGTTTCCCATTTGATACCGGGATTAGGCAATGTGCCACGGGCAAGGGCAGCAGCGCCCTGGTAGGTTCCTGCGGACGACAACAGTGGCAGATAAATATAGTTGGAGATCTGGTCGTTGCCGGTGGTACCGAAGCTGGCACGGAGTTTACCGAAGTTCAGCCAGGGCAGGTTGTCCTGTGCAAACGGTTCTTCGGAGAACAGCCAGGCAGCGCCGACCGCGCCAAAATTACCCATCGCATAGTCCGGCCCGAAGCGGGAAGAGGCGTCGCGGCGGAACGTGACGTTCAACAGGTATTTCCGTTTGTAGTCGTAGTTAATACGACCGAATAGCGACGCAAAACGGTAATCGAAATAAGAACTGGAATTCAACACCATGGTACCTGCACCTACCAAAGAGCCCAGCAGCCCTTCGTTGCTGTAGTTACGGCCATCGATGCTTTGACCGGTGGAGAGGCTGCGCTGATAAGTGCCGCCCACCATGAGATTGAGCCGTCCCTGCTTTCCTTCCATCGTATAGTCGAGCGTAGGCTCTGCGATATAGTTCTGAGAACGTGTATTCGCGAACGTAGCAGACGATTGGGGATTGTTAAGCGGGTTCTGGGTAGATGCCGGCAGCGGGTTCACCTGGTCCAGTGAAGTATTCGTATAGCCGAGGCTCACTTTAAAATTCAGGTCCCTGATGATGGAATAGCGCAGGCTGGCGTTTGTCATCAAATTGCCGGTGGTGCTGGTATAACGGCGTTGCATCAGCGCGATTGGATTACTGAAACCGCTCGACCATACCAGTTTACCGGCGTTATCATACAGCGGCATATTCGGAGGCAGGTTATACATCGAAAGAAGATCTGACCCTGGCAATACCGTTTTATCATTGGAATAGTTGGCCGTGATAGCCGCATAGAATTTATCATTGGCAGAGCGGTGGTCAACAGACAAGCGGCCTGTAAAACGCTGGCTGTTGAAGTCGCCGGGATATACCGTAGTTTCTTTGTGATAGCCGCCGCTGAACAGGAAATGCGTTTTCCCTTCACCACCGGACACCGACGCCTGCGCATCAGTAGAGCGTGCGGTGCCGCCCGCGAGGAGGCGTTGCCAGTCGGTATAAGCGTTCTGGTCCCATACGGTGAGCTCCGGTGCATTCACAGTGGTGGGCGTAACGCCGTCATTTTTAAACGCTTCTTTTCTCAGGTCGAGGTACTGCTGCGTGTTCATCATGGGGATGAAGCGGCTGATCTTTCCCCATCCCGTGTATACGTTTATGTTAGCTTTCGTTTTACCTGACTTTCCTTTTTTGGTGGTGATGAGGATAACACCATTGGCGCCTCTGGCGCCGTAGATGGCCGTTGCGTCCGCATCTTTGAGGATGTCCATCCTTTCAATATCATCGGGATTGATCATACTGAAAGGGCTGATGCCGCCGTTAGCGCCTGTGGTCCCGAGGGAGTTAAGGTTATCCGACGGCGGATAGGAACCGTTGAAATTCGTATAGGGCACGCCATCAATGACGTACAACGGCAGGGTCCCGGAGTTCATAGAGCCCTGGCCACGGATTTGCACTACAGCAGCGCTGCCTGGCAGACCGTTCTGCTGCGTGATCTGCACACCGGGAATGCGCCCTGGTAAAGCGGCCAACGGATTGGATACCGGCTGCGTTTCAATGTCCCTGGCAGTAATACTGCTCACAGATCCAGTGTTCATTCTGCGGGTGGTGGTACCATAGCCGATCACCACAGCTTCATCGAGTGATTTCAACTGTTCGCTCAATACCACATTGAGCATAGTACGACCGTTGACAGCAATCTGTTGTGCTTCATAAGAAAGATAAGACACCACCAGCACAGCATTTACCGGCACCCGGTTGATGACATACTCACCATTGTCATTCGTCATGGCGCCGAAAGGTGTACCGGGTACGACCACAGATACAGCCGGAAGCGGGTTTCCTTTAACATCCGTGACCCTGCCACGGATAGTAATCCCCTCTTCCGCTGCTCCGGACTCTTTGGCTGGCACACTCTTCAGCCGTATGGCAATAAATTTGCCTGACAGCGAATACGTGAATGGTTGGTTATTGAAAAGCATTTTCAGCACGTCATTCAACTCCTGGTTTTCCACCGTTATGCTGACAGGTGCGGCCTGACTAAGCTGGTTCTTTCCATAGATAAAGCTGTATCCCGTTTGTTTTTCGATTTCCCGGAATGCTTTTTCCAGCGGACCGGATTTCATGCTGATGGTCACTTTCTGTGCGAAAATGGGTGTTGTCATCAACAGACAGACTGCCAGCAGGCAAATCCTGCAATAGTTGACTCTCGTTAAAAGGCATAGCGCTTTGAATAGCTTTCTGACAAGCATATCGTTTGGTTGATTTTTGGTAAACAATAAAATACACTCCCACCCTGTAAGATGGCCGGTCTTACAGGACAGTACAAAAGGACTGGTGTATGATCTACTTTATTACGGTTACTTTCCGTCCTTCAATTTTGAAATGCACGAGATTAGTCATCTCCAGCAGGTTCAGTAATCGGGATACCGGAACATCCCTCGGAATTTTAGCAACAAAAGCGTCTTTGACATCTGCCTGATAGACGACGTCTATATCATAATATCGTTGTAACGCTGACATAATGGTGGTGATGTCAGCACCATTAAAATAAAACAGCCCGTTTTTCCAGGCGGTAGCCTCCTGCAGATCGGCGCCGGCGGTCAGCTGCACAACGCCTTTTGTGTTGACGGCAGCTTGTTCTCCCGGATGCAGCAGTTGCGATGCAGCGCTGGTATTCACTTTCACCGCGCCGCTGAGAAGGGTCACCTGCATATCGCTGCCATCGCGGAAAGCGCGCACATTAAAGGTGGTCCCCAATACATCGATGGTGGTGTTATTGGTAGTAGATGTTACACTGAAAGGCTGGTTGCTGTTCCTGGCCACTTCAAAGTAAGCCTGTCCGGATACAAACACCTCGCGTTTGCCGCCATAAAAAGCAGTGGGATAGGTTAGTGCAGAACCGGCGTCCATCCATACTTTGGTGCCGTCTGCCAGGATAATGGCGAGTGGCTTGCTTCCCGGCGGCAGCTGTAATGTATTAAAGCTGGCTGCCTTGTCCGTACCGGCATATATGATCTGGCCGCTGGCATTTTTAGAGACCTGCACTTGTCCCTGTACGGCAAGGGTGCCGTTACCGGCGCTGTCCAGTTGTATCTGTTGACCGTTGCTCAATGTCAATACAGCATGCTGGCCAACAGGGGCTGGCACATCATTCCGGAAGCGGACTGCCTGCGGCTGCAACGGTTCCGGTTGCCGATGTTGCAGGGAATAGTAACCGCTGCCCAGCAGCAGGGCCACTGCCGCAGCTGCGGCCCATTTGTACCAGTGTACCTTTGCTCCCGAACGCTGACGATGAAGCACAGGCTGCAACCGCTGACGGATTATATCCTCCAGCTGCTGTTTGTTGCCCAGTACCTGCTCATCCCAGCTGTCACGTTCCTGGAAGGCGTTGAACAACTGGTTATACTGCATCATCTCCGCGTCTGTAGCTGTACCGGATGCAATTTTTTCCGCTAATAATATGGCTTCCTCTTTTCTCATATGTAGCCTATCCTATACATAGGCACTTGCAAAAACACACACCCTTAAAAACGACTCAAATTTTTTTTGAGATGGGCGAATTAATGATAACAGGTCACGATGGGAAGTAGTAACAAGGCGAGCAGGTGAGGCTCCACGGCTGCCCGGATGCGCTTCAGCGCGATGGTCTTTTGCGCTTCGACAGTTTTGATAGAAATATTCAATAAATCAGCTATCTGTTGATTCGTCAGTTGGCCGTCCCGGCTCAGGAGAAAAATCTCCCGGCATTTTTCGGGAAGGGTGTTCACCACCTGTGTGATGATTATTTTCAGATCGTTCAGCTCCAGGAAGTCCTGCGGACCGGGTGTTTCCGGCAGCAACAGGCCAGCCAGCTCGGTATAAAATTCGTCCCGGATTTTACCGGAACGGATGTAGTTGGCCACTTTAAACCGGACGGCACTCCGCAGATAGGAAGGAACAGCCTGTATTTCCAGCTGCTCCCGCTTTTCCCACAGCCAGGCAAAAATATCCTGTACGATGTCCATACAGGCATTCTGGTCACGCAGCAGGTAAAAAGCGGCCTGATACATGCCAGACCAGTGGCGGGAGTAAAGCAGATCAAAGGCTGCCACCTCTCCCCTCTTCAGCAGGCTTATCAGCTCCAGGTCACTATAGGCATCACTCCTTATCAAATTATTTCTTTTTCTGGCACTAAAATAGAAAAAGACTAACAGAAACAGTACACCTCTCCTTAAAATCAATGCTGTAAAAGAAATAATTATCTTCACCTTATGCAACCCGCAGAAATATTACAAGCACATATAGCCAGAACGGCCACATTAACGCCGGAAGAACATGCCTATTTTTTTTCACATTTCAAACCGGTCTCCTTTAAAAAAGGACAGGCAGTCATCCGCGAGGGCGACAAAGTGGAGCACGAGTACTTCGTGCTGTCTGGTTGTCTGAAAGCTTTCTTCATCAATGACCAGATCAAAATGCATATCCTGCAATTTGCTATGCCTACCTGGTGGACCTCCGACTATCATGCTTTATATAGCCAAAGTAAGGCTACTATTAATGTGGACTGTATTACAGATGCCGGGTTGCTGGCGCTTTCCAATACAGACCGGGAGAAACTTTGCAGGGAACTACGCCAGGTGGAGTATTTTTTTCGCTGGCGTACCAATAAAGGTTATGTAGCCGCACAGCAACGTCTGCTGTCGTTTATGAACAACGACGCCAAAACACGCTATGAGGAGCTATTACAGCTATATCCACAGCTACATCACCTGGTGCCCAAGCACCTGATTGCTGCCTACCTGGGCGTTTCCCGGGAAACCCTGAGCCGGTTGTACAATACTGTTAAAAAGTGATCCAGGTCACATAATCACCCCCGGATTCCGGTGTTACTTTGTATCAAAACAAACACACCAGCAAATGAAAACACAACAATTTGACATCGACACGCTGACCGGCAACGGCAAAATCGTCATTGCCAGGACATTGTACAGTATAAAATACCGTTCAGGGAACTTCTTCAAAGATCTTGGTGACACCCTGATCTATAATAACTTTGAGCTGAATGTATCACTGACAGCGAAGGCTGTTGCCCAATAACATCCCCATGAAAACCTTTGTAATGACCGCTTTGTTGTCCTGCTGGTGGTGGGGCGTGAAGGCACAAAAATCGACGACCATGACAATACAACAAAATGACTCCCTCGCCATCTCCGAGGTGCTGGAAGCACATTATTTCAAAGGCATTTATACAGGAGACGTGCCGCAACTGCAACAGATATATCATCCCGGCACCCTTCTTTTTGGCGATGTAAAAGGACAGCCTTACGCCAAAACGTTGGCCCAATACCTGGATGGCGTACAACACCGCCAGAGCCCCAAAGACTCCGGCAAACCCTTCAAGGGAGAGATCCTGAATATACAGGTCGTTAATTCCATCGCCGTGGCGGAAGTCCGCGTGAAAATGTATGATTTCCTCTATCACGAATTTCTCTCTTTTCATAAGATCGATGGCCAATGGCTTATTGTCAACAAAATGATCAGTGACGTAAACGAATAAATTCATCACCATGTGGAACAACACCCGTGTAACACAATTATTAAACATTGACTACCCTATATTCCAGGGCCCTTTCGGCGGCAGATTCTCTTCACCGGAATTAGTGGCTACGGTCTCCAATAGCGGAGGACTGGGCGGATACGGCGCGTATACCCTGAGCCCACAGGAAATCTTTGAAACCGATCAGCAGATCAAAGCCCAGACCAACCAGCCGTACAACCTTAACTTATGGGTATCCGACGCCGATGCCCCCGGCAGCCCTGTCAGTGACGCCGATTACAAGCTGGCCCAGACAGTATTTCAACCTTATTTTGATGAACTGGGCCTGCCTTTTCCGGAGAAGCCGGCGCCTTTCCAGTCGCGGTTTCAGAATCAGCTGCAAGCCATCCTGGACATAAAGCCAAGAGTTTTCAGCTTTGTATTTGGCATCCTGCCTGCCGATATCATGGAACAATGCCGCCGTGCAGGCATCATTACCATAGGCGCTGCCACTACACCTGACGAAGCCGTTGCACTGGAAGATTCCGGTGTGGATATGATCATCGCTTCCGGGTTTGAAGCCGGCGGGCACCGGCCTTCTTTCCTGGCACCTGCAGAAAGCTCTACCATGGGTACTTCTGTGTTGCTGCAACTGGTCCGGGAAAAAGTGAAAGTACCCATCATCGCCGCGGGAGGTATTGCCGATGGCCGGGGAACGGCCGCAGCGTTGCTGTTAGGCGCAGAAGCCGTACAGATAGGCACCGCCTTCCTCGCCTGTGATGAATCCAATATTATGCCCATACACAGGCAGCAACTGTTCTCCCCTGCTGCCAAACACACCACCCTTACAAGAGCGTTTACCGGACGACTGGGCCGCGGTATTAGCAATAGTATCAGTCGTGGTATCGCAGGGAAAGAAAATGCAGCATTACCTTTCCCATTACAATCCACACTCCTGTCTTCCCTGCGGAAAGCTGCCATCGACCAGGAACAATGGGACAAGGTCTTTTTCTGGAGCGGACAGATAGCGCCGCTACTCAAACATCGGAAAGCCCAGGAGCTGATGCAATCGCTCATCGTTGAAACGACCGCCACTTTCAACCGACTGAAAACAACATTCAGCTGAGGCATCCTTCATACAAAAATGAAACAAACCACTATCTCCGGAGACTTCTGATTTTCAGCTGTTGATCGTTAGTTTATTCCGGTAGGCCGCCCTCATGGTATTATCGGTAATATTTTTGTTCACCGGCGGCTTCTGCGCAGCCATTTCATCATAGATACGTTTAGCCCCTGCTGTTAGTTTTTGCTGCCGGAGATAGTTATCAAAGGCCGACTGCGCCTGCGCCTGTGAGCCGAAACAACAGAGGAAGTCTATCGGCAGGTTCTGATGACGGGTATCAAAATGTTCATTAAAAGCAACGCCGTTGGCCACCATATCCTGCACCGCCTGGTCCGTGTCTTCAAATTTATCGAACAACGGCAACGCATAAGTGATGATCAGTTCACACAACTTAGGAATTACATTTTCCTGGTTGCTGACAGCCATGTTCCAATCCTGGTTTTTATTCTTCAGCGGTGTCAGGTTCTCCAGCCGGGTGGCGAAGATCGTTCCGGTGGCGTCTTTATCCTGATGCTGCTGTATTTGCCACTTTTTCAGTTCACCGGAGGCGATGCTCAGATAGGGCCAGAGGGTAATGCCACCATTCCAGTTTTTAACGCTCGATTGAAAATGTATGTCGAAATAGACTTTTTTGTTGCGGGTGGTTTTTCTCAATGTTTGCGCTTTCTGCATGGGTTTAAAGCCATATGCAGACAGTCGTTCTGCGATCTTCGTACAGGCGGTCAGAAATATTTCCCGGGTATTTGTTTCCATCGTCATTAATAAAAGGTGGGGGCTGATGCTATAAAAATACAGTATGCCCGGCAATAATCAACAGAAAAAAACTATATTGATAACATGCTTATCTACACCACACTGCTAGACCAGACTGATCATGAGGCCATTGCTTTAGAAATGGTAACAAATATTTTCAGCCGTCTTCGTCAAAAAGATCTTGAAGAAACCAACGGCGGATATTTTGAATACCTGATGGACCAGGGCACTGCCATCATTCTTTTTTTTATTATCCGGACGCCTGATGAAATTTCTTTCAGATATGATTACAATGTCCCCGATGCCCGTCATGGCACCGCATGGTACAGTGTTACAGATACGCATGACCGCACCACCACAGACGCCGGCGATGAACAATATGTACCGGTCGTTTCTTTTGTAGACATGCCGGCAGCGCTGGAAATCATTACACAGTTCTTCCTCCGGCCGGAAGAAAAACCTGCACATGTCAGCTGGATGCCCGCCGATTTTTTTGAATGGCCTTATTAAAATTTCAGAGAAGATATTTTTTGCAACAATGTTTCATTTCTGAAATACATATCCTATATTTGCTCCATGCACCCAAAACCATTTGACATCACCCGCAGATTACTGGCCTTCTTCCTGATGGCCCTGCTGGTTTTTGTGCAGATGGTAAAACTGCTCCACCATCATCCGGCTACCGGCCAGGGTTATACGACGCATTATCACGGGCTGAATGATCAGCAGGTACAGGCATCACATGCCTGCGAGATCTGCGACTTTCAGCTGGCCAAAGATGCGACTGTTCCGGATTTCATTTCTTCTCCGCAGATACTATCCATTCCATACATTTCTTTCTCTTTCTTTACAGCAAACGGACACCCTGGCGCACAACAAGTGCAGACCAACAGAGGCCCACCTACAGTGTGATCTTTTATCTAAGACCACTTTCCGTTTCTGCTTCATTGTACCCGTATCGCTGTAACTTATGCTGCAAGCTATTGCGTTGACCAAAACATTTGGCCGTCATACTGCGCTGCATGCGCTCGACCTGTCTGTAGCCAAAGGTGAAATTTTCTGCCTGCTGGGGCCTAACGGCGCCGGCAAAACCACTACCATCAGTTGTTTTCTGGGGTTTCTGTCGCCAACGTCCGGAGAGGCGCTGGTAAATGGAATACCGGTGTTCAGCCGGCCACAGGAAGCACGGCGGCATCTCGCCTATATACCCGAGACCGTTACCTTGTACCCTTATCTGAGCGGGCTGGAGAACCTGACCTTTTTCCATTCGCTCACCGGTGAACAACTTGCCAAAGATGCTGCCATCAAACTATTGCTGGACGCAGGTTTACAGGAATCAGCCATTCACCGGGCAGTACAAAGTTATTCCAAAGGGATGCGGCAGAAAGTAGGTATTGCTATAGCCACTGCTAAAAACGCAGGGGCTCTGCTGCTGGACGAGCCCACTTCCGGGCTGGACCCCAGCGCCAGCAACGAGTTCTCCGCATTGCTGCGGCGCTTTAGCCAGGAAGGCCGCGCCGTATTAATGGCCACCCATGATATTTACCGCGCCAAAGAAGTCGCCACCCGCATCGGTATTATGCGGGACGGACATCTGCTGACCATCATGGAAGCCGCTGCAATAGATCACTACACGCTGGAAAACAGCTACATGGAATACATGGAAACATCCACCTGGTAACAAACATCCTGATATGATCAGCATAATTGCCATCAAAGAATGGCACATGGTGTCGCGTAATTACACCATGGCCGTCACCCTGTTGTCTGCACTGGTGCTGTCCGGCATCGCTGCTGCCGGCTCACGCCTGCTATACCGGCAGGAGCAACAGCAGCGGGAAGCGGCCAACCGGCAGTTCCGGCAGCAGTGGGAACAGTTGCGTACAGATGATCCGCACAGCGCAGCGCATTTCGGTACCTATATCTTCAAACCGCTCACACCACTGAGCCGTTTCGATAATGGGCTGGCCCCGTTCACCGGCAATGCCATGCGGATTGAAGCGCATGTACAGCATAACATGGCCACGCCACCACCGGGGCCTGCTGATCTTTACCTGCGCTTTGGCGCGCTCACACCGGCAACGGTACTGCAACTGTTTTTTCCGCTATTTCTTTTCTTCCTGTGTTTCAACAGTTATACACAAGAGAAAACCAGTGGCACGCTGCGGTTACAGTTGATACAGGGCGCCACGCTACGCAGCATCATACGTGGCAAAGCACTGCTATATCTGGGCATTATGGTCACCATACTATTACTCTCCATGCTGCTGTATTTCCCAATGATGGCTACCGGCAGCGCTCTGCCTTGCATATTACTATTGGTGGTTAGTTATGGCTGCTACGCCGGCATCTTTGTGTTGCTCGGCCTCTGGCTCTCTACTGTGGCCCGCCACGCCGGGCAGTCATTATTACTGCTATGTGGCATCTGGTTGTGCTGGCACATCCTGTTGCCCCGGCTGGCGGCAGCTACGGGAGAAGCGCTTTACCCACTGCCATCTCAACCATCTGTACAGGAAAAAATTGATCAGGCTATCAAAACAGGCATCGATGGCAATGACCCCAGGGATGCCCGTACCGCCCGCCTGGAACAATCGGTACTGCAACAGTACAAGGTCAGCAGCCTTGATCAGCTGCCGGTGAATTTCGACGCTATCCGGTTGCAGGCAGATGAAGACTATACACAACGGGTATACGAAAAATATGCGGTAATGACAGACAGCCTGATACGATTACAAAACAGCGTGCAGCACTACCTGGTACTGGCTGATCCGTATCTCGCCATTCGCGGTATTTCCATGGCACTGTGTGGCACAGACTATGAACATCAGTATCATTTTAACCAGGCGGCAGTACAGTACCGCAATGCTTTCATCCGCCGGTTGAACAATGCCATGGCTGATGGCGGAGAACAAGGCCACCGCCTGTATGAGCAGATGCCGGCTTTTCAATACGAACCTCCTGCCACCATACGGGTACTGCGAAAGCTGTGGTTGCCCTCCCTGTCTTTACTGTTATGGTTGATGATCAGTATTTCACTTTTAAACCGTTCCGCCAGACATGCATCGATTCAATAAATACCTGTCCGTAGTGCAGCAGGAATGGCGCCTGTTATGCCGCACCAGGCTACTGCCGGTGGTGGCAGCCATCCTGTTGCCTGCCGCAGTGATAGCGCTGTACTATGGTCATAACGTGTCCGCAAAACAACAGGCTGCTGTTGACAGCCTGCAACAACATTATCAGCAACAGCTGGCCACCCTGCGTGGACAATTACAAGCCGACACCAGCACTCCACAGGGCAAAGCAGCATACATAGCTGCCAGTTGGCCTATAGTGGCCGATCACCGGCTGCACGCTGTGGTGTGGTATCCGCCGGCCCCGGGAGCAGCGCTGTCTATCGGCATGAGCGACCTCGCCAAATATTATTACCCTATAGCGGTGAAAAGCAGCTATACACCTACGGAAGAAAAGATCAGTAATCCGCTGCAACTGGCTACCGGCAATTTCGATACTGCCTTCCTGCTTATTTACCTGATGCCATTGCTCTCTATCTGCACCAGTTGTCAGCTACTATCACAGGAAAAAGAACAAGGCACCTTATCGCTGCTGTTGGTCCAGCATGGCGCACTCACCCGTTTGCTCCTGCTACGGTTGCTGATACGTTACCTGATCTTATTGTCAGGCATGTTATTGATTGGCACCGCCGGCATGGCGATGGCTGTATCTACACATGGTTTTCCATGGCGGGAATGGGCCGCCTGGATGGGCATCACCGCCGCTTGGTTGTCTTTCTGGATGGGCCTCATTTGGTTTGTGATTGCCTGGAACCAGCATACCACCACCAACCTGGTATTGCTTTTCAGCCTTTGGTTATTACTGTTGATTGTATTGCCCGCCAGTTATAGGTTGATGACCAATCAGCCACGGATAGATGACACCGCCACGAATGCCGCGGTGCAACGACAGCTGGAATGGGACACCTGGGACCTTCCCAAACGGCAGCTGCTGGACAGCTTTTATCAGGCCTATCCACAGTACCGTAATGCGCAGGCTTATGATACCGGCATACACAGCTCCCGTCACGCGATGGCTTATTATTCACTGGTAGACCAGCGCATGCAACGTATCCTCGCGGCACAGGAGGCCAACAAACATGAGGCTCAACAAATGCTGGACGCTTCGGTGAGATATAACCCGGCCGTATACACGCAATTGTTGCTCAACAGTATCGCCCGGACGGATATCGCTGATTATGATCATTTCCGTGAAGAAACCCGCCGCTTCCGCGATCAATGGAAACAATTCTTTTACCAGCGGCATTTTCAAGATCAACAACTGACGGAGGCCGACTATCAGTCATTGCCTGTCTACCATCCGTCGTATGATCCCGAAAGCCCTACCCGCTGGCGAAGTGGCATCCTGTACCTGCTGGCATTGACAGCCGTCGCACTTGGCGCCGGGATACTGGTACTGAAAAGAAAATTGAATGATCTCTATAAAATATGAACATGCATAAAACATTACCTGCATTGATAGGTCTTAGTGCTATTTCCCTGTACAGTTATGGCCAGCACAATACCGACAGCCTGCGCAAACAACGGTTGCGGGAAGTCATCGTACTGGATAAAAAGAAAACCATGAAAGCAGACAGTATGGCGGCCACCCTACGACTGGAAGGCCGGTTGCTGGAGACGCCACAAAATATCATCAGTGTGACCAGTGAACTGGTCCGCGAACAAGGCGGACTGGAAATGAAAGACATTGTCCGCAACGCTAGTGGCGTAAAGATGGGTTACAACAGCTCCGTATTCGATGCTTCCACCTCCATTATGGTGAGGGGTTTCGGCGCCATCACGTATGTCAACGGTATGCCGCAACGCAGTACTATGGGCGCCCTCATTGATGATGCTGCCATGATAGAACGGGTGGACTTCGTCAAAGGCCCCGCCGGTTTCCTGCTCTCTTCCGGAGAACCCGGCGGGAGCATCAACATCACCACCAAAACGCCTGGTCCGCAACGTATCCGGCAGATAGAAGCCGCTGGTGGCAGTTTCGGATTGTTGCGTGTATCCGCCGACGTAGGTGCGGCTGTTCCCGCGAAAGGATTTTCCTATCGTATCAATGCGGCCTATCAACAACAACAGAGTTTCCAGGACTTCATCAAAACACGGAAATACATCGCGTCGCCGGTGTTACAATATAATTTTAAGCCCGGCACCTGGCTGCTGGCAGAATACAACCTCATACGCATGACCGCCGACGGAGGCAGTAGTGTTACGCAAACCGGTACCGATGCCGATGTGCTGCAACACCGCATCGGCAACAATTACGCCGGCGATCCCAACCTCCCGCAATCCTATACCATGTCACAAAGCGTGCGGCTGATGTTCTCTCACCGCTTCAACAGCCGCTGGAAAATGACGGTCCAATCGAAGTATACCGCAACGCCAAGCGCAGCATGGTCCCTGCTTTCCGACAACTACTCCCCTGTTAATTTCGACAATACGAATATTACAAAGCGGATGTCACAGTATAGCTATGTGAATGGGCGGGTAGCTGCAGTACAAGCTTATATCAACGGCACATTCAACACGGGCCGCTCGGTAAGTCATCAACTGGTGGCAGGCATCGACTACAACTACAGTAAAGACGATTTCTCCGTAGCCTACGGTCAGTACAAATTCGCATTCGACCGTAACCATCCACAGTATGGCTTGCCGAAGGATAGCGTACAGGCATTGGGCAAACCAAGGCTGATTGTCAGAGAAAACAACTGGTGGTCTGCCTTTGTCTACAACACCACCCGCGTACATCAAAACTGGCTCTTCAACTATGGCGGCCGTTTTACTTTCAACATGCCCGTTACCACCAATGCAAAGACACCACTGAGAAATGAAACCGCCTTCTCCCCGAGACTGGGCATTACCCGCCTGTTCGGTGAAAACACCAGCGTATATGCAGTGTACGACCAGTCGTTCATTCCGCAGGCTGGTGCTGACTTTGCCGGCAACAACTTTAAGCCGTTGCGAGGCAACAGCTTTGAAGTGGGCGCCAAACGCGAATGGTTCCAGCGCAAGCTGATCACGACCCTGGCTGGTTATCATATTATCAAAAACAACCTGTTGGTATCCGATCTGCAACATCCTGGTTTCAGCCGGCAGATAGGACAAGCCACCAGCACAGGTGTGGAAGCAGACATCATCGGACGGCTGTCTGAGCGTTTCACCGTATCCGCCAATTATGCCTATACGTACGCTATTACCAGCAAAGACACCCGCCCGGAAAATGAAGGCACCCGGCTGGCCTTTACACCGGAACAGATGATCAACACCTGGGTGCAGTATGCCATCCCTGTGACTGCGAAGGCCCGCCTGAGCATCAGCGCCGGACAAAGCACTGTTACCCGCACCGCTACCTACACACCAGACGTATACCTGAAAGGCTACACGAAACTGGACGCGGGAGTTGCCTGGGATGCAGGTCGCTGGTATGTGCGGGTAATTGCGGATAACCTCACCAACAAAAGATATTTCTCCAGTGGCGATATTCTCATCGGCTCTATTCATGAAGGCGTAAAAAGCTACTACTACATAGAAGGAGCGCCTATTTCATTCAAAGCCTTTGCGGGCGTGAGACTATAGCCACCTAAGATATTGCGCGCAACAAGGGGATAAGCCGAAACCCCATAACAGTAGGCATAAACTATCAAAAACACTATTTTATGAAAGAACAATCCATCAATCTCCAGCTGAGCATCGACGATCTGAAAATTGACAGCTTCGTTACCAGCCTTGACAACGAAATGAACATGCGTCTTGCTGGTGGTCTCGCGGGCCAGAGCCACCCTACGCATACCCTGCAAACAGATGATGAGGGGCACCTGTGCACCACTATTATCTGCTAAGGTTATACGAACGGAAAGTAAAAGGGAGATACTGATCAGTATCTCCCTTTTCAATTAATCGGCTTTTATAAAACATTGTCGCTGCGTGGAAAGTGTTTGCGCTACCAGCGCCGCGACCGCCTGCTCCCGGTCGGCCGTATTGAAACAGCGGACCAATATCTCTTCCAGCGTGTACCCGCCCTGAAGATGATCAAAGATGGCAGCCGTCAGTTTTCCCACCGGAAAAACTGCCACACCGTATTCACAGGCTTGCAGCAGATAATAATACTCACCCATCTCCCCAGGTTCCTCCTGACGGTCCCACTGCCATTGCGTGCGGCATAACACTACCTGTTCCACCACCGCCCACTTCAGCTGCAACAGCCTTTCTGGCGCGGATTCCGGCTGCATGCCGATGATTTCTCTCCTTCTGGTGTAATATAACAACCCCCTGTGTTGTCTCCACAGGGAAGTGAGTTGTTGCTCAAATGTAAAACAGTCCATCGCCTGCAAATAGCGCTCCTCCGGCAAAACGTTTATTGACTCTCGCAAAATACCTTCCAGTACATCAATACTGTTTACATCCGGTAATATCCACCCATTTTTTCTCAACAGCCGGAACGTATGTGCATAGTGCCTGGAAAATAGTTGCTGTTTGATTTCCCCCGGAGCATACAAGGGCGCGGCCTGTCGATCAACACCAATAACAGGGTGTAATACTCCATCTTCGTGGCAAGGCATCAATACCGAAGCCAGCATATATCCCACGCCGGCCAGCCCGGAGAACAGTCCCGGGTCCTGCATCATCGTAGGTACGTAGCTGTTATACGTACCGTGCGCCTGGCGGTAACGTACCGCCTGTAAAGCCAGCGTTTGTGCCGTTTGCCGGAGTACTGGTCTTTGCAATGCTTCCGCCGACTGCAACAACAGCAAAACAATACCGCCGTAACCACTGCACAGGGTAAAGTCGCCCCGCTTCAGCTGCCGCACATCTTCCAGCGAGCGTTGCACGGCATCTTCTACCTGCTGCAACCACATGGGCTGCTGCATTTGTTTATACGCAAACAAACGGGCGATGCCTATCCCCGCTGCGCCATGAGCCCAGGTATTTGTCTCAGCAGCATCTTTTCGGAAACGCCGGATATCCCAGTGAAAGAAGTCCTCTCGTTCGAGGCTGGTGCTGGTCAGGCGCAGGTCCAGCCAATTACGGCCTGCTGCATCATAGTACTGCATCTCATATTCCAATGCCTGTTCAGCCAAATATTGCAGCCCTTCATCCCTGAAGTACGCCGCCACCTGCATCAGCGCATAGGCGATTCCGGAAGCGCCATGTGAGAACCCGGTCAGGCAGTCGTAACTCATCTTCACGTGGCCCCATCTCCATCCTTTCGGGGCTAATCGCGCCTGTTGGACCAGGATATCCGTCAGGGAGCGGATCAGCGGCAGCAGCGTTTCCTCCTGCGTATGTGCATGCAGGTAAGTCAGCACAAACAGATTCCCGGCATGACCGCTCAGCCAGTCGTCCTGCAATACGCCTTGCAGGATACCTTCCTTGAAATGCGCCGTCAATTCCAGCGCCCGGTCCAGGTAGCGCTGCTGCGCTGTAGCCTCATACATTTTGATGCATAGGTACAACAGCCCCGTGGCGCCGGTGCAAAACGTATAGTACTGTTGCTGTAGCGCCCTGGGATGGTACAGCAGTGTATCCGATGCCGTTATACAAACATCCAGGTAAGGCTGCTCTTTGTAAGAGTCGTATAACCGCAGGTAAAATAAAATAACGCCGGCACTACCGTTGAACAGGTCTGCTTTTTCTGCTATCGTTGACGGTTGGAGACCGGGCAGTACCATCTGTGCAATACGGTGTAATTCCGCTTCTATGATCATTTTATCAGGGGATTCCATAGATATGTTCCAGGCATTTACGGGTGAAATACATAATGTAGGCTTCGTCGAGATTGGAAACGCCGAGGCGGTTGTGCCCCATGTGCAGGAAACTGCCTGCCACAGCTGCCAGTTGACTTTCGCGGAAGCCCAGCTGCCGGTATTGCGTAAAGACATCAAGGTTGCCGTCCGCAAATATTTGTAGTGCCGAAGGGGCATTTCCCTGTGCAATTTCCTGCCAGAGATTTACTGCAGCATGTGTCAGGGCCGGGGCATAGACCAGGTACTTTTCCTGCATCCGTTGCAGGTAATAGTCTTCCTGCTGCTGCCGGTCTTGTTCCGGGAGAAACAGCCGTGGCAGCCATCCCTGTATAAAACGGTGACATATATCCAGCGTGAGCGCGGGTGTTAGCTGCAATGCCTGCAACAGCGCCAGGTTCATCCGGATGGCCTGCGTCAGGGCGGCAGCAGGATTGATCTCCTGCAACACATAGACAGATGAAAGATGAAATTGTTGTTCTGCCAGCGACATCGTATGTACGTTACCGTAGCGGTCGATCTCCGGCACATAGGGTATATACTGCCATGAATCATTCGGCTGTAGCTGCTGCAACGGATAAGTGGCATCCTGCCGATGGGTAGGATATGTGGCAAAATAAATCCGCGCAATATCTTCCAACAGCCGCTTTACTTCAGCCTGCCAACCATTTTCTACGTATAACCGCAGCCGTATATGCGGTCCTCCTTCCCAATAACGGATAAAGAAATAAGGGCAGCCCGCCTGCTGCACCACTGGCCTGATCAGCAGTTGCAGCAGCTGATCATGATCTCCGGCATGAAAGAAATGTACGGACAACCAGGTACTTTGCATAAGTTAGTATTTATACCAATGAAGCATGTGCTCTGTTACCGTACCATTTTGGGAGGCATCCGGAAGCACCTCTTCCAGGTAGAGATATTCGCCCACCCGCGAGAGCATCTTCCTAAAAACGGATACCAGCAATGGTTGTGCGAAACTGATATATTGTGGTTTATAATCATCCCGATGGAGCTGGCCTTTCGCGGCGGTAGCCGGTATATACGGTGATTTCAGAAAAACAAACACCTGCTGCGGCAGTTGTTGCGCTACCAGCCAGCGCTGCAAACGGAGAAAATAATCCGCCTCCGTTTCTGTATTGGCCGGGGTCGGAATGGCGGCAGTGCTGATCAACCAGCCCTTTCTTCTTAATACCAACCGGTCTTCAAAGACGATGCGCGGCATCAGCTGCACTGGGCCTGCTGCGCCGGACAAGGATGCATATTCACGATCTACCGCTGTGATAAAACTCCGGAGCGGCACTCTCTGCTCGGGATTAAAATGCGCCAGCAGCCGGTAAAAATGCGACCGGTTGTAAAATGACTCCAGGCACAGGTCGAATGCGTAGACCGGTTTACCCGTGGCTGTATGCTTCAATCCTAACCGTTCAGTTGCAGGGTCATAGTGCACCATGATATCCTTCAGGGATACACGTTTTTCTGCGGGATAATTATTGCTGCCACCGGGTATGGTGATTTCATCGTCCAGCAGCGGCGGATGTATATTGGCATTAAAAACGGAACCATCGTTCAGCTCCATCATCATATGCCCGGGATGTAACGCCGTATTCCATGCGCTAAAATCCCGGGTGATGGCGGGATCGAAGAGATGCAAAAACCGGCCCGCCACTTTGCCCATACCAGGTAATAAAGCATTTACTACGCCCATCAACGGCCTGGTGCCATCCGGATGAAAAAGCTGTACGAACATGCCCCTGGCCACCGGAGCAGATGCATCCGCAGACTGGCCAACGATATCTACCTGTTCATTACCCACAGAGAGCTGTATCGTTTCCGATATATCCATTACCGTTACCCTGGCTGTATCCGGTTGTTGTTTTTTTACCTGGAGATAATAAGCCTGATAAAAATCTGTCACCGGAATTTGTTGTGCCACATCATATTGTCGTAAGAAAAAATCACGCATACGGTTTCTCTCTTCCTGCAACAGGTCGAAAGGCGTCAGTAACGCACATAGCCGTTCCGCCTTTGCTGCCAGCGTTTCCACCTCAGCGGGCAAAACAGTTATCTGCTTTGTGCTGGCGTCTTCATAAAAAATATCGGACGACTGAAAAGTTCTTGGCGCAAAGTGATTGACCTCAAAAGCAGTAGCAGGCGACCGCGCAGTAGCCATATCCGGTAGCGCCGCTTCGTCCTTCAACCGGTCCAGCACCGTATTAAGCAACGCAGCAGATGTATCCAGCAGCTGAGCGCGGTCAGCCGCATTAGCAGCAGTGTAGGCATGGCGATTAACTTGCAGTGATTGCAGCAGTCCCCGCAACGCGTCGATAGACGCATGTTGTTGCGGACTATGGGAAAGAAAACTGATCAACGTATGGTCCCACGCCGGGTCAATACCAGCGCAACCGATGCCCAGTTCCAGCAGTCCGCTGGCCGACAGTTTCAACAGAAACATTTTGATCTGTTCCCGCGCAGTACCCGGCATCTCCGCGGCGAGGGCATCAATGAGGGAAGCGAGCCGGCATGGTTCCTTCAGCCGGTGAAACAACCACAAGGCCACACTGCGGGCAGGCAGACTTTGAAACGCCTCCACGTTGAAATAGTTCACCAGGAAATGCAGGTGTGTTTCATCCGTCGTGGTAGTGTCATTCAGTTTCACTTCCATGATCTCATTCAGCACCGGATGATGCACCAGCAAACTGCGGAGGTAAGTGAACAAACTGTTATTAAGTCGGATGTTGCTGATAACAGCAGGCGGCTGGTTGGCAGGTGGCTCCTGCCATGTGCTGATGCCGGTATAGGTAAATGTGCTGAAGGGAGATGTTTTAGCCGCTATCCGGGTGATATAACGGAGCAGGCTATACTCATTTTTCAGCTCCCTTGCCCTGAAGGCCGATGGGTCGGCAGCAGCGAAATTGTTCAGCTGCGCATACAGCACGGGACTGGAAAGCAAAATCCCTTTTCGTAGTGCTTCCTCACGGGACCATGCCTGTAGTTGTTGCCGATGTTGCTGTAGCTGCCCATTGTAACAGACCTGCCAGGCTTCATGATCTTGTTGCTGCTGTTGCAGTAACCGGCGGTAGTCCTGCATAGGCACCTGTAAGTCCGCCGGCATTTCCTCCGGTGGTTTGCGGCCATTGTAGACCGCACGTTTCCATCGTAACAGCAGTTGCCGTGTATTGTCATCCGTAGCAGCCTGTATCGCCGTGTACAGCAGGTCACAAAGCTGTTCCTGGTGCTGCCGGAAATCCTGCTCCAATTTTGTTACAGCAGCCAGGCGTGCATCCATCTCCGTTATCTCCAGTACTTTTAACGAGGTGAACTTCATCGCAGCATAACGCACCAGCGCGTAAGGAAAAACTTTCAGTGTCATGTAGTATTTATTTTCCCAGCTCCAGCTGGTTTTTTACCAATTGATAGTAGGCCCCGCCGCTGGTTGACAGTCTTGCATGGGTACCGCTTTCCACGATGGCGCCTTTATCCATCACCAGTATCTGATCGGCATGTTTAACAGTACTCAGTCGGTGTGCCACCACCACAACGGTCTTCCCGGCGAAGAACTGTTCCAGGTTACGGAGGATAGCGCGCTCATTATGGGCATCAAGGGAATTGGTGGCTTCGTCCAGGAGTACGATGGAAGGATTGCGGTAGATCAGCCGTGCCAGCAGAAGGCGTTGTGTCTGTCCTTCGCTGAGGCCGTAGCCGTCTTTCCCGATCCGTGTTTCGTAGCCGAAAGGCAGCGTGGCGAAGAAATCGTGTATGCAGGCCATGCGGCATGCTTCGTATAGCCGTTCATAGTCTTTTTCCGTGTCGCCGGCGAACACGTTGCCGGCAATCGTATCGCGGAACACATAGCCGTCCTGCATCACCACGCCGCAATGCCTGCGCCAGGAGCGGGCGGAGAGGTCCTGCAAGGATTCATCTCCCAATAGTATTGTTCCTTCCTGTGGCGGGTAGAATTTCAGCAGCAGTTTCAGCAGCGTGGTTTTGCCGCTGCCGCTCATACCCACAATGGCAGTCACTTTACCGGCGGGGATCAACAGACTGATGTTACGCAATACCCATGGAGAATGCCGGTGGCCGTAGCGGAAAGAGACATGATGTAAGCGTATATCCTTTCCTGTTATCTCACCGGGTGGGAGCTGTTTTAACTGAGGCGTATCTTCCTCTGCCTCCTGGTGCACTTCCGCCATCCGCCGGAGGCTGAAGCGGGTGTTCTGCATGGCCCGGATAAAATCCGTGAGCTGCGATACGGGAGCACTCAACTGACCACAGGTGTACGTTACCGCCAGCATGGCGCCCAGCGTCAGTTGACCGTTGACCACCAGCACGGCAGCGAAACAGGTCACCAGTACGTTGCGCGTTTCGTTGATGAACAGCGACACGCCCTGCACCAGCTGGTCCAGCCGCAGGCTTTCCAGCTTTACTGAGATGGCCTGTTCCTGGATACCTTCCCACTGCCCTGTTTTTTTGGCCTCGCTGCCGGTGAGTTTTATTTCCTGCATGGCGCCAAACATCTCCAGCAACATATCCTGATTGGCCGCCAATATGCCGAAGCGCTTCTGGTCCAGCCGGCCGCGCCGTTCGCGAAAGGCATGGTTCCATAATATGCTTGCCGCGCCACCCAGCATAAACAAGGCAAACACCTGCCAGTGGTAATAGAGCAACATGCCTCCCAGCACCAGTATCGTCACCACAGACAGTGCAAAGCCCACCAGTGAGACCGTCAGAAAATCTTCTACCCGCTGGTTGTCTGTCACCCGTTGCATGTTATCTCCAGCCTGACGGTTATCGAAAAAAGAAAGCGGCAAACGCAGGAGCTTATGCAGGAAGTCTTTCAGCATGGCGGTGCTCACGCGGGCGCCTATCCGCAGCAGCAGCCGCGCGCGGACAAACTCCGCCAACATACGGCCCAGGAACAACGCCAGCTGGCCTGCACAGATCAGCAGTATCAAGGATATCTGGTGGTTACGGATGCCGCGGTCCACGATTGCCTGTGTAAGCAGTGGCGTGAGCAGCGCGAAACCGCTGGCCAGCAGTAATGTGAACAGTACCGGTGATAAACTTTTACGATGTGATCGCAGATAGGGCCAGAGGGAGCGTAACGACGCTTTTGTTTCTTCCACTGGCGGCGCTGCGTAAAATGCCGGCGTAGGTTCCAGGAAAAGGGCGCGGCCATAGCCGGAGTTTGCATCTAATTGCCATGCCTCCATGAATTCCGGCAGAGAGTACCGGCTTTGCCGCCCCAGTGCCGGGTCTGCAATATATACAGCCGTTTCCGTGATACGGTACAGCACTACAAAATGTTCCCTCTTCCAGTGCAACACACAGGGCAGCGGTGCTTTTTTTGCCAACACCGTAAAGGGCAGTTCCGCCGGTAATGTTTTAAATCCCAGCTGCTCCGCCGCAGCCATCATGTCCGCAAAGGTGACGCCCTGCCGGGATATGCGGCAGGCGTTGCGGAGGTACTGCAACGGATATACGCGGCCATGATAGGCTGCTATCATCTTCAGACAGGTAGGGCCACAGTCCATGGCATCCGACTGCCGGTAGAAAGGGAAAACATCTCTTTTAAACACTTTTTGAAACATTGTTGCAAATTTAAAGATATACAATAATTGCAACAATGTTTCAAAACCAGACAAATAAAAAAAAGCCGGTTGTAGATTACAACCGGCGCTTTCCAATAAAAGATAGGGTTTTCGCGATAAAAAATTATTTTTTCGGGTATAGTTTGTAAAACGTCACCCCATTGTAGTAGTCACCTTTATACTGATAGTAGTAAATGGCACCTTGCCTGTCCACACCGGCAAACCGCAGGGAGCTGTTGAAGTTCACATATTTGGACTTTCCCGTTTCCTGGTTCTGGTCAGGGGGGAAAGTCCCCACTCCTGCTTCCATGCCCGCATAACAGTATATTGATTTTTCCGCCAGGTTAACAGAAACCAGGGAAGTATTAAACTGAGTCAACACATTGTTATCAGGCAACAGCATAAAGTTACCGTTGTTGATTTCACCAATACCAAAGAAAATTTCCTTTTCGGAATATCTTGTAGCCTGTGCGGTATCATAGGATTTGAAAAGGTAGTTCATCCATTGTGCTGTAGAGGTGCCCACCAGCTCTTGTTGCTGCAGGTCGAGCAATCCAACACTGCTACTAAAATCCGCTTTATCGCAGAACAGCGCACTTGCACCATCCGTAGAAGGGAAATAACACGTGGTCAGGAAGGCACTGTATCCGGGAGCGCCGGGAGCGCCGCCTTCCTGCTGGGAAGCAACAGACCGCACCTCTAATGATGCACTCAACGTACAAAGATTATTAATTACGTCGGAATAATATCCGATCATATCATAATTGTTATTGAGGATGTAATTCTCATACCACAGGTTGTTAGTAGTTACCGGAGGTTCAGGTATTTCGGGCCTGTAAACGTTAATAAAAAACAACTGTCCCGAAGGAGTGGTTTTGATATGTCCTGCTACCAGTTTCAGCGACGAAACATTCCCCTGAAACTTGGAGATAAGCTCCTTCTGGCTTCCCCTCTTCTTTACCAGTGTTCGGTTGAGGGTGGAAATAGCGCCGGAAGCAATATCCATTTTAACAAAGCGGCAGATAAAGTTATCAGTAGTATCAGGCGTATCTTCCTTTACAGCCGCGGAAAAGTAGAGCGTCTCCTCATCAAAGGATACCGCAGAGGAACTTATTTGTGTTATTTCAAATGATTCACTCCCTGCTGTCAGTTTCTGTTTATTTTTTAATATCGTTGTCACAACTCCGTCCGCTAATTTGTACAGACCATCCTTGTTATTGAAATAAACATGACCTGCCCCACTAACACTCGGATCATTTACCATGGAGTTATAAAACGGACGGTACCCACTCAAATCTGCCGGCAAATAGCTTCCTACCTTATCTACCCACAAAGTGGTATCAGTTCTGCTAAGCCCCTGCGCCAGCTGGCGGATAGACACCACAGGCCCTTCATAGGTGAAACCATTAGCGGAAACGGTAACCGGGATCCTGGTACCAAGGCCCATCTCCTTTGTTACCACAAACCGCACCATATCCAGTTTTTTTGTGACGGAGTCCGTCCTGTCCCAGGGAGTTCTGATCATCCAGGGTGCAGTACCTGTTTCCACGGGCACTATCTCTACATTACCCACACGGATAACGGAACCCGGTTTCCCGGGAAAAAAATTGCCCAGTAACATCACCGTATCACCTGTCACCATATTCAATGGATAGGTATACTTGTTAGTATTCCGCCATTGAAGAGAAACCTCACTTGTTACCAACCAGGGACGTTCTTCCACGGTTGTAATATTCTGATCTACCTTTCTGCACGCTGTGGATATCAACAGCAAACAGAAGATCATGATACTCCAATACGAGTATTTATTATTTATATGAAAAAGGTTCAACATCGTTCATTCGTTTTATGCTGTTAACACAGTTCATTAATAGTTTTTAATGGCAGTTGCCTTTAACGTAGCTGGCATACTTACTTGCTGTTTTGTAACAGGATCAATATAGGTATGAGCATTGGCGTATCCACGCAGCAGGACCGTATAGGAATGCCCTGCCTCCATATACAGCGTGGTGGCTGCAACAGGATTTTCCTTATCGGTAGCCTGGTAGAACTTAATACGCATGGTATCCAGCGGCTTAGCCGCAAAGGACTTAAAGTCCTGTATATCTCCATATTTTGTTTCAGCAGCATATTCCGTTGGCACGCTGCCGTTAATCGTAAAAAAGACAGGAGCGCCATCAGGGCAGAAGTTCATCATCCGCAACCGTACCTTGTTGTCTTCCCATTGCAGGTGGTCCGGTACAGCCCAGGTGGAGAACACCCCATCTTTATCGGCGTAGAAAACCGTTACCGGCTGTCCATTAGCAGTAGTTACCTCGCTATTGATCAATGTGCGGTGACTGCTATCTGTCAGCAACAACGTATGTTTGCCAGCCGCCATACGCATATACACCTGCCACTGGACCAGCTGTTTATTGTTATAGGACAATGGCTGAGGGTACTGATACGGATTCTCTTCCGAGAAAAAAGGATGTTTATATATGGCGTCGACAGGCACATAATTAGTGTCCTTACTGTCAACGAGCACAAAAATTCTATTGCCGCCTATTGGTGATTTCGTCTCATCCCGCAGTTTTTCCGAGGCGTTGTAAAAACTGATCTTCCCATCTTCCATCTCCGGTACGGTCACCTCTTTGCTACATGCCGCCACTATCATACATCCCACTATAGCTGTCAGCCAGGTGCTTTTGTTTATCGTTTTCATGAAATCTCTTTTATCGGTAAAAACCTGTTATTAAAATGCGTAGGATAAGGATAGAATAAAATACCGGCCGGGATTATAACTGTTGAAGATGTTATCTCCCTTGTATACTAATTTTCCATCCCGGCCTAAGACCTGTTTTTCTTTATCATACCGCTGATCACGCCCATAATCTTCCACAATGCGCACCGGTTCAGCCAGCAGATTCTGTATACTGAATTTTGCCTGTAACGATTTTACGATACGTTGGGTAACTGACAAATCGAGTAAATGACGGGGAACTTCCAACAGGTCAGGGCGTATCCGCTTCGCATAGTCTTCATACTTCGGGCTGATGAACACACTTTTAGTATAGATACGGGGCCCGCTTACATTATATACCAATCCAATTTTAGTTCCCCATCCTGGATTCTCATAAAACATGCCTGCATTCAGCACATAGGGAGATTGTCCTTGTAACGGCGTACCGGATACCGTAGCAGTGTCCCAATAAATTTCGTTCTGGACCCTTTCTATCGTAGTGCTTTTAACCAATGTTCCATTGACCATTACGGAGAGGTTGCGGAACAACGCACCCGGTATAAAGCTCAGACTTTTTTTCACCTCCAGTTCCACACCATAAATCTCGGCTGAAACAGCATTTCCAAAAGTGATGGTAGTATTATAATAACTATCATTGTACCGGGCGGTATTCACATCTTTACGGAATCTTTCAATCGGGTCTTTCAGGTGTTTATAAAACACACCAAGATTAAACACCTCATTATGTGCCCTGCTATTCGGATAGAACTCAAAACGAAGATCATAGTTATCGATGGTTGCCGTAACCGTCTTAGGGTTTCCCCAGATAAACTCATTGGATTGATAGTCATAGTCGTTGTAAGGCGTGATCTCCCTGAATTCCGGGCGATTCAGGGTACGTCCATAACCGGCACGCACTACAAACAATGAATCAGGGCGGAAGGAGACATTGAAAGAAGGGAGTACCATTGTTTTACGCTTATCAACCGGTATGGATGCAATCACTCCTGAGTATTCTATGGCTCCGGACAAATACTGGCGGTCATATTCCACCCTTACCCCTGCATTCAGCGTTAATTTATCACCCAATATTTTTCCATCAGCCATGGCGTAGAAGGCATTATTCTGCTCACTGGCGGTATAGGCATCAACTGGAGTGGTCAGATCATATATTTTCAGACCGGTATTGTCATCCCGGAAATTAGCGGTATTCCACAACTTCGGTAAGTCCTGCTGGCGATAGGACTGGATGTTCCAGTCGTTATGTCCCCAATCATTAAGCCAGCCCATCTCCGGATCGTTGTTAGGCTGCACAAACATATTTCCCGCAGACAGTCCGCCGCGGTTAACCCAAAACACACGCCTTCCCACCTGCCTCAATTTATATAACTGAAAGGTACCTGCTTTCAGCGTGAACTTAGGGTGTAGCTGCCAGGTGTAATCCACAGACGCATTGTATACATTTTCCTGGTTGCGGATAAACAATCGGGCCATCATACCGCCGAATCCCGTTACAGGAGAGGTAAAACCATAATCTTCCGCTTCTATAGCAGTAGGCCGGCGGTAGAAATGCATGATCCGCAGATCCGGTACGTCCTGCCTGTCAAACGTATAACTCAGGTTCCAGTTAATGTCATGTTTCCCACTGGCGCCCAGCGTGTGTTTACCCATAAGATTGCCGGCATACAGCATACGCTGCTGGAATGACAATATGATATCCCGGTTGATTCCATATTTCTTCCATATTTCTTCCGGTGAATTGCCATGGCTGTTATTGATAGATGTTAACCGGCGGCCTTCATTCACAAAAAAGTTATTGAACGAAAACTGATGTTTGTCATTCAGCTTAAGCGTCAGGTTCTCCATCACATTGATTTTGCCAATTTCTGTGGTCTGACGGCTGTTCATAACGATATTTTTGTCAGCATCATTTTGCACGCTGGTGGTATCCACAGGTCCGTTATAAGCATTGGTATTACCCAGCTGACGGTAATTGTCATAAAACTTCGTCTCTTTGGTATAGGTCACTGAGGTCAGGTTGTACAACTGTTTTTTGCCACCCAGCTGGTAGGCATCATAGTAATTCAGAAAGAACTGCAGATCAGGGCTGCTTTTCCGGGAACCGTAAGCTAAAACAGGAGAGAACTCCTTTACCATGTCAGCCTGTGTTACACTTGTTTTTGTCTGGCTGGAATTAAAATAATCCGGTGAAAAGGATGGCAGTTTACGGGAACCATCATCGAAACCAAGAAAGTCATACTTCCCTCCGTTGTAGCTATTGATATCAGTGAAAGTAGATCCCGGGCGGTGCGCTATCTGCACGCCTACGTCCAGGTGTCTTACCGGCATGGCATTTTTGGTATAAATCTTCACACCGGCACCGGCGTAATCGGCAGCCAGGTCCGCTACCGGAGACTTATACACGAGGATACGGTCAATGATACTGCTGGGCAACAAATCATACGCAAAGGCTTTGCTATATAACTCTGTAGCGGGCGCAATGCTTCCATTCAGATAGGTAAGGTTATAGCGTTCATTCATACCACGCACTACAATAAAACGATCGTCCATCACGGTAACACCGGAGATACGTTTCACTACTTCCGCCGCGTTCCTGTCAGCCGTTTTGCTGATCATTTCATTGGAGATACCAGATACCACGCCGGTAGCACCACGGATTTCCTGCAGCAACTGCCGCTCCGTATTATGCGTAACCGCCCTTACTTTACGGGGACCGGCGTCTACGACTACTTCTTTCAGCGAGCCTCCTGCCTGTAACTTGATGTCATAGCTTCTTTCTTTATTTTCATCCACCGCAATGCGGCTCAGTACATCCCGCTTATAACCTACATAACTGATAACGATGTCATAATTACCTGCGGGAACATTCTCCAATCGGTAAAATCCTTTTTCATCGGTCACCACGCCGTAGGTTGTTCCTGCCAGCTGCACAGTGGCGCCGATCAGCGGTTGGGAGGTTTCAAAATCCACTACCCTTCCCTTCAGCGCGCCTTTGGCGCCGGGCTTGTGATAGGCCGGGTTAGGGCGCAGATAGATCATATTTCCCTTTATCAGGTAATTCAGCGGGCTGCCCTGGAAAAGTTGTTCCAGCACCTGTGTGATAGTGACATTGTTCAATGACAGTGTAACATTTTTACCATAGTCGCGTGCGCTGCCGGCTGTATAGGAAAAAGCATAGCCGGACAATTTTTCCAGTCCTGCGCTCACTTCCTGTAAGGTGGCATTTTTGAAATTCACATTTAGTTTCTTGTTGATGTCCTGTGCTGTCAGGCTGAGACCTGTAAGGGTACAAGTCAGCAGCAACACCATGTGGTAGATGCACCGGACCACCACATGACTGGCGATGGTTCGCTTTTTTTTCATACTTTTAATGACTGTTTGATGGTTATGACAATGGCCATATGGATTGCCCTCCCGTGGCCTTTAGTGACTGTCTTTATCCGTTCCGTCTCATCATGGAACGGATTTTTTATTTCGTCCTGCTGATTTTCACCACATTTCCTTCCTGTTTGCAGTGTACCATGGCGGTCAGCGATAAGATATTCAGCGCTTCGTGCAGGGGAACATTTCTGAAGGTGGTGATCATGGAAATGTCCGCCAAATCCGGTTGTACAAAACGGATCGTGACACCATAAAATCTTTCCAGTTCAGCAGCGACTTCCCGCAGCGGCTGGTTCCTGAATACCAGTACGCCTTCCCGCCAGCTGCCTATCTGCGCTTCATGCTCCAGCAATGTTCTTTTGGTGGCGCCCGTGTATATATTGTAGCGCAATTGTTGCAAGCGGGTGAGACTGGCCAACTGGTGAGAAGGGCTTACCACATCCACCATACCTTCCGCCACGGCTATGCTGATTTCCGGTTGATTTTTCAGAAAACGGATATTAAAAGCGGTACCTACATCGACCGTGGTAATCTTACCGGTCGTTACTTTAAACGGTGTGGTATCATGCTTCACCATAAAATAGGCTTCCCCTTCCAGGAACAGCTGACGGTGATTGTTGCCATAACCAGCGGGGTAGCGAAGTTTACTACCTCCGGCGAGATATACGATAGAACTATCCGGGAGTAATATGCGGGACCTTTTGCCTGGCGGGTTTTCCAGCAGCGTCCACTGACCGGCGACCTTGGACACCTTTGATGGCGTGCTATACCAATGGTAGGCAGCAGCACCGGATACTAACAACAGGGTCACGGCAGCGGCTACACGTCGCCAGCCAGCCCACAGGCTGCGGACCGGTGTTGTCTGATGCGTTTTGGCTAAAAACAGCTGATAGCGGTCCTGTAACGAAGACGTTGCAACGTGCTGCTCCGCCTGTATCTGTTGCCATTCCGCAGCCATCAGGCTTTGTATGCTTTCCGTATAGGCCTTATCGGTAAGGTACTGCTGAATGATGAGCAATTGCTCTTTGGTACATTCCCCATCCAGATATTGTTTGAACAATGCCTGGTCTGCTGCTTTCTGCTGTGACATGCCGGTAGTAATTGAATACACTGGTGCATACGCAGGCATAGGTCTTTTCCCCCATTGGGTAACAATTTGTTAACACTACCTGTCAGAGGATAACGCTGTTCAGGTAGCGCATCATGGCTTCCCGCAGGTGTTTGAGGGCGCTGGCCATTTGATTTTCTACTGTTTTGGGAGATAATTGCAGTTGTTCCGCGATCTGGCGGTAGCTCAAATTTTCCTGCCGGTGCAACAGGAATATACGACGGCGCTGCCGGGGCAAAGCAGCAAGGCTTTGCTGGTACACATGTTCCAGCTCTTTGTATACAAGTGAGTCTAAGCCCGATTCCGCAGGGGTTTGTGCGGCCTCGTCCAGCGACAATAAGCTGTCTACTTTTTTTCGCCACGCACTGATCAGCAGATTACGGGCGATGGTGAACATATAATTTTCAAAGGTCTCTGCCTGGATGTCTTTCCGTTTCTCCCATACCTTATACAAAACATCCATCACCATCTCCTCCGCCCATTCATGGTCCTTGATGAAACGGACAATGTATTTATATAAACGGGGATGGTAATGGAAAAAAATGGCTTCGTATTGTGTGTGATCACCTTGCAGCCAGGAAGCTATGTTCTGCTGAATATCTTGTTGCGGCACGAAAGACCTGGTTTAATGCGCTAAATTAGAATGATTTGAGCAGATGCACTGACAGGGGTGTGTTACCAATATATGAATTTGTAGGAGCGGTTAGTCCGCACAAAAAAGAGGGTGCCGATAGCAACGGACACCCTCTCTTCTCTACTGCAACTTTATTTCAGTTCAACGGCATACAACCGGCCACTGGCCGTAACCGCGTATACAATATTACCTTCTATCACAGGTGCTGTCGCAAACGGTTCCAGTTCATACAACTTGTTCATAACAGCCACCGTAGTGGAAAACAACCCCGGGTCAGCACCTGCGGCCAGATGCCGGAAGCGGATACGGCCGGTACTGTCCAGGTGCTGTGCGGCCAGTTGTTTCCGGCCGGGCGTATCAAAACTATCTACCTGTTGAGGTTTGTTTGTATTCATCAGGAAAAGCCTGCCGGTGAAATCGCCATAGCACAATGCTTTACCTGACAATGCCGGTGCGCTGAAAACATAACCACCACCTTTGTGACGATGCAGTTCTTTCCCGGTGGCGGCATCCAGGCCTACCATCAGGTAACTGTCGGACGTGCCCACATATACGTGCCCGTTAGCCACCGTAGCAGCGCCTACAATCCAGGCATCGCCGGCGCTGTACTCCCATTGTTTGTTACCGGTACGGAGGTCCAGCGCATACAACCGGGCATCCCTGGCACCGATATATACCTTGTTGCCGGTGACCACGGGTGCTGCCTGTATTCCTTCCAGCACGTGGTGATACGTCAGGTCCTCCCTTGTTTTGAACTTCCACAGCAGTTTACCCGAAGCTGCCTCCAACGCATATACGTAAGTGTCCCAGCTGCCGGCGAGCACGATACCCTGCGCACAGGCAGCGCCGCCATGCACCGGTCCGTTGGTTTTGAATTTCCAGCGCAGCTTCCCGGTGGATTTATTGAGAGCGTAGATACAGCTGTCGCTGCTGCCGAAGTAAACAGAAGCTCCATCCGTGGCGGGAGTAGACAGATAAAGATCATACTGGTCTTCCATGTACATCGTGTCGGGCATCATGGCCCATAGTCCTTTGGCGCCGATCATGCGCTCGCCGCCGGTACGGAACTTCCAAACCTCTTTCCCGGTACGTGCATCGAAGGCGTAATAGTGGCCGTCATAACTACCGGCAAAGACAGTGCTGCCGGATACGGTCAGACCGGTAGCGATCCCCTTTTCTACCGCAGCAGTCCATTTTAGGGCGCCCGTCTTCTTTTCGATCGCATGCAGGCGGCCGTTCATCCCGGCTACGAGAATGGATTCACCATAGATAGCGGGGGTAGCAAAAACCTTATCATCTACCTTAAAAAGCTGACGGGAGGTACCAAATTGATGTTGGGCAAGCATGACATGGCTCGCCATCATAAGCAGAAAAACCGTTAAACAATATTTCATCAGGTTGTAGGTTGTGTTTATAAAACCGTAATAAGTACAGATTATCGGGGATTAAAATAACTAAATCCGTCAATTAAACGGTTATCGTTAAATTTGAAGACCACTAAATCATGCTGCATATGCCCCATTTCGTGATAGAATGCTCCCAAAATGTACTGGACATGCAACCGGCGGAAGTTATCATGGACACCGTTTACCGGGCGGCAGAATCGACCGGCCTTTTTGCTGAAAATGATATCAAGGTACGGTTACAGCCCTACGAACTTTACAAGCTGGGAACAGGCAAAAACAGCTTCCTGCACATTTTTGGCAGCATCATGGGCGGGCGTACCACTGCTGAACAGGCCAACCTCTCCAGGACAATCACCCGCCAGCTGGCGCCGTTACTGCCGGATGTTTCGTTTCTGTCTGTCAACATCGACGAGTTTGAGCGGGCCACTTACAGCAACAGATCGCTGATCGACCCGCGCAACACTACCGGTGATCGCTTTTTCCAGCAATAAAGAAAGGCCGGCTAAACAGCCAGCCTTGTCCATTTTTCCTTCTAGTTATTCGTATCCCACCAGACACGATCGTTGATGGTTGCCTTTTGATCTGGTTGTGGATTCGTCAGTTCTTCCACTGCCGGGTAAGGCCATCTTCTCGGAATACCTTTCGCGGTACTGCCGATGTATGGCTTCAGCTGCGGATACCCGGTACGCCGCCAGTCGTTGTACACTTCGGGCGACAGGAAATTAGCTATATACTTTTCAGTGATAATATGCTTTATGGCATTGGCAGCGTCAAGTGCCGGCCGTGAAGAGATGTATGCCGTCTGCGCTGCGGGCTCTACACCCAACATTGACATGTGCGCGGCAATAGCATCCCGGTAGATAGGTTCTGCTGCAGCTGCGCCCTGTTTGATGAACGTGGCTTCTGCCTTCAGGAACAGCGCCTCACTATAAGTAATGAGAAACAGCTTTGAGGTAGCACCGGCGTAAAAACTGTTGATAGTCGACAACGTATGCACATCAGACACCGGTGCATCGTTCACATTGCGGCCAACATACTCTCCGTTGTTGTTTTTAGCGGCGATGATCGATAACCGGGGGTCCTGGCGGGACTTCAGGGAATCTATGAATGACTGTCCCAGTACCACGCCTCCTGTAGCTGCCCTGTTAAGAACATACCATGGATTCGATGTGTTGCCGGTACCCGGATAAGGTACAGAAGCATTATCTGTGTTACCGCCGAAACCTTTTGCCAGCACGGCGAGTGCATTATCCGCCTGTTGAGCGGCAGTATGACCGGGCGCTTTCGTCAGCCGCAGATAATAGCGGGCTTTAAGGGTGTACACCAGTTTCCTCCATTGGGCCATATCACCCTGGTAAATAAAATCGTCTTCTCCGGGAGCGATCTTGCTCACTGGCTGGTCCATGTAATACAATGCGCTGTCAAGCGTCTGCTGGATAACATTATATATCGATTCCTGGCTGTCGTACTTAGGCTTGGTCACCTGTGGCATTTTGAATGCCTCGGAATACGGGATGTTGTTCCACAAGTCGGTAGTGATGGCGAGATTGTAGGCAAACAATGTTTTGCCGATCGCTACGTACTGGTAACGCTTTGCAGCGGTGGCCTGATTGTTCATCAGGTATAGATTCTGAAATATGGTGGTATACAAGGCGCCGCCCCAGGCACTGTTCGCATCTACACTGGTCATAAAATAAGATTCCAGATTGGGCGACTGCTGGTTTAATGACAGGTGCTGCATCCAATAGGAAATAACATTGGTATTGGAGTTGCTGGCACCGCCCATCACCTGGCTGGCGGTGGCTACTTCCACGGGAGACAGTATCAACGCTTCACTGACTTTCAGCGGATTATTGGGATCATCGTTAATATCCAGGAATTTTTTACACCCGGTGGTCAGGAGCACTGCACAACCCATAAAGGCGAGTGTTCTAATTATTTTCATGTAGTTAGCTTTAAATATTCATTAAAAGGATACTTTCAGACCTAACACCACACTGCGGTTGGAAGGCACGTTGAAGTTGGAGAAACCCTGCCCGTTACCGGCACCATCGAGGCTCACCTCCGGATCAGAGCCGGTATAGTTTTTATGCAGAATGAAGTTGGTACCGGTCACAGACAATACCATTGAACGGAAACCTCTGTTCTTTAACAGCGAAGAGGCAAGGTCATAGCTCAGGGACACCTGGCGCAGCTTCAGGAAAGAACCATCTTCCACGCTGCTTTCGCTCACCTTGGAGTATGAATTTCTGTAGTACGCTTCATCCAGCTTGATGGGAATATCATTCTCCTTACCGGTAGATTGTTTTACGCCCGGCAACACAACGGTTTCACCTCTGTTCTCCGTTGCTTTTGCAGTACCATAGAAATAGAGATAAGAGTTGTCGAGGTTGATCACGTCACCACCATGGCGATGGTCCAGTACAAAGGAGAAAGTAAGGCCTTTGTAGTTCAGGGAGCTGGAAACGCCGCCCAGCCATTTCGGCGTGGCGTTACCAATGGGACCAAGTTCAGTGCTGATAATAGGGTAACCATTATCACCGATGATCAGCTGATGGTTTTCATTACGCAGGTAATAGTTGCCGTAGATCACACCATAAGGCTGGTTGGCATAGGCAAATATGCCCGGGCTGTTGAAGCCGGCAAACTGAATGTAGTTTACCCCGTCGGCCAGGCTAAGCACCTTGTTGGTAATCTTTGTATAGTTGATGTTGACGTTCCACGTGAGGTTAGCGGTTTTAACCGGCGTGATGCCCAGTGTTACTTCCACCCCTTTGTTCTGCATAGAACCCGCATTCAGTGAAGCGCCGGTGAAACCAGTGGCAGGTGAAACCGGTGAACCGGGTGTCAACAGGTCAGTGCTTTTCTTATCGAAATAAGATACTTCGAGAGAGGCTCTGTTACGGAAAAATTTAGTCTCCAACCCTACTTCAAATTCTTTCAGCTTTTCGTTACGCAGCGGGAAACCATAGGTGCTGGTAAGCGTATAGCCGTTCTGGCCAAAGAATGGGAAGTTCACACCCGGAGAAGCCCTGAAGAAGGGATTGCTGAGGGAATAAGGGCCTACGTTGTCATTACCAACCGCAGAATAAGACACTCTTACTTTACCGAAATTGAAAATTGGGTTATCCGCCATTTTCAGTGGTTCTGTAAACACAAAGCCTACGCTGGCTGATCCATAGGGATAAAACTGGTTATCTTTGGACAACACGGAGCTGCCGTCATAACGGCCGGTGAGTGCGAGGGTAAGCATACGCTTATATTCCAGGTTGGCCTGTGCATAGAACCCTACTTTCCTTGTACGATAGTAGTTATAGCTGGAAGTCACCTCCGCAAAATTGGTGATGTTATACAGTTTTTCTACAGAGATACCCACGCCCTGTACATAATTATTGTCGTTATAGTTAACCAGGATGTTATTACCGATCAACAGGCTACCGAACAGGTCATTGTTGAATTCCTTTTTGGCTTCCAGCATCAGGTCGTGGTTAAACTGCTGACTCTTGATGTCACGTTTATACATCTGGCCGTTAACAGGCGTACTGCCGTTGTTGCCCCATCCTTCGGCGCCGGGAGCTTCGTGATAATCGGTGGTAGTCACATACATATCTACGCCTACACGTTCTGTGACTGTAAGCCATGATAGTGGTGTGTAGCTGAGGGTAACTACAGGGATGATGCGATTGTTACGATCGCGCAGGCCGGTATTGTCCAATATCCAGTAGGGGTTGTTACGCGAGTTACGGTATACACGCTGCGAACCGTCTTCGTTCACAGTAGGATACGGGTCCCAGGAGATGGGTGCTCCGTAAACTGTCCACAAAGGATTCACGAAGTTGTTACCTTCCAGGTAACGATGGTTCTCTGACTGGATATAGTTGAACTGGGTAGACAGCTGCAGGTTGTCCAGCAATTTAACGCCATATTTTACAAACAGTGAATGCCGGCTGTAATCCGTATTGGGTATGGTGCCGTTGGTCTTCAGGTAAGAATAGGACACCATATAGTTGGAACGGTCCGTATAGCCGGAAACGTTAATATTGTTATCGGTGGTATGACCGGTCCTGAAAAACTCTTTCACGGGATTATGCTTTTTTACCGGCACGCCATTCACTTTCAAGGTATCGATGGCTGGTCCCCAGGAGGAAGAGTTACGGACGCCGGCGTTGCCATCGTCGTATTTACCATTATTACCTTGGGCATATTTATCCTGGAACTTCGGCAGAATGGGATTCTGGAAAGAATAGCTGCTGCTGAAGGTCAGGTTGGGTTTACCCTGTTTACCTTTTCCAGTGCCATTTTTAGTAGTGATCAGCACCGCGCCCCTTGCAGCGGCAGAACCGTACAAAGCTGTAGCAGCAGCACCTTTCAACACCGTCATGCTTTCGATGATATTAGGATCGATATCGCCGCCACGGTTAACGGTACCACCGGAATACATAGATCCGTTAGGGTTACCTGCCTCGCTGTTGTCCATCGGTACACCGTCGATCACAAACAGCGCCTGGTTGTTGCCCACCAGTGAAGTAGCGCCGCGTATCACGATCCTGGCGGAACTGCCCGGCACTCCGCTGGAGCTGGTGACCTGCACGCCAGATACCTTACCGGCGAGGGCACTCACCACGTTATCCTGCTTGGCATCCACCAGTGCAGCGCCTTTTACTTCTTCGACGCTATAGGTAAGCATCCGTTTGTCGCGTTTAATACCTAACGCGGTCACCAGTACTTCGTTGATCTGGCGGGAGTTTTCGTCCAGTGTGATATTAACCACCGCGTTTTTTTCTACTTTGATTTCAGTGGTGTTGTAACCGATAGCTGTTACCAGCAGCACATCTCCTTCTTTGGCAGCGATGCGGAAGGAACCATCCGACGTAGCTGCGGCTCCGGTATTGGCGCCCTTAACGCGGACAGAAGCCCCCGGTACCGGCGCACCATCCTTACTGGTAATTTTACCCGATATGAACGGGGCTTGCGCATAGGCAATGGATAACGCCAATAGCAGCATGACTGCTATCAAGAATTGTCTTTTCATAAGTGTTAAATTGATAGAATGATCAGCCGGCCATATGCCAGCCGGTGCTTGTAAGCGATTTCATTAAGACAGCGATAGATCTGTTTTTTGTATACGTGAATTACCGGGCGCGCCGTTTTTAACAGCACACCTGTATTGTGTTCTTTTAAAGCGATCAAAAAATTACAGGCACAGTTTTACACTGCCACCTTTTTGTGTGGTTGATATCCGTTCGACCCAATAACTATTTTTTAGTCTCCTGATGATGGGTTGAAATTAGGTCACATCGGGGTAGATGATTACATTATATTTAACCACTTCTTTACTAAAATTAACATGGCTGAAATAGCCACACAAACAACGAGCGTCTCTCAAACACAATACAGCAAAGGGTTACATGGAACAAACAACGGGGTTAACTATTCTAGCACCCAGGGCTAAAGCCCTGGGCTAAGATGTTGTTCAGGTTTATTCATAGCAGCGCACCGCAAATACAGCAGCTGGAATATCGGCGGAAGGATGTTCCACTTCCAGTATCAATTGATCGGTGGTTAGTGGCTGTGACAACCGTATCCGGTTATGTGTTTGATAATTGCCGGTCACCTCGGCCAGCACATGCCCTGCAGCGTCTTTTATCCGGTAGTTACGCACACAGAAAGGCATCACGGTTTCCGGATGTGTCATCAGCACCGATTCCATAGGATGATCATAATCTCCATCAAAGAAAAGATCGATATGATGAATGGTCACAGGGGCATCCCAGCGGAGTGCCAGTTGCGGCGCAGGGTCCGCCCAGTCGGCCACCCAGGCATTGGGACTGCCGACCGGCCTGTCTGTTCCGTTACGGATATTCTCCGCCTGGAAAAGCGGGATACCAGCCTCGTATTTCAGATCGATGTTGTGACCTTCCGGACGCCGCTGCGGACACCAGAATTCAAAAGCTTCCATGCCGATATCTTCAGGCGGTGTTTGTTTACCGTAGTTGGAAACCGCTTTGTTCACCGTATTAAAAACGGACAATACGCCGGTGAGCCGCTTATGGGTGCGGTGTAGTTGTACTAACGGATTTTTTTGGAAGATGATAAACGCGTAACGATTGTCATCCAGCACGGCATTGAAAGAGAGCGGCACACAGTTCCTCCCCGGCTGCAGAGCGATGAACTGTTTCTCCAGCGTAACATCCGGTGTATGATTACCCTTCCTGCTGGTGATACGCAGCTCCACTTCCAGCGTGGTAGCTTCCGTGGCATCTGCATGAAACACCATCGGCCCAATGCTGCCCTTCGGCAATGGCAGCAGCTGCGCCACAGATAACTGCAACGGCTGTGTGAAAGTCGTTCCCGGGAAACCGGTAAACACCAATTCACTGGAAGCTTCAATGGTAGCGGTTTGTACCAGATCTTCCTTATCCTGTAGCGGAAGCCCGGGGATATGCTGACCTGTTTGCTGCAATCTCTTTTGCAGCATGGGCACCAGTCCCTTATGAAAAACATCGGCAGGCAATACCTGTTGTTCTTTGCAAATAGCGGCCGCCATGGCTGCGGCCTGCGTGGCATAAGCTGCTGTGGCCATTACGCGGGTGGAGGCAAAAGCCACATGGGAGGCGCTGATGATACGGCCACCAAGGAACAGGTTGCGGATATTGCGGCTATAAAGGCTCCGGTAAGGTATCTGGTAAATGCCTTTGCTGTGCCACTGGTTACAGCCAGGTTTCTCACTGAAAACGCCATCGGCTGGGTGCAGGTCCACCGACCAGCCACCGAAAGCCACAGCATCAGCATGCGTGCGTTGTTCGATGATATCCTGTTGTACCATCATATAATCACCTTCAAAGCGGCGGCTCTCTCTTTTGCCAGGTATCATGCCCACCCACTCCAGGGTAAGCGTTTCGGCTTCCGGGAAGTTGCCTGAATTCTTGATGTAGTCCCACACGCCATATACTACTTTCCACAATTCCCATTTGATTTTTTCCGTGTCGTGTACGGTGTCCAGCCGGCCGCCATATTCAATCCACCACAGCTTACATCCGAAATCACCGGCGTTAAAAGATTTGAACCTGGGGATAGTGGTGATGTCATGCAGCGCAAAAGCGGGCGGGGTGTACTTCACCGGCCGACCGGTATCTTTACTGTAGAAATAAAGGGAATGTCCCAGCAACTCACCGTATTCAGCGGAAGGCGCGAATTTCTCCCCGAATTCTTCCCGGCTCTCGGCGCCCATGCGGAAAGCAGCGCCGGACAGGAAGCCCACCACGCCATCGCCGGAGGCATCGCAAAACAATGGGGCTGTTAAGGTATAAGTTGTCTGATTCTGGCTGCAAAAGGCTTTCAGCGCACCGATAGTAGCTTCGTCTTTTTTCTCTACAGCATATACGGCGGTATTCAGCAGCAGGGTGATATTGGGTTCCTGCGTTACTTTATCCAGCAGGATCATATCAAAAATCACCGGGTTACTTTCCGGGTTACGGAAAGTATTCTCCACGAGTATTTCATTTACCAGTCCGCCTTCGCGGGCCCAGCGATTGTTGTTGCCCATATGGGAAGTGGCGCCTAGTATCCATAAACGGACTTCACTGCTTGCGTTGCCGCCCAGTACGGGCCGGTCTTGCACCAGCACCACTTTCAGTCCCTGCCGCGCGGCGGTAATGGCGCCGCATACGCCTGACAGCCCGCCGCCTGTGATCACCAGGTCTGCGTTGATGTCCACTGTGGGAAAAGCACGGTCTCCTGTTGTTCCGGATGTAATCATGATTCTTCAGTTATAATTTTAGTAGTGTGCAAGTCAAAATTAATAACCTGTGCCCGGCAACGGCAAGCGTTACGGCCACAAAAAATCCCGGGAACATTCCCATTTACCGGGAATGTTCCCAACAAGCTGCACCAGGGTTTCGCATCATAACAGGTGCATTACTTGCCGGGTTTTCCCCGCAATAAAATTTTGCCGATATATACAACGGTACGGTCGTACTTCTCCGGATGACTGGTAATATCCTCCAGTTGCTCAGGCCCCAGTATCGTACGTTTGTCCGCCTTTTCGGACGACAGGCGTAAAGTGACGGTATGTTTGCCCGGTGGCAGGATGATCATCTCATACTGGCCCCGATAACGGTTATTACAAAAATTATTGAACCGGTTGATGGTAAAGCTGCCACTGCTGTCGGTCTCCTCCGCCTCGCTCAGAAAGCGCGCCCCTTTGGCATTGCGGGCGGTCAGTTTCATACGCTTACCGTCTACTATGGCTTCCAGTTGACCGGTTTCCGGGCAACCAATATCGAAGATGCCGAACATGGTGCCGGTGAAATGAAAGGTGAAAGTAGCGCCAGGCTGCTCTGCCATCATCACATAAGGAAACCAGCTATGGAACTGCTTCAGCGGCAGCTGGTCCGTGGCAGTCTTTTTAAAGCCATTATCGAAAGTGGCTATCTGTAACGGGTCGTACATGCCCGCATCTTCCCAGTTGTCCACCAACAATGGTGCTGGCAACGCAGACGGCTCTACGCTATTGGCTGCCTGTATCTTCCGCATGCCCCGTGCGATAGCGGCGGCATACAAATTACCGCCGGCCCATATGGGATGCAGCCCGTCACGCGAGTAAACGATCTTTCCGGGCACGTCTGTCGCGCTTTTCCATATCAGCTTTCCTTCCCGTTCCAGCATAGTAGGTTCCATACCGAGGTGAATGGAAGGCAACGCATAATGCACCGCCAGCCGTTCCAGTCCCTTTATATGTTCCGGTATCTGACCGGCCGCATATGCATTTGTATGTCCGATGTTGACTGTATAGATCAGGCAGATGTCTGTCTGTGGCGATGTTTTCCTGATCTGGCGGATAATACCTTCCATGCCGTCAGGCCAGGCGCCATTCACCGCAAACTCCACAAACACCAGGTCGGGATGGTACTGCATCAGCTGATCATACAGGCGGCAGGCGCCAAGGTCCGTGCCCGTTCCGGAAACACCGGCGTTAATGCCTTTCATGGCTGCATCCGGAAACATGGACTGTATGTACCGCGCCGTCTGCCGGCGGTAACATTGATTGCCCTGGGTAATACTGCCACCGATAAAACCGATGGTGAGCGGTTGACCAGCTGCCGCTTTACGGAAGAAATGTGGCAGGCCGCCCCGCACCGTGCACTCGTTACTGTTATGATAGTCACCTGTGCTCACAAGGGGTACTGTAGTATCTCCCGGATTAAAATACAAAGGCGAAGCGCCCGCCTGGGAAGCGGCAATAAGCCTCCTCTCCTCCGCCTCTTCCCGGCTTTGGGAATACGCGGATACCAGCAGCATCAGGCAGCCGGAAAATATCGTGCAAAAACGTTTATAGTTCATAGTTAATGGCAATTACACTCAACCCGTAAGGAGCGATGTCCAGCGGGAAAGCCTGTGTTATATTTGCAGGCCGTTGTTTACCGGCTGCGTTGATATAGATGATGTTCTTTGCCCGCAGTGTTTTACCGGCCAACACCCTGTCATAATTCACCTGGAGGGTTTCTTTCAAAGGGAGATGGCTGTTATTCAGCAACAACAGGAAAAGCTTCTTTTCTTTACGGTTGATGGCACAATAGTAATCCAGGTACGGACTGGCGCCTTGCAGCATATCTTCGCGCAGCAGCAAATCCGCGGTTGTACCGTACACCTTGCCCGGTGCGAAACCATACGTCTGGTGCGGGCCTACCTTCGGCGTAATGAATCCATGCGGAAAGGTAACGTTACCGCCCGAACGCAGTTGTATTTCAGACAACAGGTAATCGGTAATCCATCCCACCTGCCACCACGCATGATGTGGATAAGGGCCGGCGCCTTTATTCATGGCATCCCAGTAATAAGAAGCCACGCTGGTGGCACTGTCTACAAAGGCGTCTCTGCCGAGGGCCGCCGCACGGGCCATATGGAGGAACAGAGAATCACGGGTGAGACCAAACATGCGGACAAACAGGCCGGCATGACTTGCCAGCGCAATAGGCCCGCGATGATTGGCAGAACCCATGATGCCGCCGTGCTCAAAGCTTAGTCCAGCCTGGCTGATCTCCCAATCTTCCCGCTGCCGGCCGTTCACCAGCTTCTTCTCCATAGAAGGTATCGGTTGCGTGTACACGGAGGTGGTATACAATTTCGCCGTTTGAATGGCGGCCTGACGGTATCGGGAATCTTTGGTCACCTCATAAAGCTCCAGCAGGGCGCCGGCACTCTGACCTGTGGCAAAGTCGGGCACAAACCGCGCATCCCCGCATACGCCAAGGAAACAGCCTTTTTCAATGGCGTTAGCAATGTACCAGTCGGCACCCTTCTTTGCTGCATACAGGTATTTTTGATCACCCAAAATCTTATAAGCTATCAGCAATCCATAAAAGGTAGGCCGCAGGTCTTCCACTTCCGTAAACAGCGGCTTACCGGTAGCATGATCATACGCTACCGCCCATTTACCAGCAGGCCCCATCCAGGCCAGCAGCCTGTCGGCCGCTGTGCGCAGCGCCCTTTGCAGCGTAGTATCGTGAGGGTTAAAAAGCAGTACATTACCGATATCCATCATCATGTAGTACGTCGTGCCAATTGGCTCTACATAAGGGCCCCACTCTTCGGTGAACTGGCGGCTTTTAGACAGGTAATACTGACCGGCAGCTGCGCCGTGGAAAAAACCAGGCTGCTGCTCCTGCTGCATCAGTTTAAAATTACGCGCATAAGGCAGGCGTGTCCGCTGCAACACACTATCCTGTGTGATATTCGCCAGCATCCACATGGCGCCATAATCGGAGTTTTTAAAGGCATCTTTATCAGCACCGTAAACACCGCCCAGGTAGGCCTGTGCGCCGATGTCCACCCCTTTGTAGTTTTCCACCTTCCACATAGAAGTGCTGTCATCCACTAGGTAATGATGCATCCGGAGGATACGGCTGGTGAGGGACTGTTTTGTTTTCTTCAGCGACAAAAAATCAGGGAAGCGGTAGATATCATTCACGGCATGTTTATACACCGTGTACCAATCGGCAGGCTGGAGACTGTAACGGAAAGTAAAACTCACCGTATCGTTTTTTTGCAGGTACGATCCTTTCTCACCCAGCACCGGATGATAAGCTGTGGGTGTCAGTGCTGCTTTACGGTTCATCAGCGAGAGGCCCAGCTGCCAGTTGCTATTGCTGCGTTTATCTTTCTCCCATGGATCGCGGGCTATGCCCGGCGCCGGTATCACGGCCAGCGTCAACTGTTGACGGGTCTGGACAAAAGGCGCCAGGGTAGTAGCGGTCCGCTCCCGCACAATGACAGGTTTGTCCGGGATGCCCTGCATATACGCATAGGCTTTGATAAAATCTTTCTCTATATGATCACTCTGAAAATAACCGGGGATGCCCGCCCACTGCAAATCCTGTTCCTGCATAGTTGCCAGCGTGGGCGTAGCCAGTGAATAGTACCCGGCGCTCTTTGCACGCAGGTTCATCGTCACGCAGATATCACCGGGAAAAGCCGGATCGAGGCGCCAGCTGGCAGTCAATACCGCTGTATTGTTCTCACTGGTAAACGACAGTGAGCCATCTGCTGCCTTAGTGACCGCAGCAGGGTAAAAATGAAGCGCGGTACCCGCTGTATTCATCGGCACCGGTGACAAGGCTGATTCCCACACCGGAATAATATACCGGTATTGTGGCTCGGGGAAAACGAGTTTATTACCAGCTTTATCGTATAGGGGTAAGGGTTTGTTGTCCGGTTTCTCCGCACTGTACAACAGCGTGTATTCCCCGCTGGCATGCGGCAATGACTGCCATCCCTGTTTGCTGTTCACAGCAATATGTTCCAGCTGCCAGCCCGTGGCTCCGTTCTTCCAGGACAACCGAAGCGCACTGTTGTTCATCGTCACAACAGACGACTGGCCTGTGACCGTCATTACGCCTGCGATGCAGCAGATAAGGGTGATTACAATCTTTTTCATGTCAATAAATACTTTCTACCGGTTCCGCTTTGGATGCGATCTTCGTTTTTCGTGCAGCCCTCAGCGGTATAACAGCTACGATGAGGATAGTGGTGGCAATGGTCGCCACCAGGGTGATGCTTTTTTGTGAGAAGAAACACAGTCCGTATAACAACAGGGCAATAAAAGCAAGCGAGAAAGCGATCACTTTTAACCCGAACTGATTTTGTTTTTGTATTTCGATGGATTCTTCCGCGCCGGTTTCCTTCACAGCTGCCTTACGCTGTGCACGATGGCGTTGCAGTTGCACGTACTCATCGCTGACAGCGCCCTTGCTGCGCTGGTACCATTCGTACAGCGCCAGCATCACAAAAGGTAATCCAACACCGAGCAACATCTCACTGGCGCGGTCCAGTTTTCCACCGCCTGTCAGCGGTAGTATCACCTTAAACACCAGGTTCACCAACAGGCTCACCACGGTAATATACAGGGTAGCCTTTCCCGTTAGTCGCCGGGAAAACAGCGCCCAGATAGGCGGCGCCAGCAGCGGGCCTCCCGTAATAGCGCCTATGCTCAGCGTGAATTCCACGATGCCTCCGATGTAGGGCACTATCAGCGCAATGGCAATCATACCCAGCCCGAAGAACCAGGAAGATACCCTTGCCACGCGCATCAGTGCTTTATCGGAAGCACCGGGATTAATAGACCCTTTATAGATATCGTTCGTAAAAACGGCGGATACCACATTCAATGCTGTATTGGCGGAAGCAGAGGTGGAAAAATACATACCGGTCAGTATCAGTCCCATTAAACCTGCTGGCAGCACATGCTTGCAGATCATGAGATAGGCATTCTCCGTTTCAAGACCATGCAGTCCCGGGTTGATGCTTTTGTATAACATCGGCGGCAGCATCCATAACACAGGGCTGATAATATACAGCGCTGCAAAGAGGTAAGCCACTTTGGAAGCGGACTTCGGTGTGTCCACGCTGGTGTAGCGTTGTACAAACGTCCAGTTGCCGCCTATATAAAACACATGGTACAAGGCAAACGCCAGGATGAAGCCCCAGGTATATTCACCATTTACCACACTGAAAAAACCTTCCGGAGAGAAATGCAGAAAATGCTGTACTCCGCCTGCTGCATCAAAAGCCAACGGGATAATAATCAACACTGCGGCTGTCAGCACCACAAATTGCAGGATGTCTGTCACCATCACGGCCCACAGACCGCCTACTGCCGTATACGCGATCATAAAAAGTCCCAGCACCACGGTGGAAGGCATCAGCGGCAGGCCCAGCGAAGCACTTACCAGTCGTGCTACAGAATACAACACAGATCCTTTGATCAGCAAAGACACCAGCATGAAGATGTAGATATAGGCTTTCTGTACGCGCTCTCCCAACCGTTCCCGGATGAATTCCGCCGCGGTGAGATTGCCGGTGGCTTTCCAGCGCGGCGCCAGGTACAACCCCGTTACCAGCGCACCGATGCACATGGTCCACTGTATGGTGATGGCCACCCATCCGTACTGATAGGCAATGGAGCCCCAGGCCACAAAAGTACCGGCGGAAAAGAAACTCATAAAAAGGGACAGCCCGCCAATAAACCAGGGTACGGCCTCTCCGGCGGCGAAAAAGGATTTGAGGTTCCTTCCTGTCCTGGAAAAGGAAAACCCCACCAGCATAATAAACAGGGAAAAAACAACAATAACGGCGGTATCTATGGCTGCGTTCATCAGGGTGTAATCGTTAAGGTTAGTTCTCTGGTAATATGTTTCTCACCGTTATAACGCACGGCAGACGCTTCAAATACCACCCGGTAGGTACCGGGGCGGGCAAACACATATTTATATCCTTGCAGGGTGTTGCTGATATTCTTCAAGGCCACGCCCTGATCGGGTTTTACGGCGGTAGGGTCAAATCCTTTGGAGATCACCCAGTCTTCGTTGTCATCCGTATTTTTACTGTTGGTCATCAATAGCTGTGCCGATGTGATGGTCCACCCGAACGCAGGGTTTTTGAAGTCCACCGCCTTCCAGCCTGCGGTGGCCAGGGTGGCCAGCGGCGTGATTACCTTATCCGCCGATACGCTGTTAGCGTTAAATGTTCGCACTACCCAACGGTTCTGCCCCTCGGGCTTATTCGTGTCGGTATACCGGAAAGCGATATAGACCAGCGGATGACGGGAGGAATCGGCAAATTCTTTCAGGCTGATCACACCGGAAGGCGTATTGTCCTGCCCGGCAGAAAACACCGCTTTGGCTGACAAGTCCTTCCACGTGGCAGCTTTCACATGCTCCGCATCTGCGATGCCCGTAAAATCGTTGGACACCATCAACTGCAGATTAGGATAGATCTTACCAAACTGCACCAATGTAGTGAAGTCTATCTGCAAATCATTGTCCGCCGTGGTACGCTTACGGTATTCGTACTGCCGTCCGGGTTCGCCGGAATAAAACGTGATATTGTCCGGATTGCCCTGAAAGGCAAACGCCACGGTATCGCCGGCTTTAAAAGTAGTACCGGCGGTAGTCACCTCCAGCTCCGGTGTGGTCACCTTCTCTTTGGCACAGGCACAAAAAGCGGTGATGATCATCAGGTATAAAAAAGGTCGCATCATCATGTTTTTACCAGCCGGGATTTTGAGTGATAAAACGGTTGATCGTAATTTCAGTATTAGGTACCGGGAACAGTACATTCCGTGCGGTGGTGTTCTTAGCCGCGCTGCCGGCGTATTTCCAGGCGGCTGGTGCGTTATTGTTGACCTCCGTGGCGAGGGACTGCATCTTGCTAACGTACAGGCCCCAACGAATCAGGTCATGTTTGCGCATGCCTTCAAAACACAGCTCCCGCGCTCTTTCGTCCTGTAACCGTTGCAGGAAATCTGTGCGGCCCAGCCCTGCCGGCAGGTCCACCGCCGGATCAGCAGCGTTCACCGCTTTGCCATACCCTCTCCTTCTCACCTGGTTGACGGCGTTATACGCGGCGGCTACCGGGCCGTTCACGGCGTTCTCTGCTTCTGCTTTCATGAGCAGCACATCAGCATAACGTATCACCGGGAAATTAGTGGAATTGTACAACCGGTTCTTAGGTACCTGTGTTTCATACTCGCGGCGCCATTTTCCGGCCGTACGGTCGTATACCTGTGCGGCGGTGTAAAATGATTTGGAGACAACGCCTGCGGTCACAACATACTTGTAAGGCGCAATGGCCCAGTCGCGGCGCTGATCAACAGCTTCGAAAAGGTTAAACAGCCTGGCGGTGGGATGCACTGCCCCACCGGAAAAACCGATATTATCATCCGGACATTCGAGGCCGTTTTCGACACCCACGCCACCAGCTATCTGCGCGGCGCCCTGCTGGTTACCGTACATACCTATCTCCCAGAGGCACTCCTGTGGCTCATTGATATCTTTGGAATGATTGATAAAAATATTGCTGTAAGAAGGATTCAGTGAATGTTTACCTGAATTGATCACCTTATCGGCATAAGTCAGTGCATCGGCATATTTCGACACGTCTTTCAATGGCTCTCCGGCCATGGTAAGATACACCCGTGCCAATATGGCCTGTACCACGGTGGTGGTTACACGCTCGTTATTCGTATAGGTGCTGATATCCTTCACCAGCGGCTCCGCTATTTTCATATCTGCCACAATAGCTGCATAGACTTCGGCCACGGAAGAACGCGGCAGGTTGGGTGTTGTGGGCGAATTAGTGGAGGACATCTTCAACGGCACGCCACCGTAATTGTCTACCAGCACGAAATAAAAATAAGCCCGCAGAAAAAGTGCCTGTCCTTTGATAGCGTTTCTTTTGGTGTCATCCATTTTAGGCTTGTTCACATTTTCGAGCAACAGGTTGGCGCGGTCAATACCCTGATAAGCCACTTCCCACAACTTGCCCACGTCCAGCTGCCCGGCATCAAAGTCCAGCACGCGGAGGTTGTTCACGGATACATTCTTGTAAAAAAATTCATCGCTGATGTTCAGATAACTGTACAGCCCGCGGGAGTACATCCTGCCCCAGTTGTCGATCAACCTGTTGTAAACACCATTCAGCGCTCTGTCAAGATCAGCTTCGGTATTGAAATAATTCTCCGGCGTTACAAAATCTTCCGGCTTAGTGTCCAGGAATTTATTGCAGGCGCTGAACAGGGAACCTGCCAGCATGCAGGACATCACGATATATATTTTGATATTAACTTTCATCTTCACAGCTTTTAAGGTCATTAAAAGGTTACGTCTAATCCGAAAGTGATGGTCCGGGCCTTGGGATAGGCCGACCAGTCAAACCCCGGTGTGAGTGCGGAATTCCGTACGGACACTTCCGGATCAAGGCCGGAGTAATTTGTCCAGGTGAGCAGGTTCTGTGCGGCAGCATACACCCGCAGCGATTTTATCTTCGCTGGCTTGAGCGTTTTCGCCGGCAGCGTATAGCCGAGGGCGACAGTCTTCAGGCGCAGGTAAGAACCATCTTCTATCGTTCGGGAAGAATACACCAGCGGGCCCTGTCCGCCTACTTTATACAGGCTGTTGCTCGGATTCTCCGGTGTCCAGCGATCGGCATAGGAGGCAAACATATTCAGGAAGTTGCGGGTCACATCACCATTTTCAAACTCAATACGGTTGGCATTGAGCAGGTCATTGCCATAGCTCCATTGCAGGAAAACATTCAGGTCAAAATTGCGGTAGGTGAAATTATTGGACAGCCCGCCGATATGCTTCGGATTGGGATTACCAATGATGGTCAAATCGTTGTTGTCCACCTTACCATCTCCATTGATGTCCTTGAATTTGATATAACCAGGCTGGATACTGCTGGCGGGATTACCATTGTTCGGCACTTCGTTTTTCAACACATAAGAGCCATCCGGCAATTTGTTGAAATCACCATACTGGTAGATGCCATCAAACAGAAAGCCATAGAACTGTGCGATAGGGTGACCGGGAATAGCGATATACGGATAGGCGTTGTTGAAATTGCCCCAGGTAATACGGGAAGCGTAACTGGGCTCGCCTTCATTGAGCTGTAGCACCTTGTTGCGGTTAAACGAAATATTAAAACCAGTGGACCACGTAAAGTTCTTGCGCTGGATATTGGTGCTGTTGATGGTGATTTCCAGCCCTTCGTTAGACACCTTGCCTATATTGCGGATACCGCTGAGATAACCGGAAGAAGGCGCCAACGTGGCGTTTAGCAGCAGGTCACGCGTATTCTTCTTATAGTAGTCGGCCGAAAGGGTGATCCTGTTTTTCAGGAACCCAACGTCAATGCCTATATCTGTTTGTGCTGTGGTTTCCCATTTCAGGTCTGGATATCCCAGGTTGTTGGGTACAGTGCCTTGTACCGGTGAATTGCCGAAAGCGTAACCGGAATACGGGAACAACTGCAACGCGGTGAGGTAAGCGAAATCGGGTATCCGGTTGTTGCCGGTCGTGCCATAACCCACCCGTACCTTGGCATCAGAGAGCACACGGACATCCTTCATAAATGGCTCTTCGATGATACGCCATGCCAGCGCTCCGGAGGGGAAATACGCCCAGCGGCTGTTGACAGGGAATTTGGAAGAGCCATCTGCTCTGAAGGAAAGCGTGAGCAGGTAACGGGACTTATAACCGTAATTCACTCTTCCCAGGAAAGACATCAGCGTATTGGCGGAGCGGGCAGTAGGCGCTGCGGTAATGATACCTTCGTCGAGGCCGCTCATGCCCAGCGATTCGTTAGGCACCTGAGAGGCGCTAAAACCGTAACTGTAGGTTTGTGTCTTCTGCATGCTCATACCACCCATCACGTTCAGGTTATGGTCTTTGTTAAAAACACGGGCATACGTGAGGGTATTTTCGTTGAGCCAGCTACTACGTTCGGCATTGCTCACCGAGCCGTTAATACCCAACACGCTGCTTTTCGGATTACCCAGCCGCGTATTGGAATTATAGAACACGTCTTTTCGTACAGCCTCCCGCGTGATACCGCCGGTTACCCGCAGGGTAAAGTATTTGGCCGGTTTATATTCCACGTAAGCGTTACCAATCAGGGTATTGTTAAATGCCGGATTATATTCGTTACGATTGGATATAATAGGATTCATGCGGTATTCGCTCAGCGGGTCCACATCCGGGTCGAACGGTTCATCGATCAGTGAGCCGCCGTTGGTGGAATCGCCGGTAACCGGACGATATCCCCATACGCTGTACATGAGGCTGGAGGTAGGACCCGAACCGGTCTGTGAAGCAAAGGCGCCGTATGTTTTTGTAGCGGTATAGTTGAAGTTAACGCCGGCTTTTATTTTATTGCTCACCTGCTGGTCCAGCACCATGCGGCCCTGGTAACGTTTAAATCCGCTGTTGATGATGATACCGTCCTGATCGAGCAGGGAGCCGGACAGCGCATATTTTGTTTTATCGTTGCCACCTCTCATAGACAAGCTGTGGCTTTGCATGAAGGCATTACGCAGCACCTGGTCCTGCCAGTCGACGCCCTTTACATTCCGGTAGTCGTCCAGTGTTTTGCCGTTTTTCAGGTAGATGGGCGTATAGAGCGTACTGTTCTGGTCCAGCTGGAATCTTACGAATTCGTATGGGTCCATCATTTGCTGCTTTTTCAGATTTTGCTGGAATCCCATCCAGGTCTGATAAGCGATCACGGGTGCCCCTGTCTTTCCTTTTTTGGTGGTGATGAGGATAACGCCGTTAGCGCCACGGGCGCCATAGATGGCGGTGGCCGAAGCGTCTTTCAGCACTTCAATGGATTCGATTTCTTCCGGGTTAAAAATGTTGTTGGAGGGGTTTTCCATCGGGAAACCGTCCACCACGTAGAGGGGAGAGTTTTCCTGGGTGACAGAATTGTTGCCGCGTATGACGATATTGAGCGGAGCGCCTGGTTGCCCGTCACTGGCTGATACCTGCACCCCTGCCACACGGCCACCGAGGGCTTCTTCAAAAGAAGGCACCGGTGCTTTGGCCATGTCCGCCATTTTTACTTCTCCTACGGAACCGGTGAGGTCTTTACGTTTCACCGTGCCATAACCGATCACCACCACATCGTTGAGCCCTTTCACAGATGGCTCCAGGGTGATGTTGTAGACCGTTCTGCCGGCAGTCAGTTTTACTTCGCGGCTTACATACCCGATATAAGAATACAGGAGAATGGTGCCGGGAACGCTGTTCACGTTGATGTTGTAGGTACCTTCGTCGTTGGTAACAGCCGATACTTTACCACCTTTCACGCGGACAGTTACGCCGGGCAGCGGCGTGCCGGAAGCTTCGGTGATTTTCCCCGTCACCGTGGGGGTTGGTTGCTGTGCAGTACTGTTCATCCATATACAGATGATAAAAAACGGGAGTAGCCAATACCCCGTTAACGTGAAACTCTTTTTTTGCATTCCCCTTGCTGTTTTTTTAATGATTAGTTTTTCTGGTCCTATCGGGAAGTGGCGCCGTGGAAATATTCAGGTATAGCTTGCCCACTCATAAAGTTGTCGACAACTGTTTTTCCATACGTGTGAATTTGTTATCCAAAGATTAAAACAAACGGGCACAGATGCTACAAAAAAGGCCCGCTTTTCAATTGGGAACATTCCCAATTTATGGGAATGTTCCCAAATTTCAAGGTTATTTTGTTTCTTTGGCCTCATACAATTGTGAGCTATGAAACGACACCAGGTGACTATCGTCGACATTGCCAAAGCGCTGCAGCTTTCCAAATCCACTGTCTCCCGTGCGCTGACGGGCCATCCCAGCGTAAAAGCCGATACCCGTCAGGCGGTATTGGAACTGGCAGAGAAAATGGACTACCAGCGGAACATGCTGGCCATCAGCCTCATCACGCGGAAAACCAACACCATCGGGATTATCGTCCCTGAATTCACCAGCTCCTATTTCCCCAACGTGACCATCGGGGCACAGGAAGTGGCCAGCAAAGCGGGATACAACACCGTCATCTGTCAGTCCAACGAAAGCTACGAAACAGAAGTGGCCAATACGAAAGTGATGCTGGCCAACCAGGTAGACGGTATCCTTGTATCGCTCAGCAAGGAGACCCGGAATTTCGATCACCTGAAGATCTTCCAGCGCAAGGGTATTCCCATTGTTTTTTTCAATCGTGTATGTGATGATATGGACGTGCCTAAAGTTATCGTGGACGATTTTGAAGGCGCCTACAAGGCCGTCAGCCATCTGCTGGAAAGAGGCCGTAAAAGGATCGCACACCTGTGCGGCCCCACCTCGCTGCGTATCAGCGAAAAGAGACTGAACGGCTACAAGGCGGCGCTGAAAAAATACAACGTGCCTTACGATGAAAGCCTCGTCATTCCTTATGACCTCAACACCGATATGGTACATATCTACGTGACGCACCTGCTCAGTCTTCCCCAGCCACCGGACGCTATCTTCGCCATCAGCGACCCTACCGCCATTGAGATCATCCAGGTCATCAAAAAGAAAGGGCTCAGGGTACCGGAAGACATAGCCGTAGTAGGCTTCAGCAATGACTTTGCATCCGGGCTGATACATCCATCGCTTACTACGGTAGCGCAACCGGTAAAGGAAATCGGCAGAACGGCCGCGCAGCTGCTGATAGACCAAATCAACCGTGACCTGTCTGACTGGAAAAGTATCATCCGTGTGCTTAAAACCGAACTGATCGTCCGCGAGTCCAGCTGATCTTTTCTCTTTTCTATGGGAACATTCCCGTAGAAAGGGAATGTTCCCATAGAAAAAACGTTGTGTATTTTTTGCGGGTATGCGGTGAGGAAAGAATCTTTGACGTGATATGACCTTGTCAACTGCTCACCAAAATTATTCCCGTATGAAAAAGATCAACATGTTATTCGCCCTGTTGTTTGTTGGCACCCTGTCCCTATACGCGCAAACCGTCCCTGCACCTGCCACGCCGCTGAATGGCGGTACAGGCTACATGGCCCATCCGGGCTTTACCTGGAGCGCTGTTGCAAACGCCGGCAGTTATGAGATCATGATCGCAGCTGATACCGGTTTTACCAACATCCTCGCACAACGTGCAGGCCTGCCCGTTACCCGCTATGTACCGCTCAATCCACTCCCTGCCGGAAAACTTTACTGGCGGGTAAAAGCTGTCGATACTGCTGGCAGCAGCAGCTTATGGTCTACCCGTTTCAGCTACACCGTTGCCACTCCCGCCAACGTATACACGGTACCGGACAACAGCACTTATGCACAGGTGAAAGCTATCCTGGACACCGCTGTCAAACATACGCCGGCCATCGTGCAGTTTGCGGCCAATGGCCACTATGCCCTGGATCCCGGTGCCGCCGGCAGTTTTATGTACACCTACACCGGCATCAACGACCTGATCATTGACGGCAACCAGTCAGCTATTACCGTGATGAACCATCCGGAAACCGGTTTTCTGAACTTCCGCAATTCCAACCGTATTACCGTGAAAGGTTTTACCGTCGATTGGGACCCGCTACCCCATTCACTCCTGGACGTCATACAGGTAGATACCAGCAATCCGAATACGCTCAATGTGCGGGCGAGGCTGCGCAGCGTAGCAGGACAAACATCGCCCTACTACCCTGCCATCACCAATAATCCATCGTTCACCACACACTGGTCATGGGCTTACCTGTTGGACCCCGCGTACCCTGGTGCCGTAAAACCCGGTATCGGCAATGCTTTCGGCCTGGTACCCGGCGATGCTACGTATATTGCAGGCACCAATCCTGCGGAGTACAATATTGTACATCCCGGTTCCACCTCCGGCAAATATTTCGCCGCAGGCGATATCCTCACCATCCTGTGCCGCACCAATATGGGCTCGTTTATCAGCACTACCAACTGCACCGATCTCACCTTCAGCAACATCACGAACTACGCCAGCCCGATGGGATGTTACTATGCCTTTGATGGCGGAGATATGAAGGTGCTCAATTGTCATTCCGCCTTAAAGGACAATACCCGCTTTGTATCGGCCAATGCCGACGGCGTGCATTGCCGCGGCAATACCATCGGTCCGTGGGTGGAAAATTCTTCGTTTACTGGTAATGGTGATGACGGCGTAGCACTCTATAACAAAGGCATGGTGATCACTGCTAAAAACGCTACCAACAGTCTCACCGTAAAGAGCGATTACATGAACTTCAAAACAGGTGACCGCTTCGATATCTATATTCCGAAAACAGGTTATATCATCTCCCAAAACTTCACGGTCACCAGTGTACAACCCAATACGGGGCAGGGCACCTTTACCATACAGTTCACTCCCGCTATAGCCGACAGCAGCTACGCTACCATTACGGATGTGAATTTATCTGACCAGCAACAGAATGCACAGTTGTACAACAGCACCCGCCGCAACGAACAGTTTTATGTGTATAACAACCAGTTCACCGTCCGCGGCCGCGGCGTGATCCTGCGTTCCGCCAATGGTGCGGTAGACAGCAACCGCTTGTTCAACTGTTCCTCTCCCGCCGTAGCATTGTACAACGAAGCTGCGCAATGGCTCAACGGCCTGTACAACAGCAGGGTAAGTATTTTGCGCAATAACATCCGCGACTGTGCCTATGACAACCTGGGGATAGATGAAGGCGCTATTACCGTGAAGTTTAAGAAGATCGTTTTACAGGGCAGCCGTTATGTAGATGCCATCGCACCTTCCCGGCCACACAACAGCATCCTGATCAATGATAATACAATAGAGAACTTTGCCCAGCACGGCATTACCTTATTCAATGCCACAGGCAGCAAGGTGGGGAATAACATCTTCACCAGCAATGCCAGCGGGTTTATTCAACCCGGTGCACATTATGGTATCTATCTTAATACTACAGACAGCTGTACTATCAGCCGGAATAATTTCACCGGGGAAACGCGGCCGTTGACAGCCGTGATACAACAAACCAATTCCACCAATGTGGTGGTGATACCCTGATCGATTTGAACCCCAGGCTCACGCCCGGGGTTCAAATATCGGATGCCCCTGCATTCAAATGCAGCGTTCAAAACATTTCGCATTTTTATTATTTAGCCCGCTGCCGTTGCAGATAATCATACAGCAACCCGATCATATAAGTCCATCCTTCTTCGGTACGGTCTGCATACTCAGACCATTTGAGGTCCATATCATGTTCCAGCTGTAACAGGCAACCGGTGGCCGTAGGGGTAATACGGACCACTACCACGCTTTCATCTCCCGGTTCCTGGTCCACCCCCCACGTGAATACCAGCAGGGAAGGGCGTTTCACTTCCAGGTAAGCGCCGATGTGATTTAGGATATCGTTGCCTCTTTTCACCTGGTAACTGAAGCGGCCGCCCGGGCGCGGGTCGTTGGTGAGGTTCAGGATTTCTTCATTGCGCACCAAAGGGCCAAACATCCAGTGGCTGAGCATGTCCACGTTTAGCCATGCATCGAAAATGGTTTCAGCAGGCTCGTCAAAAGTCTTTTCCACCTGAACAAAAACGCGTTTATCGGTTACTTTTTTCATATGGTTAAGCTTATTTTTTTCTGATACGTTGTTTTTTCAGGAATTCATCCAAAGCGTCGAGGCTGTCGGCCCAGAAGGCCTTGTATGTCTTCATCCATGTTTCCACTTCGCTTAATGGTCCAGGGTTGGCGATACAATAGCGTTCCCTTCCTTCCTGTTTGATGATCACCATACCGCATTCCGTTAATACTTTGATATGCCGGGAGATGGCCGGGCGGCTGATATCAAACTGATCAGCCACGGTGTTCAGGTTCATCTTTTTGCCTGCCAGCATATGCAGGATGGCGCGTCGTGTGGGATCGGCAATAGCGTGAAAAACATCTCTTCTCGTCTCCATAACTTGTAACAATCTTGTTACAAATATATACGTAACAACATTGTTACGCAAATCTGTTTTCCGCGCATCTTATTAACCACATGACGAGCGATAAAGAGATCACCGCATCTGCTATGTCCCCGGAATATGCTGAGCACAAAAAACAGGTCTGCCATCAGAATAAAAGTATTTTTCACGCAAAGATTAGATATTCTAAAATGTAATATGTTTATTTTTTAATATCTCTAAAATCCGCCACCATAGCGGAGTGATTGTTAACGTCCTTAGATTGGCATAGATTATGCATACTTTTGCAAAACAAGAGTAGTTCGAACCTCAGCTCTGTTAAAATTTGCCATCTTTTTATTGAGTTAACCGCTAGTTATTATTATAGAGCACTCTTGATCCCTTAGACGGAAGGATAAAGCACTTCTTTTTATTTAATGTATTTATTCACAACGATATTGCATGTAGACGGCCCGTGCAATAAGATATGTTAGTTGTCATGCGATTAATTTAAAGAGGGTATTATCGATTATTCAATCAGTCAAAAAACATTACTTATGTATAGTATTCTCTTAGTGGAAGACGATGAATTTGTTTGTAAAGCAATAGAAATTATTTTAAGGAAACAGGACTATATCATCAGCATCGCCAAAAACGGACAGGACGCTATGCAGTATCTGCAAAAGTCAAAATTTGATCTGGTTATTACGGACCTGATGTTGCCCTACGCCAATGGAATGGAGCTGGTCAGCAAAATGCGCAACGAGCTTCATTTAGACGTCCCCATTCTTGTTTTGTCTGCCGTTACACATGAAAAAACCATCACAGAAGGTTTTGATATTGGTGTGGATGATTATCTGAAGAAACCATTTAATCCATCAGAACTGGCTTCGAGAGTAAAACGCCTGATTCAGCAGAAAGAAAAAAATACCATCTGATCCCATAACATAATCATCAATTATCAATAATGAATTTTATGACGTCGTTCCGCCAGTGGCTGGAGGATCTGATATACTATTTTGCCTACTTTCCGCTGGTAATACAAATTGCTATCATCGTGAGCGTGCTGGCCGTGGCCGGTACGGCCCTGGCGTATATATACATGATCTTCTTCCGTTGGCAGAAAGAAAGGCGGGCGAAAAAAGAAATACCCCTGCGCGAGAAAGGCAACGAATTATTGTTGGAACATATCATTTACAAATCGGTGGGCGACCCGGATACCCCGGTGGCATTGCCACTGGAGGCATTTAAGTCACTCCCGCTCGATCAAAAATGGGCTGCTGACGTATTTAAAAGTCAACTACTGGAATACCGCCAGAACTTCACCGGCGATATTCCGCTCTTGCTCCGTCAGCTTTACCTCGACCTGGGACTGCACCGGGAAGCCGCCGCTGCATTAAAATCCGGCCGCCGCAAAAAAGTGATCAGCGCCCTCGTGGAATTATCCGGTATGGGCGTACTGCTGGAAACAGCGCATGTACTGTCACTCACACAGAGCCGCGATCAGTACATCCGGGAAATGGCACGCTGCTACTGGGTACAATGCTCCCCTGATGCGCCCTTTGAGTTTTTCAGTCACGTAAAAGAACCATTGCTGGCCTGGGAACAGTTTGAACTGTTCCGGATTATTTCCCTTCGGAAAGACATCCCCATGCCGTCTTTTGCCCAATGGATCGAACCACAGTACCATCCAACTGTTATTTCATTGTGTCTCAAACTGGCTGCATACTTTCAGCAACCGGAAGCAATTCCGGCCATGATTAAAATGCTGGACACTCCCGACGAACAACTGCGGGCACTCACCATCAATAACCTCGGCAAACTGATGGCACTGGAAGCAGAACCAATACTGGTGAAGATGTATCCGCAACAACCAGACAACTGCAAACTGGAAATACTGAAAGCACTGGGCCGTATCGGCTCCGGCGACTTCATCAGTTTCCTGCAACAGGAACTGGAACATACGGAAGATTTTCTGCTGATGAAACATGCCGCACATTCTATTGTAGCCCACAAAGCACTCGCCAGTAACCTGGTAGCCCGGTTACAGCATTCGCTCACCGGGACCAGGCAGCAGGTGCTGCAACACAGTCTGAACCCCCTGATTAAATATTAATAATGTATTCTGCGATACTTAAACATGTTACGGATTTTTACGAAAGCGCCATATTCGTTTATTGCGCCGGACTATTCCTGTTCTACATTCTGCTGGCAGTACTGTCACTGATAGCCATCCGCCGCAGTCTGTGGAAAAATAAAATAAGAGGCCAGCAAATGCTGGTGGCCTCTCCCCTCACGCCCGGCATCTCCGTGATTGCACCGGCCTATAACGAAGGCGTGACCATCATCGCCAACGTACGGTCCCTGCTGGCGCTGAACTATCCCCGGTTTGAGGTAGTCATCGTGAACGATGGCAGTAAAGACGATACCCTGCAAAAACTGATCGATGAATTTGAACTGACGGAAGTGAATTTCGCTTACCGCCAGCAAATCCCCTGTCAGGAAGTAAAGCGTTTCTTTAAATCTTCCAACCCCGCCTATTCCAAATTACTGGTATTGGATAAAGTCAATGGTAAAAGCAAAGCCGATGCGGTGAATGCCGGCATCAACGCTTCTTCCTTCGACTACTTCCTGAATACGGACGTGGACTGTATCCTCGCCAGCGATACTTTGCTGAAACTGATCAAACCTTTCATGGATGATTCGGAAAGAGTGATTGCCACCGGCGCACCTTTACGTGCAGCCAACTCCTGCGATGTGGAAGCTGGCGTGATCACCCGTGTACGCGTGCCCAGAGCACTGCTGCCACGCTTCCAGGAAATGGAATATATCCGTTCCTATCTGCTCGGTAAAATGGGCTGGACATTCATCAACGCGGTACCTAACGTGTCCGGCGGCCTTGGTCTGTTTGATAAAGACATCGTGATCAAATCCGGCGGCTACGACCCCGCCTCTTTCGGGGAAGACATGGACATGGTGGTGCGCATGTGCAGGTACATGTGCGAACAAGACCTGCCCTACCGCATTCATTATATCCCGGAAACACTTTGCTGGACGGAAGTTCCCGCTACCTACAAAGTATTCTTCCGTCAACGGGTACGCTGGGCCAGAGGTCTTGCACAGATATTCAGCAAACACAGAAAAGTATTGTTCAACCCGAAATACAAAAAATTAGGGTTGATCATCTTCCCCTATAACTTTTTCTTTGAACTGCTGGCCCCATTGATCGAGTTCGCCGGCATTATCTACTACATCTATATCATTGTCAACCACCTGATCAACTGGGATTATGCGATCATCCTCCTGGTGTTCATCTATACTTTTTCCATATTGATCACCTCCCTTTCTATGTTGTGGGACCAGTTGATCTTCCGTTATTATAAAAGCTGGAAAGAAGTATGGCAGCTTTGTATCCTCTCACTGGCAGAGCCTTTCGTCTATCACCCGATTGTGCTTTTCTCCGCCATCAGAGGTTACTTCAATCAGCTCACCGGCAGGAAACATACCTGGGGAAATATGCAACGGCAAGGATTCAATCAATCTTCAAACATTCAAAAAACTATTTAAAGATCATGTTACAGCGGAGTGTGGAAAAGAGTTGTATTGCATTCTTCTTCTCTTTATTGTTTATATATTCAGGACTGAGCGCACAGCACAGCGGTCTTGTTTCTTCCGACGTGCTGTATAAAATGGCATTGAAGGCGCGCAACGAAGAAAAGGACTATCCCAAAGCGATCAAATTCTGTAAAAAAGCATTGTCACAAAGCCCGGACTATACGGATATCCGCATCTTACTGGGCAAACTATACCAGGAAACCGGGCAACCGGTGGCCGCAGCCTTCGAATGGAATGTAGTGCTCCGAAAAGATCCGGGCAACAGCGACGCCCTGCATTCACTGGTAAACCTCTACTACAGTCAGCATAATGCCCCCGAAGCCATCTGTTATATAGATATGTTACTGGAGAAAACACCGCTCGATAAAGACCTGCTGCTCAAAAAATACGGGCTGTCAGAAGAAAGCGGCGATGTAGTAACACAGGCTAAGATCATGGGACTTTTACGTACCCATTACATTTCAGATCCCAAAGTAGCAGCGCTGCTGGAAGACTATCAGATGCAGGCGGCCCGCCGCGGACGTAAAACCGGCGATCTGAACGGCTCTGAAAAGATGTACGAACAGGTGTTACTGAAAGACAAAAACAATGTGGAAGCATTGCAGGGACTGGCGGCTTCGCTGGAAGGACAAGGCCGTTCCCGGGAAGCGCTCTCCTATTACAACCAATTACTGTCGCTTCATCCGGACAGCGCCTCATGGCGCTTAAAACGCTCTTCCATACAACTGGCCAACGGCAATTATGCTGCCGCACTGGAAGACGCCAAATGGCTGTACAAAAAACATCCGGGCCAATCCCTGTACAAACAACATCTGACAGATGTATACACCGCGTTGTACCGGCAGCCAAATGCCCCGGCCGAATACGCAGAACAATTACTGGCATTGCAACCGGGAAATAAGGCCGTGTACACGCAGCTGATCAATCAAGCTTATCAGCGTGGCGATTATACCGCCGCCAACGAATGGTGCAACAAAGCATTACAGGTATTTGCCGGTGATGTGGATATATTAAGAAAACAGATTGGCATACAGGAAAAAATGCAGGACTACAGCACCGCCGCCACCACTGCCGGTAAGCTGTTGCAGCTTCATCCCGGTGCTACGCATGAGCAAATCTATACCGACCTGCAACTGTCACGTGCCAGCAGGCTGGTACAAATGCAAAAGCCGGGAGAAGCTGCTACCGTCCTGCAATCAGCACTGAAACAAGTCCCCGGGCACAAAGACCTGCTGCTGCTTTTGTCCAATGTGCAAACTGCACTGGGCAAACCACAGGAAGCCTTATCCCTGCTGGACCAGGTACTGGCCAAACAACCGGCAGATACCGCCTTGTTGTTTAAAAAGTCCGGGTTGCTGGAAGCCACCCAACACTACGGGGAAGCCGCTGCCATCAGCGAGGGATTAATGACGCGTTACCCTGCAGAAAGCCGCTACCGCCAGGCATATATAGACCAGGCCATGCAGGCCGCCAGAAACCATATTGCGCAAAAACAATATGCTGCCGCCGAACCTGCGCTATTGAAAGTATTGCAGTATGCACCAGCCAATAAAGACGCCTGGATGTACCTGATCAACATGAAAAATGAGCAGCAACAAACTGCACAGGCATTGGATTACACCACCCGCGCACTACATCAGCTGAACAACGATTCCCTGTTGCTGCAAAAGAAATCTGCCCTGTTACAACAGACCGGCCAATATTCCGCAGCCAGCACTATTGCGGCTGACCTGCATCGCCGGTACCCCGCAGACACGGCGCTGCGGCAAATGTACTTCGACCAGCTGCTGGCACACGGAAAACAGTTACGCGAAAAACAGCAATGGGACAGCGCATGGGCATTATACCAAACGGCCTATTCCCTGTCACCGGCAGATACCGCTGTACTGTATAACCTGACCGCCACCGCTACGGCCCGTAAACAATACGACTCTGTGCTCGTGTATGCCGACAAAGGTCTGGCTGTAAACGCCAACCAGCCGGCACTGCTGTCACAGAAAGCCAATGCGCTGGAACAGTTGCACCGCTATGCTGATGCCGCACTGGTAGCAGGACAGCTCCGCAAACTGCAACCCGGCGAAAAGAAATGGCAACAATATGCTGATCACCTCAACGGCTATACGTACAGAAACCAGGTCGGGGTGATTCATCTGCAATCTGTTTACAGCAGAGACCTGGCGCCGGCCAGTATTACCTCTCTGCAATACCTGCACCGTTTTCAGCGGGGCACTGTCACCGGAAGGCTCAACTACGGCACCAGGGAAGCCGGAAACGGTATTCAGCTGGAAGCAGAGACCTACTACACGCACAATCCCAGGTATTATTCCTACGGATTGTTCGGATGGTCCAACTCCGACGTATTCCCCACTATCCGCGCCGGCTATTCCCTTTTCCGGAATTTCAACAAAGGCTGGGAAGGTGAGCTGGGTGCACGTTACGTAAAAAGCGACACCATCAATACCTATTCCGCCGTGGCTTCCGTAGGGAAGTATTTTGGCAACTATTGGGTGAACCTGCGTGGCTTCTTTACCAGTGACGAACATCAGTGGTACCAGGCTTACACGCTGACCAACCGTTTTTACCTGAACGACCAAAAGGACTTCATTGCCCTGATTGGCAATATCGGCGCATCTCCGGATGACCGTAGCCGCAACTTCCAGTTTGGCAAAGTGGCGGGCTTCACCTCCACGTCCCTTACCGCAGGCTTCCAGAAAAATATCCGGGGAAGGGCCACCATCGGCGCCTACAGCACCTGGACAAGGCAACAAATACCACAGCAATCATATCTGCATCAATTTGATACCTATCTGTTATTCCTCTGGAATTTCAGATAAAGAAAACCACAGTAAAGGAGGGCCTTAGTGCCCTCCTTACACGTATCGGGTTAACTCATTCACTTGTATCTTATCGCTTTTTATTTTGATCGATGATCCCGCAGATGGTACTTACGGTAACGGCCGAACGAAGTCCATCGGCCGGTGTATAGATCACATAATCCACCAGTCTGTCCACCGTGCTGGTGGCCACATGCATCCGCGTATCCGAAGAGGCGTAATAGATAAAAACTGTTCCATCGTCATCCATTACCCACCCGTTACAGAAAAGCACGTTAGACACGTCCCCTACCCGCTCTTCTCCTTCCGGCGCCATAAAATAACCTGCCGGTTTATGAATAATACGGGAAAGATCATGCAGGTCAGTCATGAAGAGATAAAGCACATAACGCATTCCCGCAGCGGTGTTGCGTACGCCGTGTGCCAGATGCAGCCAGCCATAAGGTGTTTTTAACGGCGCCGGTCCCAGCCCGTTCTTTATTTCAGCTACTGTATGATATACTTTGGGATCGATGATTTTTTCTTCGGTGATCGCCGCCCGGGTGATATCACGGCATACACCGAAACCGATACCGCCACCGGTACCGGCACTGATAAAACCATCCTGCGGACGGGTATAAAAGGCGTATTTCCCTTGTACGAATTCCGGATGCAGCACTACATTCCGCTGCTGTGGTGAAGGTGTTGTCAGGTCAGGCAGACGCTCCCAATGTTCCAAATCTTTAGAGCGAATGATACCACAGGCAGCGATAGCTGCAGACTGGTCATAGGCAGGAGCTGCGGGGTCTTTACGCTCTGTGCAGAACAGGCCGTATACATAGCCGTCTTCATGCAATACCAACCGGATATCGTATACATTGATGTCCGGGTTTTCTGTTTCAGGGATAATGCCAGGATATTCCCGAAAACGAAAGTGGTCAATACCATTCTCACTTTCGGCCAGCGCGAAAAAAGATTTGCGGTCTGCACTTTCCACACGGGCCATCAGCACATACTTGTTGTTCCATTTGATAGCACCTGCGTTAAAAACGCCATTCATACCATAACGTTCCATCAGGTGTGGATTAGAAGCGGGGTTCAGGTCGTAGCGCCATTCCAGCGGTGTATGAGCGGCGGTGAGCACCGGGTAACGATAGCGGTCAAAGATACCGTTGCCCGGTGTTAGTTTTTCATTGTTCCTGTTTATCAGCAGCTGGTACTGTTGCTCCAGCGCTGTCAAACGCTCACTGAATTGCATAACGGAGAATTTGTCTCAAAGCTAATACTGCGCGTTACGCATTTATAGTACTTTTTTATCCGTTGTTTGACCTTCCGGCACCTTTTAGCGGCCGCTCTTTTGTGTTTCTTAAGAGATTATTTCACATTCGACAATCCACCATCTACCAGTATTTCCGCACCGTGTATATACCCTGCATCCGGCGAAGCCAGGAACAGTACCGTCTTCGCTATTTCCCATGGCTCACCAAAGCGTTTATACGGCAACGTTGGTGTCACACTGTCAACGGCTCCTTTGATCTCTTCCGCAGACAGGCCGGTATTGTTAAAAATATTAGTCCGGATATACCCGGGACTGATACCATTGACCCGTATACCTTTTGCCGTACACTCCATTGAAAACGTTTTGATAAAAGACTGTACTGCCGCTTTGGCCGCAGTGTATACAGAGAAGTGCTGAATGCCAAATGCTGTTACAAAAGAAGTGTTCAGGATAATGGAACCGCCTGATGCCATCAATGGCAGCAGCTGTTGCACGGTGAAGAAAGCTCCCTTCACCAGTATGTCGAACAGCTCATCGAAATGTGCTTCGTTCACCTGTTCAATGGGTGCGAATTTTCCGTATCCGGCGTTGACAAACAGTACATCTATGCGAGCCGTATGTTGTTGTAGCTGTGCCAGCAGCGCGAGGATGTCCGCCATTTTTCCTGCATCGGAGACGATGCCGGCCGCTGCCGGTCCCAGTGCTGCCACGGCTTTATCTACCGTTTCCTGGCTTCTGCCGGTAATGATCACACGGGCGCCTGCCCTTATAAATTCCTGTGCAGTGGCAAAACCCATTCCATTGGTTCCTCCTGTAATGAAGACCACCTTTCCGTTAAATTGCTGTATCATATTATCAGTAAATTATACCGCAAAGGTGCTGATGGCCGCACAGCCTGAAAACCCGATTATTGCTGTATTTCCGCAGTAAAAAGATAATGATTTCTTAACCCGCTGGCGCCCCTACTGTCAGTGCGAAAGCAGTGATAGTAGTTAATATTAGTAACAAATAAAGTTGTGCTATGCCCTATTTCCCTCAAACATTCCGGCAATATGTACTGAAAAACCCTTTCAATCGCCAGTACCTGAAGATTGCAGCTATTGCCATCCTGGTACAGCTGGTGATTTTTAAGATACTCTACCCCTACGGTGATTTTTTTTCGGACTCCTATAGTTATATCTATGCCGCCATCCTCAAACAGGAAGTGAGCCTCTGGCCCATTGGCTATACCGTTTTCCTGCGGCTCTTCCACACGATCAGTCATTCGGACGTCGCACTGGTGGGCTTTCAGTACGCGCTGGCACAATGTTCGGCACTCTACCTTTTTTTTACGGTGAGTTACTGGCTGCAACCTGGCGAGCAAACGAGGAGAATAATTTTTTATGTACTGCTTTTCAATCCGCTAATCCTCTACATCTGCAACTATATATCCAGCGACGGGCTGTTCCTTGCATTGAGCCTCATTTGGTTTACACAGTTACTGTGGCTCATATACCGGCCTTCTTATTCTTTGTTGCTGGCCCACACGATCATCATCGTCATTGCCTTTACCGTGCGGTACAATGCCATGTATTACCCGCTGATCACTGCGCTGGTAATGCTGCGGTGCCCGCAGAAAATCCCCTTTAAGGTAATAGGGATTATAGCACCGCTGGTATTGATAGGAGGATTTATCAAATTTACAGAGCAGGCCGCCCGTAAGGTGACCGGCACCGCCCAGTTCTCCGTTTTCGGTGGCTGGCAGGTGGCCAACAACGCCTTATACATGTTTCCATACCTGAGAGATTATCCGGAGCCACCGGCAGGCTGCGAGGCTTTCCACAAGGAGGTAGTACATTTCTTCCGTGATGTGGTTCCTAAAGGCGGCGGCATTCCCTCTCCGATCGATGGGGCCGTTTACCTCAAGCATCCGAATGCGCCACTAAAAAAATACATGGAGCTGACCTACGGCCCCAAAGACGACTCCACCGGCGGCATTCAATCATGGGGCAGCGTGGCACCGGTATATGGGAAATACGGCAGTTACATGATCCGGCAACATCCCTTCTATTTTGCCCGTTATTTTCTATTGCCTAACACCCTGAATTACTTTGTGCCGCCACTAGAGAAGTTATCGGAATATAATCTTGGCAGCTATCATGTATCCGGCACTGCCGTACACTGGTTTCATTACCCATCCAAAGAGCTGAGTTCAGTGGCTTCTATTGGTGCACAACGGGCTTTGTTGTTCTTCTTTCCTTTTATATTTGGTTTGTTGAACCTGATATTTTTAGGAATGATCGTCAAATGGTTCGTGTCTGCTACACGCAAGACAGTTGACCGGCCCTATCGCGACAGCCTGCTGCTAGTATTCGTGACGCTGCTGGTCAATGCAGGGTTTGGCATCCTCGCCTCCCCGATCGTTTTCCGCTACCAGGTATTCCCGATGATCCTCTGTTTCCTGTTCATCAGTGTACTGATTGATAAACTTAAACCCGAGTTACAGTAAAGATGAATTAACATTGTTGAATGAAAAGGATATTGGATATTTGACGGCATTATTAATATGCTATCATGAAATATCCTGCCCGTTTCCTGTTCCTGTTTATGTTGTTTTGCCGTTTTTCCGCCACTGCCCAGTCCCCATGGCCGGCAGAAAAAGCTGCGGCCTGGTATCAGCAACAGGGCTGGCTGCTGGGGGCCAACTTCATCCCCTCTACGGCAGTCAACCAACTTGAAATGTGGCAGGCCGCCACTTTTGACACCGCTACTATCAACAGGGAGCTGGGTTATGCTGCCGCTACCGGACTTAACATCATGCGGGTATATCTGCATCACCTGGCATGGCAGCAGGACCGTGAAGGTTTCAAACAACGGGTCAGCCAATACCTCGATATCGCCTCCCGGCATCATATCGGCACCATGTTCGTTTTCTTTGACGATTGCTGGCGCGACACCTACCAGCCGGGCCCACAGCCGGCGCCCGTTCCCGGCGTACATAACAGCGGCTGGCTCAAAGATCCCGGCGGACTGATAGACCGTGATACTACCCTCATGGATACCCTGCGTGTATATGTGCAGGATATCATCCATACTTTTAAACAAGATCAACGGGTAACCATCTGGGACCTGTACAATGAACCGGGACATTTTAAACACGGCGCCAAAAGCTGGCCGTTGTTGAAAAATGTAGTCACCTGGGCACGGGCAGAAGCACCAGACCAACCCCTCACCATCGGCATATGGAACAAGGAGTTCACCGACTTCAACCAATACCAGCTGGAACAGTCAGATATCATCACTTTCCATAATTATCGTGACAGCACCTCCATGCAGGAAGCTATCGATACCCTTCTCCGGTACAATAGGCCGATTATCTGTTCTGAATACATGAAACGCCCCAATAACAGCACTTTCGCCACACATCTGCCGATGATGAAAAAAGCCGGTATCGGAGCTATCAACTGGGGACTCGTAGCCGGTAAAACACAAACCAACTATCCACAGGGAAATAAAGGCGGTGAACCGGAACCAGCCATCTGGTACCATGATATTTTCCGGGCAGACGGTACGCCGTTCGATGCAAAGGAGACAACCTTCATCCGGGAAATAAGCGGGAAATAACTACTTATTCTATTGATTAACGATTCCATTGAATGCTAACATACCTGGCAGTATGTCAGGAGAACTTTCCATGTCCAATTTTTCGCCCCGCCTCCCGCTAACGAACAAAATAAAAGGGTTACATTTAATATACCTGTAATCATTCCCTCAGCTTTTTAACCCGTAAACAATAAATCTATGCATCCGGAAAAATTATCCCTCGACAGAAAACTCTTCCTCCAGAAAGAAACTGTTGCCGTTATGAATCCTGTTGATGTGACCAAAAGCCCGCAGGCCCGCAGCGCTCCTTACGAGACAGCGCTTTCCATGGACTCACCGGCTCGTTGTTTTCCCTGTTGCGCAGAGCCTCCGATTACTTTTGTTACCTGCCGTAACTAAGGGCGTGCTACTGTCATTATTCCCTCAGCTTTTCTTAACCTGTAAATCATAATTTATGCAACCAGAAAAACTGTCCCTCGACAAAAAACTCTTCCTCCAGAAAGAGACTATTGCTGTTATGAACGAAACAGACGTGATCGATGCACCACAGGCAGTGAGTGCTCCTTTCCGTACAGCGCTTTCTATGGACTCCCCGTTGCGGTGCTGGCCCTGCTGCGCACAGCCTAACACCCAAGCCGGCTGTCCCAACTGATTTTTCCCTGATAGCGCATGGCAGACGTTGTGCTGCCATGCTTTTTTTAATCCTGTACATATGACAACCGGTTCCGCGTTGACCCGGATTTACCAGGACCATCTCCGGTTACTGGCGTCCAAAACTATTGACCCGTACTTTGCAGAAAGCCTCTTCAAAGGCCCCTGGGGCGTCTTACTGTATCTTTTTTATTATGAGAGATATGTAGACAACAGTGCCCCTTGTGCAGGCAGCTGGTTACAACAATTGTACGGTGCACTGCAGCCGCAGCCAGTGGCCGGCTACTCCTACTGCAATGGTACCACTGGGCCATTCTGGTTATTGCATCATCTGCACAAACATCAGTTCATTGATATCGATATCAACGGATTGGCCGATGGGTATATTCCTGCCGCTATCTCGGAAAGTGAAAAATGTTTATCAGAACAGAACTTCGATTTCCTGCATGGCAGCGCCGGTATCTGTCATCACTTGCTGGACTATACGCACCTGAACGTTGTACGGGCACACCTGGAGAAATTTGTGGCAGCCTTGTCAGCAGCCAGCCGTATGACGACCAATGGCCGCAGTCTTCCTGTGTTTGTGCTGTTTGAAACGCCGGTAGAAACAGGTGTGGACACCTTCAGCCTGGCGCATGGTACCTGTAGCCTGTTGATATTGCTATCACGGGCCAGTGTTGCCGGTATAGCCCCGGACACCTGCCGGCAGCTGATAAGAGAGTGTATCGATTTTATGTGGCATCATCAGAATCCCCGTCAACCGGATACGCCCCATGCATTGTTTCCGGGCATCCTCGACGGACGGGCACCCTACAGCCGCCTGTCGTGGTGCTACGGTGATTTTAACGTGGCCCTGGCTTTATGGCACTGTGGCAAAACGTTACAGGAAACCGCCTGGCAGCAACAGGCACTGGATGTGATGCATTATACCCTGCGGCGGGACACCGACCAGCGCGCCGGTATCGTAGATGCCTGCCTGTGCCACGGCTCCGCAGGTATCGCCGCTTTTTACCGCCGCTTCTGGCATGAAACCGGTGAACCGGCCTTCCGGACCGCGGCAGACCACTGGCACCAAAATACCCTGCAAAAGGTGATCTTCCCCGACCAACCCGGCATCTATGGCATCCGTGGCTGGGAAGGGATAGACAAACAATGGGAGTATTGCTGGGACCTGCTGGACGGCAGCAGTGGCATCGGCCTGTCCCTGTTATCGCATACACTCGACCGTCCCCTGGCTTGGGATGAGGCTTTCCTGCTGTCCTGATATAATTCACTTTTATAATAAGTGAATTATTATTAGTTTACATTTCTCAGAAATTAACGCATCTTGCAACCTTACCCACCGTTTTTACCTTGGAAGAACTGATACAAACCAAAGAACAACCAACTCCGCAGAAGCTCAAGAGAGGCCTGCAAAACAGACACATTCAACTGATTGCACTGGGCGGCGCTATCGGCACCGGCCTGTTTCTGGGCATAGGCCCCGCCGCTGTACTGGCCGGTCCCTCTGTTATCCTCGGATATGCCATGGCAGGTGTTATCGCCTTCTTTATCATGCGCCAGCTGGGCGAAATGGTGGTGGAAGAACCGGTGTCCGGAAGTTTCAGCCACTTTGCCTACAAATACTGGGGCACCTTCGCAGGCTTCGCCTCCGGCTGGAATTACTGGATACTCTATATCCTGGTGAGCATGTCTGAACTGACGGCCATCGGCGTATATGTGCATTTCTGGTGGCCGGAAATACCGCTCTGGACTTCGAGCCTGTTCTTTTTTGTGGCTATCAATGCCCTGAACCTCAGTTCCGTAAAAGTATACGGGGAAGCAGAATTCTGGTTCTCCATCGTAAAAGTGATCGCTATTATCTCCATGATCGTTTTTGGGATATACCTGCTGATCAGCGGTAGCGGCGGCACACAGGCCAACGTGGAAAACCTCTGGAATGACGGAGGCTTCTTCCCCAAAGGACTGCTCGAAAAAGGTGCTGATGGCAAATACCAGGGCCTCTTTGCAGCTATCGCCATGATCATGTTCTCCTTCGGTGGACTGGAGCTGATCGGCATCACGGCCGCGGAAGCCGACAAACCGGAGAAAACCATTCCCAAAGCTACCAACCAGGTGATCTACCGTATCCTCATCTTCTACGTAGGCGCGTTGATCATCCTGTTCTCCCTGTCTCCCTGGAAAAGTATTACCACAGACAGCAGCCCGTTTGTGATGGTATTCGAAAGCCTGAAAGGATTTGAATTTACCCTTTTCGGCAAAACCATCTACTTCACCAGCCTGATCGCCAATGTGCTGAACCTCATTGTGCTCACGGCCGCGCTGTCGGTATATAACAGCTGCGTATACAGCAACAGCCGCATGTTGTACGGCCTGGCCGAGCAAGGCAATGCGCCCGCTTTTCTATCACAGCTCAACAAAAACCATGTGCCGGTAAAAGCCACGCTGGTATCCGCATTGTTTGCTGCTATCTGCATTGTGGTCAACAAACTGATACCGGAACAGGCATTGGAAGTATTGATGTCACTGGTGGTATCTGCCCTGATCATCAACTGGATCATGATCAGTGTGGTACACATTAAATTCAGGCAACAAAAGAAACTGGAACAGTTACCGACCAAATTCCCTTCGTTCATCTATCCGTTGTCTAACTATATCTGCCTGATATTCCTGGTTGGTATCTTAGTTCTGATGTGGATCACCGGCATGAAACTGCCTGTGGAAATGATCCCGCTGTGGCTTGTTTTCCTGTATATCTGTTATGCTATTTTAAAAAGAAACAAAACTGCGCAAGTGAACTAACCCTTGCGCATTACTATAAAACACGACGGCCGTCGACGGAGCTTTCCGCTGACGGCCGCTTTATTTGCGGGCATGGTTATACTTTAATTGACCTTAAATACCGTCACCATCGCTGCATGGTCTGACGGGTAACGTACCGGATGCGTGGTAATGGGAAAGGATTTGAGTGGCTGCAGTTTACTTCCTTTGTAATAAATGTAATCAATACGGTCCTTAAATGCCTGTGGCAACATGGGGCTCCAGGTAATACCCCTGTCCTTTAACGGATCAGGGTGCAGGTGCCGGTAGCTGTCTGTGAAGCCAGCTTCCTGCATGATGCGGCCTTGCGGGAAAGGCATCACATAACCACCGTTCAGATGACGGGTACTTTCTACCCAGTCAAGATGAGAACCACTGTTAAAGTCTCCGCAGAAGATGACCGGTATTTTATCTGCCTCCGCTACCGGCTGACGGATAGCTTTCAGGTTCTCTTTCAGTTGAGACGCATTCACCCGTTCCATTGCCGCCAGCAGGGTATCCGGCAATGGCTCTTTTTTCTCCAGCAGCTCCCAATAGTCCAGGGGATAGTTCAGCCAGTTGGTAATGAAAGCCACCTGTTGGTGTTCATTTAACCGGATATAGGCGCCTCCGTTGCAGAAAGGTTTGGCGCCGTCGAGCGTCTCCGCAATCGGATAACGGCTCATGATGCTCAGATTGGTGCTGCGCAGGTAAAAGTAGTATCCCAGCGCGTCCGCTATTTTTTCTCCGGAGCCATAGGTTTCCTGCATGGAAACGATATCAGCGCCCGATTGACGGATGATGTCCACCACACGCCGTGGCCCGGTCCCTTTGCCCGTTTCATTACCACCATGGTAGATATTGAAGTTCATCACGGTGAGCGGTTTTCCTGCCGGCATAACAGGAGCTGGTGCTGCCTTAAAGTAACGGGCGTAGGAAGCACGCACCTGTTGAGGCGAAAGCACCGACTTGTACAGGGCCACTTCATCCAGCGCACCATTGAACGTGTTCCATTCATGCTGGTCGCCAGAGGGACGGCCACCGGCAAACAGCGTATCGGCCATGTTTGTCACCGGAAGGGCGGGCACATGGTAGATAGCCACCTGCAGCCCGTCGTAATAAAGGGCCGCTTCCTTTTTTGCGGCATCATAACTATAGGTCAACTGGTGCCATTTCTGGTCGCGGATACTTTGCCTTTGCGGTGTAGGGTAATACGTATAACGGGCATTGTCATTCACCGTTTGCCAATACCAGGCCCCGTTGGCCTGTACGCCCAGCTCCCAGCCTTCGTTATTGCCGGTGGCAGAAAGCAGCACATAGGCGGCGTCATCGGGAGCAGCCTTCGTCCAGCATTGGGCAGTAAAGGAGCCGTTATACGGTCCGGAAAAGCCGGTCAGCGGCACCGGATGGCGCACCGCCACATTGTTATCAAGGTTAAGCGCCGTGCCCTCCACCCCGGCACAGGTTTGCCAGGAAGTGTCCTTGTCAAATGATTGACGGTAGTCCGGCGATTGAGCCGAAAGTGCCATAGCAGACAGCCCATAGACCGCTGTCAGGAGATTTTTTTTCATTGTTCGTATTTTTTACTCCGGGTACGGCAACAAAATACAGGAAGACAGACAATTTTCCATTTTTTCTATCACGGGACCTGTTGTTGGGTCACCGCCTCCCTTTCACCAGGCCGGTCATCTCCTCCATATCATCCGCTCCACTTCCGGCCATCGTGTAGCCTTTTTGGTAAGAGATAAAAAACCAGGCAAATCGTTTAAAAAACATTAGACACAGTGTACTTTTTTTTTATGTGAGACGATTTTCGTACAGGGATAACATTTTATTTCAAACAATCAGGAATCCGCACTTGTTGTAGCCATTACCGGTGTTTACCGGACCAATACCTCTGATTTATTCACCCCAATAACATTGCAATGAAAACCGGATTATTTAAAACCCTGTGTTATGCCCTCGGTATTTCGCTGTTGGCCTCCCCTATCACCGTTCCGGCCTGTACAGGTATTCAACTGAGGGCCAGAGACGGCGCTATAATCTGCGCCCGTACCCTGGAATTTTACAATGACCTGCAAGCACAGGTCGTCGTTTATCCACGAAACTACCCCTTTAACGCCGTAAGTCCTGGTGGCGCCAATAAAGGGCTGTACTGGAAAGCCCGGTACGCCATTGTTGGTATCAACTCCATGGGCAAGGATGCTATCGCTGACGGCATGAACGAAAAAGGCCTCGCAGTGGGTCTGTACTATTTACCCGGATACGCGAGCTATATGAATGTTCCCCCCAAGAAAATTGCCAAATCGCTCAGTTCTACCGACGTATCTGCGTGGCTGTTGTCCAACTTCGCCACGGTAGACCAGGTAAAAAAGGCGGTAGACAGCGGTATTCTGATCAACAAGGGCATCCCCCTGTATGTCAACGGTGGTATTCCTTTCCCGTTGCATTACAGTGTGCATGATGCGGATGGCAAGTCGCTGGTGATAGAATGTGTGAATGGGAAACTACATTGTTATTACAACCCGTTAGGCGTGTTGACCAATTCCCCTACGTTTGACTGGCATATTGCCAACCTGCAACAGTATCTGAACTCCCGTCCTTCCGACGCATGCCTGAAGGTGGGAGAAGATAGCATCCGCTCTTTCGGGCCAGGTAACGGGCTGGTAGGCATCCCTGGCGATTTTACCCCTTCCTCCCGCTTTGTGCGCGCCGTGGCATATACCCAGAGCCTGGACCCGTCTCCTACCGCAGACGAAGCCGTGACGCAGGCCTTCCAGATCCTCAACGCCTTTGATATCCCCAAGGGAGTCATCAAAGACAGGACACATCCCGGCAATAACGTATATACGCTGTGGACTTGCGCCAATGACCTGAAAAACAAACGGCTCTATTTCCATACCATCAACAACAGGACCCTGCATATGATTGACCTGATGAAATATGTTAACACCGACAAGGTGCTCTTCTTCCCGATGGATGATCCCATGGAAGTGGTCCAAAACTGACCCCGGTTTTTATCGTGATATACTCCCGTGATTCTATTTTTATAGTAGATTGCGGGGGTATTTTTTTGCCGTAGCGGCAACCGACTTTCTGACCAGATTTACCGACTAATCAACCTTTGATAACAAAACAGATAGGCAGACCTTTGCCCTGTCCGAAAAACAGCACCGCGAACAGATATATGACACAACGGAAAGAACACGGAGAGATCATGAAACAGGCCGAATTCATTCGCAGCACGGGGCTGGAAGATCCTCTGGGCATTGGCCTCTTTGTCTCTACCGATATTAACATGATAGAATATGATCATGTTAAATCCAATTTCCGGTCAGACTTCACCAGTATTCTCCTTATACAACAGGGAAAAATGCAGGGCAACCTGGACAGAAAAGTGTATCATCTGGAAGCCAACGACCTGCTGCTGATTCCACCACATACCATGAAAAAGTCGGTAGCGGTAGACAAATCCTGTATTGTCTCCGGCCTGAATTTCACCCTGGATTTCCTGGTGGAGATAGGATTACCTGCCACCAAAATGGAGCTATATGATTATTTCACCTCGAAGTATTCTCCCCACTGGAAACTCTCTCCGGCAGACGCACAGCTGATGCTGTCCCATTTCCGGCAAGTGGCGGCGCGTATTGAGGACATGAAAGAAAAACAACCTTTCGCCAGAGAGAAACTGCAACACACTTTTCTGTTGTTCCTCTATGAACTCGCTGCCCTCAGCACAAGGTATACCGAATTAATAAATCCGGCCGTGTCCAGGAAAGAAAGCCTGGTGATCCGCTTCACCAATCTTGTACAGGCCCATTTCAAGAACCAGCGCAACGTGCAGCAATACGCAGAACAGTTGTTCGTTACCGCTAAATACCTGACCGAAACAGTGAAAGAGTTTACCGGTAAAAGTGCCGGTGAGATCATTGATGACTATGTAGTACTGGAAGCAAAAATGTTGCTCGACAATCCCAAACTCAGCGTTGCCGAGATTGCCGAAATCCTGCACTTCAGCGACCAGTCTTTTTTCGGCAAATATTTCAAACGCCATACCGGCCATTCCCCCAAGGCTTTCCGGGCATTGGGACAATAACTTTTTTCCCCTGAAAAATTCTTGTTACTAACAGTGTAACAGTTGTAGGTTTTAATTACAGGCCGAGGCACTCCTGCTCCGGCCTTATTTTCGTATATCCATTTTCGTTATACACCAAAAACAAACCGACATTCTGACCAGGTTTCCCGATGTATCAACCTTTTCCGGCCAATGTACTGCGACTAATTTTGTTGCGCGAAAACAATTTGTATTCAATCATACTATAAAATAAGATTATGCCGATGACGTACAGACCCGTTTCCTTTTTGATCATCACCACCCTGCTGGCCGCCTGCGGCAGCAAGGAAGTGCAGCAGGAGCAACAGGCACCGGTAAAAGTGACCGCAACAAAAGTCAGCTACAATGATATGCCCCAGACCTTCACCTACTCCGGCACCATAGAACCTGACAATACCGCCGATATTGGTTTTGCCGTACCGGGCGTGGTCAACGGTATTCTTGTAGAAGAAGGACAGATCGTTAAACAGGGGCAATTGCTGGCCACCCTTGACGCCACAGAATACAGCAACGCGCTGGCCATCGCCAATGCAGGACTGGACCAGGCAGAGGACATGTACCGCCGCCTGAACGACCTGTATCAGAAAGGCAGTCTGCCGGCGAAAGATTACATCGACATTAAGACCAAACTGGCACAAGCCAAAGCCAACAAGGAAATCAGCGCCAAACATATCGCTGACAGCAGATTATATGCTCCCATCACCGGTATCGTCAGCGCCCGTAAAATAGAAAGAGGCAGCGCTGCAGCACCCGGCGTACCCGCTTTCACCATTGTAAAAACCGACATGGTATATGCCCGCGTCTCCGTTCCGGAAAGCGAAGTAGGCGCCATTCCCCGCGGTGGCAGCGCACAGGTATATATCCCCACGTTACAGGACAGTGTGGAAGGTAAAATCACCATCATCAATCCACAGGCCGACGCCACTTCACGCACCTATAACATCAAAATAAAATTATCCAACAACAACGGACGCCTGCTGCCCGGCATGCTCACCGAAATCCGCCTGAACACCGGCAGAAGCGCCAACAACCTGACAGTGCCTGCTACCGCTGTAGTGCGCGATGCAGATGACCTCACCTATGTCTTCATCACCAACGGGCAACGTCAGGCCGTACGCAAAAGGGTGACCGTAGGCGCGCTCACCGGTAAAAATGAAGTCGTGATCACCACCGGCCTGCAAGGCGGCGAACAGGTGATCACCTCCGGGCTCACCAACATCAAAGACGGTACTTCCGTGAGCCTCTAACCGCTATTATTCAGCATGACCAACAAACGGAAGCATGAAAAAAAATAAAATCAGTTTCATAGAAGCGGCCATGCAGTTCAAACAGGTGACCATCGTAGTGGTGGTACTGTTACTGCTGCTGGGGCTTTACTCCCTCCTGAACATGCCCAGGGCGGAAAATCCAAAGATAGATATGCCAACAGCCATGGTATATGCTTTCTATCCCGGCGCCGATGAAGTACAAATGGAAAAACAGGTGACCAATAAAATTGAACAGTACCTGTTTTCCTTTGAAGAAGTGAACAAAGAGAAAACCAAGTCACAAACAAAAGACGGACAGGTTTTCATCACCGTAGAGCTGCACACCAGCATAAAAGACCGTAAGAAGTTCTGGAGCACCCTGCAGCACGGCCTCAACAGCGCCGCCCCGCAGATACTGCCGCAGGGCGTTATAGGCCCCGTGGTGAACAGTAACTTTGGTGACGTGACGGCACAGATCATTACCGTGTCCTCACCCCAACGCAGCTACGCAGAAATAGAAAAATACCTGGATAAAATAGAAGACGGGCTCAAGACCATTCCGGAAGTGTCTAAAATAAACCGGTCCGGTGGCCAAAAGCAACAGCTCTATGTAACAATCGACGATCAAAAAATGCAACAGTATGGTTTTGACCTGTCTACTATTATCCGGACATTACAGATGCAAAACATCACCGGTTACTCCGGTGAAATGACCATCTCCTCCAATACCTTTCCCGTATTTACCAACAGCCGCTATAAAACGGCCGAAGACCTGGGCAATCAGATCATCTACACCACGCCGCAAGGCACCGTGGTGCGCCTGCGCGATGTAGCCCGCATAGAACGGCGCTACGAAGAGCAGTCTTCGTTTATCCGTATCGGTGATAACAAGGTTATGATGCTCGCCATCGAGATGCAGCCCGGCAACAACATCGTGCAGTTCGGTCATCTCGTGGAAAACCGGCTAAAAACACTGGAGCATGACCTGCCCCCCGATGTAAAAATCAATACCATCGTAAACCAGCCAGAAGTAGTGGACGAAAGCATCCGGCACTTCATGAAAGAATTCGGTATGGCGATCGCCTCTGTGATCATCGTAGTGATGTTGCTGCTGCCCGTCCGTGTGGCCGCCGTATCCTCCCTGGCAGCGCCCATCTCTATCCTGATCACCTTTGGCCTGATCAACATCATGGGAATAGAGCTGCACCAGGTAACGCTGGCCGCGCTGATCATTGTGCTGGGCATGGTGGTAGACAATGCCATTGTGGTGGTGGACAACTACATCGAAAAACTCGATGAAGGCATCACCCCCTGGACGGCCGCCTGGCAGGCAGCCAAACAGTTGTCACTGCCGATTTTTACCGCCACGCTGGCCATTATCTTCGCCTTTGCCCCGTTGGCGCTCTTTATGAACGGTATATCCAAAGATTTCATTGCCGCCCTGCCGGTGACCGTGGCCGTAGCGCTGATCACCTCCATGGCCGTGGCTTTGCTGCTCACGCCCTATACCTGCTATGTGTTCATCAAAAAAGGATTGAAACATAAAGTCAGCACCACCAAACAGCGTAAAAGCCTGCTCGACAGACTGCAGCACTCTTTTAACATCGCAGCAGAAGCAGCCTTCAATTTTCCTAAAACGACCGTTGGCGTAGCTGTGGCAGCCGTTGTACTGGCGATTGTGCTGGCAGGAAAAGTTAAGCAGGAGTTTTTCCCGCTGAGTGAAAGCAAACAATTCAATGCCGAAATATGGATGGCCAATGGCACATCCCTCGAAGAGACAGAGCGGGTGGTGAAACTGGTAGAAAAAGAACTGCAGAAAGATAAGCGGGTGACCGGCATCGCCAGCTTTGTGGGTTCCAGTTCCCCCCGCTTTAATGTGACCTATGCACCGGAGATGCCGCGGCGGAACTTTGCACAGGTATTTATCACCACTACCGGCAGTGATGCCACCAACGAACTGGTGAAAGAATACCTGCCCCGGTTTGAGAATTTTGTTCCCAACGGGTATGTGCGCCTGCGTCAGCTGAGCATGCAGGAAGGTTCACCGCTGGCTGTCCGTGTCATCGGTGAAAACATGAGCGACCAGAAAAAGGTAGCAGCGCAGATCAAAGAGATACTGGAACACACCGCCGGCACCAACTGGGTAAGGACAGATTATGAAGATGACTACCTGGGAGTGAGCCTTAACATCAAAGAAGATGCAGCGGCCAGGCTAGGCGTGCCCAATCAGCTGATCACCCAGACCATAGGCGCCGGCCTCAAAGGCTTTGCCGTATCGCAGCTCTGGGAAGGCGACAAGCCGGTAGATATCTTCCTTCGTATGGAAGCCGGCAGCCGAAAGGATTTCAATGACCTGAGCAACCTGCACCTGAACAGTCTCTATGGCGCCAAAGTGCCGTTGAAAGAAGTCGCCGAACTGCAACCTTCGTGGCATACCGGCGTAATCGCACACCGTAACGGTCTGCGTACACTTACCGTACTGTCTGAAGCGCAGAAAGGCATTATGGCATCAGAGATACTGAAAAAGGCACAGCCGCAGATTGAAAAGCTGCAGCTGCCGGCAGGTATCCGTATCCAATATGGCGGCGACGCCGAATCTTCTGCCGAAAACGCCCCGGGAATGGGCAAAGCGCTGGGCACCAGCCTGATACTGATCCTGATCACGCTGTTGTTCCAGTTCAAAACCTTTGGTAAAACGCTGATCATCCTGGCCACTTTCCCGCTTAGTCTGTTGGGCGCATTCCTGGGCTTGTACCTCACCGGCAACCCGATGGGCATGACCGCCTTCATGGGCATCATCAGCCTCATAGGCATTGTAGTGCGCAATGGTATCATCCTGGTAGACTATGCCGATGAGCTGATCCGCGATCACGGCTATACGATAAAAGCCGCCGCGCTCAGCGCCGCCAAACGCCGTATGCGTCCCATCTTCCTGACATCGGCCGCCGCCGCTATCGGCGTAGTGCCTATGATCATCGGCAAATCGCCGCTGTGGGCGCCGCTGGGCAGCGTACTGGCCTCCGGCCTGATCGTGTCCATGATATTGACGCTGTTTGTTGTACCCGTGCTATATTATCTGTTTGTGCGCCCGGCACCCGAACCGGTAACAGCATCGGACCATGATACGGAGATTATGTACAAACCCGCTCATTAATTTATCCGCAGGCGGCCATAGCGCCGCCTGCCTGTAAAAAGACAATCATGAATTTCAGAGTTATATGCACGCTGGCAGCGGCCATGGCTGTACAACAGGCCTTCGCACAGGCGCCCGTGCTCACCGTCGCCGACTGTCAGCAGATGGCGATCACACAAAATAAAAAGATCAAAGCCGCACAATACCAGATAGATGCCGCCAACGCCGCCGTGCAATCAGCTAACGCCAACGCCTATCCGTCCATTGACGGGTCTGTAATGGGCGTGTACCTCGGCAAACCGATAGGCGGAGCACTCAACGGTATGATACCGGAGTACGTAGGCAGCGCCTCCGTGTCTGTCACCCAGCCTGTTTATGCTGGTGGTAAAATACAGTTGGGCAAAGCTGCCGCCGCCAAAGGCGTGAGCATACAGCAGGAACAAAAGGCACTCTCCACAGCAGACGTGTTGTTCAATGTCAACAAAGCATATTGGCAGGTAGTACAGGTGAAAGAAAAAATCGTCCTCGCCCAGAAGTACCAGGAGATGTTGCAGGGCCTGCAGCGTGAGCTGAAAAACGCATATGATGCCGGGCTTATTTATAAAAATGATCTGTTGCGGGTAGAAGTGAACCAGAACGAAGCCTCGTTACAGCTCCACCAGGCCCATGACGGTCTGGTGATGGCTAAACTGGCACTGGCGCAGGTGACAGGCATGGCCGGCCAGACAGATTTTAATGTAGCCGACTCCGTTAGTGGCGACTTCCCCGAACAGGCCGCCCAGGACCTTGCCTCCGCCGCGGAAAACAGGCCGGAGATACGGCTGCTGAACCGCGTGCTGGAAGTAGAGCAGTTACAACGCAAGATGCTGAAAGCTGATTTCCTGCCCACCTTCGGCGTGAGCGCTGCCGGGATGGGCGCCGCCGGCAAAAAGGTGAACATCAGCAATGGCAAGGACCTGATGGCTTCCTGGTACGGTATCGCCAGCATCAGCGTACCTATTTTCGACTGGGGCAAAAAAGCAGGAAAAGTGAAGGAACAAACGTTGAAGATCGCTGCCCGTCAGCAGGAACTGGACAATACCAAAGAACTACTGGGCCTTGAGGTACAACAGGCTTATCTGGCGCTGAACCAGTCCGTGAAAAAAATCCGGACCTCTCGCCTGTCCCTCGAGCAGGCCGCAGAAAACCTCAAACTGGCCAACGACCGCCTGAAAGCAGGCACTATTACCGGCAAAGACGTGCTGGAAGCACAAACGATATGGCAACAGGCATACAGCAGCACCATTGACAGTAAAGTAGAATACAGGATACAGGAAGCAGCATACAGGAAGGCAACCGGCACTTTGCATTAACCTACATAAAACAATGTTGTATGAAAGAAGAATGGCATCAACTGCTTGACAGCAGCACCACCCTTTTTGCCCGGAAAGGCATCCGGGCTACCAGCACCGATGAAATTGCCCGGCACTGCGGGCTGCACAAACGATGCTTTTATGAACATTTCAACAGCAAAGAAAGCCTGGTAGCTCGTATCATCAGTACCTGGCTGGAAAAAACCGACCGGTACCTGTCATTCAACCGGCACATCTCTTCCAATGCGATTATCGAGATGAGCAACTTTTTCCGTGTAGCCGAAAGGGTGGTACTGACGATCCAGCCCGTTTTTTTCCGGGACCTGCGGGAGCTGTATCCTGCCATCTGGGCCAGCGTCATACAGTTCCGTGAAAGCCAGCTGGCGGTTTTCCTAAAGCTGAATATCCGGAGAGGACTGGAAGAAGACATTTATCGCCGCAGTCTCGATCAGGCGTTACTGGAAAAGTTGTATTTCACACCGCTGGAGCTGGTCATGGAAGACAGGATTCCGCCGGGATGCCCCGTCCACCGCACCTGCCGGGAGCTTAACATCATTTATCTCCATGGACTGGTGAATTTGAAGGGAATGAAACTCATCTATGAAAAACAGGTAAATTAAACCCTCGGCACTGGTGTCTACCGGTGCCTTGTTTATTTCCAGTCGGGAAATAGCTACTTTTGTCGTTTAACCCAAACCGTTATAAAAGATGTATAACAAACTGCTATTATCCCTGTCTGTGATACTGATATTCACCGGATGTTTTTCGAAAGAAACCAACGCGAAAAGAGAAAAAGCGAAAAAAGATGCGGAGTACATTGTCAACAATCTTGACAAGCCCGCTGTGACCAAGCATCTCCCTGAGAAACATTTCTCCGCCGAATAAGCCAGCCGGCTGGTGGAAAGCATGAAAGACTGCGACTGGTCGCATAAAGAAGGCGGACTGGTATCTTATTCCACCAATTACAACAATGGCAAAACCACGGCGCTGTTTGTATATGACTGTAAATCCCGTTGCGGCAACTTCCGGTTCAAGCTGGTATACAGCCTCGATGGTGTAGCGCCGGAACTGACCGACATGAATGTAGAAAGACCACTCGGCAAATAATAAATAAAAACCGCTGTGATGTATTACCACAGCGGTTTTTTCCATCATCACCACTGCTCTTCCTCTCGCGGAATAAAATACCCTTTAATACAGTTAGGGTTGCGGATACAAATCTGGATGTGTGTTTTATCAAAAAAACCGGCGTCTTCGTAGATAGGAGTGCCTTCTATAAAGACTCCTCTGACGGAGTCATATTGCCTTACACCCTTCCTCCGCATCCGTTCGTGCACGTATTCAATCACCTGGCAATCCAGTTCACGGATAACCTTATCCTGTAAGTTATCCGCACCTTCTTTATTTCTGTTTCGGGGCAGTTTACCTTCACGCTCCAGAGTGGCGTCTACCATCATCAAAAAACCATTTTTAATATTCCGAATATGTTTCGTATCTAACAGATCCAGACAATAATCCAGATTAATGACGGCTCCTAACACCGCAGGATGCACTATTTTTCTTCCATCCGGTGGATGAGTCACAAACTCCAGCGCACGTTCGTAATTATTTTGCCAGAAGTAAATTCCATGCCCTAGCCATTCGTATTTCCCTGTACTGAAACGGAGTTTTTTCCTTTCATTGATGACATCATCCCGCAAGGAACGTTCACAACCATGAAAGCCGATGACTAAGCCGGGCACAGCAGCATACATTGAATCGGAGATTAATCGGGTCATTTTTCAAACAATGTTTTTGGGGATACAAACAATTACTTATGTCTTTTAAGCCTCTTTAACCGGGCAGCATCCTTCTGTTTACGCCGGGCGCTTTTTTTTCGCCAGGGGTTTCGCTGCTTGGGACCTACCAATAAATGATATACCCCTGCATCTATCAGATACTGCTTTTTTTCTTCCTTCGTGAAAGTGGCGATACGCTTCCTTTCCTCTTCAAACATTTCATCCATCTGCCGAAAATGTTCGGCCCAGCTACAAAAAATCTGATATTTTGGTCTCTCCGTCATAACGATTTTTTAAATGGTTAATAAAAGTGTTTACAACTAAAAATCTACCTCATAGTACATGGGGTGAGAGAATATTAGGCCATTTTTTCAAAAAATACTTTTGGGGACAAACAATTACCTATGTTGCCTTAGTTTCTTTAGTTTGGTCGCAGCTTTTGCTTTCCGTCGTGTACTCTTTTTACGCCAGGGATTTCTTCTTTTGGGACCTATCAATAAATGATACACTCCTGCATCCTTGAGGTACTGGATTGCTTCTTCCGGCGTAAAAGCAGCAACGCGTAATCTTTCCTCCTCAAGTATTTCATCAATCTGCTCGAGGTGTTCAGCAACACTTCCAACGTACCGATATACTGGTCTTTCTATCATGACTATTTTTTTAAGTGGTTAAAAAAAAATTTACACGAAATACAAATCCATTCCCCATTATACATGGCGTGAGAGATGGGGTCTTAAAAAATCCTTCAAGGGAATAATTACCTATGCTGCCTTCCTTTTAAGCTTGGCAACTTCTTTCTTTTTTTGCTGCATGCAATTCTTACACCAGGGATTCCTTCGTTTGAGGCGAACTACAGCACATCCTTCAGATACTGCTGGTGAAGGTGGCGATTCGCCACCTCTCCTTTTCGAACATTTCTTCGATTTGCTGAAAGTGTACGCCCCGGTTTCCTACATAACGGTATTTTGGTCTTTCCATCGTAACGCTTTATAAAATAATGAATAATAAATATTTACAAAAAATACAAAACAAATACTAATCAATTAATTAAACAGGCAGCGAAACGATAAAATATCAATATAATTATTTACAAATATGGTTACTTCACAAATATACAGGAATAACCATTACACCCAAAAAAATTGCACATTTTCCTATATCTGTTCCCGTTTTGGCTAAATTGTTTAAGCTAATTTTAATGTGCTACAGCCGGTTACATCCTTCGAGATTCCCTATCTTGCCTCCCGATTTAGCGACAGGCCATGTGAACAGACCCCTTACCGGCAAGGTAATATTACCGGTGATTGAACAAAAACCGCAACACAACAGTAATTATCTATAGCAAATAGCACAAATCAGGAATGCGTTACGCCATTTTTCTTATCTTCTCGTGTACGGTAGGCCTGCCTCTGATATCGGAGGCGCAGACTACCCTTACCTTGCCAGGTGCACTCCATGCCGCCAGAAACAACAACCCTTTCCTTAAACCGGCCAGCCTGAACACGGCCATCGCCCAGAGCGATGTAGTCACGGCAAAACTCAGGCCCAACCCGGTCCTGAACAACCAGACGCTGCATATGACCAACCCCAGTCAGTGGGCGCCGGACACCAAGTTCCTGGATGGAAAGAACAACCAATACTGGTGGCAATTGACCAAACAATTCCAATTGGCCGGTCAACGGAAATACAAACAACAATACGCCGCCGGAAACGTGTCCGTCGCTGAAAAAGCCTATGCCGACACGGAAAGGGGCGTACTCACCGAAACGGGCAACAAATGGCTCGATGTCTGGTACAATAAGGTCAACCTGGAACTGATCCTGGAAGCCAAACAGAACGTCGACAGCCTCGTCAAAACACAGGAGATCCGCCTGAAAAACCAGGTGATCAGCTCCAGTGAACTGGCACGTACCCAGCTGCTGCTGGAACAATACCAGATCGAATACCAAAATGCCACACAGCGCTATCGCAATGAACTGCAAAGCCTGAAACTGCTCACCGGTCAAACCGACAGTGTGGCCATCGACGACCAGGACCCGGTCATGTCCCTGGAAATGACGCAGCAACTGGACAGCCTCCTCTCCCTCTCCCTGGCCAAACGCCCGGATGTGCAACAGGCACAGGCTACCATCACTGCCGCTAAAAGCAATATATCCCTGCAACGGTCACTGGCAATACCTTCCCCGGAGCTGGGCGTTATCTGGAACCCCCAGAACAGGGTGCCCTACTTCGGCCTGTATGCTACGATCGAACTGCCTTTCTTCAGCCGCAACCAGGGTGAGATAAAAAAATCCAAAATACTGCTGCAGCAATCTGAACAGTCCCTGTCAGCCCTGCAACAGCAGGTCGGCACGGAAGTACAGTCCACCTGGCGTATCTACCAGGTAAACCGGGAAACAGTGGACAAATACAAAAACATCCTGCCCAAAGCAGAAAACATCCTGCAATCAGTAAAGTACGCCTATACGAAAGGCGGTACCACCATCATAGATTTTCTGGACGCACAACGGACCTGGTTTGATACCCAGAAGATGTATTACGACGCACTGTACAACTACCGTAAAAGCTACCTGCAATTATTACAGGTAACCGGATTGATTAATCAACTATAATTTAACAGATGACAAAGACTGCCTTTGGCTTATCGATAGCAAGCATCGCATGGCTGGCTATGTCTTGCGGACAGCACCATGAAAACAAGCCTGCCCCTGCCACCAAAACCGTGGTGGAAGACAGTGGACGCACGATTAAACTGCCCCCCGACAGCCTTACCCTTCACTTCTTCAAAACACAGGAAGCTACCCAGAGCGACCTGAACGCCGAACTGATGGCACCGGCACACGTAGCCGCCACCGTGGTACGCTCCAACGGCAACGCCTCACAAAACATCGTGCTGTTCGACAACCCGGACATCACCGCCAGCTACACCGAAATGTTGCAACACATCATCAACATCCGGGAAAAAGGCAACATCATCCGGCAGAAAAAAGCGATCGCCGCCCAGAAACAAATAGAGCTGGACCGCTTTAAAGACCTCGCCGAACACGGCGCCGGTACCGGCAAAGATGTATCTGATGCCAAAACGGAGCTCATCACTGCGCAAACAGACATGGCCATCGCGGAAACAGACCTCGCCAATGAAAAGACATCTATCATTGAGCATGAATCCAAACTGAAACTGGCCGGCTTCGATCCACAATCACTCGTAACAGCCAAAACCGATAAAACCTGGCTCATTTGCGAGATGCCGGAAAACCAGATCACCAAAGTAAAAGAAGGCAGCAGCTGTAAACTGCAGTTCAACTCCTACCCCGGCGAAACCTTTACCGGCGTTATCGAAAACGTGGGCGAAGTGGTAGACAATATCACCCGCATGGTGAAACTGAGAATTACGATTGCAGATATCCAGCATAAACTCCGCGCCGGCATGTATGCTACCGTTAAATTCGGTGTCAGTGAAGGCAACTCCCTTTCTGTTCCGCGCGCCGCCGTGGTAACCGTACAGGGCAAAAACTACGTCTTCATCAAAACAGATGAACGCACTTTCGTTCGCCGTGAAGTAATGACCGCCTCACAGGTAGGCGACCGCATGGTGGTGCTCACCGGCGTGCAACCAGGCGACAAAGTGGTAACAGACGGCTCCATGCAGTTAAAAGGTATTTCATTCGGTTACTAAAAATATAATTATGCTACAGGCACAAATCTTTATTGACAAAGATGATATGTACGGTACCCGCCCCCTGTACGAATACATTATGCAGCTCCTGATGAACAACAATGTCAAAGGAGCTACCGTATACCGCGGTGTCATGGGCTTCGGCGTTAACCAGCGCATGAAACGCCCGGATGAAATATTTTCTTTTGACGAACCTCCAATGATGATCACCCTCATAGATGAAGACGACAAAGTGCGGGAAGTGCTTAAACTGCTGAGGAGCACCTACAAAGGAGGCTTTATTATTACCCATCACGTAGATCAATTTGAAGCATGATCCGTAACATTCTGATATTCTCTTTACGTAACCGTTGGGCAGTCATCATTGGCGCTGTGGTCTTGTCAGTGATCGGTTACTGGTGTTTTACCCAGCTGAAAATTGAAGCCTACCCCGATATCGCTGACACCAACGTTATCATCGTAGCACCTTTCGACGGCCGCGCGGCTGAAGAAGTGGAGCAACAGGTAACTATTCCCATTGAACGGGCACTTAACAACGTACCCCGCGTACTCGACCGCAGAAGCCGTACCATCTTCGGCCTCTCGGTAGTACAGCTGACTTTCCAGGACGGCACCGATGACTATTTCGCCCGTCAACAGGTAATAGAAAGGCTCTCGTCCCTTTCCCTGCCGGAAGGCGTTACGCCGGAACTGGCGCCACTCACCACCGCCGTAGGCGAAATTTACCGCTACGTGGTGGAAGCACCGCCCAGCTTTACGCCCATGCAACTGAGAGACCTGCAGGACTGGGTAATACGCCCGGCCATCCTGCAAGTGCCAGGCATTGCCGATGTGACCAACTTCGGCGGGCCGCTCAAACAATTTCATATCCTCACCTCTCCGGAGAAACTGCGTAAGTACAACCTTACCCTGCAATCTGTGATCGATGCGGTACAGAAAAACAACCTCAACACCGGTGGTAACGTGATCGAACGCGGCGGACAAGGTTTCGCCGTGAGAGGCCTCGGCGCCGTGAAGTCTGAAAAAGACCTACGCAACATCGTGCTCACGGCTGTTAACGGTGTACCGGTATACGTAAAAGATGTAGCCACCGTGGAGACAGCGCCCCCGCCGCCTTCCGGCGTAATGGGCTACGCTGTGCCCGATGAAAACATTGACAAGGTAGGCTCCCCCGAAGGCATCATCCTGCTACGCCGTGGCGAAAACCCCAGCATAGCCCTGAAAGCCCTGAAGGAAAAACTGGCCCTGCTGTCGGAAACAGAACTGCCCGAAGGCGTGAAGCTCCGCGTACTGTACGACCGCAGCTTCCTGATCGACCACTCCCTTGAAACCGTGGCGCATACGCTCTTTATGGGTGTCAGCATCGTGGTGATCATCCTGGTATTTTTCCTGGGCAGCATCCGTTCTGCGCTGGTGGTGACCGCCACCATTCCGTTCTCCCTGCTGTTTGCATTTATCCTGATGCGGCTCACCGGCATTCCGGCCAACCTGCTGTCACTCGGTGCTATCGACTTCGGTATCATCGTGGATGGCGCCTGCGTGATGGCGGAACACTTGATACGCCGCTACCGCAACGCCACACCGCAGGAGAAACAGGGCGGCATCATCGGCATCACCCTCTCTGCTGCGCAGGAAGTGGGACGTGAAATATTCTTCTCGGTTACTATTATCATCCTCGCCTATACGCCGATTTTGATGATGACCCGCGTGGAAGGCAAACTCTTCTCTCCCATGGCCCTCACACTGGCTTTTGCGGTGATAGGCGCTATGATCTGCGCGCTCACGCTCATCCCGGTGCTCATTTCCTATGCCTACAAAAAAGCGCTGTCTTCCGACAAACCCATGAAGGAACACCGCAACAGGATATTGGACTTCCTGGAACACCTGTACCAGCGTTCGCTCAATTTCTTCCTGCGCTTCCACCGGCAAACGGTGCTCGTTGCTACGGTGATCATTGTGCTGATGATAGGCCTCGCCGGCAAGCTGGGTACGGAATTCCTCCCCGAACTGGATGAAGGCTCTATCTTCATGCGTTCGTTTATGCCTGCTGGTGTGACCATCCAGGAAAACGCCAAGATCGCACCCATCATCCGGAAAGTGATCTCCTCCTATCCGCCGGTGAAATACGTGATCACACAAACCGGCCGTAACGACGATGGTACTGACCCCTTCCCCGCCAACCGTACCGAGATACTGGTGGGCCTGAAGGATTACAAACTGTGGAGCGATACCATCACTAAAAAAGAACTCGTTAAACGTATACAGGCCGACCTGGAAAAGAATATTCCGGGTACGTCTTTCAACTCCGGTCAGCCGATCATTGACCAGGTAATGGAAATTGTGACCGGTAGCGCCGCCGATCTGGCTATCTCTGTTGTGGGCGATGACCTGTCCCTGATGCGGCCCAAAGCCGACAGTATCGCGGCGATCGTGAAAGCCACACAGGGCTCTGCTTCCGTGAACATTGAACAGGAAGGCACCCAAGCCCAGCTGGCCATCAATATCAACCGTGAAAATGCTGCCCGCTTCGGTATCAATGTCAGCGATATCCAGTCGATGATTGAAGCCGCTATCGGCGGTAAACCGATCGGTACATTATACGACGGCACCAAACGGTACGATATCATTATCCGTTATCTGCCGCAGGACAGAAGCACTGTGGAAGCCATTCGCAATCTGCAGGTACCTGCCGCCACCGGCGCACTGATACCGATGGACCAGCTGGCGGATATCCAGTTCATCGATGGGCAGACCAACATCTACCGCATCGATGGCAAACGTATGGTGACTGTACGTACCAACGTAAGAGGCCGTGACCAGGGCTCTTTCGTAAAAGAACTCCAGGAAAAAATCGATAAAAGCGTACATGTGCCTAAAGGCTATGATATTATCTATGGCGGTCAGTACGAGAACCTGGAACGTGCCGGTAAACAGCTGTCACTCACCATTCCGCTGACCATCGTGATTGTGTTCGTGTTCCTGTTCATGCTGTTTAAAAGCATGAAGCATACGTTCGTGACCATGAGTTGCATACTGGTGGCCCTTGCCGGCGGTATTGTGGCACTGTTCCTCCGCGGCTATCACTTCAACGTGTCTGCCGGCGTAGGTTTCGTGTCCATCTTCGGTATCTCGGTGATGGCCGGCGTGTTGCTGGTGTCTGCACTCAACCGTGAGATGTACAAGTCGCCCCTCACCCTGCGCGCTTCCGTGCAGCGGGTAGCGGTAGACCAGTTCAAGGCCATTATGATGATGCTGATGGTAGCTATCATCGGTCTGGTGCCCGCCGCCATCAGTACCGGCATCGGTTCCGATGTGCAAAGGCCGCTGGCCACGGTGATCATTGGCGGACTTACCTTCACGCTGCTGTTTACGCCGGTGGTTATCCCGCCGCTGTACTACTGGGCGGAGAAGAAAAAACATCCCCAACCACCAACACCGCAGGAGCCTGCTGAATAAGCTGATTTCTTTCATAAAAGCGAAGGGCCGACCATTGTGTCGGCCCTTCGCTTTTGATCTCATGGGCGTTTTTTATTCCCGGTTCCCAGGGCTGAAGCCCTGGGCTAAGATCTTATTCAATTTCTTTCTAATGAGGGACCTTATCTTTTATGAGTGATAAACATCTTAATCTTTTACGAGTGATGAACATCTTAATCTTTTACGAGTGATGAACATCTCAATCTTTTACGAGTGATAAACATCTTAGCCCAGGGCTTTCAGCCCTGGGTTTGGAAAAAAGATTTTTCGTTTTATACCAAATGGTATAATTTTGTTTCATCAAACACGGAGAATATGAACAAAGCAGCCAGAACGAAACAGTTTATTGTGGAGAAGACCGCTCCTGTGTTCAACGAGAAAGGGTATGCGGGCACCTCGCTGACCGACATGACCAATGCTACAGGGCTGACGAAAGGCAGCATATATGGCAACTTCGCTAATAAAGACGAAGTAGCGCTGGCGGCATTTGAATATAACATCCGCCAGGTGGCTGATATTGTACGGCAGGAAAAAGCGAAGCAGGAAACTTACCGCGACAAGCTGCTGGCTTATGTGCATGTATATACTAATTTCCTGAAACATCCATTCCCCGTAGGTGGTTGCCCTATCCTGAACACCGCCACAGAAGCCGACGATACACACCCCGCACTGAAACAGCGCGCCGCTGAGGCGGTGAGCAAATGGAAGGACAGCATCGCACATGATATTACACGGGGCATCCGTCAGGGGGAGTTCAGTTCGCAGACCAACCCGGAACAAACAGCGCTGACGATCATCGCTATGATAGAAGGATGTATCATGATCACCAAGCTGACCGGCAAAATGCATTACCGCAATGCGATCATGCAGTCGCTGGAAACGTTTGTCAACCAGCTCTGATCATTTGTTTATTTTTTATTCAGCTATTTTTTTATTCTAAAATATACCGATTGGTATAATTATTTTGATATGAAAACAGAAGGTAACACGGTATTAATTACCGGCGGCAGTGCTGGCATAGGACTGGCGCTGGCACAGGCATTATCAGCAGCAGGCAACCGGGTGATCATCACCGGCAGAGATGAAGCACGGCTGCAACAAGCTGCTGCAGGCACACCCGGCCTTATTCCCATGATATGCGACGTCACTAAAGACACGCAGGTAAAAGCGCTGGTAAAAACACTGCAACAGGAATATCCGCAGCTCAATATGCTCATCAACAATGCTGGCAAAGCATACGCCTATGAGTTGACAGACACGGCGCGGGCCATCGATAAAGCGGCGGATGAAATGCTGACTAACTATCTCGCCATCCTGCAACTGACAGAATATCTCCTGCCCATGTTGCAAAACCAACCGGAAGCGGCGATCGTCAATGTAAGCTCCATAACAGCATTGGTGCCGTTTACCAAGGTGCCCACCTATGCGGCCAGCAAAGCGGCGCTCCACTCCTACACACAATCACTGCGGGTATCGGTGGCGCCTATACGGATATTTGAACTGATGCCGCCGATGGTGAACACCGACTTCTCCCGCGAAATCGGCGGCGAGAAAGGTATTCCGCCCAGCGAAGTGGCCACAGGCTTTATGGAAGCGCTAACAAATGATGATTACGAAATCCATATCGGTCAAACCCGGCAGGTATGGCAACTGCTGCAATCCACCTCACCGGCGCAGGTCCTGCAAATGGTCAACACCCGTTCCTGATTTTTTTCGTCATAAAATATACCAATCGGTATGAAAAGTAAAATACTGGTGGTCGCGGTCATAGCCGCGGCCATCATGGAACTGATAGACACGTCCATCGTCAACGTAGCCTTGTCACACATGAGCGGTAACCTCGGCGCCACACTGGAAGACACCTCCTGGGTGATCACCGCCTACGCCATCGCCAACGTGATCATCATCCCCATCACCAGTTTCCTCGCGGCGCGGCTGGGACAGCGTAACTACTACATTGGTTCCATCCTGGCTTTTACGTTCTTCTCCTTCATGTGCGGACAAGCCAGCAACATCTGGACACTGGTGCTCTTCCGCTTCCTGCAGGGCATAGGCGGCGGCGCACTGTTGTCGGTATCACAGGTGATCGTGTTCCGCCAGTTTCCGAAAGAAAAACAGAACGTGGCCAGCGCCATCTTTGGGATAGGCGTATTCGTTGGACCGACCATCGGTCCTACCCTCGGCGGCTACATCACGGAATTCTACAGCTGGCCGTGGATATTCTACATCAATGTACCTATCGGTATACTCGTTGCCGTTGTTTGTTACATGCTCCTGGACGAACCACCGCGGCAAACACAGTCCACCCGCATCGACTGGACCGGCATCATCCTGCTGGCTGTTGGCGTGAGCGCTTTGCAAACAGTACTGGAACGCGGCGAAACAGACGACTGGTTTGAAGCGGCGTACATCACCTGGTTGAGCGTGATAGCCGTATTCGGCATTGGTATTTTTATCTGGTGGGAATTACGTATAGCCCATCCCGTAGTAAACCTGCGGGTACTGAAAAGCCGGAACCTCAGCGTGGGCGCCATCCTCACTTTTATATCGGGCACCGGTATGTTTGCCTCGGTATTTCTAACACCGGTGTTTGCCCAGCGCCTGCTTTATTTCACGCCACTGCAAACAGGCATGTTGTTGCTGCCCGGTGCTTTCCTGGCCATCGGCGGACTCGTGATCAGCGCACGCCTGCTGCAACGCGGCCTGTCGCCTTTATACCTTATCCTCACCGGTATGAGCATGTTCATCCTCTTCAGCTGGCAAATGTCGCAGTTGAACCAGAACGCAACATCAGCAGCCATCAGCGGCTCGCTGATATGGCGTGCGCTGGGCATGGCGCTGATGACGGTGCCGCTCACCACCCTGGCGGTTTCATCACTGCCGCCGGTGGACATACCACAGGGAGCGGCGCTCAACAACATGATGCGGCAACTGGGTGGCTCCTTTGGCATCGCACTGATCAACACCTATCTGGCGAAACGTAATGCACAACACCGTTACGACCTTGTGAGCCATCTCGATCCGTCTAATCCTGCCGTGTATAACCGCCTGCACGGCTATACGCAGTTTTTCCAGAGCAAGGGAGCGTCAGCATCGCATGCACATCAGCAGGCGGTGCAACTGCTCGATCATAGTATCACGCGGCAGGGCATGCTGCTCAGTTTCAGCGATGCTTTTTTGGTGATGGGGCTGGTGTTCCTGGTGTCGTTGCCGCTACTGCTGGTAGCCTCCGGCCGGAAAAAGAATACTCCTCCCGTAGTGGCGATGGACCACTAATGTTATCCTGTGCGGATTTTCGCCGGTCATACAAATTCATTATTTTGACGCCCGTCTGGCATTAACGCCAGTACGAAAAAATCAACAATGAATAACAACCGGATGAAAACCCTCTGGCTGCATGTGGCCGCCATAGCGCTTTTTGCGGGCCTGGCCCTGCTGTTTTGCAGCCCCGTGCTGGATGGAAAAGCCCTGTTCCAGTCAGACATGATGCATCATAAAGGCATGCAAAAAGAGGCACTGGACTTCTATAACACCACTGGTGAAATACCAATGTGGACCAACAGTATGTTTGGCGGAATGCCCACCTATGTGATCTTTACCGGTCCACCGGTGACTGTGATCTCCTATCTCAACAAACTGTTCACCCTCTGGCTGCCCAATCCGGCAGACATGCTGTTTGTGAATATGCTGGGCATGTACCTGCTGTTATGTGTGCTCGATTTCCGTTACTGGATAAGAATATTGGGCGCTATTGCCTATGGTTTTGCCACGTTCAGTATTATCAGCATGGAAACGGGCCATATCACCAAAGTGATGGCCATGGCCTATATGGCGCCGGTACTGGCGGGCATTATCCTCACCTATCGCGGAAAATGGATCGCCGGTGCCTGTTTAACAGCCATCACCACCAGCCTGCTTATCTATAATAACCACCTGCAGATCACCTACTACACGCTTATCATGGTGATGGGGCTCGTGATCAGTACTTTTATTTTTGCCTTTCGGGAGAAACAATTGCCCGCGTTCTTCAAGGCTTCGGCGCTATTGGCAGTAGCGGCCATACTGGCGATACTGCCCAATATGGACAACCTGCTGATATTAAAGGAATACACCCATTACACCATCCGCGGCAGCGAATCTGAACTGAGCAGCAAACAAAAGGGCCAATCTGGCTTGGATGTGGAGTATGCATTCCAGTGGAGTTATGGCCCGGGGGAAACATTTACCATGCTTGTACCCGGCGTGGTGGGCAATTCCACGGCAGAAAAACTGTCTGTCAATTCACATACCTACAAAGCGCTGACAACGCTGGGCGTACCGGCCGTGCAGGCAGAACAGCTGGCCAACAGCCGCCGGTGGCCACTATACTGGGCGGGGCAGCCGATGACAGCCGGACCTGTATACATTGGCGTGATCATTTGTTTGTTGACAGTACTGTCACTATTGATCATCCGTAGTCCGCACAAATGGTGGTGGGTAGCCGTGGCGGCCTTCGCCATCCTGATCAGCTGGGGCCACAACTTTGCAGCCTTCAATAACTTTTTGTTCTATCATCTCCCGTTATATAACAAATTCAGGGCACCTACCATGGCGCTGGTGATAGTGCAGGTGAGCTTTGTAGTGCTGGCCTGTTGGGCATTGCAGGAGCTGATAGACAACAAACTGCCCAAAGCGCAATTGATGCAGGCCCTGCAAAAATCTGCTGTTATCACCGGTGGCCTTGTCATCGGTGTGGCTATTTTCGGGCCGTTCATCTATTCCTTCAGTGGTCCTAATGATGCGTCTGTACTGCAACAGTACACGCGGATGATGGGCAGTAAAGATGCCGCCAATACCTTGATGGCAGCGCTGAGGAAAGACCGCAGCAGCCTGCTGTTCCGGGATGGTATCCGTGCGCTGGTACTGATCGCGATAGCCTATGGCGTATTGTGGGCTTATCTCAAAGACAAGCTGAAAGCCGCGCCGACACTGGTACTGCTGACGGCCATTGTGTTGTTCGATTTGTTCCAGGTAGATAAAAATTACATGAACGAAGAGAGTTTTATGAATCCTGATCAGCTGGCCACCTATATTTCGCCAACTGCTGCCGACGAAAAAATCCTCCAGGACAAAACCCCTTATTTCCGGGTACTGAATGCCACCACGAACCCGTTCCTCGATGCCAATACCTCCTACATGCATAAGTCCATCGGTGGCCAAAGCCCGGCCAAATTGTGGATTTACCAGGATTTGATTGAACATCAGATTGCCAAAAACAACCGTGCGGTGCTCAATATGCTAAACACCCGTTACATCATTGCCCCGGACCCGTCTACCGGTCAGCCGGTAGCGCAGTTCAATCCGCAGGCGCTGGGCAATGCCTGGTTTGTGAACGGCATCCACTGGGCCGCTAATGCAGATGCAGAGATGAGCGCCATGGACAGTTTTAATCCGGCTGATACGGTCGTGATTGACCGCCGCTTCCAGGCGCAGTTGGGCAATCTCGCGCCGGCAAAGGACAGCAGCGCTGGTATCGTTTTGACGAAGTATGGCCTTAATGATCTGCATTTCAGCAGTCACAATACGTATGATGGTTTAGCTGTTTTCTCCGACATCTACTATCCTGCCGGCTGGAAAGCCTATATTGATCACCAGGAAGCAGATATTATCCGGGTGAACTACGCCCTGCGCGGGTTAAAGGTCCCTGCCGGCAAACATGATATTGTGTTTGAGTTCCGTCCGAAAACATTTATCACTGGCCGTAAGATTGCCGCCGTTTCTTCCTGGATACTGCTAGCCATGGTAGCCGGGGGATTACTGTGGGAAAGCTGGCGCCGTTTCCGCCAGTAAAAAATATGGCCGGGGACCATCTCCCCGGCCATTGAGGTTAAAAAACTGTCCGTTTATTGTCCATTTCCGATTAGGCGAATCAGGCAGCACCTTCTGCCGGTATGAGAGCACCATCCGCCTCCCGAATGGCAGGATAACAGACGATATGCTATAACAATGGCTGAACGGCCTTTAACTGCGTACAGCAAAAGTAGCGCACCTGCACATCCACATTTGTAGCAATAATATTAAATCGTTGTAGTCAGATTACTACGGCCAGGGGTATACGGTCGTACTCAGGCCTTGCCGGAGGAGTTATTTTCAGCCAGCTGGCGCCGCGCCTGTTCCAGTTGAGCGATGGTTTTTTCCAGCGCTGCGGTACGTTCCGCCACCATGGCTTCCAGCTGGGTGGTCCGGATCTGTAGCAGCGCCCGTTCCTTCCTTTCCACTTTCAGTTTTTCCAGCGCCAGTTTGCGGGCGGCGGCCAGAGAATACACCACCGGGTATATAAAGGCACCCACCAATAGGCCACGGTAACTAAGCCTGAGCAGTGCCCTGCCAGGCGGCAGTTGCCGGAAGGGTGTCAGCGGATAATCTTCAAATGGCGAGAGGTAATAGAAAGCCACAGAGATAACAGCAGCGATACACAGCGTACCGGCCAGCCGAAGCCAGCGGGGCAGGTAACTGGTTTGTACCGCATAGGCCGCCACCAGCCACACAAGAAAGCACCAGCCAAAAATAATAGTTTGGGACCCTATCAGATTCACGGGGTCATTCCCCTGTCCTTCCCGCAAGCGTGCGCCCAATACAGAATTGGCCAACAGGAAGGTCAGAAACAGTCCGGGTACCCAAAACCATGCTGTTACGCGGGATGCCGCGTTGTCATATTCGGTGGTTTGCTGCATTGTCGGTAGGTGTTTGACGACAGCAAAGATAATCCCTGCCCGTCTAAAAAAGTAGCAGTGGTAGACACCACCGCCGTTAAAATGGATTATGTATTTGTTGAGATGGTGAGGCAGATTGTAGAAACAACGCCTCACAGTGGTTTAACCCTTAGAACTAATGTTCGGCGCCGATCCAGGCAAAAGTCCAGAGCAGCACCATAAAGAATACAAAGACAATGATGAACCATTTGAAGGAACCATCATGATCGTCGTAAAATGGATCTTCCATTGTGGTAATGATTTGAGGGAAATCATACTGCAGTGGACTGATTATTGGTATACCCGTAAGTGCTGAGAAAAAAATAGTCATTTTTATAACCCATAAATGCTATTTCATATCCACTATAGTCAATTTTAGAATAACAAACGGCAGATTAACCCCATGAGCTGTATTTTCCAATTCGAAACATTCAGAAATGGCAAAAGGAAAAGATCCCAGATTTGAGGCAGTGCGCACACTGATAGAGGGAGGTCAGATAAAAGACCTCAGAGGTATCTATGATATTATTCCAATGACCACCGTAGGAACGGCGGTAGGTATCCACAAGTCCACCCTGTACAAAAAGCTGATGAATCCCGGGTTATTAAAAATTGAAGAATGTATTTTATTGGGTAAAGCATTTGGATTGACGCCACAGGTTATCATGACACTGGCACTTAACCAGATGCATAAAAAATCCTCCTAAGCTTCCTACTTCCCTCCAGATTTACGGTTACCCCCATCCAGACGCGTGTTTTGGTGAATAAAAGTCAAAAACGTAAACACAATATACAACTTTATAAACAACTAATCCAATTTCATAAACTGTAAAGGCAATAAAAAGGATAACTCAGTTAATTTGAAAAACTGAGCATGTCACCATGGAAATTCCAGAATCAAAACGACATACACTTTCCGGATTGATCAGAAAGGGGATTGCCGAAGCCGCGCTTCCAGAGAAGGAAAGGAGCCTGGACCCTGGCATTTACAACTTTAGGACACTGTTGGCATACGTCAAGCATACCGAATTAACAAAAGACGCCGGTTTCAATAAAGCCACCCTTTCAAAAAAACTTGCACAGCCGGAACTGATGAAAATAGCCGAATGCGTGAAACTGGCTGCTGTACTGTATGTAACACCTCAGGAGGTAATGACCCTCGCACTGAATGAGATGAGCCTGCGCCTTCCGAAAAAACCCAAAGCGAAGAAAGCAGCGACTAAAAAAAAGACGCGATAATTTCCCGATCAACTATCTCCCCAGGCCTTGTTTTATAAGCCAGACAACGTTTTACACATAATTGTCGTGGGTTTTACTTCTTCCTTAAACCCGGGCAATTCCAGCCTTGTTTTCCCTGTCTTTACAAACCCGTTACGCTCATAAAACCGGATGGCCGTTTCGTTGACATCCACCACATACAATACAATAGTGGGCTTTTGTTTCTCTCGGGCGATCCCTTCTATCTTTTCCATGGCTATTTTACCAACGCCGGTACCTTTGGCGGCAGCCAGCATATAGATACGCTCCAGTTCCAGCGCATGGGGGAAAAGCGATGCCTGCCCCGCTTCCTTCAGCTGGTCATTGAGTTTGACGAAGCCCGCAGGCTGACCGTCTGCATAGATCAGGTAATAAGCCGTGCCTGGCTCCAGGATGTCCTTCGTCAGGCGGTCTGTAGAAAAAGAGCCGACAAGGTACTGCTCCAGCGCAGCAGCGGACTCCCATTGGTTAGTGAAATGTTGTGTATAAGCCGTTGTGCAAACATGATGCAACAGGTCTACGTCTTTCAGTTCAGCTACGATAAGATCGACATTCATTATTTTCTTATTTTGTTATTTCCTTATTTTTTTATTGAAAGGCGGGCCAATCCGCTATCAGGCGAATCAGTTCAAATCATGTGAATCATAGTTACCGCTATGAGCATCATAATCAGCTCATCGTTGATGGAAGCCCGAAGAATGCGGAGTGCTTTGCGCATATGTTGTTCCACGGTATTCACAGAAATGTGCAGTCGTTCGGCCACTTCCTTATTGGAGAGTTGTTCTTCGCGGCTGAGGAGGAAAACGGCGCGGCACTGATCGGGCAGCTGTTGTATTTTACGGCGTAACCTGGTTTCCAGTTCTTTCAGTTCCAGTTTATCAGGCCCGATGCCAGACGCTGGCATATAGTTTTCACGGAGAAGGGCTTCCTTCTTCAGTTGCAAAAGCTGTTGCCGGTGATGGTTATAGATACGGTTACGGGTGGCAATAAAGAGGTAGTTTTCCAGGACGGTATTTTCGGGTAACCGTGACTGTTGGCGGTAGAGTGACAGGAACACATCCTGTACCAGTTCCTGCGATGCCTCCATATGCCCGGTCTTTTTATAGGCCAGGTTCACCAGCCTGATATAATGACGGGCATAAAGCTGGTCAAAGGCTTTTTCATCGCCGTTTTGCCAGGACCGGAGCAGGGCTGTATCGGTATTTTCCGCGTGTGGTTCGATGGCTATACGATTTTTATCAAATCTAATAATTATTCACTTGTGTTGTACCCTTGTTATCTCCCTGCTTATCCTGAAAAAAAATTTCCGGACAGGATAACGGCAACAGATTAAATTGGTGTTATTTATTGTAGCCAGTCGCATCATTACCGTTATGGATGAACAAAATTTGTATGTACTGTTACAGAAATATAGTCAGGGGGCCTGTACTGAAGAAGAGCTTACAACGCTGGAAGCCTGGTATACCACGCTCGGGCAGGATTTGCCTGATGAAGTGATAGACCCGCAAAGCGAGGCAGCGCGGCAACTTACGCGGCAACAGCTGCTGGCATTAAGGGCCCGGTTGTCGGCCGCTCCTGCAGCAACACCGCTGACGGTAGTGAAACAACGCGCCTGGAGCAGGTTATGGCGCTATGCCGCCATCTGGACCAGCATACTGGTGCTGGCCGGCGCAGGCTACTGGTGGTACAGTAACAGCAGTGATCGTCCTGCCATCAGCGTACGGCGGTACGCCGACGGGCAAACGAATTTTGACCGTTACCTGACATTGCCGGACGGCAGTACTGTTGTGCTGCACCGGGGCAGCCGCCTTGTAGTACCGGAACACTTCAACGGCCCCTCAAGGGAGGTGACGCTGCTGGGTGAAGCCTACTTCGATATCCGGTCCGACAGCCTGAAGCCATTTGTCATCAATACCGGTCAACTGAAAACAACCGTATTAGGCACCGCTTTTAACATCAGCGCTTACCCGGAGCAGGCAGAGATAACGGTATCGGTTACACGAGGAAAAGTAAAAGTGGAAGACGGCACCAAAGTACTGGCCGTATTAACACCTGACCAACAAATCGTTTACAATATAAAAAATGCAGCCGCCCGCCAGGAAGCCGTGAATGCGGCAGCCCGGGCCAGCTGGACCACCAACGAGATGGTTTTTGAAAACGCCACTTTTGAAACCATCGCCAATACACTCAGTAAACGTTATGAAGTGAACATACAATTCAGTGATGACGCTTTAAAACAATGCCCTGTCCGTGTATCATTTGCAGGTACTGAATCGCTCGAAGAAGTCCTCGATGTGATCTGCGGTGTCAGAAATGCCACGTATAAAATAGAAAACGGCCGCGACGTGCTCATAAAAGGCAAAGGCTGCTAAGACGACGATAAAAACACATCATTCAAAACCAAAATTGATAACTGTAAAAAGTTAAATGGACAAAGTACGCCCTGTTTGCTAAATCAATTTAGCATCAAAATCAGCCACCAGTGCGCCGTTACTGATTCTATGCATCACTAAAATCTACATCGCATGAAACCACATTGATCACTATCAAACAACACGTTCTGAAGTAAAACACTTTAATCAGCCCAAAAGCTGACAGTCGAAACAGCATCACCATGCTGTTAACGGCTACCTATTTCCTAACAATTTTAAAAGAATGCCCGTTATGCACAAGTTCTTAGCTGTGACCACACAGCTGACTGCCACGCTATTGCCCTGTATGTTCCGCCAAGGCCGGCACATGGCAAAAACCATTACCCTGGCCATGCTCAGCATCCTGTTACTGTCGTCTGTACTCTCTGCCTCCCCTGGCAGAGCACAAGACATCTCTACCAAACAAATTACCCTGACACTGAAAAATGAAACACTCAAAAGTGCGCTCGGTAAAGTGGAAAGCCTGTCAGGCTTCCGCCTCGCCTATCCGCCGGAACAGGTAAACCTTTATAAAAATGTAAGTCTGCCTAAAGCCACCCGCAGCGTTAAAACAACACTGGAGCTGCTGCTCACAGACACTTACCTGAACTTCCGGCAGTCAGACAACATCATCATCATTTTTCGCCCGTCAGAACAAAACGGCCATACCGCGGATACCACGGTACGTCCGGCCCCCCAGGCCGGCAACGGCGCGATGCGCACCATTATCGGCTCGGTTATGGAAAACAAAACCAACGTGGTACTCCCGGGCGTTTCTGTACAGGTAAAAGGCACCAGCAGAGGTACCCAGACACAAAGCGACGGTACCTACAGCATACAGGTGCCTGCCAACATGAGAACACTGGTGTTCTCCTTCATCGGTTATGAAACCAGGGAAGTGGAAATATCCGCCTCCAACCAAACCGATGTGACCATGACACCCTCCAGCCTCGGCCTGAAAGACGTAGTGGTAGTAGCTTACGGTCAACAGAAAAAAGCCACCGTTACCGGCGCGATCGCTTCTATCAGCACCAAAGAACTGGTGCAAAGCCCTGTGTCCAACCTCACCAACGCACTGGCAGGACGCCTTCCCGGCCTCATCACCACCCAACGCAGCGGTGAGCCCGGCGTAGATGCCAGCAACCTGTATATCCGTGGCGTAGGCACCCTCAACGGCGCCTCCCCCATCATCATGGTAGATGGTATCGAAAGGCCGATGGATTATGTAGACCCGAACGATATCGAAACCCTCACCATCCTGAAAGACGCCGCCGCCACCGCCGTACTGGGCATGCGCGGCGCCAACGGGGCCATCCTCATCACCACCAAAAGAGGCAAGGCCGGCGCCCCTTCCGTGAACTTCCGCGCATCAGCGGGCATCACCGAAGCTACCCGCCTGCCCGAATACCTGGGCTCCTACGATTATGCGTCCCTGCTCAACGAAGCACTGAAAAATGACGGCGCCCAGCCAGCCTTCACCCAGGCGCAACTGGACGGCTATAAAAGCGGGAAACTGCCCAACACCGATTATTATAAGTTCATCATGAAACCATCTACGGTGGCACAGGGCAACCTCAACGTCAGCGGTGGCAACAACATCGCCCGTTACTTCATCTCCGCCGGTTACAACGTGCAGGACGGCCTCTATGCCCATACCACCGAAAACCAGGACGGCTACACCGGCAACAATAACATGAAACGCTACAACCTGCGCGCCAACGTAGACGTGGACATTACCCCCGATCTGGCCGCACGTGTAGACATTGCCGGTATCATGACCGACCGCCGCGATGGTAACAACTCCGCCAGCACCATCATGAACCTGGCCAACCGCATGGCACCGATCTATCCTATCGTCAACCCCGACGGCTCCCTCTGGGGCAACGGTACCTTTCAGTCCAACATCCTCGGGGAACTGTCACAGAAAGGATACCGCCGCTGGTACAACAATACCGTACAGGGAACTTTTGCCCTCACCCGTAAACTGGACATCATCACCAAAAACCTGACGGCCAAAGTTTCCTTCTCGTACGACAACACCAACTCGCCTTCAGCTTCCTATACCCGTAACTACGCTGTATTTGAGCCGTTATACGATGCACAGGGCAACATCACCAGTTACAAACAGTCCGGCCAGGACACCAAAATAGACCCTAACGGCTCCTTCAGTGGTGGTGGCGCCAACCGCAGCACCTACCTCGAAGCTACCGCCAACTGGAACCGGCAGTTTGGCCGCCATGAAGCCACTGCCATGGTACTCTGGAACCGCCGTCTCAACGAAAACGGGTCATCCATTCCCAGGGCTTATCAGTCACTGCTCTTCCGCGGCACCTACAACTACCTACAGAAATACCTGCTGGAATTCAGCGCCTCCTATCAAGGCTCTGAGAACTTCCCCAAAGAAAGCCGCTACGGCTTTTTCCCTTCCATCTCCGCCGGATGGGTACTGTCTGAAGAAAGTTTCATTAAAGACAATATTCCGGCGATCAACTTCCTGAAAATACGTGGTTCCTATGGTGAAGTAGGTAACGATCAGGCAGGCAGCGACCGGTTTCTCTGGTTCACTTCCTGGGGCGGTGGCAGCCAGTATTATTTTGGCACCAATGCCAGTCAGGCTAACGGCTGGCAACAAGGCCCTATCGGTAACCCCGGCGTTACCTGGGAACGGGGCCGTCAGGCTAACGTGGCCATCGAGGCACGCTTCTGGAACAACCTGTTGGGCATCTCCCTCGATCTGTTCACCCAACGCAGAAGCAAAATCCTCATCCGCCGCAACACCCTCTCTGATGTATTTGGTCAGGATATCAAAGCACAGAACATCGGTATTGTGGACAACAAAGGATTTGAGCTGGAGCTGAGCCATGAAAACACTATCGGCAAAGTGCGGTATTTCATCAAACCCAACGTCACTTTTGCCCGTAACAACATTGTATACCAGGATGAAGTGGCGCGGGCCTATTCCTGGATGAAACGCACCGGTCACCCTATCGGCACCAAATTCGGCCTTATCTCCGAAGGTTTCTTTAAAGACCAGGCTGATATAGACAACAGCCCTTTCCAAAACTTCTCCGCCTATGGACCGGGTGATTTCAAATACAAAAAACTCACCGGCAAAGAATACGATTTCATTCAGTCCGACTTCGATGAGACGGCTATCGGTTACGCCCGTACGCCGGAGATCATGTTCGGCGCCACACTGGGAGCGGCCTACAAAGGCTTCGATGTGTCCCTGCTGTTCCAGGGTGCTGCCCATACCGACGTGATGCTCAACAACGAAGCGGTGTATGAATTTTTCCAGGGAGGCAAGGTGAAGCCCTTCCATCTGGGCCGCTGGACACCGGAAACAGCTGCCACCGCCACTTATCCGCGCCTGCACAGCAATACCAACGGCAACAACCACCGGGGCTCTTCCTTCTGGGTAAAAGATGCCAGCTATGTGCGTCTCAAAAATGCAGAGATAGGTTACCAGCTACCCAAAAACTGGGTGAAACAGGTGGGCCTCTCCTATGTTCGTTTCTACGCCAACGGAATGAACCTCTTCACCTGGGATAAACTGAAAGATTACCAGGTAGACCCTGAAATTGGCGATGGTAACGGTGCTATGTATCCTATTCAACGCATCTGGAATTTCGGTATCGATGTAAGATTCTAAAAATGAACGTTATGCAATATTCATCTCTCTATAAAAAAATCATTCTCCTCTGCGTACTGGCCACCCTCACCTTCAGCGCCTGCAAAAAAGGGTATCTTGACAGGGCCGCCACCACCCAGCAACAGGACAAGGACATCTTCACCAATTTTGCCATGACAGACCAGGTGGTCAACAACCTCTATTCCCGGTTGCGCGGCGCCTATACCTACCTCGGTGGTTATTCCATGTCATCCGGCACAGACGAGGCCAAAGACGCTTCCAGCTGGATGGCCTCTATGAGTTTCAACAACGGCTCCTGGTCCGGCAACAATAACCCTATCGGCAACACGTGGCGCGACAACTATGTCGCTATCCGTCAGGCCAACGCTATCCTGGAAGGCATCGCGCAATACAAAACCCCGGATGACGCCAACAACCCCGGCGCGCTGGGCAACCGTATCGGCGAAGTATATTTCCTCCGCGCCTATTACCTGGCAGAACAGGTACGTCAGTTTGGTGGTGTGATCATCGTTACCAAAACCATTGACCAGAACGATAAGCAGGCCCTTAACCAGCCACGCAGCGCTTATGATGCCTGTATCAATCAGATACTGGCCGATTGCGACGAAGCCATGAAACGGTTGCCTGTCAGCTATTCCTCCACGCAGATAGGCCGTGTTACCAAAGGCACCTGCCTTGCGCTCAAAGCACGCATGCTGCTGTACAGCGCCAGTCCGCTCTGGGCTATCGCCGGCAAAAACGGTTTCCTGGCCGATATCAGCTCCAACAACACCGCCTCCGATCCGGAGAAATGGCGCAAAGCTGCCGCAGCAGCCAAAGCCGTGATAGACCTGCAGACACCGCAGGGAGGCATCGCCTACCGGCTGGAAAACACGCTGGCAGACAGGCTGACCATGTTCACCAGCAATACCCTGTTGAGCCCCGAAGTCATCTGGGTACGGATGAAAGAAACCAACCAGGACTATGACCGCTACATCTTCCCCTACGGCAGCAACGGCTGGTCCGGTTGCTCTCCCACACAGAACCTTGTAGACGACTATGAAATGGCCAATGGCCTGCCCATCAGCGATCCCGCTTCCGGCTACGATCCTGCCCAGCCTTACGTTGGCCGCGATCCCCGGTTCTACACCGACATCAGTTACAACGGCGCCCCCTGGAAAGGAAGGAAAATAGAAACGTTTGAAAGAGGGAAAGACGAACAAAGCACACAGACAGACCATAGCCGCACCGGTTACAGCTGCCGCAAACTGGCCAACGAAAGCATCACGATCAACCAGGGTCCCGGCCGCGATGTACACGGCATCCTCTTCCGGTTGGCGGAATTCTATCTCAGCTATGCAGAAGCACTCAACGAATACGATCCCGGTAATGCCGACATCGCCAAATACATCAACCTGATACGCACCCGTGCCGGTCAGCCATCACTGCCCACAGGGCTCACCCAGGCCGATATGCGTAAACGTATCCGCAATGAAAGAAGAATAGAGCTGAGCTTTGAGAACCATCGCTTCTGGGATGTACGCCGCTGGAAGATCGCAGAGAACACCGAAAAAACCATATGGGGCATGCGTCCCATTGCCGATGCCACCGCACCGGGCGGCTATCGCTATGAGCGCTTTAAAGTGGAAGACCGCTTGTGGCGCAACGCGATGTACGTGATTCCCATCACAACAGACGAAACCCTGCGTAACACACAGTTAAAACAAAATGAGGGCTGGTAACATGAAAACGATCCGATTACTCATACTCAGCACTGGCCTGTTCATCCATGCATGTGCCCACGACAACAGCACTCCCGTACCGGAGGCCGCAACAATAGCCGTCACCACCGATTCCATTACCCGGGGCGACTATACGCTGGTGTTCATCAACCAGTCGCCAACTTTCGACAAACAGGTAAAAGAAAGAATGATCAATACTTTCTTCACCGTATACCCCGTGCTGGCCAATGCCTACAACCCCAACACACTGAAGAAAGTCACCTTTGTGATAGACCCCGCCTATACCGGTGTGGCCGCCACCAGCGGCGGCCGGGTGGTCTATAACCCGGAATGGTTCCGGCAACACCCCGGCGATATCGATGTGGTGACACATGAAGTCATGCATATCGTACAGGCGTACCCGGGAGGAGCTGGTCCCGGCTGGCTCACCGAAGGCATCGCAGACTATGTGCGTTACCGTTATGGTGTGGACAATGCCGGCGCCGGATGGGCCATGCCTGACTATAACCCGTCACAACGGTATGACAACAGCTACCGCATTACCGCCCGCTTCCTCGTATGGCTTGAAAAAAATGTCAACGACAAACTCGTCAAAACACTGGATGCAAACATGCGGGCCAAAACCTATTCCGCCGGCATCTGGCAGGCCCAGACAGGCAAAACATTAGAAGACCTGTGGCAGGACTACGCCAGCCGGCCAACTTTATAAATACCTGGAAAAATGTCATCCCGATTCATCGGAATGTAGTGATGCACGTTTTACAACGCCCCGGGCTTCCCGCCCGGGGCTATTCTTTTCTCCGGAACAGATAGGCGTTTCACTGCAGCCAGCGAAATAATAACCCTGAAAAACAATTTTGTTTTTTTTATATTAATGCAGCAGCTCCGCAAGTGCGGACAGAGAACCCTTTATGAAAAAAACATATTTCATCTTACATTTTTCGGTCGTCATAGCCGCGTTTACCGGAATATTCGGAAAACTTATTTCGCTCAACGAAGGTCTGTTAGTCTGGTACAGGATATTCTTTTCGTTTGTCTGGTTGTTTTTTATTGTGAAACTGTTCAGGGTAAATACAGCCATTACCACGCGTGAGAAGTTGGATATCGCCAAGATCGGTTTACTGATCAGCATTCACTGGATATTCTTTTACGGCAGTATCAAGTACGGCAATATTTCTATTGGGGCTGTCTGCTACTGCCTCACCAGTTTCTTCACCGCCATCTTTGCGCCCATCATTAACAGGAAGAAGTTTGCGGTCACGGAATTAGTGTTAAGTCTCTTTACACTCCTGGGCATCAGTCTCATTTTTCATTTCGACGTGTCTTACCAGCTGGGCATAGCGCTGGGCACTATTTCATCGGCGTTTGCCGCGTTGTATACGATTTACAATGAGCGGCTGGTGAAAAAGTACGACAGTAAACTGATCAACTATTACCAGATGATGGGCGGCACCATTGGCTGGGGTATTCTATTACCGGTTTACCTTCACTACTTTCCGGTGAAAAGTATTCTTCCCGGCATGGAGGACACCGTATATCTGTTACTGTTATCCCTGATCTGCACAGTTGGGCTGTATATCATGTTTGCAGAGTCTTTAAAGAGGATTCCTGCTTTTACGGTAAACCTGAGTTTCAATATGGAACCGATTTACGCGATCACCATGGCTTTCCTGTTTTTTGGAGAAGGTAAGCAAGTAAATGGTGCGTTTTATGTGGGACTGTTGCTGGTAGGTGTTTCTGTGATTTTGCAAACGGTGATTTCGGTGCAGCAAAAACGCCGGTTGGTTCGGAATGCCGGGGTTTTCGAGGTTTCGGGGGTTTCAGATGATATACGTGATTCCCATTAATCCCATTAATCCCCCATTAATCCCCCATTAATCCCCCATTAATCCCAGGGCTGAAGCCCTGGGCTACGTTGTTTTTCAAATTCTTCCGATGATGGGTTTCTGTCGTTGATAGAAGGTCCTGACTAAAGCCCCAGGCTACGTTGTAGTGCTACGTAAACTAAAGTGTTTATCATTAAAAGAAATTGAAGAACAACGTAGCCCAGGGCTTCAGCCCTGGGACCTTTTATGTGAGGACGTATGCTTCAATAATATGTATCACATCCGTGATTCCCCATTAAACCCTGCGACCTTTTATACGAGGGCATATGCCTCAATAATATTCGTCAGTTGCAGATTAGCCTGTTCCAGGTCTGTTAATAATTCTTCTGGTGGCAATACGCCTGTTGTTGTCAGGTGGTGATAGTAGTCGATGCCTTTGGTGAGTTGTTCACTGAAAGTGCGGAAATACTTTTGCTGTTGCGTCAGCGTGTCTTGCCGACGGGCTTTTTCCAGTTGCTCTGTCAGGTAGTCCAGGTACAGCTTCAGTTCTGTGATGAACATATGTGGCCTTGCGTTTCCTTCCAGGATATCCTGACGGCCATAGATATGATCGGTCATTGTTTGCAGCGACACTTCTTTATTGAAATACGCGATGCCCGGACCGGGGCAGATATTGACAGTGTGACGGCCTTTCACGAAAGGCTGTTCATATTCAATAGCGGCCGCATTGCTAAGGCCTACACATAAACATTCCTTGTCCAGCACCGACTCCAGTTGTTCCAGGTACACATCTTCCGGCAGCTGGAGCGATTGCAGCTGCGCCACCTTAAGGCGTTGATACTGGCGGGAAGCCGTACAGATAGGCTTTTCCGTGAACTCTGTATTAAACGACAGGTGTTTCTCCGTGCAGGGGCTGCCGGGCTTTCCGGCCTGGATACGTGCCAGCCGCTCTTCTTCAGCCGTGCTGCCTTTCAGGTAATGAAAGCGTGCGCCCAGCGGGGAATGGTAACTAAGGGTGAGGTCTGCGGTGGTAGCTTCGCGCAGGCGTTGCCGTGTGTCAGCGTCCACCGTGGTGGCTTCCGGTACCAGCAGGAAAGGCGTGCCCCATCCGGTGCTGTCCAGTCCGTAGTAGGTGTGCAGCAGCTGATCTTCCGCAGCGGTGCCAATGCCGCCCTGTGCGGAGATCTTCAACGGTGGGGCCGACTGAAAGGTGGTGAGCCCTTTATTGGCCAATGCAGGGTTGTAGAGGGCAAATAATGTGTCGATGAGTTCCTGTCTGCGCAGTTTGAACTCTTCCATAATAGGGCCCATCAGCGTACCGTCTGACGGGAAGGCGTGCCCGCCGCAGTTCAGCCCGGACTCTATCCGGAATTCGCTGACCCAGATGCCTTTTTTAGCGAGGTATTTTCCCTGTATCAGGGCAGAACGGAAATCGCTGACTTTGACGATGATTTTTTTGCTGAAGTTACCAGTTGCATCCGCATTGAACTGCGGACATTTCTCGAGGTAGTTGTACAGGCGGGGATTCATTCCGGCGGAAAATACGATGGAAGAATCTGTCAGGTCACTGTTGACATACCCTCTGAGGGCAGCTATCGCATCGGAGCCGTCGGCGATGGGCTGCCCGTTTTTATCGAAGTTGTCCTTATCCGTTTTTGTCATGATGTTGACATCGATGCTGCCGGGCTTGACGGCATTGCTGAGCCGGGACGCTAATGTGGCCTTCTCGCCGGCGTCTGTTGTGCTGGTCATTTGCCGGTACATGTGTTTCAGCGGATGCTGTTCCGGCAACATGTCAAAGTAGCGGACTATTTCAGAGCCGGCCTCAAAGGCTTTGTTTTTGAGCTGCTCCACCTGTTCCTTCACGATGCGGTTCACCAGGTTCAGATAATCAGTAATACGCCGGGCCCGGTAGTCTGGTTCCGTTGCCGGAATGGGCCGGTACGTCTCCCCTACTGTCGGATAATAATGGCTCCGCATCATTTCAATGAGCCGGTCTTCGATGATGGAAATGACAGAAGAGATGCCAAACCGCGCCACTTTAACAGGACTGTCGATCGTATAAGCCAGTCCCATCACAGGTATATGGAATGTGTGCATGTTGATGAAATTGTTTCAGGCAGCAATATTAGTAAAAAAGGACACAAATATCCTTTTTTAAATGTACCTTTGGTTAATTCTTACAAACAACAGACTGGAGATATGTTACAGCTGACGAAAATATTCAGTTTTGAAACGGCGCATGCCTTACACGAATACAATGGAAAATGCAAAAACATTCATGGGCATTCCTATAAGTTGCACGTAACGGTGCGAGGCCGGAGCGAAAGTGAAGACTACCTTCCTGCACCGGGGATACTGGTGGATTTTAAGGTGATCAAGGAGCTGGTGCAGCAGACTATTGTACAGCATTTCGACCATCGCCTGATCCTGTCGGCCGCCTATATGCTGGACCATCCGGGTTGCAGCACACAGGAGAACTTGTGGGTATGGGACATGGAGCCGTCAGCGGAAAACATGGTCTTGTATATGCAGCGGGCATTACGGGAAGTATTACCCGAAGAGGTAGTACTGGCAGGCCTGCGGCTCTATGAGACCAGTGATTCCTATGCGGAATGGGTGCCGGCGGTTTGACCGGTACCTTATTTCTTGTTATCTTGCAATCGTCATGATTTGATATTATGTTGTCGAAAACTGCTGAATACGCCCTGAGAGCAACGATTTACATTGCGCTGAAAGGGTCGGAAGATAATAAGCTGGGGATCGAGGAAATAGCCCAGGGCATTGATTCACCCAAATCATTTACGGCCAAGATACTACAGCTGCTCACGCAAAACAACCGCGTGATCAGTTCCGTGCGTGGCCCTAATGGCGGGTTTTTCCTGACAGACCGCGCTCGGAAACTGCCGGTAAAAGCCATCCTCGAAGCCGTAGAAGAAGAAAGCGTGATCACCAAATGTGTACTGGGCCTTAAAGAATGCTCCGAAACAAGGCCCTGCCCCATGCATACCCAATACAAGGCCATCAAAAAACAGCTGAAACAGATGTTCGAAAAAACATCCATCCAGCAGCTGGTAGACGAATTCAATAAAGGCAACTACTTTATTGATAACCTGAAAGGTGTCCGTAAACCCTGTTAACCCCCGTTCATTTCCCAATCCATACATTTTCGTATACCCGGTGAGGTTATCCATCCGGATACCGTTGTTCATTTCATATGTCTACTGTCATGTGTTTTCCTGATTTATATCAGGTCAACTTTTTTGGCCGGTATATTAAAAGAAGATATTTTTGTCCTTAAATAAGAAGGATATGATTATCCTTTACTTAAAGTAGCACGGGCAGCGTATGACAGCGCCTGTCCGCCCTATCAATGTGAAATGTTCAATACACTTTTGCTATGCACGGCATCATCATTTTCCAATCCAAATACGGGGCTACCAGGCAGTATGCCGATTGGCTCAGCAGGGCGCTACAAATACCGGCCATGGAAGCAGACACCGTCACCACCGCGCAGCTGGCAGCAGCCGACTTTCTGATACTGGGCACCAGCATATACATCGGTAAGATGTTGCTGAAAGGATGGCTGGAACAAAAGACACCGCTGCTAAAAGGAAAGCCGCTGTTCCTTTTTACCGTATGTGCCACCAAGGCCGACAAACAGGAAAAACTGAATCTTTATGTAGTACAGAATGTGCCGGCGCCGCTCCTTGTCCACTGCCACCGTTATTTCCTCCCGGGCAAAATCCAGTACCGCGAACTGTCGCTGGCCGATAAGCTGAAAGTCCGTGCCGGCGGCCTCATGGCACGGCTCATGGGCAAACCGCTCGACGTATCGGATTTCAACCGGATCGACGAAACCCTTGCCATGCCACTCGTAACCGATGTTCAACAGTTTTATCAATACCAATCCTAAATACAGCAACGGATGTTCGACAATTCTTCCTGAACGATTTTTTTTATTACAATAATAAAGGACAAAAACATCCTTATTAAATCTCTTCCTAAACAAAAAAATCGATATCATGAAACAAGTATCCCTCCTGGCGACAGTCGCAGCAACGGCGCTGCTGCTCTACAGCTGCGGATCCACGCCGCAGCAGGCCGACACGGAGAAACCGGCGACTGACAACAGCATGGCCGCTACCACTCCCGCTGATCCCGCACCGGCAACAGCTGCCGACGCCGCAAAAGGCAAAGGCAAATTCACCACCGTAGCACTCACCGATCCGTTGGACCAGAAAATGATCGCCAGCGGCAAAACCACCTACGAGGTGAAATGCGCTGCCTGTCACAAACTCTCCGGTGAAAAGCTGGTCGGCCCCGGCTGGAAAGGCGTTACCGAAAGAAGAAAACCGGAATGGATCATGAACTTCATCACCAACACCGATGAGATGATTGACAAAGACCCGGCAGCACAAGCCATGCTCGAAGAATGTATGGTACGCATGCCCAACCAGCACCTTACCGACGATGAAGCCAGACACCTGTTGGAATACATGCGGGCCAACGACGGTAAAAAATAATTGCTGACACTCACTCCATCTACATATGAAAAGATTAAGCCTGATGCTGGGCCTGGCAGTCGCCACCACCGCTGCCATGCAAAGCTGCAAAATGAAGACCGCTGCCACAGCGGTGCAAGGCGACGCCGCCAGCAAAACCTACGTCGCCCCCGGCAAATACGATGAAATTTACAACTTCGTGTCCGGCGGTTTCAACGGACAAGTATCCGTATACGGCCTGCCCTCCGGACGCCTGCTGAAAGTCATCCCCGTATTCGCGGTAAACCCGGAAAACGGCTACGGCTACAGCGAAGAAACAAAAGCCATGCTCAATACCACCAACGGCCTCATTCCGTGGGACGACCAGCACCACCTGGACCTGTCCCAGACCAACGGAGAACAGGACGGCCGCTGGCTCTTTGCCAACGCCAACAATACCCCGCGCGTGGCCCGCATCGATCTCACCACCTTTAAAACCATGGAGATCCTGCAAATACCCAACAGCGCAGGCAACCACTCCTCTCCCTTCATCACCGAAAACACGGAATACGTAGTAGCAGGCACCCGCTTCTCCGTTCCCCTCGGCTCTGAAGATGTGCCCATCAGCTCCTTCAAAGACAACTTCCACAGCACCGCCTCTTTTATCAGCGTAGATAAAACCTCCGGTAAAATGGACCTCGCCTTCCAGATCGTGCTGCCCGGTATGAACCTCGACCTGAGCCACGCCGGTAAAGGCCCGTCACACGACTGGTTCTTCTTCTCCAGCTATAATACCGAACAAGCCTATACGCTGCTGGAAGTAAACGCTTCCCAGAAAGACAAAGACTACATCGTAGCAGTGAACTGGAAAAAAGCGGAAGAATATGCCAAAGCAGGCAAAGGCAAAAAAGTTCCGGCCACCTATGCCCACAACACGTACGACGAGCACAAACAAACTGCTACATCAGAAATCAAAAATGAAGTGCTGCTGCTGGACCCGAAAGATTGTCCGGACATGATCTACATGATCCCCTGTCCTAAGTCCCCACACGGCTGCGATATAGACCCTTCCGGCGAATTCATTGTCGGCAGCGGTAAACTCGCCGCTCTCATCCCGGTATTCTCCTTCAACAAATTGACAAAAGCTATCGACGGCAAACAGTTTGAAGGCGATTTCAAAGGTATCCCCATCATCAAATACGAAGCAGCCCTGCACGGCGAAGTGCAGAAACCCGGCCTCGGCCCCCTGCATACCGAATTTGATGGTAAAGGCAACGCCTATACGTCTATGTTCCTCTCTTCCGAAGTAGTGAAATGGAGCCTGAAAGACCTGCAGGTGCTGGACCGCGTTCCCACCTACTATTCTGTGGGCCACCTCATGATCCCCGGCGGAGACACCAAAAAACCCGGTGGCAAATACCTGGTAGCCTACAACAAAATCACCAAAGACCGCTTCCTGCCTACCGGTCCGGAATTGGCCCAGTCAGCTCAACTGTATGATATCTCCGGTGATAAAATGCAGCTGATCCTGGACTTCCCCACCTTCGGAGAACCACACTATGCACAGGCATGTCAGGCCAGTCTGATCAAAGACAAACAGGTGAAATTCTATGATATCAACAAAAACGGTCATGACTATGTGGCCATGGGAGAAAAGAAAGCCAACGTGGTCCGCAAAGGCAACCGGGTAGACATCTACATGACGGCTATCCGCTCCCACCTGGTGCCTGATAACATCGAAGGCGTATTTGTTGGCGATGAGGTATACTTCCACGTCACCAACCTCGAACAGGACTGGGACATTCCGCATGGATTTGCCATCAAAAATAATCCTAATGCGGAACTGCTGATCATGCCGGGTGAAACCGTAACACTTAAATTCTCACCGGATAAACAAGGTATTTATCCGTTCTATTGCACCGACTTCTGCTCTGCCCTGCACCAGGAGATGTCTGGCTACCTGCGGGTATCCCCCAAAGGCGCCAACGTACCGCTTAAATTCGGTACCGGAGAAACCGTGACTTCCGTCGCAGCTAAATAAACAACCCCGCCGGCGGTGCTGTTCAGCACTGCCGGTCCTTTCAACAACTGAACTATGAAAAAATTATCACAGGCAGGCCTCATGAGCATCCCGATCGTCATCATCTGTCTCGCTACCCTCTGGTTCTTTCCCATGTGGCGGATAGACATGCGTGCGCCACAGTATCCGGATGGCCTGTCTATGCAGATATGGATCAATGACGTAAAAGGAGATGTACCGATCATCAATGGCCTGAACCACTACATCGGCATGAAGACCATCCACAAGGAAGACTTCCTCGAGTTCGTGTTCATGCCCATTTCCATTGGCCTGTTTATGGCTGCGGGCGTATTGATCATGGTGCTGAAAAAGAAAATACTGTACTACACCTGGACCGGTATCTTCCTGTTCATCGCGCTGTTGTCTTTTGGAGACTTCTACCGGTGGGAATACAACTATGGCCACCAGCTGGACCCGAACGCGCCGATAAAGGTGCCTGGTATGTCTTACCAACCGCCGCTGATCGGGTATAAGAAGTTATTGAATTTCGAAGTGCTCTCCCAGCCCGATATCGCCGGATGGTGCTACATCGCCAGCGGCCTGATACTCGTGGGCATTACCTACTATGAATGGAAAAAGAAATGATATGAAACACAATACCCTGATCTTCCTGGTTAGCTTTTTTGCCCTGCAACTGGCCTGCCGGCCAGCATTTGAGCCGATAGACTTTGGTCATGACGCCTGTGCGCACTGTAAAATGACGATTATAGATAAACGTTATGCCGCCGAACTGATCACACCTAAAGGCAGGGCTTATAAATTCGACGATATCGTTTGCCTGCTGCAATATAACGCCGCCAATCCGCCAGCCAATGGCACCCGTTTTCTTGTGACTAACTACAGCGATTCCAATCACCCTTTCACCGATGCACAAAAAGCCATCTACCTGCACAGCGAATCTTTCAAGACACCGATGAACGGCCAATGCGCCGCCTTCACCGACGAAAAAACCGCTATCCCGCATAAAGACAACCTGGAGCAACGATTATTAAAATGGGAAGATCTTACCCGGCTAAATCCATAAACATCATGAAATATGCATGGATATTGTCATGGCTGCTACTGGCCGCGTGGAGCACGCAGGCAGCCACCCTCGTGGTGAAGCCAGGCCCTGATGCATTGCGCAAAGCCATCAGCAGTGCACGCCCCGGCGATACGCTGCTGGTACAACCCGGCTTTTACCGGGAACACAGCATACAGGTAGACCGGCGCCTCATCATCACAGGCACCGGCATGCCGGTCATTGATGCGGAATACAAACACCCGGGCTTCCTCATCACCGCCGACAGCGTGATCATGCAAGGGCTGCAAATACAACATACAGGACGCTCTTCCATATCAGACATCGCCGGCATCCGCGTCAGTAATGCCAGTCATGTTACCCTCCGCAACAACAAGATACTGGACTGCACCTACGGCATCTATCTTCAGAATGCCCAACACTGCCTCCTTGAAGGCAACACCGTACATTCCGGCATCAAAAATGAAATCAACGGCGGCAACGGCATCCATGCCTGGAAATGCGATGCGTTGCAAATCAACAGCAACAGCATATCCGGCCACCGCGATGGCATCTACTTCGAATTTGTGACCAATTCCGGCATAGAAGGCAACCTCTCCGCCAACAATCAGCGCTATGGCCTGCACTTTATGTTTTCCCACCACGACACCTATATGAAAAATATTTTCCGGGAAAACGGCGCCGGCGTGGCCGTCATGTACACCCGCGAAGTGACCATGACCGACAACACTTTTATACAAAACTGGGGAGACGCTTCCTACGGCCTGTTGCTGAAAGAAATCACAGACAGCCATATCACACATAACCGCTTCATCAAAAACACCATTGGTATCCACATGGAAGGCACCACCCGCGTCTCTGTACAGCGTAACCTGTTCCAGGACAACGGCTGGGCCATCCGTGTGATGGCCAGTTCCAGCGGCAGCCAGTTTACCGGCAACAACTTCATCGGCAACTCTTTCGATGTGGCCACCAACGGTACCCTCATGCTCAACGAGTTTCACCGCAACTACTGGGATAAATACGACGGCTACGATCTCAACAGGGACCAGGTGGGCGATGTGCCACACTATCCCGTCAGCGTATACGCCGTGATATCAGAAAAAATACCTTCTGCCATGATCCTGTACCGCAGCTTCCTCACCAGCATCATGGAACAGGTGGAGAAAGTAATGCCCAGCATCATACCTGATCAGCTAAAAGATGATCAGCCATTAATGAAAAAACTGGAACTATGATCCGAATCAATCATCTCACAAAATCATTCAAAAAATTCAGGGCACTGGATGATATTAACCTGCAACTGGAACGTGGTCAGACCATCTCCCTGCTGGGGCCTAACGGTTCCGGCAAAACGACCCTGATCAAATCCATCCTCGGGCTTGTTATCCCGGAGAAAGGCAGTATTCATATTAACGGCCAGGAAATCCGCAGTCACTGGAGCTACCGTTCCAAGATCGGTTACATGCCACAGATAGGCCGCTATCCCGAAAACATGACCATCCGGCAGGTGCTGGCCATGCTACGGGAAGTGCGGAGAGACTGCAAACAATATGATGAAGAACTGATACATCAGTTTGATCTTCCTTCCTTCGATCATAAACTGATGCGTAACCTCTCCGGTGGCACCCGGCAGAAAGTGAGTGCCTGCCTCGCTTTCCTCTTCTCGCCCGATATCCTGATACTCGACGAGCCTACCGCAGGTCTCGACCCTGTAGCCAGCGAAATACTGAAAGACAAAATCGCACGGGAACGGGCCAACGGAAAACTGGTGCTCATCACCTCCCATGTGCTCAGTGACCTCGATGAAATCACCAGTCATGTGGTATACCTGCAGGAAGGAAAACTGATCTGTTTCAAAACAGTGGAAGAACTGAAAGAATCAACCGGTCAACATCAACTGAACAAAGTGATCGCGGCCATGATGCAAACACATCTACATGAAAACAATTATTAAATACGTGCTGATAGACCTGTTAAAAAACAGGACCATACTGATATACACCCTCGTGCTGGCTGTGCTGACCATCAGCGTGACCGGCATGAGCGACAACATGTCCAAAGGCATGTTGAGCCTGCTCAATATCACCCTGCTGTTTGTGCCTATCATCAGCATTCTATTCTCCACCATTTACTTTTTTAATTCGGCGGAATTCACCGAACTGCTGCTGGCACAGCCCATACGCCGCAAATCCATGCTGCTGGCTTCTTACACGGGCATATCCACCGCACTGGGACTGGCGTACCTGGCCGGTGTAGGCGTCACCGTATGTGTGCTGTACAATAGTCTTGCTGCGATAGCCCTTGTCATCAGCGGGGTGTTGCTTACGCTCATCTTCTCTGCATTGGCGCTGCTCATCTTTGTAGTATTCAAAGATAAAACCAGGGGTATTGGCGCAGCTATTATCACCGCGTTGTTTTTTACGTTGTTGTTTGATGGGTTATTACTTGCCTTTATTTACTCTTTCAGTGATTATCCGATAGATCAGCCGCTACTGGCTTTTATTTCACTGAACCCGGTGGACCTGGCGCGGATACTGGTATTGCTGCAACTGGACGCAGCTGTGATGATGGGTTATTCCGGGGCTTTGTTTAAAAAGTTTATGGGGTCTGCCATGGGGACTATTTATACAACGGCGTGTATGTTATGCTGGATGATTATTCCGCTAATATTGGCAGTGAGGATTTTCAGAAAGAAAGATATCTAAAAAACGGGGGCCGCTTATTCGCTGCGGCCCCCGTACACTTTTATAGCAAACTACTAAGTTGTTCCTGTAATTTCGGGTCTGATGGCCGCTTTGCTCTGGCCGAAACTATTTTGCCGTCCGGCCCTATCAATATAAACCTTGGGATAGCATTGATGTTAAAGTTTTTGATGAAGTCAGAATTGAAGTCGTCATCGGTGATCAATTGTTCTCCTTTTAATTGTTTTTCTTTCACAAAATCCAGCCACTTTCCTTTATCAGACTGTCTGTCTACCGACAAGCTGATGAAGTGTATGTTTTTCCCGGCAAATTTTTCCTCAATGGAGGTCAAAAAGGGGATTTCTCTTTTGCAAGGGCCGCACCAGGTGGCCCATACATCGATGTAGACGTATTTCCCTTTCAGGCTGCTCAGCTTCACTTTCGCACCGTGGTTGTTTTCAAATTCAAAGTCCGGCGCCGGTTGGTTATCGCCGTATTTTTTGAAGTTCTTATATATGTCGCTGACATTTTTTTTGTAGACGTCATTGTTCGACTGCGCGATAAATTTCTTATATATGGTATCTATTTCCCTGACATCGTCGCTCATTTTGATGACGCTGGATGCCTGAACATATTGATAGTACTCGCGAATGAAAGGGGAGGTTATTTTAGTGTCTACCACCCGCGCCTTCAGCACGGCCATCTCTTTGCCGGCCATCAACTCTTTCTGGTATTCGGCGTACATGATGTTGGTAATCTTGCCGTCGAGCACATCACGGTAAGAAGCCACATTGCGGAACCATTCTTCGTTGTTCATGTCCCAACCATCATACATCATCGAATCGAGTTCTTTTTTCTCTTCTTTGGTCAGTTTTTTCAGATGCATTTCATCGAAAGCTTTTCTGAACTTAACATGCGACATCGTATCTTTTGGATTAGGCGGTATTTCCAGCAGTTTTTGAAACGCGATACGTTTTACAGAATCCACCCCGTAGTTGATCCACCAGTCCTGTGTGATGTTTTTTATCCGGAAATTTACGGCAGCATTTTGCAATCCGATAAAATAAGGGTTACCTGATTTTTCCATCGTTTTAGCTGCAGCTTGTTGCCAGGCATTCATTTTCTGCCGGAATTCAGGCAGGCTCAACATATAAAAAGAATAGAGATAGTCCCCTTTGCTCATGGGCACATAGTCTTTCAACTGGTTCCCTGCTTCCCTGATCAGGTTATTCTCCATACTGCCTTTCCCTTTGAAGCGATAGTCATCGCCTTCGGGGATAATTTCGAGCGTGTAGCCGGGTTCGAGATAGACCTGGCCGATCTCTTCGAGCTGATAAATGCCTTTGGGCAGCTTACCGGTGGCAAACGAAAAATTGCCGGCCTTATCTACCGGTACTTCTAATGTTTCCATTCCCGGCTGTGTAAACTTTAGGCTTGTTTCCTGATTGGGCAGTAGTTTACCGCTGATTTTCGCCTGACTGAACGACGGAAAAGCCGCAGCAATGGCGGCCATGCTCAGTACAGAATTTTTTAACCAAGGTTTCATAAAATGGCGTTTTATTGGCTTAGGTTAGTTAATAGATATACTAGGATTAAATTTTCTTACTCGCGCCGGTATCTGAAACGTATAGTGTCTGCTGTTAGGTTCGAGGACAGTGATCACCGCGCCTGTTTCCCTGTTCACCCGTTTGATGGCCGGCATTCTGCCATCACGGTCAAGACGTTTCATATCCATCCAGCGTTGGCCACTGAAGGCCAGTTCCCGGCGGCGTTCCGCCAGCACAATATCCAGGGCTTCCTCCTGTGTGGCCGCAGAGGAAGGCGTATAGTTATCCTTTTCAAAGCGTGTTTTACGGAGAAAGTTTACAAAATCCATGGCGGCAGGTATGTTTCCTTTTCTAGCTGCTACCTCCGCACGGGTCAGGTATAATTCCGGGAAAGTAATGCCGAAGTTGGCAGACCCGTTTGCAATTGTCCTGACAACTCCCTCCTGAGTATTTTCTGTCAGGTAACTATATCGCAGATCTCCTTCACGGAATAAACTTCGTAATGTATCGGAATACAACATACCGCTGGGTATCATATAATTGTCGCACCCCCTTTGCCATAGGACCTCAGGATTAAAATCGTTAACAGGAAAATCGTTCGAGCTTTCAAAATTGTTGTAATTCAGCAGCTCGTGCCTTGCTTTGAGGGCACTGTCGGCAAACCTGTCCGCTTCTCCATAATTGCCAATATACAGATAAATCCGTGATAACATGCCGCAGGCTGCATATTTCGTACAGCGGTAACGGTTAATATTCTGTTCCGGCAACATGGTAACGGCCAGTTGCAGATCATGGATAACAGAATCCAGCGTGGTTTGTACTGAAGAGCGTTGCGGAATCTGTGTTGTCACATTCGTGCTCGTTACCAACGGCAGGCCTGGATCACTGTTGGCAGTGGCGGGGTTGTATGCTTTGGCAAAGGCCGTCAACATATTAAAGTAAGCCTCTGCTCTTGCCGCCATGCCTTCTCCCAGTATCTGTCTGCGTTGCTGCTCACTGCTTTCGGTGGCTTTCATCACGTTGTTGATGATGACGTTGGCACGATAAATAATCTCATAACCGCTTCCCCATATGGCAGGACTGATCTGGTCATTGACATCAATATTCGGTTGCCAGTAATAAGCATTGGCCTGCATACTTTTTTCCTGTTCGTTGTACACACCATAATAATCATCTGTGCAATACATCAGGGCCTCAGGAAAACTGAGCATCATCTTTTGCGAATTCAGCAGCCCTTCAAAATCCGTCAGTTTTTCCGGGATGATAACCCCTTTGGGTTTTACATCCAGGAACTTATTGCACGCGCTGCTGCATACTGTTATCAGTGCTATGGTCCATATTTTCTTCATCATCAACAGTATTAGAAGTTAGTGTAGAAAGAAACGCTATAAAATGGTTCCACCGGCAGGCCGCGACTGCCCGACTCCCGGTCCATGGCTTCGGGATCGATATCATTTCCGCTGAAGGTATAGCGGAACATATTCTGTGCCTGTAACCGAAGCTGGGTACGGCTCAATCCACTCCGTTGCAGGAAAGCCGATTTGATGTTATAAGTCAGTATCAGATCGCGAAGCCGGATATAATCTGCCTTGCGGACAAATTTGTCGGCATAGGAGTAACCATACACGGCGGTATAGTTAAATTCACCGGGCTGATTGTTTTTCGGGAAACCGGGTATATCGGTATGTATTTCATCTCCGGGCTTTTTCCAGAAGTTGGCTGCTCCCTGTAACGGATAGCCCAGAACGATGTCATAAGGGGAAGGTTGTTCCACTCTCATCACATGGCCACCATAATACATGAAGAGAAAGGACAGGTCGAAGCAGCCCAGCGAAAACTGGTTATTCAGACCCAGTACATATTTAGGGGTGGTAGTACCGTTGAAAATCAAATCTTCAAAACTGACATCCACGATATCATCACCCGATCTGTTCATGACTTTCTTCTCATTGTTGCGATTGTATACAAATGGTTGTCCCAGTTCATTGAGCCCACCGTAGCGATAGCTGAACAATGGATTCATCACATACCCTTCCCGTAGCTGCTGTCCGATCACTAAATCATACGATGCCTCGCTTTCAGCGGACATTACTTTCAGCACCTTGTTACGATTGAAGGAAGCTGTCAGTTGTGTTTGCCAGTTGAAATGCCGGTTTTTGATGTTAATACTGTTTATCATCAGTTCCAGGCCATTGTTGCTGATGGACGCTGTATTGGCATTATAGGTATTAAAGCCTGTGGTGGGATCGGAAGACATAGCGCCGAATACATCTTCCGTTCTTTTGTTGTAGATATCCACGGTTCCGGAAATGCGATTATTAAACAGTGCATAGTCGAGCCCCACGTTAAAATTGCGGGTAGTCTCCCAACGGATCGACTGGTTTTCCGGTGACAATATATCGTTGAAGGTCACTGCCTCTACCGGTACCACATTCACGCCCGGACTCAGCAACAAAAACGGGCCGCTGGTACTGGAGGGAACATTCCCGTTAAACCCTGTGGCCACCCGTAACTGAAGATTATTGATCCAGCTGACGGATTTCAGGAAATTCTCCTCATGCATGCGCCAGCTGACGCCGGCAGACCACAACGGTTTATTTTTATAGGCAGGGTCAGCGCCAAACAGATTGGATTGATCGATACGGAAACTCCCTGTAGCAATATATTTGTTGAGATAGATGTAGGTCGCCTGCGCATAGTACGACATAAATCTTCTGTCAAGACTGGTTTCCTTGAAATAATCTTCAGGAAAAAAAGAGGACGCAGCCCGGCCGGTTTCCGGGAAAGCCGGCGTAATATAGGAGCTCAGCGCCTGTACATTAATGGGTTTGCTGATCAGCGACTGGCCATCGTATCCAAAATAGGAACTTCTCACACCGGATTCAGTCCGTTTCCGTTGCTCAATACCGGCTATAGCTGAGATATTATGTCTGTCGCCACCAAAGTCCTTATTGACATTTAACTGACCACGGACAGTATAGGAAATACCTCTTACATTACTCAGCGTATAGATATCACCCTGTGGAATATCGATAAACAGCGGCTTTCCGGTAATCGGGTCTTTCTTTGCCCGTGTATTGATCAGTTTACGGACCGTGTAAGCATCATCTGTAGCCAATACACTGGTAGTAGCCAGCTGATTTTCATAAGCACCGCCCAGGTCCAGCGAGAGCCAGCTGGTGAGCACCGTATTGAGGCGGCCCTGCAGGCGTAGGGCAGACAAGTTGATCTTATTGGTATTGGCAAACAGTTCTCCGTAAGGATAATACAACTGATCATACAGGCCGAGGGCTTTTATCTTCTCGTTTCCGGCAGCAGTGGGGTATAAATTAGCATTCCGGCGGGGACCCAAAACAGAAGCAATAGCATTTCCCTGTTCGTCAGTAAAACGTTGATGCGGCGGTACGTCCGTATAGGGTGCAACCCTGCCGCTTTTGTTCACACTGTTGTTATACACTGCACGAAAATCGAAGGAGAAGCGGTCTGATAATTTATACGTATTGGCGAAATTCAGCACGAAACGTTGGTTATCCGAGCGCCTTTCCACAGGCGTTTCCCCCATATAGTTGAGACCGAGGAGATAGGTACTTTTTTCGCTACCGCCGCTTACATCAAAATCCACCTGGCGGGCAGTCCTTGTCTGGTAAAAGAGGCGTTTATAATCAGTGAGATTATTGTAGCTGGCTATTCCTGCGATCTGGCGGTCGGCCTCGCCGGCTGTCATAGTGCCTTCCTTCACGCGGAACAGCAGATCATATACCGGATCAAGCGGCGCACCAGGAAGATTATCCCGGCGGGAATAATTAGTAAGGTCTACCCGGTCTCTCATCAGCTGCACATACTCCTTTGAGCCGATGTAGTTCAAATATCCGAAATCCGGTTTAGCCTGCATGGCATAGGTCGCCCGCAGGCTAAAAACCGGTTTTCCGCTTTTGCCCCTCTTCGTTTCGATAACAATTACACCGTTAGATGCCTGTACACCGTAGATAGCAGCTGCTGCGGCATCGCGCAGCACCGATACCGAGATGATATCATTGGGGTTGATGGTGCTGATATCTATCTCGGTCGGAAATCCGTCTACCACTATCAGCGGGCGTTTTACCGCATCGAAAGTGGATACGCCCCTGATGGAGAGGTCGCGGGAGATGCTGTTGTACACCAGTCCCGGGATTTTACCTTCCAGGTTTTCCAGGAAGTTACCGGTAATGGCTGTACGTTGGTCATAATCCTTTGCAGACATGGCGGTAGCTGCTCCGGAGAGTTGTGATTTTTCAATTTTCTGATAGCCGGTGGACACGATGGCGATCTCTTTCAACAAGCTGGTAGACGCTTGCATGGTAATAGGGTACCATGAGCCATTTTTTCGGGAGATGTCAATATGCACGGGTTGCCAGCCGATGGCAGTCGCATCCAGGACTGTTTCCTGTGGGCCTACCCGAAGCGTAAAGTCGCCCTCGTTGTTGGTGGCCGCGGCATAACGGCCGGCCCGGAGCGTAACACCGGCCAGTGGCTCGTTGTAGTTGCTCAACACTTTACCTCGTACCTGCCGCATGGAGTCACCGGGGAAAGGGGTATCATCCGCCGGTTCCAGCTGTTCCGCATGACCGTTCTTTTTGTTTTTCCGCGCCACAATCGTATAGTGGTTTTTATCCACATACAGGAACAGCAAATCATGGGGATAGAGGATGGATTTCAACACCTCCTCCACCGGTTTGTTTTTCAGGTCTGTAAGATCGGCGGTCGTAGTTTTATTGGCCAGCAGGGATGCTTCATATACGAAACGGGTACCAAGAGTAGCCGAAACTTTGTCCAGCGCCTCGATCAGCGACATTTTTTTTTGCGCCGCGGCGGACCACGAGATCAGAGACAGCAACAGCAGGAAACTACAAAGGAGTAGCATTTTTCTCATCGAAAGGGAATGGTTAACGTTTTTTCTACAATACTATTTACCAGGCCTGAACAGCAGCGTACTGTCTGTTTTATTGACATCTATCTCCACATCAAGCATATTGGACAGTATATACAATAGTGTTTCAGTATTCTTTAATGGCAGGACACCATTGATTTTCCGGTTAGCGATAGCCGTATCCGTCAGCACCACCTTGTATCCGTAAGTATCTTCCAGTACGTGTATGATATCTTTTACTGCCGTATTATGCAATACCATTTTATTGTCCATCCAGGCAGCCGCAGCATCCGCATCACCCGGATGTTTGATGAGCAGGCGCTCCTGTTGGTGGTATTCCGTTTCTTCCCCGGGTTTCATAACGAGGCCCTCCGCTTTGTTGGCGCCTACTTTAACGGCCCCGTTTTTCAGGAACACGGTCGTAACACCGCGACGGTCCTTTACATTAAAGGTAGTACCGAGCACTTCGATGTCCAGCTGTCCGATGTGCACGAGGAAACGTTCGCCAGCTTTCAGCGGCAGATGATCTTTCTTCAGGTGCTGTACCTCAAAGTAAGCTTCCCCATCGAGCCACACCTCCCGCAGGCTGTTTTTACGCCAGTGCCGGGCATAGCGCAGGCTGGAGTTGCCGTTGAGCGTCACCACGGAAGCATCTTCCAGCACGACCTGCTTTTTTGTTCCGTAGGCAGCGTACACCGTCTGCGTGCCTGTATAACGATAGAAGAAATATCCCGCGCCGGCGCCAATCAGCAGCAGGCATACAGCCGCAGCGGCCACCCATCGGCGCAGCCCCAAGCGGCGCACCGGTGTAGCGTTGGCGGTATCTATCGACTGTGAAATACGGTCCCATACCTCCTGCTCCGTCCCCGGCCGGGCATTGACCCTTTCAGCGGACAACAGGTGGCGCAACAGGAACACCGCCTTCCTGAACTCCCGGATATTAGGCGGTTGCTGCTGTATCCAATCTTCCCAAAAGCGTATTACGACAGCGTCCTCCCCCTTCACGTAAGCAAGTAAGGAGGCATCTTCCAGGAAGTCGTTCTTATCAAAATGATGATAGTCCAATACCTTTCTCTTTTAATTTTTTGACATACCAGGCATATAGGACAGCCACAACAACAGAAAACACCCCACGCTTTTTACAATTTTTTTTATTTTTTTTCAGACCGTGGGAAACAGGTGGCAAAGAATAATCAGGCTTTGTGCTGTGCCAGCAATATCAGCAAGGCAGACATGGATATGTTCAGTATACCCCGCAGCGCATCAATCGCACGGGCATATAGTTTATAGGCCGCTTTGACAGTAATTCCCATGACAGCGGAAATATCTTCGTATTCCATTTCTTCATAGAAGCGCAGGTAAATGATCTCCTTCTGACGGGCGCTTAGTTTTTCCAGCGCCTCCAGCAGCTGTTTCGACTGCAGCCCTGCCGCCTCTTTTTTCACATAGGCCGATTCGGCCGAGAACGTCAACCGGAAATCATGGTGCGCCTCATACGGTATCACCCTACGGACTCCTGCCGGTTTCAGTTTATTGTAAATGCCTCCCCGGAGGGCTATCAGCAGATACAGACGCGGGTCACGGGCTTCCTGTAAGGTACTGCGGTTCGTCCAGAGTTTCACAAACAAGTCCTGGATACAGTCCTTTACCAACTCCTCCTGGTCATGCAGCCGCACCCCATATTCATACAACACCGGAAAATAATGCCGGTAGAGGGCCGACAAAGCGTCTTTATCCCCTCCCAGGAAAGATTTCCACCATGTTATAGGTTCAGCTGCCAGTTCGTTCATGATAAGCGGGTCATTGTTAAAGGTGTCTCATTGCAGCCGGCTTCCGCGTTTGGCAGGAAATGGTCAAATGGACATGGCGAATTTACATTATGTGAGGGAAAGTTTTAGAAGGATGTGAAAATAGTATCAAAAATGGGTTCTTTGAGGTTGTATTATTTATTTTTAAATATTTATAACTATTTAATCTGCATGCTGTTACAGGGGCATTGTTGTGGTATCCTCCGCGTATCCTTTAGGTATCCTATACGTATTCCTGTGTCAGACCGGTATCATGCCAATTACAAACAGGTACTTTTTTACCAGTAGGGATTGGTCTAGTCCTATTATAGGTTTACACCCAAGGTTAAAAAATCCTGTTTAAGGTTTACCTTGACGTTCTTTAATCCTGGATATTGTTTACATAGTGGAGAGAACGTCCTGTTTCTCGTTTACAGCCCG
>NZ_JABBGC010000004.1:0-660385 GCF_012927205.1 Chitinophaga fulva
CAAAGATCTTATGGTGGTTTTGCCAAGGGTGTTCACCTCTTCCCATTCCGAACAGAGAAGTTAAGCCCCTTATGGCCGATGGTACTGCACTATCATGCGGGAGAGTAGGTAGCTGCCATATTTATTAGGAAAAGCCCTGATGTTCATACATCAGGGCTTTTTTGTTTTTATATCTTCCTACCCGGTGACTGCAACACCCCAAAAAAATAACCCACCGAAAAATTGCTTTCCCGGTGGGCATCTATCTACTTAAAGTAAAAATCAAAAGATTATCTCCGCTTTCTGTCTTTCTTAAAATCATCATACCAGTGGGCAATATTGATGGAGGCGCCCATGGTAAATACTACCTGTTGAAAATAATCATTCATCCTTTCGTAACTGTTCAGATTATCGTTCAGCGGTACGGAAAACAGCAGCTGTGACTGGAACTTGACATATTTATATCCCACGCGGACAGTAAAAGCAGGTTCGTAAAACGCAGTAGGTTTAGCTGCCACATTTTGAAAATCAGCTTTCGCCGTAGCATCATTTGCATAGGCTTTCGGACCCATGTAGGAATCATAAAAATTTACAAAGGAAAAGCGGCTGCTGAAAGCGGCTTCCACAATAGGATGTACAAAACCAATGCTAGGCTGAATAAAGAACTTGGAAAACCGGTTGCTTAAACGGTAATCTTCCCGGTTAACCCCCTGCTCATTACCATAAGGGGCCAATGTTCTGAAGCCACCTGCGCCCCCGCCTGCATACACGTCCAGCACCATTTTTTTCTTAGGGTCCAGTGGTTGAAAAAAGCCAATGGCGCCTTCCACCACACCGCCGCGAAGCGCATGATTGGTGAAGAGGTCATTATCTGTATTGTTGTTATTGTAATCATTATCCGGCGCGTCTATCTTATAGACATACTGTCCGTTGGCCATTATCGCGATATGGTTGGTGACCGCGAAAGCCGCCTGTAGATTGTAGGGAGAGATGCTTGCTTTGAATTCATTTTTCTCCTTCAGCAACGGTGCATTGGCCGCATTGGGAGAATAGATATGCCTGGCACAGGATGTTAGGCCCAATATGCCTGACAGGGCGATGCCTGCGAGATAATGGTGTTTCATAAAGTTGTAGGTTATATCACTGGTTGATGTTAAAATTACTGTTTTTGAAGCATGGTTGATTCCCGCTGGATAAGTTCTACCGGGAAAACAAAGTTTTTGGTGACCTTACTGTTCTCTTCATGGTTGATCAGCTTCACAATTGTCTCCACCGCCTTTTGTCCCATGTTATAGCCCGATTGCTCGATCGTAGTGAGCGAAGGGGAGATAATGCGGGAGGAGAGGTCATTCGAGTATCCTACCACCTTTATTTGCCCTGGAACGGCTATGTTCCGTTTGTTGGCCTCCTGAATGAAAGCAACAGCAGAACTGTCATTGGCCGCAAACAACCCGTCGGGCAGATCACCTTTATCAAATAGTTCCCTCGCGGCCTGACCGGCAGCATCCATGGTAAGGTTATGGATGTATACCAGTTGTTCATCATAAGGGATGTTGTATTTGGCAAGCGCTTCTTTGTATCCTGAAAGCCTTTGCTGGTAAAGATTGCAGGTAAGCAGACCAGAGAAGTGCGCAATCCTTTTACAGCCCTGTTTGATCAGGTGTTCTGTAGCCAGGAAGCCGCCTTTAAAGTCATCCCCGGTGATGCTGTAGCCTGGAAAGTCTACCGGTACACGATCGTAGAATACAAGGGGAATATTATTTTTTATAAAAGGACTGAAGTGGTCGAAGTTGGTGGTGAACATGGAGGCTACTGCCAGCAGGCCATCTACCCTGAGGGAGTAGAAGGTGTGTGCCAGTTCTTTTTCCATGGCCACTGTTTCATCGGATTGGCCGATCACGATGCTAAAGCCGTATTTATGTGCTTCGTGCTGGATACCGCTGATGGCGGTACTTTGGAAGTACATGGAAGTACGGGGTACAATCAGCCCTATGATGTTGGAACGTTTTTTACGCAGGCTGGAAGCTATCCAGTTGGGCACGTAACCCATGTCCATGGCCGTTGCCTGAATTTTCTCCCGGGTTTCCTCGTTGATCAGCGGATTGTTTTGCAAAGCACGTGATACGGTGGAAGCGGATAAGTTCAGTTTTTGAGCAATGTCGTATATCGTTATTTTATTAGTACGCTCTTTCACTTTTGAGGCTGTATTTAAATTAAAGGTAAAGCTATATTAAGCAATTTCCGCAATAATATAAACAGGTGCCCCGGGTGCGTAAAATGAAAAGTCCCCTTCCATCTTCCGGAAGGGGACTTGATAATTTTTCGTATATACTTCTCCGTTATTTAGGGTCCAGTGCTTTAGAAATACGGGCGATGAGGTCCTGGTAGTGATTGCGGGTCATTGCATCACCGGAGCCGGCCGCAGCGCGGAGGTCATTTCTGAGCATGGAGAGTTGTGCACGGGCGATACCGGCAGCATCTGAGCGGGATGCATCAGGCGCGCCAAAACTAGGTATCGGGCTTGGTGCAGCTGGTGCCAGCATACCGGTCAGGTTGTCAACATAAGTACGTTGCAGGTTGCGGCGGTAGTTATCCACTGCCTGGTGTGCATATACTTCTGTGAAGATGGCTTTTTTCAGATCGTTGAGCATCTCCAGTGGCTGATAGGCGGCGGCGCCCTGAGCAGCTTCGGCCGCGCTCAGTTTATTGAGTGTGTTAACAGACACCAGTCTGCCGAGTACAGGTACTTGTGTAGACATGACCAGCGCAGTACCATCACCACCGATGCGGCTGAGCAGGTCCTGGTTAACCAACCATTTAGGCGTGGTAAACAGCTGCTGGGAGAGGAACTGGATAGCTTCTTTCTGCGTGGCTTTTGGAACGTATTCGTATACAGCGCCTTCCTGTTCTACGGTTTTAGGTGTTTCGTAGATACCGCCCACATTTTTGGTAACATGGCCCATATAGCGGCCAAACTGAGATACGATTTCTTTATACAGTTCAGAGAGGTTGGTGTATCCTTCGTTGTTTACACGTGTCCAGGCGAGGAGGTTAGGCATGATGCGCTGCAGGTTTTTGATACCGTAAGTGCTGGCCTTCATGGCATTGTCGCCGAGGTCTTCGTTCTGGGAGCGGGGATCGTTAGGATTGGACTCCGTACCGAACCAATATTTTTTATCCTTCAGTTTTTCCACTGTCATTTTATTGAGGATAGGTGTTTCTGCTTCCGGTGTTTTAGCATCGGACAGCAGCTGATATCCCCATTGGATAGCCCATTTATCATAGAAGTTGATACGTGGGTAGAGATCGGCTCCGGAGATGCCATCACCTGGTTGCGCCACGTAGTTGAAGCGGGCGTAGTCCATGATAGAAGCAGCGTGACCATTCTTTTTCACCCATTCTTTATCGCGCAGTTTTTCCACTGGATAAGTAGAGCTGGAGCCGAAGTTATGACGGAGGCCGAGGGTATGTCCTACTTCATGGGAAGAAACGAAGCGGATGAGATCGCCCATGAGTTCATCGCTGAATTGCATGTTGCGGGCACGGGCGTCGTTAGGGGAGGCCTGTACAAAGTACCAGTTACGCAGCAGTCGCATTACGTTGTGGTACCAGTTGATATGGCTTTCCAGGATTTCGCCGGAGCGGGGATCGTGTACGTGAGGGCCGCTGGCGTTGGGCACATCAGATGGTTTGTACACGATAGCGGAGAAGCGGGCGTCTTCGATGGACCAGGTAGAGTCTTCCGCTTTGGTGGGGGCCATTTTAGCGATGATGGCATTTTTAAAGCCCGCTTCTTCGAAGGCAGACTGCCAGTCATTGACACCCATGATAAGATATTTGCGCCATTTAGCAGGAGTCGCCGGATCAATATAGAACACGATAGGTTTCTGTGGTTCCACGAGTTCACCGCGCTTATATTTCTCCATGTCTTCCGGTTTGGGTTCGAGGCGCCAGCGGGTGATCATCTGGAGTCTTTTTACACCTTGTGGGTCAGCGTCGAAGTCGGTGACACCGGTAGTGAAAAAGCCTACACGCGGATCGAAGTAGCGTGGTTTCATGGGAACAGCGGGGAGCAGTACCATGGAGCTGTTGAGCTCAACGGTAGCGAAGCCTCCTGGTGCTGGCGGGGCGCCTGGCATAGAGGGGCCTCCCATGCGGGAATATGTTTTAACGGTTTTGATTTCGGTGTTCATGGGATAGGACCTTACATCGGAGATGTAGGATTTATCCGGTTGAGCGCCACCGAGTTTCAGCATACTTTTTATGGTGCCATCGAAGAAGAGCACGTCGTTATCACCGGCGATATATTCGGTGAGATCGATTACGCTACCGTTGCCTGATTTAGAGAATGCTTTGATATCGAAGGCAGCTACAATAGGCTGGAGGTTGGAGTTCATCACAGCGGTGAACATGGGCTGTGTAGAGTCTTTCGATACTTCCGAGTAGGAGATATTTTTAAGGAAGATGCGGTTGTTGGGTCCTTTTTCGAAGCGGATCACGTTTTCGCCGATGATGTCTCCGGAGAAGCCCATCATTTGTGCGCGCAGTCCGGCGGCGGATTTAGAGATCCTGTTGACAACGAGGACATCTCTACCGAGGAGGGAGTCAGCTATTTCAAAGAAGTAGCGGTCATCCTGTTTGTATACATTGAACAGTCCGGAATCTGCAGTGGCTTTATCGTTGATAACTTCCGCGAAGGGTTTGACAGCAGGTTTAGGGCCCGGTTTGATCATGGGAGGTTTAGCGGTCGTGTCTTTAGCCGGGGCTGTAGTAGCTGGCGGTGTGGCGTTTTTCTTTTTCCGCTGTGCAGCAGCGGGGGTAGAAACGGATGTGCTGAGGCAGGCGATACCGGCCGCTGCGAGCATCAGTTTCAAGTGGCGTGGTTTGTACATTTGATCGATTGGTTTTTGTGTAACGTTCGTTTTTTTTTAAATGGGATTGCAATTACGTACATAAAGTATTAACTTATGAGGAAAATCCATAAGCGTGGGAAAGGGCGTAGGAATGGAAAAAAGGCGGGTTAAAGGCAGTGACGGAAGTTTGAACAGTAGTTGTCATACCAACCTTTTTATGTAATCATTTATTGTTATAGCATATAATATTTTTATATAGCATTTAACGGAGTGGGCAGAAGATACGCCGCTACAGTGTTGGGTTTGAAGAGGGGATGTATAAAAAAGTGTGCAGGCGGGTAAGCTAAAACCAATTAGCGGAGCCTCAAAGCGTTGACTGGCGCGGGAATAAATAAGTTCTCAGATTTGTAAGATTTCTGTTGGAACATTTGAATTTTTTCTTAAATTGTGCGTCCAACTTTGAAAAAAATTAAACGCTTTCAAATTTTTGGGACAGTAACAAATTAAGAGGACTGCATATTATTGGTTATTTGCTGACGTAAGTGTTCGCTCAAAACAAAAAACAAGTGGTTGAAAAGCCCTGTGGTAGGGCTTTTGTGGTGTAAGGTTAATTTTTGTGGGTTTTTTTGGGCTGCACTTGTTTTTTTGGGCCAACCTTATAACTTTGCGAATCGCTCATTAAAGAGTAAATTAAAGAGTAAATTGAGTGCTGGGAAGCATTCCACAATGAGAATTTGTAAATCGTAACTTCTAACAAACAATAGTTTAATTTTTAACACTAAAATTTCAATCAACATGGCTGAGACTAAAACAACTGTGACTGCAGCTACAGCTAAGGCTTCTTCTCATCAACCTAAAAAGTCGTCCAACCTGTTCGCGGCGTTGGCTGTGCCTATCTGTTTAGTGATAGGATTTCTGTTTTTCTTCTTTGTATTAGGTAATCCAGCCAACTTCCAAGGTAATAATCCAGATGGTCACCCAATTGATTCTGGTATTGGCAAGTGGTTTGGTACTGTTTACAAAGGTGGATTGGTAGTACCGGTATTGATTTCTGTATTGCTCGTTTGTCTGACTTTCGTAATCGAGCGTTTCCTGTATCTGTCTAAAGCTAAAGGTAAGTTCAGCGGTTCTGAGCTGGTACGTAAAGTACAATATCACCTGGCTAACAAAAATGTTGACGCAGCTTTAGCTGAGTGCGACAAACAGAAAGGTTCTGTTGGTAACGTACTGAAAGCTGGTCTGAAAAAGTACAAAGAGATGATGAGCAATTCTGAGCTGGACACAGATCAGAAAATCCTGACCATCAAAAACGAAGTTGAAGAAACTACTGCGCTGGAACTGCCAATGATGGAAAAGAACCTGGTGTTCCTGTCTACCATTGCTTCCGTAGCAACCCTGCTGGGTCTGTTCGGTACAGTATTGGGTATGATTAAAGCGTTCTCTGCGATGTCTTCCGGTGGTGCACCAGACTCTGCACAGCTGGCGTTAGGTATCTCCGAGGCGTTGATCAACACCGCTCTGGGTATCGGTACTTCCGCTATCGCGATCATCATGTATAACTACTTTACTACCAACATCGATGGCATCACTTATGCTATTGACGAGTCCGGCTTTACTTTAACTCAGAGCTTTGCTGCCAACCACAAATAATTTTTTGTGGAATTTAAGCGGTTTTGAATCTATTTAAAGTAAACCATAAAAAAAGTAAAGATGCCTAAAGTTAAAATGCCCAGGAAAAGCACGGCTATTGACATGACAGCAATGTGTGATGTGGCTTTTCTGCTCTTAACTTTCTTTATGCTGGCGACGAAGTTCAAACCGGACGAGCCGGTAACGGTAGTTACCCCGTCTTCTATCAACACTACTCTTTTACCTGATTCTGATGTGTTATTGTTCACAGTAGATAAGGACGGCAGGGTGTTTTTCAGCATGGACGGCCAGCCCAAAAGAAAAAAAATGATCGATGACCTGGACTCACAGTTCAAGCTTGGTCTGAGTGATAAAGAAAAGAAAAGCTTTATCACAGGAGCAAGCGTTGGTACGCCGATCAAGGACCTGAAAAATTACCTGTCTCTTTCTGAAGACGAGCGTAAGAAACAGGGTCTGGATAAAGGAATCCCTACTGATTCCGCTAACAATGAATTAAAGACCTGGATTGAGTATGGCATGGCTGCACAGGAAGGTAGCATCAACAAAGTGAAGTACTGTATCAAAGCAGACAACGCCACTCCTTATCCTAAGATCAAGGAAATTCTGGAAACGTTCAAAAAGCAACACATCCAGAAGCTCAACCTGGTAACAAATCTGAAAGCAGCCCCTCAAGGTACCGCCGCATGGCAGGAAGAGCAGGCTGGTGGTAAGAAAAAAGAGTAGTAAACGGCAGCAATGACTTCCTGACCTGGAAGGCTGCTGATTTAAAAACGAAAAAAAGAGCTACTATGGCAGAAATGGATACCAGCAGTAGTGGTGGTGGGAAGAAACACGGTGGAACGAAATCGAAGAAACAATCTACCCGCGTAGACATGACTCCGATGGTGGACCTGGGTTTTCTTCTGATTACCTTCTTCATGCTTACCACGACTATGAGCAAGCCCAAAACCATGGACTTGATCATGCCAAAAGATACCAAGGATGAGAAGGAGCAGAACAAAGTAAAAGAAAGTACTGCGTTGACCATCCTGTTGGGAAAAGATAACAGAGTATACTATTACGAAGGTTTGGCACAGGACCCGAATGCATCTGCAAATCCTGATTTCTTCAAAGCGACTTCCTTTGCCAACAAAGGTGGTATCCGCGATGAGATCATCAAGAAAAGGGATGAAGTGTCCAAATTCAGGAATGCAAAAGGAGAACCGGAAGATGTGGTAGTCATTATCAAAGCTGATGACGACGCCACCTACGCCAACTTCGTGGACATTCTGGACGAAATGGCGATCAACCGCATACAACGTTATGCAACCGTTGACATCAGCGACCAGGATAAAACATGGATCAAGCAGACAGAAGCTGCTAACGGTGTTAAATAGCTTTTGTGGAATTAATCAAATTTTTGCATCCATATAAAAATTACAATTAACAATGGATTCAGCTAAAGTCTTAAAGTCCGATTTTCTTGATATCCTGTTTGAAGGCAGGAACAAGGAGTATGGGGCTTATGATCTGAGGAGACAGTATAACAAGCGGGTGCGGAATGCCATTCTGGGTACCGTGTCTTTGTTCGTCGTGTTCTTCCTGGCTTATATCATCACCAACTATGTAAAAGCTTCTGAAGGTGAAAACAACAAGAAGCCGGTGATCCAGGAGATCAAGATGGAGGACGTGAAACTTCCGGATGATCCGAAAACACCGCCACCGCCTCCTCCTCCGCCGGCACCACCACCGCCGGTTAAACCTTCAGTGCAGTTCACTCCTCCGGTAATCAAGAAAGATAACGAAGTACCACCGGACGAAGAACCGCCAAAACAGGCAGATATTAAAGAAAAATCCATCAGCACTAAAACTGTGGAAGGTGACCCGAACGGTATCGATGCGGGCCTGCTGGAAGACAGTAAAGGTACTGGTGTGGTAGAAGCGCCTCCTGCTCCTGCAAAAGAAGAGATCTTCACTTTCGTAGAGCAGCCTCCTACCTTCCCTGGTGGTGAGGAAGCGCTGGCCAAATACCTGAGCAAAAACATCCGTTACCCACGCGTTGCGCAGGAAAACGGTATCTCCGGTACTGTATTCGTACAGTTCGTAGTTGACTCAGAAGGTAACATCAAAGATGTGAAAACAGTAGGCGCTGCAAAAGGTGGCGGTCTGGAAGAAGAAGCTGTTCGCGTGGTAAGAACCATGCCTAAATGGAAAGCTGGTAAGCAAAACGGCCGCCAGGTTTCTGTACAGTTCAACCTCCCGATCCGCTTTACACTGCAAGAGTAGTACTGCCCGAGATATTACACAAAAGCCCCGTTTCAAGCTCATTGAAACGGGGCTTTTGATTTTTAGTACCTTTGCCTTTCGTAAAAAAAATTCGTACCGGTATGCTGGGAAAACTAACAGGATTTGATGACACCATTGTTGCAGTCGCCACCGCACCAGGACTTGGCGCTATCGCCGTGATCAGGCTTAGCGGCAGCCAGGCATTTCCCATCTGCAACACCCTCTTTCCCGGTAAAGACCTGCTACAGCAGGCCAGTCACACCCTCCATTTCGGCAGCCTCGTACACAACGGTCACGTGATCGACGAAGTGGTGGTAAGCCTCTATAAAGGGCCCCGTTCCTATACCGGCGAAGATGTCATCGAGATCTCCTGTCACGGTTCCCCCTACATACAGCAACAAATCATAGAAGCCACCATCGCAGCAGGCGCCCGCCTCGCCAAACCCGGTGAGTTCACCCAACGCGCCTTCCTCAACGGAAAACTGGACCTGACACAGGCCGAGTCTGTAGCCGATCTGATCGCCAGCAACTCCGCCGCCTCCCATCAGACAGCCATGCAACAGATGCGCGGCGGCTTCTCTAAAGAACTGCACACCCTCCGCGAACAACTCATCACCTTCTCCGCCCTCATAGAACTGGAGCTGGATTTCAGCCAGGAAGATGTAGAGTTCGCCGACAGGACCCGCCTGTATGAATTGGTGACCAACGCTACCACCACTATCCGGCACCTCATAGACTCCTTCCGTATGGGCAACGTCATTAAAAATGGCGTCAATACTGCTATCGTAGGAAAGCCTAACGCCGGCAAATCCACCCTGCTCAATACCCTCCTCAATGAAAACAGGGCCATCGTCAGCGATATCGCCGGCACTACCCGTGATACTATTGAGGAAGTCCTCAATATCGATGGTATCCTCTTCCGCCTCATCGATACCGCCGGTATCCGCGACAGCGCCGATACCATCGAAACCATCGGTGTACAGAAAACCATGGAGAAAATACGCGAAGCCGGTGTGGTAGTCTACCTCTTCGATGTCAATGAACTGTCCGCCGAAGACATCCGGCAACAGGTTCAGTCGTTTGAAGCAGACAACATCAATTTCCTCCTTGTCGGCAATAAAACCGATGTCACCGGAGAAGCCGCTACCCGCACCAAATTCGACGGATTACCCATACTTTTTATCTCCGCCAAAAATCATGAACATATCCAGGACCTGAAAGATAGACTGGTACAGAAAGTCATGGCCGGCGATATCAATACAGAAGATACCATCATCACCAATGCCCGTCACTATGCAGCATTGCAGGAAGTGCAGCAGTCACTGCTCGACGTAAAAAACGGGATGGACAACGGTTTGCCAGGAGATTTACTGGCACTGGATATACGGCGCAGCCTTCATTATCTTGGTGAGATCACCGGTGAAGTGACGAATGAAGATAGGTTGGATTATATTTTTAGTAAGTTTTGTATCGGGAAGTAAGGTGGCATAAACAACACAAAACATTCATAGCGAAATAGGAGGAAAGCCCCGTCAATGGGGCTTTTTCTATGTCTGGTGGCTTTGCTTTGTTGGGGTTGTTTCGCGTTGTTTTGGGGCATTTTTGTACCTTATTTGTACCTCGAAGCATTGAAATGTTTTCGTAAATTTAAAAGGTGAGATAATGCACCATACAGCACCATACAGCACCACATAGCCCCATGCTGCACCATTACTGAACTGTCAGTGTAAAACATTGGTAGATACAGTTGGTGAAAGACTGCGTAGTCATGGTTATGAAATCGAGCGTAAGACGGCCGGGATGCTTGTCTGCCTTGAAAAATAATGTTTTGTTCTGTGTTACATATGCTACATGAAGGCATACGAAAACGCACATGCATCAGAACAAAATAAGCTGAAGAGACAGCAGCTGGAACAAATCATCAGATTCAGAGACCATATTAGTGCTTTGAATAGGAGCACCAGGAAGAAATAACATATTTTCCGGAACACTCGTGGAGTCAAATTGATAATTAGATTCTTGCCAGTTTATCAAAATAGTTGAAAACTGATTCAGGATCATGCCCAGTTTCTAATGGGCATGGTCCGTTTTTTTTGACGCCTCCCGTAGTGCCAGGTACACAGACCATATTAATGGTTCTATTTTGATAAAAATTAATTCTATATTGACCTCTTTCTAAAAAAAATGCTTGAAAATTACGCTACGTAAAAAACTTTATATAGGTTTGAGAAAGAAGAAAAAGAGCATTAGGAGCAAAAGAAAAGGTGATTCACTTTTTTTTTAAATCGATAGCTAAAACGTTTTACTAAAAGCAGTTTAACATATTTCGTCCAGCGAAAAGCAACCTACAACAATTTACTTCCTAAACTATAAACTCAATCAAGATCAGCAGGAATTGGAAAGATTGGATTGTCTTTAAGTAATCAACCAGAATTTCACTAACAATCAGACTTTTTTTATCAATCAATTTATTATTCGTAGGTATATGCACGTTAAAATGTTTCTATCGTCAAGTGGCGTTGGCGAACAACAAGTGATGTCTTTCAAGCAGGACGCCTTTATTCCGTTTTAATAAATCAAGACAGCTGAACTTTGTTTTTTGTGTTATTGAAATAGCGCAATAGCTACTGCTTTTTCAAAAAAGTACGAAACCAAAAGAATGAGCACAGAATAAACAAAATGACATCCATGTAAATCCAGCTATTATCAGTAGCAGTGATTGAAACGGGTGTGGAAGAATGGTCGTAGATGTAAACGGCCTACGACATAAAGGATTCCAATTCGAAATACTATACCAAAATCAGTTCTATTCAATTGTAAAAATTAAAGAAAATGCAGTCAACCAAAAGATGTCTTTTGCTTTTTATGCTTTTTTGCATAGGAAGCATGTTTGCCTACGGGCAAGGGAAAATGACGGTTTCAGGTACGATCAAGGACGCAACCGGCAACGTTCTTGAAGGAGCCACCGTGAGTGAAAAAGGCACCTCCAATTGGGTGCCGACCGGTAAGGGAGGTAGCTTTACCATCAATGTAAAACCAGATGCAAGACTGGTTGTTTCTTATGTGGGGTTTGTAACCCAGGAATTGCCTGCCACATCTTCTATGCAGATAACACTGGTCCCTAATGTTCGAACTACGGAAGAGGTAGTTGTTACGGCCTTGGGTATCAAAAAACAAGCTAAAGCATTGGGCTATGCGGTGTCTAAAATTGATAACGAGCGGATTATGGCCAGCGGTACACCCTCCAATCCTTTACAGGCACTTTATGGGGCTGCACCTGGCGTGCAGGTGGGAGCTACAGCAGCTGGTCCTACTGCCGGGATGAAAATCAATATTCGTAATGCGGTGTCTTTCGACCAAAATTCCACCACACGTCCGCTGATCGTGGTAGATGGTGTTCCCATTCACGACCAGAATACGCAAATGGGTTACGGCGCTACTGATCGTGATAACGGAACAGGTATCAACGATATCAATCCTGATGACATTGCCTCTATGGAAATTTTGAAAGGGGCTAAAGCATCTGTGCTGTACGGTAGCGAAGGTGCCAACGGTGTGCTGTTGATTACCACCAAAAGCGGTGCTAAAGGCAAAGGACTGGGAGTGTCAGCATCTTTTACCACTTCATGGGACCGCGCAGCGTTCCTGCCTAAATTACAAAATGAATATGGAACAGGTTCCAGCCCCAGCAACTCCAGGAATGACGCTCAGGGATATTATCTTGATGCGAATGGAAAGAGAGCGCTGGCTACTACATTGGGTGATGGTTTTGGTGCAGCTGCATTTGGACCAAAATTCGACCCAAGCGTGAAGCTGTTGTGGTGGGATGGTGTAGAAAGACCATGGGTGGCACAAACCAAGAACATCTATAATGATCTTTATCAAACCGGACATCAAAACACTACCAATGTGGCTTTAAGTGGCGGTAATGATCAGGGACAGATCCGTTTTTCATACACTAATTCAAATATGACCCCCATCAGGCCAGGGTCAAGGTTTGACAAAAATACGTTTAGCCTTAACTCGTCTTACAAGTTAAACAATAACATCACCCTTAAATATACCGGCAACTTTTTTATTTCCAAAAACCTGAATGCTGCCAACCTGAATACTATGAACGGAGAAGGTCAGCAGTCTGAGATTGGAGCATTTAGTGCCGATATCAATGTGGGCTTGTTAAAATCACATTTGCTGACACCTGATGGATATAATTACTTTGCCAACCCAAGCCTGAGGAACTTAATCTCCAATGGCCGGAAGGGAGTAGTAGGTTTTCTCTGGGACCAGCTCGAGAATCAGTCTATTTTCACAAGATTGCATAATATCCAGTCTTTATCTGCTGATATAAAACTCACCAATATATTTAGTGCCACATTAATGGGCGGTCTGGATTACAGTACGGAGAGGAATGAGTATAAAGGTAAATTATTGGACCCCCAGTTAATAGGGCCTAATAGTGGTTTCATGTACAGCGATGTAACAAATACCTACAAGACTACCTACGGGCAGGGCATGTTGAACTTTGATACCAAAATAAATTCTGATTTTGATTTATCTGGTTTTGTGGGTGGGGTAATCAGAAAGAATTACACAGAAGGAAAAGGTGCATCTGTGAATGGTTATGGACAGCTTGTTATTCCTAACTATTTCTCATTTAATAACTTACCATTAGGAATACAGCCTCAGTACCAGTTTACAAACGGACAGGACCTGTTATACAGTTTAATCGGGTCAGCACAGTTGGCATGGAGAAACCAGGTGTATATCGAAGCTCAGGGAAGACAAGACTGGTCATCTATTTTACCTCCGGGGTATAATCATTATTTCTATCCTGGTATAAGTGCAGCATGGATCTTAAGCGAAAGCTTTAAATTGCCGGCAGTATTTGAATATGCCAAAGTAAGGGGGTCATTTGCGACAGTAGGTCGTCCGGGCCCACGCTATTTCAGTAACGTGAACTATACTACCTCTCAAACCGGCGGTGGTTATGTGTTGACGCCTCCGTCTGATCTTCCTCCAATGGATGCCAATGGTAAGCCAAACTTAAAACCTGAGCGTAAACGTGAATTCGAATTAGGCTTTGAAACTTACCTGCTCCCAAACAAAAGAATTGGTGTAGACTTTTCTTATTATAGATCCCATATCTACGACCAGATCATGGCGGTAGCTGCACCTCCGGGCATGGGCGTTAAAAATGTTCGTATGAACGCCGGTGACGTGATGAGCACTGGATGGGAGCTGGCTATTAAAACAAAACCAGTAGTATCGAAGAATTTTGAATGGGATGTAAACCTGACGTTTGCACGCGGTAAAACTGTTGTTGAAAAACTGGATGGTAAACTGCAGTCTCTTACCTTGTGGAATTCTTTCGGTGCAGTAAATACGGTGGCTAACGTGGGCCAGGAATATGGTCAGATTTACCTGACTAAGTCAACCTACACTTATAACAATCCTAATGATGCAAACGATCCAAGCAATGGAAAGAGAGTTGTGAATGCTGCCGGATCAGCCTATGACTATACCAGCACAGCGAAATTGATCGGCAAAACAATTCCTGATGTAACAGGAGGATTTTTCACTTCTTTTGCCTACAAAAATATACGCCTTATTGCAAATATAGATTACCAGTTTGGCGCTACTTTCTTGTCCGGCTCAGAAACTTATATGATGGCTGCCGGCGCGTTAAACGAAACATTGAAATATAGAGATGAGGCACACGGCGGTGCAGCTTACTATTTAGATGCGAGTTCTAAAAAAGTTGCGGGTACAAATCCTAATGGCGGTCCAACCTTCCATGATGGTGTGATATTGGATGGTGTTGGTACTGATGGTAAGCCAAACACAAAAGTGGTGTCGGCTGATAACTATTACTACGATTCTTATTTTTCTAATGGCTTCTTCCCTGAAGACAGGATCTTTAAAAGTGATTACGTAGCACTGCGTAACGTAGCTATCGACTACACTTTGAGCCCGAGGATTGCTCACAAGGTACGTATGAGCAACCTGGTTGTATCGGTTTTTGCAAACAATGTGGGTTACCTCTACAAAGCTGCTCCGAATTCAATACCTGAATCAACTAACGGGACAGGCTGGGGAGTAGGTTCCTATGGAACAACTGCATTGCCCGCTCAGCGTTCAATAGGTATTTCTATCAAAACTAAATTCTAAAAACAACTAAGATGAAATACATCAAATTAAAATCATTTTTCGTACTTACGTTGTTACTATCTTCTGTAGCATGTAAGAAGAAGCTGGAAGATTTATACCAGAATCCTGATGGATATTCAAAAGACATGGCTGATAAGTCAGGGGTAAGCGTTATCTCCGGATTTTTCACATCTCAGTTAACCCAGGGGTTCTTCCTGAGCGGTGATTATGGTTCCGTTTACCACCAGGTGAGAAGTGGACAGCGGGTTATGGCAAATGCCATCCAGGTTTATAACACGACTACGGAAGGGGGGCCTTACGCGCTCAAAGATGTTGAGCATGACTGGGGCACCGGCGGTTTTAACGAATCTATTTTTAACTTTGTTAATACACAATGGATTACGCCCATACTCTGGGCACAACGTGAATACAATAACACACCGCAAGCTAAACGGACCAATTTAGATAGCCTGTACATCACCTTAATGCATGTTTTAAAAGGGTATGCTTACCAGAGAGCAACCGACATGTACGATAAGGTCCCGTACATAGAAACAGGATCGGCAGGCGGACTTGATGGTGTTAAAGCAAAATACCTGGGCCAATCAGATATCTATCCGAAAATAATCAGCGATTTCAAAGCTGCCGACAATGCATTGTCAACGATGACGCTGACTCCTACTCAACAGGCAGCATTCAACCAACAAGACATCCTTTTTGGCGGAAGTATCCTGAAATGGCGTAAGTATGTTAATTCATTAAGATTACGTTGTGCGATGAATGTAAGCGAAGTTACTCCTACGCTTACCCGGCAGGTGCTGACAGAGTTGCAAGGCAAGCCTTTAATGAGCGACTATAACGACGTGGCTGGTGTAGCCGACATAGCTGTTATTGCACTGAATCGTATTTGTAATGAATTAGGTATTACACGTGCTTTCAGGGAAAGAGGGGAGGATTGCCGTGGCGGAAAGAAATTCCTGCAGGACGTGATGTATTGTCAGCCAACTATAGGCAGTAAAGTGATAAACGGACAAACGTTATCCTATTTTAGCGGTGATAATTCCGCAACAGGTTTATCGAATGGTACTGTTGACCCACGTGTTGCTTATATCTTCGCTCCGGACTGGAGTGGCAGATACCTGGGAGTTGATACAAAATGGGATGGCAATACTGATCCAAATAGTTATTTAAATCAGGTTTTGCGTGGCTACTACATCAACGATCCTATTTTGACTGATATTTCAAAAACAACCTTTTATTATGGCGTAAATAAGTCAATCCAATTGGATGCAGCGTCAAAAGCAGATCTGAGCAAACGAGAGTCATTCCTGTTAAATGCACTTCGCAGCGCCGTTGCCAATGGCGATGACCATGATGGGAACATAGGTACAGCAAACAACCTGGTTGCAGAGTACAATGTTCGCCCGCAATTCAACTTTGCACTAAAATATCCAACCATCCATGCGGTTGAAACAGAGCTTTCACTGGCAGAAGCGGCAGTAAGAGGTTTCGGTCAGCTGAATGGTGCTGCCCGCGATCACTACAAGAATGCGATTATCTTATCCTGCAAGTATTGGTATGAACTGAATAACTCAAATCAATATTCCAAGACAACTTTGCCGGCCATGCCAACAACTATGGATGATTCGAGAATCAATGCCAAGCCTGCAATGGAATATAATGCAAGTGTTTATGCGGAGAATGCAGCGCAGAAATTTGATGCTATGTCATCCACTCAACAAGTTCAGGCAATTTTTAATCAGCTTCAGCTGCATTACAACATGATTAACTTTGAAGTGCCATATACTGCTGCCCGCAGATTAATCAGATACCTGGGTACAAATCCGGCTTCCATGTATGACGTATACAAGTGGAAAGAAAGAATGACTTATCCAAGTAGCGTTCAGGCTTCCGATCCAGAGGGTTGGTCCATTATTAGCGCTTCTAATAATCCGGATCTTCCTGTATGGTTTACGGGCCGTACTGCCAAATGGAAGAATGTATTGGAATAAGCATGTGTAGTCTTAAAACACATAAAAAGAGGATGTCCTAAAAATAGAATGTGTAGTGCATTCCAAAGTTTGGACGGCTTTTTTGATTAAGCGGCTTGAGTTCGATATTATATTGGACTCAAGCCGTTTAGTTTTAATTTGGTCCTGAATGATCTTTTCTTGTTCAGATGCTCATTTCAAACGTATTTCTTAACCCAGGTTCATCCACCCAGGACTATTTGTCCGCTAATTTTGCGGCAGAAAAAATGATAATATATGATAGCCCAATATCTCTGGGAGACTGGTTCGGTCATTATAGGTCTGGCGGGCCTTTCTCATATCCGCGCTACGCTGGGTACCAATAAATTGTTTCCCCGCAACGAAAAGCTGATAGAAGACATGAAAAGTTCCCCGTTGCAGATGACAGAACAATTGACGATGTGGAAGTCATGGATAGGGTTTAACGCCACGCATGGTAGTGGCGCCGCTTTTATTGGGATCATCAATTTTTATCTGGCGCTGCACAATTTTTCCCTTTTGATGTCCAGCCAGTTTTTGCTTCTATTAACGCTGCTTACCATGGGGTTTTATGTTTGGGTAGCCCGAAAGTATTGGTTTAAGCCGGTGTTTGTGATAATTACGGTTGCATGGGTGTGTTTTATTGCTTCCTATATTTTGTTGATGATATAAGAGGGGGTAGAAAATACCCCTATTTTGACTGTTGGATCAAGAGTTTTAATTAATTGATTTTGAGTGAGATAAAACTTTGATCTCACTTTGTCTGTACTTTGTTCTGCCTTTTGAGCCCGTTTAATTTGACCCTCCCCACTCACCATTCTATTTTGCGTGGAAACGATTGAGTTTAAGTCAGCCTCAATTTCTACGTATATGAAAAAACTAACTGCCTGCTGTGGTGAACAGCGATCAAATCCCTATGGAATTATTTTTCCACGAATGAAGATGTACAAGCTCTTTAGCCTTGTATTACTCCTGTTAACATTTTCTGCAAGCGCACAGGAACCTCCCGTAGTAGTAAAGGGAGTTGTCGTTTCAGAACAAAATGAGCCGGTGCCTGGCGCCACTGTGATGGAAGACGGGACCTCCAACGGAACAGCCACTGATGTCAATGGACAGTTTACTATCAGGATAACCAGGGACCCATCAGGTCTGATCATCCGGAGTACAGGATTTACAGACTACAAGGTGGCTGTGGGGAGGCAGCAGACCTCGGTGAGGGTGGTATTGACTAGCACCTCCAGGCAACTGCAGGACATCGTGGTGATCGGTTACAGCGCACAGAAGAAAGCCAACCTGATAGGCGCAGTATCCTCTGTCAACACGAAGGATGTCTCCAAAATGGCGGTTACCGGCGTGGCCAGCCTGTTACAGGGGCGCGCCGCTGGTGTGCAGGTGACCAACGGAAGCGGTGACCCCCGATCTTCCGGCACAATAGTGATCAGGGGAGTAGGAAATATCCGTGGCATGTCACCATTATACGTGGTGGATGGTGTGCCGGCTATTGGTAACACCGGCTTTAATCTGAATCCCCGGGATATTGAAAGCATACAGGTGCTCCGGGACGCTTCTTCAGCCGCTATCTATGGCGCAAGAGCAGCTGGTGGGGTTATCCTTGTGACCACCAAAAAAGGTTCCCGGAAAGAAAAGATGAATGTGGATATCTCGATGAACCAAGGGTTCAGCCAGGGTACCTTTTTACCTAAATTATTGGGAACGCCCGATTATAAGCGTGCCTGGGCTGCCATCAAGCCAGGTGCCCCCAACTGGGATGAATCGGTCAATACAGACTGGGTCGACTACCTATACCGCACAGGAAAGGAGCAAAACTATAACGTTTCCATCAGCGGTGGCAGCGCTAAACAAAACTATTATGTCTCCGCCGGATACAGGCGGGCTGACGGCATTATGATCAATTCCTGGTCGGAACGATACAGCCTGCGTGTAAATAGTGACTATGATCTGGGAAAGCGCGTAAAAGTGGGAGAACGATTAAGCTTGTATTCCTATTCAGAGAATCCGCCGGCGATAACCGGTAACCAGGTTGGCGCTTATGCACTGCCGTTCAGATCATCACCGCTGATGCGGATTAAAAATGACGATGGCTCCTGGGGCGGCCTGCCTGCATCCGGGAACTACGACGGGGGAAACTGGGCCGCTGCTGTTAATACAATCGACAGGAGATACAATGCTCCGGAGGTAGAGGGAAGTCTGTATATAGATGTAGAGCCTATAAACGGGTTGCATGTACGTGCCACCGGTGGCGGAAACTTTGTAACCACCATGGCCCGTCAATTTGAGCCTAAATGGTATGTATCCGGGCAGATCAACCAACAGAAGGATAATCTCAGGAAACAAAGCAGTCTGTCGATGGCTTATGTGGGAAACATTGTCGCTTCATACGACAAGAAGATCGGTGACCACGAGTTTAAAGCTTTGGCAGGGATGGAAGGAAGAAGATCTTCCATTGATAATCTTTCCGGCTCCATCTATGCGATCAATTCGGGCTATACTATGCCACTCATTCCCGATGCCTTCCCGGTTGGATTCTCTGAGTCCTCTGCATTGAGTAATGTACCTGCCAACACAAGCGGGCGTTCATCAGATATGGACTATAGTATCTCCCGTATGCTCAGCTATTTCGGAAGAGTAAGTTATACCTACAGAGATAAATATCTTTTCGAGGCCAATCTCCGTCAGGACAGAAGTGACCGGTTTGCCCCGAAATACAGGAAAGGAAATTTCCCTTCTGCGGCAGCTGGCTGGAGGATCTCAGAAGAAAGTTTCCTGAAAAACAGGTTCAGTCAATTATCTGATCTCAAACTGAGAGTTTCTTACGGAAGCCTGGGTAACGATGGCGTGGGCAACTATGTCTACATTCAATCGCTTGCTAACTATGATAAAACACAGTTCAATGAATTACCCGGAACGGCTGCTGTAAACGGCTGGGGCATAGGGCGCCTGGCGAATGAGGTTATCCGTTGGGAAACTGTCACTACCGCTAATATCGGCGCAGATGTTGGACTGTTTAAAAACAAATTGAACCTGACACTGGACTATTACATCCGGGACACTAAAGATATGTTGTATCAGCGCAACCTGCCGCCCAGTTCAGGAATGGCCAACGGCCACATTTCTTCAGATACCTATGTGCTGGATATGAATTTGGGCAAGATGAGGAATAAAGGTTTCGAGGTAACAGTCAACTCCAAAGATAATTTTGGAAAACTGGGGGTGGAACTTGGATTTAATGCCGCGTTCAATCGCAATAAAATATTATCATTTGGAGAGGAAAGCGTGCCCATAGATGCCGGTTCTGCCGGAGAATACAGGGGAACGGTTACCCGTACACAACTGAACTGGCCTGTTTCACAATTTTATGGATTTAAAACAAAAGGGCTGATACCAGATCAGAAGACGATGGATGAGCTGAATGCGAAAGCAAAAAGCTCCGGTGCAGCCTGGTGGTATCCAAATGGAGCAGGAGCATCTGGTCCCGGGGATATCTGGTATGAAGACCTGAATGGTGATAATACGATCAATGACCTTGACAAAACCGTCATCGGTAGCCCGCTGCCTAAAATGACTTATGGCTTTAATATTGGCCTGTCTTACCGGAATTTTGACCTGGCCTGTTTCTTCAACGGCGTATATGGCAACGATGTCTATAATGGGATGAATGGCTACTTCTATAGCATCTTCAATGACTATAATACCACCGCTCAGGTGTTCAACAGTTCCTTTACCTATGGAAATGGCCTGACAGACCAGCCGAGATTCGGATATATGAACAATGGGACCTTCCGGTATGATCCTAACGGGAACTACCAGAGAATCTCGGATTATCATATACAGAAAGGATCGTTCCTGCGGTTACAGAATCTGCAAATCGGTTATAGTCTCCCGGAACATTTATTGAACCGCTTTAAAATAAGGCAGTTCAGGATTTATTACAGCGGACAAAATCTGTTTGTGATATCAAAAGTGAAGAATGCCGATCCCGAAGCTGGTTTTGCCGGCGCTAACTCAAGCGCGCTCGCTCAGGGGATTATATCGGTTGAAGCCTACCCGAGAACAAGAATCCATTCCTTTGGAATTGAAATCGGATTCTGATTCATTTTATCAAGCCAAAAATGATTATTCATGAAACACAATCTTATAAAACTCGCCTTATTCCTCGGTTTAAGTGTATTCGTGTGGGGATGTAACAAGGATTTTGTAGACGAATCCAAACCGTATAATGCATTAAACCCTGATGTTTTCCCTAAGAATATTTTCTGCAAGTAGTTTCGTGTAGCCGTTGGGATGAGGCAGGCGGGGCCAGCCAGAGAAATATAGCTTTCGACAACCCCACTTGATATTATGACTGGAGGTTCAACGTTGTTTTTTAATCATTTTATACAATTTTCTCAGTGCGCTGTAGTACCTGGATTTTATGGTCCCTAATGGAATGTTTAATTCTTTGGCTATTGCTTCCAGAGTATACTCCTGGAAAAAGAATAATTCTATTGGTATTCTCTGTTTCTCTTTCAGGGACGATACTGCTTTTCGTAATCCCATTTCGTCTTTAAACTCCGGCATGACAACCGGTATTATTAATGCATTTTCAATACTCAATAGCTCGTTCTTCTTGTTGTTTTTATTGTTTTTGCGACGAACTGCATCCAGCGCAGTGTTGTGAGCGATCCGATGAAGCCACGTGTATAGGCTGCCTTTCCTGGCATCATATTGCTCCATAGACTTCCAAACTTTTACAAATACATCCTGTAGCGTTTCCTCCGCCAAGTGCGTGTCTTTTACGATAACTAATATTGCCTTAAAAATGGCCCCTGAATATTGGGCGTAATGGGATTTAAATACCTCGTATCTCTCTTTACTTTCAAGGAAAGCAAATGGATGTTGTTCGGATGTGTTAGTCAAGTTTTTCAACGTATTAAGACAACGGGATAAAACAATGAAAAAAGAAGATACCTGGGCTACTTACAATCATCTACATTCGATTGTAACATCTCTTTTGTCTGTTTTTTGCATTGGATCTTCATCTTTGATAACGGTTGATTTCAGGTTTGGTAGTAAAATGATTGGTATTTTCATAATTTAAAATTCTTGTCAATATTTTAAATGGTATACTAGATACGTGATGTTTAATTGGAAAGTTTAATTAGAAGAATTTTTTTTTCAACTTGTAAATGTCTACCTATTAATGGATAAAAGTTGGGATAGAAATGATTAACTAATCGATAACATGTTTTTTGACAGATAAAGCGTATACCATTTTGGTAGAAATCCTAATCAGTTGTTCGAAATAAAAAAGAGAGAGGGGTTTTTTACCCTCTCTCTCTTTTTTATTGTACCATTATTGAAAATGGTTATCCCTTTTTCATCACTCCGGGATATACCATCCCTTCTGCTTCTTTCAATGATATCCCCAATAATTTAGCTACTAACGGCGCAACGTCTGTCAGCTCCATTACCGGAACGGTAATATTCTCTGCGAGTCCTGCGCCGTAGGCTACGAAGCCTGTCTGTATTTCCCGGAAATCGGGGAAATATCCATGTGCGCCACCATTGGCTTTTTTCACAGCTTCTCCTTCCCGGTTACCGGAGAACGCGATACCCTGAACGGCGGTGAGTGCGAGCACGGCGTCGGGATCGGCGCCGGTCTGCGACAGTGCGGGTTGTTCTATCACGCGGAACTGTTTACGGATGCCTTCCGGCAGTTCGTTGAGGATAGTTTTCACCTGCTGCAGTGTTTTGGTATCGTTTTTATCTTTCAGCTTCAGGAAGGTGGAACCGCCGCCGCTATGGAATAAGGCTTTCCAGCTGGCTGGATTTGTTTTGGTACCTGCCAGTCCTTTCTGGGCGAGCCATACGTTGGGCGCCAGGGAGGTATGGATGTCCACGAAGCCATGGTCACCGGTGATGATGACAGCGGTGCTGTCGCTGATGCCGGCTTTTTCTATGGCTTCGAGGATGGTACCGATGCCGTGGTCGGCGGAAGCTACAGCGGTGGCTACGGCATTACCTTCCCGCCCTTCGCGGTGCTGTACTTCATCGGTGCAGGGCAGGTGTACGGTCAGCAGGTTGGGCTTATAGCGGCGGATGAGGTATGCGGCCATGCGGCTGAGTGTTTCGTTCATGCCGAGGTAGCGGAGATTCAGGTCGGTGGACTGTAACTCACCGGTGGCATTGTGCTGTATCTCTTCAAAGAGGCCTTTGGGCGTGGACTGCTCGCTGGTAGGTGCTCTGCGGTCGCCGGGGTTGCTGAGGGAGAATGTCTCCGGGATGTTATAGGTCACCGGAGCGCCTACTGATACCGGCCAGGATACCGAAGCAGATATTAAGCCTGCTTTGCCGACGGCATCCCACAGTGTTTCGGCTTTGATATGGCTGGTCTCTGAATACCAGCGGCCGCTGGCCCCTTCCGGTTCGAAAGGGGTGTTGTAGCAGACGCCATGTTTGGCCGGTTTTACACCGGTGATCAGGGTAGTATGGGATGGATAGGTGATAGTCGGGAAGATGCCTTTTACCCCGGTGGCATGTACGCCTTTCTCTTTGATGCGTTGCATATTGGGTGCGGGCCAGGAGCGGTCGAGATAAAAATCAGGGCGGAACCCGTCGATGCTGATGAGTACCACATATTTAGCCTGTTGCGCCATGGCGCCAACAGATAATAACAGTAATGTATATACGGAAAAGAATAATTTTTTCATGACAACAGCCTTTAATTAGTGAACGGGAAAATTTCTTTAGCATGTTTGTTCTTCACCAGCACGGCATTCATATCGTATTTCATGGTCACCACGCCATTGGTTTTGTCGTAGGTGAAATCATCCATGCCACGGCTCAGCGGGATAAAGGCCGGGATCTGTGCTTTCAGGTGCTCCGGTTTTACGTTCGGATTATTGAGCTGTTCTGTTTGTGAAACAGGGAATTTGATGCCCAGGTCTGTCATGCGTCTGCCTTCTGCCATAAATATTTCCTGGCGAAGACGGTAGAGGATGTATAACAGCTGATCTTCTGTGACAGCAGCGTCGAGATCGTTATCAGTAACCAGCGTGCCGGATACCGTATATACTTTGACGTTACCTGCCTGTCTGTCCAGCACATAGTTGCTGCGCAGGGTGTCGTTGGCATCGAATTTTACTTTTACGGCTTTCAGCGGATAATCGGTGCGATTGCCGCCATTACGTGTTTCTTTTTTATCATCTACCATCACAGACGGACGGTTGGCCACCAGCTGCAACAGCTGTTTCAGCGTGTTGTGGCCTTCGGTAAGGTTACCACCGGCGATCTGTGTTTCTGCAAGGATCAACCAGCCTTCTTCTGCTTTCGCAATGGTAACGGGCTTCTGGTCATTGGCAGCGAGACCGGTATGGAAGTACTTCGGATCGAGGAAATCGAGCCGTGGCAACGGTGCAAACTCATTATTGGTAGAAGAGAAGAGGTATGTCTGCATGTCGTTGGGCACGTTGTTCACCCCGTCATATTTTACCTGGCGGAGCAAAGTGCCATTATTGTTAGTAACTGCTGCGGCAAATTTGGCGGCATTGGCGGCATCTCCGAGTGCATAATAGGCGCGAGCTTTGAGCAGCGTATAGGCGGCGGTTTCTGCAGCATTTTTACTCAGGGCAATGGCCTGGTCCAGTTGACGGACAGCTTTCTGCAGGTGTTCTGCGGATGTAAGCACTGGTCCGCTGGCACTGCCGGGAAGACCGACGAACAATTCACCGCTGAGCATATGTGCATAAGCGCTGCTGAAATACACCTCAGCGGAATCTGCTGCGGTAGCGGCAGGATCGGCGGGCAATACCTTGTTAAGGCCATATTCGGACATTTCCCGCAGGCGCTGTACCTGTATCTGGAGGTTGTTGACATCCAGATCATAATAATCGATCTGGGGAATGTCAAATACTTTACTGCTCAGGGTGCGGTTGTTGTAATAGTTGTCAGACACCAGTTCGGTGGAGACCACCACCTGGTTCATGGTCAGCGCCAGCTGCCGGCGAAGGCCGGTAACCCAGCTGGCGGCGGCATTCGGATTCTCCAGGAATACCGGCTCGGTGACATTCGGATTTAATACGGAACAGCTGTCCATGGCGAGCATACCTGCAAAGAGGACAGCGGTGATATATCTTTTTTTCATGATTGACAGGTTTAGAAGTTTAAACGTAAAGTGCCTAAGAACTGCCGCGGTGCGGAATAAGTGGCATAGGAGATACCGCCGGTGGTGGCGCCTCCCTGGCCCTGCGCACTGCCGCTGATGGTAGCTTCCGGATCAAAGGAGGAAGCGGCGAAATTCAGTGGGTTTACGGCGGAGAAGCTTACGGTGGCATTTTTGATCACTTTGTTGAACATGCCCGGTTTCCAGCTGTAGCTGCAACCAATTACCCTGATCTTCAGGTAATCCGTTTTTTCGGTGAACATGTTCGTGAAGTTCAGCCAGTTGGTACGCTTGTTTTTATCGATTTCTCCCTGTGGAATACCCTCGTTGCTGGCGCCATAGTTAAACCGGAACTGACGGTCGAAAGAGTTGGCATAAGCACCTTTCTGATAGTCGCCATTGACGAAGAAATTAAATTGTTTGTAACGCAGGTTCAGCCCCAGGCTACCGAAGAGATTCGGAATGGTAGTGCCCAGGTTCTGCTGTGCGGTAGTGCTCTGTAATACGCCGTCGGGGCCGAATACACCGTAGTTGCCGCGCAGGAAACCGATAGGATATCCTTCCTGTACAACCGTCTGAATAGTACGGGCACTGAAACCGTTGATGTTAAAAGGAGCCACGCCGCCAGCGCTTTCTACATTATTGTACATGGTGTTGGCGGAGGCATTCAGTCGAAGGGTAAAATCTTTGGTATCTACCGGGATGGCGGTAATGCTCAGTTCCCAGCCACGGTTCAATATCTTGCCGACGTTGTACAACTGTGACAATGCCTGACCGGTGGATGGTGTAGGCGGTACATAGAAGAGCGCATCTTTGGTAACGGCATTATAATAACCTGCTGATATCAACAGCCTGTCTTTCAGAAAACCCAGGTCTATACCGGCTTCCAGCGTTTGTGTCTTTTCTGGTTTCAGGTTGTCGTTGCCAGGTTGACCGAAAAACGCTGCCTGGTCGTTGTTATAACCCTGAAATGCAATCGTTCTTTCATTGGCGAAGGCGGTGGGCAGATTACCTGCTATACCAAAGCCGCCGCGTACTTTAGCGGAAGACAATACCTGCTCAAAGCTTGCAAACCAGGGCTCTGCGCTGGGAATATAAGAGAAGCCTACTTTAGGATAATACTGGATACCGATGTTGCGACCGAAGGCGGGGTTGCCATCACCACGCAGACCGAGGTCAAGGAACAGTTTGTTTTTGAACCCGATGTTTTCCTGTACATAGATACCATAGTTCACTACTTCCAGGTAGTATTCATCACTGGTTTTAGAGGCAGCGTCTTTGATATTTCTGGCGCCATCGCGGATGTTGCTGCCATTGTAGGCGATCTGCTGGTCTTCGTTGCGGAAGAACTGTGTACCCACGGTGGTAACGAAGGAAAACTGATCTGTTTTCCACTCATGCTGCCCGTTCAGTTCCAGCGTAATGCCCAGGTATTTACGGTCGTTGTTGGTAATGCTGCCCTGATCTTTCACCGGATTGCCGGTGGTGAAAGACAGGTATTTGTTGGTGGTGATGACCTGGTTTTTCTGTACACGGTAATCGATACCACCGGTAGCTTTAAACACAAGATTTTTCAGCGGCCGGTATTTGAAAGACTGTGATGTTTGGAAGCGGTTAACCGTGATATCATTGTCTTGCAGCCGTTCTGCTTCGCGGACATAATCTTTCATCCTTTGAAATTCAGTGTCGGAGAGATTGTCGATATCCGGATTGAATTTAGGGCCGGTAATAGCGGAAGCGCCACTCTCGGTAAACCATAATCCCGTATAGCCGCCCTGGTTACCATTGCGGTTACGTTTGTATTTATTGTTGACGTAGGTGAACGAGCTCTCGTAAGTCACCTTTTCTCCCAGGCCAGCCCGGAAACCGGTACTGAAGTCGATTTTGCGGTTGCTATTCTGATTGAATATTTCAGTGCCCTGTGAATTGAGATAATTACCGGAGAAACTGTACCCGAATTTATCCTGACCACCATTGAGGCCGATATGATGTTTCTGGAAGAAACCATTCTGCATCAACAGCTCTTTGGTACGTTTGAAGTGAAGGAAATCGGCGGTGGGTGTTTCAATACCCATCTGTGTTTCAGCGTTGACTGCTACATTACCGGCGCCACCTTTTTTGGTGAAGATCTGGATAACGCCATTGGCCGCATCGGAGCCGTAGAGGGTGGTGGCAGCGCCGCCGTTGATGTATTCTATCTTCTCGATATTTTCCATCGGGATATCAGCGATGGCGCTGATAGCGGCGCCCTGTGCGCTACCGCCGCCCAGTGCTGACACGGTATTGAGGTTGTCCATACGTACACCATCCACGTAGATGATGGGGGTGGAGTTCACGAATGCCGAGTTAACGCCTCTGGCGCGTATGATGGAGGTGGCGCCTGCCTGGCCGCCGGTGAGTTTGATCTGTGCATTGGGCAAACGGGACTGCAACAGCTGGTCCAGCCTTGCTGCCGGTGCATCTTCAATATCCCGTGCGCCGATGCTGACAACGTTGGAAGACAATCTGCGGCGGGCGATGTCTACACCCTGACCTGTCACCACTACTTCATCGAGGCCCAGCCTGTCTTCTTCCAGCTGAATATTTAATCCGGTAGCGTTTTCTCTCTTCAGCACGATTTCCTTCTTCTTAAAACCTACGAAGTAAACGGACAGCGTCACTTCCTCTTTACCAGCCGGGAATCCCAGTGAAAAGCGGCCATCGATGTCTGTCTGCGTGCCGGAGGAGCTGCCTTTGATACTGATGCTGACGCCGGGTAAAGGCTCATGGGTTTTACCGTCGGTAATGCGGCCGCTGATTTTTACCACTTGTTGCTGACCGTTCGGCTGAATCAGGAGGTACTTATCATTCACCTGTACGATGTTGACGGGGAAGGAGCTTAACAGTTCCCTTAACACCACCGCCACGGTTTTGCCGTTGGCCGTATAGTTGACCTTACTTTCAGCAGGGATGGCACTGATATCATACCCGATGGTAAGCGATGATTGTTTTTCAATCATCTGCAATACTTTTTTCATCGGTAGTTCTTTGGCCTGGATGTCCACCCTGATCTTTTCCATCGACTGACCTTCTATGTGCGCGGCGGAAGCCATAGAGGTGGAAAGGAATGCGAAAAAGAGTGCTAGTCTCATTTTTAAGGAAAAAAGAGTTTTGACCGGCTTGACGCAACCGGCGTAAAAATTTCTCATTTTTGTCATGTTTTTAATGTGATTCGTTAAAAATGCTGTGCCCTCCTACAGGCGCAGGGACTAAAACCGGGGGTGTTGGTAGCACTTCCGGTTTTTTTGTTGATTACTGATTAGTGTGCATAAGTTTTAGTGTAAATAATGATTTGTTCATTTTCATGTTTATAGGTGATGCCGGTAAGACCGGCCAATACATCGAGGATATTATGAATGTCTTCCCGCCGGAAACTGATGTTGTAGTGAGCGGTGTCCGCAGGTGTTGCATATAGTTGAATGCGGACCGGATATTGTCGTTGCAGTTCCGCCACCATACCCGTCAGCGTGTACCCGTTAAAGTCCAGCATGGCATGTTGCCATTGGCCTATCAGCGCGGTATCTTCATGGCCTTTTACTGCGAGGCCATTCAGACTGTTGTATTGCAGCGTTTCATTGCCTTCCAGGATATAGTTTTCCCGGGCTGTGGCTACCTGTACTTTCCCGCTGGCAACAGCAACTTTTGTATTTTCTTCACCGGGCCTGGAGCGGATATTAAAAGCCGTGCCCAGTACCGTGGTGGTCAGTTGCCCGTGTTGTACGCTGAAAGGATGTGCAGCGTCAGGGTGTACCACAAAGAAGGCTTCTCCATCCAATATTACCTTTCTGTCATGCTGACCGAAGTGTGCTGTGAGCTGTAGCGTAGTGCCTGCGTTGAGCGTAACGATACTGCTGTCCGGCAGAACGATCTGCCTGGTGGAACCCACGCCTGTCTGCACTATCATGGGATGTGCCGGTTGGTAGTGGGAGTACATCCATCCGCCTAACCCGGCCATCAGCGCTACAGCGGCGGCATACCGCAGCCATTTGCGGCGATAGAGCGGCCTTACGGGCGCTGTCTGACGAGTGATATGTTGTAATATTGACTGTTGCAATATCGCCCGCTCTTCGGGAGATAAGGGAGATTGCGCGGGGTTATGAAGGGTACTGTACCAGTACTCCACCTGCTCCTTCTCTTCAGGAGAGGCATTACCCTGCAGGTATCGTTTCAGCAGCGCTTTTGCGCCGCCCTGATGTTGTTGCGGATGGTCCATACAAGGAGAGAATCTCTCCGGAGGACGGTAAGTACCGCTAATCTGTGTTACGGAATTATTAAGTTGTTATAAGAGGGAATAGCTGCCAGTAAAAGTATAGTGCTGAGATAATGTTCATTTTTGTGCAGGCGTGAACGCAGGATACGCAGTGCCAGTGTGATATTGTTCTTGACGGTTTGTTCGGAAAGAGACATCTTCAGCGCGATGTCTTTCAGGCTGAGATTATCTTCCCGGCTAAGCAGGTAGGGCGTTTTGAGGCGGTCCGGCAGCTGTTCCACTTCCTGCCGGATATGATGTTCCAGCTCTTTCAGGTATAGCCGGGCTTCGGAATTATTTTCCATTTGTCCGTCAGCCGCGGCTTCCAGTAACATATCGTTGTAAATAGTAACCCCTGGTCTGGAAAAGTAATCGATGATGGCATACCGGGCAGCCTGATAAAGGTAGGCGGTAAGGCACCCGTTTTCGCCGGTATACAGGTGTGCACGGTTGTTCCAGCAACTGATGAAAATATCCTGTACAATATCCTGAGCATCTGCCCCTTGTCTTATACGCGATTTCGTATAGGTATAAATTTCCTCCCAGTAGCGATTCACAAAGGTGGTGAAAGCTGTGTGATTCCCCTGCTGAATCAGTAATAACAACCGATGGTCCGTTAGCTTTTCCATATCCGGAAGCAAACTTAGACAGCAGATGTGAACTGAATATTAAGAATGGCTTTTAGTATTCACTAAAAGCCATTCAATAATGTTTTTTGATAATGTCTATTTTATTTTCTCCATGAAATCTTCACTGAGAAATCCTTTTTCTTCCAGTTTCATCTTATCAATTTTTTCCATGCCTTTCTGAAAGTCTTTTTGGTAGGCAGGATCAAACTGCATCGCTTTGTGCCACAGTAATATCTGCGTTTCGTAGAAGGGATTCAGCGCACTTTTGTCTTCAATCGGGGAGATTGTTTTCATGGTGGTTTTGATATGCTGTAATCCTTCCTTTAGCTGTGGTAGGTCCTGCGCGGTTTCATAACAACGGTATGCCAGGCTGTTGTGCGCATTGCGTAAGGCCGCCCGGATGGGCGTATATTCTTCCAGGTAATCCCAAAGCGAGAGTTTCCCCAGTTCGGCAATGGTCTTCCGGCATACGTCCAGCGAAGCTTCCTGCTGACCGGCTTCATAAAGGGCATAACGCTGATGGTCCCATACCTGTGCCCACAGCCACATTTCGGTGCATTGTGCATCTTGCAGCTGTTTTTCTGCTTGTGCCAGCAGGTCCAGCGCCAGCGGATAGTTATTGCTTTCAATCAACAAGCCGGCTTCGCGCATATTGTGGCTAAAATCATCGCGACTGAATTCGTACACATCACCAACAGGCGGCAGCTGGAAGCTGTCATAAGGGAATGTCAGCCAGTATTCCTTTTCTATCTTCTGTGTTTTGGCTGTATCCTGTGCCTGGCGCCAGTATTCAGTGGCCTGTTTGCTGTCGCCCTCCAGGTGATAGCTCCATCCGGTATAATACAACGCCTGATGCACATAATGATCGCGTACTGCTGCCGATTTTTTCACTGCCAGCAGTTGTGTGCGGGCATCGGTATATTGCTGCTGGTGAATCAGGCCAAGACCCAGATTGACCAGTATCATATCCTCATAAAGACGTGCTTTGTGTTTTTGGAGCAGGGTGCTGAAGACAGCCGCATAATGCTCATAAGGGACGAATTTAAGATAGGAGCTGTTGCTCAGGACAACCTGCAGGCAGCGCTGCTCCGTACGCTGCGCCAGTGGCATAAAGCGGATGTTTTCCGCATCGCGTCCGAGCGCCAGGCTGCATACCTTTTCCGTGCGCATGGCCAGCGGCACATATTCCAGCGCTGTGCCATAATCCTGCGAACAAGCTGTTTCACACATGGCCTGCGTTACAAACTGCTTCGGCACAAACTGAAAATCGTAGGAATTGCGCTTAACGGCAATGTCACAGATTTTCTGCGTGAGATATTGCGGTGGCACGCCGTAAATCCGTTCGCTGGCATTCGGCTCGTGGGCCGTGAGTGCACCGATGATGAAGTCCTCATCCCAGAAACATGCCCATACTTTACCAAAGGTATCGTAGTCGAATTCTTCAGGTTTGTCAAAAACAACGTTGATCCGGGACTCCCATCCATACTGTTTTACCTTTTCCTTAAAGTCCGGGTGATCACCGATATGTTTTTTGATGTACTGGTAACTTTGCTGGTTGATAGCTCCCTGGGGGATACGCGGGAAAATATCCATGCCATGTTTCAGGATCAGTTGGCTGAGCCGCTCAATATCGTGCCGGGAGCCATAGCGCCAGCGCTGGCGATCGAACTGTTCTACGATAAAAGGCCATTCCGGCTGTTGTCCGTATTTGGCAACAGCGTAATCGTACACCGCTTTATCCACATTTCGGGCCGGGATACGTTCTATTACATGAATACCCAGATCAATAGCTTGTTGGATATACTCGCTGGTATAATATTTCGACGGTAATACTTTGCCGGATGAATTTCCCAGTACCCCGCCGGCGATCAGCGCGATGTTCATGCGTTCATCCCGGAAGGCTGCAGGTACCAGCGAATAGTTGTACTGATTGTTGCTCACCGCGAGGAAACAGAGGTCATATGTCCTTTTTTCTTCGGGAACATAGGTAAGGTCGATTCCCTGCGGATGCGCATTGAATATAGCATCTGTGAGTAATGCCGGAGGAATGTGCTGGTAGTGACAGGCATCTTCCCTGCTCACAGCCAGCAGGGCTATTTCCGGTGTCACAAGATCTGCTTTGAAATGCTGGAGGATACCACCTTCCACATCATAATCACCCAGATGCCGGTGTTGCATAAGGGTCTGCAGCATATTGCCGCTGCGGTATTGCTCCGGTATAGTAGTGACCTTATGCCACATTTTATTGTGCAGGTTGGGCCCATGCTGTTGTAACGCGTCTGCAAAAAACTGGTCCCAGTAAGTTTGGTCCTTTACGGCAGCCGCGGGCTTACTGGAATCCCAGTTTACCGTAACCGGTTTCCCATAAATGTAGGAGAGGTCAGTATGTTCTGTATAAGGCCGGGCTTTCTGATTTTTGTCATAAGCAGCCCGGTAATACGTGTTGGCCTGTTGTTGATCTCCCTGAAGATGATAAACTAAACCTAATAACCAGTTGTTGGTAAAAATACTTTTGATGGCAATGGACCTTTCAAGATGACTTTTTGCGTCTGCCCATTGTTGCCGGCGAATCAATACTTCTCCTATGATACGCAGGGAGAAGTGTGCTGAAGGGGACTTCTGTACGGCCATTTCCGCCCATTGTATGGCTTTATCATCTGCGCCGGTTATCACAGCGCACAAGGCGGCTTCCTGCATGCAGGTGAACTCGTATGCCACTTTCTCTGGGGTATACGGAATGCCTTTGGCAAAAAGTTCCATCGCCTGCGTATATGCTTTCTGGTCATAAAGCACGTGGCCGGCCTGGTGGTAAGCCCAATAGTAGCCTGGAGATACGGTGGTGGCTTCCTTGAAGCACTGATAGGCCCCTGCGAAATCATCCTGCCCTTGCAGGCTGATTCCCTGGCGGACCAGCTGTATGCCTTTGGGGGTAACGCCGTCCTGTAATACGGGTTGTTTGTCCCGAAGTGCTTCATACAGGCGGAGATAATTGAACCCCATGTTGTCGTGCCAATCCTCGCTGATAGCACTGTAGAACTCAGGCCGGAAAGCGAAAGCGTATTCGTGCCATGCCAACAGGGCGTTGCCGGTATTGTAGGCAGAAAGGTCGTCGTTGCTGTACATGGCCGTAATCAGCGTTTGTGGACCGAAATCAAAACAATGGAGGTTATAAAACCAGGAAAAGAAATAAGGGGCGTTTATATTCCGATGGGGCATGGTATGTACCGCCTCATCATCCTGGCCCATGGCCAGGGCGATGTAGCGCACGGTTTCTGTGCCGCAGGTTTTCTGGAATGAGTCCAGGTTGAGGAAGTCAATGGTACTGTCGCCTGTCACATAATAAGGTGTAGAGGAAGGCACCTGCCCGCGGATGGTCATATTGCCTTTTACCACGAGGAGGTCCCAATAATCGTTCGGCAGCCTCAGGTCACCGTCTATGACAAGGTCTCCGTCACAGAAATAGATGCGGGAACAGTCCTCGAAATAGTCGTGCTCCGTTTCATAATTCTCGGTGGTCCAGTTGGTGTCGGCGGGGTCATGATCGTCATTGTCCCAATAGTCAAATAGGTCCTCTGTACCCAGTCTGTTCAGTACTTCCTGATAGGAGAGCTGTTCCAGCCGGTGTTGGGCTATGAAAGCGCGGTCTTCCGCGTCTTCATCTTTTTCTTCCTCCTTCTCCTCTTCTTCCGTTTCAACGGCCACATCTTCTGCTGCAGGCAGCTGGAAATAGTCTTTCTGTGCGATCAGTGGCGCAAAGGCCGTGGCCAGTATGTCATCGTTCACTTCTGTGAAAGAAGGTTGGATATATACGCGGTGTACATCTCCGAGAGGATCAATAAAGAAGAACCATTTTTCTTCATCATTCATGATCATGCCGAGCATCCAGCAGTGGGAGAGGAGGATTTTCTCCTGCTCAAACCATTCACTCTCGCAACGGTAAATATTCAGGAAGGTCTGGAGCAGATTATATAAGGTGGTGGCATTTTCGGCGTTATCATTATAGGCGTATACGGCGCAGAGGAAATCACCTTTCTCAAAGTAGAAGTATCCTTTTTTGCGCCAGTAGGTCGTAAATGCAGGTGGGAAAAGGAGACCGGACGCAATTTCCATTGCCCGGATATTTTCTTCGGACACGGGATGTAGTGCCTGCACATGTTCCGGCCATTCGGCTTCCACATAGGCGGCCATCGCCAGGATATCGTCGTATAATGAAGCCGGTAGGGTAAAGTCACTTTGTTTCGCTTCTTCTTCAGGCTGATACCCTTTTTTCGTTTTTTCCGTAATGAGCTTATCAGCGGCCTTCAGGCAGTCTTCTACCGTAGCGAAAGTTTTGACTTGTGTTTGTCCTTGTGTACCGGCTTTTCCAAAGGTAACGGTGAGTTCCTGGCCATTGATTTCAATGTCCCAGAACTTGTGTGATTTTTCGTCCTGATAAATAAATTTCTTTTTCATGTAGTGTTTTCATTTCTCTGTTGTGGCAGTTCCCTGACCGCAACTTTCGGGAGGGGTTGGGGCGCTGAACGTATAGGTGTCGGGTTGACAACGAAGCTAAGATAGTATAAGATCATTACATTTGTAGTGTGAGTTCACCCGCAAAAAAAATATCATGACCTGTTTACGTACCCCCTTTTTCAACAGGCTCTTAGCAGCAGCTGTTTTGTTTGTTATTACCGTGTCTTTCCAGCAACCCGTTTCCTTAAAAGCCTTTATCCCCAAAGGATACGAGATTTTAGATACCACTGCCGGGGATCTTAACCGCGATGGCTTATCCGATATGATCATGATCTTACGTAAGAAAGGAGAAGATTCCACCTCCGATGTAGTGGAGCATCCGGAGAAACGGCCGTTGCTGATCCTGCTCGGCCAGCCGGACCACTCCTATAAGCTGGCCGCCCGTAATGACAACGTCGTGTATTGTGTGGACTGTGGCGGGGTGATGGGCGATCCTTTTCAGGGAGTGACCATCAAAAATGGTTATTTCTCTGTGGAGCACTATGGCGGCAGCGCCTGGAGATGGACACGGATCATCACCTTCAGGTATTCTCCTGAAGACAAAAACTGGTACCTGTATAAGGACGGAGGTGACAGTTTTCATGCCTCCCAGCCTGATAGCGTGACCACCAAAGTGCGTACTGTCAAGGATTTTGGTAAGGTGCCGTTTGTGAAATATGATATTTATAAAAGATAAAATATAAAAGACGCTATTCCCTGCCCTTAAAAATATAAAGCTGTGTGTTGGCTTCTGTTAGTCCGTCGGTTTTCCGCGCGCCAAAAAGATAGATCGTTTTTTCCGGCGTCACGAAAATGGAGTGGACATCTTTTTTACTGATTGAATCACTTTCCGGGATCCTATAATGCCAGTTGTAGGCTCCTTGTGTACCGTGTTTCATGATAAACCGCCATGCCCGGGTTGAATCGAGTGTCTGAACTGTTCCGGTAACATAATAGTTACCGTCTCTATCCTGGCTGAAGTCGGTCGGCATGGTACGGGAATCTCTTACGCCTATGAAATTAGGCGGACGTATAAACTGATGCCACAATTGTTTGCCTGTGTTTGCATCCAGTTCAGTCAGTGTTCCTATACTACTTTTCGGATAGTAAGTAACACAGGTCAATACTACGGGGTTTTTCTGCACATTTTGGCGGATGCTGATACCCTCGATATTCCCCGTTCCAGGGTAGTAGTAATTTTCCTGTTTAACATGCCATTTGTAATGATTATCCAGGCTATAGCTGGCAATGCTGACAGCATCTTCCCCATGAACGTCGCTTATAACTGTCCATCCATCTGGAGTACTGATTGATTTTTTGAGCCCGGAGGAAATATTGTACTGGCTTTTGCGAGGGTTCATAAGGCTGATGGATTTATTCGGCCAGTCGATGAGATTGGTCCACAGATCGAAGCTTATGCTGTTATCCCTCATATTTAAGACCAGCTGCCGAATGGCGTTTTCGTGTATTCCTATCAGCGTGCTGACTGGCGGGCCTAGTACAAATCTATCCACCTGGCTTCCTTCAGAAGTCGTTTTAGCGACGAGTGTATTCCCTGTGTCCGGATTTTTACTACCACTGATAATCACATAGCCATCGTTGATTTTCAGCAGTCTGTATGGCATATAATAGACACTTTCGCGATAATCTTTGCTCCATAGCATGTTACCATTGCCATCTACCTTAATCAGTCTTGACCAGCAATTATCCGGAGAATCTGCTCCATGAACACTACCCAGTATGGCAAAACCATTATTGTCGTCATACACCACGGACCTGATACTAAAAAAGTCACCACTGATAAATTCTTTTTCCCATTGATCTTTTAGTCCGGAGGTGGTAGTGGATTTCTGCGGACTGTAATAGACAGTACCGTTGATAATCACATAGGCCCGGAAATAGATAGTGAGGTAAGATTTAACAAAGAGCCCGTCTATACTGGTTTTCGGATCGTTGGTGTAGGATTGGGTTTTGGTGTCATTGATGGTGGGATTACCGGTATAGTTGTAGCAAATTCCGTGTTCACTTGCTTTGTTAATAATCGTAGAATCGCCCACCAGCTGATATCCCTCCGGCATCTTCCAGGACACAAAAATTCTCAGGTGGTAAAAATCAAATGCCCCTATACTATCAATGCTAAGCCGGACATCTTCTGCAGCGGGTGGCAGTATTTTATCTTTCTTACAGGATAAGTTGGCAATAATTGCCAGCAGGGCAAAGGCAACAAAGAGGCTACAATACTTTTTCATACGTACAGGGGATCCAATGATTGATGACCTAAAGCTATCATATTTTGAAGACAATTTAAACCCTTCCATAAGCTTTAAAAAAATGTTATGAACGGCGATGCCCGTCCGGGCTCGTTTTCCTGCTATTTTATCTTGTCCGCATTAAAAGTTATACAGTAAAAAACGGTTTCAAGCATACTTTTCGATAATTTTGCGCCCTCAAGGTTAAAGAAATGTTAACCTGGAAACCATTTTGCTTGTAAAGAGATTGCCTGTGCCCACTGAAAAGAATTAGCACCCAATACTTGTAGCAAGTCTGTTATTCGTCCTTTGTAGCCCGGCCCTCGCTGGGCGTTGCTGTGGCATTTCATCACCTCAGTTGTACCTGTGGCAGCGGGCCGGATTGTTGTTCCCTGAAGTATTGTCTGTACAATCTTAACAACTCCTATCTATGCACGCTAACTACAGGAAACTGTTATGGCTACTGCCATGCGTAGCCCTCTTTACATCCGTTGATGTAATGGCGCAATCGAAAAAGAAACGTAGCTGGCTTTTCGGCAAGAAAACTCCTGCCGTTGTTGCCGATACGACCGCCAAAAAGAAACCCGATACCAAAGGACTGAAGCCTTACAAAGAGGTGATTACGGCCGATGCCATCACTGTTGACGGTCTGTTTAAGGTACACCGGGTGAAGACAGACTATTACTTTGAAATCCCCCTGAAACTGGCTGGCCGGCAGATACTGGTAGTGAACAAATTGTCCAAAGTACCGGAACAGCTCAATGAAGCAGGTGTCAACAAAGGGATGAACTATGCCAATATGGTCATCACTTTTGAAAGAGATACCCTGCTGAATAAAATTTTCCTGCGCAAGCAGAATCCTTTCCTGGAAGTACCCGCCAGCAACGCTATTGCACAGTCAGTGGCCGATAACTTCATCCCTTCCCTGATTGATCAGTTTAAGATAGAAGCTTATAATAAAGACACTACCGCTTTTGTGGTGAATGTCTCCAAACTGTTCGACGGCTCCAACAGCAGTATCAACAACGTTTTTGAGTCATTGGGCCTGCCGGGTTCCCCTATTAAGGACCTGTCCCGCATCCGTGGCATCAAGTCCTTCCAGGATAATATCGTGGCTAAATCGGAGTTGACCGCCAAAATCACCGGCGTGGAAATATCCATCGAAACCACTACCAACCTGGTACTGCTCAGCGAACAGCCGATGAAGGCCCGTTTCGCTGACAGAAGAGTCGGCCTGTTTACCACGCCCCGCTGGTATTTCAGCGATGCACAGCATAAACTGGAGCAAAGAGAACTGATCACCCGTTGGAGACTGGAGCCTAAACCGGAAGATATGCAGCGGTATATGAACGGTGAACTGGTAGAACCCAGGAAGCCTATCATATATTATATCGACGCCAGCACACCTGCCCAATGGCGCCCATATATCAAAGCCGGTATCGAAGACTGGCAGAAAGCTTTCGAAGCTGCCGGATTTAAAAATGCTATTATCGCTAAAGATGCGCCGATCAATGACCCTGACTTTGACGGAGACGACGTCCGCTACTCTGTGGTGACTTACGCCGCTTCTGCCAAAGCTAACGCCATGGGCCCTTCTGTAATAGATCCCCGTTCCGGCGAAATTCTTGAATCAGATATCATCTGGTGGCACAACGTGATGAGCACCCTCCATTCCTGGATTCGTATCCAGACAGGCGCCATCGATCCGCGTGCCCGTGGCAACCACTTCAGTGATTCCCTGATGGGCCATGCTATCCGCTTTGTATCCAGCCATGAAGTAGGCCATACTTTAGGCCTGCAGCATAATATGGGCAGCTCTTTTGCCTTCGATGTGGACTCCCTGCGCTCTCCGGAATTTACCTCCCGCATGGGTGGTACGGCGCCGTCTATCATGGACTACGCCCGTTTTAACTACGTAGCGCAGCCTGGTGATAACGTGACGCAGATCACTCCTGCCATCGGCGTATATGATAAATTCGCCATTGGCTGGGCTTACCGTTATACCGGTAAAAATCCCCATGAAGAACTGCCGGAGCTGAACAAACAGTTACGTGCACACGAAAATGACCCGCTCTACGCTTTCGGTGAACAACAGGATATCCGCGATGCCATTGACCCGCGTGCCCAGATAGAAGACCTCGGTAACGACGCTGTGAAAGCCAGCCGCTATGGTTTGCAGAACCTGAAACGTATTGTGCCGCAAATCCTCAGCTGGACCCGCGAAGAAGGCCAATCCTACGATGAAGCCGGTAAAATGCTCAACAGCGCTATTGGCCAGTGGAACCAATACGGCTATCATGTGATGGCCAATGTGGGAGGTATCTATGTTACACCTACCGTATTCGGTCAGCAACAGAACAGCTATGTGCATGTGCCCAAAAAGAAACAACAGGAAGCGGTAAAATACTTACTGGAAGAGGTGTTTAACACACCGGCATGGCTGTTTAAGAATGAGATCTACGCTAAAAGTTATCCGATCAAAGAGAGTCCCATCGGTAATATGGAATATGGGGCCCTCGTATATGCGAAAGGGTTACAGTCTTATTTCTTCTACGACCTGCTGCGCGATGAGCGCCTGTCCCGCATGATGGAGAATGAAGCGGCTAACGGTTCCGCTGCTTACACCGTAGCTGACCTGATGCAGGACATGCATAACGGCATTTTTGCCAAAACCATCAAAGGCCAACCACTGGATATCTTTGAACGCAACAGCCAGAAAGGCTTTGTGGACGCATTGATCGTGAGCATCGATAAATCTGTTGCCCGTCCGGATGCGAAGAAATTACAAGAGGAGTTTACGCCGGCAGACCTGCACAACTTCTGCTCTTTTGCCTTGCAGCCGCAACAAAAAGAAACAGAACGTGCCTCCCGTAACCTTCAGTATTTTTCTATTCACCGTGTATCTGACGCCGTTAGTGCCAAACGGGGTGAGATGGTACGCCTGCAGCAACTGCTTAATAGCCGTAAAAACAGCAGCGACCGTGCTACCGCTGATCACTATAACGACCTGATCATCCGTATGCAACAAGCGCTGAACAACAAATAATAAATCAATTATCAACCTGTACATCTGTCAACAATGAAGAAAAATCAGATTTTGGCAAAAGTCTTTTGCCTGCTGCTGGCAGCTTGTCTTTCCCCTTTCCTGGCACAGGCGCAGAGCGCCCCGCGCGTCATTAAGGGTAAAGTAGTGGATGCCACTTCCGGCGAGGCCTTGCCGGGGGTATCTGTATATGCCAGCAATAAAACCATCGGTACCGCTACCGGTACGGAGAATGTGATCGAAAACATCAGTATCGGTGCTATCACCGATGAAAAAGGGGAATTCTCCCTGAAGCTGCCAGACTCCCTGTCTGTAAAGCAGCTGACCATCGGTTACATGGGCTACGAAACCAAACTGCTGAGCCTTACCGCCAGCAACCACTACAAAGTGGGCCTGTCTTCCAGCGGTAAAAGCCTGAATGAGTTTGTGTTTACCGGTTACCAGACCATTAAAAAGAATAAGTCTACCGGTGCTATCGATAAGATCAGCATGGACAAGGTGGAAGTTGCCGGTGTGATGAGCGTAGAGCAGATGCTGCAAGGGCAGCTCTCCGGTGTGGCGATCACGCCGCAGTCCGGCGCTCCTGGCCAGGCTGCCAAAATCCGTATCCGTGGTACATCTTCCCTTCAGGGCACACAGGACCCGCTGTGGGTGATTGACGGGCTGCCTATTGAAGGCACCAACCTGCCCAGCGCTGATGACGCCAAGTCTATCGATCAGCTGTATACCACCGCTATCGCCGGTTACAGCCCTTCCGATATCGAAAGCATCACCGTGCTGAAAGATGCGGCGGCTACTGCCATCTACGGCGCCCGCGCCGCCAATGGCGTGATCGTGATCACCACCAAATCCGGTAAGAAAAGCGAACGGATGACCGTTAATTACCGCAACAACTTTACGTTTACACAGAAGCCGGACCTGGGCCGCCTTAACCTGTTGAACAGCGACCAGAAAGTTAATCTGGAACTGGACCTGTTCAAATCAGACTTCACCTTTCTGCCGAACAACGGTAGTGTGTCCAAAATCTTCAACAAATATAATGTAACGCCGGAAGATCTTGCCACTAAAGGTTTTGATGGTATCAACCCTGCTGCCCGTAATGAGATCAATGCCCTGAGAGGTATTAATACCAACTGGAACGACCTGATCTTCCGCAGTGCTTTCACGCAGGAACACAGTGTAAGCGTTTCCGGTGGCGGCGATAAATCTACTTATTACTTTAGCGGCGGTTACTATGACGAAAAAGGCGCTACCATCGGTACAGGCGCTAACCGTTATAACATCACCCTGAAAACAGATTACGACATTACCGACAAACTGAAATTCTCTGCCGGTATATTCGCCAATCAGCGTACACAAACCTCTTTCTATGCCAACCGTGCTGGTAATACCAGTCCGGTGCAGTATTCCCGCCTGGCTAATCCGTATACACCTGTATATGATGCCAATGGCAATTACGTGTATGACCGGAACATCGGCGGCGACAGGAACGTGGTTGACTTCAACCTGCTGGAAGAACGTAAAAATACCAGCAACACACTGAAGACGCAGTCCGTAAACACCAACTTCAAACTGGATTACGAAGTGATCCCCCGCCTGCATATCAGTTCTCAACTGGGTATCCAGTCTGATATCACTACCGGCGAACAGATCGCTTTGGAAAATACTTACCTGATGCGTTTGCTGTCAGACCAGAACATGCGTTTTGATCCTGCTACCGGCACACAGAAAACCATCATCCCTAAAGGTGGTATCATTACCAATACCAATAGGAACATGCAGCAGTATACGCTCAAGACAATGGCGGAGTACAGCTTCAATGTGAATAAAAACCATGATTTTAATTTCATGGTAGGTAATGAGGTAAGAAGGGTAAAAGACAAATACCAGACTGCTACGGGCTACGGTTTTGATCCTAAAACACTGACTACTATTCCGATTAAGTTCCAGAATGATAACGATGCTAAAGATCTGTATACTAACAGGAACACCTATGTGGAGAACGCCTTCGTGTCTTTCTTTGGTACCGGCAGCTATACGCTGAACAACCGTTATACACTGGGTGGTAGCATCCGTTTCGATGGTTCCGACCTGTTTGGCGTAGACCCGAAATACAAATACCTGCCGCTGTGGTCTGTGAGTGGTTTATGGCGTGTGATGGAAGAACCCTTTATGCGGAACGTACGTTTCCTCAATACCCTGAATGTGCGTGCCTCCTATGGTTTGCAGGGTAACGTGGACAAAAATACCTCTCCTTTCGTAATGGGTACTTATGTTAATACACCCATTCTTCCCGGAGATCCTGTACAGATCATCAAAGTGGATGCTCCGCCAAATGCTAAGCTCCGCTGGGAAAAGACTATCAACAAAAATATCGGTATTGACCTGAGCTTCCTGAAAAACAGGATCAGCATCACAGCCGATTATTACGATCGTCATGGTAAAGACCTGATCAACGTATATGCTTTGGCGTTGGAGACCGGTTTCCAGAACATGGCTGTTAACTGGGCAGAGATGCGTAACCGTGGTGTGGAGGTAAGCGTAAGCACCCGTAATATCATCCGTAAGGACTTCCGCTGGACCACCGACTTCAACTTCTCCTATAACAAAAACACCGTATTGCGCGAAACGCTGGCAGACAACTCCTATTTCCCTTCCAGAGAAGGCAATCCAACCGGAACGATCTGGGGTATTGATTATGCCGGTCTTAATGACCATGGTATGATCATGGTGAACCACGATGGCAAAACAATATCTTTGACTGAGCTGTTGAAACTGGGTGATGACTTTGCCGGTGATCCGGACCTGGGTGGTCTGTTCCCTTATTCCGGATTGTCTAATGACCAGCAGCGTGCGCTGATGCGTAACATGGGCAACAGCGATCCGCTGTATACCGGTGGTCTGAACAACAGCTTTACCTATAAGCAGTTTGACCTGTCTATCGGTTTACTGTTTAACCTGGGACAGAAAGTGAAAATACAACCACCATACAATCCGTTCTACTTCGATCGTGGTGCAAACACTACCACCGCTATCCTTGACCGCTGGACTCCTTCCAATCCCAATGGACAATATCCCGGCTTGTTTGGCAGTGGCGCGCAAACACCGGAAGATGTAAGACTGTTGGGCAACTGGCTGAAAGACAAGTACTACCAGTATACAAGCCTGGGAATGTTTATACGCGATGCCGGATATGTGCGTGTACGTAACATCACGCTGGGTTATCGCCTGACGGAAAATGTATGCAGCCGTATCCACCTGAAAGGATTGAAGGTAACCGGTGAAGTGCGCAACCCGTTTGTATTTGGTGCTAACTATGACGGCTATATGGACCCGGAAACAATGGGTAACATCTACGCTCAGCCTATTCCAAAAACATTCACCATTGGTCTGAATGCCACTTTCTAAAACTGTAACACATGCGTAAAGTAATATATACCACCGGATTGATCGCAGCGCTGGCTGCTTTCTCCTCCTGTAAAAAATACCTGGACATCGTGCCGGTAGGGAAGGTCGTTCCCACTACGGTAGAAGATTTCCGCAAAGAACTGGATGCTGCTTATACTCTCGCCAAAGGAGATAAAGGGTTGGCTTCCTATCGCAGCGATGAAATAAAAATGAATGAAACGCGTAGCAGTGACGTGAATCAACTGAAGCCAAATTTTTTCTGGGAAGAAAACGAAGGCGTAAACATTTTCACTTATAACTGGAAAGACTATTATCAGCAGATCTTTTATGCCAACCACCTCATCGATGCGGTAGGTGGCGCTACAGAAGGTACACCGGCGCAGATCAATCAACTGGCAGGGGAAGCTTATCTGGTGAGGGCTTATGCTCACTTCAATCTTGTCAATCTGTTCGGTAAACCTTATAACGAAGCTACAGCCGGTACTGATAAAGCTGTTCCGCTAATTACAAAGATCGATCTGCAGAAAGCTACACCGCGTAATACCGTCAAAGAAGTTTATGATCAGGTGATTTCAGACGTGGAAGCGGGTCTCGCTTTGGTGAACGTAGACCAGTTTGAAACCACTTCTTCCTATCGCTTTTCCAAGCTCTCCGGACTGGCATTAGCGGCGCGGGTATATCTCTATACCCATCAGTGGGATAAATCCCTGACAGCTGCGAAGGCTCTGCTGGAGAAGAAGCCAACACTGGCAGATTTCAACAAAAGCAACAATTTACCTACGTTATATAATTCTGTAGAGTCTATTCAGGCATTTGAACAGAACTATAATGCCATCAGTATTCAGACCGCTTTTGTATCAGACAAACTGTATGCGCTGTATGATCAGACTGGTGATTTGCGTCTGAAAATATTCTATGCTAAAGACGCCAAACAGAATAATACTGTTGCGAAAGTCGGCTTTAGCAATAGCTATCGTCAGTCTTTCCGTGTGGCAGAAATATACCTGATCGCAGCAGAAGCTGCCGCCCAGCTGAATCAGCCTGATCTGGCCCGTAACTACCTGAGTGAGCTGAAGAAGAACCGCCTCACACCGGCGTTCTATCAGACAGAAGTTACCCGTCTGGCTGCCCTCACCGGCGCCGATCTGTTAAAAGAGATACAGGATGAGCGTTTCCGTGAGCTGGCCTTCGAAGGTCACCGCTGGTTTGATTTGCGGAGAACAACACAGCCACAGATTGTACACGCCTTAAAAGCCAGGACAGTGACGCTGCAGGCCGGTGATCCGCGGTATACTATCAAAATACCTACCGAAGCCATCGCCAACAATCCGTTGCTGACAGACTAACGGTAGAAGATATACGGACTTTAAATGAGATGGCCCCCGGTATGTACCGGGGGCTTTTTTATGTATATTTGTTAACATCATGTTTCATCGCTTTCCTCCCATATCCGCTCCTGTTGCCGATCCGTCTTTCCTGACCAGTAACGGCGAGATTTTCGCCAAACTGAAGCAGGAATCAGAAGCCGGTAAACGCACTGTATTCGTGACAGAACATACCCTCATCTTTGTCACCAAAGGTGTGAAGCTGTTACATCTGCCGGAAGAAACGGTCGAAGCGGGTCCGGATACCGTGATATTGCTGAAGAAAGGGATTTATGTCATGGCGGAATACATAGAGGAAGGACTGAACTTTGAAGCGTTGATGTTGTTTTTGCCGGTGAAATTGTTGAAAGGGATTGCCACCGAGCCGTTCTTTCATAGTAGTAAAACACCTTCCACAACGCCTTATACCGTTTTTAACGGCAATGAGCTGGTGCAGGCTTTCAAAGCCCACCTACGCCTGTATTTCGATAAACCTGTATTGTACACCAGTCAACTCTTGGCGTTAAAACAAAGAGAGATATTATTACTGCTGATGAACGGAGAACATCAGCGTGAGGTGGTAGACTTCATCACCGCAGCACTCAGTACCGAACCAGCTGACCTGGATGAGGTGATGCGTACCTATTTATTACAGCCTGTTACCCTGGAGGACCTGGCCAACCTGACGAACCGCAGCCTGGCTACTTTTAAACGCGATTTCCAGCGCATGTACCATATGCCGCCCCGGCAGTGGATCAATGAGCAGCGGTTGCAACATGCCCGGCTGTTGCTGGAGAATACCCGGTTACCGGTAGGGGAGATCGCCGGAAACTGCGGCTACGACAGCACTTCCCATTTTATCCGCATCTTTAAGAAGAAGTTCGGGCATACCCCGCAGGCTATACGAGCCGAAATGACGATTGATTGAGCCATCCGGACTATCCAACCGATAATGCCTTCGATAATTTTGTGTGATAAAATCATATAGCATGAAAATAATATTGATAGGCGGTCACGGTACCATTGGCAAAACAATAGCCGCTGCGCTGGCACCCAGGCACGAAGTGATCATTGCCGGTCGCAATAGTGGTGATATCCGCGTGGACATCACGTCTGAAGAATCCGTCGAAAAAATGTTCCGGGAGCTGAAAACCGTCGATGCCTGTATTTGCACCGCTGGTACCGGCTACTACGGCGATTTTGCTGCCATGCGCCAGCAGCATATGCTGCCCGGTATCCAGGGCAAGTTAATGGGGCAGGTAAACCTGGTCCTGATCGGGAAAGACTACCTCGCAGAAGGAGGCTCTTTTACATTGACATCGGGTGTTGCATCGCAGTTGCCTGCTAAAAACGGCACTTGTGTGGCCATGATCAATGGAGCGGTCAACAGTTTTGTGCTGGGGGCCTCCCAGGAGCTGAAGAGAGACCAGCGCATCAACGTGGTTAGTCCCGGCCTGGTAGAAGACAGCGGGGAGCGTTATGGGGCGCTGTTTCCAGGCTACAACCTGGTTCCTATGCAGCGGGTGGTGAACGCCTATTTACTGAGTGTGGAAGGCGCCGTGAACGGGAGGATTATCGAAGCACATTTTTAATAATCTACCCTTGTGCCCTGAAAAAAGTTGATCGTGGTGACCTGATTGGCTTTCAACGTTAGCATACGGGTGATACATTCCATATACGCCACCGAAAAGGTTACGATCCGGTAATCACCCGGTTTACTGACGATGATGGCCGGACTCTCGCTGAAAATCTTTCTGATGGTATCATTACCAAAGAGCGCAATGACGCCATCCTGTATTACATGTCCATCCATTCTGTCATATACCCTAATCCGGACCATGCTATTGCCACCGGCAACAGCAGTATCCTTTTGGGAAGCAAGGCAATAGGTGCCTTTTATGTTGTAACTACCTGTGGCGGGCGGTTTCCTGAGATAGTGCCGGTTGGCAGTACAGTACCTGCTGGTATGACAGGAAACCAACAGTATGGGCAATAGGGAGATTAACCATTTCATTGTTAAGGGTTATAAAGTTCCATAATGGATATACATCTGAAAGTGATCCCGTTTTTTTCTTCTGTATGCGATTCATGGTAATGGCCATAATACCATGCGGTACATCCCGCAGCGGCAGCTTTATGATAAATACGGCTCATCAGCTGCCGCTCATTTTCCAGATCAGCAGCCAGGTCGCGGCCGGCAGACAGCTCTTTGGCAACAAAGTGCTGTACCACGTCATTATACGTATAAGGCCACGCTTCCTTCGGTGCAATATGGCTGATCACTATATCAATACCTTTCTCACAAGCCGCGGTCAATAAGGGGTCATCATAAACCACTTCTTCATCGGGCCAGTAAGTTTTGCCGGCAGTTCTGTAGAGCCGGTCTACGGAAATACCGCCACCAATGCATAATATCCGCTGCTGTGCTATCTCCAGTACACTATAGTCCTTTACCAGTTGCACGTGCTGCAGACCGAAGGTATGGCCGTTGTCCCAGAACCACTTGTTATCATGATTACCCCTGATGATGTATAATTGGTTCCCACGGCTACGCATAAACTGATCTATTTGTAAAAGTGCCTTCAGATCATCATCTATGGGCTGGAAGCCAAGCCCCCAGTCACCCACCTGAATGAAGATGGTGTTTCCCAGGTTAAATTTCTTAATCCGGGAAAGTAGTTCGGGGTAACCGCCGTGGAGATCGCCAATGATAATCATCCTGTATTATACTAATTTACGATGACATATATTTGCATGGATGACAGCCCTCCAATCCTTCCAACAAGCCATCTACAAATTCTATCCGCTTACTCCGGCAGAATGGGAGGATTTTTCTGCTAAACTCATCATCAAAAAATATAAAAAAGGGGACTTCCTCGCCCGCGAAGGGCAGGTGGAGAATTTCATCTATTTCCTTTATAAAGGCGCTGCCCGCAATTATTTCATCCGGGATGGAAAAGAGTTCACCGTTGACTTTCAGTTTGAAGGAGAGATGGTAACGGCTTATTACTCGCTCATTACCCGGGAACCCAGCACGATTTTTATTGAGCTGCTGGAAGAGGCAGACATTGTAGCCATCCCTTTCCGTTTCTTACAGGAATTTTACAACAAATATCACCATGGAGAACGGATAGGCCGACTGGTGGCGGAATACCAATATGTCAAAAGGTTAAAAAAGGAAATGGAGCTGTTGTCGCTGACGGCGGAAGAACGTTATGTGGCGTTGTTACAGCGTAATCCGGCGCTGGTGCAGCAAATATCCGTGAAGCATCTCTCTTCTTTTCTGGGCATCCAGCCGGAGAGCCTGAGCCGTATCAGGAAGCAGCACGCCAGAAACTAACATACATCATTTGCCAGGGGAGCGGGAAGGTGGACATTTGTACCAGACAAAAACACACCTTTTATATGAAACCTATTATTATTCTCATAACAGTATTTACAGTGGCTTTACTTATATCCAGACCGGTTACCGGCGACTGGCAGCCGATTTTTGCTGGTAATCTGGGCATGTGCTGCATGTTATGCTTCACCGCCCTCGGCCATTTTCTTTTTCCCAAAGGCATGACCATGATGATGCCACCGGTGATACCGTTCAAAACGGCGATGGTGTATATTACCGGCGTGGCCGAAATTATCATGGGTATTTTGTTGATGGTACCTACCCTACGGGAGATGACCGGGTTTCTGATCATCGTCTTTTTTATCCTCATTTTCCCGGCTAATATATATGCAGCCATTAAACATGTAGATCTGGAAAAGGCCAGCTATGACGGGCCGGGACTGAGCTATCTCTGGTTCCGGGTGCCGGAGCAACTGTTGTTCATCGCCTGGGTATATTTTTTCGCTATTGCGGGTTTTTAAACGATCAATAGTATCCGGATTAAGATGCCGGTTTTCTTAATTTATATATAATGTTTTTATATGGTATGTTGCAAAATGGGGGGTAATTTTTTCATCTTTTTTGTAACATTTTAGGGGTTAATTTCATTAAAACTTGTAACAAATTAGGGGTGTTTATGATAAAAATACCTTGGAAAGGGGTAGGGTAAATATTGTGTAAACCTATTCCCATTCCCATTTATCGGCTGCGGAAGGCCGCCAGGCACGCTGTCCATAGGACAGGTGGTGAATCGCTACAATACCGGGGTCTATCTCTACAATCGCTGAGAGTGCGACCAACTTGATATCTTCCTCTAATGGCTCATCTTCACTATGAAACTGCCAGTCGCCGTCTTCATCATGATAAGCATATAAAATAGGTTTGCCTTCCAGTACCTGCCGGGTGGTAAATACGGCCACGTTTTTTTCTTCCTGAAACATAAAATCTGCGTCCCGGTCCAGTAGCGGCTGTTTGCGATGCCAATCCGAATTGAAATCTGGCTCCCACGGGAAGTGTGATTGTTTATCGGGCCATACCAGCTGTAAGGAGGGGAATGATGCATGCTTATAAAAATAACAGCCTGCTGCCGGATAGTAGGGGTAATATGCTGGATCTACCAAGAGAAATTGAACAGGATAATCTTCCAGAAACCCCTTATAGAGGATGCTCGTGGTGAAAGAAGCCCCATTTTTTATCTGGTCGCAGGCATCATTCAGCAGACTTGCCATTAATTCCAATGACAGCCCGAAACAGATTATTTCCGCGTGATTAAAACGCTGATGCAATCCAATAGTATAGGCGAATGCAGGCAGATAATTATCCGCAGGGACCTGCACAATGAAACAGCCGTGTTGATCAATTTTTTCCTGTATGGATTCCCGCGTAAGGGGAGGGCAGTGGTCTCCTGACATGAGGTAAATATATCCATATTATGACAACCAATACCATGACTCCTCCCGGTGGCTACCAAAATTGGCACGGTATGCCTCGTTCTCCTGTAGTATACACTCCAAAAGTACTGTGCCTGTCCGGGAGCGAATGCCCACCACATGGATTCCCTGTGCGTGACAGCGATCAATGAAGAGGGAAAGAGACTCCGGGGATACATGAAACCCTCCATGGGCAATGCCTCTGAATTCTTTTTGCCAGAAAATAATATCGTTTTTTTTCATGAGATAAATTTTGTTACTTGCCTATAGGTGATTGTTGTTTGATCAGAACTTTCCGATCTTCATACTATCCTATAGGTGATTATGAAGAGCAAAATTGATTTGTACGTTATCCAGAAAGTCAAAGAGAAAAGACTTGAGATGAATTTATCTCAGGCTGATTTAGCGCATGAACTCGGAATGTCTGTGGGGTTCATTGGAAAAGTAGAAAGTGCTCAGTATCCTTCACATTATAATATCAAACACCTTAACCTACTGGCCCGTATCCTGCAATGCAGCCCACAGGATTTCCTGCCGAAGAAACCATTACAGGAAAAATAATGTATCCGCTTATTGAGCGCGTTGCCTCACTAAGTTACATAAAAAAACAAGCACTTGCCTATAGGTGAGTGATTGTTTTGTGATTTTTTTTCTTTCAAAACTGTATTTTTATCCCAAACAGTGAACACATGATGAAATGGACTTTACCATTGCTGCTCCTGCTATCGTGGCAGGTACAGGCGGCAACCACGTTAAAAGTATTACAGTTTAATATCTGGCAGGAAGGCACCGTGGTGCCCGGCGGATTTGAAGCGATCGCTGACGAGATCATTCACACCGGCGCAGATATCATCACCTTCAGTGAAGTGCGTAATTACAAGCAGACCCGTTTCTGCGACCGGATCAGGGAAGCACTGGCCAAAAGAGGCCGCACGTTTTACAGTGAGTATAGCTACGACTCCGGCATCCTGTCGGCCTACCCGATTGCACATTTTGAAACCATCAGCCCGGAGAAGGATGATCATGGCTCCGTTTACAAGGCGGTGGTACGGGTAGGCGGTACTAACGTGGCCGTATATACGGCACACCTGGACTACCTGCATGCGGCCAACTACCTGCCCCGTGGTTATCACAGCAGCAGCTGGAAGAAACTGCCCGCGCCGGTGACCAACGTCGACAGTGTCCTGGCAGACAACCGCGCTTCCCTGCGGGATGAAGAAATTGAATTGTTCCTGGCCGATGCCCGCCGCGAAACAGCCAAAGGCAGCGTGGTGATACTGGGCGGCGATTTCAACGAACCATCCCATCGGGACTGGACCGCTGCCACGAAAGACCTGTTTGACCACCACGGTATCATCATTCCCTGGAACGTGACCATGGCCCTGGAAAAAGACGGTTTTACTGATGCTTATCGCCAGGTGTATCCCAATCCGGTAACGCATCCGGGCTTTACTTTCCCGGCAGGTAATACAGCCGTTCCCGTTAGTAAACTGGCATGGTCGCCGGATGCGGATGACAGGGACCGTATCGACTTTGTTTTCTTCCGCCCTGATAAAAGACTGCGCCTGAAAGATGCGGCCATCGTAGGGCCCCTTGCCTCTGTGGTATATGGCGCTATTAAAGACGAAACAACTAAAGACAAATTCATGGCTCCCAAAGGCGTATGGCCCACCGACCACAAAGCCCTGCTGATTACTTTTGAGCTGAAGTAAGATATCTGCTGATACTGATAAATAACAGTGACAATAAAAGAAATATACCGGCAATGCCCAACGCATTGATCAGCGCTTGTGTTATCCCTATCCGGTTCACCTCAATGAACGGGTAGGGATAAAAGCCGGAAGCAGCGCCCCTCGCAAGGATGTACACGAAATAAAGAAGCGGGTACAACAACCATGGCCAGCATTGTTTCCACTCCAACCGCCGTTTGGCGGTATATAAGCCCCAATACAAGAGCGACAATACCGGTATCACCGTGTGCAACAGTTCATCTACCACCCACTGCAAACCCTGCGGCTGCCACAGCCAACGCAATACAGCATTATAAATGATACCAACTACCAGGATATACACGGTAAGCGCCGTTTGTGTACCGGCACGGGAAAAGAAACGAACGGCTGGGTTCAGCCATAGCACGGTATTACAGATGGCCACCAGCAGATTGGTCAGTATCGTGAAATAACTGAAAAAGCGGATGGTCAGTTCCCCCGGAGGCAAGGTCCCGTTCCGGACCATCAGATAATACTGTGCTGTCAAGGCAAACCATCCCAGTAAGGAAAGGATAGCAGGATATATGCGGGATCGTTTTATTTCCATAGTATAAGTATACGGATTTTTTCATATTACCTGATGCGCATACCGGTATCAGAAACGTCCATATCGCTGGCGTTGGTACAGCGCTATGGCTGGTAAAATTACTGACAGGATTGTTGGATGTTCTGTGATCAATGGGAGCATTTCTTTTTGATGGCAGCGGAAAGTTTTCTTTCTTTATACGGCGATAACCCATATGCCTATGGACTACTTTGAGACCCACATTATGAAAGACGCGCAGGAAACAGGATATGTGAACCTGCAAGGGAAAAGACTGGTCACCCTGCCCCCTGGGTATGAAGCCGCAGCACGGCTGCCTTATGTGCATTTTGATGTGAGCGACAACCAACGTTTGCAACATGAAACTGTTATCGGTCAACTGGCTTCGATTCCCCATATTCAAGCCCTGGACATGGCAGAAACCAATATGAAAGAACTGCCGGCCGGTATTATCCGTTTATCAGAACTGCAATATCTCAATCTGTCGGAAAACGGACTGACGGAGCTACCGGGGTTTATCGCTGAGCTTCAACAGCTGAAGGTCCTGAGAATAAATGATAATGAACTGGTCAGGCTGCAGGCGCTGAAACGGCCATTACCCTGTCTGGAAGAACTGCACTTGTTCGGTAATGCATTGACGGAGCTGGCAGCATTCGACCTGTCGGTATTTCCGGCGCTGAAGATATTACACCTGAGCGAAGGCAAGTTTAGCCACCTGCCGGAGTCCATCACCCGGTTAGCGCATCTGGAAACGTTATCAATTAACAATAATAAAAAGCTGGAGATAGATGATACCTGCCTTTTACTGGCAGGCTGTAAATCCCTGAGACGGTTGTCCCTGGCGAGATCCGGCCACTTTTTCCATACTGAAAGTTTAGAACTGCTACAGCAGCTTACTGCGATAGACCTGAAAGGGACCGGCGCCCAATCCTTACCAGATATGCCCAATCTGACAGAGATCGATTGCGACTGGCAACTCCCTGCACCCTTTTATTTTAATATGATAAAAGACCGGGACATGGTGAATTCGCTTCATCTCTCTGATATACAGCCTTACGAGGAAGATGGCGTCCGTACCCTGCCAGCCAATATTGGAGAACTCAAATATCTCAGAAGGCTTACCTGTACCGACTTGCAGCGCCTTCCTGCTTCGTTGGGAAACCTGGGACAACTGAAGTTGCTTGAATTTATAAATGGGCAATATACCAGTCTGCCTGATCTCTCCGGCTTGCAGGGATTGGAAGAAGTGTCCATTTCCGGTACCGGTTTTACAACATTCCCGGAATTCATCTATCAACTACCGGCTCTCAAAACACTGACTATCGAACGTTGCAATGTATCGCCGGACTACGCCCGTGTTGTCCGGCTGCCGGCATTGGAAAAGGTGTCAGCCGATAATATGACAGACGCGGACCTGCAGCATTTTATGCGACCTGTAGAGGGGCGCTATATTGAGGTGTTACTGCCCACCAGTCGTCTGCCGGAGGCTTTTTATGACCTTCCCTGTGTACGGGAATTTGATTTTAATCAACATAAAAATATCGATGTCAACCTGGTGTTGTCAAAGCTACATCGGCTACCCAATCTGCATACGCTGATCTTCAATAAAGTCCGCCCGCTGCCGCTGGCTACCTGTATCAGCTGGTTACAACAGTTACCGCAGCTGAAAAAGGTCACGCTGTATCTCACAGAACAACAAGTACCGCCATCACTGGCAGATTTGACACACCTCACACATATTTACCTGTGCTGGAATGAAGCTGGCTGGGGAATCCCCGACCTGCCGCCTGTGCTGGCCACTATGCGTCCTGGACAATTGGTACTGGAGAAAAAGCCCTTCACAGAGGCGTATATGCATGCTTTCGAAGTACTGCATACCCACAGGATAACAGGAACGGCTGCACGGGAACTGGCTTTCTGCCTGCTGGCGCGCCGTTATGATACGTTGAAAAAGATGCTGCCATGGCCTTTCACACCGGATGGAAAATTACCTGGTGCGCAGGTGTATATCGCCGGTGATACGACCATGTGTACACGAAAAGAATTAAAGGAAATATTGCAGCAACGCGGCGCCACTGTGGCAGGGGAAATAGCTGCCGCCACCCACATCTTCGTGGGACGGAATATCAGCGCTACCGCGATAATACAACTGTCTGAGCGCCTTCTTCCTGTTGTGCTCGAAGATCACCTCAAAGAACAAACAATAAAAGAAGACAGGCCCTTTTTCATGGAAGCAGGAGGGGACGAGCTTGTCAGCCAGGTGACACGTTTAATAAAAACGGAAAACAACCTGATGCTGGCCTTGCACATTATTCGTGGAGGTGGCGCTAACCCTGTATTGCTGGGTTATCTGGCAGCCATCTATCTTTTCCATCATGATAAAAATATTGTAACAGAAGCTAAAGTCCTGTTCAGAAAATTCGCGTCCGCTGCGTTGCAGCATCATATTGACGTTACCTGGAAGCCGGAATACCGCTATAAACGGGAGGATGAATTTGCCCCGGTATACCTGCATCCGGAGCTGGATATGTTTGCTTTTCTGCTGGCCTATATGAGGTGCAGGAGTTTTAATGAAACAGTAACAGGTAACCTCTGGTTGAAGAACATCCCTGATGATGCCGTTACAGACAGCATTCGTGACCTGTATCCTTTGAACATGGTTTCCATAGAAAGCCCGGGTAATGACGCTATAACGCGGCTGCTGGAAAAACTACCCTTGGTGAAATTTCAGAGCCTGGTGATCGAAGCGCCGCTGGAGACGTTACCGCAAGCCGTCTGGGGTATTCCCACATTGTACAGTATCAGATTGGTGCTTAAAGGAAGCCCCGGTTTTACCATTCCGCCGCTGGAACCTGGACGCATGGCTTTTTCCCGCTTGCAGATGGAACTAGGTCATCTGGTAAATCCGGAAAGATTGGCTGCCTGCACGCAGTTGAAGGAGTGCGTTATCATAGATTGTAATCTGTCAACAGCGGATTTCGTAACAGGAATGCCCGGCTTGGAAACGCTGAACATTGCCAATAATAATATGGCTGCGCTTCCTGCTGGCCTCAGACAATGCACGGAGTTGTCCTCCCTTTTCATCATGGGAAACAGCATCACTGAAAAGGATGTCGATACGCTGAAGCTGCCGAAACTGAATACCCTGAACAATTCACCCTACACAAAAACCTATTAAACTCCCTTACCTGAAAAGCCATGGAACACAGACAGATGTACGCCGAACCCGGTATTACAGAACTGAATGATTTAAAGGAAGCCAAAGATTGTCCGCATCCCAAAGTGCGGTTCGTACTGCATAGCAAGCGCCTGAAGAAAATGCCGGATGTGAAAGAAGCCGCGCATATACCATATGTACAGTTCGATCTGGGGTATAATGAAGCGCTCGATCATGCCAGCGCGATAGATGAACTGGCTGTCCTGCCACATCTCAAAGGCCTGGGTATGACGAAAACCAAAATGAGCAAGCTCCCCGACAGCATCGGTGGGCTAACCGGATTAGAAGCCCTGGAAATCACCGGCAATCAACTGAAGGAGCTGCCGGACAGTATTCAGTCACTGAAAGAACTGCGTATCCTGAACCTGCGGACCAACCGGTTTACCACCTTCCCTAAAAATCTGGCTGGCATGTTGAAACTGGAGGAACTGAGCCTGCGCTTCAATGAAATTAAAACCCTGCCTAAAGAGATCGCTGCTTTTCCGGCTTTGCAGCTACTGGACCTTTCTTCTAACAGCATTGCTGTTTTGCCTCCGGCGATTAAAGAGCTGTCGCGGCTGAAGGAGCTGCATATAAAATACAATAAGCTCACCCGGTTGCCCGACGAACTCGGCGAACTTCAGGAACTGGAAGTGGTGGCCCTCAACGGTAATAAGGGGCTGGACTTTGATCAGGCTTTCCGGGTGCTGGCGAACTGTAAAAAGCTGAAACGCCTGCGGTTAAAGGGTTGTGGCCTCAAATCCCTGCCGGATTCCATTGTCCTTCTCGAAGGACTGGAATCCATTGACCTACAGGACAACTACTTCGATGAACTACCGGAAATCCTGTTGCAGTTAAAGCATCTGCGGGAAATTATGAGTCCCAATCCATTGCCGATGCCTTTCTTCATCAACATGATAAAAGATAATCCGGAGTGCACCACGTTCAGCACCAGTAACCTGTTGCCCTATGTGCATAACGGAAAAAAGACGTTGCCGGATGAGATCACACAGTTGCGGCATGTGACGATGATGTGCCTCTATGACCTTGAGGTACTGCCGGCGTCACTGGCGCAGATGACCTGGGTACGGACTTTGGACGTACACGGAGAAGCCTTGCAGGACTGTCCGGACCTTTCCAGCCTGACGGTGCTGGAGGCGCTTTTTTTGTCGGGTGTAACGTTGCCTCAATTGCCCGACTGGGTGTATCGGTTACCCAATCTCCGTAAGCTGATGTTGCCGGAATCTATTTTGACGGTGGACTTTGCACGGCTTGCACAACTGCCACAACTGGAGGAACTGTCCGTACCGGCTATAACGGAGGAGAATACACGTTTATTAAAACAGGCTCCCTGTCTTCGCCGTCTGTGTTTTCCGCACGGTACCCCGCAGCTGCCGGACGCGTTTTTTGAGTTGCCCTTCGTCGATACATTCGATTTTGATGACTACCGGGCGGTTGAGCCGAACACCATCACACCTCAGCTGAAACGGTTACCAAGCCTGAAATCAGTTGATTTTGGCACAAGGGAGCAACCGTTTGATTGGTATATAGCGTGTCTGAAGGACCTGCCAGCATTAAAGGAGGCAACTTTCTATGCAGATTCCCTGCAGCTGCCTGAATCGTTGTTGGAACTGTCTCACCTGGACAGGCTGAATATCCATTTTACACAGGATGCGCTTTATGGCCGTAACTGGGTAGAGAAGAAACCTGAGATTCCGTTGGCATTGGGCCGTGCCAAAGGAGGCCAGATCGTGCTGGAAGACCGGGGGCCGCTGAAGCCCTACCGTGCTGCGTTTGCGCAGCTGGCTACCATGGATGTACAGGATGGCCGCCGGCGGGAAATAATTTTCGGGCTGCTGGCGCACCAATACGAGGCGCTGCATGCACTGCTGCCTTATCCTTTCGATGCAGCTGGCAACATACCCGGTGCGAAAATATATGTTGCAGGTACGCCTACACTGGGAGATAAGAAGTCACTGGCGAAGCTCCTGCAAAACCGCGATGCTGATATAGTAAAAGATGTAAAGGAAGCCACGCATTTATTCCTGGGGCAAAACATCCCGGAGGATACTGTCAGCGGGCTTTTCCGGCAGGACTATCAGTATATACTGGAAGACCACCTCAAAGCCCAGGAAATAAAAGATGACACGCCTTTCCTGATGACGGAAGAGAACCAGGAGCTAACGGAGCAGATTACACGTTTATTGGCAGATCAGCATACCAATAATATTGAGCTGGTGCTGCAAATGATTGAAGGTGGTGGCGCGGGTAAGGTGTTGCTTAGTTATCTGGCGGCTATTCACCTGTTTCATACGGATCTGGTTATCCGTAAACAGTCCAGGACATTGTTCCGCAAATATGCGTCGGCTACATTGCAGCATCATCTTAAATCCTCATGGGAAGCCCGGTTCAAGGACAGGCCGGAAGATGACTGCCGCGTACTGTATCTGCACCCCGAACTGGATGCCTGTGCTTTTGTACTGGCTTTTCAGATGGTGAAAAGGCAGGAGGCTAAAGGTTACCGGGTGAATAGCCTGGTGCTGCGTGACATGCCTGCCAGCGACATCTCCGACGTGCTGGCACATTTCCAGCATGTCAGATCGGTGAACCTTGATTTGGGCGAAACGACTGACCTGCCGCGTCTGGTGGATTATTTGCGGCAACTCCCGCTAACGGACTTGTCTGTCAGAATTACAACGGATGAAATACCGGCGTCACTTTTTACCCTGCCGGTAGAATTACATGTTGGGCGTAAACATGATAGGGAACTGACGATACCCGATCTGACAGGGGTAGAAGTCCGCCTTAAAAAATTCTGGATGGCATATGTGCCGCTGAAGCACACAGAAAGGCTGGCGGCCTGCCGGGAATTGACTTATCTGAGCCTGGAGTTCTGTGAAATCCCTGATATGACATTTGTTACAGAGATGAAAAACCTGGTAATAGCGGAACTGCAGGGCAACCGGTTTACTCATATACCTGCGGCCTTAAATCAGCTACAGCAGCTGGAAAAACTGAGGTTGGATTATAATCCGTTCCCTCCTGGTTGTTTCGACTTTACGCAGTTGAAAAAACTGGAAGACCTGAGGCTGCCCAATGCGTAATACCTCATCAATAAAAAAGTTGTCCTGATAAAGGACAGCTTTTTTATTTCAGGTATTCACGTGAATATTTCCTTTATCTTCGCCGCGCAAATGTTTTTTAACCTTAAACCATTTCCTAATTAAACAGTTGTTTTATGTTTGTTTTTACTCGCTGTAGCATTGTTTGTGCTATCTCCCTCGCATTGGCTTCTACTGCCAGCGCCCAGTTCAAACTCAATTCCAAAACCATTGGTGCAGGCGTGAAAGCTGCGAAAGCAGTGACCCTGAGTGATGATGAAGTCATCAAATACACCAAAGAGTACATTCAGTGGATGGATGAGCATAACCCGGTAGCACCTGCCGATGATCCTTTGGCGCAACGGCTGGCTAAACTGACTGCCAATGCTACCAATTATGAAGGCATGAACCTGAACTTCAAAGTGTACCTGGTAAGGGACATCAATGCCTTTGCCTGTGCGGATGGCAGTGTGCGTGTATGTGCCGGCCTGTTGAAGGTAATGACAGATGATGAAGTGATGGGTGTTATCGGTCACGAGATCGGACACGTGAAAAATAAAGACTCCAAAGACGCTTTTAAAACAGCGCTGATGACTTCCGCCCTGAAAGACGGTGTGTCTTCACAAGGTGGTGCTGCCGGCGCCCTGAGTGATTCTCAGCTGGGTGAGCTGGGTGAGGCGGTCGCTAATTCTGCGTATTCCCGCGGTCAGGAAAGCCAGGCTGATAACTACGGTTATGATTTCCTGAAAGCGAATAAACTGAACCCATGGGGGATGTCCACCGCCTTTGAAAAACTGTGGAAAGCATCTCAGGAAGCCAACAACGGCGAGAAGAAAAAGAAAGGCGCTCAGCTGTTCTCTTCTCACCCGGATACCGAGAAAAGAATGGTGACCATGGCTGAAAAAGCGACGAAAGACGGGTATAAGAAACCGTAATCATTTGGTTATTTAATCATTTTAGTATTTAAAAATTTAAAGAGTTCACTTGTTGGGTTGCCCCATGAGTGAACTCTTTAAATTTTTAAATGACCAAATATCAAAATGATTAGGTTCTGCCGGCAAATTCATTAATCAACCGCACATTATTATTCATATTGTAATCTGCGTCTATGTGTGGGGCGTATTTAAACGGGAAAGCACGGAGCGTAATAGCGGTGGCTGCTGCTGCATCGTCCGGGTTAAAGATGCTGCCCGGGTCGGCAAAAAGCGTGGCATCATCAATGTCTTTACCGCAATGTTCGCAATGGTTGCACCAATAGAAGCCGTCTGCACTTCTGGCCGGACCTTGTTTGTAATGCGGATAGTTGTCCCGGAAGAAATTGAACAGATGGGCTGAGATAACGGATGTTTGCTGAAACAGCGTGAAAAAATCCAGTTCAAACCATACCAGTTCGTCCCGCTCGTTCATGTCTTTTTCATAAAAGAAATCGCTGCCAATAGCGATGACCGAGGTGTTGTGCTGGCAATGCGGACAGGTTTGGTGCGCATGGGCGATAATCACTTCATCCGACAGGATGATGGCAGTATCCCGGTCAGTGATCCATTTGTCTACCTCCATGATATGATCATAGTTGATATCCGGCAGGTACCAGGTTTGCAGGTTGGCATCCCACAAAGCCCCTTTTGACTTGGCTTCGGTTTCTTCCGCAGCTGGAACATTCAGTAGTAATGACATAATCTTGGAATGTGGTCACTGAATTTAACAAAAAAAGACCACTCTTGCCCGTTATTTTTTTAGGGCGATGATCAGCCGTTTGTTGCCTGCTGCCCGGAAGTTTAGTATTTGTCGTCGTTGATCTCTATCCAGTAGCCGTCAGGGTCGCGGAAATAGATCTGCTGTACGCCGTCCACCCTTTTGTTGATCGTATTGGGTTTGCCCGGCCAATCCTCATAGGTGACGTGGTGTTGCCCCAGCACAGCGATAAACTCCTTCATGGAGGGAACACTGAAGCAAAGATGGGTGTCTTTGGGGTGTATTTCCGCTTTGGCGGCCCCGGAAATGATGTGCAGCTGACTATGGTCTCCTACCTTGAACCAGCTATGGCGACCGTCTTTAAAGGGCTCGTCCATTACTTCCAGGCCGATAACGTCCCGGTAAAAGGCAGTGGCGCGCTCCAGGCTGACAACATAAATCGCGATATGGTTCAGCGACGGGTATTTTTTGGTCTGTGCTTGTACGCTCGTGGAAATTCCCATGATGGCAAAGAAAAGAATAACTATCGTCTGTTTCATACAAACAAGATAAAAAAGATTTTGGCATTTTGCCATTTGGCTATTTTTTTATTTAAAAATGCAGCGAAGACCAACCTAACATAAAGTGGTCTTCGCTGCATTTTAAATAATCAAATAACTAAATAGTCAAATATCCCAATAGCCTAGTTGCTTTTGAAAGCCACAGACTGAATAATCACATCCAGTTTCTTTAACACGGGGAGGTCCGAGCGGAGGGTTTTATCACCAGTTACCTGGTCATATTGTTTTGGATCGCCGGTATTGTTCGCTTTCAGCTGGATGACAACGCCTTTGCCTTCGAGGGCGCCGCCCTGCCAGTCTCTTACGAGGCCGCCATTGGTCCATTCAAAAGCATTGATACGGAAAGGGCGACCGTTTACTTTGATCAGTTTCTCCAGTGGATCACCGGCTTTGATGCCATAAGGTGATTTCCATTTGGACGGAAAATGAGAAAAGGTGAGGATGTTGCCGTTTTCGCCGTCAAACTGTACTTCCAGTTCATCGTCGGTGTCAGGATAGATCACATAAGCTTCTCCTTCTTTGGTACCCGCCAGATCGGTGGCATCGCGCTGGGTAACGTTGTCTTTGCCGTACATTTCCACCAGTTGTTCAGGGGTGCGTACCTGGAACAGGGGTTTCACCTCCCAGCTACGTGTATCCACTACAGTAGTGGCGGCGGCAGCGGGAGCAGTGCCTTCTGCGGTGGTAGTGGTAGTGCCTGCGGCAGCTGTTTCACCGGTTGAAGTGGAGGCAGTGCTGCTTGCGGAGGCTGTTGCCTGCGCCATGGCAGCCGGCGGTTGTTTGCCGGTCACTGGACCGGTATAAGTCTTCAGAAAATCGCTTTTATCTTCCAGCAGGGCTTTGGTATCGTTCTTATATTTATTGGCGGTGTAGGTGGCCAATGGAAAAACGCTGTTGGTTTGCAGGTCCATATTGCGCAGGTTGGTGATGAACCGTTGCCGGTTACAATCACTGTACTGGTACAGGTATTTCAGCGCCGCATCCAGGGCAGGGAGATCGTTTTTCAGGTTGAACATGGTAGAATCGATGTCCAGTCCACCGGCGCCGCTGCGGTTCAGCTGCTCCGCGATATAGCCGGTAATCGAGTCGTTTTTCAACGTATAATGATGGGCCACCCGGGCAGAGAAGTCTGCGGCAACGGTTTCCGACAGCTTGGTCTGTGCGCTTAAAGCCAGCGGAAAAATTAGGGCAACCAATACAAAAAGCCTTTTCATGTGCGCGGTATTGAATGATAGTAATAGTGACAGTGGTGACTGCCTGAGTCATCACTAAATTATGTAATATTTGCCATTGCCGTTGAAAATACTGCGGTGATGGCCGGAATATCTTAAACGTACAGATACTAAAATATAGTATTTTTAAATCCGCCAGGACTTCGTTCCGGCTTATTTTTTAATTGACGATTGCCTGAATCACCCGTTGTTATGCGAAATATTTTGTACCTGTTGTTGGTATCCCTGTTAATGTCCTGCGCTGGCCAGAAAACGAAATACTCGGTGGAGAACGTGCCAGACCCCAAAAAAAATGGTGGCGGCTATATCAGTAACCCCGACCATCTCCTCACTGCCGGAACTGTAAACAGCCTGAATGAAAAACTGGCCACCCTTGATAACGGTGGCAGGGCCCAGGTGGCCATGGTGCTGCTGAAAACCATCGGCGACAATGAGCCCCGCGATTTTGCCCACAAATTGTTCAACTACTGGAAAATCGGTAATGCATCTACCAATAACGGCCTCCTGGTACTGTTAGTGGAAGATGCGCACCGGCTGGTATTTGAAACCGGTAAAGGGCTGGAGGCGGATATGCCCGACATCATCTGTTTCCGTATCCAGCAGGATTATATGATCCCGTATATCAAAAAAGCGGATTATGACCAGGCGTTCGAAGAAGGCCTGAAATCCATTTCCGCCCAATTACATAGCGGCAATTACGCTTATGATAAAGATGTGCAGCAGCCGGTGGAAGACCATTCCCTGTTGCCAGACGCAGGGGATACGCGGGAAGCACCTGAGCCACAGGGACTGGTGGCAGCTCCCCGCCCGGCTCCGGCAGAGATTTCCACTGATCCCGGTGAAGCGGCAGGTGCTGTGCCTTCGGGCATTGCTCCGGATGAAGGCATTGCCAGCGCCCAGCCTTTTGCGGTTACGCCCTCGCAGACGACCGATTACCCGGTAACAGGAGAATTCGGCGGAAGCACCTATTTCGCAGGCATCCTCTGGTTGGTTATTTCGGCAGCTATGATGAACGTGTTCTTCGGGAAAAAGCCGAAGCGGAAAAAGGGCGACGATCCCATGCCGGTGAGAATGAAAGACCTGCCCAACGACTTTCTGCGGCCCGGACTGGCCGGTTTGTTCTTCATTCATGTGACGGCATTTGTTACCCTGAGCTTTCTGGTGTTGAAAAGAGGCTGGTCGGTCAATTTCTTTACGGCCTTTGTGCTCTATTACATCTTGTGGACACTGTTTATGATCATTGCTGTACTGGTGATATCAATCAGGGCCAAAAGTGTTCTGCGCGAGAAAGACCGGCATCAGCAGTGGTTAAGTCATTCCCGCACGGCGAATAGGTTCAGAGCAGCTAAATACATCTTCCCGCTGCCGCTCTGGTTTTATCTGGCTGGGCTCAAACGCCGGATGGACCAGCTGCGCAACGATCCGTACGATTGCCCGAATTGTTCCCATGCCTTGCATAAGCTCTCAGAAAAAGACGAAGATGTCTATCTTAAAAAAGAACAGGTGATAGAAGAAGACCTGATGGCAGTGGATTACGACGTCTGGAAATGTGATACCTGCGATCACCGGCTGGTACTGGATTATACCAATGTGAATACGGCTATGTCGGAATGTCCGCGTTGTTCCTATATATCACTGGAGTCCAAACAGTCCGTTACCAAAAAGAGAGCCACTACCAGGGAGGCGGGTTGGGGCGTCACCACTTATGCCTGTGCCATATGTTCCTACAAACACGATTACCGTTTTGAGATACCCCGTATCAGGGAATCATCATCTTCTTCGTCATCATCCTCTTCTTCTTCCTCCTCTTCTTCCAGTTGGGGTGGCGGATCTTCTGGTGGAGGTGGCGCCAGCAGCAGCTGGTAATAGCATATAGAAAAGGGCGTACCGGATGAGAGTACGCCCTTTTTTTATTGTATTTGTTCCTTCCTTATTTTATTGATCTGCGTCCATTTTACCAACAACCTGGTAACCTGTGCCATTATTGGTATTTACCTGTTGGTAATACATACCGTCGGGTGACAGGAAGTACTGTTGTCCGTTGATCTGTACGGAACGGCTGCCTTCAGGGAGTGATTTCAGGATATCACCAGGAACCGTTTCTGTACCGTTGTTGGTATTGTCGTTATTCTGTGGGGTAACTACTGTATCGCCGATCTTACCGTTTTTACCGACTACTTTAAATCGACGGCCATTGTCGGTCATGGCTTCCTGATAGTAGGTACCATTCAGTTCGTAATAGGTGCTGCCGTTGAACTGTATTTCAGAAGCGCCATCCGGCAGCTCCGGAACAGCTGCTCCCATCGGTGGGTCTACCACACGGTAACCGTTGTCGTCTTTATCAGATTCGTAGTAAGTTCCGCCGGAGTAATACACAGGGCCGAACTGAGGGCCGAGGGCAAAGTAGCCGTAAGGCAGGGTGGAAACATAGAATCCAATGGGAGGGAAGTAGTAAGGACGATACCGGTAATAACGACGGTAGCCCGGTCCATACCATCCATGGCTGTAATAAACGCCTCCGTGATACACAGGTCCGCGGTAGCCGTGATAGAATCCTCTGTTTACGGGAGCCATTGTTCTGGGAGCGCTGAAATTGCTACGGGAACCAAAGTTCGGGGCAGACATACGTGCTCCTCCGCCATAGTGTCCGCCTCCGCCTCCAAAGTGGCCTCCGCCACCACCGTGACGTTGAGCAAAAGCGCCGGTCGCTGTAGTTGTGCATAGCAGCCCAATCAACACAAACAGCATATAAAATCTGTTTTTCATCTTCTTCTGATTATAATGGTTAGACTGATTTCAGATCAAATAGTTTAAGGAGAAACTTAGGCAGAGGGTGTACTGAGCGCGTCTGTGAATTGTTGTGACAATTCGATGATTTTAGCTGATTTCGCCACTCCCTGAACCCATTGCTCAGGAATATTATCCAGCCCGTAATGGAGGCCTGCGGCAGCTCCTGCTACGGCGCCGGTGGTATCCGTATCACCGCCCAGGTTGACCGCTGCAAGCACGGCATCCTGGAAATTGCCGGTATTCAGCAGGCACCAGAGCGCACTTTCCAGCGTGTATACCACATAACCGGAACTTTGAATATCATTTTCAGTCAGGTTAGTGATATTATCCTGTAGTATCCTGTTGAAAATCCGGATTTCGGCGGCATTGAACTGCTGCTCAAGAATAAAATCATTCACCGCTGCCTGCATCACCTGGTAAGACTCCTGTATGTCTTTTATCGTTAAAAGGTTCCGCAGGAATTCCACATAAATGAAACAAGCCATCACAGAGCGGAAATGCATATGGGTAATACCGGATACCTCTTTAACAATGTGATAACGTTGTTTGATATTCTCTTCACGGGCCAGATAAATGGCTACCGGCATCATACGCATCAGGGAACCGTTACCATTTTCAAATTCTTCAAAACCACCGGAGAACAAGGGAGAGGTACCGTTGCCTATCCGCCGCAAAGCGCGTTGGGTAGTATGTCCGATGTCAAATACTTTATCATGTGCGCCCCAGTATCCTTCAGCGTACCACTTCAGGAAGGTATGGGCCATATGTGTAAGATTATATCCGTGAGTGAGACTTTCCGCTGTACAAAGGGTAAGGGATGTATCGTCTGAAAATGTGCCCGGAGGCTGGTTCCAGCATCCGTAACCAATAAATTCCCGGATGGGATTTTCCTGGAGGTAGCTCCTGGTTTTAAACTCAACCGGAACACCGAGCGCATCGCCAATAGCGGTTCCCAGAAAAGCGCCTGTGATCTGTTGTTGCATAGAATGGGGATTTATATTGTATATATACTGAAAAACGTGCCAACAAATGTTTTCGGTATGTGAAAGCCGCTGTTTGTTCAATTTGTCCAGCGGATAGAGGTGTGTTCACTCTTGTTCATTCGTCAGATAACCCGGATGGCTGTCTCTTTGTACGGTTGGCGTTTTATCTTTGCATGGTAACAATTAGTACTGACACCAGCATTCACCCCGGTGGATTTTTGGTAACAGGAAAGGTTAAACGGAAATAATTACCCAATGTTGACCCCGGCGGCTGCCACCCCATTGTTTGTTTGAGAACAGCTATAGACAGCTTGTTGGATACCAGCTGTGGCAGATGCCCTTCAAAACCCAACCCTCTTATGCACGCTTTTTTATTCAACACACATCGCCAGACATGTACTTTCCTCGGGAAATACCATTACTGCTTTTTTGCTCAGTGCTGGCCTAACTAGCCAAAACTGCTTTGACCAACCATTGCTACTGATTCAACAGCAATTTTATGGGAATAGGTGGATGAAAAGGACTGTTTTTCCAGACAGTCCTCCTGAAAAGCATTTCTGAGTCCAAATGCAGGTATATAAGATGAAGGCTGAAGGGACTGCCTTTCCAGGCGGTCCCCCCTCAGAAAACATCTTACTGCCGGCAACGGGCCATCACATAAATGTTGGAATGCCATGTAAAAGAAGGATAGGAAAGGACCATCTTTCCAGATGGTCCGGTTTTCCGACTCACATGGCAGCATCAAAAGAAACTAAAAGTGCCATATGAACATGTGGGCAACTGCTATAAACAGCTTGTTCGCAGTACGATTGATTCAGCTTCAGGGACCGTCTTTTCAGGCAGTCCCCTGCCAGACAATTCAGGTTGCACCGCAACCTTCATCATAAATCAACATGCTCTATTCATAAGCGAAACGGTGGAATTTAATCACGGACCGTTTGTCCAGACGGTCCTGCTAAAGATTTTCAGATTAAGGACGGATTGAGAATGGTAAGATCAATATCAGCATGGGCCGCCTTTCCAGGCGGCCTTGTATTGTACAACTGATGAGTCATGGGTTAAGCATGGGGCGTTTGTTTAAACTGCCCCGCTTTTTTTAACTTCGTTTGGTATGCTTCTGCTGAAGCAACAGATGAGAACTTGTAAAACCCGCTTTTTATGCAATACCATCAGTTAGGCAAGTCAGACCTGCGCATCAGTGAAATCAGTTACGGCTGCATGTCGCTGGGCAGCGACGATGCAGACAATGCCCGCCTGGTACAACAGGCTATAGACGGAGGTGTCAACTTTTTCGATACCGCCGACCTGTATGATCACGGGCAGAATGAAATCACCCTGGGGAAAGCTTTGGAGGGTAAAAGACAAAACGTCATCATTGCCACCAAAGCCGGTAACCAATGGCGGCCGGATGGCAGTGGCTGGGATTGGAATCCCCGCCGGGAGTATATCCTGGCCTGTGTGGAAGAGAGCCTGCGCCGGCTCAATACTGATTACATCGACCTGTATCAGCTGCATGGCGGTACATTGGAAGACCCTACAGACGAGACTATTTCGGCATTTGAGACCTTGGTGCAGCAAGGCAAAATCCGTTACTACGGTATCTCTTCCATACGTCCCAACGTGATCCGGACTTTCGTGGAACGGTCCAATATAGTGAGTGTGATGATGCAATACAGCCTGCTGGACCGTCGTCCGGAAGAAAGCTGTTTCCCCTTGCTGGAGCAACACAATATTGGTGTGCTGGTCAGGGGCGCAGTGGCGAAAGGACTGCTGGTCAACAAAGCACCGGAGCCGTACCTTAATTATGACGCTGCCGATGTGGCCCTGGCTGCGGCGGCGGTACAACGTATATCCACTGCCAGCAGAGGCCCGGCTGCCACGGCGCTGCGGTATGTGTTGCAGCAATCCGCTGTTACCACGGCCGTTGTGGGGATGCGTACCGCACAGCAGGTACAGGATGCGCTGGCTGCTGCCAGTGCCACACCGCTGACGGCAACGGAAATGCAGCAATTGCAACAAGTGCTGCCGGTCAACAGGTATGAACAGCACCGCTGATGCCCATGTAGCAGGATCATTTATTATATTGTAGATAATCAAAAGTCCTTCGTATGCAGAAACTCAAAATAGGCATGCTCTTATTTCCGGACATGACCATATTGGACTTCACCGGCCCTTACGATGTATTTGTGAAAGCGCCCTGTTTTGAAGTGGTGCTGTTGGGAGAATCCACCGCTCCGATGAAGGTGGAGGGCGGTCTGACGGTGCAGGCGTCCGTTGCACTGGCTGACAGTCCGCAGCTCGATATCCTGTTTGTCCCCGGTGGCAAAGGCATCAATCCCTTGCTGACCAACCGGACGGTACTGGATTTTCTACGGCAGCAGGCGATAGGCGCAAAATACATTACCAGTGTTTGCACAGGTGCGCTGGTATTGGCTGCCGCGGGGTTGTTACAGGGGTATAAAGCCACTACGCATTGGCGTTCGCTGGAGCTGTTGCGTATGCTCGGCGTGGAGGTAGTGGAAGAGCGGGTGGTGAGAGACCGTAACCGTATCACCGGCGGCGGTGTAACGGCCGGTATCGACTTTGCGCTTTCGCTCACCGCTATGATTGGCGGCGAAGAGCTGGCCCGTATAGTACAATTGCAGCTGGAATATAATCCGGCGCCGCCTTTCCGGGCAGGCTCTCCGCATACGGCGGGCACGCCGGTGTTACAGGCCACCCGGGAACTAACGAAATATATGCTGGAAACCAGAAGAGGTATTATCCGTGAACTGCTGCAGCAGCACGGAATGCCTGCTGCGCCTCAGTCCTGATAGCACAAATTTCCTGCAGGCCGATCATGCGGCTCCTTTCCGGGTCCCACACTTTTAACCGGAAGCAGGCACGTATGTCGCGGAAACGCATAGACGTAACGGTGACCTGTTGCAGCTCAGGAAATGCTTCCATCACTTCGGGCAACCGGTAGAATGGAATACGGGCGTTCAGGTGATGGATATGATGATAACCGATATTGCCGGTAAACCATGCCATCACAGGATGCATCTGCATGTAGCTGGAACTCAGCAAGGCAGCTTTGTCATAACACCAGTTGTCGTTGTCGTTAAACACTACGCCCGGAAAATTATGCTGGGCATAGAAGAGATAAGCGCCAATGCCGCAGGCGATGGTAAAAGGGATGAGTATAAAGAACAGCCAGCTTTGCCATCCGAGGAAATAAAAGACCGCTATGCTGCCGGTGATGTGCAGTACCATGGCCAACAGGGAGTCTGCGTGCTTACGCGGACTGCTGGTGAAGGACTGCCAGCACATGCCGATCAGGAACATAAACAGGTAACCTGCCGCAACGGTGGCAGGATGGCGGGTAAACAGGTAACTTCTCCGTTCTCCGCGGGACAGTTGCTCAAAACGCTGACGGGTAACGATCGGGTAGGAGCCTATGCTGGCACTGAAAAGCTTTGAATTGTGTTTGTGGTGGTAATCGTGTGACCGTTTCCAGATGCTGGTCGGCGCCAGTACATAGATGCCGAACAGTGTCATGATAACATTCGCCACCCGGGAATTATGCAGGATGGCGTGATGCTGATGGTCGTGGTAGATGACGAACATCCGCACAATCAGCAGGCCGGAAAGCACGCTGCCGGCAATTTTGAAAGGTAGCGGAAGCAAAAGGGTGCTGGCAAGGGCCAGCAGTAACAAACATAAAGTTGTAACCAGATACAGCCAGCTCTTGGCTCTTTCCTCGCATGCATATGGCTTGGTAGCCAAAATCAAATCTTTGCCTTGCAGCATAATGGTGGATCGATTTCGTAAAAAATACAGGTTGTCTATTGTTGAACAGTTGGCCGCTTGTGTTTCCACCGTTTGTGGGACCACAGCCAGGTCGCCGGTTGTGTAATGATATCCGTTTCCAGTTGACGTGTATGTAAAGCCGTTATCTCGCCTTCTTTTTCTGTAGAAGGGGAGGCCGTAAGCATATGGGCAGATACAGTATAGTAGCCTCTTTTGTCCCGTTGTACGCTGACGTATACTACCGGGTAATTTAATTTCTGGGCAATTTTCTCCGTTCCTTTGAACACCGGCGTATCCTGGTGGAGGAATGTCATCCAGTGTGCTGTTTGGGGTTGCGGTGCCTGATCAGCGATAAAGGCTGTGGCGCTCACATGGTCCCGGTTTTTTACCATGTCCCGGAAAGTATCCTGCATGGCGATAAGTTTGGTACCAAAACGGGTACGCATTTTATACATCAGGCCGTTAAAATGTTTGTTGGCCAACGGATGATAGATCACATAGAGCTGCTGACGGCACAGGATGCTGAAAGTATTGCCGGCCCATTCCCAGTTGCCTTTATGCCCCATTACCAGCACCACGCTCTGCTTTTCAGCTGCCAGGCGTTCAAACAGGGCAACGGTTTCATCGGTGAAACGACAGTGCCGCACCATAGCTTCCCGGCTGATAGTCAACGTTTTGAATGTTTCGAGGAAAAGATCGCACAGATAATGATAGAAATCACTGCCTATCTTTTTAAGCTCGGCTTCGTTTTTGTCAGGAAAAGAGTTGCGGAGATTTTGCATCACCACCTTTTTCCGGTAGCCAAGCAACCGGTACAGCAGCAAATACAACAGGTCGCTGACGAAATACAGCAACCGGAAAGGCAGTAATGATACAATGTAAATTACCGGTAACAATAAGTAATAGACAATAACAGTCAAGACAGCGTAGGTTTTTGATGCTCTACGAGCATTATGGAAAATGTAAATATATAGGAAAGGCGGAACTTTTCACAATATAGCCTTAAAAACACGGCATTGTTAGGTTTTATTATCTTTAACCACAACTTTAACATATACAGATGAACACTATCCGACACCTGACAAGATGGGCCTGCATGGCTGCAGTTATTGGATTGTACAGTTACTGCGCCCGTTCTCCGTACGCAGCGACCAATAAAATCTACCGGCAGAAAGCCAAAGGGTATGCGCATGTGATACGCGAACAGCCAGGCACCCTGCCGGGCGAAAACGGGATCAGGCCGGCATGGTGGGTTGGTACCACCAATTACAACCTCCGCAAACCGAATATGGTCATTATCCATCATACTGCCCAAAATTCTTGTGAACAAACATTAAAAACCTTTACACTGGAGCGGACGCAAGTCAGCGCCCACTACGTGGTATGCCGCGACGGGACCATTCACCATATGCTGAATGATTACCTCCGTGCCTGGCATGGAGGCGCTTCCCGCTGGGGAAATATTACCGATATCAATTCCGGTTCTATCGGTATTGAACTGGATAACAATGGTGCAGAACCCTTTTCCCCCGCGCAGATCAATAGCCTGATCATTCTGCTGGACACGCTGCAGCATCGTTACAATATCCCGGCTGCCAACTTTGTGGGCCATGGAGACATTGCTCCCGGCCGTAAAGTAGACCCCAGCGCTTATTTCCCCTGGCAACAACTGGCTGCAAAAGGTTTCGGCCTCTGGTATGATGACACTGCCCGGGTAGCGGTACCACCCGCTTTCGATAAATGGCAGGCCCTGCGTATCATTGGCTATGACCTGAAAGACACTACTGCCGCCATGCAAGCCTTTAAACGGCACTTTATGCCGCAGGATACCGTACTTCCCTCGCCAGATACCGACAACAAGGTGCTGTACAGCGTGATGAAAAAATACCAGTAACCGGACCTTTGAAGCAATGACACTTCAGGGGCCGGTTACCCCTACGCCTATCCTTTATTTATTTTGTGGTGTGCGATAAATGAAGTATTTTAATAATGAGTAAGATCGACCTATAACCAAAATCTGAGACCCAATATCACAACGGCGTTGCTACTACCTATTTCCTTGTTATAATAATTTTCTCTTGCCATGAAACGCACACTCCCATTCCCTGTATTGCTGCTGTTACCAGCCGCCCTGTTTTTGATGGCTGCCGGTCAACGGCCCGCTTCCGCAAAAATCCACTACCAACCTGTGTCAGACACCACCTGCCTGGTAAAAAATGAAACTTCCTTCGATTTCGCTGACAACCTGCGCAAAAAAATCAATGCACTCATTGAAGACAGAGTCGCCGGCGGCATCGAAGAAAAAGGCATTGTTACCTGGGAAAACTCACCCGATGCCCCCGAATATTACCAGATCGTACTGCGTAAAAACAAAATCACCATTAAATACAAAGGCACCATCTGTCAAGACAAAATGATTGCAGCCAATCTCGATACCTGTAAGATCGAATTGAAGAAATTATTGAACCAATAACATCACAGGGACGGCCGAAATGACCGTCCCTGTTGCCTTTTGCCATGTGTTCCCAGGCTTTGTGCCCGGGGATTCCGGATTCCCGTTCCCAATGGTTATCTCCCATAACCTTTTTTTATCGGTCCATACACGCCCTGCCATCTGCCTGTATAGATATTTATTTATCAATCGTTTATAGGTCAACGATAAACCAGAAGACCATAGTTGTCATGATTGACTATAAATATGTTTAGTCTATCTGTTTTGTAGATTAATAAATCTTGATTACTTTTGCGCGAGATATCTAATCATGTGCCCGCGATCATCATAGCCTGACGGTTGTATGGCCATGATCACGCCAACGATCATACACCAACTGCAAAGACCAAAACCAAATCGGTAGTAAACGGAAGAACCATAGTTGTCCGCCAACGACCAAAACTATTCTTAAATCACCAGTTACGAATGAAGTACGTACAAAGGCTGCTCGGCCTGTTGCCCGCATTATTGTGGCTACAGCAGAGCTTTGCCCAGGAAATCAGGGTAAGCGGGGTAGTCACCTCCCGCAATGATGCACAGCGTGTACCCGGTGCCGTTATACGGGTAAAAGGCACCTCTCACGGCACACAAGCCGACGCAGATGGTAAGTATACGATCAATGCCAACACTACCGATACTTTACAGGTGTCCTTTATCGGCTTCCAGACAGCCCTGGTAGCGGTAGGTAATAATCGCGTTGTCAATATCGCGCTGGAAACTACTGACAGTAAGTTACAGGAAGTGGTAGTTACCGCGCTGGGTATCTCAAAAGAGAAAAAATCACTGGGATATGCTGTACAGGAGCTGAAATCAAAGGATATCGCGGAAGCAAGGGAAACGAACCTCGTCAATGCGCTGTCCGGCAAAATAGCCGGTGTACAGGTAACCAACAGCCAGGGTAGTCTTGGGTCTTCCCGTATCGTTATCCGCGGAGAAACCTCTATCGCCGGAAATAACCAGCCATTATTCATCCTCGATGGTATCCCGGTAGACAACAGCCAGCTGGGCGTTGGTACCGGCCGCGATTTCGCGAACGCTATCTCCGATGTGAACCCCGATGATATCGCTTCCATTAGTGTGCTGAAAGGCCCTAATGCGGCTGCACTATACGGCTCCCGCGCTTCTAACGGCGTAATCCTCATCAAAACAAAAACTGGTAAAGACGTAAAAGGCGGCTTCGGCATCACCGTTAATTCTAACGCTACCTTTGACAAAGTACTGATCCTGCCTGACTTCCAGAACGTATACGGTCAGGGCGCCGGCGGACAGTTCTCCTATAAAGATGGTAAAGGCGGCGGCCTCAACGACGGTACAGACGAAAGCTGGGGACCTAAAATGGATGGCCGTCTCATCCCGCAGTTCTTCTCCAAGGGGGAAGCAGTACCTTTTGTACCGCATCCTAACAACGTGAAAGATTTCTACGAGACCGGCTATACGCTCAACAACGGCCTGGCGGTAGGCGGCAGCTCCGAAAAAATCGATTACCGTTTCTCTTATAATAATACCAAACAGGTGGGCATCCTGCCCAACACCGGCATCAGCCGCAATACCTTCACGGCCAGCAATACCTTCCGCATTGCACCCAAACTCACGCTCAACACCTACGCCAACTACATTCGCAGCAGCGCAGACAACCTGCCCGGCGTAGATGGCAGAAGAGGCAACAGCGTCACCTTGCAGTTCATCTGGTTTGGCCGCCAGGTAGATGTGTCCAGGCTGCGGGACTATAAAAACCCCGACGGCACCGACTATAACTGGAACCACAGCTACTATAGCAATCCTTACTGGATTCAAAACGAAAATACCGTGAGCCAGCTGCGCAACCGCTTCTTCGGAAATGCCCGCCTGTCTTATGAAATACTGGACTGGCTGACTGCCAACCTCCGTATCGGTACCGACTACTACCAGGACAGAAGAAAATATAAAATCGCTTACTATACCAACGGCACACCTTTCGGCTCTTATACGGAAGATGCTTATATGGTAAACGAAACCAACGGTGAGTTCACCCTCAACGCCAAAAAACAGTTGAGCTACGATTTTAACCTGGACGTGCTCGTAGGTGGCAACATCCGTAATAACCGGTTTGAACAAAACTATCAGCAGGCGCCGAAATTGGCGGTGAAAGACGTGTACACGCTCAACAACTCCCGTGACCCGCTGATCTCTACCAGCTCATTCTCCAGGCAACGGGTGTACAGCACTTTCGGTTCCGCTCAGCTCGGGTTCCGAAACTACGCCTTCCTGAACGTGACAGCGCGCAACGACTGGTCATCCACACTGCCGGTAGAAAACAATTCCTATTTCTATCCTTCCGTGAATGGTAGCCTCGTACTCTCCGACGCATTGAATATTAAGAGCAAAGCCCTCACGCTGCTCAAAATCCGCGGAGGCTGGGCACAGGTAGGTAAAGACACCGACCCTTATCAGCTGATCAACACCTATCCGTTCAATCAACCATTTGGACAGTACCCGTTGCTGACCGTATCGGATAAGTTCCTCGCCAGAAACCTGAAGCCGGAAATTACCAGCTCTACAGAAGTTGGACTGGAAGCGGGTTTCATTGATAACCGCATCCGTCTCGACCTCACCTGGTACCAGTCCAACAGCCGCAACCAGATCCTGCTGGCAGACGTAAGTCCTACTACCGGTTACCTGAAAAAACTCATGAACGCCGGTGAAATCAGCAACAAAGGCGTGGAAGTAATGCTCGGGGTAACGCCAGTGTCTACACGCTCCGGTTTCCGTTGGGACGTTAACGTTAACTACGCCCGCAACGTGAGCAAGGTAGTGGAACTGGATAAGGAAGGTTTCCTTAACAACTACGTACTGGGCAGCAGTGGCAATATGCAGGTGCTGGCCAGCAAAGGACAGCGTTATGGCGCACTGTATGGTGCTGCTTATCAGCGCGACGCGCAAAACAGGATTATCGTTAATGCTGATGGTACGCCCGCTATCGATCCCAACAAAAAGATACTGGGCTATTATACGCCCAAATGGACAGGCGGTATTTATAACACTTTCACTTTTAAAGGGATCAGTCTGGGCTTCCTGATAGACACCAAACAGGGTGGTTCTATTTATTCCGGCACCAACTATACCGGTAACTATACCGGTGTACTGGCCACCACACTGCCAGGCCGTGATGAAGAACATGGAGGATTGCCTTACTATCGCAGCGGGCAGCAGAATATCCAGCTGCCGTCTCATTCCGCTACAGCTCCCAATGGCGCTGAAGTACACCATGATGGTATCATCTTCGACGGCTATACGGCAGATGGTAAAAAGAATAATGTCGTCCTCGGCGCAGAAGATTATTACAAAGCCGTATACAACAGCAGCCTGAATGAAAGCTCCGTTTATGACGCTTCTTTTATCAAGCTGCGTGAAATCAAACTGGGTTATACACTGCCCAAAACACTGACTGACCGCTGGAAACTGCAGTCGGTGAATATTGCGCTGGTGGCCAGAAATCTGGGTTATCTGCAGAAACATGTTCCAAATATTGACCCGGAAACCGCTTTCAATACCGGTAACGGTCAGGGCCTGGAGACACTGCAAATACCTACCACCCGCAGCATCGGCATTAACCTGAATGTTTCATTTTAATTACGCACCGGATTATGAAAAAATTGTTGATACCAACTTACCTGTTGTTCGCTATTGTGCTGCTGGCTTCCTGCCGCAAAGAGCTGGAGCGGATCAACAAGAACCCGAATGAGCCTACTACCGTGCAGCCGGACTACCTGTTGAGCAACGGCATCAAAGCCAATGTGGATACTTACTGGGGACCAGATGCCGCTATGGACGGAACATTGCTGTATGTGCAGTACTGGTCTAAAATACAATACACCGATGCCGACCGTTATATCGCCGGCGCTACCGGTACTCAAAACGTATGGAGCAATTTTTATGCACAGGGCATCGAAGACTTTACCACGCTGGCGCAGCTGGGTGATAGTCTGCATAACCCCAACTATAAAGCTGTGGCCGTGATCATGCGCTCCTGGATTTTCCAGCAGCTCACGGATCTTTATGGTGATGTTCCATATAAACAGGCGGGCCAGATCAGTCAATACCTGACGCCGGTATATGATAGTCAAAAAGACGTATACACCGGTTTGCTGGACGAGCTGAAACAGGCAGCGGCTACCGTTACGCCCGGTAGTAATTTCATTGATGGCGACATCCTCCTGGGTGGTGATGTGACCCGCTGGAAACAGTTTGCCAATGGGTTGCGGCTGCGCATCGCCTTGCGTATTGCTGATCGTGAACCGGCGATTGCCAAAACGGTATTTGACGAGGTGACTGCCGGCGGCGCTGGCGCATTACTGCCTAAAGACGCGGTAGTGAAGCTCAATTACCTCGCATCGCCCAACCAGAACCCGGTAGGCCGTAACCGCGAAACCCGTAACGACTACCGTATCAGTAAATCCGTCGTGGATAAGCTGAAAGCATTGAACGACCCACGGTTAAGCATATACGCCACAGTGCCCAAAGATACCAACGTGATCATCGGCGTGACCAACGGTCTTCCAAGCGATTCCGCTGCCAGACTGGGCTTCAGCAAAACATCCGATGCGGGGGCCGTGTTCACTGCCACTACCGCCCCGGCAGTACTGTTCAGTTATGCCGAACAGCAGTTCATCCTGGCAGAAGCAGCGCAGCGGGGCCTGCTTACCGGTGACCCGCTCACCCTGTATAATCAGGCTATTGCCGCCTCTTTCGTACAATACGGCCTCTCTGAAGCCGCAGCTGCAGCTTACGCGGTACAACCAGGTGTGGCTTATGATGCATTGAACTTCAAAAAAAGCATTGGGGAACAGAAATGGCTGGCGCTCTTTGGTCAGGGTGTGGAAGCCTTCACCGAATGGAGAAGGCTGGACTATCCCCAGCTGAAGGCTGCCTATGCCGGTGCGCTGGGCGGCAGTATGCCGGTAAGGTTTAAATATCCTTCCAGCGAGCAGGCACTCAACGGCAGCAATTATAAGGCGGCCGTTACCAGACAAGGCGCAGACCTGCTGACGACCAAACTCTGGTTTGATAAGTACTAGTTTTAGTTGTTGATAAATTGAAAGCCGGCATGATGATTCATGCCGGCTTTTTTTATTGACGTGTTCATACACGTCGTGTTGAGCGTTTTTTTCCTAAATTTGATAAAATCGTGAGTGCAATGGTAAACTATAAAGAATATATAGAATCCAATACGGAAATAATGCTGGGTAAGCCAGTAGTGAAAGGGACACGAATCACTGTCGCCCTGGTTTTACAACGCTTAGCAGAAGGTGCCTCTGTTGAAGAGTTGATGGAAGCTTACCCCGCTCTTACGCCAACTTCAGTTATGGCAGTTTTAGCATATGCTTCGGATAAGCGTCCTTTTTCTGCGTTACGCTTTTCACGAGTATAAAGAAATTGCCAACGCGATTGTCTATCTTTTAAAAACCCGGGAATTAGTTAAACCAGTATTTGTAACCCTTACCCCCAAAAAAATCCGCATCAGGCAGTTATAGCCACTAATTTTCTGTATAATTTTCTAAATATACATTTAAGAAATTTATATATAATAAATAAAGTTTTTAATTTAGCAGGCATCAACAACTGACCGGGAATGCTATGCATAGAGTATTTTTATCCTTATTGATCGTATGTGCCACCGCTTGCCATAATAATACTGCCGATGATGAACCCACTGCCGTACCGGCTCCTTCTGAACTGGCGATCACCTCTCTGGAAAAAGTGGAAGACGAGGACTCGGTCCTGAAGGCCCATGAAGACATTGACTGGAAAGAGATAGAAGTCTTTCTGTTTTCAAAGGCGCTGATTGACAATAAAGTGCCGCTGCACACTACCTTATCGCGCTTCACCGCGGTATTGGGCGAAGCGGACAGCCTGGCGGAACCCAACTGGGAATATCTCTGCGGTACCCAGTTTGAAGACAATTTCCAATATTTCTATAAAGACGGTTCCCGTTTTGAATTATACAAGGATACCCTTTTCTGCAGCGAATACAAGCTCACACCAGGGCATACGGTGGCGCATGCAGGTATTACTTTCAGTAGCAACACCACATGGGCAGATATGAAAAAGCATTTCCCGAAGGCGGTACAACAGGCAGAAAATGTTGGTTATACAGACATGATCACCCTGCGGGACGCGGATGTGGAGGACAGTGACAGCAGTGTACGTTTTTACTTTGAGAGTGGGAAGCTGGTACGGATCGTCTATTTTGTTCCCTGTTAAGCCAACAGGTAAACACTCAGGCTTCTGGCTCCCTGTGCACCATGCACCAATACCGCTCCGATATCCGCGGTGGCGGAAGGGCCCATCATAAAACAGCCGTAGGCGGTATCTTCCAGGTGTATGCGCAGATAAGCATCATACATATCTCCTACAACAGCCTGTGGCGATAACAGGATAACCAGGTGCTGCGACAGGAACCCTAGTGCGTTTACCTCCAGGTCTTCTTCGGTAAGCCACACCATGCCGTTTTCCGCTACGCCCAAACGGGCACGGATAACGCCAACATCCACATCAGCCAGGTCATGCGGATCCTTGACAGCATGAATATCCCGGTTGCCGGTTATTTCAGGTGTAGCGGAACAGATGACTTTGGCCTGTGCATGCTGTGATGCCAGCAATGCCTGTGCAGCGGCTGCATCGGCAGGACGGAACACTTCTCCGCCGGCATCTTTTACACGGTTTTCAAAGGCAATGAGTAAATCGGTTTTCAACCGGGGGAAATCCGGCATCTCCGGATAGGCGGTCTTGTTGGCAGGCATCTGGCGCTCTACGGCTGCCAGCACCTGGTTACGGGCGTTGTTCTCCATGTTCATTGTTTTTAGCTCGGTATTGTAAATACCATTCCCGGAATGTTTGTCCGGCGAAATGGGGTAACTCACGGTGACGCCCCCACGGATTTAAGACCCGGTTGTACAGCAGGAAATCGGGTGTGAAACGTATAGCTCCACTGGCCATAGTTTCAGCGCTGCGAAACAACTGCGGATGTTCGAAGATCTTACCGGCAGCACCGAATGCCAGCCTGCGCGATACAGGCAGGTGTTTCTTCGCTGCCATTACTTTCCGCCATTGCATGATCTGGTCGCTGATGTTGATCTTAACAGGACATACCTCCGTGCACGAGCCGCATAACGAGGAATGATAAGGAAGTTCGCTGTATTTGGATTCATCGAAAGTGGGGTCGAGGATAATGCCAATAGGCCCGGAATAGGTGGCGCCATAGGCCAGGCCGCCACTGCGGCGATAAACAGGGCAGGTGTTCATACAGGCGCCGCAACGGATACATTTCAGAGAGGTCCAGAAATCGGGCATGCCCAGCCGCTTACTGCGACCGTTATCGGTGAGGATGATATGCAGCTCACCACCTTTACGCGGACCGCTGAAATGAGAAGTGTATTGAGTGGCCAGCGTCCCCAGCGCGCTGCGGGACAACAGGCGGATGAAAATACCCAGGTCTTTTACTTTGGGCAACAGTTTCTCTATGCCGATACTGGCAATATGTACCGGTGGAACGGACGCGCCTATATCGGCATTGCCTTCGTTGGTGCATACCACAAAACTACCGGTTTCGGCGATAGCGAAATTGGCGCCTGTCATGCCCGCTCCGGCTTCGAGGAAGCGCCGGCGCGCATCATTGCGCATGGCTTCTGTCAGGTAGTGCGGATCGGTATTACGTGGGTCGGTACCGATGGTACGGGCAAACAACTGTGCTACATCTTCCGGGGTCTTATGAATAGCGGGCATCACGATATGGCTCGGCGGCTGATCATCCAGTTGCTGTATCCGTTCTCCCAGATCGGACTCGGTAACGGTGATGCCACGGTTTTCCAGGAAAGCGGTCATGCCACATTCTTCCTGTAGCATGGATTTGCTTTTGATGATCGAGGAGATATTTTTTTCCCGGAGGATGTCCCACACATGTTGGTTGTGTTCTGCCGCATCCCTGGCCCAGTATATTTTAGCGCCACGTTTGGTGGCGTTGGATTCAAATTCGAGAAGATAGTTGTACAGATGGGTGAGGGTATGTTCCTTGATTTGCGAAGCCAGCTGGCGGAGGGTTTCCCATTCCGGTACTGCACGGGCGGCGGCATCTCTTTTCATGCGGGCGGACCACAGGTTTTTGTCATGCATCGGTTCATGCACGTCGTCCTGCGCCAGAAAGGCGGCGGCGTGGGCAGCGACATCTACTCTTTTTTCATCTCCCATAAAAAAATATTAAAAAGGACCTCCGTTCAGTACCTGTGCCACATGTAAGAATTTCAGGTGGATGCCTGCTTTCCGGGCAATACCCTGTTGATGCATGAGACATGACATATCGGGTGAAACAACAAACTCGGCATCGTGCCGCATATAATCATGTACTTTGTCAATGCCCATGCTGGCGCTCACGGCTTCATCGGTAACGCAGAAAGTGCCACCAAAGCCACAGCATTCGTCCGGCCTGTCTATAGGCACCAGTTCCAGGCCTTCTACCATCTGTAATAACCTGGCTGTTTTATTGAATGGGGTGCCCATCGTTTCGGATGGCAGCGCGATACCCAGTCCACGGATGGAACTACAACTATTGTGCAAACCCACTTTATAGCGGAAATACGCCCAGGGAAAGGCTTCTGCTTTGAGGATATCGTGGAGGAATTCCACCAGTTCGTAGGTCCGTTCCCGTACATGCAACACATCGGGGCTTTGTGGAATAGCGTCAAGATGAAGTTTTACGTGTTTAACGCAACTGCCTGCCGGCCCCACGATATAGTCAAATTCCCGGAAGTTGTCTACAAACAGCTGTTCGGCGGCAGCGGAGTGTTGCTGGTCGCCTTCGTTGGCCATAGGCTGGCCGCAGCAGGTCTGATTCAACGGATATACGACTTCCACCCCGAAGCGCTCCAGCAGCTCCAGCGTGGCAATGCCTGCTTCGGGGTAAATGGCGTCAATGTAACAAGGAATAAACAAGCCAACTCTCATACGGGACTATTTGCAGATATACTTATGCATAACAGCAAAGTCACGGTATTGGTTGACCGTAAAGTTTAGGATACCGGTGTTTTCCCGCCATCTACGGCGATGCTGGTGCCGGTAACGTAGGATGCGGCAGGGGAGGCCAGGAAAGCGGCCATGGCGGCTACTTCATGTGCTTCGCCGAACCGTTTCATAGGAATCTCGTTCCGCCATTCTTCGGCTACTGTTGCCGGCGATACGTTCCTCGCGGCAGCAGCAGCGATGAATAGTTTGTCCAGCCGGTCGGTGAGGGTGGAGCCGGGCAATACATTATTCACCGTAATACCGTGCTGTGCCAGTTCATTGGCCAGTGTTTTGGCCCAGGCAGCCACAGCCCAGCGGGTAGTGTTGGATACGCCGAGGTTCTTCAGCGGGGCTTTTACGGAAGTAGAGATGATGTTGATAATACGGCCATATCCTGCCTGTATCATACCGGGCACCAACGCTTGTGCCAGTACCTGGTTACAGAGCACATGTTGTGAAAAAGCATCGGATAAAGTGGAGGTGGAAGCCTGTAAGATAGGGCCAGCTGCTGGTCCGCCGGTATTATTGATCAGGATATGCACGGGCCCTTCAAGGGCTATGTCAGCTGCCAGATCGGTCACGGCTTCCAGGTCGGTGAAATCAGATACGATGTAACGGTGGGGCTGACCGGCGTCGTCGGCGAGTTGGGCAACGGCAGCTTTCAGCTTTTCTTCGTTGCGGGCAGTGAGGATGCAGGTGGCGCCCAGTGCGGCCAGCTCTATAGCGGTGGCAAGGCCGAGGCCTTGTGAACTACCGCATACCAGCGCGGTTTTACCTTCCAGGGAGATATTCATCAGGTTATTTTTTTATTTAGATATTTTGAAATTTAAGTAGCTCCCCTAAATATCAAAATATCTAAATAAAAAATAACTAAATAGTTTAAACGCGGACGTAGATCTTCCGTTTGTCAAGGATAAGCCCGACGGTCCAACAGACCAGCATAAACGTCAGGGAAAACAGGAGGGAGCCGAACTTGCCGGGAGACAACGGCTGGAAGAACTGGTCATTGATCCATTGATACAACGATTTATCGCCCACCTGGAAGAAGTAGAACAGGATAGCGAGCACTTCAGACAACAGGTAAAGGAACAGCGGATTTTTACCGAAGACGGTGAAAAAGCCGGTGCCTTTGGTGAAGCCGGCCATATCAATCAATTGTATTAACAGCGATAACAATATCAGGTCGATGCCTACCGTGAGCAGGACATAGGAGCTGGTCCACAGTTTCTTATTGATCGGGAAAACAGTATTCCATGCATAAGCCAGTACAATAAGGGCTATGCCGGCAGTGGCCATCCGCAGCAGTCCCTGCTGTGTACGTCCTTGCTGCTGTACAAAAAGACCCGTGTAATACCCGGCTACTACGTTGACTACCGCAGGAAAAGTGCTGAGTATCCCCTCAGGGTCAAAGGCGAAGCCTTCTCCGTGATAGAGGTGGTTATCGCCCAGCACCAGTTTATCAAGCGTCAGGCCTGCATTGCCATGGATACCGTACTGATCGCCAGGGGCGCCGCAAAACCACAGAATGGCCCAGTAGCCGAAAAGGAACAGGGCACTGACGGTCCACACGCCTTTTTTGGGAAGGTAATGTATCAGCAACGAGGCAATGCCATAACAGAGTGCAATACGTTGCAACACGCCGAGTACACGGGTGTGACTGAACGGTTTGAAGACCAGGCCGGCATCGGTGTGTTGTACAAAGGGAAACCAATACATGAGGTATCCCAGCAGAAAAATAAGGAAGGTGCGTTTGAAGATTTTGCCTAAAACAGCGGCGTTACCCAGCTGTTCGTATTTTCTCATGCTGAAGCTCATGGCGTTACCGACGGCGAAAAGAAAGGAAGGAAATACCAGGTCGGTGGGCGTCCATCCATGCCAGGGGGCATGGTCCAGCGGCCAGTAAGTGCCTCCTGTGCCGCCGGTGTTTACAATGATCATGAAGCAAACAGTCATGCCGCGGAATACGTCCAGCGGTAAAAAGCGTTGGGAGCTTTGTGTCATTTTCCCCGGGTTATTTGGTTGATAAGATGGTAAGGAATGCGTTTGAGTGTCTACAATATAGACATCTCTTTTTCAAAATCCAAATACCCCGGAAAAATGAGCGACTGGAAAGTTTTATTTGGAGAACCCTTTACCTAATACTTCGTGTACTTCGTGAATCACGACAAATGCTTCAGGATCAGCTTCCTGCACCACTTCTTTGAGGCGCATCAGCTCCTGTTTGCCGATAATAACATACAAAACTTCTTTCGGGTCGCCGGTATAGGCGCCATGGCCATGCAATACGGTAGCGCCGCGTAGCATCTCTCCGGTGATCTTTTGGGCAATCTGGGGCGTATGCTGGGAAATAATGGTGATCGCTCTTTTAGTATTAAGGCCGTCTACGATATAATCCACTGCCCGGGCGCCAATGTATACAGCAATAAAGGTATACATCGTTTTTTCCAGTCCAATGATAAAGGAAGATGCCGCAATCACCAGGATATCAAATATGAGCATGGCGTTGCCGAGCGACCAGCCCAGGTATTTCTGGCACATACGCGCCACGATGGCTGATCCACCGGTGGTACCGCCGGAAAGGAATACAAGGCCGATGCCAATGCCCACCAGCAAACCGGCGAAGATAGCGGCCAACAAAGGATTGGAGGTAACAGGTGTCAGGGTGTTTTCTGTCAGGTACAGGAACAGGGAACAGAAAATGATGCCCAGGATGGTGTATAACATTACCCGCCGGTCCAGCAACCTGTAACCCGCTATAATCAGGAACACGTTGATGATCAGGTTAGTGATGCCGGGCGACCAGCCGAAGTAATAATAGGTAACGATGGTAATGCCGATAACCCCGCCTTCAGAAAGTTTATTGGGGATGGCCAGGTAGTTGATACCTACAGCAAATATCAGTGCGCCAACAATCAGCAGCAGGATATTCTTCACATGTGATTTCATGGGGCAAAAATAAATGATTTATGTATGCAAAAGATTCCCGTGCCCCCTGCTGTTCCCGCAACTTAACACGAAAAAAATCTCAAAAATTATTTGGAATTATTAAAACTCGATGTATATTTGTCTACCAATTCAGTAGACTAATAGTTTACGATCATACAAAGGGAGAACAAGGCAATACTCCCGGCATCCTTTGATCCACCAGCAAAGAGCAGCCGCCATTAATTGACAATTGTGTAAAACGATACACTATGAATCGGCATACTCAGGACTGTGGACTACGTTCCCAAGCGTTGTATACATCAAAGGTTAATCATACCTGTTTCCATCACATGATAGTGCTGCAAGGTTGTTGTGGCTGTTGACCGATCATCTTGCGTTCTGTAAGCTGTAAATAGAATGCCTGGTCAGGCTTGCGGGGATGGTATGCTGCAAATTTATTGGTGGTAAATTTTTCAGTATCATACCTACCCGCGCCTCCTGGCATATTACCCATCCAAAATCACTTGCTATGAAAACGTTCGGATACATCCTGCTGGCAGCTGCGTGGACGGTTGCTCTACCAGCCAGCGCACAGCAGGTTTCAGATACTATAACGGTTACGGGTACACGTTTTACATTCCCCCTTGTACAGGAATGGATAGATCAGTTCCGTCAAACACACCCCGGTACCGTATTCCGGCTGGTATCGCCCAGAGACCCTGCGGCGGCACAGGCAGCCATTCATTTCACCGCACAAAAGATCAATCACAAAAACGAACAATATCAATATATACCGGTAGCCCGCTATGCCCTGCTGCCAGTGGCCAACTCCCACAGCGGGTACGCCGCCAAACCCTTGACAGTGGAAGCGCTGCGGGTATTGTACTTCAAAAAAGAAGGAGCGGAGGCTACACCGGAAAAAGCGGTGGTGTACAACCGCCGCGAGAAATCCTGCGCACCGGTTACCTTCGCCGCTTTCTACGGTGCCGCTTTTGAAGATATCAAAGGAAAACAGGTGCCTGGAGATGACCAACAGTTGCTGAAAGCGGTACAGGAAGACCCTGCCGCGATATCTTTTAATAATCCGGGTTTCATCTATGATCTGCGCAACCGTAAACCGGTACACGATATCGCCGTGATACCACTCGACTTGAATGGAAACGGTCAACTTGAAAGTACAGAAGACTTCTACACTGATCTCGATGTATTGATCAACCGGCTGGAAACAGCACCCCCGCCGGGAATCCCCATCGAGGAAGTGGTATTGAGCTACGACCGCTCCCTGAACAAGGAGAGACCCGTGATACAAGCCTGGGTACAATACATCCAGGCCGCAGGGCAGGGACAGTTGCATCATTTCGGTTTCCTGGCTACCCACCCGGCAACCGCCAGCAGATAACAACGGAAGCTATATACTCCGGTAAAGAGGCGTTATCCTGAACAATACTGGTGGGTGTTGTAGGATGACGGCCTCGCCAGCCGGAGGTCATCACCTGACATTATTTGTCCTATGAGAACGCCTGTTGCTCATCAGGGAAAAACTAATGAGAAAAGGCGTAGTAACGTAAACGCTTATACTTTTTTCGGAAAGCCTAATTTATCAGGAAGGAACCATCTGTTTTCAGGTAAGGCTCCCAGTGCCAGCAAGTCCCGGTCGCGCACCGGGGCTTCTTCTTTTTGCGGCATCTGTATCATGATACACTTACTGTAAAAGAAATCACCTATCATCCCGGCTTTGAAGACCCGGCTTATTTTAATCGCTTTTTCCGGAAGGAAATGAATATCCCGCCCAGGCAATTCAGACAGTCGGTGAAATTGTCTGCACGATAACAGGATATAACGGTGATGATTATACGAATAAATGTCGATGATCGTTTTTATAACCGTTGACCCATTTGTTACGTTGTTGTTTCCCCGTTAGTCCCGCCTGGCCATCTCCCGGCAGGGGGAAAAATATTTTTCATTTTGTTATGGAAAATATTTTACCCGACCATCTAAGTAATAAACACATTTACCATGGACGCAGCTAAAATCCCGGGGAATGATTTCCTCGACATCCTTTTCGAAGGAAGAAACAAAGACTATGGGGCTTATGCATTACGCAACCGTTATGACCGGCGTGTACGCAATGCCGTTATGGGCACCGCTTCTATTGTATTGGTAGTGATGGGTGGATATGTGCTGAATAATACATTAATGGCGCGGGACATCGTTGACAAACCCCTTGCTCTCGTACATGAACTTCCCACCATGATCGACGTGGAAAAACCGCTTCCTGATCCGGTTTTACCACCGCCTCCACCGGCACAGGCAATACCACCGCCATCCGCGCCTACTGTGGATTTCGCCAGTCTGGTAGTAGCGCCTGATAAAGACGTAAGACCGGATGAAGAGCCTCCGCGCATCAAAGACATCGGCAATAAAGCCATCGGTTTGGATGACAAGGATGGTGACCCGAATGGCCGTCCTGATGGATTGGATGATCTGAAAGGGCCCACTACCGGTGTGGTAGATGTTCCTGTAGCACCGGAGCGGGAAGAAAGATTCACTTTTGTGGAATTTATGCCGGAATTTCCTGGTGGAGAAGCCGCGTTGATGAAGTATCTGAGCAAAAATTTACGGTACCCGAATATGGCGCAGGAAAACGGTATACAAGGCAGTATTTTCGTTCAGTTTGTTGTGAACAAGGATGGTAGTATTTCAGAGGTAAAAACAATGGGTGCTCACAAAGGAGCAGGTCTGGAAGAAGAAGCTATTCGCGTCGTAAGTAAAATGCCCAGCTGGAAACCCGGTAAACAAAACGGAAAAGCGGTAACAGTGATCTTCAACTTACCGATCAGTTTCAGGCTCGACAACCAGTAATCCCGGCCTGCCATCCATTTAACCTGAAACACCTATACATACCCTTTCTACCCAATTCCATAACATTTTATTCATCTAACCTTAAAAAAATTGCAATCGACTGATTGTTCAATCCTCTTATGTCCATACCTGGTCTCTCCGCACATCAGGTGAATCAGGAATAATCATGTCCATCAAGGGGTTCCTTCCGCTGTTCTAATACCTATGCGTGTCCCGGCCTGCACTTCGCGGCCGGGATTTTTGTTTTTTCTTATTAGAAATTATTCAAACATTTTTGATTTATGTCAAATAATAATCAAAAAATAAAGAGTTTGATATATAAACAACTAAACAAAATAATTATTAATTTAACGGCCGCTTAGTTCTCTTCTTCAGCACTATAAACGGATTTTTAGTATGGAAGCGCCGGTAAACAACTCGTTGCAGCAGTTTAAGAACCTTGTTGGCACAAAGTTCCAGCTGTATAACAGTCTCTTCACCTCTTTGCCCTTTCACCGGGTAGAGAAGACGGGCATCTTTCTTTCCCTTTTCCTCCTGCACTGCGAGGAAGGATATGCCCGCGGGAACAGTCCCCAGACCATTATGGACTCCTTTTTTGAACAGTATACCACGTATACGGACGAGCAGCAGCGGACCGACCTGCTGTTCCGCTTTGTACAGTATGCTGAAAGGCAGGTGGTACTGTTCGACGCCCTGGAAGATGCCGCATTCCGCTATATCCGCGACCTGGAAGGCGCCGGTACCCTGCGCCACCTGCAATCGGAGGTCATCCAGGAGCAGGCTCAGGCCAAGCTGAAGGAAAAACTGGAACATTTCTCTGTCCGCCTCGTGCTGACGGCCCACCCCACCCAGTTCTACCCTGGCGAAGTGCTCGGTATCATCAACGACCTGGCCCGCGCGCTCGTGGAGGAAAATACCTCCGAGGTGAACATGTACCTGCAACAGCTGGGTAAAACCCCCTTCTTCAAAAAAGAGAAGCCCACGCCCTATGATGAAGCCATCAGCCTGGTGTGGTTCCTGGAAAATATATTCTACCGCGCCGGCGGCCGTATCCTTTCTTTCCTGAAAGCACAGTTCCCCGGAGCTGTCAGCAGCAAGAACCCGGTTATCCGCATGGGATTCTGGCCCGGCGGGGACCGCGACGGCAACCCCTTCGTGAATGCCGCTACCACCGTGGAAGTGGCCGCTGCCCTCCGCGCTTCGATCATGCGCTGTTACTTCCGGGAGGTACGTAACCTGAAACGCCGCCTCACCTTCAAAGGTGTGGAAAACGTAGTGGCGGCACTGGAAGACAAACTGTCACGCAACCTCTTCACTGCCGGCCATAAAGCGGATATCAGCCGCCAGGAAATACTGGACACGCTGGCGGATATACGAAAAACAATCGTGGAGCAACACAACGGGCTGTTTGTGCACCTGGTAGACAACCTGGCCAGTAAAGTGGAAATCTTCGGGTTGTACTTCGCTTCACTGGATGTCCGTCAGGACAGCTCTGTTCATGAAGCATTGCTGGACGCCGTGGTCAGCAAAACCGATGCGCTCCCGAAAGATTATGCATCCCTCGATGATGCGGGCAAAATCAAAGCCCTGCTCAATATCAGCCAGGCGATAGATCCTGCGCTGCTGGACACTCCGCTGCATCAGGACAGTCTCCGCACCGTGGCTGCCATCAAACAGATACAGGAAGCCAACGGGGAAGAGGGCTGTCATCGCTATATTATCAGTCACTCCACCAGCGAACTCAATGTGATGGAAGTATATGGTATGTTCCTGCTCAGCGGCTGGCAACGGGAATCCATGACCATCGATATTGTACCGCTGTTTGAAACCATCGAGGACCTGCGGCATGCCGGACAGGTGATGAAAGCGCTGTATGAAAATGCAGAATATCGTGAACACCTGCGCCGCCGCCAGTGTAAACAAACCATCATGCTTGGTTTCTCCGACGGTACCAAAGATGGCGGTTACCTCATGGCCAACTGGAGCATCTACAAGGCCAAAGAAGAGCTGACCCGCATTTCCAAGGAATACGATGTGGACGTGGTGTTCTTCGACGGCCGGGGAGGCCCTCCTGCCCGTGGCGGTGGAAAAACCCATCAGTTCTATGCGTCCATGGGCCGCAATATTGCCAATCAGGAGATACAGCAGACCATACAGGGGCAGACCATCAGTTCCAACTTCGGTACGGTGGACGCGGCCCAGTTCAACATGGAGCAGCTGGTACACGCCGGTATCACGAATGAACTGTTCTCTTCCCGTGAGGTGACCCTCACCGAGGCGGAGGAAGACCTGCTGCAATCCCTTGCTGACGCCGGTTATGCATCTTACAACAAACTGAAGAACCATCCTTATTTTCTGGAATATCTGGACCATGCCAGTCCGCTGCGTTATTATGCGGAAGCCAATATCGGCAGCCGCCCGAGTAAACGTAACGCCAACGCAAAACTCAACCTCAACGATCTGAGGGCCGTGCCTTATGTAGGCGCCTGGAGCCAGTTGAAACAGAACGTGCCTGGTTACTACGGTGTAGGCAGCGCGCTCAAATACCTCGATGAACAAGGCAAATGGCCGGAGCTGGAGCACTTGTACCAGCACTCCCTGTTTTTCCGCACCCTGTTGGACAACTGTGAGATGGCCATGAAAAAGAGCTATTTCCCGCTCACCGCCTATCTGGCCAAACATCCGCAATACGGTGAGGTATGGCAGGCGATTTATGATGAATTTGAGTTGACCAAAAAGTTCCTGCTCCGCCTGACCGGAGAATCAGAACTGATGGAAGCCAGCCCGATTGACCAATTATCTATCCAGATGCGGGAGAGGATTGTGCTGCCGTTGCTCACCACGCAGCAATATGCACTGACGCGCCTGCGTGAGCTGGATGCTGATACTAACAATGGGCATGGCCGTGAAACGTATGAAAAACTGATCATGCGTTGCTCCTTTGGTATCATCAATGCCGGCCGTAATTCAGCCTGATCCCTTATTTCTTAACAGTAAAGTAACAGTGAAGACCTTAGCAGAGCGACGCTCCGCTAAGGTCTTTGTTCAACATAGAAATCATAATTCGTAGGCAGTAATTCCCAATTCTTCCCTACTTTTACATCTCCTTTAGTATAACTACAATTCAATATGGCAAACAGCTTATATGACTTTGGAATGATTGGCCTGGGGGTAATGGGCCGGAACCTGTTACTCAACATGGCGGATCATGGCTTTTCCGTGATCGGCTTTGATAAAGACGCTGCAAAAAATGCCGCGCTGGAATCCGCCGCAACGCCCGGAACAACCGTGAAAGGAGTTGCAGAGCTGGCTACAATGGTACAACTGCTGGAACGTCCGCGCAAGCTGATGATGCTGGTACCTGCTGGTCAGCCGGTAGATGATGTAATTGAATCCCTCATCCCGCTGCTGGAGCAGGGTGATGTGGTGATAGACGGGGGGAACTCCCATTATACCGACACTTTACGCCGGGTACAGTACCTCCGCGAAAAAGGCATCCACTTTATGGGGATGGGTGTTTCCGGTGGAGAACAGGGTGCCCGTACAGGCCCCAGCATTATGCCGGGCGGCGACCTCGATGCGTATGCCAAGGTGAGACCAATGCTGGAAGCCATTGCGGCCAAGGTAAAAGATACTCCCTGCGTGGCCTATCTCGGTAAAGAAGGCGCCGGCCACTACGTTAAAATGGTGCACAATGGTATTGAATATGCCATTATGCAACTGATCAGTGAAAGTTATGCCCTGTTGCAGAAAGGCGCAGGACTCAATAACGACGAGCTGCACCAGGTATTTACAGACTGGAACAATGGCGCATTGCAGTCATTCCTCGTGGAAATCACCGCAGATATCTTCAAACAACAGGATGATAAAACATCTGCCCGTTTGCTGGATGTGATCTCCGATAAAGCCGGCTCCAAAGGCACCGGTAAGTGGACTTCACAAGACGCGATGGAACTGCCCGTGGCAGTACCTGTGATCGACACGGCGGTAGCGATGCGTACCATCTCCGGTTACAAAGACCAGCGCCTGGAAGCTGAAAAGCTGTACACCGCGCCGGACCAGACCATCCACGTAAGCCGGGAAATGTGGATCAAACAGGTGCACGACGCCCTGTATTTCGCCACTATCCTGAGCTATGCACAGGGACTGGCCATGCTGCACGAAGCTTCCCGAGACCTGCAGATGGAAATTCCGCTGCCGGAAGTAGTGAAAGTATGGAGAGGCGGTTGTATCATTCGCTCTTCCCTCCTGGAAGTGTTCACACAGGCCTATCAGCAAGATGCTAATCTGGCCAATATCCTGCTGGACAAAGGCGTAGCTTATCTCGTGCAGTCCGTGGAAGCCAACATCCGCAACGTGGTGGCCCAGGCGGCACAAGCCGGTATCCAGGCCGCAGGCTTCATGTCTGCCCTGTCTTACTTCGACGCGTTCCGTACCGGCAGAATGGCTACCAACCTGATACAGGCCCAGCGCGACTATTTCGGTGCACATACTTACCAGCGGACAGACATGCCGGGTACCTTCCACACCGAATGGCAGCGTAACAACTAATAAAGTTCATTATTAATTTAATATATGCAGATCCATAAACGCCCTCCTGCTTCCATCCTCTTTATTTTCGGAGGCAGTGGCGATTTGAACTACCGAAAACTAACACCTGCGTTATACAATCTTTTCCTCGACGACTGGATGCCCGAGCAATTCGCTATTGCCGGTTTGGGTCGCAGCCCATACTCCGACGACGATTACCGCACCCACCTGCTGGACGGTATCACCAAGTTCTCCCGCAGAAAAGGTGAACAAAACGGTCACTGGAAGGATTTCAGTCAACATGTGACTTACCTCCAGATGGACGCGGAAGATGCTGCAGCCTATTCCAAACTGGCAGACTTCGTGAAGCAGAAAGAAGAGGAATGGGGCGTGCATCCCAATGTGATCTTTTACCTCGCGGTAGCGCCGCAGCTGGTGCCCAATATCGCCACCCGTCTCGGTAATCTCAACCTGTGCAGCGATAAGCATTGCACCCGCATCGTAGTCGAAAAACCATTCGGTCACGATCTGAAAAGTGCCCATGAGCTGAATGAGCTGCTGGCATCTAAATTCACCGAAGAACAGATTTTCCGTATAGACCACTACCTCGGCAAGGAAACCATCCAGAACATTCTGGCTTTCCGCTTCGCCAATGCGCTCTTTGAGCCGGTATGGAACCGTAACTTCATTGATAACATCCAGATCACGGCAGCTGAAAGCGTAGGCCTCGAAGGCCGTGGCGGTTATTATGAAAGAGCCGGCGCCTTGCGCGATATGGTGCAGAACCATATCCTGCAAGTCCTCTGTATGATCGGTATGGAGCCGCCCGTGTCTTTCGATGCCAATGAAATCCGCAATAAAAAAGTGGACGTGCTCAATGCTATCCGCCGTATTACACCGGATAAAGTACACGAATATGCGGTACGCGGTCAATACTCTTCCGGTTGGAAAAAAGGCGAGAAAGTAGTTGGTTACCGCGAAGAGAAAGGGGTAGACCCGAAATCCAATGTGGAAACCTACGCGGCGGTTAAATTCTATATCGACAACTGGCGCTGGCAGGGTGTACCTATCTATGTGCGCACCGGCAAATACCTGAACCAGAAAGCGACCAATATCATCCTGCAGTTCAAGGAAGCGCCCCATTACGCGTTTCCGCAGGAAGCAGCCCAGACATGGCGCCCTAACAGGCTCACCATCAGCATTCAGCCGGAAATGGATATCCGTATCCGCTTCCAGGCCAAACGTGCCGGTCAGACCATGACACTGGACCCTGTAGATATGACCTTCAATTATGAAGACGCCAACGGGGAACATGCACCGGAAGCATACGAAACCCTGCTGCTCGACGTGATGGAAGGGGACGCCACCCTCTTCATGCGCGGCGATCAGGTAGATGCTGCCTGGAAAGTGATCATGCCCATCCTGGAAACATGGGAAAGCCGCACACCGCAAGACTTCCCGAACTATTCCCCGGATTCATGGGGGCCGGATGACGCGGATGCGCTTATCGCCAGAGACGGACATACATGGATTAACTTACCTTCTAAATAAATTGCGGACTACGGATTGCGAATTACGAATTGAGAGACCATTTTTCAGGAGTTACTATGTAACCTGCTGTCATAAATAAGTCCTCTATTCGTAATTTGTAATCCGTAATTCGTTATTCAAAATCTTATGGAACTACATATCGCCAAAGATCCCGCCCAGCTCAGTGAAAACGTGGCTGCATGGATCAGCAACTATATACAGGAAGTATTACAGGACCAGGAAAAGTTCACCTTTGTACTGTCCGGCGGTAATACCCCCAAACAGTTATACTCGCTGCTGGCAAAACCTCCTTATGCTGAAATTATTCCCTGGGAAAAAATACACTTCTTCTGGGGCGATGAACGCGCCGTACCATTTGAAGATGAACGCAACAACGCCCGCATGGCTTATGATGTGCTGCTGGACAAAGTGCCGGTAAACCCGGATAATATCCATGTAATGCGCACAGATATCGGCCCTGAGCAGTCCGCCCAGGAATATGAACAAATACTGCGTAAATATTTCAAAGACGAAGAGCTGACCTTTGACCTGGTGTTATTGGGAATGGGTGATGATGGTCATACTTTGTCCCTCTTCCCCGGTATGCCGGTTGTACATGAAGAAGAGGCCTGGGTGAAAGCCTTTTTCCTGCCCGCACAAGACATGTATCGCATCACGCTCACTGCTCCGGTGGTGAATGATGCTGCCTGCGTGCTGTTCCTGACTACCGGCGGCAATAAGGCCCTCACACTGAAGAGCGTGATAGAAGGTACTTACGATGCTGATAAATTCCCTTCCCAGCTGATCCGTCCGCAGGAAGGTGAGCTGCACTGGTTTGTGGACGAGGCGGCTGCCTCCGCCATGGAACTATGATAGACAGGATTATTGCTGATTCGCCTGATACGTTTATTGTTTGAATAATAATTTGAGTTGGAGAGGCCTATATATTGCACCAAACAAATTATTTTTTATTCAGTAATTAACCGTTACTTTAATGCGATAAACGCATCAGGCGAATAAGTAGTAATCATGTTATTCACAGTTTTATGTTTGATAAGCCCATATATGATGCACATTTGCATATTATTGACCCCAGGTATCCTTTGATCCCCAACAACGGATACGTTCCCCCTACCTTTACCGTTGCTGATTACCGCGAAAAAGTGGCAGCACTTCATCTGAATGTAACCGGCGGCGCAGTGGTGTCCGGCTCTTTCCAGGGTTTTGATCAACAATATCTGCTGGCGGCCTTAAACGCATTGGGGCCCGGTTTTGCAGGTGTTACACAGATCCCTGCCAATACGACCGACGAGGAAATTATCGCACTTCACCATGCAGGCGTACGCGCTGTACGTTTCAACATTCAGCGTGGCGGCTCAGAAAGTATTCAGTATCTGGAGCAATTGGGCAGGAGGGTGTATGACCTCGTTAAATGGCATGTGGAACTGTATATCGATTCCCGGCAACTGCCCGGTATTTCCACCACGTTGCATAAGCTCCCCAAGATCGTGATCGATCACCTGGGCTTGTCAAAAGCAGGTTTTAAATACCTGCTGCCATTGGTGGAAAAGGGCGCGATCGTTAAAGCTACCGGCTTTAGCCGCTGCGATTTTGATGTGGTCACCGCCATGCGGCAAATCACCGCCATCAATCCGGCGGCACTGGTATTCGGTACAGACCTGCCATCAACAAGGGCTCCGAAACCTTTTGCGCTGGCAGACCTGGAGCTGATCACCAAAAATTTCCCACTGCCGCTGGCAGAGAAAATTTGCCGCGATAACGCCCGCGCCCTGTATCAGTCATAAATTTCCTGATTGTTTGATTCGGACATTTTAGTGTTCTCTATATCCCGAAATTCCAGGTGTCTGTTGTCACGGTGTCCAGTTGTTCCTTCAGATGAGCAGGTATCTGGTCTGCGAGCAGGAAACCCTGTGGCGTGCTGGGATAGATATCTTCAAAAGTGCGGATCTGGTTCATGAACACCCGGCGGAAGATATGCCGGCGGGTAATTTTATGCGGTTCCGGAAGACCGATGGCCGCTGTCAGTTCCACAGCGCTCTCAATCGTATCGCGGTGATAGTTGGCCACCCGATGTTTTTTATCATCCACCACAAGACCGCCGGCCAGCCATTTGTCTTGCGTAGCTACGCCGGTAGGACAACGGTTGGTATTACACAGCAACGCCTGTATGCAGCCGAGGGCCATCATCATAGCACGGGCACTGTTACAGGTGTCTGCTCCTAAAGCCAGTGCGCGAAGCAGGTGGAAACCTGTCAGCACTTTACCGGAAGCAATAATTTTTATATGGTGGCGGATGCTGAAGCCTGTCAGCGTATCATGAACAAAGGCCAGTCCGTCCATCAGTGGCATACCTACGGAGTTGGAGAATTCCGGAGGCGCAGCACCGGTACCACCTTCTCCACCATCTACCGTAATAAAATCGGGGTAGATATCTGTTTCCATCATCGCTTTACAGATAGCGTAGAACTCTCGGTGCTGGCCGATACACAGTTTAAAGCCGACTGGTTTTCCATTGCTCAGCTCACGCAGCTTCCTGATGAAAAGCATCATCTCGCGTGGACTGTTGAACGCCTTATGGAAAGGAGGGGAGTAGACAGTCGTATGTGGTTGCACATGACGGATAGCGGCAATCTCCGGTGTGTTTTTAGCCGCTGGTAAAATGCCTCCGTGCCCAGGCTTAGCGCCCTGTGAGAGTTTCAGCTCAATCATTTTTATTTGTGGCAGCACACTTTTTTCTGCAAACAGCTTGTCGGAGAAATTACCATTTTCATCGCGGCAACCGAAATAACCGGTACCAATCTGCCAGATAATATCGCCGCCCTGTTTCAGATGGAAGTCGCTGATGCCTCCTTCGCCCGTATTGTGCGCAAAGTTGCCGATTTTGGCGCCTCCGTTCAAAGCCTCTACAGCATTGGAACTGAGCGAGCCGTAACTCATGGCGCTCACGTTGAAGATGCTGGCGGAATAAGGCTGCCGGCAATCGCGGCCACCAATGATCACCCGCGGGTCCTTGTTCATCGTATCAAAATCGTGCGGCTGTATGGAATGGGCCATCCATTCATACCCTTCCGCATATACGTTGAACTGTGTACCGAAAGGCTGCGAGTCCAGCTCCCGCTTGGCCCGCTGATAAATAGTGGACCGGTCCACCCGGTTCACCGGGCTGCCGTCAATATCACTTTCCACAAAGTACTGGTAGATCTTGGGGCGCAGAGACTCCATCCAGTAACGCATACGCCCGAAAATGGGGTAGTTGCGGATAATCGCATGTTTTGTTTGCATCATGTCCATTGCCCCCATAATAATGAGCGGCAAGACAAGAATAAGCAACCAGTAAACCCAGGGGAAAAATAAACCAAGACCAATGATCAGAATCAAGCTTGCAATCGAACATCCAATAAACGCTTTTGCCATAAAATAAATCGTTTAATCGTTAGGTTACTAAAGTTAAATAAATATCCTCAGAACGGTGCCGTCATGCTGCAATCGATTAACAAATGCATCCGGAGGATTGTTGCGGCTAAGGGCGCGATGTACGCTTATTTGCATTTGTGGCGGATAGGTTTTATATTACACGGATGCTGTGGAGGGTATTAGACAAGACCGGTACCAATGCCATTTTTCATCCACCTGTATTCATAACCATTGTAGCATTCATTTTTATCGTTTTTTAATTTATTCAAAACATGATCAGGCATAAGTTTTTAGGGAAACTCATGACAACGGGACTGTTGCTCGCCGGCACCACCGTTTTTGCCCAGACCAAAAAAGCTGCTCCGTTTGACGCTACCCGCTTGAAAACCAGCTGGGAAGTGGGAGAAAACAATTACCAGGGGAAAGCCAATTTCCTGTCTACGTTCACTTTTGTCAATACCAGCGACAAACCTTTTCCCGCCAAAGGCTGGGAGTTGTATTTCAACTTCGTGCGTACGGTGAAAGATGGTGTTTTGCCAGGGAATGTAAAAGTAGAAGGTGTCAACGGTGACCTGTACCGCATTACGCCAACAGCAGATTTTGCCGGTATTAAACCGGGAGACTCCCTGAAACTGGGCATCGTAGGCGATGCCTGGGCGGTTAACTTCACAGATGCTCCGGCCGGTCTGTACCTCGTATGGGACGACCAGAAAGAAACCGGTCTGCCGATAAAGGACTATACCATCCGTCCTTCTACTACTGCCAAACAACTGATGCGTTATCCCGGCGATAAAACAGCGGTCATAACGCCAACGGATATATTTAAACAGAATGCTGCCATCAAGGATATTCCTGCTTCGCAGCTTCCTTTGATTTTCCCTACACCGGTGTCTGTTACCGCCTCCGGCGGGACGCTGGTGCTGGATGCTCCCCCGGTGATCAAAACGGATGCAGGTCTGGAAGCGACAGGCAAGTTCCTGGAAAATGAAATGACGACCTTACTGGGCAAACGTGCTCCCGGTAAAAAAACAGTGACCTTCCAGCTGGATAAAAACCTCGCAGCCAATGCCTATACGCTGAAAGTGACGCCGGAAGGCGCCACCATCACGGCCGGTAGCGATGAAGGCGCGTTCTATGCTGTTCAGTCCCTGAAATCCCTGATAGCGCCTGCGGCATGGTCTGCAGTGCAGAAATCCGTTACTATTCCGGGCGTACAGGTGAGCGATCATCCGCGTTTCAACTATCGCGCATTTATGATCGATGTGGCCCGTAACTACCATAACAAACGTGACCTGCTGCGTATCCTCGATGTAATGGCACTGTATAAACTGAACGTATTACACTACCACTTCAGCGATGATGAAGGCTGGCGCCTGGAAATACCGTCCCTGCCGGAGTTAACGAAGGTGGGCGCTAAACGTGGCCACAGCACCGACTGGAAAAACATGTTGCCACCATCTTACGGTTCCGGCCCTGACACCAGCAATGCTGCCGGTTCCGGTTACCTCACCCGCGCCGATTTTATAGAAGTACTGCGTTATGCAACGGAAAGGCATATACGTGTACTGCCGGAAATAGAAACGCCCGGTCACGCCCGTGCTGCGGTAAAATCCATGGAGTCCCGCTACTACCGCCTGAAAGCGGCTGGTAAGGATAAAGAGGCCGCTGAATATCTGCTCACTGACCTGGAAGATAAATCCGAATACCGTTCCGTGCAGAACTGGAATGATAACGTGATGAACGTTGCCCTGCCTTCTACCTACCGTTTCTTGGAGAAAGTGGTGGATGAACTGCAATCCATGTACAAGGAAGCTGGCGCACCGCTGACGACTGTACACATGGGCGGCGATGAAGTGCCTCATGGTGTGTTTGAAAAATCTCCCGCTTGTCTGGCACTCATGCAGCAGGACAAAAGCCTGAAAAATGTCAATGACCTGTGGTACTACTACTATCGCAAAGTGAATGACCTGCTGAAAGCCCGTGGCCTGGAAACAGCCGGCTGGGAAGAAGCCGGTATGCGTAAAACCACCATCGACGGGGAAGGGGCCAGCATTCCCAATCCGGATTTTGCCAACGACAATTTCCAGCTCAACGTATGGAACAACGTGATTGGCGGTGGTCAGGAAGATCTGTCCTATCGCCTGGCGAATGCAGGTTACAAGATCATCCTGTCTGGTGTGAGCAATTTCTACTTTGACATGGCCGCCATGAAATCCTTCGATGAACCAGGATTCTACTGGGGTGGCTTTGTAGATGTGGACAAACCATTCTATTTCATTCCTTTCGATTATTATAAAAACTCCAAAGTAGATGGCAGAGGTAATCCTGTGACACCTGCTATGTTTGTGGGCAAAGACAGGCTGACAGGTTTCGGCCAGTCCAATATCCGTGGCCTGCAGGGTTTATTGTGGAGCGAAACCGTGACCACTTCCGACCGGATGGAATATATGATGCTGCCTAAGCTGCTCGGTCTTGCAGAAAGAGCATGGGCGCAGGACCCGGCCTGGGCTACCGAAAAAGACACCGCCAAAGCAGACGCTATGTACGCACAGGCCTGGAGCGTATTTTCCAACGTAATGGGCAAACGTGAAATGCCAAGACTGGACCACTACAATGGAGGCTACAACTGGCGTATTCCTACTGCCGGCGTATCAGTAGACGAAGGCACGGTAAAAGTGAACGTGCAGATGCCGGGACTGGTGATCCGTTACACCACTAACGGTGAAGAACCTACGTTAAAGAGCCCGGTATACAACGGTCCTATCCAGGCCGGTGGTAAAGTAGTGAAAGTAAGGGTGTTTAATACCCGCGGCCGCAGCAGCCGTACTACTACGGTGAAAGTGCCGCAACCCAGCGCACAGCTGAAAAACAACCGGAACTAATAGTTTCTTCGGATATTATAAAAGCAACATCCCCGTTGATACCTATCAATGGGGATGTTGCTTTTTGTATGGTATTTACCTTTCATCCATTTTCTCTAACGCCGTTTTTCCTTTTTTGTATTTTGTTTGTTCAACCCATAACAACCAAACTGTGCGTATCATTCCACGTGTATTGTGCCTTTTGTGCTGTATCACTGTATCGCTGGCAGCAAAGGCGCAACAGCAGAAGAAAAACGAGTCATTCCATCTGCGGATCAAGAAAGCTACATCGTCCATCAAAATTGATGGTATCATTGATGAACAAGCCTGGCAGGATGCAGATATCGCCGGCAATTTCCATATGGTGCTGCCTATGGATACCAGTGCCGCCCGGCTGCGCACTGATGTCCGCATGACGTATGATCAGCAGCATATTTATCTGCTGGTAGAAAGTTATACGCCGGATGCAGGGCCTTATATGGTGGAGTCGCTCAGACGGGATTTTGCTTTTCTGAAGAATGATAATTTCCTGCTTTTTATGGACCCCTTCGATGATCAGACCAATGGCTTTTCCTTCGGCGCCAATGCAGCCGGTGCACAATGGGACGGGCTGATGTATGATGGAGGTAAGGTGGACTTGAGCTGGGACAACAAGTGGACTTCCGTTGTGAAAAACTATAAAGACAAATGGGTGTTTGAAGCGGCTATTCCATTTAAGACGATCCGGTATAAAAAGGGGATTACTCATTGGGGGATCAACTTCAGCCGTAATGATCTTAAAACCACGGAGAAATCTGCCTGGGCGCCGGTGCCGCGGCAGTTTGCCACAGCATCGCTGGCCTATACCGGCAGCCTCGACTGGGACACGGTGCCTCCTGCGGCAGGCCCGAATATCTCCCTGATACCCTACCTGTTGGGCGGTATCGCCAAAGATTATGACAAGGGCACTCCTGGTAAATTCCGCCGGGATGTTGGCCTCGACGCCAAAGTAGCAGTTACCTCTTCCTTAAACCTCGATCTGACGGTCAACCCCGATTTTTCCCAGGTAGATGTGGACAAGCAGGTTACCAACCTGGACCGTTTTGAGCTGTTCTTTCCCGAAAGAAGGCAGTTTTTCCTGGAAAACGGGGACCAGTTTTCGAACTTTGGATATAGCACGATACGGCCCTTCTTCTCACGGCGTATAGGCCTTGGCGTGCCTATTCATTTCGGCGCCCGGTTAAGTGGCAAGTTGAATAAAGACTGGCGCCTTGGTGTGATGAACATGCAAACCGGCAAACAGGAAGAGACCGGGTTGCCGGCGCAGAACTTTACCGTAGCGGCTTTGCAGCGGCGCGTGTTTTCCCGTTCTAATGTAGGCTTCATATTTATCAACAAGGAATCACTGAATTACGATCCGTCCAAGGTAGAAGATAAGCCCGTTTATTCCCGCTACAACCGGAACGTGGGACTGGAGTACAACCTGGCGTCTTCCAATAATTTCTGGACGGGCAAGGCCATGTTGCTGAAGTCGTACAGTCCGGGTAAGACCGGCCACGACTTCGCGCACGCCGCCAATCTGCAATACACCAGCAAAGTATGGAACATCAGCTGGCAGCATGAATATGTAGGACGGAACTATAATGCTGAAGTGGGGTATGTGCCGAGGCAGGGTTATATCAAAGTGATGCCGCAGGTAACCAGGCTTTTCTTTCCGCAGTCCGGCGTTGTGTTGAGCCATGGGCCGCAGGTGACCAGCACCTGGTTTATGGATGAGAATTTCCATCGTACAGATAACGAATCCATGTTGAACTATGGCATCGTTTTCCGTAAGCGTAATACCCTTAATATCTGGGGCTCCAATACCTATATACAGCTGTTGAATCCTTTTGATCCCACCAATACCCGCAAAGACAGCCTGAAAACGGGCACCCGGCATAACTGGAATACAGTCGGCGCCGATTATGTGTCCAAGCCACAGAGCCTTTTCACCTACGTTTTCTCCGCGCGGTACGGCGGGTATTACGAAGGGGGCACCCGGTTGATGACCAATGCAGAACTGGGATACCGCTTCCAGCCTTATGTGAGCATTGCGCTCAGTGCCAATTATAATGATATCCGGTTGCCGCAGCCCTGGGGCAACAATTCCTTCTGGCTGGTAGGTCCGCGCCTCGATGTAACGATGACGAATACACTGTTCTTTACCGGCTTTATGCAATACAACGAACAGCAGAAGAACATCAACCTGAATACCCGCTTCCAGTGGCGGTATCGTCCGGCTTCCGATCTGTTTATTGTATATACCGATAACTATCTGCCGGAGCCATTATATGTGAAAAACAGGGCGTTGGTGTTGAAACTGGTGTACTGGTTTAATATTTAGGGCCTAACTTATATGGATATACGTTTTTGAAAAGTACAGAACGATGTTCGATTTTTTATGAACGCTGATCCATTACTGGCGGTTACTCCATCACCTTGACGGTGCTGGGTAGCCGCCCGTCTCCAGCTCCCCGCCATCATCTTCGTTCTCCGTCTTCGTTCTCCGTTTACCGTCTTCACTCTCCATCTTCACTCTCCGTTTTCGTTCTTCATCCTCACTTTCCACCTTCTTTCTCCACCTTCACTCTCCGCCTCCGGATACTTCAATCCGCCCTGTAATTCAATCGATTTCTCAATAAGTGTCGTAATTACCCCATTTCTGCCTCTTTTTACCATTTTTTGTTAATAAGCAGATGTTTAGATCTCATTAACATTTCAATTCGCAATTCCATCTATCATTGTGATCGAAAAAACACAATGGCCGCATCCTAAAAAAACTAAAACAGCTCAAAACATCAGAGTTTTCATTTACTATCGTTGTGAATACAACCCCCTGCGGTTTTTACTGTGGGGATTTTTCATGTCCCTAAAATTGTCGTGTATGAAACGTCCCCTAACACTGTCGCTTTTATTTTCAGTAGGATTCCTGATGATAGTGCAACTGGCATCTGCGCAGGCATTTATCACTATTACAGGCAGGGTAAAAGGTGGTAACGGTCAACCGGTATCGGTTTCATGGTGGAGTGAACCGGGTGTACTGCCAGCAAAAAGCCAGGATACCTTATTACAAAAAGATACTTTTTGTTTCCGGCTACCGGCTGAACCGGTAGCGGTGTTGTTTTTTTACCTGGATGCCGGCGGGTCGCGTAACTTTTACGGCACACTGCGGCCTGGTGACAGTCTGTCGCTCACCTTTGCAGAAGATACACTGATACTGGCAGGAAATGGTGCAGCTGCTTGCCGGGCGCAATACCTGTCGCGGAGGGCACAGGAGCGGGTACCACAGCCGAAGCGGGATGATGTGCCTTCCCGGGTGGCATGGTACCGTCAGCAAATGACGGCTGCAGAAGCTGTCTTACAGCATTACCACGATAGTCTTCCCGCTTCTGAATATGCCGTTGTGCAGGCCAATGTACTGGGGGAAACCGCTGCCAAGATGATAGCTTGTCTGTGGCATGCATCGCCGAATGGGATTGCTTTAGTGCAGCAGGCTTCCTTATACCAACAGGTGATCTTGCCTTCCTTACCGGCTATTATTCCTTCCGATACTACGGCGTTGGCTATACGTTATCTGAATTATCTGCTCCAGAAAGCGGAAGCAGATTATTTTATGCAGCAACATAACCAATGTACTGACCGGGAGATCTATGACTGGATCAAATCACATTATACCGGTATCCTGCGGGATAAACTGCTGGCGCATCAGTTGCTGCAAAGCCTTGCTGCCGGCGGGCAACAGGAGGTGCTGGCAAATTGTGCACAGGATTACCTGTCCATTGTGCAGCATGCTGCGTGTAAACAGGCCATTGCTGCCAAGTATGGCAAAATAAAGAAAGGTATCAGTAAAGGTATGCCAGCACCGGGTTTCAGCTTCCCTGACAGTGCTGGTCACAGTGTCAATCTGAATTATTTTGCCGGCAAGGTGGTGCTGCTGCATTTCTACGATGCAGATGACCAGCTGCTGCCTTCTCTGTCGGAAATCAATACCTGCTTCAATAAGGAGGAGGTGGTATTTATTCATATCAATTGTAACAACAACGCTGCTCCGAAGTATCCAGGCGTACAACTGCGTGCCGACGCGCAAATCGCCAATGTATTGGAACAGTATAATATCAGCCGTTACCCCGCGCTGATCGTGGTAGGCAAGAACGGTAACATCTATGCGACAAGGCCGCCGGATCCCACTGCTGATCACGGCGCAGCCCTTGCTGACATCATCTATGCGGCATTATTGCAGTAGCCCCATTTTTCTGCTTATATCCAATATTTTATCTGGTGAGGCGTTAAGAAAAAGTACGCAGAACAACCGCATCAGCGCCATTGACCCGCAGGCGATTTTTAGAGAGAAACCCGTTTAAATCAGTTTACTAATATTTATAATAAAATATATATATGGGAATTCTGGTTTAATCTTAGTTATTATCGTAAATTCAATATATAACCGTTAAGCCCCTCTATGCCACATGCCAAAGCGTTATTTTGATCGACTACAAACCATTGATTACCTAATCAGGATCAAAGGGACCGGTAAACCCGCTCAGTTAGCCAAGCGGCTTCGTATTTCCGAACGAACACTCTATGAATTCCTCAAAATGATGAAGGAGTTAGGTGCTCCCATTGAGTACGACCGGTACAAGGAAAGTTATTACTACTCAGAAAAAGGTGGTTTCAACATCCGGTTCTCCAAGAACCTCGTTACCGCCGCTGGTACAGTAATGATGCTCCTCCTGATCAATCTCTGGTAAAAAGTCGGCGCCCGATTCACCTACCAGATCACCGGTATGTAATCACTGCGCTTCAGCCGCCCCCAGTGGGCCTAAGATTTACACCAGCAGGTACTACCACCTGCCAGTCCGAATCTTTTGTTACATTCTGAAAAATGGACAGCCAACAGGACCACATTCCTGTCCTGTCCATTTTTTTATTAAGCTTAAAATATTTACAAGTGGTTAACAAATTCCTGCTTTATTCCCCTCATATTTACCAAGATGAATTATAACCCCGTTTGCTCCTCAACCGGCTCAAACCAGGGTCCTATATAAAAGACTTTTTTATAACGCGGTTTAGATTAGATTTTAGATTACACGCAGGTTTCTCTCCAGTCACCTGCTTCTTTCTTATATTCACCAACAATCTTATCGCAATCGCTACCAAAACAAATCTTATGTCCCGTAATTATTTTACGCTCCGCTGCGGTGACCAGCATGAAAAGATACCGTATGATGAGCTGCAATACCTCGAAGTGATGAACGACCACATCCTGCTACACCTGCAGGAAAAACGCCTCGCTACCATGGAAACGCTCGATTGGATCATGTCCCAGCTCCCCATGTCAGCATTCCTGCGTGTACATCAATGGTTCGTAGTGTCTTACCGCCATATTACCCAGCTGGGAGAAGATCATCTCATGATCGGGAATGTCAGAATTCCTGTCGGCCAACAGGCGCTTTCATCCCTCACTGCTGCGATGGCCGGGAAGGTAACGGAAAGCTGATCAGACCATCATGATAATTTCCCTGTGGCAGCAGGGTGCCGGATGATAAACAATGATTCATCCGGCTAACCTCCTCATGCCCCATACTCCGGAAAAATTGTAGCTGACTGGGTTATCGGATGGCTGACAGTATCTTGCCTGCCACGCCATTGGCATCCTCATCATAGGCATGCCCGCCAGGCAACACCAGCTTCCGGTAATGTGCTATGGTAAGATCTGAAAGGTTAAAATCCTTCTCTCCGGCCCCAAATACCAGCAAAACAGGCTTGTCGGTAATACGGTTCATTTCTGCGGTGACATTCATCCCCTTGCTGGACGACCGGCCCAGCATATCGGAAATGTGCACCTCCATATCTGTAAAACGGGAAGGAGATAAAAAAACAACCTGCGTAACCTGTGAGGAAATATTCTCCGGCAGCTGGTTGTAGATGAAAGGCAACACATCGGCGCCCAGGGAATACCCAATCAGTATCACCCCGTGATTGCTGCTCCAGGCCGACTGGTAATACCGGATCAATTCTGCTACATCGGTGGCCGCCTGTTGAGGGGTTTTTTTATTCCAGAAATATTTAAGGGCATTCAACGCCACCACCGGATAGTTGTGCTGCTGAAATGCATCAATCATGTTGGCGGAAAACTTCTTCATGCCGCCATCTCCGGTAATGTAGAGAATAAGCGGCGCAGTACTGCCGGCAGCAGGGGCTTTCACCTGTACGGGCAATTTGTTCACATTGGTCTGTGCAGGCAACTGTAAAGCGGAACATAGTAATAATCCTATCAGCCACCACCTGCCTGTCTGTAATAAATCTCTGGTTAGCATATACAAAGATATCTCCTTCCTCCAAATCAAAATCTGTTCCGTACTCAGGGCTGCATCACCTTGCTCAGGGCGGCCGGTAGCTGGATCAAATCAAAATCGTGTTCGTAAATGAGGTACTTGTTGGTCCACATCGTGGCATATTTGTCCTTGAACTCCCGCAACCCCTGATAATGCCGGAAGAAGCGAAGTTTCTCATAGGCATATTTTACCATCTTTTCGGCGGTGTTCTCGGGTTGGCTGATACCGGACATCGGTACCATGCCCAGATTGAGGAACTGCAGGCCTTTGGCCTGTGCGTCCTGTATCAATGCAATGATCAGCGCATCCATCACGCCGCCGGGCGCATTGGTCCGCTTGCGGATCAGGTCATAGGTACACTCGCCGGGCGCATAATCCGGGATGATATTGAGGAAGGCGGCAATGTTGCCGTCTGCATCGGTAACGGTGATCACGTCCTGGTCCCGCATGGCTCCGGCATCGAAAAGCCCCTGTGAAAAAGTCATCTCTTTGACTTCATATTGCTGTAGCCACTCGTCGCTGACCACTTTCAGTGCGGATAACATGGCAGAAGACTGGGGCGCTGTATGCATTTGGGTTACATAACCCTTATTAGCCAGGCTGTTGAGCGCATTACGCAGGGATTTTTTATCCTTGCCACTCAACGTAAAGTCACGGATATCCATAATGGCTTCCTGCCCAATCAACATCTTCTTCTTTTTCAGCTGACTGAAATAGTAGGTGCTGTCTTCATCTACCCGGTAAAAAGCAGGCCGCAGGCCCATCTTCTTACATTGTTGTTCAAACTCCTCTAACAGCAGCAGTTTATTGTCTTCGCTGCAAACCGGTTCTTCCAGCACAATGGCAAAACTACTGGCCACCCGGTAAGCGATAAAACCTTCGTACTGATCAGATACATACAGGATCTTATCTTCTCCTACCTTAAAGTAGTCCATAGGTGAATCACCATACTGACTCAGGTAAAACCGCGCTTTCTCCAGCGTGGTGTTGTTATGCTTCGATACATGCAGGTAGGGCCTGATGATCGTATAAAAGAGGAAAGCCCATGAGCTGGCGCCCAGTACCCGGATAGCCGACATAAACTCGCGCGCAAACCGTGTTATGGGCTGCAAACCATCATCTTCCAGCAGCATAAAGCAGTGGAATGCATGGCGCAATGACTGTTGCCAGGTGAAGTCAATCCCAAAGTGTCGTACGTTCAGAAAATAAAAACCGATGGTGCCAAAAAATAATACCAGCAGGAAAGTCGCCACTGCCGTGACTACCCCGATGTTCACCAGTTGCGGATTGCTTTTCACACGGTATTGCCGGGCAGTGACCAACAGCAGGAAACTGGTCACCAGCGCGAGGCTGGCCTCTTCATAATCCAGCGCTTTACCGATGTGGCCAAATACGGATATCAATGATACGGATAGCGCTACAATCCACGCGCTGCGCAGCCCTCTGAAAAGAAAAGTGGCCGTTACCAACAGGATAAGCCCGGAGAATACCACCAGCAGATTGGAGGCATGGATGGAGGTACCGGGGATATAAGCCCGCAGCAGGTGCATACGGTAGGCTAACGGTGGCGTCAGTACGGAGAATATGTTGACCATTCCCAGCAGGAAAATCAGGATGGGAGGCAGCAGGCGCAGCACCAGATCACGACCTTTCAGTGCAAAGGCCACCATGCCGGCGGCCAGCGGCAGCCAGAATTCAAACAAACGGAATAACAAGGTTATCTCCAACGCCTCCAGGGTGCTGTAGCCGTAATTGCTGAGCAGGTAAGCCAGCGAAAGCTCAATGGCCCCCAATCCACGCAGGAAAGGAGAGATGATCAGGAAGATGGTGGCTACGATATAGCCCACGCAGGCCGCTTCCAGCGAAGGTGTTACGCCGGTGGCCAACATACTGAGATAGAGATGTGCCACGCCGGCCACTTCTATCAGTACCGAAGCCAGCACTGTATAGGTGAAAGACGGCAACGACAACTGAAAGGTGAACATTTCGTCCACTTTGTGCGCAGTGGCCGGAAAGTACTGTATAAGCAGCTGATAGGCTTTGCCCTTGGTTTGCATGGACCGGACCAGCCATACCACTACCGCCAGCAATACACAGATGGCAGCGAGGCCCCAGCCGGCGTCTTTCATACTGCCGGTATGCAACATGGCGTACAGCACCACCGGGATGCCTACCAGGAAAACCGACAGAATGCCGATAAAACCATAGATGCCGGAAGCCTGATGTATCTGTTGTTTGTGCAACTGTGTCCGCCGCAAGCTTTGCGGCACATAGGCCAGCGAACTGATACCACCGGCAGGCAGGAAGACAGATAACAGGTTCCGTTTCAGAAATAGTTCGGTGCCCAGATAAGTATTCAGCCTGGAACCAACAGCGCGGAAACTGAAGACGTACATGAGCGCCTGCAATAAAATGTAGATGGCTGTGACGCCAATGCCAATCATCACCCACACACGGTCGGCCTTTTCAATAGCAGGCACCAGTGACTTTAGTTCGTGACGTTGGGAACGGAAAAAATAAATTGCTAACAGAATAAACAATAAGGCTAACATCTCCTTCCAGTGGAGCTTACGCAGAAAAGCTGCAGACAGGATCTTTTTTTCAAAAGGCATGGTAAATGGTAATACGTGATTTTGTTGTCAACCCACAAAGTTAACCCTCCCGTTGGTGTAAAATCTGCGTAGTAAAGAGTTTAAGCGTATTTTAATATCTGCGTTATTCCATTAATACGATTTTTTCGGTATGTATAGTCTGCCCATTTTCATCCAGGAATTGTAAGAAGTAGATACCTCTGGCAAGATAAGATGGGAAATCCAGCTCATAATAATTGCGGGTAGGCAGCGGCTGCTGGTATTCCTGCGTAAGGATACGCCTGCCGGGGACATCCAGCAGGGCGATGGCTTTCACATGAATACCGGCGCCGTAATAGATATGGACAACCCGGCCACGGACAGGATTGGGCCAAACAGTGATATCGCCTTTGGTATTTTTACCTTTTACGAGACGGATAGGCCCGTAGAAGAAACTGCCATCAGTCATGATGACTTTTAGCCGGTAGAAAATAAATTGATCATTGGGTTGATAATCAGTGCCGGCATAGCCGATGGGGAAATAGCTGATACCGCCCGGCGCACTGCTCTTGACGAACCCGATGGAGTCGAAGTCAGCGGTGCCGGCATATTTACGTTCAACGGTGAAGCCGGCGCAGAAATATTCGCGGCCTGTAATCCAGCGTAGTAGCACGCTGTCGGTATTGCTGCTGCGGGTGGCTTCAAAATATTGCAGGGTGGTCCTTTCAGGGCTGTTGACTGTTTCTGCCACCAAGCTGGTGAAATAATTGGCTGTCGCCAGATGTTGAAATGTCCTGACGCCATAGGCTGCCTGGTTGTCTGGCCCGGTGGTGGAAAAGATACTCGGCGATACCGGCGCGGCCCGTTGCGCTGCCACATCCCAGCCGGAGGGAAGGTAACGGGCCAGGTAACTGGTGTTACGGTTGGCTTCATATACAGGGCCTTCATCACCCAAACCGTGTACCAGCCAAAGGCTGATAGCCGCGTCCGGTTGAGATACATCAATCTGCCAGGTTTTGTTGACGCTCGTCAGCAATAAGTTACGGCCGGTAGTAAGGTCCAAGAACGAACTATCAGTAACGCCTACACGAAAATCTGCTGTTGCGCCTTTGTTGGCAATAGCCGCCGGTGTAAAGGAGGAGGGTTGGGTACCGACAGGAAATACAACAGTACCATCGGAAGTACCGATCTGTTTACGGTACAGGAAACCGCCCCCGGTGACAATAAAGCGCTGCGGGGAATAATGCCGGATATCTCCCGGGGTATGGTGTCCTACCACGAGGTTCCAGCCGTTGAGGAAAAGATGCCCTTTTCGTATATCCAGCACATTTACCACTTTCATATCGCTGAGATCGTCGAGTATCACACCCGGAGAGGTTTCCACGCTGACATTGGGAAAACTGGCGCCCGTATTCATGACGGCGCTAAAGCCGCCGGTGATATGCTGGTACAGCGCCGGATCAGGCTGGGCGAAGCGGAATAGCCCGCCGGCAGCGCTGAAGCCGTCACTGCTTTCATCATGGATAGCGGCGTTGTTGCTGTTACGCCAGCGCAACCCATAGAAATTTACCACGGAGCCGGTTGTGGAGAGAATATCGCCTTCATTGACCATATCCCCGAAGATGCTGATGGTATCTGTGCTGAAGATACCGATCCGTGCATTGGGATGCAGCCATGTAGCTACCTGTCCCGCCATGGTGGCGGGAAGCAGTAAAAGGAGCGATATGTACAGCAGGTACCGGATAAAAGTTTTTTTAGGCCGGCTAATAGCCGATGACCGTGAGAAAGACTTTATGTGTTTTATCAGTGTCTTGCGCCAGGCTGTTTGCTGCCAACACTACCGTGGTGCCGCGGACGATGACTATGTTGACGGTAGTCAGCGTATAGCTGGTCACGATGGGAATGGGCGCATCTGAGACGCCGTTGCCGGTGCCGCCCAGACCAGTAACCTGAATGCTCAGGATATTGGTGAAACCGGCAGTGGAGATGTTTGCTGCGATCGAACCCCCGCCTATGTTGTACAGTGTGTCTGACCATATTTTCATGGTATTGGTCAGCGGGGAAGATGAACTTTTGTTGTAAAACAACGGAGCGGTGGCCGTGCGTACCACATTGCCGGAAGCATCCACGCCGATACCGGCAGCACTGGTCGTCACGGGTGAGGCGCTGGTAAGGTTTTGCAGCAATACGCCCGAGGTGTTGGCAACACCGCTGGTCACGTGTAACACGGCGGTAGGCGAGGGGGTGCCAATACCAACATTGCCGGTAGACGAGATGGTGATCCGTTTTGTATTGTTGGTCCGGAATACCAGGCCTGTGGCATCGGTGGTGCCAATGAATTTCGTAATGGTGTCAGTGCCGGCATTGCCGGTCAGTTTCCAGTTACTACCGGTGACGGCTATACTATCGGCCAGCCGCGACCAGCCGCCGTTGCGACGTACCATCACGCTGCTGGCAGGGATATAGTAGATCAGCATGCCATCGGGGGAAGCCGAGAGCGGCGTCACGGTGGTGTCCTGTATGCGGGGTAGCAACAGGCCCTGGGACTTCGCCCTGATTTCCAGCAATGCTGATTTGGTGGTGGCTGAGACGGTATCGCTCAACAGCAGCTGTTGCGCCTGCAGCCCCTGCCACAGCAGCAACAGCGCGCAGGTGAGCGCGCAGCCATGCAATATGTATTTCAGCATAATAACAGTTTAGCACCAGTAATGTATCGTTGTCTATTTCTTGATGACCCACCAGTTGGTGCCGTCTGTTTGAATGGTTACATAGGTGTAATTGTTATAGATGGTGTAATTGCTGCCGCCTTCTATTTGTCCGCTGGATGGTTGGATTACCACGCTGTTATCGATGCTGCCGCCGGTTTTTTTGATGGTGTACACACGGCCAACGATGTTGGTGCCAGGAGGGAGCGTGATGGTAACGGAGCCGGAGGAGGCGTTTACCAATACGGTGTTGTCTGTTTCGGTGAGACTGCCGGAGCTGTTGACAGACCGGATGTTCATGGACATAGATCCGCTTACCTGCAGTGTGGAATTGGCGCTGGCGGCGCTGCCAATGTTAGCGCCTTTGCCTACGGCGAGGGAATCACGCAGGGTTTTGTTGCCCGCAAAGGTCTGCGTGGAATCGTTGACCACACCTCGTGCAGTAGTGCTCGCATCAGGTACATTGATGGTAATCCGGTTGGTGACGGACGTACTATCGATATTGACATCAGTACCATTTTTACCGGTGAGGAAAGAGATGGCCGGGCCGGTTTGACCGTTGATCTGCCGGATGCCTGCGGAGAAAGCAGTGGAGTCTACCAGCCTGTTTTCAATGGCGCCGGTGGTGGGATTGCGGAAAAGCACACTGGTCGTGGCGGTGCTTACATTGGGCGGTGCTGTGGCAAGTGTTACGTTTCCGGTGATATTAGCGCCGCCGCCGGTGATACGGAGGCCGCTACCCACCGTTGCCGTGCCGGTTACGCCGAGGCTGCCAGCCATGCTGGCGCTGTCGCGGAATGTTTTTACGCCGGCGAAGGTTTGGTTGGTTACAGACACGCCACCCGGATTGGTCGCGTCAGCGGCCACCATTTGCAGGGTGCCCGTAGCGGGGTCCAGCGTGAGGCCGTTGGCGTTAGTAGGAGTGTTCACAAAGGCGCCAACAGTGATAGCCCGTTGTTTGCTGCTGAAGCTCGCCCAGTCGGCGTAGGTCAGCAGACCGGTTTTCTGCGTAGTGCCGTTCACGATAGGAACGTTCATGGTGATGGTACTATCAGCCGCGGTGGTGGTAACGCCATAAGCCGCATTGGCAGTATCTGCTTTGATGGTAAATCCCTGTTTAGCTACGCCATTAAGTGTACGGATCGCATCATTAAATGCGGCGGCCGAGAGGTTACGTTGATTGACGGTGCCTGTAGCCGGATCGATGACGAGCACGCTGATCAGCGAAGTGCTGGTGGGCACCTGTTTGAGGGCTACGTTCTGATTGGCAGCGATGCTGATGGCTTCGGTGCCGTTTGTCCTGATAGATAGGGGCTGATTATCGGAGGTACCGATATAATTGGCCGAAGTAGTACCGGCGTTGCCTTTGAGTTGCCAGCTGCTGCCTGAAACAGCGAGGCTGTCGGCCAGTTTGGCCCAGTATCCGCCGCGGCGCACCATCAGGCTTTGGGTGCCGGTGAAGTAGATGATCATCCCATCGGGGGCGGTGGTGAGCGGTGCCAGGGTGGTGTCCGGAATTCTGGGGAGGAGCAAACCCTGGCGTAGGCTTTCCAGTTCGAGGATGGAAGCTTTGTTGATGGTAGCCGGATTATCACCGATTTTGAGCTGCGCCCATACTGCCTGGGACGCTAACAGTAATAGCAACAGCGCTGCCAGGCGAAGAGTTGTGTAGTTCTTTTTCATGCACAAGGAAATTAAGGGGTGAGTGGATAATGGAAACAAAGCGGTATAGGGCCCGGATTTGGGGCTGTGCAGTGGGGCGGATGTACGGAATTTGCAGTAACTAATTCAATATAAATATACGCTTTCCCGTTAGGTTGCCATAAAAAAAATATCCCGGCAGGAGCCGGGATATCTGCAACAGGCAGGGCCGTTTGCTGTTGTCTTATAATTGTTGAGTGTTTGTTGCCTAGTGTTCTTCTTTGTTGTAGGGGATCACGAGTACGGGTATACGAGCGTGACGGATAATGTATTCCGCCGTGCTGCCTACCAGCATGTGGTTGAGGCCGGTGCGTCCATGGGTGCCTACTACCAGTATGGCCGTTTCCCCATTGTGGGCCTCATCAAGTGTTTCATTTTTTGGATTGCCGGTCGTTACACGGATGTTGATATTGGCAGCCGGGTATTTGTCTTTGTAAGTCTGAAGAATGTCTTCTGCTTCTTTAATCCTGCCTTGTATGTCATCGGTAAATACGGGACCAGCTTCCGGCAGGCCGAGGCCTATGCCGATTTCGATCACGGTGAACAGCGTAACGGAAGCGTGCATTTTTTCAGCCAGCTCAACGCCTGCGTTGATCACCTGTTCGGAGAATGGACTCAGGTCGACTGCGATCAGAATTTCTGCCATATGCGGTGTATTTATGTGTGAATAATTATTCATTTATAGTTTCCGTCAGGCTTTGATAGCATCCCAACAGAGGTCGAATGTAATACTGGTCCGGGCTTTTGTAAGAGTGGTGCCGCTGTAGTGGGTTTGTTTCACCAGCTCGTTCATGGAGCCGATGATAAAGGTAATCAACAGGTCCTTTTCCACATTTTTAATCAGTTGTTCCGCCTGTCCCCTCGCTATCAGCGCATAAAACGGTTCAGCTAGTTGTCTTGCTTTTTCCCGTGTGGCTGCGGTAATGTAGGGAGAGTGGTAACACTGCTCCAGGAAAATGAACTCTTCAAAATTCTGCAACCGGTAGCGGAGTATGTTCATCCAGATATTCCGGAAGCCGGGTTTGAACGGTTGTTGCGCATCATACCCCCGGAAGGACACCGCAACGGAGTTCTCGCGGCAGGCAGCAAAAAGCGCGTTGATCAGCGCATCTTTGTTGTCGAAATACACGTACAAGGTGCCGGTGGCAATACCCGCTTCTTTAGAGATATCCCCCATGGTCATGCCTGCCAGTCCTTTTTTGGCTACCAGCTTCAGCACGGCCCTGAAAATACGGGCATACTTCTTATCGTCTTTCAATTTCACTATACAAATATAAGTGAATATTTATTCACTATAAAGGCTGTTTTCAATGTTTGTAATTACGTGTCAGGGATGAAAAATGACTGTATATCAGGATAAAAGGGATGTTTTTGCAACAATAGCAGGGGAAATCAGGGTGGTACGCAGAAAGGAGAGAACAGGAGAAAAACAGAAAAGGGTTGGAAAGAGTAAAGAAAGAGTAAAGAAAGAGTAAAGAAAGAGTAAAGAAAGAGTAAAGAAAGAGTAAAGAAAGAGTAAAGAAAGAGTAAAGAAGATAACCGTTAAGCAACTAAGCAGATAGAGCTGGAAAAATAACCGTTAAGCAACCCATTACGATGAACCCCCGTAGTTTATACCACAGGGGTACTGTTGTCTGTTGATTAAATCAGGCTTTGGAAAAGCGTTGGTTTAATCAGCATATTAAAATTAGTCAACCATTGATTAGAAAAATCCAACTGGCCTGGACAAGCCGATTGGGGTTTAGCTGAGATATTTGTTAGATGTATGCATTTCATTTGTTACTATTTTTCATAACGCAGTGTTAGTACCGTAATATTACTGGCAATCCTCACTGATTTAGTTAATAGAATCTAAACGTCCCCGGATTAACAAATGGAAATGCTGTTGGCATTGACTGAAACCCTTTGTGGGTAAGGGTTGTTGAGTTTTTGGTATTTATCCACACTTATTAACAGGTATCCACACACGATATCCACATTGATGTTGATAACCGATATGTCCCTTGTCTGTATTGATGAAGGTATTGTAGGTTGACTATCTGCTGACGTGAAATTGCCGGTTTATCCACAAACGTTATCCACATCCCTCTGTCACCTCTCCTGAAAGCAAAGCCTGACAGGAATTTGTTTTTCCCCGTATCGGAGGAACAGCGGCAAATGCCCTGCGGCCGGGCGCCCGCTGCCGCCCGGTTACCGGAAATACCCTGAAAGGTTGGTCTGTGGGCTACTGACATACGCCATACGGGCACGCATCTCCGGAATGCGTTCACCAGCCGGGAGTGACGATCATAGGATGGTCGGTTTGCCGGGAAACGATTGCCTGTGGGCCATTGGCGCTCATCATACGGGCACGCGCACACGGAGTGACTGTTTCGGGTGGTCCGGTTTCGGGGAGGTGCTATCAATAAACTCCTTAACGCTCCTCCATGCAATTATGCACAGAGAATTTGTTAACGGTGAGCGATGACCGTTGTTGGGTGGTCTGAGAGGCTATTGATAAACCCCTTGGCGCTCAGCTGTATAGCTATGCACACGGAACTTGCCAACAGAGGGTTGTCGCCGTTGTTGAGTGGGCTGGTTTCAGGAAGACGTTATCGATAAGCTGTTTGACGCTCCTCTATGCAGTGATGTACACGGAATTTGTCAATAGACCGGATTGCGGTCATTTGGCAGTTCGGGCCCGAATAAGGCTCTCAGGCGTAAATAGCTTGTAGTTGTTGCATAAATGATCTCCAAAAGCGCTGACCGCCTTTGTTGACTACACAAAACATACAACGGGCCGGGAAAAGCCTTTAGGATTCCTGGAATTCATTGCACGTACTGCGGTAATATCGCATTTGAAAATCCGAAAAAGATATCCCAATGAAGGAACCCGCCGGGGAATGAACATATTGAAGGAGTACAACGGCCAGCGCCAGAGAAGCGTTTAAATGATGGGCATAACACTGGATTTACTTATTGTGACAACATCTCAGCAAAATGATGTCAGCTTCGTAAAGCAAAGCGGGTAGCAGCAAAACAGCACGAGGTCTGGTTGCTGCGATAATACCTCAGTAAAATAGTACCGTCTTCATAAACAATGGAAGGGGAGTAATAACAAGGCGCATCTACCTAAAACGAAGAAGAAGAGCAACAAGCACCAGGCTGTCATCTCCATAGAACAAAGAAAGGCAGATAGCAACGAAACAGGTGTAAGGTTTAATTACTGCGGTATCGTGTCAGCACCAGGACGTGATCTCCCTAAAACAAAGAAAAGAGGGGAGCGGTAGCATAACAAAAGATCTGATTACTGCGATACTGTATCAGCAAAAGAATATCGTCTTCTTAAAACAAAGGAAGGAGGGCTGTAATAAACAGAAAGTAGTCATCTGCCTAAAACGAAGAAGGTGAAAGGAAATCATCTCCATAAAACAAAGGGAAAGAGGTAGTTATCACCACAAAAAAATACCCTTGCTGTGACAATGCAGCAAGGGCTTTAAAAACATTCACATGTCATCTGCAGAAAGATAAGCTACTGACAGATGTTGATAATCAAAATTGAAGCCTAGTAATATGTTGAATAAGATGAATGCTAATGTTGGAAAGTTATCATGCAGGATGCATGTGCATAACTTCTGTTATCGAAGATAGAAATTACATTTTGTAAAATTGGTTAACCATTCGTTAACGTAAACGTATAGCCTTGAATGCTATCTTTTCTTGTACCATTTTCCCTTTCCCTGATAGCATTTTCCAGCCGCTTGCAGATGCCGCTGCTTATGTATATTTTTTGACCGGTGCTATAAAAAAATCCAGCGTTATGAAACGACTTGTACTGTTGTTATGGACGGTATGTTTGTATCCTGCCCTTTTTGCTCAGGACATGCCTGATATGTGGACCAAATCAGGCGGTAACAACACTGCCCACCCGGGCCTGAAATGGTTCACCGGAGCCAAATTCGGCCTCTTTATCCACTGGGGACTGTACTCCAAACTCGGCGGCCGCTGGAAAGACAGCAGTTACTACGGCAGCGGCGAATGGATCATGAACCGGGCAAAAGCACCGGCAAAAGAATATGCAGAGGTTGCTAAAACCTTCAACCCACAAGGATTTAACGCGGAAGAATGGGCCAATACCGCCCGGGAAGCCGGCGTGAAATACATGGTCATCACCGCCAAACACCACGAAGGATTTAGTATGTACGATTCCAAGGTGACAGACTTCGATATCGTAGATGCGTCACCGTATGGTAAAGACCCCATGAAGGCCCTCTCCAAAGCCTGTCGCGATAAAGGAATTCAGTTTGGCTTTTATTACTCCCAGTTCCTCGACTGGCATGAACCAAACGGCGGCGGCAATAGCTGGGACTTTAAAACAAAAGATAAAGATTACCAGCAGTATTACCGTACCAAATCTATCCCGCAGCTGAAAGAACTGCTCACCAATTACGGTCAGCTGGGACTGGTGTGGTTCGATATGCCGGGAGGCCTCACGCCGGAACAGACCAAACAGATGATTGACAGCCTGCGCCTGCTACAGCCCAACTGTCTGTTCAGCAGCAGGGTGGGCCACGGTCTCGGCGATTACCGCGATTTCGGCGATTCTGAAGTACCCCCGGTGCCCATCACAGGCGCATGGGAATCTATCTATACCCACAACGATTCCTGGGGATATATTCAGCATGATCTCAATTTTAAATCTCCCAAAGAAATTATACAACTCCTTTCCAACGTGGCTTCCAAAGGTGGTAACCTGATGCTCAACGTAGGGCCGGACGGTGACGGTAAATGGCCACAGTATTCCATCGATTATCTGAAAGCTACCGGTAAATGGTTAAAGCAATATGGTGAAAGTATCTATGGTACTACCTATGGGCTCATTCCCGCACAGCCATGGGGCGTTACTACCAGCAAGCCCGGCAGACTGTTCCTTCATGTATGGGAGATGCCGGCCGACCGCCAGCTGCGGATTCCCGGTGTAGATGCACAGGTTAAATCCGTTAAAATACTGGGCACGGGTGCAACACTCACCTTCAAACAGCAGCCGGGAGAAACCACCGTACAACTGCCTGTAACGCTGCCGGATACACGTAATACGGTATTGGTGATGGAATACAGCGGCAACCAGTCCGATCGCTCACAACTGCGTACGCAAACAGTCAGCAGCCAATATCCGCAGGCGGAAATACCCACCGTATGGGCCATCTATAACGGCGCTGCCAAAAACAAACTGTTTACATGGTCGCATTATTTCGGCGACTGGAAACATGATAACCTCGCGTATGATATGACGACACCGGAAGATGCATTGGTGTTCCCACTGGATGTACAGGACGCAGGAGATTATAAGATCATGCTGGATTATGCCTGTGAACAATCCAGCGCTTCACAGCAGGGCGTTGTAACCCTCAACGGGCAACAACTGCCCTTCCTGACACTATTTACCGGTCAGTTCGATAGTCATAGGCCCATGATATTTATCCGGCATGCTATCGGTATCCTGCACGTGGATAAGCCCGGGATAAACAACCTGACCGTCAAACCCGTGTCAGGCAATCAAAAGGAATTGTTCCGGTTGCGTAAGGTTATCCTGCAACCGGTGAAATAAGGACTGCTAAATTTATAGTGACCAATGAAAAAAATGACACCCCTGCTATTGACAGCAGGCTTGTATGCCACGCTGGCAACGGCTCAGACAAAGATGCCGGCCCGCGACTGGCTGATTGACCCGAAAGGGTTTACGGCCACTGCCACAGAAAAGGGAAAAGAAATTGTGCTCAGTAATGGTTTGCTGAGCCGCAGTTTTCGTACTGCCCCCAACGTTATTTGTACTGACTTCCGTAACCTGGTGAGCGGAGAACAGTTGCTGCGTGCCGTAAAACCGGAAGCCCGCCTCTTTATCAATGGCCGCGCTTACCAGGTAGGTGGCGCCACCGGTCAGCGCCAGCATGCTTATCTGTTGCCCGACTGGCTGGACAACCTGCAGGCTGGCGCCCATGATTTTGTATATACCGGCCACCAGATTACTGACCTTCAACCTGTGCTCAACTGGAAAGCCAACCGCTGGTGTTCCAATCCCCGGCAGGCTACCGGTAAAGCTGTGATCTTTACCTATAAGGCGCAGGCACCCGAATTGCAGGGCGTTACCGTAAAGGTGCACTACGAAGTTTTTGACGGTATTCCGCTGCTGGCCAAGTGGCTGGAGGTGACTAATGGTACCGGGCAAACGTTAAATCTGGACCAGGTAGTAAATGAAATACTGGCAACGCCGGAAGAAGAATCCACCGTGGTGGGCAGCCCGGATAAGATAAAGACACCGCATGGTATTTATGTGGAAAGCAATTACGCGTTCAACAACTCCATGACGGCCAGGCTCAGCGATCAGACCACCCACTGGAAAACAGACAGCACCTACACCTCACAGGTGAATTATGACCGGCTGACGCCCTGTTTGCTGGAAGTACATCCCAAAGTGCCCGTAGGTGTTGTGATGGCGGCGGGCGAACGTTTTGAATCCATCCGTACTTACGAACTGTTGCTCGACGGTTATGACCGTGAACGTAACGGGCTGGCCCAACGCCGCATGTACCGCGTACTGGCGCCATGGACCACGGAGAATCCCATCTTCATGCACCTGGTCAGCACCGACCCCGTGAAGGTGAAAAATATCATCGATCAATGTGCGGCTACCGGTTACGAAGGCGTGATCCTGAGCTTCGGCAGCGGCCTCAACATGGAAGACACCAGTGCCGCCAATATCGCGAAATACAAGGCATTGGCTGATTACGCCCATAGCAAAAAAGTGATGCTGGGTGGTTATTCCCTGTTTTCGAGCAGGCGTATCAGTGATGAAGATGATGTGATCAATCCTGCTACCGGTAAGCCCGGCGGCGCTTTCTTCGGCAACGCTCCTTGTCTGGGCAGTAAATGGGGCCTCGGATATCTCGATAAACTGAAACATTTTATTACCGCTACCGGCTTCGACATCTTTGAAAATGACGGGCCTTATCCCGGCGATGTCTGCGCTTCCACCACCCACCCCGGGCATAGTGGTAAAGACGATTCCCAGTGGAAACAAATGCAGCTGCAAAAAGGACTGTATCGTTTCCTGAACGCCCAAGGGGTATATATCAACGCACCTGACTGGTATTTCATGGACGGCACCAACAAAATCAGTTTGGGTTACCGGGAAGGGAATTTCTCTCTGCCAAGAGCAGAACAGCTGATTCTCAACCGGCAGAATATTTTTGATGGTACCTGGGAGAAAACGCCTTCCATGGGCTGGGGTTTTGTGCCGCTGAGCGAATATCATGGCGGCGGCGCTGCTGCCACGCTGGAGCCGCTTAAAGACCACCTCGATACCTATGATCAGCTGATGATGCAATACTATGGCGCCGGTGTACAGGCATGCTACCGCGGCCCGCGGTTGTATGATACCGATGCTACGCGTCAACTGGTACAACAGGTAGTAAGCTGGTATAAAAAGTACCGCGATATCCTCAATACCGATGTGATGCATCTGCGCCGCCCTGATGGCCGGGACTGGGATGGTATCATGCATATCAGTTCCACGCTGCCGCAGAAAGCGATGGTGATGCTGTATAATCCCACAACAGCGCCTATCACCCGGGAAGTGGCGCTGCCGCTGTATTATACGGGGCTTACCCAAACCGTGAAAATAAGAGAGAAAGAAGGGGCGCTGAAAACGTATAGCCTTGACCGCCAGTATACCGCTCATGTGAAAGTGACCATTCCGGCATCCGGGTATACCTGGTTGGTAGCAGAGTAAACATCAACAATGAAAAATTTTTAATTACGATTTATGAAGAAACTGACATTCGCCGTTATTACACTGCTGTGTTGCCTGCAAATACAGGTGCAGGCGCAACAGAAGAAGATCTTCAACGAAACGCCGGAGCAAACGGAAAAGCGTCTTTCCTGGTGGCTGCACGACCGCTTCGGCATGTTTATCCACTGGGGCTTATACTCCCTGCCTGCCCGCCATGAGTGGATCAAAAACTACGAGCGCATGACAGACAGCGCTTATCAGAAGTATTTCGACAACTTTGATCCTGATCTTTATAACCCGCGTGAATGGGCCCGCATGGCCAAAGCGGCGGGTATGAAGTATGCTGTGATCACCACCAAACATCATGAAGGTTTCTGTCTCTTCGACTCCAAATACACCGATTATAAAGCCACGAAGACCGCTATCAAAAAGGACCTGATCAAGGAATGGGTGGATGCTTTCAGGGCGGAAGGACTGAAGGTAGGGTTTTATTATTCGCTGATTGACTGGCATCATCCTGACTTTACCATTGACAGGGTGCATCCGCAGCGTGTCAGTGATCCGAAGGAATACGAAAGGCTCAATAAAGGCCGTGACATGGAAAAGTACCGTACTTACCTGTATAACCAGGTGCGGGAGCTGATGACCAATTATGGAAAGATTGATATCCTGTGGACGGATTTCTCTTATCCGGGCGCGAATGGTAAAGACCATAACGACTGGAATTCGTTGGAACTGATCAAAATGGTACGCAAGCTGCAGCCAGGCATCATCATCAACGACCGGCTGGACCTTGGCGAATATGATGATGGTGGTGATTTTGTGACGCCGGAACAATACAAGGTATCAGAGTGGCCTACCCGTAATGGCAAGCGGATACACTGGGAAACCTGTCAGACTTTCTCCGGTTCCTGGGGATACTACCGTGATGAGACTTCCTGGAAAGACAATAAGCAGCTGCTGGTGTTGCTGATAGAATCTGTCAGCAAGGGCGGCAACCTGTTGCTCAATGTGGGGCCTACTTCGCGCGGGCTGTTCGATACCCGTGCACAGGAGCGGTTACAAGGCATGGGGGACTGGATGAAAGTCAACGGCCGTTCTATTTATGGCTGTACAGAGGCGCCTGCCGGTATTCAACGGCCGGATAATACCCTGCTTACCTACAATCCTGACACAAAAAGACTGTATGTGCATTTGCTCGATTATCCGTTGCAGCGCATAGAGCTGCCAGGGCTGAAGGGCAAAGTAAAATATGCGCAGTTCCTGCACGATGGATCTGAACTGAAAATGAAAGAGACGGATAAAGGCGCATTGGCCATAGATGTGCCGGTGCGCAAGCCGGACGTGGAAATTCCGGTAATAGAGCTGATACTGGAATAGGTCCGCATCAATATGCAATGAGTATGAAAACGCAAAAGCGGAGGGTTTTAATAAGCCTTCCGCTTTTTGCGTTTTTTCGGCTATCAGAAAAAAGACTTCTTTTTGTGAGAAAAGGTGTTATTTTTATCGTACCATTTCTTTTTGTTAAACATTCGGAATGAAGCTATTAGTTGAGATTAAGCGCATATCTTTGACACAACCGACGTCTTAATCAGCTTCAGGATGCCGGAAACCCTGGAGCATCCCAATGTCACCAATACAGCAATGGAACAACCATATCCGTATTACCAGCCAGCTGTGTACAACAGGTGATCAGGAGTATGTCCGTTAGTAACGGGAACGTATATACCGGGTACCGGGATAAGCAGCGGCGGAACACTAAAACCATTAAAACCATATTTTCCCCGGATAAACCATCAGTCGGCAGCCGGGGCCGATGAAGTAAAAGGTACTCAACATTGTAAGGTTGTCAGGAAGTTCATCAACCAGTTATGGAACAGCAGCAATGGAGAAGCATACAAAAGCCCTATGTTTTCCCGGGTGTACATCAACCCATACCGGAAAACCAAATTTGAAAAAATAAATAAGGAAGTAGAAAAACGCGCAGAAATGGTTAAAATATAATATATATGATTAAATATAATTTGTTAGAATTGCAAAAATAGCAGGCTTTCAAAAAGCTGATAACTAGTAGATTGTAATTCAGTTAATCCTTAGTTTGTTGATTTAAACCACGTTAGTTGTTAGTTTTTATTCTAATATTGAACAAATTGTATATTAATATTTATTGAAAAACCATATACGTATCCGATTGACTACTGATCGTAATTGTTTCAAATTTGTTTGGGGTATGGAAACCGTGTGAACTTTCCATTATGCAAAATATTCAACCATACCAGCTTCCAGACTTACGATAAAAAATGGAAGATTTTCATACGAAATATACATAACCCAAAAGGAATAATATGAAAAAAGTGGGGCCTATAAATGCTGGTCATTTAGGAGAAGGGGAGGTTTATGAAGTGGCGGCATTGCATAGCGAATCAACGAACATGTTACAACAATTAGCTAAAGATATCTGTAACCTTGTTTTTATGGATATAGAGATACCTGGATTGACTGCGATTGAGGCTGCCAGTATTGTAAAAGCTGCGTATCCCGACATAAATGTGATTTTGCTGACTTTAAATGAGAAGGATAAATCCCTGATCGAGATGCCTGTCCGGGAGGAAGGGCTGGCGGTGGACCACATACCGCCCGTGTCATTGACGGAATTCATTTCACAAGTCTACGAAACAGCCCTGCAATCTAATATGGTGGCAGTGAACAAGGTATTGGCGTTTTTCCGGAAAGAACGCGGAAATACTCATGATCCCTATGGATTATCACCCCGTGAAAAGGAAATCCTGCGTTGCCTGGTCAATGGTGATACCTATAAGCAGATTGCCGAACACTGTCACATCAGTGTGGGAACAGTCCGCTCGCATATCATGAACATTTACCGTAAACTTGACGTGAATTCCCGTTCCAATGCCATTGTGAAAGCCATGAAAGAACGGCTGGTGTGAACTTTTTCGGTTAATGCTGACCTGTGCCATGAAAGTACAACTGATGTAAGTACTAGCGCCTGTGCCTGAAGCCCTCAATGGAAACCGATGTTAATGCCAACCCTGGTATGCTGGCCAAATGCATGCAGCCCATACCGGTAACCTAATCCTTTTCAATGAAAGACATGTGTCAACCACGTGACAAAACGGAGAGCCTGTAAGCGCTTACGCCGACAGGATAACTTTTGCACCAATGGACGGCCATGAAAAATCATGTATAACGGATTTAAAAGGTTGGTGAGCAGACACCGTCCGGCTATGTTTAGACAGTGTTCCGGTTTCCATGCGGGTGCCCGGTTGGGGTTTCCGAGTGCGGTCTCCATTTGTCCCTGCTTCGATCTCCGCCCATCAGGCGAATCAGCAGTAACCATGGCCATCACGGTTTAAAAAAATACCGATAAAAGACAAAATAATAGTGAAAGTTATGCAACCGTTTGCATAACTTTCACTATTCTATTTTAGGCCAGCTGCAAAAACACGTTATGAGAAAAAAAACAGCAGCCGGGAAATAGCGTCAACAACCAGATTCAGGATCGCTTTGGGAACACCGTGATACAATGAACTGCCATGGCAATGGCGGTAGCGGCGTTTCTTTTGACCAACAATTTTGACCAACAACGTATATGAAAAGAACAGGATTTTGGTGGATGTTATGGTGTCTGTTGTCCGGCAGTTATTTTTGTCAGGCGCAACAATCAACCCGCCTTACCCAACACTGGGAATATCTCCGGGGAGACCTTGGTGGTATCTGGGAAGCTGTAAGGCCCGTTGCAGACGGTAGCCCGGAGTCAGTGCCCCTGTGGCAACCGGTAACCCTTCCACACTGCTTCAACGCTGCCGACGCCGTAAGCCCGGAAGAAAACTACTATGAAGGCCCCGGCTGGTACCGCTCCCTGCTGGATGTTAAAAATCCCTATACCGACGGCCGTACCTTGCTGCATTTTGAAGGCGCCGGACAAAAAACAGCGGTATACATATACACTACCAAAGTAGCCACTCATACTGGCGGCTACGATGAATGGACTGCTGATATCACCGAAGCGGTACGGCAGTTCCTGCAATCACCGGAAGCCAAACGGTTTAAAGGAAAAGTACCAGTATCTATCCGTTGCGACAACACCCGCGATCTGGAAATGATCCCTTCAGACATGTCAGACTTTAATGTATACGGTGGCTTATACCGATACGTTAATCTCGTATATGCGCCGGCGTTATCCTTTGAAACATTGCATATACAGGCCGTTACAGACGCCGCCGGCAGCAACGGTACATTGACTATCAGCGCGGCATTCCGTAATCCCGGCCATATCAGCCGCGGCGCGCTGGAATTACGGATACTCGATCCGCAAAATAAAGTCGTAAAAGAAATCCGCCAGGACATTGATATATCATCCGGTGAACAACAACTGGCAGGCATCTCCCTGAAAAAGCCCGTGTTATGGTCACCTGACCAGCCGCGCCTGTACACAGTGGAAGCCCGCCTCACGTCCGCTGCGGGCACCACCGAATGGAGAGATCATACCGGCTTCCGCCACTTTGAATTTGTGATACAGGGCCCTTTCCTGCTCAACGGTAAACGGCTGCTCCTGCAAGGTACACACCGCCATGAAGACCATGCCGGCGTTGCGGCGGCCATGACAGAAGACATGATACGGAAAGAAATGCTGCTCATTAAAAACATGGGCGCCAATTTCATCCGCCTTGGGCACTATCAGCAATCCCGGATTGTATTGCAACTATGTGACAGCCTCGGTATCCTCGTATGGGAGGAAATTCCCTGGTGCAGAGGCGGCCTTGGCGGCGATGTCTACAAAGAGCAGGCACGCAGGATGCTCACCAATATGATCAGCCAGCATCGTAACCACCCGGCGGTCATCCTCTGGGGACTGGGCAATGAAAACGACTGGCCCGGCGATTTCCCTGAATTCGACAAAGAAAAAATCCGTGCGTTCATGTCGGAACTGAATGTCAGGGCGCATCAGCAGGATAGCACCCGCAAAACCACCATCCGGCGCTGCGACTTCTGTAAAGATATCGTGGACGTATACTCGCCCTCCATCTGGGCCGGCTGGTACCGCGGCCGCTATACGGAATACAAATCCGAAAGCCTGAAAGAAATTGCCCGCGTACCCCGCTTCTTCCACGCTGAATGGGGCGCCGATAGTCATCAGGGCCGCTTTGCGGAAGAACCGGAGCAGTTCATCAAACAAATTGCTACCGGCAAAGGCGCTGATGAACGCACCGGTGATTTTGCGCTCACCGGCGGTAATGCCAGAGCATCTAAAGATGGCGACTGGTCTGAGTCCTATGCGGTAAATCTCGTGGATTGGCACCTGAAAGAACAGGAGACCATGCCTCAACTGACCGGCACGGCATACTGGGTATTTAAAGATTTTTCCACACCACTGCGGCCGGAAAACCCTGTGCCTTATGTTAATCAGAAAGGCATTGTGGCCCGTGACCTCACCCCTAAGGAAATATACTACGTGTTCCAATCGTACTGGACCAAAACACCCATGGCACACATCTACGGCCACGGTTGGCCTGTACGCTGGGGCAGAGAAGGAGAAGCCAAAGAGATACGTGTGTATTCCAATTGCACCGAAGCAGAGCTGTTTGTAAATGGTCAAAGCGTTGGCGTTAAAAAACGCAGCAGCCAGGATTTTCCCGCTGCAGGCCTGCGCTGGCTGGTGCCATTACAAACCGGCGACAACCAGGTAAAAGTGGTGGCCCGTCAGGGTAAAGAAAGCGTTACTGATGAACTCAACTGGCAATACCAGACTGCTGCGTGGTCCAAACCTGTAAGACTGATACTGGAAGAGGATAAATCCTTTACCGGCAACGATCTCCGTAAGGTGTGCGTAAAAGCCGTTGATGAAAAAGGTGTGCTGTGCCTCGATGCGGCCAACGAGATCACTTTCTCACAGGCAGGAGATGGTCAGCTGATCATCGATCAGGGTACAGCCAGTGGCTCCCGCAAAGTACAGCTGGCTAACGGGCAAGGCTGTATTTTCCTGCGTACCAACCATCACGGCGGCACGGCAGTAGTAGCTGCTACCGCTAAAGGGATGACCTCCGGCATCACTACCATTACCTATTAACTGTACTCAAACACGATGTGCTCATGAAAAAACTTTTTACCGGAATTGGCCTGCTGATTTTTTCGTGGCAGGCAAATGCCGCCACCCCGGCCGATTCCCTGCTGAAGCTCTGGTACAAACAACCTGCCCGGCAATGGGTGGAAGCGCTGCCTGTGGGCAATGGCCGCATTGGCGCCATGGTCTTCGGCGGCGTACAAAAAGAAGAACTTCAGCTCAATGAAGGATTTCTTTGGTCCGGCACACCGCGCAACGGTGATAACCCGCTCGCCAAAGAAACGTTGCCACAGATGCGCCAGCTACTCAACGAAGGCAGGTACAAAGAAGCTGATAAGCTGGCCAAAAAAATGATGGGCACCTACAGCGCGCGTTACATCACGCTGGGGAGTCTTTTCATTGAAAATGACGTGCCGCAGAACGCTGAAAACTATTATCGTGAGCTGGACCTCAACCGCAGCATCAGCAAGGTTTCTTATACCGCTGATGGCGTGTATTATACCCGGGAAGTATTTTCCAGCTATCCCGCGCAGCTGCTGGTTGTCCGCTACACCGCCAGTAAACCGGGCATGTTGCGATTCCACAGCAGCTTCGCTAACCCGATGCCACATACGAACAAGGCAGTCAACAACCACTACCTTGTGATGAAAGGCCGTTGCCCGGAATATGTGGCCAGCCGCCCTTATGAAGCGAAACAAATCGTTTACGGCGATAAAGGCATCAACTATGAAGTGCATATGGACGCCCGCACCAATGGCGGAAAAGTAACGACCGATACGGCCGGTATTACCGTCAGCGGCGCTACCGAAGCGATGCTGCTGGTGTCTATCGGTACCAGCTACAAAAGCCCGGAAGACTGGGCCGGCGATCCTGCTGCTGCCGCGATGGCTCCGCTGAAGAAAGCGCAAAACACGCCCTATGCGGCGCTGCTGAATACTCATCTGGCAGATTATCAACGGCTGTTCAGCAAAGTAACACTTAACCTCGGTACGGATGGCAGCGAACAACTGCCTACCGACGAACGCCTGAAAGCCTATACCAGTGCCGGCGGTAACCGCGATCCGCAATTGACCACGCTGCTGTACCAGTATGGCCGCTACCTCATGATTGCAGGCTCCCGTAAAGGCGGCCCCGCGCTTTCCCTTCAAGGCCTGTGGAACAAAGAGATGCAGCCACCATGGGGCTCTAACTACACCATCAATATCAATACAGAGATGAACTACTGGCCTTCCGAAACAGCCAACTTATCGGAGTGCGGCCAGCCATTGTTTGACTTCATCCATAAAATGGCCAAACGCGGACGTGTAACCGCTGCCGTTAACTATGGTGCTTCCGGGTGGACTGCCCACCACAATACAGATATCTGGGCGATGACCAATCCGGCTGGTGGCTTTGATTTCAGCGACCCCAACGGAAATCCCAAATGGGCGATATGGCCTATGGGCGGGGCATGGCTGAGCCGTCACCTGTGGGAACATTATCTGTTTACCGGTGATAAACAACAGCTGGTACAGATGTATCCCGACCTGAAAGGCGCTGCGGAATTTATGCTCGACTGGCTCGTTAAAAACGAAAGCGGTCAGTGGGTGACGAACCCCTCCACTACGCCCGAAAATAATTTCCTTATAGACGGCAAAAGGGAAGGTTCTGTCAGCATCGCTTCCACCATGGATTTGTCTATCATCCATGATCTGTTTACCAACACCATACGGGCTGCCACGGTGTTGGGCAAAGACGCTGACCTGATCGCTAAAATGAAAGACAGGATGAAAGATATATATCCATTCCACGCAGGACAATATGGCCAGCTACAGGAATGGTATAAAGACTGGGACGACCCGAAAGACAGCCACCGGCACGTATCTCACGTGTATGGCCTCTTCCCGGGCAACTTCATCAACCCTCGCCGGGATGCGGTCCTCGCGGCAGCGGCTAAACGCAGCCTGCTGCTGCGCGGCGATGGGGGCACCGGATGGTCCAAATCCTGGAAGATCAACTGGTGGGCACGCCTCGAAGACGGCAACCACGCCTATACGATGTTGAACAAACAATTGTTCCTCGCCGGTGGACAGGAAGTGAGCGTAGCCGACAACAGCGGCGGCTCTTATCCCAACCTGTTCGATGCGCATCCACCTTTCCAGATAGACGGCAATTTTGGTGTTACTTCCGGTATCACAGAAATGCTGGTACAGAGCCATGATGGCGTAATTCACCTGTTGCCCGCCCTGCCCGACGTGTGGCCTGCCGGCTCCGTAAAGGGCTTAAAAGCACGCGGTGGTTTTGAAGTCGATATGGAATGGAAGAACGGTCAGCTCACACATGCTGTGGTGCGCTCCGCACTGGGCGGCAATCTGCGCGTGCGCACATCGAAACCGGTGCAGATCAACGGTGCTACGCTACAACAAGCCTCCGGCGTTAATAACAATCCTTTTTATCCCTTGCCCATACCTGTAAAAACAGAAGTGAAAGATGCCTCCAAACTGGCGGAGCTATCACTTAAAAAAGTGTATGAGTATGACGTGCCCACCGTGGCTGGTAAAACCTATGACATACGATGAGTTTCAGGAAAGCAATATTGAGTTTAGCCGTTGGCGTTATATCAACTGCTACCGTTGCACAGGTAAAGGGAGACGATGATGGCATCCTTGCCCAGAAAGCTGCCAGCCGTGATAAAGCAGCTATAGACTCCGCTGTCAACGGCTGGTGGACCGCCTCCATGAAAAACCATGACCAGCGCATCGCCTGGTGGCGTGAAGCGCGATTCGGCTGCTTTATTCACTGGGGCGTATATTCCGTGCCGGGCGGCGAATGGAACGGCAAAAAAGTGGAAGGCTATGCCGAACACCTGATGCGGAAAGAGAAAATCAGTCGACAGGAGTATGCGCAAAAACTGATACAACACTTCAATCCGGCACACTTTGATGCCGATGCGTGGGTGAAAATGATCCGCGACGCCGGCATGCGTTACCTCATCATCACCGCCAAACACCACGATGGCGTGGCCATGTATCCCACCGCTATTAGTGATTACAGTATCGGCCAATCGCCTTTTAAGCAGGACCCGATGGCCGCCCTGTCTGCCGCCTGTAAGAAATACGGCATCCGCTTCGGCTTCTATTATTCACACGCATTTGACTGGGAACATCCGGACGCTCCCGGCAACGATTGGGATTATGATAATCCCGGAGGAGATAAAAACCTGCATGGCGGCGCTAGCTGGTATGATGCACATCCGGAACTGCTGCCCAAAGCCGTGAAGTATGTCAACGAAAAATCCATTCCACAGATACAGGAACTGTTGCGCAAATATCATCCGGATATCCTCTGGTTTGATACACCGCACAAGCTGCCGCTGAGTGAAAATATCCACATCCTGGAAGCCATCCGTGCGGTGGATAAACATGTGGTGGTGAACGGAAGGTTGGCCCGCACAGGCAAGATCTCCTTCGGTGATTATAAAAACACTTCCGACAGGCCGGCAGAGTTTTATCCTGTCACCGGTGACTGGGAAGCGATCCCCACTACCAACGAATCGTATGGGTATTCCCGTTATGACAGCAGTCATAAGCCGGTTGGGTTCTTTATCCGCCTGATGGCCAAAGCCGCAGCTAAAGGAGGGAATCTGCTGATGAACATAGGCCCTGAAGGCGATGGTACCATCGATCCACGGGATACCGTTATTCTGCATGGTATTGGCGCCTGGATGCAGCAGAACGGAGAGAGCATCTACGGCACTGCCGCCACACCATTACCAGCACAGCCCTGGGGCGAAAGCACCCGGAAAGGAAATAAGCTGTATCTGCACGTATTTCAATGGGGCAGCCCGTTGTATGTGGGTGGGTTGTATGGAAAAGTGGAAAGAGCTTACCTGCTGGCCAATAAGCAGCCGGTAAAAGTGGTCCGCGTGAATCCCAAAGATCTGAGCATTGTTCTGCCTGAAACGGCGCCAGATAGCATTAACAGCGTAGTTGTCCTCGAAATGAAAGATATGAAGGGTGATAGCGTGCGTGTGCTCGATACCCGCCGGCTAACGAATGTGCTGCGGGCGTTCGATGCCACACAGCATGGCAAAGGCTTCTCTTTCGGTGACGGTAAAAAAGCGGCGTACTTTGTACAGGGCTGGAAAAACATGGACCAGTACGTTAGCTGGAAAATACGGACTACCCGCGACGCAGTGTTTGATATTAGCATCAAATACGCTACCGATCAGCCTCCTGGCAATGCCTACGAAATCCGCATCGGCAAAAATGTGATCCATGCTGAAGTGAAATCTGCTAAAAAAACGGAGATCGTAACACAGACATTACAGGAAATCAGGCTGCCTGCCGGAGAATATGAGATCACCGTTAAGCCTACGCAAATCAGTGGGCCGGAGCTAATGAAATTATTTGAAATCACTATGCAACCAAAATCATGATCGTTATGAAAAAACAATCCCTGATATTGACGGGCTGTTTGCTGCTGGGCCAGCTGCTGGCCAGGGCGGGAGAAACAGACCAGTTTATAAAATCACTGAAGGGCAGTCCTGCGACTGTTTATCAATCAGGCGGTGCGGTGGCGCCGGCTGCGATAAAGGTAGTACGCAACTGGTCCGGCGAGCTGTGCGATGTGCGTGTAGTCAACACCGGTAGTCAGCCAGTACGGCTGAAAGAAGTGGTGCTGGGTGCTGTTGGTAAAGTACTCGCGCCCTCTACACCGTTTTATGCTGAAGGTTTCCAGATGCTGACACAATCAGCGGGCACACTGGCAGCACCAAAGGCTTTGGGTAATTATACCGATGAGGGCCACTATAAGATACCCAAACCTGATGGCTATCTAGCGGTATACAACCTGCTGCGCCTGTATCCGGCAAAGGACGTGCAGCTGCTGTTGGGATATACTTCCAGTAACCGTTTTGTAGGCAAGTTCTATTTGTCGGCCGACACCATCAAAGCCGTGGTGGACCTGGAAGACCTGGAACTGGCGCCGGGTAAGGAGTTTAAGCTGGAAGAACTGATGGTGCTCAGCGGTAAGGATGGCAATAACCTGCTGGACCGCTTCGCAAACCGTATCCATCATTTTCATCCACGGCTGGAATTTAAAGCGCCGCCTACCGGCTGGTGTTCCTGGTATTGTTTCGGTCCAAGAGTGACCGCACAGAATATTTACGATAACCTCGATTACATCAAAACTAATATCCCCGCGCTGCAGTACATCCAGCTGGATGATGGCTATCAGCCGCATATGGGAGACTGGCTGGAAGTAGGAAATTCTTTCGGAGGTAATGTACAGCAGGTGCTGCACACCATCCGTGACAAAGGGTTTGAGCCGGCCATCTGGGTGGCGCCTTTTATCTGCGACAGCAATTCCACTATTTTCAAACAACATCCGGACTGGCTCGTGAAAGACAAGAGTGGCAAACCATTGCGCAGCGACCTTGTGACTTTCGGCGGCTGGCGCCTGAAACCATGGTATGTGCTGGATGGCACGCATCCCGAGGTACAGCGGCATTTTGAGCAATTGTTCCGCACTATGCGCAATGATTGGGGCGTGACCTACTTCAAGCTCGACGCCAATTTCTGGGGAGCCATCCATGGCGGTGTTTATTACGACAAGCAGGCTACCCGGGTAGAAGCTTACCGTCGTGGCATGGAAGCTGTGCTCAAAGGCACGCGCGATGCGTTTATCCTGGGATGTAACCATCCGTTGTGGCCGTCGCTGGGGCTGGTACATGGTTCCCGCAGCAGTATGGACATCAAACGTACCTGGACGGTATTTGAAAAGTCTGGTCGTGAGAATCTTTATCGTTCCTGGCAAAATGGCCGCCTGTGGTGGAATGACCCGGACTGCCTGGTATTGACCGGTAATATGCCTGACAATGAATTTAATTTCCATGCAGCGCTGATATATGCTACCGGCGGTATGTTGCTCAGTGGAGATGATCTTACTAAAATAACACCTGAGCGGTTGAACATGCTGCGTAAAGCGGTGCCGCCTACCGCTAAGGCAGCAGCTTTCACCGATACTGATTTTGAAGTGGGAGAAGTCAATACCACTACAGGAAAAAATATTATCTTTCTCAACTGGCAGACATCTCCCAAAAAAATAACAGTAAAACTGGACAAGCCCGGTGAGGTGCTGGATTACTGGACAGGGAAAAGTTACGGCCGGCATACCGGCAGCTTTACTATGGAAGTAGGCGGGCATGACGGAAAAGTATTCACTATAAAACGCTGATAACATCGGCGGCACAGGCAGCAAAGGAGCAACTGTCTTCTTTGCTGCTTTTTCATGAAACAAATGTCTTTACAGCATGCGGTACGTTTTACTCTTTTTGTTGTTGTTTGCAGGACAAACAAAGGCGCAGTCTCCCTTTCTGAAGAAAGTACTGCAAGACACCAGGCCGGCTATTGTGGAGCGGGCAGCCTGGGCCATGCAACAAATGCCACTGACTATTACAGCGTTTAGCTGTGACCGTAGTGCCGGCGGTAAACACGATTTTTATTCAGAAGGTGATTATTGGTGGCCCAACCCTGCGCATGCCGACAGTCCGTATGTACAGCGTGACGGGCAAACCAACCCCGATAATTTTGTGGAGCACCGTCAGGTGATGATCCGTTTCAGCCGTATTATGGGCGCGCTGGCAGCGGGTTATGTAGCTACTAAAGACAAGACTTACTTGCAACATGCGTTGGTGCATGCCCGGGCCTGGTTTGAAGAGGAGGCCACCCGGATGAATCCCAGCCTGCTGTATGCACAGGCCATCAAGGGGAGGGCAACCGGCAGGGGAATTGGTATCATTGATACCATTCATCTGCTGGAAGTGGTGCAGGCACTGCAGATCATGGAGAAGGCGGGTATGATACCCCCTTCAGACCTGGCGGCTTTTAAGCGCTGGTTTACAGCCTATCTTACATGGATGACCACGCATCCTTATGGTAAGGATGAGATGAATGCCAAAAACAACCACGGTACCTGCTGGGTGATGCAGGTGGCCGCTTTTGCAAAATTTACCGGTAACAGGCAATGGACTGATTTCTGTGTCAATCGGTATAAGACGGTGCTGTTGCCCGCACAGATGGCAGAAGACGGTAGTTTTCCACAGGAGCTGCGGCGTACTAAACCTTACGGCTACTCGCTGTTTAATCTTGATGCTATGAGCACCATCTGTCAGTTGTTGAACGACAAAAAGAATGACCTGTGGCGGTATACGTCTGAGCAGCGCAATATGGCCAAAGGCATGGCTTTCCTGTATCCTTATGTAAAAGATAAAAGTACCTGGCCGTATCCCAAAGATGTGATGTACTGGAGCGAGTGGCCGGTGGCGCAGCCTTTCCTGTTGTTTGGCGCAGCCGCTTATAACAACACCGATTATTACCGGCTCTGGCTGATGTTAAACCATGACCCGGAGGTAGAAGAAGTGCTCCGAAACCTGCCTATCCGTAACCCTGTGATTTATTTGTGATTTAGGATTTTTTTTAATATCTTTAGGTTCCTATGAAATAAAAACTTTAGAGGTATGAGTTGGATGAACGACTTGTATGTTATTTACCAGAAACTGGATGCCAACAGTTGTGAAGCGGTAAAAAATGACATTCTTAAAGCCCAGATAGATGGCTGCAGCAGAGGAGAAATTTATTTTCTGGTCCTGCAACAGTTGTTGCAGATAAAAAAGGAAAAAGCGCCTGTATACGAGTTGATAAAAGACGAAGTGGAAAGCTTTATCCATTACAGCAGTAATCCGTATAAGTTATCCGCCTAGTTCTTCTATCAGCTTCTGCACCTTGATATAATTGGGAGCCTGGGATGGTATTTTAAGTAACCAGTCCAGACATTCCTGCTTGTGTCCTTCCTTAAGATAGCTCAGTCCCATATAAAAAGCGGCTTCATATTTAAGATCGTTGCTTTGCTGGTATACCTGTACCAGATCTGCCCTGGCCGGCTCCAGCTGGTTCAGGTCAACCTTGCTTACGCCGCGGTAATAGCGGGCGTAGAGGTTATTGGGATGTTGTTGCAGTACTTTGTCGAGGATGGCGATGGCATCGCTGAAATGGCCACGGTTGAATTTCTCGATGGCTTCCCGCGGTAGCCGGAGGCTGTCAGTATCAGGCGTGAGCATTTCGGTGGAAGCAAACTGGCGGTAGATGTTTTTCCGCCAGGGGCTGATGTAGAGCATGATGGCGACACCAGCGGCGAACAGGGCGATGAGTATGACGGTGTTACGGATAGGGGTGGGCGTGCTTTCTTTCGGTGCGAACCATGCGTTGCGGCGGGAAAACAGCAGATGCAGGATAGCATCGCGCGCAGGATCTTTACAGATGCGCTGTGCCAGCAGCCGGCGGAACAGCTCAAATCTTTTTACCTGCTGCTGAAGCGCAGCATCGGTTTTCAGGCGGGCTTCGAAAAGCTTTTTTTCTGCTTCGGGCATCTGGCCTGAGAGGAAACGATCGGCGGCTGCAAGGTCTTCTGCGGCCATGCCACCGGATTTCAGCCGGGCATCGAGGTCTTTGAAGAGGGAGAGGTAGCAGGTTTGCCTGTTGGCAGGTAGTTCCTGTACCGGTATTTTAGTAGCAACGGCAATGTCTTCCTGCAGGCAATCGGTGAGCGCCCAGCTCAGCAGTTCTTTACAGGAATCGTTGAGCTGGAGATATTGACCGTAAGCGAGCCTTCTTTTTTCGCCTTCCCTTAGTACATCTTCTATATCCATCATATCATCGCGGGTGAGGGCGGCGTTTTCTTCCGCTTCCAGGCCGGCGATGCGTTGTCCCCGCTTCTCCAGTTCACGCTCCCAGATACGTTTGCAGAGCAATTGCAGAAAGGGCTCAAAAGAGCTTACCTGCAACGGATGACGCCGTGCATAGTAGTAGATGTCCATCAATGCTTCTTCAAAAATATGGGCTGCGTCTTTGACAGTGCCGCTCTTCTGCAGTATGAAACGCTTCTCTTTGGAGGCGAAACGCTGGTAGATATCATCAATTATTTCAGGGGTATGATGCAGCAAGCCCTCAATGTAGTCCTGGTCGTAGTGTATTTCAGGTGACATACCTATCGTTTTTGCCATTTCTGTCTGTATTAAAAATATTAAACCTTCCCGAGGTGGCCTAATTATTTATTCTGTGCTCCGGCTTTTGTATCTTGCCGGCTATACCAGTTTTCCAGCCACAGGACAGTAACTTTTTACACCTATGCCAGCCATTGATGAGCTGATTATACGTTTTATCCAATCTCCGCACGATCCGGTGTTACAGGAGGCTATCGCGGCTTTTGTCGCTGAAAGCCCCGAGCAGGCGCGTTATGTGGAAAACAAGCTGGCAGCATGGCTGACAGCTTCGGGCACACCTGTTGTTGCCACCACTGCGGTGAAAACAACAGCATTGCCGGCTTTCCTTTATACTGTCAAAACATGGGTGGCAGCTGCAGTGCTCATGGTGCTGGTGGCGGTACTGCTGTTGTGTTTCCGTCAGACAGCGCCGCCCCGCAAAATGTTTGCTCATGTCAACAATACCGGCCGGGTAGATTCATTACGTCTTCCGGGTGGTTATATCATACTGAACAAAAACGCGGCCATTTCGTTCGACAGCAGTGACCGGCAATCGGTTTATGCCGAGGTGTCAAAAGGAGATGTGTTTTTTGATCTCAACAGTAATACTTCGTGTACGGTGCTGGTTCCCGGAGATTACCGGCTGGAAACGGCTGCTGCGGCCTTTCATGTGCACGCGTCTGCCAAAGGGGCGAAAGTGTTCGTGACCCGTGGCAAAATCGGCATTTCGGGGAAAAGGCCGGACACCATGATGCTTACTGCCAGCATGCAGGGAATACTGGAACACCAGAAAGCGCCAGCCCGGAAAAAGCTGGCCAGCCAGGCCCCGCTGGCATGGAAGACAAGGCAGCTGGCCTTCCGCAATGTGCCCGCAGCGGAAATACTGGATGCGGTTTGCAGTTTTTATGATATTCAGATCATGATCCCCCCTTCTGCAGAAAGCCGTTGTGCGAAAAAAATCACCATCAACCTGAACAAAAAAACGGAAAAAGAAACCATTGCATTGTTACAACAAAGCCTGTCGGCCCACCTGGTAAAAGACAGTGTGGACACTTATTACCTGACGCTTAAATAAGGCAATAAACATCTATCCGGCGCCGGGAGGCCGGGCCGTTGTGGGGTGGGTTAAAGACTATTGGAATGCGTACAGTACAGGGGGTTATGGTAGTGTTACAGGTTCAGTCCTGCGTGCAGGCGCAGAAGTACCTGTTTTAAGGAGGTGATGTCTTCTTCTCCTACGACTTCAACGTAGCTTGTTTCGATTTCTTTGATAGATTCAGAGGCTTCTATCAGCAGCATTTTCCCCATATCGGTGAGGAAGATAAGGCTGGCGCGATTGTCGGTGTCATGCTTGCGGGTGGCAATGTAGCCTTCTGCTTCCAGGTTTTTGACCACTTTGCTCATCGCTTGCTTGCTGATGCGGGCTTTTTTAGCCAGTTCATTGTTGATCGTGCCGGCATCATCGATGTTGATCAGCACCACCATGTCGCCGGGGCGGAAGTTTTTGTAACCCCGTTCCAGCAGCTTTTCTGTCAGGCGCTGATCGAGGTCTTTTTTCACGAGGCTGAGCAGACGGCCCAGGCTGGACTTCCTCCGGGCCAGGGATGCCTCGTATCTTTCTTCTGTTGTACTCATAAATACTGTAGGTAGGTTTGGTATGTCGAAACAACGAAGGGCTGACATGGAGTCAACCCTTCGTTCAATATGATTATGGTAAAGAACAGTGCTGTTTGTACACGTAATCAGCCATTACGGTATTGTCTCAAATATGCTTTCTGCTCTGGCGTAGCATCTCAGTCCGACGATGGTATTGCTTATCCCCACCCTTACTCTTTGTGCAGACCTGATGCTGGTAGATGTCAGTCAATCAGAGCCTAAAGCCCCCGCTATGCCCATTTCCAGGCCTCTCAGCTCTGCCAGTCCGCGCAGGCGGCCGATAGCGCTGTAACCCGGATTGGTTTTCTTCTGCAGGTCGTCCAGCATCTGATGCCCATGGTCCGGCCGCATTGGAATGGAAACATTGCGGCGTTTCATGGTGAGCAGGATGTTTTTCACCACGGCAAACATATCTACGTCGCCTTCGAGGTGATTGGCTTCGTGGAAGTTGCCCTGTGCATCACGTTGTGTGCTGCGCAGATGGATGAAGTGGATATGATCGCCCAGTCGTTCGATCATGCCGGGCAGATCGTTATCGGCACGCACACCATAGGAACCGGTGCAGAAACACAGCCCGTTGGAAGTGTATGGAGCAGCGATCAGCAGCTCTTTAGCATCCTGTTCGGTGCTCACGATACGGGGCAACCCAAAAATCGGGAACGGAGGATCATCCGGATGGATGGCCAGTTTCACGCCCACCTCTTCGGCTACCGGTGCTATCTGTTGCAGGAAATAGAACAGGTGCAGCTTCAGTTGGGTGGCGTCAATACCTTTGTATTTGTCGAGTGCCGCCTGGAACAGTTCCAGGGTGAAGCTCTCTTCAGAGCCGGGCAGACCGGCAATAATATTTTTCTGTAACAGCTGTTTGGACTCGTCGGTCATGCTGTCGAAATGTTCTTTCGCGCGGGAGACCTCCTCCAGGGTATAATCTTTTTCTGCGTCAGGACGTTTCAGCATGAACAGGTCGAACGCCAGGAAAGCTGCTTTTTCAAAACGCAGTGCTTTGGAACCATCGGCCACTTCGTAACTCAGGTCGGTACGGGTCCAGTCCAGCACCGGCATAAAATTGTAAGTCACTACGTGGATACCGGCAGCAGCGAGGTTACGGATAGATTGCTGGTAATTGGCAATATATTCGCGGAAATTACCGCTCTGCGTTTTAATATCTTCATGAACAGGGATGCTCTCTACTACAGACCAGGTAAGGCCTGCGGCTTCGATCTCCGATTTACGCTTTAAAATTTCTTCAGTCGTCCACACTACTCCATTGGGTACATGGTGCAATGCTGTTACGATACCCGTAGCACCGGCCTGTTTTATATCAGACAGGCTAACCGGATCATTGGGCCCGAACCATCGCCATGTCTGTTCCATTCTCAGCATAATGCAATATTAGTTTTAGTAAAATCCAGAACTTGTGAATCAAACCCCAAAAATAGAATCTATCAGCAGATAATCAAAGTTTAAATAACAAAAGCTGTGTGCTTATTGCTGTGTTTAAGTGATCAACACGATCATGAGGTCCATCACGTTGGTTTGTGTAGGCCCTGTAATCAGTAACCCGCCTGCTTTTGAGAAGAATGTCCATGCATCCTGCTGTTGCAGAAAATCTTGCGCATCGAGTTGCAGGGCAGCGGCCAGCTCCAGCGTATGGTTGTCGACGATGGCGCCGGCAGCATTAGTCGGCCCGTCGGTACCATCAGTACCGGCACTGAGCAGGGTGATGCCTTCATGTCCTGCCAGTGCAATAGCTGCGGCCAATGCCAGCTGTTGATTACGGCCGCCTTTACCTTTACCGGTTACCTGTACGGTGGTTTCCCCGCCTGCGAGCAAACAACCCGGGCGTGGACCCTGCCAGTTGATGGCGGCTGCTGCCAGCATGGCGGCTACCGTATGGGCGTCGCCGGTAGTGTCGGCGGCCAGCACCTGTGGATGGTATCCCAGGCTGCGGGCTTTATCCGCCGCGGCTTGCAGGGCAATATGATTGGTGCCGGCAAAATAGTGATGTACCTGCTTAAAAAAAGGACTGCCTGCCTTAGGCGTATCCGGGATAACACCGGCCATACCATTGTCAAGGTAACGGCGTAAGGCAGGCGGCAGTTGAGCCAGTAACCGGTACTTCTCCAGGATGGCCATGGTATCGGCAAAAGTGGAGGGGTCGGGTACTGCCGGCCCGGAGCCGATCACACTCAGATCATCGCCCACCACATCACTCAGTACAAGGGCACATAACGTGGCCGGGTATATGTTTTGTGCCAGCCATCCGCCCTTTATTTTAGAGAGATGCTTACGCACGATGTTCATTTCGTGAATGCCGGCGCCACTGTTCAGCAGCAGGGTAAACAGCTGCTGTACGTCTTCCAGTGAACTGCCTTCCGGCACATCGGCCAGCAAGGCAGAAGCTCCGCCAGACAGCAGCAGTATCACCAGGTCGTGCGCTTCGGCTGTAGCAGCTATTTCCAGGAACCGCCGGGAAGCTTCCAGGCTGTATTTGTCCGGCACGGGATGACCGGCCTCCAATAGCGTAAGCTGTTGCAACGGCAAGCCATGCCCGTGTTTGGTGACGATCAGGCCCTCAGGGCGCATATGTCCTTCCAGCACTTTCTCCAGCTCCTGCGCCATAGCGGCCGATGCCTTACCTGCGCCCAGCACGATCAGCCGCCCCTGTGGGGGCAAAACATAATCATCTCCCGAAATAACAAGGGTGGAAGGGGCTTTTATCTGCACATGACGGCGTATCAGCTGAACAGGATGTACAGCAGATACCGCATGCATAAAGATCGTTTGTATGTCGCCGGTAGCTGAAATGATAATACCTTTTGGTTATGGACGCGTAGCCTGTTTACGTTGTCTTTTCTTTTCCATCTTTTCTTCCAGATGCTCTTTTTTGCTCATTTCCCAGTCGTTCCATTTTTTATATTGCGCTGCAGAGAGCACGTTTTTGAAACGCTGGCTGCGTTCTGATTCCAGCGCTTTGAACTGTTGCATCCGGTCTTTTTTGGTAAGTGCGGTATTGGCGCGGATAGCGTCCATACGACGGATAATGTCGGTATTGATGGTGTAGATCTGCTGGTACTGGTCCCGGTTCAGGCCTACCTTTCTGGATATTTTGTCGCTGATCTTATCGGCCCTGCCTTCTACCCCCCAGCGCCCACTGTTGTTGGTGCTGTCCTGGGTTTGTGCAGCGGTGGTCAGCCGGATGCCTGTCAACAGGCAACACAGGAGCAGTACCGTGGGAAGCGAAAATATCTTCATAGTCAGCAATTATTATATGAAATTTAGACAAACTTAATGGGTAAACCCTTGTCAAATTATCCCTTTTTCGTGTTAATGCAAAAACTATTCATCGCTACCACTCATAAAAAAAAGCAATAATTACTAACACCCCGGTCAATCATTTATTACATTTAAGACCAGCAACTGAAAATCTGAATCGTAAAAAAACCGAACATGAAAAGAGCTTTTGAGAAACCCGGGAGGGCACTGCTTTCCTGTGGCGTCGCCTATGCCCTGAACCGGCACCGCAGTAAGCTGTTGGTGTTCTCGCTACTGTTGGCAGGCTCCTATGCCCATGCACAGGAAACCTTTCCGGTGAACGGAATTGCGGACCCTAAAGACAGGTGTTTCGCTTTCACCCACGCTACCATCGTTAAAGATGCGCAGACAACCCTCCCCAACGCTACGCTGGTGATCCGTGACGGCAAAATCATCGATGCCGGTCCCGCCGCTGCCATCCCTAAAGACGCAGTGGTGGTGGATTGTAAAGGAAAGTACATCTATCCTTCTTTTGTAGACATCTTCAGCAGCTACGGCCAGGCTGAAGTAAAACGTATTAGCGGTGGCTGGAACGCGCCACCACAGTTCCTTTCCAACACAAAAGGCGCTTATGGCTGGAACCAGGCTATCAGGAGCGAAATAAACGCAGTAGACCAGTTCAGCACTGATGAGACCAAAGCCGCTACCCTGCGGGAAGCTGGCTTCGGCACGGTAGCTACCCAGCAGATGGACGGCGTGGCCCGCGGTACCGCCGCGCTGGTGACCCTCGCAGGCGACAAGGAAAACAAAGTGATCGTCCGCGAAAAAGTAGCTGCCGGGTACTCCTTCGACAAAGGCAGCTCCACCCAGAACTATCCCAATTCACAAATGGGATATATCGCCCTGCTGCGCCAGACTTTCCTCGATGCGCAATGGTACAAATCACAACCTGCCAAAGAAGGCGTGAACCTCAGCCTCCAGGCCTGGAACGCCAATCAGCAGCTGCCCCAGATCTTTGAAGTAAAAGATAAATGGGATGCCCTGCGGGCAGATAAAATAGGGGATGAATTTGGTGTACAATACATCATCAAAGCCGGTGGCAACGAATACCAGCGTATCTCCGAAATCGCCGCTACCAAAGCCACTTTTATCCTGCCGCTTAATTTCCCCGGCGCGATCGATGTGGAAGATCCCAACGACACCCGCTTTGTATCACTGTCAGAGATGAAACACTGGGAGATGGCGCCCTCACAGCCAGCCGCTTTTGAAAAAGCCAATATCCCGTTCTGTCTTACCGCAGCTGATCTGAAAGATTTGAAATCATTCCTGGGCAGTGTACGTAAAGCCATCGAATATGGCCTGACCGAACAAAAAGCGCTCGACGCCCTCACCAAAACACCCGCCACCACCCTGAAAGTGTATGATAAAGTAGGCAGCCTCGAAGCAGGTAAACTGGCCAACTTCCTCATCACTTCCGGTCCGGTGTTCAAAGAAAATACCCTCATCCTGCAGAACTGGGTACAGGGCAACCGCTATGTCGTTAAACAAGACGGATGGAACGATATCCGTGGCATCTATACGGTTACCCTCTCTCCGGGCAGCAGCATCACTTTGGATGTAAAAGGTACTGCCTCCGCACCTTTGGTGGCCGTATTGCAGAAAGATACCATCCCCGGCCGTATCGATATCAATGGTAAGTTAGTAACCCTGTCTTTACCACTCGTCAAAAATGGCCGCAGCAGCGTAAGGCTCAGTGGCCTGATCGGTGAAAGCGGCTGGTCCGGCACCGGTGTAGACACCAGCGGCGCCACCGTAAGATGGAATGCTGTATTTGCCCGTACCGCACCTGCCAAAAGCGATTCTGCCAGGAAAGGCACTCCTGTGGAGATGGGACCGTTGTATTATCCGTTTAGTGGTTACGGTTGGGATAAACTGCCGCAACAACAGGATATCCTCATTAAAAATGCCACGGTATGGACCAACGAGAAAGATGGCAAACTGGAAAACACCGATGTACTGGTACGCGGCGGCAAAATCGCGCAGATCGGCAAAGGCCTGTCAGCCGGTAATGCCCGTGTGATAGACGGTACCGGCAAACACCTCTCTGCCGGCATCATCGATGAGCACTCCCACATCGCTATCTCCAACGGCGTGAATGAGTCTTCTCAGGCCGTTACTGCTGAAGTACGCATCGGCGATGTGCTCAATCCTGACGATGTGAACATCTACCGTCAGTTGAGCGGCGGCGTTACCGCCTCCCATCTGCTGCATGGCAGCGCCAACCCTATCGGTGGCCAGTCACAGCTCATTAAACTGCGCTGGGGCCAGGATGCAGAAGGACTGAAAGTAACCAACTGGGACCCCTTCATCAAATTTGCACTGGGTGAAAACGTGAAACAATCCAACTGGGGCGAACGTAATACCGTCCGTTTCCCGCAAACCAGAATGGGTGTGGAACAGGTATATGTAGATGCGTTTACCCGTGCCCGTGACTACGAAAAGCAAGGCGCCGGCAAACGCCGTGACCTGGAGCTGGACGCACTCTCAGAAATCCTCAACGCCAAACGTTTCATCACCTGTCACTCTTATGTACAAAGCGAAATCAATATGCTGATGCATGTAGCGGACAGCTTCCATTTCCGTGTCAACACTTTCACCCATATCCTCGAAGGATATAAAGTGGCGGATAAAATGAAAGCACATGGCGCTGGTGCCGGCACTTTCGCCGACTGGTGGGCATACAAAATGGAAGTACAGGATGCTATCCCTTACAACGCTGCTATTATGCATAAAGTGGGCGTAGTAACGGCCATCAACTCCGATGATGCTGAAATGGCCCGCCGCCTGAACCAGGAAGCCGGCAAAATCGTGAAATATGGTGGTGTTCCGGAAGAAGATGCGCTGAAAATGGTGACGCTCAACCCTGCACGCCTGCTTCATGTGGATAACCGCACGGGCAGCATCAAAGTAGGCAAAGACGCCGACCTGGTGCTGTGGAGCGACAATCCGCTGAGCATCTACGCCAAAGCAGAAAAAACAATTGTAGACGGTATCGTGGAGTTTGACCGCGACTATGACCTGCAGCTGCGTCAACGCATTGCTGCCGAGCGTAACCGCCTCGTACAGAAACTGCTGGGCGAAAAGAAAAAAGGCACGCCTACACAGAAAGCCGCTTTCACACCGGATGAAATGTACCACTGTGAGGATTTACAGGCTGGTCACCAGGAAGGCCTCGGATTAACTACCGGCGCCGGGTTCTAAAAAACTGAAACATCATGAAAAGAAGCATATATCTACTGGCCCTGGCCCTCGGCGCAAGTTCTGCCTATGCCCAGGAAACCATTTTGCCGGCCCGCCCGCAGGACAAGCCGGTATATCTCACCAACGCTGTTATCCATGTTGGCAACGGCCAGGTGATCGAAAACGGGACAATCGCCTTTGTCAAAGGGAAAATAACCGCTGTCGGCGCGGGCGTGTCTGCCTCCGGCGACGCCACCGTGCTGGATATGAAAGGACAGCATGTGTATCCCGGCATCATTGCGCCGGACACCAAACTGGGCCTCGTGGAATTTGAAAGCGTGCGCGCTACCATCGATGCCCGTGAGGTAGGGGAGATCAACCCTTCCATCCGCTCGATCGTTTCTTATAATACCGATTCCAAAGTGATCAACACGCTGCGGTCCAACGGTATCCTGCTGGCACAGGTGACGCCTGAAGGAGGCCTGGTCAGCGGTACGTCTTCCGTTGTTCAGCTGGATGCGTGGAACTGGGAAGATGCCGCCTATAAAACAGATGACGCGCTGCATTTCGTTATGCCCCGGTTAGTGGACATCAGTTTAGGCCACGGTCCCAGAGGGCCGCAGTCGAAAGATCCCTTGAAAGAAGCATTGGAGCGGGTGGAGAAGGTACGGGCGTTTTTCCGCGAAGCCAAAGCCTATCTGCAGGAAAACAAACATGCCGCCACCAATATTAAGTTTGAGTCGATGCGTAAACTGTTCAACCGGGAACAGAAACTATTCGTTCACTGTGACCTGGTAAAGGAGATGCTCGTCGCAATTGACTTCGCCAAAGAATTCAACATGGACGTGGTGATCGTTGGCGGCGCCGACTCCTGGCAGATTGCGGACCTGCTCAAACAAAACAATATCGCAGTGGTGCTCAGGCAGCCGCATAGCCTGCCGCTGATGCAGGACGATGATATTGACCAGCCATATAAAACAGCCGCTCAGCTGCAAAAGGCAGGGGTATTGTTTTGCCTGAGCAATGAAGGTTTCTGGCAGCAGCGCAACCTTGGCTTCGAAGCCGGTACCGCCAGCACTTTTGGCCTGAGCCGTGAAGAAGCGCTGTCCGCAGTTACGCTGAATGCCGCTAAAATACTGGGTATTGATAAAATTGCCGGGTCACTGGAAGCGGGTAAAGATGCCAATATTGCCGTCAGTACCGGCGATATGCTGGATATGAAGTCCAGTGTGATCACCCGCGCTTTTATTCAGGGCCGGGAGGTGAACCTGGATAACAAACAGCATCAGCTGTATGAAAAGTATCAGCAGAAGTACGGTATCAAATAATATCGTTGGTATCAACAATAAAAAAAGGGAAGATCATCATTGATCTTCCCTTTTTTTATTGTTGTAGTATTTTTATTTATACCGCTTTGACGAGGAAATAGTTCTTCCCTTTTTGGAGCAGGATATATTTATCCCGGAGCAGAGAGCTGGTGTTGATCACCATTTCGATGCCGGGCACTTTTACTTTGTTAACGCTTACACCGCCGCCCTGCACAGTTTTGCGGGCTTCGCCCTTGCTGGGGAAGATACCGGTTTCCGCGAGGAGGCTAACGATGTCTTTACCTGTTTCGAGTTCTGCTTTAGCGACTTCGTGCTGGGGCACGCCGGCCATTACTTCCACGAGGTCTTCTTCAGACAAAGAGAGCAGGAGGTCGGCTGTATTTTTATTATACAGGATAGAAGAGGCTTCTACTGCAAATTTATAGGCTTCTTCACCGTGAATAAAGGTGGTCACTTCCTGTGCAAGCCTTTTTTGCAACAGGGTTTTGCCGGGGTCCTGTCTGTGCTCGGCGATGAGTACGTCTACTTCTTCCTTCTCCATGAAGGTGAAGATTTTGATATAGCTTTCTGCATCATCGTCGGTGGTACGCAGCCAGAACTGGTAAAACGCGTAAGGAGAAGTCCTTTTCGGGTCCAGCCATACGGTGCCTTGTTCCGTTTTACCGAATTTGGTGCCGTCTGCTTTTTTGATCAGCGGGCAGGTGAAGGCGAAGGCCTGACCTTGTGCCTTACGGCGGATCAGTTCCGTGCCGGTCACGATATTGCCCCATTGATCGGAGCCGCCCATCTGCAGTTTACAGTTTTTGGCGGTATACAGGTGAAAGAAGTCGTATCCCTGAATGAGCTGATAGGTAAATTCGGTGAAAGACATCCCGCTATCGCCTTCGATTCTTTTTTTCACAGAATCTTTGGCCATCATATAGTTAACGGTGATGTGCTTACCCGTATCGCGGATAAAGTCGAGGAAGGAAATGTGTTGAAACCAATCGTAGTTATTCACCATTTCCGCCGCATTAGGTTTGGCAGGATCAAAGTCCAGGAAGCGTTCCAGCTGTTTCCTGATACCGTCCACATTTCTCCGGAGGGTTTCGTCGTCGAGCATCTTCCTTTCTTCTGCCTTGAATGAGGGGTCGCCCACCATGCCGGTAGCGCCGCCTACTAACGCCAGGGGCTTATGTCCTGCCTTTTGCAGGTGCACCAGCAACAGGATGGGTACCAGGCTACCGATGTGCAATGATTCTGCAGTAGGGTCAAAACCAATGTAAGCAGTGGTCATTTCCTTTTGCAGTTGCTCCTCCGTGCCAGGCATCATATCCTGTAGCATACCCCGCCAGCGCAGTTCTTCTATCAGATTCATGATTCAATAACAATTTTTGCAAACCTACACAAAAATGTCTGAACAGGGGAGATAAGCTGTAAAGCACTGTTTTTTCGGCAGCTTGGAGAAATGCCGTACTTTTAACCGGAAGCCATGATCAGGCTGATCACGATCATATTTATATACCTTGTTATATATTATCTCCAAAATTTATTTGTTATGAAAAAAGGATGGTGTTTTATCCTGATGTTATTATTGGCCGGATCACTGTCAGCACAGGATTGCGCCGGTTATTATTACCTGCTCAACAATGCACAGGTGGAAATGACCATGTACGACGGGAGCAACGCCCCGGTTGGCAAAACAATTTATAAGGTAAGCAATGTACAGAAGGAGGCAACGGGCACCACTTCCAACTTTACAGCAACGGTATATGATAAATCCGATAAGATGATCACTACCAGCCAGGGCACTTTCAAATGCAGTGGTGATGGGATTGCGCTGGATATGAAAGTAGGTATGCCGTCTTTCTCACAGCTGAAAGACCTGAAAATGGAAGCTAAAACCACCAATGCCTTCCTGAACTACCCGGCTAATATGCAGGTAGGGCAGGACCTGAAAGGGGGCACGTTTGAGATGGCCGGTAATATGGGTGGTATGGACATTGGCGTAGCTTATACGGTGAGCAACCGGAAAGTAGTGGGCAAAGAAAAAATCACCACACCAGCCGGCAGCTGGAACTGCTATAAAATCAATTATGACCTGTCGTTTAAAATGCAGATGCTGGGAAACAGCGTGCCCATGGACCTTACCGCAACCGAATGGTTTGCTCCTGGATTTGGGATGGTGAAGACAGTATCTTATAAAGACGGAAAAGAGGCGGGTTCAACAATGATCACCAGCTTCAAGAAATAACGAAATCCGTAAATCAAAAAATTCCTAAATGAAAACGGCCTTGTATCACTACAAGGCCGTTTTTTATTTACATCCTCCGGAGGCATTTCACCAGGCTGTCTCGCCAGTAGGGAATATGTATGCCAAAGGTGTTCCTGATCTTTTCTTTATTCAATACGCTGTAGGCAGGCCTTGCGGCGGCTGTCTTGTATTTGTCTGAAGTAACAGGCAGCACTTTAGTAGTGGCAGCGGTAAGTTCCTTGATGGTAACGGCAAAGTCGTACCAGCTGGTCACGCCTTCATTGCTATAGTGGTAAACGCCGCCCAGCGTTGCATCGGGGTGGTCAGCTTTGTATTGCAGGATGTGCAGCAGGGCTGCTGCGAGGTCGCCTGCATAGGTCGGCGTACCTGCCTGATCAAACACTACGTTGAGTTCTTCTCTTTCCCGCATCAGTTCCTGCATGCGTTTCACGAAGTTGACTGCATATTCGGAGTACAGCCAGGAAGTACGTACCACGATGGTGTCGGGGTTGTATCCAATGGCAGCTGCTTCTCCGCGAAGTTTGGAAGCGCCGTAGATGCTCTGCGGGTCGGTATCGTCTGTTTCTGTATATGGCACGTTCTGTTTGCCGCTGAACACATAATCAGTGGAGATGTGTATCAGCTGGGCGTTATGCTGTGTGCAGATTTCTGCTAGTGATAAAACAGCCTGGAAGTTGAGCAGAAACGCATTTTCTTCATCAGATTCTGCTTTGTCTACGGCCGTATAGGCGGCACAGTTAATACAGGCATCTATCTGGTTGGCACTGAAATAAGCGGCCAGCGAGTCTGCATTGGTAATATCCAGTTCACCGGCATCGGTAAAGAGCAGGTTGAACTGTGGATAAGCTGCTGACGCGTTTTTCAGGGACTGTCCCAGTTGGCCGTTTCCGCCGGTAATAAGAATGTTTTTCATGACAAATAGCTGCTGTTAAAAGACAAAATTATGGGTAACATCTGCCAGCCTGGGCAGGACGAGATCTTTTTCTGACACCAGCGCCTTCTCCAGGTCAATGCCCCATTCGATGTCCAGTGCCGGATCATTAAAGATAATTCCGCCTTCACTGCCTTTGTGGTAGAAATTATCACATTTATACATCACTTCGGCGGTTTCGCTGATGACGGCATAGCCGTGTGCAAACCCCTTGGGGACCAGCAATTGTTTTTTATTTTCTGCGCTAAGCGTTATCGTATAGGATTTACCATAGGTTGGTGATCCTTTACGGATATCCACGACTACATCTACAATAGCACCTTCCAGTGTTCTGATGAGTTTGGTTTGCGCATAAGGCTCCAGTTGAAAGTGCAATCCTCTCAGTACGCCATAGGTGGAGCGTGCCTGGTTGTCCTGAACAAAGTTGTATTCTATGCCGGCAGCACGGAAGGTATTAGCATTGTAGCTCTCGAAAAAATATCCACGATGATCTCCAAATACGGTTGGCTCATATATGATTAATCCAGGAAGGCCGGTTTCTGAAAATGGCATAATTATAATTATCTCTTTTGATATTGCTCCTGATAATAATTTTGATAATCACCGCTGGTTACATGTTGTAACCATTCTTCATTGGTGAGGTACCAATCTACTGTTTTTTCCAGGCCTTCCTCAAACTGGAGGGATGGCTCCCAGCCCAATTCCTTGTTCAGTTTGGTGGCGTCTATCGCATAGCGCAGGTCATGGCCGGCGCGGTCTTTTACAAAAGTGATCAACTGAGCGGAAGTGCCTTCAGGGCGGCCCAGTTTCTGGTCCATGATACGGCACAACAACTGTATCAGGTCAATGTTTTTCCATTCGTTGAACCCACCGATGTTGTAGGTTTCACCAATTCTGCCTTTGTGGAAGATGGTATCGATGGCCCGAGCATGATCATTTACATACAGCCAGTCGCGCACATTCTCTCCTTTGCCATATACGGGAACCGGTTTGTTGTTTTTGATGTTATGGATAGCCAGTGGGATCAGTTTCTCAGGGAAATGGTGTGATCCGTAGTTATTGGAGCAGTTGGAGATAATGACCGGAAGATGGTAAGTATGGTAGTAAGCCATTACAAAATGGTCGGAGCTGGCCTTGGACGCTGAATACGGAGAACGCGGGTCGTAGGCGGTTGTTTCATGGAAAAAACCTTCTTCACCGAGTGAGCCATATACTTCGTCGGTAGACACATGGTAAAACAGTTTATCGTCCATATTGTCTTTCCAGTATTTGCGTGCGGTATTAAGTAATACGGCCGTACCCAGTACATTGGTTCTGATGAAAGCCAGTGGGTCCATAATAGAACGGTCCACATGGCTTTCAGCAGCAAGATGTATCACGCCATCAAACTGGTACTTTCCGAAAAGCTGATCGATGAAAGCTTCGTCAGTAATATCTCCTTTTTCAAAAATATAATTTGGAAGATCTTTTACATCCAGCAGATTTTCAAGGTTACCGGCGTAGGTCAGTGCATCCAGGTTTACGATCTGATAGTCTGGGTATTTGGTGACAAATAATCTGACTACATGTGAACCAATGAAGCCTGCCCCGCCTGTAATAAGTACTCTCCGTTTCATGGAATGGTTAATAATGTTTTCTATTTTAATAATGCCTGTTTGAAGTATTCGTAGGTGATCTTTAATCCTTCCTGTCTACCTACCTTCGGCTCCCATCCCAGCAGGGTACGGGCCTTGGTGATGTCCGGTTGCCGTTGCTTAGGATCGTCTTTGGGCAACGGGTGATAAACGATCTGCTGTTTGGAACCTGTCAGTGCGAGGATTTCCTCTGCAAACTGGTTGAGGGTGATCTCTTCCGGATTGCCGATGTTCACTGGCAGATGGTAGTCGCTCAACAGCAGGCGGTAAATACCTTCGATGAGATCGTCTACATAACAGAAAGAACGCGTTTGTTTGCCATCCCCGAACACGGTCAGGTCCTGTCCGCTCAGCGCCTGGCTCATAAAGGCCGGTAATGCACGGCCATCATTGAGGCGCATGCGCGGGCCGTAAGTATTAAAGATACGGATGATCCGGGTTTCCACGCCATGAAAGTTGTGATAGGCCATGGTAATGGATTCCAGGAATCTTTTGGCTTCGTCGTACACGCCTCGTGGTCCTACGGGGTTTACATTGCCCCAGTATTCTTCTGTTTGCGGATGTACGTTAGGGTCGCCATATACTTCGGAAGTGGAAGCTACCAGTATCCGGGCCTTCTTTTCCTTGGCCAGGCCCAGCAGGTTGTGGGTACCCAGTGATCCGACCTTCAGGGTCTGGATTGGCATTTTCAGGTAATCTATCGGGCTGGCCGGCGAAGCGAAATTAAGGATATAATCCAGCTTACCCGGTATATGGATAAACTTGGTTACGTCGTGATGATAATATTCAAAGTCCTGTAACGGGAACAGGTGTTCAATATTTTTGATGTTGCCGGTGAGAAGGTTGTCCATGGCAATCACATGAAAACCTTCTTTAATGAAGCGGTCGCACAAATGTGAGCCAAGGAAGCCGGCAGCTCCGGCTATCAGGATTCTCTTTTTTTCCATGTATCTAGGTATGTGGTGATCGTTTAAACAATGGCAGCACGACCAACGCTCTCATAATGGTATCCCATTTCTCTCATGCGTGCTACTTCAAAAAGATTACGGCCATCGAAAATGGCTTTATATTTCAGGGCTGCGGAAATCTTGTTGAAATCCGGTGTTCTGAAAACGCTCCATTCTGTGGCAATGATCAATGCATCAGCTTTGTCCAGGCAAGTGTATTGATGTTCGGCATAAGTTATTTTATCGCCTGCTATCTGCCTGACATTTTCCATGGCCTCAGGATCAAACACGGTAACGGTTGCACCGGCGTCCACTAGGGCATCGATAATGTACAATGCGGGTGCCTCGCGGATGTCGTCTGTATTAGGCTTGAACGCGAGTCCCCATAAAGCGAAATGTTTGCCTTTCAGGTCATCATTAAAATAGGCCTTTATTTTTGGTAGCAAAAATAGCTTCTGTTTTTCGTTAACGTCCATAACGGCATTCAGTATCCGGAAGTCGTAGTTTACGTCTTCGGACGATTTTACCAATGCTTGTACGTCTTTCGGGAAACAGCTACCACCATAACCGATACCTGGAAACAGGAATCTTTTTCCGATACGATCGTCGCTGCCAATACCTCTGCGGACCATGTCTACATCAGCACCCAGTTTTTCGCACAGCACGGCGATTTCGTTCATGAACGAAATTTTAGTGGCGAGGAATGAGTTGGCGGCATATTTGGTCAGCTCGGCGGATTTTTCATCCATATATATGATCGGGTTGCCCTGTCTTACAAAAGGAGCATAGAGCTCGCCCATGATTTTGCGGGCCCTTTCGGAATTGGTACCGATAACGACGCGGTCCGGCTTCATAAAATCGTCAACAGCCACGCCTTCACGGAGGAATTCCGGGTTGGATACCACGTCGAAAGATGTTTTACAGTTTTGTGCAATAGCTGCAATTACTTTTTCTGCTGTACCTACCGGTACGGTGCTTTTATCTACGATCACCTTGTAATCGGTCATCAGTTTGCCCAGCTGGTCTGCTACTTTCAGTATAAATGAGAGATCGGCAGCACCGTCTGCACCGGGTGGTGTTGGCAGCGCGAGGAAAACAACTTCCGCATCACGGATGCCGTCTTCCAGGCTGGTGGTGAAAAACAAACGCTCTTCTTTGAGGTTGCGTTCAAACAGCTTTTCCAGTCCGGGTTCATAAATGGTGACCTGTCCGGCGGATAATTTCGCTACTTTGTTGACATCGATATCTACGCAGGTAACTTCATTACCTGTTTCTGCGAAACAGGTACCGGTTACCAGTCCTACATAACCGGTGCCTACTACTGTAATCTTCATGCTAGAGGATGGTTTAGAAATGATTTGACAGAATGAATAATGTGATCTAACTGATCTATTTCCATTTCAGTGTGTATCGGCAAGGAAATCACCTTGGTGGTGAGGTTATCGGTTACGGGTAAATCAAAGGCTGCACTGCCAAAATGCTCGAACATTTTCTGACGGTGAGCTGGTACAGGGTAATAGATCATGGATGGCACCTGTTTTTCTGCCAGGTATTGTTGCAGCTTGTTCCTGTCTGCTCCGTTCAACTGGATGGTATATTGGTGGAATACATGATAACTGTTGGCGGCACGATAAGGCGTGGTGATCTGCGGCATATCGGCGAAAGCAGCGTCATAGGCGTCTGCCACGGCCCTGCGGGCATGGATGTATTCGTCGAGCAACGGCAGTTTGATGCGCAATACCGCTGCCTGTACGGAATCGAGGCGGGAGTTGACCCCTACCACATCGTGATAATAGCGGGCTGACTGGCCGTGGTTGGCCACCATTCTGATTTTGGCTGCCAGGGCGTCGTCGTTGGTAAACAGCGCGCCGCCGTCGCCATAACATCCCAGGTTCTTGGAAGGGAAGAAGGAGGTACAGCCAATGTGGCCGATGGTACCGGCTTTCTTCACGCTGCCATCTGCCAGGGTATAGTTACCACCGATGGCTTGTGCGTTATCTTCAATCACATACAGGTTGTGTTTGGCGGCAACAGCCATTAATGGCTCCATGTCTGCTACGTGGCCATAGAGATGCACAGGAACGATAGCCTTTGTCTTAGGGGTGATCGCTTTTTCCACAGCTGCCACATCGAGACAATAAGTCTTCGGGTCCACGTCCACAAACACAGGCTTCAGCTGCAGGAGTGCTATCACTTCTGCGGTAGCAATAAAAGTAAAGGAAGGGGTAATCACTTCGTCACCGGGCTGCAGGTCCAGTGCCATCATCGCGATTTGTAAGGCATCGGTGCCATTGGCGCATGGGATCACATGCTTGATGTCCAGATATTGCTGCAGCTCTTCCGCAAACTTCTGCACGGCTCCGCCGTTAATAAAAGCGGCACTTTCCAATACTTCCTGGATGGCAGCATCCACTTGCGGTTTAATCTTCGTATACTGGCGTTTCAAGTCAACCATCTGAATAGGCACCATATGATATGTATATTTTTATTTTGTTTAAAGTGTGCAAATTTACAAATTTTGGGATTGGGTGGGGATTATCTTTGCAGGACGATTAAATTTCAGTAAAAGTACGCAGGCGAATGTTAGCTAGGACAATTTATAACACAGGTATCCGTTTGTACAGGGCAGGAGTAGGCCTGGCAGCCATGGGCGGTAAAAAGAAGGCATCTTTATGGCTGAATGGCCGTCAGCACTGGCGTTCCAGGATGCAACAGGCTGGTATCGGCCAGCACCCGCTGATCTGGGTACATGCTGCCTCCCTCGGGGAGTTTGAACAGGGCCGGCCGGTACTGGAGGAGCTCCGCCGCCAATACCCTGCCTATAAAATTTTGTTAACATTTTTTTCCCCCTCCGGCTACGAGGTCAGAAAAGATTATCCAGGCGCTGATTACGTGTGTTACCTGCCGCTGGATACCCACCGCAATGCACGGGATTTTATCGACATCGCCCAACCGGCGCTGGCCGTATTTATTAAATACGAGTTCTGGTATCACTTTCTTACGGAACTGTATACACGAAAAATACCCGTGCTGCTCGTGTCCGGTATCTTCCGGGAAGGCCAGGTTTTTTTCAAAGGGTATGGCGGTATGTTCCGCCGGCTGCTGCAACAGCTGACCCATATCTTTGTCCAAAACGAAGCGTCCCTGCGCCTGTTGCAGGGCATTGGCATCCAAACGGCCAGCATCAGCGGCGATACGCGGTTCGACCGGGTGGCGGCGCTGCTTACAGAACATACTTCTTTGCCGCTGATAGAACAGTTTGCGGGCAACGACCACCTGCTGGTGGCAGGCAGCACCTGGCCGGAAGATGAGCAACTGCTGGCTTCCTGGTGGCAACAAGCGGACCGTCAGGGCATGAAGCTGGTCATCGCACCCCATGAAATCCACGAATCACATATCCGGCAGGTACAGGCCCTCTTCCCCACAGCGGTTACCTATTCCGCGGTGAAGGCGGGCGCCGCTCCCACAGATGTGCTGATCATTGATAATATTGGTATGCTCACCACCCTGTACCGCTACGCGCATATCGCTTATGTAGGCGGCGGCTTTGGGAAAGACGGTATCCATAACCTGCTGGAACCGGCGGTATACAGTAAACCGGTGCTCATCGGTCCGGAATACAGCAAATACTTTGAAGCGGTGGAACTGGTGGCGCTGAAAGGCGCACTGACAGTATCGGGGCTCACTAACCTCGATGACTATATGAAGCGGCTGCTTAACGAGCCGGTTTTTTATGGGAAAACCGCGTCTATAGCGGGCAACTACGTGATGGACAATAAAGGAGCTACCGGAAAAATCCTGCAATATATTCAGGAGAAACGTTTCCTGAGCAGAGAATAGAAGTGTTTTACCAGGTGATGGTCGTCCTGCCATCCCTGAATGATCTTGATCTCCCGCTGAATCCAATAATCGGCTTCCTGGAGTGTGTTACACTCATTAATGGTTTTGACAGAACGTTCGTAAAGGTCAGTGTCACCGCGGAACAGTTCCTGGATGAACTGGTATTTGTCGTTGATACCAATGGCTGCGCGCAGGTCTTTTACCGGCATGTCTCCCAGTTTCTGGGCTACTTCCGTTTGTTGTTGCCGCAGGCGGTCATTCAGGGAAAGGCCGCTATGGTTGCCTACCAGTTCATTAAGGTCTTTACGGATACCGTTGGTGTCAGGCACTGCATGAGATTTTGCAGGCGCCGGTGAAGGTGGCGGTACTGGTGTAGGTACCGGAGCCGGAGGTGGAGCAGGCACCTCGGTCTGGTCAAACAGCGTGACCAGGGCTGGTGCTTTCTCTTTTTCCTTTTCTTTTTCCCTGACAGGAGGGTCTTTGAAAACGGGTTCCTGTAAAGGTTCTCTGGAGGGGGAAGGCGTGCTGGCTGCCAGCGTGGGAATAGGCTGGGCCGTTATCACCGGTTCCGGTTTGGAAGGAACAGGATCTGCTGCCACAAAGGATTGTGGATAACCTGCAGCGGGTACTTCCGGTTTATCTGCCGGTAATGTTGTAGTTTGCGCTGCGGTTGTAACCGGTATGGATACGGGGGCCTGCACAGGCATGATCACAGCAATATCTTGTCTGTGCTGCATCTGTTGCTGTTGTTTGTTACGCACATACAACACCTCCGCCTGCAGCAACTGTACATAGTATGATATCGCCTGCAGATCTGCACCGGAATTTTTCAATTCCTGTAACTTCTCAATTAATGCATTTATTTTTTCCATGCCTTAATTGTTAACGCTTAGTGATAGGAATTATTTTATTTGGATAAAATTAGCGTATTTTAATTAATTAATAATCAAAATAATACAATATGTTTATTGAACCTTCTCTTGCAGGAGGACGGAGGGGCTGGATCGAGGTAATTTGCGGCTCTATGTTCTCGGGGAAAACCGAAGAACTGATCCGCCGCCTGAAACGTGCCCGTATTGCCAACTTAAAGGTAGAGATCTTTAAACCGGTGATAGATACACGTTATGATGAAGGCAGCATTGTATCACATGATGAGAATAAGATTGTTTCCACGCCGATTGAAAACTCGCAGCAAATCCTGCTGCTTGCACAGGGTGTAGATGTGGTTGGCATAGATGAAGCACAGTTTTTTGATGCGGAATTGCCTAATGTATGCGACCAGCTGGCGTTGCAGGGTATCCGTGTGATAGTGGCCGGACTGGATATGGATTATACCGGTAAGCCCTTCGGGCAGATACCGTTTATGCTGGCCAAAGCCGATTATATCACAAAGCTGCATGCCATCTGCGTGTGTTGCGGCAATATCGCCAATTATTCCTACCGCAAATCAGCGTCAACAGAAACGTTGCTGCTGGGCGAAAAAGACCTGTACGAGCCCCGTTGCAGGCACTGCTATTACGAGGTACAATAACAAGATCCGAAAATAAAAAAGTAAGGCCGATCTCTCAGAGATCGGCCTTACTTTTTAAATATATCGTAGCCCGGAGCTTCAGCCCTGGGACCCGTTATGAAGCGGTTTGTTTTACCTTAAAAGTGAATTTTTTCTGGGTAAGATAGCTGAAGATGACCACCAGTGCGGTTGTACAGATCTTGCCCACGGTAGGATAGAAGTGCAGCCTGTCTACAAACAGCTTCATGAGGAAGTAGTTGAGCAGAATGCAGATACCTACCAGCAGGAAATAGCGGAACAACTGTACACGGCCCCGGATATTGGAATCCGAGAACACAACGTACTTGCTGAGGAGGAAACCTGTAGGGAACGTCACCGCCATCGACATAAACAGGGCCGCGATGTGGGCGCTGATGTCAATAAAGGGGAGATGGATCATCTCCTTGTTCAGCACAAAATTGTAGCAGATGAAGTATAAAAGGATATCCATAGCCGTATTTCCGCCTCCACAGGCAAGGTAGCGGAAGGTCTGCCGGGGCATTACCCGGGCAAACGGCTGATAGAAGAAGTCGATTATCTGTAGTATGATCCTGCGTAACATGTTAAAAGCTGGCGCAAAGTTAGTCGTTTTCGGATTTTTTGCCGACCTATTTAAACTTATCTTAACATATTTCTTTTTTTCCAGGCAGATGAGGGCTGTTTTTCATAACCGGTCGCTGATTGTAAAGCTACGTTATGTTGCTGCCACACCTGTGCAGCCAGGATAGCGGCCAGCTTGTCTATTTCAGGACGCTCTTCCAGCAAGGCTTGCGGCGTATAATATTTATTGATAAAATTGGTATCAAAACGGCCTTCAATAAACGCTGGTTGTTGCAGTGCCCAGTGCCCAAAGGGCAGGGTGGTGCGGATGCCTTTCACCTGGTACTCTTCGATAGCCCGGATAAGGCGGTGACGCGCTTCTTCGCGGGTGCTGCCCCAGGCAATGAGTTTGGCGATCATCGGATCATAAAAGATAGGGATGTTCATGCCCTGTTCATAGCCATCGTCTACCCGTACACCGTAGCCCTGGGGGCGGATGTAGGTTTCCAGGCAGCCGGTGTCCGGCAGGAAGTTATTGGCCGGGTCTTCGGCGCATATACGCAGTTCTATCGCATGTCCGTTGATGGTGAGGTCTTCCTGTGAGAACGACAGTTTTTCGCCACGGGCCACCCGTATCTGCTCTTTCACCAGATCGAGGCCGGTGATCAACTCTGTCACGGGATGTTCCACCTGCAGGCGGGTGTTCATCTCCAGGAAATAGAAGTTCAGCTGCTCGTCTACCAGGAACTCCACGGTGCCGGCGCCATAATAGTTACAGGCTTTGGCCACATCTACGGCACATTTGCCCATAGCGGCCCGGATGGCGGGTGTTAATACGGAGGATGGCGCTTCTTCTATCAGTTTCTGGTGGCGGCGCTGGATAGAACATTCCCGCTCAAAGAGGTATACACAATTACCATGCTGGTCGCCCAGTACTTGTATTTCAATGTGACGGGGAGCGCCTACATATTTTTCAATGAAAACGGCATCATCGCCAAAGGCGCTGAGGGCTTCACTTTTAGCCAGCCGGATCTGTTCTTCCAGTTCTTCCGGAACGTTGACCACGCGCATGCCTTTACCACCGCCGCCGGCGGAAGCTTTGATCAGGATGGGGAAACCGGTCTTTTTCACTACTTCCCGCGCTTCTTCCACGCTGCGTAGCGGCGTTTCAGTACCGGGCACCATCGGCACCCCGAACTTTTGCGCTGCCTGTTTGGCGGCCAGCTTGCTGCCCATCACTTCAATGGAAGCAGCAGCAGGACCAATGAAGGTGATGCCCGCATCGGTCACCTGTTGCGCGAAACGTGCATTCTCGCTTAGAAACCCGTAACCAGGATGGATAGCATCTGCGCCCCTTTCTTTGGCCACCGCAATGATCTTTTCCCCCAGCAGATAAGACTGGCTGGAAGGCGCCGGCCCTATACACACGGCTTCATCTGCATACTGCACAAAAGGCATGGTGCGGTCGGCTTCAGAATAAACGGCTACTGTCTTGATTCCCATTTCATGCGCAGAACGCATGATGCGTAAGGCTATTTCTCCACGATTGGCTACCAGGATCTTTTTCATGCAAAAATTTTAACAAGCAGCTAATATAAGGAATCAATTACGAATGGCGAATTACGAATTAGGCGCCTGCTTGTGGAAAGGTTATTCAGTAATCTCTCTTCATTCGTAATCGGTAATTCGTAATTTCGCGCTCTGTATGAAACAAACCGTCCACCAAATATATACGCTGGTCCGGAAAGACCTGGTGCTGGAGCTGCGGCAGCAATACGCTTTTTATGGGGTGTTGCTGTACATCATTTCCACCGTTTTTGTGATCAACCTCATGATGGGCAAGCCGGACGATAAGTTGTGGAACGCCCTTTTCTGGGTGATACAGCTGTTTGTGGCGGTGAACGCGATCGCTAAAAGTTTCATGCAGGAGAACAGGGGCCGGCTATTGTATTACTATTCACTGGTGCCGCCGAGGGCCTTCATTGCGGCCAAACTGATCTTTAATGTTATCCTGATGATGCTCATGAGCCTGATCGCGCTGGTGTGCAGCTTTATGTTCCTCGGCAATCCGCTTCATAACACCGGGTATTTCGTAGGGATAGTGCTGTTGGGCGGTACGAGCCTGAGCCTGTTGTTCACCGTACTGGCGGCCATCGCGGCCCAGGCCAATCACAACGCGGCCCTGATGGCGGTCATGGGTTTCCCGCTGATGATGCCTATGCTGATGCTGCTGGCCAACGTGTCTTTATCGGCTTTTGTGACGGTGTACCAGCCAGGGCTTCCCAAAATGTTCTTTCTGCTGGGGGGAATGGACCTCCTCACCATCGCCCTTACCATGGTGCTCTTCCCCTTTCTGTGGAAAGACTGATTTTGAAATATCGAATATTTCTGCTACTTATATAAACGGATTTTAACGGGTAATTCAGGATTTTGGATAAACTTAAAATCGCGTAAAATCTTTGCGATTAAGGATAAAACGTGTAGGTTTGCCCCGGAATATAGCTGTTAAAAATGGCCAGACATTGGTGGAAAGCATTAGCGATACTGCTTCTGATTTATGTAATTATCGCCGGGTTCACTATCAGGATACCAATCATAGGAACCAATGGACAATCATCCCGTGGATTGTTTTTTCATGTGCCAATGTGGATATGTATGTATACCATGTTCACCATCTCCGTTGTCAACTCCCTCCTTTACCTGTCAAAATATGATCTGAGAAGAGACGTATATGCCTCCAGTGCTGCACGGGTAGGCGCCTTTTTTGGCGTGCTGGGTTTTGCCACCGGTTCCCTCTGGGCTACCTATACCTGGGGCGGCACACTGACAGACGATCCCAAACAGATGTGCACCGCCATCGCCATCCTGATCTATATGGCTTACCTGGTACTGCGCATCTCCATCCATGATATTGATAAAAGGGCCCGTATTTCTGCGGTGTTCAACATTTTCGCCTTCGCCCTGCTCATCCCGCTGACGTACATTATCCCCCGCATGGTGGACTCCCTTCACCCAGGAAGCGCCACTACGCCCGGATTTGCTTCAAAAGATACAGATGGCGGTATGAAAATGGTACTGTACCCCGCCTTTATTGGCTGGACCCTCCTGAGCGTGTGGATCTACACCCTGGTGGTCCGCTATAAAAAATTAGAGCTTAAAAATATTTTTAAATGATCAATAAAGCGTTTTCATTTTGCCTGACACTCACCCTCCTGCTGGTGTCTGTACTGGCAAATGCACAACAACAGGATACAGAGAAAGGGGCCTTAAACCAGTTCTTCCGCAGCAATGACAAAATATATGTGATCGTAGGCGTTTTAGTGATCATCTTTCTGGGTATAATACTCTTCCTCATTAACCTGGACAGAAAGATCAGCAAGCTGGAGCAGCGGGACAAAAAATAATCCGTGATAATCTAATCGTTATACCAAAACAATACATATTATGTCGCAAGATCAGCATTATAGCTTTTTCCAGAGTGTGGAAAGAAGTTTCGACAAAGCCGCAGCATTCACCAAGTGGGACAAGGGTATTCTGGAGCAGATCAAGGCTTGTAACGCCGTTTACCAGATCAAATTTCCGGTAAGAATCGGCGATGGTGTACAGGTAATTGAAGCTTACCGTGTGCAACACTCTCATCATAAACTGCCTTGTAAAGGTGGTATCCGCTTCAGCGATGAAGTGAACCAGGATGAGGTGATGGCACTGGCTTCCCTGATGACCTACAAATGCGCGATCGTAAACGTGCCTTTTGGTGGTGCTAAAGGTGGTCTCAAAATCAATCCCCGCAATTATACTCCTTTCCAGCTGGAAGCTATTACCCGTCGTTATACTGCGGAACTGGTAAAGAAAAACTTTATCGGACCCGGTACAGACGTTCCGGCTCCTGACTATGGTACCGGTGAAAGGGAAATGAGCTGGATCCTGGATACCTACATGAGCCTCCGTCCGGGTGAAATCGACGGCTACGGCTGTGTTACCGGTAAACCGGTATCTCAGGGCGGCGTACGCGGACGTACCGAAGCTACCGGCCTCGGCGTGTTCTACGGCCTGCGCGAACTGTGCAACATCAAAGAAGATATGGAACGCCTCGGCCTCACTACCGGTATCGAAGGCAAACGCGTAGTGGTACAGGGTATGGGTAACGTGGGTTATCACGCTGCCAAATACTTCCACGAAGCAGGGGCTAAAGTCATCTGCCTCATCGAATGGGATGGAGCCATCTTCAACGAAAACGGCCTCGATCCTGATGCGGTACTGAAACACAAAAAAGAAACCGGCTCTATCATCAACTTCCCTGGCTCTGCCAACCTGAATAAGAATACCGACGGTCTGGAACTGGAATGCGAAATTCTGATCCCTGCGGCCCTGGAAAATGTGATCGACAAACATAACGCTCCTAACGTAAAAGCGAAAATCATCGGTGAAGCCGCCAACGGCCCGCTCACACCGGAAGCTGACGAAATCCTGAACAAAAAAGGCGTTATCGTAGTGCCTGACATGTTCCTGAACGCCGGCGGTGTGACCGTTTCTTACTTTGAATGGCTGAAAAACCTGAGCCACGTGCGTTATGGCCGTCTGGGCAAACGCTTCGATGAAAATATGAATATGCACATTCTGCAAACCATCGAAGACCTGACCGGCAAAAAAGTGTCTGATAAAGAAAGGAAATTCATCGCTCATGGTGCAGACGAAGTAGATCTGGTGTACTCCGGCCTCGAAGAAACCATGCACGCTGCCCTCCACGAAGTACGCGACGTGATGATGGCCAACCCGCAAATCCATGATATGCGTACAGCCGCTTACGTGGTAGCGATCAACAAAGTGGGTGCTGCTTACGAGCAACTGGGTATCTTCCCTTGATCATTTAGGAATTTGGTTATTTTTGAATTTAGCTATTTAAAAAGCAGCGGAGATCTTAGCGGATCTTCGCTGCTTTTTTATTGGATCTTACTATCTAAAACGCCCGACTAAATATCAAAATAACAAAATATCAAAATGCGGGGAGGGCGTCGAGAAACAGCCATTGCCTCGATTCAACGTTATGCGTACAGCAAAAGGTGTGGGTACCGTTGGTCATCACCAGGTAAGTAGCCGGAATAACCATATTGTAACGGGCCACCTGTTCCAGCGTTTGCTGCCTGATGGGCACATTCATCTCCTTGCACTCAATAAGCATCCATGGCTCCATATTGCGGTTGTACACGACAATATCAAATCGCTTTTTCAGTTCCCCGAGCATAATTTCCCGCTCAATCCCAATCAGGGAAGCCGGATATCCCATGGATTTTACGAGGTAGTTAAGAAAATTTTGCCGTACCCATTCCTCCGGGGTAAGCCGTACAAACTTCTTCCGGTAGCGGTCAAAAATCAGCTCTTTGTCCTGCTCCCTGCTAATCCTGAAATCCGGCGGTGGAAAGTTAATGGTGATCAATACCTTGATATTTATACTGGTACGAAGATAGGGGGATAATATGGAGAATAGCGAATAAAACCCTATATTTGCTTGTCAAAAGGCTATGAAGACAAAAGAAGAAATTGTAGCTAATTGGCTTCCCCGCTACACTGGTGAAAAGCTGGACCGCTTTGGGTCTCACATCCTCCTCACCAATTTCAGTAACTACCTGACCATGTTTGCCGAATGGAACGACGTCGAAGTGATCGGCGCTGGTAAACCTATGCAGTGCGCTACTGCCGGCGACATTACCATCATCAATTTTGGTATGGGCAGTCCTGGTGCCGCCACCGTAATGGACCTGCTCAGTGCTATACACCCCAAAGCCGTACTGTTCCTGGGCAAATGCGGTGGCCTGAAAAAGAAAAATGCCATCGGCGACCTGATACTACCGATAGCGGCTATACGGGGTGAAGGTACTTCCAATGACTATTTCCCGGCCGAAGTGCCCGCACTGCCGGCATTTGCGCTGCAAAAGGCTATCTCCACCACCATCCGTGAACTGGGCCACGATTACTGGACCGGTACCTGCTACACCACCAACCGCCGGGTGTGGGAACACGACGCTGAATTCAAACAATACCTCGAACGCGTAAGGGCAATGGCCGTTGACATGGAAACAGCCACCATTTTCTCCGTGGGCTTCTTCAACAAAATCCCTACCGGCGCACTGCTGCTCGTATCTGATCAGCCAATGGTCCCGGAAGGCGTTAAGACAGAAGAAAGCGACAAAAAGGTGACCACCAAATTTGTGGAACGCCATCTCAAAATCGGTATAGAATCGTTGCAGAAACTGATCGACAGCCACCAGACCGTGAAGCACCTGCGTTTTTAGAATTGTTGTATCTTCCGGGCATGCATTCTACGCGCCTGGAGATACAAGATATGGAAGTCACCTTCCATGCACACGATACCACCGTTAAAGCTGTCAACCACCTGAACCTGTCTGTAGGCAGGGGAGAGATCATTGGAGTAGTGGGAGAATCCGGTTCCGGAAAATCAGTTACCTCTCTCTCCGTGATGCGCCTGATCCAGGCGCCGGGAAAGATTTCCCACGGGAAGATCCTCTATCATCATGCCGACGGTCAGGTTACAGATCTGGTGCAGCTCTCTGATACTGCCATGCGGGCTTACCGTGGCAATGAAATTGCCATGATCTTCCAGGAGCCCATGACCTCCCTGAATCCATTACATACCTGTGGCGCCCAGGTCACAGAAGCTATCCGGCTGCACAAGGGTATTCCGTTGAAGGAAGCCCGTGAGCAGGCGAAGGCGCTGTTTGCCAGGGTGAAACTGCCTGATCCGGCCGCCATCATGGAGCGTTACCCTCATGAGTTGTCCGGCGGACAAAAACAACGCGTCATGATTGCGATGGCCATCTCCTGTGAGCCACGCCTGCTGATAGCCGACGAGCCTACCACCGCTTTGGATGTGACAGTACAGAAAGCTATCCTGGAGCTGCTGAAAGAACTACAGCAACAGATGGATATGAGTGTGCTGTTTATTACGCACGATCTGGGTGTAGTGGCTGAACTGGCAGAAAGGGTGGTGGTCATGTACAAAGGCAATATCGTGGAGGAGGGCCCGGTGCAGCAGGTGTTCCTGCATCCGCAGCACCCTTATACCAAAGGACTGCTGGCTTGCCGGCCACCGTTGGACAAGCGCCTGTCGCGGTTGCCGGTGACCCGTGATTTTATGGAGACGGATGCGGAGGGACGTATACAAGAGAAGGCTGGTGCAATAGGAGAGGTGATCAACAGGCTTATAGTCAGTGAAAGTGAATTAAAAGCCCGGCAGGCATTGCTGGCCGGCAATCCGCCGCTGCTGGAGGTGCACGGGCTGCAGACCTGGTTTCCTGTGAAGAAAAGTATTACCGGTAAAGTACTGCAATGGTACAAAGCGGTAGATGATGTCAGTTTTAACGTAGTGAGCGGTGAAACACTGGGGCTGGTGGGAGAATCAGGTTGTGGTAAGACAACTTTGGGAAGATCTCTTTTACGGTTGATAGAACCAACCGGAGGGAGTATTGTTTATAAGGGGCAGGACCTGCGTAGCCTGTCACCCGCAGGGATGCGGGCGCTGCGGAAAGACATGCAGCTTATTTTCCAGGACCCGTATGCTTCCCTGAATCCGCGGAAGTCCATCGGGGCGGCTATACTGGAGCCGATGCAGGTACATGGGTTGTATGGCAATGAGCGGTCGCAGAAGGAAAAGGTGCTGGAGCTGCTGGAGAAGGTGAACCTGTTGCCTGAACATGCTAACCGTTACCCGCATGAGTTTTCCGGCGGGCAGCGTCAGCGGGTGGTGATAGCCCGGGCATTGGCGGTAGATCCTTCTTTCATCATCTGCGATGAGTCGGTGGCAGCGCTGGATGTAAGCGTGCAGGCGCAGGTGCTCAATCTGCTGATCCGGTTGCGCGAGGAGTTTGGCTTCAGCTGTATTTTCATCTCGCATGACCTGTCGGTGGTACGCTTTATCAGTGACCGCATGATGGTGATGCAAAAAGGAAAAATTGTAGAGACGGGACCGGCAGATGAGGTGTATGGCCATCCGCAACATCCTTACACGCAGCAGCTGATTGCTGCCATTCCTAAAGGAATGTAATGCATATGTTTCTGATTAGCAATCTTATATGTCATTTTTTTGATGGAATAGGTAATAATCAGTACCTTTGCACCCACTAAAAATTTCTTATTCATACCGTAATATGAAACTATCACAGTTCAAATTCGATCTCCCTTTAAACCTGATCGCACAGCACCCTTCCAAGACAAGAGATGAGTCACGCTTAATGGTGGTAAATCGCGCTACCGGAAAAATTGAACACAAGGTATTCAAGGATATCCTGGGGTATTTCAATGACAAGGATGTGATGATTGTCAACAACACCAAAGTGTTTCCGGCAAGGTTGTATGGCCGTAAGGAGAAGACAGGAGCAAAAATTGAGGTTTTCCTGCTGCGTGAGCTGAACAAGCAGAATCGCCTGTGGGACGTAATTGTTGACCCGGCACGAAAAATCCGTGTAGGTAACAAATTGTATTTTGGTGACGATGAGTCACTGGTGGCTGAAGTAATTGATAATACTACTTCCAGAGGCCGTACCATCCGTTTCTTATTTGAGGGCAACGACGACGAGTTCAAACAGGTGCTGGACACACTGGGTGAAACGCCGCTGCCTAAGTATATCAAGCGTAAACCGGAAGAAGAAGACAAAGAGCGTTATCAAACAGTGTATGCCAAGTATGAAGGTGCCGTAGCTGCGCCCACTGCTGGTTTGCACTTCAGCCGTGAGCTGATCAAACGCCTGGAAATTAAAGGGGTGAAATTTGCAGAAGTAACGCTGCACACCGGTTTGGGCACTTTCCGTCCTATTGAAGTAGAAGACCTGAGCAAACACAAAATGGATGCTGAGTACTTCCACATCGAGGAACACGCGGTAAAAGTGGTGAACAAAGCGAAAGAAGAGAACCGCAGGATCTGCGCTATCGGTACTACTTCCGTACGTGCCGTGGAATCTTCTGTCACTGCGCAGAACCACCTGAAAGCGGCAGAAGGCTGGACCAACACCTTTATTCATCCGCCGTATGATTTCGCTATTCCGAATGCGCTGGTAACCAACTTCCACCTGCCTAAAACCAGCTTGTTGATCATGGTGTGTGCCTTTGCAGGATACGATCTGATCATGGAAGCTTATCAGCAGGCCATCAAAGAAAAATATCGTTTCTTCAGCTATGGCGACGCCATGCTGATTATCTGATAACAACGGCTTACAAGTTTATTAACTGCGGATGCCTGAGAGAAGAGTGATTGAAATGTATATTTCGCACTGGTCTTCCCTCAGGCATTCGCGATTTTTACAGGGTAGTACGTACACCTTATGGGCAATAGAAAAAAAACAGCCATCATTGTTGCAGGCGGCTCCGGTTCCCGGATGCAGAGCGCCATACCCAAGCAGTTCATGGACCTTGCAGGCAAACCGGTACTGTATCATACCATTACAGCTTTTACGCAGGCTTATCCGGACATGGAGATTGTGCTGGTATTACCGGAGCAGCATATCAGCTATGCCAACAATCTGCTGTTGGCTTTTGATAATGTGCCGGCCATTACCATGGTATGGGGTGGTGAAACCCGCTTCCATTCCGTGAAAAACGGATTACGGCAGGTGAAAGGAGATGGGGTGGTGTTTGTACATGACGGGGTCAGGCCGCTGGTGTCGTCTGCGTTGGTACGTACCTGTTATGAAGCTGCATTGAGCCATGGTAGCGCTATTCCGGTTATTGATATGAAAGACAGTATCCGGGAAGTGGATGGGGAGCAGAACAGGGCGGTGGACCGGGAGCGTTTCCGGATTATTCAGACACCGCAGACTTTTTTATCTGAGTTGATATTACCGGCTTTTGAACTGCCTTATGATCCGTTATTTACCGATGAGGCCACGGTAGTAGAACGTTTGGGTCATCCGGTGCACCTGGTGGAAGGGGAGGAGTCGAACCTGAAGATCACGAAACCGCTGGACCTGGTGATGGCGAAGGCTTTCCTGGATTTGCGCGGGGAGTAGCACATGATACATAACCGCGAAACGCGAAGGGCATATAACAGCAGGTTATATGCCCTTCGCGTTTTTTATATCGATCAGATTTGTTTTGTGTATTGAGGCGTTTTATACGCTTTTAGCCGTTTCGTTGAGGCCTTTGTTGATTTTTTGCAGGATCTGATGGGCCACGTCCAGTGCTTGCAGGCCGTCGATGGCGTTTACCACCACGGGTTTGTTGAGCAGGATGGCGTCGCGGAACAGTTCCAGTTCCATGCGGATGGCATTGGATTGTTTTACTTCCGGGTTATCGATAGCGATGGTTTTTTTACCACTGTTGGTTTCGATATCGAGGGTAAAGAGGCCTTCGTCTTCCGGTGTTTTCAGTTTGATGATTTCTGATTTTTTATCGAGGAAGTCGATACCGATGTAGGCATCTTTCTGGAAGAGGCGCATTTTGCGCATCTTTTTCAGGGAGATGCGGCTGGAGGTAAGGTTGGCCACACAACCGTTATGGAATTCGATGCGCACGTTGGCGATATCGGGGGTGTCGCTCATGACGGCTACGCCGCTGGCGGATATACGGCTAACGGTAGATTTCACGATGCTGAGCACGATGTCGATATCGTGGATCATGAGGTCGAGGATCACGCTCACGTCAGTACCGCGCGGGTTGAATTCTGCGAGGCGGTGTACTTCGATGAACATGGGCTTCAGGTCATAGCCTTTTAAAGAGAGGAAGGCGGGATTGAAGCGTTCCACATGGCCTACCTGGAATTTGATGTTCGCTTCATCCACCAGTTTAACCAGTGTTTTAGCTTCTTCCATGGTGTTGGTCATGGGTTTTTCCACGAAGATGTGTTTGCCGTTGCGGATGGCCAGTTCACATAATTTATAGTGGAGGGTGGTAGGCGCTACGATGTCGATGGCGTCTACTGCCAGGATCAGTTCTTCCGCTGTGGTGTACCGGGTTATGTTGTACAGCTCTGCCACGCTGGCCGCGTTGGCGTCGCTGGGATCATAGAAGCCTACTACTTCCACATCTTTCATGGTTGAAAGTTGGGAGAGGTGAATTTTACCCAGATGTCCTACCCCGAAGATTCCTATTTTGAGCATAATGGTTCTTAATAAATAAATGCGAAAGTAAATACATTTGGTTATTTTTTGATTTTTAAATCACTCCTTCTTCCACGAGGCTATAGTAGCCTGTTTCTGACACGATAATATGGTCCAGTACATCTATATCAAAGAGCTGGCCTTGTTCCTTTATTTTCAGGGTGATGCGGATATCGGCCTGGCTGGGGCGCAGGCTGCCGGAGGGGTGGTTGTGGCAGAGAAGCAGTTTACAGGCCTGGGCTTCAAGGGCTTCACGGAAGATCATGCGGGTATCTACTACGGTGCTGGTCATGCCGCCGGTGCTGATACAGCGGTAGTTCAGCACTTTATTGGCCTGGTTGAGGAACATGACATAGAAGGTTTCGAAGGAGTGGTCTGCCAGGATAGGCTTGAAGAACAGGGCGGCATCTGCACCGGCACGGATGACGGTTTTTTTGTGGATGGGGCTTGCCTGCCGGCGCCTTGCCAGTTCCATGGCGGCTATGACGGTAACGGCTTTGGCGCTGCCCATGCCCCGGAGCTTCTGAAGCTTCCTGACACCAATGCGGCCCAGTTCCGGTAAATTATGATGTGCCAGCTGTAATACTTCCCGTGCCAGGTCCAGGGCGGATTTATTTTTATGGCCGGTGTGGAGCAAAATAGCGAGCAGTTCGGTATCGGAGAGCGTGGCTGCACCGTGTTGCAGCAGTTTCTCCCTGGGTTTTTCGGCGTCCGCCCATTGACGGATGGCCACATGGGGTTGTGGTTTCGGGCTAACAAACATACTTCATGGCATTTCTTCGAATTTACGCAATCTCCTCCGGAATTGGCTGTTCCTTCCCTACTTTCTTTTTTACAAAAACTGCCTTGAAATTAATCTAATAATTTAATTTTTAAAAGATTAAATTTTATAATTTATAATAATTTGATTTTTGATCGAAAAAAAATCACGCCGGTAGCCCTAAAAAATCATAGTTTTGCCACCTCTTTTCTACTAGTATCCAGTATGCAACCTTCAGTTAAAATCTTCACAGGCAACAGTAATCCGGCATTGGCTGAGAAAATTGCCAAAAGATATGGCAACGGACTTAACAGCCTCGGCAAGTTAAAAATTCAGAAGTTCAGTGATGGCGAGTTTCAGCCCGTTTTCCTGGAAAGTATCCGTGGTGACTATGTTTTTCTCGTGCAAGGCACCAACGCCCCGTCAGACAACCTGATGGAGCTGCTGCTGATGATTGACGCGGCTAAACGTGCATCAGCCGGTTATATTACGGCGGTAATCCCGTATTTCGGGTTTGCGCGGCAGGACAGGAAAGACAAGCCCAGGGTGGCGATCGGGTCTAAACTGGTGGCCAATCTGCTCACTTCTGCAGGAGCTAACAGGGTGATTACCATGGATTTGCATGCTCCGCAGATCCAGGCTTTCTTCGATATCCCGGTAGATCACCTGGACAGCTCCGCTATTTTTATTCCTTATATTGAGCAATTAAAGCTGGAAAATCTTACCTTTGCGTCCCCTGACGTGGGTAGTACCAACCGGGTGCGTGAAGTGGCGTCCTACTTCAATGCTGAGATGGTGATTTGCGACAAACACCGCAAAAGAGCCAACGAAATAGCATCCATGGTAGTGATCGGTGATGTGAAAGACAGGGACATCGTGCTCATTGACGATATTTGCGATACTGCCGGTACGCTGTCTAAAGCAGCTAACCTGCTGAAGGAAAAAGGAGCCAGAAGCGTTCGCGCTTTCTGTACCCATCCGGTGTTCAGCGGTAAAGCATATGAAAACATCGAGAATTCCGTACTGGAGGAAATCGTGGTATGTGATACCATTCCCATCCGTCCGGAAAGTTCTAAAGTGAAAGTGGTATCTGTGGCAGAGCTCTTTGCAGTGGCTATCCGCAACATGCATGAGAACAAGTCTATTACCAGCCTGTTCATACACAGCCATCGCAAACAATAACAACGTATATTTTTTATCATTTATATAAACTGTATAAACAATGAATACAATAACCATCGAAGGACAACTCAGGAGCGAATTCGGCAAAAAAGCCACCCGCCAGATCCGTTCTGAGGAACAAGTGCCTTGTGTTATTTACGGGGGTGCAGAAACTGTTAATTTTTCAGCTCCTGCCAAAGCATTTAAAAACCTGGTTTACACTGCTGCTTTCCAGATCGCAGAAATTAAACTGGGCGGTAAAACTTACAACTGCGTACTGAAAGATCTGCAGTTTGATGTAGTAACAGACGAACTGGCTCACATTGATTTCATGGAGCTGGTAGAAGACAAAAAAGTGTCTGTAACCCTGCCTATCAAACTGGTTGGTTCTTCTGTAGGTGTGAAAGCTGGTGGTAAACTGGTTAGCAAACTGAAAGCGCTGAAAGTAAAAGCTCTGCCTAAAGACCTGGTTGAGAGCATCGAAGTGAACATCGAAAACCTGGAACTGAACGCCAACATCCGTGTTGAAGACGTGAAAGTTGAAGGTATCGAAATCACCAACTCTCCGCGTATTCCTATCGCTTCTGTGGTAATGACCCGTCAGCTGCGCCAGGAAGAATCTGCTGCTGAAAAAGACGCTAAAAAGAAATAATCTTTTAGAAATATTTTTCCAAAAAGCCTCTCTACTTGTAGAGGGGCTTTTTAATTTGAAACACGATGAAATACCTGATCGCCGGTTTGGGCAACATTGGAGAAGAATACCGTCATACCCGCCACAATATCGGGTTTGACGTGGCAGACGCTTTTGTGGCCAAACATAACGCCAGTTTCGATAACGACCGGCTGGCAGAGGTGGCAACCTGTAAATGGAAAGGCAAAACGTTTATCGTTATCAAACCTACCACCTACATGAACCTTAGCGGTCGCGCTGTCAAATACTGGATGGACAAGGAAAAGATCACCATTGAAAACGTACTGGTGATCATGGATGAACTGGCTCTTCCGCTGGATGTGCTTCGTTTACGCCCCGGTGGCAGCGATGCCGGCCACAATGGCCTGAAAAGCATACAGGAGTCTTTGGGCTCTAATCAATACCCACGCCTGCGTTTCGGTATTGGTAACGATTATCCTAAAGGACGGCAGGCGGATTTTGTACTGAGCAAATGGAAACAGACGGAAATACCGGTGGTGCAACAGAAAATCAATGCCTGCTGTGATATCATCGAAAGTTTTGCCGGTATTGGACTGGCCCGTACCATGAATGAGTACAACAAGATGATTTTCCCCCTGTAAAGTAAATTTGCAAATCTGCCCGCTATCTGCTTAATTTATCTTCTAAAACTCACGCATTATGAAAATTATTTGCGTAGGCAGGAACTATGCCGACCATGCCAAAGAATTGAAAAATGAGGTGCCGACAGAGCCGGTGTTGTTCATGAAACCCAAGAACGCCCTGTTGCAGAGTGGCCACCCTTTTTATTATCCGGAGTTTACCACCAATCTGCACTACGAATGTGAGCTCGTATTGCGTGTCAGCAAAAACGGCAAGCACATTCAGGAAAAATTCGCAGATAAATATTATGATAAAATTTCTGTGGGGATCGACTTTACTGCCCGTGACCTACAAGATAAACAAAAAGCCAAAGGCCTGCCCTGGGAAATAGCCAAAGCTTTTGATAACTCCGCGATTGTGGGTTCTTTTATTCCCATCACGCCGGAAATGGATAAGAAGGATATTAACTTCTGCCTGTATAAAAACAAAACACTGGTACAACAGGGCAATACCAAAGATCTCCTGTTTTCCTTCGACGTTCTCGTTTCCTATATTTCGAAATTCTTTACCCTGAATATCGGTGACCTGATCTTTACCGGTACACCGGTGGGTGTAGGCCCTACCGCGATCGGTGATTCCTTTGAGGCGTTTATTGAAAACGACAGCCTGCTGGAATTTGCCGTAAAATAATTCAGACATTCAGATATTTGATTATTTACTTATTGTGTTTCGGAATTTTGAATTTTCTCCTGATATGGGGATTTCAAATTCCTAAACACAATAATCAAATGTCTAAATAATCCAATCATCAAACTTTCGTCGGGATATTGCTATAGATCGTGTCCAGTATCCTTGTTAACTCCGCATAATCCGCTTCTGTCAGCGATTTCCAGCCTGTTTTCCGCATTTCATGAACCAGCGGCTTTACCTGTTTATATTTTTCTGTTCCATCCGGTGTGAGCTGCAGATATACTTTTCTCCGGTCATAGGTATCGGCTTCCCGCTTTACCAGTCCTTTTTTTACCAGTAACTCGATAATACGGGAGACGGTGGTGATATCCTTGGAGGTATTACGGGCCAGTTCGTTATGGGTCGTTTTTTTATGCTTGTATAGATTCTCGACCAGCAGCCACTGGTCCACCGTAATATCCATCTGGCGGGAATCGAACATTTTCTGCCAGTAGTTGCGCAGTTTTTTCAGGGTCGCATCCAGCTTAAAAAAAGAGGGATTATTGACAAAAGTATCAGCCATATTAATTAATTTGCAATAGCAATAGTTGTTATAGCAACTATTTTGCTTAAACCACCATCGTCATCACCAAAACAGTTTTACGTGTTTAAAGATAGTACAAGCGTTTCAACTTTAAAAGCCGGTACTAACGGCCAGCACGGGAAGAAGAGCGAGCTGGCGGAGTTACTGGCAGCCTACCGGTGGATGTGCCAGGCAGGCCAGATGGCTGCTACCTATGAGGCCAACCGGCCCATATGCAAATATGTACATTCCACTTCACGGGGGCATGAGGCCATCCAGATTGCCACGGGAATGCAGTTACGGCCGTGGGACTTTGCCAGTCCGTATTACCGCGACGAGAGCATGCTGCTGGCCATGGGCTTTGAGCCTTATGAACTGATGCTACAGCTGCTGGCCAAAGCAGACGACCCTTTTTCCGGTGGCAGGTCTTATTACAACCACCCCAACAGCCGCCGGCCGGATAAGCCCCTGATTCCCCACCAAAGCAGTGCTACGGGCATGCAGGTAATACCCGCCACCGGGATGGCACAGGGTGTACAGTACCTCGAAACGATCCACTCTCAGTTATTACAGACAGGCCCCAACGGTGAACTACCGGTAGTAGTTTGCTCACTGGGCGACGGCAGTGTAACGGAAGGGGAAGTCAGCGAAGCTTTTCAGTTTGCCGTCCTGAAACAACTGCCGGTCATCTACCTGATACAGGACAATGACTGGGGGATCTCGGTAACCGCCGCTGAAGCCCGCGCTATGGACGCTTATGAGTATGCTGCCGGCTTTAAAGGGATGGAACGTATGCGGGTGGACGGCAGCGATTTTACGGCCAGTTACGCTGCTATGGAAACGGCCATCGGGTATGTGAGACAGGAACGCAAGCCTATTCTCGTACAGGCCAATGTACCGTTATTAGGGCATCATACTTCTGGTGTCCGGAAAGAATGGTACCGCACGGCGGAAGACCTCGAAAAACATGCGGCCAACGACCCCGTGCCCAAGCTACGGGCGCTGCTGCTGAAACACGGCGTGGCAGAGGCTACGCTGCTGGAAATAGAACAAACAGCGATTGAAGATATTGAAGCGGCCTTTGCTGCGGCGGTGAAAGCGGCAGAACCGGCACCGGAAACCGTCCGTGAGCATGTATTTGCGCCAGCGGCGGTTACACAGGAGGCGGGAACGCGCGTACCGGCCAATGGCAATAAAGTGGTGATGGTAGACGCGGCCCTGCATGCTGTGGAAGAAATCATGCAGCAATATCCCGAAGCCATCTTTTTTGGGCAGGACGTGGGTAAAAGGCTGGGCGGCGTGTTCCGCGAAGCGGCTACCCTCGGTGATAAATTCGGCGACCACCGCGTATATAACACCGCTATCCAGGAAGCTTATATTATCGGTGCCACGGCGGGCCTGTCGGCCACCGGCGTGAAACCTATCGTGGAAATACAGTTTGCGGATTATATCTATCCGGGATTCAACCAGCTGGTGACAGAAATTTCCAAGTCCTGTTACCTGAGCCAGGGCAAATTTCCGGTGCAAACGCTTATCAGGGTGCCTATCGGCGCTTACGGCGGCGGCGGCCCTTATCACTCCGGCAGTATTGAATCCACCCTGCTGAGCATCAAAGGCATCAAGGTGGTATACCCTTCCAATGCGGCTGACATGAAAGGCCTGCTCAAAGCGGCATTCCTGGACCCTAATCCGGTGGTGATGCTGGAACACAAAGGGCTCTATTGGAGCAAAGTACCCGGTACCCAGGATGCGATGACGATAGAACCGGCGGCAGACTATGTGCTGCCACTGGGAAAAGCCGCTGTGGTATTGCAGGCACACCCCAAAGATGTGCAGCGTGGGGAATCTGTTTGCATCATCACCTATGGTATGGGCGTATACTGGGCAAAAGCTGCTGCACGCGCATTTCCGGGGAATGTGGAAATCGTGGATCTGCGCACCCTCTTCCCGCTGGATGAAGAGCTGGTATTTCAAACCGTCCGCAAGCATGGTAAATGCCTGCTGCTGACGGAAGAGCAACTGAATAACTCTTTTACGCAGGCGTTGGCGGGCCGTATTCAGAAAGAATGTTTCAGGCAACTGGACGCCCCGGTACATATGCTGGGGGCCCTCGACCTGCCGGCAGTGGCACTTAATACCGGCCTGGAAGCCGCTATGCTGCCCAATGCGGCGAAGGTGGAGGCTATGATAAAAGCGCTAATGTCCTACTGAGGACCAACCGATACTTCATGTAAAAAGGCCCTGTCAGCGTCCTGACAGGGCCTCTCTCTTTTTTATCGTGAAAGGATAGTACTGGTGCTTACCAGTAACTGGTGAAGCCAAGGGTAGGTTTGTCGGCACTTTTGAAGCTGACGAACACGCCGTCCGGAGCATCGAGGTAATCAAGGGTGAACCGGTTGGTGGATAACATGTTTGTCAGTGGTTGTGCCAGTGTTTTTAATGCATTGCCGTTGGCGCCCGGAGTATCATTGGTAAATGCCAGCATCACAAATGAATAAACGCCATCTGCCGTTTTGGTATATCGGAAGCTATATCTGCAAATAATTGTGCCGATATAGATATCCATGTTCAGTAGATTGTTGACGGTCTGGAAATCCATCACCACTTTGGTGATCGGATATTTGGCACCTTTAAAGCGGTTGGACACATCGTTCCAGATGGTCATAAAATCAGCTGTCCAGCCAGGTAGCGGATAGGTGGTGGGTGGCAGCATTGTCAATGCGCCGGGGAGCTCGCTGCCGAGCAGGTAGTGGACCGGCACTATGGGAACGTTGGTCCGTTCCAGGTATACCTTGTTTTTATCAACCAGCGCATAGAAGTTGCTGACCGTAGCGTCCCAGATAAGGGAGGACACGCTCTGATTGTCTACCACAACAGGATGGCGCAAAGTGATGCCTGTTAACGTGTAAGCGTAACCGGTACCGGAAGAGGTCCTGGTTTTGTTGTTAACGAAAGCAAAGCCACCGATTTTGCTGTTGGTGTTAAAGAAGACAAAAGCCGGTGTGTTACCAGGCTTGATGGCAAAAAATCCAGGCTGGTTGAAAAAGGTGGCACTGGCAGCCATAGATGCCTGGAGATTACCGGCGGCATAATCTGCTTTTACCTGTGCACTGGCTTTTACCAGTTTCAGCTCATCGCTGAATTTGTTCCCCGTTAATACAAGTGTGTCTCCGCTGATATAACGGAAAGCATAGGCGGTATCTACCCCTCTGTTGGACAGTTTGATATCTCCCAGTTGGGAACCTTCACTGAAGTTGAGGGTAGGATTGACGGTCTGTGAAATACTGAGGGAAAAGCGGCTTTTGCTGGGCGTAGCGGCAGTAGTGGCGTTTATGTCTGTGTATAAGGTCACTTCACTTTTACTGTTATCGAGCTGGAGGTAAACATTGTACAGCTCTTTGCCCTCGCGGGGGGTGAGCACACCAACCCAACCGTTAGGGGCGGAGCCCAGTACGGTTTTAAAGGAGTCGAGCTGTTGTTTGGGCTCGGTGTAGGACTTTTCCACCGGAATATCGAGGGCGTTGTTTTTCCGGCAGGATGCCAGTACTGCAGCACAGAGTAATGTATATAATGCGAGTTTTTTCATTTGAATGAGTTGCAGATGAAGAAATTATTTGAGTGAACCGCCAATGGCGATGGTGGGGTCATCTACTCCAATCAGCTGCGCCATCTGACTATTGCCCGGCATGGAGAAATAATCCAGCCGGTATTTACCGGTAGCCAGTTTAGTCAGAATCTGTTTCATAGCAGGGTAGACGAGGCCGGGAATTTCTCCTTTAATGTCCTGCATCGTGAAGCTGTATTCTCCGTTTTTGTTTTTCACATAATCGAAAATGTACATTCCGGTGAAGGAGTTGGCGTTTTGTGTCAGTTTAATCTGCACACCCATCAATTGGGACTGAGTATCGAAAAGAATGTTTAACCCTATCAGTTGCAGGTTAGGAAAACCAAGATTGGGCATCTGCGTTTTAGCAGCGGTCCACATAGTTTGGTAACCTGGAGAGAACGCTCCCTTGGTGGCATCGGATGTTTCTATCTGATCATATCCAATTCCCATCAGCAGATGCAAGGCAAAAAGCGGCCCGTTAGCTACTTGCAGTTCGGTGTTTTTACCGTTGCCTTTCAGGTACATTATTTTTTTGTCGTTGTCCAAAAATAGTTCCCGGTAGCTGGTATTGTTGATAATGAAAGGATCTTTGGTAAAGACGCCTGTCAACGTATATGCATAGTTGTTAACATCCGTCACCAGCTCACCATCTTTTTCGTATACCAGTGAAAATCCGCGTGAATTTGTATTGAAGACGGTTTGTATTTTTTTCCCGTCTGCAGTAGTGGTGTAGAGAGTAGGATGGGTGACAACGTAGTCGGAGACGGCATCCCGCATGGTGTTCAGACCACCTGCCTTATAGGCAGCTTCATCTGCGGCACTGGCCCTGACGAGCACCATCTTGCTTTTTTTGGCATTGCCGGTGAGGAATACAGTGTCGGTACGGGTGGAGTCATAGCCGAATTCAAAATCGGAATCATAACCTTTGCCCCGCAGGCCGCCAAATACCCTGTCATCCGGGTCGGACAGCAGATGGAGATAGTTGTAGGTATCGAATACGAGCGATGGTCGTTGCTGGGCTCCCATACGATAGGAGCTTTCAGACAGGTCCTGTCCGGTGATGGGGGTGAGGTCGCCCAGCATGTTTACGCGGTTGTTTTCACCAAATTTAAAATAGAAGCCAAAGCCCTGACCACCATTGGGAAAGAGGTATGCTTTCCAGCCGTTGGCGCCGCCGGTAAGTTGTTGTTTATACGCGGTGAGGGTGGTGTTCATCCGCTCTTCCGGTTTGAGGCCAAAAACCGAACCGTCATTGTCTTTGCGGCATGATGCAGCGAGTATGCATAACAACGTGCCTGCGATTATATATTTTTTCATATATCCGTTGTAGTTATAGTACCTGTTCATAAAAAACTATCTGATCGCTTCTGCGATAGCAGTAGCTGTTTTCGCCTGCAGGCTGTCGAAATTTATTTTCCAGCTGTTCTGGAAGTAGGTCCTGACTATTTGTGCTTTTCGTTGGAGCATGTCTTTACCAACAGTGGTGCGGGACTGGCTGACCATTTGATCAAAGCCGTCTTTACCTTCTGTCAGCATGGTAGACACCATTTCCACAAAATCCTCATCTGCTTTGGAGCGGGCATAGGGCGTAATAAAGCCGAGGTCCAGCGCTTCCTGCAGGGTGGTATTGTTCCATGTACCGGTATAACCGCTGGGAGTAAGGGCTTTGTATTCTCTTGGATAGAAGATGGTCTGATGCAGGATGTGTGCAAATTCGTGGTGAATGGTATGCAACATAAACTTCACAAAACCGGCATTCTTTTGATTGAATTCGTTGAGACGCAGTAACTGTATGGTTTTACCGCCTTCTGCCTCCCCGAGGGTGATGGTGCCATTAGAGTTATACCTGGGGCTGCCTACCAGTATTATCTGTTTCGGAGAGTATTTAAGGAAGAAGGGCAGTCCTACTTCATTGATATAAGGTTCTACCCAGGTTTTGTGTATCAGGTCCATTACCGGTATCACCATCGATTCTTTAACGGGAATGAGGGTTTTATCAGTAGCTACCGCATAGGGGTCCCATTTATACCTGACTTCGATGTTATAAGGCTTGGTATAGTTGGCTGTAATCCAGTTGTCCAGTGTGGTAGGCTGCTGGTTGTCTTCCGGGAACAGGTTAGAGATATCCAGGTTCTCTTTTTTGCCGCAGCCGGAGAGAAGCGTGATCAGTCCGGCTACCAGTATGGGAATGATATAATGACGTTTCATATATACAAGTTTGAGCGGTGTTTATCGTGGGTTTAATTCCAGGCCGGACAGCTGTGCTTCCTGCGGTATTTGTACCATACGGCGCGGGTCATTGGCGCCCAGTATCATTTTGGTTTTACCATCGAAGGAAGTATGCACTACCGGTATTTTATGACGGAGGATATCGAACCAACGGAGCCCTTCCAACATAAATTCTATCCGCTTATAATACAGGAGCGTTTCGAGTATTGCTGCACGTGTATCCACGGTGCCATAGTAACCTTTGACCTTATCAATGGAGAGGTTCTGTGTTGGGTTATAGAGATTATTACGCTGGCTAAGGAAATCATTGATATCTGCCAATGCTTCATTGAAATTGCCCAGCTGTGTATTGGCTTCGGCCCTGTTGAACAGTACTTCTTCCGCAGTAAGCAATGGTATCATATCCCAGGGGTCACCGATGTTGGCGTTCTGGTCTACGCGGATAAACAGCTCATAGAATTTCGGAACGAAGTAGTCTTCCGGTTTTTGGTAATAAACTTTGTAGGCCATTCTGGTACGGGAGGGGTTGTCGAGGCCATTGATCATGCTACCGAGCGCGGGGTCGCAGCCATAACGGTTGGTGATCACGTTTCTGGCCCACAGCGATTGTGTTTCTGCGAGCAGTAGGTTGGCTTTCTGGGTTGCCCGGGTGTACTCTTTCCGGAGTACCAGTTCTTCCATGGCGTTGTAAGTGGTATTAACGGGCCGCAGGTAAGGCAGTATTTTACCGGCAGGTAAGGTGAGATTAGCATGTTCCACTACTTTGGCGTAGTTCTTTTTGAACAGGTAGAAGCGCGTTGCAAAAGCATGAGCAGCGGAGGTAGTGAAGTGATAGGAAAGCGTGCCAGTGTAGGAGTTGTCATCTATCAACGGCAATCCTTCGGTGAGGTCTTTCTCTATTTGTTCATACACATACGCTACTGTTTTTCTCTCATACTTTTCCACTACTATTTTCTCGGGTTTAGTCACGTAAGGGATACCGGGAGCTTTGGCTGCGGTAGCCGGATCGTATGACTGGGAGAAGATGGTGACCAGCATAAAATGAGCATAGGCCCGACAGAGCAGGGCTTCGCCTCTGGAGGCCTTGTAAGCAGCTTTGTCCGTTGCTTTGTCTATCACTTCCAACGCCTGATTGGCAGCGGCAATGGCGGCATAAGCTTGTTGCCAGTAGTAGTCAGGCGTGTCCTGGGACCTGTCTGAAGATACTTCCCAAAACCAGGGCTGACGGTTAATGCGGGTATTGTTATCCGTGCCTTTATCGTTGGCATTGTCTGACATGGCTTCGAGGAACGGAATATAGTTGGCCCGGGGATAGGCAGAGGTCAGCAGCTCGGCCACCTTGGCGGGGGAATTTACTTCTGTACGCTGATCGGGCAGTTGCTCCAGGTATTTTTTACACCCGGGCGCAACAGTCATGATCGCTAACGCTGATATATATACGAGATTTCTTTTCATATCCAAAACTTTTCATTCAGGTTAAAAACCAACTTTTACGGACAGGGTGTATTGCTTAGGGACAGGTAACGCTACGCCACCAGACTGGAAGAACTCAGGGTCTTGGCCTTTCAGTTTAGGGTCTGCATAGATCAGCCATGGGTTGTTGGCCACGAGGCTCAACGAAGCGTTGTTAAGGCCTATTGCTGAGGTATACCTCAGCGGCAGGTTGTAACTCAGCGATACCTGTTTCAGGCGGATAAAGCCCCCATCAGCAACACGGGTAGAAGAATAGTTATAGGTATAATAGGGTGTAACGCCACTAAGTTTATTGATTACGCGAAGGTCAGACAGGGACGGAATATCTGTCTGCTTTTCGTCACCGGTCATCATCCAGCGGTCGAGGAATTCTTTTGGCATGGCGGTGAGGTCCGTATACCGCTGCTGGAAGGCAGGGTTGAGGCGGATAACGTTTCCTGCACTGAAGGTAAACAGGGCAGAGAAGGTGAAATCCTTATAACGTACGGAGTTGTAGAAGCCGCCGGTTACCTTGGGATCAATAGGCCCGTTGTATTTCAGGTAGTTGATGGCATCACTTTGGAGGTTGACTTCATTTACTTTTTCTCCTTTTTCATTGACAAATACAGGTGTACCATCAAGTGAAGACAGTTCCTGCAAATCGATGGAATACAGGCCTCTGTAAGGACGGTTCAGCATAGGTCCGCCATCAGGGCCGATGAGGTCCCAGATATTGGGATTGGTTTTCAGGTTGGTGATTTTGTTTTCATTATAGGCAGCGGTCAGTTGTGTTCTCCATTGCCAGTTTTTCTGTTGGATGACAGCGCCGCCAACAGTCAGTTCCACACCGTGTGATTTCATGTCGGCATAGTTGGCATTTTTGATAAACTGGCCGCCGATGCCGGAAGTACGGATAGGGCTAATGAGATCGAAGCCGTTACGGTTATAACCGTCGAGGGTAATGGTGAGGCGATCTTTGAACATGCCGAGATCGATACCCACGTTGGTTTCGTATTGTTTTTCCCAGGTAAGCTCTGAGTTTTCGAGATCGGTGATATTGATCACAGACTCGATTTCAGGCAGATAGGGACGATATGTTTTGCCGCTGCGGGTAACGAGGCTGGAGTTGGTGGCTTTACCCTGCAGGCTGGCGGTGAGGCCATAGGTAGCGCGAAGGGTGAGTCGGTTGATGTTCTGTACTGTTTTCATGAAATCTTCCGTATCCACGTTCCAGGAGCCGCTGATGTTCCAGGTGGGCAGCCAGCGGGCGGTCCGGGATTTTCCGAGCAGGTTGGAGCCATCATAACGGATGGTACCGTTGAGGTTGTATTTGCCTTTATAGGAATAAGCGCCGTTCGCCATGTAAGCGAGGAAGCGGTCGTAGTAGTTCTGCATGCCGTAGAAATCGAAACCACTTTCCACTGCCTGTTTGATGATGCGGGGATCTACGTAAGGCACGCCGCCTTTGTCGAACTGATAGCCGTAACCGTTAGAGAATTTGTTTTGACGGTTGGCATATCTTAATTCCTGGGAGGCATAGGCCACAAAGATGTGGGTGTTATTATAGGTTTTATTCCATTCAAGGGAGTTGCGGATGTTATAGCTGACGAGGTAATCGTCGTTGGTGTTATAGAAACCGCCATAGGGCAGTACTACTACGGGATAAGCTTCCGGGTCGTCCGGGTCGCGGTAGAGGAATTTATTTTTGTTCATCACATCGGCGTTGTCCGCGGCGCGATATGCCATGGCCATATTGGAGTTCTCCCTTACTTTATGTTCCCGGTTGGTTTTGGCATAACGCAAAGCGCCCAGGAAGGTGTATTTCAGGGTAGGCGTGATTTTATAGCCTGCTTCACCCTGTAGTTTAATATCTACCATGGTGAGGTCGAGCGTATTGTTGTTCAGTTCATTGATGATATTGAACGGAGCGAAGTTCCGCCGGAAGAATTCCAGGTTGCCATTCTGGTCATAGGCAGTCATGGTACGACTGGTATTGAGGGCGTAGCTGAAAGGGTTGATATCGAAATCGCGGTCAAATTTTCCTTCCACCGGATTGCTGACCCTTCCGATGCTGCCGGGAGCGCGCTGATCTCTGATAGAGCCTTGTGTGATGAGGCCTATATTAAATCTGGGTGAGATGTTGAAGTTGGCGCGGGCGTTGCCGGTAAAGCGTTTTACCCTGTCGCCGATGGTCCAGCCGTTATCGTTGAGGAAGCTGGTAGAGAAATAGAGTTGTGATTTTTCCGTACCGGAGGAGATACTCAGGGAGTGTTCCTGCAGGAGGGAGTTGCGGAATAATACGTCGAACCAGTCGGTATTGGCGAGTGCATATCTTTTGAGGAATTCATTTCTGGATTTCTCGTCATTGTAAACTGTTCTGTTGTTGATATTTTCCGCCAGTTTGGTGAATACGCCGCCATCCTGTCTGGTGGCCAGGTCACCGTATTGCAGGAAGCCCCGGCTTTCCATGGATTTGTATACCGACATCTGGTCGGCAGAGTTCATGATGTTAAAATCTTTATATGTTGGTTTGATATAGGTAGAGAAGTTACCGGTATAGGAGATGAGGGGTTTGCCTACGCGTCCTTTTTTGGTGGTGATGACTACCACGCCGTTCATGGCGCGGGCGCCATACATGGCGGTAGCGGCAGCATCTTTGAGGATCTGGAAGCTCTCGATATCGTCGGGGTTGAGGCCGGCTACGGAAGAGCCCAGCAGGGTGGTGGGGTCTCCGGTGGAGAGCTGTTCGTTGGATACGTTCACCACATCTTCCAGTACGATACCATCTACCACCCAGAGCGGTTTGTTATCGCCGGTGATGGAAGTAGCGCCACGGACGCGGATTTTAGGGGCTGCGCCGAAGGTACCGGATACGTTTTGTATAGAAACGCCGGCCACGCGGCCTTCCAGCATACGGCTTACGTCGGTGATACCTTCCCGTTTCACGTCGTTGGCTTTGAGGGTAGCCGCGGAACCGGTGAAGAGTTTACGGTCGATGGTCTGGTAACCGGTCACGACTACCTGGTTAAGGTTCGTCACATTTTCTTCGAGGGTAACAATAATAGGTTTATCGGCGGTGGCTTTCACTTCCTGTGTTTTAAACCCTACCATGCTGATAACGAGGGTGGCGCCGGGTTTTACGCGGATGGTGAATTCACCTTTACTGTCGGTAGCGATACCGTTGCTGGTGCCTTTTTCCACGATGCTGATACCTGGCACAAAGGAAGCATCACCGTTTTCCGCGCGGGTGCCCGCACGGCCTTTAACGGTGATGACCTCCTGTTGTGGCGCGATTACTTCGGCGGGGCGTGTGAGCACGATCTTATCGCCGATTACTTTATGTGCTATGCCTTTGCTCTCGAGCAGATTAAGCGCCTGCTGCATAGAAACTTTATCGGGATCGATTTCGACATTCATGTTTTTGTTGATGACCGCGGCATCATACACAAATACGACATTGTATTTTTTCTCCATCCTGCCGAGGATGATTTCCAGTTTCTCCCGGTTTTGCTCATTTGTCAGCGGTGCGGCCTGGTTTTCCAGGCATGCCACTGTCAATAGGGCAAGGAGTAGCTTCGATTTTGGTCTCTTCTTCTTGTAAAGGATTTCAAACATCGTGTATAATTATTATAGGTTAAACGGGTCCGGAGCAGGCATAGGCGATACGCTCCATGGGGAGCGGGAACATAGCCTGCAATGATGTTGGTTGCATTTCCGGGTTGACAGAACTGCGATGTACGATTTCAGTTGACACATTGGGTTGCTAAACAACGGAGAAAGGCCAGGCGGCAGGGTATTACCTGCCGGTGATCGTAATTTCCCGGTTGCGGTGCACTACCGTTATAGGGTATGTAGCTTGCAGCACCTCCAATACTTCTTCCAGCTTATTGTTTTTAAATGTTGCATTCAGTTTTTTCACAGGGATTTTACCCCGGAGGTTGATTTTAACCTGGTAAAGTGCTTCTACTTTTTTGCATACTTCTGACAGTGGGGCATCCACGAAGACAAGTTCATGGGTGATCCAGGCGTCGGCATTGCTGTTGATGGCATTATACTGTTCCAGGCTGCCGGTGGCCGGATCGAAGTGTAACCCTTCGCCGGCTGAGAGGATGGTCTCCGGTGCGTTGGTATGGCCGGAAGCGAACCTGATTTTTCCTGTTTTAACGGTGACGCCTATACGATAGTTCTCCAGGTGGATGTTAAAAGTGGTGCCCAGTACGGTGATGCTGGACTGTCCGATTTTAACCACGAAGGGAGTGGCTGTTTGCGTGGCCACGTCAAAATAGGCGGTGCCTTGTTCCATGATGACAGTCCTGTTTTTTTGCATTCTTTCCGGATAGCGTACCCGGCTGTTCTTGTCGAGATAAACACGTGACTGATCGGGCAGGAGCAGGGAATCGATGGCTGCCAGTGTAGCTTTTTCTTTGTAGGTGACAGTACCGGAGTGGTAAAAGAACCAGCTTGCGGCGGCCACTATAGGGATGATGACAGCAGCTACGCGGAACCAGTGGTAGCGGCGTGCAGGCAGATGGTGAACAGTTTCGTCTTCCGGCAGGGCTTCCTGGAGCCGGGCGATAGCGTTTTTTGTATCCAGCTGGTCCAGTATTTTAAGGTCTGGTGACAGTTGCCATAGTTGTTGTACCTGCAGGAGAGTGGCTTCATTTTCCGGGGAAGCGGCGGCCCATTGCCGCACTTGCTGCTCCAGGGCAGTGTCCTGCGGATTGTTCAGGTATTTTACCAGTTGCAGCCAGTTGATCGTTTCTTTTTCCATTGGACAGAAGCCTTTGTGTATTGTTACAATTCACGGAAGGGGATACCCCCAGTGACGTACAAAAAATTTTCAAATTAATTTTTATATAATATAATATGGAGAAGAGAGGAAGCAGAGAACGGAACAGCTGGTGGTGAGCCCGTGAGGTTTACAACCGGTTGGCCAGTTCACCGGCGAGCGCCAGAAAGAGTTGCAGCATGCGGAGGTGGGCGGTGTAATCGCGGGAATTGTCCTGGCGGTAAAAAAGATTTTCGCGGAGTGTTTTAAGGGCGTGGAGCATGTGGTTTTCCACTGTTTTCTCGGAGATCTGTAGTTGGGCAGCGATCTCGCGGTATTTGAGGCCATCGAAGCGGCTCATTTTAAACACTTTTGAACATTGTTTTGGCAGTTTTTCTATTTCCTGATAGATGCGCATTTTCAGTTCCTGTTCTTCCTGCAGGTTGTGCAGATAGCTGTCTGTCAGTGATTCGGCAATAAGGGAGTGATGGCGGGCGATGTTTTTTTCCCGCTTAAGATAGTTGAGCGCATGATTGATAACCGCTTTGTACAGGTAGGCACGGAGGGCGCCGTTTTCATCCAGCAGCACAGGGTTCTCCCATATTCTGATGAACACTTCCTGTACCAGTTCCTGTGCGATGCCTGCATCTTTGCAGTAGCGGAAGGCCGCCATCACCAGTTCCCGGAAGTGACGTTCATATACATAGGTAAAGGCCTGCCTGTTTTTTGCATGAATTTCCCTGATCAATGCAGCCTCGCTCAGTTGGGCAATATCGCTGGTTCTCACCATTAGTTTTCCTACTCTTTTCCAGGTATCAGGGTATAAGGTATAAAAAAAATCATGAATTCAGTTAATGGAAAGGAAAGAAAAGGAAGTAGGTGGCGGGAGATAGCGTCTTTATATCGGTTATTTCGTTTTTTCCTGTTCTTTTGGCAGTTCGCGGGTAATTTATCATCAACCGGCTACCAGCGATAAAAAAATTTGCAAAAACGTTTTAGTTATCTGGAAATAATTATATTTTTATGATCGGAGCTGTAGTGAAAACGCCAAAAAAGTATGTAGATAATATGCCAGCTCGGATCTAAATCTAAAAAATTATTCACTTGTAATGGTAGCACTGTTAAATGAAAATCACTTGTAGCCGGCAGGAGTACTAAATCGATTCAGCTCCCACCGCATTTCACGTTAGAGGTTGTAAACCATATTTTTTTGAATCAGGGTAACTGCCTTGTCTGGCAGTGTAAACAGGTATTTATCACATTATTTAATCTAAAACAAAATCGTTTTTGTACATCAGGGGAATGATTATCATCTAACAAAATCGTTTTAGCACGTAACAAAAGGCACTTTGAAAATTCCATCATGGTACCACGTCCATTGATGGACCTTTTCCGGAAAGCCGGATGTAAGTAATGTCAATGCTTTCCACGGCATCTTCGTATAGCCTTTTCCGTGTACATTTTCCAGGTATCAGGGTAGTTGTTGTGATTGCCCTGTGCGGCAGCATCAGCCCATGCAGCAGATTGTCAACAGCAGATACTTTTTCCGGGTATCAGGAGTCTTCGCATCACTCCTTTTGTGACGTTATCAGCCTGTATGAGCTTTGTCAACAACCAGCGTGTTTTCCGGATGGCCTGCCATCTGGAAACATAGCCTCCGCTGCCCGCCTGCCCTTTACTGTATTTCAGACTGCTTTCCTTCCCAAAAATATCCGGAAGGGATAACGGGCTCTCTTTGCAAAATCGTTTTAGCATGAACTCTTTGGCATTGAACCTTTATTAACCAAAAAACAAACATGTATGAAGAAAAAACTGACCTTCCTGGTACGGACCAGCTTGCAGAGCAGCTTCCTGCTATTGCTGTCGCTGCTGGCCTTCTCCCAGGGAAAGAAGATCACCGGTAAGGTGTTTGATGCACGTGACAACACGCCGCTTCCGGGCGTGACAGTGCAGGTGAAAGGCACCAGTACCGGTACCCAGTCCGGTCCCGACGGTAGCTATACCATTAATGTACCCGGTAACAACACAACGCTCATATTTTCTTTCGTGGGCTACACACCCACTGAAAAACTGGTAGGTAACGTAACCTCACTCAATGCTGCACTGAGCACTGACGTGAAATCACTGCAGGACGTGGTGGTGATCGGTTATGGTACACAGAAAAGATCTGACGTGACCGGCGCTGTAGCATCGGTAAGAGCCGGCGCATTGCAGGAACGTCCTGCACCTTCCGTTAACCAGGCCCTCAGCGGCCGTATGCCCGGTGTACAAGTAAGCACCAACTCAGGTCGCCCTGGCGGCCAGACAAGGGTGCGCATCCGCGGTTTCAGCTCTATCAACACTACCAGCAACCCGCTCTACGTAGTAGATGGAGTAGCGCTGCCCATGGGTAACCAAACACAGAACTCTAACGCGATTGACTATATTAATCCGAATGACATCGAATCTATTGAAGTACTGAAAGACGCTTCCTCCACCGCTATCTATGGCGCCAGAGGTGCTAACGGTGTCGTGCTGGTCACTACCAAAAAAGGTTCTGCTACCGGCGGCCGCGTAACGTACGACAACTACTTCGGCATCAACACACCAGGCCCGCACCGCGTGAAAATGCTCAACGCCAAAGAATACCTCGACCTGGAAACACTGGGCTGGAAAAATGCACAGATCTATGATAAAGCCGGATGGGACAATGGCAACTACGTGAACAGCAATCCTGCCCTGAAAAGAACAGACTCCCGCTTCTTCGATAAAGACGGCAACCCGCTGTATGATACCGACTGGTTCAAAGAATCCGTTCAGCACAAACTGACACAGAACCATCAGTTAGGCTTCTCCGGTGGCAACCCTGATACCCAGTATGGTCTCTACCTCGGTTACCTCGATGATAACGGCTTGCTGCTGAATTCCTATCTGAAACGTTATTCTGCACGCTTTACCATCGATACCAAAATAAAAGAATGGCTGAAAGTAGGTGGCTCCCTCAGTTATAACAATCAGGAAGAAAACCTGGTAGACATCGGTACCGGCGGTCTTAACTCCGTACGTATGATCACCGAGGCTCTGCCTTTCCTGCCGTTGAAACTGGCCGATGGCACCTGGACCAACAATAAGATGTATCCTGGCGCTGAAGGCGGTTCCAACCCGGTACAGATCCTGACAGACAGAAAATACATCCTGAATACACAGACCACCCTCGGTAATGCTTACGCTAACCTGACGCTGGCCAAAGGGCTCGAACTGCGCAGCACCCTCGGTGCCAACATCGTGACCCGTGGCCGTAACGAATGGAATGGCCGCTCTCTGCTGGATATCTCCGCCTCTCAGAAAGGTATTGCCATCGTGGCCAATGACCGCGAATCTTTCTGGTCCTTTGAAAACTACCTGACCTATAATAAACGTTTTGGTACTGATCACTCCTTCACCGGCATGGTGGGTATGGGTGCCTCTGAAAACAACTACTTCACCATCAACGCAAGGGGCGAAAACTATTCCACGGATTACTTTGAGAACAACAACCTGGGCGCAGGATCTGTGATCCCTGCCAGTGGCGTGGGTTCTAGCCGTACCCGGTTTTCGTTCTTCTCTTACTTCACCCGTTTGAACTATGCGTACAAAGACCGCTACCTGCTGACCCTCACTGCCCGCAGAGACGGATCTTCCCGCTTCGGTCCTTCCAACAAATACGCTACGTTCCCCTCCGCCGCACTGGCCTGGAGAGTGTCTGAAGAACCGTGGCTGAAAGGCAACCACCTCCTGTCCAACCTGAAACTGCGTACCAGCTACGGCGTAACCGGTAACTCTGAAATTCCGCCGTACCAGTCACTCGCTACGCTCTCTGCCAGCGGTACTTACGCTGCGGTTATCAATGGCGCTAAAGTACAGGGCATTGGCACCAACAGGCTGGCCAACCCTGACCTGAAATGGGAAAAGACAGCACAGGCAGACTTCGGCGCTGAAATAGGCTTGTTCAACAACCGCATCAACCTCGAAGCTGACATCTACTACCGTAAAACAACAGACATGCTGCTCGATGCGCCGGTACCTACTACCAGCGGTTACGCCACCATCCGTAAAAACATCGGCTCCATGGAGAACAAAGGCCTGGAACTGGCCCTGAATGCACTGGTAATAAACGGAAAAGACTTTACCTGGAACACTATCTTCAATATCTCCTTCAACCGTAACAAAATCCTGTCACTCGCTACACCGGCAGATATCTTCGGTGTGGGCGGTCCCAACTTCACCAACCAGACCAACATTCTGCGTGTAGGCGAAGCCGTTGGTTCCTTCTGGGGACTGGTACGGGAAGGTACCTGGAGCGAAGCAGAAAGAGCACAGGCCGCTAAATTCCAGAGCTACCGTGGTGGTAATACCATGCTGCCCGGTGATATAAAATATCGCGATGTGAACGGCGACAACATCATCAACGATGCTGACCGTATGATCATCGGTAACGGTAACCCGAAAGGATGGGGCGGTTTTATCAACAGCTTCAAGTATAAAAACTTCGACCTCACCCTCGAACTGCAGTACTCTTACGGCGCTGACGTGCTGAACATGTCACACCACTCCGGTGAAGACCGTATCAGTATCGCCAACAGCTTCAAATCTGTATTGGACTACTGGACACCGGAACGTCAGAATACACCGATCGCTGCTCCCCGTCCGGTGGCTGCCGGTTATGTTACCAACGTGGACACCCGTTGGGTGGAAGACGGTTCTTTCCTCCGTGGTAAAAACTTACTGCTGGGATACAACTTCAAACCTGAAGCACTGCAGAAAATGCACCTGAGCCGCCTGCGCATCTGGGCTTCTGCACAAAACTTCTTCGTTTTGACCAAATACAGCGGCAACGACCCGGAAGTATCTACCTATGGCGATTCTTTTGCACAAGGACAGACATTCTTCGACTATCCCAAGCCCACTACTTATCAGCTGGGGTTAAACGTGGCGTTCTAATTTGTTCAGTATTCAAAAAGACTTTATCATGAAGAGAAATATCATTCATAAAACGATACAGCTGGCGCTCTGCGGCGCTATGCTGATGGGTGCGGGCAGCGGTTGTAAAAAGTTCCTGGAAGAAAAGGACCCTTCCAACCTCAGCCCCGACAGCTACTTTACTTTACCTGAACATGCTGATGCGGCCATCTTTGCTGCCTATTCCCGGCTGCGCTTCGTAGGGGAAGGTGCAGGTATCTTCACCAACAACTACGCATTCCTGGATGCAGCTACCGGCACGGTGACCACCAAAACCGCCCAGAACTCTGACCTGAACAACCTCTTGGGTCTGGTGTATGATGGTGATAACCTCCAGATCGGTAACTGGTGGAAAGGGATTTACCGCGAAATTGCCCAGGCCAACCTGGTACTGGACAATGTTCCGAAAATCAATCCCATGGATGAAGTGGCCCGTAAAAAAGTATTGGGTGAAGCTTACTTCCTGCGTGCCTGGTCTTATTTTTATGCAGTAAGGCTGTGGGGTGATGTGCCTTTGGTCCTGAAGTCACAGACACCACAATCGACCGATTTTTCTCCCAGCCGTACCAGCACTGAAGAGGTGTACAAAGCCATCGTGGATGACCTGCAGAAAGCAGAAGCCGCCGGCCTTCCCTGGAAAGATAATACCGGTCGTGCCAGCACTGCGGCTATTAAAGCCCTGCTGGCCAAAGTATACCTGACCATGGCCGGTTTCCCGCTCAATAAAGGACAGGCATATTATAAACTGGCCGCTGATAAATCAAAAGAAGTGATTGACTATGCCAATGCACATCCTTCTGAAATTGACCTGTTTACCAGCTACGACGATCTGCACAGCGTTGGTACCAACAACAAACTGGAGCTGCTGTTCCAGGTACAATACCTGAGCGGTGTAGAAGAAAACCCGGTGCAGACCACCATGCTGCCTAACAACGCACAACCAGACATCTCCGCGAAAGGCAGCGGTCAGGGTACCTATGTGCCGTCTCTGTCTTTCTATAATTCCTACAAGAAATTTGAGCCGACAGATAAACGCCCTGATCAACAGCAGTTTTTCTACACTTATTATTTCTTCAAAGGCAACGGCGATACCATCAAACTGGGCGCTCCGTACATCTACAAGTTCTTTGATGTGACCTGCCATGGTACATCCGGCAGGCCTGGTACCGGTATCAGCAATCTGAACCTGACGCTGATGCGTTATGCGGAAGTACTGCTGACATATGCTGAGGCACAGAACCGTGCTGATGGGGCGCCTAACGCAGATGCATACACGGCTTTGAACGCTATCCGTCTTCGTGCGAACCTGCCTGCAAAAGCGGGCCTCAGCCAGGGAGACTTTGAACAGTCTGTATGGCGTGAACGCTGGCATGAGCTGTGCTACGAAGGCGTGATCTGGTTTGATATGCTGCGCCTGCGCAAAGCATACAACGAAGACACGAATGGTTTCGACGATTTCATTGGCCACGTCAACAAATCAAACGGCGCGGTATTGGCGAAGAAACACCTGCTGTACCCATTGCCGGTATTTGAAATGAAGAACAACCCGAATCTGAAACCACAGAACGAAGGCTACTAATCATTTGGTTATTTAGTTATTTTATTATTTAGTTATTTAATAAAGACGAAGACCGAAGCGGATAATCGCTTCGGTCTTCGTCTTTAAATATCAAAATAATCAAATGATAAAATGACTAGATTTTTTCCAGGGTGAAATTAACAGCGGTGGTCAGTCTTTTCATGGCAATGGCCAGTTGGTTTTCCACTGTTTTAACGGAGAGATTGAGTACGGTAGCTACTTCTTTATAACGCAGCCCGTATTGTTTTACGAGGATGTACACCATTTTGCATTTAGGGGGAAGTTGTTCGATGGTGTGCTCCATTTTGCGGATCATTTCCGCGGAGATCATCAGTTGTTCGGGATCGCTTTCAAAAGAAATTTCCAGTTTATCTTCTTCTGCGATGCTTACCTGCCGGGAGGCAGATTGTTTGCGCATATGATCAATGGCTTTGTTTTTAGCTACCACAAAGAGGTACACCTGCGGATTTTTTATGTCCGTCAGCGATTGCCTTTTTTGCCAGCAATGCATAAAAACATCGTTCGTAATTTCTTCCGCCACCTCTTTGGAACGGGTGAGCGAGAAAGAAAAACGCAGCAGTTTTATGAAAAAATGATTGTAGAAAGCTTTGAAGGCTGTCTGGTCATTGTTCGCTGTGATGTTTTTGAATAGTTCATTGATTATACACTGATCCATCCCTTTTTAAGCCACTGATATTGGTTGCAATAATAGATAACGCAGATTACGCTAAAGTTAACAAAATAATTTATCCGGTAATTTTTTTTGTCGATGGTATTTTTTTGGCGGAAGGTGATGGTATATAAGCTCGTATTATCCTGCGCCGCCATATAAGTCGGCGATATGGCGAAGAATATAATGCACTTCGTCCGCGTTTCCTTCCTGGTAACGACGTGCCCAGAAAGATACGAGCCATACCGCAAGGCGTTTGCCCTGCCGGTCACCTTTGGCGATGGCGTTGTCATATTTCTCCAGTCCTGCCGCAAAGGCGATATCTTTTATATATGCTTCCGCTTGTGGTTCAGTGCCATCCAACGGAACGTTCATTTTGTCATACAGTGTTTTAAGCGACTCGCGATAGTGAGGAATGTCCTGCAGATATTCGTAGGTAGCGATGAGGTTATCAATATAACGACCAGCCGGTGAACGCTGATATACGACCGTGGGTAGTACCTGGCGAAGATAGGGGCCGAAGTGATCGAAACATGCTTTCAGGCGCTGGCCGTCGCGGCCTGTGAAGTCGAATATTTCGATGACAGGCGCCAGGGAGGTGGTATTAAATATCTTCACGGCGTCAGCTATGGTGGCCCGGTCCTTTTGTGCGAAAAGCGTCCGGATACCCATGCCCCAGTTCAGTATCAGGTCCGTCGGCGCCGGATTGTTTTTACCCAGTTCCAGCTGATCATAGCAGATGAATTGAAGCGCTGCCCTGATGCTGTCTCCCGCTGGCTCGGGCCCTTTCCACTCTTCCGGCTCAGCGCTGGCTACTGCTTCGGCAGGAGCATCCCCGGTACTGGCGATGGCCTCGGCTGCCACTTCTTCATTAATAGATGTCGTGAGATCGGCCGCCGCCTGGGCCACTTCAGGCGACACTTCATCAGACATGCTATAGGGTTTGTAATGTACCAGGTCATAAACGATAAAAATCACTGCCAGCATGCCGGTGAGCACCACTCCGCTCAATGCAATGCTGATGACACGATTACGCTGCCATAACTTCTCTATCAGCAACCAGCTGGCGCCCAGCAGGAATGCGCCGATCATGGCAGCCCAGCAGAATAAACAAGTCCCGGTATAAATATCAACGTCCGAATTAGCAATAGACCTGATGTCACTTGTCCTAAGGATAAAAATAAAAGCAAAGGCCACCAGTGATATCAACAGGTTCGACAGAAAAACTTTTTTCCAGAAACTCCCGCCAGGAGAGGCTATATCTGTTTTCCTGCGTAACAGGCGGATAACACCGTATAAGACACCAACCCATAAACAACTGGTCAGCAGCCATACTATCGGAGAAACAAATGTATCTATTACAGTGCTCTGCTGATAGTCATGGGAGATCATGTTGGGCAATCCGTCCAGCTCATACAGCAATCCGAATGGGAGGGAAAGCATTTGATGGCGGGAAGCAACCTGCAGTCCTGCTGCTTCCAGCGTTGCGTTGCCAAAGTTTTGCGCCAGCCGGGGGATACCGAAAATAGCCGTTACCAGTAATGCTTCCAGCAGTAAGATGTACTTATACAGTTTGTTTTCCATAAGGGACAGGTTAAAGCCTACAAATATATTATTAAAAAAATTATCTGGGTAACCTCAAAAAAATGTTAAAACGCTTTTGGGGGTTTTTGATTTTCTTTTCGACCTTATTGTGAAAACACGGATTTAAAAATAAATGATCGAGCGTAACCGGATAAATACTTTGATGGCCAGGAAGATATCCGGCGAGGCCACCATGGAGGAATTGAAAGAACTGGAGATATTGCTGATGCAGTTTCCGGAATTACAATATGCCTTTACCATTGTGGAAGATATACATGCGGTGAACCCGGCCAACGGATTCACGCCGGAAGAAGAGAGCCGGTTGGCCAGCGAAGGACTGGACCGCATGAACCTGTTCCTACAGCAATCACAGGACACGCCTGTTGTCAGGAGGATGGCCCCGTGGAAAATGATCGCTGGTATGGCCGCTATGGTGGCGGTGTTGCTGAGCGTGTGGGCATTGTGGCCTGCATCGCCCGACAGGCAGGCTTTTCGTAATGAGGTAGTTACCAAAACCGGCTCCAAAACCAGTGTGGTACTGCCTGATGGTACCACCGTAGTACTCAATGCCTGTAGCCGCCTGCAATATGATGCTACCCGTTTCCTCAATGGGGAAAGGGAAGTAGGGCTTACCGGAGAAGCCTATTTCGATGTAAAACATGATCCGGCACATCCGTTTATTATCCGGACAGGGCCTGTCAATATCCGCGTATTAGGGACCGTATTTAACGTAAAAGCCTATACGGAGGATGCCACTGTAGAAACCACGCTGCTCAGCGGCAAGGTGGAGGTGAGTTTTCCTCAGGGCAGCAGCGGCCAGAAAGTGGTGCAGCTGCAGCCAGACCAGAAACTGGTCATCGCCAATCATAAAGACCAACCGGTACAGGACAGTAAAAAAGCCAACTTTAGCATTACACCGGTAAAGAATGTCACTGCCGGCACGGTAACCAGTCCGGACGAGGAAAAACCAACCACCGCCTGGATCAATGACCGGTTCGACTTTGACAATGTAACATTTGAACAGCTGTCGCACGATCTGGAGCGATGGTACAACGTAACACTGCGGTTTAAAAATGACCGTTACAAACACGAAGTATTTACGGGTGCTTTCCGTAAGCAGGGCATTGAGGATGTGTTGCAGGCACTGCAACTGATGTCCGGTTTTCACTACGAAGTGAATACAAAAGAAAATGTCATCTATATATGGTAAAAACGTATCAGGGAATAAAATGCCGGGTGCGGCAGACAACTATGGCATAACTATTCAATAAAAATTTTTTTTGCGGACAGCAAAAAGGGAAATGCGGCAACATTCCCCTTTTACAATGCTGGCTAAACAATCTAAACCGATTCGAGAGAATCCGGTAATGGCTAATTATTTAACCTAACGAAACAAATTTATGAAAAAAAGCTTTTGGTGGCCTTCTGATATTCCCCGGCGGAATATGAGGAAACTGTTAATGCGTATGAAACTAACCTCCGTATTGCTCTGTGCAGGGTTTTTACAGCTTAGCGCACATGGTTTTTCCCAGGAGCGGCTCACTGTTAATTATAACAATATTAACATTGGAAAGCTCCTGAACGTGATCGGGCAGAAAAGCGACTACACTTTCGTGTATAAAAATGCCAGCATCCCTGACCGGAAGATCTCTATTGCCATGAAAGATGCTCCCGTGCGGGACATCCTGGACAAGGCGCTGGCAGGCACCTCCCTGGGATACAAGATCATGAAAGATAATCTGATCGTGATCCTGGAAGCCGGTGAAACGGTACAGAACGTTCCCATCAAAGGACGCATCACCGACGAAGCCGGCAATCCGTTGATCGGGGTGACCGTGCTGGTAAAAGGCACCACCACTGGTGCTAAAACCGATGTCGACGGCCGGTTTAAGATGGAAGTCCCCGAAAATGCCATTATCGAATTCTCCTATGTAGGCTACGAGCCCAAACAGATGACTGTTAAAGAGGCTGCCACCTTTAATATCTCCCTGAAAGCCAATTCCAGCGGCCTGAATGAAGTGGTGGTGGTAGGTTACGGCAAACAAAAAAGAATCAACCTCAGCGGCGCGGTAGACGCCATTTCCGGCAAGGAACTGGAGAGCCGTCCCATCGCCAATATCAACAACGGTTTACAAGGCCTGTTGCCTAACCTGAATATCACCAACGACAACGGCCGTGTGTCATCCGCTTCCAAGTTCAATATCCGCGGTATGACCTCCATCAACGGTGGTGATCCGTTCATTCTCGTAGACAACATTCCTTTCACCAATGAAGAAGTGTCCCGCCTGAACCCTGCCGACGTGGAAAGCGTGACCGTCCTGAAAGACGCCGCTTCCGCCGCTATCTATGGCGCCCGTGCCGCTTTCGGTGTAGTGCTCATCACTACCAAATCCGGTAAAGACGGCCGCCTTATCGTAAATGCCAATACCAACTATGCCGTGCGTACCCTCGGACTGGTGCCTAAAATTGTGACCGATCCGCTGACTACCATGGAATACAAACACGATGCCGCTACGCCGCTGTACGACCTGTATCCCGCTGCTGAAAGGGCTTATGCACAGAGACTGAAAGACGATCCATCCCTGCCTAACGTTATTGTCAACCCGACCGATAAAAACAAGTGGAGCTACTACGGTACTACCGACTGGCTGCATGAGGTATACCAGAAATCTGCTCCGGCCTATAATGCCAACGTCAGCATCTCCCGCGGTGATGAGAAACTGAACTACTATTTCTCTGCTGATTATTATTCACAGGATGGTATGCTGCGCTACAACCCGGACAAATACAACCGCTATAACCTGCGCGCCAAAGCCTCCTATACTTTTAATGACCGCATCAAAATAGGTAGCAACACCATGTACAGCAACACGACGTACGCACAGCCGTCCAGCACCATGGATTACCTGTTTTTCCACAATTCCAACCGTACGCCCGCTCTCAGCGTGCCCCGTAACCCGGACGGTACCTGGACTTCCGACGGTGCAGCCCTGCTGGGTAACCTGCAAAGCGGTGGCCGTTCCAATGACACCTGGGGCGACTTTATGACCACGCTCAATGCGGAAGTGGGCATCATCAAAGATATGTGGACCCTGAAAGGTGATGCAACTTTCCGCAGAGGCAACCAGACCGGTAATACCTATGTGCTGCCGGTAGCTTACCGCACCGGTCCTGATCAGCCGTTCGCCTACACCAACGGTAACAAATCATCTGCCTCCAATCTCAGCACGGATGTGAAGTATAATGTTTATAACATTTATACCGACTTCCACAAGACCTTCAACAAAAAGCACTATGTGGGCGCGCTGGCTGGTTTTAACCAGGAATATCATTACTACAACCAGTTCCAGGTTAAAAAACTAGACCTGATCAGCTCTCAATATCCTACTTCACAGCTGGCTACCGGTAATATCACCCAAAAACAGCAGATTGAAGATTGGGCTGTAAGAGGTATCTACTATCGCCTGAATTATATCTTCGACGATAAATACATTGTGGAAGTAAATGGTCGTAACGACGGTTCTTCCCGCTTCCGTACCGACCACCGCTGGGGCTTTTTCCCTTCCGGTTCACTCGCGTGGGTAGTGTCTAAAGAAAATTTCTTCCGTGGCATTAAAGACCGTCTGGGTATCGACATGCTGAAACTCCGTGGTTCTTACGGCTCACTCGGTGATCAGCAGTGGGATGCCTACGGTTATATGGAGACAATGTCAACCAATAACATCAACTCCGTACTGAACGGACAAATTCCTATCGGTGTGTTTTCTCCGTCACCTGTTACCGCTACCTACAGCTGGCAGACGGTTAAGACCCTCAATGGTGGTATCGACATCACCCTGCTGAAAGAAAAATTAACGTTTAGCTATGACCGTTATACCCGCTTTACCAACGGTATGTTCGCTAAAAGCCAGGAATTGCCTGCTGTTTTTGGTGCAACCCCTCCAAAAACCAACTCTGCTGACCTGAAAACAAGAGGATGGGAGATGACCCTGTTCTGGAGAGATCAGTTTAAAATTGGTAAAGATGATTTCAGCTATGGTGTGAAACTCCTCGTGGCTGACAGCCGGTCTTTCATTACCCGTTACACTAACCCTACCGGTACCCTCGCCAACTACGACAACGGCGACATTAAAAAGAGAAACTATTATAACGGACAGGAAATCGGCGATATCTGGGGCCTCGAAACAGAAGGTTTCTTCCAGAACGCAGAAGAGCTGAAGTCGCACCCTAATCAGGCTAAAGTAGGTTCTGATGACCAGCAGTACCTGTTTTACGTAGGTGACCTGAAGTTCAAAGACCTCAATGGCGACGGCGTGATCGACTATGGCGACAATACCGTTTCCAACCCGGGTGACCGCAGGATCATCGGTAACAGCGCTCCCCGTTTGCCATACAGCATTGACCTGACGGCTTCCTATAAAGGTTTCGATATCCGTGCGCTGATACAGGGCATCGGTAAAAGAGACTGGTACCCTGGTGCGGGCAACCACTATTTCTGGGGCGTCTACGCACAACCGTGGACTAACGTACAGGTGCATAACATGGACAGATGGACACCGGAAACACCCAATGGTTATTTCCCTCGCCTGAAATCCTATATCGCAGAAGATGCTACCGAGCTGGGTGCACCTCAGACAAGATACCTGCAGAACGCAGCTTACACTCGTCTGAAGAACGTGACGCTGGGTTACACCCTGCCGAAATCACTCACCGAGAGAGCGAAGATCAACCGGTTACGCATCTACGTAGCGGCAGAAAACATCTTCACCATCTCCCACCTGAAAGCCAACATTGATCCGGAAGGCCTGGATGGGTCGGTATATCCTTATCAGAAAACTTATTCGTGCGGATTGAACCTGAACTTTTAATTAAAGCAAAAAAGTGCAACATGAAAAACAAGAGGCTTATTATACCATTCATCATATTGGGTTGTGCGGCGGTTTCCTGTAGTAAGGATTTCCTGCAAAGGATGCCACAGACGGAGATTACGCCGGATGCCTACTTTAAAACACCGGGTGACCTGCAGACTTACGTGAATGGTTTGTATGACGATAACCTGTCTGCTCCTTATGAAGATAACAACTCAGATAACGTTTCCGGCAATACCGGCAGCGAGATCGATAAACTGATACACGGTACGCTGGACGCAACCACAGTAGGTGGCTGGGATACCTGGAACCAGCTGCGTAATATCAACTATCTGCTGGACAATGTGTACAAAACACAGGGCGATGCGGTAGAGATTAAGCACTATACCGGGGTGGCGCGTTATTTCCGTGCCCGCTTTTATGCAGGCATGATCGCCCGTTATTCCGATGTGCCTTTTTACGGCCATGTGATGAACGATATCGATCCTGGTATGTACAAAGGGAGCGACCCCCGTGCCAACGTAGCCGATTCTGTACTGGCCGACTTGCAGTTTGCGGTGGATAATATCAAAGCAGATACTAAAGACAATGGTACGCTGGTGAACAAATACGCTGCACTGGCGCTGATGTCCCGCTACTGCCTGTTCGAAGGTACTTTCCGTCGTTATCATCCTGAACTGAAATTGCAGGCTACCGCGGATGTATGGTTGAAAAAAGCGGTATGGGCTTCCGAGCAGATCATGGCCAGCGCCCGTTATGATATCTACAATACCGGTAAAGGCGGCGCTGATTACCGTGCTATGTTTGTTAGTATTACACTGGCAGGAAACAAAGAAGCCATCCAATGGCGTGATTATCCACAGAGCCTCGGTAAAGGCAATAATACCCACAGCGTATTGGGCTGGACATGGTCACTCAGCCAAAGCCTGGTATACAGCTACCTGATGAAAGACGGTACGCCGTTCACTTCTCAGCCGGGTTATGATAAAATGGACTATACCACTACCTTTAAAAACCGTGACCCCCGTTTGGCGGAAACAGTGGCGTATCCTGGATTCAGCACCACACAGGACAACAACCCATATATCGCCAAACCTAACCTCGGTGGATATGATCAGCTGAAATTCTATCCCCGCGATCCTAAACAACGCCAGGGATGGGATGCCAATTACACCGCGCTGCCAGTATACCGTTATGCGGAAGTACTGTTGAACTATGCCGAAGCAAAAGCTGAGTTGCTGGACCTGTCACAGGCAGACCTGGACAACTCTGTGAACCTGCTGCGCCGCCGTGTGCAGATGCCTGACCTGAGCCTGGTGGCCGCCAATGGTAACCCTGATCAGGTAATGAGCAATCAGTATAACGTGACCAGCGCCAACAAAGGCGTTATCCTCGAAATCCGCCGTGAGCGGAGAGTGGAAATGGCTTGCGAAGGTCAGCGGTTGAATGATATCAACCGCTGGGCTGCCGGTACCCGCCTCAAAGAAGCGCCGGCAGGTATGTACGTTGCCGGAATGGGTGGTATCGATATGACCGGAGATGGTGTGGCCGATATCGCTATCCTGCCTAATACAACTGATACTTCTTCCATCGCGGGCCTGCCTGCTGATGTAAGAGCGCGCCTGAGCCGTTTTTATCTGACAGATAAAAACGGTGGTCTGAATAACTTCTACCTGGAGAATGGCAATAGTGGTCATATCCTTTTTGCCGCAGACCGCGCCGGACGTACCTTTACAGAACCTAAGTTTTATTATCGCCCGATCCCTAAACAGCAGCTGGTACTGAACAGCAAGTTGCAGCAGATCATGGGCTGGTAATAACAGACCGTAAAAAACGAATTACAGATAGCGAATTTTGCGGAAACGCCTGTCAAGCCTTATTGTTTCATATTGACAGGTATCCGCGGTTCGCCATCTGTAATTCGTATTTTTTTATATAAACATTGACGATGAAAAAGATTTTGTTTGCTTTCCTATCCTGCTGCACCCTGCATACAGCCATGGCACAACGTTTTACGGGGACCGTGTTTCTCGATGGCAATGCCAACGGCAAACAGGATGCTGCCGAAACCGGCATGCCTGGTGTACGCGTGTCTGACGGCCTCTCTGTGACCATTACCGGCAAAGATGGCCGCTTTCAGCTGCCAGGGCATGTCCGCGCACGTTTCGTGTTTATCACCACGCCCGCCGGTTATCAAACAACCCAGGCGTTTTATATTCATACAGACAGCAGCCGTACTGCCTATGACTTCGGGCTGCAAGCCCGCAGCAAGGCTGCTACCGGTAAAGCCAAATTTGTAAGGCTGGCCGATACGGAAACAACGCAGTTCAACAACTGGATGACCGAAGCCAAAGAATATGCCCGCAACGAAGGGGTAGACTTCATGATTCATACCGGCGACATCTGTTACGAGAAAGGCATGGCTTTTCATGCGCAGCATGTCAATAGCCGCGCCATGGGCCTGCCGGTATATTATTGCATCGGTAACCACGACCTGGTGAAAGGCGCTTATGGTGAAGCCTTGTATGAATCTCTCTTCGGCCCGGTGTTTTATTCCTTTGAAGCTGGTCCGGCGCACTTTATTGTAACACCTATGCGTTATGGCGATTACCAGCCTTCCTACACACTGGAAGATGTGGTGAAGTGGTTGAAGAATGACCTCGCCAATACTGATCCTGCCAAACCGGTGATCGTTTTCAATCACGACCTGCTGACCTATGACACGCTGTTTACCCTGCGGACCGGCAATGACAGCATCAACCTGAATGAGCATAACCTGAAAGCCTGGATCTATGGCCACTGGCATATCAATTTTGCCCGTATACACGGCAATACTGGTATCCGGTCGCTCTGCGCCGCACCTCCGCCCGATGGCGGTATTGATAACGCCGCCTCCAATTTCGATGTGGTGGATATCGATAAAAACGGTATTTCGTTGGTGCAGCGCCGTTATACCTATGTGGAAAACCAACTCACCCTGGTATCTCCAACGATCAACGGCACCGCTTTTGATCAGGATAAGATGGTGGTCAGCGTAAACGCCTATCATACCGCATCACCAGTGAAAACGGTGCGTTTCCGCATGTTCGACAAAAAAGGGAACCTGTTGAAAGAGTTGCCACTGCAACAGTACACAGACTGGAACTGGCGTGCTACTGCCGCTGTACCGGCTGTCGTGAAAAATGACGTATATACGGCAACGGTAGAAGCCACCCTCGGCACCGGCCGTATCCTCTTTACCCGCGATACTTTCCGGTTGACCCAAACAGCGCTTCCAACCGCTAAAACCGCCGAATGGCCGGAAGCATTGCAGAATGCCCAACGCACGGGCGTTACCCGTCTTTCAGCTGCAGGAACGCTGCCTTTGAAATGGACAGCCAACATCGGTGGTAACATCTGGAAGTCATCTCCCATATGTGCCGAAGGCAAAATATTTGTGGGCACTATCGACGACGAAGGCAATCATCATTGTCATATCACTGCGCTGGATGCCAATACCGGTCGCCTGTTGTGGCAATTCCCTACTGGTAACTCCATCAAACACAGTATAAGCTACAGCGGGGGAATAGTGCTGGCTACTGACGCAGAAGGCGTTACCTACGCGTTGGAAGCGGCTACCGGGAAATTACGCTGGAAGCACCAGGGCAATCAGCAATCCCTGCCTGGTTATAATTCCGGTGGGGTGGCGCAGGACGGCGTTTATTACACCGGTGCCGGCAACAACCTACAGGCATTGGATATTCGCAGCGGTCAGGTGAAATGGACCAACCGCGACTGGACCGGCGGCGAAGGTACACCCGCCTCCATGGCCCTGCGCAATGGTCAGCTGATCACCGGCTCCAACTGGGACCACCTGTATGCGCATGATGCGGCCACCGGTCGTGTACAATGGAAACGCAGCGATGAGGGCCTTCGTTTCCGCAGTGGTACACCTGCCTTCTTCGATGACAAGCTGTATGTACATGGCATCAATAAATTGCATGTGCTGGAACCCGCTACCGGAAAGACTATCGACAGTATCCCGGTGACGGCGGAACTGAAAACCATGACGGCGCCGCTGGTAACATCACAGTATATCATTACCTGTACCGCTTCCGGCGGAATGATGGCCTTTGATAAAAATACCAAAGCACTGGTTTGGCAGTTTACACCGGGTGAAGCGCTGTTCTACACCGCTCCCTATACTTCGCCCTCTTCCGCTACCATAGAATCTACGCCGCTGCTGGCCGGTAATCGCCTGCTGGTAGGAGCTTCCGATGGATTTGTATATGTATTGGACCTCGCTTCCGGGAAGATGCTGCGACGTATTGCAGCAGGAGCGCCCGTATTCGCCGATATGGCGGTGTACAATGGAATGTTGTATGTGGCAGACTTTTCGGGGAATGTGAACGCGTATGCGTTGTAATGGTTACTATCTATCTACTATAAACAGAAAAGCAAAGAACGCATTGTTCTTTGCTTTTCTTATTTCAGCTTGTTTGATACGTCTATTGCAGATCGTTGTTTCTGATGGCCTCTTTCGCAGCAGCCTGGCTGTCACGGGTATTTTTCTGTACCGCAATAGCACCGAAAATACTCAGCAGGAAAGCGAAAGCATAGAATCCTTTTTCGCTGGGGAGGAGCGTGGCATTCCACAAACCGACGATCAGCAGCAGTATGGCTATCAGCATGGATACCCAGCTGATACCGTAATACATATCGGTTACGGGAATGTTTTCCAGCCTGTCACGTACGCATTTCTGTACTGACACCGCCGCAAAAAGCGCATACATCAATACGGTGAAATAATAACCTTTTTCATTCAGTTGCATGTTGGCGTTCCACAGCCCGATAAGGTATCCCACAACACCGGCGAGCAAAGCTACCCAGGATGTGGCGATAAATGCCATTGATGGTTTTTGTTTCATGGATTAATTGTTGTTAATAAAAAGGATGAACGTTATGGTGATAAGGATATCTCCGTTGATATATTTTACAATATAATAATACTATTTATTTCTGATACCGGAAGGTATGTTGAGGAGAAAGACGATTGGGTCACCAAAAATAAAAATCCCGGGCGTTACCCGGGATTTTCTTTGTAGCGAGGAGCGGATTCGAACCACTGACCTTCGGGTTATGAGCCCGACGAGCTACCTCTGCTCTACCTCGCAATGAGGATGCAAATGTAGGCAATAAAATCAAACTACAAAATTTAACACAAAATTTTTTCGTTGTTAACGCTCAGGAAATGTTGATGTCAATAAAAAAAAAGAAAATTGACTATCGGCGCTTTGCCTTACGGGTAAAGCGTTTGCGGCTTGTCTTTCGGTGTTGTCTATACGATAACAAACGCGTTGAAAATATTTTATTTATTTTTTAGAAAGACAAAAAACGATGAACATCTTTATATATCAGAGTAATCTGTGGGACGTAAAAATGTGATTTCTGATTTGGACACGTTATGTGCATAAACCGGCATGGCCTGTAATTTTTTCCAGTCAGGATCAGCGGAAAATGATTTCCAGTGAGCGTCACGGTCGGCTTTGTTGTTGAACGTGGTCATATACATGAGGTTGGGCATACGGCTGCCGGAAAGCACGGAACCGTAAAATACCGCGTTGAAGCCCAGCTTCCGGAAGATGCCGATCTCATCACCGTCGTTGAACATCTGCACTTTGTTGACATGATACTGTTCGGTAGGGCTTTCATAGCTGCGCAATTCGTATATCCGTTCGGTTTTGGGGGCAGACAGCGCAGGCATGGTCATTACAGGCGCATCGGGGAATGCCTGCAGCAGGATAGATTCCAGCCGGTTATAGGGAATATCGTTCCAGGCAGCTTCCAGATAAGACCGGCCGGATTCCCGGAAAGCCTTGTCAGCAGATAGCTTCCTGTCCAGCTGTAACAGCTGGTCCATATTCCGGAAAGGTACCAGCACATAAATGCGTATATCCGCGGTATCTACTGCCACAGGTTTAAAAACGCCCACGGTGCTGATACCTGCACGATGCAGGGCCGGCAGGTAAGCCGTTTGCAGAAAACTGTCTACTCTGGCTTCCTGGGCAGCTGTTTTCAAATGGTAGATCTTTATCTGGTAGCATTGCCTTTCTTTGGCCATCAGCTGGAAATAGCCCAGCAGCAGCGCTGTCAGCAGAAACGTGGAAAACTTCATGGTTGATGATTTATGTTAAACAAAATAATTGATTTTGATCTGGATTACTAGTACTAGCGATGAATACATTATTTTTGGAGAATTCTGTATTACTATAAAAAATGATGTTATGTCAGATCCGGTTATGCTGATAGAAGAAACTAACAGCCGCAATACCATGTATGCGGTGGTAGAGCAGGATGACAGAGTAGCTTATTTTTACCTGTATCCCTCTGAGCTGATGACCAACAAATATTCTCCGCGTCCCTGCTGGTTGCGCAACCTGAAGCCCGCACCGGAGAAAAAAGATGTGAAGGCGATGGAAGAAGGGCTGGCTCCCATGTTGGAAGCCCGTTATTGTAGTCACCCGGAAGGTAAAGCTCCGTTAGACCCTGAATTGATCCGCATCGTATGGATGGAGGAAGGTGATGGCGCCTCCCTGATCTACGACGGTGAACTGATGGCCGTCATCCCCGGCTGGACGCTGTATACACAGGAACGTAGTGTGGGCTATGCGGCCGACTGCACCAGCGGCGGTGAGGACAGTCTCATGTTCCCGCTGGGAACCCCTGATACCAATCAGCTGCATAAAAAAGTGGCGGAAGCCACTGCTTTCTGGGACGACTGGTCCGATGAAACCAGCCAGACATGGAGTATCCTGCAACAGCAGTACCTCGATGCCTACGAAGCGGTACTCGGCCCGACCGTAAAATATTACGCCATAGACGGCGGTCAATGGCCTCCTATAGGCATGGCCCGTTTTGAGAAAGATGACGTGGTGTATTTCGTGACGCTGGGTGTAAGCATCCGGCCGATGCCGTGGGTGGAAATCCTGTACAACGAAAAGGCGCCCGGGTTCCGTCGCATGGAGCTGGCGCTGGCTGTTAGCAAAAAAGACTTCGATGAGAAAACGATCATGAGCTTCGCCGGCATGGTGTCCGGTCTGGCAGACCGCCCCTGGAAGCAGATCACCTGGCTCGGAGAAGGTCATACCATCAGTTTCAGCGAACTGCCGGCCCCTTACGAAAGCATGGTGCTGTCTGCGGCGCTGTACACCGGTCCCGCTATCGAAATGCCCGTGATCTACAATGATCCTGTTAACCTCTACTGGGCATCACCGATCACCAAAGCGGAACGGCTGTTTGCTCACGAACAACCCAACGGCGGCTATGTGCTGCTGGAAAAAATGATCAACAACGGTATCAATCACCTTATACAACCCCGGAAGGAGGTAGTGGCCGGTTAACGGCCACTACCCGCTCCGGCGAAGATGCCGGGCGAAAATGTTTTCAATGCCGCAGCCGCGGCAGGTTTCAGTAATATATAACGTTGATCCGTATACGATTCTCCGTCGCCTCCCAGCAGGTAAAGACGGAAAGGCAATCCCTGTTTGCCTAAGGCATCATTGATGACCTTCAGGGCATCAACATTTTCAGGCTGGCGGGTGGCGGAAAAAAGAAAACGGTGGGCATGGAGCCGCTGTAATGCTTCCTGCGTGTGACTGGCAAGGCTTTGCAGATCGGCTGCGCTGCTAAAACAGGCAGGGGAGAAGGACAGGGCATCCTGGTAGCCGGTAGGATTTTGTTCCCGGATGGCAGCCTGCAACAGAGCCGTGTCCTGCTGTGGGAATAGCAGCTGTTTTCTGCCTAGGGTCACGAAGGAATCGATCTGCTGTTTATTCAGGCGTGTACCGGTATCAAAATACTGATAGGGATATACAGCATAATCATAATCGCCGGGGCTGCCGTTGTAACAACCTTCTATGCGGTCAAAGAGGTAGGGTGACTGTAACAGCTCCGCCTGTGCTTCGGTGAGCAGTGTGAGAAAGACCGTATCGGGCTGTAGCGGCTCGTAGCGGGTAAAGCGGTTGGGTTGTATAAAATAGAAACGCCGCTGGTCGTGTTGGTCTTCCAGATAGTGATTGAGGAATTGCAGGTTCTCCGGCCGTACCCATGATTCAAACTCTTTTTCATCGATCGTTTCCTTGTACAGTTGCCCATTGAGCTGCAGGGTGGCTGACAGTATTTTGGCTGACCGGCTGAGCGCCAGTTGTTCCTGGTAAGGATACAGGCCATCGGCATTGGGAGCGGCTTTCTGTACCCGTATATCCGTTGCCGTTAAGGGGAAAATCCTTTGTGATATTTTGTCCGTTACCCGCTGATATACAGCCTTGATAGAGGCTACGGGTATTTCTCCGTAGTTGTTCACCGGTACCAGGTCATACGGATGTATGTCTGTGGCGGTATAAAGCGGTACGGCGGACTTACAGGCAGAAAGAATATCATCGGAAGACAGCAGGGTATATGGCCGGTAGCGGGCGATGATCTGTTGTTTCCCGGCTTCGTCTGTCAGTCCTGTTTGTTGCAGGCTATCGAGGCGCAATAGCTGCTGTTGTTTCAGATAGGGGTATTTATCGAGGTAAGTGATATATTTTCCCAGTTCCTGCAGGGCATTCGTATGGCTGACGGAGCCATAGATATTTTTCCCGTTGTGATAATAAGCGTTGATCACCGAATCTGTTTCAGGGAGGAAACCTGCCTGGCGGAAAAGGTTGACCCAACACAGGTAAGGGGCATATGTGGTCACCCTTTCCTGCTGGGCAGCTGGCGTATCTGTTTGATCATTGACAGCAAATTCGAGGGTGCTGTCAGCGAAGAAGGGCGCTATAGCAGGGCCAAACCAGCTATGGATGCGGATGGAGAGGGAATCGTTGCTGTCGTAATTAAACCGGCAGTAATCGGCCGAGTGATGCAGAAAGTCGAAAAGGTCGTGGCGGGTGGGAAACTGACCGTCGAGGAAACGGGCTTCGGCAAACTGGTTGTCATGCCCTGACCAGGGGTACTTACGGATCGCCGCGAGGGAATCCAGTGTGGTCATGGTTATCCGGGTTTGTCCGGGGATGATGTCCAGGAAGTCGGCTTCCGCTACAAAGATGGCCTGGGTGGGCAGGTGAGTTTTATCGAGTCCCTGATACAGTTGGAGTGGTTGACCACCGGCAAACCGGATCAGCTCTTCCTGGCCGGCAGGCGTCAAAAGCTGTAGCTGCCCGAGCTTTCGGGCCATACTGGTAACGGTGGAAAGTGGTAACTGTTGGGCGTTGGCGGTAATATGGCTAACAAATAACAATACGAACAGCAGGTATTTCATGTTGACGACGGTAAAAATTCTGACCGAAGATAATGTTTAATCCGGGGGGACATATGGATAATTCTTTGAAAATGAGTTTCTTTAAATTTTTTTTGAAAAAGTTGTAACGAAAGGACCGGTCCGGATACTAATCAGGAAAATGTACTAAAGCTATCCATCTTGAAAAATAAGGAACAGGCATTTCTGGCACATATAGAAAGCAACAAGGGGATCATTCACAAGATCTGTAAGATGTATATGGATACTGCTGATGATCAACAGGACCTGTTCCAGGAAATTGTTTATCAATTGTGGAAGTCTTACGATTCTTTTCAGGAGCAGAGCCGTTTTTCCACCTGGATGTACCGGGTATCGCTGAATACGGCGATTGTTTTCTTTAAGAAGGAGCGGCGGCAGTTGGAGACATCTGATACTATGCCGGAGCATCTGGCAGACGAGGAGCATCGGACATCGGAAAAGGAATTGCAGCTGTATCATTTTTACAAGGCGGTACAGCAGCTGGAGAGGCTGGAAAAAGCATTGGTATTTTATCACCTGGAAAATTATTCTCACCGCGAGATAGCAGACAACCTGGGTATTTCGGAAGGCAACGCCCGCGTAAAGCTCAACCGGGCCAAAACAAAATTAAAAGAACTGATTAAACTACAAGGATATGAATTTTGATGATATACAATCACTGTGGAATGCGGATGATGGAGGGAGGGGTATGGTAGTCCCTGACAACGTTGAAAAGATAAAGGCCGCTCATCATCCGGTAGACAAGATCCGGAAGAACATGAGGCATGAAGCGTGGGGGCAGCTGATTGCCCTTATCGTGATTGGTTTGTATGGACGAAGTATGCCTACAGAGATAATGTCCGTGATTTATTATTGTTTGTATGGTGTTATGCTGGCCATCTGCGGATATTACGCCTATCGTTTTTACCGGTTCTACCGGCGATTGGGATCATCTGTATTATCTGCCAAAGAGCATTTGTATGAAGTGTATTATGATATACAACTGCATATGGAAATGTACCGGTTACTTACTTATGCGTTGATGATGCTGGCGTTTGGTTTTGTGATCATGTATATGTTGATGAAGCCGGGGTTTATGCATGCAGCGGGCACGCCAGTCGGTGTATGGATGGTGTTTAAGATAGCGGCGATTTTTGTGGTGTTCATGGTATTGTCGGTAATAGCTACAGAAGTATGGTTAAAGATATACTATGGAAAGTATCAGAAGGAGATAAAAAAGATAAAGGATGAATTGAAGGAAGATATATGAAACAATCGGTTGCGAGTGTGTATTCCCGTTAACGGCTAGTTAACGGGAATATTTTTTTTATGACTTTTTTGTTGTCTGGTAGCGGGTTTCAGCTGCCTGAGATCGAGTATGCCATCGAGTTGTTAAAGAAATTTTAAAATGATGATGGTGGTCATCAATATGGAAATTAAATAGCTCTAATATTGTGTCACAAACCTTGATTAAAGAATGCGCATTTCATCATTCAGGTTGCTGTTTTCTCAAAACTTTTAAACCCAAAAAAAATGAAAAAGCTATTATTGTCTGCAGCTTTTGCAATTGCTGCCTTAGCAGGTTACGCGCAATCAGGATCTGCTCCTGTTTCTCCCAACTCTTCTTATCAAACCCCGGCTCCCCAATGCTGTGGCGTTTCTACTGATTACTCTGCAGTGCTCGTTAGCCTTGAATTATGCAATGTAATTGAAATTTGCCCTCCGTTGGATGTTATGTGTGCAAAATTCGATAGCAAAGAAGATTATAACTGCGGTGAAGAGCTTGAAGACTTCTTCGGTCACAAATCTGCTAATTTTTATGTTAGCTCCAACAGAAACTTTAACGTAACTATCAAATCTGCTTCCCCTAACTTTTTGTATGTAGGTAGCGGCACTGGTAACACAATTATGCCTTGCTCTATACTGAAATACAATCTGCACAGCAATGGTACCGGTGGTACTAATGCTACTCCAATGGCCTGGAACCCGCTGACAGTTGCTGCCGCTCCATTGATCAACAATGGTGTACATGGTGTCAACAAACCATTCTCTGTGAAATTCAAAGCAGATCCAGGATGGGATTTCGCTGCAGGTACTTATGGCCTCGGTGTTATTTTGACTGCAACACAGTTATAATATCAAGGATTGGACGCTCAAGTAAGCCTTTTCGAGAGAGAAGGCTTACTTGCCCAAAGCTCGAAGCTGAATAGTTTGTTGGATGTTGGTTGAGTGCTCGTTAGATGTTTATGTTAGATGTTTTTACGTTGGATGTTACCTCAAACAGTTGGATGTTACCTCTTTAACCTGGATGTTACCTCAATAAGTTGGATGTTCCCCGAGAGAGAATAAGTTGGATGTACCCCTTTTACCCCCCTGTCAGCCAGATGAAACTATCGTTACCCCCCATGTTGTGCATTTTGTGGCATCTCTGTTGCACTATCTACATCCCGGATGTTTCCGGGCAGGGAGTTGCCGGTTTTGTTGTAACGTTAAAGGATTCGCTGGCTGCCAATAAAGATAGCCGCTTTCTGTATAATAATATTCGGATTACTAATAAGTATCATCAGGCACAGTCCTTTCAGTTATCGGTGACGGTCCCGGACGGCTGGCGGTTGATGGCCCCTGCGAAGTCTTTGTCAAAGGTGCTGGATCCAGACCAGTCAGAGGTAGTGTCTGTGATATTGATGCGGCAACAGAATGCGCCGGCGCTCTGGAAGCCTGTACAAGTGCAGATCGATGCAAAAGCATATCGATTTTATATAAAAGCGGAACCGATCTGTGAGTTTTTAGTTACCCCCCTTACAAGTGTTATCCAATTAAAAGGTCAGGAGAAAGACTTTACAGTTATGCTCCGGGTTAGGAATACCGGCACTGTTCCCGGAGCTTACCTGGCCAATATCAGAAGCCGTAATCTGGATATTAACAGTACCGAGAAATTTTGGTTAAAGCCTGGCACAGATACGGTGTACTCCTTTTCCTATCATTTGAAGGATAAGGCGATGAATATGCTGAAAACGGAGAAGTTGCAAATAAACGTGGAAGATACCCTGGGCGTAAGTTATATGAACTACGCTACGCTCGAGCGGGTGCAGCATGAACGAAGGGAAAAAGAGTCACCCTATATTACCTTCCCGCTCTGGTTAGAAACAGGCGTCATGATATGGGGAAAGCAGGTTAGTTACTATGGTGGTATGCACGGTGAGATCCCCATTGGTGACAACAAGCTTTCCTTTTTTTACCGCACCAAACAATATGGCCTGGGTAATAACCTCGAACAAAACGTGATGGGGTTCAATTACCAGACAAAACGCTGGGATCTTTATGCAGGACACATGAGCGACATCAGGTACTTTTTTACATATGGTAATGGCGGTAAAATCACCTATCGGCCTAAACCCAATACAGAATTTACGATCAGCGGCACCAAACATAGTAATGCACTCACCTGGTTTACCAATGATAACATTACGATGACCGCCAAGTATCCGGTAGGAAAAGTCACCGTGCTGCAGGGAATTGCAGGAGATGTAGACCATATACAGCGGCGCCAGTCTTATCTTTTCAATAACGAAGTGCAGTTGTTCAATACCCCCAAAGTATTAGTAGCGGTAAATGCAGGGGTGGGCATGGATTTCTTCGCAGCGAAAATAGCAGGCTTTCCGGACAAACCAGGCATGGCATTGGGCTATAACTTTGCCTATCATGGAAAACGGATCGATTTCTCCAGTCTGGTGCAATACTACAGCGATCATTTCCCAGGCCTGAACAAAGGGCTGATGTATCACTTCCATGACTTTAGCTGGAGGTTTGGCACTAACGCGCTCGGGGCTTTTTACCAGTACAATCGCTCCGGTGTGAACACCCTCCGGGATACTATCTACAACACAGATGCCTTTAAGTTCAACATTGCCAAATACGGCCTCAAGTACAGCCATGGCTTTGTGAATGGTTCCTTCTCCCTCAGTGGCGGCATGATGAAACAAAGTATGGTCATTGGCAGCACCATGCCTGAATATATCTTCGGAGAGATGTATATAAAACAACAGGCAGGTAAAAAATTCAGTTTCTTCCTGAATTCTATTAACGGGTATAATGGTTCATACGGTGTCGATAAAAAAGCTGTTTTTCTCACTAATACGAACATGTCGCTGGCTTATAAGGTCTTTGGTGTAAAAGGTACCTTTATGCAACAACCCGTGTTTGACCAGACAGCAGAAAAGAATTTTCTGCGATATGTACAAACAATGCTGGCCGGCCCGTTTATGACGTTTACTTTGTTTAAACGGGTAAAGACGAATATCTATTACAATTTCTCCAAATCGTTGTATGATAATCTGATATATCATCAGGTGGGCGGCAATATTATGTACAGCAATGCGAAGAACGGACTGGACGTGAGCGCCTCTGCGATGATACCGTTGGAGAGTGGCAGCCTTACCCCGAATGGCCTGGGTGATAAGTATGTCAGCTTATCAATGACTAAAAAATTTAATGTACCAATAATTTTCAGGAAAAAATACTTCACACTGAACCTTTTACCATTTTTTGATGTTAATGGTAACGGAACCAGAGACGCCGGAGAGCAGCTTATCCCTAATCTGCAGATCAATATCAACAGTATTCCCTTTATCTCAGATGAAAGAGGCTCTATCTCCTATCGAAATGTCACACCAGGTAAATACCAATTGGATTTTGGCGGCGCAAACAACGTCAAAGGTGTAATACCTGCCTCCGGTTTAACACAAACGGTTCCAGTGAACAAAGATCTGACTATCTTCATTCCTTTTAAAAGGAGCCGGGTAATTACCGGGAAGATCTTGATCAGTTCTGACTCCCTAGCCAGGAGCAATTTCCCTCGCAGCAACATCAAAGTAATCGCAACAGACAGTACAGGCATGCTGTATAGCACCCTGACAGACGACATGGGTAGTTATTTTATGAACGTACCAGCCGGCAAGTATGCCGTTTCTCTAAATCCAGAGGCGTTCAGTGATAAGATAAAACCCAAGGTGATGTCCTATTCAGTGGACGTGGCTACCCGTCTGGAAGCAACAGCAGATTTTGAGATAGTAGACAAAAGCAGGGTAGTAAGATTCTTTAAGTCGAAAAAGTAAAGTGATAACCCCAAATGCTAAATACCATAATTATGAAAAATATGAGACTTATTTGTTTAAGTATGCACCCCAAATCGTGATAGCTTTATCCTGATGATAACCCCGAAAGAAAAACACCTCTCTTTCAAGAAAATTTAACCATATCCCGTTTGAATTGAAGAACCGTTCCCCCAAAAAGAGTTAGTATGTATGTCATTGTCATGTCCTAATTAATTGCTGAAAGATGAAAAAGGTAATGTTTATTGAAGAGGAGGCGGATTGTAAACACTCATTAACCCCGGCTATGCATTCTTTTAACCCTGTTACCACTGTAGACGAGCTGCTGAAAGCGCAGGTCGACGACGGCAACGTAATCAGTATTAAAAAGAAACGAATTATTTATGCAGAAGGGAAAACCGCGGCGTCCATTTTCTACATCCTCAAAGGAAAAGTAAAAACCAGTAAATGGAATGAAGAGGGAAAAGAGCTCATCACGGGCCTGTATCACGAAGGCGATTTTATCGGATTCAATGCCCTGCTGGACAGCGGCAGATACCGTGAAACAGCCGAAGTAATCGAAGATGCCGAGCTCATTATTATTTCCCGCACCGACCTGGAACTTCATTTCGAGTACAACAGCAGCTTTCTGCGAAAGTTCCTGGACATACTCGCCGGCAATATCGCGGAGAAACAGGAACAGATGCTCCGGATGGCCTACAGCCCTCTCCGAAAGAAAGTAGCGGAAGCACTGCTGATCACTTGTAAAAAATATAATCCTACCAATCAGGGCGAATTCAGTATGAATATCAGCCGCTGTAATCTGGCAGCGCTTGCTGGTGTGGCAAAAGAGTCCCTGATCAGAACACTCAGTGATCTGCGTGATGAAAAAATCATCCAGATAAAAGATGGAAAAATCATTATAACGGATATCAGAAAATTGGAACACCTGATTTATTGTTCAGACGGAAAACCGAATATATAATTCAATATCATCAAATTCTACCGTGCTATGAAACAGTTGATGCTATTATTATTCCTGTTGTTCAGCGTTCTATTTATAAAGGCCCAGGATACTACCGGTAAAAAAAGTATGATCGCAAGGCCTGCTATTGACACCAGTAAAACGCGAATGACGCCCGGGTCGCCATTCGCTATGAAGAACCCGGCGAAGCCCGCAGCGGACACCGGCAATAAAAGAGGGTTGACCATAAAACCGTCTACCATAGACTTTAAGCTGAATAACGGGCAAACCGGTGCTGCCCATGTATTTATTGTCAATCACCTGAACAAGAAGAAACAGTTTTCGCTGTATCTCATGGACTGGATCAGGGACTCGCTGGGCGTGCATGTTTACACCGCACCAGGCACCACCGAACGCTCTTGCGCCCGCTGGATAAAGCTGGAGAGAACATTTGTGGAAGTAGATACGGGACAGACCGTAGATCTTCCGATCAAAATGCAGGTGCCCGATTCAGCCGCCGCCACCGGTGAAATGAAATGGACCATGCTCTTCCTCGAAACGACGGAAGAACAGGTAGTGGAATCGCCCACCGGCCTGAAAACAAACGTGACAAATAAAGTCAGGGTAGGGGTACACCTTTATCAGACACCCCCATCCCTTACTTATAAAGATGTAAAGATACTCTCCTTTGACCACGCCGATACCAGTGCCCGGATATGTCACATCACGTGTCAGAATACCGGGACGGTGCAACTTGAATGCACCGGCTATCTGGAACTATCCAATATCGCCACAGGCGATAAAACGAAGATCGATGTACCCATGTTCCCGCTGTTCCCGGAACAGAGACGTGTGGTGGAATTTGTAATACCCGACAAAGTACCCAAAGGAAAATACTCACTCATAGGAGTGATCGACGCAGGAACAGACGTACCTATGGAAGCTGCACAGGAAATGATAGATATCTGAACTGTATCCACTTAGAATCTGATCCGGCACTATTCTTAGTGCCGGAAAATTTTTTTTAATTTTTTTTGAGAAAACTGTAACGAAAGTTTATCTGCTGCAACTAATACTGTAAATAAACTTTTAAACGATGAAACAGTTGCTCAAAAAACTCTCCTTCGCCATTGTCACTATATGTACCATTACTTCCGCTCCCTTTGCCGCCACACAGCCACAGCCCACACAGCCACAGCCCACAGAGAAAACAGTCCTGTGGAAAATATCCGGTAACGGGCTGGATAAGCCTTCTTACCTGTTTGGTACTTTCCATATGCTCTGTAAAGATGATTTCATCATCAGCGAAAAAGCAAAGAAAGCATTTGCCGGTACCAGCCAGCTGGTGATAGAAGCCAACATCTTTGATCCCGCAGAACTACAGGTGGCGCAAAAAGAGATCATGTCCGATGTCCCCCAAAGCCAGCGACTGTCCAAAGAAAAATATGCGCTGGTGGATTCCGTACTGCGCGCTAAAACGGGAGTGCCTTTCCAGCGTTTCGACAGCATTCGTCTGAGCGCGCTGGTGGCGGTATTGGTCCGCCTGGGCTTTACCTGCCCGCAGCCAGTCAGCCAGGAAGCAGCGCTCTATCAATATGCCCAGCAAAAACAAATGAAGTTCACCACGCTGGAAACAATGAAAGAACAAGTGGACTACATGAACAAAGGATTTTCCGATGCCTTCTTTTTTAAATTCCTACAAACCATCGACTCACTGAAACAATTAACCACACGGATGGTCAAGGCCTACAAAGCTGAAGACATCGATGTAATAATGCAGGAAATGAACGACGCCGACATGAGCTATTGGATGCTGACACGCCGCAATGCAGATTGGGCCGTTAAAATGCCCGCTATGATGCAGGCCAATAGCTGCTTCTTCGCTGTTGGGTCCGGCCACCTCGCCGGGGAAAATGGCATCATTCAACTGCTGAAAGCCAAAGGTTACACTGTTACTCCCGTTTTAAACTGATTTGATCACACCGCAAAAATTACACATATGCATCTCCAGTTGTCTACTCCCGCCACTAATCAACCTGTAAACAAGATCCGGAAAAACATGAGACAGGAAGGTATTCTCCAGATTATCAGCCTGATCTTCCTGGCAGCACTGCCCCGCTACTTTGTACTCAGCCCGCTGGTAATGGTCGGCTACTATTGCCTCTACGCCATATTGGTGTCTGTCTCCGGATATTATCTCTATAAATTCTACCAGTTCTATCAGCGCCTGTCTACCGCCAACCTGTCCACTAAAGAGCATCTGTATGGCGCCTATTATGAAATCAGGATACACCTGGAAATGTACCGTTCCTTTACCTACATCATACTGGTACTGATGCTTGGATTTGCTACGCTGTATGGTTTGGTGGATACCCCCCATATATTGAAAAGTATTCAGGACAAGTTGAATGTAAATGGTATCATAGTGCTGGCTGTTGCTTTGACTGGTGTTGTCACGTTGATAGGCATAGTCACCGAATGCACACTGGAATCCTACTATGGCAGATATGTGAAAGAAATCCGGCAACAGATCGCTGATCTGACTGCTGGTGAGTAACTACTGAAAAATGCCGGGAAAATGTTCCCGGCATTTTTATAAGCGGTTATTAAAATCCATGTCCCTTGTGTATTTTGTGAGCTTTGACCGTACTGTATGCATAAATTTATCTTGTTGATGCTGGCCAGTTTACCCGCCTACGTAACTGCCCAAAAGAGAGACTCAACCATTAAAGAACTGAAAGAAATCTCCATTGTGTCTAAAAAGAAAACGGTGGAATTCAAAGATGGCAAAGTAGTGTATAATGTCAGTAACAGTGTAAATGCCATGGGCAGTAATGCACTGGAACTGTTGAAACGCTCTCCCGGCGTGATGGTGGACCCCACCAACAATATTTCGCTGAATGGAAAATCGGGTGTTACCGTGTATATCGATGGTAAGCCCAGCTACATGCAGGGCGACGCATTGGCAGCATTGCTGAAATCATTGCAGTCCGCCAATATCCATAGTATAGAACTGCTGCCTAATCCATCGAGTAAATATGACGCGGCAGGCAGCGGTGGCATCATCAATATCCGCCTGAAGAAAAATACCGCTTCAGGGCTCAACGGGGATATCGCTGCTGGTATGCATTTCGGACAGACACCCAAAACAGAAGGAGCGCTGAACCTGAACTACCGTACCGGCAAGCTTAATCTGTATGGTAACTACAACCACTACTTCGGATATCATAACATGGAATATGATTTCTACCGTATACAGGAAGGAGAGATCATCGATAACCGTACCCGCGATGTGGATATGCGTAATCCTGTCAATTTCAAACTGGGAGCCGATTACAACATCAACAGCCGGCATACCGTTGGGGTGATGATGAATGCTAACCTGTACTTCGGGCCAGGGATGACCAACACCACCACCTACCTCGCAGATGCTGCCACAGGGCAATTGACATCTATGCTGAAGGCTACGAACGACTACTATTCGCAGAAACAAAACTGGAAAAACTACAACGTCAACTATCAATACAAGGATACCAGCGGGAGGTTATTTACCACGGACCTGGACTATGGCTATTACCGGGCCCGTATCAAAAATATCCTGTACAACCATTTCCTGAAAGCCGACAGTGTCACCGAAACCAGTCAATATACGCTGCGTACGTTTAATAACAGTGATATCAATATCTACGGTATCAAAGCTGACTATGAACAGCCGGTGCAGCGCGGCAAAATTTACGCAGGTATCAAAGGCAATGCAGTGGTGAGTGACAACTGGGTACAGATATTTGACGTGAGAGACAAAGCAGATTACCTGAACGAAAGAAAAAGCAATACTTTCCGCTACGATGAAAAAGTATATGCAGCATACGCCATGGCCGATCAACAGTGGGGGAAATGGAAGTTACAGGCAGGCCTGCGCATGGAGCAAACGGTGGCAGATGGCGTATTGCACGCCAAGAGCCAGGCCACCGCTAAAGATACCTCACAGCAGGTGAACAACCGTTACCTGGACTTTTTTCCGTCTATGCAGCTGTCCTTCCGCCCGTCGGACCTGCATCACTTTTCATTGTTGTACAACCGGAAGATAGACCGGCCTACCTATACAGACTTAAACCCGTTTTCCTACCAGCTGGATGAACTCTCCTCCTGGCAGGGGAATGCTTTCCTGCGGCCCCAGTATTCCAACAGCGTCACGGTGGGGTATAATGCCACCGGCATCCTGTCTGCCTCGCTGACGTATACCCATCGCCGTGATATGTTTGTGCCGGTGTCGGATAGTATCAGTGGCAACAAAATGGTGATGACGCCAAAGAATGTCGGATCACAACATCTGCTGGCGCTGAATCTGTCGTCCAGCGTATCGCCGCTGCCATGGTGGAACATCTCCGCCAACGTGAACGCGTTTTATAAGCAGAACCTCATCACCTTCGATGAACGCAGGCATGCCAAACTAAGCGTCAATACCGTACAACTTAATGTGCAGCAGGTCTTTGATCTTGATAAGAAAACACAGGCGGAGATCAGCGGCAATTATCAGTCGCCCGATATCTATGGTGGTTTCCAGCGAAGCAAACATAACTGGCAGCTGAATATCGGGGTACAACGTAAAGTCCTGAAAGACCAGGGCACTGTGCGGATCGGTATCAACGATCTCTTTCAAACGGCCCGCTGGTATGGCGTCCGGGATTTCGACGGACTGTACTACCGGAACAAAGGGTATGAAGACTCCCGTCAGTTGAGACTAGGCTTCAGCTACCGTTTTGGTAACGTAAAACTGGCCAGGGCACGGGAACGTAGCTCCGGACTGGAAAGTGAGTCCAGAAGGGTTAAATAATGCGGAGATGTCTTAATTTAGCAGTCTAAATAAAAAAGCATGAAATACCTGATGTTTGTTGCCGCCATTTTAGGATGTTTGCGCCTCTCCGCGCAGGATGGAGGACCGGAATGGAAGAACGCGAGTAAATCCAGCGAGGCCTATGCTGCTTACCGGGGCAAATTAACCGTACCTCCCTATGGACTGGCAAAAGTAAAAGCGCTGATCGACAAAACTCCCTATGCTGAGGATGACAGTTCGCCTCTGAGTAACAAAGATTATATGGGCCTGTCTTTACGGGAGAAGTTCACCTACCATATGATCCACGCTGAAATCAGTGCCCAGAACTGTGACGTACGTCCGCCCATTCAAGACGAAGAAAAAAAGATATTCGGTCAGATGGCAGATGGTTTCAACGAAAGCGTATGGAGCGACCGGCAGAGCAAATTCATGATCAGTAACCGTGATTCTGTAATGGCACTGATCAAAGAATCTACAGACCGCAGCAAAAGAATGGGGGCCAACTACAAAATGGCCATCGTAGAGATCAACGGGCGGGAGATGATCCCCTATATCATTGAGGTGTACAACAGGGACCAGAAAGACCGTGACCTGCTGACACTGCTGATGCTGTTGATGAAGAACAATGAATATAAGCCATTCATGGCTTCTCAGTCTTTCCGCAAGCTGTATGGCGAGAATGCCGACTATCAGTCCTATATCGACTTCAACAAGGGCAACGAAGACCTGATCATCAAAAGAGCCACCGATTATTATAATACCATCGGCAAATGAGCGGCTTTTTAACATATTGTCTGCAACGATTTACCCCGGTCCTGCTGTTGCTGGCCGGGGTAAATGCTGTTAATGGCCAGTCGCAGCGTCTGGTGCATGTACCAGCCGGCGACTATGCCCTCGGCAGAAAAGGTTATATCAACAATCCGCTGCGTACTGTGCACACCAATGGTTTCGACATCGCAGCGACAGAGCTGACCAACGCCGAATTTGAAAAGTTCGTGCAGGCGACCGGTTATGTCACCGATGCAGAACGAAACAAAAACGCGCTGGTATTCAGTCCGGGGCTGCGTGAATTCCGCTGGCTCGAAGACTCTACCGCCAGCTGGCGTTATCCCAACGGTATTACCCGTGGCGGCATCGAAAATAAAATGGACCATCCGGTAACGACCATCAGCTATCGTGATGCCATTGCTTATTGCGACTGGGCCGGCGTTAGACTGCCTACCCTCGATGAATGGGAAATAGCTTCCCGTGCCGGCGCTGCCACCACCTATTTCTGGGGCGATGATATGATGCCGCTTTCCACCTACGCCAATGTATGGCATGGCCGCGACCACCTTCAGGCCGACAGCACCGACGGATATATGTACACCGCACCAGTAGGTAGTTTTAAACCTAATGCATGGGGCCTGTACGATATGTATGGCAACGTCTTTGAATACTGCGAAGGCCGGCTGCCAACAGATAAGCCCGACAGCCGTTCCGTGCACGCCCGTGGCGGTTCCTGGTGGTGCAGCAAAAATTCCTGCGCCTTTTTTAATTCTGTGGATATTGGCAGGGTGAAAAGAGGAGCCTCGTTTAGTAACCTGGGGTTTAGGGTGGTGAAGAAATAACAGGGAGTAAATACTTTACGTTTTTTGTAAAGTATTTTGTATCTTCAATAATGGAAATTATTGAACTTGCTTCAGGAGAAAGAAAAAGTGTCATAATAACCGAAACGCTGAAAAGTGATCTCAAGAATTTGACAGAAGACAGATTCTTTTTTAACTGGCGGACGCTGGAAGGTAGTCCGGTTGTGTATAAGTTACAGCTAAAGGAGAAAAACGGAATTTTAGGAGTAATGGGGCTTATTCATTTTCCGGATGAAGCCAGGGTAGAAATAAAGTTAATCACTTCCTCTAAGGAGAATATTGGGAAAAAGAAAAAATATGAAGGAATTGTTGGCTGTTTGATAGGATATGCTTGTCAGTTAAGCTTAACAAAATATGGTGAAATGGCCTGCGTCTCTTTAGTGCCTAAAACAGAAATCAGACAACATTATATAGAAAAATACGGAATGGAAGATGCTGGTTGGCAGTTGTTTCTGGACGGATGGAGATTGTTGAATATTGTAAAAAAATATGTTTTATGTATGTGAAGAAAGGTTTTTCAAAGAAAAAACTGGAAGAGCTGGCAGAAGATGTGGTAATAACTGAAAAACTTTCACCTGCACAGGAGGCTGAGGCCAGGAAACAGCTTGCTGCCGCACGGAAGAAAACACAGGCTGGGATGACAGAGCAGGAGCGGTTGATTGCTAATTTGTTACAGTTAAAATTTCGTCTGGAAGAGTATATTAATAACAGAGAGTATGATGATCAGTTGACATTTGGTTATTTCCTGAAAGAATACCTACAGCTGATTCACAAGAAAAGAAACGAATTTGCTGCGGAAATTGATATTCATGAAACGCTGTTAAGCCAGTTGATTAATAATCACAGGGCTCCCAGCGAAAGTGTTATCATTCGCCTTGAGCTGCATTCCAATAATGCTATACCTGCAACCTACTGGTATCGGCTTGTTGAAAAACAGAAAGAACACTTTATTGGCACAAACAAGGATTTAAGAAAAGCTGAAAAGAAATTTGTGAAAAACCCCCTTCGGGTTTCTATTTGAACTTCTTTTACACCAACGGTAACAATCCTTCTCTTTTTCGTTGATACCTTTCTGTTATCAACAAACACACTGATGAAACATACTGTAGCTACCTTTGTGGCCTTGCTGTACAGCAGCCTGGCCCTCTCCACCTATGCGCAGACCAAGGCTGATTCCCTCGCTATCCGCCAGGCTGCACTGGATTATATCGAATCCCAACACCGGCCGGATACTGCTCAAATGTCCAGGTGCCTTCACCCGCGACTGGTAAAACGTACATTCTGGAAATATTCGAAACAGCCGTCACGGGAGTATCTGCGGGAATCCCATGCAGACGAGATGATCTTGCTGGCAGGTAATTACAATACGAAAGGAGACAAGTTCCTGGCTAATCCCAGAAAAGAGGTGGTATTGCTGGATGTGAGTACTCAAACGGCTTCTGTGAAGCTTTATGCCGATGAGTGGATCGATTATATGCACCTGGTGAAGCTCAATGATGAGTGGAAGATCGTTAATGTATTATGGCAGTTCAATAATCCGGAAAAGCACCGGTAAAAGATCATGATTCCTGTGGCGTACTGTTACAGTGATGATGCAGGTAGGCATTGCCCCATTCATTCATGGCTACAATAACGGGCCACAGGGATTCGCCCCAGCTGGTGAGGTAATATTCCACCCGGAGGGGTACTTCTGCATATACTTTTTTGTAGACGATATGACAGGCTTCCAGTTCCTTTAACTGTTGGCTTAATACCCGCAGGGAAGCGCCGGGAATGTTGCGGCAAAGCTCGCTGGGACGGCGTATGCCCAGATGAAGACAATCCAGTATGCAGGCTTTCCATTTGCCGCCAAGGGCTTTGATGGTGGTGGCTACGCCATAATCCAGTTCGGGTAACTTTTTGACATACATAAGGCACGGTTGCATTTGCTGCTCAAATATATCTATTTCGGGCCGGGCTGCCTATAATGATAAATTTGTCCATATGGATCAGTATTAGTAGGAAATGCCTTCCCGTTTGACAGTACTAAAAGCCGGGCTGTCTCATGTTACTGAGGCAGCCCGGTCTTTTTTAACGGGTATTCACCGTTACTTCTACGTTCATGCCTGGCCGTAGTAAATGCAGTGTCGTATCAGCTGTTTGTAGTTTTATTTTCACTGGAATGCGCTGCACTACTTTGACGAAATTGCCGGTGGCATTGTCCGGCGGCAACAATGCTACTTTAGCGCCTGTGGTAGCTGCGAAATTGTGGACCGTGCCGCTCAGTTCCATATCGGGGTAAGCATCTACCCGTATCTTTACCGGTTGCCCTGGGTGCATATGCGTTAACTGGGTCTCTTTAAAATTAGCGGTTACATACAAACTATTTTCGTCGACTACCGAAAAGAGCGTCTGTCCGGGTTGTACCAGTTGTCCGGGCTGTACCTTGCGTTTGGTCACAAGACCGGTGACCGGTGCAGCAATATGTGTATATGACAACATCAGCTGTGCGTAATCTATATCCACTGCTTCGCGGCTGACGGCAGTATGTGTTACCTGCAATTGTGAACGGTGGTTGCTGATCTGTTCAATGGCGGCGTTGTATTGGCCGCTGGCGGCGGCATAGGTAGCGGCGGCGGCATCACGGGTTGTTTTCGCCTGATCATATTGCTGTCGGGGTACGGCGCCTTTGGCTACCAATACGGTGTAACGGCTAAAGTCCTGTTCTGCCTGCCATAATTTTGCTTTGGCGGCTTCCACCTCCGCTTTATAACCTGATGATGCGGCCTCGGAGGTAGCGACCTGCGTGGTGGCAACATCAATGCGGGAATTGGCCAGTTTGTGCGCCGCCATTGCCTGTTCCAGTTTCAGGTGATATTCCCTGTCCTCCAGTTTGATGAGCAACTGGTCTTTTATCACTCGTTGGTTGTCTTCAAAATAAATAGAGTCGATATAACCACCGGCCCTGGATACAACTACGCTCAGGTCTCCATCGATCTGTGCATCGTCTGTTTCCTCGTGTGTGCGATAGAATTGGTACCTGTTTATGCCGATGATGATACCGGCGGCTGCTACTGCCAGTAACACTACCGGTAACAGCATTTTTCTCTTTTTCCTGTTTTCTTCCATGTGATATACTATTTAATAGGATGTTGTGATACTGCCGGTCGCCTTTAGTAACCGGAACCATGCGAGACTGGCATCGGAGCGCGCTATGGCTATATTGGCCATGGCCTGGTACAGACGGCTGTTGGCGTCTATCATATCGGTGACAGAGGTGGTGTTATACTGATAGCGTTCCGTTTGTATACGGTTGTTTTCGGAGGCCTGGTCAATGGCGGTCTGCAATAGCTGTACCGTCTGAAGTGCCTGCCGGTAATGCTGGTAACAGGCATTTACTTCCTGCCGGATGCGCTCTTGCAGCCTGTCACGGTACATACTTCGCTGCGCCAACAGCTGGCACGTAATGAGATGATGCTTAACACCGGCTTGCTGCATGTGACGCCGCAAATGCTCTCCGTACTCACCGATATGATTACCTCCCGGCGTACCGGCTATTACGGTAAAATGTTGATGGAGGCCCGGGTACTGGAGCTGTTTATGTTGCAAACAGAGGCGCTGCAGGAAAAATTCCCGGGAAAAGCCTGTGGATACTTATTGGAAAGTGCCGGGGATATAGAGAAGCTCTATTTTATTAAGGAACTTATAGATAAAGATCCGGAAATGGACCATTCACTCAAAAAATTGAGCCGTCAGGCGGGGTTGAATATCTTCAAACTAAAAAATGGTTTTAAGAGCGTGTTTGGAGACACTGTATTCGGTTATATTCATCACCTCCGGATGGAGAAAGCACGGAAATTACTACTGGAAGGGGAACAGGTTAGCACGGTAGCCTACCTGCTGGGGTATACCACTCCCAATAATTTCAGTACTGCTTTCCGGAAAAGGTTTGGGATATCTCCCGGTAAGTTCAAACGGTAACATTTTCATTAGTTGTTCCGTTTTATAATCAAATATTTTCATTCATTTAAAAACCCAAAGTATGAATCTGTCAAAATCATTGCTGGGAGCTATCCTGGCAGGTATTACGATACAAGCCGCCCCATCGTGTAATGAACCCAAAGCCCCTGCTGTAAAAGAAGAGAAAAAAGCAGTTAAAAAAGATACGGTGACGGAGAGGAAAGACACCTCAAAGCCACAGACCGCGGGGGATGGCTGCCCGGCTTGTGGGATGGGCTGATTAAAAACGTGAATCGTGTCGCAAATATTTTCAACAGTTGCCTGTAATCTGGACAACAACATCCTGGCCGCCTGCCTGCCCCTTATGGAGGAGGCCAGGGTTGAAGCTATTGAATGGTCTTTCGACGCATTATATGCGGTGGAGGAGGTACCTGCCTGGTTCGGGGAATTATTGAGCGTTTTCAGTAATGAAAACAGGCTTATTGGTCATGGTGTTTTTTTCTCCCTTTTTTCGGGGAGATGGCTTCCGGAACAACAACAATGGCTGAACGATCTGAAGGCCGTCAGCCGTCGTTACCAGTTCGATCATGTAACGGAACATTTCGGCTTTATGACTGGCCGGGACTTCCATCATGGTGCACCATTAAATATCCCTTATACGCCGGTCACCCTGGAGATAGGCCGTGATCGGCTGAAGCGCATGCAGGATGCCTGCAGTTGCCCGGTAGGCCTGGAAAACCTGGCTTTCTCTTATTCGCTGGAAGAAGTAAAAAAGCATGGCGATTTCCTCAACGAGTTACTGGAACCGGTCAACGGTTTTATGATCCTCGATCTGCACAATCTTTATTGTCAGGCGCATAATTTTAATCTCACTTTTGAAGCGCTGAACAGCTTGTATCCGTTGCATCGTGTCAGGGAGATACATATTTCCGGTGGCAGCTGGGAAGTGTCCGGCGCTACGCCGGGAAAGACCGTTCGCCGTGATACGCACGATGATGCCGTACCCGAAGAAGTGTTCGCCTACCTCGATAAAGCGATCGACTTTTGTCCTTCGCTGAAATACGTTGTGCTGGAACAGCTGGGCTCCGGACTGGATTGCGACAGCAGCCGTGCAGCCTTCGGCCACGATTTCCTCCGGATGGACGAACTCATTAAATACAAAAACAAAACGGCGGCCCCGCTGAATAATTTCCTGCCGGAAGCCCTGCAAATACCAGCCCAGGCACGGGAAGACGAATCGTTGTACCAGCAGCAGCTGGAGCTGTCGCAAATACTGGAAACGGCTACCTCTTTTGATGCGCTCATGAAAGCTTTACAGGCATCGTCGCTGGCACATTCCGCCTGGCAGATTGAAAGCTGGGACCCTGCCATGATTGAGACAGCGGCGAAGATTGCACAGAAGTGGAGACGGAAAGACCCTATTTTTTAACATAATTTACCTAAACAGCTGGTTAGATATCTCACACAATTTTATGTGTGTGACGGGCGGAGACAATTAAAAATTGAAGGGATCAAATAATTACTTTCCTCTCCATTATAACAGGCGACTGATATAATCTCTTTTCTTCTCCCTGTTCAAGGGAAACCAGCTTCCCGTCCTCGAAATGCAGGATGTTGTTGATTTCAAACCAATAGTCCTTGTAAATAGTTTCCTTGTAATAAAAATCTTCATACAATACTTCCCCGATTTTGGTGAAACTTTTTTTGAAAGGTTTTCCAAACCGGGCAATGACGGCCTGTTTACCGATTCCCGGCTTTAACTCGGCGGAGGTAAAGCGGCTGCTGGTCAGGGTGGTGGCACAGCTACAAAGCGTGAGGGCTGTTATTAGCATAAGCATGATTTTCATAACACTGGTATTGGGTGATGGATGAATGTAAGAAATAACCGTACCACAATTATCTTTATGTTCCCAATGACAGATATATGAATACAAACAACGTGAAATGCGTCATATTTGATTGTGATGGTGTACTGGTAGACAGCGAAATTATTGGTATCCGGGTATTACTGGGACTGGCAGCGGAATACGGTGTGAGCATGGAAGAACAAGAAGCCGTGCGTGTGATGAGTGGCCGGAACCTCGTGGAGGCTGTGGCTATTTTGCAGGCGCTGACAGACCGCCCCTTTGCGGATAATTTTATCGAGCAATACCGCACCCGCTCTTATGCACTGTTTGAGAAAGAAGTAAAGCCGGTGGATGGTATCCGGGAAGTGCTGGAACAACTCACACTGCCTTTCTGTGTGGCGTCCAGCGGACCGGTGAAGAAGATAGAGCTGAATTTACGGTTGACAGGCCTGTTGCCTTTTTTTGAAGGGAGGATATTCAGTGCCTATACCATCAACAGCTGGAAGCCTGACCCGGGTATTTTCCTGCATGCTGCGGCCACGATGGGATTTGATCCTGCGGAATGTGTGGTGGTGGAAGACAGCCTGGCAGGCATACAAGCTGCCAGGGCCGGCGGGTTCCGGGCTTTGGGATATGCCAGCGATCATAGCGCTGCTTACCTGGAGGCCGCTGGCGCGGAGGTATTTTATTCGATGAAAGACCTGCCTCGTTTCCTGTAAATAATCTCTTTACATGCAAGGCCTCCTGCTTCCGTTAAACGAAGCAGGAGGCCTTTGTAATTCACTGCTCTCTTAATAACCCGGGTTCTGTTTGATATTTGGATTAGCGCCGGTTTCCACTTCAGGAATAGGTTGCAGTCTTCTGAAGTCGGTGGTTTTTACAGTCGGATAACTGGTATAGCCTTTTACGCCCATATTCTGGCGATTGATGTCTGCGTTGGTCCGGGTGAGGTCAAAGAAACGGAGCCCTTCAAAGGCCAGTTCCTTGCGTCTCTCACGGATGATGGCATCTGTTAGCGCGGTGCCGCTATAGGTATAGGCTGTCAGCGCGGCGTCGCGGTTTTGTGCCACTTTGTTCAGGTAAAGCAGCGCATTGGCTTCGTCGCCCAGTCTGGCGTAGGATTCGGCCAGTGTCAGCAGCACTTCTGCATAACGTAACAGCTTCACTTCATCTTTATCTGTTTTATTGGCATTCTGGTATTTGTTGACGATATATGCCTGATAGCCGCCACGGAGGCTGTCGATGATCAGTGTCCGGCGTTTATCCGTTGCCGTATACAGCGCATAGGTATCATCGGTGGCGAGCAGGTCACCGAGGCCGTTGCGGGAGTACATGTAGTCCATTCCTTCGGGGCCGTTGTTGGCGGCGGCGGAGTTGTTCAGCTCAAAAATAGTTTCCAGCTTATCGGTACGTGCTGCGGATGATGCCCAATAGGCATTGAAGCTGTTGGCATCGGCGGCCAGCGTATAGCCGCCGTTTTTCACGACCAGCAGCGCTGCATCACGGGCTTTGTCGTAATCGGCTTTGTACAGGTAAGCACGTGCCTGTAACGCCTTTACGGCCTGTTTGGCGATGAAATTGGAGCTGGTGGTATGGATGGAAGGAGTGGCATCGGGCATGATCTTATAGGCGCTGTCCAGATCGCTGATGATCTGATCGTACACTTCGGCGACGGTATTGCGTGCCGGCTTAATGAAAGCACCGCCTACATCGGTGGATAGCGTGACCAACGGTACGCCGTCTGAGGTGGGCTTTACGGTGTAGGGAGTGGCAAACCAGTTGACAAGGTTCAGGTAGCACAACGCCCGAATGGTATAAGCTTCGCCTTTCAGCTGATTAACATTGTTATTCACATTGATGCGGGCGCCGATGATACGGTTGGCCTGCAGGATGCTGTAGTAGCTCTGGGACCACAGTAGCCTGGCGTCCGGGCTGGATACAATAAAGGTATAACTGTACTGCGTCAGCAGGCGGCTGGAATTAGTACTGCTGAGATACACGTTGTCTGCCAGCAGATCGCCGAATACAACGGCATTGCGGCCGAAGAGAAAGTAGTTGTCCAGGTTTCTGTATAAACCGGCCAGCGATTCCATCATGTCGGTATCGGTCAGGATGCCTTTCTCCACGGAAACGGACGTGGGTGGCTGCTCGTCCAGGAACTGTTTGCCACAGGCGCTTATCAGGGTGGTGGCGGCCATCAGGAGCGGCAGCCATATGTATTTGTTGTTCTTCTTCATGATCAATGGTTTAAAATCCTACGTTAATCCCGAAAGTGAAAGTTTTGTATTTCAGCATGTTCTGATAGTCGAAGCCGGAATAGCTGACTTCGGGATCAAAAGGCAGACGGTCATCGAAAGTTTTGGTCCATAGGTTAGTGCCTCTGCCATACACATACAGCTTGTTGACGCCTAATCGTTTTGCCAGCGCCATGTGGCTGAAATCATAACCGATGCTGATGTTCTGCAACCGGATATGGTCGCCACGGTACAGGCGGTAGGTGCTCACGGAATTGTCTGTTGTGGTGCTGAATTTAGGCACGTCGGTCTGTTGACCAGGTGTAGTCCAACGTCTGTCGTAGATAAACTGGTATTTGTTGTAGGTGTAATAAGCGCCGGAGGTGAAGTAAATGTCGGATGCGCCGTATACCCAGTAGCCGAGGTTATAGTTGAAATCTACACCCAGACTGATGCCTTTGTAAGTAAATACGTTACTGAAGCCTCCCATGTATTTGGGGACGGATTGTTTGTTGAGCACTATATATGTTGCCTTGGAGATATCAGTGGTGGTGGCGGAATGCCCGCCATCTGTATAATACAGCGGACTGCCTGTCTGCGGGTCTACACCGGCGAATTCTTTCAGATAATAGTTGTTGAAACTGTATCCTTCTTTGAGGTAGAACATGTCGTTACGCTCCAGGGTTCCCTGTGGCAGGCGGGTGATCTCATTTTTGTTGAGGGCAAGATTGAAATTGCCGTTCCAGTTGAAATCTTTGCACTTCAGTATGTCCCCTTTGATGGTGAATTCCCAGCCTTTGTTGACCATAGAGCCTACGTTCTGGCTTACTGCGCCGAAGCCGGTGGTCAGGGAGGTGTTGACTGCGCGGATAAGGCCATCGATGTTATTGTAATAGTAATCGACGGTCAGTATAAAGCGATCGTTCCGAAAACCGATGTCGGCGCCGGCATCGAATTTTTTGGAGGTTTCCCAGCGCAGATCGGTGTTGCCGATGATGGAATACTGGCTGCCATTATAACCGGCATAGCTATACGAACTGCTGTAGTTGGCCTGTGGCATCCAGTCGTAGTTACCAAGATTGGCGTTGCCGGTGGTGCCATAGGAGGAGCGGATTTTCAGTGATGACAGTATCCGTTGTTGCTGGAAGAAATCCTCTTCGTGTACGTTCCAGGTGCCGCCGATGGAATAGAAGCCGGCGTTGCGGTTATTGGGCGGGAACCGGGAAGAGCCGTCCCTTCTGTAAGAACCGTTGAGTGCATATTTATTGCGGTAGTTGATGCTCGCACTGGAGTATAAAGACGTAAAGGCATAGTTGCTGAACTGGCCATAGGCGCCTACTGGCGTAGCGGCGTTGCTTAGCGCGGTAAGGTCTTCATGCGCGGAAGGGAATCCGCTGCCCACGGCGGCCAGCAGGTATTTTTTAGATTTCTGTGCTTCATAACCTACGGAGGCGGTTACATAGAAATTATCATATCCGGGAATATCATAACGATAATCCAGCTGGTTACGGGTAAGCCAGTTGGTATAACGGGAATAATAGTTTTTGCTGGTGCCGCCGGCAGATACGCCGTCACCCATTATCGGATTCAGGAAGATGGTTTCTTCCAGCGTGTTGTAATCGATGCTGAAATAGCTGGTGTAAACGAGCTTGTCCCAGATATTCCATTTGAGTTTGGCATTACCGAGCATCCTTGTTTCAGACAGGCGTTTGCTATCGTTTTTAGCGATCCATAAAGGATTGTAGATGCCAGGAAAATTGGTGTTGCCGGCGATGCTGGTGTTGATGGAGCCGTCGTCGTTGTAGGCCAGCTGGTAGGGGCGCAGTGCCCGTGCTGCCCAGGTGGGGTTGCCGGAGTACTGGGTGCTGTAAGGTGTGTTCTGGTCCACATTGGATATGTTGACGCCAGCAGACAACAGGAAACGTTTATTGATCTGATGATCAAAGTTGATCAGGCCGGACACACGTTTGAAGTCGGCCCCGATAGTAGTGGCCTGTTGATTGAAATAACCGGCGGAGGCGAACAGTTTTGTTTTTTCGGTGCCGCTGTTGAGGCTTACGTTGTATTGCTGTTGGCTTCCGGTGCGGGTAACGAGGTCGTTCCAGTCGTTGCTTTTGCCGCTGTTCAGGCCATATTTATCGGCGAGGTCATTGGTTTGTGCGTCGGTGTAGCCGGAATTGCGAAGGCCTTCGCGGAACAGTTCAGCGTATTGTGCAGCGTTCAGCGGTCTGCCGGCATGGGGGAGAGGGATCTGGCTGGCTACGCCGCCTTCGGCATCTGCCCTGACCTGTGTTTTCCCCATCTTGCCTCTTTTAGTGGTGATGACGATAACGCCGGTGCTGCCGCGGGAGCCGTACAGCGCTGTAGCGGCGGCATCTTTCAATACGTCAATGCTTTCGATATCGTTCTGGTTGATACCGGCGAGTGCATTGGAAGTAGTAACGGCGCCGGAGAGCTGGCCGGAGTTGACGATCATGCCATCTACCACGATCAGCGGATCAGAGGAGAGGGAGAGTGAGCCTACGCCTCTGATGCGGATATTGACATTGGCGCCGGGCTGACCGCTGGTCAGTGGTGCTGAGAGGCCTGCTATTTTGCCCTGCATGCTCTGCATGACGGTGGAGAATGGTTTGTTTTCCAGTGCTGAACCGCTGATGGTGCCGATGGCACTGGTGTTGGCCGCGCGTGTGGTGACGCGATAGCCGTCAGTGACCACTACTTCGTCGAGCTGCCGGATGCCGGGCCGCAGGCGGACATATAGCGGCTGGCTGCCTACTTTTATTTCCTGTGGCAGATAACCCATCATACTGAAGAGGATGGTGGCGCCTGTGGGTACCTGTTTTAGTACGAAGTGACCCGTCGCGTCGGTGGTGGTGGCTTGCGAGGAGCCGTTTACTTTTACCAGTACGCCTGGCATGGGGGCGCCGGTGCTGTCGGTAACGGTGCCGGTTACACGTAAGGTGTCGGTGGCCGCCAGCGTTCGTGAATGGCATAGGAGTAGTAGGAACAGGGAGAGCGCAGCCGTGAGTGACAATCTCAGGATACCAGGCCTGATCGTGTCAGTATTGTTCCTGGTATGGATGTTGAAAACCATATTTTTAAATTACAGGTTAAAAAATCCCGCAGGCCGGTAATGGCTGGCGTTGATGTTGGTTGCTTAGGTCAGTTGTTATCAGTATACCGCTCTCTGTTCAGTTGATCACATACAAATCCTGTATCAGCCTTCGGCTGATGAATGCGTAAAATGGTATGACTGATAGATTGATGTAATTCAATCGGCAGCCGGGAGGATGCCGGTTTGATTGGTTGATATTTGTTTGTGGTCCGGATAACCAATGGTTAACCGGCGTATTAATTTATTTGTATACGAATATACATTTATTTTGTAAACAAAAAATTATTTTATCCAAAAGCGTCGGCTGGTGAGTAGATGATCGCTAATACAATGCCATAGCGTTGTAAGGTAAATAATACACTTATCCTTTGGGCTTGATAAGATAGTTTTGTTTACCGGATTTATATTGTTTTGTATACAAAATGTCTCTATCATTGTAACGGCTTCATTATCTGTGAATGTAATTATCAACCAGCATGTATATTGTTAATAATAGTAAGCGCCTTATCCTGATTGTTGTATGGTCATTGTGGTGCAGCATCGTCACTGCACAGCAACTGCAATGGAATGTGGATAAAGCAGCGGTCAACCGTCATACAGCTGAACTGGTGAAAGGGCCTGGTAAGATAAGATGGGCCGTCCTGAAGAAAAACAGCGCGGCCACAACAGACAGCAGCCAAACACCTGCCGATCTGACGTTTTCCGTCAGCCTCCCACGGGCAGGCACCTACGAAATGATCACCTGTGCCGTTACTGAACAAAATCTGGACTCCCTCGTGAAACATGGGAAAGTGGAAACGTCACATATCAAAATACAATTCCCCGGACAACGTCCTACTAAACGCATCGTATTCGACAGCTGGAACCATTCCATACAGGTAGCCGGTAAATTTGATCTTTCCACACCACGGCAACAGGTGAAAATATGGCTGCCTAAAGGTATCCGCCTGCAATACATCGCGTTCAAGCCCTATGCGCCACCAGCAGCGCCGGCCGCTGCACAGCAATATAAACCCACTGTGGCGCCACGACCGGGGAGGCCACGCTTATGGCTAAACGAAGAATCGCTGCCGGTGATTAAATCCCGCCTCCTTACCGGCGAAAACAAAGCGGCCTGGGAGAAGGTGAAGGCATCAGCCCGGCAACCGTTCACCTTCGCTTTTGATCCGGAAAAGGAAGTGTTCTACAACGCTGCATTGGAACAAGCTGCGGAAAATAAAGCTTTCTATTACCTCATGACCGGCGACACGGCCATCGGCCGCCAGGCGGTGGAACTGATCACTCACTACCTGACCATGCTGGAATTCGGCAACGTGAAATATGGCGACATTACCCGTGAGGTAGGCCGTGCTATCTACACCGGTGCGCTGGTGTATGACTGGTGTTACGCGCTACTGGACCCATCCACGAAACAGACGTTACGCTATCACATGATGCGGCAGGCCCGCGAAATGGAAATAGGCTGGCCCCCCTTTGACAACAGCGCTATCAATGGTCATGGTAACGAAGCGCAGGTCAACCGCGACCTGCTGGCTATGAGCATCGCCATTTATGATGAAGACCCATTACCTTATCAATACACTGCTTACATTATCCTCGAACAGCTGGTGCCCATGCGGAAGTTTGAATATACTTCGCCACGGCATAACCAGGGCGTAGACTACGGCGCTTACCGCTTCGGCTGGGAAATGCACGCCGCATGGCTGTTTCAGCGCATGACCGGCCATCCCGTTTTTGATGACAATATCAAAAAACTGCCTTACTGGTGGCTCTATATGCGCCTGCCCGACGGGACCATGCTGCATGATGGCGATATGTTCAGCGTGCGTGCCCATCGCCTGGCCAGCTACTGGAAGCAGCCGCAAACCATGCTGCTCTGTTACGCCTACGCCAACAACCCGATACTGAAAGCAGAATTTGAAAGAGAAGGAGGACTGCCGGATAATCCGGTGCTGTTCCTGTTGGTCAACGACCCTGCACTTAAACTGTATACCAGCCTGGCTTCACTGCCATTAACCCAAAGCTACGGGAATGTTATTGGCGGCATGGTAGCCCGCACGGGCTGGAACAATCAACCCAACAGCAACGATGTGATCGCACAAATCAAAGGCGGCGGTTATCATTTCGGCAATCACCAGCATGCCGATGCCGGCGCACTGGAAATATACTACCACGGTATGCAACTGGGTCATATAGGACTGTATCTTTCTTATGGTACGCCGTATGATTTTAATTTCAACAAGCGGTCCGTTTCCCACAGTATGATGTTGGCCATTGATCCGGCGGAGCCGCTACTGTTCCGCACCAAAGCTAATGACGGCGGGTCCCGCTTCAGTCAGCGCTTTCCGGTTACGCCGCAGGAAACAAAGACTGATCCGTGGTTTAATTACGGTACCGTGGCTTCTGCTGCCTATCATCCCGCGTCCGCAGAAGAGCCCGGCTACAGCTATTTCAAAGCAGACCTCACTGCTGCATACTCCGCCAAAATGCAGCAATACACCCGCAGCTGCTGTTTCCTCGACCTCGGTCGTGACGACGTACCTGCGGCTATTATCCTCACGGATGATATGACTACCGTGCAGGCATCTTTCAAAAAATACTGGCAGGTCACTACGTTGCAACAACCCGTGCAAACCAGCACCGGACTGGTATTACACAACGCGGTGAATGGCATTGCCGGGAAAACATACATGAATATGCTGCTGCCGGCACCGGAAAACAGGCAAACGGAAATATTGAGCGGAGACAGTGCTACCAGTACTTTTGGGCATCCTTATACGGTGAGTTCTCCGGTGGTGTACCGGGTGATGGTATCGCCACAAACAGCCCGGCAGCAGGACCGCTTCCTGACGGTTTTCCAGATGGCCCGGGAAAATGTGACACCGCTGCCGGTGAGCTATTACGAAGCTGCACAACGATATGTGATCACCATTGGCAACCGCATCGTGGTGATGGCTTCAAGCTCCGGCCTGATAGACGCGGCGTTTGAGCTCCTCGTTCCCGGTGATCAGCCTTACGAGGTGGTGATGACAGGCCTTGCCCCTGGCTTCTGGAATATGCAGGACAGTAATGGTAAAATAGTGAGCACTGTCAATATCGCTGCGGGAGAAAACGCCTGGTCTTTCCATGCCAAAGCAGGAACGTACAAGATCTCACCGGGACGGCCTTACCGCGATATCAGGAAATAAACTTCAGGATGGTAACGGTTCACCACAACCCGAAATCTCTACCAGTTTTTTTACGTCGGTGATGCAGATTTTTTTGCCAGCGATCGTGAGTACACCGGCTTGTTTGAAAGCGGATAAAAAGCGGGTCACATTTTCAACACCGGTACCTACCATGTTGGCAAGATCGGTGCGGGGTATTTGTATCAGGATGTCTTCGCCCGCTGGTGTTTCGTCTTTAAACTTCTCCCGTAAAACAATCAGGGTAATGGCTAACCGCTCCTGTACGGACCGGTGTGTGAAGGCGGAAATGCTGTTGGTCAGCACCGTAAATTCATGGCTCAGTGTTTTGAGCAGGCGTCGTGCGAGGCTGCCGGAGCGGTTTAGCAGCTGCAGAAAATCTTCTTTCGGTATAAAAGCGATGGTGCTTTCTTCCAGCGTGGCGGCAGAGTCGGGATACCTGCCTCCTGCGAGGATGGCGTGATAACCTACCAGTTCACCGGTATTGGCCACATATATGATCTGCTCTTTCCCGTCTTTGTCGACCCGGTATTTTTTGACTTTCCCTTTTTGAATATAATAGATACCGAAGGCGGGCGCGGCTTCCCGGAATATGACTTCTCCTTTGTTATAACGTTGGGTGGTCATCAGGGAGGTAAGGGCAGCGTGTTCTTCTTCCGGCAGGTTGCTTAACACAGACCGGGAGCGGAAATTCCATTTATCGATAGGAAACAGGCCAGATAAACTCATCGCAGGCCAAAGGTAAATTTTAATTTTAAAATGCTAGTTTTGGTCGCAATGAGCAAAGGTGTCTTCCCGATAGATCAGTGGGATTTCAGAAGTGAATCCGTGTTGATGGACCTCCCGCAGGAGGTATATGACCGGCTGATGGTCCATAAGACAGAGCGGATATATGAACAGCATGAAATCCTTTTCCGGGAAGGAGCTTTCCCTTCCGGGATATTTTATATCGTCAAAGGGAAAGTAAAAAAATATAAAGCCAACAGGGAAGGAAGGGAGCAGATCGTTAACCTGGCTCATACCGGTCAACTGATAGGCTATCACGCAGTGCTCTCTGAAGAACGTTACCCTGATACCGCAGCAGCGCTGGAAAAAAGTACCATCGCTTTTATACCGAAAGAAGATTTCCTCGATGCGCTGGACCATTCGCCACTGCTGACAACCCGGCTGCTGACTACGCTGAGCCATGAATTTGCGGTACTGGTGAACAACCTGACCATGTTTGCTCAAAAAACGGTCAGGGAGCGGCTGGCGCTACAGTTGTTGATAATGCGCGAAAAATTCAGGGATGATACGATCAATCTGAACAGGGAAGACCTGGCCAACCTGGTGGGAACGGCCCGTGAAAATGTGATCCGGGCACTGGCTGCCTTCAGGGAGGAAGGCCTGGTGGAAACACGGGGCCGCAAAATTATCATCCGGGATGTGGACAAACTGATGGCGATTGCCAGTTCTCCGTGATTTAAGCCACTGCCGGCGCCTTTATACGCCGCACCATCTTCCTCATCCGCACACGGAACAGGTCATAAAACAATGCTATGACCAGCACGCCCGCCGGCAGATAAAATGTATTATAAGACAACCGGAGAAAAGCATACCCGCCTACGATACCGCCTCCCAGGAAAAAGAAGATGATGACCAGCCGGAGAATAATTTTTTTCCTGACATCTGTATCAGGTGAATGTCGATTGAATAATATCGTATGAAGATCAATACCAAGATCGGTGAACATACCCGTCAGGTGCGTTGTGCGTACTACATACCCTGAGATGGTGGACACCAGCGCATTCTGCATACCCATCGCAAACAGGAGACTGCCTGCGAAGTATTCCGTTTGCAGAATACTTTGCCGATAGGTATGCCCGAATGTGCCCACCAGTATAAGGATAATCATCTCACAAAGAATGGGTATCATATAACCCCACCGCCTGAAAGGGCCGGTTTTACCGGAGAAAAGACTGGAGAAAAAAGCGCCTGCCAGGAAAAGCAATAACCATAACGCCACCATCCGGGCCGCCCTGAAATCGCCGGTGGCGAGTTTGTGTGCCAACAGCGCGGCGTGCCCGGTCACATTGGTGGTCAGCACGGCGAAGGCAAAGAGCCCCGCCGCATTTACCATCCCTGCAGTAAAACAGAGTAATACCGCCAGTCGTAGGTTATGTTTGTAATTTCTTTTTCTTCCGGTGTGGCGCAGCATGGGTAGAGGCCTGTTTTATTGCAGTTCCGGGCATCCCCGAAGGCAGATCAGTGCGTAACGGAAACTGCTCCATTGTGTGCTGTCCCATTCCAGCGGGGACTGTTGCTCCAGCCATGTTTGCAGTTGAGCAGCCATATCATCGTTTGTGATGCCGGAAATAATTTGCATCACCTGTTGTTTGTCTGTGGCCTGTTTTAATGCTTCAATAGTTGATGTATGCTTCTCTGTTATCATGATAATTTTTTTAAGATCGTTTTACCCACATTTTCAGCAGGAAGTCCACACTGGCATCTACCAGCTGATAAGTTGGCGGTATTTCATCTTCGAGGCTGTGGAAGGTGACCACCCGGGTGCCGCCCGGTTTATGGGCCAGTCCCTGGAACATTTGCCGGCAGTAGTAATGATACAGGCTGGCGGAGTATTCCGTATCCTGGTCGATATGACCATCTTCGGCGAGGTTCTCAAAAAATGCGTTGTAAAAGTAGAAGTGGTCGAAATCGTCAAAGTCTATCTGGGTAACGTTCCCATGAATAAACTGTGCATTTTCCACTCCCGTCAGCCGTTGTGCGGAGCGGGCAAAATTATGCAGTTCTTTGCGTTGTTCGATACCATAGAAAGTACTTTCCGGGTAATGGTGCGCGCCTAACAGGCAGAATTTACCCACGCCGCTGCCTACATCGAGGATGCGGCCGCCCAGGCCGGTAGCCAGAAAGCGGGCTGCTTTGCGGGCTACTTCCACCGGTGTCCAGTGCCGTCTTGATAATTGCTGAATTCGTTGCGGGTACAGCCAGTCAAAAGCTGCGTCATTTACATACCACGTTGGGCTTGCGGTTATTTCGTTCATACCGGATGCAAAGTTAGTCCACTGTAGCGTTAGCGGCGCTGATACTTTTCAGGAAAAAAGCTGCAAAAAGTCACTTTTTGAAATCTTCGGGGAGGGTAATATTTGCGAAGAAGCGGGTAATTTCTGAGAACGACATCCTTTGAATTCCCCTTAAATTTAATACCTTGGAAGCAAATTACAACCAAAATAATTGATCGCATACCGGATGGGTTTTGGATAATGACCGACCGGTTTTATCTGTTTTAAAATTGCCAACCGTCCTACTATATGATGATACGGCCCTTTTCAGAAAAGTGGCCCAGGGTGATGAAACGGCTTTTCGGACACTCTTCGACCGATATTGGGATACCGTGCACGGGGTTGCATTGGCATTGACCAAATCAGCCACCACGGCAGAAGAGATGGCGCAGGACGTTTTCGTGAAACTGTGGCTCAAACGGGATAAACTGGCAGCAGTAGCCAATTTCGAAGGCTACCTGTTCATGGTGGCACGCAACCATATCTTCAATACTTTCCGAAAAAAAATACAGCTCACTTCTTTTACCGATCATCTGTTGGATTATGCAGCCAACCATATGGCCGCCGCAGATACGCCTGACAAACGGCTGCTATGTAATGAACTGGAAACACTGGTCGCACAGGCGGTGGACCAAATGCCGCCACAACAACGGTCAGTATACTGCATGAGCCGCCAGCAAGGCCTTAGCCAGGAAGAGATTGCAGACGCCCTGCATATCTCCCGGCATACCGTGAAAAGTCATATGAACAAAGCACTACACCTTATCCGCAACTACCTGAGGGAACACGCTACCCTCGAAATGTTGCTTCTCTTTTATTTTATGGCGATGAACGCCCATTAAAAAAATTTTTTTCCCAACTCATACCATCACCCTTTATCTGTGTCTTTACTAGACATAGCAACCCTCATTGCCCATGGAACAGACACGTTTGAAAGTGCTGCTGCGGCGTTATCTCGACAATTCTCTTCCGCCGTCAGCGCTGAAGGAACTGATCGCTGAGCTGCAACAGGATACACATCAGGATACAGTTTTACAGGAGCTGGGACAGGCGCTGGCTGGCGGCGCCTATGCCACGCCTACCGACACAGAGAAGAAGGATATTATTTTCCGCAGCATCCTTCAGAAAGCAGCGGAGCAGGAAGCAGCCGCTGTATTACAACCAGTGAAGCGCCACAGGTCCCTGTGGAAAGCGGCCGTGGCTGCCATGGTGATCATACTGGCAGGGGTGGCAGCTTACTTTGCAGCAGGCCACCGGTTCACGAACCATCGTCCGGTGCTGGCCCGCCAGGATGTGCAGCCCGGCGGCAACAAGGCAATGTTGCTCCTTGCTGATGGCAGGTACGTTACCCTGGACAGTACCAATAAAGGAACGCTGGCACAGCAGGGCAGCGCTACCGTGTCCCAGACAGGTGGCGGGCAACTGGCCTACGATGGTCCAAATGCTAATGATAAAGAGATCGTATACAATACCGTTTTCACACCGCGTGGCGGTCAGTTCCGCATTGTATTGCCAGACGGTACCAAAGTATGGCTCAATGCTGCTTCATCACTGCGTTTCCCCACTACTTTCCCGGCCAACGAACGCCGCGTGGAAATTAACGGCGAGGCTTACTTTGAAGTGGCCCCGCAGCAGTCATCTCCTTTTAAGGTAGCAGCGCCACATGCCGAAGTAACGGTACTGGGCACACATTTTAATGTAAACTCCTATATGGACGATGGGGCGGTGAAGACAACGCTGCTGGAAGGCCGTGTCCTTGTGACCCATCAGGGCCGTACCGTGGCGCTTAAACCTGGTCAGCAGGCGCAAACGAAAGATGGTATCCGCATACTGGAACAAATAGACACCGATGCATTAATGGCCTGGAAAGACGGGCGCTTTTCCTGTAATGATATTCCATTGGAAGACATCATGCGGCAAATCAGCAGATGGTATGATGTCCAGGTGATTTTTAAAGATAATATTACCGATACCTATAGTGTAGAAATTTCCAGGGATGTACCCCTGTCTAAACTACTGCAATTCCTGGAATTGAGCGGGGGCGTGCATTTTGACGTTAATGAAAAAACAATTATCGTAAAAAAATAAAGAAAGACAACCATTCAGGCAGTTATCATCAGATGCAATAAAAAACCGGGCAGTGTTCGCGGCACGACCCGGCAGATTGTTGGATCAGGACTCTTATACAATCATTTTCGGGACTGCTAATTGTTTACATCCAAACTCTAACAAAAGTATGCAAAATGTTCTTTGTAATTCCACATTACTGAAAGACTGCCATGCCCCCGGACCAAGGCGGCAAAAGGCATTCATGGCCAAAATCGGGTTGATCATGAGGTTGACACTTATTCTTATGCTGGCGTTCATGCTGCAGGTACAAGCAGCTACCAACGCTCAAACGATCACGCTCTCGCTGAAAAATGTTCCGCTTAGGACCGTGTTCAAAGCCATCAGCCGCCAAGGCGGCTACAATTTCGTTTACAACAATAACCTCCTGCAACAAGCGGGCAAGGTGGATATTGAAGTCAACAACGCGCAGGTGGAAGATGTACTGAAACAAGTTTTCCGGCATCAGCCTGTCACCTATGAGATCATCGATAAGACGATTATCATCCGGAAACCTGCTGCTGTAGCGGCGCCGGTAGATAATGACCGTCCCGCTGCACCGGCAGCCACCATCCGTGGCCGCGTGACAGATGAAAAGGGCGAGCCCCTGATCGGTGTGACCATCCAGCTGAAAGGCGCCGCTGCCGGCGCTGTGACCGGCAACAACGGCGAATTCCAGATCAACATACCGGACAATTCCTCCGGTATCCTGGTCTTCACTTTCCTCGGTATGGAAAAACAGGAAGTCCTGGTGGGTAAACGCGTACATGTGGACGTAGTGCTGAAAAGAGCCGTGGCACAACAACAGGAAGTAGTGGTAGTAGGTTACGGCACACAGAAAAAAGCTACCGTTACCGGCTCCGTCGCTACCATCAAAGGAGAAGAGATTGCCCGCGTGCCTACGGCCAACGTCTCCAACGGACTGGCAGGCCACATCCCCGGCGTTATTGCCAATAACCGCTCCGGCCGTCCGGGCGACGATTACTCTTCTATCAGTGTGAGAGGCTTCAACTCCTTCAGTGGCGGTACCGCGCCCCTCATCATCATTGATGGTATCCCCGACAGGAACATGGACCGTATCAATCCCAATGATATCGAAAGTGTGACCGTCCTCAAAGATGCATCCGCGGCCATCTACGGGGTACGTTCTGCCAATGGGGTGATCCTCATCACGACCAAAAGAGGTAAGACAGGCAAACCTACTATCACCTATGAAGGTACTTATGATATTCAGCAGCTCACCCGTATGGACCACCGCGTGCCCGCATGGCAATACATGACCTACTACAATGAGCTGAATGGTTACCAGGGTAATTCTATTCCCTATAAACAGGCGGATATCGATAAGTACAAAGCCGGCAACGATCCTAACTATACCAGCACCGACTGGCAACGTGCGGTGTTCCGGAAAAACGCTCCCCAAACCAATCACAGCATTTCAGTAAGAGGTGGCAGTGAAGCGGTGAAGTTTTTCGTCTCCGGCCAATACCTCTCCCAGCAAAGCAACTGGGCCAACAGTGATGAAAACTTCAAAAATTATAACCTGCGTTCCAATATCGATGCATCAATTTCCAAAAACCTGAAACTGACGCTGGATGTTGCCGTGAGAAAAGAAGACCGTAAATACCCCGCACTCAGTGCCGGAGACATCCTGCATGAAACCGTGAGCATGTATCCTTTTATCCCTGTACACTGGACAAACGGATTCCCTTCCGCTGGTATCTCCGCTGGCCGCAATCCCTATACCATGACATCGTCAGCTCCGGGATATGATAATGTGACCGACCTCTTCGTGCAGCCTAAAATTGGCTTCGACTGGCAGCTGCCGGCTATCGTGAAAGGGTTGTCTATCAGTGGGTATGCTGCTTTTGACTACCGCCAGCGCAGCGAGAAAAATTTCACCCGTCCCTGGGATGCCTATAGCTATAGCCTTTCTACCAACACCTACAACAACCAGAAGCCCAGTACCGCTATCCTGAGCCTCTTCCAGGACGAACGTTCCTATAACGAGAACACCTATTTCTACAAAATTGCTTTCGACAGAACATTCGGAAAGCACAGTATCAATGCTTTTGCCGGATACGAACAAACGGCTTCTACCTACCGGCAAACCCTCGCTTACCGTAAAAACCTGCTGAGCGATCAGCTGGACCAGCTCTTTACCGGAGGCACTGTTGACCAGAACGCCAACGGCAGCGCGAGCCAGGATGGCCGTGAAAGTTACCTCGGCCGCGTGTCCTATGCCTATGCCGATAAATACCTCGCCGAAATAGTAGGCCGCTACAATGGTTCTTTCAACTTCCCGAAAGACAGGCGCTGGGGCATGTTCCCGTCTGTATCGCTCGGCTGGCGCATCTCTGAAGAAAACTTCTTCAAAGACAACGTGAAGTTTGTGGATAACCTGAAACTCCGCGCTTCATGGGGTATCATGGGTAGTGATGCAGTAGCCAAATATCTCTACCTCGCCCGTTATTCGCTGGTAAGCAATATGAGCACCAGCTATTTCGAGTATCCGAGAGAATACAATACTTATTTTGGGCCTAACTACACGGAGGCGACTGCGTTGTACCTGACTTCCGCCCCGAATGCCAATATCACCTGGGAACAGCAGGATACGCGTAACTTCGGCCTGGACGCGGTATTGCTGAACAATCATCTAAGCGTGACCGTAGATTATTTCCGCAACGTGCGTAAAGACATCCTGGCGCCAAGAAACGCATCGGTACCATTGTATGCCGGTCTTATCCTGCCGGATGAAAATATCGGCAGAACGCTCAACAGGGGCTTCGATTTCATCGTCAATTACAACGGACAGGCAAGTGCCGTGAAATATAATGTGGGCGCCAACTTCACCTATGCGAAAAGTAAAGTGCTGTTCCGCGACGAGGCACCCAATATCCCCGATTATCAAAAATCTACCGGCCTGCCTATCGATTCCTGGGTAGTGTTCGAAACAAAAGGTATTTATCATACACAGGAGGAAGTAGACAAATCCCCTCATATGGCCGGCGCCAAGGCCGGCGACCTGTGGCTGGTGGATAAAAATGGTGACGGCGCCATCACCTACGATGACCAGGTACGTATACCCGAATCCGCTACCCCGAAAATTGTATTCGGTATCACGATGGGCGCCGAATACAAAGGTCTCGCAGTAGACCTGGTATGGGCCGGACAAACAGAAGCCAAACAGCTGATCATCCCGCAGGGACAGAGCGCTGTGGTAGCACCGCCACAATGGTTGTATGACGGCCGCTGGACACCGGACAACCCTAATGCCGAATATCCCCGCGCCTTCAACTCCAAAGATCCCAGGAACAATGTCTATGCTGACTTTTGGCTGGTAGATGCTTCTTTCCTCCGTCTGAAATCCGCACAGATCTCCTATAACATTCCGAAAAACCTGTACCGCAGCATTGGCATCGAAAATATCCGGGTGTTTGTAAGTGGTTTCAATCTCTTCTCTATCGACAAGATGAAGAAGTTCTACCGCGATCCGGAAACCAATAACATCACGGGTGTCAACTATCCGCAAACAAGGATTTATCGCGCTGGTATCACCATCGGTCTGTAACCACTTTTATGACATTTAAATCTATTTACTGTGAAAAGAATATACCGGAGAATAGGCGCTGCACTACTTGCTGCTTTGTTTTTAACGGCCTGTCAGAAAAATGTGCTGGATAAAGTGCCCTTGGATTCCTTCTCAGACGAATCTGTCTGGAAAGACCTACGCCTTGCCCAGGCCTTTGCCGACTTTCAATATAACATTCTGCCCAGCGCAGGTCACTACTGGGATAACCTGAGTAACCGCTCCTGGGCCCTCTCCTCCGCCAGTGATGAGGCCTTCAACAGGTTTGATGATTACAACACCTTTACCATGAATTCAGGCTCCCTTACTCCGGACAACCTGAGCAACTTTGACATATGGGAGGAAACGTACAAACGCATCCAGGATTGTAATCTCTTTCTTTCAAGAATCGACGGGGTGCCTGGCGATGACGCCGTGCGCAGCCGGTTGAAGGCCGAAATCACCTACCTGCGGGCCTATGCCTACTTTAAACTCATCAGTGATTATGGTGGCGTGCCACTGGTGACCCAGGCTTTCAACCTGAACAGCAATTTCGTCATGTCACGCAGTACTTTCGATGAATGCGTGTCCTTCATAACAAAAGAATGTGACGCGGCAGCAGCGGTATTGCCCGGTAGCTACGGCAACAGCGCGGCTGAACTGGGAAGGGCCACCAAAGGCGCTGCTCTTGCGCTGAAATCACGGGCACTGTTATACGCTGCCAGTCCGCAATGGAACACCGGCAATGATAACGCAAGATGGCAACAGGCATCTGATGCCGCCAAAGCGGTGATTGATATGCCTAACTACCAATTGTTCACCGGCCCTTACACCACCCTGTTCACCACCTTCAATACGGAGCTGATCATGACCCGTGGTATGAACAAGCAGTACCTGTCTGCCCACACTGCCGTGGAAAGATTCCTCGCTCCCAATGGTTTCCGCGGCTGGTCATCTTTTGCGCCCAGCCAGGGTTTGGTAGATGCCTTCGGTATGGCTGACGGCAAAGAGATCAGTGATCCGACTTCCGGTTATAATCCGCAGGACCCGTATGCTAACCGCGATCCCCGTTTTTATCATGATATCCTCTGTGATGGCCGTCCCTACGGAAGGCCGGAGTATTTCAAAGACCGCTATAATGCAGGGCACAGCAACGTGGTGGAAACATACGAAGGTGGCCTCGATACGGAAACAGGATGGGATACCTGGAACTCCAGCTATACCCGCTACAGCTTCCGCAAATACCAGGATACGACCTTTAACTACAGGGTGGAAACACAAACCAACAAATTCTGGGTGGTAGCCAGGCTCTCCGAGATATACCTGAACTATGCAGAAGCAGAGTTCCACCTCGGACATGAAAACGTAGCCCGCCAATACCTGGACCTGCTGCGTCACCGCGCGGGCATCACTACCGATCTGCCCGGCGCCCTCGCCGGCCCGGACCTGCTGAAGAAAATCCAGAATGAAAGACAAGTAGAGCTGTGCCTCGAAGGACATCGCTACTATGATGTACGTCGCTGGAAGATCGCAGACGTAACGGAGAATAAACCTCTGAATGGGATCAAGATCGTGAAGAATGCCGATGGTTCTAAAACTTACACTGTCATCAAAGTACAGGACCGCGTGTTTAAGCCGGAGCATTATCTCCTGCCTATTCCCCGCGACGAGATCAGAAGAACAAACCTGCCTCAGAATCCAGGATATAAATGATAACCATTAAAGTGGTCAAGCGCATGAAACACCGATGCATAATGACACTACTGCTGGTAATACTGGGGGCGTGCAAAAAAAGCACCGCCCCCGACAGCGGTAGTCATCAAAATGACAAAATACAAATCGCCGTCACCGCCCCGGAAACCGGTTACATCTACCTCGATGGCGCGTACACCGGCGTGCAGACACCCGGCAATATCGCCGTCAGCGCCGGTAAACACGTGATCGGCGTAGCCTTGCGGAACACCTGGCAGTACCTGCGAAAAGAAAGCAATGTCACCACCGCCGCTACACTGAATTTCACCACGGCAGACAAACCCGCGCCCAAAGTATGGAAAACGCTGTGGATAGGATTGTACGAAACAAAAGGCATTTCCAGTGCCGGCGATTGCAGCACCCATTTCTCCCAGGCTGAGCTGAATATGGGCTACGACTTTTTCCAGTGGAGCATTCAGCAGCACTTTGAGAAATATGCCTACAATACCATTCATTGGGACCTCACCCGGAAAGATATCACACTACCGGTATCGCTTACACGTGGAGCCAATGGTAATTTCACGGTAGAACCATCGACCATCGCGGCGTTGATGCCGGAGATACAGCCCGGCGCATACGACTGCGTATTCGTTTTCTGGCGGGAAAGTGAAGGGGCCTGCAGTTTTAAAAGCAGCTACTTTGGCCTCGCATGGACCAACCCGCTCAAAGAAAACATCAAAACCGGCTATGTCACTGTTAAGTTCGACGCCGGTACCAGCCTGGCCGATAGGATCAACTACTACAAAACCAATGACCCGGGCGTATGGCTACACGAATGGCTGCATACCGTAGGTGAAAACTTCTACCAGGACAAAGGTCTGCAACTGCCGGCCAAAGCGGGTGATGGCCTCGTGGTGCACGCGGCGGAAATGTATAACTATATCTTCCCGTGGATGGACTGGTACCGTGATTTTATGGCTGGCAGCGTGGTCAACGCCAGTGGCTCCCCGCGTTATCTCGGCATCGGTCCGGAAGCTTTCCTGGGCTGCTCTCTCCGCGAAAAAGCAGCCAACACCTGTAAGGATTAATCGTTCATCATCTCACAGCAAATAAATGAAAAAACTGTTATCCGGTATACTGATGTTAGCGCTGATGCATACCGCCACCGCACAGAAATTTGAAGGGCTGGCGCCTACGCCGCCCATGGGCTGGAACACCTGGAACACTTTCCAGACGGCCATGAGCGAGAAACTGATCATGGAAACGGCGGATATCATGGTGTCTTCCGGTATGAAAGATGCCGGCTACGTCTACCTCGTCCTGGACGATGGCTGGATGACCATGGAACGCGACAGTCTCGGTAACCTCGTGCCCGACCCGCAAAAGTTCCCACACGGCCTCAAAGCTGTCGTGGATTATGTACATGCCAAAGGCCTGAAATTCGGTATGTACAACTGCGCCGGCACACTCACCTGCGCGAAATATCCCGGTACCCGCGGATATGAATACCAGGACGCACGCAACTACGCAGCATGGAACATCGATTACCTGAAATACGATTGGTGCAATACCCACGGCATCAACGCTAAGGAGGCATATACTACTATGAGCAACGCCTTGCGCAAAGCGGGCCGCCCGATGATATTCAGCCTGTGCGAATGGGGCGTTAACAAGCCATGGGAGTGGGGCGCTCCGGTGGGCCAGCTGTGGCGTACTACCGAGGATATCTGGCAGGTGTTTGATTCTGTACACAGTCACGGTACCTGGGACGCGCTCAGCGTGATGCGCATCGCTGATTTACAGGATACGCTGCGCCGTTATGCCGGCCCCGATCACTGGAACGACCCCGATATGCTGGAAGTAGGCAACGGGATGACCTATACGGAAGACAGGACGCACTTCTCCCTTTGGGCCATGATGGCTGCTCCGCTGATGGCTGGCAACGATATCCGTAAAATGACGCCCGCCACAAAAGAAATACTCACTAATAAAGATGTGATTGCCATCGACCAGGACCCTTTAGGCATACAGGGTTTCAAATTCTCCGATAAAGACAGCCTGCAGATATGGTTCAAACCACTGCAGCACGGTGATTGGGCCGTGTGTTTCCTGAACCGCAGCAGTCATGAAGCAGCCGTGAATTTCAACTGGAAACAAACCACGGTGGTGGATAACGTTTTCCACTATACGCTGAAGCAAGATATCAACTATGCCCTGTACAACGTATGGACGGGCAAATACGAAGGCACTACCAAAAAGCCGTTTACCGCTGCCATCAAACCACACGATATGGTGATGTTCCGGTTAAAGCAACAGTAACCAATGAAACGATTCCTACTGGCGTGCTGCCTTATCAGTTGCAGCATCACGGCCCTGTCACAGGGCGCAGTTTTTACGACTACCGATACGGCAGTTCAGCAGGCTTACCGCTGGGCTGCCGGCATGGTACAACACTATCGCGGCCAGCCGAATGATGCCGTTGGCCCCTGGTACGAGGCTGCCCTGCCTTCCCGTAACGCCTTCTGCATGCGCGACGTGGCACACCAAACTATCGGTGCGGCCATCTGCGGACTGGATAAAGAAAACAGCAATATGCTACGGGCATTTGCTACGCATATCGCGGAGAAAAGAGACTGGTGCTCTTATTGGGAGATCAACAAATTCGGGCTTCCTGCTCCGGAAGATTATCGCAACGACCGCGAATTCTGGTATAACCTGAACGCCAACTTCGATGTGATGTTCGCCTGCTGGAAGTTATACCGCTGGACTGGCGATAAATCATATATACAGCATCCGGCGTTCGTTCATTTTTTTGATAAAACGGTGAGCGAGTACATTGATCAATGGGTGTTGCAGCCGGATTCCCTTTTCACAAGGCCGCTGCATCCGAATGCCCCCGTACCTTTCAATAAACAGGATTATTTCCATCGCTGCCGTGGACTGGCTTCCTATGTGGAAAATGTCCCGGACCTGAAAATGGGCGTAGACCTTATTGCGGCCATCTACCGCGGATTGTCTTCCTTCGCTGCTATGCAAACAGGGAAGGGCGATACCGCAAAAGCAGCCCTGTATCAAAGAAAAGCGGAGCAATACCGGGAAAAAATAGATGCTTACTGGTGGAATGCCAGCGATCACCGTTACTACACCTGGTACAACGGCGCTGGTCAGTTTGGAACAGGAGAAGGAGAGATGTTCCTGCTCTGGTTCGATGCGCTGAAAGACACCGCCAGAAGTAACCAAACGATAGCACATTTGCTGGCCGGTCAATGGAATGTGGAAACCACTTCCTATCTGCCGGTGATCTGCTATCAGCAAGGATACTGGCGGCAGGCACGCAACTACATCCTGTGGTTATCTGATCCGGCCACGCCCCGGAGGGAATATCCCGAGGTATCTTTCGGGGTGGTGGAAGGCATTATTCGTGGCCTGATGGGCATAGAGCCGGATGCTGCATCACAGCGCATTACCACCCTCTATAGGGGCAATACAGCGGATACCGCTGCTGTACGCGGATTAAAAGTGATGAATACGGAGATAACGGTTACGCATACCGGAAAGCAGTCCACTTTTCAGCATTCAGGCAGACAAACACTGCTTTGGCGCGCGGCTTTTGCGGGTAAGCATGATCGCATCATTGTACAAAATGTGTCCAGGACAGCCAGTTTTCGGACAGACAACAACGGACAAATCATATCTTTCATTGATCTGAAAGTCCCCGCCGGAAGTATCATAAAGGCCGGAATAAAATAAGGAGCAGAACTTTTAGGGGCTTCCCCGGCAATGGCCACCAGCTTCAGTAAAACTGTAATTGAAAACCCGATAATAGAGGGCGTAGTCATAAAGTGATGCAGCCCTGTCACTGTAAAAAGGCCCTGAAGCATTTGCTCCAGGGCCTTTTTAACAGTACCGCTGATGTTGGCTTGTTGCGCTACTGCCGCCAGGGTAATCAGGCAAAGGAGAAAGCCTGAAACGATGGCCTTAAATGAAGTCGTCATGTTTGGTTGTAAAAATTTCCGCAAAACTATCTTGACTTGTAGGGGCTGGTAATCCTATCGGGAATTTGTTTTGTGTGAAACGGAAAAAATAGAAGGCGGGAAATCGTTACCTTGAAATATCGATATGAAAAAAATTCCGGTTAGAAATATTCGTCGCGGCAGTCCCCGGGACTTTGGTATACAGGATATCGGGGAAAAGATGGCCGGCAAGGATATGGTGCAGGAACTGCACCGGCACGATTTCTTTTACGTGCTCGCCTTGGAAAAAGGCGCCGGTGAACATGAAATAGATTTTACGCCGCACCGGGTGGCGGACCATACTATCTTCTTTCTGCGGCCCGGCCAGGTGCATCAGCTTCGTATCAAAGCCGGCAGCACAGGCTGGATGATGCAGTTTACCTCCGGCTTTTACCATGACGCACAGCTGTTGCGCCGGATAGGAGCAGTCAACGCTTACTCCGACAGGGAAGGGAAAGCCCTGCGTGTGCTGGAAGCTATCTTCCGGGAATATCAACAGCAGCAGGACCAATACCGGGAGGTCATCAAATCCAGCCTGCATATCTTCCTGGTAACCCTGCTCCGGCTACAGCAACAACCGGCAAAAGATAACCCCAACACCTATACGCAGGAGCGGCTCGAAGCATTACTGGAACTGCTGGAAACACATATTCATACGCATAAACGGGCATCGCAGTACGCGGCGATGCTGCACCTTTCGCTTTACCAGCTGAATGCGGTCACCCGGGAAGCGATGGGCAAAACCGCCTCTGAGCTGATCAATGAACAGATCGTCCTGGAGGCAAAGCGGCACCTGCTGGCCACTACCGCACAGGTAAGCCAGATCGCGGAACAGCTGGGCTATGAAGATGTCTCTTACTTTATCCGTTTCTTTAAAAAACAGACAGGATATACGCCGGAAGTGTTCAGGAATAATAACGGTTAATGTGACTGGTTGCGCTTCCGGAGCTTCCAAAGATTTGTCACTAACGAGATCATACAGCCAATAAAAATGATGCTCAAACCTGTAAGGGTGAGTTTTATCCAAAGTTCAACCGCGGCGATTTCAGCAAATATGTAGTTCGTAAGAGGCTCTGTCAGGAAAAGAAACCCCACCGACAGGAGTATCCAGGCGAGAATATGATAGAGTATGACGCGACCTTTCTTTTTCATATGTGGCGGGATAAATCAGGTGATACGCCGAAGGGTGGCGAGGTTAATACTGATTGAAATATTACTAAATATAACGAATGCCGGCAATAATTTAATCGCAGTCCTGTAGAACTCCATTATTGTCCTGTCCCTCTCCGGGCCAGCCACTGTAACTTTGAAGAAAAAAAACTGATTATGAAACAGAAATGGGATGAAAGATACCAAAACGATTTTTTTGTCTATGGGAAAGAACCGAATGAATTTTTCAGGGAATGGCTGCCCAAATTCACACCCGGCGCCATACTGATGCCTGCCGACGGAGAAGGTCGCAATGGCGTGTTTGCTGCGCAAAAAGGCTGGCAGGTAACGTCCTTCGATCAGAGCGAACAAGGGAAGATAAAAGCCATGCAACTGGCGGCAGAACGACAGGTATCACTGGATTATATTGTCGGTAACCTTGAAGACCTTCGATTTGAAGCAGCTTCCTTCGATGCTATGGGGCTGATTTATGCCCACTTTGCCGGTGATAAAAAAGTGCAGTTCCACCAGCAGTTGGACACTTATCTCAAACCGGGCGGCATCATTATTTTGGAAGCTTTCAGCAAACAACATCGCGGGTTTAAGATCGCCAATCCCGGTGTGGGCGGCCCAGATGCGTTAGACGACCTGTACTCAAAAGAAGAGATCACTACCGATTTCGGAAATTATGATATCTTGATGCTGGAGGAAGAAGAAATCCTGTTGAATGAAGGGCAGTTTCATATCGGCAGAGGATCGGTGGTCCGGTTTGCAGGCAGGAAAAGATAACCTATATACTACATGAAATTATTAACATCCTCAGCGCTTATCTGGTCGCCGGTGGTGGCCAACAACCGGATGAACCGGAAGCGACAGGCCAGCGGTATCAACAGCTATGAAAAAGAATTGAACTTAAAACCGGAAAGCTGGTTGAACGACCGTCTACAGCAAAGCGGGCAGGCCGCATGGCTGGACCTCTGCTGTGGTGAAGGCAATGCATTGCTGCAATATGCCCGGGAAGCGGCGGCAAATCAGCAGCAGGCAAACATCCGGCTGAAAGGTATTGACCTGGTGGACCAATTCCAGCCCATACCACCCGGCATCGACTGTCTGCAATTTGAAACCCGTCCGCTGGATAACTGGACCAGCGATGAACAATATGATCTCGTTACCTGTGTGCATGGGCTGCACTATGTGGGAGATAAACTCAAAGTACTGGCTGCCATCCTGAAGGCCATCGGAAGCGAGGGCTTATTCCTGGCTAATCTCGACCTGAAAAGTATTCGTGTAACTGACGATCCCCAACATCAGTACCTGAAGCAATTATTCGCTGAGCATGACATCTCCTATAACGGCAGAAAAAAAATCATCAGCTGCCAGGGCGCCAGGGACATCAGTTTTGACGTGGTGTACCAGGGCGCTGATGATAAGGCTGGCCCCAATTACACCGGACAGGAAGCGGTGGATTCGTATTATACGTTAGTCCGCTGATGCATCATGAGCTTTTCAACAAACCATCTTTGAGCCATACAACAAAGCTGCGGGCTTCACCCCGGTGTACCTTTGAGGTATCATTAAAAATCAGCAAAAATGGAAAAAGTATGGTTCATTACCGGCAGTTCCCGCGGACTGGGCCGGAGCCTCACAGAAGCCGTGTTACAAAACGGCGATAAAGTCGCAGCTACTGCGCGCAATATCAGTCAACTGGATGAGCTGGTACAACAATACGGCGATCAGATACTACCGCTGGCGCTGGATGTTACCGACTATGAAAAAGTACACCAGGTGGTGGCCGCAGCCGTGCAGCATTTCGGTCGTATCGACGTACTGGTCAACAATGCCGGCTTCGGTGTCATCGGTGCGGCGGAAGCCTATACCGCAGAACAGGTACGTAGTCAGCTGGAAACGAACCTGTATGCGCCCATTGAAATCACCCGGGCGGTGTTGCCTTACATGCGCAAACAGGGCGGCGGCCGGATATTACAGATCAGCTCTATCGGTGGGAGAGTGGGCAATGCCGGCCTGACCATGTACCAGGCGGCTAAATTTGGCCTGAGCGGTTTCACAGAAGCATTGGCCAAAGAAACAGGACCATTGGGTATTTACGTGACCAGCGTGGAGCCGGGCGGGTTCCGCACCGACTGGGCCGGCGCTTCTATGACCTATGCCCCCGAAATAGAGGCATATGAAACGGTCAACCAACGTATTGCCTACGTCAGAGAAGGTAAATTTGTCCCGGTGGGAGACCCGGTTAAAGCTGCAAAAGCCATGTTGGACCTGGCACAGCATCCTGCGCCACCGGTACACCTGGTACTAGGCAGCGAAGCGATCGGTCTCCTGGAAAATGCTGACAAGGCACGACAGGCTGAAATGGAAGAATGGTTGCCGGTAAGCTTGTCCACCGACCACGAAGAGGCTGCGGCATTCCTCGATACCCCCATGGGCAAGTGGGCCACTGATGGTGTTCAACGCAAGGCTTAATAACAGACGGAGCAGACGGTATCAACATGCCGTCTGCTTTTTGTAATTTTAGATGATGACTGAACTGAAGACAAATCCATCACGTATCGCCTATTCCTGTTACTATGAACGTAACCGGGACGGGGAACAGTTTGTGCCGGAACATGTGTTAAGCTACCAGGTAGCTGGCAAACTAACGCTTAGTAATGCCGATAAAACCTATGTTTTTGGTGAAGGAGACATCCGGCTGATCAAACGTAATCAGCTGGTAAAGTTTTTAAAGGAACCACCGGAAAACGGCCTGTTTAAGACCATATCCATTTATCTCGATCAGGAAACATTAAAAAGCTTTAGCCTGGAATATGGCTATCAGGCGGCAACGGCCGGCAAATCAGGGGAAGAGGCGGTAATAAGGTTGCAGGATCAGCCATTGTGTAAAAGTTTTATGGAATCATTAGTCCCCTATGTACAGGGAGACCAACTGATCAATGATGACCTGCAACGGCTTAAACAGCGGGAAGCTATTATGATCCTGCTACAGGCACAGCCGAAGCTGAAAGATATCCTGTTTGATTTCAGGGAACCGGGTAAAATTGATCTGGAAGAATTTATGAACAGGAACTTTCACTTTAATGTGCAGCTGAAACGTTTCGCGTACCTTACCGGCCGCAGCCTTGCTACTTTCAAACGTGATTTTGAGCATATCTTTCATATTTCCCCCAGTCGCTGGTTGCTGCAAAGACGTTTGCAGGAAGCACACTTTCTGATAAGGGAGAAAGGGAAAGCACCGTCCGACGTGTACCTTGAAACCGGGTTTGAAGACTTGTCCCACTTTTCTTTTGCGTTTAAGAAGATGTACGGGGTAGCGCCGTCAAAGCTGTAAATTGAGGCTATTTCGCGGTATTGTTGTATATTCGGATAGCTGTGAACGTTATGGGTAATGCAGATAAAAATAGAGACAACAGGGAGATCATCACTCCGGAATACCCGAGGGTGTACCTGTATATCCGCATTGTTCAGGCCAAGCTGTTTATTGATAATAACTATGCTGACGAGATCGATCTGGAAAACATCGCTGATGAAGCCTATTTTTCCAGGTTTCATTTTATCCGGCTTTTTAAGTCGGCCTATGGAAAAACACCCCACCAATATCTCAAATCAGTAAGGATAGAAAAAGCACAGCAACTGCTGAAAGAGGATAAAACTGTTGCTGAAGCCTGCTTTTCGGTAGGTTTTCAAAGCCTGACCACCTTTAGCGGCCTCTTTAAAAAAATAGTGGGAGAATCCCCGTCTTCCTACGCCGCCCGCCATAAAGAAATGAAAAAGAAAATCAGTGAAAAGCCCCTGGCGTTTGTCCCTTCCTGTTATGCCTACCAACACGGTTGGCTGGAAAAATAGCAATTTTGAAGAGGTGAATATTTAAGCAGTTGTTGATCTTTGTTTTAGTAACAAAAACGAAGACTATGATAACTAAAATGACCGTCACCAATATTCATGTACTGGACCAGGACAGCGCCTACGATTTTTATGTTAACAAACTGGGATTTAAGCTGATAGATGACATCCCTATGGGGCCGGACACCCGTTGGCTTACCGTGTCGCCGCCGGAGCAGCCTGACCTGCAACTGGTCCTTTTCCCGGTAAAAGTGAGTAAAATGTTTCCCCAGGAAACAGCGGATATGCTGATCACACTGATCAAACAAGGCGTATTTGGCTGTGGCGTGCTCACCTGCAAAGATATTTTTGCCACCTATGAAGAACTGAAAGCCAAAGGAGTGGAGTTCATGAAACCGCCCACCAAAGAGTTCTACGGCACAGAAGCCCTCTTTAAGGACGATTCGGGAAACTACTTTTCATTACAGTCCATCAATAATTTTAGCCATGAAGACAATATTTGACCCCTCAACGAGGACTGAATTAATAAACAGGATTAATTCCCTCAACGAGCACAGCAGGGCGCAATGGGGCAAGATGGATGTCTGGCAGATGACCAAACACTGCACCATATGGTTTGAATGGATTATGGGAAAAAACAACCCAACATACAAGCAGGAATGGCTGGGCAGGATATTCGGGAAAATGGCCCTGAAAAGTAATACCAAAGACGACAGGCCCATGCAGAAAAATATGCCGGCAGGAAAACAAGCCGTCAAAGAAAAAGGTGGTGATGTAGAACAGCAGAAAAAAATATGGATAAACCTGATCGCAGCATGCGAACACTATTCAAACCCTGCATTTATCCACGATTTTTTTGGCAAAATGACTACCGAGCAAATTGGCGTTTTCGCGTATAAACATGCCGATCACCACCTGAGGCAGTTTGGGGTGTAAAGTTTCACTTCCCTTCTTTGCTGCATTTCACCAAAAACATAGGATAGTTTTCAGTTACCTCAGTGATCTCCAGCAAGCCTGCGTTATCAAATTCTGCATGGATGGAATCCCTGTCATAGAAGAACATCCTGACACCACCGAACATTTCGTAGCGGTCTTTGCTGATGAGCGTACCCTGACCATAAGTGTGGGCCGTTTTTGAAATCACCGTGAAAACCATGTAGCCGTTTGTTGACAGCTGGTTGTAGCAATCACGGATGAGTTTCATTCTTTCGCCGCTGTCCAGCAAATGAATCAGCGCATAGCAGAATATACCATCGTATTTTTTATCGTCAAAAGGCATGTCTGTCACAGACCCATGGTAGACAGGCATGTCTGTGCCGTAATGTTTCTGCGCTATTTCGATAGCGGTTTGCGATATCTCAATGCCTGTTACGGCCATCCCGTTGTCCCTGAAAATGCGGGCGTTGCGGCCATATCCCATTCCGGGAATGAGGACGTTTTTGATACCTTTTTCAATGAAAAAGTCCTTTGTCAGTATGGCTGAATGGGATGGCTCAAAACCCCACATCTCCTGCTTTTCGGCAAAAGCAGCCTCCCAAAATTCAGGTTTACCGGTTTCCTGTTGCATAATGAAAATTTGCAACGAAGTTACAAAAATAAGCGTCTCGAAAAGGGATGCTCCTAAGAGCGCCCCTTAGCCTTAGTAGCAACAACGCCGGTTTTATACAGGTTTATAGCCTGCCGGACAATGGTTTTTATTCTCTTAACAGGCAGGTCTTTTGCGGGATCGAGCAGCATTATTTTCATCCTGGAACGTTTTTCCTGCTCTAAATAGGATTGGGTGAAGTGTTTGCCTTCCACAATACCGATATAAGGCTGCAGATGTTTTTTGTGTGTCCACAAATAGCAGAACATCCTGCCCCTGAAACAGAAAAAGGGCATTCCATACTTCAACTCGTTAACGATCTCCTCATCCACCGATAAAATGATGTCCTTCAAGGCAAGAAAAATTTCCTTGGTGGCCTCGTCCTGCCGGAGATAAAAATTGTCTATTTCTTTCATGGTTACTGAAGACAAATTTAAGCTGTTTTTCTGATTGGAGGCTACCGTGACAAACAGGCTTATTTCAGCAAAATGCTCAGCAACAAAGCCGCCAGATACAGGCCGATCCCATAAACAGTATGTGTTTTAAGGCTTCTGGTCCTGGCCAGCGTAGGGTTCGGTGTTTTGGAGGCGGCTATACCAAATCCAAAGGCAGGCTGCATCAGGAACCAGGGAGCGGCCGTTGTTACTATTCCTATGATGATCGCAGGCCCAAATGTAGGATGATAGGCCCACTGGATGCCCCATATCAACAACAGCAGAAAAGCAAAGGATATTCCGATCAGGTAGTGGGCAATCCATCCGATAGCCCTTTCGCCCTTTATAGGTGCAGCCTGCAGGATCGTCTGATGGGAGAATTTGCCATGTTGAAAATGGCCGATCCATCGGCCTAGCAGCGCATAGTCCAATGACTGCACGTTGAAAAGGCGTTTATTGATCACTGCAAAAATGTCCATTATAATGGTGGCGCCTGAACCTATGATCAACGAAAAAATAATCAGTTCAGTTATGTTCATCATATCTTATTTTAATTGAAAAGTAGTGGTGGCTAATGCCATATTGATGGCTGATCCGGCTTGCGAGCCGGTGGCAACTGCGGTGGCAATGGAGCGGAAGGCTGAATTGTCGCCACAGGCATAAATACCGGGAACAGAAGTCTGCTGAAACGGGTCCACCTTCAGTAATCCCTGTGGTGTTAGCTCACATCCCATGTCAACCGGAATTTTGCAATGCTGCTCAAAGGCAGGTCTTGCGTAAAGTGCGTCCAACGCATGAACGGAGCCGTCTGTCAACCGGATGCCTGACATATGGCCTTCTTTATGGTCAATTGCCTGGATATCAGATTCAATAACAGCGATCTTGTTTTTTTGTAACAAATGTAATTGATCCGCGGAAAATGAGGCTTTCCCATTGGTGAAAATGGTCAGCTTGTTAGTAAGGTTGGATACCAGCTGTGCATAATGGAAAGCCAGGTCGCCATTGCCCAGTATGCCTGTCCGCTGATGGCGGACTTCATACCCGTGACAATAGGGGCAGTGTAGTATGGAAACGCCCCAACAGGCTGCGAAGCCAGGCGTGGAGGGCATGATGTCCTTTAGACCGGTAGCGAACAATAGCTTTTTCGTCAATACGACTTTACCGCTTTGGGTTGCGACTTCAAACAGCTGCTCCTTCTTATGTACCTGGACAACCATATCTTCCTGGAAGGATACCGTCGTGTACTTCAGCACATCTGCTTTGGCCTTATCCGCAATAGCTTTAGGCGTTTGATTGTCCTGTGTAACGAAATTATGCGCCTGTGCAGCTTTGCTGTTGCAGCGCAGGCCACTGTCTATAATGAGCACGTTTCGCAACGAGCGGCCCAATGCCAAAGCAGCGGAAAGCCCGGCATAACTGCCTCCGACAATGACAACGTCAAAAGCAGGAGGAGCGGTAAATGGCCTGGCAAAAGCTTTCAATGCGCCGGGGAGGGCAAAAGCTGTGGTGATAAGACCACCTTGCATGATAAAGTTTCTGCGAGAGATCATAACGTTACTGTAAGGTTTCAATTTTCCGCAGAATATCTTTCTCTGAGACCAAACCGGTATGCCTCCAGTGTATGCCTCCATTTTTATCCAACAGCACCAAAGTAGGTACACCTCTGATGAGGAAATCACCTGCCAGGTCGCTCTCCTGGTCAACGTCCACTCTTCTGATATCCACTACCGCTTTTACTTTCTCTTCAAGACCATTGATAATTGGTGTCAGTACTTTACAGGGGCCGCACCAGGTGGCTGTAAACTGCAACAGCACGGGCTTTTTTTCAGAATTATCCATTTGTGAATGCTGTTTATTTTAGTGGAGACAATTGTTCAGTGATGCTTTTTTCTGTCAGTATCCCCGTATTCCTCCATACTTCGCGGTCATTTTTAACGGCTACGATGGTCGGAATGGAGCGGATGTTGTATTGGGTGGTCATTTTCGCATCGTGGTCAACATTGATCTGTTGAATCTCCAGCCAGTCATATTGTTTTTCCTTTAGCGATGCAATAACAGGCATCATGGCCCGGCAGGGGGCACACCATTCTGCGTAAAATTGTATCAGGATGAGGTGATCTGTTCTTTGCGTATGATTCGTCATAAATTGAAACTTTGAAACACAAAATTATTCAGGGTGAATGGGATTATACTGTCACTTATAGGAGAAAAAATGGTACAAACCGCTGATGTAGTACCCACAACTGTAATGTAGATAAAATGACCAGTGTATATTGATACACTGGTCATTTTCATATTATGGCGTTAAGCCCTATATTGCATATGGATCATAGATGGGAGGACTTATGGAACGCTACCATTACTTCAGACAATTTCACGATATCAGTTCGGCAGACTACCGTTTGCTGATTGAAAATCTGCAGTCCCGCTCTTTCAAAAAAGGAGAATCCATTGTCGTGCCCGGACAAATCCAACGGGAACTGTACTTCGTCAAAAGCGGCGTACAGATGGCTCACTTTGATACGGATGACAAAACCTATGTCATCGACTTTAGCCACTTTCCCGCCTTATGTGCTATCGCTGAATCCTTTTCCTTTCAGACGCCCTCTAAATACTTTATCACCTGCCTGACAGACAGTGAAATGGAGTATCTCAGCTATGAACACCTGCAAAAATTACTTGATCAGTCCCGGGAGATAGAAAGACTTTTCAGACGGATGATCGAAGCCATGTTAGCCGATATGGTTAACCTTCATATTAATCTGCGTGCCATGACCATAGAAGAACGCTATCTGACGTTTTGCAGGAAAAGCCCACAGCTGCTGCATCTGGTGCCACACAAGTATATCGCTTCCTATCTGGGAATAGACCCGACAAACTTTAGTAAGTTATTCAATCAGGTGAAAATTTGATGTTGGTGTAGACCAAGAATCGTTTGCTGACTGCTGCCGAGCTTTGTACTAACAAAACCGGAAAGCTATGATTACTGTAGAAAATCGCGGCAGCTACGCAAACGTAAACGGATTAAAAATGTACTATGAAGTACATGGCCAGGGGAGACCTCTTTTCCTGCTGCCCGGGGCCGTCTCCGGGGTGAGCACTGCCTTTGGAAGCCTCATTCCGCTGCTGGCAGCAGACAGGCAGGTCATCGCCCTCGAATTTCAGGGCTATGGACATACCGCCGATATCCCGGAACGCCCGCTTTCTTATGAACAATGGGCAGATGACGTGATAGCGTTACTGCAAGCGCTGGACATAAAAAATGCAGATTTTTTCGGATACAGCACCGGGGCCGGTGTGGCATTACAGATCGCCATGCGCCAACCTGAGCTCGTTGGGAAGCTCATCCTCGCTTCCTGTACTTTCAACAGCAGCGGGCGCCATCCACAACTCAGCGGACTGGAATCACTGCTCACCCCCGAAGGCCTGAAAGGTACTCCCTATGAAACGGAATATCTCAGTACAGCTCCCCAGTCGGAAGACTGGCCCAAACATCTGGCTAAAGTAACAGCATTCAACAAAGTAATACAGGATTGGCCCGTTGATGATATCAGAAATATAAAGGCGCCGGCATTGATTATCGCCGGTGATGCAGATATCGTTCAACCGGAACATGTAGTGGAATTGTATCGTTTATTGGGAGGTGGCAGTCTGGGTGAGTTATCCATGCCTGTGTCACAACTGGCCATATTGCCTGGAACGATGCATACGGCGTTGACCACGAAGACAGATTTATTGATGGCAATGATTCCCGGGTTTCTTGAATAGCCACTGGGCAGACATTTGATAAGGTTTCGGAAGAGGGGCGCTGGTTGTAGTTAGAACGAGTATTTTCTCTAAAGATCTGATGCTGTTGGAGAAATCACCTATCAGAAATTAATGTGGTCTTTTCACAATGATGACAATACCAGTAAATTTTGATGTCATCTTCCAGTCTCATTTCATTTTTTATTCCGCAGGTAACACATATCCTTTCAAAGGATTCATCTTCCCGGGCAATATAGCCGCAATTGGAACAGCCCCATGTTGTAGGGGGTGTATTTTCTTCATCATATGACCAGGTGAAAGCCTGGTCCTGGCAATTTGGACAAGTTATCAGTCCCATTGGAAAAGTTTTACAGTCGTACTATCTGATCCCCAAATATATATTAGAAAACCATTCAACGAAATGCTTTTATGCACCTGCATAAAAGCATTTCGTTGAATGGTTACTTTTTTATCTGTGTTAAAATCAGCTTATTGATTTGTTCCGGTTGTTCCTCTGGAACATAATGTCCACACTCTTCTATTGTTTCAACTTGTACATGGTCCGCAATTTTCCTGATAGCGTCACCTACACGTTCTGCCAATGCATAACGTCCGCCTATCGCCAAAACAGGAATGGATAGTTTCCCGCTGAACGATTGGTTTTGTTTGGCGCTTTCACCAAAAGCCCGGTAGTAGTCAAAACCGTTTTTCATCGTTCCTTTGTAATCGTTGTAGTATGTCTGCAAGTCGTCTTTATTGATGGCGGTCTTAATAAAAGACTTCTTCGTAAAATACCAGGAGATATATTCTTTTTCTTTTCCGTCTGTTAGAAATTCAGGTATTGCGTCAACAGCGTGAAAATAAAACTGCCAGACTTTGTTGGCATTTTCAGGCCGGAAAACGGCGGCGTCCATCAGTCCGGGTATACTGGCATCAATGACTGTGAGTGTTGACAACTTCCGCTCAAAGAAAATGGCATATGTCACAGCTACCCAGCTGCCGATGTCGTGTCCCACTAAATGGAACTTGTCAATTTTAAGGCTATCTGTAAATTTGTCAATCAGTGTGGCGATACTTTTGGTATCGTATTTTTCAACTTTCTCGCTTTTGCCTAACCCTGGTAAGTCTACCGCGATCACCCGGTTATGTTTGGAGAGCTCAGAAAAATTTTTTCTCCATACATACGAGGTTTGAGGCCACCCATGTAAGAGGATGATGGTTTCTCCTTTTCCCTGTTCATAATAGGCTATTTTGGAGTGATCAATATTGATTTCTTTCATGGCGGGCATTTGTGCCAGAAGACTACCGGGAGTTATCAGCATCAGAAATAACCGGATTGCTTTGTTTATTTTAAAAGGAAAGTTCATAACCTGCTTTTGTTGCTATTGTTAATAATCTATGCTTCTTGCGATCTCTTCTGTTTGTGTGATACAGTTTTGCAGCTCGATAATTTTAGCTTTCATGATGTCGATAGTGCCGGATGTCAGGGGCAGACGGAAAATGGGGCTGTCGTTTGTTACAGCTTCAATAATTGCCTTTGCCGCTTTAATAGGATCGCCGGGTTGTTTACCATTAATATTCTTTGTATTTGTCCTGATGCTTCCCAGTTTTTCGGTGTAAGCAGGCAACTCATTTTGAGCATATTGAACAGATGCCCCAAAGAAATCGGTCCGTAATGCCCCTGGCTCTGCGAGCAAGACCTTTATCCCAAAGGGTGCTGCCTCTTGTTTCAGGGCTTCAGTCATTCCTTCCAGGGCGAATTTGCTGGAAGCATAGATGCCATTTCCGGGTGCCGCCATAAGCCCTACGCGGGAAGAAATCTGGACAATTGTTCCGCGCCCTTTTTCACGCATATGCGGCAATACGGTTTGGCAAAGCTTCCAGAGGGAGATGACATTCACGTTAAATTGATTGATTACCTCGTTATCGTTAAATTCCTCTATCATGCCAAATGCACCATAGCCCGCATTGTTTACGAGTATATCTATCTGTCCGTATTCTTTAATGATCGTTGCTGTCAGTGTAGCTATCTGATCAGTTTTCACCAGGTCAATAATGTGGGCCTTTGCATTCAGTTCCTCTTCAAATGCAGCTTTGTCCGTAGCTGTCCGAACGGTCCCAATCACAATGTCACCAGTTGCTGCAGCCTGTTTAGCGATCTCCCGGCCCAGTCCTTTAGAGACACCTGTAATAAGCCATACTTTCTGTTTCATAATATTTTATTGTTTAGATGCTATGCAAAACTATTTTATACCTTCGCATAGAACAAGTACCTACAAAATTGTAGGTACCAACTAAAAGTGATGAGAAAGGAAAATTCAACAAACTTCTTAAACGAAAAGGACCTGGCTAACAACTGTGGAATGTACTATACCATCACGCTTATCGGAGGCAGATGGAAAATAAGCATTTTAGCAGCACTGTTGGACCACGAAGTAATGCGGTATTCAGAAATAAAAACCAGGCTCACCAACATCACGGAAAGGATGCTGATAAAACAACTCAAAGAGCTGCAGGACGATGGGCTTATTATCCGGAACGACTACAAAGAGGTGCCACCGCGAGTGGAGTATAGTATCAGTAAGAAAGGGCGGAGTCTTGAAAAGTTGCTGATCGAGATGCAGCAATGGGGGAAAAAGCATAGCAAAGAATAACATTTTGGTAAAACTGTAACTATATCTTTGCGCCCGCAAGATAATTTGTCATGGATAGGAACACTTTAGATGATGCAGCCTTATGGCAACAGGTAAAGCGGGGTGATACGGCATCGTTTACGTGTTTGTTTGAACGGTATTGGGATGAGATGTTTTCGATGGCTTACCGCAGGCTGGCTGATGAGGCAACGGCCAAAGATTTTGTGCAGAACATTTTTATTCACGCCTGGGAAAACCGGCAGCAGATCACTGTTGAGAGTAATCTAAGTCCTTATCTGTTTACGGCTTTAAAATATAGTGTTGTCCGCCATATTTACCGGGTGGCCAAACAAGGCACCACAGATTTACCGTTATCTGTCTACAGCCTGCCTGATGAAACGGAACAAAAAAAGCAGGACCACCACGAATTTGACAGATTAAGAGAAAAAGTTCAATCGGAAATTGCCGCCATGCCTGATAAAATGCGGGAAGTCTTTATCCTCAGTTATGAAAAGGAGCTATCCATCAGGGAGATAGCTTTGCGCCTGTCCATTTCAGAGCAGACAGTCAAAAACCAGGTACACAACGCCCTTAAACGGCTTCGCTTCCGCCTGCAAAACCAGGCGATTTTCCTGCCTTTTATCCTGTAACCAGGCTCCTTTTTACGAATTCACAATTCGGTAACATTGAAATTATAGTACCACATGACCCCATCGGTATGTAGATAACAGGAGGACTGTTATATGATGAAACTACATAACCGGTTAAAACTACTTCGGCATTATTTATCCGGGAAGACAAATGAAGATCAGCGCAGGCTCGTTGATGACTGGTATCACTCGGTAGATGATACAAAGCCGATCGGGCTTTGGCAGGAAGAAGGGAAGAAGAGCGCCATCAAAGGAGGGATTCAATTACAGATTCTGGAACAGATAAATAATCATGCCGCTGGTGGGAAAGTCGTGCCTATGCGTGGCCGGATAACGGCAGCCGCCTGCATTGCTGTATTATTGATCGGCGCCTCCTGGCTTTTCCTGGCCAACCGCCTCAGAGAACCGATCACATATTTTACAATAGCAGCCCCGCTGGGTGAGGTGAAACAAATACTATTGCCCGACAGTACACAGGTGTGGCTGAAGTCCGGCACTACGCTGCAATACAGCTCTCAATACGGAAAACAAACCAGGAGCCTGGAGTTGACAGGAGAGGCGTTTTTTGAGGTGCAAAAAGACGGTTCCAGACCATTTATGGTGAAGACGGGAAACCTGGAAACAAGGGTGCTGGGCACAGCTTTCAACATACAGGCCTACCACGACCAGCCATCGATACAGGTATGGGTACAACAAGGACGGGTACAGGTGAGCGATAGCGTGCAGGTAATAACGGAGCTTTCAAAAGGGAAAAGATTGCAATGGGACCGGGCAGACGGGCATTCCAATATTGACAGCCTTGACTGGAAACAGGCGTTGGTCTGGCGGCAAGGTGTTTTACTGTTGGAATCTGCTACATTTTCAGAAGTGGCATTTGAGTTAAAAGAAATATATGGCGTAGCACTGGTTACCCACAATGCCGATATCCGCAGTCTGCACTATGATGCCAAATTCTTTATACATAAGACTTCAGTGAATGACATTATTGCCTCCCTGGCGGCGGTTCATCATATACAGTATAAAATAAGCGGAAAGACAATCACCTTATATTAAAAGCAAACCCCGCTGGTAACGGGATTTGCCAAACATTTTGGTAATGCCATTTTTGACGAAAGCAACATTACCATGTAAAAAAGCAATCATAAAGGTATGGAAAAAAAAGAAAAAGGGACATTAGCCTCCACCAGGATAAGGCTTGTGTTGATGCTGTGTTGCCTGATGCTGGCGGCATCCGGATTGAAGGCGCAGGCGCCGGGAACGGTCAAACTGTCTATTCGATTTGCAAATGTTACATTGGATGTTGCCATGAGGCAGGTGAAGGAGGTCTGCCCGGTAAATATAGCATACGATGCTGGTAAACTACGGCTTGCACAATGGAGTATCGCTCCGAAAGAATTTAACCAGGCTGGCTTATCTGAAATCCTGCAATATCTATTGCAGAAGGCGAATGTCGGGTATAAAGAGGTGGCTGGAGGAATTGTGCTGTTTGAAAAAGAAAAGGCCGTTCCTGCCCCTGCTAAAAAAGACAAAGGACGCCTTATTGGAAAGGTCATAGACGAAGAGAACGGGGAGCCGGTGATCGGCGCTACTGTCCGTATTGGTGAGATGGGATCGGTGACGGATGATGCAGGTAGTTTTTCATTACCACTATCTGAAGGGAGTTATACGGTGATGATCAGTTCAATGGGGTATGGGTCTAAGGAGGTAAGTGGCATTGCGATAAATGAAAATGAAACATTTGCCTTAAACGCTACGCTTAAAAGACAGAAAGGAAACCTGGCGACGGTGGTGGTGAAATCCTCTGCCAGAAAGGAAACTACTGCTTCCCTGTACATCCGTCAGAAAAATGAAGCCGGTATTTCCAATGGTATCAGCCGCGAGCAGATTGCCGTGTTGCCGGATAAAAACATCGGGGAAACATTGAAACGTATTTCGGGCGTAAGTACAACGGACAACAGGCGGGTGGTGGTACGTGGTATCGCCGAGAGATATAATATTGCCATGATGGACGGAGCAGCCCTGCCAAGCACGGATGTGCAGGTGCGCGACTTTGAATTTGACATCGTTCCCAGTAACCTGGTAGATAACGTTGTCGTATCTAAAACAGCTACACCTGATATGGGGTTCGGTTTTGGTGGAGGAATGGTACAGATCAATACAATGGCCATCGTCGATAACAATTTTACCACCATCAGCTTCGGCAGTAAATACATCAATGGCAGTACAGGCAAAGAATTCCTGGGCTACCAACGGGGGAAGAGCGATTACCTGGGTTTTGATGATGGTGGTAGAAATCATTTCCCCAAAGAGATCCTTACACTTTCACAAGGCAATTACAATCCCCAGAAGCCTTATGATCATATCCCGCCTGCAGGCATTGAAAAAGTGACGCCTGACATGATCGCAGCACAGAACAAAAGGATAGGTGGCCTTGAAAGACTGGGGACCCGTACCTATAAAGCCGCTCCGGGACAGAATTATCAGTTTAGCCTGGGACGTAGCTACGACCTGAAGGGCAGCCGTATCGGATTAGTAGGATCGCTGAGCTACCGCAACGAACAAGCCATCGATGATGTCGAACATTTTGAACGCGGCGCCTTTAGTAAGCAGGGCAACAATTTGTATGATCCGGCAACGGGTGCGGAGATCAAGGAGTCAAATGCCAAACAATACAATTTTACCACCAGCTGGGGCGCATTGTTAAATGCAGGATGGAAAGGCAAGAACCATCAGATCATTTCCCGTAATTTTTATTCCAGGGTATTTGCCAACCAGTTTTTCCGTGTAAGAGGCTGGGGAGACGACCTGGGGTTTGGGGATAATCCTGCTATCCATGAATTCGACAGGCCTAAGTTTATAGACCTGTTACAGAACAGGATAAATGGTGAGCATAACGTTGGCCGTTTTAAGTTTGATTGGAGCGTGGCCCGCAACCAGGTGACCAACCACGAACAGGACGCTGTAGATGCGGAACTGTCGCCTATTACAACATTGAATGGTGCTGTTTACAATTATGTGCCTGGTCTCAAGGCTAACCCAGGCCCGCTGAGCCGCTCTTCCTATAAATATGTTGAAACCAATTGGATGGCCGATGCTGCGCTGAGCTATCGGTTAAATATCGGAAAGTTGCCACAGGTTCTCAAGGCCGGTTATCAGTATATGGATAAAAAAGGGCACTACGATTGGAGCGTTTTGCCAATTGGGGTAGCCGGGAATTTTATGGATGCCTATAAGCCGGTACACCAGTGGAATATTGACTTTACGGACCCACTGAGAAACATGTATTATTATCCGGCAGCCTTCAACAATAACAGTTATGAGGGAAGAAATAACAACCAGGCCGGGTACGTGATGATGGACAACCGTTTTACCCACTGGCTCCGTTTGGTGTGGGGCATCAGGGCGGAGTATTACAAATATGAAAAGGTAAAGGACGAAGCGGCAGATAAGGTCTCGCAGGCTAACCTGGACAATTCGGATAAGCGGCGCTATGTTGACCCGGAAACAGGTGACCTGGTGCACAAAACCCTCGATGCCAGTGCAGAAGATAAGAAGTGGCTGTACTTACCTTCGGGCAACCTGACCATTACGCCGTTCACTAATTTCAACATCAGGGCTTCCTTCGCCCAGTCGGCCATCCGCCCGGCACTGATAGAAAATTCCAGTTTTGCGCGTTTCAATTATTTCTATGGCCGCATACAGCGCAATACGGGTGTGGTGTCTACATTGATCACACATTACGATCTGCGGGCAGAATGGTATCCGGCGCCGGGAGAGGTAATCTCAGCTGGTTATTTTAAAAAGCATTTCAAAAATCCGGTAGAAATGTACCTGGATATTACCAATACCAGTGGCGCCATAGATCTGCTGACCGCCAACTCCGACTATGCTAACGTAAACGGATGGGAAGTAGACCTGCGGAAGAGCCTGGGATTTATCTATAAAGGGACGAAACTCCTGGACAATTTGTATTTCAGCGGAAACCTGACTATACAAAACTCTGAAGTGCAGGCCAGCGGTCTCCGTTATGAAGCCATGGGATCTGGCGTTGATGCCAACGGCGTAACTTATTCCTACCGCAGGAAAACGTACCTGAAAGAAAAACGTCCTTTGTACGGACAGGTGCCTGTATTGTACAATATAGGCCTGCAGTATGCAGGCGACCGGCTGGGCGCTAACATCGCGTTCAACCACTCAGGTTATAAAACATTTACCGTAGGCCTGCAGCCCCATTATTCAGAAATGGAGCGGCCGCGCGATCAGGTGGATGCCCAGGTGAGCTACAAGTTCCTGAAGGATAAAAAATTACAGGTAAGGCTGAATGTCAGCAACCTCACCAATAGCCCATACCGCTTTTTTATCAACGGAAAGAATACCTATAGCCTGAAACCGGGTACTGAAATCATGAATATGAAAGAATGGTCGGATGTATATGAATGGAAAGAGGGTTTCTCCCAAAAGTATGAGGAAGGGCATTATGAAGATACTCCCGATGGGAAAGCAAAAGTTCGTGTAGGCGATACAGATACTTTTATCCGTAAGATAGGAGCTTCGTTTAGTCTCGCCGTATCCTACAGTTTTTAACAGCAACAAACAGAAAAAATGAAAATAAATACTATCAGCAGGCTTTTGCTCGGCATAGCGACATTTTTGCTGGCTGCCTGCAATAAAGACAACGACAATTTTCTCTACCAGGAACAGGTGTTGCCTATTACCATTAAGGGATACAACGCTACAAAAGAGCAGCTTATGGTAAAAGTGGATACGATTGTTTTGCCAACGGCGCTTGGGATGGAAGGATCGTTTACACAATTCGAGGCCTTCACTTTCAAAGGAGACCAGCGTACAGTTAAGTTGAATATAAGTGAAAAAAGCACCGGGAAACTGGTCCTGGAAAAGGAATTTAAAAAGGAAGATGAGGCAGCTACTTTAAGTTTCCTGTACATGGATGGTAAAGTAAGTGATATGCCGGAAAAGCCGGCTGTAGCGCCGGATAAGATTAGCCTTATCTATATGTTCATGCCTAATGTTACCAATTACAGTGAACCGGTGGATATCGTAGTCGGTAAATATTTCGTAACGCCAAAGGTATTTGAAGAAATCACCCGGATCAAAAATGTGAAGCCAAATGAATTTAGCCAGACAACAACGATTTCCACGTTCTCTACAGCCCGGCAGGACTATAATGGCGTAATGACCTCGGTGTCTTTCCAGGCAAGGATATATAAAGCGGGCACCAATACGCCGTACGTGGATGGCACTGCCTATACCTGGAGCGATATTTCAACTACCGCTCCCAAACCGGCGTCATCTGCCCCTTCCTCTAAACTCTATATCTTCTCTGAATTACCTACCGGAAGTTCGATGAGATTTGCTACCCGTTTGGATTACTAAAATAAAACAGATCATGTCAAATATAAGATTACTCAGACTGCTTGTTATTTTGTTGATGTTTACTGCCTGCAACAAGGATGAAGAACAGATGAAAGCAGTCAATATTGAAGTGTGGGGCTATAATGTTGGTGATGCCGAACTGGAAACCTCGATAGACACCACTGTTTACCGCAGTTTCACTACGCAGCCCAATATGCCTGTTATTTTTAGCAGAATATATACCTATCCTTTCGCTAAAAATGAGGTATTGCTAAAAATAAAAAACAAAACATCCGGTAAAGATGTGTTCCAGCGGCAGTTAACCCTGAGCGCCAGCGAGCTTGAACTGTTTTTCCCTTTTGTATTCATTAACGGGAACGAACTGAAAATAGAGCAGGCAGCTGCCGATCAGGCTACCAACAAGTTGAGCTTCTATATCCATTATCCGCAAAGTAACGATGCACTGGATATCTTTCTGAAAAACGACGCGGGACAAATCGTGTACATCGCTCAAAACGTAAAATCAGGCACCTGGATACATACCACTTATCTGCCGATGGAAGGCTTTAAAGAAAAAGAAAAAAGGTATGTATTGTGCTTTACCAAAACCGGTACTACAGATAGCTGGTATTTTGAAGAAGGTGAGACCAAAAGCACGATTGACGAGCACAGTTTGATTTTTCCAAAAAACGAAGAAAAAGGGCTGGTACGTAGCTATTTTGTTACGCCTGGCACTACTCAGCTCGAAGTAGCACGTTTATTCAAAAGACCTAAAGCACAGTAGCAGCTTGCTGATTGTAAAATATTTACGAAGTGTGCGGCGATAATGCTGCACACTTTTTTTGTTTCCTGGTATCAAGTGGTCAATCGCCCGTAAATGTCTATCTTGAAAGAAACTATCCAACGCCATGAGAAAACAATTTATTTTAAGCGTCGTTGCCTTGTTGTTGGTGACATCGCTTGCCAAAGCCCAATCAGACAAGTCCGCGGTTCAATTTATTAATCCTCCCGAGGTGGTTAAACCCAATGGCTATTCGCAAGCCGCTGTTATCAACCTGGGATCCAATAAAATGCTCATCCTTTCAGGACAGGTGCCACAAAATGTTAAAGGTGAACTTGTTGGGAAAGATAACTTTGAGCAACAGGCAGAGCAGGTTTTCGCCAATATCCAAAAAATTATAGAAGCCGCTGGTGGAAAGATGTCCGACATCGTGAAACTTTCCTATTTTATTCTGGACACAAAAAACCTGAAAACGCTTCGTACTGTCAGGGATAAATATGTGGATGTGCAACATCCGCCAGCCAGCACGCTGGTGCAGGTAAGTAAATTGTTCCGGGATGATGTTTTACTGGAGGTTGAAGCTACTGCCGTCATTCCTGTTCATAAATGATCTGTTGATGTGATGGTATAATAAGAGATGAATATAAATCAGAAGGCTTTCAAGTAGATGCTTAAAAGCCTTTTTCCTGTAGCCCAGATGGGATTTATTTAGAACCAGTGATGTGTTGTTGTACATGGAATAATGAAGTAAATGTCACTTCATATTCTGTTTTATCTTCATTTAAAGCACTTTTATAGACTGTCAATTTGGCCATAAGTGCTCGTTTTTTTATATTTATGGCCAAATTGATGGATATGGACAAGTTAATTGGCCGCAAAAAAGAGCTTGATTTGCTCAATCAGATCAAAGACACCAATTCATCCTCTTTTGTAGCAGTGTATGGGAGAAGAAGGGTAGGGAAGACTTTTTTAATCAGGCAGGCTTTCGATAACAAATTTGAATTTTACATGACAGGTATGTCTAATGTAAACCTGTCACAACAATTAGCCAATTTTTATGCTGCCTTGATAAAATATGATTCTTCAGCCAATAAGAAAAAAACTCCTGCCGATTGGTTCACAGCATTCCAACAGCTCTCTGTTTTGCTGGAATCCAGTAAGCGTAAAAAGAAAATTATTTTTCTGGACGAACTGCCCTGGCTTGATACAGCACAGTCTGATTTTGTACCTGCGCTGGAGCATTTTTGGAATTCATGGGCAAGCGCAAGAAATGATGTCGTATTGATTGTTTGTGGTTCAGCAGCGGGATGGATGATCAACAAACTCATTAATAATAAAGGGGGCTTGCATAATCGGGTGACTCATCGGCTTAGGTTAGAACCCTTTACCTTGAAAGAGTGCGAAGAATTTTTAAAGTATAGGACTGCAACATTTGACAGGTATCAGATTATACAATTGTACATGGTTATGGGCGGGATCCCCTTTTATCTGGAGCAGGTTAATGTAGCGCAAAGTGCCGCCCAGAATATTGATAGACTATGCTTTGAGAAGGATGGAATGCTACGTTCTGAATTTGATAATCTTTACCAATCCTTATTCGATAATGCGGAAAAACATATTGCAATCATAGAAACATTGAGTAAAAAGGCAAAAGGATTAACGCGCGGGGAGTTAATCAAAGGAGCTAAGCTTCCCACAGGGGGGAGTGTCACTAGAATTTTAAAAGAATTAGAGGAAAGTGATTTCATTCGCAAATACATCTCATACGGAAAAAAGGAAAGAAATAGTCTTTATCAGCTAACTGATTTTTACTCGCTGTTTTATTTAAAGTTTATAAGAAAGGCTGGTGTATTGGATGAAAATAGTTGGATTAATGGTTTGGATAGTCCGGAGCAGCGTTCCTGGAGCGGTTATGCTTATGAGCAGGTATGTCTTGCGCATATTAAAGAAATAAAAAAGGCACTAGGGATCAGCGGAGTGCAAACAGCCACATCATCATGGATAAGTGCCAATACAGATGCCGGCGCTCAAATTGACCTGGTGATTGACAGACGCGATCAGGTAATCAATATTTGTGAAATGAAATTCTCTATTAACAATTTTACAATCGACAAAAAATATGCGGAGCAGTTGAGAAATAAGATTGGCATTTTTAAAGAAGAAACAAAAACGCGCAAAGCTATTTTTCTGACTATGATAACAACTTTTGGATTGAATAAAAATAGTTACTCGGATTCGCTGGTACAAAACAGTCTGAAGATGGATGTTTTGTTTGAATGATAGTAGAATACCATTTCTCCTAAATGAAAAAGCCGCGAATTCCTAAAAAAGAATTTGCGGCTTTTAACCTGTAGCGAGATCGGGACTTGAACCCGAGACCTCAGGGTTATGAATCCTGTGCTCTAACCACCTGAGCTACCTCGCCATTTCCTGTCTGTCTTGAATTCTCATTCTCAAAACGGGAGTGCAAAGATAACGGCTAATAAATGAAAATTCAAAATGTACAGCCCGTTTTTTTACAATTTTTTTTCTCCGTTCTCTGCCGGTTTATCGTCTGGTAGCCCGGATTCCGCTTCCTTATTGACTTTCCACTTGTTCAGCACGGCTTCATCGATGCTGCGGATATGCAGGTCCCGTTGCGGGAAAGGCAGTTCTATACCGGCTTTGTTGAGGGCGTCGTAGATGAAAGTGAGCACTTTGCTTTGTAAGGTGCCGGCATTGCCAAGATCGGAAATCCAGAAGTACACCTGGAAATTAACGGCGTTATCCCCGAACTGGGAAAGCTGTACGATCGGCTCTGGTGTGGTGAGAATACCTTCCTGGCCGGGGAAAGCGCTCTTGATAATATCGGTCACTTGTGTGATGTCGCTACCATAACCTACGCCGAGCATGAAATTAACACGACGGACACGGTTGGTCATCGTCCAGTTGATCAGTTGTTGGGAGATAAGATCAGCATTGGGAACTACTACGGTAGAGCCGTCATAGGCGGAAATTTTACTGGAGCGGATACCGATTTCTTTCACAACACCGGAGCGGGTACCCAGTTCTATCACGTCACCCACTTCAATAGGTTTTTCAAAAGCCAGGATAATACCGGACACCAGGTTGTTGACGATGTTCTGTAAACCGAAGCCTATGCCTACGCTGAGGGCGCCTATCACGATGGTCAGTTTGTCCATCGGGATACCGGAGGCGGCGAAGGCGAGTAATACACCGCCGGCCAGTACGGCAAGACGTAACAACAGCAGGGTAGAGCCGAAGCGTGGCTTCCGGGCCGGACTGGTACTCTGACCGGTACTGCCAAACATATACGCTATCATCTGGGAGGCGACAAAGGCCACCCAGATGACAAGCACAAAAATGATCACGCTGCTGAAGGTAAAGTCCGAATTGCCAATGTGATGGCTGGCGGACAGGATATTGCTGATCTCTTCGTAGACGGCGTCGTACAGGTAGAGGTTACGGGCTACAATGATCAGCCAGCCTACGAAAGCCAGTACAGTCAGGAATGTTTTTAGCTTGGTCTGCACATCCTGGTAGTCCATGAAAGAGATAAAGGTGCTGGAGTTTTTATTGGCCTCCACTTGTATGAACACCGCTTCCAGCACTATTTTCACGAGTACATACAGGTTCATGGCCATGACGGTGTTCACCACGGCGCTGGACCCGAATATTTTGGCGCTGCCTACCCGGGCGAATATCACCAGCAGCAGGGAAATGGCGGAGGTGCCGATAAACAGCTTAATGGTGGGCGCGGTATATTTTGGATGGGCGAAGGTGGTCAGCGAGGTTTCTTTCAGCAGCCGGAAACCCAGCAGTATACAGAGCACGGCGCAGATCAGCAGTCCCCATTGTTCGGCATAAGTCACCTCTATCAACAGGTTATTGACGCAATACACAAAAAGCAGCGCCATCAGCATCAGCCAATAGCGATATAGTGTCCTCGGAAAATGTGACCGGAAAAGATAGGAGAGGGCGAACATGGTCAGCCCCCAGATAATTTCGGTGTACAGAATGGGATACCGCACGGAAAACACGGAGGACAACGTCGTTACAAAAATAACAGTGCTCGCTACCGGATGACGGTACACATACTGCGCATGTTGCAGGATCGCTTCTGCCTCCTGCTCCGGATGATTGCGCCGGATACGCCGCACATTGGCGTAGATCCACCCGGCAAACAAGGAGGCTAGCAATATCCATACAATGAAAATCGGCCACTGGATAGAAAAGAAGATGCTCAATACCCGTGTGCTTTTGTGTAAAGATCGTCGGGCGACCGGGAAAAACTCCAGTGGATTGATACTGTCACGGTGCGGCGCCCAGATATACCGGTAGTCACGGGAAAACATGTTGGCGGAAAACTGCTCCAGCTGATAGTTGCTGTCCTCCAGCAGATTGGACACATCAATGTACCGGTTGGCGATCTTGTTTTGCAGTAACCCCATTTTAACAAGGCTTACTTTATTGGCGCTGTCTACTACACGGTATTTGTTGATCAGGCGGGTAAGCTGACCGATATAAAAACCATAGAGCTCATCTTCTGCGGGAATATTGCGCATGGAGGTGTCGCGCCGCAGAGAGTGTAGTGTATCGTTGATGGCTACCAGGGCGTTGTAATAGGAGAAGAGGTTGTTCTGCCAGCCACCCAGCTTGCGCTGCAGCTGCTCCAGCATTACCTTGTTGGTGTAAATATCGTTGATATTTGGGGTACGGTCCAGCCCAGCAATATTTTCTTTGATCAATGCGAGGGAAGTGTCTACCAATGGGACTTCCCAGGTGATACTGACAGTGTCAAATCCACGCCGCAGGCTGCTCATCAGCTGGTTGAGCAGGAGGGTATAACCTTCTATCCTGTTGATGATCACGGCCACGGCGGTATCGGATTTCTTCAACTTGGAAGTGTCCTGGGCCAGCCTGCTGATATTTTTGCTGATCGTGGCACTGTCAATAACCGCCATATGAATGGTGTCAGTCGTGGGAATCTTTTTTTTGCTCCGCTGACCGGCAGCAGGTAAAACAATGCATAGCCATAGTAATGCCAGCAAAGGCCAACAAAAATATCGTGGTCTGATGATAACCTGAATGAACATATGAATAATGATATGGAACAGGAAGTTACGTTACTTAGAGGAACATTTTTTGTGCCTAAATGTTCCGGCTGCCAGAACTTTTCCTTTACCTGTCCGTTAAGTTTTAGGGGCAGAAGCCGTTGCCATTTGCGGACTCGGTATTTCCGCAGTATTTTGTAGTACCCGAAAAATCGTATATGAAAAGAGAAGCTATTGTTGCAGCCCTGAGAAAAGATCTGGAGCCCTGGGATATTATTGTGGCCGGCGGCGGTGCTACCGGTTTAGGCGCCGCGCTGGAAGCGGTGACGAGAGGATACCGTACCCTGCTCCTTGAACAGGCTGATTTTGCGGCCTCCACGTCCAGTAAAAGCACTAAACTGGTGCATGGAGGGGTACGTTACCTGGCCCAGGGCGATGTTTCCCTCGTCAGGGAGGCCAGCGTGGAACGTGGCCGCCTCGCGCATAATGCACCCCATCTGGTGCGTAACCTCAGCTTCGTGATCCCTACTTTCAATGCGTGGGAAAACCTGAAATATACGATCGGCCTTAAAATGTACGATTGGCTGGCTGGCCGCCTCAGCCTCGGCAGATCGGTACATATCTCCCGCAGGGATACGCTGGAAAAACTCACTACCCTGAAACCGGAACGCCTCGCCGGCGGCGTCCTCTATCATGACGGTCAGTTCGATGACAGCCGCCTGGCGGTCAACCTGGCCCAGACAATCACCGATAAAGGAGGCACGGTCCTGAACTATATGAAAATTACCAGTCTTTATAAAGATGAAGGCGGTAATATCAGCGGACTAACGGTCAGGGATACACTGAATGACGGACCTGAAATATTTCTCAATACCAGGGCGGTGATCAACGCGACCGGTGTTTTTGCGGATGATATTCTGGAGATGGATAACCCGGAAGCTCCTAAGTCAATTGCGGCCAGTCAGGGTGTGCATGTGGTGCTCGACAGCAGCTTTCTGCCCGGGCATAATGCGCTGATGATCCCGGCTACCAGCGATGGCCGCGTACTGTTCGTGGTGCCGTGGCATAACAAAGTGGTGGTAGGAACTACAGATACGCCGATTAACCACATCAGCCTGGAACCGCATGCACTGGAGGCGGAAATCAACTTTATCCTGCGCACGGCGGGAGAATACCTGGTCAGGGCGCCGCAACGCAGCGACGTACTGAGCGTATGGGCCGGCCTTCGTCCGCTCGCGGCTGCGAAAGCGGAAGGTCATAAAACGAAGGAAATATCCCGCAGCCATAAAATCATCGTGGCCGCTTCAGGACTGGTGACCATCATCGGCGGCAAATGGACCACCTACCGTCGTATGGCGGAAGATGTCATCCACCAGCTGGAAAAGTCCCTGCGCTGGAAACCGACAGCGTCGGTAACCGACGAAATGCCGGTCCACGGTGCCGCTACCGGGATGAACTGGGAAGACCCCTGGTATTTCTATGGCAGCGATGTGCCCCGGCTGCAGCAACTGATGAAGGACCAGCCAGATCTGCAGGAGGTGTTGAGTGAGTCTTTCGGTATCCTGAAAGTGCAGGTGGTTTGGGCGGTAAGGGAAGAAATGGCGCGGAACATCGCTGATTTTCTTGCCAGGAGGGTACGGCTGCTCTTTCTGGATGCACGGGAAGCTTTACGTATAGCCCCGGCCGTAGCAAATATCATGGCACGGGAACTGGGGAGGGACGGGCACTGGGTCAACGAACAGCTGCAAACATTCGAAACGCTTGCGAAAGCATATATACTGGTTTGATATTTAGCTATTTGATTATTCAATTATTGAATTCCTCCATTCCAACCCAATAATTAAATAATCAAATAGCTAATTTTTTAAATGATTACATCCATTTTACTTTTTCAGACAATGGTTTCAGGCGCTTGCCGGGTTGTGCCGGTTCGTCTGTATAGCCAAGGTAGAAGAAGCCCAATACCTGGTCTGCATCCCCCAGTCCGAGATAATCCTGCATGGCAGGGTGGAAGGTCATACCGCCGGAGCCCCAGTAGGCGGCAATGCCCTGAGAGGTGGCGCCCAGCCACATATTCTGTACGGCGCAGGATACTGCTGCAATTTCTTCTACAACCGGAATTTTTGGATTGCTGCCTCTTTTCATACAGATGGCAATCACATGAGAAGCCAGATCACCCTGACTTTTCAGTTTATCGTAGCTGCCGGCAATGAATTTGTCCGCCGGAGTGAACTGTTTATACAGATCGGCATGAGCAGTACAGAACTGCTGTACTTTCTCACCGCCGTACACAACGAAGTACCATGGCTCCGTATAGCCGTGAGTGGGTGCCCAGTCTGCCATTTGCAGCAGCTGTTGTACGGTTTCGTCGGCTATTTTCCGGCCGTTCATGCTGGTAGGCTTCACGGTGCGGCGACTGGCGATTATTTTTTCCAGATAACTGGCGGTAGTATTTGTTTCCATGATGTTGTTTATATTATATAATGATGGTTCCCAATGAAATGTCTCTCAATAAAAATATCTCCCGATAATAATGGTTGCCTGCAATAATGTCTCCTACTGATAAAATGTCTTCCGATAATAATGGTTTCCCATTAAATGATACCTGAATAACATCTTAGCCCAGGGCTTCAGCCCTGGGAAACCATAGATTCCATGGCAGCTTTCATCTCTGCCGGTAATTTCATGACTTTGCGGGCGTTGTAATCAAAGCATACCATGCCGGTCTTGGCGGTGGCGATGGTGATTGTTTGGCTGTTACGCTGGGTGGTCAGGTGATAGAAAAGTTCAAAACCGAATGGGCTGTATTCTCCTGCGGCTACCTCCACGGTAAAAATATCGCCATGGAAGCCTTCTCCTTTGTAGGCTACGGCTACATCGGCCATAATCAGGCCGGTGCCGGCTTCGTGGTCCAGTTCTTTGTAGCCTGCCCGTTGAATGAACTGCATGCGGGCCTCGTGCATTATAGACAGGATGGCGTCATTGCCAACATGTCCGCCATAGTTAACATCCTGTATCCTGATAGGTATCGTTGTGCTGAACCCAAATTTCTCTGGTAGGTCTATTTTTATTCTTGCCATTATTTTTTAGGTAGATGTTAAACAGGTAATGTTTTCAGGAAGGCCACGAATTTCTCGAAGGCACGGCCACGGTGACTGTACTGATTTTTTTCGGCAAGGTCCATTTCGGCAAAGGTACGGTTGGCGCCTTCGGGAATAAAGATGGGATCGTAGCCGAAGCCTTTCTCTCCGGAAGTACGTTCTGTAATGGTGCCGCGACTGATGCCTTCAAACTGGTGCTCTTTTCCGTCAAGGATGAGAGAGATGACCGTCCGGAACTGTGCGCTGCGGTCGCTGGCGCCTTCCATTTCAGCCAGTACTTTGACGATATTGTCAGCTGCCTTTTTCTGTTCACCGGCATACCGGGCGCTTAATACCCCGGGAGCGCCGTTCAGTGCGCTGATTTCCAGTCCCGTGTCTTCTGCAAAACAGTTTTGAAGGGTCATCTGGTGGATGGTGGTCGATTTCTCACGGGCATTCTCCTCCAGCGTATCGTGTGGTTCAGGGATGTCAATGTCAATACCCGCTTCCAGCAGGGTGATGATCTCGAAATGATCGCCCAGCATGGAGCGGAACTCCTTCACCTTATTTTCATTATTGGTAGCAAAAATCAGTTTCATCTATTAAAATTTCTAAATCGCCCTAAATCAAGTAATAAAATAAAAAAATATTAAAATAATTAAATGCCAAGCAGTTGCTTCAGTCCGGCCCACAGTTTGGCTTTCAGTACTTTATCAGTTCCAATCACTTGCAGTTCGTCAGACAGCAGCAGGGTAGTGCTGTTGACGGTCAACAGTTGGTAAAGAGGCGCATCTGTCAGGCCCAGCGGTGTCGATGCGGCGCCAAATACAATGGCCTTCTCTATTTTTACAGCAGCTTGCCACGAAGTGTAGTCCAGCTGCGGGTAAGGAGAGGTGTTCATCAGGGATACGTCCTGCATCCCTAGTTTACAGGCATTTAATATATTGGTAAGGAGGTTGAATAATTCATCATTTAAGTAGGCTTCATTTTCGTTTTGTATGAAGAGCGCAACGTTTTTTTGATTTTCTCCTAAATATTTGACTTTGGGTACCTCAATTTGCGGCGCTGCAACCGGCACGCTTTTCCCGGGAATGATCGGCTGGGTAAAGATTTTAGCCAGATAATACGGATCAAGGTCTAATTGGTCGAGCGACATATTATTATAATTTAATTTAATATCAAAGTCCCGCGTGGGGAAAAATCAGTTTATTTGCACTGCCGTATCCGCAAATGCGGCCATCCAACGCAAGAAAGTGTAAAAATATTGAGATAAAATTGATTAACCATGATGGTAGCTAAATCAACAGTAAAGGAAGAAGCATTACAGAAGATCAAAGTCACAAAAACTACGCATAGCCGTTTGAGTGAAGTGGATTTTAATAATCTGGTGTTCGGTAAAAAGTATGCTGACCACATGCTGGTAGCCGATTTTGATGGAAAAGAGTGGAAAAATGCCGAAATCCTGCCTTTTCAGAATTTTTCTGTAAGCCCTTCCAATGCCGCCTGGCATTATGGACAGGCCATTTTCGAAGGTATCAAGGCCTATAAAGATCCTCAGGACAACCCGATGATCTTCCGTCCTTACGATAACTACAGGAGATTTAACCTCTCCGCCGAAAGAATGGGTATGCCCGAAGTGCCGGAATGGCTCTTTATCGGTGGTATGGACATATTGATTGATCTGGACCGCGACTGGGTCCCAACCGGCCCTGGTTGCTCTCTTTATCTGCGTCCTTTTATGATCGCAGCAGATGAATTCATTGGGGTGCGCCCTTCTGATACCTACCGTTTTGCCATTATCAATTCACCTTCCGGTCCTTATTTCAATAAACCGATTAAACTGCTGGTGCAGGATAAATATGTACGGGCTTTCCCCGGCGGCGTAGGATACGCTAAAGCTGCGGGCAACTACGGCGGTACCATGTATCCTACCATGCAGGCTAAAAAACAGGGCTACGACCAGATCCTCTGGGTAGATGGCTATGAACATAAATACCTGCAGGAATGCGGTACCATGAACGTATTTGTTATTATTGGCAATACGGCTATCACGCCCGATCTGGAACAAGGCACCATCCTGGAAGGGGTTACCCGTGCCAGCGTAATCGATCTGCTGAAAGATCTCGGTCTCACTGTGGAAGAAAGACCTATATCTATCGATGAAGTGGTGACTGCCTATAAAAACGGCACCCTCCGCGAAGTCTTTGGTACCGGTACAGCCGCTGCATTGGCCTACGTAGAACAACTGGATTACCTCGATACACAGATCAAACTGGACACTACTACCTATAAAACCGGCGCGGAAGTAATCCGCCGGCTCGATGCTATCCGCACCGGCCGTGAGGAAGATACCCGCAACTGGAATTACCAGGTAGGTGAGAAATAGGCAGGTACACATTAACAAAATATCAAAATAAAAAAATAACCAAATAAAAAAGTAGGGTCTGTCAACCGGCCCTATTTTTTTATGGTAGATTCTAAAGGAAATCATACCTTTGCAATCCGGATTTTTGATATCCTGCTTATACCAGATCACGTTTGACCAGTCTTCGACTACCTGGGAACTTCAAAACCGGCAAAAAAATTATTCGAAACAATTTTGTTATTCACATATATAGTTTTACCTTTGCCCTCCCAAAATCCCTTATGGGAAATTTGGATGTCATTGTAAACCGACATAAAAAACTAGGTAAAGAATGCCTACTATACAACAATTAGTAAGAAAAGGAAGAGAAATTATCCGGGCTAAGTCTAAGTCCAGGGCATTAGATAGCTGCCCTCAGCGTCGTGGTGTTTGTACTCGTGTGTACACAACCACGCCTAAAAAACCTAACTCCGCTTTGCGTAAAGTTGCAAAGGTGCGTTTGACCAATAAAGTTGAGGTGATTGCTTACATCCCTGGTGAAGGTCACAACCTGCAGGAACACTCTATCGTACTGATCCGTGGTGGAAGGGTAAAAGACTTACCAGGTGTTCGTTACCACATCGTTCGCGGTTCCCTGGATACTGCCGGTGTGAAAGACAGAAAGCAGAGCCGTTCCAAATATGGTACTAAAAAGGAAAAGGCTAAAAAATAATCAATTATAAATAGTCGTAATTTTCAATAAATGAGAAAGCAAGCTGCAAAAAAATTGCCTCTGGCTCCGGATCCTCGGTTTAACGACAAGCTGGTAACTCGCTTCGTTAATAACGTAATGGAACAAGGAAAAAAGAGCATTGCCTATAAAATCTTCTACGATGCCGTGGATAAGGTAAGCCAGATGACCGGTGAAAACGGTTATGAAATTTGGAGAAAAGCATTGACCAACGTAACTCCTGCTGTAGAAGTTAGAAGCCGCCGTATCGGTGGTGCTACCTTCCAGATCCCTGCTGAAGTTCGCCCGGATAGAAAAGTATCCCTGAGCATCAAATGGCTGGTTCGTTATGCTGGTGAAAGAAATGGTAAGAGCATGGCTGATAAGCTGGCAAATGAAATCGTAGCAGCAAGCAAAGGTGAAGGCGCAGCGTTCAAGAAGAAAGAAGATACTCACCGTATGGCTGAGGCTAACAAAGCTTTCTCTCACTTCAGAGTATAGTTATAGCCCTCACGGGCAACTCAATATATTTGGCAAACAGTTCCTCTTCGGAGCTGTTTGCCTTTTTATGTGTGGATAAACCATGCTTTTAGTGTGCGTAACTCCTGCATTACCCCGTTGATAAACTCGATGCTCCACTGCCATAGCGGATTTGCCGGGACGTCGCCAGGCGTGCCCGGAATGTGGATAACTGTGGGTGTCCTGCACAAACAACCCCTTATTTCAATGCTCCTGTGCTTCTGAAGACTCCTCTCTACCAAATACTGCCACACTCCTTTGTTTAAATCTCTCGCTTTAACAAGCATTTCCCGTTACATAGCGGCCACTCCCCAACATTTAAAATATCACCACTGATGCTCAACCGGATCACCCCAAAAACTTCCCCTAACATAAAAAAGGCCGTCGGGAGAACCCGACAGCCATGGCTAATTGGTTAGATCTACTGCTTTATCTCACATTTACTAATACTTTGATCTTGCCGGTTTCCCCGGTGAATTCCTGTAATGCCTTGCCGATCGCCTGGCCCGGTTTCAGCACCCAATGGCACCGTGCCTGAAATATCTGTATCGAATGCTCCTCTGAGAGCAAATACCCCCGGTTTGGTGGTATACACGCCCACTACCAGTGAGGAATATGCACCTGTAGGTTTTTCAATAGTACGGTCTGTATTGGTTGCAATCGCTATCACATCTCCTGGATCGTAAAAGGCAATGCCACCTGCGGCATCAAATGCCTCTGCCAGGTCAGCGCCATAACTCTGGGTGCCATCGTTAAAATAGCCCCGCCCATTTCTGGCTATACGGGCTACATTCCCGTTTGAACTGGCATAAAAACCATTAGGATTCTTGTAAACGAGAAAACTACCGTTTCCACTAGTAAGACTAAGGCCGAAAAGAGCATTGGCGCTACTAACTGACTCACTACCATTGTAAGGAATGGCTATCGTACCGGCCGGTCCCTGAGCGCCAGCAGCACCGGTAGCACCAGTAGTACCAAAAAATGAATGAAAACGAAACGGCCACCTTATTGATTAGGAGGAATGTACAGATATAGCCATAAATTTTTCACTTTTGGAATGAATAGATAGAGAATGAAAGGGTGAATAGATGATAAGTAATGGATAAGCACGGAAATAAATCTAAGATCAGAATGGTAAAATTTTGATAAGCAGGTATAAATAAACCAATTAGTTTCCTGGGGTAACCAGATGATCTACATGACAGTATCTGTGTGAAGCGGAACTTGGGGGATTATGCACTAGTACTCGATAATAACACGAATATCAACGAATTATCAATCCTGACAAATGCCTACTTTTCTAATGGCTGGTTTTGACGGAAAAATGGTAGAATTCGGTATAAAACCGGTTAAAACAATTTAAGCCATTTTAATTTAAATTAATGTGTCAAAACGCCCGTGCTTGTTAAAAAAGAAATAACAATTGCGCAATATCGCGCGTTTTATTTATTGCTAAAAATAAATTACCTTTGCCCCCCAAATTGCATTATTTAGTCATTTTAATATTATGGCAGACTTAAGATTTCAAAGGAACTTTGGTATTGCGGCGCACATTGATGCGGGTAAAACCACTACCACAGAGCGTATCCTGTATTATACAGGTAAATCCCACAAGATTGGTGAGGTGCACGAGGGTGCTGCTACCATGGACTGGATGGCACAGGAGCAGGAAAGAGGTATTACCATCACATCTGCTGCTACCACTTGTTTTTGGAATTTCCCAACCTTACAGGGTAAAGCTCTCCCGGACACTAAGCAATATAAATTCAACATCATCGATACTCCGGGCCACGTGGACTTTACCGTGGAAGTAGAACGCTCCCTGCGTGTACTGGACGGTCTGGTGGCACTGTTCTGCGCTGTATCCGGCGTTGAACCTCAGTCTGAGACCGTTTGGCGCCAGGCTAACCGCTACCGCGTACCCCGTATCGGTTTCGTTAATAAAATGGACCGTTCCGGCGCCGACTTCCTGAACGTGGTAAAACAGGTAAAGGAAATGCTGGGTGCTAACCCCGTTCCCCTGACCCTGCCTATCGGTGCGGAAGATACTTTCAAAGGCGTGGTTGACCTGATCACCATGAAAGGTATCATCTGGGACGAAGAAGGTAAAGGTGCTACCTACCAGGAAATCGAAATTCCGGAAGACATGAAGGAAGAAGCGAACGAATGGAGAGCTAAACTGGTAGAAGCCGTTGCTGAATACGACGATACCCTGATGGAGAAATTCTTCGAAGATCCTAACTCTATCTCCGAAGCTGAAATCCACGAAGCAATCCGTAAAGCTACTATCGACATCGCTATCATCCCGATGATGTGCGGTTCCTCCTTCAAAAATAAAGGTGTTCAGAAAATGCTGGATGCGGTTTGCCGTTACCTGCCTTCTCCAATGGACATCGAAGCGGTAAAAGGTACCAACCCTGATACCGGCGAAGAAATCGAACGTAAACCAGATGCTAAAGAACCACTGTCTGCACTGGCGTTCAAAATCGCAACCGATCCTTTCGTAGGTCGTCTGGCGTTCTTCCGGGTTTATTCCGGTCACCTGGATGCAGGTTCTTATGTACTGAACACCCGTACCGGCAAAAACGAACGTATCAGCCGTATCATGCAGATGCACGCTAACAAGCAGAACCCGATCGATTTCATCGAAGCTGGTGATATCGGTGCTGCTGTTGGTTTTAAAGATATCAAAACCGGCGATACCCTGTGTGATGAAAAATCACCTATTATCCTGGAATCTATGACCTTCCCGGAACCGGTTATCAGCATCGCTATCGAGCCTAAAACTCAGGCGGACGTTGATAAAATGGGTATGGCTCTCGCTAAACTGGTAGAGGAAGATCCTACCCTGAAAGCTAAAACTGACGAAGAAACCGGCCAAACCGTATTGAGCGGTATGGGTGAGCTTCACCTGGAAATCATCGTTGACCGTATGCGTCGCGAATTCAAGGTGGAAGTTAACCAGGGTGCTCCGCAAGTAGCTTACAAAGAAGCCCTGACTGCCAAAGTTGAACACCGTGAGGTATTTAAGAAACAAACCGGTGGTCGTGGTAAATTCGCTGATATCCAGATCGAAATCGGACCTGCCGATGCAGAATGGCTGAAAGAGAATGAAGGCAAAGCCTTCCAGTTCGTCAATGATATCTTTGGTGGTGCTATCCCTAAAGAGTTCATCCCAGCTGTACAGAAAGGCTTTGAACAATCCCTCAACCAGGGTGTTCTCGCTAACTTCCCGCTGGTGAACCTGAGAGTAAGACTGTTTGACGGTTCCTTCCACGCGGTGGACTCCGACGCTATGTCTTTCGAGCTCTGCGCCAAACAAGCCTTCCGTGAAGCTGCCCGCAAAGCTAAACCAGTGTTGCTGGAGCCTATCATGAAAGTGGAAGTACAAACTCCTGACCAGTACATGGGTGACGTTACAGGTGACCTGAACCGTCGTCGTGGTATGCTGGAAGGTATGGACTCCAAAAATGGTGTACAGGTGATCAAAGCTAAAGTTCCTTTGAGCGAAATGTTCGGTTACGTAACCCAACTGCGTTCACTGTCTTCTGGCCGCGCCAGCTCCATCATGGAATTCTCTCACTACGCTCCGGCTCCAAACAACGTGGCTGAAGAAGTAGTAGCGAAAGTAAAAGGTAAAGTAAACGCCTAATACATATTTTTTCCATAGAAAAAGGTTGTCCTGCGAAAGCGGGACAACCTTTTTTGCTTACATGAACATGCTATTGCCAGGTAATGGTTTTTCAATATATTCGACTAAACATAACCTACAACTGACCGTACTTTTTGCCAAATGCCAGGGTCCTGTTCTTCAGGACCTTTTTTTATGATTTCTTTCCAGGGGTAGTAGGGGGTGGTCAGCCTTTTGCCGTTATACTATATGAAAATGCATATCTAACTGAGCCTGTATTTTTTTACTGATAGCCGACTGACCACAATATGTACTTAGAATTAACACAAGCACCTCCTGCAACTGTTATATACGAAACAGGAGAACAGATTGTACTGGCTCCTGGCCTGGATGTGATTCTGCCCTGCTGGAACCCGTCGGGCCCTTGGGTGGAATCGCTAATCAGGCACTATCATGAAGTACTTCGCCTCATGGGCGAAGTGCCTGTACAGCTCATCCTCGTAAATGATGGTTCGCTCCGCAACTTCACCAGTCAGCATATATCCTGGCTCGAAGCTGCCATTCCCGGCATTATCATCGTCAACAATAAACAAAACCGTGGTAAAGGCCATGCGGTCCGCGAAGGCGTGAAAAATTCCCGCCATGCCTACCAGGTGTATACCGACCTTGACTTCCCGTTTGGCGTAGATGCCGTTAGAAAAGCCTACGACCAGCTTCAGCAAGGCCTCGATGTAGTGGCCGGCGAAAGGGGAGCCGCTTACCTGAAAGAATTGCCCCGTAAAAGAAGAATTATTACCCGCATCAGCCGCCTGCTCAATAAAGTGGTGCTCCGCCTTAAAGTAAATGACGCCCAGGCCGGCCTCAAAGGCTTCAACGCCCACGGCAGATCAGTACTCCTCAATACTACCATCGACGGTTTTCTCTATGATAGCGAGTTCCTGTACAAAGCCGGTAAAAATCCACGCCTCAAAATCGGTGCAGTAGACGTATATTGCCGCCCCGGTATCAGCTTCAGCGCATTTAAAATCAAACTGCTGCTGAAAGAACTAAGGAACTATTGCCGGATTATTACCAGTGCTAACGCCGCTAACTAACTATGAACCAGGAGAAAAGGATACTGATTAGTGTTGACGTGGAAGAATTTGATATCCCCGAAGAATTTGGCCGACAGGTACCCCTGCAGGAAAAACTGGAAATATCCAGAAAAGGCCTGCAAACTACCCTCGACCTCTTTGATCAATACAATGTGCGCGCTACTTTTTTTATCACTGCCTATTGGGCGCAGCATTACCCCGAACTGATCAGACAGGTGGCCGCCAAACACGAAATTGCCTCCCACGCATACTACCATAGCTCTTTCTCCGATGCGGACCTGGAAGGGTCCCGACTGGCCCTGCAGGAAATCAGCGGTCAACAGGTACGCGGTTTCCGCATGCCCCGCCTCCGTAAAGTGAACATGCAAGCGCTCAAAGATGCCGGTTACCTCTACGATGCTTCCCTGAACCCTACCTGGCTTCCTGGTCGCTATAATAACCGTCACCTGCCTCGTACCATGTTCCGGGGAGAAAACAATATGTGGATCATCCCTTCTTCCGTTTCCCCCCTCATCCGGTACCCCGTTTTCTGGCTGAGCGTGAAAAATGCCCCCCTGTGGGTGACCCGCCATTTCAGCAAAACCATCCTCCGGAAAGATAATTACCTCTCTTTTTATTTCCACCCGTGGGAATTGGTGGATATCCGGGGCTATGCCCTGCCTTCCTATATCAGCCGCGTTTCCGGCTCCAGGATGGAGCAGAAAATGGCTGGTTTCCTGCGGTTTCTGCAGCAACAGGGCCGCTTCTGCGCGCATATCGATATGCTGTAATCCTTTGCCTTAATGTATAATGTTTGCGCCACCTAGCTGCCCTGTCCCCGGATGACTGTTGTCTCCGGTAAATATGCCGTCCTGGAATATATCACCCATAGTAACAAGGGAGGAGTACTGCCTCATTCTGTCCTGTCAGGTTTCCGAACTATCCTCTTTAGAAAAATCACCCCGGGAAACATGGAAAAAAAAGCACAGGTGGGAAAAGATTTTTATACAACAACATTCGATCGTAATTGTTATATGCCTTAAGCATAACCAGAAAAGGACGGTCAGCAAATAGTACAAGGAGAGAAAAAATTATATTTTTTTTAACAAAAGAGAAACTTATATGCTTCATTTTCAGTAGTTTTGTTTCAAGTTCAGTTTCTATTCGAGCATGTGTTTGTGATTGTTTGAAGCATTTGTTAAGCTACCCATTATCCCCCTGCCGCTAATTTTTTTCAGTTCATTATTCAATAGCAACCTGCTATAGCTGCAAACATCAAATACTGATTTGCTGTTTTGCGCGATCGGCATATTTATTCATTCAGCATGTTAAATGTTAAAACTAAAATGCACACTATGAAAAAAATTCGTCTCCTAACCCTTGTTGCAGTGAGTGTACTGATGGGATCAACCGTTAAAGCACAGATCCAGAAAGGAAACATTATGGTGGGTGCCAATCTCACAAACATGAATGTGACTTTTCAAAAGGAAAGCACTGCTTTCAGTTTTAATCTATCTCCTAAAATCGGTTGGTTTATCAAAGATGGTTTGGCTGTCGGCGGTTATGTTGATTTTGGCGCCAATACTACCAAGAATAAAACGACAGATACCAGGGCTTCGAATACAAATTATGGTGTAGGAGTTTTCGCCCGTTATTTTGTAGAGGATAAAAACGTTAGGAAACTGGAATTTTCCAAGAGAGTGAGGTTCTTTGCGGAAGCAAATGCCGGGTTTGCCGGACAAAACCCAGCCAGTGGTGCTTCTACAAATGGTTTTAACGTTGGTATCGGGCCTGGTATTTCCTATTTTATTACACCCAATGTGGGCCTGGAAGGTTTAGTGAAATATGATCTGACTGTGGGAGGAGGTAATTCCACCACTGCCAACCGTATCAGCTTGGGCATAGGTTTCCAGATTTACCTGCCATCTGCTAAAGCAAAAGCTATTTATAAAGAAGAAAGAGGCGGAAAATAATCCACTGGCAAGTGAAAAAATGGTCCCGGTAGTCATGATCTATGGCGGCCGGGGCCTTTTTATTAGGATTCCTTATATGTTTTACAGAATGAATGTCATAGTATTGAATGAGTGATGGGTGTCATATTTGGATTTGAGGGAAGCAATTACATTTGCAATATGGCTGGTTAATACCCGGTCGTTTGGGATTGCTGAAAACCAATAAAAGAGTAGGCTTTAACCCTAAATCAATTGTTATGTTCCTTCACGAACTGATTGAATGGCTTCGCAAGCTGCTTTGCGGCTGCAACACTCATCCTGGTCACCCACGTGATGATGATGATGATGATGATCGTGGCCATCATGGTTGCCACCGTCGTTAGTAGCACCTTATGAAGTCTTCTTGCTCTTGAACCCCTTGGCTTGTTTGCCTCCCCCAGACCGCAAACAATAAGACTGCCGAAAACCATGTAAAAGCGTAGCTGAGATTAAAAACCTTTTTCCTATGGTCCTCGCTGTACTCTTTCCCTGTCAACAGGATATTTTGCGTTGCTGAAATCCGCACTGGGCGGCATTCGGCTAAAGAGCATGCTGCGTTTGTTACCCGTAGAGCCATGACTGACGTCATGGCTTTTTTGTGTCGTGAACAGCGAGTATTGCAATGAATAAAATGAATACTGTAATAATAAATGCCAATAATGATCTGCATCATATTTGGATTTAAGAGAAGCGGTTACATTTGTAATATGACCGGTTCCCGGTCATTTGGGATTGCTGAAAACCAATAAAAAGAGTAGGCTATAACCCTAAAACCATTTGTTATGTTCCTTTGTGAATTGCTTGAATGGCTTCGCCGGCTGCTTTGCGGCGGTAACACGAATCCTGGTCATGGTGGTTGTCATCGCGAAGATGATGACGATGATGATCGTTGCCACCCACGTCGTTGCCACTAAGCGCTAAGCGACATGTGAACTATTCTTGCTCTTGAACCCCACGGCTTGTATGCCTCCCCAGACGCATAAACAATGAGATTGCCGAAAGCCATGTAAAAGCGTAGCTGAGATTAAAAACCTTTTTCCTATGGTCCTCGATGTTCTCTTTCCCTGTCTCCAGGTTATTTTGCATTGCTGAAATCCGCACTGGGCGGCATTCGGCTAGAGAGCATGCTGCGTTTGTTACCCGTAGAGCCATGACCTCGGTCATGGCTTTTTTGTAAGCAGGTGTGTATGAACAACCAATGTTGTAATGAGCAAATAGATATCGGATTAGAATGGATGACCTGGATCATAGTTGTATTAGAGAGAAGCGGTTACATTTGTAATATGACCGACTGTCATCGGTTATTTGGGATTGCTGAAAACCAATAAAAGAGTAGGCATTTAACCCCTTTAAATCAAATTTTATGATCCTCACTGATTTACTGCTATTCCTGCTCCAATTGCTGTTTGGCGGCGGTAACACAAATCCTGGTGGTGGTGAACATGGCTGTGGTTGCGGTTGCCACCATCACCACTAAAAGACCCGTAAACTATTTTTGCTCTTGAATCCCCTTGGCTTGTCTGCCTCCCCCAGACGCATGAACAATGAGACAGCCGAAAACCATGTAAAAGTTAGCTGATATTAGAACCTCTTTCTTATGGTCCTCGATGTACTCTTTCCCCTGTAGCCAGGTTATTTTGCGTAGCTGAAATCCGCACTGGGAGGCATTCGGCTAAAGAGCATGCTGCGTTTGTTACCCGTAGAGCCATGACCGAGGTCATGGCTTTTTTTAGGCAGATATTGTAATGAATAAAATGAACGGTAGAGCTATCAATGGATTAACTGAACGGGTAATTATTGCGGGGAAGCACTATTTTGCAGTGTGGCCGGTTGGTTCCGGTCATTGGGATCGCTGAAAACCAAAAAAAGAGTAAGCTCAGAATCTTTAATCGTTTCCGTATGTTTAACACAATTCTCAACGCTTTCCTGAAGTTTCTGCACACTGTTATTGGTGCCCTGTAATCCCAGCAGATACAGGACAGTCAATGCTCTTGTATGCTGTGATTACGGAAGACATTTTTTTATTCGTATTACAAAAGAGCCGCGAGTAACCCGCGGCTTTTTTGTGTTTTATGATGAGTTAAATAATTAGGATTCCTGTTTTTCGGTGATGATTTTTACAGATATGATATTATTTCGGAAGATGTTTAGTGTTACCTGCAGACCTTGTAAATAGCGTGTTCAGGGGATTGAACAAAGCGTGTGTTTTTGATAACAGAATGAACAAAATGAATGTATGTTATTGTGTGAATAGCCCTTATTTTTAACATGTTGGTTCCTCCTATGAAACCAATTGGGATTGCCGAAAACCAAAAAAAGAGTAGGCTAAACAGGAGTAATTCCATTTTTATGAACTTACTGAACCAACTGCTTGCAGCTATCGTTGCTCTGCTGAAATCTCTGCTGGGCGGCCTGTAATTACTGATCGTCCCTAAGGGAACTGCACTGTTTCCGGTTCTATTTCCCTTACAAACGTATGTAACTAATTGGGATCGCCGAAAACCAAAAAAAGAGTAGGCATAACAGGTGAAAATCCATTTTCTATGAATTTACTGAATCAACTGCTCGCAGCTATCGTCGCTCTGCTGCAATCTCTGCTGGGTGGCCTGTAATAACTGATCGTCCCTAAGGGAACTGTACTGTTTCCGGTTCTATTTCCCTTACAAACGTATGTAACTAATTGGGATCGCCGAAAACCAAAAAAAGAGTAGGCATAACAGGTGAAAATCCATTTTTTATGAATTTGCTGAATCAACTGCTCGCAGCTATCGTCGCTCTGCTGCAATCTCTGCTGGGTGGCCTGTAATTACTGGCCTTCCGTAAGGGAACTGTCTATCCTTAGTTCGATTTCCCTTGCAACGCATTTAGCTCCGGGACTTGTTCCCGGAGTTTTTTTTAGTAGGAGTCTCATTTGCTTTCATCCCGTATCATACGGGAATTACAACACGTTATCCCTAACCAGGGAACGTTTATAGAAGAATTCCTACGCTCGCGAAAAAAACTTTTCAGTTGGAATGTTACACCGCTCCCGGAGGTCTCCAGGGGGCCTTTTGTCTTTGCAGGAAAGAGAGAAAATACGCTGCTATGCAGCCAGTGCAGAGGAATGAACAAAATGATCAAAAACCCTGGAAATGAACAAAATGAGCTCATGCTAATTACGGAAGAGCTTTTAAATTCGGCACCGGATGTTAAGATTACCAACTGGGATTGCCGAAAACCAAAAAAAGAGTAGGCATAACAATGAAAACCTAAAACTATGGATTTGCTGAACCAATTGCTCGCACTGATCTTAGGATTGCTAAAATCATTACTGGGCGGTATCGGTGGTGGTTTACCTCTGTAAGAGGCAACCGGATGCACCGTATCTGCTTTAACTAATTCAGGAACCGCTTCGTTTTGCTGCATAGGCACAAAACGGAGCGGTTGCCTTTTGGGGAGTATTGGCCTGCTCAGTCCTCGCATGTTTTGTTCAGGACCGCTTATGCAAACGATGTACTACCTATAATTGTATGGCATCCTTCCTATTTTGATTATTTTCCATGTATTTCTCATTCCGACGCTGACCGGGATGGGTATTTCATATAGTCCGGATGTTTGAAGGCAGTCGCCCAGGACGATCGGGCACGTATTCCGGGGGCTGCACGACAGTGTTAAGCAGGTTGTTTATTCACCGAACCGGACAGTGTTCAATTTTCCTGTTATTTTGCCTGGGGAGGAGTGGAGGCCTGCTGCTTTTACCGGGGCTACAGCTAATGGGAAAAGCAGGTCCTGCCGCTAAACAGGGAAAGCGTCCATTGCAGGAGCCCGTTTGGACGTCCCGGGCGCCTGCGGGCAACAAATACAATTTTTCTCCGGAGGGGGCTGAAAAATTTTTTGTTTTGATTTTTGTTTTCCTATATTTGTCGAAACCAGCATGTCAACTAAGCGTAAGACTTAATACGCACAAAATGAATGTTTTCGGCGGCCTAATCGCATAAAATCCGTACCCCACACCCCGCTTTCCCGTGACCATGGCAAACTTCTGCCGGGTATCTTTTTATTTTTTTCCAGAGATTTATTTGCCAATTCAAAAAAACCGGGTTACCTTTGCCCTCCCAAATTGTAAAGGGAAAAAACACGAAGAAGTTCATTGCATATGTCTCAGAGAATAAGAATCAAGCTGAAGTCCTACGATCATAACCTGGTAGACAAGTCTGCTGAGAAGATCGTTAAAACCGTGCGTAACACGGGCGCCGTGGTAACAGGTCCAATTCCTTTACCTACAGAGAAGAAAATTTTTACGGTACTGCGTTCTCCGCACGTAAATAAGAAAGCGCGCGAGCAGTTCCAGTTGTGTACTCACAAGCGTTTACTGGACATCTATACCTCCTCTTCCAGGACTGTAGATGCGCTGAGTAAGCTGGATTTACCTTCTGGGGTAGAAGTTGAAATTAAAGCATAAGGACAACAGCAAGGCTGGGCAAAAGGCCCGCCTTTTACTGATTTTATGGTTATTGGTTGATTTTCAACCAATAACAATTTTAACAAATAACACATAGGTCGCGCCTTCTGGGCGGCCGCCCAATAAATGTATTTAACCGCCCATCCTGGGGATAGCTAGAAATCCCCCAGGCGCTGGGTAAAATCATATATAAAATGAAAGGTATTATTGGTAAAAAGATTGGTATGACCAGTATCTTCGAGTCCAATGGTAAGCAAACTGCTTGCACCATTATCGAAGCAGGTCCCAACGTTGTAACACAGGTAAAAAGCCTGGAATCAGATGGTTACAATGCAATTCAGGTTTCTTTCGGTGAGAAGAAAGAAAAACACACTACAAAAGCTGAGCTCAATCACTTCGCGAAAGCAAGCACCTCTCCCAAACGTTTTGTTAAAGAATTCCGCAATCCGGACGTACAGAAAGCCCTTGGTGAATCTATCACCTGCGAAATCTTCGCTGAAGGTGAATCTGTTGACGTAGTAGGCACTTCCAAAGGTAAAGGCTTCCAGGGTGTTGTTAAACGCCACGGTTTTAGCGGTGTGGGTGAAGCCACCCACGGCCAGCACGACAGAAGCAGGGCTCCTGGTTCTGTAGGCGGTTCCTCCTATCCTTCCCGCGTTTTCAAGGGCATGCGTATGGCCGGCCAGACAGGTAACGAAAGAGTGAAAGTGAAAGGTCTGAAGATCCTGAAAATATTCCCTGAAAAGAATTATATCCTGGTAAGTGGTTCCGTTCCCGGCCACAATGGTTCAATCGTTTTAATCCAGAAGTAACATGCAACTTGATATTTTAAATATAGAAGGTAAGAAAACCGGAAGATCCATCGAACTTCCTGAGGAGATCTTTGGTGTGGAGCCTAACAACCACGTAATCTACCTGGCTGTTAAACAATACCTCGCCGCTCAGCGTCAGGGTACCCACAAGGTAAAAACCAGAGCTGAAGTAAAAGGTGCTTCCCGCAAACTGCACAAACAAAAAGGTACTGGTGGTGCCCGTAAAGGTAACATCCGTAACCCACTGTATAAAGGTGGTGGTACCATCTTCGGTCCCAAACCTCATGGTTGGGGTATCAAACTGAACAGAAAAGTGAAAGATCTCGCTAAGATCTCCGCCCTGTCAGTAAAAGCTAAGGAAAACAGCATCATCATCGTTGAAGATCTGGCGCTGCAGGCTCCTAAAACCAAACAATTCGTTGGTATCTTAAAGAACCTGAACATCAATGTAGACGGTAAGAAGACTATGTTCATCACACCGGAATACAACGATAGCGTTTATCTGTCTTTAAGAAACATCCCTACTGTAGACGGAGCTATGCTGAGCGATATCAATACTTATGATATCATGAACAGCAACTACCTCGTGTTCACAGAAAGCGCTGCTAAAATCTTCACTGAAGAGCCAGCAGAAGCATAAGGTGTTGTAAACCAATTCAATAACAAAGCTACAAAGCTCACAGCTTAAAAGCTATAAGCTATAAAGAAGATGAAACTTTCAGACGTTTTAATCAAACCGGTAGTAACCGAAAAGGTGAACAAAGCCACCGAAAAATTCAACCGCTACTACTTCATTGTTGACAAAAAAGCCAACAAACTGGAGATCAAAAAAGCAGTGGAAGAATTCTACGGTGTAACCGTACAGGATGTGAATACTGCCGTAATGCCGGGTAAAGCTAAATTCCGCTTTACTAAAGCCGGTTTCATTGCAGGTAAAAAACCGTCTTTCAAAAAGGCGATCATCACCCTCGCATCTGGTGAAACTATAGATCTGTATGCTAACATGTAGTGCCGTTCCGGCCTGAACAGCCGGGATGTGGATGTATATACAGATCACGATTTATATTTATCAATAACATTTAACTTTTTAGGAAGTAATGGCACTGAAGAAGTTCAAACCAATGACGGCCGGTACCCGCTGGAAAATAGGCAACGCTTACGCTGAGCTGACTACGGATACCCCCGAAAAAAGCCTGCTCGAGCCCGCTAAAAGAAGCGGCGGTAGAAACGCTCAGGGTAGGATGTCTATGCGCTACATCGGTGGCGGTCACAAAAAAGCTTACCGTGTGGTAGACTTTAAACGTGAAAAGACTGATATCCCCGCTACAGTTAAAACTATCGAATACGATCCTAACCGTAGTGCATTCATCGCGCTGGTAAGCTATGCAGACGGTGAAAAACGTTATATCATCGCTCCACAAGGCCTCCAGGTTGGCAGCACCGTTATTAGCGGTGAAAATGTTGCCCCTGAAGTAGGTAACGCCCTGCCGCTGAAAAACATGCCGCTGGGTACTGTGGTGCACAATATCGAACTGCAGCCTGGTAAAGGTGGTGCTATCGCAAGAAGCGCCGGTGCCTACGCTCAGCTGTCGAACAAGGAAGAAAGATACGCTGTACTGAAAATGCCTTCCGGTGAACTGCGCAAAGTGCTGAACACCTGTAAAGCAACTGTAGGTACTGTTTCCAACTCCGATCACGCCCTGCAATCTATCGGTAAAGCAGGTGCTAACCGTTGGAGAGGTATCCGCCCACGCAACCGTGGTGTAGCCATGAACCCTGTAGATCACCCGATGGGTGGTGGTGAAGGTAAATCTTCCGGCGGCCATCCTAGATCCAGAACAGGCAAATATGCGAAAGGTCTGAAAACCAGAAAACCGCATAAGAGCTCTGATAAACTGATCATCAGCAGGAAAAACGGTAAAAAATTATAATATTTCGGAATTCGGGTCCTGCTAACCCGGGACCCAAATTTGAAAAATCATAAATAAGAAGACATGGCTCGTTCCATAAGAAAAGGTCCTTACGTAGACCAGAAATTAGAGAATAAAATCGAAAAAATGAACGCTGGCACCAAGCGCACAGTTATCAAAACCTGGAGCCGCCGTTCTACTATCACTCCTGATTTCGTTGGTCACACTTTCGCTGTTCACAATGGCAATAAATTCATTCCGGTTTATGTAACGGAATTTATGGTAGGCCATAAACTGGGCGAATTTGCACCTACACGTAACTTCAGAGGACACGCTAACAAGAAAATGTAAATTATAGTCTGAGGTTTGAGGTTTGAGAAGGCTCAAGCCCAATCTCAAACTCCAGACGTCAGACATTAAATAATAAAAGAAATTAATAACAATGGAAGCAGTAGCTAAGCTGAATAATAATCCCACATCTACCCGCAAAATGCGTTTGCTGGCAGACTTAATCCGTGGTCTGGATGTGGAAAAGGCTTTGAATATTTTGAAGTTCCATCCAAAGCACCCCAGCGTTCCGTTGGAAAAACTGCTGGTATCCGCTATCGCAAACTGGAAAGTGAAGAATGAAGGTGCTCGGGTAGAAGATGCCAACCTGATCGTTAAAACTATCTTCGTTGACGGTGGCCGCACCCTGAAAAGAATGCGTCCCGCTCCACAAGGTAGAGGTTACCGTATCCGCAAGAGAAGTAACCACGTTACGATTGTGGTGGATGGTAAAAATGCACAGTAAGCGTTTCATACCAAAGAGATATAAATTAAAACTATTAAACTAATAGACAAATAACCGAAACATGGGTCAGAAAACAAATCCTATTGGTAACAGGTTAGGTATCATCAGAGGATGGGACTCTAATTGGTATGGCAGCAAAAAAGATTTTGCGACCAAACTGATCGAAGACAACAAGATCAGAACTTATCTGAATGCCCGCATCAACAAAGGCGGCATCTCCAGAGTTGTGATTGAAAGAACTTTAGGTAAGTTGATCGTCACTGTGCATACTTCCAAACCAGGTATCATCATAGGTAAAGGTGGTAACGAAGTTGATCGTATCAAGGAAGAACTGAAAAAACTGACTGGTAAAGAAGACGTACAGATCAATATTCTCGAAATCCGCCGTCCAGAAATGGATGCTAACATCGTTGCTGAAACTATCGCTAAACAAATTGAAAGCCGTATCAACTACAAACGTGCTATCAAAATGGCGATCGCTACTGCACTGAGAATGGGAGCAGAGGGTATCAAAATTAAAGTAAGCGGCCGTCTGGGTGGTGCTGAAATCGCTCGTGCGGAAGAAGTGAAACAAGGTCGTGTTCCCCTGCATACTTATCGCATGGACATCGACTACGCTTCCCTGTTCGCACTGACTGTATACGGTAAAATCGGTATCAAAGTATGGATCTGTAAAGGTGAAGTACTGGGTAAACGCGATCTGAACCCGAACGTGCTGACTGGCAAAGAAGGTGATAACCGCGGTGGTGGACGTGAACACGGTGGAGAAAGAAGAGAACACGGCGAAAGAAGAGATCATCGCGGTGGTGACAGAAGAGGCGGTGAAAACCGTGGCGGTGGCCGCAGATAATCCCTGCAGGCATAGCAAACATTAACAATTACTATTAACATTAACAATACAGACGATGTTACAGCCAAAAAGAGTGAAACATAGGAAGATGCACAAAGGCCGCATCAAAGGGAACGCTAAAAGAGGCGCTACCCTCTCCTTTGGTACATTCGGTCTTAAAGCATTAGAACCTAAGTGGATCACTGACCGGCAGATCGAAGCTGCCCGTGTCGCCCTCACCAGACACATGAAACGTGAAGGTAACGTATGGATCCGCATATTCCCTGACAAACCTATCACTGCCAAACCTCTGGAAGTGAGGATGGGTAAAGGTAAAGGTGCTCCAGACCATTGGGCAGCAGTAGTAAAACCAGGTAGAATTTTATTTGAAGCTGATGGCGTTCCCTTACAGGTAGCGAAAGAAGCGATGGAACTCGCAGCACAGAAACTGCCCATCAAAGTAAAATTTGTAACCAGCCGCGACTACGTTGCTTAATTACTATCAATCACTAATATACCCCGTTTACCGCTCACGCTGTAAACGGACCAAATAAAATACAAATGGCAAAAGAAAAGCTGGATCTGAACGGCCTGAGCATTCAGGATCTCCAGGAGAAAATCTCTGCGGAAGAGCTGCGCCTGAAGAAAATGAAATTCGGTCATGCAATTACACCCATCGAAAATCCCATGAGCATCCGCTCTGTGAGACGCGATATCGCTCGTATGCAAACCGAACTGCGTAAAAAACAACTGGGCTTCTAAGCATTCGTATAACAAAATTTACCTCCCCGGAGGATTAAATACTTTCAACAATGACGACCGAAAGACAATTAAGAAAAACCAGGATTGGTGTGGTGGCCAGCAACAAAATGGATAAAACCATTACTGTTAAGGTGGAACGTAAAGTGAAGCACCCTATCTATGGTAAATTCGTTAAAAAAACTACCAAGTTCATGGCGCACGACGATAAAAACGAGTGCAGCATCGGTGATACCGTGAAAATCGCGGAAACCCGCCCTCTGAGCAAAAACAAATGCTGGAGATTGGTAGAAATTATCGAAAAAGTAAAATAATTTATCAAGTGTTTCAAGCTGCTGCCGGCTTACCCGGCTTCAGCCGCTGATTAAACAACAAACTCATTACGATGATACAACAAGAATCAAGACTGAGTGTAGCTGATAACAGCGGTGCAAAAGAAGTACTTTGCATCCGCGTGCTGGGCAACTCCGGTCAGGACTACGCTAAAGTAGGTGATAAAATTGTGGTTACTGTAAAGGACGCGATTCCTGGCGGTGGTGCTAAGAAAGGTATGGTTACCAAAGCGGTAATCGTAAGAACCAAAAACAAATTACGCCGTAAAGACGGTTCCTATATCCGTTTCGACGATAACGCGGTTGTACTGCTTAATAACTCAGACGAACCACGCGGTACCCGTATTTTCGGTCCGGTTGCCCGTGAACTGAGAGACAAGGGTTATATGAAAATTATCTCCCTCGCTCCTGAGGTATTATAAGATTTTGAGATTTTGGGATTTCGGAATTTGGCGATTTAGATCAAAAAATTCGTAAATCCCAAAATTTGTAAATATTTCTTATCTTTGCAGCCCGTTTGCAAAACGAGACAAAACATTAATCAAGCGAAACAACTGTTTCGCTTGGCGTTTATAAATAAATCAAAGTGATGAAAACTAGATTTAAGCCTAAATTCAACATTAAGAAGGGCGACCTGGTTGCGGTGATTGCCGGCGACGACAAGGACAGGACCAAAGCACGCAAAGTGCTGGAAGTTCACCCTGAACAAGGCCGCGTTCTTGTAGAAGGCGTTAACATTATTACCAAGCATACCAAGCCTACTGCTCAGAACACCAAAGGTGGTATCGTTAAGCAGGAAGCTCCGATTGCTATCTCCAACGTGATGCTGTGGGATGCCAAAGCAGGTAAACCTACCCGTGTGAACAGACAGCGGGAAAACGGTAAATTAATTCGTATCGCTAAAAAATCAGGGGAGGTAATTAAATAATGGCAAACTCTAAATATACTCCAAGACTGCAGAAAAAATACTTAGACGAGGTAGCTCCTGCACTGATGAAGAAATTCAACTACAAAAGTGTAATGCAGGTTCCCCGTCTGGTGAAAATTTGCCTGAACCAGGGTATCAATGGCGCCGTTGGTGATAAAAAACTGGTTGACATCGCTGTAGATGAAATGACCCGTATCTCCGGCCAGAAAGCTGTTGCCACCATGTCCAAAAAAGATATCTCAAACTTTAAACTGAGAAAAAACATGCCTATTGGCGCCCGCGTAACACTGCGCAGCACCAACATGTTTGACTTCCTGGACCGCCTGGTTTCTGTTTCCCTGCCTCGTGTACGTGACTTCAAAGGTATCAACGAAAAAGCTTTCGACGGTCGCGGTAACTACACTATGGGTATCACCGAACAAATCATCTTCCCTGAGATCGATATCGATAAAGTAACCAAAATGTCCGGTATGGATATTACTTTCGTTACTACGGCTAAAACCAACGAAGAAGCTTACGAGCTGCTGAAAGAAATGGGTATGCCGTTCAGGAACATGAAAAAAGATAATCAGTAAATCGAAACGATAATATAATTATGGCAAAAGAATCCGTAAAAGCCAGACAAAGGAAAAGAGAAGCCATGGTAGCAAGATTCGCTGAAAAGCGCGCTGCCCTGAAAGCTGCCGGTGACTACGCTGCACTGGATCAACTTCCTAAAAACGCTTCTCCTGTTCGTCTGAAAAACAGATGCCAGCTGACCGGTCGTCCTAAAGGATACATGCGTCACTTCGGCCTCTGCAGGAACATGTTCCGCGACCTGGCTCTCGCAGGCAAAATCCCTGGTGTAACTAAAGCCAGCTGGTAATTCCATTTCAATATTTAATTATTTAAATATTGAAATAAAAAGTTATTTGATTCCCATCTTTTTCGATTGGATATCGCATTGTAAACATTATTCAAACTATTTAAACAATGGTTACTGATCCAATAGCAGACTTCCTGACTAGAATCCGGAACGCGCAAATGGCCACCCACAGGATCGTGGAAATCCCGGCTTCCAAGCTGAAAAAACGCATTACAGAAATTCTGTACGATAAAGGTTATATCCTGAAGTACAAATTCGAAGAGGACAACAAACAAGGTGTTATCAAAATAGCCCTGAAATACGATCCTCAGACGAAAGAACCCGCTATTAAAGAACTGCAACGCATCAGCCGTCCAGGTCTGCGTCAGTACGCTAAACCAGAAGAGTTTAAGCGTGTTAAAAACGGGCTCGGCGTGGCTATCATCTCCACCTCCAAAGGCGTAATGACCGATAAAGAAGCTAAAGCTCAAAACGTAGGCGGCGAAGTAGTTTGCTACGTTTACTAATATATTGGCTTACAGGGACTTCTGGTCCCGGTAAGCCCAAACGGTTATCTGACAATTAAGCTTTCTATACGGCGCTGAACACGGATAACTGCAGAAACAACTATCAAAAATATACTTAAACTCAAGTTATGTCACGTATAGGTAAAGCTCCTATCAAATTGGCCAGCGGTGTTACTGTTACTGTTTCCCCGGCTAATGAAGTTACTGTTAAAGGTCCTAAAGGTGAACTGAAAAGATCCATCGACAGAGACCTGAAAGTAGAAGTGAAAGACGGAGTATTGACTGTAACACGTCCTACAGATCAGATCCGTCACAAAGCGCTGCACGGTCTGACCCGCGCACTGATCGCCAACATGGTGGCCGGTGTAACTGACGGTTTCAAAAAACAACTCGAACTGGTTGGTGTGGGTTACAAAGCGGCTAACAATGGTCAGCTGCTGGACCTGTCTCTGGGTTACTCCCACAACATCGTGATCGAAATTCCAAAAGAATTGAAAGTGGCTACCCTGACTGAAAAAGGTCAGAACCCTAAAATTATGCTGGAAGGTACCGATAACCAATTGCTGGGCCAGGTAGCGGCTAAAATCCGCAGCCTGCGCAAACCTGAACCGTACAAAGGTAAAGGTGTTCGCTACAGTGATGAAGTGGTTCGTAAGAAAGCTGGTAAGTCAGCAGGTAAATAATTTTTAACTAGCTAATCAGCCCCCCGGCTGGTTAGCTGGTTTTAACATATCCCGGCAGCATCGGGATAATAAAATAAAACTCACAATGAGCACAAAAGTTAGCAGAAGGGAAAAGATCCGCTACCGCATCCGTAAAAAGATCTCCGGTACTGCAGGAATACCAAGATTATCTGTATTTCGCAGCAACAGCGATATCTATGTACAGCTGATCGATGATACCAACGGTACTACCCTGGCATCCGCTTCTTCCCGTGATAAAGATATCAAAGCGCAATCCGGTACCAAATCCGAGAAATCCAAACTGGTAGGTATGGCCCTGGCTCAGAAAGCCACCGCTTTAGGCCTCACCACTTGTGTTTTCGACAGAAGCGGGTATTTATACCATGGCCGCATTAAAAGTGTAGCTGACGGAGCAAGAGAAGGTGGTCTCCAGTTTTAATTCCTGGGTCCTAATTTTATCATTCTGAACAAGTAATTCTTATAAAATAAAATGGCAAAGAATTCATTCAATAAAGTAAAGGCCGGTGATCTGGAGCTGAAAGAAAAAGTAGTGGCGATCAACCGTGTTACCAAAACCACCAAAGGCGGTCGTACTTTCAGTTTTTCCGCACTGGTAGTAGTAGGTAATGAAAACGGCGTGGTAGGTCATGGCCTTGGTAAAGCTAAAGAAGTACAGCAGGCTATCACCAAAGGTATAGACGATGCTAAAAAGAACCTGATCAAGGTTCCTGTTATGCACGGTACTATCCCTCACGATCAGTTCGCGAAAGAAGGCGCTGCCAAAGTATTGATCAAACCGGCTGCTCACGGTACCGGTGTGATCGCGGGTGGTTCTATGCGTGCAGTACTGGAAAGCGCAGGCGTTACTGACGTACTGGCTAAATCCCTGGGTTCTGCCAACCCTCACAACGTGGTGAAAGCTACTTTCAAAGCACTGGGCCTGTTACGCGAACCAATCAGCGTAGCTAGAACCAGAACCGTTTCCCTGAAGAAAGTTTTCAACGGTTAATCTCCTTCCAGGCGATCATCCAATGTAAACATATACCTCCGGGATATATTGATACTCATTATTAACAATTAAATTACTCCGCCTTCAGCGGATAGGGATTTATGGCAAAGATTAAGATCACTCAAGTGAAAAGTGGTATTGACCGTCCTGAAAGGCAGAAACTGACCTTGAAGGCACTGGGCCTGACTAAAATGAACGCTACTGTTGAAGTAGAGGCAACTCCTCAGGTCCTGGGAATGGTTCGTAAAGTTGATCATCTGGTAAAAGTAGAAACAGTTAACGCTTAATAATTAAGTAACACTGCTGTGGGATTGTCTGCTGATAATCTTACTTTTACATTTGTAACTTTACAAAGTCATACTTTTTACAATTACATGCGAGCGGTTAATTTCCGCGTAAGTAAAAACAATTAAATTATGAATCTGCATTCATTAAAGCCTGCTAAAGGCGCCGTACATAAAGAAAAACGTCTCGGACGTGGTGAGGCTTCCGGTAAAGGTGGTACTTCTACAAAAGGTAACAAAGGTATCCAACAACGCGCCGGTTACGCCAGCAAAAGAGGCTTTGAAGGTGGCCAGATGCCAATCCAGCGCCGTATGCCTAAACGCGGTTTCAAAAACAACAACCGCGAGGAATACACCATCTTCAACCTGGGTCAGATTGACCACTTAGTTGAAAAATATGGCCTGCAGGAATTCAACCTCGAAAACCTGTACATGAATGGCCTGGTGAACCGGACAGCTAAAGTTAAAATTCTGGCTAACGGTGAACTGAAATCCAAGGTGACTGTTAAAGTAAACGCTATCAGCGAAAAAGCTAAACAGGCCATCGAATCAACAGGTGGATCAGTAGAACTGGTATAAGACTTTACGACTGAGGAGACGCCTACGGAGTAGTGCGTCTTTTCATATTTAATAGCGCTATTAAACCTTTATCTTCCTGTGAAGAAATTTATCGAAACGATTAAGAACATCTGGAGTATCGAGGATCTGCGTAATCGCATCTTAACTACCCTGCTCCTGGTCCTCATTTACCGTGTTGGATCTTATATAGCCTTGCCCGGTATTGATGCAAACGCGCTCAGCAACTTTGAAAAAAATTCTAACCAGGGCATTCTGGGGCTGGTAAACATGTTTGCCGGCGGATCGTTTTCAAGAGCCTCTATTTTTGCGTTGGGTATCATGCCCTACATCTCCGCTTCCATTGCTATTCAGTTGCTGACCATAGCAGTACCTTATTTCCAGAAACTGCAGAAGGAAGGTGAAAGCGGCCGCAAAAAAATCAACCAGTATACCCGCATACTTACTGTGGTGGTAACCGGATTCCAGGCAAGTGCTTACGTAGCTTATCTCCGTAATCAGTCAGGTGGCGCTATTATTCCAGAATACGGAACCTTCTTTTTCTGGCTCTCTACCACTATCGTCCTCACTGCAGGTACCCTGTTCGTGATGTGGCTCGGTGAAAAGATCACAGATAAAGGTATTGGTAACGGTACTTCCATTATCATCATGATGGGCATCCTCGCCCGCCTCCCACAAGCCCTGATCGGGGAATTCTCCTCTAAAGTGGCTGGCTCCGGCGGTCCGATCCTCTTCCTGATCGAAATCGCGGTGTTTATCATGATCACCGTGGGCCTTATCCTGCTCGTTCAGGGTACCCGGAAAATTCCCGTTAACTACGCAAAACGTATTGTGGGCAACAAACAATACGGCGGAGTTCGCCAGTTCATTCCCCTCAAGGTGAATGCTGCCGGTGTAATGCCGATCATCTTTGCCCAGGCTATTATGTTCATCCCTGCTACGGCTATCGGTTTCGCTACCAGCTCTGAAAGCGCTTCCGGTTTCGTTCGTATCTTCAGCGACCACACTAATGGCTGGTACAACCTGATCTACGCTGTTCTCGTGATTGTATTTACTTATTTCTATACTGCGCTGATTTTCAACCCCACCCAGATGGCGGATGAAATGAAACGCAACAATGGCTTCGTTCCTGGTGTTAAACCCGGAAAAGCTACTGCCGATTATATCGGTGCTGTAATGGACCGCATTACCCTCCCGGGAGCATTTTTCCTGGCACTCGTGGGTATCATGCCAGGCCTGGCAGCTGCCTTCAAGATTAACAGCAACTTCGCCACCTTCTTCGGTGGTACGTCCCTCCTCATCATGGTAGGGGTTATCCTGGACACGCTGCAACAGATCGAAAGCCAGCTCCTGATGCGCCACTACGATGGCCTCATGAGCACCGGCCGCATCAAGGGCAGAACTGCCCCGGCTAATGCTTAAATGATTGTTCGCCCGGTGCCCCGCGGTACCAGATGCGACAAACGCAATAAAATAGCCACAAGAGCTTTCACGCTTTGGTGGCTATTATATTTTGTTAAGGCCGTCAATCGCCCCGTAAAAAGGGCCGGACTGCTAAAAGCTTACTAAAGATGATTCACTATAAGACGAAGGAAGAAATAGAGCTGATCCGTAAAAGTGCCCTCCTCCTCAGCGCTGCCCTGGCCGAAGTGGCGAAAGCCCTCAAACCAGGAATGACCACACTCGATGTAGACGCGGTGGCGGATAAATTTATCGTGGAAAACGGAGCCGTGCCTTCGTTCAAAAACTATAAAGGTTTCCCCAATGCCTGCTGTATTTCAGTGAACGAGGCAGTAGTACACGGTATTCCCAATAAACACGTCCTGAAAGACGGTGATATCCTCACGGTGGACGTAGGCGTGTATATGAACGGTTTCCATGCTGACAGTGCCTATACTTTCGCCATTGGCAACGTGCCGGAGAATGTACGCCGCCTCATGGCTGCTACCAAAGCTTCTCTCTATAAAGGCATCGAAAAAGCCATTATTGGCAACCGTATCGGCGATATTTCCTACGCGATCCAGGAATATACCGAGAAGGAACGGGGTTACGGTGTGGTAAGGGAACTGGTAGGGCATGGCCTGGGCCGTCACCTCCATGAAGACCCGCAGGTGCCTAATTATGGCAAACGTGGCAGCGGTCCGGTGATAAAAGAAGGCCTGGTCATCGCCATCGAACCTATGATCAACCTCCGTACCAAGGACGTAGAATACCTGGAAGACGGTTGGACCGTGGTGACACGCGACAGAAGTCCTTCCGTTCACTTTGAACATACCGTGGCGGTAGGAAAAGGCAAGCCGGATATCCTGTCTTCCTTTACCGAAATCGAAAAAGCGGAAAAAAACAACCCGGAACTGAATACAAATTACTAAAATATATTAGTGTATTTGGTTAATAGTGAAGGGGTTTTAAATAGCGATTGACTGGCATGAATGACCGGATCGGCAATATTAATAATAATTAAGGGAAATTTTTCTATTTCAAAAGATAAATGCTATCTTTGCAGTCCTAAAAATTTTTATGGCAAAACAGGCACTCATTAAACAGGATGGAATTATATTAGAAGCCTTGTCAAACGCTATGTTCCGTGTAAAACTGGAAAATGGGCACGAGATCCTGGCCACCATTTCTGGAAAAATGAGAATGCACTACATACGCATTCTGCCAGGAGATAAGGTGGGAGTGGAGATGAGCCCATACGATTTGTCAAGGGGCCGTATAATTTTCAGATACAAATAGGCGGGACCCGGATTCGTGCATTAAGGCAGATAAATTAACAAAAAATATAACCTTTTATAAAATAATCATCATGAAGGTAAGAGCTGCAATCAAAAAAAGAAGTGCGGATTGTAAAATAGTTCGTAGAAAAGGTGTTCTGTTGGTGATCAACAAAAAGAACCCTCGTTTCAAACAACGTCAGGGATAATCTATTCCCCCACGGAATTTGATTTTTTAATCAGAATCATAAAATCTAAAATATAAATATGGCACGTATAGCCGGTATAGATCTTCCTAAAAATAAAAGAGGAGAAATTGGCCTCACCTATATTTTTGGTATAGGCCGTTCTACCGCCCAATATATCCTGAACAAGGCGGAAATTGATGTAAACAAGAAAGTGAAGGATTGGAATGACGATGATCAAGCTGCCATCCGTAACATTATCAACGGCGAGTTTAAGGTAGAGGGTCAACTGCGTTCTGAAGTACAAATGAATATCAAGCGTCTGCTGGATATCGCTTGCTACCGTGGTCTGCGTCACAGGAAAGGCTTACCGGTAAGAGGTCAGCGTACACGTACCAACAGCCGTACCCGCAAAGGTAAACGTAAGACAGTGGCTGGTAAGAAAAAAGCAACTAAGAAATAATAACTAATCCCAGGTTGGAATCCCAAATTCCCAAACGAGGGGTTTGGTTTCGATGTCAACAGGATCGGAAGATTTGGGATCTGGAATTTCATATTTGGAATTTAAATCATTATGGCAAAAGCAAATAATACAAAAACTGCTGCTAGTAAAAAAAGGGTAGTAAAAGTAGACAACTACGGAGACGTACACATCTCCGCCAGCTTCAATAACATCATTGTGAGCATCACCAACAAGCACGGTCAGGTTATTTCCTGGTCTTCTGCTGGTAAAATGGGCTTCAGAGGTTCTAAAAAGAACACTCCGTACGCTGCTCAGCTGGCTGCGCAGGATGCTGCTAAAGTTGCTATGGACGCCGGTCTGAAAAGAGCAGATGTATTTGTAAAAGGCCCAGGAGCAGGTCGTGAGAGCGCTATCCGTGCTATCGCTAACTCCGGTATCGAAGTGAGCATGATTAAAGACGTTACGCCTTTACCGCACAACGGTTGCCGTCCTCCCAAGAAAAGAAGAGTATAGTCAGCTATCATAACAGATTCCAGATACCGGACTTCCATAGAAGTTGGGTATCTGGACTTTGTAATTTATATTTATAATTGGGTGTATGATCAGGTTTTCAGATTTTTTGAAGAGCATACATCATTAACTAAAAAATCTAACTTATATTTAAATCATGGCAAGGTATACAGGCCCAAAGACCAAAATTTCCAGAATTTTTGGCGAACCTATCTTAGGTAATGGTAAATACTTAGGTAAAAACAGTAACCCTCCGGGTCAGCACGGTGCTAACCGCAAACGTAAACAACTGGGCGAATATGCACTGCAGCTGAGAGAAAAACAGAAAGCCAAATACACTTATGGCCTGCTGGAAAAACAATTCCGCAACCTGTTCGACGAAGCTACCCGCAGAAAAGGCGTTGCCGGTGAAGTATTGATCAAACTGCTGGAAGCACGTCTGGACAACACCGTTTTCCGTCTGGGTATCGCTCCTTCCCGCCCTGCTGCCCGTCAGCTGGTATCCCACAAACACATCACCGTTAACGGTACTGTGGTAAACACACCTTCTTTCCAACTGAAACCAGGTGACGTTATCAGCCTGAAAAACAAAACTGCCAACAATACCGCTCTCACCAGCGTTATTCGTGGTAAAAATCCTAAATTCAGCTGGCTGGATTGGAATGAAAAAGAAATGAAAGGCGTATTCATTGCTTATCCTGAGAGAGAGAGCGTTCCTGAAAATATCAAGGAACAACTGATTGTAGAATTGTACTCTAAGTAATAAATATTAGTCCATGGCTATGGCCATGGACTAACTTCATATTTAAACTAATAAATCTATCATATCAATGGCAATTTTAAATTTCCAGAAACCTGATAAGATCGTATTGCAGAAGTCTACCGACTTTGAAGCTCAATTCGAATTCCGTCCATTAGAACCAGGTTATGCTGTGACTATCGGTAATGCGTTGCGTCGCGTACTGTTGTCTTCTTTGGAGGGCTATGCCATTGTGGGTATAAAAATTGAAGGCGCCGATCACGAATTCGCTACACTCAGAGGGGTTACCGAAGACGTTACAGAGATCATCCTGAACCTGAAACAGGTTCGTTTCAAGAAGATCGCTGAAAACGACGTAACGAACGAAAAGATTACCCTGTCCATCAAAGGCAAAACAGAATTTCGCGCTGACATGATCGAAAAAGCCACCAGCGCTTTCCAGATCATGAATCCGGAACTGCTGATCTGCACCCTGGACCCTTCTGCCAAACTGGATATCGAACTGACTATCGGCAAAGGCCGCGGTTACGTGCCAGCAGAGGAAAATAAACCCAAAGATGCAGTATTCGGCTACATCGCTATCGACTCTATCTTTACGCCTATCAAAAACGTAAAGTACAGCATAGAAAATACCCGTGTGGAACAAAAAACTGACTATGAGAAACTCATCATGGAGGTTGTCACAGACGGTACCATCCACCCGGAAGAAGCAGTAAAACAAGCTTCCCGTATCCTCATTCAGCACCTGATGATCATCACCGATGAAAACATCAGCTTTGATACCAAAGACGCTGAAAAAGAAGATGTAGTGGACGAACAAACACTGCAACTGCGTAAGATCCTGAAAACACCACTGGAAGATCTCGATCTGAGCGTGCGTGCATTCAACTGTCTGAAAGCAGCGAAAATCAACTCCCTGAGCGAACTGGTACAATACGAACAGGAAGAACTGATGAAGTTCAGAAACTTCGGCCAGAAATCCCTCAGCGAAATCGAACAAGTGCTCGGCGAAAGAGGCCTGCACTTCGGTATGGACCTGTCCAAACTGAAACTCGAAGAAGAATAGTCAAACAATACTGATGCCTTGCAGATGACTTCATCCGGCAAGGCATCTCTTTTTTTAATACAGTACCTTACAATTCCTGACACGGTGTAAGGGGTAAAACAACAAATGTCATGCGTCACGGAGTTAAATTAAACAAATTAAGCAGAACTGCTTCCCACCGTAAAGCCCTGATGTCCAATCTGGCTTGCGAACTGATCAGCCACAAACGTATCACCACTACCCTCGCAAAAGCGAAAGCACTGCGTGTTTACGTTGAACCACTGCTCACAAGAGGCAAAAACGATACTACCCACAACCGTAGAATCGTGTTCAGCTACCTGCAGGACAAAGAAGCTATCAAAGAACTGTTCGGTGCGATCAGTGAGAAAATAGCTAGCCGTCCTGGTGGTTACACCCGTATCATTAAGCTGGGTAAACGTCATGGGGATAACGCAGAAGTTGCCCTGATCGAGCTGGTTGATTTCAACGAAATCTACGGTGCTCCGACAGAAAAAGCTGCTGCTAAGAAAACCCGTCGTGCCGGTGGTGCTAAAAAGAAAGCTGACGCTGCTGCTCCTGCTGCAGAAAAAGCTGCCGATACCACTGAAGAGAAATCAGCTGAGTAATCGTACTTTACGATACACAAAAGGACAAAGCCCCGCTTTGTCCTTTTTTTATGTCTAAATAAATATATTTATTTTGTAATATTATGTTGTATTTCCCTACGGGGAATAACCAACACCTAATCATTGCCTATGAAATACCTGCTTTGCGGGAGCTGTTCGCATGCTAATCCCCTGAAATCCGAATACCTCACTTTTTGTGACCAATGCGGCAAAAAACTGCCCAATACTTTCGCTGACTGGCGAAAACTCCACCCAATGGGCTCTTACATGGAATATCAACAAACGGTGGGCATCTCCATAAAGGAAAAAAAGCCCAACCGCACTTCCTCCTGGGTCAAAAGACAATTGCAGCCGGCCAATAAAGGCAAGGTCATCGTGTTTTTCTCCCTGGTACTGGTACTGCTGGCCACTGCCGGCACACTGTTTGGCAAAAGGGCAGTATTTACGCTGCTGTACGCTAAAGTGCCTAAGTCATATCTCTATTCCAGCTGGCAAACGGCCACTATCGGCCGTCAGGCACTGGAAATAAGCACACCGGTAAAGCTGTGGATACATGACCAGCCACTGGCGCCGGATATCGCTAAAGTGACGGAATATGCCAAAAGCTACAGGAATGAGGACGGTGGCGGCATCCGAATCACGGTGAATATGTACAGTTATTTTGAAAATGTGGCCAACACGCTCGAAAACGCCAAAGAGGACAGTCACCAGGCGATGGAACAGGATGACCTGTCTGATATCCATGCCAAATCCATCCCTGTGCTGATTTCCGGTATACAGGGCCAGCTGGAGGAAGGTAACTACCTGTATAAAGGCGGTATCCGGCTGGCATTCCAGAACCTGGTGGTGGTAAAAGGGGCCAACCGTTGGGAGATACTGATCCACTATCGGGATGACGACCCCATCGGTCCACAAGTGGCCCAGCGCGTGCTTAAATCAGTAAAAATTAAATAACCGGGGCAGAAAGCAAAAAAAATCTGTAATTAAACCTTGCATTTCATAACTTTGCACGGTTTTTTATCCGAACCTTCAGGGCGTACTAACCCTTGAAGGTTTTTTTTAAAATATAAAACAAGAACAGATACCAGAAATGCCTCAGACAAGAACCATCCAGCCTGCCATACTGTTGCTCGACGACGGTACGGTTTTTCAGGGAAAAGCTTTTGGGAAAATTGGCACTGCCGCCGGTGAATTAGCTTTCAATACCGGTATGACGGGTTACCAGGAAGTGTTTACAGACCCTTCTTACAAAGGACAGGTACTTATCATGAACAACTGCTATATCGGCAACTACGGCACCCGTAAAGAGGACGTAGAAAGCGGCAGTGTTAAGATAAGTGGTCTGATTGCGAAAAATATCGCGTACAACTATTCCAGAAAGATGGCAGACGAATCGCTGGAAAAGTTCCTGACCGATAATAACCTGGTAGCCATCTATGATGTAGATACCCGCGCGCTGGTTTCCCATATCCGCAGCAAAGGTGCGATGAACTGCATCATCTCCTCCGAAATCCTGGATGTAGAACAGCTGAAAGCTCAGCTGGCCCAGGTACCTTCCATGGAGGGACTGGCACTCTGCCAGGAAGTGACGACTGCAGAGCCTTATTATGTAGGCAATCCGGACGCAGAAATCCGTATTGCAGTGATGGACAACGGCGTGAAAAGAAACATGCTGAAATGCCTGTCCGACAAGGGCGCGTACCTGAAAGTATTCCCAACGGATACCAAATTTGAAGTATGCGAAGAATTTAAGCCACACGCTTATTTCATCTCCAACGGCCCCGGCGATCCGGCTCCGCTGAAGTATGCAGTGGAAACCGTGAAACAAATCCTGGCTGCTGAAAGACCGATGTTCGGCATCTGTCTCGGCCACCAGCTGCTGGCACTGGCCAACGGTATCCCAACTTACAAAATGCACCACGGTCACCGCGGTCTGAACCATCCGGTTAAAAACCTGAAAACCGGTCTGTGTGAAATCACTACCCAGAACCACGGTTTTGCAGTAGATGCTGCAGCGATCGCCGCCAGTGAACAGGTGGAAGTTACGCACATCAACCTGAACGATAATACCGTAGAAGGTATCCGTATCAAGAACAAACCAGCTTTCTCCGTGCAATATCACCCGGAAAGCACACCTGGTCCGTTCGACTCCCGCTATCTGTTCGATGATTTCTTCGAAATGATCAAGGCAAACAAAAAATAAGAGACAGGTTTAACAAGACTGGAATATAATGGAGACGGTCCCGAGGAATCGGGACCGTTGCATTTTAAAATTCCACGTTATGAAAACAAACGAAAATACTATGCAACTAGGCATTAGCTTTTCCGCCGTTTTATTACATAACAATATTATAAAAAAAAGGTGTGTAATGTTGAATCGGAGTGGTGAAAATTTTAGCAAACAAGACTAAAATGAGGATTTTCGGCAGTTTCAGACTGAAAACCGGCATATAAGGACAAAAAAATACGGCTCTGTGATCAGAGCCGTTTGCCTTTATAAATTCCACGTTATGAAAAACTGATACAAAAATACGATATTTTGCTAAAACGTTTTAGTAAGCTTTATACTTTTTACAGATTACTGATAATTCTCTTGCTGTAATGTGATCCAAAGTTCGCTCCAAAAAAACGTTTGTTGAAATTCTCCAGGTTAAATTTTTCTTAAACAAGTTTAGATTTTGCAATCTATCGTATATGTAAATATTTTTATTTCTGTTTATTTTTGCGTCTTTTGTTGTTTGTACATCAAATATACAAAAGAAAACATGAAAAAACCAAGAGGTGAATGTTAAAAAATGATGAATTCGGCAAATAAAACATATATATAATTAAATATAATGTGATTTGCGTTGATCACTTCTCATTTCAGCTCCTGGTTTTTTAAATGAATTATTTGTCCGTACGCCCAGGATATACTTCCAGTGCTTTTTCCAGGCAAACTATTGCATGACGAATGTCGTCACGGTTCAGCACATAGGCTAACCGCACTTCCTGTTTTCCCAGCCCTGGGGTAGCGTAAAAGCCGGTCGCCGGAGACATCATCACCGTTTGTTTTTCGTATTCAAAAGACTCCAGCATCCACTGGCAGAACTTATCGGAGTCATCAATTGGCAGCCGCGCCATGGCATAAAACGCACCACCCGGATTAGGACAGAAAACGCCCGGGATCTTATTCAGGCCCTCTACCAGCACATCACGGCGGCTCTGGTATTCTGCTTTGATACCATCAAAATAGTCCAGCGGAAGGTCCACTGCGGCTTCACCTGCAATCTGTGCAAAGGACGGGGGGCTCAAACGGGCCTGTGCAAACTTCATGGTGGCGTCCAGCACGGACTGGTTCTTGGTCACAAATGCACCAATACGGCCTCCACAGGCGCTGTAACGCTTGGAGATCGTGTCCATCAGGATCACATTGTCGTCCATGCCTTCCAGGTTCATAGCAGAGAAGTGGGTGCCCGCGTAACAGAATTCGCGGTAAGCCTCATCGGAGAACAGGAACAGGTTGTGTTTCAGGCACAGCTGTTTCAGCACTTCCATTTCTTCTTTGCTGTACAGGTAACCGGTAGGATTGTTTGGGTTACAGATCAGGATGGCTTTGGTGCGCGGTGTAATAGCTGCCTCAAATGCTTCCATGGCAGGCAGCGCAAAGCCGGTCTCAATATTAGCGGTAATAGTCTTGATCTTCACTTCGGCTTCTACGGCAAAACCATTATAGTTGGCGTAGAAAGGCTCCGGTACAATCACTTCGTCGCCCGGATCGAGGCAGGCCATAAAAGCAAAGACGATAGCTTCAGAACCGCCGGTGGTCACAATGATCTGGTTATGGTTCAAAGAAACATCGAACCGTCCGTAATACTCCACCAGTTTGCGGCGGTAGCTTTCGTTACCTGCGCTGTGGCTGTATTCCAGGACTTTGAATTCAGAATGACGCACCGCGTCCAGCACCGGTTTCGGGGTCTCGATATCGGGCTGGCCGATGTTCAGGTGATATACCTTCACACCTCTTTTCTTAGCTGCTTCGGCGAAGGGAACAAGTTTTCTGATGGGAGAAGGTGGCATCAACACACCTCTCTGGCTAATGGTAGGCATAAAATTGTTTTGATCTTTTGCCCTGCAAAGATAGGGGTTAGGCAGGGCAACAAAAAAACCTTACAGCGCGCTGCTGTAAGGTTTTTAATATTTTTTTTAACCTAAAACTAGTTGTTGGCTACGGTACCGGTCAGATGCAGTTCTTTGTCCTGATCAACACCTTTGAACTTAACCCAGATGGTTTTGTTCTGCTGGCCTAAACCGTTGGCACTGTAGTTGGCAGTGATCTTACCTTTTTTACCAGGCAGGATCGGTTCCTGTGTCCATTTCGGCGTAGTGCAACCACAGCTGGCACGTGCAGCTTCGATCAGGATAGGTTCTTTAGAAATGTTGGTGAATTCAAAATCAACAGATACTGGTTTGTTCAGTGCTGTTTTTCCGAAATCAACAGTTTCCTTCGCAAATTTTACTTTCGTGTCTGCCGCATTAGGCTGAGACTGTGCCCACAAAGCTGTAGTAATCAACAGGCTGGCGAATAGGGACAAGATGAATTTTTTCATTTTCATATGATGGTTTTAGCGCGACTGGTTAAAAAATATAAATTTCTTTTTGACCAAGGACAAATTTACGGCCAAAAAGTAATTGTTACCTTGTAATTTATTAAAATCTTATTAAAAAAAATCAGATTATTTTAAATGCATGTTGGCGACCGATTTTTCAACTGTATAATTAACCTTACTTTTGTACTTTAACCAAGAGGCATGATAGAAAATAAAGCACTATCTATGAATATAGAAAGCCGGTTGTCATTCGAAGAATTCCGTAAGGAGGTATTAAATGACTACAGGTTGGCCTGCGAAAGCAGGGAAGTGAGTCTGCTGGCCCGCAGGGAAGTTCTCACGGGCAAGGCTAAGTTTGGCATCTTTGGAGATGGGAAAGAGGTGGCACAGGTGGCGATGTCAAAGTATTTTAAGCCTGGCGACTTCCGCTCCGGTTATTATCGCGACCAGACTGTTGCATTTGCCACTGGGATCGCTACTCCCGAACAATACTTTTCCCAATTATATGCTGATCCCGATCAGCAGCATGACCCCTTCTCCGGCGGCCGCCAGATGAACTCGCATTTTGCGACCCCCAACCTCGATCAGGATGGTAACTGGCTCAACCTGATGGAGATGAAGAACTCCGCGGCAGACATGGCGCCTACGGCCGGACAGATGCCCCGTGCGGTGGGACTGGCATACGCCTCCAAAATGTTCCGCGAAGTGGAAGCGCTGCACGATCTTAAACATCTTACGGATAACGGTAACGAAATTTGTTTCGCTACTATCGGTGACGCCTCTACGTCAGAAGGCCATTTCTGGGAAACCATGAATGCTGCAGGCGTATTGCAGGTGCCATTGGCGGTTTTCGTATGGGATGACGGCTACGGTATCTCCGTACCCCGTAAATACCAGACTACCAAAAACTCCATCAGCGTCGCACTGGAAGGCTTCCGTAAAGCGGACGGCACCAACGGCTTTGATATCTATAACGTGAAAGGATGGGATTATGCCGGTATGTGCGAAGTATTTGAAGCGGCTATCCGCAAAATACGGGAAACACATATCCCCGCACTATTCCACGTGGAAGAAATCACCCAGCCGCAAGGCCACTCTACCAGCGGCTCCCACGAACGCTACAAAAGCAAGGAGCGCCTGTCCTGGGAAAAAGAATTCGACTGTAATCTGAAAATGCGTTCCTGGATCATGGAGAACGCCTTGTGTGATGAGGAAACACTGGTGGAGATTGAAGCAAATGCTAAAACCACTGCACAGGACGCACGTAAGGCCGCATGGGAAAAATATATCACCCCCATTAAACAGGAGTTACAGCGCTTTGTGGCACTGGCTACACCTCTCACAGAAGTGTCCGGCGCGAATGCTGAACTGGTAGCGCAGCAGGTACGTGAACTGCAGGCCAACCGCGAACCACAGCGCAGGGATATCCTGAAAGCTGCTGCCACCATTCTGGTAAGGCACCGGCAACTGAAAGCTGATCCTGCCATACAGGCTTTACAGCAGTACTACGATCAGTATCTCCGGGAAGAAAAAGAAAATTACAATTCCTATCTGCATGCAACCGGCGCTAATTCGGTATTGAATGTACCGGAAGTACCGGTGGAATATAACGATGACGCCACTACGCTCAACGGCTATGAGGTGCTGAACAAATATTTTGATCAGCTGATCACCAACAATCCGAAGGTGTTTGCTTTCGGAGAAGACGTAGGTAAAATCGGCGACGTAAACCAGGCCTTCGCTGGATTACAGCAGAAACATGGTCCGCTGCGTATAACGGATACGGGCATACGTGAATTAACGATCATGGGCCAGGGTATCGGTATGGCCCTGCGTGGCCTGCGTCCTATCGCAGAAATCCAGTATTTGGATTACGTACTGTATGGCCTGCAACCCCTGAGTGATGATGTGGCTTCTCTGCAATATCGTACCAAGGGCATTCAACACTGCCCGATTATCGTGCGTACCCGCGGCCACCGGCTGGAAGGTATCTGGCACAGCGGTTCTCCAATGGGTATGATCATCAACTCACTGAGAGGCATGAACGTATGTGTGCCACGCAACATGGTACAGGCAGCCGGTATGTACAATACCCTGCTGCAGGCCAATGAGCCGGCGCTGGTGATTGAATCACTGAATGGTTACCGCCTCAAGGAAAAACTGCCTTCCAACCTCGAAACATTCACGGTGCCACTGGGCGTACCGGAAGTGCTGAAAGAAGGTACCGATGTTACGCTGGTAACTTATGGTTCCATGACCCGCATCGTAGAAGAAGCGATGGTGACACTGGAAGAACTGGGCATTTCCTGTGAACTGATAGATGTACAAACGTTGCTGCCTTTTGATATTCATCACAGCATTGTGCAATCACTGAAGAAAACCAACCGCATCGCCTTCATTGATGAAGACGTACCGGGAGGCGGCACTGCCTATATGTTCCAGCAGGTGATGGAACAGCAGGGCGGCTACCGCTGGCTGGATGTGGCTCCGCGTACGCTAGCCGCACAGGCACATCGTCCGGCTTATGGTTCTGATGGTGATTATTTCTCCAAGCCCAACACGGAAGATGTGGTGAAAATGGTGATGGAGATGATGGAAGAATAGCAAACAGACTTGCTCATAATAGGCGAAGCCACCGTACATGCATCCAATCTGCATATGCGGTGGCTTCTGTGTTTAATGTAGTCAAGCAGTTATTGCAAGCTTAGTTTTGCTGTTATTATGGCGCAGCAAAGGTGTGGCATTTTTTCAAAGTGCAGAAGGATAGCGGTCTGAGTTAATAATTATTTAATTCATCATGTATATTTAACGAACAAACAGAAATATATGAAAAACATAGTTGTATTGGACGGATATGCTTTAAATCCCGGTGACCTGGACTGGGCGCCACTGCAGGCTTTGGGGAAGGTGACCATCTACGACCGTACGCCGGCGGACCTGGTAGCGGAACGAGCAAAAGATGCCCATATTTTACTGACCAACAAAGCAATTGTCAGCGCAGAAACGATCAATAGCCTGCCTTCCCTCGAATATATCGGGGTGATGGCCACTGGGTATAATGTGGTGGATATTCAGGCCGCTACGGCCCGGAAAATACCTGTCACCAATGTTCCCGCTTACAGTACTGCTTCAGTGGCGCAGCTTACTTTTGCATTAATATTGGAATTGTGTTTTCGGACGGGTTTGCACGCAGAAACTGTGAGAGCGGGGGAATGGGCCTCCAGCGTGGATTTCAGCTATTGGAAGACACCACTGACCGAACTGGATGGCCTTACATTGGGTATTGTGGGCTTTGGGCAGATAGGGCAGGCGGTAGCAAAGATCGCCATGGCCTTCGGAATGAAAGTGATCGCTTATCATAAACATCCTGACAGGGACCAGATGGAGGGCGTGACTTTTGTGGACCAGGCCACCTGTTTCCGGGAAGCGGATATTGTATCGCTGCATTGTCCGCTGAACCAGGACAACCGGGAGTTTGTGAATGCAGGTTTATTGAAAACGATGAAAAAAACAGCATTTCTGATTAATACCAGCCGGGGACCGCTGATCCGCGAGGCCGATCTGGCTGAGGCATTAAAAGAAGGTGTGATAGCAGGAGCAGGGCTGGATGTGCTTTCCGCAGAGCCGCCCGCAGCAGATAATCCGCTGGTACACGCACCAGGCGCTATTATTACACCTCATATCGCGTGGGCAACGCAGGCAGCACGAGGCCGGTTGATGCGCATGGCAGTAGAGAATGTACATCAACACCTACAAGGGAGGTGTCAAAATAATATCAATAAAATACAATAAAATATTATTTTGATATTTTAATCATGTGTTTGTATATTCAGGTAACCCTCTTATAAATAACTATTAATTTTTGTCTGAAGAATGAATAAGCTGAACAACTCCTGTAACTTGAATAGAATGGTCACCGGTTTTAGTATAATTTTGAAAACGTATATTTTACCCTTATAGAATTAAAATATATAAAAACAGGGCGGTACCTTCTGTGACCGACCGCGTTTTTATGAAGGGGGAAGTCGCTAAATTCAGGAGGTCACCTTCAAAATTCAACCGAAATATGAAATCACGTATTCTATTGGTAGAGGACGATGAATTTTTTGCCAAAGTGCTCAAGCGGCAGCTGGAGCGTGCCAATTTTGAAGTAACGCATGCCATCGACGGACAGGCCGGTTGGGAGAAATTCCAGGAAACGATTTTTGATTTATGCATCCTGGACGTGGTGATGCCCAGGAAAGATGGTTTTACATTGGCGGGAGAAATACGGGCCACGGATTTTAACATCCCCATCGTATTTACTTCTTCCCGTTATATGGAGCAGGACAGGTTGCAGGGATTTGATATCGGAGCGGATGATTACCTGGTAAAGCCCTTCAATACGGATGAACTGATCAGCCGTATTAAAGTCTACATTAAACGCAGCCGTCTGCTTCGGAGTGAGAAGCGGATTGTCTATACAGTAGGTAACCTTGTTTTTGATTATTCCCAGCTTCAGTTGCGGCATAAAGACAATGAGGTAGAAAATCACGTTCGGATCGCTCCCAAGGAGGCGGAATTACTGCGCTATCTGTGTGAAAACTCTAACAAAAAACTGAAAAGGGAGCATATCCTGGCGAGTGTCTGGGGAGCGGACGGTTACCTGGCACAACGGGTAATGGACGTGTACCTGAGTCGCTTACGCCGGCATATTGCCATGGATCCCTCTATCCGGATAGAAACCTTTCACGGAAAAGGTCTTATGCTGGTCATCAACGAGATGGACCGTACCCACATCATTGAGAAGGCGTAAAGCCTGATTGTTTTTTAAACCTGAAATAGAAACGTCCCGGCATTTGCCGGGACGTTCTTTTTTTATGGAAATAACCTTTATTTCAGATTATAGAATACCTGTTGAACGTCATCGTCCTGTTCCAGACGATCTACCAGCTCCAGTACCTCTTTGGCCTGCTCTTCATTCAGTTCCAAGGTAGTGGTGGGAATACGTTTCAGCTCTGAGCTGATTACTTCCAGGCCTTTGTCTTCCAGCGCTTTGGCCATATTGCCAAATTCATTGAAAGCAGCACGGATAATGATGTTGCCTTCGCTGTCTTCCCCGATTTCTTCCATACCGAAATCAATCAGTTCCAGCTCCAGTTCTTCCAGGTCCTGGCCGGCATTTTTCACTTTGAATTCACCCACACGGTTGAACAGGAAACCTACGGAACCACTGTTGCCCAGGGCGCCGCCACCTTTGGTGAAGTGCATACGGAGGTTGGCCACAGTACGGGTAGTATTATCAGTAGCAGTATCAATGATTACTGCTACGCCGTGAGGGGCATAACCTTCATATACCACCTCCTCGTAATCAGTCTTGTCTTTACCCATTGCACGTTTGATTGCCGCTTCCACACGGTCTTTAGGCATATTGGCGCTTTTGGCGTTGAGCATGCAACGGCGCAGTGCAGGGTTGTTGTCGGGGTCAGGACCGCCATTTTTTACTGCAATAGCGATTTCCTTACCGACTCTTGTGAATGCTTTGGCCATCCTGTCCCAGCGGGCAAACATGGTTGACTTTCTTACTTCAAATATCCTTCCCATAATGGGTTATAAATTAATTATTTGTGAATGATAACAATTGGAGGTGTATCACCCCAAAAGGCTAATAAAGATGCAAATTTAGAGAACTTTCGGCTAAAATGGAGCCCTTTTATAACAGAAAACCGCCCGGGAAAAGTGGCCGGGCGGTTTTCTGTAAATATTGTTCAGTGATGAAGGGATCACAATTTCTCAGCAACGCTCTGTTGCTCACTTTGCTGCCCGATCTTACTGTTTTTCTTGCTGTAGGCGAAGTAGATGATGAAACCGAGGCCCATCCAGATAGCCAGTCGTAACCAGGTATCCCATGGCAGGGCGCCCATCATTACCACGCAGATAATGATACCCATGATCGGAACAAAAGGCACCAACGGTGTTCTGAACGGTCTGGGGGCATCCGGCTGTTTTTTGCGCATGATGATGATACCGATACATACCAGTACAAACGCGAACAGTGTACCAATGCTCACCATTTCACCTACCACATGCACCGGCACGAAAGCGGAGAACAGGCTCACAAATACCATGAACAGGAGGTTTGATTTGTACGGAGTACGGTATTTCGGATGTACATCAGAAAAGGTTTTTGGCAACAGGCCGTCTTTTGACATGGAGTAGAACACACGGGACTGGCCCATGAGCATTACCAGGATCACAGAGGTGTAACCCGCCAGGATAGCGAGGATAATAGCCTGTTGCAGCCAGCCGTACGGTGTTTTCGCAATGGCGATCGCTACCGGTGCAGCGCTGTCTTTAAATTCTTTATAGTTGGCGAGGCCGGTCATGACGTGGGCAAAAAGCACGTACAGTACGGTACAGATGACAAGCGAGCCCAGAATACCGATAGGCATATCCTTCTGTGGCTTTTTCGCTTCCTGTGCCGCCGTAGATACCGCGTCGAAACCGATGAAGGCGAAGAACACCACGGCAGCACCACGCAATACACCGGAAATACCGAAGTGGCCGAAGCCCTGGTTTTCAGGAATATAAGGGTGATAGTTATCGGGGTTTACATGGTTCCAGCCTACTGCGATGAATACCAGTACCACGGTTACTTTCAGCGCTACCAGCAAAGCATTGGTGAAGGCTGATTCACGGGTACCGCGGATCAACAGCAGGGAGAGCGCGCCTACGATCAGGATAGCCGGGAAGTTCATGAAGCCGTGCACGGTGCTACCATCCATCAGGGTAACGGTTTCAAAAGGAGATGCCGTCAGCTGTGCAGGCAGATGAATATTAAAGTGATGCAGGAATTTCACCAGGTACTGGGACCAGCTGATAGCCACGGTTGCCGCGCCCAGTGCATATTCCAGCACAAGGTCCCATCCGATGATCCATGCCATGAATTCACCCATGGTAGCATAGGAGTAAGTATAAGCACTTCCTGCAATAGGAATCATGGAAGCAAATTCGGCATAACAAAGGCCTGCGAAAGCGCAACCGATAGCGCCTATGAGGAAGGAGATAGTAACGGCGGGGCCGGCATTGTTGGCTGCTGCCAGACCAGTCAGGGAAAACAGACCTGCGCCGATGATAGCGCCGATACCCAGAGCAACGAGGTTCGTTGCGGATAAAGATCGTTTCAGTCCCTTCTCTGACTCGGTCGCCTCATTCATGAGCTGATTTAAAGACTTGGTTCTGGAAAATAGAAGACCCATACAAAAGAAAAGTTGTGGTTGATGTTTTAAGGTAGTTTAGTTCTGTTGTGTTGTACGTCGATCGTCAAATATAATATCTAAAATCTAGAACGGATACTTTTATTTTGGCCTGAAACGCTTATTTGTACCGGCAGAACCTTATTTTTGGGAAATTTTCCGGTTACAACAATTATTAAATTTTTTAAAGAAGAAAAAATCCTGGCGTTGCATGAAGAAATCATCAAATAGGCTTACTCTGTTCATTTTTATTGCCATGTTGGTGGGCATCAGTACTGGTTATGCGGTTTGGCTGGCTTATGCTGTTCCTGCTGACCAGCTCATGAAACCTGGCGGAGTGGCTACCATTACTCAAAGCGACGCCCCTCAGGTTTTTGCTGACCGGATTTCTATTCTGACAGACATTTTCCTGCGGCTGGTAAAAATGATTATTGCCCCGCTGGTGTTTTCCACACTGGTAGTGGGTGTGGCCAAGATGGGCGATATCAAGGCGGTAGGCCGCGTAGGTGGCAAAACCATGCTGTGGTTTATCAGTGCAACCTTTGTATCATTGTTCCTGGGTCTGGTGCTGGTGAATATCATGAAGCCGGGCCTGTCTCTCAATCTGCCGCTGCCAGATACACATGCCAGTTCTGGTATTGCCAAGGCAGATATGACACTGAGAGGCTTTTTCCACCACGTGGTGCCGGATAGTGTGATTGATGCCATGGCTAAAAATGAAATTCTGCAGATCGTGATATTTGCGATTTTCTTTGGTGTGGCCGCTGCAGCGATTGGTGAAAAGGCGCAAACGGTAGTGAAGCTGATGGATAGTGTGGCGCATATTATGCTGAAAGTGACCGGCTTTGTAATGAACTTCGCGCCATTTGCGGTATTTGGTGCAATGGCCGCTATCATAGCCACCAAAGGGCTTTCTGTTCTGTTGGTGTATGGTAAATTTATTATCCAGTTTTATCTGGGCCTGTTTAGCTTATGGATTGTACTGGCATTGGTAGGATGGCTGATACTCGGTAAACGGGTGTTCCGGTTACTGGGCGGTATCAAAGATCCGCTGTTACTGGCTTTCGGTACGGCCAGTAGTGAAGCGGCGTATCCGCGTACCATGGCTGAACTGGAGCGGTTCGGCTGCGACAACCGTATTGTAAGTTTTGTATTACCCCTGGGCTATTCCTTTAACCTGGATGGCTCTATGATGTATATGACGTTTGCCAGCCTGTTTATTGCACAGGCTTATGGCATGCACCTGGGCATTGATCAACAGATCACGATGCTATTGGTGTTAATGATCACCAGTAAAGGTATCGCTGGCGTACCAAGGGCCTCCCTCGTGGTAATAGCCGGTACCTTGTCCATGTTCCATATTCCGGAAGCAGGTTTATTGCTGCTGCTGGGTGTGGACCATCTGTTGGACATGGGACGTTCTGCTACCAACGTAATTGGTAATGCAATGGCCACTGCGGTGGTGTCTAAATGGGAGAATAAGCTGGGACCAGGCGATGATAGCAATGGAATTTTAGTTAACAAATAGATAACAGTTTTATTCTTATTTTACCGATTCTGAACAGAATTTATTAGCATGGACCAGATTTTAGAGTTTTTTAAACACCTCATTAATCCCTCGTGGATTATTGAACACGGTGGCCTGTACCTGTTACTGGCAATTGTTTTTGCGGAGACCGGTTTATTTATTGGCTTTTTTCTCCCCGGCGATTCCCTGCTCTTTGTGGCAGGTATTTACAGTGCAGACCTCTGCCGGAGTTTCTTTGATATACCGTTTTTTGTCATAATGCTGTTGATTGCATTGGCTGGTGTACTGGGTAACATGGTAGGCTTCTGGTTTGGCAGAAAATCCGGCCCGCTGTTATTTAAAAAGAAAGACACTTTTTTCTTCAAAAAGAAACACTTGCATCAGGCACACGACTTCTTTGTGAAATACGGTGGTGGCGCTATTTTCCTGGCCCGTTTCCTGCCCATTATCCGCACTTTTGCCCCTATTGTGGCAGGTATGGTACAGATGGACAAAAAGAAGTTCATGCTCTTTAATGTGATCGGCTCCTTCTCCTGGGTATTTTCCATGATGCTGGCCGGCCACTACCTGGACAAATTCTTCCCCAACCTGAAGAATCACCTGGAGCTGATCATACTGGTTATCATTGTGATCACTACTTTGCCGGTAATTATCAAACTGCTCTCCGGAAAAGTGAAACATCATCCAGACCCGAATCAGTCAGAAGTTACCAACACATCGGATACAACTTTATAGGAGTTATAAAAAATGGGCTGTAATTGGCCCATTTTTTTTTATTTTAACCGTTATTTATTTTATCAACCAAAGTCCACATGAAAACTGATAGCCGCTCTGCTTCTATCTTTAACATTGCCGTGATCGTTGCATCACTGGGTTATTTCGTAGATATCTATGATCTGCTCCTTTTTACCATCGTACGTGTACCCAGCCTGAAAGAACTGGGGGTGCCACAAAATGAAATTGACGCCGGCGCCGGCCTGTTGCTTATCAATATTCAGATGCTGGGCCTGTTGATAGGCGGTATTGTCTGGGGCATCATCGGTGATAAAAAAGGGCGTTTAAGCGTGTTGTTTGGGTCTATCCTCATTTATTCTGTGGCAAATATTGCCAATGGTTTTGTACATGGCATCAACGGGTATGTTTTATGGCGTTTTGTGGCAGGCTTTGGGTTGGCGGGTGAACTGGGAGCCGGTATTACGCTGGTATCAGAGATCCTGCCGAAGGAAAAGCGCGGTTATGGTACCATGATCGTGGCCACAGTAGGGGTTTCCGGTGCGGTAGCCGCCAATCTGATCGCTAAACTGGTGGGTGACTGGCGTATCTGTTATTTTATCGGAGGTGGTCTGGGCTTGTGTTTACTGGTATTGAGGGTAAGTGTAATGGAGTCGCATATGTTTAATGCGGTGCGTACTTCCACTACGGCCAGGGGAAGTTTTTTTGCTTTATTCACCAGCCGGGAACGGTTTCTTAAATACCTGAAATGCATCTTGTTAGGAGCGCCTACCTGGTTTGTAGTAGGTATCCTGATTGCTTTCTCCAATAAGTTTGCGAAGGAGATGAATGTTACGGGAGCCATTAGCCCGGGAGATGCCGTGGCTTTCTGTTATGCGGGGCTTACCCTGGGTGATTTTTCATCTGGTTTGATCAGTCAGTTGTGGAGAAGCCGGCGTAAAGTAATGTTGCTGTTCCTGTTACTGACAGGCGCCATGGTGGCCGTGTACCTGAATATGTTTGGTGCAGCTACCTGGGCATTTTATACCGTTTGTTTTATCCTTGGCTTCAGTGTTGGTTTCTGGGCCATTTTTGTCACGATTGCCGCAGAGAGTTTTGGTACCAACCTGCGGGCTACTGTGGCCACTACCGTGCCTAATTTTGCACGGGGCATGTTACCATTGATATCCCTGTTATTTGTGCAGGTGCAGGGTTATTTTACTTTTTTGCAGAGTGGCGCTATCGTAGCCGTGGTATGTATCGGCGTAGCAATGATAGCAGCCTGGAATATTGAAGAAACTTTTGGGAAAGACCTGAATTATCTGGAAGAAATTTAGTGATAGGCTTCCAGCATTTTGTCCAGCAGTTTATTGAGCTGACTGAGTTCTTTTTCGTTCAGCGCTTTGAAGGTGTCATTGAGGTGACTGAGTTCAGTATCAATGGCGCTGAGCAGTTCCAGTCCTTTGGACGTGATTTTCACGTCTACTGCTCTTCTGTCCAGTTCACAACTTTTACGTTCCACCAGGTCTGCTTTACGCAGTCTTTCCACGAGACGTGACACGTCGCTCATTTTGTCGAGCATACGGTCTTTCAGCACGTTGATACTGGCTGCTTTAGGATGTTGTCCGCGAAGGATGCGCAGTATATTGTACTGCTGCATGGTGATGTCGTAACGTTTGAAAAACTGTTGATGGCGGGAGGTGATCCAGTTACCGATGAAGATGAGGCTCACAAGTCCCCGCTGATATTCATCTCCGAAATTTTTTTGTGTAATTAGTTTTTCAAGATTTGACATACGCTGTTGCTATGAGTTAGCGAAATGGTGCCCGTTAGATTTGGAAGTATTTCATTTATACCAGTTTATGCAGGCTCTAATCAAAATTACGAATCTTTTTTAACACTAGTTAACATTCGCTGCGGGGTTGGTGCCAGTATTTTTCCCGGTGATGGTAGCTGGTTTTATAAATGATAACGGATTACAGCAGCGAAAAAAATTTCGGTTGCTGTAATCCGTTATTTTGTTTGGATACAGGTTAAGCAGTAGCAGACTGCATTTTATCCAGAACGTCCATTACTTCTTTCACGTGTTGGGCAGAAGTATTGAGCAGTGCTTTTTCGTCGGCATTAAGTTGCAGTTCCAGAATTTTTTCGATACCGTTTTTACCCAGTACCACAGGAACACCAAGGTAGATGTCTTTCAGGCCGTATTCGCCGGTGAGCCATGCGCAAACGGGGAAGATGCGTTTTTCATCTTTCACGATGGCTTCCACCATCTGGGCAGCTGCGGCGCCGGGAGCGTACCAGGCGGAGGTGCCGAGGAGATTAACGATTTCGCCGCCGCCTACTTTCGTGCGTTGGATGATAGCCTCGAGTTTATCGGCAGCTACCAGTTCAGTTACCGGAATACCGCTGACGGTGGTATAACGGGGGAGGGGTACCATGGTATCGCCATGGCCGCCCATCAGGATGGCCTGAATATCTTTAGGGGAACATCCGATTTCATCTGCCAGGAAAGCGCGGTAGCGGGCGGTATCGAGGATGCCGGCCATACCGAATACTTTGGAGCTGCTTTTTTTAGCAGTGAGGTAGGCGCAATAGGTCATTACGTCCAGCGGATTGCTGACAACGATGATAATAGCGTCTGGTGAGTGTTTTGCAATATTTTCAGTGACTGATTTAACGATGTTGGCGTTGGTGGAAATCAGGTCATCGCGGCTCATGCCGGGTTTGCGGGGAAGACCGGAGGTGATGACTACCACATCACTGTTGGCAGTTTTGGCGTAATCGTTGGTAACACCGGTCACCTTGGTGCTGTAATAATCAATGGGAGCCTGCTGCCAGGTGTCCAGGGCCTTTCCTTCAGCTGTTCCTTCCTTAATATCCAGTAAAACCACTTCCTGCAGAAAATCTCTATGGGCCAGCACATTGGCGCAGGTAGCGCCCACATTCCCAGCTCCTACTACTGTAACTTTCATTTTGTCGATAGCTTTAAAAGTGAAGAATGATTATAATAAACAAATGTAATGATTCGGGATCAGATCCGGCCTCGTACTTATTGCCATTTCAACGGGCGACTGGCCAGGTAATGTACCAGTGAATCCAGTTTAACAGTGCCCTCAAATCCTTTGATGAACTGTTGTTTTTTATCGTACAGATAAAGTCCCGGGAAGTAGTGCAGATCGTAGAAATACATGATCTGGCGCGTAGGTTCGCTGGCCATGATAATATTGGGGTATTTTTTGATGTTATAGCGGTCATAGTACTCCTTCATCTGCTCTATCTTGAAGGGGGTTACCATCAGAATCTGTACATTTTTGAACTTGTCAATGTTTTTCAGTACTTCTTCCGTCAGATGTTTGCAGTGGTCACAATCCACACTGAAAACAAAGACCATGGTCTTTTCGTTTTTGCGAAGATCATTTTTAGTAAACGTATTGCCATCGGGAAGGATCATCGGGAAAGCCGGAACGATGGGATATTGCAAATAGGCCGGTTTGGAAGGGGTGGTACTTTGAGCCTTCAGGAACATTGGTACACAACACAATACAAATAAGAAAAACTGACGCATACTACTATGAATTTGCTTTATTTAAAATTCAATTTAGCCCTTTAATGTCATTTATTGGAGAAAAAAGACGAAAATTGGGTCGAAAAGAGACTAATCTGCCTAATTTTAGGAATTTAGTGTTCGTTCATATGCAAAAATTTCTACTTTTGCAATCCGTATAAATTTTTAACTTAAAATCAGTAACCTATTTATGGCTACCACCGCAGATATCAGAACAGGATTAATTATCAAGCTGGATAACAGTTTGTATTCTGTTGTAGAGTTTGGTCAAAACAAAACCGCCCGTGCTGCAGCAAAAGTTTGGGCTAAATTGAAGGGCGTTGACAATAGCCGTTCTATAGAGCACACCTGGAACTCCGGGGATACCATTTTCCCGGTTCGTATCGAGAAAAAAGCGTTCCAGTTTTTATATAAGGATGACACCGGTTACAACTTCATGGACAATGAGACATTTGAGCAGATTGCCATGTCGGAACAAACCATCGATGCTCCTCAGTTCCTGAAAGAAGGCCAGGAAGTAATGGTTCAGATCAATACTGAAACTGAACAATACATGGCTGTGGAACTGCCTGACAAAATTGTTATGCTGGTAACTTACTCTGAGCCGGGCGTAAAAGGTGATACTGCTACCCGTACACTGAAACCTGCTACTGTAGAAACTGGTGCTACTGTTATGGTGCCGCTGTTTGTAGAAGAAGGCGAACTGATCCGTGTGAATGCAAAAACCGGCGAATACATCGAAAGAGTAAAGGCGTAATTCATTCTCTGAAATTATTTATTTGGCTACCGGGCTGCCTCAGGGCGGCCCCGGTTGTCCGGTAAAGGACCATATACGTTCATAAATTATAAACCAAAAACTGTCTACATGGACTTTAAACAGATTCAGGAACTGGTAAAAATGATCAACAAATCAAATATCAGTGAACTGAGCATTGAGCAGGACAAGTTCAAGATTACAATAAAACAGAAAGACAACGAAGTACAACAGGTAATCGCTGTTCCTGCGGCCGCAGCGCCGATTCAGACGGTAGCAGCGGTAGCTCCGGCCGCCGCCCCGGTACAGGCAGCAACATCTGCACCAGCCGCACCAGCTGCACCTAAGGCAGACAACCTGATTACTATCAAATCTCCTATGATCGGTACCTTCTACCGTTCTGCAGGACCTGATAAAGCTCCTTTCATCAATGTAGGTGATGAAATCGCTGCCGGCAAGGTAGTATGCATCATTGAAGCGATGAAGTTATTCAACGAAATCGAAAGTGAAGTGAGCGGTAAGATCGTCAAAGTACTTGTTGACGACGCCACTCCGGTAGAATACGATCAACCTTTGTTTTTAGTAGAACCGTAATAACAGCCATTAGCGCTTAGCAGTTAGCCTTTAGCCTCTGACAGATTTTTTGTAGGGTTAAAGGCTAACTACTGAGAGCTAATGGCTGAATGCTACTTAGCTATTATATCAACTTATAAGGAAAACAATGTTTAAAAAAATATTGATTGCCAACCGTGGTGAGATTGCCCTTCGGATTATCCGTACCTGTAAGGAAATGGGTATCAAAACGGTAGCAGTTTATTCTACTGCAGATAAAGACAGCTTGCATGTGAAGTTTGCGGATGAAGCTGTGTGTATTGGTAAACCACAGAGCAGCGAGTCTTACCTGAACATTCCTCACCTCATGGCTGCCGCCGAGATCACCAACGCAGACGCTATCCACCCGGGATATGGTTTCCTGGCTGAGAATGCACGTTTTGCCGAAATCTGTGGCGAACATGGTATCAAATTCATCGGCCCCACTCCGGAGATGATCCGTAAAATGGGCGACAAGATGACTGCGAAAGAAACCATGATTGCTGCCGGCGTACCTGTAATTCCGGGATCTGAAGGCCTGCTCCAGAGCGTTGAAGAAGCCAAAGTCATCGCTAGAGAAATGGGCTTGCCTGTTATCCTGAAAGCTACTGCCGGCGGTGGTGGTAAAGGTATGCGTGTGGTATGGGACGAGAGCGAATTGGAGAACGCCTACAACATGGCTAAAAATGAAGCCCGCGCCGCTTTCAATAACGATGGCATCTACATGGAGAAATTCGTGGAAGAGCCTCGTCACATTGAAATCCAGGTAGCTGGTGACCAATATGGCAAAGTATGCCACCTGTCTGAAAGGGACTGCTCTATTCAGCGCCGTCACCAGAAACTGGTGGAGGAATCTCCTTCTCCTTTCATGACACCGGAACTGCGCGAAAAAATGGGTGAGGCTGCCATCAAGGCTGCCAGCGCCATCAACTATGAAAGCGTAGGTACCATCGAGTTCCTGGTAGATAAACACCGCAACTTCTACTTCATGGAAATGAACACCCGTATCCAGGTGGAACACGGTGTGACAGAAGAGGTGATCAATTTTGACCTGGTAAAGGAACAAATCAAGATTGCTGCCGGTATTCCTATCTCCGGTAAAAACTATACGCCGCAGATGCACGCTATCGAATGCCGCATCAATGCGGAAGATCCGTATAATGATTTCCGTCCTTCTCCGGGCAAAATCACGGTATTGCATATTCCGGGCGGCCACGGCGTACGCGTGGATTCCCACATCTATGCAGGTTATGTTATTCCTCCGTTCTATGACTCTATGGTGGCTAAAATCATCACCATGGCACAAACCCGTGAGGAAGCCATCAATACCATGGAACGCGCCCTGAGCGAGTTCGTGATTGAAGGCGTTAAAACAACTATTCCTTTCCATCAGCAGCTGATGCGCAACGAAGACTTCCGTAAAGGCAACTTTACGACCAAGTTTACCGAAACCTTCAAACTGGTGTAAGAAAGTGCACTGTATTGGAAAAGCTCCGGAGATGTCTCCGGAGCTTTTCTGTTTTTAGGTGGTTACTGGTAGCGGATGATTGTGTGGTGGAAAAAAATGCCCAATACGCCGGTTGGTGCCGGCAACTCAGTAGGCAGGCCATTGCTGTTATAGCTGCTTACACTGCCGCTGTTGTTGCGGCTGTAGTCCCTGTCGATGAACTGCCATAACGGGTGCAGGCGGTGGAAATTGGTTTTGTTGTCATACACCGGATAAGTGATGGTGGTATCGGTGGGGATGCCCATAGAAGTGATTTCTTCCAGGATGCTCTGGATTTTCCAGGCGTTGCCGCTGCTGTTGTAAGAGTAGTCAACGGTGGTCCGGAACGTCGGCGGGTGCACTGTCAAATCAGTTGTTACCGTATGAACGATGCGGTTGAGGCTGTCGTATTGATAGGTGGTAGTACGGAGTTGTTGACCGCTGATGCCGACGGGAGTAGCGGTGGTATCAAACGTACCGAAGGCAAATGCGGTGTCCCGGATAATTCGGCCGGTAGCGTCATGTACATAGCGGTAGGCCATTTCAAATGTTGACAGGGAGAGATAGGAGCCGATCCGGGCGTTTAACCGTTGCTGGTTATCGTACCGGAACAGCCACATGGACCTGCCTGTTGCTACCATGGTAGGGATAATCCTGGTGGGGTTGCCCTGGCTGTTGTAATACAGCCGGAACGAGTCAGCATACAACGGGTCCACTTCTTTCAGTAGCGTAATCCTGGTAGTTGGCTGTCCGGGGACTACGATGGCACCGCCGGGTTTGAGGCAGGCTGTCAGCAACATAGCGGCTATGAGGGCACAGTACAGTAGGCCGCATGGATTTTTTTTCATGGGTATATTGATTTTTGGGTGAGGAAACACATTCCTGGCGCGGGTGTACGGGTTAATGGGCAGAGGGGTAACGGTTAGGGATATACTTTAAAGTACGTAGAAATTGTGGTAAAAACAAAGCCCCGGATAAAAATCCGGGGCTAATCATACACCAAAACAATCTTACGGTTTTATCGCAAGAAAAGCAGTTCTCTGTACTTAGGCAGTGCCCATCTTTTATCATCTACCAGGAATTCCAGTTTATCGGAGTGGTAGCGGATAATATCGAAGTACGGTTTAATTTTTTCGCAGTATTCAATCGCTTTCTGGCGGCTGTCGGTCAACTTGTTGGTCACTTTACGTTGCTCGATCATTGCCTGAACGTTTTCACTGATCACGTTGATGTGTTCAGAGATTTTGGCAGCGATTTGTGTTTGTGCTTTGTAGGCAGCTTCACCCATGCCAATTTCTTTCAGTCCGCGGATATTGCTGATCAGGTCATTGAGGTAGCTGATAGCTGCGGGTAAAATAGTGTTGGTAGCCAGGTCGCCGATTACACGGGCTTCGATCTGAACTTTCTTCACATAATCTTCAAGCAGGATCTCGTGACGGGCGTGTAATTCTTTTTCGGTATAAACACCGGTTTCGGAGTACAGCTGGGCGGCTTTAGGAGTGATCATCGCATCCAGCGCTTTAGGCGTGGTTTTGATGTTCTGTAAACCTCTTCTTTCGGCCTCTTTTTCCCATTCTTCGCTGTAGCCGTCGCCTTCGAACAATATTTTTTCCGAATCTACAATATATTTCCGAAGAGTTTGCATGATGGCAATCTCTTTTTTCTCACCTTTTTCGATCAGGCCGTCCACTTCCACTTTGAAGTCGGTCAGGGTTTTGGCCACGATGGTGTTCAGTACGGTCATAGCGGAGGCACAGTTGGCGGTAGAGCCTACAGCGCGGAACTCGAACTTGTTACCGGTGAACGCAAAAGGAGAGGTACGGTTACGGTCGGTGTTGTCCAGCATCAGTTCCGGAATATGACGGTGCAGGTCCAGTTTGAGGATGGCTTCGTCTTGTTCGTCGAACTTGTTGCTTACGCGGGATTTTACTTCCTGCAGCACGTCGTAGAGGTATTTACCGGAGAATACGGAGATGATGGCAGGAGGCGCTTCGTTGGCACCCAGACGGAAGTCGTTGCTGGCAGAAGCGATAGCAGCTCTCAGCAGGTCGGCGTAGTCATGTACCGCTTTGATGGTATTCACGAAGAAGGTGAGGAACATCAGGTTGGTCTTCGGGGTTTTGCCCGGAGCCAGCAGGTTCACACCGGTATCGGTAGCCATGCTCCAGTTGTTGTGTTTACCGGAACCGTTGATGCCAGCGAAAGGTTTTTCGTGCAGCAGCACTTTCAGTTTGTGGCGTTTGGCCACTTTATTCATGATGTCCATCAGCAGGGAGTTGTGGTCCACTGCGATGTTCACTTCTTCAAATATAGGAGCGCATTCGAACTGGGAAGGAGCTACTTCATTGTGGCGTGTTCTCAAAGGAATGCCCAGTTTGTAGGATTCTTCTTCGAAGTCGCGCATGTACGCATAGATACGCTCAGGGATGGAGCCGAAGTAGTGGTCTTCCAGCTGTTGACCTTTGGAAGGTGCGTGACCTACCACGGTACGGCCGGTCATGAGCAGGTCAGGACGGGCGTTAGCCAGGTTTTCGTCTACCAGGAAGTATTCTTGTTCCCAACCGAGGGTAGGGGTTACTTTGGTAACATTTTTATCGAAGTAGTTGCATACGTCTACTGCGGCTTTGTCGATAGCGGCCAGTGCTTTCAGCAATGGAGCTTTGTAGTCCAGTGATTCGCCGGTATAAGAAACAAATATAGTAGGGATGCAGAGGGTTTTACCATAACCCTGTTCCAGGATAAATGCAGGAGAGGAAGGATCCCAGGCAGTGTAGCCACGGGCTTCAAAAGTGGCTCTCAGACCGCCGTTCGGGAAGCTGGAGGCATCAGGCTCCTGTTGTACCAGGGCGTCGCCGTCAAAAGTTTCCAGGGCAGATCCGTCACCTTTCAGGGTGAAGAATGAGTCGTGTTTTTCAGCAGTGGTGCCGGTTAACGGCTGAAACCAGTGAGTGTAGTGGGTTACTCCCTTTTTCATAGCCCAGGCTTTCATGCCGGAAGCGATTTGCTCCGCCATTTTGCGTTCCAGCTTGGTGCCATTCTTAATGGAGTTCATCAGGCTTTTATAGGCCTCGTCACTCAGGTATTCTCTTACAATTCTTCCGGCAAAAACATTGCTGCCAAATACCTCGGTGATTTTACCGTTGTGTTCGGGAAGATTGGTGTCTACGCCAGCTAATCCTTCCAGCGCGGTGAAACGTAACGATTGCATGCTGTAATAATTTTAATACAAAAGAACGCCAACCTCGCTGTAAATGCAAATAAATTGTTCACTTTAACCAAAAAATTACATTTCTTGGTTTATAAAGCCGATTTTTTTGAGAAATGAATAAAAAAAAGAGATCTCTGGCGTCTGAAACTGATGAATTAAAAAATTTATAATATGAAAATGATGAACACATAGGTCCCAGGGCTTCAGCCCTGGGCTACGCTGTTGTTCAGGCTTGCTTTTTAATAAGATGCTGACCTGATGGGTGGTTCTTTCAAATATCGAAGCCCTGCTACCTTACTTGTGTGAACTGTTTATTATAGAAGATTTGACCGTACTTATCAGCTTTTTATGAAACAGCTTGAACAACAACGTAGCCCAGGGCTTCAGCCCTGGGAACCGATGACGCCCATTTTTACGCCCTTTAACCCCTCATTCTTGGCATTTGCCATAAAATCTTGTAGGTTTGCATCTTCTTTTTAATTACTCGTTTTTTTATACTTAAACTACATGCAAACCACCGTAGAAATTGCTGAACAGCTGGGCCTTACTGCTGACGAGTTTGAACGTATTGAATCTATCTTAGGGCGTAACCCCAACTTTACCGAATTGAGTATGTACTCCGTTATGTGGAGTGAGCACTGCTCTTACAAAAACTCAATCGTATGGCTGAAGTCATTACCACGCGAAGGTGAACGCCTCCTCGTAAAGGCTGGTGAGGAAAACGCAGGACTGGTAGATATCGGTGATGGATACGCAGTTGTATTTAAAATAGAATCCCATAACCACCCTTCAGCGATTGAGCCCTTCCAGGGCGCTGCTACCGGGGTTGGTGGTATCCACCGCGATATCTTCACAATGGGCGCCCGCCCCATTGCGGCATTGAACTCCCTGCGCTTCGGCAATATCAATGATAAAAAAACACAGCACCTGGTGAAAGGTATCGTACACGGTATCGGTCACTATGGTAACTGCTTCGGTGTTCCAACCGTAGGCGGCGAAACTTATTTTGAAGACTGCTATGGTACCAACCCACTGGTAAACGCCATGAGCGTGGGTATCGTAAAAGTAGGCCAAACAGTTTCTGCTACCTCCCACGGTGAAGGCAACCCGGTTTTCATCGTAGGTTCCGCTACCGGTAAAGACGGTATCGGCGGCGCTTCTTTCGCTTCTGCCAACATCACGGAAGACAGCGCGGAAGATCTGCCAGCAGTACAGGTAGGTGACCCCTTCCAGGAAAAGAAACTGCTGGAAGCCTGCCTCGAAGTAATTAAAACCAACGCTATCATCGGTATGCAGGATATGGGCGCCGCCGGTATCACCTGCTCTACTGCCGAAATGAGCGCTAAAGGCGAACATGGTATGCACATCTGGCTGGATAAAGTACCTACCCGCCAGGAAAATATGAAAGGATGGGAAATGCTGCTGAGCGAAAGCCAGGAACGCATGCTCATCGTAGTGAAAAAAGGCCAGGAAAAAGCAGTCCTCGATATCTTCGAAAAATGGGACCTGCACTGCGTTCAGATCGGTGAAGTAACCAAAGACACCAACCTGAAGTTTTATATGAACGGTGAACTGGAAGCGGACGTTCCTGCTGAAAGTCTCGTGCTCGGCGGCGGCGCTCCTCAATATCACCGCGCTTATACTGAACCTGCCTACTTCCAGAAAGTGAAAGCGTTCGATATTCAGAACGTTCCGGATACAGAACACGCCCGCTTTGCAGCGGAAAGGATCATCGCACTGCCTAACATCGCTTCCAAACGCTGGATCTTCAACCAGTACGACAGCATGGTAGGTACTGCCAACACCACTACCAACGCTCCGAGCGACGCTCCGATCGTACTGGTGAAAGGCACCAAAAAAGCGCTGGCAATGACGACCGACTGTAACAGCCGCTACGTATTTGCTGATCCGCACAAAGGTGGCCAGATCGCTGTGGCGGAAGCTGCCCGCAACATCGTTTGCTCCGGCGGTGAACCCCTGGCTATCACCAACTGCCTCAACTTCGGGAACCCTTACGATCCGGAAGTTTATTACCAGTTCGTACACGCTGTACAAGGCATGGGCGAAGCTTGCCGTAAATTCAATACCCCGGTTACCGGCGGTAACGTGAGCTTCTATAACCAATCACCTGATGGTGCGGTATACCCTACGCCAACTATCGGTATGGTGGGCCTGCTCGACAGCCTCGATCAACGTATCACCCTCGACTTCAAGGAAGCCGGTGACCTGGTATACTTGATTGGCCGCAGCCGCAATGATATCAACAGCTCTGAATACCTGCACAAAATCATCGGTATCGAATACAGCCCTGCTCCGCACTTCAACCTCGAAGAAGAACTGCAGTTGCAGCAGGCTATCACTAAACTGAACAAAGCCCACCTGATCCAGTCTGCACACGATATCAGCGAAGGTGGTCTGTTCGTTACCATGATGGAAAGCGCTATGCCAAGAGGCCTGGGCTTTGAACTGAACCTGAACGCTAAATTCCGTAAAGACGCTTACCTCTTCGGTGAAAGCCAAAGCCGTGTAATCGTAACTGTTAAACCGGAAAACAAAGAGAAATTCGAAGCACTGATGCACGGCCTGGTAGACGCCTCCGACGTTTCTGTACGTTATGAGAAAGTAGGCGCTGTAACCGGTGACCATGTGAAAGTAGGTGGCGAAGACTGGGGTAAAGTAAACGACTGGAAACAGATCTACAATACTTCTGTAGAAGAACACCTGAAATAATCTGCTCAACAGATAAATGTTATAAAAAAGGAAAGGCGCGAATTTCGCGCCTTTCCTTTTTTATGTAAATCGGTTATTGATCAGAATGCATACCGGAAACCCAGGTTAAACCGGGCGCCACTGCCTTTGATATAAGAATCTGTTCTCACTCTGGCCTGTGACATCACCGGGTAATAATCGGCATTCAGCAGGTTGTCTACCCCCAGCCGGATAGAAGCGGCGGAGTTGAAACGATAAGCAGTGTACAAGTTCACAAGCGAGAAATCACCAACAGGTCCGTTGCCCAGGTCATACTCTTTGGTAGCAGGATTGGGATCAAAACGTTTCCGTACGCCGGAATAGATGTAATACACCCCCAGGTCCCATTGTTTCAGTGGAGAATAATTCACGTTGACAGTCATCTTGTCTGGTGTAATACGGGTAGTAGGCAACCATGTTTTCCCGCCATTCACGTCTTTTTTACCTTCTACATGGGTGTAAGCCGCACTGGCAGAGAGATTAGGCAGGAACTGATAACCAGCGGCCAGTTCAAAACCCTGTACGCGCTCAGGCGCTCTTTCTGGTACAGCCACGCCATTCACGTCTTTCAGACTGGTACCCAGATTGGATGTGCTGATGAAGTAAGAACCGGAAGCATTGAATTGGCCGATGTTACTGTTGAAACCAGCTTCATAGTTGTTGGTCACGATAGCTTTGGTTTCGATGGTGTTGATGCTGGTAGCGCCATTGCTGACAGCCTTGGCCAGTCGCAGGGTACGACCCAGGTCATACAGGGAGAAGCTTTGTGAGTAGCTGACAAACGGGTTGAAAGCCGGGAACCGGGTATATCGCAGGCCGGCATTGAATACCAAAGCCTCGTAAGGCAGGTTGCCACCTTTTACGAATACGCCACCGGCATAGTTACCAAACTTAATGGTGGTGTAGTCAGGAATATCGAGCCGGATGTTTTCGTAACGCAGACCAGCTTTTACCAGGAAGTCTTTGAACAGATATGTTTTCAGCTGTGCATAAGGCGCGAGGTTTTTCATATTCATCTCCGGTACGAAAGGACGGCCATCGGTAAGCGGCTGGGCCGTTTTATCGTTCAATATGTCTATGCCCCAGGTGACGTCGCCATGCAGATTAGGATGGAAGTTGAACAGTGTATTGAAATTCACACGGACACCCATTTTTTTAGAGGTAATGGCGGAGTTGCCCGGTGGTGCATAAAAATCGGAATATTCGAATACGGTGTAGAAGTCCTGGTAATACAGGTTTACATTCAACGATGTATTACGGAAAATGTTTTTGCTGGTAAAATTCAGATAGGCGTTATGGTTATACGGCGTACCCTGTTTATCACCAGGATTGGTGCCAATGATACCAATGATGGGGTGTTGCCCGAATTTACCGCCAGAGTCAACGTAGCTGCTGTTTTGCATGGTGCGGTAATAGTTGTACATCACCTCCAGCCGGTTATTATCGTTGAAGTTGTAACCCAGTTTCGCAAAAAGGTTCACGTTTTCGTTTTGGCTGAGTGACTGGAAAGGGGCTATGACCTGTCCTTTAGCGTCTTTGTTGACACCGGTTTGCTCATAGGTGCCGGCCACTACATAATCGAATTTATTGAGCCGGCCGCTGAACTGTTGCGCCACGCGTGCTCCAAGGCTGTTGGCCGCGCTGGTGAGCGAACCGCTGGTGCTGATGTCGGTACTGCCGCTGAAACGTTTATTTGGATTGGCTTTGATGGTGATGAAGTTAATGATGCCTCCATCGGCGCCGTTGCCATAAATGGCGGTGGAGCCTTTGATCACTTCCACCCTTTCGATGACCGAAACATCGATGCTGCGCATGTCTTTATCGCCGTTACGCAGCGGGGTGGATTGCGGAATGCCGTCTATCATGATCAGCATACCGCGGCCACGCAGGGTTTGACCTTTGTTGGTGGAAGTATTGGTACCCAGCGTAAGGCCCGGCACGTTCATACTGAGCAGCTGGTTGATGTCTGTGGTGATAGCGCTTTGCTCCCGCAGTTGTTTACCGCTGATGATGGTAATAGAAGAGGGGACAGTGCCCAGCGTTTCCTTGTTGCGGCTGGCAGTCACTACTACTTCATTCAGGCCAACATCTGACGGCTGGATGGTAAGTGAGAGGGTAGTGATGCTGTCTGTGATGGTGACAGGTTGCTCCAGTGTGTTATATCCGATGCCGGTAGCGATCAGTTTATAGCTGCCGGGTTTTATGTTATTGATGCTGAAAGTGCCGTCAGGACCGGAGATCGCATGTTTCTGTGTGCCGGCCAGATAGAGGCGTAGCATGGGAACGGCAGTTTGTGCCGTATCGCGGATGGTGCCGGTCAGTTTTTGTGCAGTCGTCTGTAAAGTAACCAGGAGTGTCAGAGAACACAGTACCAGGTATTGTTTCATTTTCAAAGCTGATGTTTTTTAATGATGTATTTCCGGCGGTACCATATCAGGAAACCGGATATGGAAAGGATGCCGGGTGTGAGGCCCAGAAGGGCATATAGTATTTTAACAGGAATGCCGCCATAGTTGCCGAAATGCAGTGGGGCCATGGCTGCGTTGAATTTATCACCCAAAGGCGCATTGCTGAAATTGACCGTCTTTTTTACCTGTCCGGCGATATCAAAATGGACAGATGAGCTGTAGCGGCCCCAGATTGCAGCTTCGTGGGCGTGGCCCAGGATGCGTATAGGATCACCGGCTTTTTTAGGCGGACGGATGCCCATTGCTTCAAAACCTGGTATTTGTGCGGTGGCTTTGGTCAGCAGCGATTCGTAGTCAACAGGAATGGGAGCGCCGACATTGGGAAAGGGGGCGGTTGTTTTCCGGTTGTCCAGTACTTTCAATTGCATCATAAACCCGGTAAACGCAATGAGGAGATTGAACAGCAGTGCCCATACCCCTACAATACGGTGCAGGTTGCGCCAGCGCCGGGTACGGCTGCCCCATTCGGGCTTTAGACGGAAGGTCAGTACCTTAAACACCGATTTCCGATATACCCAGATACCAGTCAGGAGAGAGATAAACAGCAGGATGGCGACTGTCAGCATCACTTTAGCGCCTGTTTTTCCGCTCAGCAGGGAAAAGTGCAGGTATATCAGGAAGCCGGAGAAATAGCCGGTATTGGTGTGTTGGTGGATAACTTCCCCGGTGTAGGGGTTGAGGAAGAGGTATACCTTGTCGTCCGGCCCGTATTCTGCCCTTACGATTGCTGGTTCTTCCGGTGTTTGTGGCAGCCGGGAGAAGAACAGATAAGGGGTGCCGCCCCGCAGGGATTTACCGGCTTGTTGCAGTAGCTCAAAAAGTGGTTTACGCTGTGTTCCCGGTGTAATGTGATAGGTTTCATGATGCAGGGCTTCGTCTATTTCCTCGCTAAAAACCAGCAGGGTGCCAGTTATGCTGGCAAAAAGCAGCATTATGCCTACAATGAGGCCCGTAATGCGGTGAACAGTGAAAAGCTGTTTATGCAGATATTGCTTCAATTTCCTTATTGTTTTTTTTACCAGCTGCAAAGGGTGATGATTACAGGGCGGGCACGAAAGTGCTATGTCCCGGCGGTTGATAGTGATCAGTTATCTGTTGCACCAACTATTTGCAGTCGTGGCTGCAAAGGTACTGCTGTCCTGGGTGAAGCGTTTACGCAATCGGGAAATTTATTGGGTTAAAACGGGAAAAAGGCGTGATTTTGATAGTTAGCTGATTTATTGTTGCAGTCTAATACTTTAACAAGCTATTAACAAAATACAACATTTGTGTTATGTGATACTGAGAAAACTGCTCTACATTTGAAATGTAACAATGAACACGACGCGAAATCTAAAAAAGATACTTATATAAAATACTTGGAATCACTTGGTTATTCCAAATTCTATGAAGACCATATATTCTACCATGTCCTGATGAAAATTTAGTGAAATTTTACACCTAGTGAAAGAACGATTTGAGTAGGGCTGAGGAAACTCAGCCCTTTTGTATTTTCATAATTATCTGGTTCTCAGATTATTTGGGCTTATTAATTTCCCGCTCTAGCTTTGTATAACGACCTCATCAACGGTTGGCTTTTTAACCCGGAAAAGGAGCCCTATGAAATATTATGTTTGCTTTACAGTTGTGAAAAGATTTTTGTCCAAATCGTTAAAAGCATTGTGGCTCTTAACAGCAATTGGCTTGGTCGTTTTTATAGCTTCTGTGTTTATGGAGGGTATCAAGTTGCTGCTACCTTATGCTATGGGGTGTTTCCTGCTGGGTTGTGTGGTGCAGAAGTTTTTCAGGCGATATAAAAAAACAGGGGAATGTACCCTGACCGACCAGGAGATCATTGTTACATCAGGCGAGAACATAGCCAAGTATCCGCTTTCCCTGATAACAGAATTCAAACTGTATTTTCGGGGTTATCGTGGGATGGAGTTGAAGCCAAGCCAAGGTAGGATAATATTGCCGAACTTTAGTGACGGGGCATGTAATGAACTTGTTTTCCGGCATAAGGGGGAAGAGGTCCGGATAGGGCTGAAGTTTTATCAACGCCATCTTAATGAGATGAATACACTTTTTACAATTTGGGAAGAGCAGGATATATCATACGAATTGTATGGGAGAAAGAATGTTGCCAGGAAGCGGTTTAGGGCATAATCGAATGTTGTAATAAAAAAGCCTTCCTGTATTGCAGGAAGGCTTTTTGTATGAATAGCTAAATAAATCACAAAATCCGTAAATGGCTTATACCATTGGTATTTCAGCTACCTGGTAAACTTTTTCGTCGAGCTTGGCTTTGGTTTCGCTGAAAGCTTTCAGTGTCAGTTCAATGTCCTCGTCTGTGTGAGCAGCAGTTGGGATAAGGCGGTAGATGATCTGGCCTTTTGGAATAACGGGATATACCACGATAGAGCAGAAGATGTTGTAGTTTTCGCGGAGGTCCAGGCACATGGCTGTAGCTTCCGGAATATCGCCCTGCAGGTAGATCGGGGTAACGGGGGAGTTGGTTTTACCGATGTTGAAACCGCGGGCTTTAAGGCCATTCTGCAGTTTATTCACATTTTCCCACAGTTTTGCTTTCATTTCCGGGTGTTTGCGCATCAGTTCCACTCTTTTCAGGTGACCGATAACGATTGGTAACGGAATAGATTTAGCAAAGATCTGGGAGCGCATGTTGTAGCGCAGGTAGTTGATGATGGCTTTTTCGCCGCTGATGAAGGCGCCGATAGAAGCACCGGATTTAGCGAAGGTGTTGAACAGGAGATCGATTTTATCCTGAACGCCTTGTTCTTCGCCGGTACCGGCACCGGTTTTACCCATGGTACCGAAGCCGTGTGCGTCGTCTACCAGAAGGCGGAATTCAAATTTATCTTTCAGTGCAGCGATTTCTTTCAGTTTACCCTGATCGCCGGCCATACCGAATACGCCTTCTGTTACTACGAGGATACCGCCACCTTGTGCGTTAGCCAGTTCAGTAGCGCGTCTCAGTTGTTTTTCGCAATCTTCGATGTCGTTGTGTTTGAACACATAACGTTTGCCGGGATGGAGGCGCAGGCCGTCCAGGATGCTGGCGTGGCATTCTGCGTCGTACACGATAACGTCCCTGCGGCCGCAAACAGCATCGATAGCACTCATGATGCCCTGATAGCCGTAGTTCAGCAAGGTGGTATCTTCTTTACCCATGTAATCGGACAGTTCGCGCTCGAGCTGCTCGTGATAGTTGGTGTTGCCGCTCATCATGCGGGCGCCCATCGGCGCTGCAAGACCGAAGTCAGCTGCCGCCTTTGCGTCGGTAGCCCGTACTTCCGGAAGATTGGCCAGCCCCAGGTAGTTGTTGAGGCTCCAAACTATTTTTTCATTGCCCCGGAATTTCATGCGGGGGCCTATTTCTCCTTCCAGCTTAGGAAAGGCGAAATAGCCATGGGCTCTGTCTGAATGCTCCCCAATGGGGCCCATGTGTTTCAGCAGTTTCTCGAAAATATCCATACGCTATATTATGTAATAGTTAAATGCTTTGATAAAAAGAGGACACAAAGGTATTAAAATATTGCTTTTTCTAAACTTCGATTACATTTGCCAGCGTCATTTTAATGCTTCATTACTACCGGCCTCTGCCGGCAAAAGTACGTTTATCTTATAAAAAGCAATAATATCTAATGAAAAGGATCTCCCTGCTTGCCTTTGCCCTGGTAATCGCCACTACAGGCACCCGGGCACAAAAGGCCACTTCTCCAAAACCTTTCAATCATCTGGCGACAGCCAAAAGCAGCAAAACAGCTGCCAAACCGAAACTGATCGTAGGCATGGTAGTAGACCAGATGCGCTGGGACTACCTGTACCGTTATAGCAACAGGTACGCTGCCGGAGGCTTTAAAAGACTGCTGCAGGAAGGCTTCTCCTGCGAAAATACACTGATCAACTACACTCCCACCATCACCGCCTGTGGACATACCTGTGTGTATACCGGCTCTGTACCGGCTATCCATGGTATAATCGGCAACACCTGGTACAGCCCCGAAATTGGTCGTACCATGTACTGCGCGGAAGACACCACCATGACTACCGTTGGCAGTGCATCCGCTGCCGGTAAAATGAGCCCTCGCAATATGCTGGTCACCACCATCGGTGATGAGCTGCGCCTGTCCAACCAGTTCCAGAGCAAAGTAGTAGGCGTGGCCATTAAAGACCGTGGCGCCATCCTGCCTGCCGGTCACAGTGCCAACGCCGCTTACTGGTATGACGGTAGCACCGGCAACTGGGTAACCAGCTCTTACTATATGAACGAGCTGCCAGGCTGGGCACAACAGTTCAATAACGAAAAATGGCCTCAGCAATACCTGTCCAAACCCTGGACCACGCTGTATCCTGCATCGTCCTATACCCTCAGCACCGCAGATGAAAAGGTGTATGAAGGCAAATATAAAAACAGCACTACCGGCACCTCTTTCCCGCATGATCTGAGCGGCGCTGCCAACAGCTCTATCGCTGCTTCTCCCTTTGGTAACACCATGACCCTGGAATTTGCCAAAAAAGCCATGGAAGCGTATAATATGGGTAAAGGCGCGGTGACCGATTTCCTGGCCATCAGCCTGTCTTCCACAGATTATGTCGGTCACCAGTTTGGACCTAATTCCATAGAAGCTGAAGATACCTACCTGCGCCTGGACCACGATCTGGCTACGTTCTTCCAGTACCTGGACGCCAATATCGGCAAAGGACAGTACCTGTTCTTTATCACTGCTGATCACGGCGTAGCCCATGTACCGGGATTCCTGGAGGAAAACAAACTGCCTGGCGGTACCTGGGATGACCGCGCTGCCATGAAAGACCTGAATGAGAAGCTTGCCACGAAATTTGGTGTAAAAGACGTGATTAAAGCGGTGGACAACTATCAGCTGTGGCTGAACCACGACGTGATCGAGGCTTCCGGCAAGAACTACAACGATATTCAGCAGTTTATTATTACCAACCTGCAAAAATCTCCTGCCATTGCCAAGGCGTTCCCTATCCGTGACCTGATGGTGACCGTTCTGCCTGAACCGATGCGCACCATGATGGCCAACGGTTACAATACCAAACGGAGCGGAGATATTCAGATTGTACTGTCCCCCGCTTATATCGACGGCGGCAAAACCGGTACCACACACGGTTTATGGTATCCTTACGATGCACACATCCCGCTGGTATGGATGGGATGGGGTGTTCATCCGGGTAAAACCAATCGTACTGTGGGGATGACAGATATAGCGCCTACACTGGCCGCGCTGTTGCACATCCAGATGCCCAGCGGCAACGTAGGACAAGTGATCCAGGAGATTACTCATTAAAAGTTTATTCCTTATATTGCTCAGGAAAGTACGGATGGTTACCCGGCAACCGTGGTGGCCATCCGTACTGCGTAATTCTTTACCATATGGAATTCAACTTGTTGCAATATGAGGTGGCGTCCCGTGTAGCCACGATCACGCTGAACCGGCCCGATAAGCGGAATGCGCTGAATGGCCAGCTGGTAGCGGAGCTTCGGCAGGCATTTGCCATCGCTGCCGCAGACGAAGGCGTGAAGGTGGTTGTATTGAAGGGCAATGGAGAAGCTTTTTGTGCCGGGGCAGACCTGGAATACCTGCAGCAGTTGCAGCAAAATACCTATGATGAAAATCTCGCTGACTCGCGGGAGTTAATGCAGTTGTTTCAGGAGATTTACCTGCTCGATAAGGTAGTGATAGCCCAGGTAGAGGGCCATGCCGTGGCCGGAGGCTGTGGGCTGGTAACGGTTTGCGACCTGAGTTATGCCGTACCCGAAGCCATGATGGGGTACACTGAGGTGAAAATCGGTTTTATACCCGCGCTGGTAGCTGTTTTCCTGGTTCGGAAAATAGGAGAGGGCAGGGCCCGGGAATTATTGTTGACCGGCCGGCTCGTGAGTGCCGAAAAAGCCGCCCGTGATGGCCTGATCACTGCTGTAATACCTGCCGGAGAAATTAAGGAACATGTGGCCAAAGTGGCTGCCAGCTTATGTAACGACGCATCCGGCAACTCCCTGAAGGTGACCAAAAAATTGATTGGCACAGTGTTGGACTTACCTATAAAAGACGGACTGGAGCATGCAGCCGAACTGAATGCTGCCACCCGTGGACATGAAGACTGTAAACGCGGGATAGCTGCGTTTTTGCATAAAGAAAAGCTTGTATGGTAAACTGTACCTGCTGTCACAACCACTAACCAACACACCACGACTATGTCATACCGGTTGTTTTTAACATATTTCCTGCTGTGGATAACCAGCCCTATACTGGCACAACGCGTTATTTCCGATGCTAAGATCGTTTACAAGATAGATCTGCCGCCTGAGCGCGCCCAGATGGATGCTATGCAGGAGGGAAGCACGCTCACCCAGTACATGAGAGGCCAGCTGAGCAGGATAGACATGGACTTCAACATTGTCAAATACACCTACCTGATCAATAGTAAGGATGAAACCTTGACCACGCTGATAGACCAGCATGGTAACAAATACCTCATCCGCGCCAATAAGGGGCAGTATGAAAAAGAGCTGAAGCAGTATGAAAATGTTCAGTTTAAAGATCAGGCTGAAACCCGGCAGATTGCTGGTTATACCTGTAAAAAGACGATCGGCACCATGCCGGACGGTACCACCTTTGAAGTATACTATACCCCCGATTTAGTGCCCGAAAACAGGCACTATAATCGCCGGTTTGTCAACCTGAAAGGGATACCCCTTGAATTTGAGATCGTGACCAAAACGGGCTCTAAAATGCGTGTAATCGCCACCAAGGTAGAGCTGTATCCTATCCCTGCTTCTTATTTTGATGTGCCAAAGACGGGTTACAAGATCGTAAGCCCTGAAGAGCTGAAAACGATGCAGTAAGGTAAACGCCGGGGCGGCGGCCGGTGGGCTGGTAAATGTTCCGCAAAGCAGCAGCTAAGCCGGCGTGGGCCCGGACATCTCCCGAAAAAATATAAAAGAAAAAGGCCTATCAAGAAGTTGTTAAACTTTTTGATAGGCCCATATTTGTACTTGAAGAAACGTTAAGGTCAGCCTTTCTTAAGCGGCAGGATAATCTGCAGTTTTTGAAAGTTCATGTTGTTCACTGGAGGCTGTATCGGTTGTACAGTGTAAGGAACAACATAAGTCGTATTACCCTTGGTGTAGGACATTACAGACTGGAAATTGATCACGTTGGTATTGGTGAACTTAAAATTTGAATTGTAGCTGCCTGTGAACCTGTAACCGGCGTCGAGGGCCAGGTTGGTTTTGGGCATGGCGGTATTCAACACGAAATGGACATTATCGGTCTTTTTCGCCTTGTCTTTTTCATTATCGGTAGGCAAAAGGGTGCTATTTGCCAGTGCGCTAATGGCGAACAGCGCCATAGCTCCCGCCAATAGGCAGGACAATGAAAAAGTCTTGGATATGTGAATTTTCGTTTTCATTGTAACACAAATATACAAACTTTTCGATCTATTATATAACAAATCCTTAACGCAAATTACAATAAATTCTTAATAAAATGTTAAAAAATTTATAAACGGTTTTAAATACTGCGAATTGGTGGAAACATAAAAGTCTTATATTTACATTAATGAGTAAAGATTTTTCTTTTTTAAACGAGGATTTTGATGATCTGAGAGACTTGTTGCAGCAGTTTGAAAATCTGAGGGCGGGTAAATCTCACTCTTTTCTGGACGAGGACTCATTTGAGCAGATCATAGACTATTATGACGAGCAGGATGAAATGCCGATCGCATTACAGGCCGCCGAAATAGCCATAGAGCAGTTTCCCTATTCCTCTGCACTTCTTCTGAAAAAAGCCAACTTACTGATAGAAACCAAAAAGTACAAAGAAGCCCTTCATTTACTGGACAAAGCTGCCGTGCTGGACCGCAACGATATCAATTTGTATATCCTGCAGACTGACGTGTACCTGGCACTGAACCAGCATCAGAAGGCTGCGGATGTACTCAATGAGCAGATTGACCAATTTGAGGGGGAAGACAAGACGGAATTGTTGCTGGAGCTGTCTGACGTGTATGATGACTGGGAGGAGTTTGAGAAAGTGTTCGACTGCCTGAAGATGGCGCTGGAACATGAACCCAACAACGAGGAGGCATTGCACAAGATCTGTTTCTGGACGGAGTTTACCGGCAGAAACGAAGAGAGTATCCGGTTACATACCTGGATCATAGATGAGCATCCGTTTAACCACCTGGCGTGGTTTAACCTGGGGACTGCCTATCAGGGGCTGAAGCTGTACGAAAAAGCGATAGACGCCTATCAGTACGCCGTGGCTATTGACGAGAAATTTGACTACGCCTACCGTAACATGGGCGATGCCTATATCCGTTTGCGTAAGTATGCCGATGCGATCGAAGTATTGCAGAAGCACCTGGAAATCGCCAAGCCGGAAGATGTGATCTATGAGGCCATCGGACATTGTTATGAGCGGCAGCGTAAGTATACCCAGGCCCGTTATTACTACCGGAAAGCTTCCCATCTGAGCCCCAACGACGACAAGCTGTTTTACAAGATTGCCGTGGCCTATATGATGGAGGAAAACTGGGACAATGCCGCCAAATCACTGCTTAACGCACTGAAAATAAACAAACAGAACGCAGAATATAATATGAGCCTCGGCGAATGTTACCTGCAGCTGGGCAAGGAGAAAGATGCATTGCTTTATTTCGTGAATGCCGTGCGTATCCGTCCGAAGAGCGTGCTGCCCTGGCAGGAGCTTATAAAAGGCTTGTATGTATTTGGTTTTCTGGAAGAAGCGCTCGATCAACTGGCCGCCGCCGAAGAAAAAGCCGGCCGTAAACCGGTATTCCAATATTACCGGGCCGCTATCCTGATAGCGCAGGGCAAGACCAAAGAAGGATTGCTGCACCTGGAAACCGCGCTGCAGCAGGCCCCTAAGGCCCTCAAAAAGCTGGTGGAGCTGGATCCAGCCATATTACAGCATGTGAGTGTGGTAGACCTGATCGCTCAATACCGCAAGAAACGTTAACCAATGTTATTTACTTTTAAAATAAAGTATAGTCTTCTTATTTTTGCGCCGGCTTTTTAAATTGTCATGGACATAAGCCATTGTATTTCCGGTTAATAAAATTGCAGCTACACTATCCCAACTTGCCCGGGTGAAAATAGTATGTGTTTTACTGACCTATAAGAAGATAAAAATATTTCAAATGAATTTTAATCTGACACAAATCCCGGAAAGGACGCAGAAACCCCGCACCCATGGACTTACCATGGTGATGGACAAGGGGCTTAGTTTGGAAGAAGCAAGAAATTTTTTATCGGCGTCGGGACCTCACGTGGATATCCTGAAACTCGGCTTTGGTACTGCGTTTGTCACGCCCAACCTGCGCGCAAAAATTGAGCTTTACCAGTCGGCCAACATTCCGGTATATTTTGGCGGTACTTTGTTTGAAGCATTTCTGATCCGTAACCAGTTTGATGAATATGTGAAGCTGGTACAGGATTACGGTATTAGTTACATGGAGGTGTCTGATGGTTCTATCATCATCCCGCATGCTGAAAAGTGCGGCTATATCGAAAAGCTGTCCAAAATCGGCCTGGTACTGAGCGAAGTAGGCTCCAAAGACGCGGAACATATTATTCCTCCTTATAAATGGATCGAATTAATGAGAGCGGAACTGTCTGCCGGCGCTACCTATGTGATCGCAGAAGCCCGTGAAAGCGGTAACGTTGGTATCTACCGTGGTACCGGTGAAGTACGCGAAGGCCTGGTACAGGAAATCCTGACCCAGATCCCCGCTGAAAAAATCATCTGGGAAGCACCACAGAAAGCACAACAACTGTACTTCCTGGAGCTGGTAGGCTGCAACGCTAACCTCGGTAACCTGGCGCCCAACGAGGTGATTTCCCTCGAAGCGATGCGCGTAGGCCTGAGAGGTGATACCTTCCACCTGTTTCTTGACAAGGAATAATTCCGTAAAGGAATGATATATTAGAGACCTGATTATTTATAATGCAACAAAACATTCTAAATAATCAGGTCTCTTCTTTTTTAAAAAACAACACATGAAAACATACGGCCTTATTGGTTATCCGCTCAGCCACTCTTTTTCCAAAGGTTTCTTTACCCGGAAATTTGAAGAAGAGAACATCGCCGGACACCAGTATGAAACCTTCCCCATACCCGCTATCACTGAGTTTCCGGCATTACTGGCCCAACATCCGGACCTGTGCGGCCTGAATGTCACTATTCCCTACAAGGAACAGGTGATCCCTTATCTCGATGAACTCAGCGACGCTGCCGCCAAAATTGGGGCTGTCAACTGCATCCGCTTTAAAGACGGTAAAAAGAAAGGCTTTAATACTGATGTGATCGGGTTTCGAAATTCCCTGGAACCCTTGCTGCAACCGCATCATAACAAGGCCCTCGTACTGGGTACCGGCGGCGCGGCCAAAGCTGTGACGTATGCCCTGCAGGAAATGAACATCGCCTATATAGTGGCCAGCCGTACACCCGGTAACGGAACGGTGGCTTACAGCTCACTGGACCAGGCCACCATGGAGGCCCACACACTGATCATCAATACTACGCCGCTGGGCATGTATCCTAACGTAGACGCCTGTCCGGACATTCCTTATGAATACATCACCTCCAGTCATCTGTTGTATGACCTGGTGTATAATCCGGCAGAAACCCTGTTCCTGCAGAAAGGCGCCGCACAAGGCGCTGGCATCAAAAACGGGCATGAGATGCTGATCCTGCAGGCAGAAGCATCCTGGGATATCTGGAACAAATAGCCGTTAAATCATCATAAAATCAAAGAGCGAAGACCTCCATCAGGAAATCTTCGCTCTTTGATTATCAGTTTGTACCAGCTACTGCGGCTTGATCATATAATACATACAGGTTGTCACAAAATCACGCACATAGGGGATCGCCGATACCGGCTTCCATTGCTCACGGGCGCTGACATTGAACTTGTATTTGTAGATGGGATTGATCAGGTAGAACCGGCGTTGTGTAATTTTATAGCCCTGACGTTTTACGATCCGCTCAAACCGTTCGATGGAAATGCCGGTGGATTTCACATCCATCAGCTCCTGAACGATATCATTTTCTTCCCCGAACATCCGCAGTACGCCACGGTAAACCGGTTTAGGCAACAGGTGAATATAAGGCACCATGCTTAGGAATTTATTATGACAGATCTGCTGGTGGCCGCCATGAGGCATGTACCAGGGCGGAAAACCAAAGTATACCTGTCCGCGTGGTGTGAGCAGTTGTTTGAGGTGACCGACAATTTTCTCCTGGTCCGGTATGTGTTCGATGGCATCTTTCAGGATGATTACATCAAAAGAGTTACGGAATTCTCCCAGAAAATCAACATCATAAATATTTTTGGCAATCAGCTTCAGTTGCCCGGTAGTTTCATATTTCCCCAGAAAACTTCTGGCCAGTTCTATCCTGGCCGGCGCCAGGTCTACTCCTACGCAGCGGCAGCCTTTTTCCAGCAAAGGGGTGAGCACACCGCCTTCACCGCAGCCCACTTCCATGACACGAAGGCCTTCCAGCTGCGGAAATTCCTGCTGGATAAACGGCATCACGTAATCGCGTGAGTTGTCTACCTGTTGCTGATAACGGAGCGTAGCATTCTTATGGTGTTCTAATGACATGATAGCAAAATTGCGTGAATTTATGCAAAAGCTTCAAGCTTTTAATAGTTATCGGTTATAATATTTTACTATATAACCGGTAGTTAGTCAGGATATGGTGCGCTAAACGTGATTTAGCTATCTTTGCGGGATGCAAACAACCGATAAGACGAAATACCAGGAAGGAGCTGTAATACTGGTCAATAAACCGCTGACATGGACTTCCTTTGATGTAGTACGCAAAATAAGAAATTTAACGAAAGCCAAAATAGGGCATGCCGGCACACTGGACCCGCTGGCTACCGGATTGCTGATCTGCTGCACCGGTAAGATGACCAAAAAGATCAATGAGTACCAGGCTCAGGAGAAAGAATACACCGGTACTTTTACCCTCGGCGCCACCACGCCTACTTTCGACAAGGAGTCTGAACCGGAAAATTTCAAAGACATTGCCGGTATCGATGAGGCTGCCCTGAAAGCCGCTACTGCAGGTTTTTTAGGAGAAATTATGCAACTGCCTCCCATCCATTCTGCCATTAAACAAAACGGTAAACCCATTTATCTGCTGGCCAGAAAAGGGGTAGATGTGAAAGTGGAGCCCCGTAAGATCACCATCTCCGAATTTGAGATCACTAAAATAGAATTGCCAGTTGTACATTTCCGCGTGGTATGCAGCACGGGCACGTATATACGTTCCCTGGCCAACGATTATGGCGCTGCATTGGGCTGTGGTGCCTATCTGAGCAGTTTGTGCCGCACCCGCATCGGTGCTTTCAAGCTGGAAGAAGCCATCAATATGGAGGAATTTATATCTGCCAACAGCGCGCCTAAAACGGATAACCAATAGCGATATTCCAGATAATATTGTTTTTACGCCATTTACTGCTTCCGAGGTCCCACTCGCTGATATACCAGCCATTGTTGCTGTCAGCGTAATAAGGCACTTTCAGCGGGATGCCCCAGTCGAGGCGGATCAGGAAGAAGGAAAAATCCAGTCTCAGGCCGGCGCCGGTACCGATCGCCAGATCGTGATAGAGCTGGTCGAAGCGGAATTCGGAGCCAGGCCTTGTAAGATCTTTCTTGATCATCCAGATGTTACCCATATCGACGAAGGTGGCGCCTTTAAGATTGATGGTGCCGCCAAACATCCGTAACAGATCGAACCGGTATTCTACGTTGCCTTCCAGTTTCATATCGCCGGTTTGGTCCGGGAATATCTGGGCGCTGGAAGAAGTGTCCTTGTAGGAGCCAGGGCCCAGTGTACGCAGGCGGAAAGCGCGGATACTGTTGGGACCACCGGAGGTGAACTGTCTTACATAAGGCAGTACTGTTGATGTGCTGTAGGGGATGCCCACACCTGCATATATCCTGGTAGCCAGCCCGCTATGAATGCCCAGCCGCCAGTAGTGACGGTAGTCGGCCTCCATCTTCACAAAATTGGAAATATTTACTTTGGTGAGGGATTCAATATTTGATTTGTTGCCGGCAGCCATACCTACCAGGCTATTGATACCATTCAGCCACAATCCAGATTCTTCAATGTTTGCCCTGAAATAGCTGTAATGCCGTTGGTGCAGCAGGTCATTGTTGCTGTAGATGAACGAAACGCTTTCTCCGCCGATCAATGCCGGTTCAAAGCTGCGCTTCAGATATGGGTTGGGGTCTACGGTCGTAGCCTTAAAGTTAGGATCAAGGTTTACGCCCACATAGTTGAGGGTAAATGGTTTTACTATCCAGCGTTTGTATAAACTTTCGTTCCAGTCATAGCCATAGGAGAGGTTGATACTGGTGATGTCGAATTTCTCAATACGTGACAGAAAGTTAGCGCCGAAAGTAAGCCTGGTTTTTACATTGGACCGGGCCGCCTGCCGGATATTGAACGGTAGCGCGAAGCGGGGCCAGGTAAAACTCATCTCTCCGCCAAACTCCCTCGATTGCAACACCCATCCTTCGACCGGTTTATTCACCAGTTCAATGCCGGTGTTGAGGCTCATACTTAGCTGCGTAGCACTTTTAGCGAGATTGATATGCCTGTAGTTGAGACTGACACCGGAACCTAACGTATAGTCGGAGCTGTTACTCAACTCGAAGTTGATGCCCAGTTCCTGTTTGCGCCGGGGCGTGAGGAACAGATAAGCATCCAGTCCGTGTGCGGTATCCTTGTTTTCCTTGTATTGCAGGGTGACGAACTGCCAGACGCCGAGGTCATACAGTTTATTGACCGTATTATTGTACTGCTGCAGGGAGTACGTTTCTCCGGGTCTCAGCAGGATGGATTTGGACAGTGTTTTAGGTTTCAGGATATCCTGGTGAGAACGGATGGTAATGTATTTGCGATTGTCTTCCCTGAGGGTGGAATCGTTGGGATTACCATTGAGCGGGAAGTCAGGATATGCGTAAATTTTGCTGATATGGTAGCGTTGCCAGGTCGCGAAGGCTGAGTCTTCCGGGTTTTTAATCCTTACTTCCACGTCCATCGTGGGTTTTTCGCGGCCTTTGTTTTCCGTGAAGATGTTCACAAATCCTTCAAAGGGGTTGAGGGAGTTGCGGAACAGCGCTTTATTGAGGGTATCGACTTCAAATTCGATGGCATCGCGGCCAAATTTGTAGTAGCCGGCATCGCGGATGACGCGGGTGAGCCTTTCCCTTTCCGATGATAAGGTGGCCGATTTGTAGGCGATACCTTTTTTCAGGAGCGACAGGTCCTGGTTGGCTTGCACAATGGCGAGGAGATTGGTGTCGGGCACTTCGTAGGTGATTTTATCGAGTACGAAGTTGCGGCCGGTATTCACTTTATAGGTAACACTGGTTTTGCGCCGTTTCTCACTGGGATCGGCTGTCACCGTAGCGTAGAAGAAGCCCTGATTATGCAGGTAGCTGGTCATGCGGGAAATGGATTCCTTTGTTTTGGCGGAATCGTAGATCACCGGTGCTTCCAGGTTTCTTTTGGAGAGCACCATGTTCCAGAACCAGCTGGATTTTTTCTCATTATATTTCTGATTGAACAGCCATACCTTAATACGGGTAGTCAGCAGTTTTTTGTTGGGCTGCTGGGTCATCAGTGACTTGGAAGACAAGGAACTGCGGATATCCTGTTTTTCGGAATTGAGGATATCGCCTTTTACATCTACAGTACTGCTGACATATAAAGTCTGGTCCTGTTGCAGGTATTTGGTATTGGAACATGCGCCCAAAGCCAGTATCCCAACCAGCAGCAGCAAATATCTCAGCAAAGAAGTCCTTGAATTGGGTGGCGGCTGCATCACGGGCGAAAACGTTATAATATTTTAAATGGTAATACTGAACCCTACCTCCGGCAGCCTGTTTCTTGGCTGATTAAAAGAAATCGTGTAGGTTTGGCCTCATGTTGTCAAAGGCGCAAATTAAATATATTCAATCATTACAGCACAAAAAAAACCGTCAAAAATCCAGCCAGTATATTGCGGAGGGAGACAAGATCGTACAGGAACTACTACAGGCGGGCATGCCAGTGAAAGCCGTATATGCCACCAGCGCATGGTTGCTTCAGCATAGCCAGCTCCTGGACCGTTTGCCGGCAGATGCCGTAATAGAAGTGGATAACGCCACCCTGAAACAACTTTCGGCACTTACCACGCCGAACAACGCCATGGCCCTGCTGGATATGCCACCGGCAGATGGGGGGCTCCCGCCGGAAGGCACCGTAGTACTGGCGCTCGAAGCCATCCAGGACCCCGGCAACATGGGCACGCTGATTCGTATAGCCGACTGGTTTGGCATCCGGCAGATCATCGTTTCCCCGGACTGTGTGGATGTTTATAATCCCAAAACCATACAAGCCACAATGGGCAGCATTGCCCGGGTACAGGTGAAGGAAATGGACCTCCGGACGCTGCTGGAAGAAAGTAAATTACCTTCCTACGCCGCCACCCTGCATGGAGAGGACATCACCCGCTTTACCACCATCCGCGAAGGGATTATCCTGATCGGTAATGAAGGCCGGGGACTGATGGAAGAGACCATCGCCCAGGCTACCCATCGCATTACCATCCCGCGCCTTGGAGGCGCCGAGTCCCTGAATGCAGCCGTAGCCGCCGGCATTATTTGTGGCAGATTATTGATTTAACTGACTGTCATGTCCCGATATCTGTTTTTGTGTTTGTTGATACTGTGTTTCGCCTGCCAACGTCCCGCGCCGCGACAGATAACGCCTGCTTTTTATTATTGGAAACAGACATGGACCGGCAATGCCCACGAGATGCAATACCTGCGTGGACTGCCGGCCAGGAGACTGTACGTTAAAATGTTTGATACCGATGTTGACCCCGGGACAGGGAAACCCATACCGGTCGCGATACTGCGGGAGCAGGTACCCCTGCCGGACAGTATTGACATCATCCCGGTGGTATTCATCGTAAATGAAGTGTGGACCAAGCCGGATACTGCCCTCGCTGCCAATATTAACCGGCTGCTGGAGCAGTTGTGTTATAATATTCCTACCGGCCGTATTCCGGAAGTACAGATGGACTGCGACTGGACGCGTACTTCCCGGGATGCCTACTTTGCTTTTCTGCAACAGCTGCGGGAGCAATCTTTTTTCCGCCATCGTCAGCTGTCAGCCACTATCCGCATGCACCAGGTGAAGTTTTTGACCAACAGCGGCGTGCCACCGGTGGACAAAGGTCTGCTGATGTGTTACAATATGGGTGATCTGCGGAAAGCGGGAGACCATAACTCCATCCTGGATGAAAACACCATGAAATCTTATATCGGCAATGACAGGGTATCCGCTTATCCGGTACCTTTGGATATTGCTTTACCATTGTTCGACTGGTCGGTATTGTTCAGGGATGGCCGTTATGCCGGCATCCTCCGTAATATCGGAAACACAGACCTTCAGGACTCCGCACTGTTTGCGCCATCGGGGAAATACGTTTACACCGTCCGGAAAGATAGTGTGGTAAATGGCTACCTGTTAAAAGCAGGCAATGTTGTCCGCCGTGAAACCAGCGAGCCCGCTGTGCTGGAAGCCGTTTCCCGCATGGTAGCCCGGCAACGACAGGATTATGACCCTGTTGTTATTTTTTATCATTTGGATTCAGTAACCCTTCATAATTATCCGTTGGATGAACTACAAAAAATTTATCGTTTTTTCCATTAGCTTTTGTGCCGTGCTGTTTGGCAATGTGATCTATACCCTGTCCTGCGGACCGGATGCAGATCCCTATGATTATTACATCTCCTTTTTTAATCCTTATCAGTCGGGAAAAGGGTATGAGCCGTTTTATTATACCGGCATGAGCCCTTTTTATGATGACGCCACCACGCCTTCGGAAATGGAGGTGAATGTGAGCGACTGGCAACGGTTTGCCGGGGATAAGGTAAAAGTCGGTGATATCCGGGAGTACATCTACACCTATACCAAAGATGAGATGTCGGCGGTGGCCACCCGCAGCACCGCTTCCCTGCCTGACAGTGTGCGTAAAAATACATTTGCGCAGTTCCTGCAGGAAGAACGTAACCAGGAGGCTGCCCGCTACCTGTTGTTTGCGAAAACCTGTGAGCCGTCTGTGAGCCAGATCGACCCATGGACGCCGCCTACCCGCAATATGCCTACCATGGAGGCATTGGGAAAAGAGGCGGCTGAACTGTATGAGAAAACCAGCAACAAAGACCTTCGTGAACGTTATGCTTTGCAGCAGGTAAGGCTGCTGCATTACAGTGGCCGGTATGAAGATGCCGCCACCACCTTCGATAAGCTGTTTAAGAAAGGAGGTTCCTCGCTGATGTATTACAAAGCGCTGGCGCTGAAAGCGGGTGCTGTGCAGCATATGGGCGACTCTATACAAGGTGCGTATCTGTTTTCCCGTGTATTCGACAAGGCGCCGGCATTGCGTATCAGCTGTTATACCAGTATGAGATGGGGCAACGCTCCGGAAGAAGCAGTGTACAATCTTTGTAAAGATAACCGCGAAAAAGCCATGGTAGCGGCTATTTATGGCATGCGGAAAGATGAGATCACATTGGAACCACTGAAGAAGGTGTATGGGTTCGATCCTGCATCTCCGGCGTTGACGGTATTGATGGGCCGTGAAATCAGCAAACTGGAATCCCGGTTTCTCGACAGGACCATTTCCACTTCTACCGATTCCGTATCTATGGCCGGGCTGGTGACGCTTCCTCCTGAAATGGCTACCATCGCCAATACCCAGATACGCCCGCTGGTGGGCTGGATGAACAGTGTGATCGAAAAAGGAAAAGTAAAAGACCTCGCTTTCTGGCAAGTGAACTCCGCCTACCTCTCCTATATGTGCCGCGACTATGATGTGGCGAGGGCGCAGCTGGACAAGGTAAACAGCAAAGAACCGGAGATCCGTAATCAGTGGGAGGTGGTGAATTTGTTGATCAACATCAACCAGCATAAAACCATCGACAAAGAGCTGGAAGATAAATTACTGGGCACCTTTAAATGGCTGGACGGCCAGCTGGCGGCCGCACCGCGACAAGGAGAGTGGTGGGCGACCGGCCGTGACAGGTTTTTCAGCAAAACATATCGTAACCTGCTGGGTGCAATCCTGGCGCCTAAGTATCATCAGCAGAAGGACTTTGCCAAAGAAGCGTTGGTCCGTGGCCGTTGTGATAGCCTGAACGTATATGATTATTTCCTCTCCGGCCAGTCAGCGACGGCCCAGATATGCGATGAGATGAACAGCGCACAGCTGCTGCAACTGCACAATTTCATGAAAGCTACCGGTAAAACGCCTTACGAGACTTACCTGACCGGCTTTTTCCCCAAAGAAGTAGATTTGAACGCAGCCCTCGGGGAAAGTTACCTGCGCGTGCATGATTTCAAAACCGCGCAACAGTGGTTTAGAAAAGCCGGCAAGATGGCTTCTTCTTACCTTGTATTCAAGGAGCTGTTTCAGGATTTCGGTCCGGACGATGCACCTGAAAAGGCCTATCCCAAAGCCATTACACAGTTACAGTTCTGCGATAAGATGTTAGCCTTGCAGGAAAAAATGAAAGTAGCGCCTGTGGATGCGAAGGTTTACTACGAATATGCGACAGGCCTGTTTAATATCACTTATTACGGCAGAACGTGGAACTTTGTAAGCCGCTACCGGCCATCTACAGGGTGGTACACCACGGAGTGTGAAAAAGATCCTTTTGAGCGGCAGTATTTTGGTGCCTATGGTGCGGAAGGTTATTATCTGAAAGCCGCGCAAGTAGCCACAGATCCTGAATTCAGGGCCAAATGTTTCTTTATGGCAGCGCGTTGTTATCAGAAACATGTTACGCCTATGGAAGATGGCAATAAGTATTACGCAGCGTTGGTACGTAACCGTTATTTCCCTGTGTTGCGGAACAACTATTCCCAGACACGCCTGTACCAGGAGGTATATGGGCAATGCAGTTATCTGCGCGACTTCGTGAAGAGCGGAAGATAAAGTTATTTGAACTGGATGGCTTTTACCGGCATGATTTTCCGGATAATGAGCGACGGGATCAGTAGCACCAATACACAGATGGTGAGTGTGCCCAGATTGATCAGCACTATTTCCGGCCATCTGATATCGATAGCGGCCATCGACATGTAGTAAGACTCTTCCGGGAGTTTGAAGATGCCGGTGGCCTTTTGCATAAAGGCCAGCCCCAGCCCGAAGAAGTCGCCGATGAGGATCCCCATGAGGATGATGTACCCTGCCTGGAACACAAATATCTTTTGGATTTTCCAGTTACGCATGCCCAATGCTTTGAGGATGCCTACCATGTTAGTCCGTTCCAGTATCAATATCAGGATGGCGGTGATCATGTTGATAATAGCCACGATGGTCATGATCACAATAATGATCAGTTCATTCTGGTTTTGTAACTGAAGCCAGTCGAAAATATTGGGATAGATATCGCGGATGGTACGGGTAAAAAGTTGATCGGGTAGCGCGTTGTTGTCGATGATGCGGGCGGTGGTGTCCATCTTATGATAATCCTGGAGCATGATCTCATAACCGCCTACCTGTGCGGGTTCCCAGTCGTTGAGCCGGCGAACGAGGTTCAGGTCACCGATAACATAAGTCTTGTCATATTCTTCGATACCGGTTTTAAAGATGCCGGAAACCTGTAATTTGCGGGCGCGGGGCGGTAGTCCGCCGCCCTGTATGAAGTAGATGATTACTTTATCATCGACCTTTAGCTGCAGTTCTTTCGCCATGTTGGTGGAAATCATAATTTCCGGTGCATAACTGGTATCATTAAAACGGGGTGGCCGGCCGGTTTGAATGAACCGCTGCAACTGTGGCCAGTCATAGCTTTTATCTATCCCTTTGAAGATGATGCCGTTGATTTCCTTTTCGGATTTGATAATGGCCGATTTGGTGGCATAAGGATAGATGGACTTTACGCCGGGCACTTTTTTGATACTGTCTATCAGGGTAGGCCTGGAGGTGAAGGGTATTTCTTCGGTCAGCGGGCCGGCATTAGGCTGGTATTGATTGACGTGAAGATGTCCCCAGAAGCTGAAAATCTTGTCCTGAATGACCTGCTGAAAACCATTGACCAGGGCTGTTGCCAGAATCATTACCGCCACGCTGACTGCGGTAGCAGCTACAGCGATGTTGATGATGAACTTCGAAAAAGAGGAAGCTTTGTTAAAAGCGATCTTTCTGGCAATAAAAGCAGATAATTCCATTGAACTGATTTCGATTAAAGCAAATGTAGGAAATCAAAAATCAAATCTCTAAATAAGCAAATAATCGTAACTTGAATACAACCAAATAGCCAGTATGCGTATAGCAGCTTTTCTTTCATGGGTGGTCCTGGCAGCCTGTCTGTTTACCGGCAGGGTGATGGCGCAGGCAAATGTCATTACACCGGACCATATTTACCACAACAACATCAAGTCCGTCAAATTCAATCAGCAGGGCGATCCGCTGAGTATGCCCATGTATACCATTGGTACAGGGGAGAAACTGGAGCTGTCTTTTGATGACATGGACAACGATGTGAAAACCTACTATTATTCTTTTATCCTTTGTAACGCAGACTGGACACCGGCTCAGGTAAACCAGTTTGATTACATGCGTGGGTTCTCTGAAACAAGGATACTTAATTACAAGATGTCGTCTGTAGCGTTGCAGCGGTATACGCACTACAGTGTGCAGTTGCCGGGCACCAACAGTTATCCGGTCAAGTCGGGCAACTATCTGCTGAAGGTATACCTGGACAGTGATACCACCCAGCTGGCATTTACCCGCCGTATGTATGTAGTGGAATCAAAGGCCGGTGTTGCCGGATTTATCCAGCAGCCGGTGTCGCCAAAATTGTTCCGCACTCATCAGAAGGTGAATTTCGAAGTCAATACCGGCTCTCTGAATATCCAGAATCCTTTTGACCAGATCAAAGTGGTGATCCTGCAAAACTACCGTTGGGACAATGCTATCACCAACCTGAAGCCGCAGTTTATTAACGGTAATGTGATCAAGTACAATGCGGAGCTGGATTGTGTCATTCCCGCAGGGAAGGAGTTCCGCTGGATAGATCTGCGAAGTTTCCGTTTACAGACGGAGCGGGTGCACCGGTCGGAGTATCACGCCAACAGTACAGATGTTTTCGCCGTGACAGATGTGGAGCGGGCTGACAAGGTATATCAGTTCATCAAAGACGTCAATGGTAAGTATTACCTGGCTACGCTGGATGATTATAATCCTAATTTTGAGGGTGACTATGCATCTGTACATTTTTCTTTTGCCTCCCCTGAACCTTACGCCGGATATGATATGTATATTTTTGGGGAGATGACAGACTACGAGCTTAACAGCAATAGTAAGTTGACCTACAACGCCGCCAGCCGGGCTTATGAAGGAACATTGTTCCTGAAGCAGGGATACTACAACTATATTTATGGGCTGGTAGACAAGACGGTGCCTAACGCAAAATTCAACACTGATTTAACGGAAGGCAACTGGTGGGAAACGGAGAACAACTATACTATTTTGTTGTACTTCCGTCCGTTGGGCGGCCGTGCAGATGAGCTGGTGGCCAGTGTTACCTTAAATTCTATGCTGAACCGCAAGTAAGCGGTTGAGATACGTTATAAAGCAAAGACCTGATGATATGCTCATCAGGTCTTTTGCATTTTTAACAATAAAACACCTATTTATATAACAACAAAACAACCTTGTTTGATTATACACCTACCGTCTGCCGTAGCTTCACAATGTTGGCTGCACCACGTTTGATGATAATGCGGGTGCCTCTTTCGTAGGTGAAGTAGCGATAGAACCAGTTGATGAATACCACGAGTTTATTACGGAAGCCGAGCAGGCTCATAAGGTGCACGATCATCCATACTATCCAGGCGAAGTAGCCGTTGAGCCGCATGTTGGCAAATTCGGCCACTGCCCTGTTTCGTCCGATGGTGGCCATACTGCCGAGGTCTTTGTAATAGAAGCCTTTCAGTGGTTTTTTCTCCAGTATGAGGCGGATATTGTGTGCCAGGTTTTTCCCTTGTTGGATAGCCACCTGGGCTACCATAGGATATCCTTTCGGGAAGCGCTGGTCGTTAGTCATTTGCGCGATATCGCCGATGGCGAATACGTTTTCATATCCTTTTACCTGGTTGAATTCATTGACCAGAATGCGGCCGTTAGGCAGCAGGATGTCTTGCGGGAGACCATTTACCGGTACGCCTTTCACGCCGGCAGACCACAAGAGGGATTGTGATTCGATGGTTTCTCCATTGCTGAGGGTGATGGTATGGCCATCATATTCTTTTACGCCGGTGTTGACCATCACTTTAACGCCCAGTTCCTGTAACGCATGCAGGGTGCGTTCGGATGTTTTTTCGCTGAAAGAAGCCAGCAGTTTAGGTCCTGCTTCGATCAGGTAAACATTCATCAGGGATTGGGGCAGATCAGGATAGTCTTTAGGCATGATATATTTCCGTAGTTCAGCGAACGCACCTGCCAGTTCCACACCGGTGGGGCCGCCGCCTACCATAACGAAATTCAGTTTAGGTTTTATCTCTTCGGGGTTTTTCAGCAGCAGACTTTCTTCAAATTGTTTCACCACATAGTTTCTGATCTGTACTGCTTCGATCAGGGATTTCATGCCGATGGCATTTTCTTCGATGGCTTTATTACCGAAGAAGTTGGTATTGCTGCCGGTGGCGAAGACGAGGTAGTCGTAGCGAATGTCACCGATGCCTGTTTCCAGTATGTTTTCTGTTGCTTTGATGCCAGTTACTTCTGCCATACGGAAGACGAGGTTTTTCTGTTTTCTGAAGATGCCTCTGAGTGGGAAAGCGATACTGTCGGGTTCCAGGCCTGCCGTAGATACCTGATAAAGCAGTGGCTGGAAGAGGTGATAATTGTTTCTGTCGAGTAAGACTACCTGAACCGGAGCATGTTTCAGCTGTTTGGCCAAATTAATACCACCAAATCCTCCTCCTACAATAACTACGCGCGGTTGAGCTGATTCCGGAATGTTAGGCTGGATCATAATTCATCTATTTATTTTGTATTTGGATATGGCATGCCTCGTTATAACATTCTGATATTGTCGGCAGTTCAAATGCCGTACCAGTAGTAATTTTTATCAAAGTTACGAAACTTTCAGAAAAAAATGAAAATTACTTACATGATAAATATCAGGTTTTTAAAATAGGCGTTCCCGTGAGGGGAAGAATTTCAGGCATCGCAGGGCTGGGAGTCAAATCCGGGTTGATGAAAGGCGACGTTTTTGTTTTGCGGCAGGGGGTGGGAAACCAGGGGCGTGTGGGGTATGGAAGGCAACGTTTTGTATCGGGGAACAGATCGCCGGTAATCCGGGGGCATGGGGCATGGGAGGAGAGGTTTTGTATCAGGGGATTGGGGTGTATGGGGTAGGGAGGTAATGTTTTACATCGGAAAATAGATTTTCGGGAATCCGGGTCCAAGGGATATGGATGTAGTGTTTTACGTCAGGGAATGGACTGCCGGAAATCCGGGGCCATGTGGTATGGAGGTAGTGTTTTACATCGAGGAGTAGATTTTCGGGAACCCAGGGCCAACGGGAGGGCTATGTTTTATATCGGGGAATGATTTCCGGGAACCCAGGGCTGAAGCCCTGGGCTACGATGTTATTCAGGCTGATTAGGAGAAGGTCCTTAAGTATCAGCCTGCATTAGTCAAGTCATCACCATCACGGAAGGAGGACGGCATTGTAATATTATACCGCTGGTTTCTGTGATAGATACATGACTTTGTTGCTTCCGGATCTGTCAACAATAGAGCATATCCGGAGGATGAATGCTCTATGTTGTTATCCTATAATTTGAAATCTATGCACTGAGGTATCTTGAACAACATCGTAGCCCAGGGCTTCAGCCCTGGGTTTACGGGATGATGTTTTATGAAGCCAGAAAGGCATTGTATATTACCGCTGCCGCTACGGCTCCTGCAATAGGGCCGGCAATGGGTATCCAGGCGTAGCTCCAGTCGCTGCCGCCTTTTCCGGAGATAGGCAGTATAGCGTGCATGATGCGCGGGCCGAGGTCTCTGGCGGGATTGATGGCATAGCCGGTAGGGCCGCCAAGGGAGAGGCCGATGGCCAGTACCACAAAAGCTACGGGCAGCGCATCGAGGGAACCGATGCCACTGGCGGGTTTGGTGATATAAAAGACAGCCAGTATAAAAACGAGCGTGGCAATAAACTCGGTGAGGAAATTATAGCCTGGTGTTCGTATGGCCGGGATGGTACAGAAGACGCCCAGTTTGCTGGCGGCATCTGTTGTGGCGTCGAAGTGTTTTTTGTAGCAAAGCCATACGAGGCCGGCGCCCAGCATAGCTCCCAGCATCTGGGCAGCGATGTAGGATGGTACAAGCGACCAGCTGAAGGAGCCTTTCACGGCCAGCGCAATGGTCACGGCAGGATTGAGGTGGGCGCCGCTGTACTGTCCGGCGCAGAACACACCGACGAATACGGCCATGGCCCATCCCATGGTAATGACGATCCAGCCGCCCTGGTTGCCTTTGGACCGGCTCAGTACTACGTTGGCGACTACGCCGTCGCCGAGGGCGATGAGAAAAGCTGTTCCGATAATTTCGGCTAAGAATGGTGACATGTGTGGAATTTTTAGGCTTCTTCTGTCCAGGCCTGGGCTGCTCTCACAGCACGTTTCCAGTCCTTACAAAGTTGTTGGCGTTGTGTTGTTTTCATAGTGGGTTCAAAGGTAGCGTCTACCTTCCACTGGCGGGCGATGGATGGTATACTGTCCCAGTATCCGACGGCGAGGCCGGCGAGGTAGGCGGCGCCTAATGCGGTGGTTTCGGTGATATGCGGGCGTACCACACGTACCTGCAGCAGGTCTGACTGGAACTGCATGAGCAGGTTATTGCTGGTGGCGCCGCCATCGACGCGTAGTTCGCTGATGGGCATACCGGCGTCGCCTTCCATGGCTTTGAGCACGTCCATGGTCTGGAAGGCGATACTGTCGAGTGCTGCGCGGGCGATGTGTGCCGCACTGGTGCCGCGGGTGATGCCTACCATGGTACCACGTGCATGCTGGTTCCAGTAGGGGGCGCCCAAACCGGCGAAGGCTGGCACGAAGTATACGCCATCGCTGTGGGGTACGGTAGCGGCCAACTTTTCCACGTCCGCAGAATGCCGGATGATGCCGAGGCCGTCGCGCAGCCACTGTACTACGGCTCCGCCGATGAAGATGCTGCCTTCGAGGGCGTAGGTGGTTTTGCCATTGATCTGCCAGGCTACCGTGGTGAGCAGGTTATTTTTGGACGGGATGGGTTTGTCACCGGTATTGAGCACCATAAAACAGCCGGTGCCATAGGTGTTTTTCAGCATACCGGGCTCGGTACACATCTGTCCGAAGAGCGCCGCCTGCTGGTCGCCGGCGATACCGGCAATAGGAATACGATAGGGGGTGAGCGTAGCTTCGGAGTAGCCATACACTTCGCTGGATGGTTTTACTTCCGGTAGCATGGAAGCTGGGATATCAAAAAGCGCGAGCAGTTCCGTATCCCATTTCATGTCGTGGATATTAAACAACAATGTGCGGGACGCGTTGCTCACATCGGTGATGTGCAGGTGGCCGTTGGAGAAGTTCCAGGTGAGCCAGCTGTCTACCGTGCCGAAGGCCAGTTCACCGGCTTCTGCTTTTTGTCTGACGCCGGGAACATTGTCCAGTATCCATTTGATTTTGGTAGCGGAGAAGTAGGCATCTATACGGAGACCGGTTTTGTCTTTGATCAGTTGTTCTTTGCCTTCTTTGATGAGGCTGTCGCAATAGGCGGCGGTGCGGCGGTCCTGCCATACGATGGCATTATGCACAGGTTTGCCGGTTTTACGGTCCCATATGATGGTGGTTTCCCGTTGATTAGTGATACCGATGGCGGCGATGTTATCGCCGGAGATACGGGCTTTGAGCAGCACTTCCGCGGCTACGCTGGCCTGTGACGTCCATATTTCCATGGCATCATGTTCCACCCATCCGGGTTGGGGGAATATCTGTTTGAATTCTTTTTGTGCAGTAGCCTTAATACTGCCATCGTGGTCGAAGATGATGGCGCGGGAGCTGGTGGTGCCCTGGTCCAGCGCAAGAATGTATTTCCCCATCCGGTTAATGGTTTTAGTGGTTAACAATTTACAAAAAAAATCCCCGGCGCAAGAACTGCACCGGGGATACACCATCTAAAAAATATCTTGGAAATTACATTTTCTTGGCATCTTCCAGGAACTTGGCAAGGCCGATATCCGTTAACGGATGTTTCAGCAGGCCGAGGATGGAATCTAACGGGCAGGTACATACGTCAGCACCTACTTCCGCACATTTTACGATGTGGAGGGCGCTGCGGATGGATGCTGCGAGGATCTCCGTTTTGAAGCCCTGCAGGCTGTATATCTGTGCAATCTGTGCGATCAGTTCAACACCGTCCCAGTTGCTGTCATCAATACGACCGATGAAAGGAGATACGTAAGCAGCACCGGCTTTGGCAGCCAGGATAGCCTGACCGGCAGAGAACACGAGGGTGCAGTTGGTGCGGATACCGTTCTCAGAAAACCATTTGATGGCTTTTACACCTTCTTTGATCATCGGTACTTTCACCACAATGTTGGGGTGAATAGCGGCCAGTTTCTTACCTTCTTCCACGATAGATTTGAAATCAGTAGAAAACACTTCCGCGCTCACATCTCCGTCCACGATTTCGCAGATGTCTGCATAATGTTTCAGGATAGCGGCTTCACCTTTAATACCTTCTTTGGCCATCAGTGACGGGTTGGTGGTAACACCATCCAGTACGCCGAGATCATGAGCTTCTCTTATCTGATCGAGATTGGCTGTATCGATAAAGAATTTCATACTATTAAGAATTAGATTTGTAAGACTCGATTTGCGTCATTTTGTGGAGTACACTGTCATTAGCGAAGAGGTGAGCAAATAGTAACCAGATGACTACTGACGAGCAACTAATGACCTTTAAAAAAGAAAAAAGGCAAGTTACTTATATCGCACCGCTTCAACCACCTACCCTTGCTACATTCCTGTCCTGGGGGAGTTCAGCAGGAGCTGGTCGTATAAGACTTGCCGGTTGCAAAGGTAATGCAATCCACTGAAAATCCAAATTTTGTAAAAGAAATCTCAAAAAAAATGTTGGGTCAGCTTCTATAGTGTATTATTTTCCGGTTAAAAAATCAACCAAATATGTATGCACCGCAATTGTTATACTTGAATTTTTGTGTATCTTGTTGACGTTTTAATCCCAGACAGCGGGCTGGAACATGTGGCGGCCGCCTGTCTTTATTCTTTCATTCAAAACTATATCCTTATGGACAACACCAATAGTGGTGCCGTTTTTGCCATGATGCTCCCCTTCCTTTGGTTTTGCCTCGGTCTTGCTGTTTTCTCCGTTATCTGTATGTGGAAAGTATACAAGAAAGCCGGTTTTGAAGGCTGGGAATGCATTATCCCCATTTACAGCACACTTATTCTGTTGAGGATTATCGGCAAACCATGGTGGTGGTTGCTGATGTTTTGCATCCCCGTTGTGAACATTGTTTTCGCCATTATGGCAATGGACCTGCTCAGTAAAAGTTTCGGGAAAGGCCTTGGCTTTACGCTGGGACTGATATTCCTGGGCTATATCTTCATCGCTATTATCGCATTCGACCGGACTATTGTGTATCAGGGGCCAGCAGGCGACCCCAACGCTCCCCGGCCACAACAGGATGTCAATTCAATCGGTCAAAAACTCGTTTAACTGTAAAATCTATTTTTTAATTCTATATACTGTTTCAACCTATGGATTCATTTAACCAAGCCAAAAACTCCGACCTGCTTTCTGATCTGCAGGAACCGGTAGCCTTCGACCACGCCTCCAAAGGGCAACGTTTTGCTAATCTGCTTATCGATGGTGTTATTCTGGGCGTAGCTCAGAATATATTTGCCGCGATACTGGGATTAGGAACTTTTGAAGCCATCGGGATCGGCCTCGTCGTTAACCTTGCTTATTACACCGGCATGGAAGGATTCGGCGGCGGACGTACCGTTGGTAAAATGGTAACCGGCACCCGTGTGGTAAGCACCAACGGTGAAGCACTTACTACCGGCAGGATCTTGCTCCGTACCGTTTGCAGATGGGTGCCTTTCGAACCATTCAGCATGCTGTTTGGTGATGCCCCCTGGCACGATACGTGGACTGACACCGCTGTAGTGAAAGGCAAATAAGTCAGTGCAAATATCTTCTTCAAAAAGAAAGGCCGAAGCAGGGATATCCCGCTTCGGTCTTCGTTTTTGAAAACATCTTCTGAAAATTTTTATCCCCTATGGAATCAATTGACAAATCCCATTCTACTGACCTGCTGTCTGATCTGCAGGACCCCGTCATTTTTGAATATGCCTCTAAAGGACAACGTTTTGCCAACCTGTTCATTGACATGATTATCATTGATCTCGGCATGGCGCTATTGCTGAATGTTATTCCGGGCGCACTGTTGTTATTGCCGTTTCTGATTATCTGGTACATTGGGTATTTTGTCTGCATGGAAGCATTTGCCGGCGGCCGCACCATTGGAAAAATGGCGACCAACACCCGCGTGGTAAATTTGGACAAAGGACCGATCAGTATCGGGCAGGCATTTGGCCGGATCTTCTCCAGACTGGTCCCTTTTGAAGCTTTCTCAGCGCTGTTCGGTGTGCCATGGCACGATCAGTGGACGAATACAACCGTGATCAAAAACAAATAAGACGGTTTAAAAAAGCGAGGCCGAAGTGCAATGCTTCGGCCTCGCTTTTGAATATAATTCACCTCAGTTATCCCGCGTGGTGTAGTAGTTGTAATCATTCAATACGGTTTCCAGGAAACTGGTATTGGGCAAATCGGATTGAATATGCAACACCTCTTTTACGCGATGGGCCACTTTGGCCGCCAGTACTTCATCTCCGGCCAGCAGCGCTTTGTCGAGCAGTTCCTTCACCTTGTTCATATCCCGGTCAGATAACCGCATGATCTGCGGAAACTGTGGCTGGTAGTCGGAGGCCGACATATCCCGGAAAATGGTTTCTTCAATGCTGCCCTTACGTTTGGTATTGATCACTATAGTACCGGCCACCAGATCGCCCAGGCGCTGATTGTAAGGGGTACGGGACATGGTCACTATCGGAAGGATCACAGGTATAAAGAACAGCCCTGCCATCAGCGGGGATTCTATCATCCGGAATATCCACCGGATAAGATGCTGGCTTGCGGTAGGCTGATTGCCGGAAAGGCTCACCACCTTCATGTGCATCATTTTTTTACCAGGCGATTGCCCGCCCATGGCTATTTCCGTTACCAGGAAATACAACATGACAGGTATCGACACGACCAATATGATAAACGCCATTCTGGCGTCAGAATTTATATTAAGTGCTGAAATGGCTATAAATGCCAACAGGACATAAGCCGCCCTGATCCCGAAATCAATGAGCCAGGCGAGAAAACGCGTCATCGCATCCGCCGTTTCAAATTCGAGGTCAATGTTAAAGGAAGTTGGTATTTTTATGTTGCTCATACTCAAATTTACATATTTGTTTATATATTGTTAAACGATTTAGTATGTTTGCCCGATACTCCCCCTTATACTGTAGGTAGATATCCGGATTCAAAAAAAGGGAATTTGACTCATTATGAGAGAATCGTTGTTTATCAAGAAAAATTTGCCCCGCTGGAAACAGATCCAGGAGGAGCCAACGGAGGACCCCGATGAAATGGCGGAAAGATTTGTTTCCTTACTGGATGATCTCTCTTATGCCAAAACATTCTATAGCTTCAGTAAAGTAACCCGCTATATCAACGGACTGGCATCCGGTATTTACCAGCGTATTTATCAGAACCGCAAAGAAGAGGTAGGCCGTTTTCAATTGTTCTTCCGGTATGAACTACCGCTGTTGTTCCGGCAGTATCACCGCCTGTTGCTGTTTACGCTTTGTTTTTTCCTGTTGTTCTGTATTATCGGTGCTTTTTCTTCAGCGCATGATGAAACATTTGTCAGGGGGTTTCTGGGAGATGAATATGTAAACATGACAGAACGGAACATCGCGAATAACGACCCTTTCGGCGTATATAAGCAAGGCAACCCGTTGCTGATGTTCCTGCAGATAGCCATCAATAATATCCGGGTATCGCTGATGTGTTATGTAGGCGGTATCTTTCTTGGCGCGGGTTCTTTGTACCTGTTGCTGCATAACGGTATTATGCTCGGCGTGTTCCAGTATATTTTCTTTTCGCACGGCCTGGGCTTCAAGTCCATACTGGTGATCTGGATACACGGAACGCTGGAGATTTCCAGTATCGTTATTTCCGGCTGCGCGGGTATTATCCTGGGGAAGAGCCTCCTGTTTCCCGGCACACGCAAACGGTTGGATTCACTGCGTAAAGGCGCTAAAGATGGCATCAAGATCATGGTGACATTGATCCCTATTTTCGTGGTGGCCGCTTTCCTTGAAGGATTTGTGACCCGTTATACTGAAATGCCGTTGTGGCTTAGCCTTTTCATACTCGCGGGTTCATTGTTGTTTATGATAGGCTACTTCGTTGTATATCCCATCCGTCTGCACCGTAAAGGATACCGCCTTAGCGAGAGCGGTAAAGTGATGGTTCCATTGCCCCGTTCAAAGCAGTAAATATGATGAAAAGAGTTTACAGAAAATATGGTTGGCTGCTGCTGTTATGCTTGTCGAGCGTACCACTGACGGGGATTTCGCAATCTGTTCCACCGCCCCCGCCTGAACCACCACCGGCGATAACGGTATCAGCAGAAGATACGTCGGCATTAACCTCACCCGTGGAAACAGCAACTGAAGAGGAAAGCACACAGGAGCAGGCTGCGCCTATACTGGATGAATATGGAGAAGAAGTGGAGCTGCCTCCGTTTGATAAACGGGCCGTGCATGAAAATACCATGAGGGGGCTGAAGGCGGATGATGATATGCAATACCGCGATAAGCCCAGTGAAGACACCCAAACAACCTCCAAATTCGGAGAAGGAGTTGCGCGTTTTTTTGCCATGATCTTCTATGCCCTCTGGCAATTTAGCTGGGTAATCCTCATACTGCTGTTAGCGGGGCTTGGTTACCTGCTGTACCGGTTTATGAAAAACAACGACCTGAGCATCTTCCGAAAACCCAAATTGGTAGATGGTCTGGAGGAAATACAGGAAGAAAACCTGCAGAGCGCGGCAGAGTATGAAGAAAAAATCCGTGCAGCCATTGCTGCGGGAGAGATAAGGCAGGCTATCCGCTGGTGGTATCTGTATACACTGTTTCAGCTGGCCAACCGCCAACTGATCACTCCGGGACGGGAAAAAACCAACAACGATTATCTGCGCAGTATGCGGAACACACCTTACTATAAAACGTTTTCCACATTAACGTTGGACTATGAATATATCTGGTACGGCGGATTTGAGATCAGTGCAGACAACTTCAGGACCATGGACCAGCAGTTCAGGGATTTTAATAACCAATTAGGCAAAGCTTCGTGAAAAACAGGACCACCTATATCATCATCGGCGTTATATTGCTCCTGGTAATATTGCTGGCTTTTGTCGGCAAAAAGGGGACGCTGAACAATGACCGGCTATCTACCAAAATGGAGAAATCATCTTTCTCCAGCAAGGATAAAAAGGCTGGTGGCGCTTATGTGGCATTTAGAACATTACCGGAACTTTTTACCCGTCACTCTATACAGGTAGTGACCAAACCCTTTGCCACCACTTACGCCAAGGAATCGGAACTGCGTTATGCAGGCAACAACTATATCCTGGTGGCCAATGAATTGTTTACTACTGAGAAAGACGTAGAATCCATGATGGAATGTGTGTCCATCGGCAACTATTTATTTCTGAGTGTAAACAAGATCGATCCGTTGCTGGCAAAGAAGCTGAAATGTAAGGTAGTGGAGGGTTCTAACTATCAACCCGGTGTTCCCACTAAAGTGCAGGGGTATAATGATAAGTCAGTACTGCTGGATACAACTTACAGCTACAGCGGGATGGTTGCCGGCAGCTATTTTTCTGCTATCGATACCGGCTATACGAAAATACTGGGCAGCAATTTTAAGGGTAAGCCCAATTTCATCCGGGTAGTACACGGGCGCGGCTGCTTTTTTATATCGCTGAATCCGTATACGTTCACCAACTATTTCCTGCTGGAACAGGATAATATCGCGGCGCTGGAAACGCAACTGTCCTATATGCCGGACAATGCGTCCAATATTTACTGGGACGATTTTTACAGTCATCAGGACAGCGCACAGGCAGGTGATTTCAGCGAATGGCAGGTGCTGATGCGTTACCCTTCGATGCGCTGGGCGCTGTGGCTGGCGGTATTGCTGCTGTTGCTGTATGTGCTCTTCGAAGGGAAAAGAAGACAACGTATTATCCCGGAGAAACCTGTACTGGCCAACAATTCCCTGGAATTTGTGGATGCCATCGGCCAGTTATATTATCAGCAGCACGACAACTTCAACCTGGCGCATAAAATGACGCTGCATCTGTTGGAGTATATCCGTAACCGTTATTACCTGAATACCAATCATCTTAATGCACAGTTCATCGAAGCATTGTCCAAAAAAGCGGCCATGCCGGAAAATGAAGTACGGGAGCTGATCAATATGGTGCATCATATTCAACTGGCCGGACAGGTAAGCGACGAACAATTGCAACATTTTTATCAACGCATTCAACATTTTTATTTAAATACGAAATAATGGATATCAATACCTTTCAACCCAGGACTGATTTTACCACCCTGCATGAAGGCGTGGAAGCTATCAGAGCACAGATTGGTCAAGTAATTGTGGGACAGCACCAGATGGTGGACCTGCTGATAGCAGGCCTGCTCACACAAGGGCATGTACTGATTGAAGGGGTGCCGGGCGTGGCGAAAACACTGACCGCTAAATTGCTGGCACAGTGCATAGACGCTGATTTCTCCAGAATACAGTTCACCCCTGACCTGATGCCGGCAGATGTGCTGGGCACTTCTGTATTCAATCCCCAAACACGGGAATTCGAATACAAAAAAGGGCCTATCTTCAGCAACCTGGTACTGATAGATGAAATCAACCGTGCCCCGGCCAAAACGCAGTCTGCGCTGTTTGAGGTGATGGAAGAAAGACAGATCACCAATGATGGAACAACCTATCAGCTGGACCGTCCGTTTATGGTTATTGCCACACAGAACCCGATAGAGCAGGAAGGTACCTATCGTTTGCCGGAAGCACAGCTGGACCGTTTCCTTTTTAAAGTGGAAGTGAAGTATCCGGACCTGAAAGAAGAAGTAGCGGTGCTGCAAAGTGTGCAACGGCTGAATGGCGCTACAGACCTGTCTAAAGTAGTAGCGAAGGCAGTCACGGCTACGCAGGTGATTGAATTCCAGAATCTGGTACGCCAGGTAAGGATTGACGAAAAACTGTTGCATTATATAGCTTCCATTATCCAGGAAACCCGTATGAATGCATCGTTATACCTGGGTGCTTCACCGCGTGCATCCATTGCTGTTATGAACTGTGCTAAAGCCATTGCTGCCATGCGTAACCGCGACTTTGTCATTCCTGATGATATTGTGGAAATGATTCCCAATGTGCTGCGTCACCGTATTATGCTGACACCGGAAAAAGAAATGGAAGGAATCCGTACTGACGATGTGATCGCACAGATCATCAAGATGGTAGAGGTTCCCCGATAAGCTGATTGTATATGTCTTCAACTGTAAAAAACAACTTGTATCAGCAGCTGTTTTTCAGCAATCGCCTGTACATGGGACTGGGGGCCAACATCCTGTTGTTCATCATCTCCTTTTTTGTACCGGGACTGTACAATGTTGCTATATTGATTTTCGTGGTGCTGCTGGTATTGCTGGCGCTGGATATGATATTGCTGGTATTGAGGCCGGCCAGTATCCTCCAGGCTGTGCGTACGGCCAGTCCCCGTTTTAGTAATGGAGATGAAAATGACGTATTGGTCACCTGCACCAACCGTTATCCTTTCCCGGTGTTTGTAACGCTGGTGGAGGAGCTGCCATTCCAGTTCCAGGACCGTAATTTTGCTATGAAAGCGAAGCTGGGTGCCGGTGAAGAGTATGCGTTCCAGTATAAGCTGCGCCCGGTGGAAAGAGGCGTATATCATTTTGGATATACCTACATTTTTGTGCAGAGCGCGTTGGGTATCGTTAACCGTCGTTTTGTTTTTAACACGGAGCAGGACGTGCAGGTGTATCCCAGCTTTCAGCAGCTGCGGCATTTCTCCCTGTATTCCTATATGAACCGGCTCAATGAGATGGGCGTGCATAAACGCCGTGTGATTGGTCACAGTATGGAGTTTGATCACATTAAACCCTATACGAAGGGGGATGATGTGCGTATGCTCAATTGGAAAGCGACGGCCCGTTCCGGTAACCTGATGGTGAATAACTATGTGGAAGAAAAATCGCAGCAGGTATATTGTGTGATCGACAAGGGGCGCACCATGAAGATGCCCTTTGACGGACTGACGTTGCTGGATTATGCTATCAATTCGTCATTGGTATTCAGCAATGTGGCCTTGGGCAAAGGCGACAGGGCAGGACTGGTAACGTTTAATGAAAGCGCTGTGGAAGTGTTGCCAGCAAGCAATAAAAAGGTGCAGCTCAACAAGATACTGGAACAGCTGTATGCGCAGGAAACACAATGGAAAGAGAGTGATCTGGAGGCGTTAAGCGTGCAGTTGCGCAGCCATTTATCACAGCGTTCGCTGCTGATATTATTCACCAATTTTGAATCGATGTCCAGCCTGCAACGGCAGTTGCCTTATCTGCGGCGGCTGGCGAAGTACCATCTGGTATTGGTCGTGTTTTTTGAAAATACGGAGCTGAAGCGGATTACAGAGCAGGAGGCCGTGGATGTGGAAGCTATTTATAAACAGACTATCGCACAGAAGTTTGCATACGATAAGAAACTGATCGTGAAAGAGCTGGCCAAATATGGCATTATGTCTTTATTGAGTACGCCGGAGCATCTGACGCTGAATGTGGTTAACAAATACCTGGAGCTGAAGGCGCGTACGCTGATTTAAGGTTATTGACGCCGGCCCCGTGGCCTTGTCTGTCCCGGTGGGGGCGGCAGATCGGGGTCGGGCATTATTTTGACAGGCACTTCTGAGCGGATATACAGGTTCGGGTTCGCTTTGTACCATGCTTCCATGATAACTGCTTTGGCAGTATCATTTTGTTCCACCAATACATCTTGTCCGATAACGGTGCCGGCGGAAGTCCGGAACCGCAGCTGTACAGTATCCAGTGGTAGTACCCGGCCGCTGTTGAATTTCCCTTCTACGTTCATGTAATAGCGGATGTTGCGTTTGATGCTGTCCGCATAATGGTTGAAACGCATGCCCACCAGGTAGGGTAGGGTAAGTGTGTTTGACAGCGGTGCTGTTCCTTCCCCGTTAACGGTGACGGTTACACGATAATGCTCCTTTGCCAGTTGAAGACGGTTGAAATACAGGATACCGTCCCGGATATTGCCGTTGGAGGTGCTGACCTGTATTTTATTCCAGCGAAGGTTGCCGCGCAACATACCTGCGGTTTGGCGGGTGCTGCTGTCGCTATACACGAATTCCAGTCCGATAGGTATACGGTCATAGAGTTCGGCCACAGCCGTGGTATCGTACCACACATTGATACGTGCAACCTTTGCCTGTTGGGCTTGTGCCAACAAAGTGAGCAGCAGTGATATGGACAGCAGCAGGTATTTTTTCAAAGTCTTATGGTTTATCGCACTGCCATTTGTCTGGCTACGTACTTGCCCAGAATGTCAAACTCCAGATTAACGAGGTGTCCCGGGTGCATGAATTGTACGTTGGTGAATGCGAACGTATATGGTATGATGGCCACTGAAAATTCCTTTTCGGTGATATCGAATACAGTGAGGCTGATGCCGTTCATGCAGATGCTTCCTTTTTCCACGATCAGGCCGGCGTTGGCAGTGGGATAGGTGAAGCGGTACAACCAGCTGCCGTTCTGCTCTTCGCGGGAGACGCAGGTACCGGTGCCATCTACGTGGCCTTGTACGAGGTGCCCGTCTATACGGCCGTTGAAGACCATGGCCCTTTCCAGGTTAACCCTGGCGCCTGGCACGAGCAGTGACAGATTGGTTTTCTGCAATGTTTCCGCGACAGCTACCACTTCGTAGGTATCGCCCTGTATATTGGTAACGGTAAGGCATACACCGTTATGGGAAACGCTCTGGTCTATTTTGAGTTCACCGGCAACAGACGACTTGATATTGATAATGAGATTACCGCCGTCTTTGCGGGTGGACATAACTTCTCCTGTTGTTTCAATGATTCCTGTGAACATGCAGCGAATTTAAGAAAAAAACTATACCCTTGGTTTCCAGGGAATTTCTTCCACGCCCAGCTTGTGGCCGGTCCAGCGGGCCAATACAAAGAGGTAATCGCTCAGGCGGTTGATGTATTTGAGTACCAGCGGTTCGATGAACATCTCATGTTCCTGCATACCTACGCAGAGCCTTTCGGTGCGGCGGCATACACAGCGGGCAATATGGCAGGTAGATACGGCTACATGTCCGCCCGGAAGAACGAAGTGTTTCATGGGAGGCAGCTCTTCATTCATTTTATCGATGCTGGTTTCCAGCAACTGGATATCTGCTTCGTGGAGGTCTGGGATGCGCATTTTGGTTTCCTTGTCAGGGTCGCAGGCGAGTGCTGCGCCGACGGTGAACAGGCGGTCCTGTATTTCCTTCAGCAGGGTTTTGGTGTCCGGATCTGCCATGTAATCGTTGACCAGCCCGATATAGGAGTTCAGCTCATCTACGGTGCCATAGGCATCTATGCGAAGATCGCTCTTGGGTACTTTGGTACCGCCTATCAGGGAGGTTTTGCCTTTATCCCCTGTTTTGGTGTATATTTTAAGAGACATGTCTTTTTTCTGCAAAATACGAATTACGCAGCGGTCATGATTTGAGCAGGGCTTCTTTTTTCTCATTGACCCTGTCAGACTCGATGACACCGTCTCTCAGGCGGATGATCCTTCTGGCGTGATCGGCGATATCTTCCTCATGCGTAACCAGTACTACGGTGTTGCCGGAAGCGTGGATACTGCCGAATATGTCCATGATTTCGATGGAGGTTTTGGTATCGAGGTTACCGGTAGGTTCGTCCGCGAGGATGAGGGAAGGGTCGTTCACGAGGGCGCGGGCGATGGCCACACGCTGGCACTGGCCACCGGAAAGTTCGTTGGGTTTATGTTTGTAGCGGTCGCCCAGCCCTACCCGTTCGAGCATCAGGCGTGCTTTTTCCTCCCTTTCTTTTTTGCCGATACCAGCATAGATCAGGGGTACGGCCACATTTTCGAGGGCGGTGAGGCGGGGCATGAGGTTGAACTGCTGGAAAACGAAGCCGATTTCTTTACCGCGAACGCCGGCGAGGTCATTGTCTTCCATGGTGCTCACGTCATGGCCGCTCAGGATATATTTACCGTCGGTAGGGGAGTCCAGGCATCCGAGAATGTTCATGAGCGTGGATTTACCGGAGCCGGAAGGTCCCATCAGGGCAACATACTCGTTTTTAAAGATGTCCAGGGATACCCCCTTGAGTACCGGTAGCTCATTTTTACCTAAAAAATAGCTTTTTCTGATGTCTTCCAGGTGGATAACGGACTTTTGCATGTGGTTATTTCTTTATGACTTTCGGTACCTCGAAGTATTCAGAGGTGGCCGCAGGTGCGTTTTGAAGGCCTTCTTCCCGGGTGATGGTGGTCATCACCTTATCTTCCCGGAAAACATTATAGTCAGCGGTAAGATGTAACAACGGTTTTACATCGGTAGTATCCAGTTCATTGAGTTTCTCCACAAAGGTGATCATCCGCTGGAGATCGCCACGGATGGCGGTTTTCTCCTGCTCATTGAATTCCAGTCTGGCGAGATCGGCTAACTGTTGTACCAGGGCGTCGTTCACTTCCATAATCAAATTAAATCAAAAAATAATAAAATGTAATTGCCAAAATGATGGTATCTCAAAAATAGGGATAAACGGAGAGCTTTCAACAGCCTTCCATCGCCTTTTTGGACAATTTATGATATTTTTTTACAGATCGGTGGATAAGGGAATATTAAAAGCTAACAGCTATTCTTTAAATTGCGCCCTGTTATGGCTACAGAAAAAGAAATTGTGGTGAGCGGCATACGCCCCACCGGTTATTTGCATTTAGGCAATTATTTTGGCGCGATCCGTAATTATATCCGGATGCAGGAAGAGTTTGACTGCTACTTTTTTGTGGCGGACTGGCATTCGCTGACGACCCATCCGAACCCGAAAGACCTGCAAGCCAATGTGATGCGGGTGCTGGCAGAAAACATCGCTTCCGGCCTCGATCCGGAAAAGGTGACCCTGTACGCCCAAAGTCATGTACCGGAAATAGCGGAGCTGTATCTCCTGATGAATATGCTGGCTTACAAAGGTGAGCTGGAGAAAGTACCTACGTTTAAAGACAAGGTAAGATTGCAGCCTGAAAACGTGAACGCCGGCCTGTTGACCTACCCGGTGTTGATGAGCGTGGACATTCTTATTCAGCGTGCCGTGAAAGTGCCGGTGGGCAAAGACCAGGGACAACACCTGGAAATGGCCCGCAACTTCGCGCAGCGTTTTAATAACCGTTATGGTGAGCTGTTCCCTGAACCGGTAGCCTTCAACTATGGCGATAACCTCGTACGCATCCTGAGCCTCGACGGTAAAGGGGGTAAAATGAGCAAGAGCGAAAATGAAATGTCTACCATCTATTTATCTGATGATGATGACAAAATTCGCAAGAAACTGAGCAAAGCGAAAACCGACAGCAGTAGCGGCGTACCGGGCGAACCTATGCCGGAATCCGTGGCCAACCTGATTGTGTTGATGGAACTGGTGTCCAGCCCTGATACTGTTAAGTTTTATGTAGATGCTTTTAATGCCGGCACGATCCGCTATGGTGATATGAAAACTCAGCTGGGGGAAGATATGGTGAAATTTATTGCGCCTATCCGCGAAAAAGCCAAAGACCTGCAAGAAAATCGGACCTATCTGCATAAGATCATGAAAGAAGGTGCTGAAAAAGCGCGGGCAAATGCGGCACAAACTTTGCAACAGGCGAGAAATCTCATTGGTTTAAACTATTTTGAGTAACCACAGCTGTCAGCAATTTTCAGTATTCACGACCTTTCATTAGCATGGCAAAACAAAATAAAATCAAACATATCGCGATCGCCGGCAATATCGGCGCGGGTAAAACCACCCTCACCGAAATGCTCTGCCGCCATTACAAATGGCATCCGCAGTATGAAGATGTAGAGCACAACCCATATCTGAACGATTTTTATGAAGATATGCCCCGTTGGTCTTTCAACCTGCAGGTGTATTTCTTAAACGGCAGGCTGAAACAACTGCTCGAAATCCAGAATGGAAAAGAGACAGTGATACAGGACCGCACCATCTATGAGGATGCGCATATCTTCGCGCCTAACCTGTATGAGATGGGCCTGATGACCAAAAGGGATTTTGATAATTATTTCAACTTCTTCCAGACGCTGAAAAGCATGGTGAAACCGCCAGACCTGCTGATTTACCTGCAGGCGTCCGTTCCCACGCTGGTAGCCCAGATACAGAAAAGAGGAAGAGAATATGAAGAAAATATCCGGCTTGATTATCTCAAACGGCTAAACGAATATTACAACAACTGGATTGAGAAATACGATGAAGGTCCATTGCTGGTAATTGATATTGATAAAAATAAATTCCCCGAGAGCGATGAAGACCTCGGAGAGATTATTTCAAAAATAGATTCCCAGCTGCACGGGCTTTTCTGATCCTGACGGCAACATCTTATTACGCCCCGTCTGGCAACCGCCAGACGGGGTTTTTATTTTCCAGGAAAATTTTTTCCCGCGTTTAGAAGTGATTAACATTTGCCATTTTTTCCCGGTGTATGTTTGTCGTACAAGAATTGTTTGTTAAACCCCCGCTATGAAACCATTGTTACTGACCATTGTTTGTGTGTCATACTTTCTGTTGACGTATGCACAGTTTTTATCGACGCCGGCCGGGAAAGACGCTGCCGCAGGCAGTTACAGCCGTCGTTTTCAACAGGTGGCATCGGCCGCCTATCAACCCGCCGGGTTGTCTTGTCTGCGCGCCTTTACAGCAGGTATTTATGCAGAACAGCGTTTTCTACTACAGGAGATTCCGCTTTATCAGGCGATGGCCGCTATCCCCGCAGGGGCCGGTGCGTTTGGTTTACAGTTGATGCGGTTAGGTAGTAGCGTTTACTACCGGCAACAGGCAGGGCTGGCCTATGGCATGCGGCTGGGGCGGAAAGTCGGACTGGGGCTGCAAGGCAGTTATCTTACGGAAATGATATCCGGGTACGGCAGTCACACTGGTGTAGCCGTGACAGGTGGCTTGTTATGGCATGCCAGTGAACAATGGCATACCGGCATCCGTGTCAGCCATTCCCGGCCAGGGACGACCATATACAGCGCCGGTATTGGCTTTGAAGCTTCCTCCGCTTTTTTACTGAGTGCCGAAATAGGAAAAGCCGACGATGAAACCGCGTGGCTGAAAGCAACAGCCACCTACCGGATCGTTCCGCCGCTGGCGTTGCAATGGGGATTTGCCACTTGTGCACCCTTTCAGCATGCCGGTATCACCATTCATTGGCATATGCTGCAGATCATGTTTGCAGCCGGCTTTCATCCTCAACTGGGCATTACACCTTCAACCACTATCATATGGCAGCGGGATGGTACAGAATAACTGTGACGTTGCTGCTGTTGTGTGGTAGCTGGGAGAAGGTGACAGCCAGACAGGAAACGGAACTGCCAGCCGTTATGGAAAATGCGCTGGAAAATGAAACCGCTGCAACAGACGCCGCGTCAGACGATGATGAGAACTGGCAGCAGCTGGAAGACTTTATGCGGCACAAGATACAGCTGAATACCGCGGACGAGGCTACGTTACATTCGTTAGGAATGCTGACAGATATACAAGTGCAGGAGTTCCTGACCTACAGACGGCTGTTGGGCGACCTGGTCAGTATCTACGAACTACAGGCGGTGCCGGGGTTTGAGCCGGATGTGATACGGCAGTTGTTGTCCTATGTGAAAGTAGGGAATGATCTTATGCCGCATTACAACATGCATGACTACCTGCATAAAGGCGGACATACTGTATTGTTACGTTACGGCAGGCAGCTGGAAAAGTCACGCGGATACCAGGGTACAGCCACTGCGGCACCGGCCTATCAAGGCAGTCCGGACAAGGTGCTGCTGCGTTACCGGTATAGTTTTCCGCGCTACATCAGCTGGGGCATCACGATGGAGAAAGATGCCGGCGAGCCATGGGTCGGGTTTCCGAAGCAATATGGTTTCGACTATTACAGCGCGCACCTGTTTGTCCGTAACGCAGGATGGCTGAAGACCGTCGCCCTGGGAGATTACACAGTGAACCTGGGACAGGGGTTGTTGCAGTGGCAGGCGCATGCCTATGGTAAAGGTGCGGCTGCCATGCAGATAAAGCGGGAAGGTGACGTGTTACGGCCACATACTTCTGCCGGAGAAAATAATTTCTTCCGGGGAGCGGCTGCTACGTGGGAGCAACGGGCATGGCAGGCGACAGCCTTCGTGTCGCTGCGCCGGCTGGATGGTACACTGGCACCTGCTAATGATCAGGAAGAAGCGAGTGCGACTGCCTTGCAACGTAGCGGTTATCATCGTACGCTGGCGGAGCTGTCCCGCAAAGGTGCCGTGCAGCAGTGGAGCGGTGGTGGTTGTATCCGTTATCAGCGCCATCGCTGGCAGCTGGGCGCCAATGTGGTCAGTCATCGCCTCGATCCCGCGCTGCAAAGAGAGTTGAAGCCTTATAGCCAGTTTGATTTCACCGGTGCACAATTAACCGGCGCCAGTGTGGATTATGCGGCGTACTGGAAAAATGTCCATCTGTTTGGTGAGGTGGCTGCCAGCGACAACGGTAAACCTGCCATCGTGCAAGGCGCACTGGCCAGCGTGGCGCCTATGGTGGATGTAGCGATGGTCTATCGTTATTATGATAAGGCTTACCAGTCTTTTTATACCAGCAGCTTCGGAGATGGTTCCCGGACGGTGAATGAACAGGGATGGTATACTGGTGTCAGTATGTTGCTCAGCAACCGCTGGAAGATAGAGGGATATGTGGATTTCTTTCGTTTCCCCTGGCTGAAATACCGTGCGGATGCGCCATCCGGCGGACATGATTTTTCAATGCAGGCGGTATACACGCCGAATAAACGCAAACGGCTGTCGCTGCGGATCACTAATGCTACCCATGCAGAAAACAGGAAGGTCCCGGGCAATGCACTGAACGTATTGAAGGATGTAACGTCAACGCACATACGTTTACAAGGCGAATGGACATATAGCCGCAGCTGGCAGTTCCGCGCGAGAGGGGAGTACAGCAGTTATGCAGCGGATACCGGCAGGAAAACAGGATGGATGGCGTATCTGGAAGCAGCATGGCATCCGCGTGCATGCCCACTGGTACTCAATGCAAGACTTGCCCGTTTCGGAACGGCAGACTATAACACACGGATATACGCTTACGAACGCAGCGTGCTATATGACAATGCAGTATCCATGTTGTATGGAGATGGTTGGCAGTACTATCTGAATGCAAAGTGGAAAATAAGCCGTCATTTGTCTTGCTGGATACGGATGCATCAGGTGCTATATTCCGGGCAACAAACCATTGGTACGGGGCAGGAAATGATTCCGGGAGACAGAAAAACCTTTTTTCAGTTGCAACTGCTTCGATCATGGTAAATACCTCCTAAATTGATTTTAAATTTTATTATTCTAAATGTGTGATTATTAGTTGATTATATACTTTGGGGTCTTTGCTGTTAAAAAAATGTTAACTACAAAGGAGCTAGAAAGGTTTTTTTTTATAACTTGGGGATGTTCAACCAAAATCTAAATCCTAAAAAACTAAACTATCAATGAGCCGCTTTTGAGAAAAGCTGTGCCCTTCTTTAGCAATGGCTATTCCAACTTGCTATCTTATTTGCTTGTTTGCTCGTTTGCTTGTGACTATATGCGATTATAGAAATGGTTTTTGCTGTCTACCATAAGTTAAATCAAAGCCTGATTAGAAATTAGTTATGCCGATAGCGGTGTGTACAATTGTATTGTATATACCAGGTTTACGACAACGATATATGCTGGACGCGTGTCCACTTTCTTTTTCAACCAAAATTTGAATCTTTTTATGAAAAAGGTTTTACTCCTTTTTGCCATGCCTATGGCAATTGTTAGCCTGACCTATGCCCAGGAGCGGCAGGTGTCAGGTACAGTAAAGGGCAGTGACGGAAGCCCGGTACTCATGGCTACCATACAAATTAAAGGCACGACCACCGGTACTACTACCGACAAACAGGGAAATTTCCACCTCACCGTAAAAGATGCTAAGGCAGTTTTAGTGGTGAGAAGCGTTGGCTTCCTCACCCGCGAGGTGATTGTAGGAGATAATCCCAGCCTCAATATCATCCTGCCGGTAGATACCAAAGCATTGCAGGAAGTAGTAGTAACGGCGCTGGGTATACGCCAGGAGAAAAAAGCCCTTGGCTACGCTGCGCAAGATGTTAAAGGTGAAGAATTAGTCAGAACAGCTCCTTCCAACCCTCTTAGTGCCCTTTCCGGTAAAGTAGCCGGGGCCAGCATTGTGACCGCCTCCGGTACACCTGGCGCCCCGGTAAGAGTACAGCTCCGCGGTGCTACCACCATCATGGGTAGCAACCAGCCATTATTTGTAATTGATGGTTTACCGGTGGACAATACAGAAACAAATACCTCCAGCGATGGCGGAGGTACCGGCGGTGTACTGCAGTCCAACAGAATGGTGGACATCAACCCTGATGACGTGGAAAATATCACCATGCTGAAAGGGCCGGCTGCCGCAGCATTGTACGGTAGCATGGCATCCAACGGTGCTGTGATCATCACCACCAAAAAAGGAAAAAGAAATCCCGATGGCAGATCTTTTAATATCTCCTATGGTATTACTGTCAACTTCGACAAGGTAAGCCAGTTGCCGGACAGACAAAATAAATATGCACAGGGTTATGGTGACCTCTCTCATCCCGGCGATGACGGCGGCCCTAAAGCTTATTCATTCGGGCCGGCTATCGATACGCTGGTGTTTGACGGCAAACCATATCTGTGGGATAAAAACGGTATGTTGGTTGGCAAAAGCCAGAACCCCGGCGGTAAACCAGCTATCGCCTACGACCCCTACCAGTTTTTCCGGACTGGCGTAGGTACACAGAATAACCTGGCTATCAGTGGTGGTACACCTAACCTGACTTACCGCGTGTCTGCTTCCATCTACAATCAGAAGGGTATGATCCCGCTCACTGATTTTAAAAAGAACACCATCGCTTTCTCTACAGATTATAAATTCTCTGATAAATTCAGCGTATTCAGCAACCTGAATTACGTGAACTCCGGCGGACGTCGTGCTCAGCAAGGTAGTAACCTGAGCGGTATCATGCTGGGCCTTCTAAGAACAACACCTACTTTCGATAACTCCAATGGCGCCAGTGATCCTACTGACCCTTCTGCTTATCTCCTCGGTGATAACAGTGGCGACCAGCGCAGCTACCGCGGTAGAGGTATTTATGACAACCCTTACTGGACGGTGAATATGAACCCCTTTAAAGATAACGTGCAACGTTTCTTCGGTACTGTGGGTGGTGTCTACAAACCTTTTGAATGGCTGAGCATTACTGAAAGATTCGGTGGTGATTATTCTCTTGATAATCGTAAACAGATTTATTCCAAAGGCTCCGGTGGTTTCCCCGACGGACAGTACTTCGAAGATCAGTTGAGCACTTTGGTGATCAATAATGACCTGTTTGCAACGTTCACAAAAAAAACCGGCAAGTTTGACTACTCCTTCCTGGTGGGTCAAAACGTGTATGATTATAAAACCAAATACCTGCATACACAGGGTGATGGACTGAGTGGTAACGACTTCCAGGGCGTTACCAATACCGGTAGCAATACTTTGTCTATCACTAATTCCCAACAACGTAGGGTTGCTTTCTATGGTAAAGCTAACGTGGCGTTCAATAACTATCTGTTCCTGGAGTTGACTGGTCGCTATGAAGGTAACAGCACATTGCCGGTGAAGAACCAGTTCTTCTTTTATCCTTCCGGTAGCCTCGGCTATGTATTTACCGAAGGGTTGAATATAAAGAGCGATGTATTGTCTTTCGGTAAAGTGCGTGTAGCCTTTTCCAGCGTAGGCCGTGGCCTCAATCCATACAGCCTGCAAACGTATTACGCACGTACTGCCCCCGGCGATGGATGGACCAACGGTGTCGTTTTCCCCTATAACGGTTTGGTGGGATACTCCAAGAGCGGTACACTGGGTAATCCCAACCTGACTGCGGAAAAAACCAATCAATTTGAAACCGGTGCAGAATTACGCTTCTTTGACAACCGCGTAACCCTTGATTATACCTACTATAAAGGTAAGAGTAAAGGTCTGTTAAATCAGGTGAGTATTGCACCCAGCAGTGGTTATGGATCAGCTTTCCTGAACGCCGCCTCTATGGAGAACCATGGTCATGAGTTAACACTGGGCATCACACCGATTCGCAGTAAAAATCTGGACTGGACACTCACCTTCAACTATGCCCAGAACAGAAACAAAGTACTGGCGCTGGCGGAAGGTATTGACCGCTTCGACTTCAACGGTTTCACCGGTATTTTCGTTTCTGCTATCGTAGGTAAACAATATGGCTCCCTCTACGGTACCGGCTATCTGAAAGATACACAGGGACGACTGGTGATCAACGACCAGGGTACGCCCGGCGATGGTTCTTATGGCTACCCGATCGTATATGATCCGTTACAATACCTGGGTGATGTAAACCCCAAATGGTCCGGCTCTGTAGGGAATATGTTCAATTTCAAAGGCATCATCCTCAGTTTCCTGATTGAAACCAAACAAGGCCAGAGCATGTGGAATGGTACCTGGGGCGCCATGACCAACTTTGGTACTAGCGCCAACACACTGGCCAGAGGCTCCCAAACCACATTTGATGGTGTAAAAGGTCATCTGGACGGCAGCAACAATCTGGTGACCAAAGGAGAAAGAAACGATATCAAAGCTGATCTTAATGCAGACTATTACAGCGGCGTAGGCAGCGGATTTGTGGTAAATGAACCATTCATCCAGGATGCCAGCTGGGTAAGGCTGCGTGAAGTATCCATCGGCTACAGACTGGTAGGTTCCAAAGTTTTCAAAAAACAAAAACCATGGTTTAATGCTGTAACGCTGACGGCTATTGGAAGAAATCTTTGGCTGCATACCAAATACACTGGTGTAGATCCGGAAACAAGCCTCTTTGGTACACAGGAAGCACAAGGATTTGATTACTTCAACAACCCGGGCTCTAAAACCTACGGCTTCAGTGCAAAATTTGAGTTCTAATTGAAAAATCGAAAAACAGAAGTTATGACTATTCTCAATAAAACACTTGTCACTGCTGGTTTCGCAGCCCTGCTTGCGTTGGGTAGCGGTTGTAAAAAGTACCTGGATGTGAACACGGATCAGGACAGACCCGTAGATGCTCCGCCTGCAGCGATCCTTACAGGTGCAGAAGTAATGGCTGGCTATACGCTGGGTGGTGCAGACGTGGCGCTCACTTCCAGTTTGCTCACCAACCAGGTGGATGGTACCAGCCAGCAGTTCAAGAACTATCAGTTGTACCAGATTGTGGCAGACAACCTGACTAACTGCTGGAGCAACCTTTATCAGGGTACGCTCAATAACCTGGCGGAACTGCGTAAAATGTCAGAACCCAAAAAATGGTATTTCTACAGTGGCGCCAGCAAAATACTGACCGCCTATGTATTGGGCTCCAGTACAGACCTCTGGGGAGATGTGCCTTACAGTGATGCTTTTCAGGGATTGGATTTCAAATTCAAACCTAAATATGATAAACAGGAAGACATCTATAAAACCATCGATGGGTTGCTCACCGCAGCTATCGCTGATCTGAACCAGCCACAGCTGGGACCGGTGCCCGGTGGCAACGATGTGCTTTATGGTGGTGATCCTGCGCTCTGGATCAAATTTGCTAATTCTTACCGGATGCGAATGCTGATCCACCTGACTAAAAAAGATCCGGCTGGTTATGCACAGAAGGTAATCGACGCTTCCAATGCAGCCGGTGGTATTATTTCAGCGGGTGAAGAAGCAGCTGTCGCTTTCCTGAATGATCCTACCAGAGCTAACCCGGTACAGCAGTTCAATGCACAACGTCCGGGTTACATCACTTATGATCAGTCCTTTATGATCAATCAGATGAAGGCGATCGGGGATAACAGGGTAGGGCCTTACCTTGGCGGCGCCTACGATTCCAAAACTTCCCCTGTGTTCCTGATAACTGCTTATGAGCTGGACTTTATCCTGGCAGAAGCACACGCACGTCTCGGACATGATGCTGACGCACAGTCTCACTACGAAGCAGCGGTACTCGGTTCCTTCCTCTCGGTAAAAGCTGACCCAACAGGTTATCTGGCCAAACCGGAAGTGAAGTATGATCCGGCTGCCAGTGCTACTGATAAGCTGAAGCTCATCATGACACAGAAATACTATGCGATGTACCTGCAGGCTGAGAACTTCACCGACTGGCGCCGCACGGGCTTTCCGGTGCTGACATCCAAAAACGCCGGTAAGGAAATTCCTAGACGTTATCCATACCCGCAGTCTGAGCTTTCCTACAATAGCAGCAATGTGCCCACCGGTATTTCACTCACTACCAAAATGTGGTGGGACCAGTAAAAAAAGCTGTTTAACCGCTTTCCATAAAAAAAGAGGGCTCATTGAGCCCTCTTTTTCTATTTTTGTAGGGCTAAATCATACAGATATGGAAAATCAGCACGAAGAGCAGAATCAGCTTAACATCGAGTTAAATGAAGAGATTGCAGAAGGGCAATATGCCAACCTCGCTATAATCACCCATTCCAATGCCGAATTTGTAGTGGATTTTGTCAATGTGATGCCCGGCCTGCCGAAAGCAAAAGTCAAGTCACGCATCATTCTCACGCCCCAGCATGCCAAACGTTTCATGAAGGCCTTACAGGATAATGTCAAAAAATATGAATCTGTTCACGGCACTATCCAGGACCAGGAACCGGTTTCTGTACCCATGAATTTTGGTGGTCCCACTGCTCAAGCCTGATTATACCATGGAACATATTTATTCTTATCATCATCTGACGGAGTTCACCCGCGAAGTTTTTATTCGTATGGGTTGTTCTCATGATCATGCCATGCTGGCCAGTGAAGTACTGGTAGCAGCCGATCTGCGTGGAATAGATTCTCACGGTATAGCCCGGTTGTCCGGCTATGTGCGTTTGTGGGAAGCCAAGAGAATTAATGCCCGTCCGAACATCCGTATTGTACACGAAACACCCAGCACTGCTGTGGTGGATGGAGATGCAGGCCTGGGCCTGGTTGTAGCGCCTTTTGCCATGGAAGTGGCCATACAAAAGGCTGCTGTCGCTGGTACCGGTTGGGTAAGCGTTAAAAACTCCAACCACTTCGGTATCGCCGGCTACCATGCGATGAAAGCGCTGGACCACGATATGATCGGAATGGCGATGACCAATGCCAGTCCGTTAGTGGCGCCTACTTTCGCGAAGGAAAGAATGCTGGGCACCAATCCCATCGCGGTGGCCATCCCGGCAAAAGAACAGCCGCCGTTTGTGGCGGACTTCGCCACTACTACTGCGGCCAATGGTAAATTGGAAATCCTGCAACGCAAAAACCAGGAAGCCCCCTATGGCTGGATTCAGGATAAAGACGGCAACCCCAGCACCAACCCGCATGAACTCAAAGATGGCGGGGCTTTGCTGCCACTAGGCGGCGACCGTGACCATGGAAGTCACAAAGGGTATTGTTTGGGAGCAATAGTTGATATATTTTCGGCCGTCCTTTCCGGAGCCAATTATGGACCATGGGCGCCTCCTTTTGTGAGCTTCCTGCCGCTGGCTCCCGATCCGGTGGGTGAAGGGCTGGGACACTTCTTTGGTGCCATGCGCGTAGATGCGTTCCGTCCGGCAGATGAATTCAAATCCCATATGGACACTTGGATCAGCCGCTTCAGGGCCGCAGTGCCGGTGGAAGGTAAACAGGTGCTCATACCCGGTGATCCGGAAAGAGAAATGCACCATCACCGCCTGGAAAACGGAATACCCGTGCTGGAGCCGGTGGTGAAAGATATGCAGGAGGTAGCTGCTAAATTTAATTTGAATTTTTAAATTTCTATCATTCATATAAACAGCCGGAAATGGGCTAGCAGACTGCTTTCCCGGTAACAGGCAAAAACAATTATATTCAGATGAAAGTGTTAAAATTTGGTGGAACCTCCGTGGGAAAACCAGAGCGCATGCATTCAGTAGCGCAACTGATCACAGCAGATAATGATCAGAAAATTGTGGTACTGTCTGCCCTGTCAGGCACCACGAACGCACTCGTGGAGATCAGCCAGTCATTGTCGGAAGGCAAAAAAGCACAGGCGAAGCAGCAGATAGATAAGCTGGAAAGCCATTACAGGACCTTTTGCGATGAACTGGTGAAACAGGAGGCTGGTCGTGCCAGCGCTAAAGCTATCATTGATGAACACTTTGAATTTCTGAACATCATCCTGAAGATCTCTTTCAATGAAGCGTTGAATAAAGATATCCTCGCACAGGGTGAGCTGTTGTCAACCCGCCTGTTCTGCGTATCCCTGGAAGAAGCCGGCGTTCCCGCTGTGTTGCTGCCAGCACTGGATTTCATGAGCATCGATGAATACGAGGAACCGGAAATCCCTAAAATCAAAATCAAACTGGGTAACCTGATCAATCAGCATAAAGGACAGAAGTTATTCATCACACAGGGATACATCTGCCGTAATGCCAAAGGAGAAGTAGACAACCTGAAACGTGGTGGCAGCGACTATTCCGCTTCCCTGATCGGTGCTGCTATCCAGGCGGAAGAAATCCAGATCTGGACAGATATCGACGGCATGCACAATAACGATCCGCGTGTGGTGAAAAAAACCTTCCCGATCGATCAACTGTCCTTCGATGAAGCTGCCGAGCTGGCTTACTTCGGCGCTAAAATTCTGCACCCGGCGTCTATCTGGCCTGCGCAGCATTTTAATATCCCGGTAAAACTGCTCAATACCATGCAGCCCGAAGCCAAAGGCACTATTATCACTGAAATGCCTAATGGTAACGGTGCTAAAGCTATCGCAGCAAAAGACGGCATCATCGCCATCAAGATCAAGTCCAGCCGCATGTTGCTGGCTTATGGCTTCCTCCGGAAAATATTCGAAGTATTTGAGAAATACCGCACACCGATTGATATGATCACCACTTCTGAAGTGGCCGTATCACTGACTATCGACAGCGAAACACACCTGGACCAGATCCTGAAAGAGCTGCAGCCGTTTGGTACTGTGGAGCTGGACCATCATCAGACCATCGTTTCCATCGTTGGTAATGAGGTGGCCGCCACACCTTCTATCATCACCAAACTGTTTGATGCTATAGAAGGTATTCCTTTGCGCATGATCTCTTATGGTGGCAGCAGACATAACATTTCCATCCTGGTGAACGGCCAGTTCAAGGAAAAAACACTGCAGGTGCTGAATAAAGGACTGTTCGGTTTAGAGTAAATTTCTAAGCATATAAATGAAAGAGGGCGTACCAACCGGTACGCCCTCTTTCATTTATACTTTTCTGAGCCGCTGGTCAAACACAAACGGCTGGGTATCTGTAATCGTGACACGGGCAGCATCCGGGTGCTGCGGGTTGATGAGATAGTTATTTTCTTCGGCAATCACAACAGAAGGAATTCTGAGTACCGCATAGCGAGCGGTATCCACCCATTCATCGCCGATGGTCTGAAGAGCAGGAAACGGCGCCAGCGATTGCCAGCCGGAGGGAAGGTCCTTTTTTGTGAGGACTTTAATCGCAATATCATCGGGGATATGGATAGTGGCGATACAAAAGTCCTGGATAATATTTTTTAAGGGAATGTGCACCAGTACTTCCAGCGCAGACAGCGCCCTGCTGCCGGCCGTATAAACGATGGAATGGCCCGGACTGTTCCACCGGCCTCCGTACAAGCGGGACCCGGTGCCTGTCAGGTCATTGATGTAGGCACATTTACTGATTCTGTAAACATCCATGAGCTATGCGAATATCCCGTGTTCAATACGTCCCAGTTCGTCTTCAATCAGTTGGAAGCCGAAAGTAGTATCTAACAGGGAAATAGGAAGTTGATAGTTAAAGGTTGGAAGCGGCGTGCGCATCCACTCCTTGAAGTTTTCCAGATTGCCGAAAACTTCTGTGCCCCGCTGGTAAAGCTGGGAGAGGAGAATAGCCCGTTCAGAGGTATCGGCGCCAAGTTTGGCGTCGTCCGCATAACGCTGCAGCGTCCTTTCTGAGATATGCAGCACCTGCGCCAGCTCTGTCAGTGAAAAAGAGAGCTGACGGCTCAGGTTTAACAGCGCTCTTTTTAATACACCACTACGGGAGAGTTCTATGAAATCATAGTATCCACTACCCGGGATGTACGCGGCGCCCGGGTTTTCCACAATCATCAGGGTGTTTTCCTGCACCTGGTATTTTCTTGCGTGTTTCATATGTCCCGACATTTGACACAAAAATACAACAAATTGTCGGATTTTGATTTCTTCAACGCTTTAGCAAGATTTTCTCCATCAGAGTTTTTTATCCTCGAAGTACCCGATTTTTTTCATCTGGCTGATTTCCAGTGTGATAACATTATACTCGGAGATCGCTTTCCCTTTTAAAATATAAAAACCACCCTTCTGGAAAGGATATTGACGGAGGCTGTCGGGAAAATGGACGGTATCAATAAACTGTCCTTCGCGGTCCAGAAATGTGCCAAAACACATTGGGTCGCCTTTAGCGGTACGCATTGGTTTGGTGGTGACCAGATATCCCAGTGTAGTTATCGGTTGGTTGATGTACCGGTGAAAATCACGGGCAGGGATATATGCAGACTGATCATGGTTGAGCACTTCAAATGGAGATGCCAGCGGAAAACCCAGCAGGTCTATTTCGTCGAAGGCATCTTCGTGTTGGTGGTAGGCCAGCTCCGGTAATTCGCAATTGACGGTGGCCGGCTTGAACAGTGACAGGTTGTGGATGCCTGCTGTGTTTTGCTGCCGGACCAACAAACTGCTTTTCCACAACAGTTGTTTTTTAGTCTGACCGGTAAACTGAAAACAGCCAATGCGGATTAATAATTCCAGCTGCTCCGCACCGGGGGAAATACGGTTACAGAAATCTTCCAGATGCAGGTAAGGCCCACATTGCCGGCGCTCTTCCAGTATTCTCTCAGCGAGGGCCTGTTCAAGCCCTTCCACATGGATAAGTCCCACATACACCTCCTGTCCTTTGATATTGGTAGGATAGTCGCTGTTGTTGATGCAGGGCGGATGAATGTTGACCCCGGTTTTTTTCAGTTCACGGAAATATAGTTCGCGGTTGTAGAAGCCGCCGAAGTTATTGATCACGGCAACCATAAACTCTGCGGGGAAATAAGTTTTCAGGTAAAGGCTTTGGTAACTCTCCACGGCGAAGCTGGCGGAGTGGGCTTTGGAAAAAGAGAAATTGGCAAAACTGGCGATCTGCCGCCATACTTCCACGGATACTTCATAAGGACGTCCCAATTGTGCGCAGTTGGCAAAAAAACGTTCCTGTATTTTTTCAAAGTCTTTTGTTCCTCTGTATTTCCCTGCCATGGCCCGCCGCAGCGAGTCTGCATCAGCTAGTTCCATATTGGCGTATGTGTGTGCTACTTTGATCACATCTTCCTGATATACCATGATACCAAATGTATCGCTGAGCAATTCTTCGATGACAGGGTGCAGATAAGTGACACTGGCGGGATTGCGGTAACTGTGGATATATTGTTTCATCATGCCGGATTGGGCCACGCCCGGCCGGATAATAGAGCTGGCCGCCACCAGGGTGAGATAGTTATCGCACTGTAGTTTTTGCAGCAGTTGCCGCATGCCAGGGGATTCTATATAAAAACAACCGATGGTGTTGACTTTCCTCAGGTTTTCCTTCACTTTTTCATCCACCGTAAATGCTTTGACATTGTGGATATCGATATCCACCTGTTTGTTTTTACGGACAATATCGATGGTGTCGCGGATATGTCCGAGGCCGCGTTGACTGAGAATATCAAATTTATAGAGGCCGATGCGTTCCGCCTGCAACATGTCCAGCTGAGCGGTGCTGAACCCTTTCGGTGGCAGGTAGGTAGTGCAATACTGATGAATGGGCGCATCGCTGATGAGGATACCGCCGGCATGGATGCTGAGATGATTGGGGAAAGATCTTTCCTGGTCCATCAGCCGGCTGAAATGCTGGATCTTGCGCTGGATATGATCTTCATTCAGTTGTACGTTGAAACCATTTTCCAGTATCTGATCGATTTCTTTTTTAGGGAGACCATACACTTTGCCCATTTCCCGGATGATAGCGTTGGTTTGAAAGGTGGTGACAGTCCCCAGCAGTGCAGTGTGAGTGTCGCCATATTTATCAAACACATACCGGATGATGGCGTCACGGTCACGCCAGGAGAAATCGATATCAAAATCCGGTGGTGAAGTGCGATAGGGGTTGAGGAAGCGTTCAAAGAAGAGATTCAGTTCTATGGGGTCCACATCTGTGATTTTGAGACAGTATGCCACGATAGAATTGGCGCCGCTGCCGCGTCCTACATAGAAAAACTGTCTTTCCTGTGCATAACGGATGATATCCCAGGTAATCAGGAAGTAAGCTTCAAATTCCTGTTGAGCAATGATGTTCAGCTCTTTTTCAATACGCCGTGTGGCTTCAGCGTGGTCTTTCCCATAGCGGTATTCCATGCCTTGATAAGCCAGTTGCCGCAATAACTGACGGTCTTCTTCCACGCTGCCCAGAAATGATTGCCGGTTGCGGGGTGTTTGCAGCTCCATCTCCACCTCACATGTTTCAAGCACGCGGAGCGTATTGGCCACAATATGCGGGTATTGTTCAAAGTGTTCCACCATTTTGGCGGGATGTATAAACTGGTCGTTGATAGTGCCGGTGGTGTGTGGTTCCAGTTGGGAGATCAGGATGTTCTGATCGATGGCACGTAATACGCGGTGCAGTTCATAGTGATCATTATCCTGGAAAGTGACAGGATGCATGATCACCAGCTGGTCGCGAATGCTGAAGGTGTCAACCCGGAAGAGTTTGTTGAGATCACGTGGGTTAACGCCCAGCAGTTCGTGCGGCAACAGTTGAGCTGGCGGAACTGTCCCCCAGTTGTAGATGGCCCAGGTGCCGGGAAGGGCAGGGGCGCGGTCGGGGAAAGATATTTCCCGGCGCAGGTGATCGGAGAGAAAGCGGTTGATATGATACCAGCCTTCCTGGTCGCGGGCAAGCAGCAGGTAGTTGAATGTTGACTCATTGCGGCATTCCACGCCCAGTATTGGTTTGATCAGGTGTTTGCGGCAAAGGTCCACAAATTCCCAGGCATCAGAGGTAATGTTGATATTAGTGAGGCCCAACGTGGTGATGCCCAGTTGCGCGGCTTTTTTGACCAGCATTTCAGCGGGCATGGTGCCATAGCGGAGGCTGAAGAATGTTTTGCAATTCAGGTACATGTTATCCTTTATAGTACGGCATGATATCTTTTTTCAGTGCCGGGATGTTCTTTTTATCCGGCGGCACCACGTTGGTGCCTTTCAGCAGCATATCCCAGCCGAAGCGGTTTTTGATATTGTCGATAGCCTGGTAGAGTGAGATCATTTCCTGGCTGTCATCGAAGAGGTTGATCTGATAGTTGCCCTGTACCAGGTGGCTGAAACGCACACCGATAAGGCGTACCAGCAGACGACGGTCATATAGTTTTTTAAACAGGTCCTTCACTTTTTCCAACAGCACATGATCAGAGCAGCTGTAGGGGATGGTCATTTGTTTGGTGACAGTTTCAAAATCGGAATACCGGATTTTGACAGTCACGCAACCGGTGAGCTTATTCTGCTGCCGTAATTCGAAGGCAATTTTCTCTGTCATGCGTACCAGTTCCGCGTGCAGAAATTCCATGTCGATGGTATCTGCGGGGAAGGTGCTTTCTGTGGAAATGGATTTTTGTTCATAGTAGGGCACTACCGGGGAATCGTCGATGCCGTTGGCTTTTCTCCAGAGTGAGATGCCATTTTTCCCCATCCACGCTTCCAGCAGGGAAGGGGGGACTTCGCTGAGTATTTTCACTGTTTCCACGCCGCGGCGCCGGAGCTGTGCGGCGGTTTCCCGGCCTACCATCGGTATTTTTTCGATAGGCATCGGGGCTAGGAAATTTTTTTCGTCCCCGAAGGGTATTTCCAGTTGACCGTTGGGTTTGGCTTCGTCAGTGGCTACTTTGGATACGAGTTTGTTGGATGCGAGCCCAAAGGAGATGGGCAGCCCGGATTCTTTGATAATGGCTTTCCGCAGTTCTGTGGTCCATTTGAGGGAGCCGAAGAATTTATCCATGCCGGAGAGGTCGAGATAAAATTCATCGATCGAAGATTTTTCATACAGGGGTGCTTTGTCCGCGATGATGCTGGTCACTTCGCGGGATTTTTCACTGTAACGGTCCATGTCGCCGCTGCGGACAATGGCGTGTGGGCACAGGCGCAGGGCAGTTTTCATAGGCATTGCGGAGTGGATGCCATAGCGGCGCGCCTCATAACTGCAGGCAGCTACCACGGCGCGGTCACTACTGCCGCCTATCAGCAGGGGCTTGCCTTTCAGTTGACTGTCATGCAGACATTCCACTGATACAAAAAAACAATCCAGGTCAAAATGTGCGATAGCTCGCTGTTGTAATGTAATCATGCTTCCCTGTTTAGGAATGAGTTCCCGTTCGGAATATCGGAACTACTGTTATCCTCCTCAATCGGAATGTCATTATTGTCCGCAACCAGAAACATCATCATTGTTCCAATCGGCAATACCATTGCTCTCCCCGGGGGGATACTATCCATCTCCAAATCTGCAAGCGATAAGCGGATGGCAGGCCGGGCGAAGGGTCGGCACGGATAGTGATCAGCAGGGCCTGCCAGCCGTAATCACTCGATTTATTGTAAAGGTACTAAATAATTTAGTTTTGCTAAAATTATTAGTATTTATTTATTCAAATTTTATCCCCACTTTCAATTTTCCTAACTTTGATACAACATATCCGAGGGGCCATCTGTAGTATATAAGAGAATGGAAATGAAGGAATAAGAAAAGCGTGAATGTTCATCTTTAAACCATCATCCCATGAAACAGACCAAAGCTTCAAAGGAAATATTTATCCTGGCTTTGTTACTCTTGCCCATGGCTTATCTGGCCATCATCTGGAACACTCTTCCTGCAACAATTCCAACCGACCAGAGCGTATCTGAACTGGCTGAAGGCAGAACTGCTTTTCTGTTGCTAATGATTTTCCTGTTTGTGACCAATGCATTGATTTATGCGTTGTTCCGTTTTATTCCGAAGACAGAGGAAGACAGCCAGGCGGTGGCAAACGTGGAGCAGCGTGAGTTTTACCGTATCCGTTTCATCATACATACTTATCTGGCGTTGTTTACCTGTATCATTATTTTTATGGTGAGCCAGGCACGGCCTTTTGCGATGGCAAGCTGGGCTTTTGTGGGAGTAGGTTTGTTGATTGCTGCGATAGGCCTATATTTGTGGAAGTTGCAGCTGGAACCCAATCACTATGTGGGCGTTCGTACGCCCTGGACGTTACAGAACAAGGAGATCTGGAGGGAAACTCACCGTATGGCCGGGACCCTTTGGGTGAGCGCCGGAGTAGTGATGATGATAGCAGGTTTTTTCCTGTCGCTTGTTACCGGGGTGTTCCTGATCTTTTTTGCGGCTATTGTGCTGGCAGCGTTGCCATACATTTATTCGTTCCGGTTATACAACAAGGACAAAGGATAAGGTTATTCATAGTGGTCAATCAATAACAAAAGAAAATGGCGGTCACCTGACCGCCATTTTTCTTTACAATACGTTTGTGCTTAGTACCAGGCTGCACCCAGTGCCTGACGGAAAGGCCAGGGGATAAGGGCCAGTATCAGGAGAAATGCGATCCCGTAGAATATAAGGGCCAGTTTGTGTTTCTGGGCATCAGAGGTTGCTTTTTTAACTTTGGATTTGCCGATGTGCACCAAAGCAATGGCAATCACAGCCATCAGGGTATGTTCCACTGTGAAAAAACGGAGCGCGGGATTTTTCATGGCAGCGCCCATGTCAGCCAGTCCGGCTTTTGCTTTTTCACTAAATACAAAATATAACAGCAGTCCTATCAGGAGCTGAATATCACAGAAGATCATAAAAAACAGTCCGGCTTTATTGTCGGCTGCCGTAAATGGTGTTCTTCCGGAAACACCTTTAAATGCGCGGATAACTGCCCAAAGCCCAGCCAATACGATTGCCCATCTCAAAATGGAGTGTAGATGTACCATAACAAGTTGATTTTACCGGGCAAAAATAAGCGAAGCGTCTTGAATATATTTGGGATTTTATAAAATTATTTGCTAATTTTGTTAGCAAGGTACTAAATTATTTAGGTTATGTCCGTAGTATGCCAGAATTTAAAATATCTGCGTAAGCAAAAAGGCTGGACGCAACAGGAGTTTGCAGACAAACTGGGCATCAAGCGTTCCTTGCTGGGTGCTTATGAAGAAGAGCGTGCGGAACCTCGTACGGAAGTACTGGAACAGGTAAGTGACATGTTCCGGGTTTCCATCGATGATTTGCTTCGCCGTGATCTGGGCTCCCAGAAAGACAGTTTCCTGGAAAAGCGCCGTCAGCAGAAGCTGGGCAATGCCCGCCAGGCTATCCAGTTTGTGCCGGTAAAAGCCGCTGCCGGTTACCTGGCCGGTTATAATGACGACGAGTTTATCGAGGAACTGAATACATTTACCCTGCCCATGCTGGGCGCAGGCGACTACCGGGCTTTTGAAATTGCCGGGGAGTCCATGTTGCCCGTTCCTTCCGGCTCTGTGATCGTTTGTCACAAAGTAGACGGATGGGAGGAAATTAAAAACAATGAGACCTACGTTGTGGTAACTTCCCGCGAAGGTATTGTCTTCAAAAGGGTGCTGAAAAGCAACCGTGCGAAGTCCAGGATCACGCTGGTATCAGATAACCCCCAGTTTGAACCTTACCCGGTGGAAATGGAAGATGTACTGGAACTGTGGCAGTCGGATGCGGTCATCAGCAAATCCAACCAGCAGAGCCGCATGAGCGTTAACCATCTGGCCGATATGGTCAGCCATCTCCAGGACCAGGTTAGCCTGCTGAAAAAGAAAATCAAGGACTAATACAGTTATTACGGCTAACTATATGGTGCAGGCTGCCGTTTGCTCCACAAACGAGGTAGGCCTCGCCGTGGATTGCTCCTGATGATAAAGAGCGTTTCCGCCTCTTGCTCACTTCCTGCGTCCAAGCGGGCCGGGGAGCATATGGTGGCGATACTTTTTCATTCCTGAATGACTTTTTCACGGGGACTGTAATACATTCATTCCCCGGGAGTTAGGGGCAGTATTGTAAAGACCGGAAAAAAAAGAAAATCAAAACCTGTTTGGTTTTTGTTTTTATAAAATGTTGTGTTATCTTTGCATTCCTAAAAAATAAGAGGCAAAAATTATGTTGATCATTGATTCTAAAGATTGCGAAAACATAGACAAGGCGCTTAAAAAATATAAAAAGAAATTTGAGAAAGCACGTATTCTGCTGCAACTCAGATCACGCCAGTCTTTTACTAAACCATCTGTTAAACGCCGTACAGAGGTGTTGAAAGCTGTTTATAAACAACAGCTGGCCAGTGGTAAATTGGAAGCATAATCCGTTGTAGCCGTCACTGGCTTACCAACTCAAAATATTTGATGATTGTAAGGTTATTTAATAACTTTACAATCATCAATCTTTTTGCGTTGAACGAACTACTATACTCCTTAGCCGAGCGATTCATCTCCTACATTCAGCTCGAAAAGCGATACTCAGAGCACACCTGTATCGCTTATCGCAACGATCTCCTTCAATTTTTTGATTATACTATGGCTACCTATGGTCATGTGACCATAGGAGACATTACGCATGTAATGGTACGCAGCTGGTTGGCCGGTCTTATGGAAGATGCCATGACGGCCAAGAGCGTGAACCGCAAAATCTCCACCCTGAAATCCTTTTTCAAATTCTGTATACGCCAGGAGTTGCTGCAGCAAACCCCGATGGCTAAAGTGGTGGCACCCAAAATCAGCCGCCGTCTGCCGGGATTTATCGATGAAAAAGGGATGAAGGCACTGGAAGACAATCGTAGTCCTGCTTCTGTGACCACTCCCTTTATCTTTTCCGACGATTTTGAAGGAGAAACCCACCGGTTGATATTTGAGATCTTTTATCAGACAGGTATTCGTTTGTCTGAGCTGATCACCTTACAGGAGTTCCGGGTGGATAAGGGCAACCTGTCGATTAAGGTGATGGGTAAAGGAGGGAAGGAGCGTATTATCCCCATCAGCAGCCGGCTGTGTGCGCAGATTGCTGCTTATACGGAGCAGAAGCGGCGTGAACTGGAGGAGTTTGAGCCGGGGGTATTACTGGTGCATCCGCATAGCGGTCAGCGATTGTATCCCAAATATGTGTACCTGATGGTGCGTAAATATCTGACGGAACATGAGATCACTACCTACAAGAAAAAAAGCCCGCATTTACTGCGACATACTTTCGCCACGCATCTTACCAATAACGGGGCCGACCTGAAGGCGGTGAAGGACCTGTTAGGCCACGCCAGTCTTACGTCTACGCAGATTTACACGCATACTACCATTGAGCAGTTGAAGAAGGTATATCAGCAGGCGCACCCCAAGGCCTAACGCATTATTTTTTCATTTTAACAAAATATTACGCATTAGAACAGCATTGCATTACAAAAGTGAGTATATTTATTACAGAAGTTCTTTCACAACTAAGAGAATGCCTATGACCATAGTTTACACACTATAACCTAGATTGTTAAATATTTAAAAAATTAGTGCTATGAACGTTCAAATTCAAACTGTGCATTTTGATGCTGATTCAAAACTGATTGATCACGTGAATAAGAAACTGCAGAAACTGAACACTTTTTATGACCGGATTGTCAGTGTGGATGTATTTTTAAAGTTGGATAATTTAGCGCATCAGGTTAAAGATAAAATTGCCGAAATAAGAGTACGAATTCCCCGCCAGGACCTCTTTGTAAAGCATGAATCTAAATCCTTTGAAGAGTCCTTTGATCTTGCATTTGATTCCTTAGTCAACCAGGTAAAACGACAAAAGGAAAAGAAATTTCAATAATTTTCTAAAATAATTTTGGAAATATTAATCTCTTTGCTACCTTTGCCATCCCGATTCAAAAAGAGGGTCGGTAAAGGTAGCAAAGTTCTTTATGGTAGGGCGTTTTCAGGGAGACAGATAAATTTTTAAATATTTGTAACAAACTGAAAAAAAGATTTTGAGATTTGAAAAAATCGCTTAATTTTGCGCTCTCTTTCAACGAGTTACTTTTTTGAAAGAATGTTTTTTGAAAGATGCCAGCATAGCTCAGTTGGCCAGAGCTACTGATTTGTAATCAGTGGGTCGGGGGTTCGAATCCCTCTGCTGGCTCAAAAGATTTTAATTTGGATTGGATGTTTTAATGACGCACAATAACCAAATGTCAAAATCAAGACAAAACTTGGGCAGGTTCCAGAGCGGCCAAATGGGGCGGACTGTAAATCCGCTGTCTTTCGACTTCATAGGTTCGAATCCTATCCTGCCCACCAAAACGGCTTGTTCCGCTTTTGCGCCTAGCAGAGGCGGAACAATGTTGTTGAGTGGAAGGTGAGAACAATTCTCGAAGTTGATTGGCAAAATTTTTCCGGTGCCTGTGATGCAACAGCCTTTTATGTTCTTTAATTTATTCAGGAGAGTTCAGTCAGCGTTATTACCTTGCTGTTTTGAATTGTCCAGTATGCGGGAGTAGCTCAGTTGGTAGAGCGACAGCCTTCCAAGCTGTAGGTCGCGGGTTCGAACCTCGTCTCCCGCTCGCATATAATTTCAAGCTGTTGTAGCTCAGGGGTAGAGCACTTCCTTGGTAAGGAAGAGGTCGAGAGTTCAATTCTCTTCAACAGCTCTTTTGAATTTTAGAAGAGAAGCATCGCGGTCGCAGTGAGATCACTTCGCCACTAAATACACTCCATAAAATTCGGATTTCGGATTCGAATTTGTTAATTCTGCACTCCGAAATAAACTTAGCGTTGTAGCTCAATGGCAGAGCATCCCACATTTTTTTATTTTATCGGGAAGGACATGAGTTCAATTCTCATCAGCGGTACAAGTTTGTAAAAAGCCGTTTTTTTAAAACAACTATCAATACAATCTTTACAAACCATCTAAAAAGAAAATACAATGGCAAAAGAAACCTTTAAGCGGGATAAACCCCACGTAAACATTGGTACCATCGGCCACGTGGACCACGGTAAAACTACCTTGACTGCTGCCATTACCACAATTTTGGCAAACAAGGGTCTGGCAGAGAAAAGAGGCTATGATGAGATCGATGCTGCTCCTGAAGAAAAAGAAAGAGGTATCACTATCAATACAGCTCACGTAGAGTATCAGACAGTTAACCGTCACTATGCTCACGTTGACTGCCCTGGTCACGCTGACTATGTGAAAAACATGATCACCGGTGCTGCCCAGATGGACGGTGCTATCCTGGTGGTTGCCGCTACAGACGGTCCTATGCCACAAACAAGAGAGCACATCCTGCTGGCTCGCCAGGTAGGTGTACCTCGTGTCGTAGTTTTCATGAACAAAGTTGACCTGGTTGACGATCCTGAACTGCTGGAACTGGTAGAAATCGAGATCCGTGACCTGTTAAGCTCCAACGGCTTCGACGGTGACAACGCTCCTGTTATTCAGGGATCTGCTACCGGTGCACTCGCTGGCGACGCTAAATGGATTGGCGCTATCGAGCAACTGATGGATGCTGTTGATACTTACATTCCGCTGCCTCCTCGTCCGGTTGATCAGGACTTCCTGATGTCCGTAGAAGACGTATTCTCTATCACAGGTCGTGGTACCGTTGCTACAGGTCGTATCGAACGCGGTCGTATCAAAGTTGGTGAGAACGTTGAAATCGTAGGTCTGCAGGAAGAACCACTGAAATCTACTTGTACAGGTGTTGAAATGTTCAAAAAACTCCTGGACGAAGGTGAAGCTGGTGACAACGCTGGTCTGCTGCTGCGTGGTATTGAGAAAACCCAGATCCGTCGTGGTATGGTTATCTGCAAACCAGGTTCCATCACTCCGCACACTGAATTCAAATGCGAAGTTTACGTACTGAGCAAAGAAGAAGGTGGCCGTCACACTCCATTCTTCAACAAATACCGTCCTCAGTTCTACTTCCGTACAACTGACGTAACTGGTGAAGTTGAACTGCCTGCAGGTGTTGAAATGGTTATGCCTGGTGATAACGTTACACTGACTGTAAAACTGATCCAGCCTATCGCTATGGATAAAGGTCTGAAATTCGCTATCCGCGAAGGTGGTCGTACAGTAGGTGCCGGTCAGGTTACTGAAATTATCAAATAAGTATTTCCAAAATACTAAAAGCCATTAGCTTCGGCTATTAAATGTCAGGATTTATTATTATATTTGCTGACTGCTGAAAGCTCAAAGCTAATGGCTTTACACACGGGTATGGTGCAACGGTAGCATACGGGTCTCCAAAACCTTTGATCTGGGTTCGAATCCTAGTACCCGTGCAGGTTAATTAAATGGTTGAATTGTTATTATTAAAAAATAAACAATTCAACCATTTTTAGGCTTTAATCAATTGACCATAAATCGTTAACTTTACAGAATGAATAAGATCAGAAACTACTTCCGGGAGTCTTATCATGAGTTGGTCTACAAAGTATCCTGGCCTACCTGGCAGGAACTACAGTCCTCCACCATGGTCGTGCTGATAGCAACCCTCTTTGTTACAGCGCTGGTTTGGGGTATGGACGCCGCTTCCAATTTTGTGTTGGCACACTATTACGAAATTTTCAAAAAATAAATAAATGGATGCAACCAATATTCCTGCGCAGGAAACAAAGTGGTATGTACTCCGCGTTGTTAGTGGCAAGGAAAAGAAAGTGAAGGAGTACCTGGATATTGAAGTGCGCCGATCTGATTGGGGTAACGTTATCACACAGGTGTTTCTTCCGGTGGAAAAAGTATATAAAGTGCAGGCTGGTAAAAAAGTAATGCGCGAAAAAAACTTCTACCCCGGTTATGTGATGATTGAAGCAATAGATGGTAAAATGACAGACGAAGTGATCCAGGCCATCCGTAACGTGTCTGGCGTTATTCACTTCCTGGGCAAGGAAAAACCCATTGCACTCCGTAAAGCTGAAGTCAACAAAATGTTGGGCAAAGTAGATGAACTGAGCGATCAGGGTCTCACCATGAGCGAACCATTCATCGTTGGCGAAACCATCAAGATCATCGACGGTCCGTTCAACGACTTTAACGGCGTGATCGAAGAAGTGATCGAAGACAAAAAGAAACTGAAAGTAACCGTGAAAATCTTTGGCCGTGCCACCCCTGTGGAACTGAACTTCATGCAGGTGGAAAAATTAGCATAGTTACTGTATCAAATAATTTTTATAAAAAGCGCTCCGAACCCGGGGCGCTTTTTTATTTAATACCTTTGCGTCCATTAAAATCCAATCATCCCTAAACCCGGTTAACAAAATATCAAAAAATGAAAAAATTGCTTTGCGGTGTGGCCGGCTGCCTGTTGTTGCTGTCTGCCTCAGCCCAGCAAAAGAAACCTGCTGTAGCCACTGTACCCGCTATTACCTATGCTTCGATCCCTGATTCAGTAACCGGCACTCCCGCTACCATGGCGGCCTGGCTGGTATCTCACAGCGAAAACAAAACAGCACTCCTCCGCTCCCTGTATGCCTGGGTGGCTTCCCATATCAATTATGATGTGGTCAATACCTTCCAGCCAGGTTATTATAAGGATACAACGGATGCCATCAATAAAACCCTGCAAACACGGACAGCCGTGTGTGAAGGATATGCCTCGCTGTATATGGACGTGGCCCGCCGTGCAGGCGTTCCTGCGGTGCTGGTGACCGGTTATCCGCTTACTGCCGGCAGACCAGACAATGCCAGTCACGCCTGGGTGGCCGTCCAACTGGACAATGAATGGAAGATGATCGATCCCACCTGGGGCTCCGGTTCGGTGAACAATAATAAATACACGCCCCGGCTCAACTGGAAACATTTCCTCGTGGAGCCGTATGATTACCTGAAAACGCATGTGCCGTTTGACCCGCTGTTCCAGTTCTGTGAATATCCGCTGCGACATGATGAAATCCGTGACGGCAAATGGGGTGGGGGAACAGACCAGCCGGTATTTGTCTTCCGGGATACGCTGGCAGCTTTTAATAAGATGTCACCCCTGGCCAAAGCTGAGAATATGGCCGCGAGGATTGGACGTTTCGGAGTGATCAACCAGCTGATTTCCACGGAACTGACTTTCCTGATCAACCAGCTCACCGTTGAGCGGCAGAATGCCAATATTATGGAGCAGAACCGGGTGGCAGATCAGATCAATGAATGCAGCCGGCTCTATAACCGGTTGACCAATGACTTTAACGACTATGTGAACTTCCGTAACAAGCAGTTCTCCCCGGCCAAGGCTGACCAGGAAATCCGGGATTGGGTGGACGGTATGTCGCGGCAGTCGGACGATGTAGAGCGGAAAGCGAGGAAGTTGTCCGTAACAGATCCGGGCAACCGCCGGGTGTTAATGGAAGTATTGGAGGCTAATACGCAGCTGAAGCACCGTATAGCGGATGAGCAGGCTTTTGTGGGTAAATATATTAAGACGGGGAAGATGTTCCGGAAGTCCTTGTTTTATAAAGTGAGCTTTTAGGTGTACTTTTGCGCTTCCCTGGATAATAAGGTATTTTTCGTAGAAATGCAATGGATTTGTAAAAAAAAGGTTGCTGTTAGCAAAAAGGATGCCCAAATTCAAATACTTTTTGGCATTTTAATATTATTATTTACCTTTGCATCCCCTTTAAAAGGTTATTTCAGTTCCTTTTAGTTTTGGGAGTTCTCTGTACAGCAGAGGGCGTTTTAACCAAATTAAATACAATAGTAATGGCAAAAGAGATCGCAACGTACGTGAAATTGCAGGTAAAAGGCGGCCAGGCCAACCCTGCACCTCCGATTGGTCCTGCACTGGGTTCCAAGGGTGTGAACATCATGGAGTTCTGCAAACAGTTCAATGCCCGCACCCAGGATAAAATGGGTAAAGTATTGCCTGTATTGCTGACAGTTTACACTGACAAATCATTTGACTTCGTAATTAAGACTCCTCCGGCACCGGTACAGCTGCTGGAAGCTGCTAAATTGCAAGGTGGTTCTAAAGAGCCTAACCGTAACAAGGTGGGTAAAGTGACCTGGGCACAGGTTGAAGTTATTGCGCAGGATAAAATGCCTGACCTGAACTGCTTCACTCTGAACAGCGCTATGAAAATGGTAGCTGGTACTGCTCGTAGCATGGGTATTACTGTAGAAGGTAAAGCTCCCTGGGAAAACTAATTGGTTCACCCTGTTAAGGCAGGAACTTTAAATCATTTTGACAATGGCAACTAAAAAGAGAAAAGTAGCGCAGGCTAAAGTTGATAAAAACAAGGCGTATTCGCTGAAAGAAGCATCTGCTTTAGTAAAAGATATCAACTGTACTAAATTCGACAGTTCTGTCGATTTACATATCCGCTTAGGCGTTGATCCTAAGAAAGCAGACCAGGCTATCCGTGGTTCCGTAACGCTTCCCCACGGTACTGGTAAGACTAAGAAAGTTTTAGTGCTCTGCACACCTGACAAAGAAGCTGCCGCTAAAGAAGCTGGTGCTGATTTCGTAGGTTTGGACGAGTTTATCCAGAAGATTGAATCCGGTTGGACTGATATCGATGTTATCATCGCTACTCCTGCTGTGATGCCTAAAATCGGTAAACTGGGTAAAATCCTGGGTCCCCGCAACCTGATGCCAAACCCGAAAACCGGTACTGTTACCAACGACGTAGCTGCTGCTGTGAACGAAGTGAAAGGTGGTAAAATTACCTTTAAGGTAGATAAAGCTGGTATCATCCACGCTTCTATCGGCCGTGTATCTTTTGCAACTGATAAAATTGAACAGAACTCTCAGGAGCTGATCAACGCTATCATCAAGCTGAAACCAGCTACTGCAAAAGGCACTTACCTGAAAGGTCTGTCCATGGCTTCTACAATGAGCCCTGGTATTGCAATCGACACTAAATCTGTTCAAAACTAATTGATCACGCGTGTGTAGCCTTATCTGCAAGGAAGGGCTTGCTACAAACGGTAAAATATGAATAAAGATCAAAAAAATGAAGTGATCGAACTGCTGAAAAGCAAGTTCTCTCAATATAGCAACTTCTACATCACCAACACCGAATCATTAACGGTAGCGCAAATTAGCGCCCTGAGGAAGACTTGCTTCGACAAGAATGTGGAAATGAAGGTGGCTAAAAACACCCTGATCCGCAAAGCACTGGAATCTCTGGACAACGAAAAATACGCTGGTATCTATGATTCCCTGCACGGTGTAACTGCCCTGATGTTCTCTGACAGCCCGAAAGAGCCGGCTCTGATCATCTCCGGTTTCCGTAAAGCTAACGCCAAACTGGAAAAACCAGTTCTGAAAGCGGCTTTCGTTGCTGACGAAATCTTCGTAGGCGACAACCAGCTGACTGCCCTGACCAACATCAAGACCAAAAACGAGCTCATCGGCGAAGTTATCGGTCTGTTGCAATCTCCTGCAAAACGCGTTATCGCTGCTTTGCTGGAAAAAGGCAAGAAAGAAGGTGCAGCAGTGGAAGAAGCTCCAGCTGCAGAATAATCTGGAATTTAGTTATTTGGTCATTTAAATATTTAAATAATCAAATATCAAAATTTCACAATAACAATGGCTTCCAAGTCACAATATAATTAACAAACATTACAAACATTACATTAAAACATTATAAAAATGGCAGACGTAAAAGCATTAGCCGAACAATTAGTAGGTTTAACTGTTAAGGAAGTACAAGAACTCGCAGACGTACTGAAAAATGAGTACGGCATTGAACCAGCTGCTGCTGCAGTTGTAGTTGCTGCAGGTGGTGGTGAAGCTGCTGCTGCTGAAGAAAAAACTGCATTCAACGTAGTTCTGAAATCTGCAGGTGCTTCCAAACTGAACGTTGTTAAGGTTGTAAAAGACCTGACCGGTCTGGGTCTGAAAGAAGCGAAAGAACTGGTTGACGGCGCTCCTAAATCTGTGAAAGAAGGCGTTAGCAAAGCAGAAGCAGAAGATCTGAAAGCTAAGCTGACTGAAGCAGGTGCTGAAGTTGAAATTCAGTAATTCTTTGCTTAGTATACATCTTTTAAAGGTCAAAAGTGCCCATGGTACTTTTGGCCTTCTTCCCTTTGGGAAAGTGTCTTTTTCAGAGAGTCAAAACGGGGAAATCACCCAAGGTGACTTTGACCATGTGCAGAAGGCATATCTTAAATTAGGATGGATATTGGTAAAGAAATCTTAATTTCCCTAATTCTTACAAGTCATATAACTGCTAACTTCGAATATGTCTCTAAAAAAAGCCCAAACAAGCGAAAGAGTAAATTTTGGAAAGATCAAACAAGTTACTGAGACACCGGATCTGTTGGCTATCCAAATCCAATCTTTCAAGGATTTCTTCCAATTAGAAACCACACCAGACAAACGAAATAACGAAGGCCTTTTTAAAGTATTTAAGGAGAACTTCCCGATTACGGATACCCGCAATATCTTCAATCTGGAGTTCCTTGATTATTTCGTAGACCCTCCGCGCTATACCATTGAGGAGTGTATTGAACGTGGGCTTACCTACTCTGTACCGTTGAAGGCGAAACTGCGTCTCAGCTGTAATGATGAGGAGCATGTGGATTTCCAGACAATTGTGCAGGATGTGTTCTTAGGTAACATTCCCTACATGACCCCAAGAGGTACTTTCGTTATTAATGGTGCTGAGCGCGTAGTTGTTTCCCAACTGCACCGCTCTCCTGGTGTATTCTTTGGTCAATCTGTTCACCCGAACGGAACGAAGATCTACTCTGCAAGGGTGATCCCGTTCAAAGGGGCCTGGATGGAGTTTGCAACCGACATCAACAACGTGATGTACGCTTACATTGACCGTAAGAAGAAGTTCCCTGTTACCACCCTGCTGCGTGCCATCGGTTATGAAACCGATAAGGACATCCTGCAGCTGTTTGGTATGGCTGATGAAGTAAAAGCAGACAAAAAAAGTCTTGATAAATATGCCGGCAAAAAGCTGGCTGCCCGTGTTTTAAGAAGCTGGGTGGAAGACTTTGTGGATGAAGACACCGGTGAAGTGGTAAGTATCGAGCGTAATGAAATTATGCTCGAGCGTGACAGCATTCTGGACGAAGCAAACATCGAGACCATCGTAGATATGGGCCTGAAGAGCGTTTTCGTACAGAAAGAAGAGGTGAGCGGCGATTTCTCCATCATCTACAATACATTAAATAAGGATACATCCAACTCCGAGCTGGAAGCCGTTCAGCACATCTACCGCCAACTGCGTGGTGCCGATGCGCCGGATGATGAAACAGCAAGGGGTATCATCGATAAATTATTCTTCTCCGACAAACGTTATGACCTCGGAGACGTAGGCCGTTACAAAATCAACCGGAAACTGGGTCTGTCTACTCCGCTGGACATGAAAGTGCTGACGAAAGACGACATCATTTCCATCATCAAATACCTGGTACAGCTGACCAACGGTAAAGCAGAGATCGACGATATCGATCACCTGAGCAACCGTCGTGTACGTACCGTGGGTGAGCAGTTGTACGCTCAGTTCGGCGTAGGTCTGGCCCGTATGGCCCGTACCATCCGCGAACGTATGAACGTACGCGACAACGAGGTGTTTACACCGGTAGACCTGATCAATGCGAGGACCCTGTCTTCCGTGATCAACTCCTTCTTCGGTACCTCCCAGCTGTCACAGTTCCTCGACCAAACCAACCCGCTGTCTGAGATCACGCACAAACGTCGTATCTCCGCCCTCGGTCCCGGTGGTCTGAGCCGTGAAAGAGCAGGCTTTGAGGTGCGTGACGTTCACTATAGCCACTATGGCCGTCTGTGTACGATCGAAACACCGGAAGGTCCGAACATCGGTCTGATTTCCACCCTTTGCGTACACGCGAAGGTGAATGAAATGGGCTTCATCGAAACACCTTACCGTAAAGTAAACGCGGGCAAGGTAGACATGGTGAAAGTAGAGTTCCTGAGCGCTGAAGAAGAAGATACCGTGAAGATCGCACAGGCTAACGCTCCGCTCGATGACAAAGGCAACTTCCTCAACGATAAAGTAAAATCCCGCGAAACCGGTGACTTCCCGATCCTGGACAAACAGGAAGTGGAATTCATGGACGTAGCGCCTAACCAGATCGTAGGTCTGAGTGCTTCCCTGATTCCGTTCCTCGAACATGATGACGCCAACCGTGCGTTGATGGGATCAAACATGCAACGTCAGGCCGTGCCGCTGCTGAATCCGGAAGTGCCCATCGTGGGTACCGGCCTCGAAGCAAAGGCAGCACGCGACTCCCGCCTGCAAATCACTGCAGAAGGCAAGGGCGTGATCGAATTCGTAGACGCCAAAGAAATCCATGTTCGTTACGAGCGTGACGAGCTGCAGAAACTGGTGAGCTTCGAAGATGATCTGGTGATCTATAACCTGACCAAATTCGTTAAAACCAACCAGAGCACCTGTATCAACCTCAGACCTTGCGTGAAGAAAGGTCAGCGCGTGGAAATCGGAGACTTCCTCACAGAAGGCTACGCTACCCGCGGTGGTGAACTGGCACTGGGCCGTAACATGAAAGTGGCGTTCATGCCATGGAAAGGTTACAACTTTGAGGATGCGATCGTAATCTCTGAGCGTGTAGCACGTGAAGACCTCTTTACCTCCATCCACATTGACGAATACGAACTGGAAGTACGTGACACCAAACTGGGTGAAGAAGAACTGACCCCGGATATCCCGAACGTGAGCGAAGAGGCTACCAAAGACCTCGACCAGAACGGTATCATCCGTGTGGGCGCCCACATCAAGGAAGGTGACATCCTGATCGGTAAAATCACACCGCGTGGTGAATCTGATCCTTCTCCGGAAGAAAAACTCCTCAGAGCGATCTTCGGTGACAAGGCATCTGATGCGAAAGACGCTTCCCTGAAAGCACCTCCGTCTACAGAAGGCGTGGTGATTGACAAGAAGCTGTTCAGCCGCGCTAAGAAAGATAAAAACTCCAAGACCCGTGAAAAAGCGGCGATCGAAAAACTGGAGAAAATACACCAGAAGAATACAGAAGACCTGCTGGAAGTGCTGATGAGCAAACTGCTGGTATTGCTGAAAGACAAAACATCTCAGGGCATTACCAACACTTACGGTGAAGTACTGATCTCCAAAGGTTCCAAGTTCTCTCAGAAAAACCTGGTGAATATTGATTTCATGAACGTGAACCCGCTGGGTTGGACTACCGACGAGGTAACCAACGACCAGATCAATACCCTGCTGCACAACTACAACATCAAGTACAACGAAGAGCTGGGCCGTTACAAACGTGAGAAATTCAACATCTCCATTGGTGACGAACTGCCTGCCGGCGTACTGAAACTGGCGAAGGTATACCTGGCCAGCAAACGTAAGCTGAAAGTAGGGGATAAGATGGCGGGCCGCCACGGTAACAAGGGTATCGTAGCAAGGATCGTGCGTGATGAAGATATGCCGTTCCTGGCAGATGGTACACCACTGGACATCGTACTGAACCCGTTGGGCGTACCTTCCCGTATGAACCTCGGACAGATCTACGAAACCGTACTGGGCTGGGCTGGGCTGAAACTGGGTATGCGTTTCGCTACTCCGATCTTTGACGGTGCTACTACTGAAGAAATAGCCGGATATATCAACGAAGCAGGCCTGCCAAGCTTTGGCCACACTTACCTGTATGATGGTGAGACCGGTGACCGTTTCCACCAGAAAGCTACCGTGGGCGTGATCTACATGCTCAAACTGAGCCACATGGTGGACGACAAAATGCACGCCCGTTCTATCGGACCGTACAGCCTCATCACGCAACAGCCGCTGGGTGGTAAAGCCCAATTCGGTGGTCAGCGTTTTGGTGAGATGGAGGTGTGGGCACTGGAAGCTTACGGTGCAGCCAACATTCTGCAGGAACTGCTTACTATCAAATCCGATGATATCGTTGGTCGTGCCAAAGCCTATGAATCCATCGTTAAAGGTGACAACATCCCGAAAGCCGGTGTGCCTGAATCCTTCAACGTATTGATCCATGAATTGCGTGGTCTGGGTCTTGATCTGAAATTTGACTAAGAGCTTTTAGCTACCAGCCATTAGCCCCGGGCTAATGGCTGATAGCTTGGATATTTCGCAGGAATAAAATTTTTGTCGCTGGCTTAACACCAACGGCTAACAGCTAAAAGCTAATAACAGATGGCTATCAAAAAAGAAAATCGTCCTAAATCAAATTTTAACAGCATCACCATTAGTCTGGCTTCTCCTGATGTAATTCTGGAGCGTTCATACGGTGAGGTGCTGAAACCTGAAACCATCAACTACCGTACTTACAAGCCGGAACGTGATGGTTTGTTCTGCGAAAGAATATTCGGGCCTGTAAAGGACTACGAATGCTATTGCGGAAAATATAAGCGTATCCGTTATAAAGGTATCGTATGTGACCGCTGTGGTGTGGAAGTAACGGAGAAAAAAGTACGTCGCGAAAGAATGGGCCACATCCGTCTGGTAGTGCCTGTTGTACATATATGGTATTTCAAATCCCTCCCTAACAAGATCGGTTACCTGCTGGGAATGTCTTCCAAAAAGCTGGAAACCATCGTTTACTACGAAAGATACGTAGTAATCCAGGCGGGTGCGAAACAGGAAAAAGGCATGAACTATGGTGACCTGCTCACTGAAGAAGAATACCTCGACATCCTGGATACCCTGCCAAAAGACAATCAGCTGTTGCCGGATGAAGATCCCAACAAGTTCATTGCCAAAATGGGTGCTGAAGCGGTGGAAATGATGCTGGCCCGTATTGATCTGGACAGCCTTTCTTACCAGCTGCGTAACCAGGCTGCTACTGAAACGTCCCAGCAACGTAAAGCGGAAGCGCTGAAACGTCTGAGCGTAGTGGAAGCTTTCCGTGAAGCCAATACCCGCGTAGAAAACCGTCCTGAATGGATGGTCATGCAATATATCCCTGTAGTACCGCCTGAACTGCGTCCGTTAGTGCCGCTGGATGGTGGCCGTTTTGCGTCTTCTGACCTGAACGATCTGTACCGCAGGGTGATCATTCGTAACAACCGTCTGAAACGTCTGATCGAAATTAAAGCACCGGAAGTGATCCTGCGTAACGAAAAACGTATGCTGCAGGAAGCGGTGGATTCCCTGTTCGACAACTCCCGTAAATCCAATGCGGTGAAAGCGGAAGGTGGTCGTGCACTGAAATCCCTCTCCGACGTGCTGAAAGGTAAACAAGGCCGTTTCCGTCAGAACCTCCTCGGTAAACGTGTGGACTACTCCGGTCGTTCCGTTATCGTGGTAGGCCCTGAACTGAAACTGCATGAGTGCGGTCTGCCGAAAGATATGGCTGCCGAGCTGTTCAAACCGTTTATCATCCGTAAGCTGATAGAAAGAGGCATCGTGAAAACCGTGAAATCAGCGAAAAAGCTGGTTGACCGGAAAGAAGCGGTGGTTTGGGACATCCTGGAAAACGTGCTGAAAGGTCACCCGGTATTGTTAAACCGTGCTCCGACCCTGCACCGTCTGTCTATTCAGGCGTTCCAGCCTAAACTGGTGGAAGGTAAAGCGATCCAGTTGCACCCGCTCGTGTGTTCTGCGTTCAACGCCGACTTCGATGGTGACCAGATGGCGGTACACGTGCCGTTGAGCAACGCTGCTATTCTGGAAGCCCAACTGCTGATGCTGTCTTCCCACAACATCCTCAACCCGCAAAACGGTACGCCGATCACCCTGCCTTCTCAGGACATGGTTCTCGGTCTGTATTACATCACCAAGGGTAAGAAAACTATGGGCGATGTAGTGGTAAGAGGTGAAGGCAAAGCGTTCTACTCTGCTGAAGAGGTGATCATTGCACTGAACGAAGACAGAATTGACCTGCACGCTCACATCCGTGTAAAAACAACTGTGAGAACTGCTGAAGGCAACCTGGAAAACAAACTCATAGAAACTACCGTAGGCCGCGTACTGTTCAACCAGTTCGTACCGAAGGAAGCAGGTTATGTAAATGCCCTTCTGACGAAGAAATCACTGCGTGAAATCATCGGTGATATCATCAAATACACAGATATTCCAAAAACTGCCAAATTCCTGGACGACATCAAACAATTAGGTTTCCGCATGGCGTTCCGCGGTGGTCTGTCATTTAACATCAATGACTTGATCATTCCGGAAGTTAAGCAGGAAATGATTGATGCTGCTGCCGGTGAGGTGGATGAAGTTTGGGACAACTATAACATGGGTCTGATCACCAACAACGAACGTTACAACCAGATTATCGATATCTGGTCCCGCGTGGATACGAAGGTGACTGAAACCCTGATCCGTGAGCTGGCAACAGACAAACAGGGCTTCAACTCTGTGTACATGATGCTTGATTCCGGTGCGCGTGGTTCCAAACAGCAGATCAAACAGCTGGCTGGTATCAGGGGTCTGATGGCCAAGCCGCGTAAGAGTGGTTCTACCGGTTCAGAGATCATCGAAAACCCGGTATTGTCCAACTTTAAGGATGGTCTTAACGTATTGGAATACTTCATCTCTACCCACGGTGCCCGTAAGGGTCTTGCGGATACGGCGTTGAAAACGGCGGATGCGGGTTACCTGACCCGTCGTCTGGTGGACGTTGCGCAGGACGTGGTGATCAATGAAGAGGATTGCGGCACCCTGCGTGGTATTGCAACTTCAGCGTTGAAAGACAACGAAGAGGTGATCGAAACACTGTACGACCGTATCCTTGGCCGTACTTCCCTGCACGACGTGTTTGAGCCTCATACCGAGGAGCTGCTGGTGTCTGCTGGTGAACAAATCACCGAGGATATTGCCCATAAAATTGAATCCAGCGCGATCGAAACTGTAGAGATCCGTTCCGTACTGACTTGCGAAAGCCGTCGTGGCGTATGCGTAAGATGTTATGGTAAGAACCTCGCTACCGGTTACACTGCACAGCGTGGTGATGCTGTAGGTATCATCGCTGCACAGTCCATCGGTGAGCCTGGTACACAGTTGACACTGCGTACGTTCCACGTGGGTGGTGTTGCGGGTTCCACTTCCGTTGAATCCGGCCTACTGGCTAAATTTGACGGTACTATCCAGTTCGATGGCTTACGTACTACCACCTACGAAAACAACGAAGGTGAGAAAGTACAGGTGGTTATCGGCCGTACCGGTGAGTTGCGTATCATGGACGTGAAAAATGACCGTCTGCTGGTAACCAACAACATTCCTTACGGTTCTACCCTGCTGGTGAAAGACGGACAGAAAGTGGCGAAAGGTGACCAGATTTGTACCTGGGATCCGTTCAACGCCGTTATCGTGTCTGAAATACCGGGTAACATTCGTTTCGACAGCATCATTGAAGGTATCACCTTCCGTGAAGAAGCGGACGAACAAACCGGTCACCGTGAGAAAGTGGTTATCGAGACCAAAGACAAAAACAAGATCCCGTCTATTTATGTAGATGGTAATAAAGAGGTGAAATCCTACAACCTGCCGGTAGGTTCCCACATTGTGATCTCTGAAGGTGATCATGTGAGAGCTGGTCAGGTAATCGTAAAAATACCGCGTATTATCGGTAAACTGCGAGACATCACCGGTGGTCTGCCACGTGTAACTGAGCTGTTTGAAGCACGTAACCCGAGCAACCCTGCCATCGTTTCTGAAATCGACGGTGTGGTAGCCTTTGGTAACATCAAACGTGGTAACCGTGAGATCATCATCGAAAGCCGTGAAGGTCAGATCAAGAAATACCTCGTGCCTTTGACCCGTCACATCCTGGTACAGGACGGTGACTTCGTGAAGGCCGGTACTTCCCTGTCTGACGGTTCTACTACTCCTGCAGACATCCTGGCTATTAAAGGTCCGTTTGCCGTACAGGAATACCTGGTAAATGAAATCCAGGAAGTATACCGTTTACAGGGTGTAAAGATCAACGACAAACACATCGAGGTGATTGTTCGTCAGATGATGCGCAAAGTAAACATCGAAGATCCTGGAGATACCCGCTTCCTCGAAGGCGATACCGAAGACAGGTTCGACTTCTTCGAAGAGAACGATATGATCTTTGATAAGAAAGTGGTAACCGAAGCTGGTGAATCCGCTGTACTGAAAGCTGGTCAGATCGTGACCCTGCGTCAGGTACGTGAAGAAAACTCCCTGCTGCGCCGCGCCGACAAGAAACTGGTAGAATTCCGTGATGCACAACCGGCTACATCCAGCCCGCTGCTCCAGGGTATTACCAAAGCGTCTCTCGGTACTCGTAGCTGGATTTCCGCTGCGTCCTTCCAGGAAACTACGAAAGTACTGTCTCAGGCAGCGATCAACGGTAAGATCGACGATATGACCGGTCTGAAAGAAAATATCGTTACTGGTCACCTGATCCCTGCTGGTACAGGTCTGCGTGAATTTGAAAACATGATCGTAGGTTCCAAAGAAGAATACGACATCCTGGCATCTTCCAAAGAAGTGTTCCAGTTTGACGAAGAAGAATAACTGTGATGGTCATGATTACTGCTGATTCGCCTGATTTGCGAAGACCGGTAATACCTGATCAGCGTAAATAAAAGAGGAAACCCTCATTGATGAAAATCGATGAGGGTTTCCTCTTTTTTATCTTTGATCGGGCCGGAGAAATGAGTCAGGATAAGATGCAAACGGTAAAATGCAAACGGTAAAATACATCTGGCAAACCAAATCGTGTAGCATACACAAGGTAAAATGTATGTGGTAAAATGCATCAGGGGAATCAGCAGTAATCATGGCCATCACAGTTCTTTTTAGTACTTTACATCCGGTTTTAAAAACGATCCGGAAATTCATGAAAAAACTGCTTATTGTAGTATTGGGATGGCTGATAGTGATGACGGCTTGTAAGAAAAATAGTGATTCTGCCATTCCTGTGACCTCTTCCAGCTTTATGTTTTTTAATGGTGTCCCGGATAAAGCCTATGATATCTGGCTGGACACCACACAAGTAGCTACAGCGGTTACTTTCGGAAAGAACTCTCCCTACCGGTCCATGCGGGCGCAATTGTATACCATGTACATGGTGGACACGAGTGCCCCGGGTAATAAAAGGCGGATCGGGCAAATCAATCTGCGTAATAATCGTTTTTTCTCGGCCTATCTGGGGTATGACTCTGCCAACAAGATACTTGTATTCAATACCCTGGAAGATGACCTGACCGCTCCGAAGCCAGACAGTATGAAACTCCGGATAATAAGCCTCAGCTATGCTTTCAAGTCTAATGGACAGGCTGTGGGTATGGACCTGTTTTCCCAGAACAACAAGATCTTCAGGGGGATTGGATTTACGCAGTTCACCCCGTATGTCACGCTGTTCGGGGACAGCATCTATCATTTTAATTTCCGGCGTACCGACGACACTACCATTATTCCCCACAGGTCTGATTTTGTGGCACGGCCCGGGAAGATCTATACCATGGTGACTGTTGGAAATTTGCTGGATTCGGCCACATTCAAGACTTTCACGATCACCCATAATTAACACGAAAGGGTTGTAACGCAATGGGCTGTAGCAAAAAGCTTCGTTAAAAATGGGAATCCGGATTTGAAAATCCGGTAAAAGCTTTATTTTAGCCCTTCAATTTTAAAACCTTAAAAGGAGTTAAATCTACCTATCAACATGCGCACTTGTAAACAATTCGTGTCAAAAGGATTATTAGCGGCATTAGCAGCCGGTTTATTTATGGCCTGCAATGGCAACAAGGCTGGCAACAATGCGCCTGCTAGCACTCCCGCAGCGGGTACGAACGCTCCGGCAGCGGGTTTCAAAATTGCTTACGTAGACCTGGATTCTCTGGAAGCGCATTTTGAATATTTCAAACAAAGGAAATCCGAGTTGGAGCAAAAGCAGCAGGGGATGGACAATCAGCTGAAAGCCAAAGGCAGGGCTTTACAGGCTGAATATCAGGACCTGCAGCGTAAAGCATCCACGCTCACACAGGAGCAGGGCGAGACGGCACAACGCAGCCTGATGGCCAAACAACAACAGCTGGAGCAGGAAGCGCAGAATATGCGTGCAGAGTATGCCCAAAGCGAAACCAAATTCAACGAAGAACTGCAGAAAAGGCTGGACGATTTCCTGAAATCATTTAATGCAGACAAACGTTATTCTTATATCTTCTCTTACCGTACCGGTCAGAGCAACATTTTGTATGCTGATCCTGCATTTGACGTAACGGCTGATGTGATCAAAGGCATGAATGAAAAAGGCGCTGGAGCACCTGCTGCCAAATAAAGAAAATAACAGGCAAACATTAAAAAATTTGTCTACCTTATAGTCCCGGTTCCCAAAAGAGCCGGGATTTTTAATTTCTACCGTTATATGGACATCAACCAAAACAATTCATTTAAGCCTACGCTTGGCTTATTAGACGCCACCATGATAGTAGCCGGTTCCATGATAGGTTCCGGTATTTTTATTGTCACCGCAGAAATAGCCCGCAGTGTGGGCGGTGCCGGATGGGTAACCGCCATGTGGGTATTGGCAGGTGTAGTGACGCTCATCGCTGCGCTCAGTTACGGTGAATTATCCGGCATGTTCCCCAAAGCTGGCGGACAGTATGTGTATCTGCGGGAGGCCTACAATCCTTTTATCGCCTTTTTATTTGGCTGGACGCAGTTCGGCGTTATCCAGACCGGCACCATCGCTGCTGTGGCTGTGGCTTTCGCCAAATTTACCGCTTACCTGATACCGGGATTTAGCGAGAAAAACATCCTGTTGTCCTTTAATGCCGAGCTAAAGCCGGTATTTCAGATATCCGCTGCGCAGATAGTGGCGATTGTTTCCATCATTCTGCTCACGTATATCAATACACGTGGGGTAAAACATGGCAAAGTGATACAGACCGTGTTTACGATGGCCAAACTGTTATCCCTGTTTGGGTTGATCGTTTTTGGCTTGTTGCTGGGCGCTAAGGCAGAGGTCTGGAATGCCAACTGGCAGGACCCATGGAATCACTTTTCCATGGAAGCGATAAACGGAGAGACCATTATCAAATCCTTGTCAGGACTGGCTTTCTTTGGCGCCATCGCTGTGTCCATGAAAGGGTCTTTATTTTCCAGCGATGCGTGGAATAACGTGACCTTCATTGCCGCAGAGATTAAGAACCCGGCCAAGAATATTAGCCGTTCGCTGTTTCTGGGCACACTGATCGTGACCATTATTTATGTGAGCTGTAACCTGATGTACCTGGCCGTATTGCCACTGCATGATATCGCCTTCGCCGCCAATGACAGGGTGGGAGTAGCAGCCGCGGAGAAGATCTTCGGCGGCATTGGTTCAGGTATTATAGCCGTGATGATCATGATTTCCACTTTCGGTTGCAATAACGGGCTGATCTTATCCGGTGCCCGTATTTACTATACTATGGCGCAGGATGGGCTGTTTTTCCGCAAGGCCGGAGAGCTGAACAAAAACGCTGTGCCTGCCCGTGGGTTGTGGATACAGTGCTTCTGGGCATCATTGCTGTGTCTTACAGGTCGCTACAACGACTTGCTGGCGCTGGTGATATTTGGGGTACTGATTTTTTATGTGCTGACCATCCTGGGTATTTTTATCCTGAGAAAGAAGCGTCCTGATCTGGAAAGGCCTTATAAAGCAATAGGTTACCCGGTGCTGCCGATGATATATGTAGTGGTGGCGCTTTCACTGGCTGCACTGCTGCTGATTTTCGAAACCAACTATACTTTACCTGGTCTGGGGATCATTTTATTGGGTATTCCACTTTATTTTTTGGCTATGCGGAGCAAGGGAAAAGCGCTCTCCTAGCTAAAAAGGACAACAAAAAGGCAAATTTAACACGAACGTTGTATAAGATTTCGGGGCCACTGCGGTTTTATTAGCAGTGGCCCCTCTTAATTTGCACTAAGACAAATGAACGGACTTGTGCAGTTGAAACCCTACTGGATTGCAGAAAACCCTATAGCAAAAAAAGCTAGAAAAAAAATGGCATTGCCACATCACAACGGAGTAAACGCTGCATGCAGCATCAGTTTTTATTGAACTATGAAATGTATGCCCTGGAGTATTTGTTAGACAGTTGTATGTTATTTTATGGACCCTCAAATAATATAAGCCATCGGAGTATTATATATATTTCTACATCTAAAGAAATTACCAGAAAAATATTTATTGCCAACAATGGTGTTCTATGGACATCATTCTCATAGAGTATGAAAAATATCAGGCGATAGAAAGGTATCTCAACCCCAAGATAACCATTAAAAGCCTACACGATTTGCATTCTCGAACATTCACATGACAATCTTTTACAACAAGCGTATGGTCTCTACCATGCGCTTCTTTTTTTATCTAAGGACTTTTTGATTTACGATGTGGGAGATTTCGGGGATCGGGCGAAGAGATAACGAAATATCAAAACCGTAAATCAAAAAATCGTAAATATTTGTCTTTATTTTGCAGCATGTTTACAACTACCTCCAACAGCATATTTGACCGGAGCATACAGGATTACCACCGGTACAATGATGTGCATCAGGCCATCAGCAATCCCTATGAAAAAAGCAGTATCGAGCACTTGCTGTATATGAAAAACTGGATCGACACCGTACAATGGCATCTGGAAGATATTATCCGTGATCCGCAGATCAACCCTGTAGAGGCACTGGATATCAAGCGGTGGATTGACCGTTCGAATCAGGAGCGTACCGATATGGTGGAGTACATTGACAGTTATTTCCTCGACAAATACAAAGACATAAAACCTGCCGCAGATGCGGAAATCAATACCGAGAGCCCGGCATGGGCGATAGACCGGTTGTCTATCCTGGCTTTGAAGATATATCATATGCAGGAAGAGGCTACCCGTGCAGATGCCACACCGGAGCATCGTGAGGCTTGTCAACGTAAGCTTAACATCCTGCTGGAGCAGCGCACTGATCTGAGCACAGCGATAGAGACGCTGCTGGCAGACATTGCAGCGGGCAAAAAATACATGAAAGTGTATAAGCAGATGAAGATGTATAATGATCCTTCACTGAACCCTGTGTTATACAAGGGTGAAAAATAATCGGCTTCCTTGGCAATTACTACCACTATACTGGTCACCCGTTTTTCCGCCCTCGGAGACGTAGCGATGACTGTGCCGGTCATGAAACAGGTACTGGACGAAAACCCGCAGGTCCGGATCATTTTTGTGACCAACAAAAACTGGGGCGCCCTGTGTGCCGGTATTCCCAGGCTGGAATTTTTTCCTGCCGATGTAAAAGGGGAACATAAAGGCGTGCCCGGATTATACCGCCTGTTCCGCAGCATCAGCCGTCAATACCGGATTGATGCTGTAGCAGACCTGCACAATGTGCTGCGGTCCCGGATCGTGCGTACCTTTTTCCGCCTGACCGGCAAGCCGGTAGCCATCATCGACAAGGGACGCGCAGGCAAAAAAGCCCTTACCCGAAAGGAAAACAAGGTGTTGCAGCCGCAAACCAGCACCATTGAGCGTTATGCGATCGTTTTCCGGCAGCTGGGGCTGCGCTGTACCATGGGCACACAGCCTGTTTTTGCACCGCGGCCGCTTCCGGAGCGGGTATTAGCCGTTACAGGCGCCAAAAATACCCGGCAATGGATAGGGCTGGCACCCTTTGCCACTTACCGGGAGAAAATGTATCCGCTGGCAAAAATGGAAATGGCGCTGGCAGCACTGGTAAAAGACGGTACCTATCGTGTATTGCTTTTTGGCGGCGGCAAAGCAGAAGTGGAACAGCTGAATGAGCTGGCAGCACGTTATCCACAGGCTATATCCGTTGCCGGCCGTTTTACCCTGGAGGAGGAACTGGCACTTATCAGCCAGCTGGATTTGATGATCAGCATGGATTCAGCCAATATGCACCTGGCCTCCCTGTATGGGGTACCGGTGGTTTCCATATGGGGCGCCACCCATCCGTATGCCGGGTTTATGGGCTATGGGCAGTCTGAGCAGTATGCTGTGCAGATCACTGATCTGACTTGCCGGCCTTGTTCCGTTTTTGGCAATAAACCCTGCTTCAGAGGAGACCATGCCTGCATGGAATGGATCAAACCGGAACAGATAGCAGAAAAAGTAATAAGTCTTATCCGTTAAGATGCTTTGTTACAGCGGGTTTTGAAGGATATTTTAAAAATATTGCAAGTTTTTTTTGCAGAAATAAAAAAAGTTATACTTTTGCCATCCCAAACAACAAAGTGATTGCCCAATAGTATAATGGTAGTACGACAGATTTTGGTTCTGTTTGTCTTGGTTCGAATCCAGGTTGGGCAACAAAAAAAACGAAAAAACCGCTCATCGAGCGGTTTTTTCGTTTTTGCATTTTAGCATCAGTCAATATGTTTAACTGCTTCTATTAAAGTTTCCTGTTCTCTTTTTCAATTTGCCTATCGCCCCACTGTCTGAGATGATCAATGAACGGAATTAATTCTCCTCCCGTTTCGGTCAGGGAGTATTCTACTTTGGGAGGTACTTCGTGATAGACTTTTCTAATGATTAAATTGTCAGTTTCCAGCTCCCGCAAAGTTTGTGTAAGCATCTTTGTGGTAACATCATAAAGTATCCGTTTGAGGGCGCCGTAGCGCAGTGTCTTATGGTCATGCAAATACCAGAGTATTCTTCCCTTATATTTTCCTCCTATACGCTTGAAAGCATAATCTACCGAACAAGTCGGTAGACAAATTTCTGATTTATTTTCCATGCAACTAATTCATTATCAATATTAGATTCTTTCTGGTGACTAAGGTACAAAAAAGTACATACTTGCCTTAGGGGCGTTAATATTATAATATTGCCTTAAACATTTAAATCGATTTAATAATGGGACTTAAACTAAAGAATAAGGTGATTATTGTTACGGGAGGTTCAAAAGGAATTGGAGCCGGAATAGCAAAAGAACTGGCTTCGGCAGGAGCTAATGTTGTTGTTAATTATGTATCTGGTGAAACTGATGCTAATGCAGTGGTAAATTTCATTCAGTCAAACGGAGGTGTGGCAGTTGCCATTCAGGGTGATGTATCTAAACAAAAGGATGTCCAGCAATTGTTCAGGCAAACAATGAATGAATTCGGGAAAATAGATGGTGTAGTGAATAACGCGGGGGTTTATCTTTTTAACACTATAGAGAACATAACGGAGGAAGAGTTTCATAAGCAATTCGATATTAATGTTCTTGGGACAATATTGACTGTCCAGGAATCGCTGAAGTATTTTAAGGACGGTGGTAATATCATCAATATAGGTTCTATGGGAACAAGGAATGTGGATGCTGGTACTGCTGTTTACACGGCCACAAAAGGAGCTGTTGATGTGCTTACAAGTGTTTTCGCTAAAGAATTGGGAAGCAGAAATATCAGGGTGAACTCCATCATTCCTGGTTTGACGGAAACGGAAGGTGCTCACAAAGTCGGAATATTCGAAAGTGGCCTTAGTCAAAAGATTATAGATAATACCTCTTTAGGCAGATTAGGACAGCCGGCAGATATTGGGAAAGTAGCTGTATTTCTGCTTTCTGATGATGCATATTGGATTACAGGAGAAAAAATTTCTGTTTCAGGAGGCTATTTGATGTAATATTTTAAGATAGCCGGTCATCAGGAACCAGTGAGAAAATTACCTAGTTTTACATCTTCAAAAACGAGGACGCATGAATTTCTACACACGCAAATGGGTAAAACCGGAAGATCTCAATGCGCATGGTACTTTGTTTGGAGGCAGTTTGCTGCGGTGGATCGATGAAGAGGCGGCCATTTATTCCATTATTCAGTTAGGCACGAACCGTTGTGTGACCAAGTACATGTCGGAAATCAATTTTATCAATTCCGCCCGGCAGGGGGATATTGTGGAATTAGGTATTAAGGCGGTACATTTTGGCCGGACATCGCTGACGCTGACCTGTGAGGTACGGAATAAGATCACCCAGAAGAGTATCCTGACCATCGACAAGATCGTGTTTGTCAGTGTGGATGAGAAAGGGCAGCCAGCACCACATGGCAGGACGAAGATCACCTACACCGATGAGCGGCTGCGGGAAGATGAAGCATAAAATAAACGACGTTTCAATAAACTAAAAATGCAGCAGCGGGGGGACCACTGCTGCATTATCTTTTTTATTCCGTTTAAAAAAGAGTGGGTAAACTACAACGGATCAGGCCGGTTAATTATTCGCTCGTGGAGTTCAGCATCAGGCAGGAGGTTTTTCAATCCAATATTCTTTCATGATCACTGCATATGAACTCTGTGAAGCAAAAGTACTGACCTGTAGCGGATCTTCGGCATTTGTAGCATCTACATGCCTACTACAATCTGTTTTTTTACCTATCTACAAAACCTCTACAAGTTGTATTTTTGACGCATGAACCATATCCTAAAAATGAGGGTAGTAATAGTGTTTGTAGCCCTGTTCACCCTACTGACGGCCAGTAGTTTTGCACAAACAGTGCGGGATTCCCTGAAACAGGTATTGCAACAGCCGGGATTAACACCAGAAGAGCAGGTGATGACCCGGATCAGGATGGGAAGGGCATTGGTAGATGGTAGCCGGAAAGATGCCATTGCCAGTACACAAACGGCCTTGCAGATGAGCCGTACACTTAAAGACCGCAAATATGAAGCACTGGCGCATTCTGCGCTGGTATCGCTGGAATATACTGCAGAAGACACCGCCCTGGCTTCACATCATCTGGACAGCGCCTTCCTGTTTGCCCGGGAGTCAGGCGATCAGTTGACACTGGCCAGCGTATGGTACCGTAAAGGATGGCTTGAAAACCGCACCGGCAAGCCGCATGAAGCCGTGAAAAGCTTCCAGGAATCGCTGAAGTTGGGTAAAGGCCTGCCCGGCAACATCTACGAAACCAATGTATATTATAACCTGGCGTCTATTTATGCAGATTGGAATGATACAGAAACCCAGTACCGCTATGCGAAAGCCTGTCTGACTTCCGCCATGACCCGTTCAGACCCGGACGATATCTGCAACGGTTACCAGGCCATGGCCACCAGTTTTGAATACCAGTTTAACGGCGACAACAGCAAACGGGAACTGCTGGATTCTTCCCTTTACTACAACCGTAAAGCCATTGCCATATATGAAACGAATGCGTCCCGTATCAGTTTCCACAGCATGGTTGCCCTGCTGGCACTGAATACTGCCAACCTATATGATCAGTATTTTCCACGTACCTATCGGGACAGTGCACAGCATTACCTGGACATTGCCCTGAAGATTGGTAAGGAAACCGATCAACAGGAAGTGGTGGCCAGTTGCTATGGCATGATGAGCACCTTTGCTATGAACGATGGCAACTACAACCGGGCATCTGACCTGTTGCTGGCGGGACTGTTAGCGTTAAAGACCTATCCCGCTCCGGACAACCGGCTGATGGCCCACCTGATGGAGGCCTTGTCAGACGTGGCGGAGAAGAAGGGGGACCTGCCCAAGGCACTGGAATACGCGAGGGAATACAGCCGGTATTATGCCAAGGCTTTTGATGTAGACCGTATGGCGATTGCCAAAAAGCTGGAGGCTCAATACCAGGCACGGCAAAGAGAGCAGGAGCTGGTAACACTCCAGGAAAAAGCTGCGTTTAACCGTAAACTCAATATTGTATATATCGGATTGATTGTAGCCTGCCTGGTTGCGTTATTGTACCTGTTCCGGTCCTATCACTTCCGTTTACAGTCCACCATTCAGCAACAGAAGCTGCTGGAGAAGGAGAAGCATGACGGCGAATTACTGATACGCCTGAAAGAAGAAGAAGCCCTGCGCCTGCAGCTGGAGAAACAGGAAGCAGAATTGCAGGCCCGTTTACAGACGGAGGAAGCCGCGCGCTTGCAGGCAGAACAACAGCTGATACAAACGCAGAAGGAGCAGTTGCAGAAAGACCTGCTGGCAGGCACTTTACAGGTGGAACAGAAGAATGAACTGCTGGAATCGTTGCAGGAAAAGCTCCGGGAGAAAGCCGTACAGCCCGACCTGGCCAAACAGATCACCCGGATGATTGAGACGCATAAACGGATGGACAAAAACTTTGAGACTACACGGACAGAGTTTGAGAACATTCATCCGGAATTCTTCCGGAAGTTGCAGGAAAAAGCCAGCAACAGCCTTACCAAACTGGATTTGAAGCATTGTTCCTATATTTCGATCGGGTTGTCTACCAAAGAAATTGCCTCCCACCTTGGCGTGGCGCCGAAGAGCATTCTGATGTCGCGGTACCGTATCAAACAAAAGCTGGGACTGGGTAAAGAGGAGGGGCTGGATGCCTATCTGATGGCCTGGAGAGAAAATAACCCGCTGAGTGAAGACGCAGCGGGTTAAAAGAATTGGGGCCGGATGAAACGGGGTCAGGATGAACCTGGGGTTAGGATGAAAATGGGGAATGGATGAATTGGGGTTTGGATGAAAGTTGGGGAATGGATGAAATGTTCGGGCAAGTCTATTGTTGCAGGAAAACAAAACGGTTCTCAAAAAACTTTCCGATTACCGGCACCGGCTTTTGTACACCGCTGTTGGCGTTGATAATACCAAATACCATAAATATCAGCGGCAGCAGGCCCAGTACGGAGAAAACCGCAGACAGCGCGGGGATAATGCTCAACAGAACGCCTGCCGCCACAGACCATAACAGACCTGCTACAGCCAGGCCCAGTGCCTGTTCCAGATGGTAGTTAACAAAAGTGTCTTTGTTCTCCTTATTTTTTACATATGCGATAATCCATCCGATGATCGTAATGTAAGCGACGATAGCCCATTGTTTTGTCTTCATAGTTGCGCTGTTGATTTTTAAAAAATGATAAAAGGATAAAATGGAAACAGCACAAAGGTAGGCCGGGGTAAAATCGTTCCTGCTTTTGTAGATACTACAGTGGGTCTACAGGTGGTACAGAAGGGTATCTACAAAAGATCTACAGTCTGTATAACTATTTAATAATCAATTTATTGTATTGTATATTTTAAAGTGTGTTACCCCATTCTGACAGTTGATTGCAGACAAGTACCAGTGATTTTTCCTCTTTCCTTTTACTAAGGACTTACAATTTTGTTAGTTCCATACAATTAGTTGTAGCTACCGTTGTGGAGATATTTACTATCTAATTTCGCTGGAAAAAGGAGCATATTCCATGAAGAAATTAGCATATATCGGTTGTCTGGGCGTAATTGGCATTATCACAACAGAATTTGGCATTATCGGGATATTGCCGCAGGTAGCTGCCCATTATCAAATTACTATTGACAAGGCAGGCGTGTTGCTGAGTGTTTTTGCGCTGGTCATTGCGTTGACGGGTCCGGTGATGACCCTGCTGACATCGGGGGTGGACCGGAAAAAGGTGATGTTGTGGTCAATGGGGCTGTTCATCCTTTCTACACTGGGATCAGCGATGGCGCCGCCGTTCTGGTTACTGCTGGTGCTACGAATGTTGCCGGCGTTTTTGCAGCCGGTGTATATCTCTAACGCCATTGCTGCGGCAGTGGCGGTCGCGCCACCGAAACAGGCCCATCGTACGATGTCTGTTGTGATGGGGGGCATCAGTATTGCCACCGTGACAACGGTGCCGCTGTCCACATGGCTGGCTGCTCATATCAACTGGCAGAGCGCTTTTATGATGCAGACTTTAGTGAGTATTATAGCGTGTTTGAGTATATGGTTGTTGCTGCCACCTATGCCGGTGAAGGAGAAAAAATCTTATGGTGACCAGCTGAAGATCTTAAAGCGGGGTGATTTCCTGCTTACTTCTTTTATCAATTTTATGATGATTGCCGCCTGGTTCAGTACTTATAGTTATTTCGCCGATTATCTCGGCCAGGAGAAACAGATGAGCGAGACGATGATCAGCAGCATGATGTTGTTGTTTGGGCTCACCGGTGTGGCGGGCAACTGGCTGGCAGGGAAAGTGATCGGTAGTCATATGGCGGCGGTGACACTGTTGTTGCTCAGTGGCACGATCGTGATCCCGTTTGCCCTGGCATGGTGTGGATATGAAGGGGTGCCGGTGATGGGCGTCATCGCTTTGTGGGGACTGTGGTATGCACCTTCCATTCTGGCCGGAGCGGTCAATATGATCTCAGCCGCACCGGATGCGCTGGAATTTGCCAACAGTCTGTCTGTCTCAACGGGAAACCTTGGGGTATCGGTAGGTACCGCCGTGAGCGGCATGGTGATAGCGACACATAGTGTGGCCTATGCGCCATGGGTAGGCATGGCCTTTGGCGTGGTTGCCATAGTGGCGGTATTGCTGCGGACCTTTCTCCGTACACGGACCTCAGCACCGGTATGCGTGGCACAATGATTGTGCCCTCGCCAGTATGAAAAGCTCCATTCTTTCCACATTAGTACGGGCCATTGGCCTGGGTATGGTGTCTGGCATGCGCAGTGCCATGGGACCCGCGTTTGCGAGCCAGTATGCCAACCGTCACCCGTCGCGGCAGCTGAAAGGTAGCCCGTTGGGTTTTATGCAACGGGAAAATGTCATGCGCGGCCTGCAGACCATGGCAGCCGGTGAGATGGTGGTAGACAAAGTGCCTGGCATAAAAGACCGTATCATCCCTGGCGCGCTCGCAGGAAGGGCCGCAGCCGGAGGGCTTGCCGGCGCTACCCTGTACCAGGCCAGCGGAGACAAAGCCTGGCGTGGCGCGTTGGTAGGGGCCATCGCCGCAGTGGCTGCATCTTACGCTTTCTTTTACCTGCGTAAATATGCGGGTAAAAAATACAAAGTGAAAGACGGTTTCGCCGGAGGTATGGAAGATCTCCTGGCAGTAGGCATTGGCGCCGGTTCTACCACCGGGAAATAGATATTCGTATAGTCTTTTAAGTTATAATGCCCGGTAACACCGGGAGAGTTGTACCGTGTTTTGCACACGGATACAGGAACCAGGCCCTGCTGCCCACAACGGTAGCAGGGCTTTTTGATTTTAATTTATATATTTGATGTATTCCTTTCTAGTATTAATTTGAACCAACTGAACCAATCGGAAAATTACTCCTGGGAGCAACTGCAACGCGATCCGGCCGCTTTTGAACGATTTTTTAAAAGTACGGCAGCGGGTTTGTGTGCTTATGCCTTGCGTATTGTAAAGGATAAACAGGCCGCGGAGGACATTGTACAGGATTTTTTTTCGCGCTTATGGCAGAAGCGTAGCCGGATCAGTATCCAGGTCCCTCCCCAACGTTATGCCTACCGGGCTGTACACAATGCCTGTCTGAATTACTTAAGAGATAACCATACTATTTCAAATGACGCACTGCCGGAAAATATGCCGGCGGAAGAAGATGCCATGGAGCAGGAATTGCAGTTACAACATCGTGTACAACAGCTGGAACGGGTGATCGCCGGACTACCGCAACAATGCAGGATCGTATTTGAAAAAGTATGTCTTGAGCAGAAAAAATATAAAGTAGTAGCGGAGGAACTGAGGATATCTGTGTTTACCGTCAGAAACCAGGTGGCGAAAGCGTATGATATATTAAGGAATAATATTCTTTTGGAGCTGATTTGCCTGCTGGTGCTGGATTTGCTGGGGAGATAAAAAAGTTTTCAAAAAAAATCCCTTACCGGCGTAGTACATTCTTAAATTATTCGTGTCATCATTATAACGGTCCTTCATTGATGGAACAGGCAGACATTCACATATTATCAGCAATACTGAGCGGGGAACTTCAACCGGAAGATCCTGTTGTACAGTCGTGGTTGCAGGAAGACCCTGCCAGGGCGGTGCTGCTGGAGGAACCGGAGCAACTGCGCCGGGTAGTGGAGGAGTGGCGTCTGCAGCAGTCTTTCGATACCAGCCGTATGTGGGCACATATTACGCAGGACACCGCACCAACCGTGGTACGGCATCGTCCTTTCCGGATGCTCTGGCGCGCAGCCGCAGCCGTTTTGTTGCTGGCAGCAGGTGCTTATTGGTTCATGCAGCGGACCAAACAAACGGTACCGGCAACGGATGCGCTGGTTGCTGCCACACAGAAGCCTGCCGGCAATTTCGCCATATTACAGGCTGGGGGCGAAGAAGTATCATTGCACGGGAAAGACAGCAGTTTTGTACTGGGAGGCAACCAGGTGAATGTGCACAACGGCCATATGCAGATAGCGACAGGGAAGCCGGAGCAATACACCCTGCGTACGCCACGGGGCGCCAACTACCAGGTACAATTGCCCGATGGCTCCAAAGTCTGGCTGAATGCCCAGTCCAGCATTGCTTATCCTTCCGTTTTTACCGATAGGGAGCGCACTGTGATCGTCACCGGGGAAGTTTATTTTGAAGTGGCAGCCAAAGCGGAACAACCATTTGTGGTGCATGCAGGCGCACAGGAAATAACGGTGCTCGGAACGGCGTTTTGTGTCCGCCATTATGAAGAAGAACAACAGGGGCTTACTACGCTGGTCAGTGGAAAAGTAAAAGTACAGACGACGGCGGGAGAAGATCAGGTGTTACAACCAGGCCAGCAGGCTATTGTGGCCGGTAGTGAACTACACGTAGTACAGGTAGACACTGAAGATTTTACTTCATGGAAAGACGGCTGGATACGTTTCCGTGATAAACCGCTTAAGACCATATTACAGACCATTTCAAGGTGGTATGATATTGATATAAAGGCAGATGAACAACAACTAACAGGACAGTATTTCACTTGTTATATTAATAAAGAACAGGGACTGGGAGAATGTATCCAGTCATTGAATAACAGCACCAACCAATTTTCGTTTTCGTTGCAGGGATCAACCATAACAGTGACAAAAAAATAGACTGCGGGTATTTAGTACTCAACCGATTTTTTATTAACCAAAATTAATAGTGATGAAACTAAAGGGGATACCTATGCCTTTTCGCAAAGGCTGGTCACTGCGTTTCCATGCCGTATTGCTCTGTTCCTGTCTGACTGTTTTCGCAGGAACAACGACCATCAGCGCCCAGTCGCCCAAAGCCACCATTACTTTGTCAATGAAAGACAGAAGTGTGAAAGCTGTTTTGAAAGAGATTCAACAGAAAACCTCCTATGAGTTTTTTTACAGTGATACTGAAGTGGACCTGAACAGGCATATTTCTGTCAACCTGCAACAGGCATCCTTACAGGAAGCCTTGCAGACAGTACTCGGAAAACAGTACAACTGGCGCGTGCAAGGGAAAAATGTGTACATCACCGCCCTGCAGCCAGCCAAAGGCAGTCATCAGGGCGCCACGCCCGAACAACCGGCAGATAACCAGCTGGTGAGTGGTACGGTTACCACCGTCTCCGGTACACCACTGACAGGTGTGACCATCCGGATAAAAGGCACCGCCAACGGCGCTGTAACAGACGGCAGCGGCCACTTTCAATTGTATGCCGGCAAAGGTCAGCAGCTGGACTTTTCTTTCATCGGTTATGACAGCCGGAAGATAAAAACAGATACCTTAAGCGGGCCATTGTATGTAGTGTTGCCTGAAACGCCGCGTGCCCTGAACCAGGTAGTGGTAACCGGTTACAGCAACAAACGCATGGGAGAACTTACCGGAGCCGTATCACAGGTAACCGCAGAAGAGTTGCAAACGACTACCACACAATCCATCTTCGATAATTTACAGGGAAAAGTGGCTGGTATGAACGTATCGCTCAGTGGTGGTAATACCGGTTCCAATACCTCTTCCACCATCGTTATCCGCGGTAAGGGATCTATGGGATATAATGCCACGCAGCCGCTGGTGGTGATTGATGGTATTATCCAGGACTATAGTACAGATACTGACCCATTCAGTAATATTTCTCCTACAGACGTAGCTTCCGTTACTGTACTGAAAGATGCTGCTTCAGCTGCTCTGTATGGATCAAGAGCGGCCAACGGTGTATTGGTGATCACCACCAAACGCGGCGGCGCCGGTGGTGGCACAAAAATAGGCGCCAACGTTACCTACGGCGCCAACAAAGCATCCCTCGGGAAATTCCGCGTGATGAACAGCCGGGAACGTTTTGATTTGCAGCAGCAGATTTACCGGAATCAATATCTGGATGCCAACCCCGGCGCCAGCGATGCTGCGGTAAATGATTATGTACATACCATGGTGCCGGACAGCGTGCTGAAATACAACACTAACTGGAACGACCTATTTCTGCGGACAGGGCAGACACAGGATTACAACGTGTGGATTTCCGGTGGAGACCAGCGTGTGAAATATTATGCTTCCGGAGATTATTTCAATGAGATTGCTCCGCTGATAACAGACAGCTACCGGAAATACAATTTCCGCTTTAATGTGGATTTTCAGGCCACAGAGCGGTTATCGCTTTCTTCCAATGCCAGTATTTCCAATTCCAGTATGAAGTCGGGTGGTTTTTATAATCCCTATAGCGACGCATTTAATATCATGCCGTGGGATACACCTTTTTACAGCGATGGCACGCCCAAAATCGGTGGCCCAAATGAAAAGGGATGGTATAGCGGTGCAAACTTCAGTCCCATGTACGGCAAGGGTTTGAGCGATGCCACCAACAAAGCGACGATTGGTGCTTTCGATCTGACGCTACGTTACAAGCTGACTGACTGGCTTACGTTCAATTCACGGAACCGCTACAGTTTCATTAATATGGACAGGGAGCGTTATGTGAATCCGGCTGACCCGACAAGTTTTTTCAATACCCGGGGCGGTCTGTATTCCTTGTCTCCTGGCAACACTAACAATATTATCACCACCGAGATGATACAGGTGGATAAATCTTTCAACAGGCATCGTATCACTGGCCTGGCGGCATTTGAATTTAACCAGGTGACAGAAAAGAATACGTCTGTTTCTGTGTATGGCCTGAAACCCGGTATACGCGCCATTAACGCAGGAGACCCCAAGACACTGAACTTCAGGAATGAAATCACCGAAACCGCCTATCTGTCCCTGTTCTCAGAACTGAACTATAGCTATGATGGAAAATATTTTGCCACGGCCAGCTTCAGAAGGGATGGCTCTTCCAAGTTCGGGCAAAACAACAAGTATGGTAACTTCTATGCTTTCAGCGGCGCGTGGCAGTTGAGCAAAGAAAACTTCCTGCGTAATGCTAAAAATATAGATCTGTTTAAACTTCGTTTCAGCTACGGTGTTTCCGGAAATGACCTGCCTCTGGGGCCTTACCAGTATCTCTCCCTGTACAGCTATGCGCTAACTGATGAACTGTATGACGGACAGACTACTACCCAACAAAGCGCACAGGGAAACCCCAACCTGCACTGGGAAATGCAGTATACTACCAATATCGGTATCGATGCCGGTTTCTGGGACAGGGTATCCGTTTCCGTGGAGTTGTACAATAAGCTGAATAAAGGGCTGCTGTTGCGTGTTACTCCGCCAGCGACCAGCGGTGGTAACGCCTACTATCAGAACATGGGCCGTATCCGTAATCAGGGTATTGAGGTGACCATGAACACCCGGCAGTTGAAACATACCGCCGTGAAATGGTCTACAGACCTCACTTTCGCGTACAATAACAACAAGGTGCTGGAACTGCAGCCAGGCGCTAATTTGCTGTATGATGGTCAATATACCGGTACCGCGAAGATCGTGGGCAGCCCGATGGAAAGCTACTATATGCCTGTGTATGCCGGTGTAGACGCTAATACAGGAGAGTCCCGCTTTGAAGTCCTGGAGAAAGATGCCAGCGGCAACTTTACCGGAAAGGTTAACTACACCAATAATCCCGGCCAGGCCACCCTGCAGGTATTGGGCAACAGCAATCCCAAATACATTGCCGGCATGTCGAATAATCTCACTTATAAAAACTTTACCCTCAGTGTAATGCTTAGTTATTTCGGCGGTCTTAAGATACTGAACCGTACCCGTGCTGATCTGGACCTGGATGGCGCTGACGTACAGGCCAACAATGCTGCACCTGCATCCGGGCAGGTAAGATGGCAGCATCCCGGCGATATCGCTGATCTGCCGAAAGCTGGTAATAAGGTGGACTACTATTTCCCCACATCAAGATATGTGGAAGACGGCAGTTTCCTGCGGTTGAAGAATGTGCGGTTAGGTTATACCCTCTCTGAGCAGGTGGTGAAGAAACTGGGCGTATCTAAAATCAATGTTTTTGTTTCCGGAGATAATCTGGCCACCTGGACGAAGTTTACCGGTATGGACCCTGAGAACAATTTCGGAGAAGAAAATGCGGGCAAGGTACCTTTTACCAAAAGGTTTCTCGCAGGTATACAGGTAACATTTTAATCTAACACAGTAAAAACAAATGGCTATGAATATAAAACGGTTGAGCATCATCGGTATTACTTCGCTTATGCTGATCTGTTCCTGCAAAAGTTCGCTGGACCTCAAGCCTAAAACTGACCTTGATGCCGAAACAGCGTTGAGCGGTTATGAAAACCTGAAATCGGCGTTGAGTGGCGTGTATTCGCTGGTAAATAATTACAAGTACCTCACCCCTTATATGAACCTGGTGGAGCTGAGTACTGATAATGTGGAAGTGATGAAAGCCGGGAATAACGCCACTACCGCGGGTATTGAATGTTATTCCTTTAAACGTACCGCTTCAATGATGGACATACAGGCGTGGCAGAATGCTTATAAGCCTATCTATCACGCCAATATGGTGATCAACGCCGTTCCCGATGATGCAGCGCCCCGGCTGTTGCAGTTGAAGGCAGAGGCGCTTTTTCTCCGTGCCATGCTGCACATGCAGCTGGTACAGGCATTTGGCAGACCATATGTACAAAATGCAGGCGCCAATGCAGGTGTGCCCTATGTGGTTTCTACCGATCCGGCTTTACTGCCTTTCAGAAATACCGTGAAAGAAGTGTATGCCCTTGCCGCAGCTGATTATGAAAAAGCGGCCGGTATGCTTTCTGAAACAAAGTCGAACGCCTATGCCAGTAAGGCCGCTTGTTGGGCTGCCCTGGCTGATCTGTACCTGAATGCGGGCGATAATGCCAAAGCGATCACCTATGCTGAGAAAGTCATCAACAGCAATCAATATTCCCTGGTGACGGGCAGCACTTATCTCACTTATTTCAATACAGACCATAGCGGTGCAGCAGACAAAGAAACCATCTTTACCATTAAAAGTGTGGATGGACAGGGCAAAGGATTCTATGGCCTGGGTTATAGCTACACGCAGACAAAATATGCAGCGGTGTCAGCTCCTTTGCTGAGTTTACTCACCGAAACAACCGGTGATGTGAGACTAACATTTTACAGTAAATTATCCACCGCCAGTGGTGACAGGTATTTCACTACCAAATTTGTGCAGAACGGCAATGCCGCTGTTAGCTCACCGGTGATTTACCGTTTGGCCGATATGTACCTGATACGCGCAGAAGCCAATGCCAAAACCAATCCACAGGCAGCACTGGACGACGTGAACCTGTTGCGTAAGCGTGCAGGCATTACCGGTAGCGGCCTGTATCAGTTGTCAGATCTTCATGGGCGGACGGATGTTTTGCAGGTGGTGCTGGATGAAGCGAGAGTGGAGTTTGCCTTTGAGAACGGCCGCCGCCGGGCAGCACTGCTGCGCAATGGTTTGCCGGTCATCCGGGATTATGCCGGCAGCACGGTGCCAGGCAGTCATATCAATATTCCCGCCACAGACAACAGTATGATCTACCCGCTTCCCGCGACAGAGGTCACTGTCAATCCTAATCTTACACAAAATCCATTTTAATCCGTCATATGAAAAAGATTACCACCACCATTATCGGGTGTATGGCGCTTACCGCCTTCGCTTATGCTCAGGAGAAAAAACCTTTTGTGCTTAATGGGAAAATTACCGGTCAACCTACCGGCAAACTGTATGTGATGTATGAAGATGCTGCCGGTAACAGGACCTTTGACTCCCTGGTGCTGAAGAACGGCAGTTTCACCGTGAAAGGAGAGATTGCCGGTGCTGCTATCGCTTATGTTCGAAGTGCCAGGCGGGAAGACAGTCCGGCTACAGTAGTGCTGTTGCCCGGTTCCCAGCAGTTCATCGCAGCCGGAAATAAACTGAACCTCGCTAAAGTGACCGGTAACAATGCCAATGCCGGCGTATGGGATTTAGCGCAGGAGAAAGCACTCATCCAGCAGAAACATCAGCTGAGACTGGATTCCCTGCGGAAGGAAAAGGACCATGACAAGGCAGCGGATATCCGTGAAAGACTGGCGCCTTATTTTGAAGAAAACGACCAGGCTGACTACCACTATTTCCGGAAGTATCCTACGTCCGCGCTGACGGCTTATATGCTGCGTTATCATGTGGCAGACCTTCCGCTTGATACCCTGCAACACTACTATGATCAACTGGGGGCAGCTACTCAACAGACCGGCTTTGCCAAATACATCGCCGATGAGCTCAACAGGCTCCGTCATGGTTCACCAGGAGCAGTAGCAACAGATTTTACTGCAAGGGATATACAAGGAAAAGACTTGTCGCTGCGCGATTACAAGGGGAAATATGTGCTGCTCGACTTCTGGGCCAGCTGGTGTGTGCCCTGTCGCAAAGGCAATCCACACCTCAAAGAATTGTATGCCCGTTACCAATCCAAAGGATGGGAAATCATCGGCGTCTCTGATGACGACAGAAACGAGAAAGCCTGGAAAACAGCCGTAGCCAAAGACGACCTGCCATGGAAACATGTGCTCAGAGGCGCAGACATGTCCAGGCTGGAAGATAATCCGAATGATATTTCACTCAAATACGGTATTCATTCGTTGCCCACAAAAATCCTGATTGACCCGAAAGGCGTGATCATCGGGCGTTACGGCAGCGAAGGCGATGAGCTGGACAAGAAACTGAAAGAGATATACGGAGAATAAGCAAAAACCAATCATCCTGTAAAGGCTGGGCGGCAGGGCCGTTCAGCCTTTTTTTAAAGAAAATTTTTGCGATAGTTGTTTTTTATAAAAAAAATTCTACTTTTGCGACCCATTGGTGATTGCCCAATAGTATAATGGTAGTACGACAGATTTTGGTTCTGTTTGTCTTGGTTCGAATCCAGGTTGGGCAACAAGAAAGAGAGTAACTACCTCCCATTGAAAACTCTCAAAAATCTCAAGACCGCTACAGCTATGTAGCGGTTTTTTTGTTTCCCGGTATAACCCAATGGCATGAAAACCAATTGTCCATAAATGAACAAGGCTGCATTAAAAGCGGACAAAAGAACTTTCTTATAGTATTGATTGTCATTATGTTATTTCAATGGCATTTTATTGGTACCCTGGAAGTATCTTTCAAAAAAAACATCCCCCATGTTTCGTAATTATCTGAAAACAGCCTGGCGTAATGTAGTTAACAATAAAGTTTACAGCACGCTGAACATTTTGGGATTGGGTACCGGTATGGCCGTGGGTTTGCTGATCACCCTGTGGGTGGTAAATGAATACTCCTATGACCGTTTTTTACCTGGTCATGAACATCTTTACCAGGTGATGAAGAACAACCCCGATAACAACGGGGGCGTGAGAACGGTGAGTACCGTATCGCTTCCACTGGTAGATGCTTTGCGGAAAGATATTCCCGGTATCCGGTATGTGGCGGTAACAGACTGGCCTATCAATCACGGGTTGATTGCCGGGGATAAAAAACTTTATATCCGGGGCAGTGGCGTAAGTGAGGACTATTTGCGGATGTTCCGCTTTACCATGTTGGAAGGCGATGCCACCAAAGCACTACAGGACCCTTACTCTATTGTGTTGTGTGCTTCTACCGCCAGAACATTGTTTGGGACAACAGATGCTATAAACAAGATTGTCCGTATCGATAATCAGCATGATTTGAAAGTGACGGGTATTATTCAGGATGTACCGGCCAATTCCTCCTTACAGTTTCAGTACCTGATACCGTTTTCTTACCTGATACAGACGCAGCCCTGGATGCAGGCGGCACGTAACGACTGGGGTGACAATTCTTCCCAGGCCTTTGTGGCGTTAGAGCCGGGAGTATCTTACGAAAAAGTATCAGCACAGATAAAAGATATTATCCATCGTTATAGTCCTCGCAGGACAGAACCGATTTTCCTGCATCCGATGGACAGGTGGCGGCTCTACAGCAATTTTGAGAATGGGAAGGAGAGTGGCGGCTTTATCACTTATGTGAGGATGTTTACATTGATTGGTGTATTGGTATTATTGATTGCCTGCATCAATTTTATTAACCTGTCGACTGCCCGTTCGGAAAAGCGCGCCAGAGAAGTGGGCGTGCGTAAAGCTATTGGCTCCGGGCGGCGCGACCTGGTGATACAGTTCCTGTTGGAATCATTGGTGCTCACCAGTCTGGCTGCGGTATTGAGCATTGGTATTTTGCAACTGGCGTTGCCGGTTTTCAACCGCGTAATTGATGGTGATTTGTCTGTTCCTTATGGTGAGCTGTCAGCATGGGGTATATTGGTGTTATTTATTATTGTTACGGCTGTATTGGCAGGAAGCAGACCAGCGTTTTATTTATCCTCCTTTGAGCCGGTGAAGGTGCTAAAGGGTGGTCAACAGGCGGGCAGGTCAGCAGCGCTTCCCCGCAAGGTATTGGTAGTGGCGCAGTTTGCAGCATCGGTGGCATTGATCATCAGCACCATCATTATTTATCAACAGATCCAGTATGCAAAAAAACGACCGGCAGGTTACAGTACTACCGGCTTGCTGTATACTTACATTAGTGAAGATATGAAGAAGAACTACCACGCGCTGCGGGAGGAACTGCTGCAGAGCGGTATGGTGGAAAGCGTGGTAAGAGCTTCCAATCCGGTAACGTCCATCTGGTCACGCACGGTGGTGGAAGAGTGGAATGGACGGCAGGGTAATCAGCCGCTGGTGGTGTCAGAAATTGGGGTGTCGCGGGGCTATTTCTCAGCGATGGGTATGCAGTTAAAGGAAGGGCGCGATTTTCAGGAATTACAGGCGGCAGATTCAGGTTATGTGATCATTAATGAAGCGGCCGTAAAGCGAATGGGGCTTAGTGCTCCTGTGGCTGGTCAGCATATTAGCTGGAGAGGGAAGGAGCGTGTAGTCGTTGCCGGTGTAATAAAAGATGCGGTGATGGAATCTCCGTTCAAACCGGTAGAACCGGCCGTATTTACCCATCAGGAAGAGGATGCAACCACCCTGTTATACCGCTTGTCGGAAAAGGCGGATATACATACTGCACTCGCGAGGATCACCCCGATTTTCAATAAATATAACCCGGGGTATGCCTATGACTATACCTTTGCGGCTGACAGTTATGATAAGAAGTTTAAGCTGGAGACGCTGTCTGGTAAACTGGCGGCTGTTTTTGCTTCGCTGGCTGTTTTTATTTCCTGCCTGGGTTTGTTTGGCCTGGCTGCATTTATGGCGGCACAGCGGACACGCGAAATCGCTATCCGCAAAGTGATGGGGGCTTCCCTGGTGCAATTGTGGCTGTTGTTATCGAAAGATTTTGTAGCGCTGGTATTTATTGGTTGTTGTATAGCCGTGCCGGTTGCTTTTTACAGTCTGCAATACTGGCTGGATAAATACGCCTATCGCATCGATATTGGCCCGGGCGTATTTGTGGTAGCCGCAGGCGGCGCATTGGTCATCACCATCTGTACTATCAGTTATCAGACTATTCGTGCGGCGCTGATGAATCCGGTGAACAGCCTGAAAGCAGAATAAGCCCGTACAGCAGTTAGGTAAGTGGTTTCATCAGTTTTATGCTCGGCAGGTGTTTTCGGATCATATCCACCAATTCCTTTCTTGTAAAAGGTTTGAGCAGAAAGTCAGTTGCGCCGGCGGCCATAAATCCTTCCTGTTCCTGCAGGAATGTTTCTCCTGAAGAGACGATAGCGGGGATATATCGGGTAGTATCATCATCGGTAGCGCGCAATGCCCGGAGGAAGTTTTTTCCATCCATGACAGGCATTTTACCATCGGTGATGATCAGGTCTGGCGTGATCATTTTTAGTAGTTCCAGTGCCTCCTCGCCGTTTTCCGCAAAGTAAGGTACCGCGCCCATACTTTTAATGGCAGCGCGGATAGAGGCCTGATTGAGTTTATCATCTTCCAGCACCAGGATGATATAGTCCTGGTATATTTCTTTTACCGGCTCAAAATTGCTGCTCTCCTGCACTTTATAGCCTTCTTTCAGTGGTATGCTCAATGTGAAGCTGGTAGTGGAACCAGCGGTAGCAGCAGTGAGTGTGCCTTTTATTTTTTCCACCAGTTGTTTGGTGATGGACAGTCCCAGCCCGGTGCTTTCCACTTTGTTCTCCCTGTTGGCATGGGATACAAAGGGGAGGAAGATCTCATTCAGCTGTTCCGGATTCAGTGAACTGATATTATGTGTTTCAATGTGGATTTGTTCACCGGCTTTTAATACGTTGAACCGGACAACGGTATTTTTGGCGGCGTATTTCAGGGCATTGGATGCCAGGTTGTTGATAATTTTGCTGAGGATCGTGTTGTCGGAGAGAATGTACTCCGGTAGTTTGGCGTCGTAGTTCAATACCACGTTGATTTTCCGGGAAGACGCGATGGGGCGTTGCATCAGCATACATTCGTTGATACATTCCCGTAAGCTGAAATTTTCGTTTTTGACTTCGTTGAACTGATTTTCTTCTATTTTGGCGAGATCAAGTTGATTGTTGATAATTTCCCTGATGAGCAGGGAGGCTACCTGCAGATGCTCTGTTTCCTTGCGGATAGCAGCCACCAGTGTGCTGTCATTCAGTTGCGCCACTTTTTCGTTGAGCCCTTCAGCGATGCCCATGATAGACGTCAGCGGCGTCCTGATTTCGTGGTTGGTTTCCCGCAGGTATTTGGTTTTGGCTTCGGACGCTTTTTTTAGTTCCGCCATCATCGTGCGTACCTGTTTGATATAGAAATAAAGCATGATGCCATTCAGGGCGGTGCCTGTCAGCACTACAATCAGCCGGATGGCCAGCATGTTGTTGTGGCTGAAAGCGATGGGTTTGAACCAGTGAAATGTGTAATTCAGCTCGAGGAGAACGACCATCGCGCCAACATAAGTCCAGAAAAGGTTCCGTGTTTTTCTGCTGGTCATCAGCAGATCAGAAGCGCCCATGAGGAAGGCGGCAAGCAGGTGTATTTCAGAGATAGGTCCCAGCACAATACCATAAAACACCAGTGCTGCGTCCAGTACCACAAAGAATATCAGGATAACAGTATCCATGCCGATGCGCCGATGCAGGAACGGCAGGCAAAGAAACAGTATGCCGACAAACAGCTCCAGATAAAAGGCGGGTGCGAAATCAATCAGGTAAAACACTGCCATGCCCAGGGTAAGTGACAGCACAGCGAGCAGCAAACAGATCGTATTAAAAAAGGATACGGGTTTATCGGAATAGGCAGCAATTTTCATAGTTATTCAACAGTGGCATGGATAATGTAGCCCGAAATTACTTTTTTCTATTTTAGGAATACTAATCCTTACACTATTTTTGTTCAGATACTCATATTGCCTGTATCCGGAATACCAGATAGCAATGAATGTTCCTTTTTTACCATTGACATGATACCCGAGACCAATACCATCAGCTACAGTTACCCGGCCCCATCGGCTTTTATAGCCGGGGGAGCCCCCCGTTTATTACTGGCGGGATACAGTGAAACAGAAAAAGCCACCGGCCCGGCTTTCTTCCAGGGAAGCCTGGAGCAGCCTTATATCACGGCCCGCTGCCTGATAGCCTTATCTAACGTGGTGAGATCATCGTTTACCTTAACGCCGGCTACCGCCGCGATGATGAAAGACCCGATTGTGACAGCTGGCGCGGAGAAGCTTCGTTTTGAGGGTTTCTCCCAATGTGCCGGTGTGTATGCGCGGGTAGATGTATTGCCGGGAGGCCATAGCGGAACTTTCCCTGCTAATGGCACGGTGAACGTGGATTTTAATCAGCCAATGATCAATGCGTTGCATGCTGTGAGCAGGAACGATACGTTACAGCTGATGGTGAATGCCCGGGAAATCAGCGTACAAAGCCAGCCAGAGGAGAGCATTACAGAAAAGAAGGTGCCGCTGCCGGTGAAATGGATCAAAGGCCTGACGACGGTACAACTGTTCCTGGCGGCATCGGAGAAGGTACATACTTTGAATAAAGTACAACTGCGGCAGCTGTTTCAGGGCATTCCTGCCGGTGCCGTGAAAACAGATTATTACCTCACTGTGCGGGGTAACAGACCTGCGTTTTCCCCGGTGAAAGCAGCCAATGCTGTTTGTGTGGGCGGCATACACCGGTTGCGTTTATTGGAGCCGCTGTTGCCATTGGCCGACGAGCTGCAGGTATTTGTACATCCGGACATGCAGAGCACTACGTGGCAGTTGTATTTCGGTAACGTAAGATTCAGCCTTAGCCTGTCACGCGAAGCGTGGCGTGGCTTTTCGGGGGAGGGCGCGGCACTGGATTCGCTGATCGCTGATGTGCCGGACCGGCTTATCAGCGCGATGGACAAATACGGTCATGTGAACCAGGAATTTAATGCCACGTTGCTGGCCGTGGAAGAGCAGGCTGGTTTTGAGGAGATAGATCAGCTGACAACACGCCTCGCTGCCATGGGGCTGCTGGGATTTGATCTGGACGACAACGTATATTTTTATCGTCGCCTGCCGTTTAAGCTCAACAGGATCATGAGCCTGAATCCGCGTATGAAGGATGCAGAGCAGCTGTTAGCGGAAGATAAGGTGGTTATCATCTCCCAGCAACAAGATAAGGTGGAAGCCCGTGTTGCCGGCAGTGGTGTTACGCATACTGTGATGATCGATGGTGACCTCGCCCGATGTACCTGTACCTGGTTTGCCAAACATCAGGGAGAACGGGGCCCTTGTAAACATATTCTTGCTGTACGAAAAAAGATAAATTGACATTTAACCCAAAAATGATTGTATGACACATCTGGAAGAACTGGAGCAATTGTTAACCACAGAGCGGGATCAGGATATTGTTCCGTTTTTACGACGTTTAACCCCCGAAGAAAGAAAGGCGCTTAAACCAGGCCTGACCAAACTGGATACCTATTACTCCGAGTTTGTAGAGACTGATCAAAAGAACTGGAGGAGCAGAATGACCATACCACAGGCGAAAATACTGGCCATCGCCACATTTGTATGCTACGACAGAAATGCTTTTCAGCGCACTAATTTCCATTTTACGTTGTTCCGTGACGGTTTGCTGGGGAAAGTTATTTCCTGGTATATGCCGGACTGGTTCGATGCATGGATGCAGGAAATGGCAGAAAAAGAAACACTGCCCGGTGACGTGGATTATAGGATGATGATGGAGCTGCAAGCTGGTGGGTTACTTACGCTAACGCCTACACTGGTGGTGAGCCGGTTGCCGATGGCCATCAATGGTAAACACCGCCTGTACGAGCCTGCACGGTTGTTTGAGTCTCCAGTTACCCTGTCAGAACATTTCTGGTACCTGTTCGAATATCCGTCCAACGTACATTTCAGCGATAGCTGGACAAACAGTAAAAAAACAGGCGACTTTGAACCCAACTGGAAAGGGTTTATTCAGCAGTATACCGGTGATGGCACTATCAACCGGAGGCGGGTACTGGAAGAGTGTCTGAAAGCCGTGAACCGGAACTTCAATAAGTTACAGGTAGGATGGTTCGTAGACCTGTTAACGTTACTAAAGCCGGAGAAAGCCGAGTTGGAGCAGTTACAACCTTTGTTGTTGCAGGCATTGAATTCTCCGCAGTCAAAGGCAATCAATACGGCACTTGGTTATCTGAAAGTGCTTGCCGCTGAAAAAAGTTTTGAGCATCAGGCTTTGCTGGACCATCTGCCGCAGGTGATGGCTACCGATAAAAAGAACATTATCACTACCACTATACAGATATTGGAGAAAGCGGGCAAAACACATCCGGAAATAAAACCACAGGCCTGTCTGGAGCTCTGTGCAGCTTTCCTTTCCAAAGATGAAGATGTGCAGACTAAAGCTGCGAAGCTGATCCTGCAATGGGCTGATAAAAATGATGCTGCTTTAAGAGAACAACTTTCCCAATACAGCAGCAGTATGCTCGCCAGTACCCGGAATGTTTTGCAGGAGCTGATGGAGGGCCACGCCGATACGGAAGTAGCAGCGCATGAGGAGGTAGAGAGGCTGCCGCTGATCGGAGAGCATAACCGTATTCTTACAGAAGACCTGATATTCTTTGCCAGTCAGGTTTTTGAAAATAATGCCACCTGGCATTTTGATCTGTTGCCAGCCATGCTGCTGGCGGCACAGGATACTATGACCACAGAAACGTTGTGGCAGCTGGAGCCGGCCTTCCAACGGGCGGCTACTGTCTTAAAACGGCCGTCGGGCAACATGGGCCTGCTGGACATTACCCAGGCTGTTTTTTTCCTGAACTATGGTAAATGGATGGCGGATAATGATGCCGCCTATACGGCAAAACTGAATGAAGTCAAAGGCGCGCAGCACTGGTGGCGTACGCGGCATGAGATGCCTGAACTGGAGCACTGGAAAACTTCCCGTACAGAGAGTGCTGTATATATGCCTCACCGGAAATTGCTGGTCCTGGCTTTGAAAAAAATCCGGGAGAAAGACCCGTTGCCGTTGCTTTCTACACCTAGCCATGAACCGGGATGGATAGATCCGGAGGTATTGGTGCAACGGTTGGCGTTGTACCAGTCTGCCGGTGTATTGCCGGACATGCTGGACATGCAGATCGCTATTGCGCGATGTGCCTTGCAGGACACCGCCGCAGCGTTAACGTTAGTACAGCAATGGCCTGCGGGCGAGTATCAACGATTGTTTACTTTCCTGTTGGATGCCGCTGCTTTGCCACAGGGGCCTTTCTCGATGGAAGTCGCCTGGATGCAGGCAGGGCTGACCAAGGCGCCGTTGACCACTTATGAAGCTTTTGCCGGATTTTCGTATAACCACTTGCCGGTAGCACTGCTGAATGGCGACTACGCCTGGAAAACAGGTGGCAAGCCTTACTTGGCGTATGGCCAATACAACCGGGAAAAAGGAGATTATGACCGGTATATGTCCGAGGAACTGGTGATGGACATTACCTTTCCTGAAGGGGATATTCTCAAAGGAGCGTCGCCATTGTTGCAGGAATACCTGAATGGTGTGGGACAGTACATGTCAGTTTCCATTACGGATGTGGCCAGGCTGTTGTTACTGACGCCCAATCACCCGGATGTATTGCTGGCAAGGGTCATGCAATCCTGTCAGCGTTCTTCCGCGTATTACGAAGTGAATGAAACAGGCATTGTATTAAATACGCTGAAAACGTTGCACAGCCTTGATATACCGCATTCAGAAATGAGGTATCTCTGTATTGCCCTGTGCATGTTGCATGCTGATAAAACCGTCAAGGGATATGCAGCTGAATACTGGAGCAGCCGGATACCTGACCGTATCAGCAGCGAAAAACTGGGACAGACGATCGGTATGCAGCAACGGGTATCCTGGGCACCTATGAAGCGGCTCACTGATCTGATCAGCACACAAACGCAGATCAGCCGTCTGCAAAACGAAGCATTGGAAACATTGCTGACAGCCTGCCTGTCTGTGTTTACGGACACGCCGGTGAAAGACCTGAAAAAGCTGCTGGAAGTGTATGCGGAAGTACTGGCCATCAATAACAGCAGTATCACCAATACTGCGGTGATACAGCTTTTAAATGCATGGCAGGGCAGCAGTACCGTGAAGAAAGCGGTGCAGCAGCTGTTGAAACGGGTAGTACAGCAATAGGCCATTTTTTCTGTGTACTTTTGGAAAAATATCAGATGTCTGCATCCAAAAAACTGGTCGTCATAGTGCCGATGGAAGGTACCTCCCTGCTGGATATTGCCGGTCCCTGCGATGTTTTCGCGCAGGCCACCAAAATACTCCGCAATGATCCACAGCAGGAGCATGAGGGTTATGAGATACTGCTGGCTTCGCCGGGAGAGGAGCATCACCTGAAAACGCAAAGTGGCGTGGAAGTGATATGCCCCGTAACGGTAGCTGAGCTGGACCGGCCTATTGATACTTTGTTGATCGCCGGATTGGGCACTGAATTTTTTGAATATAACCGTCACGATTTTTACAAGTGGCTGAATGACATATATCCCCGCCTGCGCCGTATTGGCTCCGTATGTATCGGGGCTTACGCGCTGGCGCGGGCGGGGCTGCTTAACGGCCGCCGTGCCACCACCCACTGGCAATACAGCCAGGACTTCCAGGAGCAGCACCCCGATGTTCAGGTAGATACCAATCCTTTTTACACGCGTGACGGCAACGTATATACGTCCGGTGGCCTGGCCTCCGGTATTGATCTGGCCCTTGCCCTGCTGGAAGAGGATTATGGCCGCGACTTGGCAGCACTGGTAGCTAAAAAAATGGTCATCTACCTAAGGAAGCCCGGGTACCAGGCACAGTTCGGCGATTTGCTCGATCATCACCAGTTGGCCAATACCCTCGCCGGTAAACTGCGCCCCTGGATGGTACAGGTGCTGCATGAGGACCTGAGCGTGGAGCGCCTCGCTGCACAGGCGAATATGAGTCCCCGTAATTTCGCCCGCGTGTTCCTCAAAGAGTGTGGCCTTACGCCCGCTAAATTTGTAGAGAAATTACGGGTGGAAACCGCCCGCAAGTATCTCGAAGAAAGTGATCTCAGCACAGAGCAGATCGCTGAAAAATGTGGCCTTGGCGGCATGGTGTCCATGCGGCGGGTCTTTCTCCGTCATCTCTCTGTATCCCCCAGCGATTATCGCCGGAATTTCCGCACTTCCCTTCACCATTGATTTGGCAGAAATTGTATATTTTTCGTCATTTGAGACAAGTAGTGGTTGCGGTACTTTTGTACTGTAACCAAAATTATTCAAGCGATGAAAATAGCTATCAATGGATTCGGCCGTATCGGAAGAATGACCCTCAGAGCTTTACAGCATAAAGACAATGTAGAAGTAGTTGCCATCAATGACCTGATGGGTGCAGATATCCTCACCCACCTCTTCAAATATGACACCGCCCATGGAAAATTCCCCGGCACTGTCTCTCATACTGACCAACACCTGATCGTTAACGGAAAAGAAATACTGCTTACCAATGAAAAAGATCCTGCCAATCTGCCCTGGGGTAAACTGGACGTAGATATGGTGATCGAATCTACCGGAAGATTCACGCATAAAGACCAGGCACAGGCGCATATCCGCGCAGGTGCCCGTCGCGTACTGATCACTGCGCCGGCTTCCGGCGGCGTGAAAACTATCGTGGCAGGCGTGAATGAAGATATTATTGAAGCAACAGATGAAATTCTGTCTACCGCTTCCTGCACCACTAACAGTATCGCCCCTCCGCTGTTTTTGCTGGATAAAGCTTTCGGAATAGAATCCGGTTTTATGAGCACGGTACATGCTTTCACCATGGACCAAATGTTGCAGGACGGCCCGCATAAGGATTTCAGAAGAGCCAGGGCGGCCACGCAGTCCATTATTCCTACCACCACTGGTGCGGCCAAAGCTATCGGTGATGTGTTGCCGGCGCTGAAAGGTAAACTGGATGGCTTCTCTTACCGTGTACCCGTGATTGACGGCTCCATCGCTGAATTGTCACTCGTATTGAAACAGCCGGCTACTGCGGCGGACATCAATGCACTGTTCAAACAACATGCGGAAACAGATCTGAAAGGTATCCTCGAATACACAGAAGAGCCTTTTGTATCTGCTGATATTGTGGGCAATACGCATTCTTCCATCGTAGATGGCACCATGACAAGAGTGATCGGCAACCTGGCGAAAGTGGTGGCCTGGTATGATAATGAAGCCGGTATTTCCAACCGCATTGCGGAACTGGTGGCTACAGCATCTTACGCTACAGCCGAAGCGCAGGGATAGTTTAAACATCTTGGGTATAGATAAAAAAATCCCCCATTGATATTTTATCAATGGGGGATTTTTTATGTGATCTGTTATTGTTTACTGGTAATTGTAATTGTTCCAGTAAGGCAGTACGCCACGTTGGTTAGCGGGTACCCAGAAGATCGGGGAAGTAGTATTGTTTTCGTTGGCCACTTTCGCGAAGTTATCCGGATTGTTGGTCAGCTCCACAGTAGGATAGTGCACTCTCTCCGGCATCGGTTTCCATACGGAAGCATGCCAGGTGAAAGGCTCCAGTTTCGGGTGACGGGTCCTTCTCAGTTCAGCCCACAGTTCATATGGTTGCAGCAGGTTGAGGTGGATATATTTCTGCTGCATCAGGATTTCCATTTTGTCTTCCAGTGTAGGCGCTGCCACAAATTTGGCTTTGATATTGTCGCCCCAGCCATAGACGATAGCATCGGTAGGCTTGGAAGGGTACAGTACGGAATCCCGCGTGCCCCGTCCATAGGTGCTGAGCTGGTTGAGGTAGTACCAGAAATTAGTGGAATGCACCACTTCATCTTTGATATGCTCTTCGGCGGCTTTGCCGGTATTACCCAGATTTTTCAGCGCAATCTCAGCCAGCAGCAGGTCCAGTTCACCCAGGGTTACCATATACACCGGCAGGTTTTCATTGCGGTGCAGTGTGATATGGCTATACATGGATTTAGCGTTTGTAGACAGGGAAGAAGCGAGGTTGTCTGCAAATGCATAATACTTCTGTCCGCTGTTGTAGAGTGCAGTCTGCTCTTCGATATTGGCGGAAACACCACGGTAATCTTTGAATTTGGTAGGCATCGCCAGTACCGGCAGGCGTGGGTCATCAATACCAGGTTGATAGGTGGAGTCACCATAGTTCAACCGTTTCATGATGATATTGGGAATGAAAGACGCATAGGTGTTTTCATAAAGGCCACGTTGCCAGGTACCTCCGCCGAGTACATCGATCTTATACCACATGGTCCAGGTAAGATCAGTGGTAGGCAGAGGTTTGCCTAATGCTTCCTGTATCAAAGGTTTGGCATATGCTTCATCTACTCCGGCCATACGTACCAGCATTTTCAGGCGGGTGAAGTTGATGAATGCCACCCATTTATTGATATCTCCCTTAAACGCGTAATCCTGTTGCTGAAAAACTGTTTTGGCGGGATCAGACATCTGGCTGAAAGCAGTCGGCAGTGTGTTGACCAGTCCGCCCAGATCGGCAATGATAGACTGGTATACCTGTTTGGGATCATCATACTTCGGGAAGAGGTATTGTGTACCGCCTTTTACGCCCTGAAAAGCGTCGAAGTAAGGAATGGAGTTGAAGAAATCCACCAGTTTGCCACATTGGTACAACTTCACGAAGGTGGCCAGTTTCAGGTATACATCGCCATCCTGTTTCATTTGACCGGTACGCAGTTCTACGGAGTCTTTAATGACTTCATAGTTTTTCAGTTTAGTATAGCTGTTCTGGAAATAGGACTGGCCGGAGATGGGGAAATCATCGAAGCCGTTGCCGCTGACCAGGTCATTGTAGCTGCTGAACCAATCGTAGCGATAGGAGATGTACCGTTGTGCCACCTGTCCGTAGCCGGTGATGCTGGTACCGCCATTGAGGAGGTAATACCATTCTCCATAGTCCTGCACAAATATTTTGTTGTTGGTGATCAGCTGTGTGAACAACCCGGGTACTACGTCGGTAACGGAGGCGTTCAGTTTGTCCGGGTCATAGAACCTTTTCTCCACATCTTTTTTACAGGCTGTGAAGGTAGCGAGGGCCATCATGGCTATATACAAGTATGATTTTTTCATGTTGTAGTTTTTTATGCGTTAGAAAGCAACGTTCAGTCCCAGGGAGAAAGTGCGCAGTGTTGGATAAATGCTGTTTTCCACATAAGAGTCCGCACCCAGCGCGCCTTCCGGATCGATGTTGGGAATGGATTTATAGAGATAAAACAGGTTACGTGCTGCTGCGGTGATAACCAGTTTTTGCACCTTCGCGCGTCTTACCAGCTCGCGTGGTACCTCATAAGAGAGTGCTACTTCCCTTACTTTGATGTAGTTGTTTTTGTACAGACGGTCCGGCGGGAATGAAGTAGCCAGATCGTTGGCGTAGCTCATGTAGTAGCTGCTGGCGTTGGTCATCTGTGTGTTTGGTACAGATTTGCCGTTGCCATCCAGCATTACACCCGGGAGGACAATACCATCGTGGTATACACGGCCATTGGCTGCGCCGGCGGGAGCGGGCTGGTTATGTTGCCAGGGCACCATACTGCCATTGGCGTCGTAGTAATAAGCAAGACCGCCGTGTGCTTCATCCCTGTATTGGAGCGTGCTTTCCAGTTGACCTACACCGGTGAGGCGGTTGTTGGTATAAGAGAAGATGGTACCGCCGGATTTATAATCGAGACCAATGCGGAGGTTGAAATTTTTATAATTGAAGTCGGATATGATACCACCGTAGAATTTAGGCATGATGTTACCGGCAACGATTGACTTCTGATTGTTAAGTGAATACATGCCGTTGGAGCCTACGATTTTATTACCGGCATCGTCGCGGAGGTAGTCGTACATTACGATTTCGCCGTAGGGGCGTCCTTCATCCGCATGGATAGAAGCGGCGGAGCCATTGATCAGGTTGGAGATCGGGTTGTTGGTTACGCCGGGATAGAGACGCATCACTTTAGAACCCTGGCTGGCAGCGTTCACGGTGATATCCCATCTGTAGTTTTTGCCCATGAGCGGCGTACCGGTAAGGCCCAGTTCAAGTCCCCATGCTTTCACGTCACCCACGTTGATTTTAAGCCCGGTAGAGCTGGAAGCGGGAGAGATAGGGAGGTTGAAGATCTGGTTATAACGGTGATTGCTATACGCGGAGAAATCGATCGTCAGGCGGTTGTCCTTAAAGAAAGAGTTGTTGATACCGATTTCAAACTCCCTTTTACGTTCCGGTTTGAGGGCGCCGGGGAGGATAGCTTCGGGTGGTGTGACAGAAAGCGCGGTGGTATTGGATAACCGGGTGAAGCTATAGAGGTTGTTGGCAAAGTAGCGGCTGGTACCATTGCCCACATCGGCCCAGGACAGGCGGAGGGTACCGCTGTTCATTCCGGGAATAGCGAAACGTTCGGTGTAGTTCCAGTTGAGCGCTACACCGGGATAGAAGTATTTATTGTTTTCCGGAGGCAGGGTAGAGTTCCAGTCCATACGGCCCTGGAGTTCAAGGGTGAGCTCACTTTTCCAGGAGAGGGAAGCAGAGCCCAGCCAGCTATACAGCACGTCATTGCCACGGTTGAAGCTTCTGATTTGATAGAGATTGGCGGCAGAAGGTGTACCGGATTCATTGTTGAAAGAATACAGATCTGCGAAGTTAAGACCACCGATGGTGGAGCTGCCGAGATAATCGGAAGACCGCAGGCGGTAGGCGCCGCCGGTGTAGGCAAACAGGTGCAGCCTGTCCTGCATGAAAGAGCGGTTATAGTTAAGCAAAGCCTGGTAGGTTTGCACGGTAGAATTTTCCTTGGCTATACCGAAAGAACCATTGGCTACGCTGGGCAGTATCCTGGTCACGCTTTTTTCGGTGGTGTAGGTGGTATTGTCGTAGTCAAGACCGGCCTGTCCCACGAGGAAGAGGTGAGGTGTGAAGTTCAGCGTTACTTTGGCAGACGTGATCATATGCACCTTATCATCCTTCAGGGAGTTTTTGGAGCGGTCCCACATAAAGCCACCCAGATTGGAGAAGGCGGTAGGCACACCGGCGAGGGAGAGATCGCGTTTGAATCCTGTCTGATCGGTGTAGAAAGGATAGATCCGGTTGTAGTCATAATCCAGTGGCAGGCCCCATGCAACAGAACCATCGTTGGAACCGCGGCGGTTCATGCTGGTGATGTTGTAAATATTGGAGATCACTTCAAAGCTGGCAAGATTGGATGCTTTGATGTTACCGTTAAAGCTAAAGGTATTCCTTTTCTGCCAGGAGTTGTCGCCATTGATATCTTTATAGTAGTAGTTGGTATAAGAAGCACGCACATTTCCTTTGTCGTTGCTGCCGGCGATAGCTACGTTACCGGTAGTGGAGCGGCCGGTGTTAAAAAGCGACAGGAAGTTGTTGGTATGTGGTGAATTTTTTACCATGGAGCTGTCGTAGAACATGGCGTTAGCGCCATCGAATTTAGGGCCGAAGCTAAAGCGTTTGTTGGGAATGGTCCTGACCTTCTGTCCGTTCACGGTAGCATATACGGTATCATAGATGTCGTCACCGAGGCCGTACTGGTCCTGCAGTTTCAGGTAAGATACCGGTTGTTCATTGGTGTATTGGATAGATCCGGTCATGCCCATGCCGGTGCTGTTACGGCCGCTTTTGGTGGTGATGAGCACCACGCCGTTGGCTGCATCGCTACCATACAATACAGTAGCTTTAGCGCCTTTGAGGATGACCATGGATTCGATATCGGATGGGTTGATATCGTTGATGCCGGCGCCGTAATCGAAGCCCTGGCCTACTGGTCCGCCGATAGATGTTTTACGGTCGCTGAGGATAACACCGTCTACCACGAACATCGGGCGGATGTTCTGGTCGGGGTTCATACTGGCAGCGCCGCGGATATTGATTTTGATACCGCCCTGGGGACCAGAGGCGCCCATGTTCACGCCTACGCCGGCAGCTTTACCGTAGAGGGCGAGGAAAGGGTTCATCGTGGTACCGGCTTTGGTCAGCTCTTCTCCCTGAATGGTGCTGATCGCATAACCCAGTGTGCCTTTGGGACGTTTGATGCCGAGGGCGGTCACCACCATCTCATTGAGTCCGCTGGAGGCGGCGTGCAGTACCACGTTGACAGTGTTGGAATTGCCCACGGTAATGGTGGTGGGCTGAAAGCCGATGGAGGAGAACACCAGCACCACATTTCCCTGTGGCACCTCCACGGAGAAGCGTCCGGAGGGATCTGTAGCACCGCCGGTTTTAGTACCTTTTACGAGGTAGGTAACACCGGGGATAGGGGTGCCGGTGCTGTCCTTTACCACGCCGGTTATTTTCCGTTTGTCCTGTGTTATCTCCGCGGGGGTGATGTCCCGTGTTTCTGCGCTAGCTTGCTTTTCTTTCAGCGCGATCACTTTACCGATGATTTCATAAGAGAACGGCTGGTCCTGGAAAATAGCTGCCAGTGTACGTTCCAGCGTGGCATTTTGCACCTGTATATCTACCGGTTTGCTTTTTTTCAGCATGATGTCTTCATACCAGAAACTGTATCCTGATTGTTTTTTGATGTCTTCAAAAACGCTCAGGAGAGATGCATGTTTCCGGGATAGTGTGATCTGTTGCGACATAGAGCGGGCACTGATTTGCAGGCAGGCTACCGTCAGCAACAAGGTGACTATTTTGAGTTGCATGATCAGTCTTTTTTTGAAGGTGAGATGTGCACCGGATTTGCCTGTAACAAGTGAACGGTCAGGCATAGTTGAGCGTAGCCCTGGCACACGGAAGGGCCTTGCATGCTGGCAATATTTCATACATTTGGGATGTTTGAGTTGATAAAGTTGGATACAGAGAAGTGTCACACCGGCTCAGGCATTTTACCAGGGGCGGGTGAGAGCGCTCCTGGTTTTTTTGCACTGTGCCGGCACAGATCTCTTAGGGACCTTTGTGCATGTCGTACAATTTGATTTTGGTTGTGTTTAAATGATGCTAAAGTTGTTTTTACTACATGACGATTAATTTTTCCGCTTCCAGTTTGAAATGAATCTTGCTGATTTCGAGCAGGCGTAAAAGTGCCGACAGATCTGCTGTTCTTGGGATGTCACCGGTGAAGGTGCGGGTGGGCACGTCTCCTTTAAACACTACTTCGATGTTGTACCAGCGTTCCACCTGTCGCATGATAGTGCGGATATCGGCGCTTCTGAAGGAGATCAGGCCGTTTTTCCAGGCTACAGCGAGGTCGGTGTCTGCATGGTCGATAATTTCCATGGTACCGTTTCCGTTGATCAGTGATTGTTGTCCCGGTTTAAGGAGATGATGTGCCGATTGCCGGCTTACCTTGACAGATCCCTGTAAAAGTGTTGTTCTGATGTTATTTTCATTGTTGTAGGCCATGATGTTGAAGCTGGTGCCGAGTACCGCTACGGCTGTTTCACCGGTGTTGACAAAAAACGGCTGGGCAGCATTGGGTTGGATTTCAAAGTAAGCCTCCCCGTTGAGGGTAACCTGTCTTGTTGGTCCGGTGAAGTTGGTCGGGTATTGCAGGGATGAAGCTGCGTTGAGCCATACCCGTGAGCCATCGGGAAGTACGAGGCTGTATTGCCCGCCTTTAGGTGTGCGGAGCGTGTTCCAGCTGACAGTAGTATTGGCAGGAGCGGATGGCGACTTATAGGTGAGCCGGCCTGCATTGGTTTGCAGGCTTACGGGTCCCTGTTGTGCCACTTGCCCGTTCATATTGCTGTCCAGTTCAATGTTTTGGCCATTGGCCAGGGTGAGGATGGCTTTATCTGAACCAGGCAGGAAGATTTTATGCTGCGCCGTTGCTGCCAGTGTCGGTTTTTTACGCTGGCGTATCCAGAGGACGGTGGCGCCGGCCAGTACCAGCAGCAGAATGGCCGCTGCAGCCCTGTAGCTTCGATAAAACGTTTTAGCCAACGGGCGTTTGGTAGTGTTAGCGGAGAGGATACGGGCCAGCATGGCGTCCGACTGTGTGTCGAATACTTGTTGGTCTGTTTCGGCGGATTGTACCCATGCTTCTTCTATCATCCATTCGAGCTGCGCATCCTGATCATCGGAGCCGAGAAATGTTTTCAGCTCTTCCAGTTCAGCGGAAGTGGCAGTACGGGTAGTGTACTGGCTTAACAGGTATTTTAATCTGTTGTTGTCCATCAGCAAAAGTGAATCTATCTATATAGACAGCGGGAGGGGGTAAAAAGAGGTAATGGAGAAAAAAAAATTTTTTCAGAGTGTAAAAGGTGGTCATCTCCCGAAGGGAAATCGATATAAAAAAGAAAGTCGGGGGTGGTCATCTCCCGAAGGGAAAAACAGTTACTTAGGAAAGAACAATAGCAATAGCAGATTGGTTTCCGGGTGCGTCAGCGCATAACTGCGGATGGCGCGGAGGGCCAATACCATGTGTTTTTTCACGGTTTCCCGGGAGATGGCCATCCGTTCTGCAATTTCAGCCTGTCTCAGGCCTTCATCGCGACTGAGCAGATATACCCGTTGCCGTTGTGCCGGCAGTTCTGCAATAGCCTGATCAATGATACGGCGATAGCGGGCATCCATGGTTTCTTCAAATGGGTTGCCGGTATCAGCGGCGATGGTCATTTCCCATTGTTGTTTATGTTCCAGTTCGCGGCCCAGCTTTTTAAGGAAGGAGTAGGTATAGTTTTTAGCAGTTGTATAGAGGTAGGAATGAAAATGGCTTACCTGGCTGAGTTTGTCGCGCTTTTCCCAGATGCGGATAAATACTTCCTGTACGATCTCTTCCGCCATAGACAAGGAACCGGTGAGCTGATATACAAAGGCGCCGAGCCTTTGGTGGTAGGTATGAAAGAGGCGGGCAAACGCAGCCTCATCGCCTTGCGATACTAATAATAGTAAATCGTGTTCACTATTTAATTGTTTATTGTCCAAGTGAAAAAACTATAAACGGCTCTCTGTTTTGGTTGACTACGCGATAAATATAGACAATTACGAATTACCAACATCGAAAAGCGAAAAAAAGCGCATAAAAAAACGAAGATCATGCAGAGATTATCCGTATGATCTTCGCTATGGTTAATTGGAGGTTATTTTTTCTCTTCGTGATATTCCTGTTCGGTATTGATAGACCATATATTGGCTTTATCGGTGATACCGGCAGCGATATTGTCTACCGCCACCATGGCCGTTAGCATGGAGTGGTCGGAGTTATTGTATTTGTGCATGCCATTGCGGCCTACGAGGAAGAGGTTACCGAAAGTGTCGAGATAGTGGCGTATTTCATCGAACCGTGTATAGGTGCCGAAATAAGCCGGATAGGTTTTTTCCATGCGGAGCACGGTGGCATCGAGTACATCTTCCTTCCGGGCCAGCCCTATTTTGCAGAGTTCGTGTATGGCTGTTTCCCTGATTTCATTGTCGGTCAGTTCCCAGAAGTCATCGCCTTTGTTACAGAAATATTCCATGCCTACCCAGGTGGTATCGGGATCTTTTACCATGAATGGGCTCCAGTTGTTGAACAGTTGTAACCGGCCCACCTTCACATCTTTTTCCTGGATATAAATCCAGGTGTCATTGAGGGTGATGGGCTGATGACTACGTGTTTTAGCATCTTCGAAGCTGAGGTTCTTCAGCAGGATGCCGATGGTGATAAAATCGCGGTATTGCAGGCCGGCAGCTATTTCGCGGACATTGGCCGGTACATCGGCTTTGATGCCTGCCACCAGTTCCTGTACCGGCATGGTGGAGAAGAAATAATCACCTTCCAGTACGGTTGTTTCGCCGGTGGTTTTATCCAGCGCTTCGATAGCAGTGATGCGGTTGCCTTCCGTGCGGATGCCCACCACATCGTGTTGCATGAGCAGTGTGGCGCCCTGTGACGTCACCTGGCGGGCCACTTCTTCCCACAGTTGGCCGGGGCCATGTTTGGGATAAAGGAACTGTTCGATGAGGCTGGTCTCCACATTTTTCTGTTTGATGTCTTTGGGTTTGCTGGCATTCCAGGCGGCCTTGGCGGCGTGTGCGATCGCTTTACCGATAGAGATGCCTTTGATGCGTTGTGCGCCCCACTCTGCGGATATTTCATTGCAGGGAACGCCCCATACCTTTTCTGTGTAATGTTTAAAGAACAACAGATAGAGTGTTTTCCCGAAGCGGTTGATCATAAAATCTTCCAGCGACTTTTCCGGTTTTTTAGGGAACAGCTGTGCATACAGGTAAGAGATCATGATCCGGATGGTGGTGATGATGCCCAGTTTGCGCAGCGTATCGATCGACAGCTGTATGGGATAGGTAAAGAATTTTTTAAGGAAGTAGATACGGGACAGGCGTTTTCTGACCAGCATCACCAGGTCGGGGTTTTCGGCGACGAGGGTATCTGTTTCTCCGTTTTTCTGCGGCACTTTTACTTCCCTTGTTTTTTGCTGATAGCTGATGGTGAATATTTCAGCCGCTTCTTTGTCCAGCGGCATGACGGTCATCCACCAGTCCATGACGCGGTCAGATTTTGAGAAGAACCGGTGCCCGCCTATATCGATACGGTTACCTTTATAGTTGACCGTTTTGGAAATGCCGCCAATATCTGTGCTTTTTTCCAGGATGATGGGCATTATATCTGTGCGTTGGAGAAGTTCATAGGCAGCAGTAAGGCCGGCAGGCCCTGCACCGATGATAATGGCTTTCTTTTGCATGAGATAACATCGATTGATGGTGAATAGTTATTTGGAGGGGGTAGTAAGTAGCGCGTTTCGGTTATACCGGCGTATTTTGGGGTATTGGAAAAAGCGGGGGCGCCCCCCGAACATGCAAAAGAATAGTGGTGAACGCTTGAGCTGGCATAGTAAAATGGTTTATCTCAGGCTATTCCTTGTTTTAACGGAGAGCCTGGTTTTTGAGGGTTTATTACAGGGTCACGCGGCAGCGCTTATTTGCCACGTATACAATTATAAAAAACAGTACTGAAATAGCGGTTCAGCAACGGTTATGGTTCTCAGAATGTCCACTTGTAAAAGTACACTGGTGTGTCTTCTCCTTCGCTGATAGTGACGTAACCATCATTGCCGGGTGTGATGGTGATACCTTCGCCTTGTTTTTCGATGGTGTAGGGGAGAAGCTGTGCTGGTCTTGCCATGGCTTGTTCCACGGTTTCGTTGGGATTACGGTGCCAGTAGTAGATATCTGTCAGTGTTTTAATCACGATATGCTGGCCGTCTTTAGAGATATCGCCGGAAGTAACCCAGGTGTAGGGAAGGGTGATGAGTTTCTCCAGCGCGGCTTTATCACCGTCTTTAAAAAGCAGGTTGTTGGTTTTGTAAAGGCTGACTTTTGATTCTCTTTTGCTGACGATATAGATCTTTTTGCCGATGGGATCGATGAGTAATGTTTCCGCATCTCTTGGGCCGTTGGGATATTTGAGGGTGAGCACATCCGGGCGGATATGCAGCGATTTTTCTGTTACGGCCGTGGGTTCTTCAAAGCGATAGATACGGATATGTTTACGTACCCCTTTGTTGTCGCCGATATCCGCCACGTACACGTAATGTTTGCCTTTCACAGGGCCCATGCCTTCTGCAATATCTTCCATATCACGATTGCTGACATCATCCAGTTTGACGGTGCAGACGAGATGGGCCTGATGGTCCAGTAGAAAGGCTTCTGGTTTGTTGCCGCTGTCGTTGTGTGTCCAGTAATAACCGGGCATCGTGCTGCTGGAGGCAATACCTGATGCTTCCGTGATTTTATCGGAAGTGACATGGCCCAGTACAATGGGTTTGACGGTGGTATTGTCTTTGGTGGCCTGAGCGAAAGTGGCGGAGCATACGCCGGTCAACAGCAGGGCAGTCAGCAGAACAGGTAATCGCATAGGGCAATTTACTTAAAAATCTGATGTCGTTTTTCTAATCCTTTTATAATGAAGATTAGAAGAAAGCAGGGGTACCTTCGGCCAATATTTGCTCATGAAACACTTGCTATACTGTGTGACCCTTATGGGGACCCTGCTGGCCCGGCCAGCCTTTGCCCAGTCGGATTATATCAACCTGGGCAACAAACAATACCAGCTGCTGGACCGGCTGGACGTACTCACCAGAAACGATACCCTGTTAGGCTTCACCACCGTGAAACCATATGACCGCCGGAAAGTAACAGAGCGGGCATTGTACCTTGATTCGCTGGACAAAGCCGGGGCATTGCCGTTTACCTTAACAGCCACTGACCGCTACAATATACGCCACCTGTTGATGGACAATTGGGAATGGGCGCCGGCCTATACCGATTCCTTTGCCGTAAAACCGGTACTGAAACATTTCTACCGTACACCCGCTTCGTTATATGCTGTAAATACGAGCAATTTTAAGTTGTCCATCAACCCTTTGCTGAACCTGCAATACGGCGGCGCCAATGATGGCACCGGCAGTATTTTCATCAACAGCCGGGGGCTGGTGCTGAGAGGTAATATCGCTGGTAAACTGGGATTCTATACTGTGCTGACAGATAACCAGGAGCGTGACCCTGCTTATGTACGTGATTTTGTAACCCGCTATGATGCTGTGCCTGGCGCGGGTTTCTACAAAAATTACCATCATAACGGCTACGATTATTTCGATGCCAGGGGAGGTATCTCCCTCAACGCAGCCAAATATTTTGATATCCAGTTTGCCTACGACAAACTGTTTATCGGCAATGGTTTCCGCAGCCTTTTCCTCAGCGATTTCAGCAGCAATTTCCTGTACCTGCGTATCAGTACCCGTATCTGGAAATTTGACTATGAGAATATTTTCGCGCAGACCATTGCGCCATTTCCGCCTTATGGCTCAGACGGGCGCCAGATGCGGCCCCGCAACTATATGATGATACATCACCTGAGCCTGCAGGTGACTAAATGGCTGAACCTCGGTTTCTATGAAAACGTGATGGAAGACGGAAAAAATGGTTTGCAGTTGAGTTATCTCAATCCGGTTATCTTTTACCGGTCGGTGGAGCAGCAACTGGGCGCCGCCGGCAAAGCCAATGTAGGCTTTGATTTCAAGGCCAATATTACACGGTCGGTACAATTATACGGACAACTGTTGATCAATGAATTTGTGACGAAAGAGGTGTTGCATTATAGTCGTGGTGCTTTTGTCAACAAGCAGGGAGTGCAGCTGGGCGCCAAATATATCAATGCTTTGGGTGTACGTAACCTCGATTTGCAGGCGGAAGCCAATTATATACGGCCATTTACTTACACCAATTACGATAGTATTACTAACCTGGTGCATTACAATCAGCCGCTGGCGCATCCGTTGGGCGCCAATCTGAAGGAGTTTATCGGTATTGCCCGTTATCAGCCGTGGCCACGGCTGTATCTTACCGGTAAACTGATGTATCATCTGCAGGGATTGGATTCTGCTGGTGTCAACTTTGGCAGTGATGTGTTCCGCAGTTATAACACCCGGCCGCGGGACTACGGATTCCATATCGGCAGCGGTATCCCGGTGAATAGTACTATGGCAGCCCTGAGTGCATCATGGGAGATTTTTGAGAATATGTTCATCGATCTGAATACCACTTACCGTACCTATAACGTGCAGGACCAGCCTAAGTCGAATACTTTCTTTTATACCGTAGGATTCAGGGTGAATATGCAGTCGCGGGAGTTTAATTTCTAGATTTTCAAAAAAAATTTGGCAAATGGGGGAAATGTTATACCTTCGCGTTCCTGAATTGACGATGCCCGATAGTATAACGGTAGTACAAGCGACTCTGACTCGCTTTGTCTTGGTTCGAATCCAGGTCGGGCAACAAAAGCTGAAATTCTTCTTAGGAAAGGGTTTCAGCTTTTTTTATTGCTCCCCTGTCAATACCGAAAACCATCTTGAAAAGGTAAAATCCAGCAATTTTTGGAATGGCTGAGAAAAAGCACATGAATATGTACTTTGTCATGGTTGGAAGGTAATAAATTAATTACGCTCTATTTTTATGAGGAGTAATTAATTTATTACCTGCTATTGGTTAAACAATTGAGTTTATTTCTTCACCGCCCCCAATACATCTCTCACCAACACCTGATTTGCCTGATCCGTTACATCATTGTAATAACCGGCTGTCATCACTATTTCCAGGTCCAGCGAGGGTATCATAGCGATGGTTTGTCCACCGTTGCCTTCCGCCTGGGCCATATCTACCTGTTGACCGGCGACCTGTGGCTTTGAGCACCAGAACTGGAAGCCGTAGCCGACGTTCTTTTCATCGGAATCAACGGTCCATTTGGTGGATTGGGTGATCCATGTGGCGGGGATAAGCTGTTGTCCTTTCCATTGTCCCTGTTGCATGTACAGGCGGCCTACGCGTGCCATGTCCAGTGGACGCATACGCAGCCCTGAAGGCATCCAGTATACGCCATCAGCGCGTGCGCTCCAGAGGAATTTTGTGATACCCAGTGGCTGGAAAAGGTAGCGGTTGGCGAAATCGCGTATACTCATGCCCGTAGTCCGTTCAACGATTTGTCCGAGCAGGTGGGTGTTGCCACCGCTGTAGTTGAAAACGGTGCCGGGTTTGGCGGCGCTTTTACATTGCAACACGAATCCAGTGGGGTCTTGCGCTTCCAGCATCTGCCGTTCAGCGTTGGCAGGATCATCGTAAGACACGCGCTCGTTCCAGTCGAGGCCTGAGCTCATAGTTAGTAAATGCCGTATAGTGATATCGGCTTTATCACCGGTAGCATATTGGCGGTAGGTAGGAAAGTAATCGAATATTTTATCATCTACGCTTTTGATTTTCCCTTGTGCCAGCGCGATGCCTACACAGGCAGATACGATGCTTTTAGTCACGCTCCGGCAGTCATGAAGGCTGTCGCGTGTATGTGACACTTTCCCAACTGGTGTGGGGAATACAGCGTCCTCTCCTGCAAAGTACTGTTCGTAGATGAGTTTGTTTTTTCGCAGGATGATAAGGCTGTGTATGTTGTATTTGCCGTTGTTAATTTCGTTTTCCAGCGAGATGATTTTATTCTTGTCTATGTTGGCTTCTTCGAAAGTGCCCGTTTCCTGGTCTGGTGTTTCAGGAATGGGCAGATCATCATTGTTATGACAGGAGCAAAATAAAATGGCTAAGAGAATGGGAATGAAGTTTCTCATGATAGATAGATTTTTCAATAGTGATGTGGGAATTCCCTTAAAATATAAGCATGCTGTAATACGACGGGGAGCGGAAAATTTACCCCTATGGGCGGAGGGAGATTATTTAGAGATTTTGGGGACAAGGAAAGATGGAGTTGGCAGAGGTGGTGTGGCTCAGGATTGATGAAAAGCCATTATCAAGCCTGATTTTGAAGAGTACGCAGGCGTCTGTAAGGAGCTCTGAAATTGCCTTTTTCTGTAAGGATACCTGCTGCGACCAGAAAGGCTTTGGCCGCTTTCGGATCTTTGGCTAGTTCCGCTGTAAATTTTTTGATTTCTTTGGATAGCTCCTTTGTTTCCTTTGATACGTAGGTTAATCGTGAGTTTTTCATATAAATGGTTTGTTGTTGAGGCATGGAAATTTGTTTGACAGCTTTCGAGGCAGTGAAAGATCGCGTGAAGGGTCAACCAAGAGCTGTCTCCTTCAGAAATTTGGAAGGCAGCTCTTTTAGAGGAGGTCACTTTTTTCTTTGAGCCAGCAGTTCATCTTTAATTTGTTGATATTTTGCATCAGTCATATCATAACTAAATTTTCATGGCCATTGAATTTTTTGCCGTGGATGGAAAAACCCTTTGATGCAATTAGGGTTTCTAATGCATATCTGTATATGATTTTTTTCACGGAAACCTGCATTAGGATATAATTCTTCCCCTTCCCAGAATACACCCCGGACAGAATCAAATGGCCGTATATTTTTCTGTTGTTGGAAGTGGTGTACCATTTCTATTACTGCACAATCCAATTCACGTAATAATAAATCCTGATTTCCAGATGCGGGTTTATTTATCGGCATTTTCTTCCCAACTGCACTACAGGAGTCGCGCAGCACGCCATAAGCTATTTTTAATAACCTTAAGTTGTGATAATCGAGTAAATCCAAGCATAATCCAAGGTTAATAACTGCACCTACTATAGCTGGTCGCGAGATTACTTTTCTTCTCCTGCCGGGATTTTGATTCAGGAACCTCGCAAATTCAAATGCTCTGGAAGGGCTGCTGTCCCAGAAATAGATGCCGTGGCCTATCCAATCATATTTGTTGTTGCTGCTTCGGAGCTCGGTCTGTCCCGATACTACTTTGTGAACGAGGCTTTCATCACATCCATGAAAAGCTGTTATCAAGCCTGGTCGAGAAGAATACATAAGCCTTTATATGGTGCTCTGAAATTTCCTTTTTCTGTAAGAATACCTGCTCCAACCAGAAAAGCTTTAGCTGCTTTAGGGTCTTTAGCCAGTTCTGCCGAAAATTTTTTCATCGCCTTGGATAGTTCCGTTATGTCCATTGATATGTAGGGTGATCGTGATTTTTTCATGTAAATGGTTTGTTGTTGATACAAATGTAACCCGCATTTTTTCTACTTTTTGCAAATCAATTGTTAATGGAATACAGTTTGTTATAATGATAAATTAATTATCATGTAATTTCTATCTTCATTTAATCTCCTCTTCATTTTCCGGGGTTTTTTAAGAAAGAGAAAATTTTTGTGAGTCAGGCCGGATTATCGGTAGTGAGAATAAAAGAGCTTTTAGAGAAATGATAACCGAAAGCCCCTTTGCGATAAAATATCTTACATTTGATAGTATCATTTGATACTATCAAATGATACTATCAAAACCGCTAACCTATGCCCCGCCGCTATCAAGACATTCAATGGATCATCCAGCAAAACCTGACCAACACCGCAGATCTCGAACAATTAAAAACAGCCTGCAACAACATTGGCGTACGTCATCAGGAAGTAATGGTGATCCCTTTCACGGAGGCACTGCCGGAATTTGACCGCAGCTACCGCAGCATTTTCTATGGATCAGTGACATTCAGCCAGATGGCGCTGGCGGAGCCTTCGGTGAGCAGTGGCCTGTTTATGGATAATACCATCTTTTCTATAGAAAACTACTTCGAACGTTGGGGCAGGCATATGCTGAACTATGGCGCTATGCTGACCACCTTCGAAGCGCTGGTGCAAATGGACCTGCCGGCAGATAAGTTGTATTTTATCCGTCCGGATAATGACCATAAATCTTTTGCAGGGGAAGTAAAGTCTTTCGGAGATATTGGTATTTGGTATGAACAACTGAAAGCAACGGATATATCGCTGGACAGCAGGATCGTTGTGTCAGAACCATATAACATCCGTTATGAATGGCGACTTTGGATCGTTCATAAAAAAGTAGTGGCTGCTTCCAAATACAGGGAATATTTTCAGCTGACAAAAGAACGGGGATGCCCTGAGGAGGTTATCCATTATGCGGAGGCGCGTTGCCGTGAGTATACACCACATGATGTGTTTGTGATGGATGTGTGCCGTTGCGGGGATGAATATTTTATTGTGGAATGTGGCTGTATGAATTCGGCTGGTTTTTATGCGGCAGATATTGCTGCGATTGTTGCAGCGGTGACAGATTATTTCGCTGACAAAAAATAAAAAAAGCAGGCCGTCAAACGGCCTGCCTGCGATATACTACATTACGGGCTCAAGATCATTTAGTTCAGCTGTTGTAAAAACTTCCGACCTGATATAAAATCGCACGCCCAGCGGTATTTCCAGCGAGAAGCTGCTACCTCTTCCGGGTGTGACATCCAAAATCAACCGGGTATGTTTCCAGTATTCAAACTGGTCACGATGCATATAAAACCGGCAGCCTTCCACTTCTCCCAGGCATACGTCACTGCTGCCGGTAATAAATTCACCTGCTTTGAAACACATAGGCTGGCTTCCGTCGCAACAGCCGCCGCTTTGATGGAACATCAGCGGACCGTGGCTGCGTTGTAATTCGTGAACCAGGGCGACAGCCTTTTCGGTAGCGATAACACGGGCTACACTCATATTCGTATGTGATTACAGGTGGATGGTATGTCACTATCAAAAGAATCCGAGCTTGTTTTTGCTATAAGAGATCAGCATGTTTTTAGTCTGCCGGTAATGAGATAGCATCATCTTATGATTTTCCCTGCCGAAGCCTGATTTTTTATATCCGCCGAATGGTGCATGTGCAGGGTAGGCATGGTAGCAGTTGACCCACACACGGCCGGCCTGAATGGCCCTGGGCACCTGGTACAGTTCATGTGCATCGCGGGTCCATACGCCGGCGCCAAGGCCGTATAAGGTATCGTTGGCAATGGCGATCGCTTCTTCGGTGGTACGGAAGGTGGTCACACAGCTAACGGGGCCGAAAATCTCCTCCTGGAAAACACGCATCTTGTTATGGCCTTTGAAAAGTGTTGGCTGGATATAATAACCATGTTCCAGGCCACTGTTCTGATGAAACGCTTCACCACCGCAGAGTACCTGCGCGCCTTCCTGTTTACCGATTTCGAGGTAGCTGAGAATTTTATTGTACTGATCTTCTGAGGCCTGTGCGCCCATCATCACAGTAGCATCCAGTGGATTACCCATTTTAATGGCTTTGGTGCGACTGATGACTTTTTCCATGAACTTATCATAGATATTTTCATGTACGAGGATGCGGCTGGGACAAGTACATACTTCGCCCTGGTTGAGGGCAAACATTACGGCGCCTTCCACAGCTTTGTCAAAAAATTCATCGTCGGCATCTGCTACGGATTCGAAGAAGATATTCGGGCTTTTACCGCCCAGTTCCATGGTGACCGGTATCAGGTTTTCGGAGGCATACTGCATGATCAGGCGACCGGTAGTGGTTTCGCCGGTGAAGGCTACTTTCTGCACCCGGGGCGACGATGCCAGCGGTTTTCCTGCTTCCGGGCCGAAGCCGGTAACGATATTGAGTACGCCGGGAGGGAGCAGGTCGCCGATCAGCTCCATCAGGCACATGATGCTGGTGGGGGTCTGTTCTGCGGGCTTTACTACTACACAGCAGCCGGCAGCCAGTGCGGGCGCTATTTTCCAGGCGGCCATCAACAGCGGGAAATTCCAGGGAATAATCTGGCCTACCACGCCAATAGGCTCGTGGATATTAATGCAGACGGTGGTTTCATCATGTTCGCTGATGCTGCCTTCTTCGCTGCGGATGACGCCGGCAAAATAACGGAAATGGTCCACTACCAGCGGCAGATCGGCGGCACGCGTTTCCCGGATGGCTTTACCATTATCAATCGTCTCTATAGTGGCCAGGTGTTCCAGGTTGTCTTCTATTACCTGCGCTATCCGTATCATCAGATTGCTGCGGTAGGTGGGCGCTGTTTTGCTCCAGCTGGTAAAAGCCTGGTGGGCGGCGTCTATGGCTTTCTCTATGTCTTTGGCGTTGCCCCGGGCGGCCTGTGTAAATACTTTACCATCAATGGGTGATATATTGTCAAAATATTCCCCGCTATCGGGTTTTACCCATTGCCCGTTTATATAATGATCGTACCTGGCTTTAAACTCAGGTCTCTGTGCCACGTTGGATGCCGGTGCGGCGGTGGTGGTAGTATCTTTCATAACGGAACGATTTACGTGAAACAATAAGCTAATATGCTAAACCTCCCGGGGTTGACCGGAAACTTTCGTACTTATCTATAGCACAATCGTACCTGTCTTTTACGGCCGACAAAAAAAATCAGTAAATTGTAGATAGTAAATATGATGGTAGCGCCGGTGAAAAAGTATTTAAACCATATCGATTTTACGCATCCGAAATTCCTGCAACAGCAGGTGGAGAACCGGCGTATCTATAACCTGAAAAACTGTGAGCTGAATATCTTTGAGAGTTATCAACAGGCGTACCAGGTACCCTTATCATTTGGCGATTTCGTTATCACCAGTATGGTACAGGGCAAAAAGATCATGCACCTGCCGGAGCAGCCGGCTTTTGAGTACGTCCCCGGCGAATCGGTGATTGTACCGGCCAATGAAACCATGACCATCGATTTCCCCGAAGCTACGCCTGATAACCCGACGCAGTGTATAGCCCTGACCATAGATGATGCCTATATCCGCCATACCCTGCAGTATCTGAATGAACACTATAACAGCGATCATGCAGAGAAGAGCGACTGGCGCCTGCATTTCAGTAAATATCATTTTGATAACGATGCCGACGTGGCTGATACCATCAATAAACTGGTGCGCATCTGCCACGGCTCCGATCCGGGCAAGGACATTTATGCGGACCTGAGCATGAAGGAGCTGCTGGTCCGGATTCTACAAAGCCAACACCTGCAAAGGGTTTCGAATGAATATGCCGTCAGCAGCAACAACAGCCGCCTGCATTTTGTATTACATTATATACAGGAACATCTCACGGAAAAAATAGCGGTGGACACGCTTTGTAAAAAAGCATACCTGAGCCGCAATATCTTCTTCAAATGGTTTAAAGAACAGTTTGGTATCACCCCACTTGAATACATTAACAAAGAGAGAATCAAACTGGCCAAACAACTGCTGGCTGACAACAGTCACTCTATCAGCCAGGTAAGCATGCAATGTGGCTTCAATGATACCAACTATTTCGTGCGTCTCTTCAAAAGCACGGAAGGCATTACTCCCGGCGCTTATCAGCTCATCTGCCGGAAATAAAAGATAATCCACTCCCTGCAATTAAAAATACTTTGTACTTTGTAGCCAACTGATACGTAGCATGTCATAACCCTATGCTTTTTAAAAAATGACGCAACACGACCGGACTATCTCCGCAGCGCAGTTGACAGCGGGCTTGCGTAACCACGATAAAGACCTTTTCCAGCAACTGTACAACACTTACAGCAGGGAACTCTATCTGCTGGCTTTCCGCTGGGTACAGGATGAAGGCCTGGCGAAAGACATGGTGCATAACCTGTTTGTATACCTGTGGGAAAAAGGACACGATCTCACCATCACGGGAGAGGTACGCCATTACCTGTTCCGAGCCATCACCAACCGCTGCATCAATGAGCTGAAACGCCGCTCCCGCACCGTCAGCGAGGAGCTGCTTCGCTTTGAATCCGACACCGCTTCTTTTTATGAGATAGCGGATTATATCCTGTTTCAACAGGAGCTGCTGCAACACCTCGCGCCACTGCCACCCCGCTGCCGCGAAATATTTATCCTGAGCAGGGTACATGGCCTTGAGCCTTCCGAAATAGCAGAAAAGCTGGGCATCACCCTCAATACCGTCTATTATCAACTGTCTGTAGCCCTGAGCACCTTGAGAACAGCACTGCTGCCGAAAAAAAAATTACGCTGACATCAAAGTTTATTATTTCCCAATTGTCATAATAGTATAGCGCCATGAAAAAAGAGGAAGTATCAGGATTTATCATAGCCTGTTTGTCTGAACCGGACAACGCAGCGAAACAGCAACAGTTGCAGGACTGGCTGCTGGAAGATGAAACACATCCTGCTATTTTGGAAGAATACCGCCAGTTGTGGCAGGCAACTGCCCAACTCCCGGAGAATGATTTTGACATGGCAACAGGATGGGAAAACCTGCAACAGGCCACGGTGTCGCGCCAATCGCCGCTGAAGACGGCCTACCGCCGCTACTGGTGGAAAGCAGCCGCCGTGCTGTTACCCGTCATCCTGATGACAGCCTGGTGGAATCACCACCGGCAACAAGGGGAGATGGTCACCTACATCGCGCAGGGCAGCCTGAAAGACAGCCTGCATTTGCCCGACGGCTCAAAAGTATTCCTGCGGCCAGGCACAGTGCTGCGCTATAACAAAGCCTTCGAAAGCCGTACCGTGGAATTGCAGAGCGGAGAGGCTTTCTTTGAAGTGGTGAAAAATGAACAGCAGCGGTTTACCGTGACTGTCTTTCATGCGGCAGTAGAAGTGCTCGGTACCTCTTTTAACATCAAAACATCCACGGAATACACCGATGTGGCCGTATGGGATGGTAAAGTACGCCTCAGCGCTGATAACAGCCGCCAGGGAGTGATACTAACGCCGGCGACTATGGGAAAAGTAGATGCCTATACCGGCCAGGTGGAAAAACTGGCTGGCGCTTTTGAATACCGCTGCGGATGGGCCAACAACGACGTGAGTTTCAGTAATCAGTCGCTCGGCACAGTGCTCAATACGCTGTCTTCCATTTACCAGGTAAGGCTGCGGACAGCAGATACAACGCTGCTCCAGGAAAATATCACGGTCAGATTTAAAAATATCACGTTAAACGAAGCGCTAGCGGTCATCAGGGAAATGCTCGACCTGAAAGTGGACCAGGTGTCTTCCGCTGAATATATACTGAAAAAAATGAAATAGTTACCAGCATCACAGTATCCTGATTCTTCGTTATCGGTTGTAACAACCCATACCGGGCCATCGGCCTGTGACCTTGTTATGCCTGTAATCTACAGATGTTGCCTTTTCCCGGGGAAGGCGGCGGGCGTGCTGTTCCCAGGGGCGAAGCCCTGGAATAATATATCAACTAAAATCAATTTATTGCATGAAAACACTCAAGTTTTACTGCACGGTCATACTGATCGTATTTACCTGTGCCTATGCAGCTGCGCAAGATGCTGCATCCGTACTGTCGAAGCGGGTGTCACTGGACGTGACGGAAAAACCCGTTCCTGAAATACTGGGCATCATAGAAAAACAACTCTCCATCTCCTTTGCCTATCCCAACGAGATCGTGAACGGAAGGGGTAACTTCTCCTTCAAAGAAAAAAGCATCCCGCTGGAAAATGTGCTGAAAGTGTTGTTTCCTGCCGGCAGTTTCCAGATCAAAGCCATGGGCACCCATGTAGTGATCAAACAACTGAATAAGCCACAAGGCGCCGTCATACAGCTGAAAGGCCGTGTGCTCGATAAACAGACCGGCGAAGCATTGCCCGGCGCCGTGATCACAGACCGGGAAAGCAACAAGTCGGTCGTATCCGGTGAAGACGGCTCTTTTACCCTGTCCATTTCCCAGGGAAGCACTTACAGCGTGGCTTTCATTGGCTACGAAACTACCTCCCGGACCGCCAGCAGCGCCAAAGCGGCAGACGTACTGCTGCCCCGCCGTATCTCCGAAATGAATACCGTGGTGGTAACGGCACTAGGTATTGGCCGGCAGCAGCGCTCTCTCGGTTACGCCTATACGGACCTGAAAGGCAACGAGTTCACCAAAGCACGGGAAAACAACCCCATCGCGTCACTGAGCGGCAAGGTAGCTGGCCTGGATGTGAGTATGACTAACAGCGGCGTAGGCGCTTCCGTGAAAGTAACGCTGCGCGGCGTGAAAGTAGTAGGCGGCGATAATCAGCCCCTCTACGTGATTGACGGGGTACCGATTAATAATTCCTCACCCGGTCAGGCCGATAAATACGGCGGTTACGACCTCGGTGATGGTACCAGTATTATCAATCCGGATGAAATTGAAACGATGTCTGTGCTGAAAGGTGGCGCCGCTACGGCGTTGTATGGCAGCCGCGCTTCCAACGGTGTCATCCTCATCACCACCAAAAAAGGAAATAACAAAGGACTGGAAGTGGAAGTGACCTCCAACGCGGTACTGGAAAAGCTGAACAACAGCTACGATTTCCAGGAGGAATATGGAATGGGCCGTACTGGTCAGTTGCCCCGTGATGCGGCTACTGCCCGTACCTTCTCCCAGTCCAGCTGGGGGCCCCGTTTTAATGCCGACAGCCTCACCTGGTTGTGGAACGGCCAGAGAATGCCTTATGTGAAAGCGGCTAACCCTATCCAGAAATTTTTCCGCGAAGGGCTTACACTGTCTAACTCCGTAGCATTGGCCACCGGCAATGATAAAAGCCAGCTGCGCTTTACCTACACCAACCTGCACAACAAAGACATCGTGCCCACCAGTGGACTGGACCGTCACAACTTTGCGTTGCGTGGCTCTTCCCGCCTGACGGATAAACTGAGCATCGACGCCAAGGTGGCCTACCTCAATGAGAAGGTGAATAACCGTCCGGCTTTGTCTGATAACCCCAATAACGTAGGGTATGTGCTCAGTGGCATCGCCCCCAATATTTCCATCGACTGGTTAAAAGAATACAAAGACCCTGTTACCGGTAATTATATCGACTGGAACAATGACCAATACCAGGTAAACCCCTACTGGGCGCTCAACGAACAACCCAATAACAGTAAACAGGACAGACTGACCGGTTTCGCGATGCTCAAATATCAGCTCACCCCTTATCTCACGATTCAGGGCCGCACCGGTACCGATTATTCCAAATTCAGCTTTCGGGAGTTCATCGAATTATCATCCCCTTTTAACACCACCGGCGGCATCAATATGAAAGACCGCACGCTCCGTGAAACCAACTCCGAGCTGCTGCTTACCTTCAGCAAACAGGTGAAAAACTTTCAGATTGGCGCCAACCTCGGTACCAACCGCATGGATTATGAAGAAACTGTACTCAACACTACCGGCCGGGATATCAGCACCAGAGGCGTAAAGAGCATCAATAACTTCCAGACAAAACTCAGTAATGAACTGATCAACCGCAAAAGGATCAATTCAGTATATGGCGCGGTGAGCCTGTCTTATAAGAATTACCTGTATCTTGACATCACCGGGCGTAACGACTGGTCATCCACGCTGGCTGCGGGCAACAACTCCTTCTTTTATCCCTCTGTTTCCACCAGCTTCGTTTTCTCCGAGTTGATGCCGCAGAACGAGCTGCTGAATTTCGGGAAGATACGGCTCTCCATAGCGCAGACGGGAGCGGATGCTGTTGACCCTTATCAGCTGAAACTGACTTATGCCAGCAATCCGGATATTCCTGCCATCGGTGGTTATTCCATTGGCGGCGTAGGGGTGGACAGGGTACCGTATGAAGCCCTGAAACCCAGTATCAGCAAGTCTTACGAGGCTGGCCTCAACCTGGTGATGTTAAAGAACAGGGTGAACCTGGATGTGACTTTCTACCAGTCCAATACCCGCAACCAGGTGCTCTATGCGCCCATCTCTTCTACCAGTGGTTATACGACAGCAGTGATCAATTCCGGCAATGTGCAGAACAAAGGCGTGGAAATAGCGCTGGGCCTGAAGCCGGTCACCACTAAAAATTTCAGTTGGGATGTAAACCTCACCTGGGCACGCAACGTCAACAAAATTCAGGAGCTGAGCCCGCTGGTGTCCGGCTTCTATACACTGGCATCTGCCCGTTGGGCCAATGCTTCCATCGTGGCGCAGGAAGGGGAGGAATATGGCATCATCGTGGGCCGCAAATTCCTGCGGGACGATCAGGGCAATATGGTGCTGGATGAGAAGCTGCTGCCCCGCTACGATGCCGCTGATACCCGCATTGGCGGTGGTCAGTACAAATGGATCGGAGGCCTCAACAACCGTTTCGTGTATAAGAACTTCGCCTTGTCTGTTTTGCTGGATATAAAACAAGGCGGTAACATCTACTCTATGACCAACCTGCGCGCTTATGCCACCGGCCGTCATAAAGGTACGCTGGATGGCCGTGAAGGTTGGGCCCAGTCCGAGAAAGAAAGAATAGCAGCCGGCGTGGAACCGGGTAACTGGAAGCCTACGGGCGGTATCCCGGTGTCTGGTGTACAGGAAGACGGTGTGGATGGAAGCGGAAACAAAAAATACAAACCGGTGTCTGGTTTTGTTAGTCCGCAGGTATACTGGGGCACCATCACCGACAATATACCCGAGGCCTTCATCTACGATGCCTCTTTCGTGAAGGTACGCCAGATCACGCTGGATTATCGTCTCCCGCAAAGCGTGTTGCGTAAAACCATGATACGCGATGTGACCATTTCGCTGGTAGCACGCAATCCGTTTATAGTGAGCAAACATGTACCGAACATCGATCCACAGTCGAGCTACAACAACAGCAACGGACAAGGGTTTGAATACGGCTCACTGCCTACCCGCCGCTCTTATGGTATCAACCTATATGCAAAATTCTAAATCCATGAAGATGAAAAGATTTATTCTGCTGATAATAACCGTATTGCTGCTAGGCAGTTGTACGAAAGATTTTGACACCATCAATGAAGACCCTACGAAGGGGAAGACCATTGCGCCCGGGCAGCAGTTGGCCGGTGCCGCCTACTTCCTCAGCGGTGGCCGTGAAGCCGGATATCCCAATATGTTCCTCTTTCAACCGATGGTGCAGTATGTGAACGGCGCCTACGGCCAACGGGCGGGCACTAAGTTTGTCCGGAATGATTTTTTTAATGAGAGGGTATGGGAGATCTTCTACAACCGCAGTCTCAAACAGCTGACAGACATGATGCAGCGCAGTGAAAAAGACCCGCAACTGGTGAATTATATCGCTGCGGGCCGTATCCTCCGGGTGTATATCTTCTCCATCCTTACCGATACCTATGGCGATGTGCCTTACTTCGAGGCCGGACTGGCATTTTATAAACACATTTATACCCCGCGGTATGATAAGCAGGAAGATATTTATAACGACCTGTTTAAGGAGCTGAATGAAGCTGTTAAACAATTTGACGACAGTAAAGACAAAATACAGAACGATATCGTCTATAAGGGAGACCCTGCAAAATGGAAGTTGCTGGCCAATTCCCTGCGTTTGAGACTGGGCATGCGCCTTACCAAAGTGAATGAAGCAAAGGCTAAACAGGAAGTGCTAGCCGCCATAGCCGGTGGTACCTTTACCAGTGCAGACGATAATTTTAAAATGATCCATGAAGATTTTGCTTACCCGGACCTTCGTGGGAATGGTTATTCACAGGCGTTACAGGAAGTACAGACCTATGACTACGTACACGGCACTACGACGTTTGTGAATTATCTGAAAACGGAAAATGACCCCCGGCTGGCGTCTTTCTTTATCAACAGGGATGCCAACGGGAAGGATATTACCCATCTGACCAACTATCTGCCTATTGCACCCGGTTTATACTGGTATGATGAATGGGCTGCTTTTAAAGCTGCTGATGGCACCATGATCCCGCAAGGCAACAAGTTCTGCAAGATCAATGCGCCGTTTTATCAGCAGAAAGCACCTTTCCTGCACCTGGGATACGCCGAAGTAGAGTTCCTGAAGGCAGAAGCTGCAGCCCGTGGCTGGTCCGGCGCCGATGCCAACCAGCACTATCAGCAGGCTATCCGTGCAGCCATGAAACAGCTGGAGCTGTATCCCGGTATGACGCCGGTTGGTACACAACAAGTGACCGACTTCGTCAACGCACATACGCTGACAGCTGGCAAAGAGCTGGAGCAGATCAATATGCAGAAATGGGTGGCGCTGTTCCCCAACGGTTACGAAGCCTATGCCAATATGCGCCGTACAGGTTTCCCGGTAACGCAGCCGGTGAAAGACCCGCAGGGTGAATCAGTGACTGGCAGGGTAATGCCCCGCAGGCTGTTTTACCCGGGCACAGAGGCGTTCAACAATACCAAAAATTATCAGGAAGCCATCGACAGGATAGGAGGGAAGAACGATTGGCTGAAAAGAGTATGGTGGGATAAATAACACGTTGTGACAAAAAAAGGACGTCTCATTGGAGACGTCCTTTTTTTATTCTGCTGACAGTTTCTTTTGATAGGCAGCTTTGAGATCTGCCAGTTGTTTATCATAATCTTCTCTGCCTGCAAAAGCTGCGGGGTTATACGGATCTCCGTCTTTATGTTTTTTATGCAGATTGAACTGGCTGGCGTGTGCAGCCAGCCACAGATCGAAGTTTACCTTTGGCATGGTGTCCAGCGTATAGGCGTAGTCTTTAGCCATGCCTGGATAACCCTTCACCGCGGAAAATTTCCCATCGATAATGATGGTAGGCATATTGGCGAGTAGCACTTTATACGTACGATTATCGTCTTTTACATCAAAGATAAAGCTACAGGAACCGATGGTATGTCCCGGATGATGCAGCATCACCAGTTTCATGTCTCCCAGACTGATCGTGTCTTTATCATGTAATACACGATTTACTTTCACTGGTCTGTAGGTGATGCCATACTTGCCCAGTTCATAATCAGTCTTTCCACCGGATTTCGATACGCTGACATCACCAGCATCCACCATAAATTTTGCACCGGTTTTTTCCTGTATGGCCGCCATGGCTCCCATATGGTCATAGTGGGCCTGCATCGTCAGCAGTATTTTGGTGTCTTTGAAGTGAAAGCCCAGGGCTTCGATATTCTCCCTGATACTTTTCTCTGAGGCAGCCAAGCCGGTATTGATCAGGATATTCCCGGCGGAGGTGGTGATCAGGTAACTGGAGAGGTCGTAGGTACCTACATAATAGAGGTTGCCAGCGATCCGAAAAGGTTTTTGTGGCTGGTTCCACTCAGGGTTTACCCGGGTAGGTTCCTGCACTTTCTGGGCATGGGTAATGCCGGCAGTACAAAGTCCTGTCATCAATAAAAAAAGGCTCCGGACAATCTTGTGTTGCATAGATGGATTGGGTTGTGGGAGTTGAATTCCAAAATTAACCGTTAATCCTCAACCCGGAAAATCTTTCATGTTTTTTCTGAAAATTTTTCCGGACTCCTTACTATCCATGGCTGCCCAGTTGGCCATCGCCCAGAGTACATCCCGTAAAGCCTTTCCTGATTTGGTAAGACTATAGGTCACATGTGGCGGGATGACTGGTTCTGCTTTCCGATTGATCAGCTGATCTGCTTCCAGCTGTTTCAGTTGCTGTATCAACACTTTCTCCGTAATGGTAGGTACCGCCCTTTTCAGTTCGCCGTAACGTTTAGGCCCTGACAATAACTGAAACAGGATAATGGGTTTCCAATAACCGCCAATCTTCTCCATCACATAGGTGACGGGGCATTCCTGGTAAGCCAGCTGCTTGTTGGCCTGAATAGTTGAGCTCTCTTTAATCGTTGTCATGGTACATACTTTAGGGTAAGTACTGGTAAATTAGTATGTACAAATATACCTTTGTTGCAGCAATAAAAAATCAATTACTATGAAAATTACAATCACAGGATCATTAGGAAATGTAAGCAGGCAGTTAGCCGCTAACCTGATCAACAAAGGTCACCAGGTTACCATTATCAGTCAGGATGCGAATAAAGCAGCACAAATAGCAGCCATGGGCGCTGTAGCGGCCATTGGCTCTGTAAAAGACATCGCATTTTTGACGTCTGCCTTCAAAGGGGCTGATGCGGTATATACCATGGTTCCGCCATTGGCTGCGTCTGAAGATTATTATGAAGATGTAGCGGTCATCGCGGCCAACTATCGCCAGGCTTTGGCTGAAGCGGGAGTGAAACATGTGGTGAATCTTAGCGGCATCGGCGCGGAACTGCCTGCCGGTAATGGTTTGTCCAGCGCTTTTTACCGCGCGGAAGATACCTTAAACCAGTTACCGGATATACATATCGTGCATCTGCGTCCCGGTATGTTTTACACCAATTTTTACGGTAACCTGGAGATGATATTGCAGCAACAGATCATGGGGAATAACTTTCCGGGAGATATTCCGCTGGGGCTGGTGCATCCGCATGATATTGCTGATACTGCCGCTGCACTGCTTTCGGAGCTGACATTTACAGGCAAATCCTTCCGGTATGTGACCAGCGACGAGAAAACAGGCGCTGAAATAGCAGCGATCTTTAGCCGGCTGACCGGACAGTCCGTTTCATGGATACCTTTCCCCGATGAGGCATTACAACAAGGTGCCATGCAGAATGGGTTTTCTGCCCATATGGCTTCGTTGCTGATGCAGGTAGGTGTCAGCATCCGGGAAGGGAGATTGTTTGCCGGTTATGCAAATAATAAAGTGATAACTGGTAAACGAAAATTTGAAGCATTTGCGGGGGAGATGATGAATACAGTGGTGAATGGATGAGATGATATAGGATTAAAAACGGCGGGCATTTCCTGACAGGAAGTACCCGCTGTTTTTATAGCACAACTGTCACAGCTCCTGTTTTCTTTATAACATCCGGGAAGTCGAAGCTTTCGTATTCGAGCGTCCATATGTAGCTGCCGATCCCTGCTTTGTTCCCGCCTGGTAAGGTACCATTCCAGCCTTCGCCGGGATTGGTGGTGCTGAAGATCAGCTGGCCCCATCTGTTATATACCCGGAACCGGAATTTTTTAGTGACACAATACAACACGGGTTTGAAAATATCATTCTTCCCGTCACCGTTTGGAGAGAAGGCTGTAGGCAGATATACGTCACAGCCACAGTATTTTTCCTGTATGTTTACATTGTCAGACGCTTTGCAGCCCCATTCATTCTTCACTGTGATTTTATAGACGCCGGGCCCGCTTGTGGTGAAGTGTGTTTCTGTGTTGAATGGGCCGTCCTGCCAGCTAAAAGTAGTTACATCGCTGCTGTAACGGGGATGCAGCATTAACTGTAGCCCCCGGCAGATAAGCGTATCACTGCCAAGGTCTACTGTTGGTAATTCCCGCACTACTGCAGGCCGGGGCACAGTTACTTCCACCGGTCCGCAAGCGCTGATGACAGAATATTTCACCGGGTATACTCCCGGTTTGTTCCAGATGGCAACCAGTTTGTCCTGTGTGCCCTGTATATGCGGGCTTCCTGCGATCTGCCACTGAATAGTGTCGCCGGAATAATCTTTTACTTCGATTTTCAGCGATTCTCCCGGACATGCGTTGTCCTTAAAACTGATTGTTCCGGGATCGGTTACTTCCTGTATGATTACCTGTGTATGGGCTGTGGAAGTACAACCATCGGTATTGGTAGCAGTGAGTACATATTTCCCCTCATTTTGGGCAGTGGCAGTGTTCGTGACCTGCGCGTTCAATCCATCGTACCTGGCGCCGTTGGGGCTTTCCCAGGTGGCTTTTGCCAGCGTAGCTGTTGTTGATGCCTGCATGATCAGCGGTTTCCCGTTGCATACTTTGATGGCATCAGTGACCGTCATTACCGGAGGGGCTTTGGGCCGGAGAACTACCACCGCGGAAACCGCTTCTTTCATACAAGGGCCGGAATTGTTTTCTTTTATCTGAACGCGGAATTGTCCGGTATCGGCTGACGTGAGATCGCTCAATATAAAAACTTCTCCCCGGGCATTGGGAATATCTTTCCACTGTCCATCTGCTTCGTCCAGCTTCTGCCATGAAAATACCGGATTGTTCAGGGAAATGCCTGTACGGTCGGCCGTTAGTGAAACCGTGCTGCCGATACAGGCTGCAGCAGGACTGTTGTTGCCGTTGATCTTAACCGGAAGTACCGGTTTACAGGTACTTAACAGGATATCATCTATCGCGAGGTCATTACCGCATCCACCGGGGGCGTCGTTCAGCAACACTATCTGTATGTTCTGCACATTCTCCGGCAAGGTGAAGATCATTCCGTAGTCCTTCCACCTGCCTTGCGGATCGGGGTCCGCGGGGATATATCTTTCGGACAGCTGCCCGAGGGTATTACCGTTTTCATCCTCTATGCGAAACCTGATACGGGAGGGTACAGGCGTGGTATTGGGTCCGCACGACACAGCAGGAGAAATAACAGAACAGGCACTTACGGCGAGTGCATATTGCAGTCCGCCGCAGAGACCGGTGATTTTCTTCCTGTAAAATTCACCGGGAAGGAAGGAACCATTGACTACCATCATGCGTCCGCCGGGCTTTCCGCTGTGGTCTGTCATTTGTTTCCATGTGGAATTACCCTGCGCTAACTGCGGATCACTTACAATCGTATAATAACCTTCCTGTAGCGGAGCTGTTGTAGAAAATTTGTATGCTCCGTTGCCCAGCTCCTGTAACGGGTCGCCGAATCCGTTGCCCACCCCGAAATCTTCCCTGAATATTTCCCTGCTTTCTGAATTACAGGTGCCACGCGACAGCCGGCACGCCATGTCGTCGCCATCTGTGTGGCCATTATGGTCGTCATCAATACCATTCCCGCATATTTCGATGTCCCTGTCGTTTCCACCTTCTCCTTCCATAGCAATGCCCCACACATCTCCCATGTCGCCTTTTATATTGCTGATGACGTAGGTAGTGGCATCTTCCAGATCTATCAGCGCCAGTTCTTTTGCGGTACTTATCAAATAACAGATACCATATTGATTAGACCCAATACTATATACACTTCCTCTTACGTTCAGTCGCCCTGCTTCCCGTTGAGATACAATACTGTTCCTGTCGGTCGATAAAGTGATCTCTACCAGTGTATTGGAAATTGTTACCATATACAGTTTTCCGTCACTGAAACATAAATCACCCCCAGGAGAAGCGATCATGTTTCCTACAAAAGATGCTGCGCCAGCTTTTAGATCAATTTTATACAGCATATTGCCGTTGCCTGCCACAAACAGGTTCCCGTTTCTGTCGCTGACCATGGAGTTGCCGAGGCCAAATGAAGGATTGATCAACACAGGTGTACAGGCGCCTGTGACAGGATTCACTTCATAGAGTGATCCCCCATATATGGCATAAAATTTCCCGTCGGGCGTAATGGCAAGGTCGGTGAATATTGTTGGTAACGTAACCATTTTCTTATAGGTGTAGTCTGCCATGTCTACATAGCCGAGTTCGTATCCGTTAACTACATACAGTTTGTCCTGAGAATAACAGCGACAAAAGACCGATAAAAGCAGTGCAAGCAGGGATAGGTAACGCAATGGTAGAGCTTTCATGGGGTATGGGTATTGTCGATACACCAGCAAAACTAGAGCAATAGTTTGTCCTTTTTGATGATATACAACAACAGGTAATGCTACATGATAAGTATTTACTTTTTCTTCTGAGATATATCTTTTTTATATCTTGCCCCCAAATGATTACCTATGGGATTTTTTTCAGCACTGCTGGGCAATGCAGGCACCGTTAGTCAACAGGAACTGGTAAAAGACTACGGCAAATTATTGACAGACACAGAAGTGATCGAGTTAGGCTTTAAGCTGTTCAGGGATACTTTTATATTTACGAATAAGCGGTTGATACTAGTGGATAAACAGGGCATTACCGGCAGTAAAACGGAATACAAAAGTGTATCGTATAAAAGCATCAGCCGCTTCAGCGTAGAAACAGCCGGTACTTTTGATCTAGATGCGGAACTGAAGATATGGGTGAGCAGCGAGGTACAGCCCAGTATTGTGAAGACATTCAACAAATCTGTGAATGTGTATGAAGTGCAGAAAGTGTTGGCGCATCACGTATTAGGATAATCATCACTCCACTATCTCTTTAAAAAAATCCGGCGCCTATATAGACGCCGGATTTTTTGTTGGCGGCATTTGCTGGATAATTTTATGGGTATTTTTTATGGGGTGACTGGGGGATAAGGTTGTTTCATGTCCCTTAATAAGCAGGGGAAGCTGTCTGTAATATGCCGACAGCTAAAATTTTTTTTTGGATGACTTACCTATGAAAGAGGACACAGCTATCTGATACGTTGTACACTGTGTCAAGCAGAAAGGGGCGCTTTTTCCAGGGCGGCCTGTTTATCCTCATCGTCATGGAGTGACTGGCAAATCCGGATAAAAAAATATAATTTGGCCACCTGCCGGCATTATATTCTTAAAACCAGCCCATGTCAACCGAAGAAGATCATCATAGCCTACAATGGGAGCGACTGCGGAGCGGCGACAAACAAGCACTGTTTGCGCTGTACAACAGCACATACCCCCATTTGCTGCGCTTCGGGCTGAAGCTGTGTGGCAATGATGAACTGGTAAAAGACTGTATCACGCAGCTGTTTCTACAGCTTTGGAGCAAACAGGCGCAACTGAAACCGGTGACTAACGTGCCCGCCTATCTGTTTACAGCGCTGAAACGGCAACTGCTGGACCAGCTGGCCTACCAGGCACGCATGCACGACGCTATCAGCCGCATGACCGGCAAAGAGGCCGAAAACGAATTATCCTATGAAGAGATCATCATCCGGGTGCAGCAGGACGATGAAATAAAACGGCGCCTGTATGAGGCCATGAAAGCCCTGACACCCCGGCAGACAGAGCTGGTGCGCCTTAAATTCTTCGAGGGGCTTAGTTATGAAGAGATCGCCGCACAGACTTCCCAAACCGTGAAAACAGCCTACAACACTATTTACGACGCCATCAAAACCCTCCGGAAAAAACTTTCCTGAAAAAAATGCTTTTTGTCTAGGAAAAACAGCCCATCCTGCCGTCTGTATAGAAAAGGGTTAACTGCATGAACTTCCAGGATTACGAGGCAATAGATTTTGCCTGTGATGAGTCTTTCCAGCGTTATTGCCGGGAGGAGCATGAGGCGGACATGGCTTTCTGGACCGAATGGGCCGGGCAGCATCCCGGCAAAACAGCCGTATTGGAAGAAGCCCGTCAGCTCGTAACCTTGCTGTCTGCCCGTCAGGGTGGACGTATGGAGCAGCTGAAGCACCTCCAGGACGGGCTTACGCAATACGAGCGGCTGCAACAGGCGCTGGAAGGGACTTTGCCGGTGCTACAGGAAGAGCCGGTGGCGGTTAGCCGTCACCGTTATTTACGGTATGCCGCTGTGATAGGCGGCGCCATTATCCTGGCCGCCGGCGGGTATTTCTTCAGCCGGCAGCGTACGGCGCCGGTATCCGGTGAAGTGGCCGCGGCCACTATTATCTCTGCCGGTGATGAGCCGCGTAAATCTGTGATACTGCCTGATGGTTCCTCTCTCGTATTGCGGAAAAACAGCAGGATAGAGCTGGCAGAAGGGTTTAACCGTGTAAACCGTGATCTGACGCTGACCGGCGAAGCTTTTTTTGATGTTGTACAAGACGTGCGCCGGCCGTTTATGGTGCATACCAGCGCCTTCGATATTAAAGTACTGGGCACCGTGTTTAACGTGAGCGCCTATACGGGCCATCCCCTGATGGAAGCCGCCCTTTTTCGTGGAAAAGTAGAGATCACCTGCGCACAGGAGCCTGCGCGGAAAATAGTACTGCAGCCCAATCAAAAACTGACCGTAGCAGCTCCCGCAACGGGGAAAACGGCCGCTGCGGCGGTATTGAAGGTAGTGCCCCTGGATGCCGACCCTGTCAACCATAAAGCCCGGGAAATAGCCTGGGTCCGCAACCGGCTGGAGATAGAGAATGAGCCGTTGTCTGATATCGCCGGCAAACTGGAAAAATGGTACGGCATCCGGATAGCCTTCGCGGATGATGCGGTGAAACAATACCGCTACTCCGGTACGTTCGAGAGTGAAACTGTATTGAAAGCACTGGACGCCCTGCAGCTGTCCTATCCCTTCAACTTTAAAATGGTAAACGACACAATTATAATCAGTAAATAAAATATCAACCAGTACAACCAAAATAAAGAAGGGGAAGTGTTCGCACCACTTCCCCCGGAATTAGGCCAGATAATGTCCTGAATGATCATTAACTAAACCAACATCAAAGGTATGGTAAAACTTGTATTCCTGAAATGGAAAGGGAAGGCTGTTCCCGCCGGCAAACTGCTGCTCACTATGAAATTGACGATCTTTCTTTTTTTAACCTGTCTGCAAGTGCAGGCGGTATGTCTGGCTCAGGAAACGATCACCGTGCAGGTGAGAGAAACCAGTATCAAGCAGTTCCTGAAAACACTGGAACATCAGACTTCTTACCGGTTTGTTTTTCATGACAAAACATTACCCGAAAACAGCAAAGTGTCTGTTACCGCTAAGGGCGCCTCGCTCGATGCCGTGCTGACACAGGCGCTGGCCGGTACCAACCTGGCCTGGTCTCAACGGGAAGACGGCCTCGTGGTGCTGTATGCCGCCGATGCCAATAATAAACCCGCTGTTGATATCACTATCCGTGGAAAGGTGCGGGGCATCGATAACCTGCCACTGCCGGGTGTAACTGTAAGGGCCGTAGGCTCCAACGCCGGCGCACTCACCGCAGCTGATGGCAGTTATACGCTCACTGCCCCCGACCAGGTCCGCGTACTGCAATTCTCCCTGGTGGGATATACCACCCGCCAGGTGGATATCAACGGCCGCCGGGAAATCAATATCACCCTCGAAGAAGATGTGAAAACACTGAACGCGGTAACGGTTACCGGTTATACGAACTATGCCCGTGATAAGTCTACCGCTTCAGCTGGTATTGTAGGCAGCGATAAAATCACCCAGGTGCCCATGGCCAGCTTCGAACAGATATTACAGGGACGTGTGCCCGGCATGGTGATATCCGCAGGCTCCGGTCAGCCGGGAGCCGCTGCCACCGTGACTGTTCGCGGCGTAGGTACGATCAACGGCAGTTCTTCTGTGCTATACGTGATGGATGGTATCCCCATTGAAGCCGGACAGTTCCAGGGCATCAACCCCGAAGACATTGCTTCAGTAACAGTGCTGAAAGATGCTTCTGCTAAAGCATTGTACGGCTCCCGCGGCTCCAATGGCGTTATCGTGATCACCACCAAAAAAGGTCAGGCAGGTAAACTGTCTTTCTCCTATAAATCACAGTACGGTTTCTCTAATATGACCACGCCGAAGTTCAAAATGATGAACTCCACGGAACACCTGCAGTTCGAAGAAGAGATAGGGCTGGAAACCGGTTCTGATATCGGCCCGGGCTGGAAATTCTCCCCCAAAAATCCCGACTACGCTACCAAAACCCCGGAAGAAAAAAGACAAGCCGATCATATACTCGACAGTCTGCGTAATACCAACACCGACTGGCGCAAAATGTTCCTGCGGACCGGTAAGTTCCAGGAGCATCAGCTCAGCGCCAGCGGCGGTAATGACAATATCCGCTTTTATAGCTCACTCAACTATTTTGATCAACAGGGTATCGCACTGCGCTCCGGTCTGAAACGTTACAGCCTGAAGAACAATGTAGACTTCAATGCCGGCCGGTTGACCGGTAACGTGAACGTAGGACTGGCTTATTCCGAATCTTCCTTTATTGAGCGGGAAGCTTCCAGCAGTGGCTCCAATCCGCTGGCTGCCGTGTATTATGCACTGCCCTATGAGTACCCATACCTGCCTGACGGCACGCTGGTCACCAACTGGAACGACGACGTTTATCCTGTATATGACCTGCGTGAAGGCAGCAACGCCCTGGAAGCACTGCTCAACACCAGCAATAAAGACAATCAGCTGAAAAGCATTATCGGTACCTCACTGAACTTCACCATCGCCAAAGGGCTTGTTGCTAAAACGAGACTGGGTCTGGATTTCAGAGAGACGACCACGGAGCGCTATGTAAACCCTGACTCTTATTCCGGTTACAAGGTAGATAATGGTGAAAAAGGCAGCTTCGGAGAAGGCACTACCCGTAACTTTACACTGGTGACCACTTCCGGCCTGACCTATTCCAAAAATATCGCTGACCGCCATGATTTTGAAGTGTCTGGTTATTTTGAATTCACGAAGAACAACTACCGTGCTTTCAACTATACCGGCTTTGATCTCGATGGCCGTCTGCCGGCCACACCGGCCGCTATTACGCCCGGTTCTCCTTTTGCGCCGGTAGTAGGCGGCAGCCGCACCCGCAGCGCACTGGCTTCCTATATCGCTGTGGGCCGTTACACTTTTGATGAAAAATATACACTCAACGCCTCCTTCCGTTATGATGGCGCTTCTACCGTGCCGCCTTCCAACAGATGGCATGGTTTCTATTCTGTGGGTATCGGATGGGAAGTGAAGAAAGAAAATTTCCTCAAAGACGTGAGCTTTGTGGATAACCTGCGTTTCCGCGCCAGCTACGGTACTTCCGCTAATCCGTTTTCCACGCTCGGGCCCTTCGCCTATTTCCGCACCTACGGTACCGACCAGTATGCCGGCCGCCCGGCTATTGTGCCTGCACAACCCGGTAATCCTGGCTATGACTGGGAATATGCCAAAGAGCTGAACATCGGCTTCGATCTGGGTATCTGGAACAACCGTATCCGCGTGGTGACAGATGTGTATAACAAAATCACCAACAACCTGTTCATCGAACAGCCGCTGTCCATCACCTCCGGCTTTAGCAGCATGTTCCTCAACTCCGGCGCTATGCGCAACCGCGGTATCGAGATGGACGTGCAGGCAGACATCATCCGTAAGAAAGATTTCACCTGGAACGTGGGCTTTAACTTCGCTTACAATAAAAACGTGATCACAGACCTGGGCGGCGCGAGCGAGTTTACACAGGGCGATTCAAAAATTGTGCGTGTAGGCCTGCCTTATGGCTCCCACTACGCTCCCAAATGGGCCGGCGTAGATCCGCAGACCGGCGACCCGCTGTATTATGACCGTACGGGTAAAACCACCAGCGATTACAACGAAACCGCGTTGAGTGTAGCAGAATTTGGTACTTACATCCCGCCTTTCACCGGCGGTTTCAATACCGGTATTACTTATAAAGGTATTTATCTGAATGCGCTGTTCACTTTTGCAGATAAAACCATGCGTTATCTCAACGAGGATTATTACACCGAAAACCCGGCCTTTGGCAGCAGCAACCAGTCTGTACGGATGTTGTACAACCGCTGGAAGAAACCCGGTGACAATGCCATCCTGCCCCGTTTTGATGCCAAACGCGGTTACTCTTCCCGCGACATCCAGGATGCATCCTATCTCCGTTTGCGTAATGTTAGCATCGGATACAACTTCCCGAAGACATTGTTATCGCAGCTGAAATTTATACAGGGCGTGCAGGTTTTTGCACAGGCGCAGAACCTTATCACCTGGACCAAATGGAAAAGTTTTGATCCGGAAAACAACAATGGCGAGGGACGTTTCGACTATCCCGCTGCCCGGACTTACACCTTCGGCCTGAATGTTAACTTTTAAATCCTGCTGTTCATGATCCGTTATATTCAACATACTGTTAAATACCTGGCGCTGATGCTGCCGGTATGCCTGCTTTCGTGCAATAAACAACTGGACCTGTCGCCCACCGATAATATCATAGATCCGGGAAGAACGTTCCGTAATGTAGCCGACCTGAATGGCGGTCTGCTCGGCGCTTATACGCGGCTTACCTACAATACTATCTATAATGTATCGCTGGTGACCGATGAGTGTACGTTGCCCAGCGAGAACGGTACCGGTGGTGGCGTAGCTTCCTACCGTTGGCAGATAGATCCCAGCAATGGCACCATTACCGCTTCCTTTAGTGAATACTACGTCACCATTGACCGTGCCAACCGTGTACTGGCAGCGCTGCCGCAGGTGCCTGCCAAAGGAGATGAAGTAGCGAAACGTGACCAATACCAGGGAGAGCTGCTCGCATTGCGGGCATATTGCCACTTCCAGCTGTTACAGAGCTACGCGCAGGACTATACGCCCAATGCACTGGGCGTGCCTTACATGGATATCTCCAAAATCAGTTCACCTGCCCGTAATACTTTTGCAGAAGTGATGGCGCGCATTGAAGATGACCTTAAAGCCGCTAAGAAACTGATTCCTGCTTCCTTTGATGATAATACCCATATTACCCTGGCGGCAGTTTCAGCTATACAGGCACGGGTAGCCCTGTACGAAAAGAAATGGAACGATGCCATGACCTATGCCACCGAAGCCATTCAGGCTATGCCGCTGGCATCACGGAGTAAGTTTCCTGCTATATGGAAAGATTCCGATGAATCTGAAGTCATCTGGAAACTGAAACAGATGGCCGGTACCAACGATGACCTGATTGGCGGTGTTTATTTCAAAAAGCGTGTAGCCTTATACGTTCCTTCCTTTGAACTGATCAAATTGTTTGACAAAGACAATGACGTGCGTTATCCGGCTTATATACAGTTTGATGACAGCCGTGGTGCCGGTAAATCTGCTTACACGGTCAATAAATATACGGGTAGCGATGGTAACCCCGGTCTGGCGGACCTTAAGCTGTTCCGTACCGGGGAGATGTATCTCATCCGTGCAGAAGCAGCGGCCGAATTGGGCCAGAACGGTGATGCGGCCAATGACCTGAACGGTCTGCGTGCTGCCCGTATCGATGGTTATACGCCACAGGTGTTCGCTGATAAAGATGCTTTGATCACCGCTATCTATACAGAGCGGTTTAAAGAACTGGCATTTGAAGGCCATCGTTTGTTTGACTTGCGCAGGCGTTCCTTACCGGTTACACGCGAACCGGAAGACGCGGTGAATGCGTTGGGAGCGGTGCTGCTGAAGCCAGGCCAGCGGGGTTATGTGTTCCCTATACCGGATGCTGAAACCAAGGCCAATAAGAACATGCAGCAGAACCAACCTTATTAAATGACGAATTAAAATGATTGGCAGATGAAAGGAGATAAAATGATGGGATTACTAACAGTAATGGCTATAGGCTTACATGCATGTAGCCAGTCAGGGAGTAGTCCGAAAACTATTCCGGGCCGTCCGGCTTCTATTGGCATTGTTGGTGATACGGCCGATGTTATTAAACCGGTAACAGCAGGTGTGGCGTTGATAGGTGGCGGTGGCAATGTAGACGGTGCTTTCCGGTGGATGATAGCCCGCAGCGGAGGCGGCGACGTGGTAGTACTCACTGCCTCCGCCAACGCGGGTTACAATGTGGATATCGATTCGCTGGGCAAAGTGAATTCTGTGGAAACGCTCAATATCACCAGCCGGGAACTGGCTAATAATGATACCGTGGCGCGTATTATCCGGAATGCAGAGATGTTGTTTATCGCTGGTGGTGACCAGTCCCGTTATATGAACAACTGGAGGGGTACCAAAACAGCGGAGGCCATCAATTACCTCCTGACGGAGAAAGGTGTACCGGTAGGCGGTACCAGTGCCGGTTGCGCTGTGCTCAGCGGACTGTACTACAGCGGGGAAGGCGGCAGTGCGGTGTCTGACAGTGTGTTGGCCAATCCATATGATACGCTGGTAAAAGTATATAATAACGACTTTTTGCACGCGCCTTATCTGTCCGGGACAATCAGTGACCAGCATTATGTGAAACGCGGCCGGCAGGGCAGGCACGTGACTTTTATGAGCCGTATTATCACAGATTATGGTATTTTCCCGATGGGTATTGCGCCGGATGAAAAGACGGCTGTCTGCATCGACGAGCAGGGAGTTGCGACTGTTTTTGGCGTGAGCAAAGCTTATTTTATTCAGACAGATAGTTCCAAAAAACCAGAACTTTGTGTAAAGGGACAGCCTTTACAATGGAATTGTAACGGGCAGGCCCTCAAAGTATATGAAATACCTGCTTCTGCTACCGGCAATGGCCGTTTCCCGTTGTCTGTCAATGATACCACTGCCGCCAGTGGCGGTACCTGGTACTGGTGGTGGGTAGAAAATGGTGTATTGAAAACCAAGCAGGCCCCCTGATAGACATGATTGTTGCTGATTCTCCTGATATGGGGAGATGGAAGCGATTTTACGAATTATAAAATAGTTTACATGAAAAGAGGTTTTTGCTACTTGTTACTGGCCTGTTGCCTGATGATGTCCCGGAATATAGCGTCTGCCCAGAAAAAAGCGGGTCAGTATGTACTGGTGATACATGGTGGCGCAGGCACTATCCTGAAAAAGAACATGTCGCCCGAGATGGAGGAGGCCTATAAGGTATCCCTGAAGCGGGCGCTGGAGAAGGGTTATGGCGTGCTGCAATCCGGCGGCAGCAGTCTCGATGCGGTAGAGGCAACCGTGCGGGTGCTGGAAGATGATTCTCTTTTTAACGCCGGTAAAGGCGCGGTATTTACCCATGATGGACGTAACGAGCTGGATGCTGCCATCATGAACGGCAAAACAAGAGCAGCCGGTGCGGTAGCTGGTGTGACCGTGATAAAGAACCCGGTCAGCGCTGCCCGTGCAGTGATGGAGAAGTCCGAGCATGTGATGATGATAGGTCCCGGCGCAGAGAAGTTCGCTAAAGAAGCCGGACTGGAAATTGTGGACCCTTCTTACTTCCGCACGGAGTCCCGCTGGAAAGGGCTGCAAAAAGCATTGAAAGAAGACTCGCTGGCCGCAGCGAAATCTAACGCCTATACGAATCCCGGTAAATTCGGGATTATCAACAAGGATAATAAATTCGGCACGGTGGGCGCTGTAGCGTTGGACAAGCAGGGTAACCTGGCTGCCGCTACTTCCACCGGCGGTATGACCAACAAAAAATACGGCCGTGTGGGTGACTCCCCGATTATTGGCGCAGGCACTTATGCGAATAATAACACCGTGGCCGTGTCTTGTACTGGCTGGGGCGAGTATTACATCCGCAACGTAGTGGCTTATGACCTTTCAGCGCTGATGGAATACAAAGGACTGTCTGTGCAGGATGCCGGTAAAACCGTTATCAAAAAAGTAGGTGATATGGGCGGCGACGGCGGCCTCATAGCGCTGGACAAAAACGGTAATATGGCCATGCCTTTTAATACAGAAGGCATGTACAGAGGAGCAGTGACGAAAGACGGGAAAATTGAAATTTATATTTATAAATAACTGTTTGTCCTAAGAGATATCCGATTTGCAGGGGCTGGCCGAAAAGGTCGGCCCTTTGTTTTTACATCGTCATTGATTGCTTTCTCCAGGCCCCAAATGGTTTTTAACCACTGTATTGCTTTTAATTATCTAGTTGTGTATTTTAAAGTTTTTAAAGATCTTGTTTTATATTTTAAGCGTCTTGTTGGAGGTCGTTGAATGAAGAAAAATCCCAATTCGTGATTCGTTATTTGTCATTCGTAATTGGGCTTAAATGTTATTTAATTATGAAATCCAGCCGCAGCGGGCATTAGGAGAAAGTGATAAAAGCATCACCATATTATATTTGTGACCAAAATCTATTTGGATGACCGCCCACGAGCTACATACTGAGAACAACCTGTTCCGGGCGATTGCCAACGGAGATGAGAAAGCATTTGAGACGCTTTTTCATCAGTACCGCAATAAAGTATATACCATTGCCTGGAAGATCACCGGCTCTGAAGCGGTGGCGGAGGAGATCGTGCTGGACGTATTTCTCAAGGTATGGTTAAAAAGAGCGCAGCTGCCGGAGCTGGAGTATTTTACCGCCTGGCTGTTTACGATTACCCGTAACCGTGTGTTCAAGACATTGAAGCAACTGGCACAACAGGCTACCAGTCATGCTATTTCTGATCAGGAAGAGTGGTTGTTGCCACCGGTGGCTTCTTCCAGTGAGCTGTTGCAGGAAAAAGAATACCGTCAGATATTACATGATGCTGTCTCTCGTTTGTCGCCCCAGCAACAGAAAGTTTACCAGCTGATCAAAGAGCACGGCATGAAGCGGGAGGAGGCAGCCAAAGTGCTGAACCTTTCGCCCGAAACCGTGAAACGCCATCTGGCAGAGGCGATGCATTTTATCCGCACCTATTGTAGCTACCATCTGGGTACCTACGCCACCTTGCTGATTATTAAGGAATTGTTATGAAGCAGATTTTTTCTGTTTTCCACTGACCCATTTTTCTTTTTAAGGGATTTCTTTTGATATACCCGGCACAAAACCGGTCTACAGGATGTCCCGATTTGAATCATTATTCCGCAAATCGCTGGAGAAAACCAGCACCGAAGCTGAGCAACAGGAGCTCATGCAGCTGATTGCCCGATCGCAGCACGACGAAGAGTTGTTGCAGCTGCTGGACAAGGTGATCGCCGCATCCGGTGAGGAGAAGGCCATGCCTGAGCACCGTGCCCGGGAGGTATTGGCCATCATCCTGCAGGCCAGAACGAAGCCGCGCGCTGCCAGCAGGGCCGTGCGCATGCGCTGGTGGGCTGCCGCTGCTTCGCTGCTGTTGCTGGCAGGCGCCGCGTGGTACCTGCTGCGCCGCCCTGTTGCCCATACTACTGATACCGCGCCGGCATTGGCCATGCAGGACATACGGCCTGCATCGCAAAGTGCTATCCTCACCCTCGACGATGGCAGCCAGGTGGTGCTCGATAGTTTGCATCAGGGCAGCATCCGCAATGCTGCTGGTACGATGATCCATCTCGGTCAGCATACATTGGCTTACAGCAGTAGTAAAGACGCCGATCCGGCTTACAATACCTTGTCCACTCCCCGCGGAAAACTTTTCCATCTTATCCTACCCGATGGTACGGAAGTATGGCTTAATGCCGCCAGTTCGCTGCGTTATCCGGTCAGCTTCAATACTGCTGAGCGGGTAGTAGAGCTGAACGGCGAAGCCTATTTTGAAGTGAAACAGGCTGCTACAAGGCCTTTCCGGGTAAAGACCGTGCAGGAGAGCGAGATCAGGGTGTTAGGCACCGGGTTTAACGTTAACGCTTATACGAACGAACCGGCCGTTACCACTACTTTATTGCACGGTCGTGTGCAGGTGCTGGCGGCACAGCAACAAATATTGCTGAAACCGGGCCAGCAGGCGGCTGCGGCGGGTGCAGGCATCAAAGTACAGGCAGCTGATACCAGCCAGGTGACAGCCTGGAAAGAAGGCATGTTCCAGTTTGATAACGCCGGTATTCAACAGGTGATGAACCAACTGGAACGGTGGTACGATATCACTGTCATCTATGAGACCGGTGTTCCGGATATCCGTTTCGGCGGTAAAATGGAGCGGGACCTCGATCTGCGCAGCATATTGAGAATACTGGAAATATCTAACGTACACTATCGTCTGGAGGGAAGAAAACTAATCATCACACAATAACGGAGAAAAGATTGTCATACCAGCCATTCCTGCGCCCCGGGAGCGCAGCAGGGCGTTGTATGCCTGTAATGATCCTTTAAATTCTGAAATCACCATAATGATGTCCAAACAGTTTTACGCAACAAGACCTTCTATTCCGCCAGGCCCTATGCCCCGGCAGGTCCGCAGCCGTGCGCTGTGGCCATGTATGCTGCTATTGTCTGCTATCCTGTGTCTTCAGGTGCAGGCGCGCACCCTGGGCCAATCCATCACCCTGTCAGGTAGAAACCTCTCTTTTAAAGAGATCTTTCAGGCATTGGAAAAACAAACAGGCTATGTGGTCTTTTACAACACGGCCATGTTAAGCAGAACAACACCAGTGACTGTTACCGTGAAAAACATGAACATCACGGAATTCCTGCGCACCGTCATGGCTGATCAGCCGATAGATTTCGAGATCAGCGCTAAAACCATTACGATCAAGGAAAAGGCGAAACCCCGGACGGAGGCAGCACCGGAACAACCTGGTAATACATTCGCCAAAGACCCGCCGGTAAAAGGGAGAGTGCTGGACAACGAAGGAAATCCCCTTCCCGGCGCTACGGTGGCTGTTGCCGGGAGTACTCATGGCGTGCAGACCAACGAGAAAGGAGAATTTACCATAACAGCAGGTAAAAATGCATCGCTGCTCATCACTTATATTGGCTTTGAAAGAAGAGTGGTAGCCCTTGCCCATGAACAACAACCACTGAACATACAACTCACACCTGCTAAAAAAGATATCAATGAGGTGGTCGTGATCGGCTACGGTGCTGTCGCAAAAAAAGACCTTACCGGCGCGGTATCCATCGTTCGCCCCGCGGATATTGAAGGTATCCCTGTCACCCGTGTGGACCAGATGCTGCAGGGCCGCATTGCCGGTGCGGAAATCGTTTCTACCGACGGTGAGCCAGGCGCGGGTACCTCCGTGCGCATACGCGGTACACGCTCTATCACTGCCAGCAACGAACCGCTTTATATCGTAGATGGACTGATGGACGGGATCACCAGTCTCAATGAACTGAACCCTTCTGATATCGCTTCCATCAACGTGCTGAAGGATGCTTCTTCCACGGCGATCTACGGTTCCCGCGGCAGCAACGGCGTCATCATCATCACCACTAAATCGGGCGCCAACAGGGCTGGAAAAACAAATTTCACTTTCCGCTCCGATCTTGGTAGTTCAGTACTGCCCCGTTACCTGGACCTGATGAATGCTACGGAGTTCGCACAACTGCAGAACGACCGTTTTTATTTCAGTAATTCCACCAATCCCACCCGGCCGCTGGAAGAGTATCCCTATCCCAATCCGTTGTCCCTGGGAGAAGGCACCAACTGGACCAAAGAAATCACCCGCGTTGCACCTTATCAGAACTATACGTTGTCGGCCAATGGCGGCGACAAAGCCACGCAGTATTACTTCTCCGCCAATTACAACGATAACCAGGGGATCATCAAAAACAGTGGCCTTAAGCGTTACCAGGTACGCCTTAATCTTGACAGGACCATCAGTCGTTATGTGAAAGCAGGGGTACGTTTCAACTATTCGCAGATCGCCCGTAAACTCAATAACGCCGACGTAGGTACGAGCACGTTATGGTACCGCTCCACCATCTTCCTGTCGCCTACCATGCCGGCATATAAGCCGGACGGCAGCTTCAACGACTGGAACACGCAATGGTACAGCGGTACCCTGTTCGATTCTCCGCTGGCCAATGTGGAGCTTAAACAAAACGACGCATTGGAAAAAAGCCTGAGCTCCATGGGATATATTGAAATCACCCCGATAAAAAATATCCTGATCAGGTCCACCGTATCGTATACGGACTACAGTAAGAATGACAACCAGTTTACTCCCTCTACCATGCCGTCCCGCGCCAACGCCAATACCGGCGCGTATGCGTATAAGCGCAGCTACTTCGACAATAACATCCTGAACGAGAATACCATCACCTATAAAAACACCTGGAACCGCGTACACAACTTCGATGCGATGTACGGCTTCACTGTACAGAAGAAAAAATTCAATAACATGTCCGCCAGCGGAAACGGTTATTTTATCGATGACATCGGCACCAACGACCTGGGTGCATTGCCTTCCAAAGAAACGATCAACATCGGTTCGTCGCTGGAAAACCTGGGCCGTATGTCGCATCTGGCGCGTATTAACTACAACTATCGTAACAGGTATTATTTGACCGCTACGGGTCGTGCTGATGGCGCCTCCAACTTCTCGCAGGACCATAAGTGGGCTTATTTCCCTTCTGCTGCCGTGAAATGGAACATCGCCAACGAACCGTTTATGCGCCGTTTCCGGGATATCAGTGAGCTATCTGTCCGCCTCAGTGCTGGTACTTCCGGTAACGACGCTATCTCCCGGTACCAGTCGCTTTCCCGTCTTAATTCCACTTCTTCCGGTTACCTGTTCGGTGGCACACAACCGGTGGCTTACTATCCGGCGCGTATCGAAAACGAGGGGCTCACCTGGGAAAAGACCACGTCTTACAATGCCGGATTGGATTTATCCTTTCTTAACAAAAGGGTGGACATCTCCCTGGAAGTATATAAAAGCAATACGTCAGATTTGTTGCTGACCGTACAACTGCCTACCCACACTGGTTTTGGATCGAGGTTGGCCAATATCGGAAAGACTTCCAACAAAGGCATCGAGTTGACTGTAAACACGGAAAACATCCGCCGGAAAAATTTCTCCTGGTCTACCACTTTTACCATCGCGCGTAACAAGCAGCTGGTAGAAGATATCGGCGGACTGGACAGGGTATCCGTATATGATAACCCCTACGGTGCGCAATACATGATGTATGGTTATGTGAAAGGACAGCCGTTGAATGCCTTGTGGGGCATGGAATACGCCGGTGTCTGGAAAAGTCAGGCTGAAATAGACCAGGATAAAAAAGATAAAAAATATGCCTCTGCGGCTGTCAACTTCTATTCACCTGGCCGTCAACGTTACATCGATCAGAACCACGATGGTATCCTCGATAACAACGATATGAAGTATCTCGGAAACGCTGATCCTGACTTCTATGGTGGCATTCAGAATACGGTGAGATTTAAAAAGCTGATGATCTCTTTTTATTTCAACTATAGTGTAGGAGGGCAGATTTATAATCCCACAGAACTGTTTATGGGCACCGGCACTTACCTGAGCAATCAATACCGCTATATGGTAAATGCATGGCATCCCGTGCGCAATCCCAATTCCGACTATCCAAGGGCCGATTCAAAAGATGATATTCCCAACGACCGGTTTGTACATTCCGCGACCTTCCTGCGGTTTAAGAATTTCTCTGTTGCCTATCCTTTCGACCTGAGCAAGATCACGCGTAAACGGTTACAGTCCATTTCCCTGTCGCTGGGCGGTAACAACTTGGTGCTGTGGAAACATTACAACGGCTACGATCCGGAAGTGTCTACACAGAGCGGCGGCTCTACCATGCGCCGTATGGACAACGGCGCCTATCCATCCAGCCGCACGATCACTTTCGGTGCTGAATTAAAATTTTAAAGTATTGGGTATGAAAAGAAAACTGAATTATATCATTGCCATGCTGTTGTTGGCCGGAGCTACGGGGTTCACCGGTTGTAAGAAGTTGCTGGAAGAAGAGCCCAGTAGTTTTGTCAGTCCCGGTGATTTTTTCAAAAATGAAAATCAATGTATCGCCGCGTTGAACGGTTGTTACATGCCGCTCAACAGTATCTATATCTCTGATCTGATCATTCCGCTGGAAGGATCTACTGATCTGGCTTTTCTCAATTCCTCACAACTGGATGCCAAGTTTGAAATCTCTCCGGCCAATCCCGGTATGGGCGACAATATCTGGACTGCCTGTTACAATGGCGTAATGTATTGCAACGCCGCCATTGATGGCATTGAAAGGGCTACCATTGCGGCAGATAAGAAACCGCCGTTGAAAGCCGAAGGTGTGGTGTTGCGGGCTTTGTACTATTATATCCTCACCAGTACTTTCAACGATGTACCTTATTACACCCAGAATATCAACAGTCTGACCGCCCTCAATGAAGTGATGAAGCTGGGCCGGATGAGCGCTGTAGAAACGAGGGACAAACTGATAAAGGAACTACAGGAGTATGCACCGAAACTGCCACAGGCACGTACTTCCGAAGTACCACAGAACCGTGTTTCTGCCGCCATGGCGTATATGCTTATCGGTAAGCTGGCTTTGTGGAATAAACAGTACCAGGTGTGCGTGGATGCCATGGAAGCCATCCGCAAGGTGTATGGCCAGCTGGCGCAATATCCATTACAGGACACCTGGTTCCGCAATAAAAACACGCCGGAATCCATTTTTGAAGTGCAATACATATGGTCGGCCACAGGCCTGAAAAAGACCACCAATGTGGCTGCATTCTTCACGCCCACCAAGGCCTCCGGTACCAGCACTTACGACGGTGTGAACATTCCCGAGCTGGGCACCAAAGCCAATCCTTTTAACTCCGTAACACCTACAGAATACTTCATGAAGCTGTATGACTATGCCGATCCGCGCAGGGAGATGATATTGGCCTACAGTTACAACGGGGCCTATTTCAAACGTCCGATGCAGAACAACGGCACTGGTAAAGCCTGGATGGGACCTAAGTTCTGGTGCCCTGCTATGGATAACATTGCAGATGGTAACAACCAGAAAGTATTCCGTTATGCCGATGCCTTGCTGATGTTGGCGGAAGCAGCCAACGAAACCGGTGATGCAGGCCTCGCACTGCAATGCCTCAACGAAGTAAAAGGTCGTGCTTATGATGCGCTGAAACTGCCGGCTTATCCCGGTAAAACGGAGTTCTTCGAAGAAGTGAAAAAGGAACGTGCCCGCGAACTGATGGGGGAGTACGGCCGTAAATGGGACCTCGTAAGATGGGGTGTGTTCTTTAAGGCAGTGAGTGAAACTGCCGGCACGGAGTATGAAACCATCAAAAACAACCTGCGGCCTTATCACGAATATTATCCGATACCGGACAAAGAAGTATTGCGTTCCGGTGGTATTCTTACTAATCCAGCTTATAAATAATTGTTATCATGAATCGTTTTTTAGTATCGCTGTTTTTATGCCTGTATATAGCCGGCGCACAGGCGCAGGCACCGCTCCGTGTATTGAGTTACAACATCCTGGAAGGCATGGTGACCGACACCACCAAAGGGAAAGAAGTATTTGTGCAATGGGTGAAACAATTCAACCCCGATATCGTTGCCTTGCAGGAGTGCAATAAGTTCACCCAGAAAACACTGGAGGAGCTGGCAGCCACCTGGGGACATCCTTACGCCGTGATCGTAAAAGAGAACGGATACCCTACGGGGCTGACTTCCCGGTACCCTATCACCAACATCCGTAAAGTGAACGAAAACATGACCCATGGCTTTATCATGGCCAATGTACTGGATTACAATATTGTGGTACTGCATCTTAATCCGCATAAGTTCCGCAAGCGTCGGGAAGAGATCTCCAATATCCTGGCTAATGTAGCACAAACGAAAGATAAGCATGGCTGGATACTCATGGGGGATTTTAACTCCAATACCGCACAGGATATGGCCCGGCTGGACACCAACCGCATCAAGTTGGCACACCTCAATGCGGTAAAGAAAAATCCCAATATCGAAAACCTGGATAATGGCAGCATCGATTTTGAAGTGCAACAGCGTATGCTGGATGCCGGTTTTGTAGATGCGCTTTTCGAGCATGACCGGCTGGAACGGGCTACTGGTGGAAAAGATATCATCCGCAGTACATCCCGGATCGATTACATCTACCTCAGCAAAGACCTGGCGAAGAAATTAAAGACCTGTCACTTTATCTATGATGATTTCACTGCGAAGTACTCCGACCATCGGCCGGTTTACATGGAGCTGAAAAAATAAACGCTGTCATGAAGAGATATTTATTCAACTGTTATACACTCATTGCGGCAGCTATTTTGCTGATGGTTGCGGCATGCCGTAAAAGCGAAGACTATCGTTTCAGCACACCGCTGGCGATTGACTCCCGCATTATCCGGCTGGGCGCTGCTGCCGATACTACCCGTTTCATTGTGTATGCTGATGGCGACTGGAAACTGGAACTGACAGAAGAGGCGCCGTGGCTGCAACTGCAAACCACCAGCGGGCATGGAAAAAGCGATGCGCTGGTGGAAGTAACGGACAACAGCGGTCAGCTGCCCCGTGCCGCTAAGCTGGTGGTAAAAGGTGGTGGTAAATCAGACACCATCGTGCTGCAACAGAAGGGGCTTACCCCGGCACTGGCCATCACCGATGAAACAGCGCAGGCCATCGCCAACGGCGGTACCTATAAATCCGGCATCAATACCAACGTGCCATTGGAGCTGATGACCGTTGGCTACGGTTACGACTCTACGGGAGCTGTCAACTGGGTGTCCGGTCTCCAGGTAAAAGACGGTTACCTGTTCTTCAAGGTAGATACCAATCAGCTGCCTGTCGCGCGGACGGTGATGCTTCGCCTCAGTTATCTCGATGCATTAGGCACTACCACCAAAGACAGTATGTTGATCAAACAGCAGCCGGGTATGAGCTATGAAGGGGCTGTGCAGAAAGACTTTGCCTATGTAAAACAGGCGTTGGCCAATGGTGTTGTCAACGAAAATATTTTTGTGGAAGGTGTTGTGATCAGCGATAAAGGGCATCCGAATATCGCGCAGAACCTTAATAAATCTACCGACAAACACAGTCTCGATAAAACGGAAAACAGTATAGCCGTTTACGTACAAAGCCTGGATGGCAGCAGTGGTCTTTACTTCAAGACTAAAACACCTGGGGATAATATTTTCAATTTCAACGACCGGGTGAAGATATGGCTGAAAGGTGTTACGGTGCAGCAATTGCAAAATCCTTCGCGGACTATTATCTCCGGTATTGATGTGATACACATCATGAAAAAAGACGTCGGTACCGGTGTGCTGCAACCTAAAGAGAAATATATCTCTGCTTTAACAGACAATGATCTCTACACTTATGTGAAGCTGAAAGAGGTGGAAATCTCCGTTCCAAGCGGTGCTTTCACAAATATCAACGAAGGGTATACCGCACGGATGGACTGTTATCCGACCAATATCCGTGATATACAGGGCAGCAGTATGCACCTGCTCACCAACCTGGATGTGCAGTACCGCCGCGATGGTAAACGGGTGCCACAAGGCTCCGGTTCCATTACCGGTATAGTGGTACATGAAGAGTATGACCGCTACGGTAGCGATATCGGCCGGTATTCTATCCGTCACCTGAAACGCGAAGACATTGCGCTCAATGAAGACCGCAGTAATGGCTTCTCTAATGTACTTGTGGAATGGAGCCGGTTTAAAACAGAATTTTCCGCTACGCCTACAGAGTCGCAGAATCCGTTGACCCCGGATGTGGGCAGTGGCCGTATGTATCAGAGCGGCAAAAAGTATCTCGATTTCACGGCTAACGGTATTACCCCTACGACGGACTATAACGGGCTGCTTCAGGAGCCCACCACCAATAAAGGCGCCGTAAGCAATGGTGGCTGGGGCTGCAAAGGCTGGTGGAATTCCACTACCAATACCGGCGAATCCTGGATCATCGAGGTGTCTACGGCTGGTATCAGTTCCCCGGTGTCATTACAGGTAGAAGGTAATAGCGATATCGGTGGTCCGCGTAATTTTGTAGCCGAGTGGTCGGTGAACAATACCGCATGGAACAGTCTTGGTAGCTTCACCTTCCAGGACGTGGCCAACTGGTCCAATACGTTATTAACACAGGTAGCGGGGCAGAAGGTGCTGAATTTCCAACTGCCGCAAGCTGCATCCGGACAAGATAAGTTGTATGTCCGGTTGCGGGTGGCTAACAAAACCGCCGGTACTACCAATGCTGCGACTGGAGGGACGATAGCGGCTACGGCTACGTGCAGGTTGTCGCATGTGTCGGTGAAGTATAATAAGTAGGATTTTGCGTCATACATGATAAAAGGAGAATACCTAAAAAGTATTCTCCTTTTATTATTTACTTTATAACTTTAGCTCACTTCGATTGTAACCTATATAATAACAGAAAGGTATGTCTAAAAAGAAACTGGACACATTCAAAAACCACCTTGGGTACGACGGAAAAAAGATCAATGAGGAAAAAGCATGGGCTATTTTAGAAGAAATAGGTGTCAATGTAGTAAGTGATACCGGAGAAACACCACTGATTATTGCCGCTTACTTAGGACGGGTGGAGACCTTAAAGCGAATTATCAATGAGGTGGAAGATGTGGATTTTAAAATGCCCGGTAAAATAATGGAGTCAGCACTTTTGGAAGCTTGTGCACAGCGTCGCCTGGAAAGCATCAGGTTATTGATCGAAGCAGGCGCCGAACTGGAACAACAGGACAAATACGGACTAACCCCGCTTGCAAAGATTTTTACCAATGTTTTTTCTGACCCGATTCCGTGCGCTGTTTATTTAGTTGGCCAGGGCGCAAAAATCACTGATCGGGTAATTAAGGTAGGCTCGTCCTGGAATGCGGAAAAGTTTAATGCTTTTCTGGGAGGACAGGACATTGTGCCGGCAGCGGTGGAAGTGTCTGTGGAGAAGAAAACGTTGCCGTCGCTGGATATTGCGTATATACATCACAGCGTTAACAAAGGGAACTATTTTGAAACGGCGAAGCTAATCTGGCAAAAGCTGGTACCGAAATCCGGGCAGGCAGAAACAGTCCAGGGGGAGTTGTTAAGAGCTGTTGAAAAGTTAAGGGATGAGGCGCAAAGGAATGGTAATGGTAATTTCCATGAGAATTGTCACGGTATATTGGTGGCGTATTTAAGAAAATATCTGACTGAGGAAAGCGGCTTTGAAAGAGAGATTATCGCAGGAATAGATGAAGACCTGGATAAATTATCATCAAAAGGTCGACCCTACACCGATGATGACCTTTACGACCGTATTACCAATAGGATTGTTGATTGGTGCGCACAACAAACAGCACTCATATCACATGTGAAGAACATGGCGTTGTATTGTTGAGATTGCTGAGTGTGTCCGGGTAAGAAAATCTTTGCAATATGCCTGATGCCCGCCACCTTCTTAACCATCCTCCGAACTTTTCTTACCTTCGCACCATGAACGAAGAACAACTGATCTCCTGGGTGAGAAAATGTATACAGCCTATTGGCCCTATCAGCACGCGGCCAATTATGCAGGGACAGGCTATTTATCTGGAAGGTGTTCTCTTCGCTTATGTGGCGGGAGAGCAGCTTTGGTTCCGGACAGATGATGAAAGCGACCTGGTATGGGATGCTGCTGGCAGCGAATGGTTGCGGGGCGCGAAGAAAGATGGAACGCCTACGTATGAACCTTACCGCAGTGCGCCGGAATCGGCCTATACCGATGAGAAGGAAATGCGTAAATGGGCCAAGCAGGGGATGGCTGCCGGAAGACGCGGCAAAACAAAGCTGTAGTGCTAAAGCGGCACGTTGTAGCTCACCTTCACTTTGTCCATCACTACGTGCGTATAGAAATGTTTCAGGTTTTGATTATCCATGAGATGTTTTTTGGAGAAAGCCTCAAAATGCGCCATATCCCGGGTATGCACGATGAGCACAAAATCATATGTACCGGTAACATAATAACACTGCGCCACCTCGGCGCAGTTTTTCATGGCGGCCTTGAATTTGTCTATTGACTTAGAGCTGCCTTCATGTAATACCACGTCCACTACACAAGTAATACCTACGCCTGCCGCCAGGGGAGAAACGATGGCCACATCGGCTTCGATGACTTTTTCATTACGGAGCTTTGTCAGCCGCCGTTGTACGGCGCTCTGGCTCAGGTTCACCTCTTCGGCAAGCTGCTCCGTGGTGAGCCGGTTGTTTTGCTGTAACAGGCGGAGCAGGGCTTTATCGTAATCATCCAGTTGAAACATAATTTACCCGTTTATAATAGGAAAATAGGTAAAATATGCCGGTTATGGATAGATAATGCGGAAATTAGTCACGAATGCGCAGGTATTTTTGCATAGAGAAAAACAATAATGCCATGACGTCTGTTTTATCTATTCAAACCCCGGTCGATACTATGTTTTCACAAGAAGAAATACATCGGTTCAGAGAGGAGACTACCGGTACCAGGCATGTAGTGCACCTGAACAACGCAGGGGCTGGCCTGATGCCCGATGTGGTGACACAGGTGCAGCTGGACCATCTCACGCTGGAATCCCGCATCGGCGGCTATGAAGCCGCGGCTTTACAAGCGGAAGCTATCAAGGCTTTTTATCAGCAATGTGCGCTGTTGCTGAACTGCAAACCCTCCAATATTGCGTTTACGGCCAGCGCCACGGATGCCTATACCAGGGCCTTGTCGGCTATTCCTTTTGAAAAAGACGATGTGATACTGACAGACCGCGATGATTTCGTGTCTAATCAGATCCAGTTCCTTTCCTTGCAGAAAAGAATAGGCGTCAGGATTGTTCATATTAACAATGCGGCTATCGGTGGGGTGGACCTGGACGATCTGCAGGAAAAGCTGCACCGCCTCCAGCCCCGGCTGCTGGCGATTACACATATCCCCACCAATTCCGGACTGGTGCAGCCTGTGGAAGATATCGCCGCTATTTACGACAGTTATTCAAAAACACATCCCGGTAAAACCTGGTACATACTGGATGCCTGCCAGAGCGCCGGACAAATGAAGCTGGATGTAAAAACATTGCAATGCGATTTTCTGAGCATGACCTGCCGTAAGTTCCTGAGAGGGCCCCGTGGCACCGGCGCGCTCTATATTAGTGACAGGGCTTTGCAGGCTGGCCTGGAGCCGATGTTCATCGATATGCGGGGCGCTGAATGGACGGAGAAAGATACTTACCAACAACAGCCCGATGCCAAACGGTTTGAGGACTGGGAGTTTGCTTACTCCACGGTGATAGGTACCAAAGCGGCGATTGAATATTGCTTACATATCGGAGAAGAACGTATCTGGCAGCAGGTGCGGTTCATGGCTGCATTGACAAGGGAAAAGTTAGCTGCGCTCGACAAGGTAAGGGTATTGGACCGTGGACCGGAAAGAGGCGGACTGGTGACCTTTCATGTGGCAGGCAATGATCCCGTGCATATCGTGAAGGAGCTGTTACAAAGAAAGATCAATGTAGTGCCCAGCTACCGCGCCTTTGGGGTGCTGGACTTTGATGAGAAAGGTGTGAAATGGGCGGTGAGGGCTTCGCCGCATTACTATAATACCGTAGATGAGATAGACTTTTTCATTGAGTCATTAAAGGAAATCATATAAACGATAGGAGGTGTCTCAGAAAAAGGGACACCTCTTTTTTTATTAAGCGTATGTTTTACCCTCACAGCGAAAAAAGTATGCGTCTTTGTTAAAATCAAATGAACAACCTATACTATTTTTCTCCATATTTGCTATAAGATTCAACCGAAATTTAAAGACCTTGAGCGAACAGGAAGCAGAAAACCGTGACTCCCGAAAAGTGCTGTAAAATCAAAACAGAACTGTATTTCCACTAACTGAAACTAAAGCTGATCCTTGTACTGACGAGCGTTATGAAATCCTGAAGACGACCACGTTTCCACTGATTTTTTTGCCGACAAATGATGACTGACTAAAGATGTTTTTACTGCTATTTTAATGCAAACGATTGCATTTCAAATGGTTAACTACTGCCAATCTGATCAGGAAGATAGCAGTGGTAATGCTTTTCCTGGCAATTTTAATGCAAACGATTGCAGAATAAAACAACTATTTATCAACCATAAAACCAGTACGCATGTACGAAAATTTACCAGTACCATAATAAAAACAATACAACACTGATATCAACCAAAGCAGTTTAATTACCAGCAGGAGCTATTACAGTGCCCTGCCTGAGAGACCTATGCCCATGGCCCACGGTCTGCCTAAATAAATTTCACATGAAAAACAGAATCCTCTTTCTCCTATGTTGCATAGGGGTGTCATTGCTGGTACTCCTGCCGGGAAAAACACCTGCACAACAGACGGGCGCCGTCACGGAAAAAAAAGCGGACCTTAAAAAGGAAGTCCGCGGACAAGTGACGGATACTTCCGGTTCACCCATGCCCGGTGTCACCGTACTGGTGAAAAACAGTCCCAATATCGGTACCACTACCGACATGAACGGCCGATACACCCTCGTAGTGCCGGACAACACTACCGTGATCGTATATACGATGGTAGGCTATACACCACAGGAAATACCGCTCAATACCCGCGGTATCATCAACGTAAAACTAAAAGCCTCTTCCAGTCAGCTGAATGAAACGGTCATCGTGGCCTATGGTAAACAGAAAAAAGCTTCGGTCATCGGCTCTATCACCACCATCAATCCGGGTGAACTGAAAGTACCTTCCAGCAATCTTACCACGGCACTGGCGGGGCGCCTCGCCGGCGTAATCGCCTACCAGCGCAGCGGCGAGCCAGGCATGGACAACGCGGAATTCTTTATCCGCGGCGCCACTACCTTCGGCTACAAAAAGAGCCCGCTCATCCTCATCGATGGTATCGAATATGATGTAACGGAACTGGCCCGCCTCAACACAGATGACATCGCCAGCTTCTCTATCATGAAAGACGCTACGGCCAACGCCCTCTATGGCGCCCGCGGCGCCAACGGCGTAATTCTCGTCACTACAAAAGAAGGCAAGGAAGGCAAAGCTAAATTCAACCTCCGCCTGGAAAACTCCATCTCTGCCCCCACCCGCGACGTGGAACTGGCAGACCCGATCACCTATATGGAGCTGAACAACGAAGCAGTGCTCACCCGTAACCCACTGGCACCGGTCACCTACCCGCAAAGCAAAATAGACAACACCAAAGCAGGCACCAATAAAGACGTATTCCCTACCACCAACTGGAAAGAGATGCTCTTTAAAAAACAAACGGTGAATAAACGCGCTAACTTCAACCTCGGCGGCGGCGGACAAATAGCAACCTATTTCGTGTCCGGCGGCTATACGAAAGATAACGGCATCCTCAACGTGGACGGCCGCAACAACTTCAACAATAACATCGATCTCACTACCTATACGCTGCGTTCCAACGTCAATATCCGGGTTACCAAATCCACCAGTGCGATGGTACGCCTGCACGGCACCTTCGATGAATATAAAGGCCCGATAGACGGCGGCGAAAAACTCTATCAGAAAATGATCTGGTCCAACCAGGTGCTTTTCCCGGCGTATTACCCTGCGGACGATGCCCACCAGTTCGTTTCCCACCCGCTCTTCGGCAACTTCAACAACGGTGAATACCTGAACCCCTACGCTGACATGGTGAAGGGATACAAACAGTACTCCCGCTCCCTCATGCTGGCGCAGTTTGAAATAAAACAGGACCTGTCTTCTTTCATCACGAAAGGATTGTCTGTCCGCGCTATGATGAACACCAACCGGCAGGCTTACTTCGATGTGTCCCGCCAGTATAATCCCTTCTGGTATGCTGCCAACAACTACGATAAGCTCAACAACACTTACGTATTGCGGGACATCAACCCTGACCAGGGTACAGACTACCTGAACTATGTACCGGGCAAAAGGACCGTGGCTTCTACCTTCTACCTGGAATCTGCAGTTGACTATAACAGGACTTTCGATAAACACGGTCTGGCTGGCATGCTCATCTTCATTGCACGCAACAACCTCCAGACGATCGATGATATTTCCAATCCTTCTGTGAACCTGTTGCAGAAATCGCTGCCCTCCCGTAACCTGGGACTGTCCGGCCGCGCCACCTATTCCTACGATAACCGTTTCTTCGGTGAATTTAACTTCGGCTACAACGGCTCCGAACGTTTCTATAAAACAGAACGCTACGGCTTCTTCCCCTCCGCAGGGGCGGCCTGGTTCGTGTCTAACGAAAAATTCTTTAAGCCGTTGGAAAGGGTGGTCAATAAGCTGAAGATCAGAGCGAACTACGGCCTCGTGGGTAATGATGCCATCGGTAACGAAGATGACCGCTTTTTCTACCTCTCCAACGTGAACATGAACGATAGCAAGAAAGGCGCTACTTTTGGCGTAAATGGCGGCTATTCCCGTTCAGGAATCTCCATCGGCCGCTATGATAACCAGGCCATCACCTGGGAAACGGCCAGGAACTCCACCTTCGGACTGGAGATCAGCCTTTTCAATAAACTGGACATCATCGCGGAATATTTTACGGAACAACGTTACAATATCCTGATGGACCGTGCTTCCACGCCCAAGACCATGGGCTTGCAGGCTACGCCCAAAGCCAATGTGGGCAAAGCACAATCCAATGCTTTCGACTTCACGGCGGATTTCAATACCAACATCGGCAAAGAGTTTTTCCTGACCATGCGTGGTAACTTCACCTTCGCACGCAATAAATTCCAGGCCTACGAAGAGCCCCGCTATGATGAATGGTACCGTTACCATGTGGGCTACCCGATTTCCCAACGCTGGGGATACATCGCGGAGCGCCTCTTTATCGATGATGAAGAAGTAAGAAGCTCTCCCCAACAGGCTTTCGGCAACTTCAAAACCATGGGCGGCGATATCAAATTCCGTGATGTGAACGGCGACGGCCAGATCACTCCCAGCGATATGGTGCCCATCGGTTATCCTACTACACCGGAAATTATCTATGGCTTCGGCTTCAGCGCCAAATACAAAGGCGTGGATTTCTCCGCTTTCTTCCAGGGTTCTGCCCGTTCTTCCTTCTGGATCGATGTAAACGCAACTTCGCCTTTTATCGATGTAGATGACAACGGTGCGGTGACTTCTGAAACACAGCTGCTGAAAGCATATGCAGACAGCCACTGGTCTGAGGAGAACCGCAACCTGTACGCTCTCTGGCCCCGCCTCAGCCCTGTGCTCAACACCAACAGCACCCAGAGCAGTACCTGGTTCATGCGCAACGGCGCCTTCCTCCGCCTCAAACAGGTGGAACTGGGCTACACCGTGCCACAGCGTCTTATACAGCGTATACACATGTCTAATCTGCGTATATACGCCAACGCTACCAACCTGATCACTTTCTCCAAATTCAAACTGTGGGATATCGAAATGGGGGGTAAAGGCCTCGGTTACCCGATTCAGCGTGTGGTCAATTTCGGGTTGATGGTCGGCTTCTGATAACTTATAAAAATTCAATCATGAGATATAAAATATTGATCGCACTGGTATGGATAGGCGCTTTCTGCTCTTGCAGCAAGTACCTCGATGTGGTACCGGATAACGTGCCTACGATCGACAATGCTTTCACCCTGCGCTCTTCCGCAGAGAAATACCTGTTCACCTGTTTCTCCTACATGCCTAAAAACGGGCATTTCAACGATAATGTGGCTTTCAACGGCGCCGATGAAGTATGGTACGATGATCCCATCCGTGATGTGGACCCTACCAATTTCAATATTGCCAAAGGGCTGCAAAGTATGACCAGTCCGCTGGCCAACTACTGGAGCGGATCGGCCCGTGGTACCTCCCTGTTTATTGGCATCCGCGACTGTAACACGTTCCTGGCCAACATTGACAAAGTGAGGGAGCTGCGCCAGTACGAGCGCGAAAGATGGATTGCGGAAGTGAAATTCCTGAAAGCATATTATCATTTCTTCCTGCTCCGTTGCTATGGCCCAATTCCATTGATCAAAGAAAACCTGCCCGTTTCTGCCGGTTCAGAGGAAGTACAGGTATACCGTCAACCGGTAGATACCTGTATCAACTACATCGTGCAGCTGTTGGATGAAGCAGCCGGCAACGAGTTCCTGCCAGCTAAACTGGAAGGTACAGAGAACACCGAGCTGGGAAGGATCACCAAATGCATCGTGCTGGCGCTGAAAGCCAAAGTACTGATGACTGCCGCCAGCCCGTTCTTCAACGGTAACCCCGACTACAGCCGGATGATAGATAACCGGGGCGTACAGCTGTTCTCTCCCAACTATAACGCGGAAAAATGGAACCGTGCGGCACAAGCCTGTAAGGAAGCCATTGAGCTCTGTCACGCAAATGGATACACGCTGTATCATTTCCCGGGCAACTTCGGCTACAAGATCAACGACACTTTACAGACGCAGCTGGATATTCGTGCAGCCATGACCGATAAACAGAATAATACAGAAGTAATATGGCCCAATACCAACAGCACCGCAGGAGATATTCAACGCTGGTCCATGCCGCTGATCGCCAACGGCGCCAGCACCTCCGGACCTAAAGGCATCATCGCGCCCACGCTGAAGATGATCGAAATGTTCTATTCCAAAAATGGTGTGCCTATCACGGAAGACAAGAATTGGGATTACAGCAAACGTTACACGTTACGTACCGCTGCAGCTCCTGATAAATTCTACATCAAAACCGGTGAGCAAACCGTGGAACTGCATTACGACCGTGAGCCGAGGTTCTATGCCGATGTGGCTTTTGACCGTGCGGTATGGTTCGGTAACTGGATATTGAACTACAACAAAGACAGCGCCCTGTATTTCGTGAAAGCCCGCGCCACGGAAATCGCTTCCAGAAGAGGTATCAGCAACTACTCCGTGACTGGTTACTGGGTGAAGAAAACAGTGAACATAGAAAGCAGCGCCGCCACCGATGGTAATATTGCCAACGGGCTGGTAGCCTATCCATGGCCGGAAATGCGGCTGGCAGACCTGTACCTGCTGTATTCCGAAGCACTGAATGAAGTGAATGGCCCCGGCGGCGGTACCACCCAGTGGATCAACCAGGTAAGGGCACGTGCCGGGCTCAAATCTGTGGAGGAAGCATGGACCAACTTCTCCAAGAACCCTACGAAATACACCACCAAAGAAGGTATGCGGGAGATCATCCAGCAGGAGAGAGGCATCGAGCTGTGTTTTGAAGGACAACGTTTCTGGGACCTGAGAAGATGGAAAACCGCGCACGTAGCCCTCAACAACCCCATCAAGGGATGGGACATCACACAGAATGCAGCGCCTTCCTATTACAAGGAAGTGCTGTTGTTCAACCAGCGCTTTGGTATGCGTGACTACCTGTGGCCGATAGAAAACGCAGAGATGATCATCAACAAAAACCTGGTGCAGAACCCGGGCTGGTAATCTTTTTATGATGCTAAAACTTACTGAAATGAAACGTTTTCATATCCTCTTATGTATGCTGGCTGCATGTAGCGCCTGCAAACAAGATCACATAGGGCCTATCTCTGACGATAAAGCACAACCTAATCCGGTCATGAATGCGACGGCCATAGGCATGGCAGGCGCAGCGGAGATATCCTATTCCCTTCCTGATGATCAAAACCTGTCCTACGTAAGGGCGGAGTTTGAAATCAATGGGGTGAAAAAAGAAGCTAAATCTTCCTACTTCAAAAGATCGGTACGGGTGGAAGGTTTTGGCGATACTGCCGAACATACCGTTACCCTGTACACGGTCAGTCGTGCGGAAGTAGCTTCCACACCGGTGCAGATAAAGGTGAAACCTTTGCCGCCGGCCATCTGGAAAGTGTATAAGTCGCTGGATGTGGCGGAAGCTTTCGGCGGACTGCAGGTGAAGTTCAGCAATGAAGACAAGGGGAAGATCGTGATCGTTACCCTGCTCTATGATCCTGCTGCCAAAGAGTGGCGTAATGTGAACAACTTCTATTATGGGCTGGATTCCGGTAAGTTCACCGTACGTGGGCTGCAGCCGGTGAAACAGCGGTTCGGCATCTATATCAAAGACCGGTGGGACAACAAAAGTGATACCCTCCGGTTTGAACTGACACCCATATACGAAGAAGAACTGGACAAAACGAAGTTCGTAAGCGCCATGAAGAAAAAATACCCGATACCGCAAGTGGCGCCGTTACCGAAAACGCCGGGTGTGCAGATCGTGGAGCCGGGCAACCTGTCGTCCTGGCCTATTGAAAACATGTGGAACGGTATCATTGGCAACGAAGGATATCATACCACCGAAAACAAAGATGTGCCTATCTGGGTACCGATTGATCTTGGTGTAAAAGCGGTGATCAGCCGTTACAAGATCTGGCAGCGGCAGGCAGGATATATCTACAACCACGGTAATCCGCATGAATGGGAGCTCTGGGGCACCAATACCCCCACAGATGTGAACAGCTGGGTGAAGCTGGACCACCAGATCATGGAGAAGCCTTCCGGACTGCCGCTGGGGCAGAACTCCAACGAAGATATTGATGCCGCCGCCGCAGGGCAGGAATATGAGCTGCCCATTGGTTCACCGGCGGTACGGTATATCGCCTGGAAACATATCGACAGTTGGGCGGCTGTGGATGGTATTATCGGGCATCTCCATATCAGTGAGATATCTATCTGGGGACAAATCAAAAAATAATTAAAACAGTTATCATGAAACCTATCAAAAGCAGATGGCTGTTGGGGGCTATGTTAGTGCTGCTGGCAGCCTGCAGCAAAATGGACGACACCTACAAGAATTTTCTGAACGGAGGGGAGATCATTTATACCGGTAAGGTGGATTCCCTGAAAGTGTTTCCGGGCAAAAACAGGGTGTTGTTGTCCTGGTACCTGATATCGGACCCGAAGATCACCAAGTGCCGCGTGTACTGGAATCAGCGCAGCGATTCAACAGAGGTGGCAGTAAAACGTACAGGCGGTACCGATACCATTCGGTTGCTACTGGATAAGCTGTCGGAGAATATCTATACGTTCCAGGTGTATACCTATGACAATGCCGGCCATTCTTCCGTGAGGGAGGAGGTGATTGGTAATGCTTACGGTGACGCCTATGTGGCTACATTGTCTAACCGGCCGGTACGCTCCGCCAAATATGACGCTGCCAAAAAGGAGACGACCATCTGGTGGTTTGGCGTGAATAACCAGGTGCAGAGTGTAGAGGTGTTGTATACCAATACCGCCGGCGTGGAAACTAAAATTGTCCAGGTGGCAGACAGTGTGCCGGCTGGGCCCCGTGACCCGCTCGAGTTCCGGGCATCGCTGAAGTTGCCCAATTACCAGGCAGGCACATCCCTGAGATTCAGGACCGCCTATAAACCGGTAAAAATTGCCATTGACACATTTTATACTGCTTATGAAACGCAGGCTGTTCAATAACGTTTGCGGTTTTCGGGAAAATTGGGGATTTGCCCGAATCCCCGGATTCCCAGGGCTAAAGCCCTGGGCTACGTTGTTGTTCAATTTCTTTCGTTGATAGGTGCTATCGTCTATATAAAAATGTATCAAATCTCAAAACAACCTTATGTTTCTTCGTAAACGAAAGGATCTATGACTTAAAAGAACCTGAACAACAACGTAGCCCAGGGCTTTAGCCCTGGGGCTCCGAGTAGATATTAATAAACGAGGATAGCATTTTACGCCCGGATGATGTATTTTGGAAAACCATGCTGACGGAAACCAGGGGCGTCGTTCGTCGTATAGCTTTTCCCGTTAGAAACCACTGAAAAGAAAAACAATCCACAATATGAAAGCAATGATGGCAGGCCTGTTGACACTGCTGGTGATCAACACAGAAATGGCCGCAGCACAAAAGAAATCCGGGGACGCGGACCTTACGCATTTCCCGAAAGGCAGTACACCCAGGGAAATCGGCAAAAGGGTGGCCGATCGTTTTGTGGCCACGCCGCATCCCAATTTCGGGAAGCCTGCGCCTCCGAAGCAAATCACCTATCCCGAAGTTTGCGCGTGGTATGGAGCGCTAACGTTTGCACGGGAAAGTGGTGATAAAGCACTGGCCGGGAGCCTGGTGCAGCGTTTTGAGCCTTTCTTCAGCACAGAAGCCTCGTTGGTGCCTAAGGCTGACCATGTGGACCATACTGTTTTCGGTGCTGTGCCGCTGGAGCTGTATATGCAGACAAAAGACAAACGTTATCTCGATATGGGCAAAACTATTGCGGACAAACAATGGGGCACACCGGAAGGTCCGCACGTAAAACCAGAATCACAAGGTTATAAAGACCGCGGGCTTACCTGGCAAACACGCATGTGGATTGACGATATGTTCATGATCACTGCTGTACAGTCGCAGGCTTACCGTGCTACCGGTGACAAAGCGTACATCAATCGCGCTGCACAGGAGATGGTGGTTTATCTGGATTCCTTACAGCAACCCAATGGCCTTTTTTACCACGCGCCGGACGTACCGTACTTCTGGGGCCGCGGTGATGGCTGGATGGCCGCAGGCATGAGCGAACTGTTGCGTTCCCTGCCTAAAGACAATCCTGACCGCGAACGCATCATGAAAGGATACAAAACCATGATGGCTTCGTTGCTGAAATACCAGGCGCCGGACGGTATGTGGCGTCAGTTGATCGATGATCCGGAGGCGTGGCCTGAAACGTCTGCCACTGGTATGTTTACCTTCGCTATGATCACCGGTGTGAAAAACGGTTGGCTGGATGCGGCCACGTATGGCCCTGCTGCGCGCAAAGCCTGGTTGGCACTGGTGAAGTACATCGATGAAAATGCCGATGTGCGGGAAGTCTGTGAAGGCACCAATAAAAAGAATAACCGGCAATATTATCTCGACCGCGGCCGTATTACCGGTGACATGCACGGCCAGGCGCCCGTGTTATGGTGTGCCACGGCGTTGCTCAGAAAATAATATCACTTGGTTATTTTGATATTTTGTTATTGAGTGGGGCCGCTGTCAGGAAAGGTATTTGAACAGGTCACTCAATAACAAAATATCAAAATCAGTAAAGTTTCAAATGAGTTACTTCATCAGTGATCTCATCCTCATCCTCGTCCTCTTCCTGTTCCCTGTCTTTTTCTGCCTCCTCTGCTGCGGCATCCCTTCTGTCTTCTTCCTCCATTAATTCGTCGATTTCGAGATCGTCCTCTTCTTCATTCAGAATATCTTCGGAAGTGCCTGCACGGCGCGATTGCTCGTCCTGGTTACCGCGTTGAGGTACCGGTTCCTGTTGATGATTGATGACTTCATCCGGTTGGATATCATCTTCACGCAGGGGTCCTATGGGTGTTTTCTGCGTTGTCATATCGGATAGTTTGCATGGTTACACCCCAAAGGTACGCCGTATTTTCGCAATGGTTTTTTGCTATTAATTCTAACTACGTATATAACAATTTATAATTATATCTAATACGAATTTAATTATTAAATAATAATATTTGTTACTAATTTATACGGTCGAATGAATGGCCATTGTATGAGAAACCTGGCTTTTTCTTTAGCCATATAAATTGTATTCCACGGTATGATTTATATAAAAGAAAAGATATGAACACAACAGATGCTGAATTGGTTATACGGCTCCGGGACAGCGACGTGAGCGCTTTTGACAGCCTATATGGGAATTATCATCAGGCCGTATACCGCAATATTCTAAAGTTTGTAAAAGATGTTGCCGTTGCAGAAGACATCTTACAGGAAGTGTTTGCCAGATTGTGGGAAAAACGCCGCGAAATAGAGGCAGCGCAATCGGTCGGCGGCTGGTTGTTTGTGATCAGTTTTAATCTGTCTGTCAGTTGGGTACGCCGGAAACTGAAAGAGCAGGCACTACACAAAAATTTGCTGGACCTCGGACCGGAAGATCAGCTGATGATCGACCGGAAGAACATGGACGAAGAACAGTACAGCCTCCTGGAGCAAGCCATCGCGCAGTTATCTCCCAAAAAAAGGACCATTGTGACCCGCTGTAAGCTGGAAGGCAAAACCTATGATGAAGTGGCCAGCGAACTTAATATTTCCCGCAATACCGTTAAAGAACATCTTTCTGCTGCTATGGTCAAGCTGAATGACTATATGCTTCGCAATGGCGATCATAAATACATCGTCCTGTTTCTTTTTTTCTTTACCTGTCACAACGCTTCCAATTAAGTTTCTAATAAGAAATGAATTAGGATAAAATAAATATGTTTTTTCTGCGGGATTCACCCACCCACTTTTTATCAACCTGCGTATTTAAATTAAACCGTCACGATAGTGCACAACAGAAAGGAATACCTCAGACAACTGCTACATACGAAGAACTGGTCTGCCACAGAGCAGGAATGGATGCTACAGTACCTGGAAGAAAACGATCTGTCTGACCTGGAAGCGGTAGCTAAAGAATACTTTCAGGCAGAAGGTCCCGAAATAAAAGATCTGTTGGACGAACGATTATCTGCACAACTGCTGAAAAAAATACATCGCCGTGCAGGTATTTCGCAGCCGAACGTGTTCACGCTGTATGGACGGAGAATAGCAGCGGCTGCCGCTGTAATACTGCTGGCAGGTGCATCCTGGTATCTGCTGGCACGTCTGCAGGTGAAACAACTGGTCATGAACAGTGGAACACAAAATAGAACAGTCACACTGCCTGATGGCTCTCTGGTATATCTGGAAAAAAGTTCCAGTATCACTTATCCCGAGAATTTTGGAAAAAAAAACAGAACGCTGCAACTCAACGGTGAAGCCTTCTTTGAGGTGAAGCAGGATAGCAAACATCCCTTTGTAATATCCTCTGCACTCATCAATACTACTGTACTGGGCACCTCCTTCAATATGGAAGCCCGTAGCAACGGTGTAGCAAAAGTTGTAGTAGTATCCGGCAGCGTTCAGGTAAATACCCATACCGGTAAAACCAACCCGCAGCATCAACTGGTGCTCAGTGCCAACAAGAGCGCAGTGTATCACGCGGCTTCCAAAGGACTGGAACTGATAGATGCTACTGACGATGCACGCTTTTTCCGGCAGAAACAAACCGGCGTATTTACTTACAAAGGACGACCGTTGTCCGCGGTGCTCAACGACCTGCAACGCTTTTACGATGTGCCGGTCAGTACCGATAGCAAAATGGAACAGTGCCCCGTCTTTGGAGACTTTAATACCACAGATGATTTGCAGAAAACATTAACCATCATCGCCGGTTCCCTGAACGCCAGGATTAAAAAGGATGCCAACGGAAACGGATATGTAATAGTTGATGGCAATTGCCACTAATAACCGATTAAAGAAGAAAATACCGTTAACCAAAATCAATATGCAAGATGGAAAACTTGTTTTGTAGCTATTGACCTGACTTATTTTAGAGAAATAAAAGTTGTATTGCTGGTAAGCTATCCTGTGTAACTTTTAGCCTGGAAATGGTTCTCATCCCCGGTTATCTGCCATTGATTGAATACGCTTGTATTCTCTCAACAGGGCTCCTATTGCCAATACATTCCCGATATTTTTTCATTTCACAACCAAACTAAATTGCGATTATGGATCATACTGTCTCTTTCTCTTCAGGTTAATAATTGTCATATAGACACTAAAAAATAACACTGCACAGCAGAAGGCCCTTTATTGCCCGGTTTTCCAGCGAAACCGGATCAGGATTCCTATTACCCGGAATGAACAAACATTTATTCAATATGCATAGTAAAACCCGATATTACATTTGTTGTCTGACGCTCTTCCTGTCGCTATTCCACCTGCAGGCGGGCGCTGTGGACCTTCAGGATGCACTCGACAAAAAGATTACCCTCCACCTGCACGACGTTGTGCTCAAAGATGCATTGGAGAAAATCAGTAACCTCGCGGAAGTATCCTTTGTATACGTAGGCAACGAGGTACTGAATGCCAACAAAGTCAGTATATCTGCCCACAATGAAAAAGTAGGCGATCTGCTGCATAAAATATTAACACCCTACGCCCTGTCCTACAGCGTGATCTACGATCGTATCGTGATCAGGCGCGACGCTTCAAAGAAACTGACATCCCTCACCACCGTCAGCACACCACGCCAGGTAACACCACGGTTTACCGACGTGAAAGGCATCGTTATTTCTGAAAAGAAAGAACCGTTGCCAGGCGTAACTGTGCTGGTGAAAGGATCTTCCAGAGGCGCCACCACCAATACTAAAGGCGAGTTTGAAATTCAAAGGGTGCCCGGCGATGCCATACTGGTGTTCAACTTCACCGGCTACAAAATGGAAGAAGTACACTCCAGCGAATTTAAAAACGGTAGCATCACCATCATGATGAAAGAAAAACCGACACGCCTGCAGGAAGTGGTGGTGACAGGCTTTCAGAGCATCGATAAAAGTAAATTCTCCGGCGCCGCCACCCGCCTCAAAGGCGATGATGTGAAGATGGACGGCGTGACAGACGTAAGCCGCATGCTGGAAGGGCGCGTGGCTGGTGTGGCCATACAGAACGTGTCCAGTACTTTTGGCACTGCACCGAAAGTAAGGGTACGTGGCGCTACATCTATCAACGGCGATAACAAACCGCTCTGGGTCGTAGATGGTGTGGTACTGGAAGATGTGGTGAATATCTCCAACGATCAGCTGTCCAGCGGAGACCCTACCACCTTGCTGGGCTCTGCGGTGGCAGGCCTCAACGCCAACGATATCGAAAGTTTCGATATCCTCAAAGATGCGGCTGCTACTGCTTTGTATGGCGCCCGCGCCATGAACGGGGTAGTGGTGATCACTACGAAGAAAGGCCGTGCAGGCAAACCCGTTATCGCTTACAGCGGCAACTTCAGCACGCAACTGAAACCGAACTACAACAATTTTAATATCATGAACTCCGGCCAGCAAATGTCTGTGCTGGCGGAGTTGGAACGTAAAGGTATCCTTACTTCGGATATCCTTTCCCGTGGTGATATCGGTGTTTTCGGTAAACTGTATGAGTCGCTGGATGCAGATGGCAATGGCAACTTCCCCGTGCAGAACGATCCTGTGGCCATGAAAGCTTTCCTGCTGCGTTATGCCAATGCCAACACTGATTGGTTCGGCCTGTTGTTCCGCAACAACTTCGTGCAGGAACACTCCCTCAGTATCTCTTCCGGTACTGACAAATCGCAATCCTATTTCTCTACCAGCTTCTATAGTGATAACGGCTGGACACTGGCCGATAAAGTAAACCGCTACACCCTCAATTACCGTAATACCTATAAATTCTCTGACCGGCTTAGCGCCGGTTTCTCCGCTTTGGCATCGGTGCGGCAGCAAAAAGCACCGGGAGCACTTACCCGTAGCAGTAATCCGGTAGAAGGGCAATATGACCGCGATTTTGACATCAATCCCTTCAGCTACTCACTCAATACCAGCCGTACCCTCACAGCGTATGATCAGAACGGTAACCTTGAGTATTTCCGGAGAAATTTTGCGCCATTCAATATCATCAATGAGCTGCGCAATAACTCCCTCAACCTGAACATGATGGACCTGCGCCTGCAGGGCGACCTCGGTTGGAAGCTCACCCGCAACATCCGGTATGAATTCACCGGCGCTATCCGTTATGTGAAATCTTCCCGCGAACATCAGATCACAGAAAACGCGAACATGGCCAACGCTTATCGCGCCGCCGGAAACGCTACTATCGCGCGGAACAACAAGTTCCTCTACCGTAATCCTGATGATCCGGATGCACAGCCTGTTATTGTGCTGCCGGCCGGCGGTTTCTACAACCGTACCGAAGATCAGCTCATGAACTTCGACTTCCGCAATGGCCTTACCTATACAGATACGTTTGCACAAAAGCACAACGTTAACCTATTGGTAGGGCAGCAGGTTAAGTATGCCGACCGCCAGAGTGCGTCCAACACCGGCTACGGCTACCAATATGAAAACGGCGGAACTCCGTTTGTGGATTACCGTATCCTGAAACAAACCATTGAGTCCAATTTCCCATATTACAGCATGGGCCGCGACTATGACCGCTTTGCGGCTTTTTATGCGTCCGGCACCTATGCTTACAACAACAAGTACAACCTCACCGCTACCGGTCGTTATGACGGCTCCAACAGGCTGGGACAGTCCCGCAAAGCCCGCTGGCTGCCTACCTGGAGCGTGGCAGGTTCGTGGAACATGGAACAGGAGCCTTTCCTGCAGAAAGTAGGTTGGCTCAACTACCTCACGCTGCGTGCCAGCTACGGCCTTACCGCCAGCATGGGCCCAGCTACCAATTCCAACATCGTTTTCCAGACCATCAACACCCGCAGGCCGCACCTCAATGAAGTGGAATCAGTGATCAGTCTCGCGCATCTGCAAAATGATGATCTTACCTGGGAAAAGCTCTATACGACCAACCTCGGATTGGATGCGGGATTCTTCAACAACAGGCTTAACGTTTCCCTTGATCTCTATACGCGCAAGAGCTTCGACCTTATCAGTATCATCAAAACATCCGGCATAGGTGGCGAAATGTATAAAGCGGCCAACTATGCCGACATGACTTCCAAAGGAGTGGAATTGCTGATCGGAGGGGATGTGGTGCGTAAAAAGGACTGGGGTTGGAAATCCAATATCACTTTCGGTTACAATACCAACAAGATCACCAATGCCAAAAACATTCCGGCCATTTTTGATCTGGTGGTAGCAGAGGGCGGCAACAAAGAAGGATATCCGGTGCATAGCCTGTTTTCCTTACAATACAAAGGCCTTTCTCCGAAAACAGGCATGCCCTCCTTCATCAACCAGGATGGTGTTGTAAGCCCCGATGTGAACCTGCAGGACCTTAAAACGGCGCAGCTGGTATATGAAGGCGCGGTAGATCCTCCGGTGACTGGCGGGTTCTCCAATACTTTCCGTTATAAAGCCCTTTCACTTAATGTCTTCTTTACCTATCAGTGGGGTAATAAAATCCGGTTGTATCCGGCTTTTAAAACCGCCTATTCCGATCTGGATGCCATGCCCAAAGAGTTTTATGACCGTTGGGTAATGCCGGGAGATGAGAACACCACCCGTGTACCATCCATTCTTGATGCCTATGAGCAGACGCTGATCCGCGGTGCTTATCCGTATAACAACTACAACTATTCCACTGAACGGGTGGCCAAAGGCGATTTTATCCGGTTGAAAACCGTATCACTGACCTATCAGCTGCCCGTTTCCCTGATCCGGCGTGTAGGCTTCAACAGTATGTCTGTGAGCGGCGCCGCTATCAACCCATGGCTCATCTATGCCGATAAAAAGCTGCATGGCCAGGACCCGGAATTCTTCAACTCCGGTGGCGTGGCACAGCCTATTCAGAAGCAATTCACCCTGTCAATAAAAGTTGGTATTTAAAAATGGACCTATGGAACTGAGATATATAACTGTTTCGACTACACGTTTTATAAGACCTTTTGTAACAGCCGCACTGACAATAGGCCTGCTCACACTGGGCAGCTGCCGTAAGTACCTGGAACAGGTGCCGGACAGCACCTGGACAGACCTGAGCACACCTGATAAGGTATCTAAGCTGCTGGGCACCGCTTATCCACAGTCGTCTTACGTGGCGATGTGTGAAGCGATGACGGATAATGTGGCCGACAAAGGAGCCGGCGTTATCAGCCGCCCGAACCAGGACGCTTACTTTTTCCGGGACATACAGTCCATCGAGCAGGATTCTCCTGAAGCCTACTGGACAGCCTGTTACGTAGCTATTGCGGCCGCCAACCAGGCACTGGAAGCCTGCGATAAGGCCGTCGACAAAAAAGCGTATACCACCCAGCGTGGAGAGGCGCTGATTGCCCGTGCCTACGCACACTTTATGCTGGTGAACATTTTCTCCCGGATGTATGATGCGGCCACAGCCGCCAATGACCCGGGGATTCCTTATGTGACCGTCCCTGAAACGGTGGTGATCAAACAATACGACCGCAAAACAGTGTCCTATGTGTATGATATGGTGGAGAAAGATTTGCTGGAAGGATTGCCGCTGATCAGTGATGATGCCTATAAAGTACCGCGTTACCATTTCAACCGCAGCGCTGCCTATGCTTTCGCTACCCGTTTCTATCTCTATAAAAAAGACTACGCAAAAGTAGTGCAGTATGCTGATCAGGCTTTTGCCAACAACGACGTGGCCAACAATATGCGCGGCTGGAATACCACTTACAGCAGCCTTTCGCCCGAACAGCTCTTCGAGATCTATGCCAACGCTAAAGAAAATGCGAACCTGCTGCTGGTAGAAACACAATCGCTCTATGGCCGCAATGTGGGGCAATACCGCTATGACCTGGATAATGCCAGGCAAGTGCAGGTCCTGGGCTATAACGTTACCGGCGGACGCTGGGCTTACCCTATATACTACACCGGCTCCCAGAACTATTTTGTGCCCAAGCTGACGGAATACTTCGTGAAATCCTCTGTGAACGCCACTATCGGCCAGCCTTATGTGATGGTGCCTTTATTCACCACCGAAGAAGTGTTGTTCAACCGTGCGGAAGCTAATGCACAGTTAGGTAAATCCGCCGCTGCACTGAAAGACCTCAACCTCTTTGCCAGCAAGCGTATCCGCAACTACGATCCGTCTGTACATACGATCACTACCACTTCTATCAGGAATTTCTACGGTATCAGCAATGAAAAGGATGGCCTGATACACACCGTCCTTGATTTCAAGCGCGCAGAGTACTTGCAGGAAGGTATGCGCTGGTTTGACCTGCAACGCTATAAAATGACCGTGGTGCACACCACCCGTGAAGGAGACGTACTGGAGCTGAAACCGGGAGACAACCGATGGGTGTTCCAGATCCCGCAATCCGCCACTACATCAGGCATCGCATTAAATCCAAGATAAATATCAACCAAACAAAATCGCTGCATATGAAACTTTTTCTTCTCGCTTTATCCTTCCTGTTGCTGATGTCCTGCAGCAAGAAGGATGACCTGGGCAAGGTAGACGACATTCCCGGACTGGGAGGCGATACCTGGGTGAAAGGCCCGCTGGACCGGTGGCTGTTCGATACGCTCACCGTGCCCTATAACATCGCTGTGAAATATAAATGGGACCAGTTCGAATTTGAACTGAATAAAACGTTGGTGCCTCCCCGTGAGGAGAAAGTCATCCCCGTGATGAGCGCCATCAAAAAAGTATGGATGAGCACCTACATCGCGGAAGCCGGGGACCTGTTCTTCCGCCGCTACTGCCCCAAGTACTTTATCCTTAGCGGCAGTGCCAGCTGGAACGAGAACGGCACTATCACCCTCGGTACCGCGGAAGGCGGCCGCAAAGTGGTGCTGTACCTCGTCAACGATTTCGTGACCCGCGACATGCCCAATTACAAACCCGGTGACTCAGCCAACGTAAAGCAGATGTTCCATGTAATTGAACATGAATTCGGTCATATCCTCCACCAGACAGTGATGTATCCGGTGGAATTCAAACGGATATGCGCCGGTCTGTATACCGCCAACTGGAACAATATCGATGATATATCAGCCTATCAGGACGGCTTTGTAACACCTTATGCCATGTCTGGTTATGACGATGATTTTGTGGAGATGATATCCACCATGCTGGTAGAAGGCCGTGCCGGATTTGACAAGATCGTCAACAGCATCCCTCCGGGATATAGCATCAATGGCACACCACAGGCCGAAGCCAAGGCAAGGCTCCGCAGAAAAGAAGCGATGGTGGTCAGCTATTTCCAGACTGTATGGCATATAGATTTTTATAGCCTGCAATCCCGCACCAGAAGAGAAATCAACAAGCTATTGTATTAATCGTTTATGGGTATGAGAAAGAAACTTTTGTATTTATTACTGGTCCTTGCAGGTATCTATTCCTGCAAGAAAGAATCAGACCCGGTATTTGATAAGTCGCCGGATGAGCGGCTCAACGATACATTACAGCAATATCAGCAGATACTGACACACGCGCCTTACGGTTGGAAAGCCATGGTATACCCGGGCGGTTCTCCCAAATCGGTGTACAGCTTTTATTTCCGGTTCAACGATTCCAACCGTGTACGGATGTACAGCGACTTTGAGCAGTCTTCTACTGTTACGGCCAAAGAAAGCAGCTGGCGGCTTAAAGCGTTGCAGCAGCCCAGCCTGTTGTTTGATACCTATTCTTACCTGCACGTGCTCTGCGACCCTGATGCGGGCCAGAATGGCGGTGGCTTTGGTAAAGGGCTGGGGTCGGACTTCGAGTTTTCCATCAATGGCATGACCGGCGACACAATGGTGCTGACCGGCCGCTTCAACAGGAGCCGCGCCATATTGGTAAAAGCCACACAGCAGGAGCAGGCCGATTATTACCAGCAGCATATCAACCGTAACATCGACAGTGTACGGAAAATACTGACCTATTTCCACAGGCTAACCGTTGGCAACACCCGCTACGATGTAGAGGTGAACACGCTGACACACCGCATCACCTTTACGTGGGTAGTTGGCGGACAGGTGAAAACCGCTACTACCGGTTACTACTATACGTCTAAAGGAATTGCGCTGTCGCCGGCCTTTACAGACGGTACCAATACCATCAGCAGCTTCGACGACGTGAAGTTTGAAGATGGTGCAGTAAAAGGTACGATCAACGGTCAGCCTGCCAGTATATCCGAAACCGTTAAGCCGCTGGCGATGGATATCGCCGCGCCCAAGCGCTGGTACCAGGCAGCCCTTAGTCTGCGCCGTTACTGGGTTGCAGCAGAAGGGTTCCACGTCAATGGCGTAGACGATGCTTACGGCCTTAAGACACTGCCCGATTTTTTAGAGGCCACCTTCTGGCCCGAGGCCGGCGGCCCCGGTTCCGGCATCGATGCCTTTGGCATCATCGTACCGGAGGAAGGCCAGCCGACGCTGATGTATGGCGTGATACATACTGCGCCCACTTTCACCAGTGACGGCCGGGCCATCTTTCATGATACCAGGTTGTTTGGCGACCTGCCTCCGGACGTTACGCCGTTGTTGCGTACCCGTGCGCTGATGGCAGACCAGACAGGTTTTTTCCTTGTACAGACCAGCGCCTACACCTACGATATGGTAAGCGCCAAAGATGGTAAGTCCTGGATTACCTGGATACTCCCAAGATAAGGTTTAACCCCATCTGAAAACCAGCAAATGTTTTCTATATGAGAAATTATACGCTTTCATTTATTCACAAAACCATCCTCGTGGCAGGTATGCTACTGATGCTGGGTAGCCGTCTGCTGGCGCAGACTGATATCAGCATCGGTACCGGTACTACCGGGAACAGTGATATCGGATATCCCTGTCCGTTACAGGACTACTATGAGGGCAACAGGGCACAGTACCTGTTTACCGCAGCAGAGCTCACCGCTGCCGGTATGGGCCCTGGATTTATTACCGGTCTTAAGTTCGTTGTTAAAAACCTGAACAATGCCGATGTGATCGAACAATATGGTATCAGCATCGGCACTACTACTGTGAGCACCCTCGATGAAACCAGCTGGGTACCCGGTACTACCGTGGTGCGCACACCGGCAGACTATACCATCCTCAATGGTGTCAACAACTTCCCTTTCGGCAGTAACTTTTTCTGGAACGGAACAGACAACATTGTAGTGGAAGTATGTAGCGGCGCACTAGTCACCGATCCAGGCACCTTCTATTCCCACAACCCGGAAGTGGCCTTCACAACCGGTTTGGCGTTTAACGGCTCACATACTTATCGCGCCGATAACGAAAATAACCTCTGCGGGACCATCGAAACCGATAACACCGGTACCATGACCACCCGTCCGAACGTCACCTTCTCCTGGATACCCGCCACTGCCTGCACCGGTACACCTACCGCCGGCACTGCTGTGTCCAGTATGAGCACCGTATGTCTCAACGGTACTTTCGATCTTCGCCTCAATGGCGCCACCGTGGCTTCCGGACTGACCTATCAATGGCAGCAGTCTGCTGATAATGTTACCTGGACCAACATCAACGGTGCAGACAAAAGTATGCTGACGACCACACAGACCGCTACTACCTGGTACCGCTGTATCGTCACTTGTACTGCCAGCACACAGAGCGCTACCTCCACCGCCGTCAGCGTTACATCGCCTACATTGGTGTCTGGTACATTCACCATCAATAAAGCATTGCCAACATCAGGCACCAACTTTGCCTCCTTCAACGATGCCTATAACTATCTCAAATGCGGTATCAACGGCCCCGTGGTGTTCAATGTGGTGGCTAACAGCGGCCCCTATACGGAACAGCTCCTGCTGAAACCCGTGCCCGGCGCGTCAGCTACCAATACCATCACGTTTAACGGTAACGGTGATACGCTGAGATTTAATGCAACTTCTGCCAACAGGGGCGTTATTCAACTGGATGATGCCGACTATTTCACCTTTAAAAACCTGGTGATCAAAGCAATGGGCAGCGGCGCTTCCGGTTATGGCTACGGCGTTTTCCTGACCAACGACGCGGATTTTAATACCATCAGCAACTCCACCATACTGGTGGACTCTACGTCTACCAGCAGTACCAGCTACGCGGGTATCGTGATCAGCAGCTCCTATACTTCACCTACTAGCTCCGGTGATGCAAAATGTGATAACAACACTTTCTCCTCCAACAAAATTGTGGGTGGCTATTATGGTGTTGTGCTCACAGGTAGCAGTACCATGGCGAATATGAGCAATAAGATCATCAACAACACCATTACTGAATTCTATAACTCCGGGGTAAATGCCAGCGGATCATTTAACACGTTAGTGGAGAATAATATCATCAGCAGGCCGACGCGGGCTAACGTGTCGACCTTCTATGGTATCAATTTCTCCAACCTGAATACCAAAGCCAACATCACCCGTAACCGCATCAGCAATCCCTTTGGTGGTGCGCCTGCCAACGTGAGCACCAGTTACGGGATTTATTTCTCCAGTACTGACGCGCTGTCTCAACTGGAGAACGTGGTGTCCAACAACCTGATCTATAACTTTACCGGTAAAGGCGATGTCTACGGTATTTATAACTCCAGTTCAGACAACGTTTGGTATTTCCATAATACGGTTGCACTGGACGGGACTTCTACCAGCGCCACTACGTATATAGCGCGCGGTTTCTATCAAACCTCCAAAGCCGATGGTATTGAGTTTATCAATAACCTCATCTCGGTGACACGCGGTGGCGGCGGCAGCAAATACGCCGTGTATTTCAATACCACTACCGGTACCATCCATGCCAACAATAACCTGTACTACATGGCCGCACAGGGCGGTACCAGCTTTACAGGCTATTATACCGCCAACCGCAGCACCTTGCTCGACTGGCAGACGGCTTCCCAACAGGACACCGCTTCGTTGTCATCCAACCCGCTGTTTGCCGGTGTTGCCTCCGGCAACTATCAGCCTACCAGTGCTTCTATAGACAACAAAGGGCTGCCTGCCGGTATCCTCGTCGATATTAACAGCAATACCCGTAGTACCACTACACCAGACATTGGCGCCTATGAATTTACGCCCGGTCCGTGTACGACGCCGCCTACACCAGGCGACGCTACGGTGAGCACTACACCGGTATGTATCAACCGTAAAGTGTCACTCAGCCTGATCAATAACAGCATCGGCCTGGGACAAACTTACCAATGGCAAACAGCTACTACAGCTGCTGGTCCATATACCAATATTGGCAACCCGATGACCAATCCGGATACTGTGGTAACAGCCACGGCTACCCTGTATTATCGCGTAGCGGTGACCTGTACCGGTAATACGGCCTACAGTAACCCGGTATTGTTGTCTGTAAACCCGGCCTTCCCGGGTGGAACCTATACCATCAATAAAGGCGCGCCGTCCAGCGCGACTAACTTTGTCAGCTTTAATGCTGCCAAAGCAGCCATGGAATGTGGTATCGCCGGTCCGGTAGTATTCAATGTAGTAGCTGCTTCCGGTCCTTATGCCGAACAACTGATACTGGATTCCATCGCCGGCATGTCTGCCACCAATACCATTACCTTTAACGGTAACGGCAACACGATCAAGTTTGCACCAAACGACGACAATGAAAGAGCGGTGATCAAACTTCGTGGCGCTGACTACGTTACCTTCGATAGCCTCGTGATAGATGCACGCGGCGGTACCAACGGTTATGGCGTACACCTGCTGGCCAATGCGGATAACAATAAGATCACGCATAGCCGTATCCTTACCGACAATACCTCCACCAGTTCCAGTATGGCCGGTGTTGTGATCAACGGCGCTGACGCCAGCACCAGCAGCGGTTCCAACAACCTTTGTGATAACAACCTGGTGCGTGGCAATAACATCAACGGTGGGTACTATGGTGTGATCGTTTATGGCGCAACACCAGGTTCTCCTGTCGGCAACCGTATCGACAGTAACGCTATCAGTGAGTTCTATTCCTATGGCGTATACCTGTCTAATGCAGAAAATACTGTAGTAGACCATAACGATATCTTCCGGACAGCACGCAGCAGCGTGTCTTATTCCAACTATGGCATCAGTGTGAACAGCAAAGGTGATGGTACCGTTATCAGTGGTAACCGTATCCATGGCCTCTTCAATGCTGCCACCACCACCACTAACTCCTTCTATGGTATTGAGTTCAGCAGTGCTGATGCTATCGTTACTAATCCGGCGAAAGTGATCAACAACGTGATTTATGATATCCGTGGAAGTGGTACACAGCGTGGTTTCTATAACTACAGCAGCGACTTTGTGCTGTATTACCACAATACTGTTGTATTGAACGATGCCGCTAATACCGGCAGCGCGGAAGCCACCGGTATCTATCAGTCCAGCACTGTGGCTGGCGTGGAATTCCTGGATAATATCCTCGATATCAGCCGTAATGGCGGCGGTAACAGGACCGGTATATCCATTGCCGCTGCTGCGGAATTCAAATCCAACTATAACGACATCTTCGTAAAAAGCAGCCGTAATACCGCCTACACCGGTAATAACGGCACCAACTACATTACCCTGGCCGACTGGCGCGCCGGAGCCAAACTGGATAGTAACTCCCTCGCCATTCAGCCGGTATTTGCCGATCCTTCTATTGGTAATTTCGCACCGGTAATTTCTCCGCTGGATAACAGCGGTCGCCCGGTAGGTGTTACCATCGACATCCTGGGTGCGGCCCGCAGTACTACTACACCGGACATAGGTGCTTATGAAATCAGCATCCCTGAATGTACCTCACCGCCGGTAGCAGGTAATGCAACGGTAGATCCTACCACGCCGATCTGTATGGGTACCGCCATCAAGCTGGACCTCGTGGGTAACAGCAAAGGCGGTCATCAGACCTACCAATGGCAGGTGTCCGCTACAGCTGCTGGTCCGTGGAAATATGTGAGCGATACCCAGTACGTGAGTGTTTACAACACCATCGCTGGTGCGGAGAAATATTTCCGCTGCGCCGTGGTGTGCAGCAACCGCGATACCGTGTATTCCACACCGGTAATGGTGAACCTCAATGATCCATTGCTGGCAGGTACTTACACCATCAACCCGGCACAACCTACCAGCACCACCAACTTCCAGTCATTTGCAGCTGTTGTGTCCAAACTGGAATGCGGTATCGCAGGACCGGTGTTGTTCCTCGCTGCCAATGGCACTTATACCGAACAGCTGACCATGCGTAATGTCCCCGGTGCTTCCGCCGTGAACAGAGTGACTTTCAGCAGTGCTTCCGGCAATGCGGCAGATGTGACCATCACTTATGCCGGCACGTCCGCACTGAATTATGTGTTGAAACTCGACAGTGTGAGTTATGTGACCTGGCAGAAAATCACCTTCAAACCGACTGGTACTACTTACGCACGGGCCGTGGAATTTGCGAAGAAAGCATCTTATGACAGCTTGCAGCTTTGCGCCATCACGCTGCCGGTAACTACTTCCACCGGAACCAACAGTGCGGGTGTATACGCCAGCAGCTGTACCGGTGTGGGTAACGTGATCACCGGTAACGCCATCACCGAAGGCGGTAACGGCGTGTACTGGATGAATACCTACGGCGACGGTATGTCCCCGGGCGTCACCATCGACAGTAATACTATTACGCGGTCTTACAACTATGGTATCTATGCTGAGTATGTAAACAGATTGACAGCGCGTAAAAACACTATCAACCTGAATGGTGCGCTGGCATCCACTACATATGGCATTTATGCCGATGATTGTGATAGCGCGATTACTATTGGTCGAAATAAAATCAATATTAACAGTACCACTTCCAAAGGATATGCGATTTACCTCAGTTATTGTGAACCGACTGCAGCGGCTCCGGGCTTCGTGACCGGCAACGAAATCTTCGCCCGCACGGCCAATACCGGTGAGCTGAGAGGTATCACCCTGACGTCTTCCAACATGATCAGTGTGAATAACAACGTGGTGAGCATACATACTACTGCCACCAATTCGTATGGTCTTTACAGTGAGTACGGTAAAAACCTTAATTATCTCAATAACAGTATCCTGAATACTTCCACCAGCAGTGTGAACAACTATGCGGGTTATTTCGCGCATTCGTCTTCCTCTGCTTCACCAGTGAAAGTAAGGAACAACATTTTCGCTTCCGATGCAGGACGTCCTATGTACGTCGCCAATCCGAACTTCCTGAACAGCGATTACAATACGTTGTACACTACCGGTTCTGTATTGGTAAGACAAAATACACCGATTGCTTCCTACGCCACGCTGGCTGCTTATCGCACTGGTAGCGGTCTGGATGCCAATTCAATCGTGTACAAACCGGCATTTACAGGTCCGGCCGACCTACATCCGGCACTGACTGATCCGGAAGTATGGGCCATCCATGGCCGTGGTGTACAGGTGCCTGGTAACGATAAAGACATCGACGGTAATCCAAGGCCGGTGACATTGCAGGCAGGCGTACCGGACATGGGCGCTTATGAATTCCTGCCTACCTCCGTGCCGCCGGCATTACCAGCCTTCCCGGCAGCTCCGGCAGCAGGTGTTACCCAAACGTTCATGTTTGGTACCGACACCGTGACGAAGATCACCTGGAACAATGCCACATTGCCGTCTAACATGACCGTACGCCGTTATTCCGGCGTGAAACCGCCGAATATCGCAGCGGGAACGGACTTCATGTATTTCTATACAGACGTGGACGTTACACCGGCCAGCGGCGTGTACGACTTCAATATTCAACAGTTCTATCTTGATCCTTGGCAGGGTTATATCAAACGCCAGAAAGATATCCGGTTGGCGATGACCGACAGCACGGATAAGTGGAAGACCGATTCGCTGAGCAAGGTAGATGACATCACCAATGTGATCACTGACAGTACCCTGCATTATTTCGATAAGTTCACCGGCCTGAATGGTGGCACCGCCGCACCGCAGCAGCTGCAACCCGCAGACAGCTCCAACAGAGGCACCCGCTTCTGGGTAGGTTACGGCCATCACCAGTTCTTCACCGGCGATAACACCCAGCAAATGGTGCTGTACCTGAACGCGAAAGACTCTTCCAATGTGACGGTCCGCGTAAATGGCACCTCATGGGTTCGCACATATCACATACCGGCCAATAAAACCATCACGACGGAAACACTGCCTAAAGGCGGTATGAACGATGCCCGTCTGCTGGAAGAAGGCTGGTCCGACAGAGGTATCAGCATCGAAAGTGATGTGCCCATTGTAGCCTATGCACACATCTATGGCAGTGCCTCTTCCGGTGCCACCATGCTGTTGCCCGTAGGTACTTATGGTTACGACTACTACGCGCTGACCTCCAGACAGTATTATTCTACGGATACCTATTCCTGGTTCTATGTGGTGGCGGATTATGACAATACCACCGTGGAAATCACGCCCAGCGTGCCTACACTGGCCGGCAGACCTGCCAACCAGACGTTTACCGTAACCCTGAACAAAGGGGAAGTGTACCAGGTATTAGGCGCTCTGACAACTGGCTCTGAAGGATACGACGTGTCCGGCAGCCATGTCCGCTCCATCGTAAATAGCGACGGTAAGTGCTTCCCGGTAGCCTTCTTCTCCGGTAGCAGCCGTACCGGTATCGGATGTGGCGGCAGCACCGGTTCTTCTGGTGATAACCTCATCCAGCAAAACTTCCCGTCACAGGCATGGGGTAAAAAATACCTGACGGCGCCTACTTCCATCGATGATGATGCCACCAGCTTTATGACCAACATTTACCGTGTGCTGGTAAAAGACCAGTCCACCATCGTAAAACGTAATGGTGTGGCATTGACTGGCCTGATCAACAACCGCTTCTATCAATATGAAAGCAACACCGCAGATTATATCGAAGCAAATCAGCCGGTGATGGTTGCCCAGTATATGTCATCCAGCGGGGCCTGTGATAACACAGGAGGTGACGGTGATCCGGAAATGATCTACCTCAGCCCGCTCGAACAGGGTATCAAACAAGTCGGTTTGTACCGCAATACCGTTGAGTCTATCAACACCAACTACCTTACCCTCATCATACCAACAGGCGGATTGAGTTCTTTACAGATCGATGGCAGCAACCTGTTTGACCACACTTATGCGCATCCTAACCATCCCGGCTATACGGTAGTGGTGAAAAGGTGGGATGCTGCTGCAGCACAATGTAATGTTGTCGCTGACTCAGCCTTCACCGCTATCACCTACGGTTTGGGCAGTGTGGAAAGCTACGGTTACAACGCCGGAACATTGGTGAAGAACCTCAATATCCTGCCAGCCTTCAGCAACGTGCTGAATCCGTCCAGTGGCAACAACACGTACACTTGTGCGAAAACGCCGTTCCGTTTCTCCATGCTGATACCGGTGAAACCCACCACACTCACCTGGAAACTGAGCGCTGTGCAGCACCTGTCGCCCGCAGTGGACGTCGTACAGAACAACCCGGTGCCGAAAGATTCACTGGTGGCCAACGATCGTACTTACTATCGTTTTGTACTGCCTGATGAATATGTGTTCTCTGCACCAGGCACTTATAACATACCAATCCTGATTTCTCATCCGGACATAGAAAGCTGTAACAACAGCTTCGAGGCGATCCTCTCCATGAAGGTAATACCAGCACCGGTGGTGAACTTCACCAGTGCATACTCCGGCTGTGTGGGCGATGTGGCCCAGTTCACGGGCAGCGCCACTACCAGCAATAATGTGGGTATCAGCAGCTGGAACTGGAATTTCGGTGACGCCACTTACGGTTACCGGAAGGATACTACCAAACAATTCAAATCTCCGGGTATCTACAAAGTGAAACTCAGCATAGTAGCGGCAGAAGGATGTATCGGGGATACCACGAAAGAAGTGGAAGTATATACGCCGGGCGTAGCTGCTATCGTGAAAGATTCCATGACCGTGTGTACCGGCAGTGATGTATCACTGGCCGTAAAAGATCCGGAAGCAGGTGTGCTGTACAACTGGTACGATGCGCCAACAGGTGGTAACCTGCTCTTTACCGGTGACGTATACACGATCACTGCCGTGAGTGTCAGCGGTACCTACTACCTCGAAGCCATCAATCATGGTTGCCCGGGTGCTACCCGCGCCAAAGCAGTGGTGCATGTATTGCCGCTATTGACTAAACCGGTGGTGAGAGTAGACACTGTAGGCGTAAACATGATTCGCTTCAAATGGGATAAGGTGCCCAATGCCACCAGCTATGAAGTATCCATCGACGGCGGTCTTACCTGGACACAGCCATCATCCGGAAGAGAAGGGCTGGAGCATGTCATCACCGGTCTGCAACCTGTCCAGAGCGTGAAACTCCTCGTGAAGGTGAAAGGTTGTGAAGACAAAATCTCTGATCCGGCCGAAGGCAAAACCCTGCCGGATGGTATCTACATCCCCAACACGTTCACACCGAACAACGACGGTAAGAATGATATGCTGAAAGTGTATGGCTATATCATCAACAAGGTGCATATCGCCATATTCGATCAGTGGGGTGAAAAAGTGTTTGAGTCCAATAGCCAGGATATCGGATGGGACGGTACTTACAAAGGCAAAACGATGCCTTCCGGTGTGTACATCTATGTATGTCACCTGGTATTGAAAGACGGTTCCAGCGTAGAGAAAAAAGGTGTGATCAACCTGATCCGATAACCAAAAAATGGAAGAAAGATGAAGTACTTGCTTGCTTTCATAATTACAGCTGCGTTGCTGCATGGGGGAATAACCCATGCAGCAGCCCACAGCTGTCGGCAGGGAATAGACAGTCTGCTCAATAGCGCCCGGTCTATCACTGCTTATCCTAACCCGGCCTCTGTATCGGTGCATGTGAAATCAGTGAAGGACCTGCGGGAGCTGGTCATTTACGGACTGGACGGCAGGCAGGTGAGGAGAATAGCCACACCGGGAAAAGACCACATGGTGCAGGTTTCCGGACTGGCGCAAGGGCCTTATATGTTGCGGGCCTTATTTGAAGATGGGACAAGAACGTCGAAGATGATCATCAAACAATAATCATTTCAAGATGAAAAATTGTACAAGATGTTGACCAAAATAACCAATCATCCTGCCAGCCAACGGCTACAGCGATGTCTCATAACCATATCTGTGTTAGTGTTGCAGTTCGTAGCCTTTAGTTCGCACGCCCAGAATCTTTCCAACAAAGGGAAAGACTTCTGGGTTGGCTACGGACATCACCAGTTCATGGAACCAGGAGGGGGCAACACACAGGAGATGATCCTGTACCTGAGCGCCGAACAGGCCGCTACGGTAACAGTGAACATCACCGGCACCGCCTGGACACGGACTTATAACATCCCTGCCAATACTGTTATTGCGACAGACCTGATACCTAAAACAGGCGCCAACGATGCCCGGTTGTATTCACCACCGCCTTCTTTCGGCGGTACGGGCGGCGAAGGCACCTTTACCAACAAATCCATCCATGTTCACAGTAATGTGCCTATCGTAGCTTATGCGCATATTTTCGGCAGTGCCTCTTCCGGCGCTACCATGCTGATGCCGGAAGAAACATGGGGCTATTCTTATATTTCTGTCAACAGTCAGCAGGACTATGCCTCCGATTGTTTTTCCTGGATGTTTGTGGTGGCCAACCAGAACAATACCGTGGTGGAAATCAAACCTTCGGTGCTGACGCGTAATGGCCGTGCGCCGGGTGTTCCGTTTACCGTAACGCTTAATCGCGGTGATATTTACCAGCTGGTAGGCGCCTCCCTCGGTGGCTCCCAAGGCCGTGAGTTGACCGGTACCACGGTGAAATCCATTGGCAACTCCGCGGGAGAATGTTATCCCGTGGCCGTGTTTTCCGGTAGCAGCCGTACGTCCCAATCATGTACCAATAGCGGTGGCAGCGGTGATAATAATATTCAACAGGTATTCCCCTTCCAGGCATGGGGAAAACGTTACCTGACCGCGCCTTACTCTCATTCGGCCACCCCTACTTCCAATCAGACTTCGATGTATAAAGTAGTGGTGAAAGACCCGACGACGATCGTAAAACTGAATGGTAGTACACTTGGCGGATTGACCCCGGGTTCTTACTATACATTTAACAGCAAGACGGCCGATTATATTGAAGCCGATAAACCTGTACTGGTAGCGCAATACATGCCGTCATCCGGCTCCTGCGGCAACACCGATCCGCTGGGTGATCCGGAGATGGTTTATCTCAGCCCGATTGAACAGGCGGTGAAAAGAACTGGTTTCTATCGTAATAACCGCGAGTTCATTACGGTCAACTACCTGACGCTGATCATCCCTACCGGCGGTTTGGGTTCCCTGCTGATCGATGGCAGTCCAACGATCAATACCTCTTACCCACACCCCAATATGCCGGGTTACTCCGTGGCGGTGAAACGCTGGAATGCCGCACAGGCACAATGTATCGTGACCAGCGATTCGGCCTTTACCGCAACTACCTATGGACTGGGCAGCGTGGAAAGTTATGGCTACAACGCAGGTACGCTGATCAATAACCTCAACGCAGTGGGTGCTATTCACAACGAGTTTGATACTTCTAAAACAAAGAATGATTTTACCTGTACACAAACACCGGTAGAACTGTCTATCCTCATGGCTTACAAGCCTACCAAGATGGTGTGGAAACTGAGCCTGCTGGGAGCGGCCATTACGCCTAATGCAGATGTAACGGTGAATTCACCAGTGCCTACGGCCACCGTCGTGATCAATGGTATCACTTACTACAAGTATACCTTACCCGGCTCTTATAAATTTGCCAATACGGGAGAATTTGATATCACGGTGATGTCTACCCATCCATCTATTGAAAACTGTACCAATACAGAAAAGGTAGGCTATACGATTTCCGTGAAAGCCAAACCCCGTGCGATATCCAGTTACGCCTACAGTGGTTGTACGCTGGACAGCGCCATCTTCAAAGGAGAAAACAATCAGCCGGATTATAAGATAGACCGCTGGAAATGGGAATTTCCTGGTCCGGCACTGGATAGCGGCATCGAAGTACATCATGCGTTCCAGCCGGGACAGGCCAACGTGAAACTGACGGTGATCTCTACCGATGGTTGCGTAGGCGACACTGCCTTCCAGTTAACCGCTGCGGCCAAGCCGGTGGCTAATTTTGCCAGTGACGTTCCGTCTCTGTGCGAAGGCGCCCCTGTGAAACTGACCGACAATTCCACCTACGGCGGCACAGCACCATTGAAAGAGTGGTACTGGGATTTTGGCAATGACTCCGTGAAGAAAGCTACCACCAATGCGCCGGAATCTATGACCTATAACGGCTATAAAACTTATACCATCAAACATGTGGTGAAAGTGAGCGACCTGTGTATCAGCGATACCGCCACCCAAACCATTACGGTATATGCGAAGCCGCATGCAGCATTCACTTTCCCCGGTGACTGTCTGCCGGTAAATGGCATCGTGCAATTTACCAGCACCGCCACCGTGCCCGATGCGCAGACGCTCGCCGGACACAGCTGGGATTTTGGTGATGCGAATGCTACACCAACCAATCCGAATACGTCATTGATAGCATCGCCCTCACATGCCTATACGAAGTTTGGTACCTATACCATCAAATACCAGGTGACTACCGATAAAGGCTGTACGAAAGATACGACCGTCACCGCCAGCTTTAAGCTGAAGCCGCAGCTGGCCTATGCGCCGGTGACCGGTGTATGCGTGAACGTGAAGGGAACTATCAAAGTGGCCAATGCTACTGTGCAGAACGGGGTAACGGGCAAAGGCTACTACAAAGGGCCGGCAACCGATTCCTCCGGTAATTTCACTCCTTCCGTAGCCGGTCCGGGAACACATCAGATATGGTATGTGTTTAACACCAGCACCGGTTGCTCGGATTCAGTGGCTACTAACGTGGTCGTATATCCCAAACCAACGGCGGCCTTTACCGCAACGGCCAATGTCTGTCTTGGCCAGCCTGCGGTTATCACAGACCAGTCCACTATCAGTGGTGGCGCCATTACTACCTGGAAATGGGATGATGGTAAAGGCCAACAAACACAGGCTACCAACAATAGTCCGTTTAACATCCTCTATACTGCCGATGGCAGCTATACCGTGAAGCTGGTGGCCGTCAGTGATCAACAGTGCCTTAGCGATACCGCCTCCGTGCCGGTGGCTGTGCATCCGTTGCCGGAAGTGAATTATCAATTGCCTGCTTCCGTGTGTATGCCGGAAGGTAGCGCCAAGTTCACTAACCTGACAACGATCAAGGATAACTCAGCCCTCACCTGGCAGTGGAACTTCGGCGATGGCAGCGCTACCTCCGCATTAAAAGACCCACTGCACAACTACACTGCTTACGGTCCGTTTGACGTAGTGCTCTCCGCTACTTCCGCCTTCGGTTGTAACGCACAGGCCACCAAACGGATAGAGGCATTTTTCGGTCAGCCTGTGGCTTCCTTTAAAGTTGCTCCTGACACGCTGTGCCAGGGAACAGATAACACATTCACTGACCAGAGCACGGATGCTAAAAGCAATATCATTACCTGGGCATGGGAATTCGGTGATGGTTCTACCTCCACCGCACAGAACCCGGTGAAGAAATACACCTCTCCCGGTGAATACGGCGTGCAGCTGAAAGTAACGAATGCCGCGGGTTGTACCTCAGCGCCGTTCAGCAGCAAAGTAGTGGTATACCTGCAACCTGTCATCGACGCAGGGCAGTCGTTTGTTGTGCCACAGGGAACAGTGATCACTTTCAGGCCTACGGCCAATGATTCCGTGAACCTGAAGTTCCGTTGGGAACCAGCGGCTGACTTCCCGAACCCGACATTGCTGTCGCCCACCATTCCGGCGATGCATGATCAGGTTTATACGCTGACTGCTATCGGCAAACACAACTGTACCGCCAGCGACCAGATGTCTGTCAAGGTGTTGAAACCAGTGATACCGCCCAATGCTTTCTCTCCCAATGGTGATAACATCAACGACAGATGGGTGATCCATAACCTGAGCGATTATCCTGACAGTAAAGTGGAAGTATTTAACCGCTACGGTCAACGGGTATACGAATCCAGTGGTTATGCCCTGCCATGGGACGGCCGCTTTAAAGGCAATCCGCTGCCGGTAGGCACCTACTACTATGTCATCACCCTGCGTAACGGATTTGCGCCGCTTTCAGGGTATGTGGCCATCATCAGATAACGAACATTATTCACATAAAACACGGACACAAAATGAGAACTAAAATTGCAACATGGCTCATGTCAGTGACAGCCTTCTTCGCCTGCTCCAGGGCGATGGCCCAGGCTGACCCGCATTTCTCGCAGTACTATACCTATCCCTCGTGGCTCAATCCGGCCCTCACCGGTGCTTTCGACGGGGACTACCGTATCGCTGCGATATACCGCACCCAATGGGGAAATATCAGCCCTTTTAAAACATACGGTATCACGGCGGAAGTGCCGACCGCCAAAAATATCAACTTCGGCGCCAGCGTACTGAATCAGGCTGCCGGTGATGGTGGCTACAACTACACCACCGGTTATGTTAGTGCCGCCTATACAGGCGTGAAGTTGGATGCGGCGCATTATCATCAGCTCAACTTTGGCCTGCAACTGGGATTTATCCAGCGTCGTTTTGATCCTTCCAAGCTCACCTTTGGTGAGCAATGGAACCCGGTGACAGGCTATAATCCTGGTAACCCGGTTACCGATGTGCTCACCAGGACTTCTTCGCTTTCTTTTGATGCTGGCGCCGGCGCACTCTACTATGATGCCACACCGGGCAAGAAGTTCAATATCTATGGCGGCTTTTCCGTGATACATCTCACCCGTCCGCAGGACCAGTTTGCTGCAAAGGGAGATGCCCGTTTTCCCATGCGCTTTAACGTACATGGTGGCGTGAAACTAACGTTGTCGGACATACTGAGTATTACGCCCAACTTCCTGTTTATGGCGCAGGGACCGGCGCAGGAAAAGATGATCGGCGCCTATGGGCAACTGAAAGCCGCCCCGGAAACAGACTTTCTCCTTGGGCTGAACTACCGTTACAAAGATGCCTTCACCACCCACGCCGGTTTTATTTACAAGACCATGATGCTGGGCGTGAGCTACGATATCAATACATCAGACCTGAGCAAGATGGCCCGCGGTTCTAACAGCTTTGAAGTATCACTCACATTTATCGGACGGAGGAAGGTGAAGACACCGGAAGTGGAATTTGTATGCCCCCGTTTGTAATTCATCTCTACATGTAACAGACATCTCATGAAAAAAATATTCTTTACCGCATCTGTGTTACTGGCCACTATGACGCTACAGGCGCAGTTTACCTACGATTACCTGAAAGCAGCCGATCAGTACTATAAAAAAGAAGATTACAATTCAGCTGTACAGTATTATGAAAAATACCTCGGCACCAGGCACAAATCCTTCCGGCAGGATTCCTATAAGCCCTATGCGGCGGTGAATGCCAGCCGTAAGAACATCGTGCCGGTGAGCAGTGAACAACAGGCAGTATATAAACTGGCAGAGAGTTACCGCAACCTGCACAACTATGAAAAAGCGGCACCTCATTATGAAACAGTATTGGAAGCAGACAGGAAAAATTTCCCGCTGGCGGCTTACTATTATGCTGTTTCGCTTCGTGCCCTCGGTAAGTATGAAGAAGCGGAAAAGGCTTTCCATAGCTTCCTGCAGGGCTACGGCTCAAATGACAGCTACAGTGCTTCTGCCGAACGGGAAGTCAACAACCTCGCATTTATCAATGCCCAATTAAAACGGTCTGACCTTTCCCTCTATGAAATACGTAAAGCGCCGGCTGCGCTTAATACCACCGGCGCCAGCTATGCGCCGCTCTGGACGGCCGATGGCGCATTACTGTTTACCTCCACCCGTCCGGACCCAGCCAAAAACAAAGGGTTCATTAACAGGGTGTACACCGCCGACTATGCTGACGGACAAGCTGCCAATATCAGGCTGCTGCCGGTTGCCCAGCCTGAATCGCTGCACCAGGGCGCTGTCAGCATCAGCCCAGATGGACAGCAGCTGTTCATCACCCGTTGGCAGATAGATCACGGTAAAAAAATCACCGCTATCTGGGTGTCCCGCAAAAACGGCAACGACTGGGGAGAACCTGCGCCACTGGACGCTGTGATCAATGTGCCGGGCAGCAACACACAACAGCCGTTCGTATTACCTGATGGCAAACACCTGCTTTATGCCAGCGACCGTCCCGGCGGACAAGGTGGATTTGACCTGTGGTGCGCCACGCTCGACGAAGCCGGTAAACCGGTGAGCACCGTCAACCTTGGTGAGGTGATCAATACCACGGATAACGAACAGGCGCCTTATTACCACACCGCCACCCGCACGCTGGTGTTTTCCTCAGATGGCAGGACCGGCATGGGTGGTTACGATTTCTTCAGCAGCAAAGGAGAACCGGGCAGCTTTCAGCCGCCGGTGAATATGGGATATCCTGTCAATTCCGTCAAAGATGATATTTACTTCGCCAGTCGCAGTAACAACCGTAATCTGCTGGACGATGTGCTGCTGGGAACAGACAGAGCGGCCGAATGTTGCCTTGAGCTTTTTTTCCTGCACAAAACCCGGCCGGCGCGGCAGCTCAGCGGTATCGTGGTAGCATGTAACAGCAATACACCGGTTGCCGGTGCGGAAGTGCGTATCATCGATACCGTTAGCCACCAGGTGATCACCACCCGCAGTACCGGTGCCGATGGTAGTTATGCTTTTACGTTGAACGAATACCAGCCGCTGGTAGCCGTAGCTAACGCAGTAGGTTATACGCAGGGCTCCCAGCGCATCGGGGTGCCACAGAATGAAGATACCGTAGCCATCACCGCGCCGGAACTGTGCCTTACCCCGATAGTGCCGCCGCCATCGCCGGTGACACTCGAAAATGTATACTACGACTACGATAAAGCAACGCTCAAAGAAGAATCATCTGCATCCCTGGATAAACTGGTGACCCTGCTGCAGGCCAACCCTGAAATGGAGATAGAACTAAGCGCGCATACCGACAGTAAGGGCAGCAACCGCTACAACCAGCGCCTTTCTGAAGCCCGTGCCAAGAGCTGCGTAGATTATCTCGTGGAAAAAGGAATAGACCCTCATCGCCTTACCCACAAAGGTTACGGCGCATCCATGCCAATAGAGCCCAATACGCTGCCAGACGGATCAGACAATCCGGAAGGAAGACAGAAGAACAGAAGGACCACCTTCACGATAACGAAGAAGTAATGCGGGCCTGTTTTTAATCTAAAACATTGAGTCATGAAAAAGTTTGTGTTAACTGGTCTGATAGGATTGATGGCGATGTGGGTGCAGGCGCAGCAACAGCCGCACTATACGCAGTATATCATGAATCCTTTCATCATCAATCCTGCTGTGGCAGGAATAGAAAACTACTGGGACCTGCGGCTGAGTCACCGGCATCAATGGGCAGGATTGAATGGTGCGCCGGTGACCACCTATCTGACGGTGCACGGGCCGTTGCGCAAATCGGATTACAGCAATGCATCGCCTACCGGCTTTGAGATGCAAGGGGAGAACCCTCGGGGCAAAGCTTACTGGCGTGACTATACGACGCCTCCGCCGCACCCCGGTGCTGGCCTGACTATCCTGAATGACAAGGCCGGGCCGCTCAACCGCTTCTCCATCAGTGCCGCTTACGCTCATCATATCAACCTGACGCCAAGGACCAGCCTCAGTGCCGGCCTGTCGCTCGGTATGCAGCAGGTGAGCCTCGATGCCAGTAAAGTGGGGTTTCTTGATCCTAACGATCCGGCCATCGGCGGTACTGGTATCCTGAACCGCTGGCGTCCTGATATCGGTGCTGGTTTGTGGCTGTATTCTGCTGATTTTTTTGCAGGCATCTCGGCGCAGAACATCATCCCCCAGAATATCGGCTATGATAACGGTAAACTGGTGGGGGATAGCGTATACCGCGGTAAACTGGTGCCACATCTCTTTTTCACAACGGGCTATCGCTTGTGGATAAACGATGATATCAATGTGCTGCCTTCTGTGATGGTGAAGTTTATTACGGCGATGCCGGTCAGTGTAGATGTTAATGCCCGTATGATGTACCGTGACAGGCTTTGGGTAGGCGCCTCTTACCGTTTGCATGATGGTGTAGCGGGTATGTTTGGTGTGAACATCAACTCCACTTTTAATATAGGTTACTCTTACGACTATACGGCGTCTTCGTTGAATACTGTCAGCAAAGGATCGCATGAGATCATGATCGGTTTCCTGCTGGGTAATAAATACGGAGATACCTGTCCGCGGAATGTATGGTAGAAAAAATCAATCAAAATAAACATTTAAATCCAAACTGTAATGATGAAACAAGTATTGCGTTGCATGCCCTATGCACTGGTTCTTTCTGTTGTAGTATTTTTCATGTCCTGCTCTAAAGATGGTTCCCAGGGCCCTGCTGGTCCCGCCGGTTCCAATGGTACACAAGGTCCTCAGGGCCCTAAAGGAGATCCCGGAGATCCCGGTTCCGCCAATGTTATCTATTCCGGCTGGGTGGATGTTCGTTTCCAGGGTGCTCAGACTTCTACCAGACCTGACGGCACCGTAGACACAGTCGTGTATGCGGCCACACTTAATGTACCTAAACTGGATTCCGCTGTATTGGCCAATGCCCTGGTAAATGTGTATATCAACCTGGGCACTGCTTCGCAGCAGAGCATTGTGCTGTTGCCTTACACCGATGAATTCGGGACGCTGATCCGTTACGTGGCAGCTTCCAAATCCATTAATCTTATTTCGAATGGTAATCCCAGTACCCAGACAACATCAACCGGCAAACGTTATCAGTACCGTTACGTGATAGTGCCGGGCGGTGTGGCTGCCCGTTCTGCCAGCAGTCTGGACTGGAGAAATTATAGCCAGGTTCGGCAGGCGCTGAATCTGCAAGACTAGGTTATTTACTCATAGCCTCCAGCATATAGAAATAATGGTCTCCCTGTCGAGGGAGACCGTTTCCTGAACTTATTTTTTAACGCTTGAAACCTGTGTATGAACAAGTATTCTGATTTTACCGACCACGAACTCATTCGCCTTTATATTGATGGCGATAACCATGCGTTTACCACGCTGGTACATCGTCATAAAAACAGATTGTATACGACTATTGTACTGCTGGTACGCAACCGCGATCTGGCAGAAGATATTTTTCAGGAAGTATTCATCAAGATTGTCAATGCCCTCCACAGCGGGCAATATGCTGACAACAACCGGTTCCTGGCCTGGGCGGTACGGATTGCGCATAATTGCTGTATCAGCCATTTCCGTAAAGCCAGCGCCTGGGGCAAAACCATGGTAGCGCCCTATAATGATGAAATGGGTGATAGCCTCGATCTGATGGAACACAGTGCAGAACACCACCTGATAATGCATGAAACGAACCAGGAGATAGGAGCTTTGCTGGACCAGCTGCCGACGGTACAGCGCGAAGCCGTGATCTTACGATATTATGCAGACCTGAGTTATAAAGAGATGGCACAGACCATCGGTATCAGTATCAATACTGCCCTGGGCAGGGTACGCTACGCGATCATGAACCTGCGGAAACAGATGTTGGTGGAAGAGGAGTAATTGTCCAAATGCAGGTATATAAAGAGAGGGCTAGTTCAAAATATTGATGAGGTTAACCACTACTTTGATCATCATTTCCATTTCATCTGTTTTACTTTCTGCGATCATTAACGTCAATGCCACCAGTGCATTGTCTGCAATGCGTTTTGATCCATCGGGTTTGTACAGCAAATTATTTTTCTCCATGAACCATATGAAGAGGAAAGCAGCAATCCGTTTGTTACCATCTGAAAAAGAATGGTTTTTAATGACGAAATACAACAGGTGCGCTGCTTTTTCTTCAATACTGGGATATAACTCCTTGCCGTCAAAGGTTTGATAGATGGTGGCCAGTGAACTACGGAAAGAGTCATCTTTTTCATTACCAAATAAACTGCTGCCTCCAAATTTCTCTTTCAAACCATGAATTGCTTCCATCGCTGTATGGTAGGTTATTTGAAAAATGGTATTCGTAGTAGTGTCGGCTATGAGCAACTGTTGATGATCGTATCGGTCCAATACATCCAGAGCATAGGCGTAGTCAGTTAAAACCTTCAACAGTCCTGTGGCTTCGTCAGCCTGCAAGGGATGACTTTCCATCACATTCCCCAGGAGTCTGATGGTGTTTTTGAGTGATGTCAGTTGCTCGCTTTGTTCTTTCAGGCGTTGTTCGTTCAGTGCATAACCTTGAACCAGGTAATCCTTTAGTACCTTGTTGGCCCAAATCCGAAATTGCGTGCCTCGTCGTGATTTAACGCGGTAGCCTACTGAAATGACTACATCAAGGGAGTAAAAAGGCTTTTGTCTGGTTACTTGTCGTGCGCCTTCGGATCTCGCAATCATTGATTCTTTAATAGTGAGTTTTTTTTCTAATTCCTCCTCCTTGTAAATGTTATTAATGTGAAGACTAATGTTTTGTTTGGTTTGTTGAAATAATTCAACCATCTGGGCCTGAGTAAGCCATATCATGTCGTCTTCTAGTTTGACCTCAATGGACGTTTGTCCATCTTGTGTTTGATAAATAAGCATATGTTTATTGTTTAGTGTTGAGAGATGGAACATGAGCTTATTTTTTGTTGACATGAAGTATATGGTGAATTTTTGCAAAGTAAGTTGTTTTAACAAATCGACCATATTTACTTCTGTTTTAAAGCGACATGTTCTTGTTTTATAATTTCTATTATATTGTATATCAGTTGTTTATTCCAACTGTCAAGGAATCCTTGACAGTTGGATTTTTAAGTTTTTGCTTTGGGGTTTACGTTTCGTGGCCAACTGTCAAGGATTCCTTGACAGTTGGAATTTTAAGTTCCTGCTTTTGGGTTTGCGTTTCGTGTAGACCAACTGTCAAGGATTCCTTGACAGCTCAAAGTCTATATTGAATCTTGTAGGTGACAGAATACTTTTATGTTTTTTCCCATTTTTTAAAGCCTTATAATAATCAATCATGGATTCAACCGTAATCACCTCTTCGGAGCGTTGATACAAAGGCAACCCTTTTCTCGCCATGATCCACGGCATCTCGCGATGTGTCAGTTCTTCCAGATAACTGGCCGAGTGTTCTCCATAAATTGAATACACCTCGTTTAACAGGTCTTCTGTTTCAGTGGAAAAATTGGTTTTCTCCAGGCCATTGGTATTTATCCCGATAAGGCAATCGCGGCAGTTGTCTTTAAAACGTTGATACAGGCTGGGAACAACAGGCCCATGTACCCAGGCCTGAATAGGCTCACTAAAAAGTAGTTGATTAAAAACCACCAGATGCCATGCCTGTGCGTAATACACCAGCTTCTGCAACTTTAGCGGTGAAATAGTATCTCCGGCATTGGTGTCCAGTCTCGCCAGAAACCAATCTGCTACTTGATCAGCAGTATGCGCGGCTAGGTTTGGCTGATATGGTCTGCTTCCTTTAAGTCGTTTTTTCGTCGAAGCCATATTAATATGTATTATTCTTATAAGGGTGCTTTTTATGGTCAGCTTTCCTCTTTCAAATAATCTGAAAAAGGTATTGGCAGATGGTAGGTTTACAAACATAATCCACGATTTTTTGGTAACAGCCTGCAATATCCACCAATCCATTCCTCCAAATGTTAACTACTTGTAAATGATCGAAATCCGATCCCGGTGATTCTCCGCGTATCATCTCTCTGATCAGGGATCAATCCATAAAACCCAATACAGACAAGAGTTTTGATGGCCCCATAACAGTCCATGACAGCCCTGCCCGCTGATTTCTCTACTTTAGTAAAAACAGATACAAAAATTCCACATGGCTGTAATCGCAGGTATCATATTCCACTTCATTGGCGGCTTCGCCTCGGGCAGCTTCTATATGCCCTTCAAAAAAGTAAAAGGATGGCGCTGGGAATCTTATTGGCTGGCAGGTGGACTGTTCTCCTGGCTGATAGTGCCGCCGGTAGCGGCATGGATTACCCTGCCGGGATTCGCTGAATTTATTGCGCAGGCCTCGTGGCGCACGCTGGCGGCGACTTATATATTCGGACTGTTATGGGGCATTGGTGGCCTCACATACGGACTGGGCATCCGCTACCTGGGTATGTCACTGGGTAATTCGGTGATGCTGGGCTGCTGCTCTCTATTCGGGGCGCTGGTACCGGCGGTGTATTACAACATGGTCCCTGTTGCGGGTAAAACATCCCTGTCGGATATGCTCGGCAGCAGCTGGGGACAGGTAGTCCTGATAGGCATGCTGGTATGCCTTGCGGGCATCTGTATCTGTGGAAAGGCAGGCATGATGAAAGAAAAAGAACTGCCGGAGGAAGAAAAGAAAAAAACGGTGGCGGAGTTCAATGTGATAAAAGGATTGATAGTGGGGGTGGTATCAGGTGTTCTTAGCTCCTGTTTTGTATATGGTATCGAAGCCGGGAAAAGTATGGCGGAAATGGCGGTCACACGCGGACTGGACCCATTGTACCAAAACAACGTGACCTACGTGGTACTGCTATGGGGCGGCCTGACCACCAATCTGGTCTGGTGTCTGTTACTGAACCTGCGCAACCGCTCGTACACGGATTACACTAACAAACAAACGCCATTGGCGGCGAACTACTTTTTCTCGGCGCTGGCCGGCACAACCTGGTTTCTGCAGTTTTTCTTTTACGGCATGGGCGAGAGCAAAGTGGGCAACGGCGCCAGTTCATGGATACTGCACATGGCCTTCATCATCCTGATCGCGAACATGTGGGGACTGGTACTCAAAGAATGGAAAGGTGTCAGTACAAGGGCGAAGGCTACTATCATCGCGGGTAATCTCACTATTCTGCTTTCTGTATTAATCGTTGGTTACGGAAACTCTCTTAAATAAATATTTGTATGTCGCTGGAAAGAACACAGTTTAAAAATGTCAGTTATTTATGGGATGATGTTACTGCCGCAGCTATGGCCGGCGATGAAGTAGCGCTGCTGATATACCGCTCTAATCTGCTGGGCGCCGATCTGCGTCTCACCAACTATGGCGGTGGCAATACTTCCTGTAAAGCCGTGGTGCCGGACCCGCTTACCGGTAGGGAAACAGAGGTGATGTGGGTAAAAGGCTCCGGCGGCGACCTCGGTACCCTGAAACGTAATGGCCTCGCTGCGTTATACACAGACCGCCTCCGGAACCTGGAAAATGTATATCGGGGCATTGCCTTTGAAGATGAGATGGTGGAACTGTTTAATCTCTGCCTGTATGATCCTGCTTCCCGGCCTCCCTCCATCGATACCCCGCTGCATGCTTTTCTGCCATTCAAACATATCGACCACCTGCATCCGGATGCGGTGATTGCCATTGCTGCTGCGAAAAACGGAGAACAGATCACGCAGGAACTGTTCGGCGGCGCCATCGGCTGGGTGCCCTGGTTGCGCCCCGGGTTCGACCTGGGGCTGCAACTACGGCAATGCCTGCACGATCATCCGGGTATCCGGGGAATTATCCTCGGCTCCCATGGCTTGTTTACCTGGGGAGACACTGCCTACGACTGTTATATGAACACACTGGAAGTGATCGATAAAGCGGCGAATTATATCCATGCGAAAGTATCTCAGCAGCCTGCGGTATTTGGCGGCGCGGTGATACCCGACCTTCCTGGGGAAAAACGTCGCAGCCAGGCGGCCGTGCTGGTGCCAGTATTGCGGGGCTTCGCCTCTTCTTACCTGTCTATGGTGGGACATTTTACAGATGCACCAGACGTGATGCAATTCATCAACGCTAAAGACCTGCACCGCCTGGCGCCTATGGGCACCAGTTGCCCGGACCACTTCCTGCGGACGAAAATCTCCCCGCTGGTGCTGGACATCGCTCCGGAGGAAGACCTGCACGATATGGCGGCGGTGAAAAGCAGGATTGCACCTTTATTTGAAGCCTACCGCGGGATGTATGCGGCGTATTATCAGCAATGTAAACATGATAACAGTCCGGCCATGCGTGACCCTAACCCGGTGGTGATACTGTGGCCCGGCATCGGCATGTTCACCTTCGCCAAAGACAAACAAACAGCCCGCGTGGCGGCAGAATTTTATATCAACGCTATCCACGTCATGCGTGGATCTGAAGCAATTTCTGAGTATATTTCGTTACCAAGGCAGGAAGCTTTCAATATCGAGTACTGGCTGCTGGAAGAAGCGAAACTGCAACGGATGCCTAAGCCCAAAGCACTCAGCGGCCGTGTGGCGCTGGTAACAGGCAGTGCCGGTGGTATCGGCAAAGCCATTGCGCGGAAATTTGTGGCCGAAGGTGCGGTAGTGGTGATCAGCGATAATGATGAAACACGCCTGCAAACCGCCAGCAGGGAGTTTGGGCAACAGGTGGGTAAAGATGCTTTTACGGCTGCATTGCTGGATGTTACCCGCCCGGCTACGATTCAACAGGCTTTTGCACAGGCGGCGCTGACTTTCGGTGGGGTAGACCTGATCGTGAACTGTGCCGGCCTCTCTATTTCCAAACCGCTGGAAGCCCATACGGAGGCGGACTGGGACCTGCTCTACGATGTGCTCGTAAAAGGACAGTTCCTCGTTACGCAGGCCGGCGTGGAAGTGATGCGGAAACAACAGCTCGGTGGCGATGTGATCAATATCGTCAGCAAAAATGCGCTGATGAGTGGCCCGGACAATGCGGCTTATGGCTCGGCTAAAGCGGCTCAACTGCACCTTAGCAGGCTCAACGCAGCGGAGCTGGGGAAAGATCGTATACGTGTCAACGTTGTCAACCCGGATGCGGTCATCTCTGATAGTAAAATATGGGAAGGCGCCTGGGCCGAAGGCCGCGCTAAAGCATACGGTATCACGGTGGCCGAGCTGCCCGCCTTTTATGCCAAACGCACGCTGCTGAATGAAATCATCCTGCCGGAAGATATTGCCAACGCCTGCTTTGCCTTCGCCGGTGGCCTCCTTCATAAATCAACCGGCAACGTGCTCAACGTAGATGGCGGCATTGCCGCTGCTTTTGTCAGATAATAAAAAATCGTTTGTATGCAGATAGACCAACATCGGATCGCGGCCTGTAATGAGCTACTTACGGCAACGCACCAACGCAGGCTTCAATTCCTTCGACAGGAAATACCCCATACAGAAGACATCATCAGCAAACTGACCGCATTCCAGGTGGCTATCCCCAGCTGGGCGCTCGGCACCGGCGGCACCCGCTTCGGCCGCTTCCCGGGCGGCGGCGAGCCTCGCTCGCTGGAAGAGAAACTGGAAGACATCGGTCTCCTGCATGCGCTCAACCGGGGCAGCGGCGCGGTATCCCTGCACATCCCCTGGGACATCCCCTCCAATGCGACACATATCCGCGCGGTAGCCTCCCAGCTGGGACTAGGCTTCGATGCGATGAATTCCAATACCTTCCAGGACCAGCCCGGACAGGAACACAGTTATAAATTCGGATCCCTCGCTCATACGGACAAGCATACACGTCAACAGGCGGTGGCACATAACCTGGAAGTAATACAATACGGCCGGGAGCTGGGTTCTAAAGCCCTCACCATATGGCTGAGCGATGGCTCCTGTTTTCCTGGTCAGCTCAATTTCCGCCGGGCTTTCGATCATGCGCTGGAGAGCTTTGGCGAAATTTATCAGTCGCTGCCGGACGACTGGAAACTGCTGATTGAATACAAAGCATTTGAGCCTAACTTCTATTCCACTACGGTAGGCGACTGGGGCCAGTCACTGTTATATACTTCCAAACTGGGGCCGAAAGCTTTTACCCTCGTAGATTTGGGGCATCATCTGCCGAATGCCAACATCGAGCAGATTGTGGCCCTGCTGCTCCGCGAAGGTAAACTGGGCGGCTTCCATTTCAATGATTCCAAATTTGGAGACGACGATCTGACGGTAGGCAGCATCCGGCCATACCAGCTGTTTCTCATCTTCAACGAACTGATTGACGGCATGGATGCAAGGCATATGCAACACGCCACAGACATGGGCTGGATGATTGATGCGAGCCATAATGTGAAAGACCCGCTGGAAGACCTGCTGCAGTCTGTGGAGGCTATCCGCATCGCTTATGCACAGGCCTTGTTGGTGGACCGTGAGCAGCTGATAGCCGCCCAAAACAACCACGATACAGTACTGGCACAGGAAATCCTGCAACATGCCTTCCGTACAGATGTGCGGCCACTGATAGCAGAAGCCCGTCTCCGTGCCGGTGGCGCACTGGACCCGCTGGCGGTTTTCAGACAAACAAAAATACGAGAGCAGCTGGTCCGCGAAAGAGGCAAAACTGCCATCGCTACCGGGTTGTAAAGCATCTGCCGGTTAAAACAAATTCCACATGCCCGTTCCCGTTATAGCTGTTTTCGATATAGGCAAAACCAATAAAAAACTGTTGCTGCTCAATGAACAATACCACATTGTTTTTGAGCAGCAAACCTGTATGCAGGAAACTACGGATGAAGCCGGAGATCCTTGTGAAGACCTGCATTTACTGATACATAACATGCAGCAGCAGTTAACTGCTGTATTGACAATGGAAGCATTTGAAGTGAAAGCGGTCAACGTATCCGCCTATGGCGCCAGTCTTGTTTGTATCAATGAAAATGGCGCGCCGGCCGGCCCTTTGTACAATTACCTGAAACCATATCCGGAGGAGTTATTGAACCGCTTTTATACCGCTTATGGTGATCGTGCGCACTTCTCCCATCAAACGGCTTCGCCGGCTTTGGGTAGCCTTAATGCAGGCTTACAGCTTTACCGCATACGGCATCATCAGCTATCACTGTTTAGTCGTACCTGTTATACGCTGCACCTGCCGCAGTTCCTTAGTTACCTCTTTTCCGGACAGACATTTTCTGAGATGACCAGCATCGGTTGTCATACCGGGCTTTGGGATTTCATACAGCAGCAATATCATTCCTGGGTAGACAAGGAAGGGTGGCTGGACAAGTTGCCGCTGATAGTCCCTACAACCTGGACTACGCTGACGCAAGTACAGCAGCATGCGTTACATATCGGCGTAGGCATACATGACAGCTCCGCTGCGTTGGTTCCTTACCTGTTGCAGTTCCACGAACCATTCGTGCTGCTGTCCACCGGTACCTGGTGTATCAGCATGAATCCTTTTAACCATGAACCGCTCACTACGGAAGAACTACAGCAGGACTGCCTTTGTTATATCCGCTACGACGGGCTCCCGGTAAAATCTTCGCGTTTGTTTGCCGGGCATATGCATGAAATGGCAGTGCAGAAGATAGCTGCATTTTTTGGAGATGATCAGCAGCATTTTAAAGAACTGCCCTATGATCCGCAGATCGCGGCGCAGTTAGCACAATCGCCGGAATTTAGTATTTTGGAAATGTCGCGTTATGAAAACAGTGCGGTAGCCTACCACCATCTGGTCATGATGTTGGTAAAACAACAACAGTACGCCACCCGGCTGATACTGGGCCGTACAGCGGTAAAGAGACTGTTTATAGATGGCGGCTTTGCCCGCAACAACATCTATATGCAACTGCTGGCAAAAGCTTTTCCGGAGATGGAGGTATATGCTGCTACGGTATCCCAGGCATCCGCCATGGGCGCCGCGCTAGTGATACATGACAGCTGGAATACCCAGCCCGTGCCTGCAAACCTGGTGCAACTGAAACACTATGCCTGATATGCCTATAAAAAAATACATACCGCTATTGTTATTGCTGATGCCACTGTTCGTTCAGGCACAGGAACAATGGACAGCCCGCTGGATAGGGCTGGACACGCTTTCTGCATCCAATCAATGGATCGCCTATACGCAGAAAGCAGTGCGCACCACAAAGAAAAAGCAGATGATCACCCGTATTGCCACCGACAGCAAATACATGCTGGTGGTCAATGGGAAACTGGTTGTCCGGGAAGGGCAACTGAAACGTGGTCCTAATCCGCAGGACACTTATTATGATGAGATAGATATCGGACCCTTTTTGCAAAAGGGGGAAAATGATATCATGGTGATCACGTGGTTCTGGGGCAAAGAGGGGTTTGCCCACAAAAACAGTGGTCGTAATGGGCTGCTGTTTCAATGTGAGGACACCGCCTTTAACAGCAATACGTCCTGGAAAGCCCGTCGGATGAAGGAGTATTACAGTCCAGACGGGATACAGCCCAACTTCCGCCTCGCGGAAACCAATGTGGGCTTTGATGCATCCAAAACAGATACTGAAACGTGGCAGCAGGTAATAGATTTCGGTGCGCCGCCAGTAGCGCCGTGGCATCAGCTGGTAAAAAGGGATATTCCCTTCTTTCGGGAATCTGAACTGAAAAACTATATTGGGGAACCTGCAAAAAAAGGAGATACACTGATCTGCCGTCTGCCTTATAACGCACAGGTAACACCAGCATTTAAAATCATAGCGCCGGCAGGTATAAAAATACAACTGCTGACAGATAATTATCTCACTGCCGGAAATCCGGAACTGGCCAGTGTGCGCACAGAATATATCACACGGGAAGGGGAGCAGTCATTTGAAACCCCTGCCTGGATGAATGGACATTTCGTTAAATATGTGATGCCACAGGCGGTGAAAATCCTCTCCCTGCAATACCGCGAAAGCGGCTACGATACAAAGCTGGCAGGCACTTTCCATTCCAGTGATTCCGCATTGAATACACTGTGGCAGAAAGCGCAACGCACCTTGTATGTCAATATGAGGGATAATTATTTCGATTGCCCCGACAGGGAAAGAGCGCTCTGGTGGGGTGATGTGGCCATTGAAATAGGAGAGACGTTTTATGCATTGGACACGAACGTTAATCAACTATCCCGGAAGGCTATACGAAACCTGGTGGACTGGCAAGCGCCGGATAGTAGTCTTTATGCTCCCATACCCGCCGGTAACTGGCGCCAGGAACTGCCGCAGCAGATGCTGGCGGCTATCCATGGTATGGAAACTTACTTCCTGTACACCGGGGATACGGCCACCATGCGGTACGTATATCCCGCTGTCAAAAGATATCTGTCATTATGGAAAACAGATGAACGCGGTATGATCATCCACCGCAAAGGCGGATGGGACCTGCCGGACTGGGGTACCAACATCGATGCATCGTTGTTGGACAATGCCTGGTATATCGTTGCGGCAAGGGCGGTGATCACCATGGCATCACTGAGTAATGATAAATCCTATGCTACGCAGCTCGAAAAGCAGATAGAGAAGATAACTTACGCTTCCCGGCAATATTGCCTGCGTGATGGTGTTTACCGTTCTCCTGATTACCAGGGGGAGACAGACGACCGCGCTAACGCCATGGCTGTCATAGCCGGTATTGCGCGACAGTCAGACTATCCGGCTATTATCCGGTTGTTGAAAACAGCTCGGCATGCGAGCCCTTATATGGAAAAGTATGTGCTGGAAAGCTTGTTTGCCATGAATGCGCCCGGAGAGGCTTTGGAGAGGATGAAATCCCGGTACCAGGTAATGATCGATAACCAGTATACCACGCTTAATGAATTGTTTGATGACAATAAAGGCGGCACCAACAACCACGCCTGGTCCGGCGGTCCGCTTACATTGTTATCGCAATATGCTTGTGGTGTTGTGCCCCTGAAGCCCGGATATGAACGTTATCTTGTGAAACCGATGCCCGGCGGACTGTCTGTTGTCGGTGGCTCCCATGAAACCATAAAAGGGCGTATAGCCGTACAGTATACCAAAACCGGTTACGGCATGAAACTGGAACTGAATGTGCTGCCTGAAACAAGCATGGTGGTGGCTGTGCCTTATGAAGAAGGACAGAAGGTTGTGGTAAATAACAAGGATGCATTTGTCAGCGGTGGTTTCATCCCGATAATCGGGCTGACCTGGATCGGTATAGAGAATGGATATATGTATTTTTCAACGAACGTAAAAGGTAAATATGTTTTTGAAACTTATTGAGATATGAAAGCACCCAGATTGATAGACCTGATCGTAATAGATGAGTACTCCGCTACGCCGAAATACCTGCAGCTGGCCAATTCTATCCTGAAAGGATTGGAGAACGGGCAGATCAAGCCAGCGGACGTGCTGCCTTCTATCAATGAGCTTAGCTTTGAGCTGGATATCTCCCGGGATACGGCGGAGAAGGGATACCGTTATCTGAAAAAGACAGGCGTGCTGGGCTCCGTACCAGGTAAAGGATACTTTATTCCAGATAACGAAGTGCCGGCCATTCCGCGCATATTCCTGTTGTTCAATAAACTCAGCGCACACAAAAAAATCGTGTATGACGCTTTCATGGCCGCATTGGGCGATCAGGTAGCGGTAGATTTTTACGTCTACAACAATGATTACGCGCTGTTCAAAAAATTACTGACCAATAAAAGAGAAGACTATTCCTATTACGTGATCATCCCCCATTTTACAGAAAGAGGGGAGAAAGCACATGCGATCATCAATACATTGCCCAAAGACAAGCTGGTAATCCTGGATAAAAAAGTGGATGGCATCACCGGTGATTTTGGCGCGGTATATGAAAATTTTGAAGAAGATATCTACAACGCCCTGCGGGAAGCACGGCCGGCATTGAGCAAATATCATACGCTGAAGATTATCTTCCCTGATGACTGTTACATCCCGTCAGAGCTGTTGACCGGGTTTACCCGTTTTTGCCAGGACTATGCCTTCTCCTACAAAATACTGCATGATGCAGCAGAGGAGCCGGTGGATGCAGGCGAAGTATATATTACGCTGATGGAAGATGATCTGGTAAAACTGATAGAAAAGATCAATGCATTAGAATTAACGGTAGGAGCGCAGGTAGGCGTGATTTCCTACAACGAAACACCACTGAAACGTATTATCCTAAATGGTATCACCACCATATCCACTGATTTTCAGAAGATGGGAGAATTGGCCGCCCGGCTGGTCCTGGAGCGCTCGGTAGCGCATATGGAAGTTCCTTTCCGGCTCCGGTTAAGGGCTTCTCTCTGATATTATAGTTTGCGTGTATATACGTAATCGCAGAATGCGTATTTACAGAACGCTTTTTGTGTTGCTGAAACTGTAATTTCGTATCGCAGTTTCCGGAAAACGGCATACAGTTCACATTTACCCCAAAACGCCAAAAACTACAAGGTACGCCTGTGCATTACCTCGTTGTGCTTAAACCCCAACATCATGAAAAAGTTAGCAGCAAGTCTGGCCGGCGCTATAGGTTCGCGCTACCTGAAAAACAGGAACCAGCTTATTTTCGTCGAATACGGCGGCTTCATTTCCACTATTGATCTTTCTCCTGCCGCCGCTACGGTGGTATCCCAGGGCACTGTTGATATTAAAGGCACCTGGTCATTTGACTGTGAAACCGGTACCAATGTTCCCATGGGCGGTAACGCTGATATCTTTTGGGAACAAATCGACAGCGTTAAAAGACAAATGGTGCCGCAGGGCAATGCCCGCATTATCAATCTGGGTGTCACAGATTTTAACCTGGTGACAGCTGCCGCCTTGCAATCCTACGCCTACAGCAACACACCGGTGATTGGTAACAACGATGCCACAAATAAACTGATCAACGGTGATGTCTTTTGTGTGCAAACAAAAGAAGGTAACTACTGTAAATTAAAAGTGGTCACTTATGGTTATAATCTTACTGTACAGTGGGTCACTTATAGACTGAATCCTATTTACAGGCATATTGGTAGTGGTTATAATCAACCGGAAGATATTGCCGTAACAGCCAATGAACAAACCGCGTATGTTACGGAACGTACGGGCAATGTGTTAAAAGTAAATCTTGCTACAGCAGATCGTTCTGCCGCTGCTGTGGTATGCTCCGGCCTGAATACGCCACAGCAGCTGTGGCTGGATGAAGCGCATATGCAGGCTTACGTAGTGGAATATGCCAATCCTGGTAATCTGGTGCGCGTAGATCTGAATACCGGTACCAAAACGGTGCTGTACAGCGGTCTTAACCTGGCCGTGGGATTAACGCTTACCGCTGATCTGTCTACTGCCTACGTTACAGAACAGGGTGGTACGCCTGGTATTAGCCGCATTACATTGGCAACTGGTACTAAAACGCTCATTGCGGGCGGTTTAACAGCCCCCTTCTTCCTAACCTGGGCAGACACCACTGAAAGCCGGCTGCTCGTAGCAGAGCGGGACCCGGCCAATCGCATCTCTGCTGTAGACGTTACCAAAACCAGCGGTAATGTCAACGTATTCATCGGTGGTACCGCTTCACGTCCTTCCAGTATTGCCGTGATACAACCGGGCAACTACTGTATATGCTGCAATGATGAGGTAGATCAATACACGCTGACCGCCACTTCCGGCAACTGGTTGTACAAAGGCATCGGTTATGTGCCCTGGAACCTGATTACTGCCGCGGGTAAAGCCGATACCACTACACAACCAGCCTATCCTTTTCAGTTCCCGAAAGACTCTCCTTTCGGTGGCACGTTGCCGGTGAATATCGATCACTACAATGCCTGGAACAACAATGTCCGCTACTATAAAGTGTTGATAGATGGCAGCCCCCGCTTCGATTCATGGAATGATCTTCGCCTCAACCCGGTGAACGGGCATTACGATATCATCGAGCTGCAAAAGCCTGATATCAGTGGTTTCTATGGCATTCACAATCCGGCGTTCGTATACTACAATACGGATCTGGGTTGCCTGTTGAATAGTCTGTCTGTGCCCAACGGTGCCCATACGCTCAAACTGGAATTCTATGATGGGGCACACGTGCTGGTATCTTCCATGAGTAATGCGCTGCTGGTGAATAACGATCAGTGTGTGGCCAGCATGGACATTCCATTATTGAACATCACGCCGGCGGATCCGAATTGTGGTTACCTGAAATACACCAATACCGCAGATATAGTGAAGTTGCACTGGACAGCTTCCCATCCGCAGGGATTTGCTACCTGGTCTTTTGGTATCATTAAAGGTGCCCATGGTTATTTTGGTACATCCGGGGCTTTATTCCCGGCCACCTTCCATACGGAAACCTTTACCAAAAGTGTGGCGGATATGCTGGGTGCCTGTCCGGGCGTAGCAGCATTTGCTGAATCGCTGTATGTGGCGTCTACGGTGATTAACGGAGTGGGTCGTCAGAGCCAGTATGATGCATCTGCATCCATTGCTTTCTGTCTGGCTCCGTGATGATAAAAGTAGTAGGTTATGTTGGAGATTTGATTATTTGATTCATCTGTTGTCAAATAATCAAATCTCCTTGTATTATATAACAGCGGGGAGTCCTTCATATTCCACCCGCGCAATGACTGTCTCATCATCAGGTTTTACTTTACGGACAGAATTTACCGGCCAGTATTCCAGCTGTCCTGCCGGATATTCATGTTGGATAACATTGCGTATATCCGTCTCTGTTAGATCTTTTTTAATCCATTGAAAGGCCAGGTCATCTGGTAGCATCAATGGCATTCTGCCGGCGTTATCGCCACCATTGTGTATTTGTTGCATGACGGAATTAGCGGCGCGGGTGAGCAGCGTGAAAGTAGGGATACGTTCGGGTTTGTCCACATCCCAGGAATTGGAGTAAGCCCACAATCCTGCGATGAAGAAAATATCCTGTTCACGGGAATGGATATAGTAGGCTACTTTGTTTTTCCAGCCGGGTATCTGCCGGTATTCGAAGAAACCAGTAACAGGCACCAGGCAGCGCTGGTGGCGGATTGCGTTCCACATGGTACCGCTTTCCGGTACTTTCTCGCTGCGGGCGTTCAGGTACATTTGCCGTTGTCTTTTCACTTTTTCGGCGGTGTCCAGCAGTTTGGGGATAGGGCCCCAGGTGAACCTGTCCAGCTGTGGCCCTTCGTTATCTACAATAACAGGCCATTGCGGAAAAGACATCCCTATTTTATGGTAAGTGGCTGCAAAGTCAAAGTTCGGGTTGATGCCCGTCTGAAGCAGGGGTACCCGCTTCAGGATCTTTTGCAGGTTGGCATTCAGCGCGATATCGTAGCACATTATTTTAGTAGCTTTCTATTGCCGGTAAAGGTACTTTTATTTCTTCATCTCCATATTTCAGGGAGAGATATAATTCCCCGTATTGCAACGCGTATTGAATGCGGATATATTCCGTTGGCCAGGTGGTGTATTGACTGATATAATGTTTCACATGCTGTACCAGTTGCGGGTCCGGTGTTTCATGCTCCGGATCTATCAGTGCCACATATATTTTGTAGCCCACAGGTTGTGCGGCGGCCACGCAGAGCTTATCCACTTCTTCCAGGTGAATGGTCTGGTAGATATACTTGCGCCGATCGAACCGGATATGCTGAAAATGTGCGTTGGCGCTGGCAATGTCTTTATACGGCGTGATCAGGAATGCTTCCCGGATATGGGTATCCGCAGCTGATATGCCCGCAGGATAACACTGGCGGACAAAAAAATGATATTCTTCCTTCAGCAGCGCGGATAACAGCGCTGCCGACAATAATGTTAACGGATGATGCATAACAGTTGTCGTTTCGCTATTTACGCATGTCCACAATTACCGCCGTCACAATGCCCCATACCTGGAAATCCGCGTCGTCCGTGATCATCACCGGTTTATGAAACGGATTCTCCGGATGCAATACCCAGTTACGTCCCGCTTTTACCAGCCGCTTGATCGTAAACTCGCCGTTCAGTGTCCCGACGATAATATCGCCGGTAGAAGGCCGGATGGACCGGTCCACCACGGCAAGGCAACCATCCGGAATATGTGCCTCGCTCATACTGTCGCCTTTTACCCTTACAATAAAGGTATTACGGGCATCTGTGGGTATAATACGGGAAAGATCAATGGTTTCCTGTTCGTTGTCAAAGGCAGGTGAGGGAAGACCCGCGGCAATACTGGTATCAAAATATGGCAGGGTCATGTTAGGCTCACTCCACTTCAATGCTTCCATACAACTATCGCTTTAAATGAATACTAATATTATTAGCAAATTAAAGCTAAATTATTTAGTTTAAAAAATACATTAACAGATCATTTGCAAAGGCCGTAACCCTCGTTGGATGCTAACTGCCGGCAAATCAACCGGATGAGAAAAACGATTGCTAAAACGGCCGCACCGGAAATTTTTTCGGCTGAAAGCGGGCAGCACCCCACTGCGGAAGCATTTCAGAATATGAAAATTATTTCTATATTGCCAACAACCCAACAACCTATGGCTTACATAATGGTAGATGTAGAATCAGACGGCCCCATCCCCGGAGACTATTCCATGATCTCTTTCGGCGCCGTACTGGTAAATGATGCCCTGGACACCACGTTCTACGGGCAGTTAAAACCCGTTTCAGATAATTATATCCCTGAAGCGCTGGCCGTGTCTGGCCACACGCGGGAAGAAACCCTGCAATTCGATGACCCCAAAAAGGTAATGTCAACCTTCGCGGCATGGCTTAGCAGCAACTGCAAGGACAGGCCCGTGTTTATCAGCGATAACAACGGGTTCGACTGGATGTTTATCTGCTGGTATTTTCATCATTTCACCGGCAGCAATCCCTTTGGCCACAGCTCCCAGAACCTGGGCAGCCTGTACAAAGGACTGGTGAACGATACCTTTAAGAATTTTAAACACCTGCGCCGGACCAAACACACCCATCATCCTGTAGATGATGCTATCGGCAACGCTGAAGCCTTGCTGACACTTAAAAAAGAACATGGCCTGAAAATTAAATGGTGATTAACAAAAAAATAAGTTTGATTTCCCGATTTACTTATTATTTTTGTCCCGACATTATGATTATCAACATACATATCCATCATCACCATCATTCTTACCAAGCAGGTAGGCTGGGATGATAATGTGTATACAACCATATTAGATTCATCATCAGGGGCTTACCAACCGGTAAGCCCCTTTTTTATTTTTACACATCATGAAATTAAAGATCGCCATCCAGAAATCCGGCCGCCTGCACGATGATTCCATCAAATTGCTGAAGGAATGCGGCATCGACATTAACAATGGTGTTAACAAACTGAAAACGGAAGCCAGCAACTTCCCGCTGGAAGTGTTCTTCCTTCGTGATGATGATATTCCGCAATACATTGAAGACGGCGTAGCAGACATTGGCATCGTCGGCGAAAATGTAGTGCTGGAGAAGAAGAAACAAGTCAACATTGTTGAGAAATTAAACTTCGGCAAATGCCGCCTGTCCATGGCCGTGCCTAAATCCTTTGAATACAGCTCTGTAAAGGATTTGGAAAACACCCGTATCGCTACCAGCTACCCGGTGATCGTACAGGAATTCCTGCAACGCAACGGTATCAAAGCTGAAATCCACGAGATCAGCGGGTCCGTGGAGATTGCTCCCGGCATCGGCCTCGCAGATGCTATCTGTGACCTCGTCAGCAGCGGCTCTACCCTCTTCATGAACGGCCTGAAAGAAGTGGAAACCGTTCTCAAATCTGAAGCAGTGCTGGCTGCCTGCCACCACCTGCAACCGGAACAACAACAGCTGCTCGATAAACTGGTGTTTCGTATTCAGGCGGTGAAAAGGGCCAAGAACACCAAATACATCCTGCTCAACGCGCCCAATGAAAAACTCAATGACATCATCGGTCTGCTGCCCGGCATGAAAAGCCCTACGGTACTGCCATTGGCACAGGAAGGATGGAGCTCTGTTCACTCCGTGCTCAATGAAAATGATTTCTGGGACATCATCGAAAGCCTGAAAACCGCTGGCGCACAAGGGATCCTCGTAGTGCCCATCGAAAAAATGGTGATCTGATAAAAAGCAAAAGCAAACATGCAAACAATAAAATTTCCCGATAAAGCTACCTGGAACACTTTGCTGCAACGCCCGGTGATGGATACTACCGCGCTGGAAGCCAAAGTGGAAGCCATTCTCCGCGATGTGCAGCAGAACGGCGACCAGGCAGTAAAAAAATATGCGGCTGAATTTGACAAGGTGCAACTGACAGACCTGGAAGTGAAACCGGCAGCATTCACCGCAGCAGAAGCGGCACTGGAACCGGCCCTGAAAGCGGCTATTCAGCAGGCGGCTAAAAACATTACCACTTTCCACAAAGCCCAACAGGAAAAAACACAGATCATCGAAACCATGCCAGGCGTTCAATGCTGGCGCAAACCGGTAGGCATCGAAAAAGTGGGACTATATATCCCCGGTGGCTCTGCGCCACTGTTCTCCACCATCCTGATGTTGGGCATCCCTGCGGCGATTGCAGGTTGTAAAGAAATCATCCTCTGCACGCCTTCTTTACACCCGGCTATCCTGTATACGGCTCAACTGGTAGGCATCTCCCGTGTATTTACTATCGGCGGGGTACAGGCTATCGGCGCTATGGCCTATGGCACGGAGACAGTGCCCAGGGTGTACAAGATCTTCGGTCCGGGCAATCAATACGTAACCTGTGCCAAACAGCTGGTCAATAAAAGAGGCGTAGCCATCGATATGCCGGCCGGTCCTTCGGAAGTGGCGGTACTCGCAGACGATAGCTGCGTACCTGATTTTGTGGCGGCCGATCTGCTCTCTCAGGCAGAACACGGTCCGGATAGCCAGGTGGTACTGGTCACCACCAGCGAAAAAGTAATCACCGATGTGGAAAAGGCCCTGCAGGCGCAGCTGGACAAGCTGCCCCGTAAGTCCATCGCTACTGCGGCGCTGGACAACAGCAAAATGATCCTGGTGAAGGATATTGATACAGCGATGGAGATGCTCAACGCGTATGCGCCGGAACACCTGATCCTGGCCTGCCGTAACGAGCTCAACGTGGCCGATAAGGTGACCAACGCCGGTTCTGTGTTCCTCGGTAACTATACGCCAGAAAGCGCGGGCGACTACGCCTCTGGTACCAATCACACCCTGCCTACCAACGGCTATGCTACCGCCTATAGCGGTGTGTCTTTGGATAGTTTTGTAAAGAAAATTACCTTCCAGCAGATAACGCCGCAGGGCCTTCAGCAAATCGGTCCCACCATTGAGGCAATGGCCGCGGCAGAAGGACTGGATGCACACAAAAACGCTGTCTCTGTCAGACTTCAATAACTAAATACAAAATATCAAAATATCAAGATGTTTAATCTGGACTCCCTGCTCAGGGAAAATATAAAAAGACTGGTGCCATATTCTTCCGCCAGGGATGAATTTAAAGGACAGGCATCTGTATTCCTGGATGCCAACGAAAACGCCTTCGGATCGCCGCTGCCGGTGAACTACAACCGGTATCCCGATCCAATGCAGTGGCCGCTGAAATACAAACTGGCCGAAATCAAAGGCGTACCGCCGCAGAACATCTTCCTCGGCAATGGCAGCGACGAACCTATCGACCTGCTGTACCGCGCTTTCTGCAATCCCGGTGGCCGCGACAACGTGGTGCTGTGCCCTCCGACATATGGCATGTATGAGGTAAGCGCTCACATCAACGATGTGACCATCCGTAAAGTAAGCCTCACACCGGATTTTCAGCTGGACCTCGAAGCGCTGCAACAGGCGGTGGACGAAAATACCAAACTGGTATTTATCTGCTCTCCTAACAATCCTACCGGTAATTCTATCAACCGGTCAGATATAGAACTGCTGCTGAATAATTTCGATGGTATTGTGGTGATCGATGAAGCGTATATCAACTTCTCCCGCCAGAAGTCCTTTATACAGGAGCTGACGGAGTACCCTAATCTCGTGGTGCTGCAAACCCTGTCCAAAGCATGGGGACTGGCAGGTCTCCGCGTAGGCATGGCTTTCGCCGGTGAGGACATCATCAACGTTTTCAACAAAGTAAAACCGCCGTACAATATCAGCCAGGCTACCCAGGAACTGGCCTTACAGGCGCTGGACAACGTGGCGCGCGTGAATGAATGGATACGCGACATCGTAGTAGAACGTGACCTGCTTTCTGCCGGACTGGAACAGCTGCCGCAGGTGCTGAAGGTGTATCCCAGCGATGCCAACTTTATCCTGGTGCAGACTACTGACGCCAAAGGTATCTATCAGTACCTCACCGAACGGGGCATCGTGGTACGCGACCGTTCCAAAGTAGAGCTCTGCATGGGCTGCCTCCGCATCACCGTGGGCACGCCGGAAGAAAACGTGCAGCTGCTCGACGCTTTAAAATCTTTTAACCTGAAAACTGAAACACCGGTATCTGCATGAAACGAGTGCTCTTTATAGACCGCGACGGTACCCTCATCAAAGAAGTGCCGCCCACCTATCAGATCGATAGCCTGGATAAAGTGGAGTTTTATCCAAAAGTATTTGTGAACATGGCCCGTATTGCGGCCGAACTGGACTATGAACTGGTGATGGTCACCAATCAGGACGGACTGGGTACGGCTTCTTTCCCGGAAGATACGTTCTGGCCGGCACAGAACATGATCCTTAAAGCTTTTGAAAACGAAGGGGTGACCTTCAGCGAAATATTCATTGACCGTAGCTTCCCGGCAGATAATGCGCCTACGCGCAAACCTGGTACCGGTATGCTTACCCGCTTTTTCTCCGATGGTTATGACCTGGCCAATTCTTTCGTGATCGGTGACCGTATCACCGACGTGCAGCTGGCCAAGAACCTCGGCGCCAAAGCTATCTGGCTCAATGAAGGCAACAACCTCGGCGGCACAGAAATCAGTGATACGCTGCAGGCCCTCGAATCCGTGATCGCCCTGGAATCTACTGACTGGAACCGGATCTATGAATTCCTGAAACTGGGACTTAGAACGGTAACGCATGTACGAAAAACAAACGAAACTGATATTACCATCAACCTGAATCTGGATGGTAGCGGTAAAGCAAATGTGCATACCGGTCTGGGTTTCTTTGATCATATGCTGGACCAGATCGCCCGCCATGGCTCCATCGACCTCAGCATCACCGCTAAAGGCGATCTGCATATAGACGAACATCATACCATTGAAGATACCGGTATCGCACTCGGTGAAGCGATTTCCAAAGCACTGGGCGATAAACGCGGCATCGAACGTTATGGCTTCTGTCTGCCGATGGACGACTGCCTGGCGCAGGTGGGCATTGACTTCGGTGGCCGTAACTGGCTGGTATGGGATGCTGAATTTAAGCGTGAGAAGATAGGGGAGATGCCTACCGAAATGTTCTTCCATTTCTTTAAGTCCTTCTCCGACGGGGCAAAAGCCAACCTCAACATCAAAGCGGAAGGGGAAAACGAACATCATAAGATAGAAGCGATCTTTAAATGTTTCGCCAAAGCTATCCGGATGGCGGTAAAACGCAATCCATATAATATGCAGCTGCCAAGCACCAAGGGTATGTTGTAGCAGGCAAAAAAAAATTTGCATTTGTTATAAAAATGTTTCAATTTTGTCTCGCTATGAATAATAACATGACAAATAAACATTGGTGGTGGCACGGAATCAATTCCTGATCTGTGTTACAGTGCCATGTTTCGTCTGAAATATACTTGGAAAGGCTCGCTGTTACACAGCGGGCCTTTCGGCTTTTTAGGCATATCCTTTTTCTAACAAACAGCAAACACTTTCACCCTGAATATCATGCGTACCATTCAAGTAAAAACGAGATCCAAACAGATGCTGGCGGACATCTTCACGCCGGTGGGCATCTATCTGCGGTTGCGCGACAAGTTCCCCGGCTCTATCCTTCTGGAAAGTACGGACTACCGCGCCAGCGAAAACAGCTATTCCTATATCTGTATTAAGCCTATCGCAGGCATCGAAGTAACTTCCACCAGCCACTTCGAATTTAAATATCCTAATCTGCCGGTGGAAAAGAAGGAACTGAAAGACACCCAGAAAGTACTGGACGAATTACAGAAGTTCCTCGGCAGCTTCTCCTTCAACGGCAATCACCCCGTACCCCTTGCCCAGACGCTCTTTGGATACAGCACGTTTGATTCGGTACAGTTCTTTGAAAAACTCGAATTCAATAAAAATAAAGAAGGCGGCAACGCACAGATACCCCTGATGCGATACCGGTTTTACCAATATGTGATCGCCATCAACCACTTCAAAGATGAACTTTACCTCTGCGAAAATCAGATAGAAGGCCTCGACAGTGAGTTTGATCTGGTAGAATCACTCATCCGCCACAAGGACTCTCCCGGTTATCCTTTTGCCACCACCGGGGATGAAACCAGTAACATGACGGACGCGGAATACATGCAGATGGTGGAACAAGGCAAACAACACTGTTTTCGCGGAGATGTCTTCCAGGTAGTTCTTTCCCGCGCCTTTAAACGGTCTTTCTCCGGTGATGAATTCAACGTATACCGCGCGCTCCGCTCCATCAATCCCTCCCCCTACCTCTTCTTCTTCGATTACGGCGACTATAAATTAATGGGTTCTTCTCCTGAAGCACAGATTGTGATCAAGGACGGCACCGCTGCTATCCACCCGATTGCAGGCACTTTCCGCCGTACCGGTGATGACAGGCAGGATAAAATACTGGCAGATAAACTGCTGCAGGACCCGAAAGAAAATGCGGAACATGTGATGCTGGTAGACCTGGCCCGCAATGACCTCAGCAGAAATGCCACTGATGTGGAAGTGTCCACTTACCGCCAGGTACAGTACTACTCCCACGTGATACACCTGGTGAGCGAAGTGAAAGGGAAAGTAGATCCTGCCACCAATCCTTTTGCATTGCTGGCTTCTTCCTTCCCGGCAGGCACCCTTTCGGGAGCGCCCAAGTATCGCGCCATGCAGATCATTGACCAGCTGGAACCGACACCCCGCGGCTTCTACGGCGGCTGTATCGGTTGGGTGGGCTTTAACGGCAACTTCAACCATGCTATTATGATCCGCTCCATGCTTAGTAAAATGAACACCCTTTACTATCAGGCCGGAGCCGGTGTAGTGGCCAAATCGGTAGCTTCTTCCGAACTGGAAGAGGTCAACAATAAACTCAATGCGTTAAAACAAGCCATCCTGCTGGCACAAACCATCTGACATGAACATCCTCGTTTTCGATAATTACGACTCTTTTACCTATAACCTCGTTCACCTCGTGGAAAAGCTGATCAACGGCAAAGTGACCGTTGTCCGCAACGACGAAATTTCACTCGAAAAAGTGAACGACTATGATAAAATCATCCTGTCGCCAGGTCCTGGTATCCCGGAAGAAGCCGGCCTGCTGCTGCCGCTGATTAAGGAATATGCACCGTCTAAATCCATCTTCGGCGTATGCCTCGGCTTACAGGCCATCGGACAGGCGTTCGGCGGTTCGCTCATCAACCTTAGCGAGGTATACCACGGCGTGGCCACCAATGTGAAAATTGTGTCCGATCAGGGCCGCCTCTTCAAAGGCATGCCCCGCGAGATACAGGCTGGCCGTTATCACTCCTGGGTGATCGACAAAGCGACCCTCCCTGCCGATTTAACCCTGACGGCGGAAGATGAGGAAGGCTTTATCATGGCCCTGCAACATAACAAGTACGATGTAAGCGGTGTACAGTTCCACCCGGAAAGTGTACTCACGCCACAGGGAGAACAGATACTGAAAAACTGGCTGGAGTTATAATACCCCCACCGTTTTTTAATTCTCTTTGATCATTTTAAATACATCATTCTGGTATGAAAAAGATACTTAACTACCTGTTCGAACATAAAACTTTTACCCGCGAAGGGGCTAAAGATATACTCATTAACATCTCCAAAGGCATGTACAACGAGAGTGAGCTCGCTGCTTTCATGACCGTATTCCTCATGCGCAGCATCACGATCGATGAGCTGCTGGGCTTCCGCGATGCCCTGTTGGAGCTGTGTATCCCTGTAAAACTGAACGGCTATGATGTCCTGGATATCGTAGGTACCGGCGGGGATGCAAAAAATACCTTTAATATTTCTACCTTGTCGTGCTTTATCGTAGCCGGCGCAGGTGGTAAAGTGGCGAAACATGGCAACTATGGCGTGTCTTCCATCAGCGGTGCTTCCAACCTCATGGAGCTGGTAGGCTACAAGTTTAAGGCTGATGACGCCAAACTCCGTACAGAACTGGAAGAAGCAGGCATCTGCTTCCTGCACGCACCGCTGTTCCATCCGGCCCTGAAGAATGTGGCCGGCATCCGCCGAGAACTGGGCATCCGCACGTTCTTTAACATGCTGGGACCATTGGTAAACCCGGCTTTTGCCCAACATCAGCTGATTGGTGTGTACAGCCTCGAAATGGCCCGTGTGTACAACTACCTGTTCCAGCAGACCGACAAAAAGTTTGTCATTGTGCACAGCCTCGACGGTTACGATGAGATATCGCTGACCGCAGATACCAAAGTCATCACTAACAAAGGGGAGCAGGACTGGACTCCTGAACAGCTCGGCAAACGTAAAGTACATCCGGAAGATATCTATGGTGGCAACACTGTGGAAGAAGCGGCAAAGATCTTTATGAAAATACTCAAAGGCGAAGGTACCTGGGCACAGAACTCTGTGGTGCTGGCCAACGCCGCCATGGGCCTCTATAGCCTCGGTAAATACAACTCTTACGATGATGCATTTACAGCTGCTGTGGAATCCCTCGAATCCGGCAATGCCCATAAAGCATTCAAAAAACTGATTGAATTACAATAACGCTGATGAAAAATATATTAGCAGAAATAGTCGCCCATAAACAGGTGGAAGTAGCGGCCCGCAAATTACAACGCAGCGCAGCTGAACTGCAACAGACATCCGTGTTTGACCGCGAGCCGCTGTCGCTCCGCAGTTTCCTGCAGAACCCGGAAAAAACCGGTATCATCGCGGAATTCAAACGGCGCTCTCCCTCCAAAGGACTGATCAATGGCGAAGTAACGGTGCAGCAGGTCACTACAGCCTATACCCGTTACGGCGCCTCCGGCCTCTCTGTATTGACGGACGAGAAATATTTCGGCGGTTCCTCCGATGACCTGCAACAGGCACGCAGCTTCAACCAGATACCCATCCTGCGCAAGGATTTTGTGATCGATGAATATCAAATCCTCGAAGCAAAAGCCATCGGCGCTGATGTGATACTGCTGATCGCAGAATGCCTCGATGCCGCACAGGTCGCGCACCTCTCTCAGTTTGCGCACAACCTCGGCCTCGAAGTGCTGCTGGAAGTACACAGCGAAGCACAGCTGGAAAAGGTAACGGACCATACTCACCTCGTGGGCGTGAACAACCGCGACCTGATCACTTTCCAGGTGGACTTTAACCGCTCTTGTGAACTGGCGCCGAAAATTCCGGCAGACAAAATCAAAGTGGCGGAAAGCGGTATCAACGACCCTGCTGCTATCATAACGCTCAAAGCAGCCGGATTCCAGGGTTTCCTGATCGGTGAACACTTCATGAAACAGGAAGATCCTGCCCGCGCTTTTGAAAACTTTGTACAGACATTAAACGATCTGCAGGCTAAATAATCACACTATGCGTATTAAAGTTTGCGGAATCACCAGGGCGACCGATTTACAGGGACTGACAGATAACCAGGTGGACTATGCCGGATTTATCTTTTATGAAAAGTCCCCCCGTTTCGCCGCCAATAAAATAGATGCCCGTACCGTGCGGGAAACTGCCGGTATCCGCAAGGTAGGCGTGTTTGTGAACGCCACCGCTGAACAGATACAACGCACCGTGGCCGACTATGCGCTGGATATGGTGCAACTGCACGGCGACGAAACACCGGCATTCTGTGCCACGATCCGTGAAACGGTCCCGGTGATCAAAGCTTTTCGTATAGGTGACAACGTAGACTGGGAAGTGCTGCTGGCGCCTTACATACCGGTAACGGATTATTTCCTCTTTGATACGGCGTCTGTAAAAGGTTATGGTGGCACCGGAGAACGGTTCAACTGGGAACTGTTACAGCAATATCCTTTTGATCATCCGTTCCTGCTGAGTGGCGGCATTACGCCGGAAGATGTGGATATCATCGGTGAACTGAAACTGCCCGCGCTTTTTGCGGTAGATATCAACAGCAAATTTGAAGAGGCTCCCGGCATCAAGAATATGGAAAAGGTGAAGCTGTTCGTTGCCGGAATACATAAATATCAAATAACTAAATAAAAATATTCTCCATGGACATTGCAATTGACACCAGCAAATCCAGGTACCAGGTAGACAAGAATGGCTATTACGGCAGATTTGGCGGCGCCTATATTCCTGAAATGCTGTTCCCCAATGTGGATGAACTGCAACGCAAGTATATGGAAGTGCTCAGCGATCCTACCTTTCAGCAGGAGTTTGAGGCCCTGCTGCGGGATTACGTGGGCCGCCCTTCACCACTGTACTTTGCTAAACGCCTGTCTGAAAAATACAAGGCGAAGATTTTCCTCAAAAGGGAAGACCTGAACCATACCGGCGCCCACAAGGTGAACAACACCATCGGGCAGATACTGCTGGCAAAGAGACTGGGCAAAACACGTATCATCGCTGAAACCGGCGCTGGTCAGCATGGTGTGGCTACCGCCACCGTATGTGCTTTGATGGGTATGGAATGCGTGGTATACATGGGCAGCATCGATATCGAAAGACAGGCGCCCAACGTGTCCCGCATGAAAATGCTTGGCGCTACCGTAGTAGCTGCCACCAGCGGCAGTCAAACCTTAAAAGACGCTACCAATGAAGCGATCCGTGACTGGATCAACAACCCGGTAGATACGCATTATATCCTCGGTACCGCTGCCGGTCCGCATCCTTATCCTGACATGGTGGCCCGCCTCCAGTCAGTGATCAGCGAAGAAATCCGGAAGCAGCTGCTCGAAAAAACCGGCAGCGAACTTCCAGATTACGTGGTGGCCTGCATCGGTGGCGGCAGTAACGCTGCCGGTGCGTTCTTCCACTACCTCGATGATGAAGAGGTGAAGCTCGTAGCCGTGGAAGCTGGTGGTAAAGGCGTACATAGCGGTCACTCTGCCGCTACTACACAGCTGGGTAAAATAGGTATCATCCACGCTGCCAAAACACTGCTCATGCAAACAGAAGACGGCCAGATCACCGAGCCGTATTCTATCTCCGCCGGACTGGACTATCCCGGTATCGGGCCCATGCACGCGCATCTGTATGAAACAGGCCGTGCCATGTTCCTCGATGCTACCGACGATGAAGCCCTGGCCGCCGCCTATGAGCTGTGCAAACTGGAAGGTATTATCCCCGCCATGGAGTCAGCCCATGCGCTGGCCAAACTGAAAGACCTGCCGTTCAACCCCGATGACGTGGTGGTGGTGTGCCTTTCCGGCCGCGGTGATAAAGACCTGAATACCTATATCCGTCACATGAATAAATAATCTGGAGTATGCAAAATCGTATTGACCAATTGTTTGCTGCCAAACAAACTGGTGTGCTGAATATATATTGCACCGCCGGGTATCCGGAACTGAACGACACCCTGCCGGTGATGACAGCCCTGCAACAACATGGGGCAGACCTCATCGAACTGGGCGTGCCCTTCTCTGATCCGCTGGCTGACGGCCCCGTGATCCAGGACAGTGGCACCCGGGCTTTGAAAAACGGTATGAGCCTGCATAAACTGTTTGAACAACTGGAAGGTTTCCGGGAACGTATACATGTGCCCGTTATCCTTATGGGTTATTTCAATCCCGTGCTGGTGTATGGTGTGGAGGCCTTTGTGAAAAAATGTGCGGAAGTAGGCGTAGATGGTGTTATTCTGCCCGATCTGCCTAAAGCAGAATATGAAGCGGAGTATAAAACAATCTTCGAAAAATACAATGTGTCCCTGGTCTTCCTGGTGACACCTGAAACCAGCGATGAACGTATCCATCAGTTGGACAACCTCAGCAAAGGGTTTCTGTATGCGGTGTCTTCCTCTTCCACGACCGGTAAAGACAAAGACATGTCGCACCAGCAGGCTTATTTTGAACGCCTGCAGCAACTGAAACTGAAAAACCCGGTGCTCATCGGTTTTGGTATTAAAGACAAGGCCACTTTTGACACTGCCTGCCGGTATACCAATGGCGCTATTATCGGCACCGCCTTTATTAAAGCGTTGGGAGAAGGCAAGGATATTGACAGCACAGTTCGTACTTTTATTGGCGCTATCAAAAACTAAATATGAAAACAGCCATCATAAAATACAATGCCGGGAATATCCGCTCCGTGCAGTTTGCGCTGGACCGTTTAGGTGTGAATGGTATTGTAACAGATAATCCGGAAGAGATCCTGTCGGCCGACAGGGTGATCTTCCCCGGCGTAGGCGAAGCCAGTACTGCTATGCGGTACCTGAAAGAGCGTAACCTCGATAAGCTGATCACCAGCCTGCAACAGCCGGTGCTGGGCATTTGTCTGGGTATGCAGCTGCTGTGCCGCCATTCGGAGGAAAACGACACGCCGTGCCTCGGTGTGTTTGACGTGGAGGTAAAACGTTTCACCTCCCCGGTAGAGAACCTGCTGAAGATACCACAGATAGGCTGGAACAATATTACTGGTCTGCATAGCGTGATGTTTGAACATGTACCGGAAAACAGCTACATGTATTTTGTGCACAGTTATTATGCAGCACTGGGTGCAGACACTGTGGCGATCACCAACTATGTGATCAACTACAGCGCTGCGTTGCAGAAAGATAATTTTTATGCGGTGCAGTTCCACCCCGAAAAATCGGCGGAACATGGCTCCCGTATCATTGAAAACTTTTTGAACTTATAAGATGCAAATCAGAAGGATCAGTGTGGATGATGCGTTGTTGCAGGTGCGCCGGGATGTATTGTACCCGCAGGCAACCCTGAACGCGGTGACGGTGGAACATGACGCTGACGGCCTGCACTTCGGTGCATTTGAAGGCGGACAGCTGGTGACGGTGGTGTCGCTGTTTCCCGGAAAAGGGGAGGCGCAGTTCCGTAAACTGGCCACGCTGCCCGCAGCGCAGGGTAAAGGTTATGGAAAAGCCATACTGGAGCACCTGGCAGACGTCTGCCGGAAAGAAAATATCAAACTCCTCTGGTGCAACGCCCGTGACACGGCAGTATCTTTTTACGACCGCCTCGGGTATACCACCCGGGGCAATTATTTTGTAAAAGACGGTATCAATTTCATCCGCATGGAACTATCATTGGAAAAGCCTGTGGCCAAACGTTTTGAGGTCATCCCAGCTATCGATATTATCGATGGTAAATGTGTGCGCCTCACGCAGGGCGATTACAGCCAGCAGAAAGTATATAACGAACATCCGCTGGAAGTGGCAAAAGAATTTGAAGCACTGGGCGTACGCCGCCTGCACCTGGTAGACCTCGACGGCGCCAAAAAAGGTGCGGTGGTTAACTGGAAGGTGCTGGAGAATATTGCCGGTAAAACATCGCTGGTAACGGATTTTGGCGGTGGCATCAAAACTGACAAGGACCTGGAGATCGTATATGAATGTGGTGCGGCGCTGGCCACCATTGGCAGCGTGGCGGTGAAATCGCCGGAACTGTTTTTCAGCTGGGTAGAGCGGTTCGGAGCAGATAAGATCTTCCTGGGCGCCGATGTGAAAGACGAGAAAATTGCCGTAGGCGGATGGCTGGAAACGACCGGCGTGTCGGTGTTTGATTTCCTGGCCTCCAATATAGAAAGGGGCGTGCAACATATTTTCTGTACAGATATCGCGAAAGACGGCCTGTTGGCTGGTCCTTCCATCGACCTGTACAAAAAAATCCTCGGCGAATTCCCCGGTATCAGCTTCGTGGCCAGCGGCGGCGTGAGCAATATCAGCGACGTGGCCGCATTGCAGGAAATAGGTTGCCATGGCGTGATCATCGGCAAAGCTATCTACGAAGGAAAAATTTCAACAGCGGAATTAAAATCATTCCTCTAAAATTATTGATGTATGCTGACCAAACGTATCATACCCTGTCTGGATATCAAAGACGGCCGTACCGTGAAAGGTATCAATTTTGAAAATATCCGGGATGCAGGCGATCCTATCGAACTGGGCGCGCTGTATGCATCTCAGGGAGCAGATGAACTGGTGTTCCTGGATATAACGGCAACGAATGAACGAAGAAAGACACTGTCGGAACTGGTTACCCGCATCGCGCGGCATGTCAACATCCCGTTTACCGTGGGTGGTGGTATCGCTGAAGTGGAAGATGTGAATGTGCTGCTGCAATCCGGGGCTGACAAGATTTCCGTGAACACGGCCGCGTTTAAGAATCCCGGGCTGGTAGACTCGCTGGCACGGGAATTTGGCAGTCAGTGCATCGTGCTGGCTATTGACACGCGCTTTGAAGATGGTGACTGGTATGTATATCTGAACGGAGGCCGCGTGAAAACAGACCGTAAGGCGTTTGACTGGGCCAAAGAAGCGGTAGACCGCGGCGCAGGCGAGATCCTGCTTACTTCCATGAATAATGATGGTACCAAACAGGGCTTTGCCCTGGATATCACGGCGCAACTGTCGCAAAACCTACATGTGCCGGTGATTGCCTCCGGAGGCGCAGGCACGATGGAACACTTCGTGGACGTATTTGAAAAAGCACAGGCAGATGCAGCGCTGGCTGCCAGCATCTTCCACTATAAAGAAATCGAAATTCCGGAACTCAAAACCTTCCTGTATGGGAAAGGGGTGAATGTCCGCTTTTAACCACCGCTGAAATTGCTTATCATGCAAATAGATTTTGAAAAATCGGCCGATGGCCTGGTACCGGCCATCATCCAGGATGCCGCCACCGGCAAAGTGCTCATGCTCGGGTATATGAACCGAGAAGCGCTGGATAAAACCCTGGCTGAAAACAAAGTCACCTTCTACAGCCGTTCCAAAAAACGTCTGTGGACAAAAGGAGAGGAGAGTGGCAACTTCCTCCTGTTGCAAGACCTGAAGGTAGACTGTGACTCGGATACTATCCTTATCAAAGCCAATCCCGTTGGCCCCGTATGCCATACCGGTGCTGACACCTGCTGGAATGAAGTCAATACCAGCAACGATTTCCTGGCACGCCTCGAAAGCATCATCACAGACCGGAAAAATAATCCTTCCGATAAGTCCTATACTTCCCAGCTGTTTACCAAAGGCATCAACAAGGTGGCGCAGAAAGTAGGGGAAGAAGCCGTGGAAGTGGTGATCGAAGCCAAAGATGATAACGATGAACTGTTTCTCAATGAATCAGCTGATCTGTTGTTTCACTACCTTGTCCTCTTGCAGGCCAAAGGTTTTACCCTGGCAGACGTTATAAAGGTGTTAAAAGAAAGACATAAATAACAGCCACCTGGCTGCAGTGATTAGCGGATTACCAACGGAGTATGATGAATATGCATGATATTTTTTATGTATATTTATTTCTCTGTTTGTAATTCGCTTTTCGTATTTTGTATTGTTGTAAATTACGTCCCAACTAACTGATTAAAATTAATTATAATGAAAGGAATTTTCCTGTTAGCCGCAGGTGCTTTATTATCTGCGGGAGTTTATGCCCAGCAGGTGTCTGGAACGGTGAAAGGAGCAAATGGTAAGAAGATATACCTGTTCGACGACCAGGATAATAACCCGGATGACTCCCTGACCATACAAAATGAGCAGTTTACCTTCAAGGTGAAATCAGGCAAAGAACCTGCTGTATATGCGCTGATCATGCAGGATGTGAACTATCCCATGTTGTTTGTATCTGGTGGTGAACCGGTTCACTTTACCACTACCATGGCCACTTTTCCGCTGGCATCAGCAGTAAAGGGTAATGAAAATACCATGGCCATGCAGGCCTACCAGAAAGCATTTGATCCGTTGATCAAACGTGCGCAGGACCTCAACCAGGAAGCCCGTGAAATCAATCCGGAAGACGAACCTGCAAAAAATGCTTTTCGTAAAAAAGCAGACCAGTTCAGCAAAGACATCGTGAAAACCGGTACTGACTTTATCAAAACGCATCCTAAAAACATCGCCAGCATCTGGCTGATGATGAATGAGCTGCGCTCCCGCGTAGAGCCGGCCGAGTTCCAGCAACTGTTCGATTCACTGGACAAGTCCATTCGCGAAAGCGCCTATGGCAACAGTGTTACCGCCTACATAAAAAGCCTGAAAGCCAATGCTGTTAATATTACAGCAGATGATTTTTCCCAGGAAGATGAGAAAGGCAACCCGGTTAAACTGTCTTCTTTCAGAGGGAAATATGTGCTCGTAGATTTCTGGGCCAGCTGGTGCGGTCCGTGCAGACAGGAGAATCCTAACGTAGTAAAAGCGTATAACAAGTATAAAAGTAAAAACTTCACCATCCTGGGGGTATCCCTCGATAACGACCGTGACCGTTGGCTGCGGGCTGTAAAGCAGGATGGGCTTGCCTGGACACAGGTGTCTGACCTGAAAGGCTGGGGCAATGAAGTAGCGGTGCAGTATGGTATTCAGTCCATCCCTGCCAACATGCTGATAGGCCCTGATGGTACTATTCTGGCCAGAAATCTGCGTGGAGAGGAGCTGGAACAGAAACTCCAGGAAATCCTGAAATAGCCGCTTATCAAAATCAGGTTGGCAATACGCGCCTGATTTATCAAATTTGTTATTCGTATAAAAATTAAAAACCAATGAAGAGATATTTTGTAGGGATCGCCCTGCTAATGCCAGCTGTAGCTTTGTTTGCCCAGGAAAAAAAGGCCGGTGCTGCAGGTAAACCATTCACTATCCAGGGAACTATTTCCGAACAAAAGAAACCCGCTACCGTATTTCTCAGAATGCGTAAAGGCAGCGAAATGGTAACTGACAGTGCGCAGATAAAAGACGGTAAGTTCGCGTTCTCCGGTACGCTGGAAGAACCGCTGCTGGCCAGCCTGATGCTGGTGCAACGCAGTGGTGAAAAACCTGTCTCCATGGGCCGTGACATGCTCGCTGTATTTCTGGATAAAGGAAACATCGTGGTAACCACCACCGATTCCATCAGCAAAGCCACTGTAAGCGGCTCCCCTGCGAACGAAGACTACAAACATCTGCAAGAGCAACTGAAGGAAGTAAACGAAAAAGGCACGGCCCTGCAACAGCAGTATCGTGAACTGTCCAAAAATAAAGACGAAGAAGGTATCAAAAAGCTGGAATCAGCTTACGATGCACTGGACGCGGAAGAGAAAAAAATTGAGAACGATTTCTTCTCTAAAAATGCCAGCTCTCCGATCGCATTGTACGTGCTGAATCAGGTGGCTGGTTATGATATCAAGCCGGAAGAAATAACACCACTGTATAAAAAACTGAGCAAAGAAGCGAAAAACTCCCCTTCCGGTAAAGAGTTCGCCAAACGTCTCGAATCAGCCCGTAAAACAGCTGTAGGTCAGTCTGCACTGGAATTTGCGCAGGCAGATGCTGCCGGTAAAAATATCAGCCTGTCTTCCTTCCGTGGAAAATATGTGCTGGTTGATTTCTGGGCCAGCTGGTGCGGTCCCTGCCGTGCTGAAAATCCTAACGTGGTAAAAGCATATGGCAAATTCAAAGACAAAGGTTTTGAAATCCTGGGTGTTTCCCTCGATGATAAAAAAGATAAATGGCTGGCTGCTGTAGAAGCCGACAAACTCGCATGGACACACGTTTCCGACCTGAAAGGCTGGAAAAATGCGGCCGCTGAACTGTACGGCGTACGGGCCATCCCGCAGAACGTACTGATCGATCCCAAAGGAAAGATCGTTGCTAAAAACCTGCGCGGCGAAGACCTCGAAAAGAAATTAACCGAGGTGCTGCCTTAATCACTCCGAAGGTTTAAAACAAAGTATACCGGGCTGGCCTGCATAGGTCAGCCCTTGTTGTTTCCTGGAGGCCAATCCCAGGGATCGGCCCTTTTGTCTCCCAGTGTCCAGCCCCGGAACTCACCCCTTTTTGTCTCCCAGGGCTAAAGCCCTGGGTTAAGATGTCATTCAGTTTCTTTCCAGGTAAGTTCTCTCATTTATGATTGATAAACATCTTAGCCCGGAGCATATGATGGATCTATTCTCCTTCCTTAAGGAATCACACCAGAAACAGCCTGAATAACATCGTAGCCCAGGGCTTTAGCCCTGGGTTTAATGGATTGATTCCGGTCCCATTTGCATTCCGATTGATTCTCCCTATCCGATCATTCCCATTGATCTCATTTCCAGGTTAGCTCCGTACTACGCCATCAGGGCTCCGCTTATCCTTATTCTTATCATGATTTCATTTTTTGTCATTGATAATGAATGATTTATGTGCCAAAATACCCATCCTTCAAAAAAACATATTTTGATTTACGAAACTTTCGTAGATTTACGAAACATTCGTAGATAGTTAAATCACGCTATATGGAAAAACTCACACAGCAGGAAGAAGCGGCCATGCTGGCGATATGGAAAACGGGGAAAGGGTTGGTGAAGGATTTTCTGGAGAACCACCCGGCACCGGCGCCGCCATATACTACGCTGGCATCTACCATCAAAAACCTGGAGAAAAAAGGATACCTGGAAAGCAGAAAGCTGGGTAACGTATATGAATACACGCCCGTGATCGCTGAAGTTACCTACAAGAACAAATTCATGAGTGGTTTTGTGAAGGACTATTTTGAGAACTCCTATAAGGAGCTGGTTTCCTTTTTTGCCAAAGAACAAAAGATCAGCCCTGAAGAATTGAAAGAGATTATCAAAATGATTGAAAACAGTAAATAACTAAAATCCGGAACAATGGTACCTGCGATACTGATATACCTGCTCAAAGCCAATGTGGCGCTTACCTTGTTTTTTCTGGCCTACTGGCTGGGACTGAGACGACTGACCTTTTATACGCTTAATCGTGTATTCCTCTTGTCCGGCATTGTTTGTTCTTCCCTGTTTCCACTGGTATCTGTGAACACGTTTGTAGAGCGGCATGAAACCATTGCCGGCGGCATCGCTTACCTGCCGGACCTTAGCGCATTAACAGCGCCGGCTGAACAGTTTTCGGTGTGGACGTTGCTCGTGTACCTCTTCTGGACAGGTGTAGCGGTGATGACTATACGGCTCGCGGTACAACTCTTTTCCCTGTGGAAAATACACCGGCGCTCCAGTCCGGCCACTGTAGATGGTGTACCGGTAAGGGCTGTAAAGCAACAGGTGAACCCGTTTTCCTTCTTCCGTCATATCTACATCAATCCTGCGCTGCATCAGCCGGAGGAAAGACAGGGGATTCTCTGTCACGAAAAAGTGCATGTACAACAATGGCACAGCGCTGATGTAGTGTTAGGGGAACTAAACAATATCTTCTACTGGTTTAATCCGGGTGCATGGCTCATGAAAACTGCCATCAGGGAAAACCTGGAATTCATTACCGACCGCTATCTGTTAATACAGGGCGTGGATAAAAAAGCTTATCAATACAGTCTGATAAAAGTCAGTGGGATCCCATATGCGACGGCCATCGCAAACAATTTCAATTTCTCACATTTAAAAAACAGGATCATTATGATGAACAGGAAACAATCATCTACCATCCAGCTGGGTCGCTATGTGGCGCTGGGCGTGTTGGTGGGAGGCATGGTATTATCGCTCAACTACAGCAGGGCTTCCGCAAGCCCGCAGCAAGAGCCGAAACCGGCCACTGGTCAGCCTGCTGCTGCCGCAGCACCTCAGCATGTGGCCCTGATGAAAACTGATTCAGGAATTGCGGTTACAATAGCCCCGGATGCCATGTCCGACAAACCCACGGCTACGCCTGCCGCCAAAAACACAGCTCCTAAAGCCAACAACAATCCTGCTCCTGCTCCGCAACCCAATGCCGCTCCCGCTCCTGTTCCCGCACCACAGGCAGGATCAGTCTTTACTTTAAGAAATGGCACGGGGCCCGAACCTATTTATCTATTGAACGACAGGCTGATCACCCGGGCGGAAATGGGCAACATCATTCCGAACGACATCGAATCTGTTAGCGTATTCAAAGGCAACGGCATTAGTGAAGAAATGATTGCCGAGTATGGTGAAGATGCCCGGAATGGTATTATTGCCATCTATACCAAATCCTGGTTGGCAGCTTCCAATAAAAAACGTTTGGGCCCAACTACAACCCAGGTAGCCACCGTCGGTAAAACCGGTACTGTCACTGCTGGTCAGGGCCAGGTTGTAGGTGTGCGTAATACCACTACAGGCGCCGTTTTTGTTGCTACCAGCGGCTATACCAGCGGTTCAGGTACTACTTCCAGCTCCGTTTCTGCGAGCAGTACAAATGCAGGCAACAGCACCGCCCAATCTGGGACAGTCGTACTAGTCGGCAAGATAGCTGGCCAGCCGGTAAATACTGGCACAGCTGAAAAGGCTGGTGCTGTCGGCAAAAACGAGGAAATCATCGTAATCGGCAAAGGTACAGCTGAGAAAAAAAGTACTACACACGAAGAATAAAGCAGTCAAAGTGCCGATAAATGAGAAGTAGAGGCAACACTGTTTATGTTAGCAAAAAGCCACGGTTCGCCACCGTGGCATTTTTGTTTAAAGACAACTTTCTCCGGGCCTCAACGTTATATTAAAGCACCCGGATAAATTGTTGTGTATGTTACAGAAAGGCAATAAAGCACCCGATTTTACCCTCGTGGCGTCTCCGGACAAAATGATAACGCTTTCAGACCTCCGGGGAAAAAATGTAATATTGGCATTCTATCCCGCGGACTGGAGTCCGGTGTGCAGCGATCAGATGGCCTTGTATAACGAAACACTTCGTTTTTTCGAGCGGCATAACGCTGTACTGTTAGGCATTTCAGTAGACGGGAAATGGTGTCATAAGGCTTTTGCAAAAGACAGGAACCTGCATTTTGACCTGCTGGCCGATTTTGAACCGAAAGGAGCTGTCTCCCGGCAATATGGTGTTTATAAAGATGGTGTTAGCCAGCGCGCGCTTTTTGTCATTGATGATCAAGGGATGATACAATGGAGTTATCTGTCGCCCATCAGCGAAAATCCAGGCGCTGATGGTATTCTGCAGGCATTGGAAACAATGGCGAAAACGGTCTGATACCCCATCGTAATTCGTAACTCGTAATTCTCCTTTATGCTTACACCTCCCATTACCAGCCGTGACCACGTCACCGGTAACCAGCAAGGCTCCACGGAGATTGTGGAGTATGGCGACTTTCAGTGCCCCTATTGTGGAGAAGCTTTTGGGGTGGTCCGCGATATGTTGCAGGCACTCAGTAATATAAAGTTCGTCTTCCGCCATTTTCCGCTGGCGGAATCACACGAGTATGCCATGGATGCCGCACTGGCGGCAGAAGCAGCCGCCCGGCAACAACAGTTCTGGCAGATGCATGATGCCCTCTACCTGCACCAGCAGGAACTTTCTGACGCGCTGTTTCCCGAACTGGCGAAACAATTGCAGCTCAACCTGGAGCAGTTTAAGGAAGACATGCAGGACAACCTGCTCGTCAGCAAAGTGGAAGCTGATTTTGAAAGCGGTATCCGTAGCGGCGTGAATGGTACCCCCACCTTTTTTATCAACGGAAAGAGATTTAACGGTGATTACCGCAACCTACTGTCGGCCGTTCGCCACTGACTTCACACAACGAAAGCCAAGATTGGCCAGGCCTGACTCCGGCGTAGTTTTCATTCTGGCAGATACCCGGTAGCCCCGGCAATATTCATCGCTGCACATATAGGAGCCTCCACGGATCACATGTTTTTGCTGCCCCGGATCTTCGGGGTCATAGCCCTTGGCTGGTCCGGCAGGATTGGCCGCACCTTTTTCCACCTGCGCGTAATAGTTGGCATCATACAGGTCCGCTACCCATTCCCACACATTGCCTGCCATATCGTATAGCTGATAACCATTAGGCTTATACGATTTCACCGGTGCAGTACCCGAAAAACCGTCAGTGGTAGTTTTATCATAAGGGAAATGACCATTCCAGGTGTTGGCTTTCGGTTGACCGGCAGTGAGCGCTTCGCTGCCCCAGGGGTATACCTGGTTGGAAAGGCCGCCTCTGGCAGCATATTCCCATTCTGCTTCCGTAGGCAGGCGTTTGCCGGCCCACTGAGCGTAAGCCCGGGCATCGAGCCAGGATATCTGTGTAACGGGATGATCTTCCCTGCCTTTGATATCGCTGTGAGGTCCTTCCGGGTGCTGCCAGTTGGCGCCGGCAACAAAACTCCACCATTGTGATACGTCGTTCAGCGGTACCTGGTGGTCCGGTGGTGTAAACACCAACGCTCCGGCTGCCAGCATGCTGCTGTCCGGTTCCGGTGAGCCCGGCGGCAGACTGGCGATCAGCTCTTCTTTGGAGATAGGCTTCTCAGCGATAGTCACATAACCGGTGGCGGCCACAAACGTGGCAAACTCCCGGTTGGTCACCTCATGTTCGTCCATCCAGAAACTGTCTACTTTCACGGTATGTTTGGGATACTCGTCAGGCATACCGGTGCTGTCATCTGCACCCATACTGAAACTGCCACCGGGTATCAATACCATGCGGTTTAATGTATCCGGCCCGCTGGCAACAGCCACTACAGCATCTTTCTGAACGGGTGCTTTGCTGCCGCCTCCGCAGGCAGTCAGCGCTGCTGTCATAATACTGAGATATATCAAATGCCTGGTCATCTGCACAAAATAAGAAAAGTTTTTTCTCACAAAGGAATAATGTGAGCAAGGGTTTCCCACGGAAAAGCAGTTAACAATAAAATAATGATTTTTTTACGTAAACTATTGTAAACTGCACCCTGATCTGGTGCAGCCCGACTGCACTTTTATTCAGCTAATATGCAACAATCGGCCATCCCTTTCACCCGGAAGGATTTCGGGGATGATTTTCTGTGGGGCGTTACCATCTCTGCGTTTCAGAATGAAGGCGCACACGACATCGACGGAAAAGGGGCTTCCATCTGGGATACCTTCTCCCGCCGCAAAGGAAAAATCCGCGATAAAACACATGCACAGGTGGCGTGCGATTTCTATAACCGTTATACACAGGATATCCTGCTGGCAAAAATGCTGGGCTTCAATGTGTTCCGCTTCTCCCTGTCATGGGCCAGGATTATTCCGGGCGGTACCGGCGCTGTTAATCAGGCGGGTATCGATTTTTACCACCGGGTGATAGATGCCTGTCTGGAACTGGGACTGGAGCCATACGTGACCTTATATCACTGGGACCTGCCACAGGCACTGGAAAACAAGGGGGGATGGTGCCACCGCGGGGTGGTGTTTGCCTTTGAAAACTATGTACGTGTATGCACACGTGCTTTTGGCAACAAAGTGAAAAACTGGATCATCCTGAACGAACCTTTCGGCTTCACAGCATTGGGATATATGCTGGGCGTGCATGCGCCGGGAAAGATAGGCCTGTCCTGGTTCCTGCCGGCAGTGCATCACGCGGTGATGGCACAGGCGGAAGGTGGCCGCGTGGTACGCGAGGAAGTGGCGGGCGCCAATATTGGCACCGCGCTGTCCTGTTCCCAGGTCATCCCGTTTACCAACAATGAAAAAGATCTGCAGGCTGCCCGTAAAGCGGACGCACTTTTTAATCGCATGTTCCTGGAACCTGCGCTGGGCATGGGCTATCCGGTAGATGATTTCCCGCTGCTGAAACGTATCGGCAGAAGGTATGCCCTGTGGCGTGACTGGGACAAGCTGGCTTTTGACTTCGATTTTATCGGGGTACAGAATTATTTCCCGCTGGTGGTAAAATACAATGCTTTTATGCCGGTGGTCAACATATCAGAAGTGAAGCCCCGCGCCCGCAACGTGCCTACCACTGCGCTGGGTTGGGAGATCAACGGCAACGGCCTGTACGAAGTGCTCAAACAGTTTTCCACCTATGAAGGCGTGAAGAAACTGATCGTCACGGAAGGCGGCGCCGCCTTCCCCGATTTACGCGCGGAAGACGGGGCCATTCATGATACGGACCGTGTCCAATATTTTACCGAATACCTCGAAGGGGTACTCAAAGCCAGAAGGGAAGGCATCCCGGTAGATGGATATTTCGCCTGGACACTCACCGACAACTTTGAATGGGCGGAAGGATACCGCGCCCGCTTCGGATTAGTGCACACCAACTTTGAAACGCAGCAGCGTACCATTAAAGACTCCGGCTACTGGTTCAGGCAATTGTTACATCCGGATGTCTGATTATTGGTTCAACCGCTTCAGGAACCAGATATCGCGCAAACTGAAGTTAAATACCGCATTCACATAAGTCTCCTTGATCAACCCGTTGCTGGTGCTGCCCCGCTGTCCGGCTTCAATCCCTATATAGTAACGTAACTGCCCCGTTTTGCTGGGAAGCGAAGCACCCAGTGTGCCGGCTACATCGCGTATAACAGTATTCTTGATCACGAGCGGGGACTGGTTGTAGCTGAAGCCTGCCTGGAGTATCAGTCCTTCTATCGGACGGTTGTAGTACTGCCGGCTCATGGCGTATTCTACGCCGGTGGAAAACCGTTGCCCGTCCCGGTAGTAATAGTTCAGCCCTTTGTCATTGAGGTTATTCCACTGCTGATGGCGGTAGTCTGCCACCCAGGTGATGGTGCCGTTGGTGAGGGAGAGGCCGCCGCCGAATTCGGCGGGCAGCGTGAAGGAGCCGGGGGCCAGTTGTTCGGTGTAATAAGGAATATTGTCCTGATTAACGATGTTGAGTTTCTGTTGCAGTTTCATGTGGGTCTCAAAGCGGTAGGTGGCGCCGAGGCCCAGTTGCCAGTCTTTGGACACTTTGGTCACATACTGTGCGCCCGCGGTGAAGTTGGGCTTAAAGGTGTACTGGTTGTGTTGTGTGGCCAATGAGTCGGTACCCACCGTTTGACTGATATTGATAGGACCGAACAGGAAGCCGGTGGACACTCCGATGGAGAAATGTTTGTTGAGCTGAAACCCATTGGAGATATAAGCCCTGTTTAATCCGCCTGTCCCGGTGGTGGTGGCTGTTACAGGATTGCCGGTACCGGTAATGAACTGGTTGTTGAGCAGTTTGTAATCTACGGTGCTGAAAGGCGTGATGCCGGCGCCGATGCCCCACCAGCGGGCAGCTTTGAAGCCGAGGGCCAGTCGTTTGAAATTGAGGTCGCTGGCCGTCTGTGATACCTTGTCACCGGAATAATTGAGATACTGTGCTTTCAGGGAGGCATCGAACATAAAGTTCTGTGTCGGCAGCGCGCTATAGGAGGCCGGATTCAGCTCGTTCAGGTAGCCGCCGTTGCGCCGGCCTATGCCGGTGCTGCCGAGGCCAAAATTGCGGCTGTAATCCCTTTCTTCGAGGTCGCCGATGCCATAGGCGGAATAAATGGAGTTGAGGCCGTGTTGTGCGGTGGCTGCGCCGGCGAGAAGCAGCAGCGCGGTCACACAGGTATATATTTTTTTGCGCATAGTCATGTCCGTTATTTATACAGCAGGTAATAGACCTGTACCTTGATTTTCTTTTTGGGTGCCTGCTGGTCGTTGATCACCAGTCTGTCGAAACTGTTTCTGCCGGCGCCTCCGGGCGTTGTAAGAAACAGGCCTCGTGCGCCGTTGTTATCGGCGGTGAGCTGTGTATTGCAGTAGTTGGTGATATCGTAGGAATAGTAGGTGTTTTCGTTATACAGGTTGTCTACCGTGAGATTGCCATAAGCGATGGTGTCGGTCACGGCATTGGTTTTGTCAACCTGGCACAGGGCCAGATGGGTCGGTATCTGGCTGCTGCCGTTGAAAGTGCCGGCGGCCGGATATACGGTGAGTATCACTTTCATGATTTTGAAAAACTGTCCCAGCTGTTGCATGTTTTTGAGATAGGGGAGATCGATGCGGGTCCCTACGCCGGTAAGTGATTGCGTGAAAGACATATTGCCGGTGGCGGACGAAGGGAGCTCTTTTACCGGCACCTGCAGTTTTTCCAGGGGGGTGCCGGAACGGTTGGCGGTGACCTGGTTGAATTGCAGCTCGCTGGCGTTCATCTTAAAATCGACATACTTCACAGTCGTTACGATCTCATTGACATGATAATACAGGCGCATGGTCAGCGAAGTGTCCTGGGCCAGGAAGGCCATCAGGGCGGTACTTCCGGGGCCGGGCACTATTTTCAGCCCGCGGAAGAAATCCAGGAAGTTAGGCCCCGCTGTGATATCGGGGCTTTTGTCGCGCAACATGGTAAACAACTGGTTGCCCAGCACATTCGACAAGGGGATGCTGACGCTCTTGTCTGTTTTGGGCCGGATAACGCCGGAGAATGTGCCCAGCGGCGTGTTTTCTGTGGCGAAGTTGCTGTTGTTGTATAGGCTGTAGAAGGTTTTGGCGAACTGGATGGTCTGTGTTACCCGGTATACCTGCAGGCTTTGCGGCTGCAGGGAATCGCCGGCGATATAACCGGAGGGGCGCAGGATGAGCCGCAGGGAATCGAAACCGGAACCGTTGACCGGTATATCTGTTCCGCCAGGTTGTATCACCTGGAAGTAAGAACCGGCGGTAACGGCCCCGAGGTAGGGGTCTGACTTGGTGCCTACCAGTAACAGGCCGGAACCGGAGGTGGGCACGGAATCATACAGGATGGTCTTCATGGCCACCGAAAGCGTATCGGTAAGAATATAATCGGTTTGTTGGTTGTCCACCACATTATCATACGAGAAACCTGTCTTCTGGCAGGCGGTTATCCCCGTCAGCAATAACAGTAACAGCGCATTTCTTATGCTGCTTTGCTGCTTTGCGCATTCGCGTGAAACAAAGTGTCTGATGTTTCTTTGCATTCTTTTTATTCCTCTGCGTGAAAAAAAATCGTTGTTCATGGTGCGCAATTTTAGACAGGATCGATACTTGCCGTTGCTGTAATATGCCAATGGGCATTATTCATCGATGAATCCATTATTCTGTTCTTTGTGCCGTCAAAAGCGCCTGTATCGCGGCTAAACGCAAAAGATTACTGCTGGCAGATGAAAAAGCGGTATCTGTCAGTTAAAAAGCGGAGAATGTCTATTTCCTGTTTGCCGGAATGCTCTCACGGATAATTTTGGCAACAGTAAAACGAACATGCGAATGCGTTATTTAAAAGGTTACAGTTTATTATTGGTCGCTTCCCTGGTGGCCTGTTCGAAGGACTCCTCCACGACTACTAAAGTCGGCAACTGGATCAAGCGTTCTGAGTTTGAAGGGGTGGCCAGAAGTGCTGCCGCTTCCTTTGTCATAGATAACAAGGCTTATGTGGGCACCGGTTACGATGGTACCAACAGGCTGCAGGATTTCTGGATGTTTGATGTAGACCTGAACCAATGGACACAGAAAGCACCCTTCCCGGGCGTAGGCCGCAGCGGCGCTGTAGGCATGGCCATGGCCGGCAAAGGATACGTCGGTACCGGATATGATGGCCTCAACAAGCTCAACGATTTTTATCAGTATGATCCTGCTGCCAATACCTGGAGCCGCAAGGCTGACTTCGGTGGTAGTGCACGGTATGGCGCAGTGGCATTTGCACTGAATGATAAAGGGTATATAGCTACCGGGTATGACGGCAACTGGCTGAAAGACAACTGGCGCTATGATCCCGGTGCCAATGCATGGACACAGGTACAGAGCCTCACCAGCGGCAAACGGCAGGATGGCAATGCCTTTGTGATCAACAACAAGGCTTATGTGTGCATGGGTACGGCCAATGGCAGCTACGTAAGTGATTTTTATGCATTCGACGGTGCTTCCGAAACATGGTCTACGTTACGCTCTATCGATAACGTGACAGACCAGAGCTTCGATGATAACTACAACTTCAAAGGCAGCGGCGCCGCGTCTTTCGCGATGCGCGGCCTTGGATATATCGTGTCCGGTACTAAAACAGGTCTCTCTTCTGCTGTGTGGGAGTACAATCCGGGTACGGACCTGTGGGTGCAGAAAACAGATTTTGAAGGCGCTGCCCGCAACGGGGCAACCGGCTTCACGGTGAAAGACAGAGGCTTTGTAGTGCTGGGCACAAGTTCCAGCCAACCGTTCGATAATATGTTTGAGTTTGATCCTACAGCCGCATATAACCAGTATGACTAAACGAAAATTATCCTGGCTCATTCCGGTGGTATTGTTACTGCTGTTGGCAGGGTACCGGTATTATCGGGATTCCTCACAGCAGGCTGCCGATATGGTGCAGCTGACGGTTGTGCCTTTTGAAACAGGCGGTGGCTGGGGATATAAGGTGATGGTGGATAACCGCTCCTATATCTACCAGGATGTAATTCCCGGGATTGCCGGCAACAGGCCCTTCCGGTCAAAGGATGATGCAGCAAGGGTAGGGCAGGCAGTAGTGGAGAAGTTGATGGCGCATCAGCGGCCAACGATGACGTTAACGGAATTATTAAAGATGCAAGTAGCTGGCGTGCAATAAGAATGTTGTCTGTTCAGGGTTGTAGTCCCGCCTGGTCTTAAACAATTAGGACCGGGTGGGATTCCCTATTGGTACACTTTTTAAGGCCATTTTAATACTGATTTAATTTTAACAATCCCTTATACCAGGATTAACAAACTTTAACACAAGCTATACCGGATACGGTTGTATGTTTATCGCATCAATTACAATGATGCTCCATTTCAAACGTATATTAAAGAATCGTCCGGTCGTCGTATCCCTGCACATCCTGGCATGGGTGTGTTTTTTATTCTTTCCTTTTTTTATTTACCGCATTCAGATTCTGCATAAGACCTTTTTCATCAAGGAGCTGATTGACAACCTTTTTCTGATCGCTATTTTTTATCTGAATATCTATGTGCTGATACCGCGTTATTTCAACCGGCAGAAGATTGTGAAGTATCTCTGTACGGTGATTGTATTGGTGGTGTTTATCACCATACAGCAGGCAGCGCTGGATTTTTATTTTTTCCGGAATTATTTGGGCAGTCCCCGTCCTGCAATGATGGCCATGCGCCTGGATAAAGCAAGATTGGCGAATGATGTAACAACAAGGGCCTTTCCTCCGTTTAACCATCGGTATGAGATGAGAGAAGAGGAAGGAGTGCAGGTAGCAGCCACCAGCATCGCTACACCACTGGGCAATAGAAGGCCGCACATCACCGTGATGGCCAAACCGGTGATGTCTACTATGCCGCTGCCGCCACCACGATGGTTCCGGATAGTGGAAGGCAAAGTTTCTTTTTGGGATTATCTGTTGTTCCCGGAAGTGCTCCGCCGCTCTGGCTTTTTTGCCCTGTTGATGTTGTTTATGAGCGGGTTCATTAAAATTGCTGTAGAGTGGTTTGAAAGTGAAAAACAACGGGAAGCGTTGAAAGTAGAAAAACTGAATGCAGAACTGAAATTTCTGAAGTCACAAATCAATCCGCATTTTCTTTTTAATTGTCTGAATACGATTTATTCACTGGCACACAAACAATCCGGTCAAACGGAACATGCGATCCTGAAGTTGTCGACCATCATGCGGTATATGATTTACGAATCCAATGAAAACAAAGTACAGCTGGAACACGAACTGAAGTACCTACAAGACTACATTGACATACAGCGGTTGCGGTTGCCGCAGGACATTGACATCCAATATGCGTTAAAAGGCAGTGCGTCAGGTTTCCTGATAGAACCCATGCTGCTGGTGCCCTTTGTGGAGAATGCCTTTAAGCACGGTATCAGCTATGCGGAAGAATCCTTTATCAACATCGATATCACTATTGCAGAAAATATGATCAGATTAATTGTCAGAAACAGCCTCTTTAAAGAGCGGGTATCCGAAAGAGGCGGTATCGGATTACAGAACGTACAGAAAAGACTGGACATGCTCTACCATGGAGACCATGACATCACTATCACGGAAACAGATAACCAGTTCATTGTTGATCTTAAAATAGTATTGAAAAAATGATAAAGTGTATCGCTGTGGATGACGAGCCGCTGGCCCTGGAAATCCTGGAAGACTACATCCGCAAAGTGCCCTTCCTTCAGCTGGCCGGCAAGTTTGAAAATGCTGCCAATGCCCTGCGCTTTATTCAGGAAGAACCGGTGGACCTGGTTTTTCTGGATATCAAGATGCCGGATATTACCGGCATACAGTTCCTGAAGTCCCTTAAATATCCGCCCATGGTAATTTTCACCACCGCTTATGGCGAGTATGCGCTGGATGGCTTTAACCTCGATGTGGTGGACTATCTCCTGAAACCCGTGCCATTTGAACGTTTTCTGAAAGCCGCCGCCAAAGCCAGCGAAGCGATTACCGCCACTCAGCAAAAGACCGCCCCGTTCGATACGGCCACTTTTGCCAATGACTACATCTTTATCAAAACGGAATACAAAATCATCAAGATCAATCTTGAAGACATTCTTTTCATTGAAGCACTCAAAGACTATACGAAAATCTATACTCCCAACCTGCCTGTGCTCACGCTGCGCAGCCTGAAATCATTCGAAACCCGCCTGCCGGCCGATAAATTTATCCGCGTGCACCGCTCTTACCTGGTGTCACTCAATAAAATCAATTCGGTGGAGAAAAATACCGTGATGATCGCTAACCAGTCCATTCCTATCAGTGATGGTTACCGCGACCGGTTTTATGATCTGATCAACAGGAACTCGTGACCATTTAGATATTTGGATATTTACTGGTGTTATTTGAACATTCGGGAGATGTTTTGATATTTAATATAATTTATATATTATTTATCCTTATTTAAATAAGGAAGATAACTATTTAATTATGTAATCTATATCCGAGTAATTCAATAGATAAATAGCTAAATATCAAAATATTCAAATGAATCTATTCAAATTTTTCGGAACTTTGATGGCACCATTACAAAAAGCCTTAATCAAAAACCACCAACATTGGAAAGAATTTATTTTGATAATGCAGCCACCACCTCGCTTGACCCGGTGGTATTAGATGCCATGCTGCCCTATATGACGGAAAAGTTCGGAAATCCTTCGTCTATCTATTCCTACGGAAGAGAAACCAGGCTGGGTATAGAAAATGCACGCAAATCAGTAGCTAAGATCCTGAACGCGCATCCGGGAGAAATATTTTTCACTTCCGGTGGAACTGAAAGCAGCAACACGGCCATCAATGCTGCGATAAACGATCTGGGATGTAAACACATCATCTCTTCCCCGATAGAGCACCATGCTACACTGCATACCGTGGAGTACCTGCATCACCATCGTGGTATCGGACTGTCTTTTGTCAACATATTGCCATCCGGCCATATCGACATGAACCATCTCCGGGAACTGCTGCAAAATGCTGGTGGTAAATGCCTGGTGACGCTGATGCACGCCAACAACGAAATCGGCAACCTGCTCGATATGCAGGCCGTAGGCACGCTCTGTAAGGAATTTGATGCCATCTTCCATTCCGATACGGTTCAAACCGTAGGGCACTATCCATTTGACCTGCGCAATACACCGGTCCATTTCATTACCGGTGCAGGACACAAATTCCATGGCCCTAAAGGCGTAGGTATCCTGTACATCAATGAGAACGTGAAAATCAGTCCGTTCATCCAGGGTGGCAGCCAGGAACGCAACATGCGCGCCGGTACCGAAAACCTCTACGGTATCATCGGATTTGCCAAAGCACTGGAACTGGCCACCGAACACTATGCTGAACACAGTGCGTATATCAACGACCTGCGTCAGTACATGGCGTCTGAACTGGAGAAAAACATTCCGGGCGTAACGTTCAACGGTGACCTGAAAGGCCGCAGCCTCTACACCGTGTTGAACGTGTCTTTCCCGAAATCCGAGAAGAGCGAAATGATCCTGTTCAACCTGGATATCAACGGTATCTGCGCCTCCGGCGGCAGTGCCTGTACATCCGGCGCCAACGCAGGTTCTCACGTGATCCGCGCTATCAACAGCAATCCTAACCAGATCGCAGTGCGTTTCTCCTTCTCCAAAAACAATACAAGAACAGAGATAGACAAAGTGATCGCTAAACTGAAGGAATTAATTTAGAGATTTTTTGATTTACGATTTTTTGATTTCGCGGATAAAAAAGCGAAAAAATGATAAAAAGAAGACCGAAGCAGGTAAAATCCGCTTCGGTCTTCTTTTTATTAGTCTACGAAATCAAAAAATCGTAAATCAAAAAATTTCTACATAAATTCCTTGATGTCCTGCATGATCCTTTTGGCGATGTTATCAGCCGTGGTCTCATTCTGGCTCTCCGCATAAATACGGATAATCGGTTCTGTATTGGAGGTGCGCAGGTGTACCCAGTCCTTATCGAATTCGATCTTCAGGCCATCTTCCGTGTTTAACGGTTGATTTTTGTATTTACCTTTGATTTTTTCGAAGATGGTTTTTACATCTACTCCTTTGTCCAGCTCGATTTTATTTTTGGAGATGAAATAATCAGGGTAGCTGTTACGCAGCGCTTTGATGCTTTTTTTGCTGTTGGCAAGATGGGTTAGGAAAAGACCGATACCGATGAGCGCATCGCGGCCGTAGTGCAGGTCCGGTACAATGATGCCGCCATTGCCTTCGCCGCCGATGACAGCGTTGGTTTCTTTCATTTTTCTTACCACGTTCACTTCGCCTACGGCAGAAGGCGTGTACTGGCCACCGTTTTTCAGCGTCACGTCTTTTAACGCCTGTGTGGAGGACATGTTGGAAACAGTATTGCCGGGGCGTTTGCTGAGCACATAGTCAGCCACGGCCACCAGCGTATATTCTTCGCCGAACATGCTGCCGTCTTCACAAACGAAGCAGAGGCGGTCTACGTCCGGATCTACAGCGATGCCCAGATCAGCATTGGATTTATTCACTTCGTTGGACAACGCGGTCAGGTTTTCCGCCAGCGGTTCCGGATTGTGGGCGAATTTGCCGGTCACTTCCGGGAACAGCACTTCCACTTCGTTTACGCCCAATGCTTTCAGCAACGGCGGTACGAACAGTGCGCCGGTAGAGTTAACCGCGTCTACCACTACTTTGAAATTACGCTCCCTGATAGCAGCCACATCCACCAAAGGATAGTTTACTATAAGGTCTACATGTTTCTGCAGGTAAGAATCATCCTGTGTGTAGGAACCCAGTTTGTTCACATCCACAAAGGTGAAGTCTTCACGTTCTGCAATGTCGAGCAGTGTTGCGCCGTCTTCGCCGGAAATGAACTCCCCTTCTGCGTTCAGCAGTTTCAGGGCATTCCATTCTTTTGGATTATGGCTGGCAGTAAGGATGATACCACCGGCAGCATTTTCCATTTTAACAGCAATTTCTACTGTCGGCGTAGTAGACAAGCCGAGATCAACTACATCGATTCCGAGGCCGTTGAGCGTGGATACTACCAGGTTTTTCACCATTTCGCCGGAAATACGGCCATCACGGCCTATTACCACTTTGCGGTTGTCGGTCTGGCGGGAGAGCCAGGTACCGTAAGCTGCGGTGAATTTTACCACATCCAGAGGAGAGAGTCCTTCACCAGGCTTACCGCCTATGGTTCCGCGAATACCGGATATTGATTTGATCAGTGCCACGAGATTCAATTTTTTAAGGAAGGCAAATATAAAAAAAACCGTTCCAGATTTCCTAATTATGAAAAGATGAGCAGTCTTGCCGACAGATCGACCATTTTCCCCATTCAGTTTTCATTATATTTGCAGCTACGCTTTTAAAAAAACAGCTATACGTTGCATGCAATACTCATGGAAGAATATACCCCGGTATATTCGTTATGTGCTTGTTCAAACACTCTATCTCTTCCTGTTGATGGTGTTGTTCAGGCTCATCTTTTACCTGTTCTTCTTTAAAACCACCATTACCAGCAGCAGTGCTATAGCCAAAGCGTGGTACCTGGGGACCAAGTTCGACCTCCGCCTGGCGCTTATGCTGGTGGTCCCGGTGGCGTTGACCGCTGTCATTGCCCGTAATGGCTTCTTTACGTCGAAGATGATACGTAAAGGCGTGGCCATTTACCTCTTCATCGTCTTTACCGCCCTTACGTTATTATATATCCTCGATCTGGGACATTACGACTACCTCGGTATGCGGCTGGACCCTTCCATCATGCGCTTCCTCGCCAAAGGGGAGCGGGCAGACAATGCCCGGATGGTATGGCAAAGTTACCCGGTAGTACGCGGCTCCCTCGGCCTGTTTCTTTTCCTGTTCCTCGTTTTCCGCCTGCAGCAGCGCACCTGGAACCGTTTTGCGGCCCAGCCGCCGGTATATTTGCGTAACTGGCCTTTCACCGGTTATGTAACGGCGCTCACCGTCCTCATCGCTGCCGGCATCTATGGCAACTTCGCCTATTTCCCGCTGCGCTGGAGCCAGGCCATGTTCACCCGCGACAACGGCGTCACCAGCCTGGGGCTCAACCCCATCCTGTATTTCGCCTCCAATTTCTCCGTAGAGGGAGATACCTACGATATTAACGCTACCCGGAAATATTATCCGTATATCGCCAACTATCTCAAAGTCGATAAGGCCGATGCGGAGAAACTGGAATATGTACGCACCCTTCCCGGAGATTCCACCAAACCAAAGCTCAATGTAGTGCTGGTAATGCTGGAGTCCACCGGCGCCGCGCCTACCAGCATGTACGGCAATCCCATGCAGGCCACGCCTAACATGCAACGGCTGGCCGACAGCGGTGCCCTCTTCAAAAACTTCTACGTGCCGGCCATCAGCACGGCCAAAACTGTTTTCGGCGTCACCACCGGCCTGCCGGACATCACCGCCGTGAAAACAGCCAGCCGCCATCCTAAAATGCTGGACCAGCGTATTGTCATGGACCAGTTCAAAGGCTACGAAAAACTGTACCTCCTCGGTGGCAACACCAACTGGGCCAATATCCGTGCAGTATTCACCAACAACGTGGACGGTATCAGCATCCATGAGGAAGGCATGTACAAGTCCGCCAAAGCCGACGTATGGGGCATCTCCGACTATGACCTGATCACAGAGGCCAGTGAGATCTTCAAAGCCAGCAACGACCAGAAGAAACCGTTTGTGGCTTTCCTGCAGCTGGCAGACAACCATCCGCCGTATACCACCACCAGCGGGGCCGGGGACTTTAAAAAACTGACTGAGAAAGATATCGATATGGAGAAATTCAAAAAATCCGGCTTCGTATCACTCGATCAGTTCAACGCCTTGCGGTATGAAGATTATAACGTAGGCCACCTCATTGATGTGGCCCGTAAAGATGGTTACCTCAACAATACCGTCTTCATGTTCTTCGGTGATCATAACTGTATTCTCAATCCGTACTCTTTTATGCCGATACCGGAATATGAACTGGGTACCGGTGGTGTGCACGTAACCGCATTCATGTACAGTCCCGGGCATGTGGCGCCTCAGGTGGTCAATACTCCCGGCAGCCTGCTGGACGTGTATCCTACCATGGCCAGCCTGGTAGGTCTTCCGTATAAAAACTATACGCTGGGCATGAACCTGTTCGACAGTACCCGGGTGAACGACAAATACGCATTCATCACCTATCTGCGCAATCAGCAGCCTTATTACAGTGTAATAGGCGATCAGTACCTGTACGAAATCAATATGGCCACCCATGCCACGGCTTTGTACGACCTGAAAGGCGACCCGCAGCAGAATATACAGGCTCAACAGCCAGAGACGGCAAAAAATCTGGATAATTTAACACGAGGCTTCTACGAAAGCACGCGATATTTGATGTTTAATAACAAAAAGTAATATTTGCCTGTTGGCATGATTGCATCATTATGGATATAGATATAGACAAAAGCTGGTTTAAAGATTGGTTTAATTCTCCCTACTACCACCTGCTCTACAACAACCGCGACGAGCAGGAGGCAGCTGCATTTATTGACAAACTGCTGGCATACCTGCAGCCACCGGTGCTTGCGTCCATGCTGGACGTGGCCTGTGGAAGGGGGCGCCATGCCAAATACCTGGCAGACAAGGGATATGACGTAACCGGCATCGATCTCTCCATAGAAAGCATCAACATCGCCAAAAAACTGGAAAATGAGCACCTGAGCTTTTTTCAGCATGATATGCGCCTGCCTTTCCGCGTCAACTATTTTGATGTGGTGTTTAATTTCTTCACCAGCTTCGGCTATTTTGAATCACAGCGCGACAATGACAATGCGCTGCGTACATTGGCCAATGCGCTCAGGCCCGGTGGAAAACTGGTGCTCGACTATCTCAACAGCCCTTATGTGGAACAACACCTGGTGTACGATGAGGTGAAAGAAAAAGATAACGTGGTGTTTGACATCCAGCGGGAAGTGAAAAATCATAAATTCCTCAAAAAAATCAATATTCTCGATAAAACCCTCATGAGAAGGGCCACTTTTGCGGAGAGCGTCAACGCTTTCTCCCGCGCGGATTTTGAGCAGATGTTCGCCAAACAGGGCCTTGTGATCACTGAAATATTCGGGGACTATCATTTTAACAGCTATGATGAGCAGCGTTCGCCGCGTATGGTCCTCATCGCTCAAAAACCTTAGCCATGCTTGAAAGTATCCTGAAACAGGACCTGCGCCTATTTTTACATATTAACGCGCAATGGCACAATGCTGTACTGGATGTGATCCTGCCTTTTGTGCGGGAGCCATATGTATGGGCGCCGCTGTACCTGTTCCTGGCATTGTTCGTCACCATAAACTACGGCTGGAGAGGCTTTTTCTGGATCGTCTTTTTCCTGCTGGTGTTTGGACTGGCAGATCAGAGCAGTTTGTACATTAAAGAGACTTTTGGCCGTCTCAGGCCCTGCCGCGACCCTATCGTGTCGCACTATGCACGGGTATTGGTGGTGTATTGCCCTATGAGCGGCAGTTTTACCTCTAATCACGCCGCGAACCATTTTGCGTTGGCGACGTTTTGTTTCTTAACTTTAAAATCAGCTTTGGGCCGGTACGCCCTGTTATTTTTCCTGTGGGCGGCTGTTATCGGCTACGCACAGATATATGTAGGGGTACACTATCCGCTGGACGTGCTTGGCGGTGCCGTACTGGGTGGCCTGATCGGGCTGCTGAGCGGAAGTTTTTTCCAGCGCCGCATTAGACTGGAGCCTGAACAAACATCATGAACTGGACATATCTGATACTTATACTGTTGGCTACGCTCGCCGGTGGGATTATTCCCATGACGATCAGGCGTATCAATGCTAATTTTACCATTTACCTGCTGGCTTTCACCGGCGCTTTCCTGTTTGGGGTGACGATCATGCACCTGCTGCCGGAAGTGTACCATGAATTGGGCCATAGCGCAGGTATCTACGTTGTACTGGGCTTTTTCCTGCAGGTATTTCTGCAACAGCTGTCGCACGGCATGGAGCATGGCCACACCCATTTACCGGGTGAAAACCATCATCATATTGCCGTAACGCCGCTACTGCTGGGATTGTCCATACACGCATTCATGGAAGGTATTCCGCTGGGATTCAAGTATGAAGACCAGTCTGCTTTGCCTTCGCTGATGATGGGGGTGGCCGCCCATAAGGTGCCCGAAGCGCTGACGCTGATCACAGTGATGATCCATGCCCATAAATCCAGGGCACAACTCTGGCAGATACTGATGGCTTTTGCCGTGGTAACGCCGGTGGCAGCCATACTGGCCTGGTGGATGGGCAACCGCTTTGATATTGTATCGCATTATTTATTATACGTGGTGGCGTTGGTAATAGGCGCATTCCTGCACATTTCCACGACCATTTTTTATGAAAGTGGTACCAAACATCACGAATTAAGCAGCAAAAAAGTACTGGCCATCGCAACGGGGCTGGTGCTTGCATTTCTTACGTTGATATTTGAATAATTTTTTATTTTTAGACTTTAAATCATGGAAGTCGTCGTCATTATCCTCATCCTTATTTTAGTTAACGGCATTTTCGCAATGTCGGAGACGGCGTTGGTCTCGGCCCGCAAGAGCCGACTGGAACAACAAGCCAATAAAGGGGATGAAAAAGCAAAGGCCGCATTGAAGCTGGCCAACAATCCGGACACATTTCTTTCTACCGTTCAAATCGGTCTCACACTTATTGGTATCCTCATCGGTATGTATTCCGGAGGTACCATCAGGAACGAGGTAATGGCCTGGCTCAACCAGTATCCTACGGTAGCCGCCTACAGCAACGTCCTTTCCACCGTTATCGTCGTAATAGTCATTACTTACTTTTTACTGGTACTGGGAGAACTGGTGCCTAAAAGACTGGGCGCCGCCCGTCCCGAAGGTATCGCCAAAAGAATGGCCAGCCCTATGCAGGTCGTTTCCTGGCTTACCTTTCCTTTTATCTGGTTGTTGACCTCCACCACCAATGTGTTGGTAAAAATATTTAACCTGCATCCGGAAGGATCGCAGGTGACAGAAGAAGAAATCAAGGCGATCATCAGCGAAGGCACTACTTCCGGGGCTATTGAAGAAACAGAGCAGGAAATCATTGAAAGGGTATTTCACCTGGGAGATCGTAACATCACCTCCCTGATGACCTACCGTAATGACATCACCTGGCTGGATATCAATGAAACACCGGCTGCCTATCAGCAGAAGATCCACGAGAGCCTGCACAACGTATACCCCGTATGCGAAGGGCAGATAGACAGTATCAAAGGCATTGTGTCCATCAAGGACCTGTACGCGGTGACGGGCAAGTCCACGCCGCTGGCACAGATTGTCCGGAAGCCATTGTTTGTGCCGGAAAACAATACCGCTTACCAGGTACTGGAAAAGTTTAAGGAAACACACGTGCACGCCGCTTTCATTGTGGATGAATATGGCACGTTTCTGGGTATGATCACGCTCAACGATATTCTCGAAGCCATCGTGGGAGACATGCCGGAAACAGAAGAGGTGGACGATTATGAGATGGTGCGGCGTGATGACGGCTCCTGGCTGGTGGACGCCCAGATACCATTTTACGATTTTCTGGCCGAATTTGATAAGGAAGACTGGATGACCGAATTTGAGCAGGACTTTGACACATTAGCCGGATTTATCCTGCATCACCTGGAACATATTCCCAAAACAGGGGAGAAGTTCCTGTGGCGCGGGTTTGAATTTGAAATTGTGGATATGGACGCTCACCGTATAGATAAGGTACTGGTGACACCGCCTGTGCAAACTGAAGAAGAGTAAAACCTACCATCCCCCAAAGCAAGTACTTGCCGCATGCGTACTTACCCGTAATTCGTGAATGTCCGGGTGGATTTATTTGATTAAATCCATCTTTGTACTATTTTTGAGCACTTTTTCACATAAATAAATAAATAATATAATATAAAATGGTTGTATTAGGAAGTAAGTCGCTGACCCTCGATGAGGTGTACAGAGTGCTTTACGCCGGCGAAGAGCTGAGCCTGGACGCAGCGGCATTACAGCAGGTGGAAGCCAGCTTTTTGTTTCTGCAGAAATTTTCTGCCAAAAAGCTGATCTATGGTATCAACACCGGTTTTGGACCAATGGCCCAATATCGTATCAGCGACAGTGATACTTTTCAGCTGCAATATAACCTGATCCGCAGCCACAGCACCGGCGCGGGCAAACCGCTTTCTCCTGTGATCACCAAAGCCCTGATGATAGCGCGGTTGAGCAGCTTTATGCAGGCACATTCCGGTATTCACCCGGAAGTGACCATCCTGCTGAAAGACCTGATCAACAAAAACGTATATCCCTGTGTGTTTGAGCACGGCGGCGTGGGCGCCAGTGGCGACCTCGTACAGCTGGCCCATCTGGCGCTGGTACTGATCGGTGAAGGAGAAGTATGGTATGAAGATAAAATGCAACCTACGGCGGAAGTCTTTGCCCGCCTGGGATTAAAACCAATAGGCATTCACGTGCGTGAAGGACTGGCCATCATCAACGGTACCTCCGCGATGACAGGCGCTGGCCTCGTTAACCTGATACAGGCCAGGCAGCTGCTGGGATGGGCCGTAACCCTCTCCGCCATGATCAACGAAATTGTGGAAGCATTCGACGATCACCTGTCAGCCGAGCTGAATGCGGTGAAAATGCACGTTGGCCAGAACACCGTGGCCGCTAAAATGCGCGAAGTGCTCCAGGGCAGCAGCATGGTACGCCACCGTCCGGACCACCTCTACAAAGAACTGGAAGAAGAGATCTTTAAAGATAAAGTACAGGAATACTATTCCCTGCGTTGCGTGCCCCAGATCCTGGGCCCCGTATATGATACCCTCATACAGGCAGAGAAAGTAGTGATACATGAGCTCAATTCCGTGAGCGATAACCCGGTAGTGGACCACGAACTGGAAAACGTGTTCCATGGCGGCAACTTCCACGGCGATTATATCTCATTGGAGATGGACAAGCTGAAAATTGCCACCACCCGTTTATCGATGCTGGCAGAGCGGCAGCTCAATTACCTGCTGAACGAAAAGCTGAACCACAAGTTCCCGCCGTTTATGAACCTCGGTAAACTGGGCTTCAACTTTGGCATGCAGGGCGCACAGTTTACCGCCACCTCCACCGTAGCGGAAAACCAAACGCTGTCTTTCCCGATGTATGTGCACAGCATTCCGAATAACAACGATAACCAGGACATTGTGAGCATGGGCTGTAACTCAGCGCTGATGGCCAATAAAGTGATCGCCAACACATTCGAGGTGCTGGCCATTCACACGCTGACCATCATGCAGGCGGTAGATTACCTGCAATGCCAGGACAGGCTGGCTGGTTTCTCCCGTAAGGTATACCAGGAAGTGAGGGCAATTTATCCTAAATTTATTGAGGACAGCCCGATGTATAAGAACCTCGGCAAGATTAAGGAGTACCTGTTGTGTAATGAGCCGGTAAAAATGTTCTGATTTCCCGGTAACAGCGGGAAGTAAATACGGTGAGCCCGTAATTCGTAATTCGTAATTCGTAAATTCATGAAGTGTGCCTTAATTACAGGAGGCTCTCGCGGTATTGGCAGGGCAGTATGTATTAAAATGGCTGAATTGGGATATCATGTCCTGATCAATTATAAAGGCAATGAAGCCGCCGCCCAGGACACCCTGGAAGCGGTAAAGGCAAAAGGCAGCAGCGGAGAGCTGTTGCAGTTCAACGTAGGTGATGCCGCCGAAGTACAAAACGTACTGGGCGGATGGGTAGAGCAAAATAAAGATCAGCATACCATTGAGGTCCTCGTGAATAACGCCGGTATCCGGGAAGATTCCCTGATGTTCTGGATGAGCGAGGCGCAATGGAGCAATGTGTTGAATATCAGCCTGAATGGTTTCTACCACGTGACCAAACAGGTGCTGAATACGATGCTGCTGAAGCGTTATGGCCGTATCATCAATATGGTATCATTATCTGGCATTAAAGGGCTTCCGGGACAGACCAACTACTCCGCCGCCAAAGCGGGCGTAATTGGCGCTACCAAAGCGCTGGCGCAGGAAGTGGCCAAGCGGGGCGTTACCGTGAATGCCATCGCGCCAGGTTTCATCAAAACAGATATGACCGCAGAACTGAATGAAAAGGAACTGGCCGCGCAGGTGCCCATGAACCGCTTCGGTACGCCCGAAGAAGTGGCCGAAGCCGTAGCGTTCCTCACATCCAAAGCAGCTGGCTATATCACAGGAGAAGTGTTGAATATCAACGGAGGTCTCCATACTTAAAAGCAGTTTGTACATGAACCGAGTAGTGATCACTGGAATGGGAATCTACTCCTGCATTGGTAAAGATATGCAGGAGGTAAGGGATTCATTGTATAAGGGCAAATCCGGCATTGTACTGGACCCGGAGCGTAAGGTATTCGGCTACCGTTCCGGCCTGACCGGTCATATAACGCGCCCCGAACTGAAAGGGCTGCTGGACCGCCGGTCGAGGCTGATGATGCCCGAACAGGCAGAATTTGCGTATATGGCCACCCGTGAGGCACTTGCCCAGGCGGGAATGGACCAGGATTATATTGACAAAACCCCGGTAGGCTTGTTGTACGGCAACGACAGCTCGGCCAAACCGGTGGTGGAGGCTACAGACATCATGCGGGAGAAAAAGGACACCATGCTGGTAGGCTCCGGCTCCGTGTTCCAGACCATGAACTCCACTGTGAACATGAACCTGGCCACTATTTTTAAGCTGCGGGGCGTGAACTTCACCGTGAGCGCGGCCTGTGCCAGCGGCTCCCATGCTATCGGCCTCGGGTATATGTTTATCCGCAACGGTATGCAGGATGCTGTGATCTGTGGCGGCGCACAGGAAGTGAACGTATATGCCATGGGGAATTTCGACGCCATCGCCGCGTTCTCCGTCCGCGAAAATGACCCGGCCCGGGCTTCCCGGCCTTTTGACCGCGACCGCGATGGCCTGGTGCCCAGCGGCGGCGCAGCTACCGTTATCCTCGAAAGCCTCGAATCCGCCCAACGCAGAGGCGCTACCATCCTCGGCGAAGTACTGGGCTACGGATTCTCTTCCAATGGCAGCCATATCTCCAATCCTACTGTGGACGGACCCGTACGTTCCCTGCAAATCGCACTGCAGGATGCCGGCCTGAAAGCAGCGGATATCGAATATATCAACGCACACGCGACTTCCACGCCCGCCGGCGATGCCAGCGAGGCCAGTGCCATCTACGAAGTGTTTGGCGCCTCCAATCCATACGTCAGCTCTACCAAGTCCATGACCGGCCACGAATGCTGGATGGCCGGCGCCAGCGAAATCGTTTACTCTATGCTCATGATGCAGAACGATTTTATCGCCCCCAATATCAATCTGGAAAATCCGGACGGAGATGCTGCCAAACTGAATATTGCCACAAACACAATTGATAAAAAATTTAATATATTTTTGTCCAACTCTTTCGGCTTTGGGGGGACCAACTCGTCTCTCATCGTCAGAAAATGGGAGGGTATGTAAATGTTTTTTAACTTTGGAGGATAAAATCAGGATTGGGTAAGATTAACCGCTATAAATTATTTTAAAACGACCTATATCTGATTCGCACATTTTATGGATATCAAGGAAATAATAACTGTTACGAACAAGTTTCTGGTGGAGGAGTTTGAAGCGAACCCCACTGACATTAAACCTGAAGCCAACCTCAAATCTACGCTGGACCTGGACAGCCTGGATTATATTGACATGGTAGTAGTGATAGAAGATAATTTCGGTTTTAAAGTTAAACCGGAAGACTTTCAGTCTATCGTTACCTTCCAGGACTTCTACGATTATGTAACGGCGCGTGTTCAACAAAAAGAACTGGTATAATGCCTTCCTGGCAGGGAAAGTCGAAAGGAAATAAGCTGGGTTACAGTATTTTTATTTTCATATTACGATATGGAGGTGTTTACCCTGCTTATTTTCTGTTGAGATTTGTCGCTTTTTATTACTTTTTATTTTCCTGGAGCTCTTCCAAACCCATCTATCAATACTTTCATACCAAAATAGGTTACGGCACGTGGAAGTCATTACGCAGCCTGTATCGTAACTATTATATATTTGGCCAGACGCTGATCGATAAGATCGTTGTCATGGCTGATATGGCCAACAAGTTTTCATTCGATTTTGACGGGGAACATCATCTGCGCGAGATGGTGACCGGAGGTCGTGGCGGAATTATGCTGAGCGCCCACCTGGGCAACTGGGAAGTGGCCGGGCACCTGTTTAAACGGTTGCAGACCCGTATTAATATTGTCATGTTTGATGGAGAGCATCAGCGTATCAAGGAATATCTTTCTTCCGTGACCGGCGACCGGAACGTGAATATCATCGTGATAAAAGATGATTTGTCACATATCTACGCCATCAACGAAGCCCTGAGCAATCAGGAGCTGGTGTGTATGCATGCCGACCGTTTTCTGCCAGGCAATAAAACGGTGACCGCCCCGCTGCTGGGCCATGATGCCCGTTTTCCTATGGGTCCTTTCCTGTTGGCCGCCACTTTCCGGGTACCCGTATGCGTGGTGTTTGCCTTCAAGGAAACGGCCACCCATTATCATTTTTACGCCACCGAGCCCCGTTCCTACCATGGGCGCAGACAACAAGGCGTGGAAACAGCCGTGGCCGATTTTACCGCCCTGCTGGAAGAAAAGATCCGCCGTTACCCGGAACAGTGGTTCAATTATTATGATTTTTGGGAATAATCCGTGTTTTTACGCGCAATAATGTCGAATAATTCGATTTATTTCGTGTTTTGTCTATAAATAATAACTTGTGCAGATGTTTATTCATTCAGACGATATTACCGCTTATATTCCCCAGCGCACGCCGATTGTCATGATCAGTGGCATCCTGGAAGTGGACGGTCCGAAAACCCGTACCGCCCTGCATATTGCACCCGATAACGTGTTTGTGGAAAACGGAGTGCTCATGCCTCCCGGCCTTATGGAAAATATAGCCCAAACTGCCGCCGCCCGTATTGGCTACATCGCCAAACAGGAAAAAAGTCCCGTTCCCTTGGGCTTTATCGGCGCAGTAAATAACCTCGAGATATTGGAACTGCCACCCGCCGGACAAACCATCGAAACCACCACGGAAATTGGTGGCGAAGTATTCAACGCTACCATGGTAACCGGAAAAGTAATGTATGATGGCAGAGTGATGGCACAGTGTGAAATGAAAATTTTCATCAACCCGCTTAATAAATAAGTTATGATTATCCGTAAAGTTTTTACCCTGACCATTCTTATCTGTAGCTGCTTCATCAGTGCTACGCAGGCCCAGAAACTGAAAAACTTTCTGGAAAACACTGATTCTTCCTTTACCTGGCTGGGCGTTGATTTCACACAGGCACGCCTCCTCGGTGACGCTGCCGCCAGCGATGTCAACCGCCATTTCACCGGTATCAATGACGTGATCAGAAATGAGCCTAAAAAATACGATGTGAAAGGTGCTTTCCATCGTTCCAGCGTGCAATTCGATCTCAGCGAAACCAACGCAAGAAACGCCGATGTCAATGTTGACAAAATGAAGTCAGAAAATGAGGCTGACTACAGCCGGCTGAAGCCGGAAGATATCACCAAACTGGTGAAAGGCTACAAATTCGGCGACAAAAAAGGTATTGGTGTACTGTTTGTTATGGAAGCCATGAGCAAAACAGAAAAAGAAGCTGCCATGTATGTAACGGTAGTGGACATGGGCTCCCGCAACGTGCTGATGACAGAACGCATGACCGGCAAAGCGCAGGGCTTCGGTTTCCGCAATTACTGGGCTTACACCGTACACAAAGTACTGGAGCATATCGACTACAAAAAGCTGAAAGAAAAATATGCTGATGCGAAAGATCCTGTAGAAGAAGTTCCGGTAGCACCTAAAAAAGAAACTAAAACGGTGGTGGCTAAAGAAGAAAAAGCCAAAAAAGCACCGAAGAAGAAAGGATAAACCATTTGGATATTTTGTTATTTGGGAATTTGATCATTTTAAAAGGTTCCCTAAATGATCAGATTTCCAAATAACCAAATGACAAAATTGTATGGATTCAATAACCGAATGCACCGAATTTCCGGTGAAGTTTAATGAAGTGGATTCACTGAGCATAGTCTGGCATGGCCACTATGTAAGGTATTTTGAAGACGGAAGGGAGGCTTTCGGTGAAAAGTATGCTTTACGTTACCTGGATATTTTTAATGCCGGATTTACAGCGCCGGTGGTGAATATACAGTGCGACTATAAACGCCCGCTGCGCTATGGCGATCGCGTAAAGGTGGAAACCACCTTCGTAGACGACCTCGCGGCAAAGATCAGATTTAACTATGTGCTTTCCAATCCTGTTACCGGCGAAATCATCGCTAAAGGCTCCACTGTACAGGTTTTCCTGGACAAAGACACCGAGCTGCTGCAACTGACCACACCGGCTTTTTTTAACGATTGGAAAAAAAGACACTTGTATAACCACCTTTAGATAATGGATGATGGTCTTTGTAGTTGCAGATAATATTGTTGGGCCGCTGGGCGTGAATACGGATGAAAATTTTGAACAGGTCATCCGGGGCAACAGCGGCATCCGTTTACAGGACCGTGAAGACTATGGCCCTGCACCCTTCCATGGCGCTATGATGCCACATGATATGTTGGAGAAAGCCATACATGGACTTAACATCGAAGACTATACGAAATTTGAACAGCTGGTGATCGCTTCCGTTACGGAAGCGTTGTCGCATACAGCCGTACGCCTGTCTGATCCCCGCACAGGACTGATTATTTCCACCACGAAAGGAAATATTGAACTGCTGGAGCAGCAGGAGGAAGGAGTGGTTCCTTCGCCCGAGCAGTTGCAGCCTGCCGCTACGGCGCGTAAAATAGCAGCACGCCTGGGCGCCGTCAATACGCCGATGGTGATCAGCAGTGCCTGCATATCCGGACTGGTGGCCATTTTAACCGGTCAGCGCCTGATAGCCTCCGGTAAATTTGATCACGTAGTGGTAACGGGCGCCGATGTGCTCACCCGTTTTGTATTGTCCGGTTTCCAATCATTTCAGGCGGTGAGTGCAGTACCCTGCCGACCTTTCGATGCCAACCGTACCGGCGTATCGCTGGGAGAGGCTGCCGCTACCATGGTCCTCAGCAAAGACCCTCACAACGCAACAATTGTACTCGGCGCCGGCGCTATCAGCAACGACGCGAATCATATTTCCGGCCCTTCCCGCACCGGCCTGGAGCTGGCTGCTGCCATGCAACTGGCCCTCAAAGGCAGCGGCCTTCAACCGGAAGATATCGGGTTTGTATCAGCACATGGCACCGCCACGCTGTACAACGATGAGATGGAAGCTAAAGCCCTGCATCACGCAGGACTGGCAGCAGTGCCGGTCAACAGCCTCAAAGGCTACTATGGCCACACCCTCGGCGCCGCCGGGCTGGTGGAAGCCATTATCAGTGTAAAAGCCATGAAAACCGGCGTTATACTGCCCACCAAAGGATACGAAACACCCGGTGTCAGTATGCCTGTCAACGTTAGCAATACCCTGCGCCAACAACCGTCCCGCCACTTCCTCAAAACAGTGTCCGGCTTCGGCGGTTGCAACGCAGCCATGATATTCAGTAAAAAGTAACGGCGGACCAGGAACAGTCTTCTTAGTCGCCATTCTCTAAAGTCGATTTATGTTTAACAAGGAAACGAAAACAGCATTACAGGCAAAAGAAGCAGCATTGTGGCTGGCCTTCGCTCCGATAGCTTTCCAGGCTACGAGGGCTCTGCGCGACATGGGCATTCTGAAAGCAGTGAGTGACAGTGGATCTGCGGGCATCACCATTGAGGAGATAATGGAAAAAACCAATATGAACCGCTACGCAGTGAGAGTATTGCTGGAAGCCGGTTTGGGTATGGAACTGGTGATCGTGAACGATAAAAAATATACGCTGACCAAAACAGGATATTTTATCCTCCATGATCAGCTCACCCGTATCAACATGGATTTTACGCAGGATATCTGCTACAAAGGCATGTACCACCTGGAAGACAGTCTCCGCAATGGTAAACCGGAAGGCCTGAAAGAACTGGGCCCCTGGGACACCATCTACCCCGGCCTGTCGCTCCTGCCACCAGCAGTAGGCAAGAGCTGGTTCGACTTTGACCATTACTACTCCGATCTCGCCACACCGGGCGCACTGGATATCGTTTTTGAAAACAAACCCAAACGCCTGCTCGATATCGGCGGTAATACCGGTAAATGGGCGCTGGCGTGCACCGCCAAAGATCCTGAAGTGGAAGTGACCATCTTCGATATCCCCGGTCAGGCCAACATTGCCCAGCAGAAAATGAAAGATGCCGGCGTGGCGGACCGTGTACATTTCCATATCGCTAACATCCTGCATGAGGACATCCCGTTCCCTAAAGGATTTGATGCCATCTGGATGAGCCAGTTCCTCGACTGCTTCTCCGAAGCTGAAATCGTGTCCATCCTTTCCCGTTGCCGTGAAGCACTCAACGACAACGGCACCATCTACATCCTGGAGCCATTCTGGAACCGCCAGCAGTTTAAGTCAGCCGCTTTCTGCCTCCAGCAGACCTCCTTGTATTTCACCGCGATGGCGAATGGTAACAGCCAGATGTACCACACAGATGACTTCTTCCAGTGCATTACCGATGCGGGACTGGTGGTAGCAGAAGAGAATGACAAGATGGGGCTCAATTACACCCTGTTAAAAGTTAAAAAACCCTGATTATTTAGCTATTTGATTATTTGGGTATTTGATTATTGGTGTTAGGTTGTTGAATGGACTAGTGAACGAGACACCGGCAATAAAAAAATAACCAAATAAAAAAATGAACAAATTAAATTTTACCGTATGAAAACTGAACAAGTAGATGTTTTAGTGATAGGTGCGGGACCTGCCGGTACAGTAGCGGCGTCTATTATCCACCAGGCAGGTTACAAGGTGAAAATCGTTGAAAAGATGAAATTCCCCCGCTTCGTGATTGGGGAGAGCCTGCTGCCCCGCAGTATGGACGCTTTGAACGAAGCTGGTTTCATTGATGCCATTAAAGCCAAAGGTTTTCAGGAGAAATTCGGTGCCAAGTTTGTAAAAGGCGATGCCCTCTGTGACTTTACTTTCAAAGAGCAGTACACACCGGGCTGGACCTGGACCTGGCAGGTGACAAGAGCTGATTTCGATAAAACACTGGCAGATACCGTAGAAAGTATGGGCGTACCGGTTTCTTACGAAACTACGGTAACGGATATACGCTTTAACGGCTCTGATTCAGTGACCACCATAGAAGACAAAGACGGTAACAAATCCACCATTGAAGCCCGCTTTATTGTGGATGGCAGCGGTTACGGCCGGGTTATCCCCCGTTTGTTCAACCTGGAAAAAAATTCCAACCTTCAGCCACGTAAAGCGCTGTTTTCCCACACGGTAGACGTGCGCCGCTCCATGGCCGATGAGCCTAACCGTATCACGGCGGTGGTACACAAAAAAGGTGTGTGGATATGGATTATCCCGTTCTCCACCGGTGTTACCTCCCTCGGTTTCGTGGGCGATCCTGAATTTTTTGCACAATATCCCGGTACCGACGAGGAAGTATACCGTGCCCTGCTGGAAGCAGAACCATATACCCGCGAACGTTTCCGCGACGTGGAACTGGTATTTGAGCCGAGAGTGCTCCAGTCCTGGTCTGCCACCACGGATAAGTTTTATGGAGATGGTTTTGTGCTGACCGGCAACGTGACAGAATTTTTGGACCCGATTTTCTCTTCTGGCGTAACTTTGGCCTGCGTTTCCAGCCAGACGGCTGCCAAACTGGTGATCAAAAAGCTGCGCGGAGAAGAGGTGGACTGGGAAAAAGAATATATGGAACCCACCCTGCAGGGGGTAAACACCTTCCGTTCCTATGTAATGGCATGGTACGAAGGCACGTTGGACACCATCTTCTTTAAGAAAGACGCAGACCCGGTGATCAAAGGACAGATCTGTTCCGTATTGGCAGGATATGTTTGGGATATGAGCAACCCGTTTGTGAAAAACCACGATACGGCGCTGAAACGCCTGGCCCGGACCATAGAATTAACAGAAAAATTAAAAAGCAGTTCAGAGATTGAATAGCGCGGAAGCATATATTACAGGAAGTTGTATCATACGGCATCACGGTATCCGGTTAAACGGAGCATTGCTGTGGGAAGCAGACCGGAGCATGGACTTACAGGAATGGCTGCGGGCGGGATATGACCGGTTTTCCGGGCAGTATCCCAAATTCCATAAAATGGATGCCCTCAGCAAACTGGGATGGCTGGCAGCAGAAGTGCTGCTGAAACATGCTCCCGTGCAGGCGCTGCCGCCTGAAACAGTGGGCATGGTGTTGTCTAACCGCAGTGGCAGCCTGGATACAGACATCCGCTACTATGCCACCGTGAAGGATATTGCCAGTCCGGCCCTTTTCGTATACACCCTTCCCAACATTGTGATGGGTGAAATCTGCATCCGGCATGGTTTTAAAGGAGAGAATATCTTCTTCGTGTCTGAAAACTTCGATGCGGAGCTGATGAGCAGTTACCCTGTGCAGCTGCTCGCCACCACGCCGCTACAGGCCTGCCTGTGTGGTTGGGTGGAAGTGATGGGAGACGATTACGAAGTGGCCCTGTTCCTGCTGGAGAAAACGCCGCGGGGAATGGCCAGACCGGTGACAGCCGAGGCGCTGAACGAACTTTATTCAAATAACGAAATATCAACATAACAAAATATCAACATCGTAATGGAACAGCTGATGGCAGATCTGAAAAAACAGATCATCGAACAATTGAATTTGCAGGAAGTAACACCGGAAAGCATCGGCAACGATGAACCGTTGTTTAAAGAAGGGCTGGGTCTCGATTCTATCGATGCGCTGGAACTGATCGTATTGCTGCAACAGCACTATAACATCCGTATTGCCAACCCTGAACAGGGACCGGAGGTGTTTTACTCCATCCGTTCCATGGCGGAATTTATTGTTGCTCAACAAACAGCCAAAGCATGAGTGAAAAGGTGTGGATAGCAGGTGGCGGCGTCATCAGCGGCATTGGTCTGAACTTACGGGAATGCCTGCGGGCTTTCCGTGAGATGGAACCGGGCATGGGTGCCATGAAATACCTGTCATCTGTGCACCGTAACACTTTCCCGGTGGCGGAGGTGAAAGCAGATAACGATACGCTGGCGGATATGGCCGGATTACCGGAGAATATCAGCCGCACGGCCCTGCTCAGCCTGATCGCTGCCAGGGAAGCGTGGCAATCGTCCGGACTGGACGATATCTCCCGCTACCGCGTCGGATTTGTGTCCGGCAATACGGTAGGCGGTATGGACAAAACGGAAGACTTTTTCGCGGAATATCTGGCAGACAACCGTAAAGGCCGTCTGCAGCAGGTGATGCACCATGAATGCGGCAGTGTTACCGAAATAGTGGCCGATGCCATGGGCATCCGGCATCATGTGTCTACCATCAGCACAGCCTGTTCTTCCGGCGCTAACGCGCTGATGTACGGCTACCGGCTGATACGCAACAATATCGTGGACGTGGTGATTGCCGGTGGTACAGACGCGTTGACCCGTTTTACGCTCAACGGTTTTAATACCCTCATGATCCTTGACCAGCAGCCCTGTCGCCCTTTCGATGAAACCCGCACCGGGCTTAATCTGGGTGAAGGCGCCGGTTATGTGGTGCTGGTGTCCGACAGCCTGGCTGCCCAGTTGCAGCCCTGGTGCCGCCTCAGCGGCTTCGCCAATGCCAATGATGCCTATCACCAGACGGCTTCTTCGCCCGATGGTACCGGTAACTATCTGGCGATGAAAGGCGCACTGGACATGAGCGGCCTGCAACCGCAGCAGATCGGGTATATCAACCTGCATGGTACTGGTACCGGTAACAACGATGTATCGGAAGGTATTGCCATCAACCGCCTCTTTGCGCCGCATTTCCCGGCCATGAGCTCCACCAAATCATTCACCGGGCACACACTGGGCGCCAGTGGCGGTATTGAAGCGGTATTATCGGCTATCTCCGTGAAAGAGGGGATTATCTATCCTAACGCACGTTTTGAACACCAGATGAAGGAACTGCCGTTTACACCGGCCACCGCCTGGTCTGAAGGCAATGACCTCCGCCATGTGATGTCTAACTCCTTCGGTTTTGGTGGTAACTGTTCCAGCCTGGTTTTTTCCAGCTTTTAGTGATTAAATGAGAGTATGTTGACGATCTATATAAACGGCACCGGTTGTATTTCTCCGCAGGAAACTGCGGCAGGAGGACCTTTGCTGGCCCGTCTGCACGAATACGAGCAGGTAAGGCTGGCAACGGTAGACCCGGACTACAAACAGTGGATCGATGTAAAACAGATCCGCCGCATGAGCCGTGTGGTAAAAATGGGCGTTGGCGCCGCCAACCTCAGCCTGCAGGCTGCCGGCATCGCGCAGCCTGATGCTATCGTGACCGGCACCGCTTACGGTTGCCTCGATGATACCGGCGTGTTCCTGACCAAAATGGTGAATCAGCAGGAAGAAATGCTAACGCCTACTGCCTTTATCCAGAGCACACACAATACAGTAGGCGGACAGATAGCGCTGCTGCTGGGCTGCAACGGCTATAACAACACCTTTGTGCACCGGGGCTTCTCTTTTGAAAATGCCCTGCTGGACACCGTGATGATGCTGCGCGAAGGCAATGCGCAAAATATACTGGTCGGCGGACTGGATGAGCTTACCCAGCACAGCTACCAGATACTGTCCCGCTTCGGGCTGTATAAAAAAGAACCGGTGAAAACCATGGAGCTGCTGAAAAGTCCTACCCGTGGCACTATTGCCGGAGAAGGCGCTGCTTTTTTCACCCTCGGCACCAAACCGGGAGAACATACCGCGGCTGAACTGACCGGTATCAGCACCCTCTACAAACCGATGTGGGAAGGAGAGGTGATCGGCCATATCATGAAGTTTCTCGAAGACAACGCCTGTACCCCCAACGATATTGACCTCCTTGTCACCGGCAGAAACGGCGACATTGACCAGGATGACATCTATGAAGAAGTAGTGGAAGCGCTGTTTCCCGAACATCCGGAAGCGAGCTTCAAACACCTCTGCGGCGAATACCCGACTGCTGCCGGTTTCGGCATGTGGCTGGCCAACGGTATCCTGGCTGACCAGGCAGTGCCCGATGTGGCTATGTTCTACGGCAAAGCGCCCCGCAGCATCAAAAAAATATTATTGTATAACCATCATCAGGGTACACATCACTCCCTGATTTTGCTCTCCCATGTTGAATAGCCGGACCGCAAATATCATCATCATCACAAGTGTGGCCGTACTGCTGGGCATCAGATTGTCCGGCCTGTACCCGTTGTCGCTCTGGTGGCTGGTGTTGCCGCTGGTGTTGTTGCTGCCTTTCTACATCAGAGGGGCTATGAACATCCGCTCCGATTTCTTCATCAAAACTATCTGTGCTGCACCTACTACTGAAAACGTAGTGGCGCTCTCCTTCGACGACGGACCGGAGGACACGCACACACCGCAGATCCTCGATATCCTCGATGCACATCAGGTGAAAGCCGCTTTCTTTTGCATCGGCAAAAATATCGAGGGCAATACCCACTTACTGCAACGGATACACGCAGAAGGCCATGTGATCGGTAATCATACCTATTCGCATGATTTCTGGTTCGATATGTATACCAGCAGCACCATGGGAAAAGACATGGAAAAGATGGATTCCGTGACCATCAATGCCACCGGGCTGCAACCGCGACTGTTCCGCCCGCCATACGGGGTTACCAATCCTAACCTGGCAAGGGCCATCAAAAGAAACAATTATCTGCCCGTGGGCTGGAGCATCCGCTCTATGGACACCGTGGCAACAGATGAAAATAAATTATTGCAGAAAATCATGTCAGAACTGCATCCCGGTGCGGTCATCCTCTTGCATGACACCTGCAGCATCACCGCCAGTATCCTGCCCCGGCTGATCAGCGCCATCAAAGCGGAAGGGTACCGGCTGGAAAGAATGGATAAAATGTTAAAAGTGCCAGCTTATGTGTAAATGGATGATGATATGCGTGATCTCCCTGCTGTCGTTGCAACTGCAGGCGCAGTCGGGCTTTAAACCGGTCACCGACCTGTCGGCCATTAAAAAGGAATTCGCCAGGGCTGCCCAGCAGATGCAAAGTATTCAGTGCGATTTTGTGCAGGAGAAAAACCTGAGCATGCTCTCCGATAAAATTACTTCGAAAGGGAAATTCTGGTTCAAGCGGGAAAATAAAGTCCGTATGGAATATCAACAGCCTTCCTATTACCTGATGGTCATGAACGGAAAAGATATCCGTATCAAAGATGCCCAGAAGGAAAGTAAGGTGTCTGGCAAAAACAACAAACTGTTTGAACAGATCAATAAAATAACGGTGGACTGTGTACGTGGCACCGTGTTGGACAATACAGACTTCACCACCAAAGCATTTGAAAATGCACAGAGCTACCGTTTGGAGATGGTACCTGTCAACAAGGCCATGGCTGGTTATTTCAAGATGATCACCCTGGTGGTGGACAAAAAAGATTTTACGGTGTCGAGCATCACGATGGCAGAACCATCCGGTGACGACACGAACATCAGTTTTTTACATAAACAAGTGAATGCGAATATTCCGGATGCGGTATTTGTGGTTAAATAGTGTACTGTTAGTCGCCTTGCTGACCGGCTGCACATCCGTGTACAAAGGATTGCAGCGCACTGAAGGTAATGTGGACTGCATACAGCAGTTCAGCCCTGCTTTCGATGCCACGCTGTACAGTACACAGGTCAATATCCTGAAGCATCACCTGAGCGGACTGTTGTTTTTTAAGCAGATGCCCGACAGCAGCCTCCGGATAGTATTTGCCAACGAGATGGGATTCAAATTTTTTGATTTCGAATTTGATAAACAGGGGAATTTTACCAAACATTACCTGTTGCCCAAGATGAATAAGAAGGCAGTCGTGACCACGCTGCGCCAGGATTTTGAACTCGTGCTGCTGCGGCCGGACCTTCGTCAGGCGCATGTGGCAACGGATAGCCGGTACCGTTATACCGTAGTGCCTACAGCCAAAGGCAATAACTACTACATCACGGATACCGCCTGCGCACAGCTGGTGCGCATAGAGAAGTCTTCCGTACGCAAACCTGTGGTGAAAGTGTGGATGGAGCATTATACGCAGGGTACGCCAGACACCATCCGTATCGAGCATCAGAACTTCCGGTTCAATATCTCGCTACAAAAAACCCATAGATAATTACGAACGAATTGATCGAAGCGAAGACAGAAATATTAAAATATCAAAATATCAAAATGCTAAAAGGAAACTTTTACAACATAAGAACCGTCGTAAATGAAAATGGCCAGGTAACCCTCACCCTGGAACTGAATGCGGCGCATCCTATTTTCGGTGGCCACTTTCCTGAACAACCAGTTGTGCCCGGCGTATGTATGATGCAGATCATCACCGAAACACTGGAAGATGCCGTACAGCAGAAAGTATTGTTGCAGAAAGCCGGTCTGATGAAGTTCCTGAATATGATAGATCCGGTACAGCAACCGCTGGTAGATGTGAACCTGACTTACAAGGCAGAAGAGAACGGAGGATGGAAAGTGAACGCCACCCTGAAAAGGGAAGCCACCACATTTATGAAATTTCAGGGAGTATTTAAATAAGTGACAGCCAACAATACACATAACGAACATTTTGAGCGTCATCGCGCGGCGGTGCTCATTCCTACCTACAACAACGCTACTACGCTGGAAGAGGTGGTGAAGGGTGCGTTGTCATATACATCGCATGTGATTGTCGTGAATGACGGTGCCACCGATCATACCAGCACTATTCTCGGGAAATATCCTGCCGTACATAAAGTGTCGTATAGCCCTAACCGTGGTAAAGGCATCGCCCTTCGCCGGGGTTTTGAATATGCGCTGACACAAGGCTATGATTACGTGATCACCATGGATGCAGACGGACAGCATTTTGCCTCCGACCTGCCCGGTATGCTGGAAAAGATCAATACACATCCGGATACACTGGTAATAGGCGCCCGCAACCTGAACCAGGAAAACATGCCTGGCAAAAACAGTTTTGCCAATAAGTTTTCCAATTTCTGGTTTTATGTGGAAACTGGGCTGAAAGGGCCGGACACACAATCGGGATACCGGTTGTACCCGCTGCGCCGCATGGGCCGCACCCGCTGGTGGTGCACCAAATATGAATTTGAAATAGAAGTGCTGGTACGCAGCGCCTGGAAAGGCGTAAAGATTGACTGGACACCAGTGAAAGTATACTATCCGCCCGCTGAGGAACGGATATCTCACTTCCGCCCGTTCCAGGATTTTTCACGCATCAGCGTATTAAATACCGTATTGGTACTGATTACTTTCCTGTACATCAAACCAAGAGACTTTTTGCTGTGGATGCTGAAAAAGGAGAACTGGAAGAAGATGTGGAAAGAAGAAATACTGAACGCTGAAGAATCCAATGCACGCAAAGCGGCAGCCATTGGTTTCGGCGTATTCATGGGCATTGTGCCCATATGGGGATTCCAGCTGCTGGTGGCCTTCCTGGTATCCGTTAAACTGAAGCTCAATAAAGCGCTGGTGTTCCTTGCCGCTCATGTGAGCACGCCACCGTTAACTCCCTTTGTGATCTTTTTCAGCTTCCTGGCAGGAAAGGTCTGGATGGGAAGATCAGCCAAAGATCTGTTGTTTGATAAACATTTTTCCATAGCCGCAGTAGGGGATAACCTGCTCCAGTACGTTTTCGGCGCCATTACACTGGCCATCGCCGCAGGACTGGCAGCATGGGCTATCAGTTATGCCTTACTGGCCATATTCAGAAAAAACAAATAAATACTGGCGAACTGCGTATTACCATGGACATCACCATCCGTAATCCGTTATTCGCCATTCGTAACTAAGTCACATATGAGCAGTCTTTTCGTAGCGATCTATAATTTTTTTGACCGGCACAAGCTGGCGTTATGGTGTTGCACCATCGTAAGCTTTGTGTTAGTTGGCTTTTTCGCGTCACGTATCAGGCTGGAAGAAGATATTACCAAAATACTGCCGCAGGACAAGAAGCTGGATAAACTGCAACAGGTGTTCCAGGATTCCAAATTTGCGGACAAGCTGGTGGTGACACTGTCACAGAAAGACACCACCAAAGCACCGGTACCGGATAGTCTTACTGCTTGCGCGGCTTCATTGGTAGCCTCCGCAGGTAACCAGTTATCGCCTTACATCCGGCAGATACAGGGCCAGACAGAAGATGCACAGGTTATTGGCATGATGGACCTCATCCAGAAAAACCTGCCCGTTTTCCTGGAGCCGGGCGACTATACGAAAATTGACAGCCTGCTGGCGCCGGAGCAGTTGCAACGTTCCCTGCAATATGACTACAATACGCTGATTTCTCCCGCCGGACTGGTACTGAAACGGGTAATACAGGCAGACCCGGTAGGCATTTCCTGGATAGGCATCAAAAAATTACAGCACCTTCAGTACGACGATCATTTTGAGTTGTACGATAACTATGTGATGACGAAAGACCACCGTCATCTCATGATATTTATTACACCGGCTAACCCTCCCGGTGCTACGAAAATCAATGCGAAGTTCCTTGCAGGACTGGATAATATCAAAGACAGCCTGTCCCGCCAATACCCTGATGTGAGCGTCAGCTATTTCGGTGGTACGGCCGTTTCCGCCGGCAATGCCACGCAGCTGCGCCAGGACACGCTGCTCACGCAGGGCATCACCATTGTGCTGCTGGTAGCGCTGATAGCGCTGTTTTTCCGTAAGAAACGGGCACCTGTAGTAGTGATGCTGCCGGTGATCTTCGGCGGGCTGTTTTCATTGGCTTGTATTTACCTGATCAAAGGTCATATTGCCGTGATGGCATTGGGCGCCGGCGCGGTAGTACTGGGCATTGCGGTGAACTATTCCCTGCATGTGTTCAACCATTACCGTCATACCGACGATATCCGGGAAGTGATCGCTGATCTGGCCACGCCCATGACGCTGGGAAGTTTCACCACCATTGGTGGTTTTCTCTGCCTGCAGTTTTTGGGTTCGCCCATGCTGCGCGATGTGGGGCTGTTTGCCGCACTCAGCCTGGTAGGTGCCGCGTTGTTCTCCCTGATATTCTTACCGCATTGGATTGTGCTGGGCAAACACGGCAATAAACCAGCGGAGCATCACGACAACTGGCTGGACCGCTTCTCTGCGCTCAAACCGGAGCGCAATAAATACCTGGTCGGCGCTATTTTCCTGTTGACGATCGTGTTTTTCTTTACCGCCCGCAACGTGTCTTTCGAAAGTGACATGATGCGGATGAACTTCATGTCGCCGGAACTGAAGGCGGCGGAAACACATCTGAATAACATCAATGCCTACACGGCGCAATCCGTGTATGTGGTGTCAGACGGTGATAACCTGGAATCCGCATTGGAGAACACGGAACAACTGACGCCTGCCATCAGCCAATTGCAGTCGGAAGGAGTTGTGAAAAAATACGCTGGCGTACAAACGCTGTTGTTGTCTGAAAAAGAACAACAGGCCCGTATTGAACGCTGGAAACATTACTGGACACCGGAAAAACAGGCGCAGCTGCTGTCCTGGCTCCGTAGCCACGGCACTGAAGTGGGATTCAGCGCCACCGCTTTCGATAAGTTTGCTGCGTTGCTGAATACGCCTTATCAGCCTATGGCCAGGGAAGACCTGGAGACTTTCCGCAAAGGTACCCTGGGTGATTTTATCATCGAAAAGAATGGCCGCACGTCTATTGTGACGCTGCTGAAAGTAGACCCCGCGCGTAAAAAGGACGTATATGCCGCGCTCGATCAGCATACGCATACAACTGTGCTGGACAAACAATATGCCGCCAACCGGTTGGTGGAAGTGATCCGGGATGAATTCAACAGTATCGCCTGGATGACCTCTATGCTGGTATTCCTGGCGCTGTTGCTGTCTTACGGCCGTATAGAACTGGCGCTGATCACCTTTATCCCGATGGCGCTCAGCTGGGTGTGGATATTGGGTATCATGGGCTTGTTCGGTATCAAGTTTAATATTGTCAACATCATCTTGTCCACTTTTATTTTTGGTTTGGGAGATGATTACAGCATATTTATGATGGATGGGCTGTTGCAGGAATACAAAACCGGCAAGAAAACGCTGTCGTCTTTCAAATCCTCTATCTTCCTTTCTGCTATCACCACCATTCTGGGACTGGGTGTACTGATTTTCGCCCAGCATCCGTCATTGAAATCTATTGCGCTGATCTCTATTATCGGTATCGGTACGGTGGTATTGATTTCCCAGGTGATGATACCCGTGTTGTTCAACTGGCTGATCACTAACCGCGTGAAGAAAGGCTATGCGCCCTGGACCTTCAAAGGGTGGATACTGTCTGTATTTTCATTCCTGTACTTCACCACGGGCTGCCTGATCATGACGCTGCTGGGCAACATCCTGATCCGCCTTAATCCGGTCAACAAAGAAAAGGGTAAGCTGCTGTACCACCGTATTCTGTCTGCCTATACGCATAGTGTGTTGTATATCATGACCAACGTGAAGAAACGCATTATCAATCCGGATAATGAGCAGTTGAAGAAACCGGCCGTGATCATCAGCAACCACCAGTCTTTTCTCGATATCCTGGTATCTACCATGCTGCATCCCAAAGTGATCCTGCTCACGAATCAATGGGTATGGCGTTCGCCGGTATTCGGCGCCGTGGTGCGGTTGGCCGACTACTACCCGGTAGCCGATGGTGCGGAAGGGGCCATTGAGAAACTGAAAGCACGTGTAGCGGAAGGATATTCCATTGTGGTATATCCCGAGGGCACCCGTTCCCCGGACCCGGTGATCAAGCGTTTCCACAAAGGCGCCTTTTACATTGCCGAACAACTGGGACTGGATATTCTGCCGATCGTTATTCACGGTACCGCCTATACGATGAGTAAAGGTGATTTCCTCCTGAAAGACGGTCACGTGACGGTGAAATACCTGCCGCGCATTACACCGGACGATCACAGTTGGGGGGATAACTATAGTGCCCGTACGAAATCCATCAGCCGTTATTTTAAACAGGAATATGAAAACCTGCGCCAGGAGATAGAAGTACCTTCTTATTTCCGCGAGCAGTTGAAATACAACTTCATCTATAAAGGGCCTGTGCTGGAATGGTACATGAAAGTAAAAACCAGCCTGGAACGTAACTATGAACTGTTTCATCAGTTGCTGCCGAAAGAAGGCCGCATACTGGACCTCGGCTGTGGGTATGGTTTTATGAGTTATATGCTGGCGTATACAGCACCCGGCCGGGAAATCACCGGTATTGACTATGATGAGGAGAAAATTACCACCGCAGCACACTGTTATGCTAAACCACAGAACCTGCAATTCATCCACGGTGACATTTCGGATACACCGTTTGAAAAATACGATGCCTTCATCCTGAGTGATGTGTTGCATTACCTGCAACCCGATGAACAGGAACAGCTGTTGCAACAGTGCATCAACAGGCTTACTCCCGATGGTGTGATCGTGGTAAGGGATGGCGACGCTGACAAAGCCAAACGGCACGAAGGCACAAGATTTACTGAATTTTTATCAACCCGGGTAATAGGATTTAATAAGACGAAGAACAAGGAATTATCGTTCTTTTCAGCTGCGCATGTGCGTGGTCTGGTAGGCAAATATGGCGCAGTAGCAGAAGAAATAGACAATACCCGTTATACATCCAACGTAATATTTGTTATTAAAAAATCCCCCCAAAAAAATTATGCACAACTATGATGTGATCATTATCGGCAGTGGTCTTGGCGGACTGGTATGTGGAGCCATCCTCAGCCGGAATGGTTATAAGGTACGCATATACGAAAAGAACCGCCAACCGGGTGGTTGCCTTCAGACCTTTTCCCGCGATAAAGTCATCTTTGATTCCGGTGTGCATTACATCGGTGGACTCGGAGAAGGAGAGAACCTGCACAAAATCTTCTCTTACCTGGGTATTATGGACAAATTGAAGCTGAAACGCATGGATGCCGACGGCTTCGACCATATCAACTTTGGTACAGAAGACAAAGTATACCGGATTGCCCAGGGAAGGGACCATTTCATCCGTACCCTGGCGGCCGATTTTCCCGAAGAAACAGCCGCCCTGCATGCGTATTGTGATAAGATCACTGAGGTGTGCAGCAAGTTTCCGTTATATAACCTGCGGCTGGGCGACTATGATGAAAAACGCAGCGTGCTGCAACTGAATGCGGCCAGCGTTATCGAAAGTTTTACCGGGAATTACCGGCTGCAACAAGTGCTGGCGGGTAATAACCTGTTATACGCCGGCGTGAGGGATAAAACGCCCTTTTACGTACATGCGTTGGTGTTAAACAGCTATATGCAGAGTTCCTGGAAATGTGTGGATGGCGGTTCGCAGATTGCCCGCCTGCTGTGCCGGTGCATCACTGAAAACGGCGGAGAAATAATCCGGAATACCGAAGTGCTGAAGATCGTTGGCCAGGGCGACCGTGTAGATCACCTGGTGCTGGAAACCGGAGGAAAAGTGACTGGAGATTATTTTATTTCCAACCTGCATCCAGCCCAGACAACAGCCATCACAGAAAGCGATGCCATACGCGGGGCTTATCGTACCCGTATGCAGAAACTGGAGAATTCCACCGGTGCTTTTGTGCTCAACGTCGTGTTGAAACCTGGCAGCTTTCCCTACCTTAATCACAACTACTATCACCACGCCACAGATGATGCCTGGGCCGGGATTGATTGTACGCCTGACCAATGGCCGCAGACCTACGCCATATACGTGTCTGCCAGCTCCCGGCATGAGACCTATGCTGACAGCCTCTCCGTAATGACGTATATGCGTTATGAAGAGTTGGCGCCCTGGCAGCATACTTTTAATACCGAAAGAACGGAAGCCAGCAGGGGCGCTGACTATGAAGCTTTTAAAGTACAGAAGGCCGAGCAGCTCATTGAGGCGGTGGAGAAAAAATTCCCGGGCTTCCGCAACTGTGTGCAGTCGTATTCTGTGGCTACCCCGCTTTCCTACCGGGATTATATCGGTACCAGCGACGGCAGTATGTACGGCGTCCTGAAAGATAGTGAAGATCCGCTACGGACCATGGTTTCAGCCCGTACCCGGTTGTCTAATTTGTATCTTACCGGGCAAAACCTGAACTTGCATGGTATTTTAGGAGTGACCATGAGTAGTGTGATCACTTCAGCCGAACTACTGGGAATGGAATTCCTGGTAGAAGAAATTAATCAGTCAATACTTAAATAAAAGTGGAAAAGAAAAAAAGAAGCGGATGGCGGAGACTGGGACGGGTGTTGTTATATACTTTCGGCGCCATCCTGTTGTTGTTTGTCGCGCTGGCCATATACCTGGTGTCTGTGAGTCGCATGACACCGCCGAAGATTGCCGATAAATCGGCATTACAGCTGCAACGCAAAGCGCTGGACAGTACCGCCTGGACGATCGGCAACAACTGGTTCCGCAAAAGCAACAGCGGACTGTATGAAATGTATGTGGAAGGCGCTCCTTTCGAAAGAGGGGTGATCAACGGCAAGCTGTCCGGTGAACTGATCCGCCACCAGGAAGATGTTTTTGTAGAACAGATCCGCAAAATGATCCCTTCTACTTCTTATCTCCATTTCCTGAAATATTTCATCGGTTGGTTCAACAGGAACCTGAGTGATCATGTGGCGGAAGAATTCAAGGAAGAGATCTATGGAGAATCTTTCTCCGCTGCCGCCGGTTACGATTTTATCGGCAGTAACTACGAAAGGCTGATGAACTACCACGGCGCGCACGATATCGGCCATGCCCTGCAAGGCATGATGCTGGTAGGCTGTACCTCCTTCGGTACGTGGAACAGCAACTCCGCTGACAGTAACCTGATCATCGGCCGCAACTTCGATTTCTACATGGGCGATAAGTTCGCCGAAGATAAAATGGTAGTGTTTTATCATCCCGACAAAGGCCACAACTTTATGTTCGTTACCTGGGGCGGCTTTACGGGTGTGGTATCTGGTATGAACGATAAAGGCCTGACCGTTACCATTAACGCTGCCAAAACCAACGTGCCTACCGGCGCCGCTACGCCTGTATCGCTGGTGGCAAGGGAAATACTGCAATATGCCCGTAACATACAGGAAGCCTGGGCTATCGCACAAAAACGGAAGATGTTTGTGTCTGAATCTTTTCTGATCGGTTCCGCGGAAGACAATAAAGCGGTAGTGATCGAAAAAACACCGGAAGGCATGGACCTCTACGATCCCAAAAAGAACTTCATCACCTGCACCAACCACTTCCAGGGAGATTCGCTTGGCAGTCTGGAATCCAACAAATTACAGATCAAAGAAAGCGCTTCCGAATATCGTTACGAGCGTTTAAATGAGCTGCTGAAAGAGAACGGCCCCAATACCGTGCAGAAGACCATCAATATCCTGCGTGACCGTAAAGGGCTGCATGGCGCCAATATCGGTCTGGGTAATGAAAAGGCGATCAACCAGTTCATTGCGCACCATGCCATCGTATTTGAGCCGAAGAAAAGAATGGTATGGATATCTGCCGCACCGTGGCAGCTGGGGCAGTTTGTGGCATATGACCTGAATAAAATCTTCAGCATGCACGGCCTCGACAGTGACCACGAAGTATATGACAGTGTGCAGAATGTATCCGCTGATAGTTTCCTGTTGACCAACGAATACACGTCATTCAAAGTGTACCGTCAATTAAAAGCGCAGCTGCAGGAGGGCAGGGATATCGATACAAAAGCGCTGGTAGCCTCTAATCCGGAGTTTTATCATACCTATGTGCTGGCAGGCGATTACGATTTCAAAAAAGGTAACTTCGCGGAAGCTAAACAATACTATGAAACAGCCCTCACCAAGGTAATAGCTACCAAAGGAGAGGAGATGCATATCCGTAAGCAGTTGGAACAATGCAAGGTTAAACTGTCAAAAAAATGATTGTTGGTATAGGCACAGATATCACGGATGTAGCGCGTATCGCGGAGAGGCTGGCCAAAGGTACCGGTTTCCGCGACCTCGTGTTTACACCACAGGAGATCGCTTACTGCGAGCAGCAGGCATCGCCGCAGGAGAGTTATGCCGCCCGCTTTGCCGCTAAGGAAGCGTTCCTGAAAGCGCTGGGCACTGGTTGGGGCAATGGCGGCGTGAACTTCAATGAAATAGAAATACGCAACGATGCAGCCGGAAAACCGGAACTGTTCCTGCTGACAGACAATCCCCGGTATACCTCGCTGGGCGTCAAAAAAATATGGGTGTCATTGTCACATGAAAAAAATGCAGCTGTGGCAATGGTTATTCTTGAAAGCTGAATATCGTAACATATGTACATTCCCGATATAGAACTACAGTCAAAAGCCGCTATCAGGGCATTCCAGGAGAAGGAAGTCATGAGGCTGCTCGGTTATCTGCGTGAGTTTTCTCCCTTCTACAGATCATGGTTCAAACAACACGATATACATCCTGACCAGGTCCGTTCCCTGGAAGAATTCAGCCAGATCCCTCCGGTGACCAAACAGGAATTACAGGAGCACAACTGGGAGTTTCTTTGTGTAGACAAAAGCCATATCGCGGAATATACCACTACCTCCGGTACTTTAGGCCGTCCCGTGATCATTGCGCTCACAGAGAAAGATCTGCAACGCCTCAGCTATAATGAATACATCTCTTTCTGTTGCGCGGACGGTACCGATAGCGATATTTTCCAGCTGATGCTGACACTGGACCGTCAGTTTATGGCCGGTATGGCTTATTACAACGGTATCCGCAAACTGGGCGCCGGCGTGCTGCGTGTAGGCCCGGGCGTGCCCAGTATGCAGTGGGAGAACATTCAGCGCATCAAACCAACGACTATTGTCGGTGTGCCTTCTTTCATCGTGAAACTGATTGCTTACGCCAAAGAACATCATATCAATATCAACGAAACATCTGTCCGTAAAGCAGTTTGTATCGGTGAAAATATCCGTAATACTGATTTCTCGCTCAATGTACTGGGCAAGAAGATCACAGAGCAGTGGAATATCCAGCTGTATTCCACCTATGCCTCCACTGAAATGCAGACGGCTTTCACCGAATGCAAAGCTGGTAAGGGCGGGCATCATCATCCTGAATTACTCTACGTGGAACTGCTGGATGAAAACAACCAGCCCGTCGCCCCGGGGCAGGAAGGAGAGGTGACCATCACCACGCTGGGCGTGGAAGGCATGCCGCTGCTTCGCTATAAAACCGGCGACATCTGCCAGTACCACGAAGAAACATGCAGCTGCGGAAGACATACGCTGCGACTGTCTCCGGTTATCGGCAGAAAAAAACAAATGATCAAATACAAAGGCACCACGTTGTACCCGCCAGCGCTGTTCGACCTGCTCAACGATATGGAAGAAGTAAAAGAGTTTGTAGTGGAAGTATACTCCAACGAGCTCGGCACCGATGAAATACTGATGCACGTTTGGCCTACAGAAGAATCCGAAGAAATGGACCGCAAGATCAAATCCTATCTGCAGGCTAAACTGAGGGTGATACCACAGGTGAAGTATTGCAACCAGCAGGATATTATGCGGATGCAGTTCCCGGAGAACAGCAGGAAGCCCGTGAAGTTTGTGGATAATAGGAGTTAGGAGGTCGCAAGACCATGTTTTGCCTGGTATTGGCTGAGAACCTGATTTTGATTGAAGGTATCGATTTTATCATCAGTGAATTGTTCTCCGGTATCTTCACAAACATAGTAATGATAGGTAATATCAAAAGATTCTTGGCGATATTCCAATGTCATTGGTTTCTTTTCTAATCGTGTGCTGCCTCCTGTAAATGGACTTTTCATAATTGTCATTTTACAATGTTTCAATAAATTTTTTAGCTGCCTCGAGCGTCAATGCCGGGGCTTCTTTATGTGGCGTATGTCCGATGCCCGGCACTATATACTGCGTCGCTTTGCCGCTCACCTGGCTGACTGTTCTTTCCACCTGTGCGAGTGTCCCGTACTCATCGGCTTCTCCCTGTATAAACAACAGCGGGCAGGTGATTTCGGGTAAAAAATGTTCAATATTCCAATCCCTGAAATCGGTACGGGTCCATGTTTCGGTCCATGCGCGGAAAAGTGTGTCCGTTTTGTCTCCGTGGTATTTTTGCAGGCGCTGGGGCAGGGTAGTGGTCAGGTAAGCGTGCATCGCATCGCGTATACCCTTCAACGTTATTTCTTCTACGAAAATATGTGCCGCCTCACAGATAACGGCTTTTATCTGCAGCGGGTATTTGCCTGCGGTAATTAAGGCTATAGAACCACCATCACTGTGACCGAATAGTATCACCTGGTCTATTTCCAGGTGAGTGAGTAAAGCATGCAGGGTATCTGCTTCCGTTTCCATATAGCTGACTGGTCTGTCACCGGCCGGCATGGGTGCTGACAAGCCATAACCCAGGCGGTCGTAGATGAGCGCATTACATTGGGTGGCATTCGCCAGTTGCTGGGGGAAGTCCCGCCATAGCGCCGTGCTGCCCAGTGAGTCGTGCAGGAACACAATGACCGGTCTGCCGGGATATTTTTTATAGTGATGAATTGCGAGGCCGTCGAATGAAAAAGTATGCGTATCCATTATCCTGCTTTGCCTCTCGAAGATAAGGAGAAAAGAACTTTCCCATTGACCATTTTGTTGGTGGTAAGAACTTTGACAAACATCTTATTTTCCTGTTTGCAGCGCAGTAGATCAATGCCAAGAAACTAGGGCTAATCGTATATGTAAATGAATGTTCTCTTTCTTATATCTGTAACTAGTTATGTATATTCGCAAAGGAGGTAAATGTCAGTATGTTGAAACATCTTACATAATGGTAGGGCGTATCGTCTCGATTAATCATTTTCAAATACAGTCTTAAGCGCGACCTTTATTTTTTCAGTCAACTCGGGGGTGAAACTCTTGGTGTGAATCCTTCCATTCATATGCACGATAATTTGTCCCCCTTCCTCTTCTATTTCATCTTCCAGTTTTCGCAACCCCCACATCACCCTGTATTTTATCAGTTCTGTCGTGGTTGATAACAGTTGATCTGCAATTGGCTGAATAATTTCATTGGTTTCCTTCACCTCGTACTCGATGTATACTTTCATGTTTCTTGCTTTATTTTAAAATTATTACCTTTTGAGAATTAATGTTTTAATAAGTTCCCAAATAATCACTACTACGGCTGTAACTGTGGTGATAATCGTTGCCCTATTGGCGATATTTGCACGATTTTCAGCTTTATTAGCACTTAACCTTGCATCATGGGCTGCCGCATTGGATAATTCCAGGTTTGTGACGGTGAGTTCATATAAGTTATCCTGTTTCTTAATTGCGGATAATTGGTTCTCAGCAAATTTTGTGTAACCTCCCTCATGGATAAACTTTGTAATATTGGGAACAAATTTCAAATCTGTAGCAAGGGTAAACTTAAAGCCAAAGCCGCCATGTAATATCTCAACCCAATTACCGTGATCGGTATTAATAATGTAAATATACTTCTTCAGCTCATCTTCTGAGAGATTAAACTTCTCTGCGAATTTGATTGAGGTATATCTGTAAGTTGGATTCTCCAACAAGAAACTAAGTATAGCGTCCTTTATTTGAGGTTCGGTCATTTGAATCATGTTATATGCTATGGTGATCACACCTGACAGCCATTCCGTTTAAGAAATAAATTGTTAAACCAAGCTTATTTATGGGCTATCAGCCAAGGTGTATAAAACATAGGGACGGTGTAAATACCCGGTCGACTTCCTAAAGCGGAAGAAAACCAGCCATTACATAGAGGATAGTAAATCCTTGGCAGGAACGATACTTACATTCCCGTCTTTGTCGCCAATAACAAGATCTTTGTTGGTTGCCGCTCTGATCTCAACCAGTTTCCTGACTGCTTTCTGCGCACCTTTCTGAATTTTTTCAGAAAAAGTCAGCAATTCTTTTTGTTTACTAGTCATTTAATTGGCTTTGTTTTAAGATGATATCCCAAATTTCGGAATTTATTATCAATTTTTCACCACCTCCAAAACCAGATGCTACTGTTGTTGGGATAGTAGTCATGCTATTAATAACACTCCACTCGTAACATATTGGAATATAGATATGTATGAGGTTGTGAATTCCTCTATAATATCTGCGTGTTATTACATCAGAAGGTATATTGTGACCACCATTTCCTACTCTTTCATCTACTCTCTTGCGGGCTACTTCTGGTGAACTCAGCCAGAAATACAACAAAGTCACCTGGTACCCTTCATTCTTCGCTTTTTTTATCAGAGATTGATAACTCCGCGTAGCCAATGTTGTCTCAAATGCAAAATCAGCCTTCTCTTCCAGGAGGAGGTGTATTCTTTTCAGCATCAGTCTTCCTGCTTCCACTGCTACACTCTCGGGATTAAACGGGGATAAGCCTGCAGCAATATTGTCTGCATTGACAAACTCCCGGCAATGCAGTATTTCCGGGAGAATGGTATAACTGGCGGTCGTTTTACCGGCGCCGTTGCAGCCTGATATGATATAAAGGTTCGGCATAATTTGAATTTTAAAACTCCATCACCGCACTCGCCTTCGGATTATCCAGTTTGGTACTTTGTCTTTTCCCGCCTACGATCACGTGTATCATATTGATCTGCGAAGGATGTTGTTGATATAACAAATCATTCATCACGGCCACTTTCTTCGGTGCAGCGATATTTTCAGCGGAGAGGAAGCTCCAGACGGCATCTTCTTCTATCTTGTAGCCCAGGAATCGCAGGGATACTTTCTTCCCGTCGAGGGTTATCTGCAGGTGTTGGGAGAGATAATCGGCGATCATTTTCTCCACCTGTTGCCGGTTGGCTGGTTTGATGATATCGAAAGATGTTTTGTATTGTGTTTTCAGGGTATTTTCCAGGTCATCGGCGAAAATACGGCAGCTGACTTCCAGCTCCTTTTTGGCAGCGTTGTGCGTAATCTCTGTAACACTCACATAGAACGGGTGCAGAATGGCCATCCAGGCCACTGTCCACCATTTACATAATAATAACCCCACTAGACTAATTTTTTTGGGAAAATTAATTTTTACTTTCTATAATTACCAAATTTAGACAAAAGAAGGGCAATGGATCTGATGTATTTTGAACTGGGGTGGCAACATATTCTCAACTGGGAAGGTTATGATCATATACTTTTCGTGATTGCCCTGAGCGCTATTTATGTGGTGAACGAATGGAAAAAGTTGCTGGTCCTGGTGACCGCCTTTACCATCGGGCATTCTATTACGCTGGCTTTGAGTGTGTTACACGTTATTCGGGTATCCAGTTCGCTGGTGGAGTTTCTGATTCCGGTAACCATCTGTATTACAGCATTTTCCAACATTTTAAGAAGGGATGAAGCACCGCAACACCTGCAGCTCAATTACTTTTATGCTTTATTTTTCGGGCTGATACATGGACTGGGTTTTTCCAACTACCTGAAAAGCCTGTTGGGTGGCCAGGCCAACATCGTTAAACCACTGCTGGGATTCAATATCGGACTGGAATTTGGCCAGATCCTGATTGTGGCCGTGGTGATGCTGGTAGCCGGCATTATTGTCAACATCGGACGGGTAGGCCGTCGTGATTGGAACATGTTTTTATCTTCTGCCACCTTTGGCGTTGCCTTCCTGATGGTGATCCAGGGTGTGAGAGAGCTGTTGAAATAACTAAAATCTAAATCTGAAATCGTAAAATCCTCTATGAGAAAAAATCTTTACCTCCTGGGTATCTTATGCAGTACAGCGATGACGCTGCACGCACAGAATCCGGGATCTAACCACGGTAACCGCTTTGAGCAGCTGGGCACCATGCTCCAGACGCCCAATATGTACCGCTCCGCTTCCGGTGCGCCCGGGCCCAAATACTGGCAACAGCGGGCAGATTACGAAATCAATGCAGAACTGGATGACAACAAACAGCGGCTCACCGGCGCTGAAACAGTCACCTATTTCAATAATTCACCGGACCCGCTGACGTATATCTGGCTGCAGCTGGATGAAAACGAGCACGATCCGAAAAGTGATAACCGCAGCTTCGATGGCAGCAAAATAACCGATAAGATGTCCCTGCGGGATATCCGCGGTATCCTGCCACCGACCGGCGACCTGGGCGTGAAAATCGTGAAAGTGACGGATGCGGATGGCAAGGCGCTGCCTTATACCATCAACCAGACCATGATGCGTATCGACCTGCCTAAAACATTGATGCCGGGCGAGAAGTACCGCTTCAAAGTGGAATGGTGGTACAACCTCTCCGACCGTATGGTGACCGGTGGCCGCGGTGGTTATGAATATTTCCCGGAAGATAAAAACTACCTGTATACCATCACCCAATGGTATCCCCGGCTGGCGGTGTATTCCGATTTCCAGGGATGGCAGAACAAACAATTCACCGGCAGAGGGGAATTTGCCCTCACCTTCGGTAATTTCCGTGTACGCCTGACCGTGCCTTCCGATCATATCGTGGGCGCTACCGGCGAATGCCAGAACTATAAAGAAGTGCTTTCCCCTGCGCAATACCAGCGCTGGCAGCAGGCACAAAGCAGTAAAGAGCCTGTCGAAGTGGTAACGCTCGATGAAGCAAAGAAAGCCTTGCAGAACAAAGCCGGCAGCCGTAAAACATGGGTGTATGAAGCACAGAACGTGCGCGACTTCGCCCTCGTTTCTTCCCGCCGCCTTGTATGGGACGCGCTGGCCACTAATATCGAAGGCAACAAGGTAATGGCCATGTCTTATTATGGCCCGGAAGCTTATCCGCTGTATCGCCGCTATTCCACCAAAGTGGTGGCGCATACCCTGAAGTCCTACTCCAGCCATACCATCCCGTATCCTTACCCGGTAGCGATCTCTGTAGAAGCGGCCAACGGTATGGAATACCCGATGATCTGCTTCAACTACGGTCGTGCTGATAAAGACGGTACCTATTCAGAATCTACCAAAAACGGTATGATCGGGGTGATCACCCACGAAGTAGGACACAACTTCTTCCCGATGATCGTCAACTCCGACGAGCGGCAGTGGTCCTGGATGGATGAAGGCCTCAACACTTTCTGCCAGTTTATGGCTGAACAGGAATGGGACAGCAATTTCCCTTCTTCCCGTGGCCCTGCTCATAAGATCGTGGACTATATGAAGATGCCGAAAGATCAGCTGGAGCCTATCATGACCAACTCCGAAAATATCATTCAGTTTGGTCCGAATGCTTATGCTAAACCTGCTACAGCGCTCAATATCCTGCGTGAAACGGTGATGGGCCGCGAACTGTTCGACTTCGCTTTCCGTGAATATGCCCGCCGCTGGGCCTTTAAACATCCTACACCGCCAGATTTCTTCCGTACGATGGAAGACGCTTCGGCTGTTGACCTGGACTGGTTCTGGCGTGGCTGGTTCTACACTATTGAACCGGTAGATATCTCCATTGATAACGTAAAATGGTATAACCTCGCCAGCAAAAATCCGGCTGCCAGCAGTGAGCAGGCTAAAGCGGAATATGAGCGCAATATGGACCATGTGGCCCGCCAACGCAATAAAGCCGCCGGTACTAAATTTGTAGTAGACCAGGATACCAGTCTGCAGGACTTCTATAGCAAATGGAACCGCTTTGAAGTGGCGCCGGAAGACAAAGCCGCTTATGATCAGTTCTACAGCAACCTGACACCAGCGGAAAAAGAAATGTATGACAGCAAAAAGAACTTCTATGAAGTGACTTTTTCCAACGTAGGCGGACTGGTGATGCCAGTCATTCTGGAATGGACATTCGCCGACGGTACTAAAGAAACAGAACGTATCTCTGCTTATATCTGGCGTAAAAATGAAAATCAGGTGACCAAGGTATTCGCCAAAGATAAAAAGGTAGTATCGCTGAAGCTGGACCCGCTCCGCGAAACAGCTGATATCGATGAAAGCAATAACAGCTGGCCAAGGGAAGCCGCTCCGTCCCGGTTTGAAATGTTTAAGGATGGTGCGGGTGTGAGAGGCGCTTCTACCGGCGATAACCCGATGAAAAAAGCCCTTAATAAATAACGTTGATGAAACACACGCTCACCCTCTTACTATTGTTTTTCGGCCTGCAAACGCTTCGCGCGGGCAATGTGGATACGGTCAGTATTCCCAGTGCAGCTATGCAACGCAGCTACAAATGTGTGGTGGTAACACCCGCTTCCTACAAGGAAGGCACACGGCGCTATCCGGTGGTGTATTTACTGCACGGCTATAGCGGCAATTATGCCAACTGGGTCACTAAAGTGCCTGCTATCAAGGAACTGGCGGATACCTATCAATGCATGATCGTATGCCCCGATGGCGCTTTCATGAGCTGGTATCTTAACAGTCCCCTCGATAGTACTATGCGCTTTGAAACTTACGTAGGAAAGGAAATACCGGCATACATCGACCAGCACTATCAGACGCTGCCCGATCCGCGTCACCGTGCTATCACTGGGCTCAGTATGGGAGGACATGGTGCATTGTACCTGGCTATCCGGCACCCGGAAATGTTTGGTGCTGCCGGTAGCATCAGCGGTGGCGTGGATTTCAGACCGTTCCCCAAAAGCTGGGAAATTGTAAAGCTGCTGGGTGAACCGGGCAAAGACGGTGCTAACTGGACCGCCTATACGGTAATGGGACAGCTTAATAAACTTCAGCCGGGCACCCTCCCCATGATCATTGACTGTGGCGTGAAAGATTTTTTCATCGACGTGAACAGGGCTTTACATCAGAAACTGCTGGAAAAAGGAATCGATCATGATTATATAGAACGGCCGGGACAGCATGACTGGAACTACTGGGCAAACTCCATCCACTACCAGCTGCTTTTCTTCCACCGCTTCTTTCAATAATCGGCACAAAGGCATAAAAAATGAAGCCGTCCCGGGAACGGGGCGGCTTTTTTAACTTGCTAATATGTCCTGTTGATCTATGAAAATTATGAAAAATGAATGTCGTTTTTGTTGAAAAAAGCGGCCGTAAGCAGGATTGCAAGCGGCCGGATTATTTTCATGTGACCTAAGTTGAATGCTAAGCGAAATCAGTTGCTTTGTACAGTCCCAGATAGGTGCGGGCGACAATGACTTTGGCATAGGTTTGTCTGTTTGTTGATGACGTAGTACGCCCCCTGTACACCAGAATCGCAATTGAACCGCAAATACTTTCAGTTATAGGTACTTCATGTTTTTCATCACGTGTTATCAGAACTATTTTCGTTATCAGACTAGAAGTCGGGGCAACATAAAGATGGTACCATCGAAAATGAATTTTTTTAATGTGTAATGTGTACACATTAAAAAGCCCATATCCCGGAGCTTCATCTCTTTATATCATTGTCATAATCAGATCTTAGCCCAGGGCTTCAGCCCTGGGAAAAAAAAGCCGGTCCTCGATAGGACCGGCATTTTTTTTTATGCACGCGATTCAAAATAAGTATGTAAATACACTCAGTGAGGAATATCCCACCAAAGCCTTACTCCGCCGTTATCCTGGGCACCGGGGCCCAGCAGCTGGATAGCTTTTAACACTTCTGCTTTATTGGAAGTGTACTCTGCGGCAGGGAAGTTGATCCTTCTGATCTGTATATCAGTATTGATAGTGTTATTGCTGTAATTGTTCACTACCGGGAAGAGTTTAGGATAGCCGGTCCTGCGGAATTCGCTCCAGGCTTCCTGTCCTTCTGGGTAAATGGCAATCCATTTCTGGGTGATGATACGCTCCAGTTTAGTCTTTTTGTCCGCACCTTCATCCCATTTAATGGTGATATTGGTCATGGCAGCATGGTTATTGGCAGCTGCACGCGGATCTACGTAATCGATCGGTTTGGAGGTATTGTCCGCTACATAATTGTTTACTGCAAGTGGATCGGCATCCCACTGGCTGAAGGAAGCACGCATACCTTTTTCGTACAGCTCTCCCGGAGTACCGCCGGCATTGTTCCAGCCATTGAGGGCTGCTTCTGCACGGAGGAACCATACTTCGGCTGCGGTCATCACCTGTAAAGGAGTAGTGGCTTTAAAGGTTTTGTTTTCTGCGTAAGCTGGAACGGAGTACCCGTTATAGGCAGGTTTTGCCTCTACCAGGCTGCCGATGCGGATTCCTTTGTAAGTACCGGGGTAAGCCTTGGCATGATCAAAATACTTCGGCAGGCGCGGATCGTTATACCCTACCAGGAAGGACTCCATAGAGGCGTTCATGGCATTGTCGGTCCACGAAGCGATGATGGTAAACAGCGGGTGTTTCAACCCGAAACCGGAAATGTTCGCATTGTCTCTGGTGATCTCCATTACACCGCCATTGGCAGGGTTCAGTGCTTTTTCAGCTTCGGCCTGTGCTTTGGCAGGTGCTACGCCGGAAATACGGACCGCCAGGCGCAGACGCAGGGAGTTGGCAAACTTGACCCACTGTTTATAGTCACCGCCGTACAGCATATCGAATTTAGAGAACAGGGATACGCCGGGATGCTGGGTCATATAAGTATTCAGCGAAGTAACAGCGGTATCCAGCTCTTTAAAGAAACGGGTGTATACATCTTCCTGTTTGTCATAAGCGGAAGTAGTACCACCAGTACCATAGCTGCTGTAAGGAATAGGACCATAGATATCGGTTACCCGGTGCATGGCCTCTACTTTCAGGATCAGTGCAATAGCCCAGAACTCAGGGGCGGAAACTGCTGCACCTCTTCTTCTTACTTCATAAATAGGCGCCATCACGTTGTTATAGGCAAGCGCAAAAGCAGAACCGTTCCAGTCGTCTACCAGCGAGTACGTCATGTTATTGATGTTACCGCGGAAGTTGTTTGGCGGCATCATATAACCGGAGTATACGTCGCCTATCAGGTTTTGCTGCAACTGATAGTCAGCGGTGGTATTGTTAAAGTTAAAGTAGATGGAAGACTGTATCTGTGGGAAAAAACCACCGATATTGTTGAAGTCGGGCTTCAGCTCCTCTTCGGTCAACCCGGTATTGTCCGTGTTGTATTGCTCGAAGTTTTTGGTACAGGCATTAAGGCCCAGGATACCAGCCGCCAGCGCGATGATGGCCACCGGCTTATATAGTTTGAATCTTAATTTTTTCATCTGTGTTGAATTAAAGGTGAACATGATTAGAAACCAACATTCAGGTTAAAGCCGAAGCTGCGGGTGGCCGGTAAGCCGAACATATCCACACCGGAAAGACCGTTAGCGGTGGACATAGAGATTTCCGGGTCATAGGGAGCTTTCTTGGAGATATACCACAGGTTTCTGCCTACGAGGGAGAAACGGATATTTTTTACAAAACCATTTCCCAGCGCTTTGGACGGAACGGCATAGCCGATAGACAGCTCTCTCAGTCTTACAACAGTAGCATCGTACATATATTCACCACTCACACCGTCACGGCCACCAATAGTACCGTACCATTTGTCTGCATCTACTTTGGTAACAGGCTGTTTGGTGGTTTCATTGTAACCGTTGATAGTTACACCACCAGCTTTACGGGCTTCGCCGGTACGGGCAGATACGCCGTATTTGTCCATTACCGCTTCTGTCATAGACATTACTTTACCACCGAATTTACCGTCAACCAGGAAGCTCAGGGTGAAGTTGTTGTAGGTGAAACGGTTGTTCCAGCCACCTGTCCATTTAGGATTAGGATTGCCAACAAATGAAAGGCCTGAGGACACCAACGGAGTACCATCGGCACCGATGAGTACACGGCCGCTTTCATCTCTTTTCAGCGTTTTACCAAAGATATCGCCGTAAGAACCGCCTTTCTCGATAATAGAGCCGAATGTGTTGGAACCTGGATCGGTCAGTTGAAACCGGTCGATGTTTTCTGCCAGTTCCAGTACTTCGTTTTTGTTATGAGAATAGTTCAACGTGGTGTTCCAGGTGAATTTGCTGGACTGGATCACATTGTAGCCCAATACTACTTCCACACCGCTGTTCTGGATATTACCCCCGTTGATAAAGCGGAAAGCATAACCTGTTCCCGGCGGTACGGCAATCTGGAAGTACTGGTTAGTGGTATTGGTTTTATAATAGGTAAAGTCGAAGTTCAGCCTGTTGTTCAGGAGACGCCATTCTGTACCGATTTCCAGTGATTTGGTCCTTTCTGGTTTCAGGTCGGTGAAAGGAGCCCGGTTGTTGAACTGGAAGGTTCCACCTACTTGTCCCAGCCTGCTCAGCGGCCAGGTTACATACAAAGGAACAGAATTACCTACTACCGCATAAGAGCCACGGAGTTTGGCGTAGCTAACAGGTTCCGGCAGGTTGAAGAGTTGATGGAGCATGAAGGAAAGGCCGGCAGAGGGATAAAAGTAGGAGCCATTGGGGGTGAACGCCAGGTTGGAAGACCAGTCATTACGTCCGCTGAGGTCCAGGAATACCAGGTCTTTAAATGACAGGTTCACGTTTCCGAATACTGCCTGCAGCTGGCTGTGGTTATCAGGAGCAGTCTGGATCAGGCTGCCCGGGGCCATGTTTTGCAGGATGAATTTGTTAGCTACATAGAGATCTCCCAGATAGCTGTCTGCGCTCATCCCTTTGGTACGGCTATCATTAATGCTGGTACCTACCAGTGCATTCAATTTGAAATTGGTACCGAGGTTACGGTTCAGGTTCAGGATCAAATCACCGTAGTACTGCGTGGTAGTGAGGTCGCTCATGATGTAACGGCCATTGCCGCTGGCCAGTACGGCGTTGGTACCCGCGTAGAACTGACCATCGTAAGTATCGTTGGTACGGTCCATGTTACCGCGGGCCTGCAGGTATAACCAGTCAGTGATATCATATTTGGCGCTGACATTGAAGAGCGTTCTGTTACGTACTGCCTGGCTGTTGTTTTTGTTAACGATCCAGTAAGGGTTCTGTTGTACGTCTTCGTTGAAAGGCCAGTTCTGAAGGTTGATCTGACGAATAGGGTCAAACTGCATGTAAGTTTTATAAGGCGACAGATCACGGCCTCTTGGGAACAAATAAAGACCGGTCAGCGGGTTGAAGTACAAACCGGTTACAGGGCCGTTATCTGTTCTTTGTGTGATGATGTTCACGTTACCATCCAGGGTCAGTTTGTCGTTCAGGAACTTGGCTGTTTCCCGGAAGGAGAAGTTATGACGATTGAGATCATTGCCCGGCATTACCGCTTTTGCATTGGTATTGGCATAGGAGAAATAGGACTGAGCTTTTTCGTTGCCTGCGGTGAAGTTGACAGAGTTGATCCAGGTGTTGCCATTACGGAAGAAATCAGATACGTTGTCTTTCGCATTGCTGATCTCCTTTCCCCAGCTTTGGGTAGCGCCGTCCTGTGTAGCACCATAAGAGTTCTGCAGCTCTGGTTTGTAAGCTACTTTGTCCAGGGTGAAGCCGCTGGAGAAGTCTACTTTGGCATTACCTGATTTACCTTTTTTAGTGGTGATGAGGATAACACCGTTGGCAGCCTGGCTACCATACAAGGCAGATGCAGAAGCACCTTTCAGCACGGATACGCTTTCGATATCGTCAGGGTTCAGGTTGGAGATACCGTCACCACCGTCACGACCAGGTGTAAAGGTAGTAGTACCATCGCCACCCCAGGTGCTGTTAGGCTGTTGGGTGGAGTAGTTGGTCATAGGGATACCATCTATTACATACAACGGCTGGTTGGTACCTTGGGCAGATTTATTACCACGAAGGGTTACTTTAACGGAACCACCTACACCGGAACCGCTTCTGCTCACTGTGATACCAGCAGCTTTACCGGAGATGGAGTTCATGACGTTCGCGTCTTTGGCGGTAGTCAGCTCTTCGTTGCCCAGGCGCTGTGTGGAATAGGTGAGTGATTTGGCGGCTTTTTTCACACCGAGAGCGGTTACTACCAGTTCATTCAATCCTTTTACGTTGTCGTCCAGTCTTACATCAAGCGTGGCGCTGGAGCCAACTGTTGCTTCATGTGAACCGAAGCCGATGGAGGAAAATACCAATACGTCGCCGGCCTTGGCATTGAGATGATATTGGCCGCTGGCATTGGTTTGTGCGCCTTTGGTAGTACCTTTTACCTGAACGGAAACACCCGGTAATGGTGCGCCTTTTGTATCACGCACGGTACCACTGATTTCCTTTTCCTGTAAAATGCTACGGAATGAAGCTGTGGGCGTATAAGTATAGCCGGCAGCCTTCGCATATGCATTGTCTGCTAATATGGAAGTGAGCGCCATTCCCGTTACAGCACACACTTTCATAAGGCGTAGGTTTTTTTTCATACTTGCCTTTTTTTTGGTTAATAATTGGTATTTAAATGTTGTGGATAAGATTTGATCATGTATCGCGTGCCTGCTGATACAATACGCTGTCACGTGCTGCCTGGAAAATACACTCCCCGTTAGCATGGCGAAAGCCATCCTTTACCACTTGTTTTTTATAAGTTGACGTGGTTTATTAGCACAGGTATCCCCTTCGGAGATGCAACACGCTTTTACCGTGCTGATTCCGTTATAGTTTGTCGTGCCTGTTTTTCTTACATGAAATTTTTATTTTGAATGAAATTACCTTGCTAATGTTTTCATTTGGATGAGCGCATCATAGGCGCTACAGGAAGGAAGTCGTATGTTAATTGAAATGGTACTACAGTTTGTTAAAAAAAAATTACGAATTGCGGAAAACCCACAATTCGTAAATAAAAAAATAATAAAATGACAAAATGATTATTTGGTGTCCCACCATAACTGGGTCCCGCCATTGTCTTCACCTTTCAGCATTTTTTTGGCACGCGACAGCGCCTTTGGGTTGGTGACCTGCTCTATCTGCGGGAACGGCAGGCGGCGAATGAACTTCTCCGTATTGATGGTATTATTACTGTTGTTGATCACGACAGGGAATAATTTGGGATAACCGGTCCGGCGGAATTCACTCCAGGCCTCGGTTCCCTCGGGGAACATGGCAATCCACTTCTGGGTGATAATACGCTCCAGCTTCTCTTCCTGCGACGCTCCCTCATTCCATTTAATGGTAATGGTACTGAGATGTTTGCTGTCGGCTGTCACGTTGTTGTCCTTGTTGAGCGGATCTACGTAAGGTCTCGGTTTGCTGGTGTCGTTTTTCAGATAGTCGTTGAAGTTAGTTAGGCCGTATTGGCTGAACGATGTGCTGACGCCCTTTTCGTAGTTGAAGGCTGCGCTACCGGCGCCATCCCATCCGTTCAGTGATGCTTCTGCTTTGAGGAACCATGCTTCTGCTGCGGCCATAAACTGGATCTTGTTCTCAAATCTTGCCAGCTTGGAACAACCGGTATATTGTTCTTTCAGAGAAATGCGGATACCATTACGGATACCCCGATATACATCCGGACCTTCATCTGTATGTACAAAGTAATGAGGCAACCGCGGATCATTGTATCCGGTGAGAATAGATTCCATGGGCGCGCTCATGCGTAAATCGGCCCAGGTGTAGCACATGATGTTAAGCGGATGCGTAACAGGAGAGATGTCTACGGCAAAATTATCTTTCGCGTCCTGCAACAGTCCCAACGGGTGTTTCAGGGCAGCTTCCCCTTCTTTCCGCGCTTTATCTTTATCCACGCCATTGATGCGGATGGCCAGGCGCAACCGCAGGGTGTTGGCAAATTTAATCCATTTCACGTAGTCGCCTTTGTATACCAGGTCGAAGGCCTGGAAACGTTGCGCACTGCCGCTGTTGACATAATTTGTCAGCAGGTTGATGGCGGTGTCCAGGTCATGGAAAAAATGATTATAAGCCTCCTGCTGGGAATCGTATTCAAACGTGTTCTCATTGTTGATATCCCCGAAATGACTGTAGATAATAGGTCCGAAGATGTCACTGATGCGGTGCATGGCCTCTACCTTCATAATCGTTGCCCACGCGTAGAAATCAGGATACTTGTCACCGGCCTTTTGCTGAGTAAACACGCAGGGCTTCATCACCCAGCGATAGGCTTCATTCCACGGATGGTTGTTCCAGATATAAAGCAGCGCATAGTTGGTATTATTGATATTGCCTTCAAACGGCGTAGGCGTCATCATATACCCGGAAAAAACATCGGAGTTCAGGTTCTGTTGCAGCTGCGCTGTCGGCGGATCATTGTAGCGCAACAGGAACAGCTGGGCCTGCGTGAGTGGGGCGCCCAGCAGCTGAAAGTCACCTTTCAGGTCACTCTCGGTAAAATCATATGGGTTTTTGTTGATATCGGTGAACTTTCCGGTACAGCCACTAACCAGTGCAAGGGCGGCAAGAACCAGCAATGTGATACGGACCCGTTTAAGCATGATCGTTAGTTTTAAAATCCAAATTTCAGGTTGATGCCCATACTGCGTAAGGGCGGCAGTCCAAATACATCCACACCCTGCAGACCATTGCCGGAACCCATAGAGATTTCGGGGTCAAAGGGTGCGTTGAGTGTAAAGAAAAAGAGATTCCTTCCAACAACACCTACCCGCATGCTGCGCAGCCATTTCCATTTCAGCGGCATCAGGTAGCTGAGGCTTAGTTCCCGCAGCCGGATGTTGGTGGCGTCGTACATATACATTTCCCCAATGCCGGAGCGGCCACCGATGATGGTGTAATAATTAACGGCATCTATTTTACCGGTATATGGCGTGCCGTCTGCCAGCGCGGTGTTGAGGGCCACGCCGCCGTTGTCACGGGCTTTGGCGGTCACCTCGCTTACACCGTAATAATCCAGCACGGCCTGGGTAACGCTCATTACCTTGCCGCCAAAACGGCCATCTATCAGGAAGCTCAGCGTAAAGTTGCGGTAGTAGACACTGTTGTTCCATCCCAGCAGGAAGTCAGGGTTAGGATTACCTACTTTCTTAAATGTGCCCACGGTGGACAGCTTCCCGTTTTCATCCACAATGATCTGTCCTTTTTCGTTCCGTTTCAGTTCCTTATTGGAATAGATGTCCCCCCAGGAACCGCCTTCCTGTATGAAGGAACCAAACATATTCACGCCAAAATCGGTGAGGGTGAACATATTACTGGTGTCGGCGCCGGCGATGTTGTTGTTGCTTAACTGCAATACCTTATTGCGGTTGGTGGAAAAGTTGATGGTGCTGGTCCAGCTAAAGCCCTTTTCCTGTATCGGCGTTACACTGATGGAAGCTTCCAGTCCTTTGTTTTGGATGTTGCCCATGTTGAGGTAATAGGTCATGAATCCGGAACCTGGAGGAGCGGGTACTTCCATGTATTGTTTGTAATTATTGTTTTTGTAGATGGTGATGTCCGCATTGAGCCTGTTGTTGAAAAGGTGAAGCTCCAGGCCTGCTTCAAAGGAACGGTTGTCTTCCGGCTCAAGGTGTATACCCGGATAAGGTGTGCGGAGGTTGAGCAACACCCTGCTCACACCGGCGGTGGTCTGCATGGTGAACGGGGCCGGATTGGATGCGTAGCTGGCAATATCGTTACCTACTTTGGCGTAGGAGAGACGTGTGCGTAGCAGGTTGATGGCTTTCGGCATTTTAAACATGTCGGTCCATATGGCTGACAGGCCCACGGAGTAATAGAAGTAGCCTTTTTGCAGGGTAGGGGTAAAGGCAAAAGTACTGGACCAGTCATTACGTCCGGTAAGATCGAGGAACAGGAAATTTTTTATGCCCAGCTGGGCGTTGCCAAAAACGGCCTGTAACTGTTTCTGTTCCACGGTATGCTGTGCATCCAGTGATTTTTCGGCAATATTGGACAGCGAGAATTTATTGGGATAATTGAGGCCTGGCTCTGCATTGGGATTGGCGCCGTTAAAAGAACGCTCATGCGCTTTGAGGTCGGTGATGCTGGCGCCCACGTTACCGGCGAGGTGCAGCCATTGGTTTACTTTTCCGCTGGCATTGACCATGAGGTCGGCATACAGCTGGGTATTAAATTCTTTTTCGAGTATATAGCGGCCATTGGAATCTGAGAGTACACGCTGGGTACCGGCATATGCTTCCAGTTCATACTGGTCCAGCGATTTGTCGAAACTGGCGCGTCCCTTGACGGAGAGCCAGTTGTTGAGCTGGTAGTTGAGGGATAGGGAAGCCATGCCCCGGTAACGGCTGTCCAGCCGGCGGTTACGCTGTAATGCCCACATGGGGTTCTGCTGATCATCCTGGCCTATCCAGTCTTTATCCCGGCGGATGTTCCACCAGTTTTGCATATAAAGGTTACGGGTGGTATCGTAATATTCAAATTGGTTTTTATAAGCGTTAAAGTCCTGGCCGCGCGGGAAGACATACAACCCGGAAATAGGGCTGTAGTACAGTCCTGACGACAGGCGGTTGGTGGATGACTGTGCCAGGAAGGAAGCGTTGGCATCCATTACCAGCTTATTATTGAGCAGCCGGAGAGTCTCGCGGAAATTGATCGTATGTCGGTTGAATTTGTTCGTGGGTAAAATGCCTTTGTTAGTGGTATTGGAATAAGAGAAATAGGTTTGTGCTGTTTCGGTGCCACCACTAAAGGAAACGGTGTTGATCCAGGTGGCGCCGTTGTTGTAGAAATCTTTTACATGATCAGGGACTTGTACCGGTGTGCCCCAGCTGCCGAGAGAACCAGGTTTGGGTTTGTTGACAGAGTCGTATGGAGCTTCCGTTTGTCCGTAGCGGTATTGGAGTTTCGGCAGTAGTGCGGGCTTTTCGATGGTAAAGTCGGAAGCCACGTCTATACGGCTTCTGCCGGCATTGCCTTTTTTGGTGGTGATGAGAATAACGCCATTGGCAGCCTGACTGCCGTACAGGGCCGCGGCGGAGGCGCCTTTGAGGATGCTGATGCTTTCGATATCGTCAGGGTTGATGTTGGAGATGCCGTCTCCGCCATCACGGCCGCCGCCGCCGATGGTGTTGTTGGCCTGGCCCCATACGTCCTGTGGCTGTGATGGGGTGTAGTTGGCATAAGGAACACCGTCAACGATGTACAGGGGTTGATTTTCGCGGGTGGATTTGTTGCCGCGCAATACCACCCTGACAGTACCGCCGATACCGGAGGCATTGCGGGTAATGCATACGCCGGCTGCTTTGCCGGAGATGCTGTTCATAAAATTGGCGTCTTTTACGAGGGAGACGTCGTCTCCGCCCAGCTGCTGGGCAGAGTAGGGCAGTTCCCTGGATTTTTTCTGGATGCCGAGGGCGGTGACTATCAGTTCCCCCAGCGCTTTGATATTTTCGTGAAGTGTAATGTCAAGTTGACTGTTGGTGCCTACAGTTACTTCGCGTGTCAGATATCCTACATAGCTGAATAACAATACATCGCCTGGGCTGGCGTCAATGCTAAACCCGGCGTCGGCGTCTGTTTGTGTTCCTTTGTTGCTGTTCCTGATTTGAACGGTTACTCCCTGAAGTGGCGTGCCTTTATTATCGCGTACGGTACCGGTGATTTCTCTTTCCAGTGAAACGTGCTTTAACAGGTCTACAGTTTGTGCTCCACCTGTTTCAATGTCGGCTCCTACAATTATTTTGTTGTTGATACGGGTAAACTTCAATCCGGTTTGTGCTGATAACAACGCCAGAACGTCTTCAATGGGTGTTTTGGTGCAGTTGAGCGTAACCCTTTTTTTCAGGTTAAGATCAGTTTTGTCGTAGTGGAAGTTCAGCCCGGTTTTGACCGATATTTCGGTCATCACGTCCTCCAGGTTTTTGTTTTTTGCCTGGATACTGACAACAATCGTGGATGGCGGCTGCTGTGTTTCGGCAAACGCGCTACTCAGGGTGTTCAAGCTACCGGCCAGCAGCAATGTCAGCATTAACCCCATGGATATCAACCATGTCATGGGGTAAGGCTTTACCCTCATATGAGTCTAATTTTTGTTTACAAGATAAACGGTGTCGCTTTTAATGGTATATGATAAGGATTTTGCTATACAAATAATGTCCATTACTTCGGATAGGCTTTCATTTCTGAAATTGCCGGTATAATTCCATGCTGTTTTACTGCTTTCATTGATGACGGTCACACCGTAACGGTTTTCAATGCCGGTCATGAGTTCGGTATAGGGCGCGTCTTTAAATACGAGGTAGCCTTGTTTCCAGCTGATTACCTCCTCCGGCTTCGCGAAGGTTGTTTTGATCATGCTCAGCAGCTGACGGTCGTAACTGATTTGTTCGCTGGGAAGCAGCACAATGGAGCCGGTGGTTTGACTGTTCTGCAGCGGGTCAATTTTTACTTTGCCGGTGAGCAGGGCTACGGTGACTTTGTTTTCGGCGCTGTAGGCGCGGATATTGAAGGTAGTCCCCAGTGCGGTGGTGGCCAGTTCGGGGGTACGTACAACAAATTGGCTGTTGGCATCGGGTGCTGCATTGAAGAAAGCCTCCCCTTCGTCAAGGTATATGCTTCTTTCCTTAGCGCTGAAATGCTCCGGATAGCGCAGCTTGCTGTTGGCATTCAGTGCCACGGTGCTGCCGTCTTCGAGGGTTATATTTTCCTGATGTCCTTTGGGCGTGGTGATTTCTACAAAACCGTCTTTTACCACGCGGTTGCTGCCGGTGGCCGGGTGATGGGCCAGCGGTGCATCGGCGGGAGTGGCGGTGTGTCGGTTGCTGTTAAACCAGAACAAGCCTGCCGCCAGTATAATGGCAGCAGCAGCGGCGGCTGATATCAGCCATGGCCGCATGCGGCGCACCCGGGGTGCCGGCGTGATCTGTTCCTGGATACGCAGCTTCACTTCTTCCAGTTCCAGATCAAGCGTATGCTCGTCTGCAATGGAAGACTGATGGGCGTTGATCTGTTCAAACCACTGTTCTATGATTTTCGCTTCCTCCGGTGAGCAGTCCCCCTGTTGATATCGCTCCAGCAATATTTTTATCTGTTCTGTGTCCACCTGATAGCGTTTTTGGATGATAGTAAGTCGTGGTAACGTGGAATTAGTACCATGGCAATACAGCAATATTTTTATGAAAATTAACGGTTGGCGGTGAAAATCAAGGAAATAACGAGTAAAATGACGTCTGTCTGCGCATAGCTGGCCCGTAATATCTTGAGGGCTTTAGTAATCTGGTTTTTCACCGTCTGCTGGGACAGGCCCAGGTGAGTAGAGATCTGTTCTATAGAGAGATTTTCAAATCTGCTTAACATAAAAATTTCCTTCATCTTCTCGGGCAGGTGATTGATTGCCTCAAACAGCTCCTGTGATCTGGCTTTGTAATCCACCGTATCCTCCACAGAATGTGGCTGTGCATCAAAATGTTCAATCAGCTGCTGCAGGTACTTCCGGTAGGTGGCGTTCTTCCGGTAAATATCGATGATCTTGTGCCGGGCCGCCTGGTAGAGGTATGATTTCAGCGATTCTTTCAGTATAAGGGAATGGCGTTTCTCCCAAAGGGAAACAAACAGGTCCTGCAGTACATCTTTACTGATCTCTCCTGCTTCCAGTTTGCTGTAAATAAAGAGATACAACATTTTACTGTAGCGGTCATAGATGGCATTAAAGGCGGCACTGTCATCGCTTTTGAGCAGCGACACTAACTGGGTATCTGAATAACTGCTGAACATTGAATTACAGTAGCAATTAGATGTTTTGGTTGAATTACTATCGATGAAAGTAAGAAGAAATTCGGATATTTATATAATTAAGTCGATAGGATATGCAGTATTTATCAGATTTAGCCTGATAATTAGTTAAACCGGTTAATCCGGAATCTTTCCTTGATCCATCTCCAAATTATCAGGCTTCCTTAAGCCTCAATTCATTCTTGTATTCTTTTGGTGTTTTTCCTACGATCTCTTTAAAAAACCGGTTAAAATTGGACAGGTTTTTAAACCCGCAGGAATAGGCAATTTCTGCAATAGACCAGTCCTCTTCCGTAAGGCGCTTACAGGCATGGCCAATCCGCACTTCATTCAGGAACTGTACAAAAGATTTTTTGGTGCGGTTCTTAAAGAAACGGCAGAATGACTGCGGGGAGAGGTTCGTGATACTGGCTACGTCCTGCAATGAAATTTCTTTGGAGAAATTGTTCATCACATATTTGAATACCTCGTCTATTTTGTGGTTGTCCTTTACGTTGTAGGCGTGGGAATACCCGGTGCTGGCCAGATAATAACAGTCGCGCGTTTCAGACAGCGTCTTCAGGATGTTAAGCAGGGATATGATCCGGTCCAGCCCTTCTTTTTTAGGAAGAGACAGGATCTCTGGCTTTAGCTTGTCATAGGTGGGCCCGATAATTTTCATCCCGCGCTGCGCGCGATGAAAAAGCTCACTCAGCGCTTTGGTTTCCGGTAAACCGTAAAATTTCTCACCAAAAATATCTTTCGGGAAATAGATCACGACAGAACGGGCTTTCAGATTTTCGTCGCCCTTGTAGTATTCCTCTTCATTATACCATACGTGGGGGATGTGCGGCCCCAGAAACACCATATCGCCCTCTTCAAAGCTCTCGATGCTGTCCCCAACAATCCTCTTCCCGTGGCTCTCCGTAACAAACACCAGCTCACATTCCGGGTGGAAGTGAAATGGCGTGTTAAAATACGGATCACATCGCTCTATAATAGTGATCTGATTATCGGCAAAAGCCCCAACTTTAATAAGAATGGGTTTCATTCAAGTATTAATTTTTAAACTGGTGTTACCAGACAATACCGTATTTAGTATTGTCATTGTCCTATGAATGTTGCCAAATTATTAAAAATTGGTTAAAAAAATATCATTATTGGGAAAATGACCCTTAAATGTCATATCCCGCCGTTCATCCCTGTTTATAAGATTTAGCAACTTTTTTGGAATAATTGGCACAAGAATGTAAATTTCAGCTTTCATTTTGTAAATTACGCTGGGCTAAATCGATATAGCATTTGTTGTCTATGAAAGGAATCTCTATTAAAGATATCGCAAAACAGGCAGGGGTTTCTCCCACAACTGTCTCATTTGTGCTCAACGGCAAAGCGAAAGAGAAGCGGATCAGCGAGCAGGTAAGCAAGAAAATCCAAAAGATTGCTTCCCGGCTGAAGTATAAACCAAATCAGCTGGCCCGCGGCCTCCGTACCGGAAAAACCAAAACTATTGGCCTTATCGTGGAAGATATCGCCAACAACTTTTTCGCCAGCCTGGCCAAAGTGATGGAGGACGAAGCCGATAAACACGGCTATAAAGTGCTCTATGGCAGTACGGAAGACAATACCGAAAAAGCTAAAGGACTCCTGGAGGTACTTAAATACCGCCAGGTGGACGCCTATATCGTTACCCCCACCAAAAACCTGGACAAGGAAATAGAACAGCTGAAAGCCACTTCCAAACCGGTAGTGCTCATGGACCGTTATTTCCCGCACGTAAGCTCCCATTATGTAGTGGTAGACAACTATCAGGGCGCCTACAACGTTACCAGCCACCTCGCTAATCAGGGCTATAAAAAAATCGCGATCGTCACCATCACTTCTGATCAGATACAGATGAAAGACCGTCTCGAAGGATTTACGGCCGCACTCAAAGATCATCATCTCCCCTTTAATAAAAGCCTCGTAAAAAAAATACCTTTTGAACTGGAACGCGAAGCCTTCAATACAGAGATCAAAAAATTCCTGACTTCTATCAAAGGATTGGATGCTGTATTTTTCGCTACCAACTACCTCGGTATCTATGGCATCGAAAGCATCCGCTCCCTCGGCTGGGAAATAGGGCCACAAATTGGTGTGGTCAGCTTCGACGACCACGACCTCTTCCGCCTCCACAGCCCGTCTATTACCTGCGTGGCGCAACCTATCACTGAGATCGGTAAAAACATCGTGGAAGTGCTCATGCAGGAACTCAACCATCCTTCTGCAAGCCCGCAGCAAATAGTGCTGGAACCTTCGTTGATCATAAGAGCTTCTTCAGATCCCGGAAAGAAATAAAACCCGTTCCTGATCATATATGTCTGTTCCTGTGATACTTGCGGGAACAAAAAGTGATGTCATGTTGTTAAATAAGTCAGCTCACGGTTTTGCGGCTTCTCACCCCGTCAACCCGAAGCACGACTATTCAACCAAAACCATCTCCGGTTTATTTCTTCACTTTTATCGTATTAAACATGATCAGGAACTTTACTCATGTGCTGTTGTTCGTGTTATTATTGTTGACAACCCCCGTGGTATGGGCACAACAGGCCATTACCGGCAAGGTGTTGGACAATACTGGCCAACCTCTTTCCGGTGTTAATATCCTCGTGAAAGGTACCTCCAAAGGAACGGTGACCAACGCGGACGGAAACTTCTCCCTCTCTGTCGCGCCCGGCAGCACGCTGGTGTTCCGTTATCTCGGCTATCTGCCGCAGGAAGTACCGGTAGGCAACGAGTCTCAACTGACGATCACCCTCAAAACAGATGAGAAAAGCCTCGGTGAAGTAGTGGTAACAGCACTCGGCATCAAAAAGGAAAAAAAGTCACTGGGATACTCGGTGTCGGAAGTAAAAGGGGAGGAGCTCACCCAGGCCCGCAGTACTAATATCGCTAATTCCCTCTCGGGTAAAGTGGCCGGCCTCAACGTCACTTCCACAGCTACCGGGCCCGCAGGCTCCAGCCGTATTATCCTCCGTGGTAATACTTCCATCGATAAAAACAGGAATAACCAACCACTCATTGTGGTAGATGGGATTCCTATCAATAACGATAACCTGGGTTCTGCCGGCGAATATGGCGGTACAGATGCCGGCGATGGCATCTCCAGTATCAACCCCGATGACATCGCTACCATCTCCGTATTGAAAGGCGGCACCGCTGCGGCGTTGTATGGGTCCCGTGCTTCCAATGGTGTTATCCTCATCACCACCAAAAGCGGCGCGAGCCGCAAAGGCGTAGGCGTGGAATTCAGCAGCAATATTGTCATCGACCGTCCTATTGTGGAAAACCTCGACTGGCAGTACGATTACGGCATGGGCCTCAACGGACGTAAACCACAGACAGCGGCAGAAGCCCGTGCAGCGGGTCTTTTCAGCTGGGGCGCTCCACTCGATGGCTCTTCTGTTATCCAGTACGATGGCGTCAGCAGGCCCTATAGCGCGGTGAAAAACAATTTCAAAAAATTCTATCGCAGCGGTTATACTTTCACCAACTCGGTTGCCGCCAGCGGTGGCAATGATAAGGTGACCTGGCGCTTCGGGGCTACCGACATGAAAAATGAGGCCACGCTTCCCAATTCAGGTATCCGCCGCGATAACCTTTCGCTGAACATATCCGCCTGGCTCGGTAAAAAACTACACCTCAATGTGTATGCTAAATATATCCGGGAACGGACAACCAACAGGCCCCGCGTATCTGACTCGCCCGGCAACGCGAACTTCGCACTCTACCTGCTGCCTACGTCCCTGGCCGTACAAACATTAAAAGACAGTAAACTGAATCCGGATGGGAATGAATTCAGGTGGAACGCAAATGAATACATCACCAACCCCTGGTTCTCTGTGTATGACTTTGAACAGGCTGATAAAAAAGACCGCTTTATCAATGCAGCAGAACTACGCTACGATATCCTGGACTGGCTCTATGTAAAAGGCCGCATCGGTGCAGACATGTTTTTTCGCGACAACAAAGCGGTCACTCCTAACGGTACCGCCTATATTCCCGGCGGCCAGATCAATGACCAGGCCCGTCAGAACTTCTACGAGCTCAATGCAGATGTAATGGTAGGTGTGGAAAAAGCATTCTCGGAAAAATGGCGTATCTCCGGTTTTGTAGGCGCCAATGTAATGCGTAATAAAAATGATAAACTGTTTCTCAACGGTAATACCTTCAACATACCCTTTTTCTACGATCAGAGCAACCTGCAAACGAAAACCGTTACCAACGATATTTTCGAAAAGAAAATCAATTCGTTGTACGCTTCTGCTGAATTGTCCTACAGAAGTTATCTCTACCTGACACTCACCGGGCGTAACGACTGGTTTTCCACACTGCCACTCAATAGCAACAGTATCTTCTATCCGTCAGCAGGCCTCAGCTTTGTGCTGTCCGACGCTTTCACCATGCCTAAGTGGATTAACTACGCTAAACTGCGTACTTCCTGGGCGCAGGTGGGCGGCGATACCGACCCTTATCGCCTGAGGCTCTCGTACCAGGTACAAAACCCACTGGTACTGGGTACTACCAGTCTCCCGGTGGCAGACGTGAAGAAAGCACAGGACGGCAGTTACGCCGTTCCCAATGCTAACCTGAAGCCTTACGTCAATACCAGCTTTGAAGCCGGCTTTGAAGCCCGCTTCTTCGATAACCGGTTGTCAGTGGACTTCTCCTGGTACACACGCAAAACGAAAGACGATATCGTGCAAACCACTATCTCCAATGCATCCGGATATAATACCGCCTTTATCAATGTGGGTAAAGTGAGTAATAAAGGGATCGAACTGATGATAACAGGAACAGCTATACGTAGTAAGAATTTCACCTGGGACATCACCCCCAATTTTGCTTACAACAAAAGCGAAGTGATTCAGCTGGATGGTAAACTCAACGCCCTGAAAGTGGCTGACGTACGTACTTTCAACGTCACTATTCAACAGGTGCCGGGGCAGCCGTTCGGGGTATTGCAGGGGTACAGTTTCCAGCGTGATGCACAGGGCAATATCCTGTTCAATGCTGCCGGTAAGCCGCTGCAAGGCCCGCTCACTATCTTCGGTACCGGTGTGGCGCCCTATACGCTTGGCGTCACCAACACATTTACTTATAAGGCGTTCTCTCTGGGTATCCTGATCGATTCCCGCTGGGGCAACAAATTATATTCCGGTACCAACGACTATGCTTACTATTTTGGTTTGCAGAAAGCCACGCTCAGCGGCCGTTCCGGTGGTATCACCATTAAAGCGCAGGACCCGAACGATCCAACAAAGTATGTAGACAAGGTCGTAGATGCGCAGGATTATTACCAGAATATTGCATTCAACATTGCAGAGCCGTTTATCTACAGCGGGGCTTTCGTGAAACTGCGTCAGGTGATACTGACTTACAGCCTGCCTTCCGGCATCCTGAACAAAACACCGTTCACCGGCGCATCCCTGTCGTTTGTGGCAAGGAACCTCTGGATTATCTATAAGGATGTGCCCAATGTAGACCCTGAATCCACTTACGGCAACGGCGCAGGACAGGGGGCTGAACTGCTGGGTTATCCACAGTCCAGAAGTTACGGTTTGAACCTGAATGTAAAATTCTAAATCGCTTCGATCATGGTTAAGTCAATATATACATATGGAACAGTTGTACTGCTATTATGGCTGTCGCTGATGTCCTGCACCAAAAATTTTGAGAAGATCAACACCGACCCTACGGCCGCTCCGGTAGTGGCGCCGGGCATTTTGCTGACGAGGGGGCTGTTGTATGTGTCCGGTGGCGAATTTGAAGCATGGCGTGCCAATCTGATTTATTGCGGCCCCATGATACAACATCTGTCTTCCACCAGCCTGACCTACGTAGGGGATAAGTACCTGTATAACGATGGCTACAGCGGGGCAGCATTTAACTCTTTTTACCCTAACGGTGTAAAAATACTGGCTACGCTGATAGACCAGACGAAGACAGACCCCGCGCAGGCCAATTTTAATGCTATGGCCAGGATTGCCCGGGTGATCATGCTGCAGCGGCTGACCGACCTTTACGGCAATGTGCCTTATGTTGCTGCCGGCAAGGGTTTTATAGATCAGAACTTCACCCCGGCTTATGACGCGCAGGATGCTATTTACGCCGGCTTTGCCGCTGAATTGCAGGATGCGGCCACCCAGCTGGATGCCACCAAACCCACCCCTGGTAACTCGGATATTTCCGGTTATGCCGGTTCCCCCACCCAGTGGAAGAAACTGGCTTATTCCCTGCTGTTGCGGGTGGGACTGCGGCTTTCTAAAAAATCTGACCCGTCGCTTGGCAGGAGCTGGGTGCAGAAAGCTTTAGCCGGCGGCGTGTTTACGGCTAATACAGATGCTTTTTATATCCAGCACGCTTCCGGAGACTATGATAACCCCAATAGCCACGTTATTGGGGTGTATCCGGGCAGCAGGGCTGAAACCGGGAAAGACAATATGGGCATCAAGCTGTCAAAGTTTTTTGTAGATCTGCTGAAAACCAAGGCTGATCCACGCTTAAGGATTATTTCCGAACTGCCTAAAGCCGATTCCACTCCCGGAGGCTCTGATGATCCCGCCTTACAGAAGGGGCTTCCCAGCGGATTTGATAACACGTCGGACCCTGTGTTTGGGATCGGGTCTACCGGTGATGCTAACCTGGCACATTATTCACAGCCTAAGCAGGTCATTGCGCAACCCAATTCCCCCAATATTTTCATTACTTATTCAGAAGTGCAGCTGATGCTGGCAGAAGCTGCCGCCCGCGGCTGGATTGCCGGTAGCCCGGCAACCTATTTCACGACCGGTGTGAAGTCCGGCATATGGCAGTGGACCCTGTATTCCTCTTCCATTGTATATGACGATGCGGCTGCATCTACTTACGCCACCGCCCAGGCAGCGGCGCTGGCAGGGCCATTGGCGGCTCAACTCGAAGCGATCAATACGCAGTATTATATTACCACTTTCCTGAATGAGTACGAGGCATATGCCAATTGGCGTCGCAGCGGTTTTCCGGTACTGAAGCCAGTGAACTATAAAAACAACGAGACCAATGGCCAGATACCACGCCGGTTGCGCTACCCGAGAAATGACTATGATGTGAACAGGACCAATGTGGAGGCGGCCAATGCTGCGCAGGGGCCGGATGTTTTTATGACTCCTGTGTGGTGGGACAAGCCCTGACCGTTTATTATTTTCACCGTAATAAAGAACGCCATGAAAAAATATCTTTTGCTTTCAGCCATTTTTGCATTAGCCTGCCTGGCGCTACAGGCGCAGGATTCGTTGGGGCTTTCCCAGACTGTCAGTTTCCGGAATGCGGTGTCTAACAATCTTGGCGTCAGGTTCAGTTCTGTATTTAGTTTTCACCCGAAAGAGAATACGGTTGGCAGTCCTTATCTGTATGCTGACTGGGGCCGGTTATGGATCGATTCCATGGATAACAAGCCGGTCGCCCGTTCTGTGGTGTATGATGCCAATATTGACCTGGAGAAGAACATGGTGATCGTGAAAGGTGGTGATGGCAAGGCTTATGTACCGGAGGTTAATAATGTGCAGGCATTTCATTGCAAAAAAGGAGAGGAAGCAAATACGTTTGTTGTGATGCAGATTGAAGGCGTGAATAAGTTCGTAGAACAGCTGGCAGGCGGCAAATATAGGCTGGTAAAGGAGGCTAAGGTGACGTTTCATCCGGCGGATTTTGTGGATAAAGGCATGATACAAACAGGTAAGAATTACGACGAATACAAAAAAGCGTATACTTATTATCTGGTGAAAGACCGGGTGCCGGTGAAGGTAAATCTGCGCAAGAAACAATTCCTGGAGGCGTTGGGTCGTGATCCTGCCGCACAGGCGGCCGCACGGAAATTTCTGGCCGGTTACCGGGAGCCTTTTGATGAAACAGCTGCCAGGCTTACCATAGAAGCTATTAATAAATAACTGTATTTGAAGATGAAAAGGCCCGTCTGACTTGTCGGACGGGCTTTTGGTTATCAAACATTTTCCACCGTCATGATTGTTCCATGCTGATATAATGCAGACTGGTATTATTTTCCTCGTTAGCTATATTATTTTAATACTTTTAACGAGTTGTTAACCAAACATCAAAAAATTGTTAAATCTTTTTTGCACTTCTCATAATTATACCTAAGTTTGAAACCAATATTTCTGTTGAGAAAACTTGTTGTGAAATGAAAATTGAGGATGCACGGGAGAACAGGTTTTTTTTTGAAACGAATTGCTAAAACGTTTTACTACTGTAGCAAGACGGGAACGGTGAACAATGAAATAGCCAATGGAGTAAATCCATTTTAATTACGGGAACGGAAACTATGTTTTACCTGCCTACTGTACTGCCTTCTGCAGTCATTTGCTGGTGACGGGTTTGCCGTGCGTTATCATGTGACTGATCACTTTGTTATAATTTAAACCAAAAGGAAGCTATGCGAAGATCATTTCTTCTCACCACGTTGCTTTTCTTATGCTGTTGCTTTGCTGCATGGGCGCAGGATAAAAAGGCTGTTACGGGAACCGTAAAAGATGAAAAAGGAACGCCTTTGCCGGGAGTTACGGTAAAGGAGAAAGGGACTGCCAACGGTGCCATGTCGGGCGCTGATGGTGCCTTTAAAGTACAGGTAGGCCCTAACGCCACGCTGGTACTCTCTTACATCGGTTTTATCAATCAGGAAGTGCCGGTAAACGGACAAACCTCCCTGACCGTTGTCCTGAAAGAAGACAACAAAAATCTGAACGAAGTTGTGGTTACCGCCATGGGTATGAAACGTGAACAACGTAAACTCGGTTATGCGGTAACAGAATTGAAAGGTGCAGACGTTGCCAAAACCAACTCTATCAACCCGGTATCTGCATTACAGGGTAAAGTAGCCGGCCTCGATATCTCCGCTGCTGCGGGTGGTCCTGCTGCTGCTCCCCGTATCGTGCTGCGTGGCGCTAAATCACTGAACGGTAAAGACCAGCCTATCTTCATTGTGGATGGTGTGATCTTCGAAAACGATGAAAGTGCTGCTGACGTAAACTTCGGTAACGTACTGAAAAACCTCAACCCGGACGATTATGAGTCTGTAACGGTACTGAAAGGTGCTGCCGCTACAGCCCTCTACGGTTCCCGTGCCATTAACGGCGCCATCCTCATTACCACCAAAAAAGGTAATGCAAGAAAAGGTATAGGCGTTACCGTTAGCCAGACCGCTCAGATCGAAAAAGTATACCGCGGCGCCATCGACCTGCAAAATGGCTATGGTCAGGGTACTGATGGTTCTTATAACAACGGTGTAGGCGGTTACAGCTTCGGTCCTAAAATGGATGGCAGAATGGTGCAACTGGCCAATGGCACAAGCGTACCGTTCACTCCCAAACCAGACAACGCAAAAGATCTTTACCAGACAGGTAAATACTTTAATACCAACGTTGCCATGGAAGGCGGTAACGACAAAGGAACTTTCCGCCTGTCTTACTCCCACCTGGACAACAACAGCGTTTCTCCGAACAACAGCTTCGGCAGAAACACCTTCGCATTCCGTGGCTCCTCCCAGATCTCCAAAGTACTGAGCGCAGATGCGGGCGTAACTTACGCTACTTCCAAAACACTGAATCCCGACCGTCAGGGTGGTGACTACACCAGCTACAACATCGGCCGTAAATGGGTGTATGTGTTCCCGCGTAACTACGATCCTTCCATCTGGAGCAAACCAGAAAACTACCTCGGACCCAATGGTGGCCGTGCTAACCTGAGTACTAACCCGGGCGCCGACTATTTCTATCAACAGGCTTACAACAGCTGGACCCGTAAAGAATCCCTGGTGACCGGTAACTTCTCCCTCACCGCGGTAGCTACCGACTGGCTGAAATTCGTTGGTAAAGCCAACTTCAGCAGCGAGCAGTCTACTGACGAACGTAAAGAAGTAGGTACCTCCGCATTCTTCAAAGGTTCTGACGGTTTTTACTCTGTTGCCGGTGTGAACAAATCCCAGTACACCTTCACTGGTATGGCGATCATCACCCCTAAACTGGGTAAAAAATTCGATGGTACCCTGAACCTGGGTGGCGAAACCTGGAACAGTGGTATCGGTAAACAATACAACAACTACTCCGATGGTGGTCTGCGTATTCCTTTCCTGTACGATATCACCAACAGTGTGAACGCTCCGATTGTGAAAAATGATCCGTTGCTCCGCAAGCGTATCAACTCACTGTTCTTCGCAGCCAGCCTGGCTTATAATAACGAACTGTTCCTGGATGTGACCGGCCGTAACGACTGGTCCTCTGCACTGACTTATCCTGCTGGCAGCAGAGGTAGCACCACCAACTCTTATTTTTATCCTTCTGTAAGTGCTGCGTGGGAATTCACCCAGACACTGAAAGAAGAAATGCCTTCCTGGATCAGCTATGGTAAACTGCGCGCCTCTTACGCGATGGTGGGCGGTGACCTCGATCCTTATCAGATCAACACCGGTTATTATACCACCGGCCTGTTCCAGGGTGCTTCTTCCGGCAAAAACCTGCCGCTGGTAAACATCTTCAACTCAGACATCCTGCCGAATATGGCCCTGAAACCTTCCATCTCCAAAAGCTGGGAATTAGGTGCTAATGTTCGCTTCTTCAACAACCGTCTGGGCTTTGACTTTGCCTGGTACCGCACCAACATCACCAACCAGATCATCAATCTGCCTACGCCGATTGAATCCGGTGTTACCTCCCGTTATATCAATGCTGGTAGCATGATCAACAGAGGTATTGAGCTGTCCATCAACGGTACGCCTATCCAGAACAAAAACTTTACCTGGGACGTAACACTGAATGGTAGCCGCAACAAAAACAAAATCGTGAGCCTCACTCCGGGCGTAGATCAGCTGCAACTGAACGAAGACCAGGGCGTGAAAGCCATCGCTTCTGTAGGCGGTAGCTACGGTAACCTGGTTACTGACTATGGCTATACCCGCGACGCCAACGGTAAACCCATCATTACACTGGGTGGTAGCGATTTCCCTTACAAATTTGTACGTGGCAACGCTGTAGTAGGTAATATCATGCCTGACTTCAACCTCGGTTTACAGAACAACTTCACTTACAAAAACTGGAGCCTCGGCGTGTTGATCCAGGCACGTATCGGTGGTGACTTCTTCTCTGCTTCCCATCAGTATGGCACCGGTCGTGGTACTACTGCCAACACTATGCAAGGTCGTGACACTGAACACGGTGGCATCACCTTCAAAGATGGTTCCGGTGTAACCCGCAACGATGGTATGATCCCGGATGCGGTGTTCCAGAAAGGGACCACTATCTCTAAAGATGGCCAGAATATCGTGCTGGATGGTATGACTTACCAACAGGCATATGAAAAAGGTTATGTATCTCCGCTGACACCATTCCAATACTATGGTATGATCGGTGACTGGGGTATCGGTATCCGCGAAGCTTCCGTATTCGACGCTTCTTATGTAGCGCTGCGTGAAGTATCCCTGGGCTACTCCCTGCCTACTGAAATGATACAACGCTGGAGACTGAACAGCCTGCGCGTGTCTCTCGTAGGCCGCAACCTGGGTTATCTGTTCAACAACCTGCCGGACCACATCAACCCGGAAGCAGTACGTAACAATAAAACTTCTGCCTTCTCTGAATATGGCGCGGTACCGTTTGTTCGTAACATGGGTGTGACTGTACAGGTAGGATTCTAATAACCGTTTAACAACTGACAAACATGAAAAATGTAAATAAATGGGGATTGGGCGTAGCAGTAGCAGGTATGATGCTGACCGCCTGTACCAAAAACTTTGAAGACATCAACAAAAATCCGCAGGTAAGCCAGGACGTTCCACCGGAAATGTTGATCACCCAGTCTGAAAAAGGTATTGTGGACCGCGATTTTGATTGGTTCTATGACGCTTATACTTATCAGCTGCAGTGGATGCAGTTTGGTGTAGCAGCTCCCGGATCTTCTCCCACCGGCCTTTTCAGCCCAACCAATACCAACGACTTTTATAACGCCTTCTATAAAGGCATTGGTCGTAACCTGGTGGAAATGGAAGCGGTAGTGGCAAAGAAAGCAGAGGCAGAACGCGGACAGTACGGTAACGTACTGGCGATCGCTAAAATTCTGAAGGTGTACAGCGCCTGGAGAGCCTCTGATGCTAATGGTAGCATGCCTTATACCAATGCATTCCAGTCCCGCTCTGATGCTAACTTTACACCTACCTACGATACACAGGAGAAAATGTTCCCTATCTGGGAGACAGAGCTGAAAGCGGCTATTACTACCCTGCAGAGCGGCCTCACCGGGCAAGCTTCTCCGGGTAACGCTGAAATCTTCTACTCCGGCGACATCAACAAATGGGTGAAAGCAGCTAACGTACTCCGTATCAAGCTGGCGATGCGTCAACTGAAAAGAACACCGGATAAAGCTACCGCTATCATTACAGACGCTATGGCCGTTAAAAATGGCCTGTTTGAAAGTAATGCAGAGGAATGGAAGTTCATCTCCGCTGATCAGAGCTTCGCCCGCGCTGGTAACTGGGCAATGGACAACAATCCCTTGTCTGCCAGCAAAAACATGTTGGACTACATGTACGACAATAGTGATCCCCGCCTGGGCATCTTCTATGAGAAAAACAGCTATACCAAAGAACTGGTGGACAGTCTCGTAAAAGGTGGCGTTTTCCCATCTATGCAATATAACGAACGCCGTTATTTCGGTCTGCCTGCCAGCCCGGACAGAAGAAGTGTAAAAGCGGATACTGTGATCTTTAACGTAAAACGTTATAAGATGACCTTCAATGGGAAGGACGTTACCCGGACGCTGGATACCGTGTCTGCTGTACAACGCCGCCTGTTCGACCTGGATGCTGAAAACGGTAACAATAACGGTGCCCGCTATACGCAGCCAATCCTGAGCTATGCAGAACAATGTTTCATGCTGGCCGAACTGGCTGTGAGAGGTATCATCTCCGGTACTGCCGCCACTTACTATAACAATGGTGTGGAAGCTTCCATCAAAGCATACGATGACATGGGCCGCGAAGCTAAAATCCGCGACTATGCACCGCTGGATGCTGCTGCGATAACGAAATACCTGGCGAACGACGCGATCGCTCTTACTGGCTCTACCGACGTGCAACTGGAAAAAATCAATATCCAGAACTTCCTGAACCTCTTCAAATCCCCCTGGGAAGCATGGGGAGCCTGGAAAAGAAGCGGTATCCCGAAAGTGGGTGGTATTCTGCCATTTGAACCAATGCAGGTGGCTGGCCAAACTGTCGTGATCCCTCGTCGCTGGGCCCTGCCACAACCAACCATCGCTAACCAGGCCAACTGGAGGAATGCGATCACCGAAATGCAGCAAACCGGTGAATATGGCAATGCCGACAACGATTTCACTGGCCGTGTTTGGTGGGATAAAAAATAATTTTATAACCAGTAACCATATATAGCAACCTTTGCTAAATAAAAAGAGAGGCCGTTTCCTGCTGGGGACGGCCTCTCTTGCTATTCAGGTTTTTTCTCATTTTGCCTTTATGGAAGTATAATTTTACGAAAAGAAAACCCATATTCAGGCAGCCGGAAAGCTCGAAATAATGATTATTTAACCAGCTGTTGTAGCTAATTTTCAACTATTGAGCCAAATTGGCACAAACTTCGTACATAGGTTAACGTTAACTTTGTTTTATCTCTTTTACCTATGTGCACGCGTCGGAAACCCTGTCTCGTTATGTTACTCACGCTGTCTGCGATCGCCAATGTCTGTCTGGCAGCGACAGATACGCTTCCTTCAGCCTGCCATATTCAACATTTTGATAATACAAATGGGTTGCCTCAGAACACTGTTATGGCCATCGCCCCTGATCCCTGTGGCTTTATATGGCTCAGTACACAAGATGGGCTGGTCCGCTTTGATGGCCTGCGGTTTATGACCTTTGGCATGAATAGCCTCCCAGTTGCTTCTAACCGTTTCCTGGCTTTTTACAGCAATCCTCAGGGTGGGCTGTCGGTATATAATGAATGTAAGGAACATATACGCATTGTTGATGGCTGGCCTCACCGTGATACGGTGGCAGCCAATTATCCCGGCAGTTATCTGCAATGGCATGCCAACAATGACAGACTGGATTCCGGAACAATAGGCCTCCTGGGACTTCCGGAGAAAATACAGGTGATGGGAGGGGTCATCAAAAGACTGGTATTGTACGACAATATTAAAGGTGTTTATAACATTGTCCAGGGGAAGGTGGGTTTTTATGAGAAAGGCGTACTCCGTTATGAAGTGCCTTTTCATCACGGGAAAAAATGCAACTTTTTTTTATTATACAACCGGTTGTACTATTTACATGATAATGGTACCTATTCTGCCTTAACTTCAAAAATCCATACCGGTTTCCTGGAAGGGGATATCCGCGCTGATCCGGCATTTCCCGGAGGTATGCATAACAGTACCTTCTTCTGGAATGTATATACTGCTGACCAGGCGATACTGTATTTCAACCAGTCATTCTACCTGGTGAAAGCCACCAGCCAGGGCCGGCTCACCACTACCCGCATCATTTCCGGCTTTAATACCGCTGATCTGGGCATCCAAATTGCCTGGTACAACGAACAACAGGGAAAGCTTTACCTGGGCAGTAATACTAAAGGGCTGTTTATCCTTTCCAAACAACGTTTTTACGCGCTGAAAACTTTGACTGGTGGTGATTCCTATTATGGCCAGACGGCTTATACAAAAGATAAAATACTGACGGCGCAGGGAGATATGATCAGCACACATGGGGAAGTTCACAGCATACCCGCCATCAGACAGCGGATGTCCTCAGACTGGTATAGCGTGTTCACCGATAGCCTGCATCACATCTGGCTAAAATGGGGCCCCTGGGTATACAAACATGATGGTAAGTCTTTTCAACTGCTCAACAGATGGCGCTTTCCTGCCAAAATAAGTATAATCTACGATGGAGGAGATGGGAAAATGTGGATCGGCTTAAGAGGAAAAGGGATCGCTATCATGGACCTATACCGGAAGAATGCACAGCCGGAGTTGTTTCTGCCATTGAAAGAGGATGTGAGCTACTTCGCCCGCTATCATAATACGATGTTCATGAGTACCAACAAAGGCTTCTACCGTATTGACATTCCCTCACGGCGCATTGATACCATTGCGGCGCTGCGGGATATGTATGTACGCAGCCTGTATGTTTCAGGGCCTGAAGAGGTATGGATCACCACTTATGGCAAAGGGTTCTTTCACTATTATAAAGGCCAGGTGACAACCTTTCCGCTGGATGCCAACAAAGCACTCGCCACCGCCCATTGTATCATCCCCGACAATAAAGGTTTCTTCTGGATCACTACCAACAACGGTCTGTTCCAGGTAAGTCGGGCTGATCTCAAAGCGTATATAGCTGATACGACCAATACCCTGTATTATCATTACTATGATAAAAAAGAAGGTTTTCTGACCAATGAATTTAATGGCGGATGTCAACCCTGTGCTGTAAAACTCGACAACGGCATCGTTTCACTGCCTTCGCTCAATGGGCTGGTGTTGTTTAACCCGGATAACACCCATCCTCTGTTGCCCAACAATGATCTTTTTATTGACAAAATTGTGGCAGATAAGCAGGAAATGCCTGTCACCGCGCATCTGGACCTGCCTCGCAAACTTAGTCAGCTCAATATTACCGTCGGTTCCCCTTATATGGGTGACCAGAGAAATCTTCAGATGAGTTATACACTGGAAGAAAGCGGGCATCAGTCCATCTGGCTGCCGGTTCCGGAAGATGGCATCATCTCCTTGTCTATGCTCTCACACGGTGACTATACGCTGTTGATACGCAAACAAAACGGTTTCGGAAAAGATAATTACCAGGAAAAAAGAATCACTTTCAGTATTGCGGCCGCATGGTATCAAACCTCCTGGTTTATGTTGTGTGTGTTGGGATGTTTTGCCGGTGGCTGTTTCCTGCTGATGCGGCTGCGTATGCGTTACATCAGAAAACGTAACACACAGCTGGAAGCCGCGGTGGCCCTCAAAACCCGGGAACTGCAACAACGTACTGATATACAAGAAAGGATTATCCGCTCTGTCAGTCATGATATTCAAACACCCCTCAAATACCAGGAGTTCCTATCGAAAAAACTCTATGAAGGACTGGTTACAGAAAATAATCCTACCCTCACAGACGTGGCCAGGGTAATGCATGAACATACCTATCGTCTGCATCACATGACAGAAAATCTCCTGAATTATCTGAAAGTGCAGGTGGAAGAACAGCCTTTCCGTACAGAAAGATTTCCCCTGAAAGAAATGGTGGATGAGATTCTGCTGATTTTTAAAGATATCGCACGCGAGAAGGGAACCGCTATTGAGAATTATATTCCGGCAGAGCTGGAATGGGTTGGCAACAGCCAGTTGTTGTCTGTTGTGCTGCACAATCTGATAGACAATGCAGTGAAGGTAACCCGCAACGGCACTATTATGATTGCCGCCCGGTCACAACATGGCAGGGCCGCTATCTTCATAAAGGACACTGGCCCCGGCATGAAACGGGAACTGGTAGAGTGGTTGAATACAGGAGAATCTCCGATACCATTAAGGAACGGCATCGGGTTGATGATCGTCAGGGAACTGATCACCCTTCTTCAACTGGATTTGTTTGTTTCATCTTTACAAGATGAAGGTTGCTGTTTTTGTGTACAGGAGCGGCCATCTTGATTTTTTCAGCCAGCTCAATCACATTGGATACCTTCATCTTTTCAAAGATCCGGGTTTTGTAGGTGCTGATGGTAGAGTCGTGGATGCTGAGCGCCAGCTTGATTTCCTTGGCACCGGCCCCTTTGATCAACAGGTTCATGACCTCTGTTTCCCGTTGGGACAAAGTTGCCGGTTCGCCGGTCAGTATGTTTTTGGGCTTCAGGAGTTCATTCACCAGCTTATCCTGTATGGCTTCGCTGATATATTTTTTGCCCCGGAATATTTTCTGGATGGCGGACTTAAACTCCTCCGGAGGAGCGGACTTTGAGAGATACCCGTCTGCACCGGCTTTTAAATATTCCGGCGCATACACCGCTTCATTGTAACTGGAAAAAATCAGAATGGCGGACTGCGGTTGTCTGAGTTTTACGGCTGGTACCATCAGGATGGTATCACCGCCGGGGATATGGATATCCAGCAATAGTAGATCAAAAAATTGCTTTTCCAGCTTTTTAATGGCATCATCAAAAGTTTCTGCTTCTTCAATTTCAGCGTGCGGATAGAGCTCTTTGATCATGAGGATAGCGCCCATTCTGACTACACTGTGGTCTTCAGCTATAAGGAACGATGGCATGGTATATAGGTATAGTTACGGCAAAAGTCTCCTTCTTTTCTGATACTTTCTGTAGTAATATTTCTACAAAATAGTAATATTCCGATATCGATTTTAGAAATTTTGTTACAGCCCCCCCCGACCAACACTGCTAATTTTGATTGGCGTTATTGCTTTCAACCATTTCCTGTAAAAAGAATGTTCTGTCATGTGGAGAGTCTATGAAAATACCTGACTTCTGTTGAATGCTGTTGATACCGGACGTTTACCGCCTTCCGTCATGAGGCTCATAGGAAATGCAAAACCAATCCCCCGATGATAAAAAAACTTTTACTGTTATGTTTATTTGTACTGGCTGCGTTAATGTCGCAGGCACAGAGTACCTACTATTGGGTAAAAGGCTCCGGCGGCTGGGAAGATATTAACCACTGGTCTTCTACCTCTGGCGGAACCCCTAATAAGGCTATCGTACCTGGTCCGGGGGATGATGTTTATTTTGATGCCAACAGCGGTTTGGTAAATGGTACTATAGTAACCCTGCCGGCCGGCAGCCATGCTTATTGCCGGAACATGTCATGGGTGGGGGTTACAAGCAAAGCAACTTTCAGGAGTGTATCTAACGCCACCAGCTATACGCTTTATATTTCGGGAAGTGCCGAATTGGCGTCCAGTGTTGCCTATGGTATGACGTCGATAATGTTTAATGGGCCAACTCCGGCAACCTTCAAGATAAACGGAGCCGCCCGTGTGAATGCGGCCGGATGGTACAACCCTTTCACGGTTGATAAGCCAGGAAGTTCCCTGAAGGTATTGGGGGATATTCCGGGTCCGTTTGCTGTCTATAATCTTTACCTGACCAATGGGAAACTCGACTTGTCCGGTGGCATACACACTTTTGGCAGCTTTACAAGCACCAACAATAATGTCAGGGAGGTAGATATTACCAATGCCACGATGATTATGTCCAATGTGTCGCCGCCAAGTACCTGGGATCTGCGGGGTACCAATTATACTCTTAATGCTACGGGCTCCTATATCCAGGCCACTAATTTCGGGTCGGATGCGGGTAATTACCCCAAGGTGGATATTACAGGTGCGGGCAGTGCTATGGCCATTAATGGTACCACTCTCGGTACGCTGACGTTTACCAATACCAGCTCCGCGCCGGGCGCGGTGAGGATCGGAATGAATAACATCATTGATCAGCTGGAGTTTAAAGGTCATGGTAATATCCGGGGTGGTGGTAACCAGATCGCACGGCTACTGATGGCACCAGGCAAACAGCTGCTCGTGTGGGGATCAAGTACGATTACAGCGCTGCTTCGAATGAACTCACAGGACTGTGCCGGTCTGAGCGAAATACTGGGTGCTGATGCCCTGGCAGCCTTCAATTTTGATGCTGGTGCAACAACGGATCTGCGCAATGTTTATGCAAAAGCTATGACCTTTGGCGGAAGCATTGTTTTGCCGGTATCTTTCCCAGGGCTTGATGGGGGCGGTAATACGGGGATGGACATACAACCCCTCAGCGGCGGAACGACCATGTATTGGGTAGGCGGCGCCGGCGACTGGAATGACCAGAACCATTGGAGCGCTACCAGTGGCGGCACCGGCGGTTATTGTGTTCCGCTCTCCGCCGATAACGTAATATTTGATGCCAACAGTGGTTTTGCTCCGGCTAACAATACAGTGAGCACAACGGCTAATACCTGGTGTCACAATATGACCTGGACCAACCTGTCCACACCAGTCACTTTTACTACCGGTGCGGGTTATGCGGCAGAAGTTTGGGGGGCCCTGAGCCTGGATCCCAATTTGACCACGACTGCAACCGTGACAATGAAAGGGGCGGAAAATGTTACCCTTACTACCCATGGCTTTTCCCAGGGAAGACTTATACTGACCATCACGAAACCTGTTGGTGCTGTCTCCCTCACAGATAATTTTACCAATCCTCAGGTATCGATCTTGTTGACCAGTGGTCAATTCTATATGGCTGGCCGTACATTGGATATTTACGAATTTAAGAGTAACGGTAACAATGCACGAACAATTGATATTACCAATGCAACCATCACTACCAGGTACAACTGGGAGCTGACTGGTACCGGACGTACCTGGGTCAACAATGCTGCAGGTTCTTTTATTACCAGTAATGATTATTTTTTGGCATCAGGTCTTACTTATCCCAAAGTATATTGTACCAGTGATCTGGACCATTTCAACATCTCCGGTGGTACAATTGATGAACTGATATTTACGAACCCTAATCCTCTCTCCAAAGCAAATATCAGCGCCAATAATATTATCGGTACCCTGGAGTTTAAAGGGGCAGGGGACATACGAGGGGGCGGTAACCAGATCGCACGGCTGTTGATGGCGCCATCCTCTATTAACAAGTTTGCAGGGAATAATACCATTAAAGAGCGGATACGACTGAATAGCGTTACCTGTTCCGGATTGGGAGAGATGAGGGGGCCTGGTACCTTAAATTTTTCTCCAGGTGTCACTTTTGATCTGGCCAATGTATATATACAAAACATGACTGCTACCGGTAGTGGTATACCCGTACCGGTAACAGGCGTAGATGCTGACGGAAATACAGGATTCTCGATTACCGCCACAACCGGAGGTAATCGTTATTGGGTAGGTGGTAGTGGCGACTGGAATGATCCTTCGCATTGGTCTGCTTCCAGTGGAGGACCAGCTGGAGCTTGTGTGCCTACTGCCCTGGATAATGTATTTTTTGATGCCAACAGCTTTACCAATGGTAGCAGTACGGTAAGTGTTGCTACAGGAAACGCTTATTGCCGTAATATGGACTGGACCGGTGCAGGCTTTAACCCGGTGTTTAACCATACTACCAGTTTTGGTATGGAAATCTGGGGCAATCTGGTCATGAATCCGGCGGTGACAATGAATGCATCACCAGTCTTTAAAGGACCTTCCGATGCTACGATTACCACCAATGGCGGTGGTAGTGGGGTATTGGTTTTATATATCGAGAAACCTGCTGCCAATACGGTACGTTTCCTCGATAATTTTATCAATCCCACGGGAGGATCCATTGCGCCAAAAAGCGGAATAGTGGACCTGACCGGCCTTACTATAAAGCTGGCCTCGATTTCTGATTATTTTGCAACAGGACCGACTAACATTAAGATTGCAAATGCCACTATTAATGTTGGGGAGTGGTATTATATCAAAAGTACCACCAGAACAGTGGATGCCAACGGATCTTCTATTACAGCGACCAATTTCTACACCAGTGGTTGCGTTTACAACAAGGTGAACGTCCAGACAAGTGATGGTAACAAAATAGCCATTAACGGGGCTACCATTGCTGACCTGTTGTTCAGTAATACCGCAAATCCATCAGGTGCTAATATAGGTGCGAACAACACCATTGGCAGGCTGGAATTCAAGAGCAGTGGAAGGATAGCTGGTATCAATAATACGATCGGTACCTTGATTTTTACGCCAGGTAAAATATATACTTTCGGAGCCAACACTAATACCACGATCACCGGAGACTGGTTTGGCAGTGGAACGCCCTGTAACCTGACGGAAATTAACGCTGCTGGTGCTGCCAATGCTACGATTACCAAAACAACCGGATCTGTTAACTTTGATTATATCAGGGTAAAAGGTATCACCGCTGCTGGTATTACACCATTTAACGCCGGTGAACATAGCCAGGATCAAGCTAGTAACGTGAACTGGAGTTTTAAGCCTTATAACGGTTCTGCTCCTATCACCGGTCTGGGCCCCGATCTCACCCTGTGCTCTGATAAATTTCCCCATACACTTACCACAGATGGTTTTTTTGGCTCGCCGATGTGCCAGTACAAATGGAATGATGGTAGCACCGATCTCACGCTGGTGGTTACCCAGCCCGGAACTTACAGTGTGAAGGTAACTTTCCCTGATGGATGTTCTTCCTCCGGCTCTGTCAAGATTACAGAAAGTAAGGTCGTGGTACCGGCTATTACAGGTAACTTGAATGTCTGCGAACAGGCTGCCACTTTACTCGCCAATACTACTCCCGGTGGTATCTGGAGCAGTAATGCCACTACTGTGGCCACTATTGATGCTACTGGCCTGGTGACTGGTATCAAAGCCGGTACAGCAGATATGATGTATGACGTAACTAACGCAGATGGTTGTAAAGCCAATCAAACAGCTACTGTAACTGTAAATGCCTTACCGGTTGTATCCCCGATTGGTGGTATTACCAGTGTATGCGTTGGCGTTACTACTGCTTTAAACAGCGCAACTACCGGGGGAGTATGGAGTAGCAGCAACACCGCTATAGCTACAGTTAATGTATCCGGAGTGGTAACCGGCGTTGCCACAGGTACTGCAGATATTATATATGAAGTAACCAATGCCAGCGGTTGCAAAACACAACAAACTACAAAAGTGACCGTAAACGCCCTGCCGGTGGTATCTCCGATCACTGGTACCAATAATGTATGCATTGGGGTTACTACTGCATTAAACAATACGACCCCGGGCGGCGTATGGAGCAGTAGCAATACAGCTGTCGCTACTATAGACGCTACAGGCCTTGTTGCAGGTATTTCAGCCGGCACCGCGACGATTACTTATGTAGTAACCAACGCCAATGGCTGTAAATCACAACAAACTACAACAGTGACCGTAAACGCGCTGCCGGTAGTATCTCCGATTACAGGCACGACCAATGTATGCGTTGGCGCTACCACTAATTTAAGCAGCACCACTACTGGCGGTGTATGGAGCAGCAGCAACACGGCTGTCGCTACTATAGACGCTACAGGCCTTGTGGTAGGTATTTCAGCCGGCACCGCAACGATTACCTATGAAGTAACCAACGCCAACGGCTGTAAATCACAACAAACTACAACTATAACTGTAAACGCTTTACCGGTGGTATCTCTGATCACTGGTACCAATACTGTATGCATTGGATTTACCACTGCATTAAACAATACGACCCCAGGCGGTGTGTGGAGCTGCAGCAATACAGCTGTAGCCACAATAGATGCTAGTGGCCTGGTAACAGGTGTTTCAGCTGGTACAGCAATGATTACCTATGAAGTAACCAATGCTAATGGTTGTAAAACAAAACAAACAGTAACCATAACCGTGAATGCATTACCAGTAGTATCACCCATTACAGGAACTACTGATGTGTGCGTAGGTTCCACTACTCCCTTAAGCAACACCACCCCAGGTGGCATATGGAACAGCAGCAATACGGCTGTCGCTACTATAGACGCTACAGGCCTTGTGGCAGGTATCTCAGCCGGCACCGTAGCGATTACTTATGAAGTAACCAACGCCAACGGCTGTAAATCACAACAAACTACAACAGTAACCGTAAACGCCCTGCCGGTGGTATCACCGATTACAGGCACGACGAGTGTATGCGTTGGTGTTGCCACTACCTTAAATAACACCACCCCGGGCGGTGTATGGAGCAGCAGCAACACGGCTGTCGCTACTATAGACGCTACAGGCCTTGTTGCAGGTATTTCAGCCGGCACCGCAACGATTACTTATGAAGTAACCAATGCTAATGGCTGTAAAACACAACAAACTGCTACAGTGACCGTAAACGCCCTGCCGGTGGTATCTCCGATCACTGGTACCAATAATGTATGCATTGGGTTTACTACTGCATTAAACAATACAACCCCGGGCGGTGTATGGAGCAGCAGCAATACAGCTGTAGCCACAATAGATGCTAGTGGCCTGGTAACAGGTGTTTCAGCCGGTACAGCAATGATTACCTATGAAGTAACCAATGCTAATGGTTGTAAAACAAAACAAACAGTAACCATAACCGTGAATGCATTACCAGTAGTATCACCCATTATTACAGGAACTACTGATGTGTGCGTAGGTTCCACTACTCCCTTAAGCAACACTACCCCAGGTGGCATATGGAGCAGCAGCAATACAGCTGTCGCTACTATAGACGCTACAGGCCTTGTGGCAGGTATTTCAGCCGGCACCGCAACGATTACTTATGAAGTAACCAACGCCAATGGCTGTAAAGCACAACAAACTACAACAGTGACCGTAAATGGGCTGCCGGTAGTATCTCCAATAACTGGTACTACCAATGTATGCGTTGGTGCTACCACTAATTTAAGCAGCACCACTACTGGTGGTGTATGGAGCAGCAGCAATACGGCTGTCGCTACTATAGACGCTACAGGCCTTGTGGCAGGTATTTCAGCCGGCACCGCGACGATTACTTATGTAGTAACCAACGCCAATGGCTGTAAATCACAACAAACTACAACAGTGACCGTAAACGCCCTGCCGGTGGTATCACCGATTACAGGCACAACCAGTGTATGCGTTGGGGTTACCACTACCTTAAATAATACCACCCCAGGCGGCATATGGAGCAGCAGCAACAACGCTATCGCAACAATAGACGCCAACGGTTTGGTGACAGGTGTCTCAGCCGGCACCGCAACGATTACTTATGAAGTAACCAACGCCAATGGCTGTAAAGCACAACAAACTACAACAGTGACCGTAAATGGGCTGCCGGTAGTATCTCCAATAACTGGTACTACCAATGTATG
>NZ_JABBGC010000004.1:660484-1199908 GCF_012927205.1 Chitinophaga fulva
CAACGCCAATGGCTGTAAATCACAACAAACTACAACAGTGACCGTAAACGCCCTGCCGGTGGTATCACCGATTACAGGCACAACCAGTGTATGCGTTGGGGTTACCACTACCTTAAATAATACCACCTCAGGCGGCATATGGAGCAGCAGCAACAACGCTATCGCAACAATAGACGCCAACGGTTTGGTGACAGGTGTCTCAGCCGGTACAGCAACGATCGCTTATGAAGTAACCAACGCCAACGGCTGTAAAACACAACAAACTACAACAGCGACCGTAAACGCGCCGCCGGTAGTATCACCCATTACAGGCACGACCAATGTATGCGTTGGCGCTACCACTAATTTAAGCAGTGCCACTACTGGCGGTGTATGGAGCAGCAGCAACACAGCTGTAGCCACAATAGACGCTAATGGCCTGGTAACAGGTGTTTCAGCCGGTATAGCAACGATTACCTATGAAGTAACCAATGCTAATGGTTGTAAAACAAAACAAACAGTAACCATAACCGTGAATGCATTACCAGTAGTATCACCCATTACAGGAACTACTGATGTGTGCGTAGGTTCCATTACTCCCTTAAGCAACACTACCCCAGGTGGCATATGGAGCAGCAGCAATACGGCCGTCGCTACTATAGACGCTACAGGTCTTGTGGCTGGTATCTCAGCCGGCACCGTAACGATTACTTATGAAGTAACCAACGCCAACGGCTGTAAATCACAACAAACTGCTACAGTGACCGTAAAAGTACTGCCGGTAGTATCACCGATTACAGGCACGACGAGTGTATGCGCCGGTCTCACTACGACCTTAAGCAACACCACCCCAGGCGGCATATGGAGCAGCAACAACGCTATCGCAACAATAGACGCCAACGGTTTGATGACAGGCGTCTCAGCCGGTATAGCAACGATTACTTATGAAGTAACCAACGCCAACGGCTGTAAAGCACAACAAACTACAACAGTTACCGTAAATGCATTACCAGTAGTATCGCCCATCTCAGGCACAACTAGTGTATGCGTTGGGGTTACCACTACCTTAAGCAACACCACCCCGGGCGGCATATGGAGCAGCAGCAACAACGCTATCGCAACAATAGACGCCAACGGTTTGATGACAGGCGTCTCAGCCGGCACCGTAACGATTACTTATGAAGTAACCAACGCCAATGGTTGTAAAACACAACAAACGACTACCGTAACCGTAAACGCCCTGCCGGTGGTATCACCGATTACAGGTGCAACCACCGTATGCATAGGCGGTACAACAACTTTAATTAACACCACTCCGGGTGGTACCTGGAGTAGTAATAACCCCGGTTTGGCAAGAATAGGGCCCGATGGAACAGTGAATGGAGTGGTAGCGGGTACTGTTACCATCACTTATCAATTAACGACAGCTGGCTGTGTCAATAGTTCCAGCACTAGCGTGACTGTCTCCGACTGCACGAACAATGCACCACCGGTAGCACAAAATGATGTGGCGGAGACCTATGCAGATACACCAGTTGATATCAACGTACTGAATAACGACTCCCAGCAGAATGGTGCTATCAATCCGGCTTCCGTACAGATCATACGGCAACCGGCACACGGCAGCGTGGCCATTAAACCGGATGGCACTGTAACATACACGCCGGCAGTAGGTTATAACGGTACAGACAACTTCGTGTATACCGTGAAAAACATGGCTGGAATGGAATCCAATCAGGCTACCGTTCAAATGACCATCCTGGATGCTCCTGCGGCTGTAGACGATGACGTTACTACCAGCTCCGATAAACTAGTATCCATACCGGTGCTGGCCAATGACCGTGGTAATATTGATCCTTCAACTGTCACCATAACATTGCAGCCTAAACAAGGCAGTGTGACAGTGAATGCAGATGGTACTATAATGTATACGCCTACACGTAAATACGCCGGAAAGGATAATTTCCGCTACCAGTTTAAAGATAAAAACGGTAAGGTGTCCAATGAAGCGACTGTTAATATTGATGTGGAAGCAGAAGAACTTTATATTCCGAATGCTATTACACCTAATAATGACGGTAAGAATGACCGGTTCGCGATCCCTGGTATTTCAAAATATCCGGGCACTACACTCACCATCTTCAACCGTTGGGGTAATGAGGTGTATTATTCTCCTAACTATGATAACCGCTGGGATGGTACGGGTCTGAGTGGAGGCACTTACTACTACGTCCTTAAACTGAATGCCGGACAGGATACTAAAGTGTATAAAGGTTGGATTCAATTATTACGTTAATCAGGCATCGCATCGCATGCACAAAATATTCAGCAGTATGTATTCGAAAATATTGATCTTTTTCATCCTGTTAAGTTGCCTGGGCCAGATGGCTCAGGCTCAGCAGGAGGTGCAGTTTAGCCAGTATGTATTCAACGGATTAGCGGTCAACCCGGCATACGCAGGATATCGTGGAGATACCTACCTTGGCGCCAGCTTCCGTAAGCAATGGACCAGCTTGCCCGGCGCTCCGCAAACAGGCGCCGTTTCCATTGATGGCGCGCCTTCCTGGGCCAACGATGAAACAGTAGGATTAGGCGCCCAGGTACTCTGGGATAAACAAGGCCCGCAGGAATATCTTTCCTTCACCGGCTCCTATGCCTACCGTATACGCCTCGACGAAGAAGTCAGCCGCCTGTGCCTTGGCATTGGCGCCAGCCTTTCTCAATATGCTGTAAAGGGAGATATGATATCAGTACTGGATGAAAATGACCCCAATGTACCAGTGGGTAAAGTCAGCGCATTCCAGCCGGATGCCAGCTTCGGAGTGTATTACTACAATCCTCGTTTTTATGCCGGTGTTTCTGTGATGCAACTGTTTACCAGAGAACTGAACAACAAAATCATCATTGCTGGAGTAGATAAAGAATTTCTGACCATCCGTAAAACCAAACACATGTATTTTACAGCGGGCGGTTTACTAAACCTCTCTGGTGATGTTAAACTGAAGCCTTCCATTATGATTAAGGATGACTTCAATGGTCCTACCAGCCTTGATTTTAACCTCTTTGCCCTGTTGTCCGAAAAACTATGGATAGGTGGTTCTTACCGTACTGCGGTGAATATATGGGATCATAATAATCTGAAGTCAGGCCTCACTAAAACCAATGCAGCCAGTGCTATGATAGAATACTTTGCGACAGACCGGCTCAGGATCGGATATGCCTACGACGTGATGACCAATAGGTTAAGCGGCTACCAGGGCGGTTCGCATGAAATATCCATTGGCTTCCTGATTCCCAACAGGAAGATGAAAGAAAGAATCATTAGTCCAAGGTATTTCTAAATCGTACAAAATGACCATAAAACATTTCACTATAGGAAGCCTGTTGTTATTGATGGCAACAGGAATAAAAGCACAGGAACAGAAGTCGGTGCTGGCAATAGCTGATGAACATTATATCCGCTATGAATATAAGCCAGCAGCGACATTGTATAGCAGACTGGCAGCGAAAAAGAATGTGCAACCGGAGATCCTGAAAAAGCTGGCGCAGTGTTATCGTAAGATCAATGCCTATCAGGAATCTGTTGACATCTTTCAAAGGATTGCCGGTCTCCCGGAGGCACAGCCGGAAGACTTCCTGCACTACGCAGATGCCCTGAAGAGTGTAGAACAATACGAAGCAGCCAAAACACAATATACCCGCTATGCAGAACTGTCAAAACGCGATGTCAGCCTGCAGCTGGCCGGATGTGACTCCGCATTGTTGTGGAAAGCTTCACCAGCCGCTTTTAAAGTAGTAAACAGAACAGAACTCAATACTGCCTCTTCCGACTGGGGCGCGGTATGGTATGGAAATAAACTGATATTCAGCTCCGACAGTCTGCGATATACGATGTTAGGTCCGGGTACAAAACCAGGTCATAAAAAGTTTCCGGCAACAGACCGCCCATATCAGAAACTGTATTTTGTGGACACGGCTCAGGGGCAGCCTGCTGTGGCACTGATACGCGGCATCGAAACTACGTTTAACCGATACCGTTTCCATATTGGCCCCGTTGCTTTTTCTGCCAGCTTGGATACGGCGTATCTGACGGTTACCAACCCTTATCAGATCACGTATAAAAAGGAAAAATCAAAGACTTTATACGGTACCCGCAGGCTGCAATTGTTCATCTGCATAAAAAAAGATGGCAAATGGCAAACACCTGGACCATTTACCTACAATAACCCTGACGCCTACTCGCTTGGACATGCCACCCTGAGTAGCGATGGCCGTTATCTGTATTTTGCCAGCGATATGCCCGGCGGTATCGGCAAAACAGATATCTGGTATAGCGAAAAACAACAGGATGGTTCATGGGGTACTCCGGTCAACTGTGGCCCAGTGATCAACACCCCGGAAGAAGAAGCGTTTCCGGTAGTGAACGGACAACAGGAATTACATTTCTCCAGTAAAGGCCATATCGGTATGGGAAGCTTCGATATCTTCCTTACAAAAGGTGCTGCCGGCCACTGGACAGTTCCTGTTAACATGCATTCCCCGGTTAATTCCGCCGGCGATGATTTTCTGCCGGAGCAGAAGGGGTCACAGTGGTTCTTCGCTTCTAACCGCCAGGGAGGGAAAGGAGAAGATGATATTTATTCTTTTGAGCAGATAACGTTTCCTGAGCCTTGCCGGTCAGCAGGTAAGCCCGTGAAGATATTACAGACACTGTTGATAGATGCCCAAACCCGGAAACCACTGGAAGATGCAATAGTAACATTGTACCATAAACGAAAAGAGCTGAGCTGGACACAACAGGTAAGCTCCGGAGGAAAAAATTACAATGTGTTGGAAGAAGCAGCTCCCTATATAGTGTTTGCAGCCAAAGACGGCTACGCTTCTTCAGAGATGCATGCTTTCTCTTCAGATACATTGTCTGCCGATACCCTCCGCATGACACTTTATCTCACCAAAGAAACGCCATCAGTCAATGATGTGATCACATTACCAAACATCTATTACGACCGCGATAAATATAACATCCGTCCGGAAGCTTATCCGGTGCTGGATTCACTGGTAGCACTCATGTTACGTTATCCCAATATGAAAGTGGAAGTTGGAGCCCATACGGATAGCCGCGCCACAACTGATTATAACCTGGAATTATCCAGCAACAGAGCTGCGGCAGTAGTTAATTATCTCCTGAAACATGGCATAGCGGCGGAACGCTTGCTGGCCAAAGGTTACGGGGAATCAAAACTGGCGAACCGATGTGCAGACGGAGTAGAATGTTCTGAGGAAGAACATCAGGTCAACAGAAGAACAGAAATCAGCATATTGCGCAGATAGTGCTTCGCGAGAAACCTGATTAATCATCTCCTTGATCTCGCTCAACTTCCCATCCGGACTACACTGTGGTTTTCAGCTATAAGGAACGATGGCATGGCAAATAGGTATGGTCAGGACAAATGTGATACTCTTTTCCGATATTTTCTGTAGTAGTATTTCTACAGTATAGCAATATTATGACTACTACTTTGAAGACCTACTACAAATACGCCCGTAATTAAGCGGTAATTTTGGGTAATTGGTTAAGTTTTAACCAATCATATAAGAGTCAGTGAATTATATCTTTGTTGGGCTATTGTAATTGTGCGTGATCAATGTTGTATCCTTTTTCCGGATGGCATCCGGGTAATAGTTTTTATTTCTGTAAAGTCACCATCCATCATACTGTATGAATAAAGTCCGCATGACGGATAGTGAATTCGTTATATGGTTACCATCCGGTAAAAGACCGGCATGTGTAGCGTTACCCCAAATTTGGCAAGCATAGGACCAGATATAGCAGCACCGGGGTGGTAGCCGGCTGCTGCTACTATCGCTTATCAGATATAAATGCGGCGGGCTGTATCCACAGTTCGGCACTTATCTTCTAATTGATCATCTCTTTAATCTCGCTCAGTTTCAGCAAAGCTTCCACAGGAGTAAGCCGGTTAATGTCTACGGCGCCCAGTTTCTCCCTGATCTGTTGGAAAGTATCACTGTGTGCATCAAAAATATTGAGTTGCAGCTTTTGTGTAGGTGTCGCAATATTTTTGATGTTTTTCTGCAGGGAAGTATCGATGTGTTTTTCCTCCAGGTTGGCCAGTACTTCATTGGCCCGGTTAATGAGTTCCGGTGGCATACCGGCCATACGGGCCACATGTATACCGAAGCTATGGCGGCTGCCTCCCGGCGCCAGCTTACGCAGGAAGATGATCTTATTGCCCGACTCCATATTGGTGATATGGAAGTTTTTCACCCGCGCATGTTTGTTTTCCAGCTCATTCAGTTCATGATAGTGCGTGGCAAATAATGTTTTGGGGCGGTGGTCTGTCATGTCATGCAGGTATTCCACAATGCTCCAGGCGATGGAGATACCATCGTAGGTGCTGGTACCACGGCCAATTTCATCCAGTATCACCAGGCTGCGGGGCGTGATAGTGTTGATGATGCTGGCGGTTTCGTTCATCTCTACCATGAAGGTGGATTCACCGCCACTCAGGTTATCGGAAGCGCCTACACGCGTAAATATTTTGTCTGTCAACCCAATCTCGGCGCTGGTAGCGGGCACAAAGCTGCCCATATGCGCCATCAGGGTGATCAGGGCGGTTTGCCGCAACAGAGCGGATTTACCGCTCATGTTGGGACCGGTCAGGATAATGATCTGTTGATCGTCTTTGTTGAGCTGGATATCATTGGCCACATAACTTTCGCCTGCGGGAAGGCCCTTTTCTATTACCGGGTGCCGGCCTTCACGGATATCGAGCTGATAACCATCAGTGATCACCGGGCGGCGGTATTTGTATTGCAGGGCGTTATGGGCAAAACAGAGGAGGCAGTCGAGCTGCGCAAACACCTGTGCGTCCTGTTGCACCGGCTCTATAAAGGGCTGAAGGGCCGCCAGCAGTTCGTCGAACAGCCGTGTTTCCAGTGCCAGTATTTTATCTTCGGCGCCGACGATCTTCTCTTCGTATTCTTTCAGTTCCGGTGTAATATAACGTTCAGCATTGGCCAGCGTTTGTTTACGGATCCACGTGTCGGGCACTTTGTTCTTATGGGTGTTGGTCACTTCCAGGTAATAGCCGAAAACGTTGTTGAAGGCTATTTTCAGGGAAGGGATGCCAGTGGCTTCCGACTCTTTCTGCTGTATTTGCAGGAGGTAGTCTTTACCCTTGGTAGCGATGCCACGCAGCTCGTCCAGTTCTGCGTTAACGCCGTCGCGGATAACGCCGCCCTTGTTGACCAGTACCGGCGGGTTCTCCATGATTTCGTTCAAAATCCTGTTGAGAATGGGAGCGCAGATATCCAGTTTTTCGTTGAGGCGTAACAGGTAGTCGTTTTCACTTTTGAACAGCAGGTTTTGTACAGCCTGTACCTGTTCGAGGGAACGGGCCAGTTGCATCACTTCCCGCGGGTTGATTTTACGCAGCGGGATTTTGGATACCAGTCTTTCCAGGTCGCCGGTTTGTTTGAGGTGATGTACCAGTTGCTGGGCCAGCGCTGTTTCTTTGATGAAATAGGTAACGGTGTCCAGGCGCTGATTGATATGGGCGATGTCACGCAGCGGGAACACCAGCCAGCGTTTAAGCAGGCGGGCGCCCATCGGGGTGGCGGTATTGTCCAGTACTTTGAGCAGGGTTTGGCCGTTTTCCACACTGCTGTGCAACAGTTCGAGGTTCCGCACGGTGAAGCGGTCCATCCACAGGAAATCTTCCTGGCTGATGCGTTGCATACGCGTGATATGTTGCAGATGCGGATGTTCGGTGTCTTTCAGGTAGTGCATGGTGGCGCCGGCCGCTATGATGGCGGCATTCATGCCTTCCACGCCAAAACCTTTGAGGGAGTGGGTTTCAAAGTGTTTCAGCAGGATGTCTTCTGCATATTGGGTGGTAAAAATCCACTCATCGAGGTTGTAAGTATAGAAACGGCCGCCAAAGGTGGCTTTGAAATGTTTTTGTTGCTGACGGGCAAACACGACTTCTGCGGGGCGGAAGCTCTGCAAGAGCTTGTCCACATATTCTATACTGCCTTCGGCGATGATGAATTCGCCGGTGGATATATCAAGGAAGGAAACGCCGGTCACATCTTTATCGAAATGAACGGCCGCCAGGAAGTTGTTGCTGGCATTCTCCAGGAGTTTATCATTGACGGCCACGCCGGGTGTCACCATTTCGGTCACCCCGCGCTTGACGATGCCTTTAACGGTTTTAGGGTCTTCCAGCTGATCGCAGACGGCTACACGATGTCCGGCCTTTACCAGCTTGTGCAGGTAGGTGTCCAGCGAGTGATGGGGAAAACCTGCCAGGTCAACGTAGGAAGCAGATCCATTGGCTCTTTTGGTTAACACAATGCCCAGTACCCGGGAGGCGATCACGGCGTCTTCATTGAAGGTCTCGTAAAAGTCGCCCACGCGGAATAAAAGTACTGCATCCGGGTATTTGTTTTTGATAGCCTTATGCTGTAGCATCAGTGGCGTTTCTTCTGATTTACTTTTTGCCATGGCGCAAATATATAAAACTCATCCGATCCGGTTATCTTTGCAGATCATGAGAAAACTAAGCATGGATGAACTGGGCCGTAAAACGGTGGACGAGTTCAAGGCAGCAGATAAAACACCCGTGGTACTGGTACTGGACAATGTACGGAGCATGCATAATGTGGGGTCGGTGTTCCGTACCGCAGATGCTTTCCTGATACAGGGCATTGTGCTGTGCGGCTATACGCCCGTACCCCCTCACCGGGATATCAACAAAACGGCCCTCGGCGCCACCGAAACGGTGGATTGGCAATATTTCCCTACTACCATGGAAGCGGTGCAGGCTTTGAAAAATGCAGGATACCTTATTATGACCATCGAACAGGCTTCCGGCAGCGTCATGCTCGATGCTTTTACCCCTCCTGCCAACCAGCCCGTGGCGCTCGTATTCGGCAACGAGGTGAGCGGGGTAGACGGAGAGGTGATGAAAGCGGCCGACGGCTGTATCGAAATACCCCAGTCAGGTATGAAACACTCCCTGAATATTTCTGTCAGCACCGGTATCGTAGTTTGGGATATCTTTGTAAAACTGAAGGCCGCCGCCGGCCGCTGATACAGTATCAATAAGATTATATTTAAGAGCTGTTAGCTCAACTGTTTACATATGATTACTACTATTAACAAGTATCTGTCGCTGGTAAAGTTCAGTCACACCATCTTTGCGATGCCGTTTGCACTGACAGGTTATTTTATGGCCACTACGAGGGGAGGAGGCAGTTTCAGCTGGACCACCTTCGGTTTGGTGGTCCTGTGCATGGTATTTGCCCGCAGCGCCGCCATGGCGTTCAACCGCTGGCTGGACGTAGACATTGACAAGCTGAACCCGCGAACGGCCAAAAGGGAAATTCCCGCAGGCGTTATTTCCCCACAGAACGCCATGTTCTTCATCCTGGTCAATGTGATGTTGTTTATACTGACCACCTGGTTTATCAACCGCATTTGTTTTTTCCTGTCGCCCATCGCGCTGATGGTAGTGCTGGGATATAGCTATATGAAACGTTTTACGGCCATGTGTCACATGGTATTGGGCGTAGGCCTGTCATTGGCGCCGATAGGAGCGTACCTGGCCGTAACCGGCGAGTTTGCCCTGTTGCCGGTACTGGTGTCTGTGCTGGTGCTGTGCTGGGTGTCGGGCTTCGATATCATTTATTCGCTGCAGGATGAAGATTTTGACAAATCACAACAGCTGAACTCCATCCCGGCGTGGCTGGGCCTTTCCGGCGCGCTGCGTTTCTCCGAGCTGCTGCATGTGATAGCAGCCGCACTGGTGATCACGATCGGTATGTATGGCCATTATCACTGGCTGTTCTGGATAGGAGCTGCCGTATTTATTGCCATGCTGATATCCCAGCATCTGCTGGTTAAACCCAATGACCTGAGCAAGGTCAATGTGATGTTTATGACCACCAACGGTATTGCCAGCGTGGTGTTTGCCGTTTTTGTCATTGCAGACATGCTGTTATTTTGATATTTAGCTATTTGGTTATTTTAAAATTGACGTTGCACAATCCTCAAATAACTAAATAGCCCTTTATCTTAAACAGCTCCCCCAATATCAAAGTATCAAAATATCTAAATATCAAAATTTCGTCATGGCGCGTGTAATGGCTATCGATTATGGAAAAAAAAGGACCGGATTGGCCGTGACAGACCCGTTGCAGCTAATTGCCAGTGGGCTTACCACCGTTCCTACCCATGAATTGATCCCCTATCTGAAAAAATATTTCGCAGCGGAAGAAGTGGAGGCGATCATCATCGGGGAACCTAAAAACCTGGATGGTAATGCCACCCATGCCACCCCGTTGGTAGAAGAGTGTGTCCGTATTCTCCGGAAGAACTTTCCGCAGGTCCCGGTAAAGAAGGTAGATGAACGTTTTACTTCTAAAATGGCCTTCCAGAGTATGATCGACAGTGGGCTGAAGAAAAAGGACCGTCAGAATAAAGGCCTGGTAGATGAAATCAGTGCCACCATCATTTTACAGGAGTACCTGCAAAATAAAATTTAGGCACTTAGATATTTATTTATTTTTTATTTTAATATTTAGATATTTAATAGTGGAAACCCTCTAAAATAGCCAAATATCAAAATAGCAAAATAACCAAATGTCGTACCTTTGCAGATCAATTAAAACCAGCACAAGATCATGATATTGCCAATTGTCGCATATGGGCATCCGGTACTGAGAAAAGTAGCAGAAGATATTACGCCCGATTATCCCCAGTTGAAGGAACTTATTGCCAATATGTGGGAAACAATGTATGGCTCCAATGGAGTTGGCATTGCGGCCCCTCAGGTGAACAAACCCATCCGTTTGTTTGTAGTAGATAGCAAACAGATCATTGACAACCTGGAAGACGATGAGAAAAACGATTATCCGGGAGACGAAGGTGTCAAGGAAGTGTTTATTAATGCACACATCGTAGAAACCGGTGGCAAGGAGTGGGCTTACAACGAAGGATGCCTGAGCATTCCTAAAGTACGGGAAGACGTATACCGCGACGAGACCGTGACCCTTTCTTATGTAAACGAAAATTTTGAACCGCAGCAGAAAACCTTCAGTGGCGTTACTGCCCGCGTTATCCTGCATGAATATGACCACATCGATGGCAAGTTGTTCATCGATCATCTCAAGCCGCTGAAACGCAGGATGTTGAAGAGCAAACTGGATGATATTACCAAAGGAAAGATAAGGGTAGATTACAAAATGACGTTCCCGAAATAGGAAATAATTTTGTAATGTAAAGAAAACCCTTTATTTTGGTATTATAAAGACAACCATCCGTATCCATTTTGGGAACTACCTTATCATATACTGAAATAGAGCTCGTTCAGGGACTGCAAGCCAGGGATGAAAAATTATTCAGTTATTTGTATGACCACTACTCCCCCGCGTTGTATGGGGTGGCACTCAAAATAGTTACGGATGATGCTTCCGCAGGAGATGTGCTCCAGGAAGTATTCATTAAGATCTGGAAGAATATCGACCGATACGATCCCTCCAAAGGCCGCCTGTTTACCTGGATGCTCAACATTGCCAGGAATACCGCTATCGACAGTTTAAGGTCAAAAGCTCACAAACTAGACCAAAAAGTCCAGGACGTAACCAGCGCTAATCTCATGTATGAGCCACAACTGGCCGTACATCTGTCTGTAGATCATCTTGGATTAACAAAGGTGATCGAAGGGCTTCCCAAAGATCAGCGTATTATTATCGATCTGGCTTATTTTAAAGGCTGTACACAGGAAGAAATCGCAAAGACCCTGGATATACCTTTGGGCACAGTGAAGACCAGAATGCGAAATGCGATTATGCAGTTAAGAATCCTATTAAAACAATTATAGCACACAGTGGATGTACAACGTTACATATCATCCGGTATCCTGGAGAGTTATGTGTTTGGGCTGCTACCCGATGCAGAACATGGCGAAGTAGAAACGATCGTCGCACAATACCCTCAGGTAAAAGCCGCTGTCCAGGAGTTACAGCTGGACAGGGAACGGTTTGTACAGTTGTATGCTATGGCGCCGCCAGCGGGCATCAAAGACCGTTTGCTGGACATCATCCGGAAGGAAGAAACGCCGGAAGGCAACTCCCTGTTACCGGAAGAACTGCGTGCTCCCGCCGCTGCGGGGACTTCCCGGGAAACACCGGTGAAACGTATCAACGGCCATAAATCTTCTACAGAAAAAATCTGGAAATATATAGCAGCGGCTATTATCCTGCTGTTCCTGGGAAGTGTTCTGCTTAACTTCTTTTTCTTTAGCCGCTCTACAGATTATAAAAGCCGCTACCAATCACTGGTAGCTGCCAAAGAAAAACTGGACGCCCAAAAGGAAAGCCAGTCGCTCACTGCTCATAAGGAATTGCAGAAAGAGCTGGACATGCTCAAAGACCCCGCTTTTAAATGGATCAAACTGGAAGGTTTTGGCGCTAATGCCGGACAGATCGTAACAGTTTGCTGGAACCCCGTTTCCCGGGCCGTTTTCCTGATCGCCCAGGCATTACCAATGGCTCCCGTTGGTAAACAATATCAATTGTGGGTGATCCGCAACAAAAAGCTCGTGGATGCCGGCATATTCCATGGCGGCGCACAAGTGGCACAAAAAATCCAGGCCATGAAGCCGGCAGAAGCCGCAGAAGGCTTTGCTATCACACTCGAGAATGAAGGCGGCAGTGCTCAGCCAACCATGGACCAGCTACAGCTGTCTGCCAAAGTACAGAAATAATAAGCAGCAACTACGGGTTGTAATTGATTAATCCGTAAATTGCTGATAATAAATACCTCGGAAAACCATTAGTTTACACGCTCGGCACAGTTTACACAGATTAGCAAGGTAGATATATTGATTTTTTCAGTCGCGGATGGCGCTACCTATGATGTCATGGAATGAATTCAACCAAATACACCGATCAACCAAACCTGGCGGTCTGTCTTGGATTATCATGTAACATATACAGAAGCAGAACTGGTACAGGGCCTTCATGCCCGTGACCAGAAAATATTCAGTTTCCTCTATGATCATTATTCGCCTGCTCTCTATGGCGTGATCGTAAAGGTACTGAACGACCATACCCTTGCCGTAGATGTACTGCAGGACGTATTCCTGAAAATATGGCGCTATGCAGACCAGTACAATGAAGACAAAGGGCGCCTGTTTACCTGGATGCTGAACATCGCCCGCAACACGGCGATCGATGTGCTTCGCTCCAAAGCATATAAACTGGAACAGAAAATCCAAAATATTACGGACGACGTACATCTAAACGGTGGGCCGTTAACCGTGTACCAGTCCGTCGATCATCTCGGTTTCTCCAAAGTCCTGGACAAACTGACCAAAGAACAACGTACCCTTATCGATCTGGCTTATTACAAAGGCTGTACCCAGGAAGAAATTTCCCGGGCACTCGATATTCCTTTAGGTACGGTGAAAACCAGACTACGTAATGCCATCATCCAGCTAAGAAACATTTTGAACAAATAAACATTTTGCGTGGACGCCCAATTCATCATATCGTCCGGACTGATAGAATTGTATACTGCTGGCCTGACTTCCGAAAAGGAAAGCCAGGAGTTGGAGGCTGCCATGCGTCAATACCCCGAAGTAGCCGCTGCAGTGGCTACCTGCCAGCGGAACCTGGAAGAATATGTGAAGCTTCAGTCCATATCCCCACCTGAAAGCATTAAAATACGCCTGTTGAACCTCATTAATACAGATCCCCTCACAATGGATACAGCAACAACCAATGCTAGTATACCACAACTCACTAAAACTTCGCCCATGGAACAAACCAACGTCCTGTCAGTTCCGGAAACCAAAGGAGTTTCCTGGAAATGGATCGCTGCAGCAGCCGCCGTACTGCTCATTGGCAGCGTCATTCTCAACTTTTTTTACTTCAACCGATGGAAGGAATTCAGGGAGTACAAAGACAAATACCAGTCGCTGCTCCTGTCTCAAAACTCCATCATCTCCAAAACCAACGAGTACAAGACCAGACTGGAACAACTCAGTGAATCCATGGGAATCATGGAAAACCCGAAAGTCATGAAAGTGGCCATGCCAGGTACGCCTGCCTTCCCGACAGCCGTAGCAACGGTCTTCTGGAACCAGGATAACAAACAGGTATACCTGAAGGTCAACAACCTGCCAGAACCAGCTGCAGACAAGCAATACCAACTGTGGGCCATCGTAGATGGCAAACCGGTGGATATGGGCGTGTTTGAAATGGGCGATACCGCAAGCCTGCTGCAGAAAATGAAGATCACCGGCAAAGCACAAATGTTTGCCGTAACCCTGGAAAAGAAAGGTGGCGCCGTTTCTCCAACCATGGAGCAGATGTACGTAGCCGGAAAAATCCCGGGCTGATAACATAAACCGCCGGCAGCCCCCGCTGCCGGCCCGTTTACGCTACTGACAACAGCGGAGATAACAGGGCCATCGGCATCCCTGTTGTCTCCGCTGCTTTTTTTAACGAATTCCTAACACCAGAAAGCTTACAGCTTTTCCCTAAATTGCAGCATGTCACATTTTTGGAAAAGTATAGCCGCAACCGTTGTTGTGTGCTGCCTGCAACTTACACACCTGGCCGCCCAGGATACTGCCCGGTACAAGGGAATGACGGTTAACCTCGATGAAGTGATCGTGGAAGCTAAACGTATAGGCTTCGACGTTAATAGTTTTATTAAAAGGGTGGAAGAAGACACTACCTTCTACCGCGCCTTCAAAAACCTGCATATCGTTGGCTTTCATGCAGACAATGACATCCGCATCCTCGATAAAAAAGGACAGGTACAGGCCTCCCTTAACAGCAAAACCTCCCAACACGTAAAAGGCCGCTGCCGCAGCATGGAAGTGCTCAATCAGCAAGTCACCGGCGACTTCTACACCCGCAAAGGCAATTACAACTATTATACGGCTGAACTGTACGGTAACCTCTTCTTTACCCAGGGGACCGTATGTGTGGACGGCAACGGGGAAACACCCGAAAATGCCGGCGGCGCCATGGCCCGGCATAAAGCCCAGCTCAAACAACTCATCTTTAACCCCGGTAAACCCGTGAAAGGCGTGCCCATCGTTGGCCCTAAAGTAGCCATATTCGATCGCGACGTGATGCGGTTTTATGACTTCTCCATCAGCGCGGAAAACTATGTGGACGGAACACCCTGTTACGTATTTACCGCCAAAACAAAGCCGGACCTGGGCCGGATAGACCGTGGCGATGTGGTGATCGATGAGCTCATCACCTGGTTCAACAAAGAGAATTTTGAAATCGTGGGCCGTAAATACGCCCTGTCCTATAAGACGATGCTGTTTGATTTTAACGTGAAGATGAATGTGCAGATGACCAAACAGTTTGGTCTGCTGATACCCGCCCTGGTGACCTACAACGGTACCTGGGACGTGGCGTTCAAAAAGCGGGAAACGGCCGCTTTTGTGGCTAAATTCTATGATTTTAAAGCGGCGGAATAACTAGTATAATATCGTAACCGTACCGGTCTTATGTACCGGGATGCGCGTATACACTTCGCGGTAATCCACAATCCATACATAGGTGCCCAAATCTGCCTGAAGGCCTTTCACACGGCCTGTCCAGCCTATCTGCGGATCGTTGGTGTAAAACACCCGTTCCCCCCAACGGTTGTAGATACTGAGGGTATATTGTTCTATCGGGCACCGGTACCGTGGCCGGAAGTAGTCATTGCGCCCGTCACCATTGGGTGTAAACGCATTCGGGAAATGTACGGTGCACTCACAATCGTGATAATCCACTTTTACGGAATCCACGCTTTTGCCACAGGCATTCCATGCCAACAGGGAATAGATGCCCGGCTGCCGTACAATGAATTGCGGTATGCTGGTGCTGTCCTGCCATTTGAAAGGTGCGCCGCCGGCGCCCACCACCGGGATCTGGTATACTTCGTTACGGCACAACAGGGTGTCTGGCCCCAAATTCACCCGCAATGTATCATTGAAAGACACATGGATGGTATCTGATGATTCACATCGCCCTATTTGTGCATGCACAAAGTAGTTGCCGGGTTTGGTGACATAATAGGTGGCCTGATCAGAACCGTCCTGCCAGCGGTAGAGACCATTGCCAAAATCGGCCGTCAGCACCAGGAAATTGCCGGTACAGATGGTGGTATCATTACCCAGATTGAGTTTGCGTAACCGGTTGAAGTTGACAAAAATGGTGTCTACCACATTACAGATATGATTGATCTCCACCAATGCCCATATGTTCGCTTCATAGTTAACCGTGATGGCCGGCGTAGTAGCGCCATTGCTCCATTTCCAGGCGGTAGCCTCCGGAACGGAAGGCGCCAGCGTAATGGATTCGCCCGGGCACAGCAGGGTATCTGGGCCAAGGCTGAAAGGGTAGGGTGGACCGGTAAACGTGATGGTGATCTCATCATCGATCTCTGCACATCCTTTTGGAAATATGCGCACTTTATAGGTGCCGGATGTCCGTACATCCTGCACAGGCGTGGTGTTGCCGGTGTTCCAGAGATAGGTGCAGTTCTGCGCGGTGGCATCGAGCTGCAGCTGTTCACCGGAGCATAATACCAGGTCCGGGCCGAGGTCTACCTTGGGTATCGGCGTATAAAACACATTGACGGAATCCGGTATCAGACAACCATTGATCTTCACTTTATAGGTAGCCGAAGTATCTACCAGGATGGTAGGGGCTGTGGAGCTGTCCTGCCACAGGTAAGCAGCACCGGGTATAATGGGGGCGCTGAGGGTCATGGTGCCGCCCTGACAAAGGGTAACGTCCTGAGGGCCTAAGTCGTAGATCACCGGTGTAACGATCGTAATAGGTTGTGTGGTGATGTCCTGTACCCCATTGCGCCACGCTACCAGGGTAACGGTGTACGTGCCTGTTTGCTGGTACATGTGAAAAGCACCTTTTATCTTATCGGAAGTGTCTTTTTGGGCCGAAGGAGGATCGCCAAAATACCATTTCACAGAGTCGATGCCCGCTGGTTGTTTGATCACAAAAAACACACTGTCCTGCACACAGGTGGACGATGCCGTGAAAGCGGTGATGGCTCTGGCTTTTAGGGCAACCGGCAGCAGGGCCAGCAGCAAAAATAAGATGCGAAAGGGACGACGTATTTGGCGGCTTCTCATGTTGTTGACATGGTAATGGCCGCTAAGATAATCGAAATATATAAATAAATAATAATAATTTAGCGTAAAATAAAAAGCCTCCGGAGATCGATGTCTGCGGAGGCTTTTACTATTTTAATCTTCCCATTTTTGTTGCTTGCCTTCTTCTTCCTGTAATGGCCTTGCGGTAGTATACCGGCGCCATTTCTCCAACACCTGCGTAAAATCCGATGGCAGCTGGCTTTCAAAGTACATCTGCTTACGGGTGCGGGGGTGGATAAAGCCCAGCTGCTGTGCATGGAGCGCATGCCGGGGTATCACTTCAAAGCAGTTTTCCACAAATTGTTTGTATTTGGCGAAAATGGTGCCTTTCAGGATGCGGTTGCCACCGTAGGTATCGTCATTAAAGAGGGAATGCCCGATATGCTGCATATGTACGCGTATCTGGTGGGTACGGCCTGTTTCAAGGCGGCATTCGACCATGGTGACATAGTTGTAGCGTTCCAGCACCCGATAATGCGTAATGGCCTCTTTGCCGTATTCTCCGTCAGGGTAGGCGTCCATGATTTTGCGCAGGCGCTGGTGACGGCCAACGTGGGCTACCACTGTTCCTTCATCTTCTTCAAAATCACCCCATACCAGGGCTATATAACGACGGTGAACGGTGTGGTCAAAAAACTGTTTGGCCAGGTCGGTCATGGCTTTTTCAGACTTGGCCACTACCAACAGGCCGGAAGTATTTTTATCGATACGGTGTACCAGCCCGAAACGCGGGATTTCAGGGGTGGTAGCTTGTGTTTTATCGCCAAGGTACCAGGAAAGGCCGTTGACCAGCGTGCCGGTATAGTTGCCGCAACCGGGGTGTACCACCATGCCGGCGGGCTTGTCGATGATCAGCACATCATCGTCTTCATAAACGATATTGAGCGGTAATTCTTCCGGCAGCACTTCCGTGCTTTCGGGGTTTTTATTGGAAAATACAATGATCTTGTCCAGCGGCCTGATCTTGTAGTTGGCTTTAACGGGCTTGTCGTTTACCAACACCATCTCCGTATCCAGTGCGTTCTGGACCTTGTTGCGGGTAATGCCTTCAATACGGGCGGTCAGGAACTTGTCGATACGGATAGGTTCCTGGCCTTTGTCCACCACCATATTGATCTTCTCATAAAGTTCCTCACTGCCCTCCCCGTTTTCCAGCTCGTCTTCCAGTTCCAGCAATTCTTCAGCCATTACAGTAAATTTTGGCAAAGGTAAAATAAAATACCCGTAGCCGTAAGGGTATGCCGCAATGCCAGCCCGTTAAACAGGCCGGGCGGCGCATTTCCGGCCGGACATTACAGAAAAATGACATCTGCGGCGGGGCATGGATGCCCCCACAGCATGAAACCGGCCCGGGCCTCCGGTTGAGGGAACCGGTAGCATGCTGGCGCCATGCCCGGCATTGATACGCCTTAGCACTTTGTTTTATATCTTTGCACTTTGAGATTTTTCTCTTTAAAACCCGGACGGTTTCGTCCGGAAAAAAGCATAGGAGTGTAGCACTTTTCAGTATGGAAAAGCAGGAGATCATCGTCAGAGACCTTGGCAAAATAGATTATCAGGAAGCCTGGGATTACCAGGAACAGCTGTTGAAGGAGAATGTACAACTGAAGGCCCAAACGCCCAACCAGTGGCCTAAACCAACAACCAACTATCTTCTTTTCTGCGAACATCCGCCGGTATATACCCTGGGTAAAAGCGGGCACATGGAAAACCTGCTGCTGAGCCAGGAAGAACTGGAGCAGCAGGGGATAGGTTTCGTGCCGACCAACCGCGGCGGCGATATTACCTTCCACGGCCCGGGCCAGATAGTGGGTTATCCCATCATTGACCTCGAAAATTTCTTCACCGATATCGGGAAATATCTCCGTTACTTGGAAGAGGTGGTGATCCGTACACTGGCGGAATACGGCGTTACCGGCGACCGGTCACCGGGGGAAACAGGTGTATGGCTGGACCCGCACGATAAAGCCAAAGCCCGTAAAATCTGCGCGATGGGCGTACGTTGCAGCCGTTGGGTAACCATGCATGGCTTTGCCCTCAACGTGAATACGCACATGAACTACTTCGATAACATCATTGCATGCGGCATCGCTGATAAACAGGTGACCTCACTGGACAAGGAAGTGGGCCATCACGTGCCGGAAGAAGAAGTGAAAGCGAAGCTGAAAAAACATTTTGCGGAAGTCTTCAACTGTGATGTACATGATTATTGCTGATTCGCCTGATTCAGGAAGATTTAAGCGAAGATCGAAGCGGACTAACCAATAAAAACATTAAAATAAATACCATAAAGTAAAGCGCCCATTGACTTAGTCAATGGGCGCTTACTTTTTATTTCATTACTCCAATCTTCGCTTAAATCTTCCTGAATCAGGCGAATCAGCAATAATCATGGCCATCACAGTTACATGCGGTAGTTCAACGGAATGAAAAAGTTCCATTTCTCTTTCAGACGGCCGTCTTCAAACAGTTCAAAATTGAACCAGCCGGCATGCATGAAAATGGCTTTTTCCAGAATAAGGGAGGGACCTTTTACCTGCTCAATCTCAAACAGGAAGATGCCATTAGGCTCAAAAAATTTGACGGAATATTTTTTCTGTGGTGCGTCATTGAGTTTAATGTTGACGTTGCCGTCAGCCGTGGTGTAGATATAGTTGGAAGGGTGCCATATTACCTTAGGCTCCTTGTTCTCTTCTGCAGGTTTGTTAGGGTTGCGGGCAGCATCTTTGATGTCCGCGTATTGCAGTTTCATATCGGCTTTGATAGTACTGTCGGGCAGGGCCTGCATGGTTTTACTATAGATGAACCGCCCGTTGTTGAACAGGATGAAGAGACGGTAATAGTTATTGCCGGGCAACGGCTTGTTGTCCAGGTAAACATTCCGTGTTTGTGTCGGATAGCTGGCGTAGCCAATGGTATTAAAGTTCAGCACGCTGTCTATTGAACGCTGGATGCCGATCTCTTTTACCTCCATGAATCCGGATATCCAGTCCAGCTGAATCTTACCGGTTTTAATGGTGGCCGTAAATTCAGGTAATACCGGGGGCAGTATTTCCTGACCCTTACCTGCGAGTGCTATCGATAAAAAAAATCCTATGGCGAATGTTAAACGCGCGACCTGCTTCATACAAAAAATCCGTAAGCTCTTAAAGTTGGCAAAAATACACTACCGTTCAAATATAATGAACAGTTTTTACAGTGAAAGAACGCCCGGAGGCAGGGAAAGATTGCCCTGTAGTCCGCCGGTATGTATTAATAATACTTTGCTATTGTCGGCAAAGTAGTGCTGATGGATTAATTCACGGAACGCCTTGACAAGTTTTCCGGTGTAAATGATATCTGTTGGAATACCGGTTTCTGCAAAAAAAGTATTGATAAAATCTATAAGCGCTGGTTTAACTTTAGCGTAACCTCCTTCATGAAAGTCATGCAACAATTGCCAGTGGCTGGTTTGACCGGGGTGAAGCAGAGCCTTGACCTCTGCTTCGAGATAACCGGCGCCTTTCAACACCGGGATACCGATGACAGTTTGTGTGGCGGTGGCACTGTTGATGAGGCCGGCCAGTGTGGTACCGGTCCCTACAGCACAAAGAATATGTGTGAAATGCCCTGTGGGAAAGAGAGAGAGAATGTCTTCACAACCACGGGCGCCGGCGGCGTTGTGCCCGCCTTCCGGAATAAGGTAAGTATCCGGACGATTTTCAAAAGATTGCCGGCTGTCGCGGTAAGCTTCCCGGCTGATAAACTCCAGCTGCATCCCCTGACGCAGCGCGGTTTGCAGCGTATGGCTCAACACCGGAGGGCGTTCGCCACGGATGATACCGGTGCAGCGCAGGCCTGCCTCCCGGCAGGCGGCGGCAGTAGCGGCAATATGATTGGAATAAGCACCACCGAAGGTGAGAATATGCTGTTTGCCCTCGCTGCGAGCGGCCTCCAGGTTGTATTTCAGCTTAAACCATTTGTTGCCGGAGATGTCCGGGTCCAGCTTGTCGAGCCGCAGCATGGCCGCTTCCAGCTGCGTCGGCAGCCAGGAAGGGGTGAGGGTGTCTAATGTGATCTTCCCGGTGTTCATCTCCCCAAATTATAAAACCCGGGAACCCAGGGCTAAAGCCCTGGGCTACGTTGTTTTTCAGGCTTTTTAGGAATACCGTTCCATAAATTATGGGAATCAATCTCCAAAGTAGAATAGGAGGGCTTAAAGCCGCTGGTTATGGACACAGCCTCGGAAACAGGCCTGAACAACATCGTAGCCCAGGGCTTTAGCCCTGGGTTCCCGGGGAGTAAAATAACGATTATTCGTTGGTCAGAAATCCGCCTTTACCGCGGTACAGCTTAACTGGTTTATCCAGTTTCACTTTCAGCACGGTTACATATTTATCCTGCACGTTTTCGGGCACATCGATGTAAACGAGGCCGGGCACAGGGCTCCAGGAGATTTTACCGACTACTTTATGATTCAGTTTGGCGCCATTGCCTACTACGCTGATCTCTTCGATTTTATTGCTCAGCCCTTTGATCACCACCTGTCCGCTGGTTTTACCTGGCAGGAAGAGGTACAGGGTGCTGGAATCTTTAGAGAGGGTGGTAGGGCCGTAGAAATGCCCCAGTGGCAGTCCTGCGACGGTATTGAAAACAGCCTCGCCGTTCTTTTTATTCCAGGCGCCCAGTTCTTTCAGGATGTTCACTTCTTCTGCGGGGATGGAGCCATCTGCTTTAGGCCCGATATCGAGGAGGAGGTTACCGCCGTTGGCCACCGCATCTACGAAGATGGTGATAATTTCGAAAGGTGTTTTCCAGTTGGTGTCTTGTGGTTGCCATCCCCAGTTGTTGTTGATGGTCATGCACAGTTCCCACCAGTGGTAGTGGGGGCGTGTAACGGGGAAGTTCTGTTCCGGTGTGTCATAATCGCCATAGCCCTGTAAACGCCCGTTGATAATGGTGTTGGGGTTATGGGTGGTGAGCATTTTACGCATTTTGCCGGCTTCCCATTCTTCTGCGGAGTGTTCCCAGTCGCCATCAAACCACCAGAGATCGGGGTTGAATTTGGTCATCACTTCTTCCATCTGGCCTTCGTAGAATTTCAGGAAACGCTGCCAGCGTGCGGGTTGCGTCTTGATATCATAGCGGTTGCTGTCTTTCAGGAACTGCGGATAATCAGGATAACTCCAATCTATCAACGAAAAATAGGCACCACATTTGATACTGTCGCGCCGCAATGCGGTGTAGAGCGGTGTCAGTACGTCCCTTTTGGCGGGAGTGCTGTTGACAACATCGAGTTTACTGTATTTGCTGTCCCACAAAGCCACGCCATCGTGGTGTTTGGTGGTAACAACCGCGTAGCGGGCGCCGGATTCTTTGATCAGATCGGCCCATTCCTGCGGGTTGTAATTACTGGCAGTGAAACCTTTCAGTTGCTGCATGTAATCAGGGTAGGAGATTTTTTTGTTGTGGAATGACCAGGATTCATCAATTCCTTTTACCGAATAAATGCCCCAGTGGATGAAGATGCCCAGTTTGGCGTCGGCAAACCACTGCATTTTGCCTTTGATGTCGTCCGGATTGGTTTTCTGTTGCGCATGAGCAGTCATAGAAAGCTGCATGGCACAGGCTCCCAGCACAAGTAGTCTTTTCATCGTTCCAATTAAATTAATCATTAAAATATGTGTTGTCCACAAAAAGAAAGCGTGAAAATAGGTTTAATGATTATATTTAACGCCGATATTTTCAGGTAAAACATTGAAAATTATAAAATAATATCAGAAAAATGCAACCGACTTTATTGATTTTAGCGGCCGGTATGGCCAGTCGATATGGCAGTTTGAAGCAAATCCAGGCTTTCGGGCCCAGTGGAGAGACTATCATTGACTACTCTATTTACGATGCTATCCGTGCCGGTTTTGGCAAGATCGTATTTATTATCCGTGAAAATTTTGCCACTGAGTTTAAAGAGATCTTTGAACCTAAGCTCAAAGGCCGTGTAGCAACGGATTACGTGTACCAGAACATGGATTCTTTCACCGGTGGTTACCAGATCCCGGCAGAACGTACCAAGCCATGGGGCACTGCACATGCTATTCTGTGCGCCAAAGACGCTATCCAGGAGCCATTTGCTGTGATCAATGCGGATGATTTTTACGGAGCGGACGCTTTTGTAAAAATGGCCGCTTTCCTGAATGGAGACGCCAAAGCAGATATCTACAGCGTAGTAGGGTATGAGCTGGGCAAAACAGTGAGCGAGCACGGTTCCGTGTCCCGCGGTGTTTGCGCAGTAGACGGCGCCGGTTTCCTGTCAGCCATCAATGAAAGAACAAAAATTTATACTGACAATGGCCAGATCGTTTATGAAGAAGCCGATGGCAGCAAACACCTATTGGGTGCTGAAACGCCGGTTTCCATGAACTTCTGGGGTTTCCATCCCAGCGTATTTGACATCAGCCAGTCGCTGTTCAACGAGTTCCTGGAGAAAAACGGCACCAATCCTAAATCGGAGTTCTTTATTCCGATTGTGGCTGACGAATTTATCCGTCGTGATATGGGCAAGGTAAAAGTATTGCCTACCACAGCGAAATGGTTTGGGGTTACTTACAAGGAAGATGCACCCGGTGTTCAGGCCAGTCTGTCAGAATTGGTTAAAAACGGAGCATATCCCGACAATTTATGGAAATAACACCCAACAAATTAATCCTTCAGGCTTTTGGACTGGAGCCTGAAGGATTAAACGTCCGAAGATTCGGATCAGGACACATCAACAACACTTTTCTGCTCGAAAAGAAGGAGGACGGCAGCAAATATGTTTTACAGAAAATCAATGTAAACGTATTTAAGGAACCCGGGATAATAGCCGCTAACCAAAGAATGGCAGCCGATTATCTCGCAGCACATCATCCGGCGTATCTGTTCATTACGCCCATACCCACGGTCAACGGGGAAGAGCTCTTTGTAATGGACAACGAATACTGGCGAATGATTCCGTTTATTGCCGGTTCTGTGACGGTAGACCAGGCCGATAACCCAAAGCAGGCATATGAAGCCGCCAAGCAGTTTGGCCGCCTTGCCAATTACCTTTCGGGCATCGACCTGAAGCCGTTTAAAGCTTCAATTCCGAACTTTCACAATCTCACCCTCCGTTATGCCGCTTTTCAGGAAGCTATCCGTAACACCAGGGAAGACAGAAAGGCAGCAGCAGAAGAGCTGATTGACGAATTCCTCCGCTACTCCGACATCGCAGTCACGTACGAACAGCTGAAAACAAATCCCGAATTCAGGGACCATCTGATGCACCATGATACCAAAATCAATAATGTGCTGCTCAACCAAGACACATATGAAGGTATCTGCGTTTGTGACCTGGATACACTGATGCCGGGAAAAATCATCTCAGACCTCGGAGACATGGTACGCACTTATGTCTGCCCCGTTTCCGAAGAAGAGCCTGATGTAAGCCAGATCGTTATCCGCGATGAATACTTTGAAGCCCTTATGCAGGGATATCTCGAAGAAATTGGCGGCACTTTAACCAAAGTGGAAAAAGAACAACTCTTCTTTGCAGGAAAGTTCATGATCTACATGCAGGGTATCCGGTTCCTCACTGATTATCTCAACGGTGATGTGTATTACCCGATTAAGTACGCCCGGCACAACTTTGACCGCGCACACAACCAGCTCGTACTGCTGAAGCGCCTCATAGAAAAACAAGACACATTGCAGGCTATCATCAGCAAATGCCTCCATGTCAGTGAACAGGTTTAGACTAGTGAACAATTAAATGAAATCATTCAAAGTCCCGGTGCTTTCCCGCACCGGGATTTTTTTTTGCTGCCTGCCCCACTTCTTCCTGCTTCCCGGTATCAGTTGATTGTTAGTATTTGATAACTGGTTTTGAGAATTTGTTAGAAATGGATTAATAATCGACTTCTTTTTTTGAATATTTTCAAAAACATATAAAGGGATTAATTTTTGACGAAATATTATGCCCTTTGTTGTTTTTTATTTTTTTCACGAATACATTTGTACTGATACAAACAATGATCACCTCCTATGTGGGTAAATAAAGACAATATAAAACTTAATCACATCGTACCTCAGCTCAATTGGGCTATCACGAAGGTCGTGATTATCGTCGTTGTCATTATTAGCCACCATAACGGAGGATAGGTACACGTGCATAATCAAATCGATATAGCCTTCCTCCGCAAAGAGGAAGGCTTTTTTTTTGACCACTACATTTTGACGCTAATAATTCAATTTTATGTATAGCTATTACAACAACGACACCTTTCTTTATCTTGACGGTGAGTATCTGAAAGCAACATCAGCCACCACAGACCTTTTCGGTCAATCGCTCCACTATGGATACGCCGTGTTTGAAGGCATCCGCGCTTATAAAACAGCCAACGGAGAAGTAAAGATCTTTAAAGCTAAGGAACACTTCGACCGCCTGAAGCGCTCCTGCGAACTGATCCACATCCCTTACAAATTCGACAACGAAGAACTGATCGCCGCCTGTTACAAGGTATTGGAGATGAACAACATGGAGGAAGCCTACATCCGCCCGCTGGTGTTCTGTCCGCCGAACATGACCCTGAAAGCAGCGAGCGAATCCAATATACTCATCTGCGCATGGGAATGGGGTGCCTACCTCGGTGAAAAACTCCTCCGCATCATGACTTCTTCTTTCGAAAGACCGAACCCGAAAGCGTTCCAGATAGAATCCAAATCGGCCGGCCTTTATGTAAACTCGATACTGGCTTCGCAGGAAGCAAAACAAAAAGGATACGATGAAGCACTGCTGCTGGATATGAATGGTAATGTAGCGGAAGGCCCGGGTGCTAACATCTTCTTTGAAAAAGACGGCAAAATCTTCACTCCTCCTCCCGGTAACATTCTCCCCGGCATTACCCGCGCCACCGTTATCGAACTTTGCCACGAACTGCAAATTCCCCTCGAAGAAAAACTGTTCACCATCGATGAGTTAAAACAAGCTGACGCTGCTTTCTTCTGCGGTACCGCTGCTGAAGTAGTAGGCCTCGAATCTATCGACGGACAGGCTTTCGGCAAACCATGGGCCTCTTCTCTCGGAAAAGTATTGCAACAGGCATATAAAGCGAGAGTGCTCGACAAAACCTTCCAACGCGAAGCACAATTAGCATAGCCTTTAGCTGTTAGTATTTTAGCTGTCAGTGCTAAATGCTGACAGCTAAAAGCTAAAAGCTTCCCTTGAACTTTGTAAAACGAAAAACAGAGAATCCGCTACAGTAAAGAGTTTGGGAGAACCGAAGGCAGATTTGAAGACCGGTTTACCGGAAATATTTGGTTTGAATTTGCCGGCCTCACCGGGTAATTTGTGATGGATTTTTAAAATAGGATTACTATAAACAGCTGGTAATCCGGGTAATAACAACAGCAATGGAATTAAATAAATACAGCAAAACGATTACACAGGACCCTACGCAGCCCGCTGCGCAGGCACAGCTCTACGGTATCGGCCTCACAGAGGAAGACCTGAGAAAAGCGCAGGTCGGTATCGCCTCCATGGGCTATGATGGCAATACCTGTAATATGCACCTCAATGACCTCGCACAGGATGTGAAAAAAAGCGTCTGGGCCAACAACCTCGTCGGCCTGACATTCCACACCATCGGCGTCAGCGACGGCATGAGCAACGGTACGCCCGGTATGCGCTACTCCCTGGTAAGCCGCGATCTGATCGCTGATTCCATTGAAACTGTTTGTGGCGCGCAGTACTATGATGCGCTCATCACCGTACCCGGCTGTGATAAAAACATGCCTGGTTCCCTGATGGCCATGGGCCGCCTCAATCGCCCTTCTATCATGGTTTACGGCGGTACCATTGCACCCGGTAAATACAAAGGCCAGGACCTGAACATCATCTCCGCATTCGAAGCGCTGGGCCAGAAAATGGCCGGCACACTTGATGAAGGCGACTTTAAAGGCATCGTACAAAACTCCTGCCCCGGCGCCGGCGCCTGTGGCGGTATGTACACGGCCAATACCATGTCTTCCGCTATCGAAGCATTGGGTATGAGCCTGCCTTACAGCTCATCCAGCCCCGCACTGAGCAAGGAGAAAAAGGAAGAATGTGCCAACGTGGGCCAATACATCCGCCTGCTCCTTGAAAAAGATATTAAACCCAGAGACATCATGACCAAAGAGGCTTTTGAAAATGCCCTCACCGTGATCATGGCCCTGGGTGGCAGCACCAACGCAGTACTGCACTTTATTGCTATCGCGAAATCTGTAGGCGTGTCAGTGACACTGGAAGATTTCCAGCAGTCAAGCGACAAAACCCCGCTGATCGCAGACCTGAAGCCAAGCGGTAAATATCTCATGGAAGACCTCCACAACATCGGTGGTGTTCCGTTAGTGATGAAATACCTGCTGAAACAAGGCTACCTGCATGGTCACTGTCTCACTGTGACCGGCAAAACCCTCGCTGAAAATCTGGAAAGTGTTCCGGATATCGACTTCGGCAAACAAGATATTATCGTTCCCGTGGAGAAGCCACTGAAAGCCAGCGGCCATATCCAGATATTATATGGCAACCTCGCTGAAAAAGGCTCTGTTGCCAAAATCACCGGTAAGGAAGGCGAACAGTTCACAGGACCTGCGCGCGTGTTCGACGGTGAATTTGAACTCATCGCCGGTATTCAGTCCGGAAGAGTGAAACAAGGTGATGTGGTGGTGATCCGCCAGGTAGGCCCGAAAGGCGCGCCCGGTATGCCTGAAATGCTGAAACCTACCAGCGCTATCATGGGCGTGGGACTGGGCAAAAGCGTGGCACTGATCACCGATGGCCGTTTCTCCGGTGGTACCCATGGCTTCGTGGTAGGCCACATTACACCGGAAGCTTTCGAAGGCGGTAACATCGCCCTGGTGGAAGACGGTGACATCATCGAAATAGATGCAGTGAACAATACGATCAATATGAAAGTGAGCGACGAAGAACTGGCTGCCCGCAGGGCCCGGTGGACCGCTCCGGCATTGAAGGTATCCAATGGAATCTTATTTAAGTACGCAAAACTTGTAAAAAATGCAACAGAAGGATGTGTTACCGATGAAAGCTGAGAAGGCAGATAAACGGTTGTCTGCAAAGCCTGTTATCACCGGCTCAGAAGCTGTGATCCGTTCCCTCATCGCAGAAGGAGTGGACACCATCTTCGGTTATCCCGGCGGGGCTATCATGCCTATCTATGATGCCCTGTATGATTTCCAGGACCAGGTACATCATATACTGGTAAGGCATGAACAGGGTGCTACACATGCGGCCCAGGGTTATGCCCGTAGCTCCGGTAAAGTAGGAGTGGCTTTCGCTACCTCCGGCCCGGGCGCTACCAACCTGGTCACCGGCCTTGCAGACGCTTATATGGACAGTACTCCCATGGTATGCATCACCGGTCAGGTGGCTGCTTCGCTGCTGGGTACAGACGCTTTCCAGGAAACAGACGTGATCGGTATTACCATGCCTATCACTAAATGGAATATACAGGTGACCCGCCAGGAAGATATCCCCGGCGCTATCGCCAAAGCTTTTTATATCGCTCGTAGCGGCCGTCCGGGCCCCGTACTGGTGGATATCACCAAAAACGCACAGTTCGGCGAGTTTGAATATGAGTATGTACCGTGTACGACTATACGTAGTTATCAACCGGTGCCTGAACTGAAGCAGGAAGCTGTAACTGCTGCTGCCGCGCTGATCAATGAAGCGAAAAAACCTTTCCTGCTGGTAGGTCACGGCGTACTGCTGTCCGGCGCTGAAAAAGCCCTGATAGCACTGGCCGAGAAAGCACAGATACCCATGGCTTCCACACTGCTCGGCCTGTCTGCTGTTCCGGTAGATCACCCGCTGTATGTAGGTATGCTGGGCATGCACGGCAACTACGGACCGAATATGCTCACCGGTGAGTGCGATGTGCTCATCGCGGTAGGCATGCGTTTCGACGATCGTGTAACCGGTGACGTTCCATCTTATGCCAATAAAGCTAAAGTTATCCACATCGAAATCGATGCGGCAGAAATAAACAAAATCATCCCGGCGGAAGTGGCAATACATGCTGACGCCAAAACAGCGCTGGAAGCACTGGTGGACGAAGTAAAGCCTTCCACGCATGAGGAATGGCTCGCTGAATTCAGGGCTGCCGACAAAAAGGAATACGACAAGGTGCAACACCGTGAATTGTATCCTGAAGCCGGTGAACTGAAAATGGCGGAAGTCGTACGCCTGATCTCTGAAAAAACAAAAGGAGAAGCTGTACTGGTAACAGACGTAGGACAACATCAGATGGTGGCTTCCCGTTACTACCGCTTCAAAAATCCAAATACCAACATCACCTCCGGTGGCATGGGCACCATGGGCTTCTCCCTGCCTGCCGCCATGGGCGCTAAAATGGGCACACCGGAAAAAGAAGTCGTAGCGGTTATCGGCGATGGCTGCTTCCAGATGACCCTGCAGGAACTGGGCACTATCTACCAGTCTAAAATCGGCGTGAAGATCGTGATCCTGAACAACAACTTCCTCGGCATGGTACGCCAGTGGCAGCAGCTGTTCTTCGACAAGCGTTACTCTTCCACCGAAATGGTCAACCCTGATTTCGTTCAGATCGCCAAAGGATTTTTTATCCCGGGCAAAAAAGTCACTGCCAGAGAAGATATTTCCGCTGCTATTGATGAAATGCTGGCTACTGATGGCGCTTACCTGCTGGAAGTAGTGGTGGAAAAAGAAGATAACGTGTTCCCGATGGTGCCTGCCGGCGCCCCTGTTTCCTCTATCAGACTGGAATAGTACCACCCGATTATAACAGACAAGTAAATAATTTTTTTACAAGAAATGCCTCTCTTTTTCACCGGCCAGAGGCCGTAAACAGGAGGGAGGATGCCCAAGCTGTTTTTATGCAAAAAGAATATACAGTCACGGTTTATACGGAAGACCGTATAGGTATCACCAACCGTATCACCATTATATTTACCCGCAGAGGGATCAATATCACCAGCCTGACAACTGCTGAAACAGAGATCCCCGGCGTGTATAAGTTTATCATAACGGTAATGTCTACACGTGAAAAACTGGATAAGGTGGTCGGTCAGATCGAAAAACTGATTGAAATTCACCGTGCCTTTGTACACGAGGAAGATGAAGTGGTGTACCAGGAACTGGCATTGTATAAGATTTCCACCAAATCACTGGAGTCCGGTGATATTGAACGGCTGATTCGGGACCATCAGGCGCGTATCCTGACCATTACGGCAGACTATTTCGTGATCGAAAAAACCGGTCACCAACAGGAGCTGACAGACTTCATTAAGAAGCTGGAGCCCTATGGCCTGATAGAATATTCCAAAAGCGGAAGAGTGGCCATTGTGAAATGGAGCCGCCGTTTCCACGAACACCTGAAAGAACTGCAGGCATCATCGGAAGCATAAGCTGCCGGTAGCCGCAAACATAAACAAGCCTTTATTCATTTACTTAAATTTTACAGCTAATAGCTAATGGCTAGTAGCTAAAAGCTAAAAACACAAAACATGGCAACCATCAATTTTGGAGGTGTACTCGAAGAAGTAGTAACCAGGGAAGAGTTCCCAATGGAAAAAGCACGGGAAGTCCTGAAAAATGAAGTCATCGCTGTTATCGGCTATGGTGTACAAGGCCCCGGCCAGGCACTGAACCTGAAAGATAACGGCTTCAACGTTATCGTTGGGCAGCGTAAAAATTCCAAAACATGGGATAAAGCAGTAGCTGATGGCTGGGTTCCGGGCGAAACTTTATTCGATATCGAAGAAGCTGCTGCCAAAGGTACTATCATCCAGTTCCTGTTGTCCGATGCTGGTCAGATCACCCTGTGGCCTACCCTGAAACAACACCTGACTCCTGGTAAAGCACTGTACTTCTCCCATGGATTTGGTATCACCTATAAAGATCAGACCGGTATTATTCCGCCTGCTGATGTAGACGTAATCCTGGTTGCACCTAAAGGTTCCGGTACTTCCCTGCGCCGCCTGTTCCTGGCTGGTCAGGGCCTGAACTCCAGCTTCGCTATCTTCCAGGACGCTACCGGCCGCGCTAAAGAACGCGTAGTAGCACTGGGTATCGGCGTTGGCTCTGGTTACCTGTTTGAAACAGACTTCAAAAAAGAAGTATTCTCTGACCTCACCGGCGAACGTGGTTCACTGATGGGCTGTATCCAGGGTATCTTCGCTGCTCAATACGAAACACTGCGCAGAAACGGTCACTCTCCGTCTGAAGCATTCAACGAAACCGTAGAAGAACTGACTCAGTCCCTGATGCCGCTCGTTGCTGAAAACGGTATGGACTGGATGTATGCTAACTGCTCTACTACTGCTCAGCGTGGTGCGCTCGACTGGTGGAAGAAGTTTAAAGATGCTACTCAGCCGGTATTTGATGAACTGTACGCCAGCGTAGCTGCCGGTAAAGAAGCTGCCCGTTCTATCGCTTCCAACAGCACTCCGGATTACCGCGAGAAACTGAACGAAGAACTGAAAGAACTGCGCGAAAGCGAAATGTGGCAGGCTGGTGCAGCTGTTCGTAAGCTCAGACCTAACGCATAATATTTTATGATTTGGTTATTTGATTATTTAACTATTGACAGAATTATTGTTAATACTCAAATGATCAAATAACCAAATCTCCAAATGAATTAATATGTCCTCTAACTTAATATCTGGCGTTAGCCCGCTCAATATCCTCGATGCGTCGGTGAAATTGAAGCCTGTGGTGAACCGCACACCGTTGACTTATAGCGCCACGCTCTCCCGTCGCTATAACTGTGATGTATATCTGAAAAGAGAGGATATGCAGATTGTACGCTCCTATAAACTCCGCGGAGCCTACAACCTGATTAGCAGCCTGCCCGCCGATCTGCTGGCTAAAGGCGTTACCTGCGCCAGTGCCGGTAACCATGCACAAGGCTTCGCCTACGCCTGTAAAGCCATGAACATCAAAGGCGTGGTCTTCATGCCGATCATCACACCAAAGCAAAAAGTAAATCAGGTCAATATGTTTGGGGGCGATAACATCGAAATATGCCTTACCGGTGATACTTTCGACGACTGCTCCGCCGAAGCACAGGCCTTCACCGCTGCCCATAGCATGACCTTCATTCCCCCTTTTGATAACGCTAAAATTATCGAAGGACAAGGCACCGTGGCAGTGGAAATTCTGGAAGACCAGACCAACATCGATTATTTATTTGTACCCGTAGGCGGTGGCGGCCTCGCTGCCGGCGTAGGCACCTACTTCAGGACCTATAGCCCTAAAACCCGCATCGTGGGCATAGAACCGGAAGGCGCCCCTTCCATGCTGCGTGCCTTTGAAAACGGAGGCCCGGTAACCCTTGATGAAATTGAACGTTTCGTTGACGGCGCTGCTGTGAAAAGAGTAGGGACCCTCAATTACGAAATATGTCGCGAAGTACTGGATGAAATGCACCTCGTGCCCGAAGGCATGGTGTGCTCCACCATCCTCAAATTATACAATGAAGATGCTATCGTGGTAGAACCTGCCGGCGCGCTTTCTATCACCGCCCTTCAGGACTACGCGGAAGAAATCAAAGGGAAAAAAGTTGTTTGCATCATCAGCGGCAGCAATAACGATATCGACCGCATGCAGGAAATAAAGGAACGCTCATTGCTGTACGAAGGACTGAAGCATTACTTTATTGTCCGCTTTGCACAGCGCCCGGGGGCACTCAGGGAATTCCTGAACCATATCCTGGGGCCTAACGACGATATCACCCGCTTTGAGTTTATTCAGAAACATAATAAGGAAACAGGCCCCGCACTGGTAGGCATAGAACTGAAGTGCAGGGAGGATTATGATACCCTCATCGCCAACTTCCGGAAATATAATTTTCAGTTCACCGAATTGAATAAAGATGATAACCTGTTTGGTTATCTGGTTTAGAGTTTGACAAATAGTTGTTTTAAGAATAATATAAGCCTGGTCATTTTTATGAACGGGCTTTTTTTATTTTTCAACTATCGCATGTAAAGTGGCCAGGTAATCGTCTTTTAAATAGGGATGCAAGTCCTCGTCCTCCAGTTGAGCCTGGATTTTTTTGATAATCACCAGTTTTACCTCCAATGGCATTATATCGTGTTTCTCCAGCTGCTGTTTTACGGTGTCGTAGAAAACAACAAAGGCTTTTTTTCTGGGTGCGATTTCCGGCACTGACATAAGATATTCCCACTTTCTGCTCCACGTCTGGTATTGTGGGAAAACACGAATGTGCAGCGCCACATAAAAATTGACTTTTCTATTACTGGACGCGGCCACCAGAAAATCAAACATCACATCTGTAGGTGTCAGTCCATACCGCCACACCATGTTGCCTAATGCAGAAACAACATTGACCTGTAACTTGGTGTTGTCCGGAAACTGCCTGCCAATAGCCACCAGTATAGCTCCCAACTCATTGTCGGACAATACCGGCGTATAGAAGGTCGAAACTTCGGCCCGTGGTATTTTTTCAAATTCCCGGATATATGCTTCCAGTTCCTGTTCAGATAGCTGCTGCCAGTTGAGCAGTTTGTCTTTCAACGATTGTAAGGCGTCTGTTTTTAGTTTCATGGTTGGATCTCTAATCTGCTTGTTGGAAATCAGTAAGGTTCGCTAATATGTTAGCATAAAAGTCCCGGGTCTTTCACCTGGTGCAATTTTTTCCACATTGTTCATGTGCGACGACTAATGTTAATAAAGATAAGGGGTTTTCTGGTATTGGGTGATCTTGTTGAAAGATTAGTCTTCTTGTTCTAATATTTCATCATATAAGTCTCCCGTTTTTACTTGTTTCCAATCCTTTCCATATTGCTCATTTACAACGACTAACGCTAGTAAAGATAATGGGTTGAATGCCGAAATAGTCATGTCCCCTTTGGTTGCCAGCCACGACAGGATTTCTTCTTTCGCTTCATCCAGTTCTAATTTTATAGCGTAGCCTTTTTCCCTGATGGTATACAAGGCAATGTTGTAGGTGTTCATTGCTTCTGCTAACATAATAACCGTTTTAATTACAACCTTTAAGAAGTGATTTTTCTACTGTCCCTTCGATCAGGAACTCACCATTTTTTTCCATAATTTGTTTGACATTATTGGCATCTTTTCTCAATTTCTTATCTCCGCTGTTTTTCATCATCTCGGCCACTGATTCGGGTGTATGTATTTTTATTTTACCTTCTGCTTCCAGTGCCTTTAATTCATCCATGGAAACTTTGCGAGGTTTGCCAAATTTTTCTGCAATTGCCTTTTTGTCCGTAAATGAGGTGAAAATACTCGTTTCTCCATTGCTGGGTCTCCTGACATGTTCCCAGGGAGTCGTAATATCAGCATCACTGCCTAATGGCAATCCAACATCCCCGCCGTTATAAAAGTCATCTCCCCTGAACAGAAAACCACTTAACCCAAACGGGTCTATCCAGGTATTGGTATCGTGAACATATGCATAAAGATTTAAACCGCCAATAATTGACAAGGGGTCCTGGCTCAGATATATACCAGTGGCAGGGTCATAATACCTGAACCTGTTATAGTAAAGTCCGGTTTCGGCATCCTCATACTGCCCGGCATACCGGAAAGGAATGAAATACTTGTCGCCTTGCAGCAGTTGCACCCGACCGTAGATATCCAGGTCAGCTGTCCATACTTTATTCCCCTTGTCATCATAAGCTTCACTGGGTGTACCGAGATGATCCGTGATGACGGAGTAACTTTGCTGATTGGTAATTTTGGCCGACAGCCTGAAATTACCTTCATCAAAAACCCAGGTAGTAAGCGTGTCTTGTGGTATTGGTTCAGGATGGCTCCATGATATTTCTCCATCTTCGTTGACAGTCGTGTAGGGCCGTTCTGTTTCCGGATAGGTCCATTCATGAAGTGGTACAGCGCCATTCCAGACAAACCGGGTAATCCGGTTTCGTATCGTTTTTTCTGTTCTGCGCCGCAAAGCATCGTACCGGAAGGATACAATAGCACCATCCGGTCGGGTGACTGCCTCCAGCAGGCCGTTGGCATACCAGCGATATTCCCAGGTAGCGGGGGTACCACCTGCAACTACAGTTTTACGGACCAGATTTCCTTCGTCATCATAAGCATAACGGGCCTGGCCTGTTTCCAGCAACCTGCCGCCTGTACCATATTTTCTGTCCAACCGGTCAGCCGTCTCAAACAGATTGCCGCTCCGGTCCGGGCTGCGGTAACCGGTCTGCCCGTTTTCATACTGCGCCCACGACAACCGGTTCTCTGCATCATAGCCAAATTTTCTCATTTGCCGGTTCAGTACATTCAGCATTTGTTTCAAACGGTGCTGGCTGTCCCAGTAATATTGACGATGCCTGGTAGTATGTTCTCCGGCGCTCACTCTATGGGATACCGCCATGCCTGTGTTGTCGTAATGCCAGTACTCGTTAACGTTTCCAGGCAGATATCGCGCGATTTCCTGACCAAACAGGTTTCTTTCAATCCGGGCAGACCAGTCCTCTTCCTGGCCGGTTGTCCCGGCAGTGATGCCGGAGAGGCCGTTGACGTGGTCCCAGTTGAAACGGATATTGGCGCCAATGCTGCTGGTAACGGAACTGCGGTGGCCGGCAGCATCATAGTGACTGTTGACCAGGTGCCAATCCTGCCATTCGGTTACCACCCGGCCTTGATTGTCTCGCTGGAAGCGGACCATGGTATGCTGATTGATGGCTTCTGTTATCGCCCCGTTGCGGTTGTAGTTGAAGGCTTCCCAGGTACCGTCATGTTGTTCTGTTCGTACGATTTTCCCGTTGCAGTCGTATTCCAGGCGGGTCCATTTGTTGCCCGGACGTAGAATACGGATGATTTTTCCGGCGCTGTTTCTTTCATAATGCCGAATCAACCCATCAAAACCAGTGTCACTGATTATATTGCCATTGGCATCGCGAAGGATACGGTAGGATTCTCCCTGTTCATTTACTACGCCGGTCAGGTCTTCGTCCCGGTCATAAATAAAGTGAATGGTAGAACCGTTTTCTTCCCGTCGTTTGATTTTACCCAAAGGGGTGTAGGAGAGGCGTATCTGACGCTCTTTATCCTGAACGAGGGTTATGCTGTCATAGGCGTCATATTGAACCTGTATGTGATTTCCTCCGGCCTGTCTGAGTTCAGTGATTCTGTCCAGCTTGTCGTAGCTGATTTCCTGCTCGCTTTCCACCGGGCCGGTGACGGAGAGGCACCTTCCCCATTTGTCGTAGGTCCGTGTTATCTGACTATCATCTGGCATAAGCGTACCGATGATATTAAAATCTTCATCATAATTCAACAACGTCACTTGTCCATCTTCAGTTTCAATTTTATGAAGAAGGTGTTGTTCATTATACCGGTGTATGTGAATACGGCCGCCGGACTCAGTGATGGTATGTGTCTGGCTGGTCTTTGGGTAGTAGATATAGGTGCGGCTATTGCCGATGGCATCATCTTCCAGTATGATCCTGCCGGCGTCATCATAGTGTGTGGTTTGAGTGCTGCCATCTGGCAGCGTCACACTGACACGGTTTCCCAGCTTGTCATACGTATACCCGGTAACGTTACCTTCCGGATCGATAACGCGATACAGCTCCATGTCTTCCGTATATTCGAAAAAAGTAGAATGGCCCAACGGGTCCTTTATCTGTGATACTACAAAATCCGGTGTATAATAGTAGGTGGTAGTGCCCTTTGTGTTGCGTATCCGGTTAAAACCTTTGTCAGGGTAGTATTCCAGCCAGCCTTCCACTACCCCTTTATCTCCGGTAGTATGAATGCATCGCGCTTCTTTATCATATTCCCAGTAGAAGGAGTTGTGATTCCGGTCCGTTTTTTTAATCATCAGATGGTCACGGTAATGAATATATGTTGTCTGTTCCAGTGCGTCAGTCAGCTCCGTAAGGTCGCCGGCTTCATTATAGGCGTACCGTACCAGTTCCCGGCTTTCTCCTCGGTGACGGGCGGTCACGCGGGTAATACGGCCATCATGGTCATGTTCCATGAGCAGATGTCTGCCAACACTGTCAATGATCCGCAACAGGTGCCCGGCATCATTGTAATGAAAACTGATCATAAATTCTCTCTCATCCGTAATACTGATCAGTCGGTACTGTCTGTCTGCCGGATGTAGTTTGCGGAAGGTGTATGATCGCCGGTTTTCATAACTAAACAGCGTGTATTCTTCTACGTTGGCCCTCGTGAGCAACAATTGTTCATGCCGGTTGTAATTACTTTCACCGGAATAGGGAAGTCCGTCAAATACCGCACTGCGGCCATCGCTCAGCAGTACGATGGTGGCATCTTCATCCGGGAATTCGTATACCCGCATGTCGTAGCATAAATGGGTCCCATGGCCAAGCAGCCCTTCAAAAGTGCTGTCGCTGTTCCATGAGCGCTCCCATTTCAACGGTATAGGACCAGGTAATTCAAAGTCGGTACCATCATAAATCACGATGCCCTGCACCAGGTCTACCGGTTCAAATCCTTTCTTGCAAAGGGCTCTGCTCAGTTTGTTGCTGCCGATTTTTGCTTTCAGCGCATGATTGAATTTAGTCAGTGCCTTTTTGCCAGCTTTACCAATTCCCTTCATTAATGCGCCAAATCCAAAAGACATGATAAGATTCAGCAATACGCCTGCCCAGTCAGGAACATAAGGCCCGCCTACCATCACAGGTTTCCCAAATGATAGCGGAATAGAATAGGAAGTGGGAAGGTAAAGGCTGGGTATCGGCTTGAATTTTTTTCCGGGTGTAATGGATAAAGGTAGACCAATATCATTGCAGGTCATCAGCATATGTCCTGATGGACTCATGAGATTACCCTCTACTTTTACTTTCTTACTGCCAAAGAAGTTAACAGCATCATGGCCGATCATCGGAGCCAGTAAGAACGGCCCTCCCATGGGAATATGGAACAGAAAGATCAGCATCCCGTTGGTATCGCTTTTGCCACGTGGCACATGATTGATGCGGGTGGTAGCGCCAATAACGGGTATATAATCCATGGGGTCTATGACCAGTCCGATAAAAGGATGGGGTAGTGGCACTGGAAATCCTAAAAGAATAACAATATGGAGGTCCAGTCCAATCACCGGGGTAAAATGTTTGTTACTGACAAGCATTTGATATGGTTTGTGAGTCAGGGGCTAGGTCTTATAATAAAAGAAAACGGTGATTAAATATAAGGATTATACGGAGCTGAAAAAAAATAAAAATGCATTTTTGTGCGTAGCAAACGGGGCTGTTTTTTCTCTGCAAAATGTTGACAGTCCTACCCAAAAGGGGAAAGCCTTTTGTAAAAAGAAAAGGCAGGTAAATGACCTGCCTTTTACATGATAAATTAAGTGAAATATTATTTTTTCAGACTGGCAATATCGATCACGAAGCGATATTTCACATCGCCTTTCATCATTCGGTCATAGGCGGTGTTGATATCCTGGATATCGATCACTTCCACATCACTGACGATGTTGTGTTCGGCGCAGTAGTCCAGCATTTCCTGTGTTTCACGGATGCCGCCTATTAATGAACCGGCAATGCTGCGGCGGCCCATGATCAGGTGAAAGGCAGGCACGGCGGAAGGTTCCGGCGGTATGCCCAGGCAAATCATGACGCCATTGAGTGTCAGCAGCTTCAGGAAATCGTTGTATTCATGTGGGGCAGACACCGTATTGATGATGAAATCAAAATGGTTGCGTAATTTTTTCATCTGCTCCTTGTCTTTGATCAGTGCAAAATGATGCGCGCCCAGTTTTTTAGCGTCTGCTTCTTTGGATGGGGAAGTGCTCAGCATGGTCACTTCGGCGCCCATGGAATTGGCCAGTTTCACCGCCATGTGTCCAAGACCACCCAGGCCCAGAACGCCTACTTTATGTCCTTTGCCCACTTTCCAGTGGCGCAGCGGAGAGTAGGTGGTGATACCGGCGCACAGCAGTGGCGCCACTCCTTCGAGGGGCAGTTTGTCGGACACTTTCAGGATATATTGTTCATCTGCCACAATCTGGGTGGAATAACCGCCATAGGTGAGCGTTTTGCGGTCCATTTCTGTACCGTTATACGTGCTGGCGTTGCCTTTCTCACAGTATTGTTCTTCTCCGCTTTTACAGGGATCGCATTCCCGGCAGGAATCCACAAAACAGCCAATGCCTGCCAGATCGCCCACTTTGAATTTGGTCACATGGTCGCCCACTTTCACAATACGGCCCACGATCTCATGACCAGGCACCATCGGGTACACAGAACCACCCCATTCGTCCCGTACCTGGTGTATATCGGAATGACATACGCCACAATAAAGGATTTCTATCTGTACATCGTGAGGACCAACTTCTCTCCGTTCGAAGTTCCACGGACCCAGGGGGGAAGTAGCATTTTGTGCTGCGTAAGCTTTGGTTTCAATCATGGTCTTTTGATTTTGAGATTCCGAAACTACTGATTTTTAGGCAGGTTTATGCTGACCAAAATCCTGTTGCCAATTGTTTAACTTAGTATAATGTTAAGCTATTGGGAGAAGCAAAGCCTGCTTCAGTATGACTATATCGTTGCCGGCAGCGGTATCATTGGGCTTTCCGCCGCCATCAGCCTCCGGGAGCGTGAACCGGGCGCCCGTGTGCTGGTGCTGGAACGGGAGGTGCTGCCTACCGGCGCTAGCACTAAAAATGCCGGCTTCGCCTGTATCGGCAGCCTCACGGAAATACTGGCCGACCTGCAGACCATGCCGGCCGAAACAGTACTGAACCTGGTGTCCATGCGCCGTACCGGGCTGCAGTTGCTCCGCCGGCGCCTCGGCGACGAACGGATCGGTTACCGGGAAAACGGCAGCTACGAACTGATCGGCGCCCGCGAGGAATGGGCACTGCACCAGCTGGATGAGGTAAACCGTATGCTGGCCGGTGTGCTGGACGAAGGTCCCGCCTTTTCCCTGGCCAGTGATAAAATAAAGTCATTCGGTTTTACCCCGGCATATGTAAAAGCCATGGTGCGCAACCACTACGAAGGAGAGCTGCATACCGGACAGATGATGCGGGCGCTCATCGATAAAGCCATTGCCTCGGGGGTGGAAATAAAGACGGGATGCCCTGTTACCCGTATGGAAGACCTCCGCTCCGGGGTAAATGTGGTGGTCACCAACCAGGTACTAAAGGAAGAAGTGGTGTTCCAGGCACGTAAACTGGTGGTTTGCACCAATGCCTTCGCCGGCCAGCTGCTGCCGGAGCTGGAAGTGACCCCCGGAAGGGGACAGGTGCTCATCACCGAACCGATACCTGGCCTGCCTTTTAAAGGGGTGTTCCACCTCGAAGAGGGATATTATTATTTCCGGGAGCTCGATGGCCGTGTGCTGCTCGGCGGTGGCCGGCAGCTGGATTTTTCCGGTGAAACCTCCACAGAGTTCCGGTACAACGACCGTATCCAGCACGAACTGGAAGAAATGCTGCGTCACCTGATCATCCCCGGACGGCCTTTTACCATCGCCGACCGGTGGACCGGCATCATGGCTTTTGGCAGTACCAAACAACCTATCGTCCGGGCCTATACAGAAAATATCATCCTCGGCGTCCGCATGGGCGGTATGGGCGTGGCCATTGGATCACTGATAGGAGATAAAATAGCTGCCATGGCGGCTGGAGCCATATAACCTTCACGCCTCTCCGTTTTTTTGTTAAAGTGTTTTGATAGCAATTTTAAATGTATAGATTTGATCTTTTGGGGAAACCGCAGTCAAGCTGCGGTTTTCAGTTTTAGCTTTTTTATGGAGCATAAGCGTATTTAATACATTTATTTCACTATATTGATCCGCCAAATTTATTATACAAACCACGTTTGAACATTTATGCAACCAAACTTACTTCACTACGTCGATTACCTGGTATTCCTGGTATATTTTGTAATAGTGGCCGGCTACGGGTATTATATCTATCAGAAGAAAAAGAAGGCGACAACAGATTCCAAAGACTTTTTCCTGGCAGAAGGCTCCCTGACATGGTGGGCTATCGGCGCCTCCCTGATTGCCTCCAATATTTCGGCGGAACAGTTTATCGGTATGTCCGGATCCGGTTTCTCCATGGGCCTGGCTATCTCCACCTATGAATGGATGGCGGCAGCTACACTGATTGTTGTGGCGGTCTTTTTCCTGCCCATCTACCTGAAAAACAAGATTTACACCATGCCCCAGTTTCTGGAGCGCCGGTACAACCAAACGGTAAGTACCATCATGGCGGTGTTCTGGCTGCTGTTGTATGTGGTGGTGAACCTCACGTCCATCCTTTATCTGGGTGCATTGGCCATCAACAAAATCTCCGGCATCGACTTCTATGTCTGCATGGTGGCACTGTCGTTCTTTGCGGTGCTCATTACACTGGGAGGTATGAAGGTGATCGGTTATACCGATGTAATTCAGGTGTTCTTCCTGATCCTCGGTGGCCTGGCAACTACCTACCTGGCGCTTGACCTTGTGGCACAGCATTTTGGTGAAAGTGGCGTGATGAAAGGTTTCAGCCTGTTGCATCAGCACGCCGATGATCATTTCCATATGATCTTCAAAAAGAACGATGCCCACTATCTCGACCTGCCGGGATTAAGTATACTCGTAGGCGGTATGTGGATTGTAAACCTCAACTACTGGGGTTGTAACCAGTACATTACACAACGTGCGCTGGGCGCCGATCTGAAAACAGCCCGCAGCGGTCTGCTGTTTGCTGGTTTCCTGAAGCTGCTCATGCCTATTATTGTGGTGTTGCCGGGTATTGCGGCTTATGTGCTGTACCAACAAGGGCTTTACCATGGAGAAATGATGAAAGGGGGAGACCTGAACCCGGACAATGCTTATCCTGTTTTGCTCAACCTCCTGCCCAGTGGCCTGAAAGGCCTCGCTTTTGCCGCCCTCACAGCTGCGGTAGTGGCTTCGCTGGCCGGTAAAGCCAACAGTATTTCCACCATTTTTACTTTGGATATTTATAAGAAGATATATCATAAAGATGCTGATGAGCAGAAAGTGGTGCGGGTGGGCCGTGTGACGGTGATCATCGCTATGGTGCTCGCCATTATTCTGTCCAACTTCCTGGGGATTGATAAAAAAGGTGGTTTCCAGTTCATCCAGGAATACACCGGCTTTGTGTCTCCTGGTGTGTTTGCCATGTTCATCATGGGCTTCTTCTGGAAACGAACTACTTCCAACGCGGCACTGTTTGCCATGATCGTCGGCCTGCTGATGTCTTTTGTGCTGAAGTTCCTGCCGATGTGGGTAGACCTGCAACCGCTCTACCAGTTTGGCTGGGCCGCTCCTAATGCAGCAGGCGTTTATGAAATGGCATTCATCGACCGTATGGGCGTTGTGTTCGTGATTTGTGTGGTTGGTATGATCATCATTTCCCTGGCTGATCCTTCCAGCAAAAACAATCCGAAAGGACTGGAAATCGACAGCAACATGTTTAAAACAGCCATGCCGTTTACTATCGGCGCCTTGTTTATCGTCGGTATCCTCATTGCGCTGTATACCGTTTACTGGTAATCGTTATTTACAACGGGTATGTATTTTATCGGCTACGATATAGGTTCTTCTTCTATCAAAGCGGCATTACTGGACGCAGACACCGGCCGTTGCCTGGCAACGGCCACCAGTCCGTCCCGCGAGATGCCCATCCTGGTCCCGCGTCCCAACTGGGCGGAACAGGACCCGGAAAGCTGGTGGCAGGAGGTGGTGAACGCCACCGCGCTCCTGCGCCGGCAACACGCTTTCGACGCGGCCATGGTCAAAGGAATAGGCATCGCTTATCAGATGCATGGCCTCGTATGTGTGGACAAAGACATGCAGGTGCTGCGCCCCGCTATTATCTGGTGCGACAGCCGCGCTGTAGACATTGGCCGTAAAGCATTCACCTCGCTGGGTGAATCCTACTGTCTCTCACACCTCCTCAATTCCCCCGGGAACTTTACCGCTTCCAAACTGCGATGGATATACGAAAACGAACCGCATGTTTACGAACGGATTCATAAAGTGATGCTGCCCGGCGATTTTATCGCCCTGAAGCTCACCGGAGAAGCTACTACCACCGTGTCTGGCCTCTCTGAAGGCACTTTCTGGGATTTTCCGGGCAATACTGTCAGCACTGCGCTGCTGGACCACTATCAGATCAGTCCGCAATTGCTGGCCACGATCGTCCCTACTTTCGGCGCGCAGGGGCAACTGACGGCTGCGGCTGCCGAGACCTTGCAACTGTTGCCCGGCACACCGGTCACCTACCGCGCCGGTGACCAGCCCAACAACGCTTTCTCGCTCAATGTGCTTGAACCAGGCGAAGCAGCCACCACTGCCGGTACTTCCGGCGTGGTATATGCGGTGCATGATCAGCATACCTTCGACCGGGAAAGCCGTGTCAATACATTTGTACATGTGAATAATGATACACAGCATACCCGCGATGGCGTGCTGATGTGCCTCAACGGCACGGGCATCGCCAATTCCTGGCTTCGCAATATAATCGGCGACATCAGCTATGCGGACATGAATGAAGCGGCCACACAAGCGCCGCCGGGAGCCGATGGCCTGCTGGTATTCCCTTTTGGTAACGGCGCAGAAAGGATACTGGGCAATAAAAGCATCGGCGCTACCGTCAGCAACCTCGACTTCAACCGCCATCAACGGGCACATATGTTGAGGGCTGTACAGGAAGGCATTGTCTTCGGGCTGAATTATGGGCTGGACATCATGTCAAACATGGGGCTCGACATACACCGTGTACGGGCCGGTCACGCTAACATGTTCCTTAGCCCGCTCTTCCGCGAAGCTTTTGCCAATACCGCTAATGTGGTCATCGAACTTTATAATACAGACGGAGCACAGGGAGCGGCAAGAGGAGCTGCAGTGGGCGCTGGTTACCTGTCCGTTAAAGAAGCCTTCAGGGGCATGGAATGTCTCGCAGTAATAGAACCGGATAACCGGCAGCGGGAACGTTACGCATCAGCTTACAGCCACTGGTTGGCCGGCCTGCGTTCGCTGCTGGCTAACGGTGAATAATAAACGATGTTTTAAAATCCACTATTATGAGCATTACACTTGGAAACCACGAATACTTCAAAGGCATCGGCCAAATAGCCTATGAAGGACCGGAATCAGACAATCCGCTGGCATACCGCTGGTATGATGAAAACCGGCTCATCGCCGGTAAAACCATGAAAGAGCTGTTCCGTTTTGCCGTTAGCTACTGGCATACCTTCTGTGGCACTGGTGGCGATCCTTTCGGTCCGGGTACCAAACATTTCCCCTGGCTGGTGTCCACTGATCCCATGCAAAGCGCGAAAGACAAAATGGATGCAGCTTTTGAGTTTATCACCAAACTGGGGCTTCCTTATTACTGTTTCCATGATATAGACCTTGTGGACGAAGGAGCTACTCTCGCTGAATATGAGAGCAGGATGCAGCAGATCGTTGATTATGCCAAACAAAAGCAGGATGTCAGCGGCGTCAAACTGCTGTGGGGCACGGCCAACGTGTTTAGCCATCCCCGTTATATGAACGGAGCAGCCACCAATCCCGATTTTGCGGCACTGGCTTATGCCGGCACACAGGTGAAAAATGCACTCGATGCCACCATCGCACTAAAGGGAGAAAACTACGTCTTCTGGGGCGGCCGCGAAGGTTACATGACCCTGCTCAATACCAACATGAAAAGGGAACAGGAACACTTGGCCCGCTTCCTGTCTATGGCCCGCGATTATGCCCGTAAACAGGGCTTCAAAGGCACTTTCTTCATAGAACCGAAGCCCTGCGAACCCACCAAACATCAGTATGACTATGACAGCGCGACCGTGATCGGCTTCCTGCGTCATTACGGACTGGACAAGGACTTTAAACTGAATATCGAGGTAAACCACGCCACCCTTGCCGGCCATACCTTCCAGCATGAGTTGCAGGTAGCTGTAGACGCAGGAATGCTGGGCAGCATCGATGCCAACCGCGGTGACTATCAGAACGGTTGGGACACCGACCAGTTCCCCACCCAGTTGAATGAACTGGTGGAAAGCATGCTCATTATCCTCGAAGCCGGTGGCTTCGCTGGTGGTGGCGTTAACTTCGACGCTAAAACACGCCGTAACTCCACCGATCTGGAAGATATCTTCCACGCTCACATCGGTGGTATCGACGCTTTCGCCAGAGCAGCGATCATCGCGGAAAAAGTACTCAATAAAACAGCCTATAAAAAATTCCGGACAGACCGCTACGCCTCCTTCGATGCTGGTAATGGAAAAGCCTTCGAAGAGGGTAAGCTCACACTGGAAGACCTGCGCAACATCGCCACTTCCAACGGAGAACCCGCCCAGATCAGCGGAAAGCAGGAATGGCTGGAAAATATTATCAACGGATGTATTTAATATAAGTCTCCGCAAAGAAAGCAAAGCGCATTTTCTTTGCATAATACCTTTGTGCGAACAAAACAATGAACAATGACAATCAACACTTTTCATGAGGCAGGATTTGATATCATTGCCCTTACTGACGAACAAAGCGGTACACAGGTAGAGATCGTGCCGGCCCATGGCGCGCTGCTGCATGCTTTTAAGGTGCGTCGCCAGGGTAAACTGATTAACCTGATTGACAGCTACAGCAGCCTCGAAGATCTTCGGGAAAACCTGCACAGCAGCTTTAAAAGCGTAAAACTGAGCCCTTTTGCCTGCCGTATCAAAGACGCGGCTTACGAATGGCAGGGCAATGCCTATAGCATCGAAAAAACCATCGCGCCCGGAAACGCCATCCATGGCCTGTTGTATGATGCAAAATTTACTGTGGCAGAACAGAAAGCTTCCGCTCAGGAGGCATCCGTTACGCTCGCCTACAGCTTCCGCGAAGAAGATACCGGCTACCCTTTCAGCTATGACTGTCAGGCTACCTATACCTTATTGCCGGGCAATGAACTGCGCGTAACGACTAAAGTTATCAACCGCAGTCAGATTTCCATCCCGGTGATGGATGGCTGGCATCCTTATTTCTCCACTGGTACGCCGGTAGATGAACTGGTGCTGACCTTCGCCTCCAAAGAAATCGTGGAGTTTGATGCTAAACTGATCCCGACCGGAAAAGTGTTGCCCTACACCGAATTTGTGAAAGGCAAAAAATTGGCGGGCGTGGAACTGGACAACTCTTTTGTACTGGATTTTTCACAGGCACAGCCGCTTGCCTCCCTGCTCGATCCGGTGAAAAATATCCAGATCGACTTTTTCCCCGGCGATCATTATCCTGTTTTACAGGTATACATACCGCCGCACCGCAACAGTATCGCTGTGGAAAACCTCAGCGGAGCGCCCAATGCCTTTAATAATGGTATTGGACTGGTAACCCTGGCAGCCGGTGAAGACAGAACTTTTGACACCAGGATAAAAATCACCGCGTGATAACTGCTTCACGTCATAATATGAACGTCCTCCGGTCACCTGGCCGGAGGATTTGTTTTTTAACAACCGCTTCAATTTATTTAAATTGTGGGCTGGAATGGAGATGAACAATACACACACAGTATTGGTTGTTCAGGGAGAGGAAGGATAGTCAGGATTAAAAACACTTACAATTTTATGAAGGCTCACATGCGTATTCTGTTGCTGGGTTGCATCGCCGGGATGTTGTTCCCTTTTGCTGCAAAAGCACAGGTCATCGTAACCGGACAGATTTCAGACAGCAACAAACTGGTGCTGCCATACGCCACTATTACCAACCTGACAACAGGCAGGCATTCACTGTCTGATCAGGGCGGTTTTTACAAGATAGACGCAACCCGGAATGACAAGATCGTTTTCACTTTCGTAGGTTATCTGCCCGACACCATAAAGGTGACACAGACTACCGGCACCCAAACGATCAACGTGAAACTGGTGGTAGCCAGCCGTTTTCTGAAAGGAGTGGAAGTTTCTTCTCAGTACACCCCTTATCAGCTGGACTCCCTTGAGCGCCGCCGGCAGTACGGGTATTTGCTGGATTTGCCCAATAAGCCGCTGGCAGGCGGCAGTACACCGCAAGGTGCAGGTATCGTCTTCAGTCCGTTTACCCGTTATTCCAAGAGCGAGAAACAAAAAAGACAGTTCAAGAAGAATTATGAGGAGATGGAAAAAGAGAAATATATTGACTCCCGTTTTACGCCGGTGCTGGTTAGTCAGGTTACCGGACTGAAAGGAGATTCGCTTCAACTGTTCATGCGGGATAACTATCCGGACTATGAAACGATGCGGACCATCGGTCATAATGATCTGCTGTACTGGATTACAGACAAATACAAAGCCTGGATCAAAAAATAAAGACATAGAAAAAGGGTGAAGAACAAGCCGAAGTCTTCACCCTTTTGATTTATATGCTATAGTGTTTAAACTTAGTTATAGACCTTCACCATATATACAAACTCTTCCAGCTTTTTGATCTGATCTAATCTGTTTAACCCTTCCAGATGGCTTTTGCGGGCCATTTCTTTTTTCATGCTTTTATCTTTCGGCATTTCATCGAGCAACCGTTTCAGGTGAGCCGATTTCACAGCGAAGGCGATGCCATCAGAAGTGGTTTGTTTGCCGGTAACGATACCTACCACGTCGCCCTGGTTGTCTAACAGGGGAGCGCCGCTGTTGCCGGGATTAACCGGGATAGACACCTGATAGGCAGTAGTGTCGCCATTGAAACCGGTTTTAGCGCTGATATAACCTTTGCCATAAACGATTTCATCGCGGGGGAAGCCCATGGTGAAGACTTCTTCGCCCAGTTTCGCGTTCTGTGGTTTCAGTGTATAGGGCAGGGGTTGGCTTTTGAACATGGAGTCGGCAATTCTCAGTACCGCCAGATCGCTGGAGATATCTTCAAAAACGCTGACAGCCTTAAAAGCTTCACCTTTATTATTCTGCACATATACGGAATCAGCGCCGGCTACTACATGATAGTTGGTCACAATGTAACCGTTGCCAGATACTGCGAAACCAGTGCCGCCGTAGGTACCGGGATTAGCCGGTGCTTTGCTTTTATTATTGATATCGTTGATGAGTGCATTCTGGGAGCGCTGGATATTGTTCAACACTCTTCTGACGTCCTCATATTGGGCAGTGGATTTATTTTTGGCGGCGTTCTGCAATACCGCGATGGTAGACAGGGATGTCACCAGTGCGATACAGGCAGCGGCTGCCAGGTTGGTGATGGTACGGCGGCGGATAGATACCCTTTTGGCGGCCAGGTTTTCTTCCTGGGCCTGTTTACGCAGGGTAGGCATATCCAGTTGCCGGTGAATATGGTCCATTTTAGCCTGGAGCGACTGGCGCTGGCCAAAATGTTGCAGCTGCTGCAGGAAAAACTGCTGCTCCTCCACCTGACGGTTGATTTGCGGATTGTTTTTACGCAGTTCTTCAAAAACGGCTTTTTCCTGTCCGCTCATTTCCCCTTCCAGGTAACGTTCAATTTCACGTAATAAATTCATGTCATCTTTCATGGCCGTTGCTGCTTATAAGGATGTATTATACTGATCAAAAAATAACTTCTTTAGGCGCATCAGGCACTTATACTTCTGATTTTTAGCATTTTCGGCGTTGGTATAGCCGAATTTCTCCGCAATTTCCTGCATGGACTTCTTCTGTATATAATAATCTTCCAGAATGGTCTTGCAAGGTTCGCCAATGCTGCCCATCGCACTTTCCATAATACGGAACTGTTCGTCTTTGGTGCTTTGCTCGTCTACCACCTCCGCGGCTGGGATGGTTTCCTCCATTTCCGGTGGAATGGCATAAAGCCCATAAGTGCTTTGTACCTTTTTCAGCCAAATGTGGCGGCAAACGGAATAAAGGAAAGTTTTTAGCCGGCTGGTCAGGTTGAAATTACCTTCGCAGGCCTTTTCATATAGAATGATGATCGCTTCCTGGAAAACATCTTTGGCGTCGTCTTCGCTGCCATTGTGCTGTAAAATCATGCGCAGCACGGCTGGAAAATTCTCTGAATAGATGGTTTCCAATGACTTATCATCGCTCTTTGCCAATCCCAGCAATAATTCCCTGTCTCTTGTTATGTCTTGATGTTGCTTCACTCTTAATACTATTATTAGGCATTTGGTAACCCAAAGTACCGAAAAAAAAATTTTTTAAAAGTTTGGGTTACCTTTTGGGTTACTCCGGTATAAAGGGTAAATCATTCAAAAAACACCTTAAATTATTTGTACGATGAAGAACGTAATTAAACTTGGTTTCCTGGCTCTGTCTTTCGGTCTGTTCGCTGTAGCTTGCGGCGGTGGTGAAAAACCTGCTACTGACTCTACTGCAACTAACGCTGGCGCTGTAATCGACTCAGCTGCTGCTAAAGTTGATTCTGCTGCTGCTGGTGCTGCTGCTGTTGTTGACTCCGCTGCTGCTAAAGTTGACTCAGTTGCTGCTAAAGTTGACTCTGCTGCTGCTAAAGCTGTTAAACACTAATTAGCAATCTCTGATTAAATTTTATATGACCGCTATGGCTATGGCCATAGCGGTCTTTTTTTATGCTTGTGATGATTGCTGCCTGAGCCCGCCAGGTGTATTTTGGATCAAGTTGAAAAGTTGTGGACCGAAAAACCCCCCCGCATCAAGTCCACCTTTACCCCTGGGTTACAATAGGGGTGCTGTATGTACGATAGCGATATATCCAGGGAAACACTCCTTTCTCATTGCTGTCGCCTGGCAATGTGTTTTTACTCCATCCCCCAACTTTTCGACTTGATCCTGTATTTTTTAAAATGACGCCCTTCTTCCCGTTTTTATATACACTACTGTTCTTCCTTTTCTGCAATTTTAGATTAAATTCAATAATAACCCCTTATTATTTAAAAAAATGTATTTTTTGTATCAGCCGCTTGGATAATTAAAATCGTACCGTATTTTTGTAACACGTTCAAAAAGAGCATATGACTACACAAGCGACTTTCGGATTTTTTGGCTTCTATTATTTCTGGTACCAGGAATAGGGAGGTCGTTTGTAAGTAAAAACATAAAAGAAACTACAAAAAGCCTCCCGCGGAAACGGGAGGCTTTTTAATTATCAAAATACTGTATATGTCAAACCGTCACTTTAACACTTATTATTTTTATTACTTCTTTTTTGCGAAGAAGCCGGGGACTCGTTTGCAATAAAATACTTTACATACAGGTAAAATAAAGCAAAGGGTCCCGGAGACGGGGCCCTTCTTGTTTCAAATAGCTAGTTGCTACAGCAACTATAAAACAATAAAAAATCAACTCCATACACATGAAAATTGCCATACAAGGGTTTGAAGGTGCTTTCCACCAGATCGCTGCTCAGAGTTTCTTCGGAAAACAAACCGATATTGAAGCCTGTGCTACCTTTTCCGAACTGGTACGTAAGGTAAAACAGGACCCCGGCGTGGACGCAGGTATCATGGCCATCGAAAATTCCATCGCAGGCAGCATTTTACCGAACTACAGCCTCCTCAAAAATTCCGGCCTGCATGTGACCGGCGAAGTTTACCTGCAGATCAATCAGCATCTGATGGTCCTGCCGGGTCAGCAACTGGAAGATATCCGCGAAGTGCATTCCCACCCAATGGCTCTTTTGCAGTGTATTGACTTCCTCGAAAAACACCCGCACATCAAGCTGGTGGAAACAGAGGATACCGCACTCAGCGCCAAACATGTAAGGCAGAAAAAGCTGAAAAGCGTAGCAGCGATCGCCGGTAAACTGGCGGCTGAAATCTATGAGCTGGATATCATCGCCCCTAACATCCAGACCAACAAAAACAACTATACCCGTTTCCTGGCGCTGTCCCGTACCGCTGTACCTGTTGCGCCGGACGCTAATAAAGCCTCTGTTTATTTTCATACCAGCCACGATCGGGGCACCCTTGCCAAGGTGCTGACTAAAATCGCCGAAGCTGGTATCAACTTATCCAAGCTGCAGTCTTTTCCCATCCCGGCAAAAGAATGGAACTATTACTTCCATGCCGATATGGAGTTTGAAAATCCGGCACATTTCGAAAAGGCACTGGAAAAAATAGCGCCGCTCACCGAAAATCTCAAAGTGCTGGGCATCTACAGAAAAGGCAAAACACATTAATCAGTATTCAGAAATCAGGCATATGCAGATACAGGTTGCAAAAAGATTACAGGGAACAGAAGAATACTATTTCTCGAAAAAACTGCGGGAAATAGATGAAATGAACCAAAACGGTCCCAAAGTCATTAATCTGGGTATCGGAAGCCCGGACCTGCCCCCGCACCCATCCGTGGTGGAGGCGCTCCATGAACAGGCCGCCCTGCCCAATACCCACGCATACCAGGGCTACAAAGGTATCCCGGCACTGCGTAAGGCTATGGCCGACTGGTACCAGCGCTACTATGGGGTCCATCTCAACCCCGACGCGGAAGTGCTGCCGCTCATCGGTTCCAAGGAAGGCATCATGCACATCTGCATGACCTATCTCCAGGCCGGCGATGAAGCACTGATCCCTAATCCGGGTTACCCTACCTACCGCTCCGCGGTAAACCTGAGCGGCGCCACCGTAGTGGACTACGATCTGGTGGCGGAAAACGGCTGGCTCCCTGATCTGGACGCACTGGCAAAAAAAGACCTGAGCCGGGTGAAAATCATGTGGGTCAACTACCCGCATATGCCCACCGGCGCTAAAGTAAACAGGGAATTTGCTGCCAAGCTGATCGCCTTCGCGAAACAGCACCATATCCTGATCTGCCATGATAACCCCTACAGCTTCATCCTTAATGAACAGCCTGAAAGCCTGTTACAGTTTGAAGGGGCACGTGATGTGGTACTGGAGCTCAACTCCCTCAGCAAATCTTCCAACATGGCCGGCTGGCGTGTAGGTATGCTGGTGGGCAAGGCAGAATGGATCGCCGATGTGCTCCGCTTTAAAAGCAATATGGACTCCGGTATGTTCCAGCCCCTGCAGATGGCCGCTGTAAAAGCACTGCAACTGGGCCCTGAATGGTACAATGAGCTCAACAAAATATACCGCGGCCGCCGCGAAAAAGTATTCCAGCTGCTGGACCTGCTGCAATGCTCCTACGATAAAAACCAGGTAGGCATGTTCGTATGGGCAAGTATTCCGGATACTTACGATAACGGCTATACGCTCAGCGATGAAGTGCTGCAGAAAGCACGGGTATTCATTACGCCCGGCGGTATTTTCGGAAGTAACGGCAACGGCTATGTCCGGGTAAGCCTCTGTCAGGATGAAAAGGTTTTCCAGGATGCTATTGACCGTATAAAAACTGCGATAAAATGATTGTAACAATAATAGGCACAGGTTTAATCGGTGGCTCGCTGGCTATCACCCTCCGGGAAAAAGGAGCGGTGGATAAGATCATCGGGGTAGACCAACATGAGGAACACCTGCAACGTGCCAAAGAGCTGAACATCATTGATGAAGGCATGCCGCTCGACGAAGCGCTGCAATGCTCCGACCTGGTGATATTAGCCATCCCGGTAGATGCGGTATTACAGGTACTGCCTAAACTGATGGATAAAGTACGCGCCAATCAGGTCATCATGGACGTTGGTTCTACCAAACAAAAAATACTGCAACTCGTTGCCGGTCATCCTAATCGCGGCCGTTTTGTGGCGGCCCACCCGATGGCCGGCACCGAGTATTCCGGCCCCGATGCCGCTGTACGCAACCTCTTCACCCACAAAACGATGGTGCTCTGCGATGTGAAAAACAGCGATGATGATGCCCTCGAAATGGTGGAGGATATGGTCGACAAACTGCAGATGCGCACCGTATACATGAACGGGGAAGAGCATGACCTGCACACCGCTTACGTGTCACACATCTCCCACATCACCTCTTTTGCACTGGCACTGACAGTACTCAAAAAAGAGAAAGAATCCGGCCGCATCTTTGAACTGGCCAGTGGTGGTTTTGAATCTACCGTACGTCTCGCGAAAAGTTCACCGGACATGTGGGTGCCCATCTTCAAACACAACCGTGGCAACGTGCTCGATGTGCTCGATGAACACATTCACCAGCTGCAACAGATGAAGTCACTGCTTGAAAACGAAGACTACGACGCCTTCTACAAGCTGATCCAGAAATCAAACAAAATCAGGAAAATCCTGAAATAAACATAAATTCTAACAATCTACTTAACTTCAATACTTATGGTACAGACAATGGAAGAAATATTATCCAAAACCAAATTCTCAGATCCTTCTTCTGATAAAAAGCCGCTGATCATCTCCGGCCCCTGCAGCGCTGAAACAGAAGAGCAGGTGTTAGCTACCGCGCTGGCATTACAAAAAACCGGTAAAGTGGACGTATTGCGCGCCGGTATCTGGAAACCCCGCACCCGTCCGGGCTCTTTCGAAGGCATCGGTACCAAAGGCCTCGCCTGGCTGCAGAAAGCCCGCGAACTGACCGGCCTGCCGCTGGCTGTGGAGGTAGCTACGGCTAAACAGGTAGAAGACGCGCTGCACTTTGGTGTGGATATTCTGTGGGTAGGAGCCCGAACCACAGTAAACCCCTTCTCTGTACAGGAAGTGGCAGATGCACTGAAAGGTGTGGACACGACCGTACTGATCAAAAACCCGATCAACCCCGACCTCGAGCTGTGGATTGGCGCTGTGGAAAGAATCCAGAAAGCAGGCATCAACAAAGTAGGCCTCATTCACCGCGGTTTCTCCAGCTACGGTAACACCCAATACCGCAATGCTCCCATGTGGCACCTCGCTATTGAGCTGAAACGCCGTATGCCTGAACTGCCCATGATCTGCGACCCCAGCCACATCTCCGGCCGCCGCGATATCCTGCAGGAAGTTTCCCAGGAAGCGATCGACCTCGACTACGATGGCCTGATGCTCGAAACACACGTAGATCCGGACAACGCCTGGAGCGATGCCAAACAACAGGTTACACCTGAAAAACTGGCTGAACTGCTGGACGGTATCGTGTGGAGAAGAGAGCACACCGATAAAAAAGATTTCAACACCGCCCTCGAAAAACTGCGTGCGCAGATCAATCAGGTGGACGATGAAATCATGCTGCTGCTCGGCAACCGTATGAAAATCGCTGAGAAAATCGGTATGTACAAAAAAGAAAATAACATCACCATCCTGCAAACTAACCGCTGGAATGAAATTCTGGAGCGCAACATCGCTAAAGGCGAGAAACTGGGCCTCACAAAAGAATTCATCCTGAAATACTTCGATGCGGTGCACCTGGAATCCATCAACCGCCAGAACAGGGTGATGAACGAAGAAAAATAACAGCATCATTTACTGATCGCTAAAATCAATGAATGAAAAAGCTAACCAATAATTTTCAGCAGCAGGCTACTACCTACCTGATGGGAGAAAGCCTGCTGCAGTTGGGAAACCATGTGGACCGGAACCGCTCCGTGATCGTGATCGATGAAAACGTGGAAAGGCTGCACGGCCATCATCTGCATAACTGGAAAAAGATCGTGGTACCTGCCGGTGAAGAAGTGAAAAATATGGCCACTGTGGAAAAAGTCATCGATGGACTGATTGCACATGAGGCCGACCGCAAAACCACCCTCATAGGCATCGGTGGCGGTATGATCACTGATGTGGCAGGTTTCGCGGCCAGCATCTATATGAGAGGTATCCCCTTCGGGTTCGTGCCTTCCACGCTGCTGGCACAGGTAGACGCCTCCATCGGCGGCAAAAATGGTGTCAGCCATGGGAAACACAAAAACCTGCTGGGCACTATCCGTCAGCCTGAGTTCATCCTTTTCGACTATGCGCTGCCCCTGACCATGCCTGCAGAGGAATGGCACAACGGCTTCGCAGAGATCATCAAATACGCCTGCATCATGGATGCCGAACTGTTTGATTACCTGGAAGTGAACCGGGAGAAGGCCCTGGCAAGGGATGTGGCTGTGCTGGAATACCTCGTGGAAAAATCAGTGGCAGCCAAAACCAAAGTGGTACTGGAAGATGAATTTGAGAATGGCCCGCGCCGTTGGCTCAATTTCGGTCACACGCTGGGACATGCCGTAGAGAAACTGGAGCATATCGCTCATGGTAAAGCGGTAGCCATTGGTATGGTGGCAGCGGCCCGTTTCTCCGAACAACTGATGGGCTTTCCTAACGAACAAACCCTGCGCCTGATAAAACTGATCACCGATTATCAGTTGCCGGTAACTTTCAACTCCGACAAAGCAGCGGTGTTTGATATCTTCAAGCTGGACAAAAAACGGGAAAAAGACGCCATCCATTTTGTGCTGCTGGAGAAAATAGGAACGGCTACCACTATGCCTGTTCCTATCACAGACCTGCAATTGCTGCTGCAGGCGTTGTAATTATTTTCTAAACATCTAAAGGCGGACGACACATATATATGCAAGTTACTGTATCACCCGGCATTGTTAAAGGCACCGTTACGGCCAATCCATCCAAAAGCGCCATGCAACGTGCAGTAGCCGCTGCGCTGCTGGCAAAGGGCACGACCATTATCCGTAATCCCGGCCTGAGCAACGATTGCCTGGCAGCACTCGAGGTAGCTGAAAATCTCGGTGCCAGAATTAAAAGGGGAGAAGATCATTTTGAAATCACCAGCCAGGGCGTAAAACCATTTTACGATGAAATCAACTGCGGAGAATCCGGCCTCGGTATCCGTATGTTTACGCCCATCGCTGCACTGGCTTCTATTCCGATCACCATCGTTGGGCATGGCAGCCTCACTACCCGCCCTATGCACTTTTTTGAAGAAGTGCTGCCACAGCTGGACGTGAAATGCTCCACCCAGGATGGTAAACTGCCCCTGCATATACAGGGCCCGCTGCAACCGAAAGATATTACCATCGACGGCTCTCTCAGTTCCCAGTTTCTCACCGGCCTGCTCATGGCCTATGGCTCCGCGGCAGAAGATGTGACCATCACCGTAAAAGATCTTAAAAGCAAGCCTTATATCGCGTTAACCCTGCAATTGATGGAACACTTCGGGGTAAAGGTGGAAGAACAAAACTTTGAGCAGTTCCGCTTCGGTAAAAAACAGTCCTATAACGCTACCGACTATACGGTGGAAGGTGACTGGAGTGGCGCCGCTTTCCTACTGGTAGCTGCTGCGGTGGCTGGTAAGGCAGAGGTGCAACACCTCAATACCGCTTCTGCCCAGTCAGATAAAGCCATTCTGGAAGCGCTGGAAAAAGCAGGTACCCACATCCTGCCAGGCGTGTTTACCGTGAATATTCAGAAAAACGGGCTGAATGCCTTCGAAATAGATGCTACCGATTGCCCGGACCTGTTCCCGCCACTCGTGGCGCTGGCAGCTAACTGCAACGGTACTACGAAAATAAAAGGCGTAAGCCGCCTCGCGCACAAGGAAAGTGACCGTGGCCTTACCTTACAGGAAGAATTCGGTAAAATGGGCATCCGCATAGACCTTGAGGGAGATATCATGCTGGTGCATGGTGGTACCGGCATCAAAGGTGCGCACGTACATTCCCATAATGACCACCGCATTGCCATGGCCTGCGCAGTAGCAGCCCTCACGGCCGACGGTCCGGTGATTATCGAAAACGCGGAAGCGGTGAATAAGTCGTATCCTGAATTCTACGACCACCTGCAACTGCTGGGAGGTAAAATAGCCGTGGCTGCCAACAGCTAAGGCTCCCTTTTTATTCAATTTTAAATCATCAGTGTGTGAACAGTTTTGGCAGATTATTCAGGGTGAATGTTTTCGGAGAATCCCACGGCGCCAGCGTTGGTGTTAATATCGACGGGGTACCGGCTGGCATTCCGCTTCAACAGGAAGACTTTTTACCTGATCTGGAACGCCGTAAAGGCGGCTCCAGAGGGACTACCCCCCGCAAGGAGGAAGACCTGCCCTTTATTAAGTCAGGCGTATTCAACGATCATACTACCGGCGCACCGGTAACCATCCTCTTTGAAAACAACAACACCCGCAGTACTGACTATGAAAAGTTACGCGAGTTTCCACGGCCCGGTCATGCTGACTTTGTGGCTACAGAGAAATTCGGCGGCTTTGAAGACTACCGGGGCGGCGGCCACTTCAGTGGCCGGCTTACGCTCAACCTGGTAGCTGCAGGTGTGATCGCAAAAAAGATCCTTGGTGACAGCATACAGGTAAAAGCCACCATCACGGAAGTGGGTGGATATGCCAACCCCGAAGAAGGACTGGAAGCGGCTATCGCAGCGAAAGACTCTGTAGGCGGTATTGTGGAATGTGTGGTAGATGGACTGCCTATCGGTTTGGGTGAACCTTTCTTCGATTCCCTGGAATCATCGCTGGCACATGCTGTATTTGCTATTCCGGCTGTAAAAGGAATCGAATTTGGCGCCGGCTTCGCTGCTGCTAAAATGAAAGGACTGGAGCATAATGACCCTATCCTTGATAAGACCGGTAAAACAGCTACCAACAACGCCGGCGGCGTGGTTGGCGGTATCAGCAACGGCAACCCACTGGTATTCCGTATCGCGGTGAAACCCACGTCCAGCACACCGAAAGAGCAGCAAACGCTCAACATCGCCAGCGGACAGGTGGAGACCTTCAGCGTAAAAGGCCGCCACGACCTGTGCATCGCGCTGCGTGTGCCTGTGGTACTGGAAGCTGTGACCGCAATGGTACTGGCTGATTTTATGCTGCTGGAACAGCGGCGTCCGCGGGTGTATAAACCATCATGAAGACTAAGTAGAAAAGAATAAAAAAAGCATCCTGTTTTGAACAGGATGCTTTTTTATGTGCAGTAATGCTGTACTTATTTTACGATGTCCAGCAGCTCCACGTCAAACACCAGCGCTGCGCCCGGGCCGATTTTGGCACCAGCGCCACGGTCGCCATAGGCGAGGTCTGAAGGGATGAAGAGGCGCCATTTGGAGCCAACCGGCATGAGTTGCAGGGCTTCTGTCCAGCCTCTGATCACACCGCTTACAGGGAAGGAGATCGGTTCACCTCTATCTACGGAGCTATCGAATACAGTACCATCGATGAGGGTACCATGATAGTGCGTTTTTACTTTATCGTTGATAGTAGGTTTGGGCCCGCTGCCTTCTTTCAGGATCTGGTACTGAAGACCGCTGGGGAGGGTTACCACGCCCGGCTTGGTTTTGTTTTCCGCCAGGAATTTATCACTGGCTTCGCGGTTTTTGGCAACTTTTTCCGCTTTCAGTTGCTGAAGGTAATTGCTGATGCTCATCTCACTCTGTTCTTTAGATAATGTTAATGTTTTATTGGTCAACATATCCTGCACTGCTTTGGCCAGCAGGGTGGTGTTGACATTACTTAATCCCTGTGCTTTCAGGTTTTCGGCGATGTTCACGCCGATGCCGTAGCTCACGGAGTCAATCCTGTTTTTCAATAAACCAGGTTTTGCTGCGGTATGGGAGGCCGGTTTCGCTTTGGGCGCCGGTTTGGCCTGGCTGAATCCCTGCATGGCCAACAGGCCAAGAACACCGGTGAAAATGTATTTTTTGTACATAAATTTGTGGTTGTCAATAACTTTGATTCAAATAAGGTTTTTGCTAAAGTTCCCGCAAGTTAAGGAATTAACTTTTTACAAGCGATTTGCTCTGGTACAACAAAGGGGAGCCTTGCTTTGTTGGCGTAAAAATAAAACAGATATGTTAACCGTTCAGGCGTCTATGAGATTTTGTATTATAACAATTGTAGCAGCGCTGCTCACAGGCAGCCTTCAGGCACAGGATTCAACAGATTTATGGTCAAAAGCCAAAGCAAATCCCAACCTGGGCAGGCAGAAATATATAGAGCTGAAGCTACATACCGGTAGCCACCTGTATAATGGAGATGAGATGTCCAAGATACTGGAACACGGTTATGAGTCGGTGGAGGTGAGGATGGGCTGGATGTCTACCGGTAAACAGGAATGGCAGCGGGTCATGAACTACCCGAGTTATGGTATCGGCTTCTATACCGGCAATATTGGTGACGCCACCGTTCTTGGTAACCCGAACGGCGTATATGGCTTCTTTTATGCGCCCTTTGCCCGCCGCAAGCGGCATCATTTTGAAGCAGGGCTCTCCCTCGGCTTCACCTACGACCTGAAGGGCTACAACAAGGACACCAACCCGCTTAATGATGCTATCAGTTCCAAAGTAGACGTATACTTTAATGTGGGCGTCAGTGGAATATGGCGATTGTCAGAACTGTTCGATTTTGTATATGGACTGGACCTCACCCACTTTTCGAATGGCCGTACCCACACACCCAACCTGGGCCTCAATATGCCCGGCATTCATGCCGGCCTGAGAGTACATTACAACACGATCCGCCATATTGTACAGCAACAAATTGATCCTACGTTTGTAGCGCGTATCCGGCCCACCTATATTGATAGCCCGCTTTCCAAATTAAAACATAAACAGGACTGGAGCCTTTACGGCGCTTTCGGAGTGGTACAGCCGGATACCCGTTATGGTGTCAGGGCATTTTACGGCACCGCTTCTGCGGTATTGGACTGGAGCTACCTCTACAGCCATGTATGCAGCTTCGGCGCCGGTGTTGATGGCTTCTACGACGGTTCCCTGGGGGTGGTTTACGGAGAGAAGTACGGAAAGGTGTCCACCTTCGATAAGATGCTGCTGGGCGCCCATATCGGGCATACCCTTCACTTGCAGCGTTTTGACATCGTCACGCAGGCAGGGACTTACCTGTGGCGGCGCGACAGTGAGAAGGGGGATTGGTTCCTGAGGATAGGGCTTCGTTATAACATCAGTAAATATGGGTTCCTGCAAATTGGCCTCAAAACACAGAATGGCGCTGCTTCCGACTGGATCGAATGGGGCGGCGGCGGGAAACTGTGATAGCCATGATTACTGCTGATCCGCCTGATTTTACGAAGAGTAGAGCGAGGTGATATGTGATAAACGTACCATAAAAAGAAAACCGTCTGATGTGTTATCAGGCGGTTTTCTTTTTTATATCGATGTTGATATTTACTGTGCTATCGGTAACAATACTTTAGATGCGTGGGTAGCATCATGATAGATTTTGATATCAGCCTTTTTGAAATCTTTGTCAGTGGCTTTGTAGATATCCATGAACTGTTGCGGGTTGCGGTCCGCCAGCGGGAACCAGCTGCTTTGTATCTGGATCATGATACGGTGGCCCTTCTGGAAGGTATGGGCTACATCCGGCAGGGTGAATTTCACCGGAGTAGGTTGGCCCGGAACAAAGGCTTCCGGCTTTTCGAAGCTGTTACGGAATTTGCCACGCATGATCTCACCACGCACCAGCATCTGGTAACCTCCCATAGGATAAGTGGAAGAAGGCACACGGCGATGTTCAGAAGCAGCGTCTTCTTCGTATTTGAAGTCATTCGGGAACACGTCTACCAGTTTTACCACGAAATCAGCATCAGTACCGGTGGTGCTGGCTATGATATCGGCAATAACAGGACCGGCAAGGGTGATGTCTTTGTCCAATACTTCTGATTCAAATGCCACTACATCTGGTCTGCGGGAGGCAAAACGCTGGTCATCGGTCATATAGCTGATGGTCCGGTTGAAGTGGATATCTTCTGTATATGGAACGGGTTTGGCCGGATCGCTGATGTATTCGCTGAAACTGTTGGTGGCGGTAGGTTGAGAGAACGCCAGTTTACCGTCAGGTTGTAGGTAAACGGGTTGTGCTTTCATATCAGCCGGAGGCCATTGTGGCAGCCTTTTCCATTCGTTTTTGCCGGTGAAGAAGATCGTCGCTTCAGCGATATCCGGTGCCTGGCCTTTGCCTTTCAGGTAATAATTGAAGAAAGGAATTTCGATGTTGTTGGCATAATACTCAGAAGTGTTGCTGCCAAAGCGGACGTTGCCAAGATGGGTACCATCGTTGGAAGCCCATTGACCATGATACCACGGACCCATCACAATACGATTGTTGGTATTGGGACTTTCGGATTCGATGGTTTTATAGGTATTCCAGGCGCCGAAGCAGTCTTCTGCATCAAATACGCCGCCTACTTCCAACATCACCGGTTTTACGTTTTTCAGGAAGTTGCGCACGTTACGTGCCTTCCAATAGTCGTCGTAGTTAGGATGGGCGTACATTTCATGCCAGAAAGTTACGCTGTCGCCGATGATTTTGGAGAAATTAGGCAATGCGCCTGTTTCGAGGTAGTATTTGTAGTTGTCGCGGGTGTAGTATTCGATGCCTTTAGGCCCAACGGTGGTGGGTTTTGGGTGCGGGTGATCAAATACGGTGTAGAAAGAAAAGGCGTCTGTCAGCATGAAAGCACCGTTGTGGTGGAAGTCATCGCCGATGAACCAGTCTGTAACCGGCGCCTGTGGGCTAACGGCTTTCAGTGCAGGGTGGCCGCTCAGCGCGCCCATGGTAGAATAAAAGCCGGGATAGGAAATACCGAAGATGCCCACGCTGCCGTTGTTACCGGCGAGGTTTTTCACCAGCCAGTCGATGGTGTCGTAGGTGTCGCTGGCTTCGTCGATATCATTTTTCCCCTTTTTGTTGGGGTTAAAAGGACGTACGTTCACGAACTTGCCTTCACTCATCCAGGTGCCTCTTACGTCCTGGACAACCATGATATAACCTTCTTTCAGGTATTGTTTATAGTGGTTCTTGTACAGCGGGCGGAAATTGGCCTCTCCGTAAGGCGCGCAGGAGTAGGGGGTGCGTGTCATCAGGATGGGATGTTTCTCCGACTGGTCTTTTGGAAGATAGATGGAGGTAAACAGTTTTACCCCGTCCCGCATCGGGATATACACTTCTTTTTTGGTGTAATGGGTATACATCCAGAGGGAATCCTGGTTAACAGCTTTGGTAACTACAGGAAAGACGAACAGCGCGGCACAGGCCAGCAGCAGCCATTTTCTCATAAACGGTTTGTTTTAGACGGGGGCTAAAGTAGCAAAAAAATCAGGTAATCTGGCCGCAGAAATGGGTGAGCGGTTATTGGGCCAGCTTTTCCCGTTCTTTTTTAGGCAGACTGGCCACTACCAGATCATAGGAGTTCTTGATCCATTCCAATATAAGTTTATTGGAGATATTGGAATGCATATCTACAGTGTTCCAGTGTTTTTTATTCATATGGTAGCCGGGTGTTACGCCTTCATAACGTTCCCGTAGCTCCACGGCCTCATCCGGGTCGCATTTCAGATTGATGCTGCCGAATTCTTCGAGATTGGTGAGGGCAAACATTTTGCCGCTGACTTTATAAACGAGGGTTTCTTCTCCGAAAGGAAATTCTTCCGTAACGCCCGGAAGGGAAAGGCAATATTCGCGGTATTGTTCGATGTCCATGTATGACAGGGTTTTATGGACACAAAGATAAAAAAAAGTAAGGGCCGGAAGGCCCTTACTATGAGAAAGGTATTATTGTTTTACCTCAATGTATTTGAATTTGACGCTTTGGTAATAAGTATATTATTGTTTAACAATCCGGTATCGGTAACTGATCGTTGTACCGGAAGCGAGCCGTTGTTCTTGTGGATAATGCATGGTGTCTGGTGTAAAATAGGTTACAGGAATAGTCACTGCTGCACTGGTAGCAGTTTCATATCGGATGCTGGTCACATAATGTTCGCTGGCAAGGAACGGATAACCTTTCCAGATGTTGTTTTGCAGGTCTGCTGTGACCATGCGCAGTAACAACGGGTTTTTGGACAGGTACCGGTACAACGGGTTCGGCTGGCTGCCATAGGTCATGTCGTACTGGTACGCTTCTGTTGTAGGCGGAAGACCAATAGGCTCCACATAGTTGACGATATGGTACTGCCGGATATCCTGCTGGTCGTAAAAATATTTTTCATAACTCATCATTCTGCCGAAAAAGAATGGGAGCGTGTCTGTATAACCAATCAGGGAGAAGCGGCGGGCATCATCCTGTAAATACCTGGTGGTATCATAACCGGATATTTCATCTCCGAGGTTGCGGTAGTAGGTGGTGTAGACCGTTAGTCTGCCGGGAGCCCATCCCAGAGAATCTTTCTGGGAGAGGCTTTTGAGGGTGTTGTCATTTTCATTATAGTGACGGGCTAATTTCAGATAGCCGTCAGCGTTATACATGAAAGCGGTGTAGTTCTGCCATTGCCGATAGGAGGTATTGTAATCCCAACGTTCTGTGAGTTGCAGCTGATTGTTGTATACAAGGCTGTCTTTCGGGGTACCGTTTATGCGGATGGCAGTCACCAGATAGTTCTCTTGTTGCTGTGCAGGTGGTTGCGGCGGATCAACATGTTCTTTTTTACACTGGCAGGAATGTGTTAGCAGCAGGATAGCGGCCAACAGGGAAATACCATATGTTCTCAGGTAAGGCATGCAGGGGATCTCAATAAGCCTTCCTAAGATAGGGATTAATGGTCATTTAATCCGTAGTAATATCAGTAGATAAGTTGGAGGTATATACCGGTACGTTGGCTTGTCCGACGTACCGGCTTTAGATGTAGGTTAAAGCTATTTTTTATTGATGGCGATGATAACGCGGGAGTAGCGGGCGTAAGTGATTTCCACTTCCTGGCCGGCGCGGTAACCTTCCAGGGCGCCACGCATCCAGTAAAACAGGCGTTTTTTCTGGTTGTCCAGTTTTATCATGATGTTGGTCTGTGTATCGTTGTTCTCCAGATATACCGCTTCCATGGGAGCCTGCAAGGTGGCTTTTTGCAGCGCTACCAGGTCCTTCTTCAGTGCCCAATACCGGATATCAGTTACTTTAATCAGTGCAAACACCAGCGCAATCACAAAACAAATCATCCATACCCAAAACCAGGCATTCTTATAGGAAAACAGGGAATCATCTGCATCGCCCAACGTATTGTGGGTATACAGGTAAATCTGCGGAATGATAGCCGCTACCAATAACACAATAAAACCTATTAACGCAAATTTCCGTAACTGCTGTTTGTTCCGCTTCAGTGCTTGTTGTAGTAAAAAGTTTTCCTCAGTTGTAATAAAGGTGTAGTCGGACATAGTATCGATGGTTTTTCAGTTGGCTAATATATAGATAAACAGTCAATTAATTAAATTTATATATATAATATTTTAAATTATGGTTGTTATTTTGCTGTTATTTTAATCAGATGATTGATTTTTGGATAAAATATTATCATATAATCTAAATCGTACATTAACGTTTATATAATTCCCTGTTCAACCGGATGTGGAATAAGTTTTCTAATTTGCGCGTCTTTAACCCATCCTGTTATTACTCCCCATCAACACATCATCTAAACTAAAACAACGAAAGTGAAGCGGATTTTCATTTTATTGGCGGCAGCACTTCTTACAACAATAGGCCTGTATGCACAGGACACAGCTCAACTGACAGTAGAAGGACGGAAAAACAGCGCCTCCCAGCAAACAAAGCCTTACGTGATCATGATCTCCATCGACGGGTTCCGGTATGATTACGCGGAGAAACACCATGCACAAAATCTGCTCCGTCTCTCTGGTCAGGGCGTAAGGGCTACTGCCATGCAACCTTCTTTTCCTTCACTGACATTCCCCAATCACTATACACTGGCTACAGGCATGTATCCGGCACACCACGGCCTGGTAGACAATCACTTCTACGACCGTAAACGGGATGCTATCTATAAAGTAGGTAACCGTGATGCGGTGGAAGACGGCACCTGGTACGGAGGATTACCGCTGTGGATACTGGCGGAAAAACAACAGATGGTCAGCGCCAGCTATTTTTGGGTAGGCACTGAAAGCGCTATTCAGAACATACGGCCCACCTATTATTTTAAGTACCAGGAAAAAACAGGCATCGACCAACGTATTCAACAGGTGGTAAATTGGCTGCAACTGCCGGTAGAGCAACGTCCACATCTCATTACTTTCTACTTCCCGGAAGTGGACCATATGGGGCACAGTTACGGGCCTGACAGCGACAGCGTGAAAAATGCCGTACAGTTTGTGGATGCCGCCATTGGCCGCATGCAGGAGGCAGTGAATAAACTGAACCTGCCGGTCAACTTTATCATCGTGTCCGATCACGGCATGCTGCGGGTAGATACGGAACGTACCTTGTCCCTGCCGGACAGCCCGGCCCTGAAACCGCTCCGCATCGTGCCCGGCGGCGAGAAAATAATGCTCTATGGCAATAACGAAGCGGATATCAAAACAGCTTATGATTTCCTGAAACAACATGAAAACCATTATACCGTATACCTGAAAAAAGAAACACCGGAAAGATGGCACTACGGACAGGAAGATGTGTATAACCGCATCGGAGATATCGTAGTGGTGGCGGAAGCTAACTATGCTTTCGGCATGCCGGGGAAGAAAATGCACCCGGGGCATCACGGCTTCGATAATAATCTTACTGATATGAATGCTATCTTCATGGCATGGGGACCGGCCTTCAAAACCAATACACGCATCGCCACTTTTGAAAACATACATGTGTACCCGTTAGTGGCCCGTATACTCGGCCTCGATATTACACAGCCGATAGATGGTAAGATTGAAGTGCTGGAACCGGTATTAAACCAGCAATAAATAATGGACCAGCAAGACTTATATGGGCTACTGTTGCAACATGTGGCCCGGCATATACAACTCACACCGGAAGAACAGCAATATTTCGTCAGCCTGCTGAAACCACGCCGCCTGCAACGGCGCCAGTGGTTATTACAGGCTGGCGACATCTGCCGTTATGAGTATTTCATCATACAGGGATGCCTGCGGTCCTACATCACAGACCGGAACGATGTTGAGCACGTATTACATTTTGCAGTGGAAGATTGGTGGATCACTGATCTTGAAAGCCTGTTGACACAAAGCCCTTCACAGGTGAGTATTGAGGCACTGGAGCCTTCCTGTGTGTTGCAACTGGAGCGGGAAGCCCTGCAAAACCTTTATCAAAAGGTACCTGCCTTTGAACGTTTTTTCAGGATACTGCACCAGAATGCTTATCTGGCACAGAACCGCCGTATTCTACAGAATATCAGTCACACGGCAGCGGAACGGTATGAAGCTTTCCTGGAGCGATATCCGGCCATTGCCGCCCGTGTACCGCAAAAGTACCTGGCTTCTTACCTGGGCATGACGCCTGTTTTCCTCAGCCAGCTTCGCAACCACAAAGCCGGAAAATAGAATAATATAACCCGGGGTTAAAGCCCTGGGAATAAAAAAAGCTGCTCCGGGAAGGAGCAGCTTTTTTATTGCATTTAAATGAGCTGTTACGCTACAGATTCCTCGTAAGCACTTACTGGTTCGCAGGTGCAGATCAGGTTCCTGTCGCCGTGAGTGTTGTTCACACGGCTTACGGAAGGCCAGAATTTGTTGGCTTTCACGTATTCCAGCGGGTAAGCTGCCTGTTGACGGCTGTATGGACGGGTCCATTCGTCGGCAGTGATCACAAACTGGGTATGTGGCGCGTTTTTGAGTACGTTGTGCTGTTTGTCGGCAGTACCTTCTTCCACCGCGCGGATTTCTTCGCGGATGGCCAGCAGGGCGTCGCAGAAGCGATCCAGTTCACCTTTGTCCTCACTTTCGGTAGGCTCGATCATGATAGTGCCCGGTACCGGGAAGCTCATGGTAGGAGCGTGGAAGCCGTAGTCCATCAGGCGTTTGGCCACATCTTCGGCTTCAATACCGGCAGTAGCTTTAAACGGACGGAGGTCTACGATGAACTCGTGGGCGCAGGTACCGTTAACACCGGTGTAGAGGATATCGTATGCTTTTTCCAGTCTTGCCTTCATGTAGTTGGCGTTCAGGATAGCATATTCAGAAGCCTGTTTTACACCAACATTACCGAGCATACGGATGTAAGCGTAAGAGATGAGCAGGATGCTGGCAGAACCGAACGGTGCTGCAGATACCGCATGAGATACTTTACCGTTGTTCAGTTCCACGTGACCTGGCAGGAATGGTGTCAGGTGTTTTGCCACGCAGATGGGGCCCATGCCGGGACCGCCGCCACCGTGAGGGATAGCGAAGGTTTTGTGCAGGTTCAGGTGGCATACGTCTGCACCGATGATGCCCGGAGCAGTGAGGCCTACCTGTGCGTTCATATTAGCACCGTCCATGTATACCTGGCCACCGTGTTCGTGGATGGTAGCGCAGATTTCTTTCACTGATTCTTCATATACACCGTAGGTGGAAGGATAAGTGATCATGATACCGGCGAGATCTTTGGCATGTAAAGCAGCTTTGGCTTTCAGGTCATCTACATCGATGTAGCCGTTTTCCAGTGCTTTTACTACTACTACCTTGAAACCAGCCATTACTGCGGATGCAGGGTTGGTACCGTGGGCGCTGATCGGGATCAGCATCACATTACGGTGTCCTTCGCCTCTGCTTTCGTGGTATTGACGGATCACCAGCAGACCGGCATATTCGCCCTGGGCGCCGCTGTTAGGCTGCAGGCTGCAGGAGTCGAAACCAGTGATCTGGCTGAGGTATTCGCCCAGTTCGGAGGTCATCTGCAGATAACCGCCAGCTTGTTCTTTCGGGGCAAACGGGTGCATTTTGCTCCAGTGGGCCCAGCTCAGCGGAATCATTTCGGAAGCTGCGTTCAGCTTCATGGTGCAGGAACCGAGGGAGATCATGGACGTGTTCAGGGACAGGTCTTTGTTCTCCAGCATTTTCAGGTAACGCATCATCAGCGATTCGCTGTGATAGCTGTTGAACACCGGATGTTGCAGGTAAGTGGAGGTACGCTCCAGGCCGGCAGGGATGGCGGCTTTACCATTGGATATGCTGGCTGCGTCTGCGCTACCGGCGCCGAATACACGAAGAACATCGTTGATGTCGGATATGGTGGCGGTTTCATCGATAGAGATACCTACCTGGCCGTTAGCGAAATAGCGCAGGTTGATACCAGCTGCTTCAGCGGCTGCTTTCACATCGCTGGCGCCTTCGATTACGATGGTATCGAAGAAGTTACCAGCGGCCAGTTTCAGTCCTTTTGCCTGTAATTTTTCTGCCAGCGCAGCGGTGAGCAGCGCTACACGGGTAGCGATGTTCTTCAGTCCTTCAGGGCCATGGTATACGGCGTACATGGCAGCCATATTAGCCAGCAGGGCCTGAGCGGTACAGATATTGGAAGTAGCTTTTTCACGTTTGATGTGCTGTTCACGGGTTTGCAGCGCCATACGCAGGGCACGCTGGCCTTGTGCGTCGATGCTCACACCAATGATACGGCCGGGGATAGAACGTTTGAAGTCGTCTTTCACGGCAAAGAATGCAGCGTGAGGACCACCAAAGCCCAACGGAACACCAAAACGTTGTGCGGAACCAAAGGCGGCGTCAGCACCCAGTTCTCCCGGGGAAGTTAACAGGGTCAGTGCCAGCAGGTCGGTGGCTACGCCTACGAAAGCGCCCACGGTATGTACTTTCTGGATGAATTCCTGGTAATCTTCAACAGCACCCACATTGTTAGGGTATTGTATCAGCGCACCGAAGTAATCAGCGTCGAACTGTGCTGTTTTGTAATCGCCGACCACTACTTCAATGTGCAGTGGAGTGGCACGGGTCTGGATAACGTCCAGTGTCTGAGGGTAAACGTTGGTATCTACAAAAAACTTAGGCCTGGTTACGTGGTCGTGGTCTTTGTTGAGGGCGTTGAAGAACATCGTCATTGCTTCTGCAGCGGCAGTGGCTTCATCCAGCAGCGACGCGTTGGAAATCGGCAAACCCGTCAGGTCACTTACCATCGTCTGGTAGTTCAGCAGGCTTTCCAGTCTTCCCTGGGAAATCTCCGCCTGATACGGCGTGTACTGCGTGTACCATCCTGGATTCTCGAATACGTTACGCAGGATCACGCTAGGCGTGATCGTGTCGAAGTAGCCCTGACCAATATAGTTGCGCATTACCTTGTTCTTAAGGGAAACCTCTTTCAGATGGCGTAGGTAATCGCTTTCGCTCATAGCAGCGGGAACTGCAAGCGGATGCTGCATGCGGATAGCACCGGGAACAGTTTTGTTGATCAGTTCATCCAGATTGGCTGTACCTATGGTTTCCAGCATCTGGTTCTTCTCAGCTTCATTCGGACCAATGTGACGGTGCACGAATTCAATTTGTTGGATATCAAAAAGATTCATGATGTTAGCAGGTAGTTTGAAATAGAATGCGCAAAGCTATGCAGATTTTAAGCAATCGCCAAAACACTGGCAGCAGAGAAGGAAAACAGTGATAAATGATACTGTTGGTAAGATAGCTTGTGTCATAATTTTGTCCACCGGGTATTTACTTATCTTTGCGCCAATGAGCAAGATTTTAGAAGACTGGGAACAGAAGGCCAAAGACAAACAAAAGGCCAACAAACAATTCCTGCAGAAGCTGCAGACACGCCGCGGTAAAGGGGTGGAGAAGCTGCTGCCGGAACTTCATGACGAAGCGTTCAGCCATATCGACTGTATGGACTGCGCCCGCTGCTGCAAATCTATCAGTCCCCGCTTCAAAGCCCCGGACATCAAACGGATTTCCAAATACCTGGGCATGAAAGAAGGCGCTTTTATTGATACTTATCTGCGTATTGACAAAGATGAAGATTATGTGGTGAAGTCAAGCCCCTGCCCGTTTTTAGGAGGAGATAACGGCTGCAGCATATATGACGTACGCCCCGGCGATTGCGCCAACTACCCCTACACCGATAGCTACGATTTTTTCAAACGTCCCAATATCACTTACGAAAACAGCACGGTCTGCCCCGCTGTATTCTATGTACTTGAAAAGTTGAAAGATAAAATGGATCTCTGACCTGATCACGGTTTCAGGTCCAGCTTACGCATGGCCGGACTGATAACATAGGTGGTAGCCACCACGGCCAGCGTAACGCAGCCACCAAATACCACAGAGGTGACCAGTCCCAGCTGCCGCGCCATGAAGCCGCTCTCAAAAGCGCCCAGCTCATTGGAGGAACCTACGAACATGGAGCTTACAGAAGCCACACGGCCACGCATTTCATCCGGTGTTTTCAGCTGAAGAATCGTCTGTCGGATAATAACACTGACACCATCCAGCGCTCCGCTAACCAGCAGAATAGCTATGGAAAGCCAGAAACTGGTAGACACCCCGAAGAGGATGATCGTTATGCCAAAACCAAATACAGCAGCCAGCAGTTTGATGCCGGGCTTGTTGACCAGTGGCCGGTGCGCGATAATAAACATGGTTATCAGTGACCCAACAGCCGGCGCGGAACGCAACAGGCCATATCCCAACGAACCCACGTGCAACACATCTGTGGCATAAGCCGGCAACATGGCTATGGCCCCGCCAAACAATACAGCAAACATGTCCAGTGACATGGCGCCCAGCACCACTTTTGTCTTCCACACAAAACGCATCCCGCTGGTCAGTCCCTGTAAGAAGGTTTCCCCTTTTTCTTTATAGTAAACCGGCTTGGGCTTGATCTGAATCAGGCTGTAAAGCGGCGCCAGGAAAATGGCCACCACCAGCAACATCGACCAGTGTACGCCGAACCAGTGGATACAAAGCCCGCCCAGCGCAGGTCCCAGCACGCCGCCGATCTGCCAGGCAGAACTGCTCCAGGTGGAAGCGTTGGCATATAATGCACGGGGTACCAGCAAAGACATCAGGGAGAAATTAGATGGACTGACAAAGGCCCGGACAATACCGCCGGTAAATACCAGGAAATAGATCGATAATAGTATCCATTGGGTGGAGAGGCCCGCCACAGCTTTGTCCCACGTTAGCAGAAAAAGACCGGTACTGATAAAGATATAGGCGATCACACATTTCAGCAACAACCCCCGCTTTTCCCGTTTGTCTACCAGATGCCCGGCGAAAGGAGCCAGCGTCACGGCAGGAATAACTTCAGACAATCCTATCAATCCAAGGGTAAACGGGTCATGGGATAGCGCGTATACTTTCCATTCTATGATGGCGAACTGCATGGCCAGCGCAAATACCAATGCGAAGCGGATGACCAGATAATAGTTAAACTCCTGATAGCGTAGCGATGCGTATGGGTCGTTTCTGGGTGTAGAGGCCGTTGTGTCCAAGCGGGTGTAATTTACTGCCAAAGGTAAAAAGCAGGAGGGAAAAAGCAAAAAGTCATCAGTAAAGGGATAATAATCTGCTATTTTTATTGCTTCAAATTCCGCACGATGATGAAAATACAAGGGTTGTTATGTGGGATGTTCATTCCCCTGTTATTCAACCATGCTGTACTGGCCGGAGAGCCGGACAAAGCAGCGCCTCCTCCCAGAAAAGCCAGGCTGCAACTGGTAACCGATAAGTTCATTTCCCCGGTCAATATGGCGGTCCCTCACGATGGTACAGGCCGGTTATTTTTCTGCCAGAAAGAAGGGAAAGTATGGATTGTTGATAAAAAGGGCAGCCAGTTGCCACAACCTTTCCTGGATGTAAGTTCAGATATGGTAAAGGTAAATCCTGCCTATGATGAAAGAGGACTGCTGGGCATGGCTTTCCATCCCGACTTCAAAAAGAACCGTAAATTTTATGTGTACTACAGCGCACCGGTGCCGAACCCGGTCAAACGGGTGCTGGACCATAAAAGCAGGCTGGTGGAGTTTACTGCCTCTGCCACCAATCCTGATGTGGCCGATCCGGCATCCAAAAGGGTGCTGATGGAGATCAACCAGCCGGAGTCTAACCATAACGGTGGCCAGCTGGTGTTCGGTCGCGACGGATACCTGTACATTGGCCTCGGTGATGGCGGCGGCGGTGGCGACAAACACGGCACCATCGGCAATGCGCAGGACCTGGGCACCGTGTTGGGAAAAATACTGCGTATAGACGTGAATGGTACACCGTATAAAGTGCCGGCAGACAATCCGTTTGTGAAAACAGCGGATGCAAAGCCGGAAATATGGGCCTATGGCTTGCGCAATCCATGGCGCTTTTCGTTTGACAAAGCTACCGGTAAGCTGTTTGCCGGCGATGTGGGACAAGCCAAATACGAAGAAGTGGACATCATCACCAAAGGCGGTAACTACGGCTGGCGCATCATGGAGGGATATCATGATTTCAACGTTCCTGCCGATGCCGACCGCAACAAACTGACGCCTCCCATACACGAGTATGACCACGATCTGGGCATCAGCATCACCGGTGGATATGTGTACAGAGGTAACGCCATTCCTTCCCTGAAAGGCCTTTATATTTTCGGTGATTACAACGGGAAAGCCTTCGTGCTGGTGCCAAAGGGCAACAAATGGGAACGGGCAGATCTCGAACTGTCCAATCGCCCTGCTGATAACCCCTTCATTCTCAGCTGGGGAGAAGATGAGCAGGGAGAAATTTATATGCTCACGAGCATGTCTACCAAAGACGGTTTTAAAGGCGCTGTTTATAAGCTGGTAAAAGATTGATAAAATGCAGTAAAGGCGCAGGGCTGACGGCTTTGCGCCTTATTGCTGTTACTCTTCCTACTCTCTGTACTCACCTGTTTGGCAAGCCCCATTTCATGCCTCATCCGACCCTTCGCCCGTCTGCGCGACCGTTTGGCCCAATTTTTTGTTAAAAGGAAATAATTTCAAGTGGCAACGGACGATTTTATTTTATATTTGATCAGACAACGTTTACGTTAATAGAGATACATATGAGACTGAAAGTGATTATCCCGGTCGTGCTCCTCAGCATATCTGCCGGTGTGTTGGCTTTTAACAAGCTGGGCCATGCAGACGACCCCCCTGGCCGCTACGAAGTCATCATGAACCTGGTAGGCCAGATGCTGAAGGAAGGGCACTACCAACCCAAGCCCATTGATGACGCCTTCTCCAGAGAAGTTTTTAATAAATATGTGCGTAGCCTGGACGTGGAAAAGAAGTTTTTCCTCAAATCTGACATTAACCGTCTGGAACCGCTGGCCACCCATATAGACGATGAACTGAAAGGCGCGCCGGTAGATTGTTTCCGCAATATCAACACCCTGATCAAACAAAGGGTGGCTGAAGCAGCGGTCATCTACCCCGAACTCCTCTCCAAACCGTTTGATTTCACTGTGGACGAGAAAGTGACCCTCGACCCGGAGAAGCTGGACTACCCGGCAGGTGAAAACGCCCGGAAGGAAGCCTGGCGTAAAGTGCTGAAATACCGCACACTGGAAAAACTCACTGATCTCCAGGAGATGAGAGAGAAAGCAAAAGACGGCGACAGCGCTAAAACCAAAACCGACGCTCAGCTGGAAAGCGAAGCCCGCGTAAAGGTGAAACAGCTGTATGACCGCTACTTTGAGCGCCTGAAAAACAGACAAAACGACAACGACCGTTTCAACTTATACGTTAACGCCATCACCACCACGATGGACCCGCACACTGACTACTTCCCACCCGATGAAAAACGTGCCTTCGAAGAACAGATGGCCGGTAAATTCTTCGGCATCGGTGCCCAACTGAAGGAAGAAGGTGACCGTATTAAAGTGGTAAGCATCGTTACCGGAAGCCCCAGCTGGAAACAAGGTCAGCTGAAAGCTAACGACGTTATCCAGAAAGTGGCCCAGGGAAACACAGAACCAGTTGATATTACTGGTTACCCTGTAGAAGATGCCGTGAAACTGATCCGTGGTAAAAAAGGCACACCGGTAAAACTGACCGTGAGAAGTGTGGATGGTACGACGAAAGACATTACCATCGTTCGCGATGAGATCGTGACAGAAGAAACCTTTGCTAAATCCGCCATCATCAATGGCCAGCATAAAATAGGCTATATCTATCTGCCGGAATTCTATGCTGACTTCAACGATCGTAACGGCGCCCGCAGTGCGGAAGACGTGGCCAAAGAAGTAGCCAAACTGAAAGCGGAGAAAGTGGAAGGTATCATCCTCGACCTGCGCTTCAACGGTGGCGGCTCTCTCCAGGACGTGGTACAGATGGCCGGCCTGTTTATTCCGGAAGGCCCTGTGGTACAGGTACGCTCCAGAGGCGGCGACGCGGTGGTGCTGCGCGATCGTGATAAAAACGTTCAATACGACGGCCCGCTGGCCATTATGGTCAATGAATACAGCGCATCTGCTTCTGAGATCATGGCAGCAGCGATGCAGGATTATAAACGCGCAGTGATCATCGGTAGTGGCCAGACCTTCGGTAAGGGTACGGTACAACGCCTGTTCAATCTCGACGATTTCTATCCGGTAAAAGATGGTGGCAGCCTCGGCGCCCTGAAACTTACCCAGCAGAAGTTCTACCGGGCCAACGGCGGTTCCACCCAGCTGAAAGGCGTAGCATCTGATGTAGTGCTGCCGGACCCATACTATGATGTGGCCGAACGCAAAGACAGCGATGCCCTCGTATGGGATGAAATTCCCCGCGCTTCCTTCACTCCCTGGATTAACCCGGTGCCTGCTGAAGCGCTGAAAAAGAACAGCGAAAAAAGAATGGCTACCAGCCAGGCTTTCAAGCTGCTCACCGAAAACCTGAATGCCCTGAAGAAACTTGAAAAGCAGGAAACGTATTCTCTCAACCTGCAAACTTTCAAGGCTGAACAGAAAACCAATACCGCTGCCCTGAAAAAATATGATGCAGTAAACGATAAAGTGAAAGAACTGAGTATCATTAACATCAAGTCAGATATGGAAAAACTCGGCAACGATTCCTCCAAGATCGCCCGTAACAAGGACTGGATCAAGGTAAGAACGAAAGACATCTATCTTGATGAAGCCGTGAATGTGATGAACGATCTGATTGCCATGTCACTGCCGAAGATGGAACGGAAACCTAACCGATAACTGTGATGGTCATGATTATTGCTGATTCGCCTGATTGAGCGGAGATTGTTGATCAACAGTAATACAATAGCAATATAATAAAAAGCACATCGCCCATTGATACGATATCAATGGGCGATGTGCTTTTTATTATTACTTCTTTATTTTATTATCAGGTTCTATTCTCTGATCTTTATTCTCTGGTTTTATTCCCGCTCTGCTCTCTGTATCAATCTCCGCTCAATCAGGCGAATCAGCAATAATCCTGTCTATCAGCGGTCGCGGTTCAGTTCTTCCAGCGCTTTCTTCATTACCGGGTCAGTAGCATTGATTGTTTCATAGAACCCTTCTGTGCGGTACAACTGGCGGGCCAGCATGGCTTTGAGACGGGTTTTGATCTCGAGGTCGTCATGGCTGCTGAGGTGTTGCAGACCGGGCACGCTGTCTTTCTGTGCATAGGCCTTAAACTCTTCAAACAGGGCCGGGCTGGTCTGGAAGTTTTTGGTGAAGTCTTCTGCGTCCTTATAACGTTTGAAGGCCTCCTTGTTGCTGGTGTAATACTGATAAGCGAAATTGCTCAGTGTGTTACGTGTATAGATGGCCGTTAGTGACGGAGAGAAGCGGGAGGTATCAAACGGTACGAAAATATCAGGAGTGATACCGCCACCGCCATATACGCGGCGTCCGGAGGCTGTTTTGTAAGGAACGGTGTCAGTGATTTTGATACTGTCTTTGTTCACCAGTTCACCGTGGTGGAAACGTTCGAGGATATCTTCATCATAAGAGGTGCCGTCGCCGTAAGGCTTTTGGATGCTTCTGCCGGAAGGGATATAGTACCGGGCAACGGTGAGACGGAGTGCGCCGCCGTTGTCGAGATCATATTGTTCCTGTACCAGGCCTTTACCGAAAGTGCGGCGGCCGATGACAGCGCCACGGTCCCAGTCCTGTATAGCACCGGCGAGTATTTCACTGGCGGAAGCAGAGCCTTCGTCGGTGAGGATGGCCAGTGCGCCATGTTCAAACATGCCCGGGCGTTTAGTCTTATAATCGGTGCGTGGGTAGTCCTTACCTTTTGTATATACAATCAGTTTATTATCGTCCAGCAGTTCATCTGCAATGCGGACAGCGGCGTCCATGAATCCGCCCGGGTTCTGGCGTACGTCGATGATCAGTTTTACCATGCCCTGTTTTTCCAGCTTACGCATCGCTTTCATGAACTCATCGAAGGTAGTGGCGGAGAACTTGTTGATCTTGATGTAACCAATACCGGGAGCGGCCATATAGCTGGCATCCAGGCTGTAGATGGGAATGATACCTCTTTTAATAGGTACCTGTATTTTTTTCTGCTGGCGCAACAGGACCGTGTTGACAAGGGATCCTGCAGGGCCGCGCAGCAGTCTGCGGATTTTATCCGGGGTGATGCCATTGCCGGCTACGAGGCTGTCGTTGACTTTAAGGATCTTGTCGCCTGTTTGTACACCGGCCGCTTCTGAAGGGCCGCCACTCAGCACAGATATCACATTAACGGTATCGGCCGTGATGTTGAATTCCACGCCGATGCCCTGAAAGTTGCCTTCCAGGTCTTCATTTACAGCTTGTAACTGGGAAGGGGGAATATAGATAGAGTGAGGGTCGAGATGGCTCAGCAGGCCATCGATAGCCTCCTGTTGTACTTTATCGGCATCCAGTGTATCTACGTATTTTGTTTTGATGAGGTCCATCACTTCCTGTAATGGTCCCTTGGTGGGCTTGGTGAAGAAGACGGTCGTACCGCCGGTGTTGGACCCGGGCATTTTATGACCGAGGAACATCCCGATGGCCAGTACTACCGCAAAGAGAAGAGGTAAAAAAACATTCAGCTTCCTGTTTGACATAATTTGATTATTATCCCGCTAATTTATGACCAATCTAACCATGTAATATAAGCCGCAGGCGGAAGGAAATCTGCTGCGCGCATGCATCATCATAGCTTAAACTCGGGGGTGGCATTTGTTTTTATGAAACCCTTTTGTTTAAATTGTGACAAAAATAGCATAAATCAGGAGCAAACGCTTACGATTCTTTAATTTCATAAATTACAGGATGGCTGCAAGAACAAAGCTGATCGCTGACAGCGGATCTACAAAAACGGAATGGGCCTTGTTGGGAGACCACGAGCCGGGGATTTATAACACCCAGGGTGTGAGCCCTTATTTTCAGACAGCAGAACAGATCCGGCAGATCATGGAGGTGGAGCTTATCCCCCAGATGCCAGCCGGTACGGTGATTGACGAGGTATATTTTTATGGTACCGGTCTTGCCCAACAAAAAAATACCCAGCTGGTGACAGCATGCCTGAAGGATGTATGGCCTTCAGCCGCTATAGATGTCAACCATGACCTGATGGGAGCTGCCCGTGCGTTGTGCGGCCGTACGCCTGGTATCGCCAGCATCCTTGGCACCGGCTCCAATTCCTGTTTTTTTGACGGAACAACCATCGTGAAAAACAATCCGGGCCTGGGTTACATCCTGGGTGACGAAGGCAGCGGCGCCTATCTCGGCAGAAAAGTATTGCAATACTATCTGTACAATACCTTTGATGAAGAGCTGATGGCCCGTTTTGACCAGAAATATCAAACCAATAAAGACGAAATCCTCGAAAACGTATACCGTAAGCCACTGGCCAATCGTTATCTGTCAACGTATTCCACGTTCCTGTCCGAAAACAGAGGCCACTTCCTGATTGAAAATATCCTCGAAGACGGCCTGAATGACTTTTTCTTCAACCATCTGTATAAGTACCGGGAGAGCTGGACCACCTCCCTGCACTTCACCGGCGGCATCGCCTGGCACTTCCGGGATATCCTGAAAGAACTGTGTGAACTGTATGAACTGCCGCTCGGCAAAATCCTGCGCACTCCCATGGAAGGGCTCATTGAATATCATCGTTAATCAATTCTACAACAGATCATATATGGCATTTGTAAAAGTAACTGAACAGACTTCAAATTATCGTCACCTCGAAAAGATGAGCCTGACGGAATTATTGACCAACATCAATAACGAAGACCGGTCAGTTCCCGTGGCCGTGGAAAAATCTATTCCACAGATTGAAAAGCTCGTGGCAGCTATAGCAGACAAGATGCTGGCAGGAGGACGTTTGTTTTATATCGGCGCCGGTACCAGCGGCCGCCTGGGTATTGTGGATGCTTCTGAATGCCCGCCTACATTTGGTGTGCCGCAAGGACTGGTAATAGGCCTGATTGCCGGTGGCGATGCTGCCATCCGCAAAGCTGTGGAGTTTGCAGAAGATGACCGTGAACAAGGCTGGAAAGATCTGCAGGAATTTAATATCACCGATAAAGATGTGGTAGTAGGCATCGCTGCCAGTGGTACTACGCCCTATGTGATCGGTGCGCTCGATAAATGCCGCAGCAACGGTATCATTACCGGCAGCATCAGCTGTAACCCCGATTCACCTGTATCTGCCGCCGCCGATTTCCCGGTGGAAGTAGTGGTAGGACCGGAATTCGTGACCGGCAGCACCCGCATGAAAAGCGGTACCGCACAGAAACTGGTGCTGAATATGATCTCTACTGCCGTGATGATCCAGCTGGGCAGGGTAGAAGATAACAAAATGGTAAACATGCAGCTGAGCAACGAAAAATTAGTGGACAGAGGCGTGAAAATGCTGATGGAGAAGCTGTCTATCACAGATTATGAACAGGCGCAACAACTGTTGCTGAAGGCTGGCAGTGTGAAAAAAGCCATGGACGATTTTGCCAAAGCCTGATTTATTTTGACATTTGTAGCCGGAGACTACGCATGCATACTATCGAACCATATTATAACTGGAGGCACCTGTACGCCGCTGAAGAAGACGAACTATCGCCCTTCTATGGAAGGGAATACAGTGAATTTGAATTCTCGAATACGGTCTACAATTACTATGTTCACCCGCAGTGGGACGACTTTGGGTCCCGTAACCTGTACCTGAAAATCCTCTTCGCTGACTATCAGTACAACTTCGCCATTATCGAACTGCTGGGAGAATGGAACGATGCGATTGATAATGATATCATGACCCTCAAACGCGAAATCATCGATGTCCTCATTGCGGAAGGGATCTGCAAATTTATCCTCATCGCTGAAAATGTCATGAATTTCCACTCTTCCGATGACTGCTATTACGAAGAATGGTGGGATGATATCAAAGATGAAGGCGGATGGATCGTTGCACTGAATATGCCTGAACAAACCAGGCAGGAGTTTGAAAAAGCCCGCCTGCACCATTATATCCACCTGCTGGATGATGAAAAATGGCGAACATATCAACCACTGCATTTGTATAATATGATAGACAACATCATGCTAAAACGATTGGAATAATTTATATTATATTTTCAGTACAAAATGAAAGATAATATGCATAAAATGATTGATTTTCAGTTATATTATGTATTTGTTATTACGATCATGCATGTGAAAACCTGATAAATATCATTTGGTTTTTGTTTTTCCTGCGCTAAATTTGCCCGACATTTCAATCAACTTTAATACAAGGAAGCTTAGAATTTTACTTATGAAGTGGTCACAGTTTTTTAATACATCTATCGGTAAGAAGTTATTGGTAGGTGCTACCGGCTTGTTTCTTTGCAGTTTTGTTATTGTGCATCTGGCAGGTAACTTCCAGCTGCTGTACAACGACGAAGGCAAGGCATTTAACGCGTATGCCCAGTTCATGGGACATAACAGCCTGATTCAGTTCATCGCCTGGGGCCTGAAAGTGGTGATCATCCTCCACGCTCTGATCGCGCTGAAGCTCACATTTTCCAACAGGGCTGCCCGTCCGGTGAAATACGCTATCAATCCGGGCAATCAGACATCTTCCTGGTTCAGCCGCCAGATGGCGATCATGGGAAGCATCCTCCTTATTTTTATTGTGATTCACCTGGCTAACTTCTGGGGCAAATTCCACTACGCTGAAATGCCTACCCGCACTTATCCTGGCATCGAAGAACCACTGAAAGATCTCTATGCGCTGAGCTATGAAACTTTCCAGAACGTGTGGCTGGTAATCCTCTATGTGATTGGCATGATTGGCCTCTCTTTCCACCTGATCCATGGTTTTAAGAGCGCCTTCCAGACCTTCGGCCTGAATCACAAAAAGTACAACGGTTTGATCAACTTCGTAGGCGTATGGATCTTCGGTATCCTGATTCCTATTGGCTTTGCCCTGATCCCGATTGTTATCTATTTAAAAAAATAATTCTGTAAAGTAAGGATATATGTTGAACGCAAAAATTCCAGCCGGCCCATTAAATACTAAATGGGAAGACTATAAAGGACATTGTAAACTGGTAAACCCTGCCAACAAGCGCAGCCTCGAAGTGATCGTGATTGGTACTGGTTTGGCCGGCGCTTCAGCAGCGGCTTCATTAGGTGAGTTAGGGTATAAGGTTAAAGCATTCTGCTTTCAGGATAGTCCGCGTCGCGCGCACAGTATTGCTGCCCAGGGTGGTATCAATGCTGCTAAAAACTACCAGAACGACGGTGACTCCGTTTACCGCCTGTTCTATGATACAGTAAAAGGTGGCGACTACCGCGCCCGCGAAGCCAACGTGCATCGCCTGGCGGAGGTGAGTGGCAATATTATAGATCAATGCGTGGCCCAGGGTGTTCCCTTTGCCCGTGAATACGGTGGACTGCTGAGCAACCGCTCTTTCGGTGGTACACAGGTACAACGTACTTTCTACGCTGCCGGTCAAACCGGTCAGCAGCTCCTGCTCGGTGCTTACTCAGCCCTGGAGCGTCAGGTGGCACTGGGTAACGTGAAAATGTATTCCCGCCACGAAATGCTGGATATCGTTAAGATCGACGGCAAAGCACGCGGTATCATCGCCCGTGACCTGATCACCGGTGAACTGGAACGCCATTTCGGTCATGCTGTACTGATCTGCAGCGGCGGTTATGGTAACGTATTCTTCCTGTCCACCAACGCGATGGGCTCTAACGTAACGGCAGCCTGGAAAGCCACTAAAAACGGTGCTTACTTCGCCAACCCCTGCTTTACACAGATCCACCCTACCTGTATCCCGGTATCCGGCGATCACCAGTCCAAACTGACCCTCATGTCAGAATCACTGCGTAACGACGGCCGCATCTGGGTACCCAAAAAACAAAACGACAATCGCAAAGCCAGCGAAATTCCGGAAGAAGAAAGAGACTACTACCTGGAAAGAAGATATCCTGCCTTTGGTAACCTCGTTCCCCGCGACGTGGCCTCCCGCGCTGCGAAGGAAAGATGCGATGCCGGCTATGGCGTAGGTACTTCCAAACAAGCGGTATTCCTCGACTTCGCCGCTGCCATCGAACGTTATGGCAACATCGAAGCCGGTAAACGCCAGCTCTCCAATCTCTCTAAAGCAGAGATCATAAAACTGGGTAAAGAAGTAGTAGCGGAAAAATATGGTAACCTGTTCGATATGTACGCCAAAATCACCGGCGAAAACCCATACGAACAACCCATGCGTATCTATCCTGCCGTACACTATACCATGGGCGGCCTGTGGGTAGACTACGAACTGCAAACCACCGTTCCCGGCCTGTACTCCCTCGGTGAAGCCAACTTCTCCGATCACGGTGCTAACCGCCTCGGCGCTTCTGCACTGATGCAGGGCCTGGCAGATGGTTACTTCGTCATCCCTTACACCCTCGGTAACTACCTGGCAGATGAAATCCGCACCAAAGCTATCCCAACAGACCACCCGGCCTTCGTGGAAGCTGAAAAACAGGTGAAAGACACCATCTCCAAACTGATGGGCATCAAAGGAACCAAGTCTGTAGACCACTTCCATAAAAAACTCGGTAAGATCATGTGGGACAAGTGCGGTATGGCACGTAACGAACAAGGTCTGAAAGAAGCCATCGAAGAAATCAAAGCCCTGCGCGCTGAGTTCTGGAAAGATGTGCGTGTACCGGGTGTTGAAAAAGAATTCAACCCTGAACTGGAGAAAGCCGGCCGTGTAGCCGACTTCCTGGAACTGGGCGAACTGATGTGCATCGATGCGCTGCAACGCCGCGAATCCTGCGGTGGCCACTTCCGTGAAGAGTCCCAGACTCCGGATGGCGAAGCACAACGTGATGATGCTAACTTCAGCTACGTAGCTGCCTGGGAATACAAAGGCCCCGGCCAGTTTGAACTGCACAAGGAAGAACTGAAATTTGAAGAAGTAATTCCTTCTCAACGTAGCTATAAATAAGGGTATTGGCCCATTGCTTTACAGGGGGCCAGGATTGTAAAATAAAATAATTGTCCAGCGAATATGGAACATTATAACATGAACCTCACCTTAAAGGTGTGGAAACAAAAAAACACAAATGCTCAGGGTGGATTTGAAACATACGCTGTAAAAGATATTTCTTCTGAAATGTCTTTCCTCGAAATGTTTGACGTGCTGAACGAGCAACTGATCAACGAAGGAAAAGACCCGATCGCATTTGACCACGACTGCCGCGAAGGTATCTGTGGTATGTGCTCCATGCACATCAATGGCCGCGCACACGGTCCATGGGCTGGTACTACTACCTGCCAGCTGCACATGCGCGCTTTCAAAGACGGTGATACCATCACGGTAGAACCATGGAGATCTGATGCTTTCCCTGTACTGAGAGACCTCACTGTAGACAGAACTGCATTTGACCGTATCATCGAAGCGGGTGGTTATATCTCTGTAAACACCGGCAACGCCCAGGATGCTAACTGCCTCCCGGTTGATAAACACAAAGCGGACCTGGCCTTTGCGGCTGCGGCCTGTATCGGTTGTGGTGCCTGCGTGGCAGCTTGTAAGAACTCTTCTGCGATGCTGTTCGTGTCTGCAAAAGTTTCCCAGCTGGCACTGCTGCCACAAGGTGAACCTGAACGCCAGACCCGTGTGCTCAACATGGTGGCTCAAATGGACAAGGAAGGTTTCGGTAGCTGTACCAACACCGGCGCCTGCGAAGCAGAATGCCCGAAAGAAATCTCCCTCACCAATATCGCCCGCCTCAACAGAGAATTCATTGGCGCTGGCCTTAGTTCTGAGAAATAGTCTTGACTATATAATGCAAAAAAACGGCGCAGGTGTTTTACCTGCGCCGTTTTTTTTATGGATCGATGATCGGTTACTTAATCCTCGCTGCGATGTCACGCCAATCATAGTAATGGAAGGTCTTGTCTGTACTCATCACCACAAAAATACCCTGTGGATATTTAGGGCCAAGGTTGACATTCACCACATCGGAACCATCACTGTTGATAGCAGATACGGGTATCTTCGCCAGTAATGCCGGATGTGTATCTTCCCTGCGGTAGATGTTGAAACTGTTGGCATCCTGATCAGATACAAGAATAAAACCGGTACTGTCGCTTGTTTTGTAAATGCTGATGCCTTCGTTGTCGGCCTTGAATTCACCACTGCCAAATAACGCCAGCTCCTGATCTCCACGGGCAGGATCTGCATAATACCGGCGAACACCCGTCTGCTCATCTGAATAATACACATATCCCAGCTCGTTGTCTACCGCTACACTTTCAATTTCTTTCTTCCCGCTGTAGGCGCCAAATTTACGTACAACCGTTCCTGTTACTTGCCCTTTGCCGTTGTCGGTCAACTGGTACTGCCACAGGTAACCCTGTGCAGGACCGGATTTGCGGCTAACGATCGCAAAGATGGCTTTGTCTGTTGGCCGTGTGTACAGGCTGATGCCCATAGGGCCGCGCTCTTTTTCACCGGCAAACACTTCCAGGCCGCCATTGTCAATCGGCTCCATGTCCGGCAGACGGTAAATACGCAGTTTGTTGGTTTCCCGTTCTGTTGTCACAGCAATGTCCACCGGCTGATTGTTCAGCAGCAGACCATAGGCAATATCCACATTATTAGGCCGTTTCAGACCGGCGATCTTCTTTACGACCTGGCCATCCAGGTTGTATACATATAAAGCCCCGTCTGTGTTTTTATCTGTGCCGATGATCAGGCTTTTGCTGCTGTCAGCCTTGTTGATCCAGATGGCCGGATCATCGCTGTCATATTGTGTGACAGGGGTGACAGCCACCGGTTTTACCGCATCGGCAGCCGGTGCTGGTATAGGCTTATGTTGTTTGTTGTTACAGGCAGTGAAGCCGGCAAAGATGCCGGCTACTGCTACTATTTTTCCATATTTCATATAAAATCCCAAATCAGTCAATCCAATTACTAAATCTAAAAATAACCAAATAACCCCATTAATGCTGGTTACCGCTGCCATCCTGTTGATAAGCGCCAATGTCTTTACCAGGACGCATTACGTCGGCAGCAGCTTCTGTTTTGATCGTCGTGATATTCATGGGGGCAAACTGGCTGTTACCTTTTCCAACGGCCGGAGAAGTTGGCTTCACGCGGAAGTTGGAAGTGCCCTGTTGTAACAGTGGCAATGGTTGTTGTTTCCAGGTGATCGGTGGTGTTTTAACGGTGCCGCCGAGGGTGGTGTAGTCAAACTGATCTACATCATAAGTATAGAATGCAGGATTGTTTTGTTTGACCTCCCCATGGATATCTGTAGTGGTAAATACAGATACACCGTCTGTTGCATTGAACTGGTTCAACAGCGTAGGGGCGTTACCGTAAAACAGGTTATTGCCATAGGTGAGGTTGGCAAGGTCTGCACCGGTACCGGCGCCGCCTACTACGCGCATGCTTACACGACAGTTGATGAAGAGGTTATTGAACGCCTTTCCTTTCGCAAAAGCTTCGAAGTTGATACCGCCGCCACGGCCTTCTTTCGTTTGCCGGAAGCCGCAGTTGACCATGGTATTGTTGTAGATATATACATTGGCCTGCACGGTTTTATCACCGGAGTTGGATACTTTGAATGCATTGGTAGCTGCGCCGATGGCTACGTTGTACGCCACATCGCCAACAGTACCGGATTTCATGTTCAATGCTTCACCGCCTTTTTCACCGCACATTTCGAATGTGTTGCGCAGAATGCTGATACGGCCGCCATCTGTACGGATAGCATCGTCTTTACTGCCTCTGATCCAGCAATCTTCCAGGATGAAGTTCTTGTCCACATTGGCGAAGTAGATCATGTAACGAGGGTCGCCTGCTTTATACACGTCATTACCGATAGCCACAGGACCGCCGGCAAATTCAAGATGCGTCCATTTCAGGACCAGGTCACCACCTTGTTTGTCTTTAGCCGGTGTACACTGAATGCCGCCCCAGATGCCTTTAAAAGCATTGTCAGTGGTACGCAGTTGTTCTGATACGGTGATATAGTTAGGCGCATCTTTGGTGCCGAGGCTGATCAGGCTTCCGTTCACGGTAATCTGCGGGCTTTTCAGCTGGCTGCTGCCATCGCCGAGGGCAATCAGTTTTACGCCGCTTTGCATATAGAGGGTATCACCGTCATTGATGGTGATATCGGTAGCGAAATAGTAGGTTTTGCCAGCCAGCAGCGTACCCTGAATGGCGCCGGACAACGTGTCTGAAGTAATCGGTTTGCTGGGAGTGACCACCGGTTTGGATACCAGCACATCTGCTTCTTTATGGCAGGAAGTGAGGATAGTACCTGTGGTGATAGCGGCAAGTATATATTGATGCAATTTCATGTTCGTAAGGTTTTAGAGTTTGAAACGGAGGCCCAGCAGGTAAGTCTGGCCGTAAGTGTTTTTGCGTACAGATACATTTTTACCCACTGTTTGTTGCGGTACACCGGCGGCAGATTTTTCTGTGTTGGCGCTCTTGATGAACAGCTCATAAGGGGTGTTCAGCAGGTTGCCCACTTTGGCGTAAGCATACAGTTTCTTCCAGATTCTTTTTTCGGCAGAGAAATCCAGTTGCACAAAGCCTTTCTGCCAGATATCGTTGTTGTAAAACTGTGATACGATGTCAATACGTTCGCCGGTATATACCATGGCCAGTTGTGCGTCGAGGCCGGAATGTGCGTCCTTGTACAGCAGGGAGAGGTTACCGATATGTTTGGATTGTCCTTGCAGCGGGCGTTCCTGGCTAACGGTTTTCTGGGTGATGTTACCGTTGTCTTCACGGTACCACTGCATTTTATTGCTGGTGATGGAAGAGTTGGTATAGGTATAGTTCAGACGGATACCAAATTTGCGGATATACTTGGCGGCTTCCAGTTCAAAACCATAGTTGGTAGCGGTACCGAAGTTACCGCTCATTAGGTTGATACTGCGGCCGTTTTGTACCAGTGCAGATTCAATCGGGTCTTTGATGCGTTTGTAGAATACGCCTGCCAGCAGCTGGTCCAGTGCTTTGGGGAAGTATTCATAACGTAAGTCGAAGTTATCGGAGGTAGCTCTTTTCAGATACGGGTTGCCCACTTCAGGATAATCCTGGTCAGGATCTCCGCCGCGGTGAGGAATCATTTCATAGAAACCAGGGCGGCTGATAGCGGAGTAGTAGGAGAGACGCACATTTTGTTTGTTGTCAGGCATGTACTTGAAGTGGATGCCTGGCAGCACGTCTACATATTTAACAGAGCCGGTTTTACCTTCTACGGAAGATGGCACGGCAGATTCCCAGGAAGCTTTGGTATGTTCTACCCTAATGCCGGCGAGGGTTTGCAGGCGGCCGATCTGGAATTTTACCTGGCCGTAATAAGCAGCCACGTTTTCAGTGAAATCATAGTTCAGGGCATTGTCAGGAGCACCAACCCTGTTGAAGAGGGAGAGTTTGTGTGCGTCGATGTCACCATTGAAAGCCTGCGTGGTGGAGTCGGGGCGCAGCGTGTATTCGTCATAGTAACTATGGCGTTGTTTGTTGCGGTACATTCCGCCTACAGAGATTTCTGTTTTTACATTCCCGATTTTCGGTGTGTAAACGAAGTTGAGATAGCCACTTTTATCTTCGTCTGAGTTGCGGGCCCATTCGTGGGTAACGCCTTCCAGCGCATCCAGCAACACAGGCTCTTGTTTCAGGGTGTTGTCTTTCTGAGGAGTAACACCGGTGTTCACATTCAGTTCAGTACGGTTAGGTATGTTGGCAGTGGCTTTGGAGTAAACGGCAGACCAGTTCATATGCAGGTGGTGGGCCAGTTTGTGGTCGCCCTGCAAGGTAAAGTTGCTGATCTGTTGTACGCTGCGTTCGCTGCGGTAGTTGTTGCTCACCCTGCCGGAACCCGGTACGGTGCGGCCCAGTTCGAGGCTGGTGTCTGTGCTGAAGCGGAACAGGTTCTGGCCCAGGTTCATATAGGCAGCATATAAGGAGATCTGGTGATCGTCATTGAACTCGTAATCCACTTTAGCGTGCATGCCTGTCCGTTGTTGCTGGATAGAATACGTCCTGTTTTTGGCGGCAGTGAAAGCGGGGGTGTTATCGTTTTTGTCCACTTCCGTTTGTAGGTATAGGGATTCGTTGGAGCGATAAGTATTTTGATAGCTGATGCCTGCGATGGCGCCCAGTTTACCATTTTTGCTGCGGCCACCGGCGCTGATGCCAAACACACTGGCTACCGGGGCTTTGCTGGTATTCAGGTGCAGCGGGGTGTTGGTGAAATCGTTGATGTTGGCTTCGTAGTTGTTGCCGTTGCGGATACGCGGAGATGTTTTGGTAGAGCCGCTTCTGCTGAAACGGGTGAAGTCATTGTCAAACAGCGTTTGTGCGTAACCGATAGCGGCATTGGCATTCAGCATAAAATGTTTCGGGGCGTCTTTCATCACCATGTTGGTGGCGCCGCCGATGGCATCGCCTTCCATATTGGGGGTGACGGCTTTATATACTTCGAGGCGGTCTACCAGGTCGGCCGGGAAGATGTCGAGCGGAACATACCTGTTTTTGTTGTCCGGGCTGGGGATTTTGATACCGTTGATCAAAGTGTACTGGTATCTTTTGTCCATGCCACGGATGATCGCATACTGGCCGTCGCCGTTGTTGCTGCGTTCCAGTGATACGCCGGATATACGTTGCATAACGTTGGCGATGGTGATGTCCGGAGATACCTGGATAGCGGCGGCAGACACTGCGTTCAGCACCATATCTGCTTTTTGCACGGTCTTCAGTACGCTTTTCTCGCTGCCTTTGTCACCTTTACCGGTAACGGTAAGGGTTTTCAGGGCTACATCTTTAGATTCCATTTCGATGTTCAGGCTGCTCACCTGTCCTTCGCAATGGATTTTCTTTTCCACTTCATGATGTCCGAGGTCTTTTACCTTGATTTCATAATCGCCCACTGGTACATTGCGGAAGACGAAACTGCCGTCCAGACCGGTGGTACCGGTAGCGGTATAGTGTTCGTTTTTCAGCTTCACCGCTGCACCTGTCAGCGGTTGACCTGTTTGTTTGTCGGTTACAGTTCCTTTCACGCCGGTGGTTGTTTGTGCGATGGCACCAATTCCCGACATGATAAAGATGAATAATGGTAAAAATAACTTCATACAGTACAGCATTGTTTAGTTGGGGCGAAATAACCGCTCTTCCAGCACTGTAGCACTATAGAGGCCATTAAGTCTTTATGAAGGAATTATGAAGTTTGTATTAAGTTTCCGCAAACACGCTGAAGCGTTTTAGCAGTCCATCGAAATATGCTATTGACCGCTCATAATTCGTTTGCATGATTGCTGATATTTTTTATTATCATAGTACCGCTTTTAAAATCTTATTAAAATCTTGTTGGAATATGTCAGACAAATCCCGTAGGAAGTTTATCAAACATATAGGCAGCACTGCGGCGCTGCTGGGCATCGGCCAGCTGGCAGCCCTGGCAAAAGAAAATGAACCGGTGACCATCCTGCAACCGGAGAAACCATTTTCCGCCAACGATAAAATCCGTGTTGCCTGCGTAGGCATGGGCATCATGGGCTTCGGCGACGTGGATACTGCTATTAAAGTACCGGGCGTGGAATTCGTGGCAGCAGCCGATCTCTATACAGGCCACCTGGACCGCGTAAAAGAGGTATATGGCTCCCAGATATTTACCACCCGCGATTACCGTGAACTGTTGCACCGGAAAGATATTGACGCCATCATTGTGGCCACGCCCGATCACTGGCATGATACGATCTCCATCGCGGCGATGGAAGCGGGTAAGGCCGTGTACTGCGAGAAACCTATGGTACAGCAGATAGAAGAAGGTCATAAAGTGATTGCCACGCAGCAACGCACCAAAGCGGTGTTTCAGGTGGGCAGTCAGCGGGTGAGCAGCATCGCCATGGCGGAGGCGCGTAAACGTTACCAGGCCGGCGAAATTGGTCAGCTGAACGTAGTGGAAGCCCGCATGGACCGCCACAGCGCACTCGGCGCCTGGCAGTATTCCATTCCTACCGACGCTTCCCCCGCTACAGTGGATTTTGACACCTTCCTGAAGGATACGGCCAAAATGCCTTTTGATGCAAAACGTTTCTTCCGCTGGCGCAACTATCAGGCGTATGGCACCGGTATCCCCGGCGATCTGTTTGTACACCTGATTTCCGGCCTGCATTTCATCACCGGCTCTCTCGGCCCCACCAGCATCTATGCCAGCGGTAACTTGGTACAGTGGAAAGACGGCCGTGATGTGCCCGATGTGGTAGTGGCTATTTTCGACTATCCGGAAACGAAAGAACATCCTGCCTTCCAGATGACGCTCCGCGTGAACTTCGCAGACGGCAGCGGCGGTGGTGAATATACACGCCTGATCGGTACAGACGGCGTGATGGAAATGGGATGGAACGACTTCAAAATCAAAAAACATAAACTGCCCGAAGCTCCCGGCTATGGCGGATGGGACACCTTCCGCACTTTCACTGAAAAACAACAGGCTGAGTATGTGAAAGATTACAACGCCCGCTACGGCGCCAACGCCGGCAAACCGGCGGAGACTTCCAGCAACTACGCAGCCCCCGCAGGTTACGACGACCGGCTGGACCACTTCAAAAATTTCTTTGAATCCATGCGTACAGGCAAGACCGTAGTAGAGGATGCCACCTTTGGCCTCCGTGCTGCCGGCCCGGCACTGGTCACCAATCAGAGCTACTTCAGCAAAAAACAGCTCCGCTGGGACCCGGTAAAAATGCGTGTGCTGGCTTAATCAATACATTATCAACATATGGGCGTCATGGTATTCTTTCCATGGCGCTTTTTTATGCATAAAATATCGGCAATTGCTTAAATTGAGTAAAACCTATTTCCATGAAGAATGTAAGCTTACTTTTACTTACAGGAATTGTGTTAATGTCTTGTCACGAAAAGAAAAAAAATATGAATAATCAGGAGAACATCCAGCCACCCGTTGCAGAAAAGATACCGAAAGAACTGACGATACACGGAGACACCAGAATTGATAACTATTATTGGATGAACGACCGGGAAGATCCTAAAGTACTGGCCTGGCTGAATGCCGAAAACGCCTATCTGGACACTGTGATGGCCCCCGAAAAAGAATTGCGGGGCAAACTGTTTGAAGAAATGAAAGGCCGTATCAAAGAAACGGATATGAGCGTGCCTTATCTCAAAAACGGGTACTACTATTACTCCCGCTACGAAAAAGGAAAAGAATATCCTATCTACTGCCGCAAAAAAGGCAGCCTCGAGGCAGATGAGGAAATCATCCTCAATGTGAACGACCTCGCTGCCGGCCATGCCTATTGTCAGGTAGCAGGACTGAGCATCAGCCCCGATACCAAACTGCTGGCCTATGGCATCGATACGGTTAGCCGTCGCCGTTATACCATCCATGTGAAGAACCTGGAAACCGGCGAAACCCTCACGGATGCTATCCAGGAAACAACCGGCGGTTCCTGCTGGGCCAACGATAACAAGACGCTCTTCTACAGCCGCAAAGATACCGTTACCCTCCGGGCTGACCGTATTATGAAACACTTGCTGGGCAATGATGCTGATAAAGAGGTATATCACGAGAAAGATGAAACTTTCAGTCTCAGTTTACAGAAAACCAAATCGGGCAAATACATCGTTATCCACAGTGGCAGCACCCTTTCTGCTGAAAGCCTTATCCTCGACGCCTCCAAACCTGATGGCGCCTTCTCCGTTTTTCAGCCGCGCACCAAAGACATGTTGTACGACATCGATCATAAAGGCGATAAGTTCTACATCGTGACCAACTGGGACGCCCTGAATTTCCGGCTGATGGAAACACCGCTGAACCAAACCGGCCGTGACCACTGGAAAGAAGTGATCCCTCACCGCAGCGACGTGCTGTTAAGCAGCATCGATGTGTTCAAGGATTTTCTGGTGCTGGAAGAAAGAAAGAACGGGCTTACCCAGATCCGTGTGATCAATGATAAAACACATGAGGACAAATACCTTTCTTTTGCAGAACCGGCTTACGATGCTTACCTGGGCATCAACCCGGAGATGGACAGCAAAGAACTGCGCTACCAATACACTTCCATGATCACGCCCACCTCTGTGTACGATTATAACATGGAAACAGGCAAGCAGGAACTGAAACGGCAGCAGGAAGTACTGGGCGGTTATGATCCCAAAAATTACGCTACCGAAAGGCTGATAGCTACGGCTACAGACGGTACTAAAATTCCCATTTCCATCGTCTATAAAAAAGATTTCCACAAAAACGGCAAAGGCCCGCTGTTGCTCTATGGTTACGGGTCTTATGGCCATAGCCTGGACGCAGGTTTCAGCTCCAACCGAATCAGCCTGCTGGACCGTGGTTTTGCTTTCGCTATTGCGCATGTGCGTGGCGGACAGGAAATGGGACGTCAGTGGTATGAAGATGGTAAGATGTTCAAAAAGAAAAACACCTTTACTGATTTTATCGACTGTGCGGCCTACCTGGTGAAGGAGAACTATACCAATCCGGGCCAGCTGTATGCCATGGGTGGCAGTGCCGGCGGCTTGCTGATGGGCGCGGTGATCAACATGCGCCCCGATCTGTTCCACGGCGTGGTGGCACAGGTGCCGTTTGTGGATGTGGTGACCACCATGCTGGATGAAAGCATTCCGCTTACTACCGGTGAATTTGATGAGTGGGGCAATCCGAAAAACAAAGACTCTTATGAGTATATGAAATCCTATTCTCCGTATGATAACGTGACTGCCAAGGCATATCCCAATCTGCTGGTGACCACCGGTCTGCACGATTCACAGGTGCAATACTGGGAGCCGGCCAAATGGGTGGCCAAGCTACGGGAGCTGAAAACAGACCACCATCTGGTACTGTTGCATACAGATATGGAAACGGGCCACGGTGGCGCTTCCGGAAGGTTTGAGGCCTTAAAGGAAGTGGCGCTGGAATACGCTTTCCTGCTGAAGCTGGCGAAATAAGCGCATAAAAGCATCCAATAAAAAAAGACGCTGAGGACATCCTCAGCGTCTTTTTTGTTTATAACGTTATCGCCTATACGGTCAGCGGCAGTTTTTCTGACTGTACTGTTTTACCGTAGAAGATTTCTGCCATCATATCAAAGATGGCCGGATCGTCGGTGGTGAAGAAACGGCGCTGGTCATTCCTGCTCAGGCGGGATTCCATTTCCGGGTGGCGCTTCAGATAGTCTTTGAGGCTGTGGGCCACAATTTTGCCTTGTGAGAGAACGGTGATGCCGCCGGGGAGGTGCTGCCGTATTTTTTTCATCAGCAGGGGATAGTGGGTGCATCCCAGTACCAGTGTGTCTATATTGGACGACTGGGAGAGGATTCTATCCAGGTACTCCTTGACGAAATAGTCGGCGCCATCGCTTTCGTGTTCGTTGTTTTCCACCAGCGGTACCCACATGGGGCAGGCCAGCTGGTAGGTTTGTACTTCCGGGAAGAATTTTTTGATTTCTATCGGATAGGACTCAGAAGCAACGGTCCCTTTGGTGGCCAGAATGCCCACTTCACCGGTTTGGGTGAGGGTTCCTACCATTTCGGTGGTAGGGCGTATCACGCCCAGCACCCGTCTGTCGGGCGCTATCCGTGGCAGGTCTTTCTGCTGTATGGTACGCAGCGCTTTGGCCGAGGCGGTGTTACAGGCGAGAATGACCAGCGGGCAGCCCATATCAAACAGCTGCTGCACACACTGCAGGGTATAGGCATGGATGGTTTCAAAGCCACGGCCCCCATAAGGGGTACGGGCGTTGTCACCGAGGTAGATATATTCGTATTGCGGCAGTTCCGCGATGATCTCTTTCAGCACGGTAAGCCCGCCGTAGCCGGAGTCAAAAACACCGATAGGCCCCATAGTCGTATGCTTTATTGATTGTTATTGTCTTTTTGCATCATACCGGAACCGGTGAGGTCGTATATCCGCTGAATTTCATGCAGTACGCCTTCGAAGTCTATTTCGAGATCTTTCAGCTGGCCATTTTTGATATCATATACCCATCCATGTACGACAGGGTAACCTTTGGCCAGGTAGGATTTTTGTACGGCAGCTGTTTTGATGACGTTGATAGCCTGTTCCTGCACATTCAGTTCCACGAGGCGGTTGTAACGGTCGTGTTCATCTGTGATGGCGTTGAGCTCATCCATATGGAGGCGGTATACGTCCCGGATGTTACGCAGCCATGGGTTGAGGATGCCCAGATCTTTGGGTTGCATGGCGGCTTTTACGCCTCCGCAGTTGTAGTGGCCGCAAACAACGATGTGTTTCACTTCCAGGTGTACTACGGCATAGTTGATCACCGCCATCACGTTCAGATCGGTGTTGGGCACTACATTGGCGATATTACGGTGCACAAATACTTCACCGGCTCCCAGTCCCATGATCTCATTGGTAGGTACCCGGCTGTCGCTACAACCGATATAGAGGTACTCCGGCGTCTGGCTGTCGGCCATTTTTTCAAAGAACTCCGCGTCGGTGGCCAGTTTGGAAGCTATCCACTGGCGGTTGTTTTCAAATACCTGGTTATAACTTGTCATTGCCGTGTTTTTTTGTGCTAAAGATACGTACAGAAAGGTTACAGGAATACAAACCCTTAAAAATCAATCGTTAAATATTGATTTTGATATAGATCTGTTAACTTGGAATCCAGTTATAGTATTCGTACCTTTGCAGCTTCAAAATTTACATAGCCAGCATGATCAGTGTTAAAAACGTAACGCTCTCTTTTGGAAAGAGAGTATTGTTTGACGAAGTAAACCTCAATTTCACGAAAGGGAACTGTTATGGTGTGATTGGGGCTAATGGAGCGGGTAAATCTACCTTCCTGAAAATATTGTCCGGCGAAATAGAGCCGAACAAAGGCACCGTGGAAATCACTCCCGGCGAGCGCATGAGCGTACTGAAACAGAACCACTTCGAGTTTGATGAGGTTACAGTACTGAATGCGGTGTTGATGGGCAATAAGAAGCTGTGGGAGATCGCCAAGGAAAAGGATGAGATATACGCTAAAGAAGATTTTTCTGAGGAAGACGGTATGCGCGCCGGTGAACTGGAAGCAGAATACGGCGAAATGGGCGGTTACACTGCAGAAAGTGATGCAGGTGTACTGCTGGGCGACCTCGGTGTAAAAGAAGAATTGCATAGCGTGCTCATGAAAGATATCCACGGTAGCCTGAAAGTAAGGGTACTGTTGGCACAGGCACTGTTCGGTAATCCCGATATCCTGCTGCTGGATGAGCCCACGAACGACCTGGACGTGGAAACTATCGGCTGGCTGGAAAACTTCCTGGCCGACTACGAAAATATCGTGATCGTAGTATCCCACGACCGTCACTTCCTTGATGCGGTATGTACGCATGTGGCCGACGTGGACCGTGCGAAAATCCAGATCTTCTCCGGTAACTATACTTTCTGGTATGAGTCTTCCCAGTTGATGGCCCGCCAGATCGCTGATAAGAACAAGAAGATGGAAGATAAGCGGAAAGACCTGATGGACTTTATCGCCCGCTTTAGCGCCAACGCTTCCAAAAGTAAACAGGCGACTTCCCGTAAGAAAGCCCTCGAAAAACTGGTTATTGAAGATATTCAGCCTTCTAACCGTAAATACCCGGGCATTATCTTCAAACAGCAGCGTGAGGTAGGTAACCAGATCCTGAATGTGGAAAAACTGGAAAAAGCAGTGGATGGCCGTAAACTCTTCACAGATGTAAGCTTCTCTATCAACAAAAATGATAAGGTAGCTTTCCTGTCTAAAGATCACCTGGCGCTGACTACCTTCTTCCAGGTTATTAAAGACGAAGTGGCTGCAGACAGCGGTAAAATAGAATGGGGTACAACCGTTACCAACGCTTATCTGCCTAACGATAACTCCGGTTACTTTACAGATCCGTCCCTGAACCTGCTGGACTGGCTGCGCCAGTACGTGCCTTCACACGTTACTGACGTGGATGAGCCTTTCCTGCGCGGATTCCTGGGTAAAATGCTCTTCGCCGGCGACGAGATCATGAAGAAAACTTCCGTACTGAGCGGTGGTGAAAAAGTACGTTGCATGGTGAGCCGTATGATGCTGCAGGACCCTAACGTGGTGATCCTCGATGAGCCTACCAACCACCTGGACCTGGAGTCTATCCAGTCTTTCAACGAAAGCATGATCAACTACAAAGGTATTGTGCTGTTCACCACACATGACCATACGTTCATGCAGTCTGTGGCGAACCGTATCATCGAACTGACGCCTAAAGGCATCATCGACCGTATGATGACTTTCGACGAATACCTGTCAGACGAACGCGTGAAAGCACTGCGCGAAGAAATGTATAACAATGCAGTCTTTGCATAAGAAAATAAATAAAGCATAAAAACGAAGACCTGAGCATTTGCTCAGGTCTTCGCTTTTTTAGTTGGAATAGTAGTTAGTATGCAAGGACTAAAGGTATTCTTCAATTACCTTCATTTTATTCTTGTCCAGTGGCTTGGTAATATACGCCATCAGTTCAGGGGTATGTTGTACTTTTTGCATGTCACGTACATCTACAGAAGAGGAGCACATGATAATAGGAATATTGTTTTTGAGCGATGATTTCAGTCCGCGGTATGCCTCAATAAAATCCCATCCGTTCATCCGTTGCATGTTCATGTCCAGGATGATAAGAGAGGGCAGTGTGGGTTGTGGGTTGCTGGATAATTGTTCCAGGGCTTCTTCTGCACACAGGAAGGAAGTAATGACAAGATTATCGTCCTGTTGCACCAACATCTTTTTGATAATGAAGTGGAAAATTTCATCATCATCTACAACGTACACTATTTTGTTCATGTCTTCCATGCTTATGGTTTAATTGGGCTGCTGAACTGGTCCTGTCAAATAGCATCGGCGCACAAAAAAAGAGGGGAATGCAATTCCTGTATCAGAGTTCCTGTTCGCATTAAATGACCACGATTTTCAGGGCATAACAAATACTGAAATCGCAGATCGTTTTCATGACATAAAACGGGTTAAAGCTGGTACATACTCAGGTCACATCCTCGATTCAAAAGCATTGGTCCCGGTTATCCCACCATTTTGGGTGGCCTTAGGCTATTTTGTAATTATAGTCGCAAAGAACGTTAATTTAATTTTATTTTTATATATAACTTTTTATCAATAACTAATCGTTAACAATTAGTAACGGTTAAAAAATTATCAGTAATCCGCGCTGATAGTGCCTTTGGAAAGAAATCTAATCTTGATCGGGGAGATAAAACGTTTACATTTATGTTACTTGTGTCCCAAAAAATAGTGAGGTTACATTTCGTGAAACCGCATAAAAAAAGCAGGACATTACTGCCCTGCTTTTTTATGTTGATATCTTTCTGTTGATTAAAACAGACCGCCTTTTCTCAAGGTAACTTTACCCTGACCGATCTTGAAACCGTTATGATAGATTTCAACGGTATAATCACCTACTTTATAGTCAGAATTTTGTTTCCAATCCATGGTTACGGATTGTTTCTGACCAGTTGTGTAAGCCACGGTTTTTTTGGTGGTATACAGTTTTTCGGTACCATCTTCCAGTGTGAACCTGCCGGAACCCAGTGCTTCTACAGCCAGCGGGGTGTTGTCAGGAGCAGTGATCGCCACGAAAATTTCCTTGTCACCAGTAGGAGCAATTCTGTTGTCGTCAAGGTCGAAGCTTACCCGCATCATATCTGCACGTTTAGCTTTGGAAGTTTCCACTTCCTTGCCGTTGTGTTTTATGCGGAGCGGCAGCAGCTGGATATTAGAAGCATGTAACACAGAACCCAGGTCTACTTTTTTGTTCAGGCTGTCTTTTACAACGCCCACGGAGTCCCTTTCTTTACGGGCTACATCTCTTTCACCGGCCAGTACAATTTTTTCACCTTCCAGGCGCTCGATGGTCTGTTGATAACCTTCGATGCTGGATTTCAGTTGTTCAATCAGGCGACGTGCTTCAGCCAACTGGGACTGTGTAGCATTTTTATTGCTCAGGATACTGGAAATACGTGCTTTCATATCCTGAATTTCTTTATCCTTGGTTTTCACCAGGCTGTCCATACGGGTATTCTGGGAAATCAGATCGTCCAGACGGGCGTTGGCAGCGTTATATTCCTGCTGTAAAGCATCACGGGACGAAGAAATAGAGTCTACCTGAACTGTTTTTTGTGCGATTTGCTCACTGGATTTATTTTTGTCGTACAACATGTAAATCCAGGTACCTGCCAGAGCCGCAATTAAAATACCGTAAATTAGACCATTGCGGCTGCGCGGTTTTTCTGGTCCGGGTGAACCCGGTGCAGGTGTGTTAAAAGTGTTCTCAGTCATAGTTGTTTGTTTTATGTTTAATTGTTATATGGTTAAAAATCCTTATTCAAAATTACTATAATAATAGAATATATTTTATCAAACACATAAAAGTCATCAAAACGTGTTACCTAATACAGGATTAGATCAGTTATTGTTGTTGGACATAGAAACAACTCCGGCTACAGCGGCTTTGGAACAGTTGCCGGACGACATGCAACGGCTCTGGGGAGAAAAAATGGCAAAAACTGCGCCAGAATCAGAAAATGAAGCGGAACTATACGCGGACAGGGCAGGGATCTACGCCGAATTCGGAAAAATTATATGTATATCCGTCGGTTTCTTCAGCCTGGAAAATAATGCCTATCATTTGCGGATGAAATCATTTTATAATGACGATGAGGCAATTGTGCTCAATGGTTTTTTAGCATTAGTAGATAAGTTTCATACGAAATATCCCCACTTCCAGTTTGCCGGGCATAACATAAAAGAATTTGATATTCCTTTTATTTGCCGCCGGTCTGTTATTCATCAGTTATCTTTGCCCAAGCCTTTGCAGCTACACGGCTTTAAACCATGGGAAATGCCCCTGCTGGACACCCTCCAGCTCTGGCGCTTCGGAGATATGCGGCATTACATTTCCCTGAAACTGCTCACCGCGGTGCTGGGCATAGAAACGCCCAAAGACGATATCGACGGCAGCATGGTAGGAAAAGTATACTGGAACGACCACGACCTGGAAAGGATAGTGGCCTACTGCCAGAAAGATGTGACAGCCGTGGCCCAACTACTGCTCCGGTTTAAAAGACTGCCCCTGTTAAAGGATGAACAGGTAACCCTGGTGAAATAAAATCAGGCGGACCCAACAAAAACAGATCATGGAATATCAGGATATTATACGCGACTGGAAACAAAAGAAATTCCGGCCCCTCTACTGGCTGGAAGGAGAGGAAGAGTTTTTTATTGATCAGGTGACCGCCTACGCGGAACACAACCTGCTCGATGAAGCAGAGAAAGGATTTAACCTCACCGTATTATACGGTAAGGATACTGACTGGACTGCTGTGGTCAACGCCTGCCGCCGCTATCCCATGTTTGCCGAAAAACAGGTGGTGGTGCTCAAAGAAGCCCAGTCCATGCGCGATCTGCTCAAACTGGAGGGCTATATTGAAAACCTCATGCCGTCCACCGTATTTGTGGTGGCCCACAAACAGGGCAAAATAGACGGTCGTAGCAAAATGGCCAAGCTGATCAAGGAAAAAGGCGTGCTGCTATCCACTAAAAAAATGTACGATAACCAGCTGCCTGCCTGGGTGGAAGCCTATGTCAGCAGCCGGGAACTGGCCATCACGCAGAAAGCTGCCATCCTGCTGGTAGATCATATCGGTAACGACCTTTCCCGCATCGCCAACGAAATAGATAAACTGCTGGTCAATCTGCCGGCAGGCAAAAAAATCGATGAAGGGGATATCGAAAAATATGTAGGCATCAGCAAAGAATACAACGTGTTTGAACTGCAAAACGCCCTCGGACAAAAGAATGCCGACAAGGTATTCCGCATCGTCTCCTATTTTGCGGCCAACCCCAAAGCAGCGCCCATTCAAATGACGCTGCCCGCCCTTTATAACTTCTTCGCTAAAGTGAACCTGATCTTCGGCGTGAAAGGCGGCGAAAAGGAAATAGCAACTGCATTGGGCGTACATCCGTTTTTTGTGAAAGACTATATGGCCGCTGCCCGCCAGTACGGCCCGGAAAACACGGAAAAGGCTATTCTGCTGTTGCAACACTACAACCTGCGCAGCATCGGTATCAATGATGCCGGTGTGGAAGACGGGGAACTGATGAAGGAACTGATGTATAAAGTAATGAACTGATTAAACTCATTTAAGATGCATCCTGTACTACGTATAATACTCGGCATTGTGGTACTGATAGCTGGATTTTATGCACTATTCTCCAGCATTACATTTATCAGGGTAATGATAAAACTCCATCCGGTAATGAAAAACGGTGGTTATACCACAAGTTATGTGCTTCAGTCCGGAGGAATGTTGTTGGGGGGATTGGCATTGACCGGTTATTTTTTCTATAGGGCCTATAAGTTATTGAGACGCCCAAAGAAGGAGGAACCAATCGAATTCCTGGGGGAAGAACTTTAAGCTTTTGCTCCCAGTATCTCCCTGGACTGCGCAGAATCCTTGTCCATCTGCACGATCAGGTCTTTAATATCGTCAAACTTCTGATTGGCGCGGATATACGAGATAAAATAGACGGTCAGCTCCTGACCGTACAAGTCTTCATTAAAATCAAACAGGTGTACTTCCAGGCGGAGGTCTGTGCCGTTGAAGGTAGGGCGGAAGCCAATGCTCATCACAGCGGGCAACAGGCCATCATGGCCGGGGGCTTTTACCCGTACGGCATAAATGCCTTCTGCCGGGATAAGTTTCCGTTCGTCTTTCAGGTGAAGGTTTGCAGTAGGATAACCCAGCTGCCGGCCCATCTTGTCGCCATGTACTACGGTGCCGCTCAGAAAATAGGGATAGCCCAGCAGCTCATTGGCCAGTAGTACTTCTCCTTCCTGCAGGCTTTTACGGATTTTGGTGGAGCTCACGGTGAGATCATTGACTACTTGCTGAGGAATTTCCACCAGCCGGAAGCCGTATTGTTGTTGTTCTGCTTCCAGCAGTTCCAGTCCACCTTCCCGGTTGTGGCCAAAACGATGGTCATAACCAATGATAATGGTATGTGGCTTGAAACGGGCTACCAGGAAGTCTTCCAGGTATTCACGGGCGGAGAGCTCGGAAAATGCTTTGGTGAAAGGGACCACCACCAGATGATCGATACCGGCCTGTTCCAGCAAGGCAATCTTTTCCGGCAGGGTGGTGAGCAACCTGATATTGTTTGGGCGGGGCATCAGTACTTCCCGCGGATGCGGGTCAAAGGTGACGATCACGGTTTCTCCGTCACACTCCGCAGCGGCCTGCTCCAGTTGTTCTATAATGAAGCGGTGCCCTGCATGTACGCCATCAAAAGTGCCTATCGTGATAATCGCATTACGGAATTCCGGTAAATGCTTTAAGTCCCTGTGAACCTGCATATAATTCTATAACATCAAAAATGCCCTGCAAATCTAACACATTCAGCGGGCATTATGCAGGGAATCTGTTACTTTTGCAGCCAGATTGTTTCTTTATTCTCATATTTATTTGATTTCCGGTGGATAATAATATTTACGCCAAACGTGGTGTTTCAGCTGGCAAGGAAGATGTGCATAATGCCATTAAAAACATTGATAAAGGCCTGTTTCCGAAGGCTTTCTGCAAAATAGTGCCGGATATCCTCGGCGGTGATGAAGCTTATTGCAATATCATGCACGCGGATGGCGCAGGCACCAAATCCTCCCTCGCTTACATGTATTGGAAGGAAACTGGTGATCTGAGCGTATGGAAAGGTATCGCACAGGACGCTATCATCATGAACATGGACGATCTGCTCTGCGTAGGCGCCACCGATAACATCCTGTTGTCTTCTACCATCGGGCGTAATAAACAGCTGCTGTCCGGGGAAGTAATCGCTGCTATCATCAATGGCACCGAAGATATTCTGGCAGAACTGCGCAAACATGGTATCAGCATCTATTCCACCGGCGGGGAAACTGCAGACGTGGGAGACCTGGTACGGACCATCATCGTGGATTCTACGGTGACAGCCCGGATGAAACGCAGCGATGTGATCTCCAACGACCGTATTCAGGCCGGTGATGTGGTAGTGGGACTGGCTTCCTATGGACAGGCCTCCTACGAAACTGAATACAACGGTGGTATGGGCAGCAATGGCCTTACCAGCGCCCGTCACGATGTGTTCAACAAAGCCATGGCAGCAAAGTATCCGGAGAGCTATGATCCCGGTATCCCGGCAGAACTGGTGTTCAGCGGTAAAAAAGCCCTGACAGACAAAATTGATATTCCCGGTTTCGGCACTATAGATGCTGGTAAACTGGTACTGTCACCTACACGTACCTATGCACCGGTAATCAAAAAAGTACTGGAACAGTTCCGTCCGCAAATACATGGTATGGTGCATTGCAGCGGTGGCGCACAAACCAAAGTGCTGCATTTCATCGAAAACCTGCATGTGATCAAAGACAACCTGTTCCCCGTTCCACCGCTGTTTACCCTGATCCAGGAACAGTCCGGCACTTCCTGGAAGGAAATGTACCAGGTGTTCAATATGGGCCATCGGATGGAATTGTACGTACCGGAAGCTATCGCGTCAGATATCATCAGTATCTCCAAAAGCTTTAACATCGATGCACAGATTATCGGAAGAGTAGAAGCTGCTGCACAGAAACAAGTCACCGTAAAAGCGCCGGCAGGCACTTTTATCTACCAATAAAAAAATCCTGTTCAGGATAAAAAATAAGCGCCGGACCTGAATGGCCCGGCGCTCTTGTTTTAGTTTTAGCAAAAATGGATTATTGTTATTCCTGTAATGTAAACCGTATAGGCAGGTTGAATTGCACGTTCACATCCCTGCCGTTTTGCTTCCCCGCATGCCACCGGGGCATGGCATTTACCACCCGGATAGCTTCGTCTTCAAGGCCATTGCCCTTCTCTTTGCCAACTGTACGCGTATCTTTTATGTACCCTTCCTTGTCCACTACAAACTGAACGAATACCGTGCCGCTGGTTCCTTTCTCCTGTGCTTCCCTGGGATATCGGATGTTCCTTGACAGATACCGCGCCAGGGCCTCTTCGCCGCCCTCATAGGTGGGTGGGTTTTCCACAAAGGTGAATACCTCTTCAGTGCGCGGCTGGGTGTTCTGAGTCGTGCCTTCGGAAGGGTTGGCTTCTCCGATGGTAATAATTCCTATCTCTTTTTCCAGTTTGAACTGCAAGGGAATCAGGTAGTCCACGGCCACTTTCTGACCATCTTTTTCTGCCGGCTTCCATTGGGGCATCGCTTTGATTACCCGGATGGCTTCTTCTTCCAGTCTCTCTCCCAGCGGGGTATTGATGGCCTCGGCATGAGTGACATTACCATGGGCATCGATGATGAAATGGATTTTAACAGTGCCCTGTATGCCTTTCTCAAAGGCAACTCTTGGGTAGCGGGTGTTACGGCTAAGATAGATGGCCAGGGCCTTGTCGCCGCCCGGGAAAACGGGACGGACGGAAAGCTGAGAGGGGTCTACCATGGTCACCCTAACTGAGGAGTCAATGGTGCGTTTAGGACGGGTGGTATCACCGGTGGGTTGAATAGCCTGTGCAACCTGCGTGGGTCCTTCCTGTTGTACATGCGGACTTAATATGCTGCCGGAGGGTACCAGCGCCCGAATGGCGGATGGGCGCTGGTCTACCACAAAGGCTAGTGAGCAGAAAATAGTGGCGCTGATAGGTAGCACCAGTATTCTGCGCAAATAACTGAATCGGGGTTGGCGGAATTGTGTGAGCATAAAAATCCGTCGTTTTATTGGCGGATGGAAAAAATCGTTGGTAATCGAAAACTGCCTGCTGTTAAAGGCATTGCGGAGGATGTTTTCGGCATAACCAGCCACTTCGTTACCAGCTGCTTTCCTGTCAGCGATGAATTCATGCACGAGGGACAATTCCCTTTTTATAAGATGGAAGAATGGATTGATCCAACAAACGGCGGTGATCACTTCCAGCAGTATTTTGTCGATGCTGTGTTTTTCCCGCAGGTGTACCAGCTCGTGTTGCAGCACCTGTTTGTTGTCCGGTGTATCGAGGCTGGAGTCCATGTCCCAGAAGATGTACCGGAAAAAAGAAAAAGGTGCTTTTACTTGTGGATGACGGGCAAAGCGGAAGGGCGGAATTTCCTGCACCGTGCTACGCCGTATCAGTCTCCGGATACCTAAGATACCGCTAAGTAAACGATACAGCAGGAAGGCCATTACCAAAGCATAGATAACGGTAAGGCCTATACGCAAATAAGCGGTTGGGTCTATTGTGGGCGTGGCGGTGATGGGCTCCCGCAGGGTAAGGATTTTGCTGGTGTAAGTCAGCACTGCGGAAGTTTTTTCATTATTGTCCGGAAGCGGTATCTGTAGCAGCGGGGTGACCAACGATACCAGGGTGATGAGCATCAGGTAGTACCGGTTCCATTGATGAAACCGGTTGTTACGCAGGGCCAGATGGTAATAGCCATATAGTAGGGCACTGCACAGTACGACTTTCTCCAGATAGATAAGCGCTGTCATGTGGAATTCTTTTAAATCTGATGATAAAGGTGAGCGGTCCTGCTGTTATTGTTTGTCGTGGTCTTTGATTTTCTTTATCAGCTGTTCCAGATCGTTGACACTGATTTCTTTTTCCTTTACAAAAAAGGACACCATATTGCTGAAAGAACCGCCAAAGTAGCTTTTGGCCAGGCTATTCAGTGTTTTGCGGCTATAGGCGTCTTTTGTGATCAGGGCGTAGTACTGGTGGGATTTACCAAACGCCTTAAAGTCCACAAATCCTTTTTCAATGAGGATTTTTACCAGAGTGGACACAGTGTTGTAATGCGGTTTAGGCTCCGGCAAGGCCTCGATGATATCTTTCACGAAAGCCGGCCCTGTTTGCCAGAGCGCCTGCATGATCTGTTCTTCCGCTTTGGTAAGTTGCTTCATGGCTGGTGGATTGTTGTCTCTAAGTTATAACTAAGTTCTTAGTTTGGCAACTATTTTTTTAGTTTTAGGAAAAATGTTTATCGGTTGATGCTATTTTTGGGGAGTTGATCACCTGTAGATCTTCGCATATCAGGTGAATCAGTACAAATCATGTCCATCATGGGGTAAATTTTGTTGCCGGAAGACACAACGAATTATTTTTTAATTAGTTATTTTTGTCGCCATAACGCAGTTTAGCATTAAACAGAACAAGTACATGACACCCGAACAGCCGATTATCCAGTTAACGAATGCCAGTATTTACCAGGGAAATTCTTTGATTTTGTCTGATGTCAATATAACGGTGAATAAAGGAGAGTTTGTATATCTTATTGGTAAAACGGGGACAGGCAAGTCCAGTCTGTTAAAGACCCTTTACGGGGATTTGCCTTTGAAGGACGGCACTGGTCAGGTAGTGGGGTTTGATCTGAAGAAAATGGACTGGAAGAAGGTGCCTTACCTGCGCCGTAATCTGGGCGTGGTATTTCAGGACTTTCAGCTGCTGACTGACCGTAACGTGCATGACAACCTGAAATTTGCATTGCGTGCCACGGGGTGGCAGGACAATAAGCAGATGGAAGATAAAATTGCCGACGTGCTGGACAAGGTGGGACTGAGCACCAAAGGTTTTAAGATGCCTTATGAACTGTCAGGCGGAGAGCAGCAGCGTATAGACATTGCGCGGGCGATGCTCAACTCGCCCCGGTTGATCCTGGCGGACGAGCCTACCGGTAACCTGGACCCTGAGACTTCCGATGGTATTATGCAGCTGTTGTTCCGTATTTGCCGGGAAGGTACGGCTATCGTGATGGCCACCCACGATTATATCGTTTTGCAGAAGTTTCCTTCCCGTGTGTTACGCACTGAAAACGGGCATGTGACAGACAATGCCGCCCTGAATTTCTCTGCTTAATTGATCTGAAGTGGATTACAGATGTGAAATATTCAGAATTAATTATAAATTCCGGCTTTATTGGTAATTCGTATTTTTTAAATTACCTTTGCACCGGAAAAATAGCGACAAAAAACATTATTATTACTTATTATTATTAAAGATGTCTTACTTAACTGTTGAAAAGAAAGCCAATATTTTTAAGGAATTTGGTGGAAGCGAGAAAAATACAGGCTCCGTGGAAGCGCAAATTGCCCTGCTGACTGAGCGTATCAACAGCATTTCCGGTCACCTGAAACAAAACAAAAAGGATTTCTCCACACATCGTGGTCTGATGAAAATGGTAGGTCAGAGAAAGCGTTTGCTCGCTTATCTGTCTAAAACCAACCTCACTGGCTATCGTGCCCTCATTGAGAAGTTAGGTATCAGGAAGTAACCATGACTTAATTATAGCGCTATTCCCAACTTTTATGTTGGGAATAGTTTTTTTGTATGTATACGTTTTGTTATCCTTGTGATTGTAAATGGATAACGTTATCAAATTAATCCTCACTTTTTTATGAATCTGACACCTATCTCAGTGAAATTCGATATAGGAGACGGTCGTATCGTGACCATCGAGACCGGCAAGTTGGCCCGTCAGGCTGACGGAGCGGTAACGGTGCGTTTGGGGAATGCAATTCTGCTGGCCACTGTGGTAGCGAATAAAGAACCTAAACCCGGCCAGTCCTTCTTCCCGCTTACTGTTGACTACCAGGAAAAATTTGCCTCTGCCGGCCGCATACCCGGATCTTTTTTCAAACGCGAAGGCAGACTATCTGACTCTGAAGTCCTGATCTCCCGCCTGATCGACCGTGCATTACGCCCGCTGTTCCCCGACAACTATTTATGCGAAGTACAGGTACTGGTTACACTTATCTCTTCTGATCCTGAAGTAATGCCCGATGCACTGGCCTGTCTGGCTGCATCTGCTGCACTCGCTGTTTCTGACGTTCCCATTCAGGAAATCATCTCTGAAGTACGGGTGGCCCGCATCGAAGGTAAATACGTGATCAACCCTAACCGTTCCGATCTGGCCAAAGCCGATATGGACTTCATCATTGGTGCTACTGATAAGAACATCATGATGGTGGAAGGTGAGAGCAAGGAATGCCAGGAAGAAGACCTGATCGTTGCTATTGAAGCTGCACACGCTGCTATCAAAATACAGGTTAAAGCTCAGGAAGAACTGCGCGACCAGAAAGGTGTGAAAGGCAAACGTGAATACACGCAGCCTCACCAAAACGAAGAACTGAATGCAAAAGTGATCGCTTTTGCGAAAGATAAAATTTACGCCGTAGCGAAATCCGCTTCTGCCAAGCATGACCGCAGCGATGCGTTCAAAAAGATCGCTGAAGAGCTGAAAGAAAGCCTTGGTGAACTGCCGGAAGAAGATGCACCACTGGTGGGTGAATACTTCCATGCGCTGGAAAAAGAGGTGATCCGTAACATGATCCTGGATGAGTCTGTCCGCCTGGATGGCCGTGCTTTGGACCAGGTACGCCCGCTGGCAATGGAAACAGACATCCTGCCTTCTCCGCACGGTTCTGCCCTGTTCACCCGCGGTGAAACCCAGTCCCTGACTACTGTTACCCTGGGTACACCGGAAGATGAGCTGCTGATCGAAAGCGCTGCTGTCTCCAACTACGTTAAATTCATCCTGCACTACAACTTCCCGCCATTCTCCACCGGTGAGGTGAAAATGATGCGCGGCCCCGGCCGTCGTGAAGTAGGGCACGGTAACCTGGCTATGCGCTCTCTGAAGCAAATGATGCCGGGCTCCGAATACCCTTATACTGTACGTATAGTATCTGATATCCTTGAGTCTAACGGCTCTTCCTCCATGGCAACCGTATGTGCCGGTTCACTGGCACTGATGGACGCAGGTGTTCCGCTGCCGAAACACGTTTCCGGTGTGGCAATGGGCCTTATCTCCCGTGCTGCTGATGGCAAATGGGCGGTACTGACCGACATCCTGGGTGATGAAGACCACCTCGGTGATATGGACTTTAAAGTAACCGGTACCCGTGACGGTATCGTGGGCATCCAGATGGACATCAAAGTGGATGGCCTCAGCATGGATGTAATGCGTTCCGCTCTGGCCCAGGCTAAGAAAGGACGCCTGCACATCGTTGAAGCTATGTACGCTGTCGTACCAGCTGCCCGTCCTGAACCAAAACCACATGCACCACGTATGGAGAAGATCATCATCGACCGCGAATTTATCGGCGCTGTGATCGGACCAGGTGGTAAAATTATACAGGAGATCCAACGCGAAACCGGTACTACTATCAATATCGAAGAGGTAGGAGAAACCGGCGAAGTAAGCATCTTCTCTGCACAGAAAGATGGTCTGGACAGAGCCGTGGCATGGGTTAAAGGCATCGTAGCCGTTCCGGAAGTAGGAGAGGTGTACGAGTCTGTTGTAAAATCCATTATGCCTTACGGTGCATTCGTAGAGTTCATGCCTGGCAAACAAGGCCTGCTGCACATCTCTGAAGTGTCCTGGAAACGCCTCGAAACCATGGAAGGCGTACTGTCTGAAGGTGAAAAGGTAAAAGTGAAACTCACTGGTACCGATCCTAAAACCGGTAAGTTCAAACTGAGCCGTAAAGTGCTGATGCCTAAACCAGAAGGTTATGTAGAGCGCGAAGAAGGCGATCGCGGCGAACGCCGTGACCGTGGTGATCGTGGCGATCGCGGTGACAGACGTGACCGTGGCCCTCGCGATGACAGACGCGGTGGTGGTGATCGTGGTGACAGACGCGGCCCTCGTGATGATCGTGGTCCTCGTGAAGACCGTGGTCCTCGCCCGGAACGTCAGGACTATCCTGAAAAACCACAGGAGCCTACTTTCGACGAAGAATAGTTATAACTGAAATTAGATAAATAAAAAAGCAGCTACTGTCTAGTAGCTGCTTTTTCATTTTAAGAAATGTGAGAAATAATGTAAACGTATACGCGGAGCATTGCACAGATTCCTATTTTTCCAGTCCGAAGCTAAAGCCTCGGGCTAAGATGTATGGAATTGACCAATATCATTGAATACAGCGGTCCAACTTGAAAGCCCTGCTAACGTCAGAAAACTGAACAACATCGTAGCCCAAGGCTTCAGCCCTGGGGACAAAGGCGATCGCGTTTACCGGTGCGTGATTTGTTCCACACAGAAAGTACTTTCCCGGAAGATCTCCTTGCCGTTATTCATCCGGAACACGCGGTAATTGTTGTTATTGATTGGCTCAAAGATAAGTTTGTATGCCGGTTGCACAATTTTGCTGCCCCGCTCCACGATCTTCAGATTGCCGGTGGCCAGCAGGTCTGGCAGTATTTCTTCCACATATGGCATCAGGATACCGCAGTCTTCCGCCCATAACAGGTTCATTTTGTCCGTCCGGAAATTGATTTCCTTGTTGAGCGTGTCTTCCACAAAACAATAGGCTTTCAAGAAGTGATTGGCCATGTCATTGTTGTTGAGCTTAGCAAACTGGATGTTACGGAACACCTTATTGCTGTTTTTATTGTTGCGCAGGGTCGTGTCCATCGTGATCATATAGTCGAGCAGATGCTGCCGGTCAAAGATAAGGACCGCATTATCTCCCTGGTATACTACGGAGTCCCGGAATGGCTCGGAGGGCGGTTGTACTTTAATCACTGTTTGTGCTGTGGCGGCCCATGAGCAGGCAATGCCTGCGAGCAGGAGCAGTAATGTTTTCATAGGTAATATTGGTTAATTTTTACATGTCAAATATAGTAATATTAATAATAAATGTTATAAATTGACCGGTAGTAAATATTTTCTTACTATTTCGCTGTGCCAGTGGATGTTTCAGGCAAATGATTATATTTGCCGCATATGTCACATATTGCTATTACGTTGCAGGCCAGCGCTGAACAGGCCGACCTGTTGATCGCACAGTTGTCGGATACAGGTTATGAGGGATTTGAGGAGCAAGCGGACCAACTGATCGCCTATATTCCGGAAGCTGACTTTGATGAGGCGTTATTGCAGTCGATACTATTACCTTACGGTATAACCTATACGAAAGAAACGATTGAGCAGACGAACTGGAATGCAGTGTGGGAAAGCAATTTCGAACCTGTGCAGGTAGATGGCTTTTGTGGCATCAGGGCCGGTTTCCATCCGCCTTTTACGCCGGCGCCAACCTATGAGATTGTGATCACGCCCAAGATGTCGTTTGGTACAGGGCATCACGCTACTACTTCCTCGATGATACGGTTGATGCAGCACCTTTCGTTTGAAGGAAAAAAAGTATTTGATTTCGGGACCGGTACGGGCATTCTGGCTATCCTGGCTGATAAGATGGGAGCAGCGCAAACAGATGCCATTGATTATGATGAGTGGGCTGTGAACAATACGCTGGAGAATATAAATACCAATCACACCCAACATACAACCGTATGGCAGGCTGATAACCTGGACGCGGTGACGGGTACATATGATATTATCCTGGCCAACATCAATCTGAACGTGTTATTGAGGTTTATGAACGATATGCGCCGTTTGCTGGTGCCCGATGGGATCCTCCTGCTGAGCGGCATTATGCCGTCAGACGAACAGCAAATATTGGCGTCAGCCGTTCCGGCAGGCTTCACGCTCCTGGAAAAAATTGAAAAAGACAACTGGCTGGCACTGAAACTGAAGGCCGTTAGCAAGAAATAGTTTAAATTTTTATATGAAAAGTGCTGATAATCCAACTTTTGTGTTACTAACTTTTCTAATGTTTGCTTAATTTTAACACAGAATTTGTTATCTTAGCAATCCTAACTTATAGTGATGACAGAAATTTTATTGCTTTTTTGTGCTTATCTGATCGGTTCTGTACCTACGGCTGTATGGGTAAGTAAAGGCGTTTTCGGGATGGATATCAGGGAATATGGCAGCGGTAATGCCGGTGCTACCAATACATTCCGGGTACTGGGCCCCAAAGCAGGAACTTTTGTGATGGTGGTGGACATGTTGAAGGGGGTACTGGCTGTACGGTTAGCATATCTCGCATCTTACTATCATGATCCCGAACACCTGACACAGCTGGTGAACCTCCAGATTGGACTGGGCCTGGCTGCGGTGGTTGGACATATCTTCCCTATCTGGGCCAATTTCCGGGGCGGTAAAGGTATCGCCACACTGTTCGGCCTGGTACTGGCCATTCAGCCAGTGGTAGCATTGTGCTGTGTAGGCGTATTTCTGATGATCCTTTTCCTGACACGTTATGTGTCTCTAAGTTCTATCATTGCCAGCATCGCATTTCCTGTCCTGATCCTGTATATCTTTAATGAACCTGAAATATACTATCGCATCTTTGCCATAGCAGTGGCATTGATGGTAGTGTTAACACACCAGAAAAATATTACCCGTCTGTTGAAAGGCAACGAGAGTAAAGTTCCGCTGTTCAGGAACAGAAAGGAAAAACACTAATTCAACTTTTTAGGAATAAACATCAAAGCATAAAGTAAAAAGCCGGCCAACTGAAGTGTGCACGCTTTTTGCTTTATGCTTTTCTGCATTATGAAGCTTTTCTGCATTATAAATTTGATTCACCCATGAAAAAGATCGCACTTATCTTTACTGCCGGCATCGGACTGTTAGCAGCGTGTACACGTGTACCTATAACAGGACGTAGCCAGTTAAACCTGCTCCCCGAAAGCACCATGCAATCTATGGCGCTCCAGGAATACCAATCATTTCTCTCCTCCAACAAAGTAGTGTCACAAAGCTCCAACAGAGACGCAGAAATGGTAAAAAGAGTAGGACAGCGTATTGCCGGCGCCGTTACAGCTTACATGAACCAGAACGGCATGGGCAACCAGATTGCTGACTATAAATGGGAATTTAACCTGGTAGATAGTAAAGAAGTGAATGCCTGGTGTATGCCGGGAGGTAAAGTGGTCGTATACACCGGACTGTTGCCTGTTACCCAGAACGAAACAGCACTGGCCTGCGTAATGGGGCACGAAATTGCCCACGCCATCGCCCGTCATGGTAACGAACGTATGAGCCAGGGATTGATCGCACAGGGCATCCAGGTAGCTGGTTCTGTGGCATTGGGTAAAAACCCTACCGCCGTTAACCTCTTTAATCAGGCTTTTGGCGTAGGCGGTAACCTGGGCATCATGGCTTTCTCCCGTGCCAATGAGCTGGAAGCAGACCATCTCGGTGTTATTTTTATGGCTATGGCCGGATATAACCCGCAGGAGTCCATTCCTTTCTGGACACGGATGGCCAACATGAGCAACGGTCAGAAACCACCGGAGTTTATGAGCACCCACCCCAGCGATGCCAGACGTGTACAACAGCTCCAGCAACTGATGCCGGAAGCCATGAAATATTACAAACCCAGATAACAGCTGAATATTCATAAAAAAGCCTCGAAGACAATATCTTCGAGGCTTTTTTATGAATATCTGATCAATTACATATTGATTTCGATGACCTTCTTATTCTTCTGTACTTTGGTCTTCTCCGGCACATGGGCCAGTATCTCTTTTTTGAAGGCCTCTATCAGGGCCTGTTTAATAAAATGACGATGGGTAACAAGACTGATCTCCCGCACCGGTTCAGGTGTTTTAAAATAACGGACCATATTCAGCTGGCGGCTGGAAAGGTCCTGCAGGGAGAGTTCCGGTAAAATGGTATAACCTTCATTCAGGTCTACCATCCGTTTGAGTGTTTCCACACTGCCGGTATTGTATTCCAGGTTTTTATGCTCACCCATGGTGAATTTATCCTTGCAGATGTTCAGTACCTGATTACGCATACAATGCCCTTCATTGAGCAGCCACACATCTTTCAGTTCCAGCTCTTCTGCCCGCACTACTTTCTTTTCATACAACGGGTTGCTTTTAGCGGTATACACCACAAACGATTCATAAAACAGCGGATGCTCCTCCAGGTGAGGATTATGCAGTGGCGTAGCCAGCAGGCCACAGTCCAGCAATTCCTGCTTTAACTGTTGGATGATCTGCTCTGTGGGGTATTCCCATATTTCCAGTTTTACTTTGGGATACTTCTTCATGAACCCCGTCAGGATGCGGGGAAGGAGATAAGGCGCAAGGGTCGGGATAATACCCACTTTCAGGTTGCCCTGCACTTCTTTTTTCTGGTCGGCGATGATTTCCCGGATGCGGGCGTTTTCTTTCAGAATAATCCGGGCCTGCGCCACTACAGCAATGCCTATTTCAGTGGGTACCACCGGCAGTTTGCTGCGGTCAAACAATTTAATGCCCAGCTCATCTTCCAGTTTTTGTATCTGCATGCTCAGCGTAGGCTGCGTAACAAAGCATTTTTCCGCCGCTATCACAAAGCTCCGGTAAGTGTCTACCGCAACAATGTACTCCAATTGAACCGTTGTCATGCTACAAAGATATTGATAAAATCTATAGGAAGGCAATTACGAATGAAGGGCTTTCTTATAGAAAGGTTACTTCATAACCTGTCCATGAGAAAGCCCTTCATGTATGTTTCGTTGTCCGTAATCCGTAATTAGAATATACGGTAGCGATATTTAATTTTTTCGGTATTGCTGTACAGTTCCCGTATGTTGATTGATGCCTGGATTTCCTGTACGGCATCAGTTTTCAGGTTACGGAATTCAGCCTGTTTGTTTTCGATGATATTTTTTTCGGCCAGGCCGTTGTCCTGTGCAATCTTCAGTGAATTATTCACCTTGGAGTAGTAGGAGTCCAGCAGGGTAAAGTATTCGTTATAAAGATTTTCAAAGCGTTTGGTTTGCAGCACCAGGTCTTCCAGCTGGTTGTTCACCTCTTTCAGATTGGGGTTTTCCCGCAGCAACGATTCATAATCGATGCGTTTGTTTTTGGTGTATTTCGTTTCCAGCTGACCAAAATAATCTACTACTTTTTCTTTTTTGAACTCATAGAAATATTCGTTCATCGTCTGGCTCAGCGGCTTGGCGCCTTTTTGCGGAGCCGGGAACTTCAGGGAAGTAGCCGTAAATGACAGGTGATCAAACAGGTTGTCCTGCAACAGGCTGAGCTGGTCCTTGTTGAAGTTGAGGCCATACTCAAACTTCTGGTTGGCATCATTCAGTGCAGTATAGTACACGACATATTTATTCAACTCTTTTTCAAAATCCTGCAGTGACTTCTGATTGATCTGTTTATTGTTTACGCTGACACTATGCAGGAAGTTCATCACTGAATTGGCGATGGCCAGCGGTGGTGTCAGAGAAGTGAAGCTCTGGAAGATAGGGCTGTTGATAATGGATTTGGTGGACTCCACTATCTTGGAATTTTTTTCGCCCTTATCGGATTTGTTTTTCAGAATGATTTTCTCCACCAGTTCCACGATGCGATCGCTCAGCGAGAAGCCCAAAGCCTTGCTTTCCGGGTTGTTGAGCGAGGTAATGAATACATCGAGGTTATTGGTGGTAGTACGCGATTTCAGGTCAATGATTTTTTTGTTGAGCAGGTAATAGGTTTCACTCGCGTTGATGATATTATTTTTGATGAGATCGTACTTGCTCATATTATCGATCTCTTTACCCTGCAGCAGGGCCTGGATGGCATTGGAGTTCGTTTTATCGTTGTCCGTGATGCGCTGCATTTCTTCCAGCAGTTTCCGTATGGTGGTGTCCTGTGTCTTAATGACCGGCGAGGTGATGGCTTTTAATTCCGGGTCCTGTGCTTGTGCGGCCTGAAAGGTTAACAAAAAGATAAAGGGTGCAGGCAGCACTTTCATCCATTTGAAAGTCCGGGAATTTTTTCCGGGCTGTACTAACGGCAATGAATGATTACAGGTGGCCTCCAGGCCATTACCATGCTTCATTTCCGTTGGTAGGTGTTTTAACATGTTCTTTTTGCTTTTTGTTAACAAAAATTTTAGAAAATATGATGCCAAAATCATCAAGCTACAAAGATAAATAATTAATAATAGTTAAAATTAAATCATGATAGGTGGTACACATGGGCATTTGAGCAATATATTTTGAATTATCAGCAGGTGACTTACCTTTGCACCCAAATTTGATCCACTTTTCATGCTGAATGACAAAAAGATAGTGGTTGTGTTACCGGCCTACAACGCAGCACTTACATTGGAAAAGACGTTCCGGGAAATTCCTTTCGACATCGTGGACGATGTGGTACTGGTAGATGACGCCAGTAAGGACGAGACCCTGGAAATTGGAAGACAATTGGGGATTAAACACCTGATCCGCCATGACAATAACAAGGGGTATGGTGGCAACCAGAAATCCTGTTACAACAAGGCGCTGGAGCTGGGAGCGGACGTAGTGGTGATGCTTCACCCGGATTATCAATATACGCCTAAGCTGATCACTGCCATGTGCAGTATCATCGCCAACGACCTCTACCCGGTTGTTTTCGGTTCCCGTATCCTGGGCAAAGGCGCCCTGAAGGGCGGAATGCCAATGTATAAATATATATTTAACCGTATGCTTACGCTGACGCAGAATATTCTGATTGGCCAGAAGCTGAGCGAGTACCATACTGGTTACCGTACTTTTTCGGGAGAAGTGCTGAAAAATATCAATTACATGGCCAACAGCGATGACTTTGTCTTTGATAATGAAATGATTTCGCAGATTTTCATGAAAGGATACGATATTGCAGAAATAACCTGCCCCACCAAATATTTTGAAGAGGCATCCAGCATCAACTTCAAAAGGAGCGCCATTTACGGCCTTGGTGTGTTAAGGGTGTCTTTACAGCACCGTTTGCATATGTGGGGCCTTCTTAAAGGAAAGATTTATTAAAAAATTCGTATAGTCAGTGAGTTTAGCGCAGCAGTACAGATTAGCTACCAAATACATCCGGTATTATTTTACCTCAGGAAACCGTCATGATGTTCATTCCCCTTTCGTTTTCTCCCTCATAGAAGACGTATTACTGGATAAAACCCGTCATGCCGCCTTCGGCGAGATAGAACAGCTGCGCAAACAACTACTGGCCAGCACCGAAACCCTTCAGGTCACTGATCTGGGGGCCGGTTCCCTCATTTCTTCCGGCAACGAACGGAAAGTCAGCGACATTACCCGTTATGCCGCTAAACAACCTAAATTCGGGCAGTTGTTTTACCGGTTGGCCCAATATCTTCAACCGAAACAATTGCTCGAATTAGGCACCTCTATGGGCCTTTCTACTGCTTATATGGCCAAAGCGGTACCCGATGCGCATGTATATACCATCGAAGGTTGTCCCAATATTGCCGCCAGAGCCCGCAAAAACTTTGATGCGCTGCACCTTGATAATATCACACAGGTAACGGGCAATTTTGATACGGTACTGCCGGATGTGCTCCGCCAGATACAACGGCCCGACTGGGTGTATATCGACGGAAACCACCGTAAAGAGCCCACACTGGCCTATTTTGAACAATGCTTGCAACATGTGCATGAATATTCCCTCCTGATTTTTGACGATATCCATTGGACCCCGGACATGGAAGCGGCCTGGCATACCATCCAGGAGCACCCGCAGGTGACCATGACCATCGACCTGTTTTTTATCGGGCTGGTCTTCTTCCGGAAGGACTTCAAAGTGAAACAACATTTCACGCTGAAATATTAAAAAAATTTAAAAATACCGGTTGGCAGGTAGTATATTAGGAAACAAATTCCTCATATGAACTACTGCAGATACCTGTTTTTTTGTTGTTGCTTCCTGCTGGTTGCCCTACAGGGCCAGGCACAGGAGCTCGACGCTTTCAGCTATGAAACCTATTACCACCATGGCGATACCCTGCGCTACCGCCTGCTGACGCCAGCTAACTACGACGTACATAAAAAATACCCGCTGATCGTTTTCCTGCATGGCGCCGGAGAGCGGGGGTATGATAACAACGCGCAGTTGCTGCACGGCGGCACCATGTTCCTGCGGGACAGCCTGCGGACCAGGTACCCGGCCTTTGTACTCGTGCCACAATGCCCTTCCGGCAGCTCCTGGGCGCCCATGAACTTCAAACGTGACAGTACCGGTAAGATCATCAGCGCGGATTTTCCGCTGGATACTCCGGCACCGCCGGCCACAGCGGAACTCAACGTGCTGCTGGACAGCCTGTTGGGCACCGGGAAAATTGATACTAAAAGAGTGTATATCGGCGGCCTGTCCATGGGTGGCATGGGCACCTTCTATATGATCACCCAAAGACCGGGATTGTTTGCCGCCGCGTTCGCGATCTGTGGTGCAGGCAATGTTGCAGAAGCCGGCCGTTTTGCCCGTAAAGTGCCGGTATGGATTTTCCATGGCGACGCCGACGGGGTGGTACCAGTGGAAGGCTCCCGGGTATACGATGCTAAACTGAAATCGCTGCGTGCGGAATACAAATACACCGAATATCCCGGCGTAGGACATAACAGCTGGGATAACGTGTTTGTGGAGCCCGATCTCTTCCGATGGCTCTTCTCTCATAAAAAGAAATAATACATCCCGGTAAGATGTGAAAATAAAAGCCCCTGACCATACAGTCAGGGGCTTCGCTCTTATAAAACCTTCCAGGTCAAACCAATATCACATTGTCATCAAAGAAGGTTTTATTCATCACACTAGTCCATACTCCATCCGCCATTCTAATCTTCATTTTATCATCTGTCTGAAATCATCCGATATCAACGCGCTCCGGAACCTCCCAAAGACCTGTACAGCGACACGAGTCCCTGATACACGCCTTTCCGTGTGTTAACCAACGCCAGTTCTGCTTCCAGTACGCTTTTCTGGGCGGTGATCACCTCCAGGTAGTTGGCATATCCGGTGGTAAACAGGATATTGGCAGTGGACACGGCTTGTTGCAACACCAGTACCTCTTTGGATTTGAGAGAAAATGCCTGTTGCTGGTTTTCTACTTTGTTGAGCGCGGTGGCCACTTCCTGGTAGCCATTCACAATGGCCTGCTGGTATTCATAAAATGCCGTATAGGCATTAGCGGTAGAGATATTGTACTGGGCCTTCAACTGTTTTTTATTGAAGATGGGAGCTGTGATACTTCCCAGTGCGCCCCAGGCCATGGAGGCGGGTGTTTTAAACAGCAGCCCTGCCTTGAAGGCATTAAAGCCGGCATAAGGCGTAATGGTGAGCCCCGGGAAAAAAGCGGCCCTGGCGGCTTTTACATCGGCCTTGGTAGCGCTGAGCTCCAGTTCGGCCCGTTGGATATCCGGACGGTGCAACAACAGATTGGCCGGGATACCGGAAGGAACAGCAGGAGGCCGGTTGGTGGTATCCACCAGATCTGATACGGCGCTGCGCTCAATATGTTGTGGCAGCCTGCCCATCAGGGCATTGAGCTGATTTTCGATGGAAGCGATTTCCTGTTTTACGCCAAATTCCAGTGCCTGGGTGCTCAGCAGCTGTGCGGTGAACTGTTGTACGGCCAGTTCAGTAGCGCGCCCGGCGTCTTTCTGTATATGTACTGTGGCTACGGCTGCTTCCTGTAGCTTGATGTTGCGGTGTATGATCACGAGTTCGTTGTCCATCGCCAGCAGCTCGTAATAAAGGCCGGTAATGCCTGCCACAATTTGTGTGGTAAGCAGGCGGCGTGCCTCGCTTGTGGCAAGGAAACGGGCCATGGTGGCGTGCCGTTGCTGTTTCAGTTTCCCCCAGATATCTATCTCCCAGGAACTTCTGATACCGGCAAAGTACTCAGGAGTGGGATCGGATACACGTTGATCATCGTTGATGTTGGGTGATTTGTTGGTATCGAAGTTACCCACCCCGGTCATGGTATAATCTGCAAAGTGGTCTACCCCGGCTGTCAACGAGAGGTTGACAGAAGGCAGCCATGCATTCCGGGCCATCATCAGGTTGGCCTGTGCGGCGGAGATGCGGCGGGAGGCGGCCAGCAGGTCGTAGTTATTTAGCAGCGCGCTGTCTACCAGGTTTTTCAGGTACCGGTCCTGGAAGATACGGTCAAAGCTTGCCAGTGATATGGTGTCAGCAGCCGGTGCAGTGGTAACGGTAGTGGATATACGTTCCGGCAGCTGCAGTTCTTTCTGCGTGGTGCAGGCGCCGGCACCTGTCAACAGACAGGCGCCCAGCGCATATTGATATATTCGTTTATTCATTGGTGTAAGCTTTCAGTTCAACTTTCTTTTTCGGAATCATGGACGCAAACAGCACATAGAGGCCGGGGATGATAATGACACCGAAGATGGTGCCTATCAGCATACCGCCGGCAGCAGCGGTACCAATGGACCTATTGCCCATGGCGCCTGCGCCTGAAGCGATACACAGCGGGATCAGGCCTGCGATAAACGCGAAGGAGGTCATCAGGATGGGCCTCAGCCTGGACACCGCGCCCTCTTTGGCGGCTTCAAGAACGGAAGCGCCGTGTTTGTTGCGCAGAATGGCAAATTCCACGATGAGGATGGCGTTTTTACCGAGCAGGCCTACCAGCATGACCAGCGCCACCTGTGCGTAGATATTGTTTTCCAGTCCTACCAGTTTAAGGGAGATGAAAGCGCCGAAAATACCAGCCGGGAGGGAGAGCAGTACCGGCAGTGGCAGCAGGAAGCTCTCATACTGAGCCGCCAGCAACAGATATACGAACACGAGTACAATCGCAAAAATGTATATCGCCTGGTTGCCGGAGAGGATCTGTTCGCGGGTCATACCGCTCCATTCGTAGCTGAAGCCTCTGGGGAGTTCCTTGGCGGCCACTTCCTGTACAGCTTCAATTGCCTGGCTGCTGCTGTAGCCGGGGGCGGCGTCACCATTGATCATGGCGGCGGTGTACATGTTGTAGCGGGTAAGCTGCTCTGGTCCGTATACCCGTTCCAGTTTGACGAAGTCAGCGTAGGACACCATTTCTCCGCGATCGTTTTTAACATGCAGCCGCAGCAGGTCGTCTGGCTTGCTCCTGAAGGCGGGATCGGCCTGTACCATCACTTTGTACATCTGTCCGAAGCGGATGAAGTTGGAGGCATAGTAGCTGCCCATCAGTGTTTGCAGGTTTTTCATGGCATTTTCAATGCTGACGCCTTTTTTGGCGGCCATGCCCTGGTCCACATGAATGAGGTATTGGGGGAACTCCGCATCGAAGCTGGTGAAGGCGCTGCCTATTTCGGGCCGCTTTTTCAGGGCATCGATGAAGTTGTTGGTGATATGGGCGGTTTGCCGCAGATCGCCGCTGCCGCTGCGGTCCAGCAGGCGCAGCTCGAAGCCGCTGGCATTACCGAAACCGGGCACTGTTGGCGGCGGGAAAAATTCGATGCTGGCGTCTGCAATGCCTGCTGACAGTTTTTGCAGTTTGGCAATGATATCGTTGACGGTGGCTTTACGGTCATCCCATGGTTTGAGGTTTACCATGCCCATACCGTAGGAGGCGCCAGCTACTTCGTTCACGAGGCTGTAGCCGGCGAGGGTGGACACGGATTCTACTTCATCCAGCTGTGAAGCGAGTACCTGTATCTGGTCCAGCACTTCTTCGGTACGCTCTACCGTAGCGCCGGGAGGTGCGGTCACGTTGACATAGATCATGCCCTGGTCTTCTGTGGGGATAAAGCCGGAAGGCAGGATGGCGCTGGCGCCCCAGGTGGCCACAAAGAAGCCGGCGAGCGCAATCAGCGTGATGAGCTTGCGGCCGGCGATGAAGCTCACCAGTTTGGCATATTTGTTTTCCGTAGCACTATATCCTTTGTTGAAGCCGTTGAAGAAACGTTGCAACAGGTTCTTTTTACGTGGCTGGCCATGGGTGTCTTTGAGCATGATAGCACAGAGTGCAGGCGTTAACGTTACCGCGTTGATACCTGATATCACGATGGAGATGGCGAGGGTGAGGGAGAACTGGCGGTAGAACACGCCCACTGGTCCGGAGAGGAAGGCCACTGGTATAAACACGGCCGACATCACCAGGGTGATGGCCACCAGTGCGCCGCTGATTTCCCTCATGGCGGCAATGGTAGCCTCCATGGGCGGGAGATGGTCTTCACTCATTTTTACGTGCACCGCTTCCACCACCACGATGGCGTTGTCTACCACAATACCGATGGCCAGTACCAGGGCGAAGAGGGTGAGCAGGTTGATGGAAAAGCCCATCATCTGCATGAAGGCGAGCGTACCGATCAGCGCCACCGGTACGGCCAGCGCGGGGATCAGCGTGGACCGGAAATCCTGCAGGAAGATGAACACGACGATAAACACAAGCAGGAATGCTTCAAAGAGGGTGCGTACCACTTCATGGATAGAGGCATCGAGGAAGCGGGACACGTCGTAGTTGAAGTTGTAGGTCATGCCGGGCGGGAAAGAGGTGTTTTTCATCTCTTCCATCTTTTTCTTCACGTTGTTGATCACCTCGCGGGCATTGGAGCCGGGCCGCTGTTTGAGCATGATGGATGCAGAGGGTTTACCATCTGTTTTAGACACCATGCTATAGGTGAGCGAGCCAAATTCCACGTCTGCCACATCTTTGAGGTGGAGCACCGATCCATCGGCGCCGGCTCTCAGTACGATCTGCTTGTATTGTTCCGGTTCAAAGAACTTGCCGGTATAGCGGAGCACATATTGCAGCAAGAGGGGATTTTTATCAGAGCTTTCACCGGTTTTACCGGGAGCGGCTTCGATGTTTTGTTTGCGGATAGCGTCGATGACTTCATCGGAAGATACGTTATAGGCCAGCATGCGGTCTGGCTTCAGCCATATACGCATGGCGTATTCCTTGGCGCCCATGATTTCGGCGCGGCCTACACCGTCAATACGTTTCAGCTCCTGCAATACGCTGATATCGGCGAAGTTGTAGATGAACTGTTCATCCAGTGAGGTGTCTTCACTCATCACGTTGAGATACAGCAGCATACTGTTCACTTCTTTTTCAGTGGTAACACCGGCTTTGATCACCTCTTCGGGTAATTCGTCGATCACGGTGGCCACCCTGTTCTGCACGTTTACGGCAGCCTGGTCGGGATCAACTCCTACCTGGAAAAATATCTGGATAACGGTGATACCATCGTTACTGGAAACAGACGACATGTAAGTCATGCCCGGGACCCCGTTGATAGCACGTTCCAGCTGTGTGGACACGGCTTTGGCCGATACTTCGGCATTGGCGCCGGTATATTTGGCCGTTACGGTTACCGAGGGAGGCACGATATCGGGGAACTGGGTGACGGGCAACGTGAAAAGCGCCAGCAGGCCTACCAGTGTGATAATAAGCGATATGACCAGTGACAACACCGGCCTTTTGATAAATATTTCAAACATTGATCTCTCTTTTTCAGCTAATAAGCAGGGTGATTTATATTCTCAGCAGACTGTCCATCGGCACCGTGCGGGGGGCGATCTGTACGCCGTCGCGGATGTTGCGCACGCCTTCGCATACGATGCGTTCACCGGGTTTCAGACCGGATTTTACGATGTAGAAATGAGAGAACCGGGCCTGCGGAACGAAATTCCGCATCGTTACCTTGTTGGAGGCGTCTACCACGAAGACATAGTTTTTGTCTTGCATTTCAAACACCGCTTTTTGCGGGATGATGATAGCGCTGTCCATTTCTGTTGTGAGCCGCACTTTACCGCTGGCGCCATGTTTCAGGAGCTTGGCGGGATTGGAAAAGCGGGCGCGGAAAGCGATGGAACCGGTGTTCTCTTCAAATTCGCTTTCCATGGTTTCGATTTTGCCGACGTTCGGATAATCACTGCCATCAGCGAGTACCAGCTGTACCTGGTTGTAGCTGTTGTCGCCTTTGGCGATGGCTTTGCTGTATTGGAGATATTCTGTTTCAGATACGTTGAAATAAGCGTATACCTCACGGGTGTCTGACACGGTGGTCAGCAGGGCGCCTTCATTGATAAGGCTTCCTTTTTTCAGTGGTATACGGTCGATGATGCCATCGAAAGGCGCGCGGATACTGGTGTAGGAGAGGCGCATGGCGGCGTTGCTTTCTGCTGAGCGGGCTTCATCTATTTTAGCCTGGGCCGCAGCAAGGCGTGCCTTGGCCACTTCCAGCTCAGAAGCAGCAATGACTTTTTTCTCTACCAGCATTTTCACCCGTTCCAGCTCCAGCGAAGCTGATTTTGCTTCCGCTACCATGTTGCTGAGGACTGCTTTTGCTTTGGTCAGTTCTGCACTGTATTCCGCATCGTTGATGCCAAACAGCAGCTGTCCTTTTTTCACTTCCTGTCCTTCATCCACATAAATTTTATCCAGAAAACCACTCACGCGGGCACGTATTTCCACGTTCTGAACAGCTTGTATATCGGTAACATATGTACGGTGCAGTATAGTGTCCTTTACCATAAGACTGGTAACAGGCAACGATTTCAGTTCTTCGTTTCCGGTACTTTCTCCTTTGGTAATGCAGCCTGCCACGAACAACGCGAGCAGCGAAGCATAAATCCCTGTATTTTGACGCATAGATATAACAGTATTGTTTCCGGTGGAAGCCGGAAAGTTTAGTTCAACACATAGGAAGGCTCATTCCGCGTCAATAGCGGCGATGGTTGTCATCTCCCTAAAAAATAAAAAAAGAAAAACAGTAAAAAACGAAAGGAAACAGGTACTCAGAATGGAGTAAACCGGAAGAGGAAACTGTAGTAGGCGGGTAAAAAAGCCTTTTGCCGGCCATATTCGCCGGGCAAATTTTCTTTGATAAGACAATATTGAGAGAGGTTACCGCCCTCTATATAAGCCACACGGGTGGCGATACTGAACTGTTGGGAAGAAGCGCTGAGGTAGTACCGCGTTTTACGGCGGTGTTTGGTGGCATGTATACACTCGTGATCATCTTCGACATCATCTGCTTCCAGTTGAGGAGGCAGCTTGGCGGCGAGATCCTCCAGAGAATCTTCCAGGGCCGCCTGCCGGTGGATCTGTTCAAACAACAGGTGTTTGTGCGCTGCCAACGAGGGCAGCACGCTTGCTGTCAGCTGTGTTATCATCAGCAGACAAACAAACATCCAACGTTTGAGTATGTGTGACGGCATGCTCATCGGGGGCAAAAATAGTCCTATTTTTTGATATGCTTATTTGGTTATTTGATAATCGGTATGTTACCTTTTTGAAAACAGCATAAAAAAAGGGTTGGCGTAAGCCAACCCTCCCACTCTGCACAGGATTTAATTGTTAACTATTGTTTGATTGCCTGCATAGCGGCTTTGGCGGCCTGTATGGTGGCATCGAGTTCTTCTGTGGTCAGCGCGTTACACATAAACCAGCTTTCAAACGCTGATGGCGGCAGGTATACGCCGCGTTCGAGCATGGCATGGAAGAAGCGCCGGAATAATTCGTTATTGGCAGCGGAGGCGCTAGTGAAGTCAATAATCGGATATTCGGTAAAGTGTACGCTGAGCATAGAGCCCAGGGTATTGATCTGATAAACGCTGCCGGATGCGCCAAAAGCTTCCCGGAGGCCGTTGACCAGGTAATCGGCTTTCTCCTGCAGCTGCTGGTAGATCACCGGATTTTCATTCAGTGTTTGCAACAGCGTATAGCCGGCGATCATGGCGATAGGGTTACCGCTCAGGGTACCTGCCTGATATACTTTTCCGGCGGGCGCCAGGTTTTCCATGATAGCTTTGGGACCTGCCACGGCGCCTACAGGCATGCCGGCGCCAATGATTTTACCGAAAGTAACGAGATCAGCACGGATACCGAACAGTTCCTGTGCGCCACCACGGGCGAGGCGGAAGCCGGTCATCACTTCATCAAAAATGAGCAGGATACCGTTGGCATCGCAGAGCTGGCGCAGCCCTTCGAGGAAGCCCGGCTGGGGCAGGATACAGCCCATGTTACCAGCTACTGGTTCCACGATGATGGCAGCGATCTGCTCCGGATTATCGGCGATCAGCTGTTCTACCGCAGGAAGATTATTATAGGGTGCGGTCAGGGTGTCATCCGCAACGGTGGCGGTTACACCGGGAACGGACTGGATACCAAGCGTTGCCACGCCGCTGCCGGCGCTTACCAGGAATGCATCCGCATGTCCATGGTAGCAACCTTCAAATTTGATGAACTTATTGCGGCCGGTATAGCCACGGGCCAGCCGGAGGGCGGTCATACAGGCTTCGGTACCGGAGTTCACCATACGGACCATGTCGATATTGGGGACCATGCTCACAATGAGCTCCGCAATTTTTATTTCCAGTTCTGTAGGCGCGCCAAAGGAAGTGGAGAAGGCGGCATATTCCTGGATGGCTTTTACCACCGGTTCATAGGCGTGCCCGAGGATCATAGGGCCCCAGGAATTGATATAGTCAATATACCTGTTGCCGTCCACATCATACATGAAGGGACCCTGGGCGCGTTGCATGAATACCGGTACACCACCTACGCTTTTGAATGCACGCACGGGGGAGTTTACGCCGCCGGGGATGACCTCTTTGGCTTTCCCGAATAACATTTCACTTTTGCTGTAGCTGTACATGAAAGGAAACTGTTTTATTTAGTTATTTTTTTATTTTCTTATTGCAAGATACTGAATTAAGCATTCAGCAGTCTTACTGCGTCTTTAGCGAAATAAGTGGCGATCAGGTCGGCACCGGCACGTTTAATGCTGGTCATGCTTTCCAGGATAGCCTTGTTCTCGTCGAGCCAGCCGTTGGCTGCTGCTGCTTTGATCATGGCGTATTCGCCGCTTACATGATAAGCACTAACAGGAACGGTCGTACGGTCTTTGATGATGCGCATGATATCGAGGTAAGCCATGGCTGGTTTTACCATCACGATATCGGCGCCTTCTTCAATGTCCATCAGGGTTTCCTTGATAGCTTCGCGGGAATTGGCGTAGTCCATCTGATAGGTCTTTTTGTCGCCGAAGCCGGGAGCGGAGTCCAGCGCATCGCGGAAAGGACCGTAGAAGCAGGAGGCATATTTGGCGCTGTAGGCCATGATACCTGTTTTGTCGAAACCATTTTGTTCGAGGATATTGCGGATGGCAAGGATACGGCCGTCCATCATATCGCTGGGAGCTACGAAGTCGGCGCCGGCCTGTGCATGGCTGAGGCTCATGCGGGCCAGTACTTCCACGGTGGGGTCGTTCACGATTTCGATGCCATCCACAATGCCATCATGACCGTAGGAGGAGTAAGGGTCCAGCGCTACGTCTGTCATAACCACCATATCGGGAACAGCATCTTTGATGCCGCGGATAGCACGTTGCATTAATCCATTGGGATTAACCGCTTCGGTACCTTTGTTATCTTTAACGCTATCGGGTGCTTTCACAAAAAGCAATACACTTTTGATGCCGAGGCTCCATAATTCTTTGGCCTCTCTGATGGTGAGGTCCAGTGAATACCGGAAATAGCCGGGCATCGAGCTGATCTCTTCCTGCACATTTTCTCCTTCAGTTACAAACAGTGGGGCGATGAAATCGCTCGGCCGCAATATTGTTTCTGCTACCATTGCACGAATGGCAGGGGATACTCTCATGATTCTGTTTCTTCTGATCATCTTAGGTAAGTTTTTGTGTTTGTTATTTTGAGATGATAGTGGATCATCCGTTGTCCTGCATATTAATCCAGTCGCGCGGTTTCAGCCATTCCACCAGTTGTGCCTCCTGGCTTCCGGGCGCCGGATGGAAATCGTATTCCCAGCGGGCTACGGGCGGAAGGCTCATGAGGATGGACTCGGTACGGCCATTGGTTTTCAGTCCGAACAAAGTGCCGCGGTCGTGGATAAGATTGAATTCCACATAACGTCCACGTCTATACGCCTGCCAGCTTCTGTGAGCATCTGTATAGGGGATGTCTTTGGTTTTCTCCACAATGGGCAGGTATGCTTTCAGGAAAGCGTTGCCATTGGCTTTGGAGAAGGCGAAGAGGTCTTCGGCTGTTTTTTCCGCATTGGGACGGAGGTAATCGTAAAAGATACCGCCGATGCCGCGGGCTTCGTTATTGCGGTGTTTATTTACGAAATACTCATCGCAATGTTGTTTGTATTTTGGGTAGAGGTCTGTGCCAAAGGCATCGCAGGCCTCTTTGAAAGTGCGGTGGAAGTGGCTGCCGTCTTTCTCTTCGAGATAGTACGGCGTGAGGTCGGCGCCGCCGCCAAACCAGCTGTCTTTCAGTTGTCCTTCGTGGTCGTATAATTCGAAGTAGCGGAAGTTGGCGTGTACGGTGGGCACGAACGGGTTGAGCGGATGGATCACCAGGGAGATGCCGCAGGCCATGAACTTGCTGTTGCTGACACCAAACTGTTGCGCCATTACTTCGGGCAGGTCGCCATGTACCACGGAGGTGCTGACGCCGCCTTTTTCAAACACGTTGCCATCGGCGATCACGCGGGAGCGGCCGCCACCGCCGCCGGGGCGTTCCCAGTGGTCTTCCCGGAAGGTGGCTTTGCCATCTATTTTTTCAAAGGCGCTGCAAATTTCATCCTGCAGGTCCCGTATAAAGGCGATGAATTCGTTTTTGATGCTCATGGTATGTTTAGCCGTGTGCTTTAACAGTTTCAACAAATGCTTTGGCATGATCTACCGGTACATTAGGCAGGATGCCGTGGCCGAGGTTGGCGATATAACGCTGGCGGCCGAAGCCTTTCAGCATTTCCTTCACTGATTTTTCAATTTCAGGGATGGGCGCCAGCAGTTTAGCCGGATCGAAATTGCCCTGCAGGGTGATGTTGCTGCCGGCAAACTGGCGCGCCAGTTCCGGTTTGATGCACCAGTCGATGCCGAGGCCATGGGCGCCGGTGGCAGCCATGTCTTCGAGCGCGAACCAGGCGCCTTTGGCAAATACGATGGTCGGGCAAACATCTTTCATCGCTGCTACGATCTGGCGGATGTATTGCAGGGAGAACACTTCAAAGTCCTGCGGACTGAGCAGGCCACCCCAGGAATCGAATACCTGTACAGTGTCTGCACCGGCAGCTACCTGTGCTTTCAGGTAGGCGATGGAAGTATCGGTGATCATCTGCAGCAGCTGATGCGCTACGGCAGGTTGCTGATAGCAGAAGGCTTTGGCTTCATCAAAGGTTTTGGAGCCTTTGCCTTGTACCATATAACAGAGCAATGTCCATGGAGCGCCGGCGAAACCGATCAGCGGCACGCGGCCGGCGAGGGTTTGTTTGGTAAGCTTCAGGGCATCGAATACATAATGCAGTCTTTCGTGTACATCGGGAACGCATAAACGTTGAAGGTCTTGTGCGCTTTTTACCGGTTGTGGCAGCAGGGGGCCTACTTTCTCTACCAGCTGTACTTCCATGCCCATTGCCTGCGGCACCACGAGGATGTCGGAGAAAATAATGGCGGCGTCAACACCTACCTGGTCCACCGGCATCACGGTGATTTCAGTGGCCAGTTCAGGATTTTCGCAGCGTTCAAAGAAGCTATATTTATCACGCAGTTTGATATAATCCGGTAAATAGCGGCCTGCCTGACGCATCATCCATACGGGTGTGCGGGAAACAGTTTCGCCTCTAAGGGCCTTCAGCAATAAATCATTCTTCAATGCGCTCATTCGTAGCAATTAATGTTGTTAAAGTAAAATATAGCTGTTTTCACCATGTAGTCTTCCCCGGTAGCGGGCGACATGATGATTTTGTTATCGGTATATTCCCTCAGCAGGGTGGCGGTTGTTCTGCCAATCGCAAAACAAACGGTTTTCAGCGGCAGCCTGTTGGCGGAAAAGTAGCTTTTTACCGCGCTGGGACTGAAAAACAGGATGCCATCGTATTCATCGGCCACCAAGGTGGGGGTGGGGATGTTTTCGTAGATCACATATTCGTTGACTGTGATGCCTGCATCCCGTAGGCTTCGCGGCAATTCATCCCTGCGCTGGTTGCCACAGAAGAAATGTACTTCGTTTATATTGCCCAGTGCAATGATAGCGGCTGCAAGGTCTTTGCCATAGGAGGCTTCAGCCAGTATTTTATTATTGGGCAGTTTTTGTTGAAGCAGTTTTTTTGTGTTGCCGTCTATACAACAAATGGGATTGGCGATGATATAAAAAGTAGCGTACTGATGAAGGTAGTATTTTGTGAAAACCCTTACAGCATGTGCGCTGGTAAAGACAAGCGGTGTATCGGTGTCATGACCGAATATGCGCATCATATTTTCATCGCCCAGCAGGTCATTGTTGATCAGCGGTTTTATCTGGATAAAATCCTGTACATCAATAGCAATGCCCTGTTCACCCGCTTCGGTGATCAGGTTGCCAGACAAGGGCCTGGTACACAGTACACGGTATTTGGCATTATCGGGCATTTCTGATTTCAGCTACTACTTCAGCGCCACCCTGGGCCATGATTTCTTCCGCTGCGGATCGGCCCAGGTGTTGTGCCTGTTCCAGCGGTACTTCGCGGCTGATGCTGAAGAACCGGGAGCCATCGAGGCTGCATAGTTCTCCGCTGAAGTGTACGGTATTGTTATGTATATGAGCGTACGCGCTGATAGGGGTGGTGCATCCGCCCATCAGGGTACGCAGGAATTCGCGTTCAATATGAGTGGCCAGGGCTGTTTCCGCATCATTAAAGGCGGCACAGGCTTCGCGGCAGAGCGTATCATCTTCGCGGCATACGGCCACTACAGCGCCTTGTGCGGGAGCTGGCAGCATCCAGTCGAGATCGATGGAGTTGGAAGGGCGTACGTTGATCCGTTCCAGTCCGGCCACAGCGAAGATGGCGCCGTCCCAGTTTTCAGCTGCAAGTTTTTGCAGGCGGGTGTTGACGTTGCCACGCAGGTTGTGCAGCTGGTGTTGCGGGTATTTCCGCAGCCACTGTGCTTTGCGGCGTACGCTGCTGGTGGCGATGTTGGCCACATAGTCCGGCTGATCGAGGAAAGACGTATCGTTTTTATATACCAGCAGATCTTTTACCGGTCCGCGCTTTAATACGGCTGCCTGTATGATTTGTTGCGGTAGCTGTGTGGGCACATCTTTGAAAGAATGAACAGCAATGTCGATGCGGTTGTTCAATAGTGCCAGGTCGAGGCTTTTGGTGAAGATGCCCTGTACACCGATTTCGTACAGTGGTGTAACGAGATCGATATCGCCTTCGCTTTTGATGGGCACCAGCGTTGTTTTATAGCCCTGTGCAGTGAGCAGGTCATTAACCTGGTGAGCCTGCCATAAGGCCAGCTGGCTTTCTCTTGTGCCTATCCTGATAATTTTGTCCATGATGATTAGTCCTGCTTGACGCCTGTCTCAAAAATATCGTTGATCATGGCGATATACAGGTCGCTTTTGTCGGTTTCCTTGCGGACCTTGCCTGCCATGAGATTGATCATTTTCTGAATAATACGGGAAGATACTTGTTCCATGTCTTCCACTTTATAACCGGAGCCGTTTTTCTGTTGTTGTATTTCGCGGGTATGTATCTCCTGCAGTTTGTCTTTTACCGCTTTGAGTACAACGGCATGTTTGCGCATTTTGTACCAGTACAGGAATTCCGCCATATGCTCCTCGATAATGGAGAGGGCCTTGGGAACTTCACCCAGCCTGTTTTGCAGGGTTTCGTCCTGTACTTTCGACAGCTCGTCGACGTTGATCAGGGAGACATGTTCCAGATCGCCTACGGCTGATTCCACGTTGAAAGGAATGGAGAGGTCGACGATCAGTTTTGGAGAAGACTGATGGAAATGGGATGCCAGTACGGTCGGTTCGGGAGCGTTGGAGGCAACGAGCACCACATCGGCAGCCTGCATTTCAGCGACCATATTTTCATAGGGCGCGTAACGCAGTCCGTGTTGATCGGCAAAATCAGCCGCCACCTGAAGGGTGCGGTTGATGAGGGTTACCTCTTTTACGCCGAGGTATTCTATCATGTTCTTGCAGGTGTTACGGCCTATTTTGCCTACACCTACCAGCACAATTTTTTTATCACGGATGTCCGGGCACCGGCGTTCGAGCAGGCGTACCGTAGCGAATGCCACTGATACGGTGCCTTTGCTAAGGCCGGTTTCCGTCTTGATCAGTTTGGAGACTTGTAATACGCTGTTGACCAGCCTTTCGAGGAAACTGCCGAGGCATTGATGTGCTTTAGCAAATCTGGCAGCAATGCGTATCTGGCCGACAATCTCATAATCACCAAGGATCTGGGAATCAAGGCCGGTGCCTACCTGGTACAGATGACGAATGGCTTCTTCACCGGATTTGATGTACGCCAGTTCTTCCAGCTGTACACGATCGCCGTTTGTTTCGCGGGACAACAGATTTAACAGATCGCCAGGTGTATTGGCGAACCCGTATATCTCGGTTCTGTTACAAGTGGAGAGTACAAAGAGATCATCTAATTGCACAGTCCTGGCATGCTCCAGGAGTTGTTGGTATTGGGCCTGATTAATGGCGTATAATCCCCTGATAGCAGCGTCTGTTTTCTTATAGTTGATCCCAACGATATGAAAATTTGCTATTTCTTTTGAGTGACTGACCTGCATGTTCTTGAATAAGCTTCCGGCTGCAAAAATACTTGGATACGCCGCAAACAAAGGGTTTAGGCTGTCATTAGTGTGTCATTTCTCCTACTGGTGTTCAGTACGATGAAAAAATGATTTTTATCAGGTTTTGCATGCTTCGGGTACTGTGGCGGATGGAGGCACGAATATACGAAAAATACCACCGTATTCATTACAAACACATGACATTTGAGCCGGGAGCATGGCTTACAGGCCCCTTTCTGAAAAAGCATTTTGTGTGGATTTGTTATTTACTTTTGCAGCAATTTATAAAGCACATGGTATCTAAATCTGAAGTTGGCATTATTCTGATGAACCTGGGGTCGCCCGATAGCACGGCAGTTCCTGATGTAAAACGTTATCTGCTGGAGTTTCTGATGGACAAGCGTGTGATTGATTATCCATGGCTGTTCCGTAAAATACTGATAGAAGGGATCATTGTTCCGCGCCGTGCTGAGAAGTCTGCCGAAGCTTATTCCTCTATCTGGTGGGAAGATGGTTCTCCGTTGATCGTACTGACAAAACAATTACAGGCGGCTGTGCAGCATGATATGGACGTGCCGGTGGAAATAGCGATGCGTTACGGTAATCCGCATCCGGAAGTAGCGTTTGACAATCTGCTGAAAAAGAACCCGCAACTGAAAGAGGTGATCGTGTTGCCTTTATATCCGCATTATGCCATGTCTTCTTATGAAACAGCGGCGGAGTATGCGAAAGAAATCTACAAAAAGAAAAAATACAAGTTCAGACTCTCGATCATTCCTCCTTTCTATGATGAGCCTGCCTACATCGATGCCGTAGCAGAGAGTATGCGCCCATTCCTGCAACAGCAGCATGATTATGTGCTGTTCAGCTACCACGGCGTACCGGAACGGCATATCCACAAAGGCGATGTTACGGGTCATCATTGTATGAAGGTAACAGACTGCTGTCATGTGAAATCGGCGGCGCATCAGTATTGTTACCGGCACCAGGTGACGATTACGGCGGAACTGGTAGCCGCTAAACTGGGCCTGCCCCGCGAAAAATGGGGTATCTCTTTCCAGTCGCGCCTGGGCAGGGAAGAATGGCTGAAACCTTATACAGCCGGTCTATTGGAGACATTGCCTAAAGAAGGAAAGAAAAAGCTGCTGGTAGTATGCCCGGCATTTGTATCTGACTGCCTGGAAACACTGGAAGAAATTGCAGTAGAAGGAAAACATTCGTTCATGAACAATGGTGGCGACAGTTTTACTATGATCCCCTGTCTGAATGTACATCCGATGTGGGTCAATGCTATCGTTAAGTACTGCAACCAGATCATGCAAGCGGAAACCGTATAATCTTGTTCCATATGCCACAGAAACCCGTTTTGATCATCGGGGCCGGTATTTCCGGCCTGAGCATCGCCTATGAGCTGCAAAAAAGAGGCATACCTTATCAGGTGCTGGAAGCAGCCGGTCATAGCGGCGGTGTGATACAGTCATTCAACAAGGAAGGTTTTGAACTGGACGCCGGTCCGAATACCATTGCCGCTACGCCGGAAACGATGGCGTTCCTGCAGGAAATCGGGCTGGAGCAGGAGATACTGCCTGCCGCCGCTGCCAGTAAGAACCGCTTTCTGGTGAGAAACAACCGGTTGCATGCTGTGTCGCCTCACCCGTTCAAGATCATGGGTTCTGATTATATCAGCCGCGGCAGCAAATGGCGCCTGTTTACCGAACGTTTCCGTAAACCCGCACCGGTACAAGGGGAAGAGACGGTGACGCATTTTGTGGAGCGCCGGTTCAACAAAGAAATAGCCGATTATTTATTCGACCCGATATTATCCGGTATTTATGCCGGTAACCCCGACCTGATGAGCATTGGCGAGGTATTGCCCGCTTTGCCGCGCTGGGAAAGGGAGTATGGCAGCGTCACCAAAGGCCTTATGAAAGAAAAGGGCGTGATGGCGGGCCGTAAGATCATCAGTCTGGCTGGTGGCAATCAAACGCTGACCAGGCGCTTGCAGGAAAAGTTGCAAACACCGGTACGTTTTCAGTGTACCGTAAAAAATATAGTAGTTTCCGCCGTTGGCGGTTACCAGGTGATAACCGAAGAGCAGGGCCGTGAGGCCGTGCTGGAAGCAGACCGTATCATCCTGACTACGCCGGCTTATACCGCCGGGCGGCAGCTCGCGGGGCTGGACGAGGGACTGGCCGCTTTGCTGCAACAGGTGTATTATCCACGTATGGGCGTACTGCATTTGGGTTTCGATGCCAAAGCCCTGCCTCAACCACTGGAAGGCTTTGGTTTCCTCGTGCCGCATGCAGAAAAACTGCATTTCCTCGGGGCTATCTGCAATTCAGCCATCTTCCCTCATAAAGCACCAGACGGAAAGTTACTGCTGACCGTATTTACCGGTGGTTCCCGCCAGGAGCATTATTTCGATGAGCTGGGAACGGCGCAGCTCCAGGAAACCGTGATCAAAGAAATCCGTTCCCTGCTGGGGCTGACGGCTGCTCCTGTGATGCAGCATTTCAGTTTTATACAAAAGGCGATCCCGCAACTGAATATCGGACATGCAAAGTTGCGCAGTGCCGTTGCTGCTATGGAGCATAATTATCCCGGCATATTGCTGCGGAGCAATTTTGTGCAGGGAGTGGCTTTACCTGCACTGATACAGCATGCCGCATCGCTGGCAGATAAGCTGAAGAAAAATTAATCAATGATTGTTTCGTAGTTGCCGTTTTTTTTGTTTAAATTCCATTATAAACTTCCACCAGATGATTGCAGGAATTTTAAAAGAAAACAATGGCGAAAGCCGGGTGTCCCTCACGCCTGAAATCGTGAAACAGCTGCAGCAGATGTCGGTAACCGTGTGGGTGGAGCAGGGTGCCGGCGCACAGGCTTTCTATAACGATGACGCCTATATGCAGGCGGGTGCGCAGATTAAAACTGCCGCGGACATTCTTTCCCAATCTGATATCATTTTTACACTACAGCCACCCCCACGAGAGCTGGCGGCGCAGATACCCGCCGGGAAGGTGATCCTGGGCGTATTACAGCCGCTCTTCCGTCCTGAAGAGGTGGAGTTTTGGGCCACCCAACAGATTACGGCACTGAGCCTCGATGCCATTCCCCGCACCACCAGGGCGCAGGTGATGGACGTGCTTAGTTCCCAGGCCAATATTGCCGGGTACAAAGCGGTGCTGCTGGCAGCGTATACCTATTCCCGTTATTTCCCCATGTTTATGACGGCCGCGGGCAGTATTGCACCGGCCAAAGTGCTGATACTGGGTGCCGGTGTGGCCGGTCTCCAGGCCATTGCCACCGCCAGAAGGCTGGGTGCCGTGGTAGAAGTGTTTGACACCCGCCCCGCGGTAAAAGAAGAGGTGATGAGCCTTGGCGCCCGCTTCGTGGAAGTGGACGGCGCCGCTGATGCCTCTGCTGCCGGTGGTTATGCGGTAGAACAAAGTGAAGACTATCAACAGAAACAACAGGCTAAAATCGCCGAAAGTATTGCCAAGGCAGATATAGTGATCACCACCGCCCAGATACCAGGTAAAAAAGCGCCGGTGCTGGTCACACAACCTATGCTGGACCAGATGCGCAGCGGCGCTGTTATTGTAGACATGGCTGCCGCTACCGGTGGTAACACCGCCCTTACCAGGAACAATGAAACGGTGCTCTATCAAGGTGTCACCATCATCGGAGATTCCAACCTTGCCGCCTCCATGCCGGCAGATGCCAGCAAACTATACGCTAAAAACGTTTTCAACTTTCTGAAACTCATATTGACCAAAGAGGGAAACCTGCAGTTGAATTTTGAGGATGACATTGTGCGGGGCGCCTGCATCACCCACAACGGTGAAATCGTTCATGAGCGCCTGAAAAGCGCGAAACCGGCCACCAGCAGCGTACAAGGCTGATGACACCGGACTGTACCGACTAATCAAATACCGCAAGCATGGAACATATTCTATCTTTTTTTCAACAACATATAGAGCTGATCTATATCGTGATCCTCTCCATTTTCCTCGGAGTGGAGGTGATTTCACGGGTGCCTTCCGTATTGCACACGCCGCTGATGAGCGGCGCTAACGCTATTCACGGAGTGGTGATCATCGGTGCGATCATCGTGATGGGTCAGGCGGAGAAAGACAATTATCTCGCACTGGTTCTGGGCTTCCTGGCGGTAATTCTGGGTACGGTCAATGTGGTAGGCGGTTTTGTGGTAACAGACCGTATGCTGGAGATGTTCAAAAAGAAAAAGAAATAACGGTTTAAAGCGCAATGTTTATGGGACTCAGTGTACTATCCATCATCTACCTGATCGGCTCTGTTACGTTTATCCTTGGCCTGAAAATGCTCAGTAAGCCGGATACTGCCCGCAAAGGCAATCTGGTGGCGGCAGCCGGTATGGCGCTCGCTATTGTGGGCACTATCTTTCTCTACAAATCTGAAGGAAAACATCTGCATAACTACGGCTGGATAGCTGCCGGCCTCCTGATAGGCAGCATCATCGGTGTAATGGCTGCCAAAAAAGTAAAGATGACGGCCATGCCCGAAATGGTGAGCATGTTCAACGGTATGGGAGGCGCCTGCGCTGCCCTGATATCGGTAGTGGAGTTTGATCATCTGGTACATTCCCGCTTTGATGCCCGGGAGGTAATTACTTCAGCCGGGGAACAGGTGATGGCGCAGCTGCAAGTGCTCCTTCAGTCCGGGGGAGGCGAGGTCAATAATTTGTCCGTAAACCTTAACCCTGATGTGCGCGGGCATTTACTGATTATCCTGTTAGGATTGATCATTGGCGCTGTTTCCTTTGCCGGCAGCGTGGTGGCCTGGGGAAAACTCAATGGCCGTATTCGTGATTTTGCTTTCAAAGGACAACATATCGTAAACCTGGTGGTCATGGCAATTGTGGTGATAGGTGCTGCAGTGATGGTGTTAACCGTTAATCAGCATGTGGAAGCGATGCTGAAACCTGATGCTGATCATTCACAGCTTAGCTTTCAATTATTGTTTTATCTCATACTGGTTTGTGCCCTGATATATGGCATCCTGTTCGTACTGCCGATTGGTGGTGCGGATATGCCGGTGGTGATATCCCTGCTCAACTCATTTACAGGTGTAGCCGCAGCCTGTGGCGGTTTCCTGTACAACAACCCGGTGATGCTCACTGGTGGTATCCTGGTGGGATCTGCGGGCACTATCCTGACTATTCTGATGTGCCAGGCAATGAACCGCTCCCTGAAAAATGTGCTGATCGGTTCTTTTGGCGGTGGTGGCGCCGCAGCGGCGGCAGGTGGCAAGGAACAGGGCAGCTACAAGGAAATCAGTTTGTCTGATGCGGCAGTGGTGATGGCGTATGCCAGCAAAGTGATGATCGTTCCGGGTTATGGCCTCGCCGTGGCGCAGGCACAGCATGCTTGTCATGAGTTGGAAAAACTATTGGAAGATAAAGGGGTGGTGGTGAAATATGCTATCCATCCGGTGGCGGGCCGTATGCCCGGCCATATGAACGTGCTATTGGCGGAGGCAGACGTGCCGTATGAGAAACTGTTGGAGATGGAAGACGCCAACGCTGAAATGCCTACTACCGATGCTGTACTGGTACTGGGGGCCAATGATGTCGTTAACCCTGCCGCTAAAAACGATCCTGCCAGCCCTATTTACGGAATGCCTATTCTGGAAGTGGAAAATGCAAAGCTGGTGATCGTGAATAAACGTAGTATGAAACCTGGTTACGCAGGCATCGAAAACGAGCTGTTTTTTCAACCAAAAACATCCATGCTGTTTGGTGATGCCAAACAGGTATTGCAACAGCTGGTGGCAGAAATCAAACAAGTGTAATGCACTGATACGGATTACGGATTTTGGGGAAGTGGAAAGCACCGGAGGCTCCAAAATTCGTAATTCGTAATTGTAAATCGTAATTTTGCGGAAAAAGAGCATTGTCCAATCAATTACCCGCAGCACTGATTGCTTCTCTGGAAGGCCTTCCCGGTTTTGACCGGGCGCCGTTTGAGCAGGTGCATGCCGCCGCAGAGAAAATCACTTCCCTGAGATTTAATCCACTGAAAGTACGTACTGCGGAAACGCAGGAAAGTATCCTGTCTGCCTTGTCAGCCAGCAATGCTACGCAGATACCCTGGAGCAGTGCCGGGTACTATCTGTCCCAACGCCCTTCTTTTACGTTCGACCCTTACTTTCATGCAGGTGCGTATTATGTGCAGGAGGCCTCTTCCATGTTTCTCGAACATGCGGTGCGGGCAACAGTTGATCTCAACCAGCCGTTGAAGGTACTGGACCTCTGTGCTGCGCCGGGTGGTAAATCTACGTTGCTGCAATCGTTGCTCAATGAACAAAGCATGCTGGTGGCCAATGAGGTGATCAAGCCAAGAGCTGCTTTGCTGGCTGATAATCTCAGCAAATGGGGTGCGGCCAATGTGGTGGTGAGCAATAACGACCCGCGGGATTTCAGCCGGCTGCCAGGGTATTTTGATTTGATCGTGATTGATGCGCCCTGTTCGGGTTCCGGTCTTTTCCGCCGTGATCCTGAGCTGATACCGGAATGGTCCCCTGAAAATGTGGCGCTCTGCAGCCAGCGCCAGCAGCGGATTTTAGCCGATGTGTTACCCGCCCTGAAGGAAGACGGGATACTCATCTATTCTACCTGTTCCTTTTCAAAAGAAGAAGATGAAGTGATACTGGACTGGCTGGCCGATCATTTTGAACTGGAGAATGTTCCGCTGAATGTGCCGGAAGAATGGCAGATCATACCAACGGTAACGGACAAACGAAATTGTACCGGTTATCGTTTTTACCCTAACCGTTTGAAAGGGGAAGGCTTTTTTATCAGCTGTTTCCGCAAGCGGGACATGGCCCACACGGCAAAACGCAAAGAGACAAAAATGGGTGTTGTCAGCGCTAAGGAGCGCGAGTTATTGTCTTCCTGGATACGGTTGCCCGAAGGCTATAGTTATCTGCCTCATCAGGATGAAATGTTGATTTTATCACCCATGGTGGCAACAGAAATCGCATTCTTGCAACAACAGTTGTATATTCGCAAAGCGGGCGTTAAAGCCGGTCAGCCGGGAAAGAAGGAATTGATCCCGGACCACCAGCTGGCCATGAGCCCTATGGTGGCGGCTGAAGTGCCGGTAGTGGACCTGGAACTGAAAGCGGCGTTGCAATACCTCCGCAAGGAAGATCCGGGCATCGATACACCTGTCAGAGGCTGGGCGTTGATGCGTTATGGTCAGATGCCCCTGGGATGGGCTAAAATACTGCCCAACCGCATGAACAATTATTATCCTAAGGAACTCCGTATTTTGAAAGATATCAGCGGGCTATAAAAAATACCCGCGCTATTTGTTCCCACTGTTACATATTTGTGAAATAGGCTGCCAACAAGTGTTTGCAGGTGTGAAACGATCATAATCGGCACATCATGACAAACAACAAAAAGCATGTTTTTTCGTTTGTTTTATTAAATATTTTTGTCAATTTTATCGCATATATTCGTTGCCCGAAAAAGGACGGTCATTCAATCATAAAAAGAGTTAGTATGGTAAAATCGATTCTATCAATTGCCTTGTTTGGTTTAAGTGCAGGAGTGGTAAAAGCGCAGGACACACTGCTGGTACAGGGTACCACACCGGCTCTTTACATCTCTCACGTTGTTAAAAAAGGAGAGAACTTCTATAGCCTCAGCCGTGCTTATGGCGTGCCCCCCAAAGAAATTGCTGCGGCCAACAAGATAACGATGGATCAGGGTTTGCAGTTAGGACATCAGCTGCATATCCCGCTGACAGCTTCCAATTTCTCCCAGAAAGCGGATGCCAGCGGAACACCGGTGTATCACAAAGTTTCCGAGAAGGAAACTTTATACCGCGTGAGTGTTAACCACAACAAAGTACCCCTGGACAACATCCGCCAATGGAACAACTTCCAGGGCGATGGTCTGAAAAAAGATGGTTACGTTATTGTAGGCTACCTGAAAGGCGGTGGCGGCGCTACTGCCTCCACACCGGCACCGGCCCCACGCAAGGAAGTGGTGAAAAACGAACCGAAGGAACAAGCTCCTCCGGCGGAACCCGTAACACCTCCTGCTACAGAAGCTCCCCGCAAAGAAGTAAAGAAAGAACCGGAAGCACGCCCGGTAACAGATGCGCCGGAAACAGCGCCTGCACCTGCTCCTAAACCGGCAGCACCGGTAGTGGCTAACGGCGACTTCGAAAAGCTGTATGAACAGCAGACCAGCGGCGGTAAAAAAGCTACAACGGAAAAAGGCCCCGGCACCTGGTTTAAGAGCAATGCGGTAGGTAAATACTACGCACTGCACAACTCCGCGGCACGTGGTACTATTATCAAAGTAACCAACCCGCTGAATGGTAAAGCAATCTACGCGAAAGTGCTGGACGTTATCCCGCAGATGAAATCCAACGCCGGCCTCATCGTGAAATTGAGCGATGGCGCTATGCAGGCACTGGGCACTACTGACGCCCGTTTCTACTGCGAACTGAGCTACGATAATTAATCGTCGGAAACAATACCGGGTATAAAACGAAAAGAGCGGGATATCATATCCCGCTCTTTTCGTTTTATTGTACATCGGTAGGTATCAGAAACGATAACCCCGCAGGAAAGCGGCGATATCCATGCGTTTCTTGCCTTCCAGCTGTATCTCATCGAGATAAAGGTATCCATCCGGTGCTGCGATGCGCACATATGTTTTCTGGTCTGTATCAAATTCACCGGGAGCAATGGAAGGTGTTCCCTGTTCTTTGTGCGCTTTGTATATCTTCATGCTTTTATCCTGAAGCGTGGTCCAGGCTGCAGGATAGGGACTGAGGCCCCTCACAAGATTATATATTTTATCCAGCGGGTCCTGCCAGTTGATCTGACAGGTTTCCTTGAATATTTTAGGCGCGTGTTTGATATCGGCGGCGGCAATATTGGCCTGTGGCGTTTCTTTGGCGGTACCGGCGGCGATGGACTGTACTGTTTTCAACAGCAGGCGGGCGCCGGTATGCATCAGTTCATCGTGGAGCTCACCGGCTGTTTCATCATCACGGATCACTACCTTATCTGCGAGCAGAATATCACCGGTATCAATTTCGTGTTGCAGTTTGAATGTGGTAACACCGGATTCTTTTTCTCCGTTGATGATCGCCCAGTTGATCGGTGCCGCACCGCGATAGTTGGGCAACAGCGAAGCATGTACGTTGATGGTGCCTTCGGGGGGCATATTCCAGACTATTTCCGGCAGCATACGGAAAGCTACCACCACCTGCAGATCTGCTTTGAGAGCGGTCAGCTGTGCAATGAACTCCGGGTTTTTCAGTTTCTCCGGTTGTAATACCGGTAAACCTTTGCTGACAGCATATTTTTTGACGGCGCTCTCCTGCATCTGCAGGCCCCTGCCTGCAGGTTTGTCGGGCGCTGTGATCACACCAACGATATTAAATCCATTCTCTACCAGTATATCGAGGGATGCTACTGCAAAATCAGGCGTCCCCATAAAAACGATGCGAAGCTGTTTGTCCATATGACGCAAAAGTAAATGAATTATTCCTCGTACAGCAGGTATTTTGCGCGGATAGCTTTAAACTGCCGCAGTCCTGGTTCCCAGCTCTTGCGGATGTCGGCTTCTGACAAACCATTTTTGATTTGCTGCTGTAATTGTGCATTGCCCGCCAGTTTATTGAAGAAGGCGTTGAAGAATTTATCCTTTTGAGGATACAGTGCATACGCCTGTAACAGCCATTTCAGCGCTATCTTACGGCCTTTCGCAGGCGTGGCCTCCGGGGCTTTGCTCAGGTCAAATCCGTAGCACAGCTGATCTTTCAGCGGTGGATTTTTAGCGCCGGCTACGCTGCGGGGCGTAAAGGAAAATCCTTTCTTCGGGAACAGCGGGGAGCCAAACAGCTGGAAAGGCTTGTCGGTGCCGCGTCCCAGACTGATGGGCGTACCTTCAAAGAAACAAAGCGCGGTGTAAAGATTAACCGCCGCCATATCAGGCAGATTAGGAGATGGCGCGATAGGAAGGCTGTAATAGGTGTGATGGGTATAGTTTTCGCAGGGGATGACGGTTAATTTGCATTTGACACCTTTGCTGAGCCAGCCTTCGCCATTGAGCATTTGCGCGTATTCACCTACGGTCATGCCGTGTACAATGGGAATAGGCTGCATGCCTACGAAAGAGCGGAAAGCGGTGTCCAGTATTGGTCCATCTACATAGTCGCCATTGGGATTGGGCCTGTCGAGTACAATGATGGGTTTATTGTTTTCTGCGGCGGACTCCATCAGTTCCTGCAGGGAGGAGATGTAGGTATAGAAACGGGCGCCTACATCCTGTACGTCAAAGATGAGCACATCTACATCCTGAAGGTCTGCTGCAGTGGCTTTGCGGTGCTGGCCATACAGAGACACTACAGGCAGTCCTGTATTCTTATCGGTGCTGTTGCCTACTTTTTCGCCGGCATCGGCCTGGCCGCGGAAACCATGTTCCGGACTGAAGATTTTGGCGATGTGTACCTGCAGTTTCAGCAGGGTGTCTACCAGGTGCGTGGTGCCGATGGTAGCGGTTTGATTCACGAGTAGGGCCACCCGCTTGTTTTTCAGCAGTGGCAGGTACTGATTGGTTTGTGCTGCTCCCGGTATAACATGGGAGGCATACTGTGCCTGTGCAGAGGTGAACAGGCTGCATAAAAGCGTGCAGATGATTAATAGACGGTTCATGGCCTTAAGATACGGTATGGCAGTGAGAAAAATTGAGGAGATATAGTCCGTTTTAGTATCTTGCGCATATTATTCACTATAAACAACTAATTTATGCAAGCTGTTAAAAACGGGGATACTGTGAAAGTGCACTACCAGGGCCGTTTGACCGACGGGACCATGTTTGATTCCTCAGAGGGCAGAGCACCGCTGGAATTCAAAGTAGGTGCACACATGGTGATCAAAGGTTTTGAGAACGGTGTACTGGATATGAAGCCGGGCGAGAAGAAAACAATCCATATCCCTGTTGATCAGGCATATGGTCCGAAGAATGATGAAATGATCATGGAGTTCCCTAAAGCAAATATTCCTCCTGACCTGAACCCTGAAGTGGGCATGGAACTGCAGATGAGCAATCCTGAAGGCCATGTGTTCCAGGTGAGAGTAGCTGCTGTTGGTTCTGAGTTTATCACCCTGGATGCTAACCACCCGCTGGCTGGTCAGGACCTGGTGTTCGATCTGGAACTGGTGGAAATCGTTTAAGATATTTGAATATTTGGTTATTGGACCATTTACATATTAAATAGCCCAATAACCAAATGACTAAATTTTTAAGCCGGTACTTTAATAGGTATCGGCTTTTTATTTTCATCAATTGCCACGAAGGTGAAAATACCGCTGATCGCATGTTCCCGGTGCTCAAGGTACATTTGCTCCACATAGATGTCCACCCTTACTTTCAGGCTGGTGTTACCCACATGAATGACGGTGCCTACCAATTCAATGATGGTGCCGTGCGGAATAGGTTTTTTGAAATCGATCCTGTCTGATGATACGGTGACGGTGCGCATTTTCGTGAAACGGGTAGCGGTGATAAAGGCCACTTCGTCCATAAGATGCATGGCGGTGCCGCCGAAAAGCGTGTCGTAATGGTTTACCGTGTTAGGAAATACCGCTTTGAAAATTCGTGTAACGGATTTCTCGATCTGTTCTTCGTATGCCATGATATGATTTATAGTGGAGCGTTAGGCTGTTGTTGTAATACAGCCTTTAGTTCGCGTAAACAATTTTCGCAGAGGCAGCCCTGGTATTTTTCACTTATTCTGAAACGTTCTTCCAGTGTGAGTGGTACATCGCTGCACTGGCAGCGATGAATACTGTTGACCCGGCATTCAAAAGTCCGGTTGCAGCGAGGGCAGGAGACGATTTCATGTTTCAGCATGTACCAAATGTACGAAATGCTGAAGGAATGAAATCACGCCAGCTGCTTCCTCACTTCACGGGCCGCCTGTACCATATTCCGCAGCGACATTTCCGTTTCCGGCCACTTTCTTGTCTTGAGGCCACAGTCGGGGTTTACCCAGAGGTTGCGCACCGGCAGCAGTGTGGCCGCTCTGTGTAGCAGCTTGCCCATTTCTGCTACGCCCGGCACACGGGGAGAGTGGATATCGTATACGCCCGGACCCGTTTCATTCGGGTAGCTGAAGCGCGCAAAAGCTTCCAGCAGCTCCATCTGGGAGCGTGATGTTTCCATCGTGATCACATCTGCGTCCATGGCGGCAATATGTGCGATGATGTCATTGAATTCTGCATAACACATATGCGTATGTATCTGCGTGGTGTCCTGCACAGGCGCTACGGACAAGCGGAAGGCGTCGACAGCCTGCCGGAGGTACGCGTCCTGCTTGCTTTTACGCAGGGGCAGCCCTTCGCGGAGTGCCGGTTCATCTACCTGGATAACAGTAATACCAGCGTCTTCCAGGTCTTTTACTTCATCCCGGATAGCTAGCGCTATCTGAAACGCAGTATCCATGCGGGGTTGATCATTTCTCACAAAAGACCACTGTAAAATGGTGACCGGACCGGTAAGCATGCCTTTGACAGGCTTGTTGGTGAGCGATTGTGCAAACTGGCTCCAGGCAACGGTCATCGGCTGCGGGCGCCATACATCGCCGTAAATGACAGGTGGCTTCACACAACGGGAACCGTAGCTTTGCACCCATCCGTTTTGCGTAAAAGCAAAACCTTCCAGCTGTTCTCCGAAATATTCCACCATGTCATTGCGCTCAAACTCGCCATGCACCAACACATCGAGGCCAAGTGATTCCTGCCAGGAGATAGCCTCGCGGATAGCGGCGCTGATGTCCTGATCGTATTGCGCTGGGGTGATTTGCCCCTTTTTGAGATGGGAACGCAATTGCCGTATTTCTACCGTTTGTGGGAAAGAACCGATGGTAGTGGTAGGCAGTAGTGGTAGCTGCAGCTTCGCTTGTTGCAGGGGCTGACGTTCGGTAAAACTATGCTGACGGGAAAAGTCGTCGGCTGTAACGGCTGCCAGTCGCGCTTTTACGGCCGGTACATGAATGCCGGGCGCTGATTTGCGTTGTTCCATCACCTGCTGGTTGACTGCCAGCAACGTGGTGTCTCCGACAGTAATTTGTTTCAGGGAGATGACTTCTTCCACTTTCTGCCGGGCAAAAGCCATCCATTGTTTGATGTCGGCATTAAGAGCTGTTTCATCGTCAAGGTTGTATGGCACATGCAGCAGTGAGCAGGAAGTGCCCAGCATCAGGCGTTCCCGGCCGATAGCCTGTACTGCCTGGTGGATCAGCGACATTGAGGTGGTGTAATCATTTTTCCAGATGTTGCGGCCGTCCACTACGCCCAGCGATAATTGTATGTTTTCTGGCAGGGCGTTCAGTACAGTGTTCAGTTGTTCCGGAGCACGAACAAGATCGATATGCAACGCGTCCACCGGTAGCTGCAAAGCCAGGTCGGTATTGTCTTCCAGGGCACCAAAGTAAGTGGTGAGCAGGAGTTTCAGATTTGGAAATGCGTCACGGATAGCGGTATATGCCAGTTGATACAATATTTTATCAGCGGGTTCCAGATCGGTCACCAGGCAAGGCTCGTCCAGCTGTACCCAGTCGGCGCCAGCGTCGCGGAGTGCGGCCAGCAATTCCAGGTAGGCGGGCAACAACTGTTGTAACAGGGCTGCACGGGTTACACCGGCTGTTTTTATTTTGCCACAGAGGATATAGGTGACAGGCCCTATCAGCACAGGTTTGGTGCGAATGCCCTGTTGCAGTGCTTCTGTGAATTCCTGGACGCTCTTGCGTGATTGCAGGCTGTAAGCCTGACTGGCATCAAATTCAGGTACCAGGTAATGATAGTTGGTGTCAAACCATTTGGTCATTTCCACCGCGGTGAGATCGAAGCCATTTTTCTGGTAACCCCTTGCCATGGCGAAGTACAGCTCGAGGCAGTTGGGGTTGGCGAAAGAGCGGCGCAGCTCCTGGAAACGCGCGGGTATCACTCCCAGTGCCATGCTCATGTCGAGCATCTGATCATAAAAAGAGAAGTCGTTGGAGGGGATCAGGTCTATGCCTGCCTGATGAAGGGTTTCCCAGTGTTCTTTTCGTAGAAGCCTGGCCGTTAGCTCCAGCTTCTCCAGGGAAATTTTACCTGCCCAATAGTTTTCACAGGCTTTCTTCAGTTCTCGCTGGCTGCCTATTCTGGGGTAGCCTGGAATGTTGGTAATCATATACAGGATGGTTTTTGTTACCAGCAAACCTATTATTATTGTATGTTTGTTTTATGAAGAATAAAAAAATTGGTGTTTTGTATAAGGATTTTATCCTTTTGTAGAATATTTTACTGAAACAGCTATTGTGAGAGATGGTAAAACAGAAAATTTTACGGCAAAAGGGTACACCGGTTTTTTCCTTACGTTTGCAATATGTTTACAAATTATTCATACACTGTTGATACGCGCTTTATTCGTTACGCGCAAATAGATACACAATCCGATCCGCAAAGCACCAGCTTTCCGACCACTGAAAAGCAGAAAGACCTGTCCCGCCTGCTGGTAAAGGAATTACATGAAATGGGCATCACAGATGCGGAACTGGATGAACATGGTTACGTATATGCCACTATTCCGGCCAATACCGACAAACAAGTGCCGGTTATCTGTTTCTGTTCCCATGTGGACACTTCTCCTGACAGTAGCGGCACAGGTGTAAAACCTATTGTGCATCGTGCTTATGATGGTGGTGATATCGTATTGCCTGATGACAGCAGCGTGGTGATCAGTCCGCGTGAACATCCTTACCTGGCCTCCAAAAAGGGAGATGATATCATCACTGCCAGCGGTACTACTTTACTGGGTGCAGATGATAAAGCCGGTGTAGCGGAGATCATGGACGCTGCCAATTTCCTGATGACACATCCGGAAATAAAGCATGGCGCTATCCGTATCCTGTTCACGCCTGATGAAGAAGTGGGTCGCGGTGTGGAAAAGGTAGACATGAAAAAACTTGCCGCTCAATTTGGTTATACCATGGATGGCGGTGAACTGGGTTCGTTGGAAGATGAGAACTTCTCCGCCGATGGCGCCCGTATTACGGTATATGGCGTGAGTGCCCATCCCGGTTCAGCGAAAGACAAACTGGTGAGCGCTATTAAGATTGCCAGCGAGATCGTGGATGCGCTGCCGAAAGACAGTCTTTCTCCTGAAACAACAGAAGACAGGGAAGGATTCATCCATCCGGTACGTATAAGCGGCACCGTGGAAAAAACAGAAATCGACTTTATTATCCGTGACTTCGCTACCTCCAATCTGGAATCACATGAGGCTTTCCTGCGCCGTCAGATGGAGAAAGTGCTGGAGCGTTATCCCGATGCCCGTGCGAGACTGAAAGTCACCGAACAATATCGCAATATGAAAGAGGTGCTGGACCTGCATCCGGAGGTAACAGCCCATGCAGCGGAAGCTATCCGCCGCGCCGGCGTGCAGCCGCTGAAAATGAGCATCCGTGGCGGTACCGACGGTTCCCGCCTGTCCTTCATGGGATTGCCATGCCCCAATATTTTTACCGGTGAAATGGCCCTCCACAGCAAACAGGAATACGTCAGCATCCAGGATATGCAGAAAGCGGTGCAGACAATTGTATATCTGGCACAAGTTTGGGAGGAAAAGGCCTGATCAATTACAAATGATGGGTTACGAATGATGCATGACAACGTCTCCATTTGTCATTCGTAATTCTTAATTCGTAATTATTTTACTATTTTAACCGTTAATAGAAGAAAATCCACATGATACTAGGGCTCATCACATTATTGCAGGATACATTGCTTCCGAAGGCCGATTCATTAGCGCAGGCCGCCAATGCAGCTGCAGCACCACCACAACAGATACATCTGATAGACATGCTCATGAAAGGGGGCGTACTCATGATTCCATTGGGTATTCTCTCCATCATCGCTGTATTTGTGTTTGTAGAAAGGTATCTGACCATTGCAAAGGCTGGCCGCCTGGAAGATAACTTTATGCCAATGATCCGTGACCAGATCACTACCGGCAATATTATGGGTGCCCGTTCCCTCGCCAAAAACACGCAGGGGCCTATTGCGCGAATGATCGACAAAGGCCTTCAGCGTATCGGTAAGCCGATCGAGTCCATCGAGAAGTCCATGGAAAATGTGGGTAAACTGGAAATCTACCGGATGGAGAAAAATCTGGTGATCCTTTCCATCATCGCAGGTATTGCGCCGATGTTCGGGTTTCTGGGTACCATCGCAGGTATGATCCAGACGTTCTTCAATATCTCTATCACATCTGATATTACGCTGGGCACCATTGCGGGTGGTATTTATGTGAAGATGATCACGTCCGCTACCGGTCTGATTATCGGTATTGTGGCCTTTATCGGTTACAGTTTCCTGAATGCACAGATAGACAAGGTTGTTAACAAGATGGAAGCCTCTGCAGCGGAATTTACCGATATCCTGCAGGAACCTACCCGCTAAAAACCACGGCTCATGAATTTACGCAGGAGAAATAAGAAACACGTGGAAATGCACAACTCGGCATTGAATGACATCCTGTTCATTCTGCTGTTGTTCTTCCTGATTGTATCCACGCTGGCCAATCCCAACGTCATCAAGCTGATGTTGCCTAAAGCCCAGAGCAATACCAAAGCCAAACAAACGGTGGTGGTGAGCATCAACGAAAAACATGAGTTCTTCGTGGGTACCACCAAGGTGCCTTTTGAAGGCCTCAAACAAGCGCTGGCCCCGGCTGTCGCCAATGAGAAGGTAGATCCTACCATTGTGATCAATGCGGAGAAATCAGTGCCGATAGAAGATGTGGTGAATGTGATGGAAGTAGCCAAACAGATAGGCGCGAAAGTAGTGCTGGCAACGGCTAAACAATAACGCGGTCCACAAACGTATAAACGAAAGAAGCAAGGGGATTCCCTTGCTTCTTTTTTATTTTTCAGGTAAACTGCCTTTTACCATTCTGTCTTTGCCGAACATGTCCTGCCGGAGTGTTACCTCCCTGAATCCCAGTGACTGTAGCAGTTGGACTACTTCCTGTCCCAGTGATTCATTGATCTCAAAGTAAAGTGCGCCGCCGGGATTGAGCTTCTGTAGCGCAGTATGGGCGATATGCCGGTAAAACAGCAGTGCGTCATTGTCCGGCACAAAAAGCGCGATGGAAGGTTCAAAGCCCCATACCTGTTGCTGCATAGTGGCTTGTTCGCTTTGTGTGATGTAGGGCGGATTGCTGACGATCACGTCAAATGCAGGCAGTGTGGCCATTTGTTGCTCATCGAGGGCGCTGAGGCGGGAGAATTCCACTTCCAGCCGCAGCTTGGCTGCGTTTCCGCGGGCTACCGCCAGGGCATCTTCGCTGACATCGATGGCTGCTACCACGGAGGAGGGGATATGCTGTTTTAATGCCAGCGGGATACAGCCGCTGCCGGTGCCGATGTCCAGCAGGTGGGGGCGGGGATGCCCTGCCAGGTCCTGTATGATCCATGCTACCAGCTCTTCTGTTTCCGGCCGGGGAATCAGTACGTGATGGTTAACGGTCAGTTCCATGCCATAAAACCAGCCGGAACCGGTTATATATTGTACCGGCTCCATCCGTTGCAGCGCTTCTATGGCGCTTTTGAGCCGGGCATTCTGATCGGGCGTCAACAATTTGGCTTTATGCACGAGGCGGTCCAGTTTATTCATGCCCGTTATATGCTCCAGTACAATATGAGCTATATTGGCGGCTTCGCGCGCATCGTATAAATCGCCTATGGCACCTGTGATATAGGTAAAGGCTGTTTGTATTGTCAAATTTGATAATTTAAGAAGCCGGAAAATACAAACCAGGAGGTGATTGGCATTTTCCGTCGGCTAAAAACGTAATTTTGGCAAAAATATTACTTAACAGGGTATCATGAATAGCACAGACCATGAAATTTTTATGAGGCGGTGCCTGGAGCTGGCTGAAATGGGTCGCGGCAACGCGGCGCCTAATCCGGTGGTAGGGGCGGTGCTGGTGCATCAGGGCCGAATCATCGGGGAAGGTTACCACCGGCAATATGGTCAGGCACATGCGGAAGTGAACTGTGTGAACAGCGTTACGGCAGAGGACAAGCCCCTGGTCCAGCGGGCCACGATGTATGTAAGCCTTGAACCCTGTGCGCATCATGGCAAAACGCCACCCTGTGCAGATTTGATCGTGTCAGAAAAAATCCCGGAAGTAGTGATCGGTTGTGTGGACACTTTCTCTGCCGTGGCCGGAAAAGGTATCGAGAAACTGGAAAAGGCTGGTGTAAAAGTACATACCGGTGTGCTGGAAGCAGCATGCAGGGCTATCAACCGGCGCTTCTTTACTTTTCATGAGCAGCAGCGGCCTTATATTATCCTGAAATGGGCGCAGAGCCGCAATGGCTTTATGGCCGGCCCCGACGGAGTGCCGGTGCGTATCTCCAACCGCTGGAGCGACCGGCTGGTACACCGCTGGCGCAGCGAGGAGATGGCTATCCTGGTGGGTACCCGCACGGCTATCCTCGATAATCCTCAACTGAATACCCGGCTGTGGCCCGGTAAAAGCCCTGTGCGACTGGTCATCGACAGAACATTGTCTGTGCCCCGCACGCATCACCTGTGGGATGGCAGTATTCCTACCATCTTCATCACGGCGGAAAAAGCGGAGGAAGAAAAAGTGGACATGATGCAACTCGACTTTACCTCGCCATTGTTGCCACAACTCATGCAACATCTTTACCAGCGCCAGATACAGAGCGTGCTGGTGGAAGGTGGTCCTTATCTGTTACAACGTTTCCTGGAAACGGATCTTTGGGACGAAGCGCGCGTAATAACGGGGACGAATACACTGTCAGACGGACTGGCAGCGCCGGTACTGCGGCGGGCAACAGTAGCAGAGAGCATACACCTGGAAGATGACCGTATCGACATTTACCGTCGTGGTTAAAACAAGAATATCTGGTTTTTCTAAAATATATAGATGGAGGTTTATTTTACTATTGATAAAACCGCTGTGGCTGAATTCAGGGACAGGGGCAGCAAATTTCTGGCTTATGTATTTCCCGTGAAGACCCCCGAAGCGGTGAAAGATTGTCTGATGGAAGTGAAAAAGGAGCATCCCAAAGCTACCCACCATTGTTATGCTTACCGGTTAGGTACGGATGGACTACAGTTCCGTGCCAATGATGACGGAGAGCCTTCCGGTTCTGCGGGTAAACCTATCCTCGGACAAATAGACAGTAAACAGGTAACAGATGTGCTGATAGTGGTGGTGCGTTATTTCGGGGGTACGTTGCTGGGTGTTCCCGGACTGATCAATGCTTATAAGCTGAGTGCTTCCATGGTATTGCAACTGGTGCCGGCTATTCAGAAAAACATAGAATCAAAATATCATCTCACGTTCGATTATACCATCATGAATGATGTGATGATCGTTGTGAAACAAAATAACTGCACCGTACTGGCGCAGGAGCTGCAGCTCTTTTGTACTATGGACATAGGAGTGCCCCGGGCGAACGAGGAACTGTGCCTTTTACGCCTTCGCGACATTCACGGACTGGAGATAAAGGCGTTGAAGTAGCGGCGGCATGTTTCCCCGTCAGGTGAAAATCGGCAAACAGTTCAAAACAGAGGTAAGGCGATTGAGAGGCTTCCGGGGTGTCCAAATTAACGCATGCTCTTTTTAATAACAGCAGGGTAGCCACTGCGGCTGCTGTAATTAAGAAGAATCGATAACGTTTCAACATAGTTGTAATATTAGGGTGATAACGAGGACGATAAAAGAATATGCCAGAAAAAGATTTGTTGAAAATGAATAAGTTATACAGTAATTAGGTCGATAAGATTGTCCGAACACGAAAGCCGAACGTCCAAAACCGGACAATGCTGGTTGTTAAATCGAATACAAATTACGAATTAGACATAATGAATGGAGGGTTTTCTTATGGGAAGTTAAATTATTAACATTTCCCTAAGAAAACCCTCCATTCGTATTTCGTCGGCTGTAATTCGAAATTAAAACCGTGGGCTTACCACAAGGTCTTTGCTGCCTGGAGTGTATTTGTAGAAACCTTCCCCGCTTTTCGCGCCGAGATATCCGGCGGTGACCATGTTGACCAGCAGGGGGCAGGGTGCATATTTCGGGTTGCCAAAACCATCATGTAACACATTCAGGATGGAGAGGCATACGTCCAGCCCGATGAAATCTGCCAGTTGCAGTGGTCCCATCGGATGGGCCATACCGAGTTTCATCACCGTATCTATTTCAGCCACGCCGGCTACGCCTTCAAAGAGGGAGTAGATGGCTTCATTGATCATGGGCATGAGGATACGGTTGGCAATGAAACCGGGATAGTCGTTTACTACGCAGGGCACTTTGCCCAGTTTTTCGGAGAGGGCCACAATTTCCTGGGTAATGCTTTTATCAGTAGCATAGCCGTTGATGATCTCCACCAGTTTCATCACAGGCACCGGGTTCATGAAGTGCATGCCGATTACTTTTGCCGGCCGTTTGGTGGCGGCGGCTATTTTGGTAATGGAGATGGAAGAGGTATTGGTGGCCAGGATAGCGTCCGGATGGGCGTGTTGATCGAGATCCTGGAATATCTTCAGTTTCAGCGCTACATTTTCGGTAGCTGCTTCCACCACGAGAGACACTTCTCTTACGCCATCAGGAATAGAGGCGAGGGGATTGATGTTAGCGAGTGTCTGAGCTTTTTGTTCTTCGGTAACAGTGCCCTTGGCAACTTGTCTGTCGAGATTCTTGCTGATGGTTTGTATGGCCTTTTCGAGGGCTGCAGCTGATACATCTATCAGGTTTACCGCATAGCCGTTCTGGGCAAATACGTGCGCGATACCATTGCCCATGGTGCCTGCGCCTATAACCGCTACTTTTTGCATGGAGATTATTTTGGTTCTGAATGATAGAGCAATATAATTAAAATCGTGTGCTCCAAAAAAATACCATCTCCGCACTAATCTCCGCGATCAGGCGAATCAGCATTAATCATGTCAATCAGAGTTCCGTTTGAAGTCACCCCGTTTCCAGGCCTGGATAAATTGTGCCCAGGCGAGTGGGTTGAAGATGTTCTGTGGAGGTGGTTGACCGGCATAATACAGGGATTGCGCCTGTTTGTTGAGATACATGTTGGTGCCTTCTGCCCCATCGATGGGCGTAAAGCGGGTCATGGCCCTCAGACGGGCGTTTTCCGTGTTTTTACGGGCTATTTCGTAGGCATCATCGGGGATGTCCATACTGGCGAACGCCCTTTCAAACTCCTGCCGGTTGAGGTAGGGTTTGATGATGGTTACTGGAAGATAGGTGGTATCCTCCACCATGAGTTGTATCAGAGAGAAATTATTGCCTTTGAGTGTGGTCGGTATTTTATAGTCTTTCTTTTTGAAGCCTACTGCGCTAAAAGTGAGGGTATCACCTTTAAAAACCACGATGGAGAAGACACCGGCGGAATTGGAAATGGTACCGCGGCCCTGGCCTCTGACGAGAACGCTGACTGCTGGTACGGCCCGCAGGCTGTCGGCTGTCATGGTAATCCCTGAAATTTGAATAACGCTGTCCCTGAAATCCGCAATTTGGGCCTTCAACAGGAAAGGAGATAAAAGGAACACCAGGATAAGTGACAGTATGTAGGATCTTTTGTGATGCATGCCGGCCCTAAGATATAGAAATTTAATTTACTTGTCTCCCTGCGATGGATGAACGCGAAGAAGAGTTTGTAAATTAACTTCCAATTGGGTTAACTTTGCAGATAGGAATCGAATTTTAACAACAATTTATGATGACGAAAGAGCAGATTTTACAGGCCCTGAGCAACGTCGAAGAACCCGATCTGGGAAAGGATCTGGTGACGTTGAACATGGTAAAAGATATAGAGATAAACGGCAATAAGGTGAAGTTTACGGTAGTGCTGACAACACCAGCCTGCCCGTTGAAAGATCTTATCAGGAATGCGTGTGTTAATGCCATTCATATGATAGTGAGCAAGGACGCTGAAGTGGAAGTAGTGATGACAGCCAATGTAAGCTCGCGGCGCACGGAAGGTAAAGGTGTACTGCCCGGCGTAAAAAATATTATTGTCGTGGCCTCCGGAAAGGGCGGCGTGGGCAAATCTACCGTAGCGGCCAATCTGGCGCTGGCACTGGGCCGTGATGGCGCCCGTGTGGGCCTGATGGATGCTGATATCTACGGTCCGTCTGTTCCCATTATGTTTGGCCTGCGTGGCGAAAGACCGATGATGGTGAATGTGGAAGGTAAAGGCATGATCCAGCCGATAGAGAAATACGGCATCAAAGTGATGTCCATCGGCCTGCTGATCGATGAAAGACAGGCAGTGGTTTGGCGTGGCCCAATGGCCAGCAGCGCGCTCAGACAATTCCTGACAGACGTATACTGGGGTGAACTGGATTACCTCGTGATCGATATGCCTCCCGGCACCGGCGATATCCACCTGACACTGGTACAGACCGTACCGGTAACCGGCGCGGTGATGGTGACTACCCCGCAGGACGTAGCACTGGTAGACGTACAGAAAGGTATCGCTATGTTCAACGGACAGCAGATCAATGTGCCGATCCTTGGACTGGTGGAAAATATGGCCTACTTCACACCGGCTGAATTGCCTGACAATAAATACTATATCTTCGGAAAAGAAGGCGGTAAAAAACTGGCAGAAGACCTGGAAATACCATTCCTGGGCCAGATCCCGCTGGTGCAGAGCATCCGTGAGGGTGGCGACAGTGGCCAGCCTGCTATGGCCAGCGATGATAAAATTACCCGCAAAGCCTTCCTGGACGTGGCCGGTGCCACTGCCAGAAGCATTGCCATGCGTAACGCCAATATCGCACCCACTAAAATTGTGGATGTGATCGTATAAAATCACCCAGTCGGGGCTTTAACCCCGGAATTACATATCTACAGCGAAAATGAAGTGGTAGCCTCCACAGCATTTTCGCTGTTTTTTTTGGAAAATCTTCATTCTTTTTTTCCTTACCTTTAGTTGAATCTTCCTCCGAAATGATTGTCGGTAAAGCATAACGGCCATAACAAATACATTACAGTAAGATATTTTAGAGGTAATCATAATATGTTTAAACTGCTGCAATGCTTAAGTTTTACTTAACTTTGCGCCCCAAATAAAACCGACTATGAATCGACAGGAATTGGTGAATCTTATTAAGGAAAAACAATCTTATCTGTGCGTAGGATTGGATACAGACATGCAAAAGATTCCAAAACACCTGCTGTCTCACGCAGATCCGGTGTTTGCCTTTAACAAGGCAATTATTGACGCTACCAAAGACCTTTGTGTGGCGTATAAAATCAATACGGCCTTTTACGAATGTATGGGCATCCGCGGATGGGAGAGCCTGCAGCGGACGGTAGAATACATCCCTTCCGGTATCTTTACCATTGCTGACGCTAAACGCGGTGATATCGGCAATACTTCCACTCAATACGCCAAAACTTTTTTTGATACGTATAAGTTTGATTCCGTTACGGTAGCACCTTATATGGGTAAAGACAGCGTACTGCCATTCCTTCAGTTCCCGGAAAAGTGGACCATTCTTCTGGGACTCACTTCCAATGAAGGCAGCCAGGATTTCCAGCTGCAACAGGCAGGAGATGAGCTGTTGTTTGAAAAAGTGATAAAAACAGCGATGGAATGGGGTACACCAGACAACCTGATGTTTGTGGTAGGCGCTACGCAATCCGCTCAACTGGGCTACATCCGCAAAATGGCGCCGGACAACTTTTTCCTGGTGCCGGGTGTAGGCGCTCAGGGAGGCAGCCTGCAGGAAATTTCCACACAGGCCATGAACAAAGATTGCGGCCTGCTCGTGAATGTGAGCCGTGGGATCATCTATGCCGGCAATGGTGAAGACTTCGCCACCGATGCCCGTAATGCCGCCCTGCAATACCAGCAGGAAATGGCCACTTACCTGAATCAGACAACTGTCAGCCTCTGATACTGACAATAGCCGTTGGCGTTAGCTTTTAGCCGGCCCTGAAAAGTTTTTTCCGGAAGGCTGAAAGTTAACCGCCACTCAGGCAATTATTTGAATACACAGTTTTTTTCTGTCCACCACGGAAGTACCTCAAAACGTAATCTCCCTGCACGCACCGCCGGATCTTCCTTCACCAGCTGCACCGCTTCCAGACTGTCCCTGCAATCCAGTATAAATATCCCCTTCATATCGCCATCATTGTCAAAAGGGCCTGCTACCAGCAATTTGCCGGTCTGCGCCAGTTGTTGTATATGCTGCATGTGTGCGGTCTGAATGCCGGCTGCTGCTACTGCCGGTTGGTCGCGGTGCGGGCCGTTCTTCAGAAATACCATCCAGTAACGTTTCATGTTCGGGTCGGCATCTGTCTTTTGATGGGCTTCATGGATAGATGATGATACTGATTGCAAAGCAGCGGGATGAAAAGATACCATCACGATCACCAGAAATCCCAGCAGAAAAATTGCAGGAATAACTTTGCTTGCCATATGGTTATTTTCACCGAAGGTAGTTAATCAATAACGAATTGTGAATTAGAATTAAATTAAGTAATGATGATGAATGATTGATAGCTAATGCGTTAGCGAAGTCCGCCATTAGCCGTCACCGTTATCGGTAGCGTACCATCCGTCGTTCGTAATTCGTAATTGGTTATATTGGGGTATTAAATACGAACAGATGTCTAAAGATTTATTCCAGTCACCGGATTATTATGCTGTAGATGGTTTGTTGACAGAAGAACACCTGTTAATCCGCGATACAGTAAGGCAATGGGTAAAGAAAGAGGTTTCACCCATTATTGAAGATTATTGCCAGCGTGCTGAATTTCCTTCGCAAATTTTAAAGGGGCTCGGCGAACTGGGCTGTTTTGGCCCTACTGTCCCGCAGGAATACGGCGGTGGCGGTATGGACCATATCGCCTATGGACTGATGATGCAGGAGCTGGAACGAGGCGACAGTGGCATCCGTTCTACCGCTTCCGTACAAGGCTCCCTGGTAATGTATCCCATTTTTACTTTCGGCAGCGAAGCGCAGAAAAAGAAATACCTGCCTAAACTGGCCACTGGTGAATGGATGGGCTGCTTCGGCCTCACCGAGCCAGACCACGGTTCCAATCCGGCCGGTATGATCACCAACTACCGCGAAGATGGTGACCACGTTATTCTCAACGGTGCAAAAATGTGGATATCCAATGCGCCATTTGCACAGATTGCCGTAGTATGGGCTAAAGACCCCGAAGGAGTCATCCGTGGCATCATTGTGGAACGCGGCATGGAAGGCTTTACCACACCGGAAACAAAAGGTAAATGGAGCCTACGCGCCAGCGCTACCGGTGAACTGGTATTCGATAATGTTAGGGTACCCAAAGAAAATATTCTGCCGTTGGTGAAAGGACTGAAAGGACCACTCAGCTGCCTTTCTTCTGCCCGCTATGGTATTGCATGGGGCGTGATCGGCGCCGCGATGGACTGTTACGACACCGCCCTGCGTTATTCTAAAGAACGCAGCCAGTTCGGCCGTCCTATCGGTGGTTTCCAGCTTACGCAAAAGAAACTCGCTGAAATGGTAACGGAAATTACCAAAGCGCAGCTGCTCAACTGGCGCCTGGGTGTATTAAAAAATGAAGGCAAGGCCACACCGGCACAGATCTCCATGGCTAAACGCAACTCCTGCGAAGTGGCTACCAAAATAGCCCGCGACGCCCGCTCTATCCTGGGTGGTATGGGCATCACCGGCGAGTTCCCGGTAATGCGGCATATGATGAACCTGGAGAGTGTGCTTACCTACGAAGGCACGCACGAGATCCACCTGTTGATCACCGGTATGGATGTTACCGGCTTTGATGCTTTTAAATAGCCTGTATTTCTCCGATAAAGTACCGGCAGCTATGCATATCCCTGCATGGTTGCCGGTATTGTGTTTTATGGCAATTGTTACAGAAAACCCCATTGCAAAATATTATCTTACCTGTCCGTTATCCATGTTATCTGTTTTTTATGAAGATGATTTTATTGTTTTTGATGAGTGTATGTACCGTGGCTGCGGCACAGGCGCAGGAACAACCGTTGAAACTGGTGGCTTTTGAAGGAAAGGCGCAGGGCACTTATTACATTGTGAAATACCTTGCTCCGGACACGGCTTCGCTGCAGGGCCGTATCGACTCTGTATTTGCGGTGATAGACCAGTCGCTGTCGTTGTACAAGCCCGGCTCTCTCATCAATCAGTTCAATGCTTCCGGCGATGTGAAAATGGATGAACATATGCGGAACGTAGTGGATAAAGCTATGTACGCCAGCAAAGCAACCAACGGCATCTTTGATATTACGGTGAAGCCGCTGGTATATCTCTGGGGTTTTGGCGTTACCAAACCTTCTTTCAGGGGCGTGCCGCCGGCAGATAGTATCAAAAAGGCTTTATCGTATGTGGGTTACCGTTACCTGTCGGTAAAAGGGGATCATCTCACTACAACAAAAAAAGGCGTACAGATAGATTGTAATGGTATCGCGCAGGGATATACGGTAGATGTACTGGGCAGGTTTCTGGAGCAGCAGGGCATTCGGAATTATCTCGTAGATGTAGGCGGGGAACTATGTGCCAAAGGGGTGAACCAGCAGGGCAAAAGCTGGCGTATCGGTATTGAGCGCCCGGCGCCTGGAGATACAACATATGAACCCATACAGGCTATGGTGGAATTGAAGAATATGGGCATTGCCACCAGTGGCAACTACCGCCGTTTTTTTGATCAGGGACGTACCCGTTTTGCGCATACCATCGATCCGGTGACGGGCGTGGCGTTGCATAATCAGATCATCAGTGTGACGGTGATCGCGAAAGATTGTTTTACGGCGGATGCATTTGATAATCCCCTGATATTAATGGGCGTGGAAAAAGGATTGAAGTTTATAGCGCAGCATCCGGCGTACGGACTGGAAGCGCTGTATATCTACAAAGCCGCCGATGGTAGTATCAAAGAGGCTTACAGCAAGGGTTTCAGCCAATACTTTTTTGTGCCATAAAAATAAAAACCCCGCTTCGTATAAACGGAGCGGGGCACATCCTCACTATTCCTCTTTCATGAATATGGATAAAAGATGTTTTAGTGTATGTGTACTTTAATACCAATATTTCCCTGGATGCTGTTAAAGCTGGTGATCTCATTGTATTTGTACGGCGCATAGTTGTACCGTACATTGGCATTAAACATTACGGGTGAATATTGGCCGAAAGGTATGTTGATACCTATTTCCGGGCTGACCATAAACTGCCAGCTGTTTTTCTTGTCTACAAACTCACCCCAGTATTTTTCATAGTTCATATTGGCGGCGCCAATGCCGAGCACACCGTAAGGAATAACTACGCTGGTGGCCGGCGTGAAAGCATAACCTACAGTGGCCTGCAGCGGTATCACTTGCAGGGTGCGGGACTGTACCGCAGATACATCTCCTTGTTTATCGGGGTATACCGCGCGAGGCAGTCTTTTATAGAAATCCTGGTAGCCGCTGCGTACGCCAACAGACAGGCGATCATTCAGCATATAGGACAGGCCAGCGGACCAGCCACGGAAGCTGGTTTTGTTGGCGTAGTCTTTCACAGAACCAAAAGGTTGGGCAATGGAGTAATTGAGGTCTATGGACAAGGGTGGACGGCTTTGCGCAGACACAGCCTGTGCAGCGATACATCCCGCAAAAATCAGCAGCCAGTTTTTTATCTTTTTCATCTCTCTATCAATTTAAAAATTTCGGAATGGACTTTATTTGCTTTTGCTCAGGTAAGCTGATTGTGCAAAGGAAGCCTGTACCATCGGATCTACGTTGTTGGTGCTCCATACTCCAGAGCCACGCCACAGGGCGTTCCAGATAACGTTGAACTTGTCGTTCTTGGCATTTTTCAGATCGAAGAGATCGATCGCTGTTTGTTTTTCATTTACCTGGTACACGGTATAATAGGAAGGCCAGTACCAACCGCCGCCGGGATAACCCCACCAGCCAGCATCCCAGTAGCCCGGGCCGCCCCACCAGCCTGGATTCCAGCCGATGCTTGTGTAGGAGTTGTCAATACGGGTAAGGTTAATGCCCAGATCAGGTTTAGCGGATTTGTCCACCAGTGTATAACCTCTCTGTTTCATGGCAGCCGTTACGGAAGCAATCAGTTGTTTGTCGTAGGTGGTCAGCGCTTTTTTGGCAGAATCACTGTTTCTGCTCAACACGGCCACGGAGTCAACGATGCTGAAAGTGGAATAGGAAGTAAAATCAACCGTGTTGTCGTGGTTAGTGATATAAATCCTGGACTCCTCGTCTGTCATGTCTTTCAAGGGGTCTTTACGGCAACTGCTGATGGAAATCATTGCCACGAGAGCGGCAACAGCACTTAGTAAATACATTGTTCTTTTCATATCCTCGCGTATTAATTTTTATGATAGGTCTCTTCCGTAAAGGTTAACAGCGGAATGCGTGTCAAATGTTAACATATAACGCCGGCTGGCACGCGGCTGCAGGGAAGTTTCCGTATTTCCTATTATTCAACGCTTTGGATAGAAAGATGTTACAGGAAGTTTAGTGGTTAATTGTTAAGGGAATCTTAAAAAGAAATTTGGGTTAACAAAATGAGCTTTTAACGAAGACGATTAATTTAATATGTTTTTGGAAACTAATGCATCTTTTAACTGCTCCGGATGAACGAAATGGACGCTGTCGATGCCTTGTTCTTCTGCCGCTTTTACATTACGGAGATTGTCATCGATAAACAGCGCGTGTTCTGCATCAACCTGGTAACGGTTGAGTAAAAGTTGATAAAAAGAGGGAAAGGGTTTGCGTTGTTTTTCGCGGCCGGACACCACGATACCGTCAAACCATTGCAGGAAGGGGAATTCCACCAGGGCCAGGGGGAATGTTTCGTTAGACCAGTTGGTGAGTGCGTATAATTTGTATTTACCGCTGTCTTTCAGTTGGCGGAGCAGTTGTACTGATCCCGGGATTTCTCCGTTGAGCATTTCTTTCCAGCGGCCATAGTAGGCGCGTATCTGCGCTTCATGTGCCGGATGGTGGGCTACCAACATTTCAGTAGCTTCCTGCAGACTTCTGCCTGCATCCTGTTCTTCGTTCCAGTCGGATGTGCAGATGTTCTGCAGAAAATTGTCGATTTCTGCTTCTGTAGCAAATATTTTGCGGTACAGGTAACGGGGATTCCAGTCGATCAGCACCGATCCCAGATCAAAAATAATTGTGTCGTACACGTTCTTCGTTTGGCTTTTCATAGGTTAATGAGACAATTAGAAAGCGATTGAGTTTAAAGGCCGTCGGATATTTCATCAGCAGCGTCTTCCAGTAGTTTGAGATCTACGGAGTCGCTGCCGGCAATACCTTCGATAGAGCCTTTGATATGTGCAGCGTTGAGTAGTACTTTTTCCAGCTGTTTTTCGCGGGCTTTCCATAGTTTTTCCATGGCATCGCGTTCGCGTTGGATGGAGAGTTTCATGGCCATAAAACCTTCACGGATAGCCTTCCATTGCTCAGCGAATTCGCTGCTGGTGAGGTAACCGTAAAGCATATGCATTTTATCTCCTTTGTTTTCCTGTGTGCGGATACTGCCGGCGATTTTGATAATACCATCGCGCAGTACATAGGCGAGTGATTTTACTTCTGCGAAAGTACAGATCCAGATACCTTCTTTTTCGCCGAAGCGTTCCATATCACGGGGCATGGTCTGGGTAACGAGGATGGCCACGTCTATTCCCTGGCTGCGCATGTCGGCTTTCAGTTTCTCTACCCAGTCACGCGCAAATTCTTTGGTCCTTTTGCTTTCGTAAATGATGCGGCCGCATTCCTGGCCGAAGGAGTTACGTATCAGCTGGACACAGTCGGCGCCACGCACACCTTTGCCTACAGGCGTCACTTCATCAAACGGGAAGGTGCTGCGGAGCATTTCCTCCAGCACCAGCTCCTGCACTTCGCCCTGTAACTGGGTGGAGCCTTGTTCTGCGCGGCGTTTCATTTCTTCCGCCAGTTTACGCTGGTCTTCCAGTTGTTTTTCCAGTTCGCGCATGCGCATCTGGTATTCGGTATCTTTCAGTTTATTGCGCTCTGTTTCTTCTGTGCGTATTTTCTCCGCCAGTTCACCACGGGCTTCCATCAGTTTTTTCTGCAGGTCCAGTTCCAGTTCCTGCTCTTTATTTTTCAGTTCCTGTTCTTTCCGGAGAAAGTCCAGTTCCTGTTTGCGGGCTTCGCGCAGCCGGGCTTCCTGCTCCTGGTTGGTTTCACGGAGCGAGGCCAGTTGGTTGTCAAAATCTGCTGTGATGGATTTGCGCAGCTCTTCTGACAGGCTTTCCTGCAGCCGCTTTTTTTCTGATTGTACCCGTTGGATGACTTCCTGTTCCTGTTGTTGCCGGAGCACTTCTATCTGCTGGCGTTCCTGCGCCATGCGGTTTTTCTCCGTCAACAGGCTGGTTTTTTCGGCTTGCAGGGAATCGAGGCGCTTGCGCCATTCAGATTCCATTTTCCCCCTCATTTCCTTCTCGATGTCTGCAGCAAATGCATCCTCCATGACAAACTGGTGTCTGCAATTGGGACAGGTAATAGATGTTCCCATAATTTCAGTACAAAAATTACGTAAAGATAGGATTTAGAAAGGTTTGCCGGGTACGAATAAAAAAAGGAAGGAACATGACTTCCTTCCGGTCTGGATAAATGGCACAAACAATAGCAAATAAGGTTTTACAATAAGATAGTTCAATTTCCTGTCTGGGGGCTGTTGCTAAATTCTTCTTTTATTATTAGCTACGCGTTAAGGAATGATGATGTAATTGTTAAGAAACCGGCTGCAGGAGAAGGAATTTAAACAATTGAAATTCAGTATAAAATACTGAATTTCAATTGTTTAGTCTGAAGAATTAGTTGCCTAGCTGGACGTTCATGACGGTGCTTGTTATTGTGCCGAATGCAGCCGCAGTGCTGTTAAGGTCCTGAATGTAATAGGAGTCGCCGATGTTTGCCTGGACAAACCACGGCCCATAAATGATGGTAGCCACAAACTGTCCGTTAATATACAGATTTGAATAAGGGACAAATTGGCCGTTCCAAAAGTAGGTCACATTGAAGGTGATGACCTGCGTTGCCTTTTTGGGAGATATAATGCCAATTGTATCATGTGCCGTAGAAAAAGTAGAAACACCCAGCAAGAGGGATAAGACCGTTAAAAAGATTAGCTTTTTCATATGGGTTGGATTTCTGTAAAGTTAAGCACAGGCCGCGCGTGCGGGTATCAGTGGGGCCTTCTTTAGGGAGATGTCGAAAAAACAGGGTGTGAATGCTCGCTGCGGTGGGTAACAATTTTGGGCGAGGGGTAACTGCCAAAAACAAAAAATCCCCGCTCTCAGAGCGGGGATTTTTTGTTTGAGTGCGAAGGAGGAGATTCGAACTCCCAAGCCCTTTCAGGCACTACCACCTCAAAGTAGCGCGTCTACCAATTTCGCCACCTTCGCATCTTTTCTGGTAGAATGGGCTGCAAAAATAATGGCTTTTTAGAAATAAGCAAATTTATTTATGCTTTTTCTCAAAAATGTGTCTTTTGCTGCAGTGGTATAATCGGCTACTTCCTAAGCAGGATGCGGAAAGTAGAGCCTTTGTTTATTTCTGAAGATTTTACAAAAAGTCTTCCTTTGTGATACTCTTCGATGATTCTTTTGGCTAAAGAGAGCCCTAAGCCCCATCCTCTTTTTTTGGTACTGAAGCCGGGCTTGAATACTTTTTCGAAGTTCATTTTGGGAATGCCCTTGCCGGTATCAGCGATATCGATGGTCACGAAGGTGGGGTGGTTTTCGATGTTGATATCAATCCGGCCACTGCCTTCCATGGCGTCGAGCGCATTTTTTAGCAGGTTCTCTACTACCCAGTCAAACAGCGGGGGAGAGATCATCACGGGCAATTCCTTTTCGGTGGAATGGACGGTGAAGCGTACTTTCTGCGGCGCTCTTTTCCGGATATAGGCGGTCATGTTTTCTATCTGTTCAAGCACGTTGCGTTCTTCCAGTTTGGGCACGCTGCCTATTTTGGAGAAGCGGTCGGTGATCAGTTTTAGCCGGTCTACATCTTTGGCGAGTTCTGTCACCATCATGGTATTGGCTTCATTTTCCCGGAGTATTTCCAGCCATGCTTCCATAGAGGAGAGGGGAGTGCCGAGCTGGTGGGCGGTTTCTTTGGCAAGGCCTACCCATACCTGGTTTTGGGTGGCGCGGTTGGTGCTGGACAAGGCAAAGAGCACCAGGGCGATGAAGAGTGTTACCACGCCCAGTTGTATATAAGGGTAGTAGCGGATTTGTTTCAGGATAAGGGAGTCGCCGTAATAAATATAGTTGTACAGTTTATGTTTGGCGTCTACCTCCATGATAAAGGGAGGGTGTTGTTTTTTAAATATCGACAGTTGTTCCTGCAGGTGGGCAGGATTTTGCTCGATGCGTACGGAATCGATGTTGCGGCTGTCGAGGATATGTCCTTGTTCATCGGTCAGAATGAGGGGGATGGTGGTGTTGGTGGTCACTATTTCAGTGGCGAGGTTAAGGTTTGCGTCGGGGGCTGATTTGAGCAGTTCCCGGTTGGCCTCTACCCAGGTGGCAACCTTTTTCCGTTCTTCATCCTGTATTTTTTTGGTCAGGTTGCTGACGAACCATATCGTGGTCACGATAATGAGCACTGCTATGGAGGCCAGTACGAACTTCCACCCGATGTATTGTCTAAACATATAACTAATTTAAGCCTTATTCCGCTTTGATGATTCGGGATGATTAGCAAATATTAGAATCCTTTGTTGCATATTTGCATCTCTTTATTTTATTATTCACGCATAAACGTAATATCATTTGCACATATTGCCGTCGGTTGCTGTCGTTATATTAAATTGGAACGGAAAGGCTTTCCTGGAGAAGTTCCTGCCGTCTGTGTGCCGCTCTACTTATGGTAATTTACAGCTGGTGCTGGCAGATAACGCTTCTACTGATGACAGTGTGGCGTTTGTGGAAGCGCATTACCCGTCGGTGCGGATTATCCGTAATCCTTCCAACGACGGTTTTGCAGGTGGCTATAATGAAGCGCTGGCGCATGTGGAGGCTGATATTTATGTGTTGCTGAACCAGGACGTGGAGGTGGAGCCGGGATGGATAGAGCCTGTGGTGGCGCTGATGGAATCAGATTCCCGCATTGCTGCCTGTCAGCCTAAGATGCGGGCTTACCACCAGCCGGACGAGTTTGAATATGCCGGTGCTGCCGGTGGCTGGATGGATGTGCTGGGCTATACTTTTTGCCGGGGCCGTATCCTGTATACCACTGAAAAAGATGAGGGCCAGTATGATGATACGCAGGATATCTTCTGGGCTACGGGCGCTGCGCTCTTTATCCGGTCAGCCTGTTTCCGGGAAGTGGGTGGGTTTGACCGCGATTTTTTCGCCCATATGGAAGAAGTGGACCTCTGCTGGCGCCTGCAAAGAGCCGGATACCGTGTTTGTTACTGCCCTGGTTCCAAAGTGTTCCACGTTGGTGGTGGCAGTCTGCCACAGGGCAATCCGCGCAAACTTTATCTTAACTTCCGCAACAACCTCATGATGTTGTGGAAAAACCTGCATAGCGAAGACCGCTGGATCGTGCTGTTCCAACGTTTTTTCCTGGATATTCTCGCTGGTGTTAAAAGCCTGGTATCCGGCAAGCCGAAAGACATGGTGGCTATTTATCGCGCCTACCGCGATTACTACCGCTGGCGGAGAACATATGTCAACAAACATGAGCTGCCGGAAGTGAAACTGATGAAGATGAAAGGTGTTTTCCATGGAATCATGATCTGGCGCTATTATTTCCTGCGGAAGAAGAAGTTCAGGGACCTGATATAAAAAATCAGGAAAATCCCCGGTTTTCTCCCTAAAATATCCCGATAACTAAATAAATAAATCCAAAATATTTGTTAGGTTTGCACCGGAAATAAACTGAATATGGAACACAATACCGTAGAAAATAAGAATGACATCACCCGCGACAGGGTTTCCCGCTCCCGTTTCCTTTATTATGTGGGTCTGTTTTGTTTAGTGGCATTTATGCTGGGAGGTTGCTACAATCTGTATAAACATAAATATCAGGGTAAACCTGATGTGACTGTTCAGGAAAGTTCCTTGTATAATCCAAAATATAAGTAAGTAACATAAGCGATCGCTTATTTACTGCCAAACATAATTATCCAGCCTCCCGCGGTTTTCCCGGGAGGTTTTTCTTTTTAGCCCCTGATATTGTTTGTTTTAGTTCGATGCTTTTCCCTTTCGCGTAAATTATATTCCCGATACGAGTAGCCTGTTAACCGATAAGCGGGGAATTTTGTAGTGTCGGATAATTCCGGCATGGCTTTATGACAACAATGGTCCAACGGAAAAAGAAGGAAGCGCACAAACCGGGTAAAAAATCTATAGTAAGACTGGTGGTTGACAAGCTGCACCTATGGCTGGGGCTGGCCTCCGGCATTATTGTGCTGATCATCGCCGTCACAGGCTGTTTGTTTGTTTTCCAGCGGGAAATCAATGAAATGATTTACCACAAGGAGATGTTCGTGACGCCGCAGGAACATACGCTGCCGCTCAGCGAGCTGCGGACACATGCCCAGCAGGCACTGGGAGACAAGCCTATCCTTTCCATGACTACCTGGCGCCTGCCGGACCGTGCCTGGGAATTTATGGCCTATAAAGCCAACGATACCGCGTTTACCTATTTCGGCTGTGTGGAATATTACGAATCTGTGTTCGTAAACCCCTACACCGGCGCCATTAATGGCCGTATCAATTACAAATACAGCTTTTTCCCGATCGTGAAGATGATACACTGGAGCCTGCTGCTGAATACCCGCTATGGTCAACCAATAGTAGGCTGGAGTACGTTCATATTTGTCATTTTGTTGATTACGGGGCTGATTATGTGGTGGCCAAAACGCTGGACCAAAGCCACCCGCGACCAGAGCTTCAAAATCAAATGGAAAGCCAGTTTCAAACGGGTCAATTATGATCTGCATAATGTGCTTGGTTTTTACAGTCTCATTATAGCCCTGGTGCTGGCCCTCACGGGTATGGTATGGGCCTTTACCTGGTTCGAGAAGGCCGTGTATGTGGCCGCTGCGGGTACTACTACGCCGCCGGTAGTGAAACAGGTCACTTCTGGTCCGGCCACGGCTACTGCCACCGGTAATCCGCTGGATATCGCCTTTACTGCCGCTCAGCCCCTGATAAAAGACGCCACCCGTGTTTTCGTATATCCGGCAGCGTATCCTGAAGGCGTACATACCATTGGCGGGTACAGAGGAAAAGACATTTATTTTGGCAGTGATGAGTATCAGTTTGACCAGTACACGGGTAAAATGGTAGGCCATAACGAGTACAAAAAAAAGAACCGTGGAGAGAAACTGATCGCGATGAATTATGATATTCATGTGGGTGCTATCGGTGGACTGCCAGGAAAAATTATTGCCTTTGTGATCAGTATTATCTGCGCATCGCTGCCGGTGACGGGCTTCTATGTTTGGTGGGGCAAACAGAAAAAATCAAAAAAGAAGGTGGCAAAACCTGTTGCGCGACTGAATACGGTATAAAATTGTAATAATTTTTGTTTTCCTGAAATGGGCTATGGTATTGGTTTTGGGGAGATGATTTACAATTGTGTGCAACTATTTTTTTAAAAACTTTGAAAAAATATTTTGTGTTTTCGGTCCGTTTCCTATCTTTGCAATCCCAGCGAAAACGCCACACGGCAAAACAAACACGCCGAAAGCGCCGACAGTCGGGAAGTTCTTAAAAGTTTTATGTTTTAAAACACCTGCGGAAGTAGCTCATTTGGTAGAGCACGACCTTGCCAAGGTCGGGGTGGCCGGTTCGAGCCCGGTCTTCCGCTCCAAGCCGGAATGCTTTAACAGTATCATCCGTCGAAAAAAGTTCTTAGTCAAAATTGCGGAAGTAGCTCATTTGGTAGAGCACGACCTTGCCAAGGTCGGGGTGGCCGGTTCGAGCCCGGTCTTCCGCTCTAAAGCCTGATCATATTCATGATCAGGCTTTTTTTTGCCCTGTACCGTAGGGTTCTTCATAAACCTGCTCCATAGGAGTACTTCGGCTATGGTACATACAGCACCCCTATAGTAACCCTGGGGTAAAGGTGGACTTGATGCGGGGGGCTTTGGCTGCAGGGAAAATATTCAGGCGGAGTGCATCAGGTATTAGATATCCGTTAAAGCCGGGTGAACCAGGTTTAGAAAATTTTAAAAATACACAACAAGAAAACAGGTACACCGCTTTTCGGCCCCCAACTTTTCAACTTGATCCTGTACTTCATAAAGCTATGTTGTAGGAATGCTTCATAAAGCTATACCGAGCACTTTATAGACCTTTGCCGTAGGTTTCCTGTATAAAAAAAGCGCACCGGTACCGATGCGCCTCTTATTTTTATAGTTTCATTTTATTCTTTAGAAGTCACCGCTGGCGCCGCCACCGCCGCCTGAACCGCCGCCAAAATTGGTGGGATTGGTGTCTGTAGATCGTGCGCCTGGCGTGAATGTCTGCGCAATGATCAGCGACTCTACTTTCAGCCGGTCAGCCATGCCTGGTTCATCGGAAGCTGCATAGGTGAAGCCGTTTTTAGGCGTATGCAGGTACCTGATCAGTGCCCAGGCGCCTCCGGTGAGTACCAGTCCACCAACGACCATGGCCGTTTCCAACGGCATCACGCTGTGGTAATAACGAACAGTAAAGACGATCATGGCGATTAAAATAATGCCTGTACGCAGTAGCACAGCGTCTTTTTTCCTGATGCCCAGGAATATATATAGTGGCGGAATGATCACCGTGAGTATCCAGAAGATCCATCCGCCGGGGATACCCTGGCCGGGCTGAAGTTCCAGCATAAACATGGAGTTGGTGGTTTCCCTCACTACATAATAGTTGCCCGCCATATAGAGCGTTATCAACGACAAAATACGCAACAACGTGAGGCAATCGGCGTAATGCCGGAGGGCAGGGCGTTTCTCTAGTCGTGTTGTGACCAGGTAAGCTGCCAGTGACAAGGCCATAAGCAGAAACGGTAGTGCCTGGACGCCATGAGGGATACGCATTGCCTGCTGGAAAATAATGAAGAGGAAGGAGAGCCAGGCCACTGCTGAAGACGCCATATCCGCATACCGCAACGTACCCAGTACGGTGAGCCCGAAAACGATGATGGCAATGGTGTTTTCAGTCACATGGTGGCTTTCGAAGAATATACCTGTGCAGAGTAGTCCGACAGCGCTCCATAGCAACGCTTCGTTTATCCCTGAGCGGTAGGATCCTTTCTGGCTGATCGCAAATTCCAATGCGCCGATACAAAGCAGCGCAGCGATGATCAGCATCGCCCGGAGGCTAGCAGATTCACCGGAGATAGCCAGTAATAACAGAAATCCGGTAGTGAAACAAACCACGATAGTGGTGAGGATAAAAAGACCTACACGGGTGATCGGGTTGGGCAGGTAAAGCTTAACCGGATGGGCTGTACGTATAGCCTCCAGTGTTTCAGGGCTGATGCAGCCCTGCCGGTGTGCTTTGGCTGCCTCGTTTTGTATAGCGAGATTGTCGAGGGTGACAGAAGGCCAGGCGATCATGGTTGTTTGATTTTTTTGCTGAGGTTAACTAAAAGGAAAATGACGGATATGGTAGACACTATCATATACATGAATGCCAGGAAGAAATCATTTGCCAGGTGATTAAACAGTACCCGTGTCAGCAGAATGGTCAGGGCAACATAGCCGTACAATACCGCCAGCATTACAAAATAGAAGGAGTGGTCACGGAACGCGCGGAACCAGGTAAGGTATACGCCGCCAGCTGCCAGCAGGAACCATACAAAGTACCAGTTGTCGAAGATGCACATGCCGGCAATGGTGGCAATGAAGAAGATATGCACGCCGAAATTGCGGTAGGTAAACGCGAAGTGTTTTTTGAAGTCGCGTTTCTCCGACAATTCCGCCATGGCCACCAGGCCTATGCCCAGCACGGTACCGGTGTATATCAGCGTATGGTTGCTGAAGTCGTTTTGTGACAGCACCTGGAACGGGGTGATAGCGATACCCGCCCAGGCAGCCAGGTTAGTGATGGCCATGGACAGGATGCCGAGGTGGTCGAAGTAGTAGGCCGTAGCAAATAGTGCCACCATGGGAATAAAGATGGCGAGGCCGTAGGCCGTACCAAAAGCGGCGTACTGGTATTGCAGGTACCCGATAAAGGTGACGAAGGTAAGGCTGCCTAACAGTAACGCATAATCGTAGAATGCGTTGGGTGATTCCGTTTTTTCCCGGGAGAAGGGCGCCCGGTGCCGGAAACAGTAAGCATAACAGCCGATGCACAGCAAGGCAATGAAAAGGAGAATGACCTGGTGACCGATGGTGTCAATGTTTTTGTAAACCAGGGTGCCGAGGCCGCCGCTCAGCAGCAATACGCCGAGGTACAGGGCTGTTTTGATTTCCCAGTGAAGGGAGAAAAGGCGGGTGGTTTCGGTATGGGTAACACGTTGCATTTCCTCGTCACTGATCAATCCTTCTTTTTGGAGTTTGGAGAAAGTATCAATGTTCATGCGGTGAATTTACGAATTACAGGCACAATTCATAATTTCTTTGCTATTTTGGGGTTATGGAGATGTATCAGTCAACATTATTTTCCCCCGGCCCTTTTGAATTGGGCGAAGGTGCTTTCTGGTGGCCGGAGCGTTCGGCATGGTGCTGGGTGGATATTCTGGGCCATTCCCTTTATATCATGGATAGTAAAGGTCATCGCACTCAATATCATATAGGCGAGTACGTGAGTATGATGGTGCCGGTGCAGGGCAGTAATGAATTGTTATTGGGGCTTCATGGCCGTGTGGCGCGCTTTTCGCCGGAGCAGGGCCTGGGCCGTACGTTGGCAATACTGGATGGTAACCCCAGTCTCCGTTGCAATGATGGCAAGTGTGATCCTGCCGGCCGTCTGTGGATAGGTACGATGCACCTGATTACCCAGCGGGATAACGGGGCTTTGTATTGCCTGGAACATAACCGTCCGCCGGTGATCAAAGTCCCGCAGGTGAGTATTTCCAATGGTCTGGTATGGCATGGCGACCGGATGTATTTTAATGATACGGCGACCAATATGGTGAAGGAGTATGCTTATGATGTAAATTCCGGGGAGATCCGTTTCCTGCGCAATGCCGTGGTGATTCCGGCAGAACTGGGGTGTCCTGACGGGATGACGATCGATACCGAAGGGATGTTGTGGATTGCCCAATGGGGCGGTTGGGGCGTATACCGCTGGAATCCGGTCAACGGGGAGCTGCTGGGAAAAATCGAGGTGCCTGCCCCGCATGTGTCCTGCTGTGTTTTTGGTGGCCCGGACATGCAGGAAATGCTGATAACTACTGCCAGAGAGCATATGACCCCTAAACAGATTGAAGCTTATCCCATGAGTGGAAACGTGTTTCACGCTAAGCTTCCTTTTAAAGGCTTGCCTGTCAATTATTTTAGATATTAGTTTAATATAGATATAAATGTTTCACGGGAGTGTCGTATTTTTTTCGTACTTTTGTAAGTATGAACAGGCATTTTTAGGGTATTTTAATACCATTCGCAGCACTATCTTATCCAACTTCCCTTTATAGAATTACTTCCCTTTAGTACGCTACTGAAACATTGAAGTGTTTAAACTAACGAACAGTCATGAAGGATTTCACAATTATTGACAACAAAGAGGCCAGGCAGTTTGAAGCGCATATCGCTGGACAGCTGGCAAAGGTTATTTATGAGAGAAATGGTAGCCGCATTTTCCTGACAGGCGCTGAGGTGCCTCCAACATTGGAAAAACAAGGCGTACTGCCGATGATGCTGGGTAAAGTGATGGAGGAAATTTCTGCACAGAATATCCGGATGGTCCCTTCCAGCAAAAAAGTAGCGGAATACGTGCGTAGCAATCCTAAATGGAAAACGCTGCTCGCGCATGGACTCCACATCTAATTTGAAATTTAGTTATTTAGAAATTTAGTCATTTAGCTGAGCTGTTTAATTTATTGGGCTGTCGCAGGAAAAGTTACTTTTTCCGAATGGCGGTTGGAGAGGAGTATCTTCAAAATGCTACAAACAACCCAATAAGTAAAACAGCTCAGCTAAATGACTAAATTTCTAAATAACTAAATTTATTTCAGTCCAAGTTTGGCTTTTACCGGCGTCATCAGATCGTCGGCGTCAGCGCCTATTAATACTTCGTCCTTAGAATTATCAATCACCAGCGTATAGCCTTTTTCAGTGGCGACCGCCTTCAGCGCTTTCTTCGCTTTATCCATGATTGGTACCAGTAACTGCTGGTCTTTAAGTGATAATTTCTCTTCCATCCGCTGGCGGTAATCCTGGATACCTGCCTGTGCGTCCTGTAATTCTTTTTCTTTCGACTCTTTCACCTGCTGGCTCCATTTGGTGCCAAGACTGTCATACTCCTGCAGTTTGCGGGTGTATTCCGCTACCAGGTATTGTCCGTCTTTTGCCAGTTCCTGCTGATATTTTTGTAGTGTGTCAGTCGCCTGTTTAGTTTCGGGCATGGCAGCAATCAGTTGCTGAAAATTGATATAGGCGGTCTTTTGCGAGAATGCTGCAGTACTCATGAGCAGCATCAGCGTGACAGTGCAAAAATATTTCATGATATAGTTTTCAGCAATATTATGGAATAGATATATAAGAGAATGTTAAATTGTCGTTGTCCGGGAGTATAGAACGATCCCCCTTGATAATTTAATTTGAGACCCGGCTCCCTTTACAGTCATCTATTTTTGCGAACTGATATCCCGTAGTTAACAATTTAATATTAATGATAATGTATTTTTTCGGACATTTGTGACGCCACTGCCTGGCGCCTTTGTGCGAGTTTTTTTGTTTCTCCCGTAGGGGTAAAAACAACCATTGGTGTCGTCTATGAAAGCATTTCAATTGGCAGAAGGAATTATCTTTGACTTTAGTTATCAAAACCTACGCATGGAGTTGCAACATCCAGGTGATACTTCGTTACTGGAAAAAGAAGACGTATTAACTTTTGAACAGGCTTTTAAAACCCATTTTAAAGGTCTGCACGCCTATGCCTGTACCATATTGAAAGACGAAATAATGGCGGAGGAAATGGTGCAGAATGTATTCTGCAAACTGTGGGAGAAATCAGGAGATATCAGGATCAAACAAACCATCTCCGGTTATTTGTACAGGGCAGTATATCATGAGAGCATCAATTACCTGCGGCATCAGAAAGTAAAAGCTACGCATCAGGCGCATACTCAATATCAAATGAGCAATAACAGGGATACCGGCAATACTTCTGGCAAAGTGACCATGCGGGAACTGGAAGAAAAACTGGCCAAAGCGCTGAGTGATCTGCCGGAAAAATGCAGGACCGTTTTCCAGTTGAGCCGCTTTGAAGAATTAAAATACCAGGAGATCGCCGATAAGCTCGATATCTCGGTGAAAACAGTGGAGAATCAGATGGGCAAAGCTTTAAAGCTGCTGCGGCTCAATCTGGTGGATTTCCTTCCCCTGTTGTTAATATTGCTCCATCTCTAAACCTTCTACCGTGAAAAAGCAAACTGACCATATAAACGACGATCTGCTGGTGAAATATATGCTGGGCATCACCACACTGGTAGAAAAACAATCTGTGGAAGCATGGATGGCAGCGGATGCGGCCAACGCCAAATACTACGAGCATTTCCGGCTTATCTGGAACGAAAGTAAAAAGCTCGCAGCCGTTAGCACTGTTAACGAAGACGATGCCTGGGTACGTTTTCAGCAACGGGTAGGCGCCAGCGAAGAAGCAGGCGGCGCCCGCATCATCAAAACCGATTTCTCCACCTGGCGCCGTAACCTGGCCATAGCCGCCACTTTGCTGGTACTGCTGGGCGCCGCCGGATTCTGGTTTATGCAATCATCCCGTCCGCAACATACCATCTACGCCAGCAATGCTGTCAGATTGGACACACTGCCCGATGGCTCATTTGTTACGCTGAATAAACAATCTTCTCTCAGTTATGCTAACTCCTTCGAAAAGGAAAGGCATGTAAAACTGGAAGGCGAGGCCTTCTTCAATGTGGCGCAGGACCCGGGCCGTCCTTTTGTGATCAAAGTAAACGATGTGACCGTAAAAGTACTTGGTACATCTTTTAACATCAAAAGCAGCAATGGTAAAACAGTAGTCATTGTGGAAACAGGCGCAGTGGAGGTAACAAAACAACACCACAGCGTACAGCTGCAACACCACGAAAAAGCTATCGTTACAGATCAGGACGCAGCACCGGTGAAACAGGAAAACACGGACGAACTGTATAATTACTACCGCACACAAACATTCGTATGTAATAATACACCACTGTGGAAACTGGTAGATATACTGAATGAAGCATACAGTGTCAATATCGTGATTGCCGATACCAGCAAGCGCGATATGCCGATCAATGTTACCTTCAGTAACAGTTCGCTCGACAGTACCCTGAAAATTATCGGGCTCACCTACGGTATCACCGTAGAACAAAATGGAACTAATATCACCTTGAAATAATTGTAGCTGTAGCGTATGCCGTTTAGCAGAATATTGACAACATTAATACTAATCATCACCCTCCCGCTCTATGCACAGGCACAGGGCCTGCTCAACAAGACCGTGACGGTGGAGGCGAAAAGACAAAAGTTATCGGAAGTATTAAATATCATTTCCAAACAGGGTGGTTTTTATTTCTCCTATATCAGCAACATTCTCCCGCAGGACAGCCTGGTCACTATCTCGGTGAAAAATAAATCGGTCCGGCAAACGCTTGACCAGCTATTGGACGGAGAGTATCTCTACAAAGAATCGGGCAACTATATCATTCTCTTTAAAAAATCTCCCGGGCAAAATTATTATCAGGTCACGGGATTCGTCACGGACAGCAAAACAGGACAACGGGTACCCAATGCGAGCGTGTACGAACGACAGCAACTCATATCTACTTTAACCAATAATGACGGTTATTTCAGGCTGCGGTTACGGGATAAAACCCCTACCGCAGCCATCAGCATTAGTAAAGACCTGTATACAGACACCTCGGTAACGGTACATGCAGGGCAGGACCAGGAGTTGGCGGTGAATATTTCACCGGTAAGCTATCAGTTACAGGTGGTAGAAATTACCGGTCATAATATGAAGGTGGAAAAAACCTGGTGGGGCCGTACGATATTGTCTTCCCGTCTGAAAATGCAAGGTATCAACATCGGTAGCTTCTTCGCCGATAAGCCTTATCAGGCCTCGCTTACGCCGGGACTGGGCTCACACGGAAAGATGAGCAGCCAGGTGGTCAACAAATTCTCGATCAATGTTATTGGTGGTTATACCGCTGGTGTAGATGGTTTTGAACTGGGGACCGTGTTCAATATTGTGAAAGGTAATATGCAGCATGTGCAGATAGGAGGTGTTCTCAATGTGGTAGGTGGAAAAACCAACGGAGTGCAGGTTGCCGGTGTTCACAACCAGGTGCTGGATTCCATGCGTGGCTTGCAGGTGGCTGGTGTGAGCAATATTGTGGAGGGAAGTGCAAATGGTGCGCAGATTTCCGGTGTTGTCGACCAGATACACGGCGATATAGAAGGTGTGCAGGCACAGGGCGTACTGGGTATTGTAAAGGGCAATGTAGTTGGCTGGCAGGTGTCTGGTGTTGGTAACTATGCCGGTGGTGAAATGACCGGTGCGCAGATTAGCGGCGTATACAACTATGCGAGCGGTAGCGTCAGCGGTGCTCAAATATCACACATCGGCAATATCAGTCATGGTACTGTGAGAGGTGTACAACTCGGCGCTATTTTTAACTACGCCAGACATCTTAAAGGTGTGCAGATAGGCCTGGTCAATATCGCAGACACGTCTTCCGGTTATACCATCGGGCTTGTCAACATAGTAAAACATGGTTATCATAAACTGTCGGTCTATACCAGTGATGTCGTGAACTATAACGTAGCCTGGAAAACGGGCAGCAGTAAGCTCTACAGCATTTTGCTCGCGGGCTTCAATACCGGCGACAGGAAAGTATATTCTTTCGGATATGGTATCGGAAGGGAGTTTAACTTCAATAAACATTTGTTCCTCGGTGCGGAGGTCACCGCTCAAAATATGTATACCGGTAATGAAGAGTCTTCCCAGATGATTCGAATACAACCTTTGCTGAACTATCGTATCTTCCGTAACGTATCCATATTCGCAGGGCCTTCCCTGGCATTTCATCTGTATGATGAATGGAATCCCAAACCTGGTTATATTTCAGAAATTCCCGGATCGGGTTATCATCCTTTCAAACTTGGGGATTCAGGTTATGGCTGGATAGGTTGGCAGGCCGGCATCACTATTTTCTGATTTTTTGTTTGTGTCCGCATAGGGGTAGTTGTTCATTGACGTGTCGTTAATCAGTACGCATTAATACACACAGATATGAGAACAGATACCTTGACCAGAATTACCGTTTTATCCCTCCTGACCGTTATCAGCTTAACTGTAAAGGTATTGGGACAATCAGCTGTCAGACCTGCACACGTGGGAATCGTTTATCCACTCAGTACCAACGGTACACAGGCTGCAGAATATACCAACCGTTTTTCACTGCATGTAATTGCCGGTGTATCCAAAGGCGAAATGGGCGCCGCTATATCCGGCATATCCAATATTGTTAAGGGAAGTGCTACAGGAGCTACCCTTGCCGGTTTTTCCAATCATATCGGCCTGTTGTCACATGGCGCCAGTATTTCAGGTTTTATGAACATGGTGCGGCAAACCTCGCATGGAGTAATGGTTACGGGCTTCCTGAACCAGGCGGGAGAAATGCAGCACGGATACCAGGTTGCCGGCTTTGCTAACATCGCGCGTAAAAGTGATGGTACCAGCGGGCAGATATCCGGTTTCATGAATCATACCGACAGCGCGAGCGTGGCTGTTACGGGCTTTTTAAACAGCCATCGCTCCGCAAAGGTACAGGTAGGTGGTTTCCTCAACCTGGCCAAAGATGCGAATATACAAGTGGCCGGTTTCATGAACGTAGCCAAAAAGGTGAAAGGCGTGCAGGTGGCTGGGTTGCTGAATATTGCGGACAGCAGTGATTATTCGATCGCTTTGATCAATATTGTGAAACATGGTGAAAAACAAATCAGCCTCAGCATCGATGAAACGTCTAACGCTATTCTTTCCTTTAAATCCGGTGGCCGCGTCCTGTATGGCATTGTAGGCGTAGGATATAATTTCAGAAATGATTCCGCTACGCGCTATGCGTTTCAGGGCGGTATAGGTGCACATCTGTATGTGTCTTCTCACTTCCGTATTAATATGGAAGCCACCAATACCACTAATACTGATTTTCATAAAGTGGTATTCAACAAAAGTACCTTTGGGGTTTACCCGGCATACCGGTTTGGCAACAATATAGAAGTATTTGCCGGCCCCACCTTTAACGAGGTGCATACCAAAGATGGTGTGGGTGAAGATCTGGCGCCCTACTATATATGGTCAAAACATCGCAGGAATGACAAGTTCAACGGGGTTTATGTAGGCGGTGTTGCGGGTGTACAAGTACGATTGTAATAGTGGCTTGTGTTTTATAAAAAGCAAAGGGAGCGGACCATGGCCTGCTCCCTTTTTTATTTTGATATACCCGTTTACGTTATTTTTTGGGAGAGAAGCGCAGTACATTGCCTTCCATCATAGCGGGCGTGATCACGTCTCCATTTTTAGTGAGCGTGAAATCGGCCGGGCCGGAGATCGGCTCTTTGTTGACTGTGGTTGTTTTACCGGTTTTGAGGTCTACTTCCACAATCACTCCTTTCTTTTCGAACGCCACCCAGTCGGAAACCAGCAGGGTATTGTGTTTGGTGAGCATAATACCATCGTAATAGCCGGTACGGTCTGTGAGGCGGACAAATTTTTTGTTTGCCGGGGCCAGGTCCACGTAACCGATTTCGCCGTTGGGCGTGCCGGCAGCACCGAATCCGCATACGTAGAGGCGTTTGCGTTGACCGTCATAAATAACGCCGTTGGCGCCTTTTACGGGGTTGTCGAATGCCAGTTCCTCGTAGCGTGGATGGGCGCCCAGGTGTACGAGGTATATTTTGTTGATGTCTGTAGCGGAAACAAAAACAGTGGAGTCGTTCATTGGTGCAATATCATTGAGCAATGTGCTGCCGGTGGCCGCCATATCGAGCGTGAAGACTTCTTTGCCGGTTGATATGTCAAATCCTCTGAGTTTGTCCACATCCGGGGTATAGAGGATGTTATGCAGTATCCAGGTGCCTTTGGGAGAGTCCAGTCCACTGGCGAATACTTTGACTTCTCCCTGGCTGTTCATTTTATACAGCATACCGTCACCGTCTTTTTTGGAGGGGTCGCCACCGGTATCAGAGATGTAATAATCACTACCGTGAATGTATACACTTTCCGGGGCTTTCATAGCGGTGCGGTTGAGTTGTTGCATCTGGCCAAAGCTGGTACCGGCGGCGGTCAGCAGGGGGAGCAGCAAATAAATTGTTTTCATAATGTTGAGTGTTTAAGGCAAAGGTAGGGGCGGGCCGGGGCAGCACGATAACAGAAAGCGTTCAGAAAATAGCAATTTTAGCCCGTTGCGCATTTTTAGGCGTATCGCCGTAGCGGCTTTTGTATTGTTTAATGAAATAGGAGGTGCTTTCAAACCCACAATCATCGGCTACTTCATTGACATTTTTCTGCGTATGCCGCAGCAGATAGTCGGCATGTTTCAACCGTTCATCGTTGATCCATTTTTTAGGTGGTGCATGGTATATTTTGGCAAATTCCCTTTTGAACACAGAGAGGCTTAATCCGCATAGAGCGGCGTATTCCTGCAGCGACAAAGGTTTCAGCAGATGTTCACGGATGGTGAGCGTGAGGTTTTCTGTACTGGTATCAAACATGTGATGCAGGAAAGCCAGTACCTGCGCGCGATGCGGGCCGGAGAGCAGCAACAGGAACACCTCCTGTATTTTCAGTTCCAGCAGTTTGCAGGTGTTTTCGTTGGGCCGTTCCATATAGCCGATGATACTGTTGCGTACATTAACCAGCTGTTCAGAGCAGGGCAACACCATGGGGATATTTGTACGCGCTTTTCTGATATCATTCATCTCTTCCAGAAAGGAGCGTAGAATGTGGTCATCCACGCAAAGCATCAGGCCCTGAAAGGTGCCTTCTTCTTCCGGCAGCAGGGCAGACATGAAGTAGGTGCCTCTTTTGAGCAGTATCAGATCGCCTGCGGCGGCCACAATTTCCTCTTCCGGCAGATGGATGTGTTTACTACCTGAAATGATGAATACGAGTGTGTTTTCTGTGAGGAACCCTTCGGCTTTGGCCTGGTGTTCCACCAGTTTGAACCATGCCAGGGCAGATTTACCCGCACGATTGATATGCATGCCCGGATAACTGCCGAATTCCTGCGGTAAGCGATACAACATACAACACAGATTATAAAAATGAAGGTTTTTACAAATATCAGGATTTCTTTATTTATAGGAGGGATATTTATGGCATTGTATTTGAATAAATCCATACCAAACACCTTGTATATGAAAAGATGGCTATACTTATTACCCCTGCTCATGACTGCTGCGGTATTTTCCAGCTGTACCAAGACCACCAATGAAGTTGTTATTCCCAACAAAACGATCTTCTTTACCATGACACCCGATCAATGGAAGCTGGACAACGGTGTCTACTTTATACAATTCAATAATCTGCCTGAACTGGACCAGAATGCCAATCAGAATGATGGAGTGGTGGTATCCATTGCCCGTCAGCAGAATGGACAATTTGAGCTGTTTGAGTTGTTACCGGAAGTGTTTAACAATGAATCCTATAACGTGATACATCAGACAGGTACATTGATTGTGGAGCTTCGCGGGCCTAACAATACAGTTGCTCAGAAACCTAATGTGACCATGAAGTTTAAAATTGTGATCATACCCTCCAGAAACGTATCTTAAGTTTTTTGAAGTCAATACGAAGGGCTTTCGCAGCAATGCGGGAGCCCTTTTTTGTTGCCTTTATATGACCTTTCGTCCTTTGTTAATTGTGACATAACATACTTTTTGTTATTTTAAGCCGCTTAAAGCATACCCTGTTGGATGCTAACAGCTGAACAATAAAAAGTATTTCATGAACACCAGAAGAGATTTTATCAAGAAAGCAGCCCTGCTGTCTGGTGCCGCCGGCGTAGCCGGGACCCTGCCAGGGTCCATCCAGCGTGCATTGGCCATAGACCCCCATCCCGGTACCACCTTCCACGATGCGGAACATGTCGTGATCCTGATGCAGGAGAACAGGTCATTTGACCACTGCTATGGCACCCTCAGAGGTGTGAGAGGATACAATGATCCCCGCGCCATCCGGCTTCCCAACAATAATCTCGTATGGTTACAGACCAACGATAAGAACGAAACGTATGCCCCTTTCCGGTTGAATATAAGGGACACCAAGGCCACCTGGATGAGCAGTCTGCCGCATTCCTGGGCCAACCAGGTAGATGCCCGTAATAATGGCCGCTATGATAAATGGCTGCAGGTAAAACAATCCGGTAACAAAGACTGGGCGCCGATGCCGCTCACCCTGGGTTATTACAACCGCGTGGATATTCCTTTTTATTACGCCATGGCAGATGCCTTTACCGTTTGTGACCAGAACTTCTGTTCCTCGCTGACCGGTACTACACCGAACCGCCTGTACCTCTGGACCGGCACCCTGCGCGACGAACAGAAAGCCAGCGCCAAAGCCAACGTATGGAACGAAGACGTGGATTACGGCGCAGAAGCTCACTGGACCACTTTCCCCGAGAGACTGGAAGACAATGGTATCAGCTGGAAGATCTACCAGAATGAAATCAGCGCCGCCGGCCTTGAAGGAGAAAAAGACGGCATGCTCGCCAATTTCACAGACAACCCCATCGAGTGGTTTACCGCTTTCAACGTGCGTTTTGCCACCGGCCATATAAAATACCTGCAACGCCGCATACAGCAGCTGCCGGAAGAAATCGCGAAACTGACAGCGACTATTCCTGCTGCCGAAGGAGAGAAAGCGAAAAAAATGCAGCAGCAGCTGGAAGAGAAGAAGCGGGAACTGGAGAAAGTAAAAAAAGATGCGGAAACCTTTACCGCAGCTAACTTCGCCAAACTGTCAAAGCGGGCGCAGAACCTGCACAGTAAAGCATTTACGACCAACATTTCAGATCCGGATTACCATGAACTGGAAACGCTGCGGTATAAAGATGGTGATGTGGAAAGGACCGTGCAGGTGCCTAAAGGTGATATCCTCCATCAGTTCCGCACTGATGTGCATAACGGTCAACTGCCTACGGTTTCCTGGCTCGTAGCCCCCGGTGAATTCTCCGATCACCCTGGTTCTCCATGGTATGGTGCATGGTATGTGTCTGAAGTGCTGGACATCCTCACCCAGAAGGAAGAGGTGTGGAAGAAGACCATTTTTATCCTTTGTTATGATGAGAACGATGGTTATTTTGATCACGTGCCTCCTTTTGTAGCACCTTTCAAACCCGGTACAGGGCTCGTTTCCAAAGGCATCGATACCGCCGTGGAGTATGTTACCAAAGAACAGGAACGGGCTAAAGGCCACGTAGGGGAAAATTCTGTGCGGGAAAGTCCTATCGGCCTGGGATACCGTGTGCCGTTGGTGATTGCTTCCCCGTGGAGCCGCGGCGGTTATGTGAACTCACAGGTGTTTGACCATACTTCCATTCTTCAGTTTATGGAAGATTTCCTGCAACACAAAACCGGTAAGGCCGTTAAAGAAACGAATATCTCCGCCTGGCGCCGCACAGTATGCGGTGACCTCACGTCTGTTTTCCGTCCGTTCAATGGAGAAAAGGTGAAAGTGCCTTTCCAGGAAAGGAATGAGTTTATTGAAGGCGTGTATAATGCCCGTTTCAAAAAGCTGCCGGATGAATTCAAAATACTCACCGCTGCTGAAATTGAGAAGATCAATACCAACCCAGCCAAAGCAGAATGGATGCCACGGCAGGAATCCGGTACCCGTGTTTCCTGTGCATTGCCTTATCAGTTGTATGTAAATGGAAAGCTGGGTGCTGATAAAAAGACGTTTGACATCAGCTTCACCGCTTCCAATGAAGTGTTTGGCAAAAAAGCAGCCGGCTCGCCGTTCAATGTGTATGCGCCTGGCAAATACCTGCAGGCAGACAGTCGTGAAATGGAACCGGTGCGTACCTGGTCTTATGCCGTTACCGCCGGTGACCAGCTGAAAGACGCCTGGCCTTTGTCTTCTTTTGAAGGTGAACAGTACCGCCTGCGTGCCTATGGCCCGAATGGTTTTTACCGCGAATTCGCCGGCAACGCCAAAGACCCGCAAGTGGACATTACCTGCGAATATCAGCGTTCGCTGCGTAACCGCAAACAGCTCACCGGTAATACAGACCTGCATATTGCCAACCGCAGCGGCAAAGCCCTGACGATAGTTGTGACCGATAACGCTTACGGTAAAGCCGTGGTGCGTAAAACCATCGCCGCCAATACACAGGCAGCCATGATCATTGATAATAGCAAAAGCCAGCATTGGTATGACTTTACCATAAAAGTGGAAGGTTATAACGAGTTTGAGCAACGCTTTGCCGGCAGAGTGGAAACTGGTGCTGAAGGCATCAGTGACCCGGCCATGGCTTAATTATTTAGATATTTCATTATTTGGTTATTGAAGGAGTTTTGATGAATCAATATGCTTTCAATAACCAAATAATCCAATAGCCAATAATCAAATTTCCACGGTTTGTGTCCCTGCAACCACAACCGCAGTACGATTCTGATGGCTGCGGCCCCTTTTTAGGTTCTGGTGTTTATTTTGATGTAAAAAAGGCATGAGATACCTTTTTCTGCTCACCCTGCTGGCATATCTCCTGTCAGGCTGCAATACCCCTTCAGCGCCTGAGCATGCCGAAGTTGTGACCGTTGACGTGCTCACACCCCGAAATACGGCGATCACCCGCGAAAACGCCTATAATGACCTTTTTCTGGATACCGCTGCCCTGGAGGGCTTTATTAGCAAGCGGCAGTTGAATGATACCGTGGCCAACCGGTTGCGCAGCTTTTATAATGCACGTAACTACCAGTTTGCCTGGATAGACAGCCGTGGCCTTACAGAAGAAGCCGCCGCTTTCCGCAGCCTGTTCAACCAAAGTCCGGACACCACCGGGGATAAGCCGCTGAATACTAAACTGGACCGGCTCCTGGAAGAAGATACGATGCATGCAAAGGCCACCGATCCTGATATGGTACAAACGGAACTGATGCTCACCTGGCGGCTGGTGCGTTATTTTCGGCAGAATGGCGGCACGGTGGAACAAATGGAGCATATGGTGCCCATGCAGAAAGAAGATATGATGGAGATGGCTGATTCCATGTTGCATACCAGCGAGGAACAATACCCGGCCATAGCGGGCCTGAAGCCTGCCTTGCGGCAGTACCGCGATATCGTCAAAAATGGCGGATGGAAGCCGGTGGATTCATCGGTCCGGTCAATAAAAAAAGGGCAGTCATCTCCCGTTATCATCTCTGTAAAACAAAGGCTGGCAACAACCGGGGAACTAAAGGAAAACGACAGCAGTGATGTATTCACCGACGAACTGGAGGCTGCTGTGAACCGTTTTCGTAACGGTCATGGCTATTCGGAAAACGGGGTGATCAACGACAGCGTTATCAGGGTGATGAATGTACCTGCGGAAGAGCGTTTGAAACAGTTGCTGATCAATATGCAACGGATGAAATGGTTGCCTGCCACTCCCCAGGGAAAGCTGATTGTGGTGAATATTCCGGCCTTCATGCTGCATGTGACCAACGATGGTAAAAAGGTATTTGATATGCCGATTGTAGTGGGGAAAGAAGGTCATAGCACCACGATGTTTTCAGGGAAATTAAATCAGGTGGTGTTTAGTCCTTATTGGAATATCCCGCGCAGTATTGTGCGGAAAGAGATATTACCGGCTATGTCGCGTAACAGCGGTTACCTGGCGCGCAAGAACATGGAGATCACCGGGCATGTGAACGGTCTGCCGGTGGTACGGCAAAGGCCGGGTGTCCGCAATGCACTGGGACGGGTGAAATTTCTGTTTCCAAACAGTTTCAATATCTACTTCCATGATACCCCGGAAAAAGGATTGTTTAACCGGGATAACCGTGCTTACAGTCACGGTTGCATACGGCTAAAGGACCCCGGTACGATGGCGAGGTTTATACTGGAAGACTCACCCCAATGGACCGACGAAAAAATTGATGCCGCCATGAACGGCGGCAAACAAAAATATGTGGCGGTGAAACATCCGGTACCAGTGATTATCACTTACTTCACCGCGTGGGCGGATGAAGATGGTGCGCTGCACCTGGTACGGGATGTTTATGGCCACGATGCGGTGATGAAACAAAAAATGTTTTAGCTGTTCACACTGTCTTTAGCCAGCATCCTGGAATGCATAGAGTAGTATTTGTCCGGGCTGTAAAGAAACAGGCAGGTGCCGTTGGCAATGCGTTGAATGACTTTGCGGTGCACACCTTCCGGAATGGCCGGGCAACCGAGGCTGCGGCCAATATAACCCTGGCTTTTGATCAGGGCTTCGTTTACATAATCAGCGCTGTGCATCACGATACCGCGGCTGAGCGCATTGTCGTTGATGCCGGCTTCTTCACCTTCCAGGCGCAGGGAATAACCATGCTCCCCGTTATAGGTGTCGCCGGTCACATAAAACCCGAGGCTGCTTTTATAGCTGTTCGTTTTGTTGGAAAAGGTGTTGGCCACCAATGTTCCTGAATTCCTGCCATGAGATACCAGCGTGTTAAACAGCAGCAGTCTGTTTTTGATGTCAATCACAAAAAGCCGCTTTTTGCTGGATGGCAGCGAAAAGTCGATGATGGAAAGAATGTCCGGGTTTTTGAGCCGGCCTTTGCCTTCGAGTTGATTGTAGCCTTGCAGGGCGCTTTCAAATGCTTCCCGGGATAAGCCGGTGGTATCCAGCCGCATGCTTTCATACAAACTTTCCTCCTCCAGTGAGTCATTCACTGCCGGTATAAGGGTGCGATATGCGGTGGCAGGATTTTTTTCAGCTGAGGTAAGGGTGGTAATCAGGAATACAAAAAAACCGATGGTTGCAATAAAAATTAACGGTTTAATAAACTTCTTCACTTTCAATGTCACTCCGTAAAATATTTATCAAGGTTAGAGAATGATGATTAATCCATATCGAACGAAAATAACGATTATCACCGGGATATGTTGCCCTAAAAAAGGCTATTCCAGCTCGCTTTCGGCTATTTTAACAAGATGTTGACATACATGGAAAATGTTGATATGGGGCAATTTTGGTGAAAAAGGGGACAATTTCAGCATAGGATGCCAAGGGTGGATGATTATCTTTAATGCCAGATCTAAAACAGCCTTTGCGTTATGATAAAAAGATACCTGTTCCTTATTCCTTTGCTGTTCCTTGTAGCCCGCACTTATGCCAACACGGGTGAGCCTGTTAAAGAGCTGATTCAGCAGATGACCTCAGATGTGGACGACCTGCATAAAGTATACATTTTCCGGTACAGCCCGGAGTACTTCGGCCGTATGCGCACGTGCTACCACCAAACACTGGCATCACTGAAATCATTGTCGTTTGCCTCGTTGCCGGTGAGTGACCAGGTAGATTACATTCTGCTGAAGCGTAAGATAGGTGAGGAGCTGAGGGATATCGATGAAAATGAAGCGTTGTATAAACTGCTGCAACCTGCAGTAATTCCCTTCGCGCCAACACTGATGACCATGCAGGTGAAACGCCGTCGCGGTGACAACCCCGACGTGCCTAAGATGGTGGCTGATCTCGCTACTGTGCAGCAACAGATCATCACTGCACAGGCCTCGCTGAAGAACAAAAGTTCGCTGACGCCTGCACAGGCCCGCCAGGCCGCGGAGATCGTGGGAGAGCTGCGTAACGGTCTCAAAGGTGTATATACCTTCTATTACAGTTATGAACCAGCCTTCACCAAACAGGTGAAACAGCCCTATCAGCAAACTGACAGCCTGCTGGGCCTGTATGGCCGTTTTCTCGGTCAGGAGCTGGCAGATAAAACCGATAAAACACTGGACGCTTCCGGAATCAAAGGAACACCCATTGGCCGCGAGGCGCTTATTGCACAATTACAATATGAAATGATCCCTTATTCCCCCGAAGAACTGGTGGAGATGGCTAACAAAGAATTCGCCTGGTGTGATGCGGAGATGCTGAAAGCGTCCGCAGCACTGGGTTTTGGGAAGGATTGGAAAAAGGCGCTGGAGAAGGTGAAAGAGAACCATGTGGAACCAGGGCGGCAACCGGAAATGATACACCGGTTGGCTGATGAAGCGATCAAATTTGTGGAAGACAGTAACCTGGTGACCGTACCGGCGCTGGCCAAAGAAGCCTGGCGCATGTTTATGCTGTCTAAAGAGCAGCAACGTTTTGCACCGTTTTTCCTTGGCGGTGAATCTATCCTGGTGGCTTATCCGACTGATGATATGGACGAAGCTACAAAAGCAATGAGCCTGCGCAGCAATAACTACGCTTTTGCCCATGCTACAGTTTTTCACGAACTGATACCCGGCCACAACCTGCAGGGGTTTATGAATAAACGCAATAAACCTTACCGCCGTATGTTCGGCACGCCTTTCTCCGTAGAGGGGTGGGCGTTATATTGGGAGATGCTCCTGTGGAATAAAAACTTCCACAGCACGCCTGAGCAGAAAGTAGGTGCGTTGTTCTGGCGGATGCACCGTTGCGCCCGCATTATCTTCTCCCTGAATTACCATCTGGGCAAATGGACACCTCAGCAGTGTATCGATTTCCTTGTTGACCGTGTAGGGCACGAACGTTTCAGCGCGTCATCCGAAGTGCGCCGTTCTTTTGAAGGCGATTATGGTCCGCTGTACCAGATCGCTTATATGATGGGTGGATTGCAACTGCGGGCGCTGCATCATGAGCTGATTGACAGTGGAAAGATGACTGAAAAACAATTCCACGATGCTTTCCTTCATGAGAATGCTATTCCCATTGAGATGTTCCGTGCTATCATCACGCATCAGGCACTGACGCCGGATTTTAAAACAAAGTGGCGTTTTGCGGACCAATTGTTGCAGCAGTAAGGAATCGTTACTTTTATAAAAAAATGTTATGCCTGAATTACCTGACCTGAACGTGTTCAGTCACAATCTGGAGAAAGTGCTGCTGCATCAGCAACTGGAGACAATCGATGTGACGGTGAAAAAGAAACTGCTTACGCCTGAAAAAGAGCTGAAAGCAGCACTGGAAGGGCAGCACCTGGAATCCATCCGGCGTGTGGGCAAAGAACTGCATTTCGAATTTAAAAATGGCCATGTGCTGGGAATGCACCTGATGTTGCATGGCAAACTATATTTATTTGACCAGCAAAACGAGCAGAAACACACCATCTGCACGTTGTTGTTTAAAGATGGCAAAGGCCTGGCCCTGACGGATTATCAGGGCCAGGCAAACATCTTCCTGGACCCAGCCCCCAAAGAGGCTCCCGACGCGCTTTCCAAAGAATTGACCGAAGCGTGGCTGGAAGCTGCGCTGGCCAAAAAGAGAACAGCCATCAAAAAATACTTAACAGATCAAAAAAATATCCTTGGCATCGGTAACGCCTATGCGGACGATATCCTGTGGGAGGCGCGTATCTCGCCGTTCTCTGTTTGCAATCAAATTCCTTCAGCGGCGGTAAAAGCGCTGTACAAAGCTATCCATAAGGTATTGACCACCGCGGAGAAAAATATCCGCAAAAATCATCCTGATATTATCAATGGTGAAGTGCGTGATTATATGCTGGTGCATAGCCATAAGCTGATAGAGAGCCCCGGTGGTGCAACGATACAGCATGTTTCATCCGGCGGCAAGACTTACTACACGAATGAACAAGTGGAGTATAAATAGCTGTCAGCCTGTTGTGATAGCCACGGCCGGCGTTTCTTCCCGTTGTTCATAAATGTTGCCTGCAATTTTTTCTACCAATGGTTTCGGGAAAAATTTCGGCAGGAATGCATTCAGTTTGTTGATGAACCCCGGCACAATTTCCGCTTTGCCTTTAAACAGTCCGTTCACAGCTATTTTGGCCACACTTTCCGGGGTCATATTGAACCGGTCTGCAATTTTGCGGGTACTGTTGCCCATGCGGGCGCGGTTCACAAAATCAGTGTCTGTACTGCCGGGGCTCAACGCGCTCACCGAGATGGGCGAGTGGCGCAGCTCATAGCGCAGGCCTCTGGTGAACGACAACGCAAATGCTTTGGTAGCAGCGTAAATGTTGAGATAAGGGACTGTCTGATAAGCTGTGGTGCTGGCGAGGTTAAGTAACCATGATTTTGGAGACCGGCGCAGTACCGGGATATAGGCGTATGATAATCCCACCTGGGCTTTGATGTTCACATCGATGATGTTGAACTGCTCTTCGAGGGAGAGATTTTCAAAAGCGCCATTGATGCCATAGCCGGCATTGTTCACTACCACAGTCAGCTGTTCGTGCCAGCGGCTGCTCCACGCGGTGACCTTCGACAATGCGTCCGGTTTCGACAGGTCCTGATGGAGCGTGTGTACATGGACGTGATAAAGCCCCACTAATGCTGTCGCTGTTTCCTGCAGAGACGTATCATCCAGGTCCACCAGTAGCAGGTGATAGTTTCTTTGTGCCAGTTCGGCTGCAATGGCTTTGCCAATACCCTTGGCAGCGCCGGTTACCAATGCGTAAGACATACGTATAATATTTTAGATAGCAGTACTGTTAACTTTCGCCAGCTTACCTTCGGTGGCTTTAGCGGCGGCCCATTGCGGTTTTCCGCCGTGCAGGTGCTGCTTCAGCTGTGCCAGTTTATGATAAAATGGTGTAGGAGACTGTGCATGTTTGGGTTGGTAAGCACCCGTGACTACGGGGATGTACATCACCCTTCGGCGGCTTTTTTCGCCGGTGAAAGGTGATTGTTGTACACGGTGCCATAACCGGCCATCATGCACGGTAAGGTCGCCGGCTTCAATCTCAAAGCCGGTTTCCCGCTCGTCAGGCGTATGATCGATAAAATATTTTTTACGGAACAGCAGCCGGAAGAGACTTTGGTGGTGTGTGCCTGCGAGTACGCGCAGACCACCGTTTTCCAGCGGGCAGTCATCCAGATGGATGCCTACGTTGAGCATAGGCAGAATCCGTGTGCCGAGGAAAAGATCACGGGGACTGTCGGTATGCCATCCCAACTGCCGGAACTGGCTGCTGTCGGTATTTACATAGTGATTGATGACGAGGCCGTCTTTTTCATTTTCGCCAATGCGGCCATCATAAGGCGATAGCAGGTTGGTCAGCGCCAGGAGGCGTTCATCTTTCAGCAGCTCCCGCAGCGCATTGCTGTAGTGAGAGGCAAATGCGATGCGTTGTATCAGGGGCGTGCCGTTAATGTCGCTGCCAAATTTCAATGGGATGCCATTTACTTTTTCTACCTGGTTGCGCAGCAGGAAATCCTGTACCTGCGCTACTTCGCTTAAAATAAGAGACAACGATTCTTTGTCGAGGAAATTTTTAAACTGTATGATACCATGTTGCTGAAAATAGGTCAGTTGTGGGGCAGTGACAGTTTTCCCCAAATGAAATACGGGTTGGTTGTTCGTTTTCATGACGAGCAGATTTTGTAACAGTAAAAAATGAAGCTTTGAAACGATGCTATGTGTGCGGAAGTTGGTGGGGAAGACCGCAGCAGGGGAGAGCAGGATTAACAACAACAGGAGCAGGCAGCAGGTTGGCTGGCTGATAAAAGCCTTTGCAGGCGCAGGTTTAGATATCGAAGCTGATTTTCCATAATGGTAGATTTTATTAGTCTACTAATTCTGTAGACAAATGTAAGTAAAAAGATCTGATAAAAAATACAACGACCGGATGTTTTTTTTTCGATGATTGATAATGACGGGGTTAGCGGAGTTTTTCGAGATCTTCAGGGGTGTCGATGTCTATGATGCCATCAGGGAAGGGAACAGTAGTGACATCATCGGGGTGTTGCTGGATGATTTTTCTTGCGCCCTGTGGTGCTGTCAATGTCAGTAAAGCAGGGAAATATTTGCTGTTGAATACTACGGGCGTACCGGTGACAGCGCTGTAGGTACAGGCGGTGATGCCCTTGTTTTGCTGGTGATGTGTGGTGATCAGTTCCTCCAACAGGGCCGGGGTGATGAAAGGTTGGTCGCACAGGAGGATGAGGATGTCACTCACGTTGTTATCTATACGTATTATTTCACGGGTACCGGTTTGTATGGAGCTGCCCATGCCGCTTTCCCAGTTGGGGTTGATGACTACAGCGGCTTCACTATCCTGCATGTCAGGCAGGATAGTGTCTGCAAAGGCGCCCAGCACCACTACTACAGGGCGGGCAGTGGTCTGGTGTGTGGTGTGAATGATACGTTGCAGCAGGCTTTGTTGCTGAAAGCGGACCTGTTGTTTGGGTGTCCCCAAACGCCGGGAGGCGCCGGCAGCAAGGATGACCACGCCCGTACGCCTCATTATAATTGTTTTTGAATGACCTGTTGCCGGGTGCGCTGATGGATAACAGCCGGATTGTTACGCAGGGAATCACCGGGTGCGCCAGCCATGACTGCTTTTACTTCGCTGATGATGGAAAGGGCTATTTCTTCCGGTGCATCCGCGCCGATGTCCAATCCCACAGGACCGTATATACGTGCCTGTTGTTCCGGAGAGACCACGGTACCGGCATCTTCCATCTCCTGTAACATCCGTTGCAGTTTTCTGGCGGGCCCGAGTACGCCCGTATAGGGAAGGTGGTGAGGCAGCAATGCGGTCAGCAGGGCAATGTCGTAGTTGTAGTTATGCGTCATCAGCACTGCGGCGGTATAGTCGTCCGGTTGCAGGTGCTGCAGCACCTCTACCGGCTTGGCGACGATCACACGCGTAGCTTCCGGGAAACGTTGTTGCTGGGCATAAGCCGGGCGGCCATCCACCACGATGGTATGCCATCCCAGCACAGCAGCTATTTTCACCAGTGGCCGCACATCGTTGCCGGCGCCGGCAATGAGCAGCTGTAATGCCGGCGGATGCCAGGCAATGAGCGCGGTGACTTGTTCCTGACCGTTATCGTAGGTCTTCACAGCGGAACGCCGCGAAGTAAAGGCTGCACATACATCCGCCAGCACGGCGGTGCGCAGCGGTCCATCTTCGAGGTGTACCTGTCTTTCTCCGCCGTCAGTAATGAATATACAGGTGCCTGGTTGTGGGGCGGAACGTTGTTCAAGGTTAAATAGTGTAACCATTACCGTGGTATCCCGTCTGCCGGCATGTTGCTGCAGCAGTGTGAGTGGGTTCATGGAGAGGTGTGGCCCCAGCGGTTCCAGTAGGATGTGTATGATGCCGTTACAACCCAGTCCCACGCCGATAGTGGCATCATCTTCATCTGTTGTATCGTAGGTGACCAGCATGGGTTTTTGTTGCATCATGGCGAGTTGGGCTTTGCGCAACGCGTCGCCTTCGAGGCAGCCGCCGCTGATAGCGCCTGTTAATGCGCCGTTTTCGGTGATCAGCATGCGTGCGCCGGGCTGCCGGTAGGCTGAACCTTCCACGTGTACAACCGTGGCCAGGGCTGTTTGCAGGCCTTGCTGACTGGCGGCAAGGTACGCCTTCACAATATCTTCCAGCTCTTTCTGCATGGTATTAAATCAGTTTGTCGGGGGTGATGGGCAGGTCGCGGACCCGCTTGCCGGTGGCATTGAACACCGCGTTGGAAACAGCGGCAGCAAAGCCTATCAGAGCTATCTCGCCCATGCCTTTGGCCCCCATCGGGTTAATAACAGGATCTTTTTTATTGATAAACAACACATCTGTTGGCGGCGTATCAGCATTAACGGGAACATGATAGTCCGCATAGTTGTTGTTGACATAACGGCCGAAGCGGTGATCGATCAGGGCTTCTTCTGTGAGGGCCATGCCGATGCCGCCTACCACGCCACCGATCATCTGGCTGCGGGCCGTTTTGCTGTTCACTACGGTTCCTGAATCGGCCACGCTGACGATATGTTTAATCCGTACTACACCGGTAGCCGGATGTACCTGTACTTTGGCGAAATGAACAGAGAAGGAATACATGGCGTACTGTTTCCGTTCGTCGCCGGCCTGGGAAGTGGTGGTCACTACCAGCTCCGGCAGTTGTTGCTGTTGCAGTAGGGCAGCGTAGTCCAGCCGGGTGTTGCCGGCTACCAGCTGCCCGTCTTCATGTTGAATGTTTTCCGCTTTCAGGTCTTTGAACGCGGGGATATTGGCCGTGGCCAGTTCGCCCAGTTTCTGTTGCAGGTTGCGGCATACGTCGTTGACAGCGCTGCCGACGGTGGATACTGTAGAAGAGCCGCCCTGCCGGGGTGCTTCGGGGTATTCCGATTCTCCCAGCAGGAATTTTATTTTTTTAACATCGATGCCGGTAGCGTCGGCGGCTATCTGGACCATGGCAGTAGCGGTGCCCGGACCGATATCTGCGGCGGCGCTGCGGACCACAAGGGAACCATCGGCTTTGAGGGTGGCGCTGGCAGTGGCCCTGCCGCGCCCGGCGCCAAATACGCCGCTGCTCATACCATAACCTACCAGCCAGCCGTTCTCCTCCAGTTTACCGGGTGTCTGGCTGCGTTGCTGCCAGCCTATTTTAGCGGCGCCCATCTCATAGGCTTCCTTCAGGTATTTGCTGGAGTAAGGCAGGTTCCTTTCCGGATCTATATCAGCATGATTGACGAGGCGTAACTGTAACGGGTCCATATGAAGTTTATGGGCCAGTTCATCGATGGCGGATTCCAGTGCAAAAGCGCCGGTGGCTTCACCGGGGCCGCGCATCCATACCGGTGTGCTGAGATTGAGTGGTACCAGTTGGTAATGTGTGTTTACATTGGGACAGGCATACATCATGCGGCTCATGTTCACAATCGCTTCTGTAAAGTCTTCGTACGGCGATGTATTAGCCACCGCCTCATGTGTGATGCCGGTCAGCTTACCCTCGGCAGTAGCGCCGATGCCTATACGTTGTTTGGCTGCCGGGCGGTAGCCCACGAGGGTGAACATGTCCTTACGGGTGATAACCAGCTTTACCGGCTTGCGTATCTTCTTAGCTGCCAGGATAGTGGCGATTTCCATGGGCCATATACGCAGTGCCATGCCGAAAGCGCCTCCTACAAACTGGGAGTGTACGGTGATCTGGCTTTCCGGCAGCTGAAAGAGTGTTTTTAAACTTTGTTGCACGCTTTTTACGCCTTGTGTTTTGGCGTAGAGTGTCAGTTTATCGGGTGTTTCCCAGTGGGCGATGATGCCCGCCAGTTCCATCGGGTTGTGTACTTCGATGGGAATGTTGTATTCCGCTTCTACGCTGACCGGTGCTTTTTTCCAGGCATCTGCTTCGCCACGCAGGTAGTCTTTCATATTTTTATTTTGAAAGGCCTGGTCCATGCTGTGGGCCATATCAGTCTGATGAACTTCCTGTGCGTAGGTGACTTTCACCAGTGACGCAGCGTATACCGCGCGTTCCAGCGTATTGGCCACTACGATGGCCACTGGCTGACCGTTGGAATAGATACGGTCGTCATGGAATATTTTAAGTCCTTGTTTAGGATTGGGATTTTCCACTTTATAGCCGGGAACAGGTGGTGCGTTGAGGTGGGATACCACGTCGGCCACGCCGGGCGCCCTGAGCGCCTTTGTTGCGTCAATGGCGGTGATCCGGCCGCTGCTGACAGGGCTGCATACCAATGCGGCATACAGCATACCTTCCGGCTGATGGTCAGCAAAGTAGCGGGCGCCTCCGGTTACTTTGAGGCGGCCATCTACACGGTCCATGGATTGTCCTACTGTTTGCTTTTTCATACGGCAGCAGCTTTTTGTAAGGCGGTGACGATACTGTTCTGTGCCATGGGCACTTTGAATGCGTTGTGTTGGTAGGTGCGGGCTGATTGTGTAGCCACGGTGGCGGCTATACGGAAATTGTCCGCTGTGGGTGATTTCCCGATCAGTGTTTTTTCGGCTTCGTGCAGGCGCCAGGGTTTGTGGGCCACGCCACCCATCGCAAGACGGGCGCCGCGGATAGTATTGTTGCTGATATCCAGTGCCGCTGCCACAGACACGAGGGCAAAAGCATAGGAGGCGCGGTCACGTACTTTCAGGTAATATACGTTTTGGGTGAAGGGGCTGTGCGGTATCTCTATACCGGTGATCAGTTCTCCTTTACCGAGGTTATTGTCTTTGTCGGGTGTATTGCCAGGCAGCCGGTGGAATTCACCGAAGGGAATACGGCGGTTGCCTTTAGGGCCGGCCACCAGTACGGTAGCATCGAGCGCCACGAGGGCAATGCACATATCGCTGGGGTGTACAGCGATGCACTGGTCGCTGGCGCCGAAGATGGCGTGCATCCGGTTGATACCGCCAATAGCGCTGCATCCGCTGCCGGGCGTTCTTTTATTGCACGGCATGGTGATATCATAGAAGTAGCTGCAGCGGGTACGTTGCATCATATTGCCGCCGGTAGTGGCCATGTTGCGCAGCTGCTGCGAAGCACCGGCCAGCAGGACCTGTGATAGCAACGGGTGGTGTGTTTTTACCAGCGGATGCGCGGCCACCTCGCTGTTGAGCGTCAGTGCGCCGATATGCAGGATGTTATTGTTCAGCGTAATATTCTTCAGCGGCAGCCGGTTGATGTCTACCAGCTTCTCCGGCGCCAATACGCCGTTTTTCATCAGGTCGAGCAGATTGGTGCCGCCGGCAATGAAACGGGCGGAACTGTCCCTGGTAATGGCGTCGATGGCGGCCTGCTGACTGGCGGGCCTTACATAGGAAAACTGGTTCATACGGTATGCCCTCCCTGTTTTACTTCCGTAATAGCTGCCACGATATTGTCGTAAGCACCGCAGCGGCAGATGTTCCCACTCATGAATTCGCGTATCTCTTCCGGAGAGCCTGCATGCCCTTCGCGGATACAGGCCACGGCCGACATGATCTGGCCGGGCGTACAATAACCGCACTGGAAGCCATCATGTTTGATAAAAGCTTCCTGTACGGGGTGTAAGGTATCTCCCTGTGCAAGGCCTTCGATGGTGGTAATTTTTTTCCCTTCCTGCATCACGGCGAGGGTAAGGCAGGAGTTGATACGCTGACCATTGACATGTACGGTACAGGCGCCACATTGACCGTGGTCGCAGCCTTTTTTGGTGCCTGTCAGGTGCAGCTGTTCACGCAGCAGGTCGAGCAGGGTCACCCTGGGTTCAACAGAGAGCTGGTAAGCTTTTCCATTGATTTCCATGCTGACCGGCATTTTCTCAAAGAGACCGGCGATCGTTTCATCATGTTCGCCTGCTTTTACGACCAATGGTGGCGTGAGTGCGAGGGCCATCAACGCGGAAGATTGTTTCAGGAAGTCACGCCTGGCTTCGTGCTTGTCCTTTTTACCCGGGCATGACGGGTTTTCGTTTGGTGCTTGTGACATAGACACAAGGGTTTTATTCAGCAATAAGGTACAAATATTTAGGAATTTTTTGATTGACGATTTTGGGATTGGGGGAATGGATAAAAGAGGAAGACCGAAGCGATCTATTACTCGCTTCGGTCTTCTTATAAAAATCAAAAAATCGAAAATCAAAAAATTCCTACATATCCTCTAGTAGCCAGGATTTTGACCAAGGCTTTTGTTGATATCTCTTTCTTTCTGCGGAACAGGCCAGAGGTAATCTCTTTGCGGATTGAAGTTACGCTGTTCAGCCACCACATGGTTGCCGGTCAGTGTCACTTTACCGGTGTTGGCGTCTACGGTGCCCAGGCGGGTACCATATACGGTACCGGTCCTAACGGTGGGGCCTATCTGCCAACGCTGGATATCATACCAGCGAAGACCTTCCAGCGCCAGCTCCACGCGGCGCTCCCGGCGGATAAGTGTACGCAGCGAAGCGATATTGTTGTAAACAGTGCGGTCTACCGCAGGCATACCGGCGCGGGTGCGGATATCGTCCAGTGCCTGATATACGCTGTTGTCCATCACACCTGATTCTATTTGTGCTTCAGCGTAGGTGAGCAGTACTTCTGCATAACGGATCACGATGATATTCACACCGGTGTTCCACATATCAGGGAAGTCTGACAGAAAAGGAACAAACTTCCTTACCAGGTAACCGGTGGGGGAGTTGTTGCCTTCGCTGTAATAATCACCGCTGCCTGAAGTAATAGGATCGTAGAATTTACCGCTGTACTGTAATCCCGGATATACAACGTTAGCGGCTAAACGAGGATCTCTGTTGACATATGGATTGTCTTCACTGTAACCGGAAGTAGGATCATCAATTGTTTTACCATTGGCCATTTCGAAGGCATCTACCAGTGACTGGGTAGGACTAAGTGAAGCCCATCCGCCATAACCGGAAGAAGGCAGGATACCCAGGTCGCCATTGCTGTTATCTTTTTCGTTGGCTTTGTATTGAACATCGAGGATGACCTCTTTGTTGTTTTCGAAATCCTGACGGAAAAGATCTGTGTAATTGGGATAAAGGCCATAACCGAGTGCCATTACTTTTTTACAGTCTTCGATGGCGGCAGCGTAGTTTTTGTCAAACAACGCTACGCGTGCTCTCAGTGCCAAAGCGGCTCCTTTGGTGATACGTCCTAAGTCACTGCCGGAATACTTGTCTGGCAGTATCAGAGCAATGGCTGCCAGTTCATCGGTGATAAATTTGCGGACCTCTGCGCGAGGTGTTCTGCTGATGGTGTTAGCTTCCTGTACGCTCAGGTTTTTTACTGACAGCGGAACGTCGCCGTAGAGTTGTGTCAGGATGAAGTATCGGTATGCGCGCAGGAAGCGGGCTTCTGCCTTGAAACGGTTTTTCAGGTTGTCGGCAATAGTGGCTTTATCCACGTTTTCGATGAACCAGTTACATCTCTGGATAGTGACATAATCCCACTGGTTGGCAACCTGAGGGTCGGTAGCGGTGGCTGTTCCGTTGCCTAGGTGCTGGTAGTTGTCCCATGGCCACTGACTGTAGCTGTTGTCGCTTATCGCGTCCATATAGAGGATGCTGGAGCTGGTTTCCCAGTTTTTGTAACATCCGCTGAGAGCGGCAACTGCGGCAGCTTCGGTAGTCCACAGCGATTCATTGCTATAGCCATCGGAAGGAGATTTGTCCAGAAAATCTTTCTGACAGGCGGTTTGTGTCAGCACACCTGCGAGCAGTATATAGAGAAGGTTTCTTTTCATGATCATGATTTTTCGTAACGGTTAAAAACTAACATTCACGCCAAAAGTGTGCACTTTCACCTGCGGGTAGTAATAAATACTGCTGCTGATGGAGGCTTCCGGATCTACCCATTTATAGAGATGGTCAAACGTGAGGATGTTCTGGCCGCTATAGTAGAAGCGCAGTTTGGTCAGGCCAATCCGTTTGATCATTTTTTCCGGGAGAGAATAACCTACTTGCAGGTTTTTGAGGCGCAGGTAGGAACCATCTTTTACCCAAAAGGAAGAAGGGGTACCGCTGGGATCATTTTGTTTATAGTTAGACCAGGCCCGTGGCATGGGAGCATTCGGGTTGTCCGCTGTCCAGGTGTCGAGGAATGCGGAAGTAGGTTTGTTCGCATTACCGCCGATAGCACCGATCTTGCCCCCGTCATAATAATTTTTTACACCAGCAGCACCCTGTAGGAATATACCGAGATCAAAGTTTTTCCAGGAGGCGCTAAGGTTCAGGCCAAAGGTCACTTTCGGGAAATAGTTACCCAGGTATTGTCTGTCGTCTCCCGTGATCTTACCATCGCCGTTTATGTCGCGGTATTTGATGTCACCAGGTGCAGTAGTCGGTAACTGGGTGGGTGAATTTTTTACTTCTTCTTTTGACTGGAAGATTCCGTCTGCGATATAGCCATAAAGTGAGCTGACAGGATAGCCTACCTGTTGGAACGTATATCCGCTGGTGATAGGGCCGGAACCATGGAGGTCGGTAACTTCGTTATGAATAAATGCTGTGTTGAAAGCGGCGTTGTAGGTAAAGTCGCCTTTGGTATCGCCGTAGCTCAGCACAAATTCCCAACCCCGGTTCAATATTGCACCGGCATTTTGAGCGGGTGCTTTGAAGCCGTAAACTGCGCCTACCGGTATGGCGAGCAGGATGTTGTTGGTCACTTTATTGAAATAGTCGGCGGAGAAATTCAGCTTGCCGTTGAAGAAGCCTGCATCAATACCAACACCTGTTTCTGTGGTGCTTTCCCATTTGATATCGGGATTGGCGCCGTTAACCGGTGCCACGCCCGGCATTACGCCAGCTGCTGTTCCGCCCAGTACATAGTTCTGGTTACCGGAAACGGTGAAAATATATGGGTAGTATGGATAGGTGGGATAAGCAACATCATCTATGCCTTTGATGTACTGATTACCCAGCATGCCCCAGGATGCTCTGAGTTTCAGGTTGGACACTACCGGTTTCAGTGCATCGAAGAATGCCTCCCTGTCAATGTTCCAGCCGGCGGAGAAGGAAGGGAAGGTTCCCCATCTGTTGTTCTTGGCAAAGCGGGAAGACCCGTCATATCGCAGGTTGGCTTCCAGCAGGTATTTACCATCGAAGTCGTAGTTGATTCTACCGAACCAGGAACGCAGGCCCAGCTGATAGCCATAGTTGAGTGCATATTGTCCTTCGGTAGCGCCAAGGTTAAGGTCTGTGAGCTCATTGTTAAGATATCCTTTACGGTAGCCTTCATCGAAGGTGTATTTTGTTTGTTCCTGAGAGAAACCGCCCAGTATTTTGAAATTGTGTTTGCTGAAGGATTTGGTATATTCCAGCAAAGCCTGTTGTGTAACGGTGTTGCTGAAATTACTCTGATCGGTAACAGAGCTGGGGCCCTGATAGAAGGTCTTATCCCCGTTGGCATTATAATACTGCTGATCAGCCCTGAACTTTTTAATGCTGCCGATCTTCATGATATACGCCAGGGAGGGCTTGAAGTGTAGGTTTTTTACGATTTCCCAGTCTACGCCTACATTACCTACGAGGTCATAGTAGGAATAGGTGTTCAGGCTGTTGCCTTCCAGCCAGGCCATGGGATTACCATCGCCGATAGCGCCATACTGGCCGTTGGCATACTTATACGGTATGCGCGGGTTGATCCTGTTGATCTGCCTTACCAACTGTTGAAAATCGCCGGTGTAAGGGTTGGACGGCTCTTTCTGACCGGTGGAAGTAAAACCGATATTGGCGTTTACTTTCACGTGGTTGGCCACTTCGGAAGTGATGTTAAGACGGGTGGTATATCTTTTGGCGTTGGTTTTCTTTACAATACCATTTTCGTCAAAGAGGCCGAGAGACAGTGCGTACTGTGTTTTCTCCGTTCCGCCGGTGAGTCCGAGATAATGATTTTGCTGGATGCCGCTGCCTTTATAGAAGAGGCCTTGCCAGTCAGTATTCGGATAGTTGTAAGGGTCGGAGCCGTCTTTGTATTTAGCGATTTGTGCTGCGGTGTATTTAGCTGAACCACCTTCATTGATGGAGGCTTGATTTTCCAGTTCAGCTACCTGCCAGGAGGGCAGGAAGTCTGCCAGGCCAGTGGCTTTCTGTTTCCCTACATAAGCGTTATAAGTAAGCTGCGGAGCCCCTTTTTTGCCTTGTTTGGTAGTGATGAGGATTACACCGTTGGCTGCACGGGAACCATAGATAGCTGCAGAGGCAGCGTCTTTCAGCACTGACATGGAGGCAACATCGTCCGGGTTGATATTGTTCAGGTTGGCCACGTTGGTCACCACTCCGTCGATTACAATCACAGGGTCGCTGGTGTTGAGCGTACCGATACCGCGGATACGGATTTTAGCGCCATCAGCACCTGGCTGACCGCTGTTGGCAGCCATTACTGTTACGCCGGGCATAGTACCCTGTAAAGCGTTGCTGACGCTGGTAACGGGCCTGTTGGCGAGTTCCTTGCTGCCGATGCTGGACACGGCGCCGGTGAGGTTGGCTTTTTTCTGGACGCCGTAACCTACTACTACCAGCTGTTTCAGGGAGGCTACGTCGGACTGCAGGATGATATTGAGATGTGTTTTCCCTTTTAGGCTGATTTCCTGTGCGGTGTAGCCGATGCTGGTGATAGTCACCACTGCATTTTCATCTACGCCGGCGATCTGGAACTCCCCGTTAGGGTTGGTGATAGCGCCTTTGGTGGTGCCTTTCACCATTACGGAAGCACCGGGGATGGCTGTACCGGTTTCGTCTACCACTTTGCCGGAGATGGTTACCGGCGGCGGGGTATTACTCACTTCTGCTTTTATGTTTTTTTCCGTTTTTTCATTACGGGTGATGAATACCGTATTTCCCTGTACCTCGTAGCTGAGGGACTGGTGTTGGAGCACCATGTCCATAGCAGCTTGCAGGGAAGCGTTTTTCAGTTCCACAGTTACCGGTGACGTGTTTTTCAGGTCTTCCCGGTCGTAGAAGAACGCATAGCCGGTCTGCTGGCGGATGACGTTCAGCACTTTCTGGAGGCTGGCTGCACGGGCAGACCAGGTGACGGTTTGGGCGCTGGTGGCAGCGCTCACCTGTAAAATAGCCGTCAGGAGCAGAAGAGAAGTTAGCTTCATAACTAACAAAAGTTTGTTGAACAGCCCGGCCTTTTTTGGATGACAACCGGGTCCGGAATTACAAATAGCCTTTACTTGCATACTTTTGCAATGTTTGGTTGAATTAATAAAGAATGTTTACCGACTTGTTTGTTGGTTTAACTGAACTAAGGCCGGGGTTCTGACGCCAATCTTTACCCCCGGCTTATTTCATTTAAGTACATGGGAATACCTCTATGTTAGCCTGAATTGATCATTGTTCCTGTTTTGTTTTTCATCGTTCTTTATAAAGGTTATGGCTGGATAACAATCCGGTGGCCATCTTCTATTCTATATTTTATTCTTGTTTTTGACAGTCCTTTCAGTACCTGTGAGAGGGTGAGGCTGCGGCCTATCTCCCCGTTAAATACGCGATCGGGTATTTTGCCTTCGTAGCTGACCTCCAGGTTGTACCAGCGGGACAGTTCCCGCATCACCGTGGGCAGGTCAGCGTTGGTGAAGGAGAAGTACCCTTCTTTCCATGCCGTGATGGCAGACAGGTCTACCTGGTCAGCCACCTGTACATCGGTATGCCCTACCCTTGCCTGTTGCCCCGGTTTCAGCACCAATTGGCGGTTGTGGGCAGACACCCGGATGGCGCCTTCCACGAGGGTGGTATTGATAGTGGCTTCGTCTGTATATGCATTGATATTAAAATGAGTGCCCAATACTTCCACGGTGGTGTTGTTAGCCGCTACGCGGAAGGGCATGGCAGCGTTTTTCGCCACGTCAAAAAAGGCTTCGCCTGTTACGCTCACTTTCCTTTCCTGGCCGGTGAAGGCGGTGGGGTAGGTGATGGACGAACCGGCGTTGAGCCATACTTTGGAGCCATCGGGGAGGATGAGGCTGTATTGCCCGCCGAGTGGTGTGCTCATGGTATTGTACAGTATTTTCCCCTGACTGGTGCCGGAAGCATCATATACCAATTGGCCATTGGCCAGTTTGGTGACTTTGCTGCTGCCTTGTTGTGCCAGTACGCCATTGGTGGCGCTGTCGAGTGTTATTTGTGAGCCGTCGCTGAGGGTGAGTACCGCTTTGTTGCCGCCGGGGGCCACGTCAGGTGTGGCTTGTGCATGTACCGGCGCCGGTGTTTTAGCGGGTTGCAGCCACCACCAGGTGCCGCCGGCCAGTAGTAACAAGCTGGCAGCGGCCACCCATCTCCAGCGGAGGAGCTTTATGCGGGCGGTATGCTGTGACTTGTCGGCGGCGAGGATATCGGTAACGAGCTGTTGCCATTCCGCAGGGTCGTTGCTGTCCGGGGCCGTGGGCCCGTGGAAGGCTTCTATCTGCGCATTGACCATACCCGTTTCATCTGCCTGGATGATCTCCAGCAGTTCCGTGTATTCCTCTTGCGTGGCGAGGCGTTGGCGGGCCTGTGATAATAAATATATCAGTCTTTCAGTATCTGGCAATGACGTGGTTTTAGTATCGCGTGAACGTTGGATTTTGGTGTGGGACGACCCGGTTGCAAGGGGCTCCCTGCATATACGTACCGTGAGCTATGCGATAGTACCTATCGATCTGAAAAAAAATTTAAAAAAAGTAGGAGAGGCTGTAAGAAAGCAGCATCAAAGGGATACTAATACCATGTCTGAGCAGGTATTCCCGGATGGTGCGGAGGGAGCGTACCAGTGAATTTTTGACAGTTTGAACCGAGATGTCCAGCTGTCCTGCTATATCGGCGATTTTCAGGCCGCTTTCCCGGCTGAGGAGGTATATTTTCATGGCCTGCGGCGGCAGCTGTGCGATGGCTTCCCGTATTAGCCGGGATGTTTCGGAGAGGGACAGGTTTTCCTCCGTGATGTTGGTGTATTCGTCTTCGCTCCAGGACAACTGGTGACGGGCTTTTTCCCGGACGCCCTGTTTTTGCAGCCAGCTGTAGGAGCGGTGGTAAGTCATTTTAAAGATCCAGTTACGGGGGCTGCTGACAGCGGAGAGTTTATCGCGTCCCATCCAGAGGCCGAGGAATATTTCCTGGATGATATCTTTTACCGGCGCTTCTTCCTGGATGATCTGCAGGATGACAGGCCTGATGCGGGGCACATAGAGATGAAACAGAGCTTCAAACGCTGTCTCGTCCCCTTCCGCGATCCGGTCAAATAATATCGTCTCCTGTGCTACGTCGTTCTGCATCCTGCGTCAGATACTAATCAATCAATTATTGGCCCCGGTGAGGTCATTAACAAAAAATGATGATGGGTACAACAGTGTAATGAAAGAAAATGCAACCGGGGTTGTCAAAGATAACATGATAAATCGGTAAAAACACCAGAACGTTTTAGCTGAGGGGATGTGGGAGACCAGGGGCCTGTGCTTTGATTATTGCAGGCTGAGGCTTAAGTATGGTAACGTAGGTAATAATTATTGATTTTCAGGGAAGTAGCCATTGCTGCGGGATATTTATGGACCAGGTTGTTTTCCAGCGCTTCCGCCATTGCTGTCTGGAGATACATTGTACCCCAGGACTGAAGCCCTGGGGGTTCCTGGGACTATAGTTTGCCGGCATTCCGGGTTTCGAAATCCTGTATTTCCTGTTGCAGGCGGCGTTTCTGAAGGAGGTACGTTTTAAGGTCCATCTGTGATTTTTCAGCTTCCAGCGCGGAAAGGGCCTGGTGCAGCTTAATCCATTCGTTGCGCAGCAGGTTTTTCTCTGAGTGGCGGGCGGCTATAAAAGCCGGGGCTTCCCGTAACACTTCGAGGGAGTAGCCTTGTTGCGCCCATTGAAGGAAATCGTCGCTGAGAACGTCCATGCATTCGGGGTCGAGGGCGCCGTATCCGGTAATGTATACTGTCAGCGTGGGCTGGGTGGTATGGAGGAAGATACCGCGGCCCCCGCTATCGTCCGCGATGCTGAGATAGCCGGGAAGGTAACGTTGTACCTGGTAGTCCTCGTTTCTGGTCACGAGGTCGTCGGTGCCGTAGAGGTTCACCAGGTCGGTGACGAGGCGGCTTTCCTGCAGTTGTTCTGTTTCGAGGAAGCGGGCATAAGCACCCGGCAGGGTGATGCCGAGTGCTGTTGTTATCCGGGAAAGTATCTTATCCATTGCTTTTGAGATGGGCCAGCCATTGTTGGGCAAATTCATTGTCCGGCTCGAGGGCCAGCACTTTTTCAAAGGAATCAATGGCCAGTGGCACATCTTCCATTTGATAGAAAAGGATGGCACGGTTGAGATGTACATAACTGTTGTCCGGAGCGATGGCCAGCGCTTTGTTGTAGCTGGCGAGGGCTTCTTCGTAGTTTTCGGCCAACATGTACAGCGAGCCCATGTTTACGAGCAGACCGGGTTCGTTGGGGGCCAGCTCAACGCCTTTTATGGCGTATTGCAGCCCTTGTAACAGGCGCGCTTCAATACTTTTCTGCGTGGCTTCGTCATAGCCATTGTCTTCCATGGAGGAGATGCTTTGATGGATACCTTCCAGCAGGTTTCTCACTTCGTTGTCATACCAGCTGGCGGTCTTCTCCACCTCCTGTGTAAAGGGAACAGCTTCGAGGTCTATGTCTTTATCCAGTTCTGCGGCTGTTTTCATTTTCCCTTTGGCGGGAGCGTACCACCATTCGCAGAATTTGCCGAGTTCACCGCCTTGGGGCAGTTCATCAACCGGTGGCAGTCCTTCTTCATAGATGGCGTCGTTGGCTACCACATGGTCCAGTATTTCTTTCAGGGCTTCCTGGTCGATGGGTTCATTTTCCTGTTCGGCAGCCATTACCATATAGGGCAGCAGCTGGTACCAGCTGGCGAGCACGTCGCGGTATTGCTGCTGTGCAGCGTTGGCCGCAACGATGCGGGCCATGGTGAAAACATCGAACAGTTGCGGTGGCACTGCGTCGGCGCCTTGCAGGGTGCCGTTGGCCACAAATGCTTCCCACAGGGTGGAACCGGCATCGCAGTACAGGATATAACGCTGCTGTTGCTGGTCGAAGTGGGCGTATCCGGCCACGGGATTGGTTTCAGCGTCCCATTCTTTCTCCGGTTCGGTGTAAATGAAACTGAATTTTTGGGCGGCGGCGAGACCATCCAGCAATGCCTGATGTTGCGCATAGGCGGGATGATCGGTTATCGGGAACGTATACACGAAACGGTGCTGTATCAGGATGTCCATCACCCGGAAATGGGTAAAGCCGGTATCAAACTGCGATTGCAGTTCATACAGACTGTAAAAGAGGCTTCTGCGGTCCAGTGAATCATCCTGGCTTTCATGCAGGCAGTAAACGGACATTTCCACCAGGGATTCTATTTCATGCATCGACATATCTTAGTTCGCTTTGTTTGAAATGCGAAAGTACGTCATTATGGAAAAAGCGCCGGGGGGCATCTGATTTAAAAAAATGTTATGAAAAACGTCCTGCTCCCTATAATTAAATTATGCCTGGTAGGCTGTAGCCTGCTGCTTTATTTCGGCAATTTTTTTGAATTACGGATGTACGAACTGGAATACGAGTGGCTGAAAGAGCTGGTGACTGGCCGGGTTGACTGGCGCGATGGTTGGTTGCTGCGTGTTTGTTTAACATTATTACTGGTATCACAGGCAGGGATATTACTGAGTATCCGGGTGCCGATGCGGCTGACGTGGCAGGTAGTTTTTGCGAGTGGCCTGATAGCTTGTGTGGTGGGATTGTCGGCTTTTATCGGACAGTTTATCCTGACAGTGTCCTGGGTATTACTGGGAATGCTGTATGCCGCCTTGCTGGTGGGATTGGTACCCCGGGCCGTAGCCCGGGGCTGAGGAGTTTATTTCAATAATACGTTCTTCACGTAATTGTAGCTTTTGGTAATGCTGTCAAACGGATCAATGGTGATCTTGTCCTGCTCTACGAAGATATGCTGAACGCCTGCCTGTTTTGCCTGGGCGAAGATCTGCCGGAAGTTGATGCTGCCGGTGCCTACTTCCGCGAAAGACACACCGGACAATAGCTGCATGGACGTTTTATTTTCATTGCCGGCTGCTGTGAGACTGGCGGTATTCTTTTTGTCCATGTCTTTTACGTGCCAGGCTACAAACCGGCCGGGTGCTTCGGAGAATAGTTTCAGCGGGTCTACACCAGACTTCACTGCCCAGAAGAGGTCCAGCTCAAAGGATACCAGTTTAGGATCTGTATTTTTGAGCATCACCTCATAACCGGTGGTGGCGCTGTCTGCCAGCTTTTTAAATTCCCAGTAGTGGTTATGGTAACCAATTTGAAGATTTGATTTCTTACAGATTTCACCGGCTTTATTCAGTTGGTCGGCCATGAACTTATAATCATCTGTTTTCAGTTTTTTATCCCACAGGGAGAGCGGTAGTACCGGCACAATAAAATACTGCTGGCCCAGTTCCGCTGCGAGGTCTATCTGTGGCTGCAAAGCAGCGGGGTTGCCGTTGCCGCGGGTCAGATAATCGTTGAGCTGATAGTGGCCGCTGGGAGTGGACAGCTGATACTCCTGGAACAATGCTTTTAGTTCGGATGGTTTGAGGCCCCAGAAAGTGCCTTTGTCTTTTTCACCTGCATAGCCGTAATAGGTTTCCACTTCTTTGTAACCAATCTGCGCTACCCGGATGATGGTGCTTTTAACGTCTTTGTCCAGCTGATCGCGCAGCGTGTACAATTGCAGTCCGATGTTGCGGGAGAGGCCTTTCTTTTCAGTCTGGGCGAAGAGGTGGCCGGGAAGCATCATGCCGGCAGCTAACAATCCGGCCTGTTGAATAAATGAACGTCGTGAGTTATGCATCTGTAATAATATTGTTTGTAACGTGGATAATGACCGAAATTAAGAAAAAGGGTTTTATCATCACGGAAAATGTTGCTGCTGCTTTACCGCAGCGGGTTTGCGGCTAAATAATTTTTATTCGGATATGGTTTTAATTGGTTAAATTGTTTAGACAACTGATTATCCTAAAGCCAACTCGATGAAGCTATTTTTCTGGAAGAGGAAAACAGCCGGGGGACCCCAAAAAAAGAAATCAAAAGTCAGGGAATGGATAGATGCGGCCGTTTTTGCCATCGTGGTGGCCACGCTGATCCGGACCTTCCTGTTTGAAGCCTTTATGATCCCCAGCGGCTCTATGGAAAGGACCCTGTTAATCCACGACTATCTTTTTGTTAGTAAGATCAGCTATGGTCCGCGTATTCCCATGACACCACTGGCATTTCCGTTCGCTAATCACACCCTGCCCTTTACTAAAACCACGAAAGCCTATTCCACCGCGGTGCAGTGGCCTTACCGAAGATTGCCTGGCTTCAGTGAAATAGAAAGAAACGATGTGATCGTGTTCAATTATCCTTGCGGCGATACGGCGTTGTACAGCAAATCGGGCGATGACGCGGATTATTATGTGATGAAACGGAACATGACACCAGATACGCTCAAAATGTTTTATAGCGATCCCATTTACCGGCCGGTAGATAAACGCGAGACCTGGATCAAACGTTGTGTGGGCATCAGCGGCGATACCATCATGGTAGTAGATGGACAGCTGTTCGTAAATGGTAAACCGGGATTTGAGCCGCCACATGCGCTTACGAGCTACCGGGTGAAAACGAAAAGCGGAAAGCCGTTCAACGATAAGCAGGAAAAAGATCTTGGCTTGTCAGGCGGTTATGGGTTGGGAACGGATTCCAGCCGGTACTATACCTACGATTTTTCGAAAGAAGCGGCCGCACTGGTGAAGAAATGGGGGGATACTATTTATGCAGATCCGAAAATACAAACACGAAAAGGCATCTTCCCCGGGGAACCTGATAAGTACCCCTGGAGCGAGGATATATACGGACCGGTGTACGTGCCGAAGAAAGGCGCCACGGTGCAACTGGATACCTGTGTATTACCATTTTACCGCCGTGTTATTGTCAACTATGAGCATAACCAGCTGGAGGTGAAAGGGGATAAAATATTTATTAATGGCCGGGAAACGAAAGCCTATACTTTCAAAATGAATTACTACTGGATGATGGGCGATAACCGCCATCAGTCTATCGATTCCCGCTTCTGGGGCTTTGTGCCGGAAGATCACCTGATTGGCAAAGCCTGGGTGATATGGTTTAGCTTCCACAAAACCTATAAGGATTTTTATATCCGCTGGGGTAGATTTTTTACGTTGATTAAATAACAAAAGCGAAGCCACCATCAGGTAGCCTCGCCTCGTATGTATAACAGCAGGGAAAATTAGTGTGCGTTGGCCGCTTTCACCTTGTTGAGCAGTTGGTCCAGTGCGGAGCGGTCCAGCAGCTGGCCTTTAGTGACCACGGCGTTTATTTTCCCGGTGTTGTGAATATCTTCCAGTGGGTTGGCGCTGAGCAGCAGGATATCTGCTTTTTTGCTGGCAGCAAGCGCTCCATAGTCCTGTTGATGGAGGAACACGGGAGAGTTGATCACGGACGTCTGCAGCGCCTGTAGTGGAGTGAGCCCGAAATGCACCATCAGCGCCAGTTCCCGGTGTAGTCCGATGCCAGGATAATCGAAGGAGTTCAGGTAACCGGCATCTGTGCCTGCCATGATCATCACACCTGCCTTTTGCAGCAGCGGCAGAATAGCGGATTCTTTTTCGTATAGCTCTTTCCGGTAGGCGATAGCGGTGCTGTCATCTTTCATCACCCTTTTCACCCGCATCTCATACGTTTTCTGCAACCCTTTGCCGATATAGGCCAGGTAAGGGTCTTGCGCGTGATTGTCCTGATCAAAGTAAGCAAGGATTTGTCCGAGCGACAGGGTGGGAGTAACCGCCGTGCCTTTGGCTGCCATGTGGCGATAGGCTTTCAGCGCGGCGGTGGTATCAAAATGTGCCAGTATGTACCGGTTAATATCGCGGCCTTTGATTTCGCCGTTGGCGATGCTGCGGGAAAGGGCTGCTTCGTCCTTCACGCCTGCTTTCCAGACGTATGACAGGTGTTCTACAGAGCTGAGCCCGGCATCGGTCACCTGCTGCAGGGTAAGGGCATAAGGCACGTGCCCGGAAATGATCATGCCCCGCTGACGCGCTGCTTTCACGGCTTCGAGGTACAGCTCCGGTTTAATAGTATTGTCTGTGATTTTGACGAAGTCTACGTGCATGCGTTGCAGTGAGTCCAGCGCATGATTCAGTTCGGCAGTGGTACCGATTTCGATATCACCGATCCATACGGATTTATATCCTTCCAGCTTAGGGCCGGAAGTGAAGATGGTAGGCCCCTGTAATGTTCCTTTATTTACTTCATCGCGCCATTTTAGTACCTGTGCGCTGATATCTGCGGCACAGTCGCGGATAGTGGTGATGCCATGTGCGAGATAGAGCGGCAGAAAGTTTTTGTTTTCATCGGCGAGGGAATCGCCGCCTCCGAAGTGCATGTGGTTGTCCCATAGGCCAGGCATGGCATATTGATGGCGGCCGTCGAAGGTTTTGGCGGCCTTGTATTGCCGTGCGCGTTGCGGCGTGGTGACAGCCAGAATGGTATCGTGCCGCACCACGATCGCCTGATCAGGCGTGATCTTGCCTGTTTTGATATCGATCACTTTTACCGGAGAGATGACCAGGTCCGCCTGTTGTTGTGCGGAGACAGTGATGCCACCCAGTAAAGTGAGAAAAATTAAGATACTTTTTTTCATGATGGTGTGTTATTCCGTTGTTGAAAATTCATTAAGAATGCAGCCAGTACGAAGGTGCCGCCGAGGAAACAAACACCGGTCCATTGCCAGTGGCTCCATACCTGTGCACCCAGCAGTGAGCCGAGGGCGCCGCCGGAGAAGGCGCTGGTCATGTATACGGTGTTGAGGCGGCTGCGTGCTTCCGGGAGCAGCGCAAACACTTTCGACTGATTGGAGATATGCACTACCTGTTGACCGATATCCAGCAGGATAACCCCTATGATAAGCCCTGTAAGCGATGCGGCAGAGAAGCCCATGATCACAAAGGAGAGCAGCATGGCCACCACGCCGAGGCGCAGGGTGAACTGCGGGCCTCTGGTGTCGGCTGATTTCCCTGCTGCCGGCGCGGCCAGTGCGCCACAGGCGCCAATCAGGCCGAAGAGGCCTACCATGTCGCTTTTATAAAAGAAAGGACTGCCTTCCAACAGGAATACCAGCGTAGTCCAGAACATGCTGAAAGCGCCAAATGTCAGGAAGCTGGTCAGTGCAGCATGCCGCAAAGGCGGATAGGTTTTTATCATTGATACGAGTGATTTCATCAGGCTGCTGTAGCTGCCTGTGAATGTAGGTGGGTCTGCCGGTAGCAGGCGATAAAGCACGATCAGTAAAATAGCCATCATACCACCTCCCAGCAGGAAGACCGCCCGCCAGCCCAAATGGGCGCCGATGATACCGCTGAGTGTGCGGGACAACAAAATACCAATCAGCAGTCCGCTCATTACTTTACCTACAATCCGGCCGCGGGCTTCATCCGGCGCCAGCGTGGCGGCCATCGGCAGCAGCAGCTGCGGCACGGCAGAGAAGAAACCAATGAACAGGCTGGCGGCCACCATCATATAGTAGTTCATGGATGCTGCTGCCACCCACATGCAAATGGTGGCGCCCGCAAGTTTCCATAATATCAGTTTGCGTCTTTCTGTTTTATCTCCCAGTGGTACGATCAACAGTAATCCCAGTGTATATCCTACCTGTGTGATAGTGGCAATTACGCTCACTTTGTTATCGCTGACACCAAAGGTGTCGGCCATCATCAGTAACAGTGGCTGATTGTAATAGATATTGGCTACTACCATTCCACAGGTAACGGCCATCAGTATTACAAGCGTGTTTGTTATCCGGCTGCCTTTCCTTTTGACAGGCAGTGTCATCACATTTTCCATGCAATCATTCATTTACTGCAAAAGTAAATCTGATGGCAGGCGTAAAATGGTACTCATTATTGAATGACGGGTACTTTTTATAGATGTCCGGCATGCCGGCGGAAGTCCATCGGGGTTTGTGTGGTATACTTCCTGAAAAAGCGGGAGAAATAAGAGGTATCACTGAAGCCAAGAGAAAAAGCAATTTCTTTCACATCCATATCTGTCAGTATCAGGAGCCGTTTGGCTTCCAGCAACAGTCGTTCCCGGATATATTCACTGGCGGTGATACCGGATTCTTTGCGGCAGACGGTGTTGAGATAACTGGGAGTGACATGCAGCTTTGCTGCATAGTAACTCACTTCGCTGTGTTGTGCATATTGTTTTTCCAATAGTTGCAGGAAACGGTTGATCAGCCGGTTGCCGGCGGCAGCTGTTTCGGAGGGATAGGCGACCGCATACCAGCGCTGTAACAGCAGCAGGATAATTTGCAGCCGATGTTGTGTGATATTGGCGGCAGTTTCCCCGCTCATCAGCTGTAGTTCTGCATCTAGTTGCGTATACTGCTCAGGGCTTAACTTCAGCAAAGGATTGGCGGAGGGCGTGAAAAACGGCCACATAGGCCCTTTCTGCAACATAAAACTTCCGGAGAACATCACCTGGCACCCGGTGGTGTTGGCGGAAAGGTTCCACTGGTGGGCTTGACCGGGCGCCAGGAAAAAAACGGTACGGGGTGCTGCTTTATAATCCCTGAAATCAATCGTATGGGTACCACTGCCTTTGTGACCTATAACCAGCAGCATAAAAAAATCATGTTTATGTGCTTCATCTATCACCGGCATATTGATAGGTGCATGCTGCACCAGTTTAAAATCCTCCTGCCGGTAGGGGAGATTGAAGATTTTTTCTATGCCCAGTGTTTTTAACCCCGTGATTGCCATGATGATTTACTGATTACATGATGAGCGGAGATGATCCCGAAGATCAAATTTGATTGTTGTTTTACAGAGATGGTATTAAGATTACTATAAAATTATGATAATCACCGGCAATTTACTGTTTATCTTTGTGTCCTGATATAAAAGCAATCATGGAGTACGCTGCGCCTTTTCTCTTACGTAATCGTCATATGCAGACGATCTATCCTTCTCTCTTCCGGAAGGTGAGGCCGGCTGATTATCAACGGCGCCGTATCACCACGCCGGATGGCGACTTCCTGGACCTGGATTTCAGTGAACAGGGGAAAGACAGGGTGGTAGTGATCCTGCATGGTCTTGAAGGCAGTGCCTCCCGGAAGTATGTGCTGGGAATGGTACATATTTTTAATGAAGCGGGTTTTGATACGGTGTCCATGAATTTCAGGGGATGCAGCGGAGAACCTAATAAGCTGCTGCGATTTTATCACAGTGGAGAAACAGATGATCTGCATACGGTGATACAATACCTGGTGTCACTGGGAAAGTATAAGGCCATTCACCTGGTGGGTTTTTCCCTGGGTGGCAATGTAACGCTGAAGTATATCGGAGAGCGGGGAAATGGCATCCTGCCTGTTATCAAATCGGCGGTAGCGATCTCGGCGCCGGTTGACCTGAAAGGCAGTTCCGCTGAATTGGAAAAGAAACACAACATCATCTACATGCAGCGGTTCATCCGCAATCTGAAAGAAAAGCTGGAGCTGAAGCAGCAGCAGTATCCTGATGGCATCAGCCTGGAAGGTTTTGAACATATCCGTAGTTTCCGGCAGTTCGATGACCGCTATACCGGGCCTATGCATGGTTTCCGGGATGCCCTTGAATACTGGGAACAGTGCAGTTCCCTGCGGGTGTTGCACCAGATCAGTATTCCCACGCTGTTAATCAATGCAAAAGACGACCCTTTCCTTAGCCCTGCCTGTTACCCCTACGAAATAGCGCGCCATAGCGATACTTTTTTTCTGGAAACACCGTTTAATGGAGGCCATGTGGGCTTCGTAACTTTTAATGAGCCTTACTACTGGTCAGAACAAAGGGCGCTCGCCTTTATCCGGGAACATGTTTAACACCGCGGACAAAGAAAATGCGCTGACAGGTGTTTATTTTTTATTATTTTGATGTTTAATGGCCACCAACAGCAGTGATCTAATACGGATGTTGTTCGAAGAACAACGTAACGGTACCCTCTCCGAATCTGCAGCACAGCAGCTGAAACAGTTGCTGGACAATGATCCGCTTGCCCGTGAAACATGGGATGCGTTGCAACAGCAAGCTACCCGGCAAACAATGCCACCTGCGCCACCACGCCGTCTCTCGGGTCAATGGTTTGTCTGGGCCGCTGCGGCCTTACTGCTAATGGTTGCTGCCGGCAGTTTTTTCATTTACCACACACATCAGCATGACAGCATATTTCCTGCGAAGACGCGTGAATTTGTGCCGATAAAAAATGCGGTACAGCTGCTGGTGCCGGGCCGCGCTTCGCTGGCACTCACCGGCGACAGTGCCTTTCAGCTATGGCAGGTGGGACAGGTGCAGCTGCGCAACGATTCTACAGGCCTGCATTACGGCGGCAACGCCAAAGGTTATGGCCTTAATACCCTGTTGATACCGCCTGGCGCGGACTACCGCATTACGCTGTCGGACGGAACAGAGGTGTGGCTCAACTGCGCCTCCAAATTGCGTTTCCCTTTCAGTTTCCCTGACCACAAACGGGAAGTGTACCTCGAAGGCGAAGCCTGGTTTAAAGTATCGCCTAATCCACAACAACCTTTTGAAGTACATACGCCCAACACCTCCATCGTTGTAGTGGGGACGGCCTTCAATGTCAATGCCTACGATGACGAACGGGTGCGGGTGTCGCTGGTACAGGGCGTGGTGACCGTACAGGGTGCTTCTGATGATGCCGTGACGCTGAAGCCAGGCATGGAGTGCATTTATGGTGATTACAATGGTATCCGCACCGCCCCCTTCGATACCGCTACTATCCGTGGATGGATGAAAGGAGAAGGATACGCTATCCAAAATCAGAAGCTACGTGACCTGAAACCTATACTGGACCGCTGGTTTGCCGTACAGGTAATTTTTGATAAACCCGAAATAGCCCATGTCGCCGTAACAGGCCCGCTGGAAAAAAATAAACTGCCGGCTTTCCTGCACGAAGTCGAAACCTCCGGACATGTCCGTTATTACTTTACGGGCAACGAATTACATTTCACCCTGCCATAAATTTTATGCCCCGGTTTTTCCGTGGCAGAATAAAATTTTTTAAATGAGCGACTGTTCATTTAAATTTGCGGCATGAGGCCAAGAGATGAAAACAAAGTTATCCAGCTAAAGCAGAAAGCTATTGAGATGATTGTCAGCGATGGCATTGAAGCATTTGGCGTCAACAAACTGGCCAAAGCTGCGGGCGTGGCCCCCGGCACAATCTACATTTATTTTAAAGACAAAGAAGACCTGCTGCTCACCCTGTGTGAGGAGGTGAGCCATCGTATACTGGAAACCAGCCTGAAAGGACTGGAACCGGACATGTCTTTTGAAAAAGGAATGAAGCTGCAATGGAAAAACCGCTATCTCTTCTCCCGCAAATATCCCGAAGAAGTGGCCTTTATTGAAAAAGTACGATATACCAGCGTTTATGAATCCATGGAAGAAAAGCTGACCGCCCGCTATGGCAAATTACTGCTGGCTTTTCTTCAGAAAGCCGTGGCCGATAAACAACTGGCGGAGATGCCTTTTGAAATGTACTGGTCGCTGGCTTTCGCTCCGCTGTACCAATTGATCAGCTTCAGCCGGCAACATCCCCAACGCAAACGTAAATTCACCCTCACGGACGACGTCCTGCAAAATGCCCTGGCCCACGTATTGAAAGGAATGAGACCGTAAGCTTTTTTTTGCTCATTTAAATGAATGAGTGCTCATTAAATAACTGTGTATGCAGATCATCACTGAAAAGGAAGAAAAAGAACATCTGGCTATCATTCAATCACGGATAACTGCCATGATGAACGCCGGCAGGGAACTGGCCAACAAAAGGGCTGCGGACCTGCTGGAGCAGAAAGCTTACGTGCGTGATAACAGAGACGAGAAAGCCATCCTGCATCAGTCCATTGTACAAACGGCCGGCAGCGGGGAAGCGGCATTGGCTAAAACAAGGCAGTTGGGGCGGCTGCTACAGACGCCTTACTTCGGCAGGATTGATTTTAAAGCAACAGGACAAACGGAGGAGCAACCCATATACATCGGCGTGTGTACGCTGAAAGATTACGATACAGGTGTACCGCTTATTTATGACTGGCGCTCACCGGTGAGCAGCATGTTCTATGACTTCGAAACTGGTGAGGCATCGTACGAAGCGCCGATAGGGAACGTGGCAGGGGAAATCTCCCTGAAAAGACAATACCGGATAAAAAACGGGCAGCTGGAGTTTATGATCGATACGGCAGCACCGGTTTTCGACGAGCTGTTGCAACAGGAACTCAGTGTCAGCTCCGATGAAAAAATGAAAAACATCGTGGCTACTATTCAGCAGGACCAACATGCGATCATACGCGATGAAACCTCGCAGATACTGGTGATACAAGGTGTTGCCGGGTCCGGAAAAACTTCTATCGCCCTGCACCGGATCGCGTTTCTGCTTTACCGTCATCGCGACACACTCACGTCGAAGGATATACTGATTATCTCTCCTAACAAAGTATTTGCTGATTATATTTCACAGGTGCTGCCCGAACTGGGAGAGGAGAATGTACCGGAAACCAGTATGGGCCTGTTGGTTGATGAACTGTTGGAACGCAAGTATGTTTTTCAGCGCCTGTTCGAACAGGTGACGATGATGCTGGAAAATACAGACGACGCTTTCACGAAGCGGGTAAACTATAAATCCGGATTTGAGTTCCTCCGGCAACTGAATGAGTACGTTGTCTGGCTTAATAATCATCTTTTTAAACCAACAACTATCACAGTTGGCCGCTTTGTCATACCAGCAGCGGTGGTCATGGAAAAATATACCGCCTGCCACCGGCTGCCGCTGCTGAAAAGAGGCCCCGAAATGGCGGCAGCGCTGGCACAGTATCTGTTTTACAAACATCGTTATGAGGCGGACACGAAGGATAAAACCGTATTGAAAAGAGCCGTGGCGGCGATGTTCGGCAATGCAAATATTTTCAGGTTGTACAAAGAGTTTTTCAAATGGACAGGCCAACCTACCATGTTTAAAATGGCGGCAGCAAAAGTGCTGGAGTACCTGGATGCGTTTGGACTGGCTTATCTGAAAATCTGCCTGGAAGGAGTAACGGTACATCGGAAGGTAAAACATTTGCTGATCGATGAAATGCAGGACTATTCGCCAGTGCAGTACGCGATGATAGCAAAAATATTCCCTTGTAAGATCACACTTTTGGGAGATATCCACCAATCTCTGAACCCCGGTGGGAAAATTGATCTGGACAGCCTCCGGAAAATTTTTCCGCAATCACAGCAGGTGACGCTGAATAAAAGTTACCGTTCTACCATGGAAATTCTGCGGTTGGCGCAGCAGATCATTCACAACCCGGCGCTGGTGCCAATGGAGCGCCATGGCCAGCCGCCCGTTTTTTTCAGGGCTGTTGATGAACGGCAGGAGCTGGTGCATATTCAACAACTGATCACTGATTTTACGCAACAGCGCCGCTGCAAATCGATGGCTGTGATCTGTAAAACGGAGACCGTCGCGGCCGCGCTGATGGAAACGTTGATGGAGCTGCCTGCGGCTGTACAATTGCTGACGGACGCCAGTCACCGTTTTACTGACGGGGTGGTGCTCATCAGCGCACAGTTGTCCAAAGGACTCGAATTTGACCAGGTGATCGTGCCTTTCGCTACGGCGGCCAATTATCACACAGCTATTGAGAAAAGCATGTTGTATATCGCCTGTACCAGAGCGATGCATGCGTTGCATATCACCGCCGCAGGCCCACTGCCTGCATATTTGGAAAATATTCCTCCCTGATTTTATTATCTTTCTGCTCTTGACCAATTGATCTCCTATGGGACTCGCACGCAGAAAATTTCTGAAGAATATCGGGCTGGCCATGGCTGGCACTATGATGATAAAGATACCGGCGTTGGGCCGGGCGATTGCACCGGATGGCAGCCTGCTGCTGACAAGACAGCCGGATACCGTCTGGCTGGCATCCTTATATGATCGTGGCCAGACCACTACTTATCTGAAAAGCCGGAACGAGTTGCAATACATTGGTATGCCGGTAGGCGGTATCCTTTGCGGTACTGTGTACCTCGGCGGTGATGGCCGTTTGTGGCTGTGGGATATTTTCAACAGGAACCAGGAAGGCATAGAGCCCAAAGAAGTAGAATGGAAAGAGGCGGTGCTCGGACAAGCGAAAAAAGTCCGTTCCCGCGATGGTGCCTGTTACATACAGCCCTCCAAAAATATCCGTCCGCTGGACCAGGGGATGGCGCTGAAACTCACCATAGGAAAAGAAACCATCATTCGTTTGCTGGATGAGGCCAGCTGGCCGGAGATAGCTTTTGAGGCCACCTATCCGATGGCGACCATCCGCTATATAGATCCTGCGCTACCGATAGAACTGACGCTGGAAGCATTTTCTCCCTTTATACCATTGCAGGAAGATGATTCCGGTTTGCCGGTCACCCTGCTTTCCTTCCATATTCGTAACAAAGGCAAAGTACCGGTGGAAGCCACTTTGCTGGGATGGCTGGAAAATAAGGTGGCTATATATCATGCAAAGGAAAATCTGCATGAGCGTGTTAACACCGCTACCGGTGGTAAAGGCTGGAAAGGCGTGTTGTCTGCTGTACGAGCCAAAGAGGCCGTAGATACCGTATTGCAGCAAAGTCCTGATTATGGTAACCTCTGTCTGGCGGCCCTCGATGAAAAGGCGAACATCAACACACAACTGGCATTGCCGATCACCGCAGTTTCGTTTAACCAGCCCCGTGATCAGGCGGCCGTACACGGCATCAATGAAAAACTGACCGGCGGTGTGATGGTAAAACATCGCCTGCTACCGGGAAAGGATATACGTACGGACTTCGCCATCGGCTGGTATTTTCCGAATCTTTCCTTTAAAGACATAGAGGGCAAAGGCCGGTATTATGCCAATCACTTTGCCGATGCCGCTGCAGTAGTGAATTATGTGCAGGAGCATCATGCCCGGTTGACCGGCGACAGCCGCCTGTGGAAAAATACCTGGTACGACGCATCACTGCCATGGTGGCTGATGGAGCGCACCTTCATGAATATTTCCACCCTGGCCACTACCACCGCGCACCGTTTCCAATCGGGCCGTTTCTATGCCTGGGAAGGCGTAGGCGCCTGCGAAGGCACGTGTACGCATGTATGGCAATATGCACAGGCAGTAGGGAGGATATTCCCTGCGCTGGAGCGTGATACACGGCAACGGGTGGACCTGGGCATTGGCATGCAACCCAATGGCGGTATCCTTTTCCGCGGAGAAGCGGAGAAACGCCCGGCTATCGATGGACAGGCCGGTACCGTGCTGCGTATTTACCGCGAACATCAAATGACGACCGATGATCGTTTCCTACGGCAAAACTGGCAGCAGATAAAAGAGGCCACACAGTTTATCATCCGTCAGGACCGCAACGGCGACGGGCTGGAAGACACGCCCATGGAGAATACGCTGGATGCCGTCTGGGACGGGGAAATTGCCTGGATAGCCGGATTGTGTATCGCTGCGGTACAGGCAGGCGCCCTTATGGCCACCGAAGTGGGAGATACTGCTTTTGCCAGTACCTGTAAAGACTATGTGGAAAAAGGCCGCCGGAATATGGAATCGCAGCTGTACAACGGTGAGTACTTTATCCATCAGCCGGACAAGGTGAAGGGCCGTTCTGTTATTGGCAGTTACAATACCTGTCACATAGATCAGGTGTACGGCCAGAGCTGGGCGTTCCAGGTAGGCATGGACAGGGTGCTGGACAAAGAAAAAACGTTATCTGCCCTGCGTGCTTTGTGGAAATATAATTTTATGGAAGATGTGGGCCCGTATCTGGCTACCCATTCGGGCGGCCGTCCTTATGCCCTGCCGGGCGAAGGGGGCATGATCATGAATACCAATCCCTATAAAGAAGAATATCCTTTCGGTGTGAAAGATGCGTGGCAGCTGGGATATTTCAATGAATGCATGAGCGGCTTTGAACACCAGGTAGCCTCGCATATGATGGCTGAAGGGATGACCACCGAAGCGCTCACGCTCACCAAAGCCGTGCATGACCGTTACCATGCGGCCAAACGTAATCCGTTCAACGAAATTGAGTGCAGCGACCACTACGCCCGCGCCATGGCCAGTTACGGTACCTTTATCACTGCCTGCGGATTTGCCTATCATGGCCCGCATCAATACATCCGCTTTGCGCCTGCACTGCAAAAAGAGCAATTCAAAGCGCCTTTCGTTACCGCTGAAGGATGGGGCACGTATACGCAGCAACAACAACATGGGCGCGGAGAATACCGGCTGGCGCTGAAACACGGCAAGCTATCTTTGCTGACCTGTTGTTTTGAGCAGGCCAATCCGGCCACGGTGGTGGTAAAAGCGGGGACGCGACAGTTGCCCGCTACGTTCTCGTATGAGAACGGCCGCGTTACCATTACCTTGAAACAGGCTGTCACCCTGCATGCGGGAGAAACGTTGCAGGTAACCATGATTTCATAAAACCAGAATTAAGTAGTTTTGTGTTTTCGTTAAACCCTTTGTCAATGGAATCTTTGAAACTGTACATGTTATTACTGGGCTGTACAACGCCCGGCCGTCATACGGAACAACACGATGTTTTTTTCGGCATCGCGCATAAAGTGAGCGATCTGATACCAGCTATGAAAGCCTTCTGGCCCGAAGCCGGTGACAAATTGCATGTAGATGCCTGGCGTGAAGTAACCAGCGTCGGCAACTATCAGATTACGGTAGTGTCCCGCGACGAAGCGGTAGACAATCCGGAACAGCTGTATTTCCTGAACCTTGGCGGATACAAGCCGGGAGAAATGGAAGAATATCACTATAAAATGCTGAGTGTAAGCAAAGATATCGGCGCAGCTATCCGGGAAGCAAAAGAAACAGCTTTCTACAAACATAATACTTTCTCTACCGAAACTTCTCCTGCCGCTACTTCCCATGTGGATGACAAGTATGGAGTGGATGTGGATGATATCATCCCTGTAAAAGATATCTTACCAGAACCCGTAAGAACACAGTACCAACTGAAAATAACGCCGGCAGCGACGCCCGTGCCTGAAGATGAAGTGTATTTGGGTTATTTCCAGCTCCACAAACTATAATTAATAATTTACGGATTTTGGAATTTTTTGATTTTGGAATTTTTAGCGAAGATCATATTGTGTTATATAATATTGATCTCCTATGCATTTTTAAATCTCTAAATCAAAAAATTCAAAAATCCGTAAATGACTAGGGGTTTTCTTCATCAATTTCTTCTTCTGAGTTTTCGTCCAGATCTTCATCAAATTCCAGCTCTTCCTGATCTTCCGGTTCTTCCTGATCTTCCTGGCTCGGTGGGTTGGGTTGGACAATACCATAGTTGTTGGTTTCCTCTGTTTGACGGAATTCACCGGTTTCTTCCCGTTCAGTATAGTGTTCGCTACCATCGGGCTGACCGGCGGGTTTACGTTGCTTTGCCATACCTCATGATTTTACTGAAACCGTTACAAAGACTACGCCATAAGGATGAGCGGTAAATCATTTTTCCGTTTTTGTTAGTACTTTTCCGGCCACAACCAACCATAAACCACCGATGAAAAAAGTTTTTCTCGTATGCGCTGCTATGGCAGGCATGACCAACTTGTATGCACAAAAAAAAGGGGTAACCATCACTGGTAAAATACCGCCTGTTTTCAACAATGAGTACATCTATCTGGCAAAAGGCTCTACATTCCTGGATTCCGCTAAAGTGGAGAAAGGCGCCTTCACACTGTCTCATCCTTTAACAGACACCATCCAGGCTTTATTAAGGGTAGCAAAGAAAGAAGATGGCAAGATCTACCGGGGAGTGAAAGTGATGTTCCTTGCACCGGGCGACAAAGTAACATTGACCGTTAAAGACACCAGTGGAGGTAACTTGCTGGCACAAGGTCTCGTGAAGGGCGCCTCGATCAATGCGCAGGAGGACCAGTTACAGGAACAGCTGAAAGAGGTAAGACGGCAAATCGATTCTGCACGTAAAGAATACATGCAGCTGATGCAGTCACCCAATGGTAAAACAGATACCGCCGGAATGATGGCCCGGGGCAAACGGATGGACGTGTTGTTTGAAAAGCAGGAGGTGATGACCAATACCTTTATTGATGCGCATCCGGACTATTACATCAGCCTGACGAACTTCAAGGAAAACCTCGGCAGCCCTGTAAGAGATGTGGCTGCTGCTGAAAAACGTTTTGCGAAATTCACCCCCGCATTGCGTCAATCCTCTTTAGGCCTGTCTATTCAGGACCTGTTGAAAGCCTCTGCCAAACTGGGCATTAATCAGCCTGCGCCTGATTTTGCTTCCACTACGCCGGATGGTAAAACACTGAAGTTGTCTGACCTGAAAGGTAAATATGTACTGCTCGATTTCTGGGCCAGCTGGTGCGGTCCCTGCCGTGCAGAAAACCCGAATGTGGTAAAAGCATTCCAGCAGTATAAAGACAAAAATTTTACGGTGCTGGGCGTGTCACTGGACCGCGAGGGACAGCATAATAAATGGACAGAAGCGATTGAAAAGGATGGCCTTGCATGGCATCATGTAAGTGACCTGAAATGGTGGAAAGCAGATGCAGCCACGCTGTATATGATCCGTTCCATCCCGCAGAATTTCCTGATCGATCCTAATGGAAAGATCGTTGCTATCGACCTGCGTGGCGAAGCGCTGCAAAAGGAACTGGCTAAATTGCTGCAATAACAACATAATTATCGCTCCAGGATCGCGGTAACGCCCATGCCACCCGCGGTGCAGATGGATACCAACGCCCTGCCTTCGCCGCGTTCCTGGAGCATTTTGGCCGTTTGCGCCACAATTCTTGCCCCGGTGGCCGCAAAAGGATGACCGATGGCCACACTGCCACCTTTGGTATTCAGCTTGCTGCGGTCAATACTTCCCAATGGTGCATCCAACCCCAGTTTTTTACAGTAGGCGGCGTCTTCCCAGGCTTTGAGGGTACAGAGTACCTGTCCGCAGAATGCTTCATGAATTTCATAGACATCAAAATCCTGCAAGCGCAGATTGTTGCGTTTCAGCAGTCTTGCTACGGCGTAGGTAGGCGCCATCAGCAGCCCTTCACCATGTACATAGTCTACCGCGGCGGTTTCTCCGTCCGTCAGATAAGCCTGCACAGGCCACTGCCGGCGTTGGGCATATTCTTCGGATGCCAGCAACAAGGCGGCGGCGCCGTCGGTATAGATGGTGCTGTTGCCCGCGGTGAGCGTGCCTTTGCCGCTATGGTCGAAGGCGGGTTTCAACATAGCTAATTTATCGGGCGTGGTATCGGAGCGGATGATGGTATCACGGCTGACATTTTTAAAGGGGATGACCAGGCCTTCGAAGAAGCCGGCTATATAGGCACGGGTAGCGTTCATATGGCTGGTATAGGCCAGTGCGTCCTGGTCCTGCCGGCTGATGCCCCATTCCTGCACCATCTTTTCGGTATGTTGCCCCATAGAGAGACCCGTGCGGGGTTCCACAATGGAAGGATAGAGCGGTGACAGTTCGCGGAAACGGATGGAGCTCAGTATCCGTAGTCTTTCGCCCAGTGTTTTAGCGGCTCTGAGCGCGGTGAGCTTCCATGACAGCTGTTGTTGCAGCATCAGCGGCAGGTCGCTGTTGGTGTCGCTGCCGCCGGCGATGCCGGTTTCTATCTGTCCGGCCGCAATGCGCAGGCCCAGCTGGATAGCGGCATCGAGACTGGTGCCACAGGCGCGTTGCACATTATACGCCGGTGTGTGTGGATCGAGCGCAGTGCCCAGTACACATTCCCGGGCAAAATTCCATTCGGTGGAACGGTTCAGCAGCGCGCCCAGCGCTACGTCGCCAATGCGGGCGCCTTCCAGCTGATAGGTGCTGACGAGAGCATGCAGACAGGCAGTCAGCATTTCCTGATTGGAAACCCGGTTATACTCCCGGAAGGATTTGACGAAAGGGATACGTTTTCCGCCGATAACAGCCACTTTTCTCATAAAAGCGCATTTACTTAAAGGTACTTAAAATGGAAGAAGCGGCCATGCTGTCAAAGGCTGGTTACCTGATTGGGCAGCGGTGTTCCATTGAAAGCTGCCAGGATGTTTTTGGCGGCCATCACTGACATGGCATTGCGTGTTTCCACGGTGGCGGAGCCAATATGTGGCAATACGGCCACAGTAGGCATATCGAGCAACGGATTATCCGGTTGCATAGGTTCGGGATTGGTCACATCCAGCCCGGCGCCCCAGATAACACCCTGTTGCAGCGCGGCAATAAGATCGCCCTCGTTGTGGATGGCGCCTCTGGCAGTGTTGATAAAAATAGCGGAGGGTTTCATCTGGCTGAATACTGCCTTGTTGAACATACCGGTGGTTTCAGGTGTCAGCGCGGTATGTACAGAGAGCACATCGCTTTGTGCCAGCAGCGCTTCGAAAGAAACCCTGACAGCTCCCAGCTCCTTTTCTGCGGCTTCGTTGCGGCCACGGTTATGGTAAATCACTTTCATGCCGAATGCACTGACGCAACGTTTGGCCATCACATGACCGATATTGCCCAACCCCCAGATGCCGAGTGTTTTCCCTTCCAGATCGATGCCCAGGTTGGCCGTCGGTTCTGAGAAATTCCAATCGCCGCGCAGGATACGTTTGTAGTGGAAAAAAGCTTTGCGGGCCACCGACAGCATGAGCAGAAAAGCGGTATCGGCCGTGGCGGCGCTTAATACACCCGGTGTATTGGTCACTGGTATACGCAGGTCATTAGCGGCAGCCACATCTACTTTGTCATATCCAACAGATAATAAAGCGATTATTTTCAGATGACGGCACTGCTCCAGGAAAGCACGGTCTATATGATTGTCGCTGGCCAGCAGCAGCGCGTCGTACTGCTGACAGTGTGCTATCAGCTCTGCTGCGGAAAGTCCCCGCTTTTCGGTCCATTGGGTAACGGTCAGGCCTGCACGTTGTAATAACTCCAATCCATCAGGTGGAATAACTCTAGTCGCGAATATTTTCATATTTAGTTATCTTTTTATTTAGATATTTTTTGAAGGATGAGGAACTCCTTCATACTTAAGAAATCTCTCAATAACCAAATATCTAAATTTCTAAATGTCTGATTCTCTTGCTCCATTTCCAAAGCTCAAACCACCACACAGATATCGCGCCAACAGTGGCGCATGTCAGTAAGGAACGTATATCCAATGCCGTGATACTGAAGAAACCTGCCACAGGCGGTATATAAAGCATGGCGGCCAGCAATACCAGGGTGATCAGGATGACTCCCACCATCAGTTTGTTGCGACTGTTGCGCATGCTGGTGATAAATGAATAGTAAAAAGAGCGGTTGACCTGCGTGAGAAATACATTGGCCAGCACGAGCGTGGTGAATACCATGCTGCGAGTATATATTTCGTCATGTCCCTGCGACAGGCTGTATTGATAAACGCCCAGTACCCCGGCGGTGATCACAAGTCCCTGCAGCAGGCTGATGGCCATCTCCTTAAAAGAGAGAAACGTCTGGCTGATAGGGCGTGGCGGCAGCCGCATGGCGTTGGCTTCCATTGGTTCGTTTTCGTAAACGATGGAGCAGGTAGGGCCCATGATCAACTCCAGGAAGATGACGTGTACCGGCGTGAAAATACTGGGATAGGCCCACCCCAGGAACAGCGGTAGGGATACAGTGAGGATAATAGGAATATGAATGGAGATGATGTACTGTACTGCTTTTTTGATATTGGTGTAGATCCTTCTGCCCATGGCCACGGCGTCTACCATGCCGGAGAGGTCATCGTTTACCAGGATCAGCGCTGCTGCCTGTTTGGCGATCTCGGTGCCTTTCTTTCCCATAGCGATGCCGATGTGGGCGGCTTTCAGTGCAGGCCCGTCGTTGACACCGTCGCCGGTCATGGCCACCACCTGGTTGTCAGCTTTGAGCGCATTGATAGCGGCCAGTTTAGCTTCGGGAAACATGCGGGTGAAGATGTTCACCCGTTGCAGGGTGGCCTGCATATCGGGCAGGGATTGTTGCATCAGCGTTTCTCCGTCTATTGCTTCCGCCGCATGCCGAAGGCCTGCCTGTGTGGCAATAGCTTTGGTGGTGGCGCTGTTGTCGCCGGTGATGATCTTAATATCGATACCGGCCTGATAGAACTGCCGGAAAACGTCTCCTATATTGGCTTTGGGAGGATCATGAAAAGCTACCAGCCCAATAAAGGAAAAGGGCAGTTCCTGTTGTTGTGCCGGATAATCCGTGCCAGTAAAGTCAGATGTGGCCACGCCCAATATGCGGTAACCCTTTTCGGCCAGTTGGTTGAGCTGTTGCTGTACCCGGTTTTTTTCTGCCTCCGGCAGATGACAAACGCGGAGAATTGCTTCAGGCGCACCTTTGGCAGCGATGATTCTTTGACCCTCATTTGTTTCAAAAACGTGGGTCATCATGGGCGGTTTACCTTCCAGCGGGTATTCGTGAACGATAGTGTACTGTGGGCGTTCGTCCGTGCCCGTAGTCTGCAAGTACAACTGGTGCAGCGTCTTCTCCATAGGGTCAAACGGTACCGGCTCGCTGGCCCACATGGCGACGCGGATAACGGCGGCGGGCCATTGACCGTCTTCATACAACGTATGGTCGGCAGCGTTATACACAGACTGCAGGCTCATCCTGTTTTCCGTAATGGTACCGGTTTTATCGGTGCAGATAACAGTGGCGCTGCCCAGCGCTTCCACCGTGCGTATCTTTTTGACGATAATGCCCAGTTGCATCAGCCGCCGGGAACCGAGCGCCATGAAAGTAGTGAAGGCCACGGGTATCTCTTCCGGCAGGATGGACATGGCAAGGGTAAGGCCTTTCAGCAGACTGCCGGTCAGGCTGCGGCTCTGGATGAAATTGTAAAGCCATACCGCCAGGAACACGCCGATACCGACGATGGCCATCCATTTTACAAATTGTTCTATCTGTTGTTGCAGTGGGGTGGGCTCTTCCCTGATATCCAAAATGGCCTTGCCCAGCTGTCCTATTTTGGTCTGTTCCCCGATCTGTTCCACGCGGCAGATGGCGAGGCCGGACACGACCACCGTGCCGCTGTATACGTAAGGATCATCGCTGTCTGCTTCCTTAAACACGGCATAGGCTTCTCCTGTCAATGCTGATTCATTCACGGAGAAATCGTTGCTATGCACAATCACCCCGTCAGCATTGATGGTATTTCCTTCTGATATTACCAGCATATCACCGATCACGATATCCGCTGTGGAGATAGATTGCAGCGTGCCGTTACGGATTACTTTACTCAGCGGCTCATTCATTTTCTCCAGCGCTTCCAGGGCCTTACGGCTACGGCTATCCTGATAAAAGGAAATGCCGGATACCACGGCGATGGCAGCCAGCATAAAATACGCTTCGCCCCATTCGCCCAATACAAAATAGATGGCCGTGACAGCTATCAGCAGCATCAGCATGGGCTCCTGCAATATCTCCTTCAGCAGTGCCAGCACCGGATTGATGGATGGCTCCGGCGGAATATTACGGCCGTTCTCTTCTCTGGAAGCAGCTACTGCTGCATCATCGAGACCGCTGATATTTTCAGGGAGATTTATTTTTACTGCTGCCATACATCGGATTTTTTTGTTGATACTGCCGTTGAAAACCGCCACAGTTTGCATCAGGATGGGGAAATAATAGCATGTCTAATATAGCAAATAATAGCGGGGCAATAGGCAAAAGTGTTATCTTCAGTACAGAAACACGTCCGGAATGGTTCTTGTGGGCTTATTTATCTAACTGTCGTCACAACTCATGCGGAAACCTGGCCCGAGCAATCTGTTTTTCAGATACCTCTCTGCGAATAAATGGCTGGTAGCTGCCATCTGTATAGTTACTGTATTAAGACTTTCTTTTGTAGGCGCTATGGGGCTGATGCCTCAGGACGCGTATTATTTTTTTTACGGTCAGCATCTGGCGTTGTCCTATTTTGATCATCCGCCGGCTATCGCCTATACGCTGCGGATTTTCACGGATGTATTAGGCAGGCATGCCTGGGTGATTAAACTGGCCGACACGTTGGTGACGATCGGTACGTTGCTGGCTTTTTACCACCTGGCCACCTTTTTCCTGTCGCGGCGCCGTGCCTGGAATGCGGGGCTGCTGCTGTATTCCACGCTAATGATCACGTTGCTGTCGCTCGTATCTACGCCCGATGTGCCGCTGATGCTGTGGTGGAGTATTTCGCTGATCGCCTTGTACAAGGCCGTGTTTGAGGGCAGCCGTATGGCGTGGGTGTGGACTGGCATCGCTATGGGACTTGCCTTTGACAGTAAGTATACCGGCATTTTTTTACCAGCGGGCGCCATTTTGTTTTTATTGTTGTCTGCCCGGTACCGGCGCTATCTCTGGTCACCATGGCTGTTGCTGGCCATCGCGTTTTTTTTACTGACGATTTCCCCGGTGGTGATCTGGAATGTAGACAATCAGTTTGCCTCTTTCCGTTTTCAGTCGTCCGGAAGAGTGGGCGGCATGGAGCTGCATCCGCTGGATTTCCTGGGTGTTATCGGTCACCAGGCTGCCGTATTGATACCGGTATTGCTGGGCGCGTTGTGCTATTATTTATACAAGGCTTTCAGGCGTTACCTGCGAAAGGGCTGGCGCGTGCCGGCGAAGCAGTTGTTCCTGTTTTGTTTTTTCCTGCCGTCATTTTTGGGTTTTATGTTGATTTCTCCCATTTATTGGGTGAAGCTGAACTGGATGATGCCCGGCTATATCACTGGTATTATCTGGGTGAGCGCCTGGATGGGCATGAAATTTATCCGTTGGCAGTGGGTTGTGTCAATGGTGGTGCATGTGGCGCTGGCAGTGGAAATCCTTTTTTACCCGGTGCCTATTCATTCAGATGATACGATGGTCGGCTGGGAAGGGTTGGGGAAAGCGATGAGAGAGGTACGCAGACAATACCCCGATGATTTTATTTTTTCTGCAGATGATTATAAAACGAGTGCCATGCTCAATTTTTATCTCCCTGAGCTGGTGTATTCACGGAATGTTATAGGAGTGCCTGCGCTTCAATTTGATTATATAGGTACTGATCTGCGCAGGCTGGAAGGCAGGAATGCCATCTTTGTTAATTCTCTGACAGATGTGAAGGATGATAAAGACGAACAGGCATTTGTGAAGGAGTTGCAGCCATATTTCTCCGCTGTGGAGCCGTTGCCACCCATTATTGTAAAACTGCATGGCAGGGTAGTACGTAAATTCCTGGTATACCGTTGTTTCGATTACAGGCCGCCGTTGCAGCCGGCTGTAGAATAACGGCAGTCGTTGACGGTGATCACCGGTTACGTTGATGACAATCATTGCATGTTGCCACATTTATCATTGTTCAGGGTTGGGGGTGGGGGTACCTTTGTGATGTCGGGAATATTTAATGTTTTTCTTTTTTTAATATGAACGCATATGTTTACCGGTTTTTTTTCCTCATCCCTGCAGCGGAGATTTTGTGAAGGCTTTCTTTTTTATCCGATCAGGAGGCTGCGCCAGTACGGAGGATATATTTTCAAGCAATATAAATCCAAGTCTGGTATCAAAACGTTGCTGGAAAACCAGCGACAGATATTTGACTTCAACGGTTTTTATGCGGCGGAACTGGCCCGGCAGTTGAAGGATACAGCATTACCACATGCCGCGAGGCTCTCCCGCAAACTGGAGGCGCTGTATGTGGCCAGTCGGCAGGAACATAATGCCGTAGGGTTTATGGAGTTCAATGAGGTGATCATCAGTTATTACCGTGAACTGAGCACCTATCAGGCAGTGGTGTTGGAAAGCCTGGAGAAAGAGATGAAACCGGCTGTTCGTATCAAGGCTGATGATACGGCTTTACAGTCCTTCAGGCCGGATTACCACGGCAATGTGAGAGACGTGATGAAGGCATTTATCCGGGAAAGCAACCGGACAGCCAGATATTTACAGAAATGTATTGATGGTGACAGCAATATTTATGATATTTGTGCAGATAGAAAAATGCAGGACTTGGTCAACAGCATCAAGGAAATGTCATTGATACAGCGTGGAATGGTTACCTTGCTGCAACACTGGGAAGACCAGCAACGGCTAAATGGTCTGCAAGTGTATTATAATTAGCAGTACTTATTATGAACAACCGGGAAGAAATAAGGGGCAAGAATCTGCAGGATCAGCAGATATGCAGAGGGTGGCTAGGTATTTTGGAAGGATTGAGAAAAGAGAACACAGCACTGTTGGACAGGCTGACTGCCTCTCTGCGCCATACTAACTCCCGGGAATTTTTAGACCAGGCGGAAGCGTTTCAGGAGAAAATGATCAGTAAAAATGAATCGCTGAAATTATTACGGCATGAGGTGATGGAGCAGCTGGACTGGCTGGATATTGTACCCCAGCCCAGGGAAGAAGCCCCACACGACTGGCCGGTGCTGACGCAGGATATGCGGAAAATGCAGGAAGAATTTGAAAAGATGAAAGCGGCGTTCAATAACCTGCTGCGCAACTGGCAATTAGAGTAGATACCTGAATGATTGATAAATGAGAAGGAAGACGATTGTAAAAGATGTAATGTGAATGTGTGGATGAAAGTGTAGCGAAATTGAAGGAGTGAGAGCGTGGAGTAAAGATTGTGAAAGTGAGTGTAGGGATGGTTTGTGAATGGATGGGAATGTGAAAGTGCTATGCAGAGATGATGGGTTTGAAATTGTGGGGAATGTGAAAGAGATGATGTGTGGAGATCATTTTTTGTTCCCCGGGCTCACTGGCCCGGGGCAAAAAGTGTTATAAGCCGGATCAGTTGCGCATCGCGGCAATTTTATCTTTTTCCATCAGCACAATGGTACCATCGCGTAACGTAATCAGTTGTTCGTCCCTGAAATCCCCGAGTGTCCGTATCAGCGACTCCTTGGCCACTCCGGCCACAGCAGCCAGGTTCTCCCGGCTGATATCTATTTCAAAATGTGTTTTTTGTGTAGTGTTGTACTTATGGTCCAGCGTAATCAGGGCGGAAGCTACTTTTTTACGCAGGGAGCTATAGGCCAGCGCAATCAGTTGCTGTTCTTTTTCTGCAATGTTTTTAGCCAGCAATTGCACAAAACGGCTCAGTACTTCCGGATTGTTGTTCACCAGGTCTTCAAAATCCTGATGCGGAATGATGGCCAGTACGGTGTCTTCAATAGCTTCCGCGCTCTCCTGGTAGGCGCCCGCTTCCAGTAAAGCCGTATAACCCAAAAAATCTCCTTCGTTATACAACCCGGTGATCAGCTCTTTCCCATCATCATTACGCTGATAGATTTTTACCTTGCCTTCCATGATATAGTACAGGCTTTCCGGCCTGTTGCCGGCGGCGTATATCTGTTGTTTCTTTTTATAATGATTGGTGTTGCGGTCTTCCTTCAGGGAGGCCAGCAGGTCTTTGCCTGACGTGCTGGACAACAGCGTATGTAACCCGCTGATGCCGGAGGTTTCCGGCTGCCGTATTTCTGCACACCTTCTGAGGCGGCTTTCGATGGCGCTGAGTAGTTCCGCTCCTTCAAACGGTTTGGTGATATAGTCATCGGCGCCCATCTCCATCCCTTTTCTGACATCGGTGCGTTCGGTTTTTGCCGTCAGAAAAATGAAGGGGATAGGCCGGAGGCTTTCATTCTTATGTAGCATATGCAGTACGCCGTAGCCGTCGAGCACGGGCATCATGATATCGCATACAATGAGATCGGGTTGTTGTTCCAGGGCTATGGTCACACCCTCTTTGCCGTTGGAGGCCGTCAGTACATGGTAATTGGCCAGTTCAAGAATCTCCGCCAGGTTATCACGGATATCTTTGTTGTCTTCGATTAACAGGATTTTTTCCAAGATATGTCAGGTTTTGGGCGTGGGAATATGAACGATGAATTCGGTGCCTTTGTTTGGTTCACTGTGACAAGTAACCTGTCCTTTCATGAGCTCCGTGTACTTGGCCACAATATGGAGGCCGAGCCCGGTGCCCTGGATGTTTTCCACGTTGCTGCCGCGGAAAAATCTTTCAAACAGGTGCTGTTGGTCTTCTGATTTAATGCCAATGCCGCAATCTTTTACCGACAAGGTAAGCCGGTAGGCTGTTGATAACGTGCGTACATAAACAATACCCTCTTCAGGAGAAAATTTTAATGCGTTGGACACGAGGTTGGTGAGCACGTGGCGAAGCAGGCTACCGTCGAATGAACTTTCTGCCGGGCCTTCGTGGCTGTATACCACTTGTTGTTTGCCCCGTTTCAGTCCTTCGGCTTCTGCCAGTATTTTTTCAACATGTTTCCGTGTGTCGGTCAGCGCAGGGCGTACCTGTATTTTGCCTTCCTCGATTTTTCCGAGTGACAGGAAATCATTCAGGATATCGGTCAGCAGATGTACGGCGGAAGCTATTTTCCGGATATGCGCCAGTCGTTTGGGTTGGTCTTCTGTAGTGGTATATTTTTCCAGCAGGTAGGTAGATGACAACACGGTGCTGAGTGGTGTCCGGAATTCATGTGAAGCGATAGACACAAACCGGGATTTGAGCACGTTGAGCTCTTTTTCCTTGTCCAGCGCCTGCCGCAGCTCTGCTTCCGACTTACGCCGGGCGGAAATGTCGAGGCCTATGGCAATGTAGCCGGTGATCTGTTGGTTTTCATCCCGTATAGCCGATACCGTTAACGCTACCGGGAACCGGCTGCCATCTTTACGGATGTAAGTCCATTCGTTTTCATTAGGCAGGTTCAGCCGGGCTTTGACGGTAAGGCTGTCAAAGCCTGGTTCCACTTGTTGTTGCAGCTCATCCGATAGTTTGGCGGCCCGGTACTCCAGCTCCTGAAAGTCGTGAAACTGTATCAGGGCGCCGGTATCAGTCACCTCACGGGCGGGATAGCCCAGCATTTTTACGGCGGCAGGATTAAAGAAGCGGATATGCCCCATCGGTTCAGTAACAATCAGGATGGCATCGAGATTGGTCCAGATACTGTTGAGGAAATTACTGACCCGCCTGTAGGCAGACTCTTTGCCTGCCATGATGTGCGCTTCCAGCTGTTGAGCGTCCTGTGCGCGTTTCAGCGCGTCGGCTGTTTGTTGCTGCGTAGAAATATCGGTGACGAAACAAATCTGGTAATGCTGGTCCTCCTGCAGATAGGAAGTACTGCTTACTTTTACCGGCAACGCCTGTCCGTTTTTACAACGCAGCCATGAACGGATATCACCGGCCAACAAAGTGTCCATCGGTTTGCCCAGCACTTCGTCAGCGGTGTGGCCGCTCCATTCCAGAAAACAGGGATTGGCCGCCTGAATCAGGCCGGCCCCGTCTACCAGGAGTATACCCTGTGTAGCATGATTGAAGAGCAGCTCAAAACCTGGCATACGTGCCGTGCTTGTGATGGTCATGGGTCTGAAAGGGTCTGTATAAAAATAAGGAATCCATTGTTATAAAAATACAGGTCGTCCGATTTCGGACAATCTCTTTTTATAATTGGATAAATAAAGTTAAATTTTAATTGGTAAAATTATCACTTTGATAAGACTGTGAAATTGGGTATGACCCATTATCCGGATATTTGAGGGGGTAAGACATTCCGGTGCGGAGCGTGTTGACGATAGCCATGGCCACGGTGAGTTTCCATGCACTGCGTGCAGCCATGGCGAATCCGGTAAAAAGTTTACGAGGGGAATAACCGGCAGGTTATTTTTGATTGATGGGGGTTTCTATGATCAGAAACTCGGTTTCTTCTCCATGTTGCAGGCTGATTTCGCTCGCTTCCCAGATACCCATGGCATCCCGGGGGTGCAGTACCTGATTGTTCACTTTCAGGGTGCCTTCTATCAGGAAGATAAACAGGCATTTATTGAGTGGATGGAGCGTATAGGGCACAGAGCCGGGCAGATCGTAGTAACCCAGGGAGAGCCGGCTGTTCTGGTTGATCCAGCAGTGTTCCAGGCCTTCCTCGGAGGAGACGATGGTAGTGAGGCGGTTCTTTCTTTTATTGCGAGGGAAACTTCTCTGCTGGTAGCGGGGCGTAATGTTCTGTAGCTTAGGCTGGATCCATATCTGAAGGAAATTTACCTCGCCTTCGCCTATATTGTATTCTTCATGTCTTAATCCTTCCCCGGCGCTCATGATCTGCACGCCGCCGGCTTCTATTTTGGTACTGTAGCCCAACGTGTCTTTGTGGTTCATTTTGCCTTTCAGCAACACCGAAATGATCTCCATGTTCATATGTGGATGGATACCGAACCCTTTTCCGGCAGCCACAAAATCATCGTTGAAAGCCAGCAGCGTGCCGAAGGCGCTGCGCATAGGCTGGTAAAAGTCACTGAAGCTGAAGAAGAAATTGCTTTTCAGCCATCCGATGTCTTTTACCTCTCTTTCACCGGCAGGGAAGTGCTGTGTTTTCATAGTCAATCGGGTTGAATGCTATAAAGAAGAAGCAAAGCCATCTGGCTTTGCTTCTTCTTAAAAATTAGCTATTGAAAGAATTGTAACTGCTGATCAGGCTGTCGTAGCTTCTACCCAGTGATTCCACCTGGTATTCATCTATTTTGCCTTTTTCGGCGCTGTCACGCATTATTTTTTTGGCGGTTATCAGGAAGTCGCTCACACGGTCATAGAAAGATTTATAGTAACCGTCTTTGTTTTCCTTTTTAGCATTGTCCAGGTTCAGCTGGCTGTGTTCTGTTTTGGCTTTTTCCAGCGCAGCATAAGCGGCTTCTGCTTTCTCTTTGATGGCGCCGTAATTGCCCTCGCTGCCTTCTGTCAGTTCCACGAAATCACGAACGGCTTTCAGGTCCGCTTTCATGGCGAGGATATAATCTTTCAGCGGGCTCTCTTTCAGTACGATGGCTTCGCTGGCGTCAGCGATTTCATTGACTTTTTTCATCAGGACAACCTTGTCAGTCATCAGCTGTTGGGTGCTGGCGCGGATAGAGTCCACCAGTGCAAAGCCTTTGGCGCTTTTGTCGTCTTTGAAGTCTTCTGCTTTCAGGTAGTCGCTCAGTTGTTTGTACTGCTCCTGCAGTTTTTTGAAACCGGCGCTGTAGGCGGGGACTTTTTCCTTGAAGAACTTTTTGTCGTCGCTGCTCAGCTCATCAACCGGTTCATCCGCCTTTACTTTGTTCATGGGTCTGGGCATGTCAAAGTAGGTAGGGGTAATAATGCCGATAAAAGCGAAGTGGTCAGAAGGGTTCTTCAGTCCCTTTTCAATTTTGTCCACATTCTCCGCCACCCGGGTGATATAGTTGTTCTGTTTGTTGGCTATATCAATCAACAGGTTAGTGTATTCAATGACATGGCTGGCCTTTTCTACAGAGTTGCTTTCATAAGCAGCCGGGCCTTTGCCGCCTTTGCTGTTATCACATGATACAGATACAGAGAGCATAGCCACACCAATGGCTGCGTAAAGGAACTTTTTGTTCATAGTGAAATGGTGATTATTTGGATTAAACAAATGACCGGGGTAATTTGATTGTTAATGCCGCAAATATAATATTTAAAATCCCGAATTACAATGAGGTAGGTTCAGGCTGTTACCTTTCTTCCTGGGATACATCTTTACGGGCTGCGTATTATCTTTAGCCATATGAAGACACTTATCCGCGCATTCCGATGGTGCATCGGTCTGCTACTGGCAGGCACGCTGCCCGTCGCTGCCCAGTTCAAAGACCCGCGGCCGGTAAAGCCGAAACCTAATATCATTGTGTTCCTGGTGGATGATATGGGCTGGGAAGATACTTCCGTCCCTTTCTGGGACCAGCTGACGGACAAGAATAAACGTTTCCGCACGCCCAATATGGAGCGACTGGCCAAAGAAGGGGTGAAGTTCACCAATGCGTATGCTACGCCGGTGTGTACCCCGTCGCGGGTGAGCATGATCACGGGCATGAATGCTGCGCATCATGGTGTTACCAACTGGACATCGCCGCGTAAGGACGTAAATGCCGATGCGCCGGACAATACGCTGGAAAGTGCTCCCTGGAACCATAATGGCTTTAGCCCGGTACAGGGCGTGCCACACACCGTATATGCCACCCCGTTGCCTGCCTTGCTGAAAGGCGCCGGCTATTACACCATTCATGCCGGTAAGGCGCACTGGGGCGCCATGGGCACGCCGGGTGCCAATCCGTACAACATGGGCTTCCTGGTGAATATCGCCGGTCATGCGGCGGGGCATCCGCAGAGCTATCTGTCGGAGGAGAACTACGGCAATATGCCCGGTAAGGCTACGGCGCAGGCGGTGCCTGACCTGGAGGAATATTATGGTACCGGTACCTTCCTCACGGAGGCGCTTACACGGGAAGCGCTCAAGGCGCTGGATGAACCGGTCAACAGGCGACAGCCTTTTTACCTGTACCTCGCGCATTATGCGGTGCATGTGCCTTTGCAGGCAGACAAACGGTATTATCAGCATTACCTGGACATTGGGCTGGATGAGGCGGAAGCCAAATACGCCTCCCTCATAGAAGGCATGGACGCCAGCCTGGGGCAGGTGATGGATTATCTTACCACGCGGAAGATCGCAGACAATACCATTATTCTTTTCATGAGCGATAACGGTGGGTTGAGCCTTGCGCCACCGCGGGGTGGTGCGCCGCATACCCAGAACCTGCCTTTGCGCGCCGGTAAAGGGTCGGTATATGAAGGCGGTATCCGGGAGCCGATGCTGGTAAAATGGCCTGGCGTAACGCGGGCCGGCAGTGTGGCGCCGCAATATTTGATGGTAGAGGATTTTTTCCCTTCTATACTGGAAATGGCCGGTATACAGTTATATGATGCCGTTCAGACGATTGACGGTAAAAGTTTTGTGCCGGTCCTGCGGGACCCTGCTACGACAGACTCTTTGCGGACGCTGGTATGGCATTATCCGAATAAATGGATTCCCGATGGAGGGCCGGGTATCAACTATAAAAGCGCGCTCCGGCAAGGCCGCTGGAAGGTGGTATATGACCAGCAACAGGGCAGTGCAGAGCTGTATGACCTGGTAACGGACATTGGTGAAAAACGTGATCTGGCGGCAGTTTACCCCGACCGGGTACGGTCGTTGCTGGCATTGTTGTCGCAGCAGTTGCAACAGTGGAAAGCGCCGATGCCGGTATTAAAAGCGAGTGGAAAACCTTTACCGTGGCCGGAAAATAAACGGTAACCTGGAGGAAAGTAAAAGGTGTTTTTAAAAATTGGTGTCGTACATTTGTGACTTGTTACTAACAGTGTAACAGTTGTAGGTTATATGGTGACTGGAATAATCTTATCCGAGTCTCGATAGAAGAGGCTATCCTTTGATAATGGATAGCCTCTTTTATTTTTCAGGTAGTTATTTACTTGTTTTCTCCACCGTCTTTCTGGCCTTTGTCATGACCTTGTGCGTTCATGGCTTTAAGTTTGGCCTGCTGGTCTGGTGTAAGGATGGTCTGGTATTGTTGTTTGCGGTAGGCGGCAATTTCTTTTTTACCGTTGCCGTCTTTCTGGCCGGAAGCTTTCAGCGCGTCCTTGCGGCGGATACATTCTGTATTGACAGCCAGTACTTTTTTATATTGATCATCTGTCAAATTCAGTTTTGTTTTCAGTTCATCCGCATACTGGGCGGCGCGTTGTTCCGGAGCAGCTACTACTTTGGGAGCTTTGGCTGGTTTGGCCGGCGCCTGTTTGGCAGGAGCGGGAGCAGCGGGTGCTGTAGGAGCAGTTTGGGCAAAAGCCGGAGATACGGCCAACATAATAGCGATAGCAGCGATTAACTTTTTCATGTGTTTTAAAGTTTTGTATGCCTGTTAATTCAATTTCCTTGCCATTGGGCCAAAACTTGCCCGGCAACGGCTTAAAATTTCATTAAAACATACGGGAGGGATGATTGGTTTAACTGACTTTGATCTTTTTCCGGTAGGCAGAAGGAGAGAGGCCGGTGACCTGTTTAAACAGGCGGGTGAAGTAAGACGCTGATTGATAGTTGAGTTCAAAGGCGATGCTGGCAATATCGCGGGCGGGATCTTGCAGGAGGATCTGGCTGTGCAGGATACTGATTTCGTTGATCCACTGTTTGGGTGGTTTGCCGGTTGCCTCTTTCACACATTTATTCAGGTAGTTTTCTGAGATATTGAGTTGCCTGGCATAATACTCCACTGTTTTTTCATGGAGATGATGGCGTTGTACTTTTTCCCGGAAGCGCAGGGATATGTCAAGGCTGCGGTTGAGCGTCACCGGGCGTGGAGATTCGTGCAGCAATATTTTATTGAGCAGGGCACGGAACAGCGGTACGCATATTTCCATGGAGCCGTTGATAAGGCTTAGTTCCTCTTCCAGCAGCGCGCTGAGGTGTGCCAGCCACTTCACGGCTTTGGCTGGCAGTGTCACAAAGGGTGTGGCAAAGAAAAAATTAAGCAGGTTGTTATTGAGCGAAAGCCGGTTAATGATTTCATTTTCATACACAATAAAAAATCCGGTGGCATCAGGCGATATTTCCAGGGTAGCGGTGATGCTCCCTTGTTTGATAAGCAGGACCGAGTTGGCTTCCAGTTTATAGGAAGATACTTCCAGCTGTTGCACGATAGTGCCTTTGGTGACGAAGAGCAGGAAGTTGAAAGAGGTGCGGTAGGGTGGCACGGGAATAACGATGTTGCGCAGATAATTTTCGATGCGGTATACCTGTAGCTGTGCATCGTTGAACAGTACCTGCCTGGACACGCCCGGGAGGAAAGATTTTTTGTATTCGAAATTGGTGAATAATTTAACTGATGATTTCATATCCGCTACTAAAGGTAGCGTGATTTGTGAAAAGAAATGCGGGATTTGTGCTATTCATCGTTTGTTTTAACATCTACCTTGCAACCTGTAATGAAAGCCATCTTTAGGTACATATTATTACTGTTTTTCCTGATTGGATTTACTTTCACGGGCCACAACAAAACTCCTTTATTGTCAGCCAGGGCCGGTCACCAATCATTCGATGCGGGAAAAAATTGTTCGGATACCTTGTTGTCAACAAAAGACTGTCTCGATTTTTTGCAGTTGTTTTCTTTTGTGAATGACGAGACTTCTGACGATGAGAGCGATGTATTTCATGTTTCCCGGTTTCAGCGTTTTACCACCCTTTTTGCAGCTTATTACCAGGCATTGTTCCTGACCACCGATAATACCGTGCTGACCGGCCAATGCCGGTTTGTGCATCCTGATGCCGCGGTGAAGCGGGTTCCCCGTTTTATACTGTTTCATACCCTTATTATTCCTTCTCATCAGGCATAATCTGCCCATCTTTCTTTTTTCTTTATTGATTTAAATGGCTCCGGTATTGCCGGAAATGTGCGCCATAACGGGCTTACAAATGCCATAAATTAATATATGAAAAAGAATTAGAATATTCTTATTTTTTCTCCTGTCAACTGAAATTTCTACCGAAAAACCCGAGTTCTATTATATTAAAATTAATTATATGCATTTAACACCGCGAGAAACGGAAAAGCTGTTGCTTCATCTGGCTGGAGAACTGGCTGCCAAACGCAAAGCACGTGGACTGAAACTCAATTACCCGGAAGCGATAGCCCTGATCAGCAGCGAACTGCTGGAGGCTGCACGGGATGGCAGATCAGTGGCTGATCTGATGCAGTACGGCGCTACCATCCTCACCCGGGAAGACGTCATGGAAGGCATCCCCGAAATGATCCATGATGTACAGATAGAAGCCACCTTTCCCGATGGCACCAAACTCGTCACCGTTCACCATCCTATCCGCTAACCGCTAAAACCATTCAACATGATACCCGGAGAGTATTTTCTCGCCAACGGCGATATCCACTGCAACGAAGGCCGTCAAACCGTCACGATAAAAGTGATCAATACCGCCGACAGACCGGTGCAGATAGGTTCACATTACCATTTCTTTGAAGTAAACCGCCAGATGAGCTTCGACAGGGCCCTGGCCTTCGGTAAAAGACTCAATATCCCCGCCGGCACCGCCGTGCGTTTTGAGCCAGGTGAAGAAAAAGAAGTACAGCTGGTAGAGCTGGGCGGCGCCCGTCGCGCTTTTGGCCTCAACCAGCTCGTTAACGGCGATACCGCCCTCGAATCCAGCAAGGAAAAAGCAATGGCAAAACTCGCAGCCACCAACTTCAAAAACCAGCAATCATGAGCCTGATCATCAACAGAGAACAATATGTAAATATGTACGGTCCGACCACAGGCGACAAAGTTCGTTTAGGCGACACCGATATTATCATCGAAATAGAAAAAGATTTTAACCACTACGGCGATGAAAGCAAATTCGGCGGCGGCAAAACCGTTCGTGACGGTATGGCCCAATCCAGCACCGCTACCCGCGACCAGGGCGTACTGGACATGGTGATCACCAACGTGGTGCTCATCGATCACTGGGGCATCGTGAAAGGTGACCTCGGCATCAAAGACGGTAAAATCGTTGGCTTCGGCCAGGCCGGCAACCCTGATACCATGGACGGCGTAGAACGTAACATGGTGATCGGCGCCTCTACAGAAGTACACGGCGGCAACGGCCTCATTGCCACTGCCGGTGGTATCGATACCCACATCCACTTCATCAGCCCGCAACAGATAGAGACAGCGCTGTTCAGCGGCATCACCACCATGATCGGCGGTGGTACCGGTCCGGCTGACGGCACCAACGCCACCACCGTTACCCCTGGTAAATGGTACATTGCTAAAATGCTGCAATCGGCCGACGACTTCCCGATGAACCTCGGCTTCTTCGGTAAAGGCAACTGCTCCACCGAAGCACCTATCGCTGAACAGGTGGAAGCCGGCGCACTTGGCGTGAAAATCCACGAAGACTGGGGCGCTACTCCTGCTGTGATAGACGCAGCCCTCAACGTGGCGGATAAATACGATGTGCAGGTGGCCATTCATACAGACACACTCAACGAAGCGGGTTTCCTGGAAGATACGATCAACGCCATCAACGGCCGCGTGATCCACACCTTCCATACAGAAGGCGCCGGCGGCGGTCACGCGCCGGATATCATCAAAGCAGCGATGTATCCCAACGTGCTCCCGGCTTCTACCAACCCTACCCGTCCTTATACTGTCAACACCATCGATGAACACCTCGATATGCTGATGGTATGCCACCACCTGAGCAAAAGCATCCCGGAAGACGTGGCCTTTGCCGACTCCCGCATCCGCCCGGAAACCATTGCTGCGGAAGACATCCTGCACGATATGGGCGTGTTCAGCATCATGAGCTCCGACTCACAGGCCATGGGACGTGTAGGCGAGGTCGTTACCCGCACCTGGCAGACCGCCGATAAAATGAAAAAACAACGCGGCTTCCTTGATGAAGATGCTACTGCCCAAAGCGACAACTTCCGCGCTAAACGTTATGTGGCCAAATACACGATCAATCCGGCCATTGCACATGGCATCGATGAATATGTAGGTTCCGTGGAACCCGGCAAAATCGCTGATATCGTGCTGTGGAAACCAGCTCTTTTCGGCGCTAAACCGGAAATGATCATCAAAGGCGGTATGATCATCGCTGCTAAAATGGGCGATCCCAACGCGTCTATTCCCACACCACAGCCGGTGATCCTGCGTACCATGTTCGGCGCTCACGGCCGCGCTATGCACCAGACCTGCGCCACCTTCGTATCCAAAGCATCCCTTGAAAAAGGTATCGTGGAAGAATACGGCCTGCAAAAAATGGTGCTGCCTGTATCCGGTTGCCGCAACATCTCCAAAAGAGATCTGATACACAACGATAAAACACCGGAGATCACTGTCAACCCGGAAAACTACGAAGTACGGGTAGATGGTGTGCATATCACCTGCGAACCGGTAGATACCGTGCCTTTAGCACAACGGTACTTCCTGTTCTAAAAACAGTACAACATGATTATTGATAAGATCATTGGCAATACCGCTACTACACCACTGGAAGGCCGTGCCACAGACCCTTTGCTGCTGGAGTGGTTTGAAACCACCAAACGCATTCAGCGCAAACATACACAACAGGGCATGGAGATAGCCATCCGCTTCCTGAAAGAAGGACAACGCCTGCGCATCGGCGATATCCTTTATATGGACGACAGCCGAGCCGTAGTGATAGATATTATTCCCAGCGACGCGATCGTGGTCACCCCACGGTCGCTGCTGGAAATGGGCAGCGTATGTTATGAGATCGGCAACAAACACCTTCCTGTTTTCATCCAGGACGACCAGGTGCTGTTGCCCTTTGAAGAGCCCATCTACCGCTGGCTGCTGGCCGCCGGGTACCAAACCGAAAAAGCACATACCAAACTGACCAACCTGCTGAATGCAAATGTGCAACCACATTCGCATGGCAACGGTGGCGGCAGTTCTCTTTTCTCAAAAATTATGAGCCTTGCAGCAAAAGAACGATAACGTCATGGCAGCCAACTTCCTGGGCAGCCTGTTGCACCTCAGCGATCCTACGTTGCCGATCGGTGGCTACTCCCATTCCAATGGGCTGGAGACCTACGTGCAGCTGGGACTGGTGAACAACGTGTCTTCCGCGGAGATGTTTGTGCAGCACATGCTCACCAACAACCTGCAATACAACGATGCGGCATTTGTTTGCCTGGCTTACCGCGCCGCTGCTGCTGGTGATCTCGCTGCGTTGCTGGCACTCGATGAAGAGGCTTCCGCGCTCAAAATGCCGAGAGAGATACGGCAGGCCAGTCAGAAGCTGGGCGTGCGGCTGATGAAAATATTCAGCCGGCAGCAAAGCTATGTGCTGGCGCAGCAATACGAGGCCGCTACCGTCGCTAAAAAAGCGGAGGGACACTATAGCATCGCATACGGACTGTATGCCTGTCTGATGGGCGTGCCGCTGCCGGAAGCGTTGTATGCTTTTTATTACAACGCGGCGGTGGGCATGGTCACCAATGCTGTAAAGCTGGTGCCGCTGGGGCAGCTGGACGGGCAGGACGTATTGTTCCGCATGCAGCCGGTCATCCAGTCGCTGGTAAACACCACGATGACGCTGGACCGGGAACTGGTAGGCGTGTGCAACATTGGCTTCGATATCCGCTGTATGCAGCATGAACAGCTGTATTCCAGGCTTTATATGTCTTAACTAACAACAACGAAATAGTTATTATGAGCGACAGAAAATATGTGAAAATAGGCGTGGCCGGTCCGGTAGGTTCCGGTAAAACCGCCCTGATAGAACGGTTGTCCCGTGCATTGATGAACACCTACGATATGGGTGTGATCACCAACGATATTTATACCAGGGAAGATGCTGAATTTCTCACTAAAAACAGCCTGCTTCCGAAAGAACGCATTATCGGCGTGGAAACCGGCGGCTGCCCGCACACGGCCATCCGTGAAGATGCCAGCATGAACCTCGAAGCAGTGGATGAAATGGCAGCGCGCTTCCCCAATATTGAACTGATACTGATCGAAAGCGGCGGCGATAACCTCTCTGCTACTTTCAGTCCCGATCTGGCAGATGTGACCATCTTCGTGATCGACGTGGCGGAAGGAGATAAAATACCCCGTAAAGGTGGTCCGGGCATTACCCGCTCCGATCTGTTGGTGATCAATAAAATTGACCTTGCGCCTTATGTACATGCAGACCTCGGCGTGATGGAAAGAGATGCCCGCAAAATGCGTGCAGGCAAACCGTTTGTGTTTACCAACCTGATGTCATTACAGGGACTGGACACCGTGATTGGCTGGATTAAAAAATATGCCCTGCTGGAAGATGCCGAAGAACCGGCATTGGTAAGGTAATTCGTAATTGAATTATAATGAACAAACTCAATTTAATAAGCGGATATAAAAACGGGCGTTCCTGGCTGAAGGACAGCTACTGCACCCGGCCATTCAAGTTGGCCAATGTGGGCATCTACCGACAGGACCCGGCTTTGTACCTGATGGTGATGAGCTCTTCGCCCGGTATTCTGGATGGAGATCATTACGATATCGATATCCGCACGGAGTCGCACAGCAAACTGCAATTGCAGTCGCAGTCCTATCAGCGGTTGTTCAATATGAAAACCGGTGCGCAGCAGCAACAGCGTATCCACATGGAGGCACAGAGCATATTCAGCTATGTGCAGCATCCGGTGGTGCCGCATGAAAATGCGATTTTCAAATCGCATACAGTAGCGCACCTGGAAGATGACTGCCAGTTTACTTTCGGAGAGATCATCACTTGTGGCCGCAAACATTCCGGTGAGGTGTTCCGTTTTTCCAAACTGCACAACATCACCGAAATATATCACCGCGGGAAACTCATCCTGAAAGATAACCTGTTGCTGCAACCACAGCTGCTGCCTATGCAGGCCATCGGTCAGATGGAAGGATACACGCATCAGGCTACATTGCTGCATATTAATACCGGTGCGGCTGATATGGAAACGCAGATGACCACCTTGCGGCAGATGCTGGAAGAAGAGCAGGGTATTATAGGCGGGGTGTCGCTGCCGGATGTCCGTTGCCTGGTAGTACGTATACTCGGCAATGGCGGAGAACAGCTGTACGACTGCCTGCGGAAAATGCAGCGTTATTTCTGGCAACATACCGGTGATAACGTTGTCACTGAAACACTTAAAACAGCTATCACATGAATATAGGATTAACAACGCTGGTGGTATCTGCTGTAACGATCAGTTGCCTGCATACCGCCACCGGCCCGGATCATTACCTTCCGTTCATCGTGTTGTCCCGTTCCAAAAAATGGACGATGTCCAAGACGGTTTTCTGGACAGTACTTTGTGGCTTTGGACATATTCTCAGTTCCGTTGTTATTGGGTTGATTGGCGTATTGCTTGGCTGGCAACTGTCGAAGCTGACCTGGTTCCAGGACGTCAGAGGCAATATGTCCGGCTGGTGCCTGCTGGGCTTTGGTGTAGTGTATTTGTTGTGGGGGCTTCGCCAGGCTTACCTCAACAAGCCTCACAAACATTTTGATGTATATGAAGGCGGCGATATCTATGTGTACGAGCACCGGCATGGGGATATCGTTTATCCGCAAAACCGTGTGAAAGTAACGCCCTGGATATTGTTCGCCATTTTTGTGATGGGACCCAGTGAACCGTTGGTGCCGCTGCTGTTCTATTCCGGGGCACATCGTTCTTCGCTGGAAGTAGTGGTGCTGATCAGTGTTTTCACTATTACTACCGTGCTCACCATGCTGGCCATGGTACTGATTGGCTGTTATGGCTATTCATTTCTTAAAACAGATAAGCTCGAAAGATATGTACACGCCATCGGCGGCGCTGTTGTCACCATGTGTGGCATCGGTATGGTATTCCTCGGATGGTAAAAAATAAATTATAATCAATCATCTTCCACATCATCACCTAAACAAATAAAAGTGACACAACGGAAACCACTGGTCCTCCCTTACCTGAGGGGGGTAGGACAGATCATGCTCCAAAACAACGCCTGGACAGGTGCGCTTTTCCTGGCAGGAATCTTCTACGACTCAATCGTGATGGGCATTGCGGCTGTTGTAGCGGTTATTACCGGCACGCTGACAGCGAAACTGCTCCGTTACAACGAAAACGATATTGAGGCCGGTTTGTACGGCTTCAGTGCTACGCTGGTGGGCGTAGCGCTGACCTTCTACTTTAACCCTGTTCCGCTGGTATGGGTGGCTGTAGTACTGGGATCGGCGGTTGCCACCTGGTTACAGCATCAGTTCATTCGCCGTGGCTGGCCGGGATTTACCTTCCCATTTATCCTGGCGACGTGGATATTGTTGTACCTGTTCCATCACGTATATATGCCGGGAGCGGCCGCCTCAGTGGCCAGTACCATGCCGGTAAACGATGACTTTACCACCGCTACCAATGGTTTCGGGGAAGTAATTTTTCAGGGCAGCGTGATAGCCGGCATTATCTTTTTTATTGCCGTGTTTATCAGTTCACCGATAGCTGCGTTGTATGGCGTATGTGCGTCCCTGTTAGGCGCGTTTATTTCACTGGAATTTGCAGAACCGGCCATGGACATTCACATGGGATTGTTTAGCTTTAACGCTGTATTGTGTGCTATTACCTTTGCCGGCAATAAACCCCGCGATGGTATCTGGGTGTTATTTTCCGTTGTGCTCTCTGTATTGTTGGATGTGGGGATGCTGCAGCAGCATATGGCTGTGTTGACCTTCCCGTTTGTAGCCGCTTGTTGGATAACCCTTGGGATGCAGTATTTAGCACAAAAGATGGGGATAAAAATTAAAGATTAACCAATGAAGAAAGTATTACTCGCAATGGGACTGCTGTCTGCATGGCAGCAGCTGTTGGCACAACAACCGGCAGACAGCGCCCATACACAGCTGAAACAGATTGTAGTAAGTGCGCCCCGCATCGAAAAAGCGATGATGCACATTGACCTGAAGAAGATCCCTGTCAATACCGCGCAGGACTTGCTGCGCAAGGTACCAGGATTGTTCATCTCACAACATGCCGGTGGGGGAAAGGCAGAACAGATCTTCCTTCGTGGTTTTGACTGTGACCACGGTACAGATGTTAATATTTCTGCTGATGGGATACCGGTCAATATTGTATCCCATGCACATGGACAGGGTTATTCCGATCTGCATTTCCTTATACCGGAAACCGTGGAGAGTATTGACTTTGGCAAGGGTGCTTATTATCCCGAAAAAGGGGATTTTAACACCGCCGGCTATGTGAATTTTGCTACGTATGATCATCTGGACAACAGCCTGATCAAGGTGGAAGGTGGTTCTTTCAATACCATGCGACTGGCAGGCGTTTTTAACCTGCTGGCAGATAAAAGCGCAGCTAAACGCAACGCCTATATTGCCACCGAGTATAACTACACCAATGGCCCATTTGATGTACAGCAGCAGTTCAGCCGCTTTAACCTGTTTGGTAAATACAACCAGTGGCTGAATGACAAGGACTATATTTCCTTCCAGGCATCCACCTTTACTTCCGGCTGGAACGCATCCGGACAGATTCCCGAAAGGGCCGTGGCGGAAGGGCTGATCAGTCGCTGGGGCTCCATTGATCCAACAGAAGGCGGCAATACCTCCCGCACCAATGCCGCACTGACTTACCGGCATCAGGCCAGTGCCGACGAGTCGTGGCAGAGCTTTTTCTTTTATAGCCGTTACCAGTTCAACCTGTATTCCAACTTTACCTTTTTCCTGAAAGACCCCGTGCATGGCGATGAGATACAACAGAAAGATGACCGCAGCATTTACGGGTTTGAACAACAGTACACACATGATTACACCGTTGGTAACAGCCGGCTGACCTGGCAATCCGGCGCAGGGCTGCGCCTTGATGATATCCAGGACCTGGAGCTGAACCATGTTTACCGCCGGGATACGTTGCTGAACAGGCTGGCCTGGGGCAGCGGCCGTGAAACTAACCTGCATGCCTACACGGGGCTGACCTGGCATACCGGCCACTGGCGTATTAATCCCGCTGTGCGTGTAGATCATTTTATTTTCAATTACCAGGATAAACTAAAGCCCGCCAATGGTGATCCGGGCGTAACAGCCACCCGCGTGAGCCCTAAGCTGAATTTTTCCTATTCCACCGGCAGTATAGCACAGTGGTATCTGAAAACCGGTATGGGATTCCATTCCAACGATATGCGTGTGGTGATGCAACAGAACGGGAAAGATATATTGCCTTTTTCCGCCGGTGCTGACCTGGGCGTGGTGCTGAAACCCGTGCCTAATTTGTTGATCCAGCCTACGCTGTGGTACCTGTACCTGCAACAGGAATTTGTGTATGTGGGAGATGAAGCGGTGGTGGAGCCTTCCGGTAAAACGCGGCGTTTGGGCGTGGACGTGAGCATGCGTTACCAGCCTGTGAAATGGCTTTATCTCGATGCCGATGTGAACTATGCAAATGCGAGGGAGATAGGACAGCCTAAAGGAGCGAATTATATACCGTTGGCGCCGGTGCTGACCAGCACAGGCGGTATTGGTGTGAACCTGCCTATGGGCTTCTCTGCCAACCTGCGTTACCGTTATATGAAAGACCGGCCGGCGAATGAAGCCAACAGCCTCGTGGCCAATGGATATTTCGTGAACGACCTGATGCTGGCTTACACCCATCGTCAGTTCCAATTTACTGTACAGGCACAGAACCTGTTTAACATCAACTGGAATGAGGCGCAGTTTGAAACAGAAACCCGCCTGCAGCATGAAACGGAATCTGTGACGGATATGTGTTTCACGCCAGGCACACCATTTTACCTCAAGGCAGGTGTTTCTGTAAGGTTTTAAATATACTGTAAATGACGGATCGTTCTTAAAAAACAGCCTGAACAACATCTTAGCCCCGGGCTTCAGCCCGGGGTTTTTTGTTTATGTCATAAAAAATCATTTACTTCACGTTAAAATGACGCAAACAGGTATGGCGAAATTATTTCACGAATACAAAAATCCATCACTGGCGGTAGACCTTGTGATATTCGGTTATCACGATAATACACTTTCCGTGCTGTTGCTCAACAGGAAAGAGGAGCCGTTTAAAGACTGCTGGACATTGCCCGGCGGCTTTTTGCAGATGGAGGAAACATTTCTGGGCACCTGTTACCGTATCCTGAAAACGAAGACAGGTATGGACGATGTGTTCCTGGAACAATTGTATTCATTCGATAACCCCGGGAGAGACCCTCGCGGCCGCGTTATTGCAGTGGGGTATTATGCCCTTATTAATCCTGCCCGGTTCAATATTATCGCCGGTAGCATGGCCAACGACGTGAAATGGTTTGATGTGCATAAAATGCCGAAGCTCGGATTTGACCACCGGGATATTTTCCAGCTGGCACTACAACGCCTGAAATCGAAGATCCTGTATGATCCGGTAGGCTTTGAGTTGTTGGACGAGCTGTTCACTATCACCGAGCTGCACGAGCTGTACGAGTGTATCCTGGAAACGACCATCGACCGCCGCAATTTCCGCCGCAAAATCCTGGACGCTGAATATGTGATCAACACCGGCACCAAAAGAGAGGGGCTACAGAACCGTCACCCCGAGTTATATAAATTCAATAAAAAACTGAAAAAGAACAGTTTTCAGATCAATGTTAATGTCTCATGAAACTAAAGACCGTTTCCTGGAAAAAGTTGCAGGAAACCCTACCGGCCTCCGGTAAACAGCTTATTGCCCAACAGACTGCTGATACACTGGTGGTGTATCAGGCCTTCAGACCCGCTATCGCCAATTATGCCGTTGAACACCAGGTTTTCGGCGGCAATGCCTACAGTTACGACCGTATGTCGTGGATAAAACCCAATTTCCTTTGGATGATGTACCGTTGTGGCTGGGCTTTCAAAGAAGGGCAGGAAAGAGTACTGGCCATCCATCTCCCTAAAACTTTTTTTGAAAAAATATTATCACAGGCGGTGCCGTCTTCTTACAAGCCCTGGCTTTTCCCAGAAAGGGATACCTGGGAGGCGACCTTAAAAGCTGGAGACGTACGCCTGCAATGGGACCCCGACCATGACCCATGGGGTAATAAGCTGGAAAGAAGGGCCATCCAGCTGGGATTGAGAGGTCCTATCCTGAAGGAATTTGGCCAGCGGCAGATTACAGCCATTGAAGATATCACGGACTTTGTAAAGGAACAGCATGAGGTATTGCTTCATAATCCAGCTGCACTGATGGTGCCGGAGGAGAGCGTATATACCCTGGAAGATGCTGTTCTCTGTAATACCATTGATTTACGTTAAACCAGTATGCTATGGAAAAACATACCTACACCCCGGAGATTTTTACATTAAAGAATTTTCTTACCGCTGATGAGTGCCGGGAACTGATAGAGCGCAGCGAGGCCATGGGCTATGAAGAAGCGACGGTAGACGTGGGCGGCGGGCAGCAGCGGATGATCAAAGGTGTGCGGAATAACGAAAGGGTGTTGTATAAAGATGCAGCTTATGCTACCTTTATATGGGAAAAGTTGCGTCCCTATGCGCCGGAGGGCACTGATAACCGTACTGCATGCGGCCTGAATGAGTTGTTCCGTTTTTACAAATACAGTTCGGGGCAGCGTTTCAAAATGCATAAGGACGGCAGTTTCGTGCGGAACCGTTTTGAAGCCAGCCAGTACACCTTTATGATTTATCTCAATGAAGGTTATACCGGCGGCAGTACTATTTTCAGAACAGGAGAAGAAGTGTTACCGGAAACAGGGATGGCGCTTATTTTTTATCATCCGTTGCTGCATGAAGGTACGCTGCTGACAGCGGGTACCAAGTATGTGCTTCGGTCGGACATTATGTATAAATAAAAGGAATCATGCCTGCCACGTACGTTATTGGCGATATTCACGGCGCCCTGAAAGCACTGAAACAGCTGCTGGAAAGGATCGGGCCGGAAAAGGACGACCGGTTTATTTTTCTGGGGGATTATGTAGATGGCTGGTCTGAGTCTGCTGAACTGATACAGTTCCTGATGGAGCTGTCTGCGCAGTATACCTGCATATTCATTAAGGGCAACCACGATGCCTGGTGCGAGATGTGGCTGGCCGGCGAACAGCCAGTTGTCAGCTGGCTGCAGCATGGTGGCAGGGCTACAGTGGCCAGTTACAATAAGCTGTCTGAGAAAGAAAAGTTACATCACCTGGCTTTCTTTAACCGGATGCTGAATTTTTACGAAGAGAATGACAGACTGTTCATCCATGCGGGTTTTGCTTCTATGCATGGCCCTGCGTATGAACGCTTTGAGGGCATGTGTTACTGGGACCGCACGTTGTGGGAACTGGCTTTGTCCATGGACAGGAAGCTAAAAAAGGACGCCGTCAATTATCCCAAACGGTTACTGCTATACGACGAAATATATATCGGTCATACCCCTACGCTGAATTATGATGAAGAAATGCCGATGCACCGGGTGAATGTGTATAACGTGGATACCGGCGCGGCCTTTACCGGCAAACTTTCAGCGATGAACATAGATACGAAGGAAGTATGGCAGAGCGATCCTGCTTACCTGTTGTACCCCAACGAAAAAGGCCGGAATCCATGATCCCGGCCCCACTTAAACCCTAACTGAACCTGAACCACTAGTATTCCGAAATAGGATAGCTGTTGCAATGTCCGTTGCCGTAGTTGGTACGGCTGAATGTACCCTGAGGCGTTTTATTGAGCGTTATTCCGGATACCGGCAGGTACCCGGATTCACCGTAGCAAGACCATCTAAGCACCAGCGGGTTCATGGCGTTCACATCTACCGACATCAATCCCAGGTCCTGGATACCCAAGTGATAATAAGCATCCTGTACTTCCAGTACATTGTCCAGATCATCGTCAGGTGTCTGTTCACCAGCTTTCCAGACGATATCGCGGTAAGCGTCGAAATTGATAAACCAGCTGCCCTCTTTTTTCAGTACGCCGTTAGTGATAACCAGGTTACGCACTTTCCGGGCATTGCTATAACCGAAATTATAGTTGCCCTCTACTTTTACACCGTTCACCATATAGTTAATGAGCTGGATCATCAGTGCGCCATTGGTCTCATTATAATCCAGCACCAACTGCCCCTGTCGTATATATTTATCTGTACAGGTTTTTGAGGGGTTGAAGGAGAGCGTGATTTTCCGGTGGCCTTCCGGTGTGAGGCCGGTGGTGACATCGGCGCAGGCGAGGCATTGACTGCCATTCTTATATCCGTCGAGGTTACTCAGTACTTTCAATGCAATGTAATCCAGTTCATTGATGGCCGCTTCTACTTTCACGAGGGCTTTACCATAAGCATCCAGCTTGCTGGTTTTATCGTTGCCTTCTGGTGGAACCGGATGGGGAGTGTCTCTTTTTCTACAGGAGAGCAGCAGGCATAGCATAAACAGATAGAAGATAGTCCTTTGCATATTGGGGTTGTATTATGACAGCAAAGGTAGAAAAGGAAGGGGGCGGGGCATCGGTAGTAATATCGGAAGAAAAAAATCAGGGAAAACACGTAGAAATGATTTTCGATTTTTTGATTTTTGAATTTAGGGATTTTAAAAAAATGCAGCGGAGGTCAACATCATGTAACCTCCGCTGCATTTTAAATATCTAAATCAAAAAATCGTAAATCAAAAAATTACTGTACAACTTCCTGCATGCCTTGCATGCCGCCGGCCATGTTCTTACGTTTGAACAGGGTCATATCCACTTTACCGAAGCGGTAAGCGAAGTTGAGGCGGATCATCTGCGGGTCACGGAGACGGTTGTAGTATTGCGTAAAGTAAATGCTTTCAGAATACTGGTCCATTTTGCGGCTTCTGAAGATATCGGCGAAGCTCAGTGTCACGGAGGCAGCATTGTTTTTCAGGAAGCTCTTCTTGATAGCGGCGTCTACTGCATAGAAAGAGGCAATGTAACCCTGTGAAGCGTTCTGTGACTGCTGCATAGGAGGACCGTCCTGTCTGCCTTTGTTGTCATTGACAGGCAGGTTGGATTTGGACTGGTACAGACCGGTCAGCTGTATTTCAAAATTGAGCGGCAGTTTGAAAGTGTTGTTCAACTTGCCGAACCAGGCCCACCGGGCGTCTTGTGAAGGTTGTCCGGTGTTGTCTGTATTGATCTTTGAATTATAGATGTTCACGTTGGCTGACAGTGACCACCATTTGTTGATGGTGTTCATAGAGGTCAGTTCTGCACCCATGGCGTAGCTGGAGTTGGCGTTGATGTACGTGTTAACCAGCAGTTCAGCGCCATTGGCAGGATCGGTTTCCTTGGTGAGGAAACGGGTGATCAGGCCGTTGGTGTGCTTGTAGTACACCGTACCCATGAAGGTGTTGTTGCCTTTGAACGTTTTGAGGTAAGACAATTCCAAAGAGTTGGTGAACTCAGGCACCAGACCAGGATTACCTTTGGTGATGTTCAGTTTATCGGTAGAATCGGTAAACGGAATCAGCTGGAAGAAATTCGGTCTGTTAATGCGGCGGGTATAGCTCACCTGCAGTTCCTGCTCATGTTTCAGCTTCTGGCTGAGGAAGATGGAGGGGAACAGGCTCACCGGATAATTGTTTTTGAACGTTTGTTTTACGTTGATCAATTCGCCGTTGTAGTCAGAGCTTTCTGCGCGCAGACCGGCTTTATAACTGAAGTTTTTGATGTTGTGTGAGATGCTGGCGTACGCAGCATATACATTATCAGTGTTTTTGAAATTGTTGGACGCACCCGGGATCAACCTGTAGTCGGTGATCTGATGGTCATACATATAGTTGTTGAAAAACGTTTCTGTACGACGGCTGGACATACGCAGACCTGTTTCCAGTTTCAGCGTCTTGGTGAAAGGTCTTACGTAGTCTGTCTGTACCGTGATGAAAGAAATTTTACTGTTGCCGATGATCCGTTGCATATCGGTGCGGTTGATCGCACTGTTGGCGTCGGCGCCGGCGTAGAAGTTGGTGATGTAATCGGCGTTGTGGTTGCCTTTACCACCGAAATAGTTCGCATCTACCGTCAGTTCTTCACCTTCGCGGGGGAACAGGTGTTTCATGCCCAGTACCAATCCATTCGCGTCGAATGCCATTTTGGAGTTGGAGTTACGTTCGCTGAACATACGGATGATATCTTTTCCCCTGATGGTATCGGTGTTGATGCCGATGTTTTCTTCCGGTTTGAATTCACCATGTACTTTGATACCAGAGATGGAGAAAGTGGTGCGGTTGGTGGCGAACCAGTCTACGCCTACTTTTCCGAAGGCAAAGCCACCGTTTTGGCGGTTGGCATTGGACTGGAGAATGTGGGTGTTGGGATCGTCGCCAAAATTGAGACGGTCAGTGGTACCGTTGGTACGGCTTTTCATCTGGTTGCCCATAGCGCTGGCGGAGAAGTTGATTTTACCCTGACGAACGTTGAAGTCGGCGCCCGCATTGAGTGCGCCGCGTTTGTCCACACCAGCACGGAGATTACCGTTGTAACCGGTTTTACGGTTTTTCTTCAGCACAATGTTGAGGATACCTGCGTTACCGCCGGAAGCATCATATTTAGCAGAAGGATTGGTGATCACTTCCACGCTTTCGATCGCGTCGGCAGGGATCTGTTCCAGGGTGAGGGTCGTGGGGCGGCCATCGATGAACAGCTGTGGAGAGCTGTTACGCAGGGTAACGTTACCGTCTATGTCCACGTTGACAGAAGGTACGTTTTTCATCACGTCGAGGGCGGTACCGCCGGCGCTCGTGATATTTTTTTCTACGTTGAACACCTTTTTGTCGCCATCCATCTGCATGATAGGTTTAGAACCGGTTACGGTCACACCCTGCAGCTGTGTGGTGCTGGATGCGAGTTTGATGTTACCGAGGTCTTTATCGATCGGAGGAAATACAACTGGCTGGGTATGGGTTTTGTAACCGGTACCGGATGCCTGGAGTTTGAGTGGCCCTCTGAGCGGCAGTTCATCGAGGCTGAACTCACCATTGGCCTGGGTGAGCACACCTTTTACGAGCACGTCTTTCATCTTTTTAGTAGCAGTGTCCATACGGCCCTGCAGGATGATAACGGAGGCGTAGCCAACGGGTTTGCCATCGGCGTCAATTAACTTACCATATATATGTCCGATATTACCCGGACCTTTACCTGCCATGCCACCTGGGGGCATTTTTCCGCCCGGGGCCTGGGCGTGTGCTTGGGTCAGGAACAGCACGAACATGAAAAACAAGTAGATTTTTCGCATTTTATTAGAATTCTGAGTGTACAAAAGTAGACTTGCCAAATCGATTTTTCTGGCAAATGAGATGAGTGGTCGAAATCCTGATACAAAACCCGGTTTATCAGGGGTGATTTTTTCCGGCGATGGCATAAAGGGCATCCCGGTAGGTGTCGCCAACGGGTAGCTCGGTATCCTGTAAAAACACGCTGTTCTTCCGGATGGCCGTAATAGCGGCAACGGAAATAATGTACGATTTGTGGATACGGATAAAGCGGGCCGGCGGCAGCTGTTCTTCGAGGCTCTTGATGCTCATGCGGGTGATCACTGGTTTGGTGGAGCTTTTCAGGTGGATTTTTACATAATCCTTTAGTCCTTCTATCCAGATAATATCAGAGAAGACAATCTTAAACAGGCTGTAATCCACATTGACAAAGAAAAAGTCGCTCTGGTCGCGGGCTGCTTTGCCGGCGCTTCTGAGCTGATGCAGTTCGTTGGCTTTGTTGCAGGCTTTGACGAAACGTTCCAGTGACACCGGTTTTACCAGGTAGTCGGTCACGTCGAGGTTGAACCCTTCCAGGGCATATTTCTCATAAGCAGTGATCAATATCACGATCGGTTTGCTGGCCATGGATTGCAGGAATTGCAGGCCGGTAAGGCCAGGCATCTGGATGTCGAGGAAGATCAGGTCGACCTGTTGCGTCCGCAACACTTCCATGGCTTCAAAAGCATTGTTACATTTAGCTACCAGTTGCAGATAAGGCACCATACTGATGTTATCTTCGAGCAAATCGAGCGCCAGCGGTTCGTCGTCAATGGCTATACATCTCATGGTGTATTGTTGATTTTGGCATTTAATGCAGGTCCAACTGCAATGTTACGTAAAACCAGTCATCTTTGGAATTGATCTGCAATACGTAATTATTTCCGTAAAGCAGGTTGAGCCGGCGTTTTACGTTGACCAGCCCTATTCCGCTGGTTTTATCTTTCACTTCTTCAGAAGTGGTGTTGTATTTATTCCTGACGGCAAAAAAAAGTTTGTCGGCCGTGGTAAATAGGTTGATATCGATCTGCGCATGCATAATGAAGCCGGTACCATGTTTGAAGGCGTTTTCCACAAATGGTATCAGCAACATGGGTTCTATCTCATAGTGATTATTAGGCACATTCATTTCCACATTGATCTCCACATTTTTGCCAAAACGCTGCCGTTGCAGGTCAATGTAGCTTTGCAGATATTCCACTTCGCGCTGGAGGGGCATTTTCTCTTCATCTGCTTCATAGAGCATGTACCGCATCAGGGAAGATAACTTGATGAGGGAAGGTTCCAGCAGGTCCGATTTTTTACGCGCCAGCGACACCATATTATTCAGCACATTGAACATGAAGTGGGGGCTCACCTGCGAGCGTAATAGGGACAGCTCCGTTTTCAGGTTCTCGTTTTCCCGGGCGCTGACTTTCCGTTCCATCAGTATCCGTTCCCGGACCATTTGAAAGGCCGTGCTGGCAGACAAGATAAACAGGAAAGTAAAAACGGTGAAAAGGATCAATGGTTTCAGGTCTACGATGGCTTTCCCAAGGTAAAACCGTTCAAAGACGTACCGCATGGCACAAAAAGCCATGAAAACCAGGAGTTGCACGCTGGTGTATTCCATGGTCCGCTTTTGCTGTACCAGCTTGGGGATCAGGTAAAAAGCGTTGGTATAGAAAAAGATGATCTGCGCGATATAAAATACCAGCAAAAAGTAAAACCAGGAAGTCTTTTCTGCCATCTCCGCGGGAGAAGCAGGCTTCTCATAGGTGGGGCGTAGCAGGAAAGGGAGCGAGTAGAGCAACGTCCACACCAGTGCATGCGTTGCAACAATCGCCCATTTGCGGTTATACCATTCTTTTGCCATGCCGCAATTTATGGATTAATAGCGAGGCCACAGGATGACTTGCGACCAACCTGTCAATTTCCACGATGAAGACCGTTGTCCGTTACCGTTTGGGGGAGAACCCGCTGGCGCCGGTCACGATATTGGCTTTCAGCTCACTTAAAATGGAATACAGTCCGAAATAGGTGCGGTTAATATAAAGACTATGCCGGGACCCTCTGGCTACTTTGGACTCCCGGACTTCCTTCATGTTATAAAGTTCGTCCATATAGGCATAGATCTCATTGAAATAGGCTTCATTGCCGAAATCAAAATGATCTACGGTAAACGGGAGGGTGAGCAGGTCGATCATATGCTGGAAAAGCCCTGAGAAAAACTCCACTTCTTTGGGAGTATCACTGGGATGGATCATTTCCAGGTTGGTATATATTTCGTGTCGGCGTTTTTCGTCCTTTAGTACTTCCTTATCTGTCAGCAGGAAATAATTGTAATAGAAATCCTCGGGAATTTCTTTCACACAACCAAAATCGAAGATACCTACTGTTCCATCGGGGCGCATCAGGAAATTACCGGGGTGCGGATCGGCATGCACCTGTTTAAGGTGATGTACCTGGAACTGGTAGAAATCCCAGAGTGCCTGTCCTATTTTGTTACGGGCATCCTGAGAGGGGTTTCCCTGCAGGAATTCTTTCAGGTGCTGTCCATCGAGCCAGTCCATGGTGATGATCCTTTCGGAAGACAGTTCCGGATAATACTGCGGGAACAGCAAATGGGGGATATGGGCACATTCGCGGGAAAGTGCCATAGAGCGGGTCAGCTCCAGTTTATAATCCGTTTCTTCCAGCAGTTTACTTTCTATTTCCTGGAAGTATTTGTCCATGTCCACTTCGTTCATGCCCACAATGCGGATGGCAAAAGGTTTTACGATGCGGAGGTCTGATTTTACGCTGTTGGCTACGCCGGGATATTGTATTTTGACCGCCAGTGCTTTACCATCTTTCCAGGCTTTGTGTACCTGGCCGATGGAAGCGGCGTTGGAGGCGCGCATCTCAAATTTATCGTATAGCTGTGCCGGTGACTTCCCCAGTGTTTTTACAAATGTGTTGACTACCAATGGCCCGGAGAGTGGCGGCGCGCTGTATTGTGACATCGCGAATTTCTCGGTATAGGCTTTAGGCAGCATGCCTTTGTCCATACTGAGCATCTGCGCTACTTTCAGGGCACTGCCTTTCAGGCTGCTGAGGGTGTCGTAGATATCGGCAGCATTATCCTGGTGGAGTGTCTCTTTGGAAAGAGACGGGTCCACCAGTTTGCGGGTATAATGTTTAATGTAATTGGTCCCTACTTTCAGTCCGGTGGTAACGAATTTCCCCGCCCTTTCCACTTTGGAGGTGGGGATGTTGGATTGTTCTTTCATAAAGCCTATTTCCGCGTAAAGATGAATTTACCAAAGTCGAGCAGCGAATCCAGTGTATTAGATTTTATCAGCTGGAAGCTGAGGTTCACTGCTTTTTCGATGGCAGCATCTGTCATTTCAAAATTGGCGCTGGTGTCATTGAGCCAGTATTTCAGTACGAAAAGGGCCTGTACCCAGAAGCCATGTACATATTGATCAGAGATGTATTTTCTTTCCTTGATTTCGTTGGAAGTATAGCCTTCCTTGATCAGTTCCCTCACGTATGCATAGAACGCACGTTTGAAGGTTTCCAGTTTATTGCGGTAAAGGTCTGGCAGCCTGAATTGTTCCCTTTGTTGGAGGAAGTAGCTGCGATCGTCTTTCAGTTTCTGTACCCAGAGGAAATAAAAGGCCAGCAGTTTTTCCTGTGCGGAATATTGCTGGTAGGTTTCATCGTCGTGCAGCTGCACGAGGGTATCTTCAAAAACAGCCAGCCAGATATCTTTTTCGATGGCTTCCAGCGAAGCGTAGTTTTCGTAAAAAGCGCTCTCGCTGATGTCGAGCTGTTTGCAAAGGCTATATACAGAAACAGGTGCCTTACCGTTTTCCAGCCAATAAATTTTGTAAGCGTTACGGATGAGTTGTTTGTCCATGTGCAAGGATTTACTATTGTTGTAATACCCCGCCCGGAGAGGCCCGGAGGTTATCAAGTACGGGGAAAAACACTGCATACAAATTTACGCTTAAAGCGATTATGAACTTTAACTTTAACACCACCTTTGCATTTTAATATTTAGTTATTGGGACATTTAAATATTTGATTTACGGATTTCGGGATTTGAGAATTTTGGGATTTGCGGTGAAGATCAACCTGATATAAAATATCATGCTCTTCGATTTATCTAAATTTCAAAATCAAAAAATTTGTAAATCCGTAAATCAAATATTTAAATGATTTAAATGAAAAAATGTTAAAATATTCTATCTTTGCCGCGTTATTCGTTTTTCTCATCTGTTAAAACGAACTACCCATGACAGAACATCTCCACATATCGCCCCTTGCAATTGTCGCCTAAAAGGCGGCCTTACCGGGTTATTTCCTGTATTTTTTAACACCGTTTGAATTGTAATGGTATGCCGTTTTGTGCCATGCCAGGATGATTCCTTTGTTGCCGCGCACGGGCGTATAGCCTGCTGCGATAGCATTGCAGTGAAATAACCGGACCAATCAAACATTTATTACCCCTTAATTACATACGTTTTGTCTGGTTTAAGAACAAAAGAACTGAGTAAAATCGGTTATACCGATGACCGGGCCAGGAGCCTGGTGATCAATATTATGGCGCGGCATTTCAAACATCATGATAAAGCCGCCATTATACAGCTGTTGACAGATATTAAAGATCGTCCGGCTGAATTTTTACACGATGAAGTGCTGGGAAAGATAGCGGCTATTTTCGCTGACCAGCCGAAGGAGTGCCATTTCCAGTCGTTTGACCTGCTGGAAGCTGCCGGGCAACTGAAAGTTTATGGTAGCAAAGAGATAGAGCATGCTGCCCGTCAACAGATGGAGGTGGCCATGTCATTGCCGGTCACGGTACAAGGTGCGCTGATGCCTGATGCGCATATGGGCTACGGCCTTCCGGTTGGCGGCGTGCTGGCTACTGAACAGGCAGTGATCCCGTATGCGGTAGGCGTGGATATCGGCTGCCGTATGGCGCTCACCCTTTTCGATGAAGGAGAAAGTTTCCTGAAACGCTACAGTTATCAGTTGAAAGTGGCCATGAAGGAATATACCCATTTTGGTATGGAAGGCGGACTGGAATTCCGCCAGGAGCATGCGGTGCTGGACAGGCCTGAATTCCGTGACACGGCGTTGCTGAAAAGCCTGCATGGCAAAGCAGTGCGGCAACTGGGATCGTCCGGCAGCGGTAACCACTTTGTGGAATTTGGGCTACTTACGCTGGAAGAAGACAACTCATTGTCATTACCGCCGAAGCAGTACCTCGCGTTGTTGTCGCATTCCGGCAGCCGCGGTTTAGGCGCCGCTATCGCCCAGCACTATACGAAAATAGCGACCGATACCTGCAAACTACCACGTTCCGCGCAACAGCTGGCATGGCTGGATATGAACAGCGAAGCAGGGCAGGAGTACTGGTTGAGCATGAACCTGGCCGGTGATTACGCCCGTGCCTGCCATCAGCAGATACATCGCCATCTGGCAAAGGCTACCGGGCTGAAAAGCCTGGCTACCATCGAAAACCACCACAATTTTGCATGGGAGGAAACGCTGACGGATACGCGGAAAGTGATCATCCACCGTAAAGGCGCTACCCCGGCGCATGTTGGTGAGCTGGGCATTATTCCCGGCAGCATGACTACCCCTGCCTACCTGGTCCGTGGCAAAGGAGTGGAGCAGTCTCTTTACTCTGCTGCGCATGGCGCCGGCAGGGCCATGAGCCGCTCTAAAGCACGGGAGAAAATGACGGTATCGGCGCTGAAGAAAATGGTGACTAACGCAGGCGTGACCCTGATTGGCGGCAGCGTGGAAGAAAACCCGCTGGCCTACAAGGATATCGACCGGGTGATGGACGCGCAGCATGAGCTGGTGAGTGTGGAAGGGCGGTTTATGCCTGTTATCGTGCGGATGAATAAAGAGTAGCCGCTCACGTTATATCAATTAGAAACGGGTCGGGGTACAATGCCCTGACCCGTTCTTTTTCCCGGGGTACTGGTAAATATGAGAAAGAATATTTATTTTAATGGACTTATTGTTTACCTATGACCCAACGGCTACAATCCCTCGATATGATGAGGGGTGTCATCATGCTTCTACTGGCAGCGGAAAGCGCACATCTGTACTGGTCACTCGACAGCCTGCAGTCCGACGGTTTATGGCATACGTTCATGCAACAGTTTTTCCATCATCCGTGGAATGGGCTACGGGCGTGGGACCTGGTGCAACCTGCCTTCATGACGATAGCCGGCACAGCCATGTATTTATCGTGGAATGCCAAAGCACAAAAGGGTATCAGCTGGCAACAAAATTTTAAACATATTGCGTGGCGTTGCGGGAAATTATTTATATTCGGTACTGCATTACATTGCGTATATGCGGGCAGGTTAGTCTGGGAGTTGTGGAATGTGCTCACGCAGTTGTCCGTAACCACGATCATTGCATATCTGATTATTCGCCGTTCTGTAGTATATCAGCTGGTGGTCAGCCTGTTGCTGCTCCTTGCCACTGATCTTATGTATCGTTTTGTCATTTTACCTGGATTCGAGGATGCTTTTACACAGGGGCGCAATTTCGGCGCCTACCTGGATACGGTCCTGATGGGAAAAATCAACCCGGATGGATGGGTCGCAATTAATTGTGTCCCTACGGCAGCACACACCATTTGGGGCGTACTGGCGGGGAAACTGTTGACTGGCCCTAAAACACCGTTACAGAAGACGGGTGTATTGGCAATAGCCGGTGTTGTGGGACTGGTGGCCGGTTTTGGCCTGGACATGGCTGGTATAACGCCGATCATTAAACGAATCAGCACGGCTTCTTTTGTGCTGGCATCCGGCGGCTGGGTCATGCTTATCATGGCGCTGTTCTATTGGCTGGCCGATGTGCGGGGACATGTACGTTACGCGTGGATAGCCACTGTAGCGGGTATGAATGCCATCTTTATCTACCTGTTTTTTGAAACGGTAGGTGCACAATGGGTGAATCCCGCCACAGGCATTTTTGTAAAAGGGTTTACCCACATGCTGGGCATACCGGAAGAATTCAGGGAGGTCCTGTCTGCACTGACCGTACTGGCATTGGAGTGGGGCTTGTGTTACTGGTTGTACAAACGAAAGATATTTTTCAAATTATAAAGAGATCATCAACGATATAAGAGATCGTAAACGAATAGCTATCTGAGAAACCCTTATGAATCAGCCCCGGTATCGGTTACCGGGGTTTCTTTTTGGGTTTCGGGGAGACCCCTTACCATTAATACGATCAACAGTCCACACAACGCCATGATGCCAAAAGAAACCCGCAGATGGGTAGCCTGTGCCACAAAGCCCACCAGTGGCGGTACTACCAGGAAGCCCAGATAACCGATAGTGGAAATAGAAGCCAGCGTCTGTCCGCTGTTGGCATCCCGTGATTTGCCGGCGAGGCTGAATACCAGCGGCACGATGCACGAAACGCCGAATCCGGTGAAAATAAAGCCGATAGCGGTAATTACGGGATGGGGCATGGCAATGGCGAGCACCAGGCCACTCAGAATCAGCCATCCGCTGTAGTACAGCATATTTTTGATGCCCATCTGGGCTACAAGGCGATCGCCGGCAAAGCGGCCAAGGGTCATAGCGCCCATGTATACCATGAAAGACGCGGTGGCTGCGGTGGCGGTACCACCGGCTACCTTATGGAAATAGATACTGCTCCAGTCATACATGGTGTTTTCAGTGGCCATACAGGCGAAACAGATAAAGGAAAAACGGAGCAGTGATTTGCCAGGCAGTGAAAACGCCGGTTTTTTTACCAGGCTGGGCACCGGTTGGTCGGGATACGCACGTGGCCCGTAGTACAGCGTAAACACCAGCAGCAATGCGCTCACGATCAGCATATGCCAGGATGGGGCCACCTGCATAGACACCATCAGGTAACCGATACCGGCGCCGGTGGAACCGGCAATGCTCCAGATACCATGGAAGGTGGTCATAATGGATTTTGGATACATATGTTGTACCTGCACCGCCTGCGAATTCATGGAAAGATTGAGCAGATTACGGGAAGAACCAAAACAGAACAGCGTCAGCGCCAGTTGCCACAGACTGGTGGTGAAACCGGGAAGGCTCAGCACCAGGTTGAAAACCAGGGCGCCGATCAGCATGATTTTGCGGCTGCTGAAACTACCCAGCAGTTTGCCGGTAACAGGCATCGTCAGCATCAGTCCAATAGGCAGTGCCAATAGTACCAGTCCCAGCTGTGCTTCGTTGAGATGCAGCTGTTGTTGTATAGAAGGTATCCTGGACGCCCAGGTGGAGTAACCCAGTCCGGAGATAAAAAAGAAAACGGAAACGGCCGTCCGGTATTGTCGTGCGTTGGCTTCGGTAGCTTGCGGTATCTCTATGAACATCTGTGATCGTACACACCTCTTTGAAGAGCCATGAGGAAGGCAAAATTAGATAAATCCGGGAGATGTTTGATGAATTCTACGATATTATAAATTCATGCATCCGTACGGAACCCAGGGCTAAAGCCCTGGGCTACGTTGTTGTTCAAGCGTTTTTTATGCCAGGTGTTTTTCGTAAATGTTTGTATCCATGAATTTCAGATCGTGAATCGCAGCAATCTCCCTGACAACGCCATCATCAGAGACTTCCGCATAGAAACAAAAATCCATTTCCTTACACACCCTAACTGTAAAAGAACCTGAACAACAACGTAGCCCAGGGCTTTAGCCCTGGGTTTTCAATTTCGCCAACGCCCGTACCGGGAACGTCCCTACGCCTTTGAATTTGGGCGGTACGGCGCTGAAGGTGAAACCCTCATCCGGTAATAGCTCCAGATGGCAGAGATGTTCTACGATGAGTATTTCGGCGCCCAGCAGGGTGGTATGTACCGGCCTGCTGCGGCCTTGTGTGTTGTCGATGTTGTGTGAGTCGATGCCGACCAGCTTCACGTCGCAGTCACGCAGGTATTCGGCTGCGTCGGCGGTGAGGAACGGATGGTTTTCGTAATACGTGGGCGTGTTCCAGTGGGTGGCCCAGCCGGTATGTACCAATACAGCGTGGTTGCGTATTTCGTGGTTCCGGAGTCTGTTGGCGGTAATAGCGAGGCCTTGTTCATAAGGTGCGCGGATGACGATGGCGTCCAGGTCAACGAACCGTTCCAGCGGCATTTCCGACATGTCTTTTCCGTCGGCATAACGATGGAAGGGGCAGTCGATATAAGTGCCGGTATTGGTGACCATTTCTATTTTCCCGATCTGGAAGGTGGTGTCGCCGTCATACAGTGCGGCGGAGTTTTCGCGGCTGAGGAAATCACAGATCACGGGAGCAGGCAATCCTTTATAGGTCACCAGCCCGTTTTCGATGGTGTGGCTTAGGTCCACGAGGTAATTTTGTCCGCCGGTGCCGACCGGTTTTCGTTTATGCGGCTCAGTGAGAATTTCTTTGTTAAGGATATGGGTTTCGCCTACCATCAGCAGGCGCATGTCGGCTACAATATAGTCTGCCAGTTCTTTGTCGGAGATGTCGTCGCCGGCGATGTCCAGGCGGAAATCCTCTCCTTTGATGCCGCCACCGTTGGTGAAGCGAATATCAAAATCAAATTTTACTCTTTTGTTCATCGGTTGATAATTTTCCCGTTTTGAGACGTTTATAAATGTACGATATTAGCGCTATGCTTAGAGAATTTCAGATGCTCACTGCTGAACAGGCATTGAATCAGCACCAGATACAGATAAAAGTCCTTGAAAGTGAAGAGGCTTTTATGGATATGATAGGAACGGATGGTTATTTCTATGTGCATAAAGGTGATCTGCATCTGCAGGGCGACCTGATAATCGATACAGACCGACTTGACAATATGCCGGATGGCCGGCCCCCGCTGGGATTTGCTGTTATTGGCAACCTGACAGTGGATGGCGGTATCCTCAACGAAACGGGCGATTATGGCCCCGTTTTTTATGTGGCCGGCAACCTCACCTGCCGCAACCTCATGGTGGGCGGCGCGCCCACCCGCGTGGAAGGCGATGTCCGCGTGGAAGAAATGATCATGCTGCATTACAACCACGGCTGGATGCAATGCGACGGCACTTTCATCGCCCCCATTATGATCGTGGACGATTATCACCTGATGCCTTTCCGTAAAGAGATCAGTCAGTTTTATTATAATGACAACGATGCTGAAAGCCCGGAAGTCAACGAATGCGGAGAGTCTGAAGACGGCGATCCGGTGATTTCTGAAAACCTGCGCGTACTGCTCAATAATCCCCTGACGACCGACTTCGAAGAAATCCGCCGCGACCTCGCAGCGGGAGAAAGTGTGACGCAGCCGGAGGAAAAGACGCTCGAATACTGGCGCAACAAGGTACGCCGCAACTACCGTGACCTGAAGCGGGTGCCGATGGAAATGCGTACGTCCAATCTGTGTGATGAAGCGATGGCTTACAGTGTGGCGTCGCTGGAATATTTCCCTCCGGGATCTATTACGCCGGAACTGGCTGCAGCTGCGGCGGAACGGGATGGTAAGGCATTGCGTTACCTGCCATCGGAGCTGATCACCCGGGAACTGTGTTACCTCGCTGCCAAACACGGCGCCATTTTGAAGTATGATATCCCAGAGCGGTTCTACGAACATGCGTTGTTATGTAATGTTATCAAAGTGTCCGACTGGCAGATGGAACATGTGCCCATCGTTTTTATCACGGAAGATATGCTGGTGCTGTACGTGAAAGCCGGTCGCGGCGCGTGGCTGGACAGGTACTGTCAGCAATCCGGCGTGTCCAAACAGAAGGTGCTGGAGCGGGTGATGGCCGATGATATCAAATATCTCGAAAATGTATTTAACTGGCACCTGTCAGCCACGACATATGCGTATGCCCGGCAACGTTATGACAAGCCGGAATACGCGGAAGCGTGGACCGCTTTCAATGAACGTTTTGCCCGTAAAATATCGCGGCTGAATGGGAATTCGTCTACTCCATCGTCATAACCAGCTTGCGGCCATAAGTCTGGTTGTTTTCCATCATGATATGCGCCTGCCGGACGGTGTCAGCACTGAGGCGGCCCACTACCTGCACGGCCGGTGGTGTGATTACGCCGTTATTGAGCAGCGTGACCAGTTCCCGCAGGTTTTGTCCGTACCATGACAGGTGATTGGCCACCGCGTAGGCATAGTTGGAGATGTTGAGGACATGCGCGCCTTTGTCGAACAATAGTTCCCGGGTGCGTGGTGTTCCAAGGAAAGTGATGTCTGCATACCCTTTGTTTAGCCCTATTACCTCCGCCGCTGTTTCGGAGATCGTTCCTCCCGCAATATCGATGCCCCAGTCGAAATGCCGTTGCCCGCTGGCGTCCAGCAACCTTTGTGTCAGGTTGGGCTGCCGGTAGTCGAGTATGTGCGTGGCGGGCAACCCCAGTGTTTCCAGTGCTGCCTTGCTTTGTTCGTTGCCCGCAGCGGTGAACAGCTGATGGCTGCCATGTGCCTTCAGTAGTTTGATCAGGAAGCTGCCTACTGCGCCGGCGCCACCCGTGAGGAAAAGGAATTCTTCCGCTTGGGCATGCATCCGTTGAAAGGTTTGCCAGGCGGTAAGTCCGGCAGATGGAATGGCCGTTGCGGTAGTAAAAGGCAATGCTGCCGGCAGTGGCGCTACCATGAGATAATTGAGCACGATGTGCGTAGCATAGGTGCCGTTAGAGCCTTTGCTGCCAGCTGCCGCGATCACTTTGTCGCCCGGCAGGAAACCTTTTGTTTGCGCGCCTGCTGCTACCACAATGCCGGCCAGTTCCCGGCCCAGTACCGGAGAATGCATATGCTGGCTTTCGCGGCGGCCCTGCCGCATTTGATAATCAATAGGATTAAAAGCAGTGGCTTTAATTTCAATCAATAATTCATTTTCCTTATAAGTGGGCGTTGGTAGTTCCGTTTGCCGGAATTGGCCGGCATCTCCAAATCCATTTAATACAATTGCCTGCATGTACGTAATTTTGGACAAAGCTAACAGGCCGGGTCACGGTGACCAATAACCGTGATAATTGAGAGTTACTCACAAAAAAATGAGTGGTATTATGATCAAGGAAACATCTTCCAATGCGTCTAACCGGAAATTTCTGCGTAGCGCATGCCGTATCACCGGGGCGCTGGAAATCCTTTCCGGCCGCTGGAAAGCGCTGACGCTGATTCATATTTCAGAAGGGAAGAACCGTTTCAGTTTATTGAAACAGGTATTGCCAACGGTGTCGGACCAGGTGTTGGGGCGGCTGTTGCGGGAACTGGAGGCGGACGGGCTGATTGGCAAGACCATCATCCCCGAAGTGCCGGTACGGGTGGATTACAGCCTCACCGACAAAGGAGCGGCTGTGTTGCCTATCCTGGAGGAGCTGGCCGAATGGTATGATAAACGATAACCTCAGGAGGTTGCCGTCAGCAGCTGTTGTAATTTTTTCTCCTGTAAAATAGTGATGGATTTTCCTTCAGCCTCGATCAACCGTTGTTGGATAAAATCCTGCAGGATACGGTAGATAGTCTCGTAGGTGGTGCCGGCGAGGGAGGCAAGGTCCTGCCGGTTGATCGTAAATTGTTTGTGCCCATACACCCGGCTTATTTCCAGCAGTGCGTCTGCCAATCTGCTTTTCACGTCCATGTGCACAAGGTTGCGCATTTTCTTTTCCGCTTCCTGTAATTCCGCGGCATAAAACTGCATGAGCCGGTAGGTGAGGGCAGGGTTTACTTTGAGCGAGGCTTCAAAAAAGGTATTGTCCACATAACAGAAGGTACCATCTTCCAGGGCCGTGGCAGATACCGGATACAGGCGCTGTTCGCTGCCGAAGCCACGGTGGCCGAGGATGTCGCCTTTTTTCGCCAGCCGGATGATGAGTTCTTTTTCCGGTCCCCACTGTTTATGCACTTTCACTTTTCCTTCATATAAAAAATAAATGCCGGTGGCCGGATCGCCTTCGCGGAACAGTATTTCCCCTTTTTTAAACGACTGATGTTGCCGGTGGGAGGCCACTGCAGCCAACCATTCCGGGATAGCATGCTGGCATAAAAAACATGTCTTCAGATCGCAGGCCCTGTTTTTCTTCATGGTTGCAATAGTAATACTTTTTCGATGGTTTTATAGAAAAAATGCTGTTTAATATGATTTGAATCATATTTTTGTGATGGTTTTTATTTGTAGATATCATTTTTCATTTCATGGATCATATAAACAGGCCTGAAAAGGCCGGAAAAGTATCGAGAAGAGTATTTTACCTGAGCATGCAGGCATTGCTTAATGCTGTGCTGGTGGGCATGGTAGCCAAGGCGTTGGTATTACTGATCAGCCTGATCACGAACCTGTCCTTCTACGGTGAGCTTTCGTTTGAAGAGCGGGGGCCTGCCGGCCATCACCTGGGCTGGGTGGTAATATTGGTACCGGTCATCGGGAGCCTTATTGTGGGTGTCATGGCGCGTTTTGGCAGCAAGGCGATCCGGGGGCATGGTATTCCCGAAGCGATGGAGAACATTATTTTGAATGAGAGCCGGATACCGCCGGTGATCACCATACTGAAGCCGTTGTCAGCTGCCATTTCCATTGGTACGGGCGGACCTTTCGGTGCGGAAGGCCCTATCATCGCCACGGGTGGCGCCATGGGGTCATTTACCGGCCAGGTGATCCATATTTCTTCCGCAGAGCGGAAGGTATTGCTGGCTGCTGGCGCCTGTGCGGGCATGTCTGCCATTTTCGGCAGTCCGCTGGCAGCCATCTTACTGGCGATAGAGCTGTTGTTGTTTGAATTTTCGCCACGTTCGGTGATCCCGGTGGCTTTGTCCTGTATTGCTGGCGCTGGCATGCACCTGTTGTTGTTTGGCAATGATCCGGTATTTGCTATGCCGCCTATCCCGGTGGTATCAGATATGGCGCTGGTGACTTATGTGCTCATGGGCGCCGCCATCGGTGTAGTGGCAGCGCTGGTATCCCGTTCCGTGTATTGGGTGGAGGATATGTTTGAGCATCTGCCTATCCACTGGATGTGGTGGCCGGCCATTGGTGCTGTAGCCGTGGGGGTGATTGGTTATTTCGCACCGCATACCATGGGGGTGGGGTATGATAATATTAAGACGCTGTTGACCGGTGAGGTGACGTTAACACTGATGTTGTCTCTTTGTGTGTTGAAATACTTGTCGTGGGTGATCTCTTTGGGCAGCGGTACCTCCGGTGGTACGCTGGCGCCGTTGTTCACCATTGGCGGTGCTTTCGGTGCGTTGATGGGCGTAGTGGTGCTGCAACTGTTTCCCGGCAGCGGCATCAACCTGGCCACAGCAGCATTGATCGGCATGGCGGCCATGTTTGCCGGCGCATCACGGGCATTGCTGACGGCTATTGTGTTTGCGCTGGAAACGACCGGGCAGCCACACGGACTGTTGCCCTTGATCGGCGCTTGTACCACCGCTTACTTTGTCTCTTTCTTTTTGATGAAAGGATCTATTATGACAGAGAAGATCCGCCGCCGGGGCGTACATGCGCCGGAAGAATACATCCCTGATGTGATGCAGCAGATCAATGCCGCTATGGTAGTGGTACAGCCGGAGATGATGGTGAAAGATACTTTCACCGCGGCACAGGTAAACATCCTGCTCGATAACCACGCGTATTATCAGCAGCACCTGCTGGTAACCGATGCTGATGGCCGTTTTGCGGGGTATCTCGACCGGCAGCAGTTGCTGGTGGCAGATGAAAATACCATGATAGCGCAACTGGTATCGCGTACAGCACCGTTCCTGTTGCCTGGCGACGATATTAACATGGTAGCGCAGATGCTGGAGAAGTACCAGCTGAGCGTGTTGGCCGTGATAGAAGATAACCGGTTGAAGGGTATGGTGACAGCCGCTGCTATCATGCATACCTACAGCGAAAAACAGCTGGCATCAGCAAGGTATCACTCCGCCTTTTTCGGCAATACCCGCCTGTTGCGGTTGATGGCACGCGGAAAACGCCTGCTGGTGAGATAAACAGCGTTCGTCCTTCATGTGCCGAAATATGGTACTTTTGCTGCGGAATATACCACCATGCAGCAGAAACCATTGACTACCAGGGAGCGGATTTTACAGTCCCGGAACTTTAAAGACGGAGCGTTCCAAAACCTGGCGCCTACTCCCATGAAATCGGAGGACATATCTTATTTCGGCATGCTGAAGCAGGCGTTGCGCCGGCCCGGAAATGTCCGTCCGCCAAAAACACTGCCCTCGGTGAAGGCACCGCTGCGGGCAGTGGCCGGCTACAAACCGGTCATCACCTGGTTTGGACATTCTTCCTACCTGATACAGATCAATGGCCTGAATATATTGGTAGATCCCGTTTTCAGCGGTAATGCTTCGCCGATGCCGTTTACCGTCAAGGCATTTCCCGGCAGCAATGGTTATTCCGCTGCTGACATGCCATCCATTGATATCCTGATCGTCACCCACAACCATTATGATCATCTCGATAAAAAAACAATAACAGCCCTGTTGCCTTCCACCAAAGCGGTGTATACCGCGCTGGGCGTAGGGCAGGACCTGATGGCCTGTGGTAGCCATGCCGATGGTAAAATTACCGAGATGGACTGGTGGGATACCATACATTTATCCGATGAGCTGTCACTAACGGCAACGCCTGCACGTCATTTTTCCGGCAGGGGATTAAAAAGAGGCGGTAGCCTGTGGACATCCTTCGTGTTTCACCTGTATGGATATACGTTGTTTCTTGGCGGGGACTCCGGTTATGGTGATCATTTCAAGGAGATAGGAAAAGTATACGGGCCTTTTGATCTGGCCATCCTGGAATGCGGGCAGTATGACGATGCGTGGCCTTACATTCACATGAAACCGGAAGAGGTGGTGCAGGCAGCGATGGACCTGGACGCCAAAGTACTGATGCCGGTACACTGGGCTAAATTCGCGTTGGCCAATCACCCATGGGACGAGCCCCCGGCAAGGGTAACGGCCGCCGCTGCCACGGAAGGGCTGGCAGTCACCACCCCGATGATCGGGGAACAGGTGATCGTGGGGGAGAGTTATCCACATCTGCAATGGTGGCATCTATAAACTGAACACAGCCAATTCCACAATACCGTGTCCCGGCTGATGAAAAACGCGGTTGGTACCGGTGAGTTTTTTCTCTGTCTCGCATAATGGTTCAAAATACTCCAGCCGGCCAAAACGGGCCACCAAATCCCTTATCTGTTGCCGGGTGTTCAAATTGAGGGTCGTGTTAAGGTATGTTTCCATCACCTTCAGCGTATTCCGGTGATAGACCAGGAAGTTGTCCGGCACATCTGGCAGCGCCAGTGAAAAATCAAGCAAGCCCAGATGATGTTGTTGAGGAGTTGCCAATAATTGCATGACCTGCACACATGCTTCATTGCTCATATAATGGAGCACGCCTTCAAAAATGACCATGGCCGGTTCTTCGGGCATATATCCCGCTTGTATTAACATAGCCTCCAGCAAGACAGTATCGGTAAGATCGCATTGCAGCAAATGCAGCGGTCCTGTTATATGTAATATTTCTTCATAGATTATTTTCTTCTCTTCGATATACCCGTTGTCTACCTCCAGTATACGGCTGATACGTTCGGCGTAGTGTTCCAGCAGGTAGAGCGACAGCGGGTCCAGTCCTGCGCCGAGGATCAGCACCTGCTGCACGGGGTATTGTGCCATCCGGTGCTGTATGACTTCGCGAACGGCCTGTTTGCGGTAGTAAATGGTGTCTGCTATTGGCGGGTAGGTACGGGTCAGGTCGCGCGACAAACGGCTCGTTTCACTGAAATCAATCGCGTTGATATAAGCCTTTTCAAGGGGGCTGGTATACAATCTGATAGCCTGTTCCAATACCAGTCGTGCCGTTGCGGGAACTTTTAACTTATTGGTCATCAGAATTGGTTATTTTTAATGAATATAAGGCTTACGTGCGCATGGAAGATGCAGTCAGAACAATTACAGATTATCATTGTTTCATTAGGAATGTCAACAATATAGCATATGAAGGAACGTATAGCATCTCTCAGCAAACTGGAAAAGGAAGGCAGGCAGATATCCCGTTTACCTTTCTCCATCAGGATCTTACTGGAAAACGTATTGCGCAACCACGACAATTTCGCCATCACCGATGAACATGTGGAAACGCTGGTCAACTGGCAGCCCACACCGCCCGACAAGGAAATTCCTTTTAAGCCGGCGCGTGTGCTGATGCAGGATTTCACAGGTGTGGCGGCCGTGGTGGATATTGCCTCGATCCGGGCAGAAGTCATCCGCAGGGGAAAAGACGGCGCTAAAATCAATCCGGCCATCCCGGTAGACCTGGTGGTGGACCACTCCGTACAGGTTGATTTTTTTGCGACAGACTACGCTTACACAAAGAATGTGGCCTACGAGTATGAGCGTAACAAAGAGCGGTACCAGCTGCTTAAATGGGCGCAACAGGCATTTGATAATTTTACGGTCGTGCCGCCGGGCATGGGCATCTGCCACCAGGTGAACCTCGAATACCTGGCACATGGCGTTATCTCCCGCGATGGCTGGATATTCCCGGATTCGCTCGTCGGGACCGACTCACACACACCTATGGTGAATGGTATTGGCGTACTGGGCTGGGGCGTAGGTGGTATTGAAGCAGAAGCGGCCATCCTCGGGCAGCCGATTTATTTCTCCTGTCCGCAGGTAATCGGCCTGAAACTGACAGGGCAACTAAGCGAGGGCGTTACTGCTACGGACATGGTGTTAGCGATCACCCAGCTGCTGCGCAAATACGGGGTGGTCGATAAATTTGTGGAAGTGTTCGGCGAGGGGCTGGACCATCTCTCCGTACCAGACAGGGCCACTATCTCCAACATGTCGCCCGAATTCGGCTGTACCGTTACTTACTTCCCCATAGATGAACAAACATTGCAATACATGCGTCGCACCAACCGCCCCGATGAAGTGGTGGCCCGTGTGGAAAACTACTGTAAGGAAAATATGTTGTGGCGTCATGGCAATGAAAATATCACCTATTCCGATGTGATAGAGCTGGACCTCTCGAAGGTACAGTCAGCCGTAGCCGGCCCTAAACGGCCGCAGGACCGCATCCTGGTGAAAGACCTGCATTCAGCGTTTGAATCGCTGCTGAACAAGGAATTCAAAAGGATGTACACGCCCGAAGGCAAACGCCGCGATACCGCGTGGCTATACGAAGGTGGTTCCGGTACTGCATTCACCTACGAGATCCAGAAACACACGGAAGAAGTAGCGGTGGAAGTGGATTATCTGAAGTCGGTGCGCATCAAACTAAAAAATGAAGAATATGTGCTGAGTGACGGCGCTATTGCTATTGCGGCCATCACCAGCTGTACCAATACCTCCAATCCCAGTGTGATGATCGGTGCAGGGCTGGTAGCTAAAAAAGCGATCAGTCGCGGCCTCTATGTGAAGCCATGGGTGAAAACCAGTCTGGCGCCCGGCTCCCGTGTAGTGACCGAATATCTGAAACGTTCCGGTTTACTGTACGAGCTGGAAGCATTGCGTTTCCATGTGGTGGGATATGGCTGTACTTCGTGTATTGGTAACAGTGGTCCGCTGCCGCCGCATGTAGCTGAAGCGGTGGACAAAGGCAGCCTGATCGTGGCTTCTGTATTATCCGGTAACCGCAACTTTGAAGCGCGTGTACATCCGCAGGTGAAGATGAACTTCCTCGCGTCGCCATTGCTGGTAGTGGCTTATGCCATCACCGGCCGTGTAGACGTAGACCTGCTCAATGATCCGCTGGGCTTCGATCCTAACGGCGAGCCGGTATTCCTGCGGGATATATGGCCTACCCAGGATGAAATCAACGAAGCTGTTGCCGCCGCGGTGAAACAGGAGGACTTCAGGAATACCTATTCGGTGATCTTTGAAGGGGATGACCAGTGGAAAGGATTATTGGCGCCTACCGGTCAGGATTACCATTGGAGCAACGATTCCACCTATATCAAAGAAGCACCATTTTTCTACAACCTGCCTGATACTCCGTCTGCCGTGGAAGACGTCACGGATGCGCGTGTGCTGCTGATGCTGGGCGATTCCGTTACAACAGACCACATCTCGCCTGCCGGGTCTTTCAAGGCGGATACGCCTGCCGGTAAATACCTGCTCGACAGGGGCATCGATCCTAAAATGTTTAACTCTTATGGTTCCCGCAGGGGTAATCATGAAGTGATGATCAGGGGAACGTTTGCCAATGTGCGCATTAAAAACGCGCTGTCACCCAAAGAAGGTGGTTTCACTACCTTGATGCCACAGGGCATGGTGCTGCCAGTATACGATGCGGCCATGCAATACGCCGCGGCAAAAGTACCATTGATCATCCTCGCCGGAAAAGAGTATGGCAGCGGTTCTTCGCGCGACTGGGCCGCCAAGGGCGCCAATCTGCTGGGTGTGAAAGCGGTGATCGCGGAGAGTTACGAACGTATCCATCGCAGCAACCTGGTAGGCATGGGCGTGTTGCCGCTGGAGTATGTGAACGGCGAAACTGCCGCCTCGCTGGGACTGTACGGTACCGAAACTTATACTATCACTGGTATAGCAGAAGACCTTACCCCCGGAAAAATTGTAACGGTAACGGCTACACCGGCCAGTGGACCAGCGGTAGTTTTCCAAGCCAAATGCCGGTTGAATTCCGCCATTGAAATAGAATACTACAAAAATGGTGGTATCCTGCAATATGTGCTGAGGGCATTTTTGAAGAAGGCATAAAATTTGGGAATTTTTTGATTTACGATTTTTTGATTTTATAAATAAAACCGGAAGACCGAAGCGAGTAATGAAATCGCTTCGGTCTTCTTATTTAAAATCAAAAAATCGTAAATCAAAAAATTCCTAAATTTTTCTGCTTTATTTCTTGGCAAGTTCTGATATTTTCTTTCGATCTCCTACCAGCCACACTACATCTTCCCATTCAAAAGCCATATCGGAAGGCGGGTTCAGGATACGTTCGCTGCCACGGGCAATACCTACCACCAGCGCACTGGTTTTTTCCCTGATGCCGGAGCTGCGGATGGTCTGACCTTTCAGGCCATTGTGTTCGTCTACCACGATGCTGGTAAGCCCCACATTATCATCCGCCATATCGTCGCTTCTTTCCACCACGAGTGTGTTCACTACCCGGTTGAATTCTTCCAGCTGTGCTTCCGTACCGATCGCCACGATCACATCATTGGGGAATAGTTTTTCCTGCCGGGTGGGCGCATAAATGGTAACGTTGCCTCTTTTGATAGCGCCAACGTTGATGCCATATTTTTCCCGCAGCTGCAAGTCTACCAGTGGGGTATCAATCAGCGATGACCATGGATTGATCTCTATTTCGGATACCTGTGCGTCCCAGGGGAGCAGATCGGCAGCCGCCTTTTTCTTAGCAGCAGCATCCGCTTCTTCACGGGCATTGAGGTTGGAGAGGAAACGGTGTTCAATACGACTGTAATATTTCTGTAACTGTTGCCTTAGTGCCAGCAACACTACTGCCATCACGATGGAGGTACCCAGCAGCGCCTGCCAGAAAGGGAAGAACTGGTTGAGCAGGAAACCTACCAGTAGCACAGCTATCACGTTGCGGATCACTTCCACTACCACCAGCGGGCCGCGGTTGTATTTGGAATCGAGCCACAGCGCTTTGTAAGCGATGCCCTGTACCTTTTTGATGGTGAGCGCGGAAATAAACGGCGCCATCATAGCGATGGCCAATACCACCGCTATCAGTTTGGCCAGCAGCTGATTCTCTATATATTTCGTGATGAAAGGGCCTACGTAGTAAGTGTTGAGCAGAATGATGGCGATCAGTACCACGCTGTTCAGGATGATCACTTTCAGGTAAGCGTTGAGCACAATGCGCCAGTCGCTTTCCGCCTGAAGGGTTTGGGAGCTGGCAGAGTAGCGGTTGAGCGCTATCAGCCATTTCTCAGGGATGATCTTCGACAACCAGTTGTACATGGGCGTAGAGAAACGGATCATGTACGGAGTGGTGAAAGTGGTGACGGCGGAAACGCCCACCGCTACCGGGAAGAGGAATTCGCTGGTTACCCCGAGGGTCACGCCCAGCGTGGCAATGATGAAGGCAAACTCGCCCACCTGCGCCATGCTCATGCCTACCTGCACGGCCTCTTTCAGCGGCCGGCCGGACAAGAGCGCACCTACACCCGTACTGATGAATTTACCGAAAATAGTCAGCAAGGTAATCCACAGCACCGGCCAACGGTATTCGATGATCATCTCCGGATTGATCAGCATACCTACAGATACAAAGAAAATAGCACCGAACAGGTCTTTTACCGGTTGTATGAGGTGTTCCACTTTTTCGGAAGAAGTAGTTTCTGCGATAATAGAGCCCATGATAAAGGCACCCAACTCTGCGGAGAAACCAACCTGTGTGGCCAGTATCACCATACCCAGACAGAGGGCTATGCTGAGAATGAGCAGCGTTTCGCTGTTCATGTATTTCTCCATTTTTTTCAGGAAAGTGGGTAGCAGGAAAATGCCCGCCAGGAACCATACCGCCAGGAAAAACAGGAGTTTGGCGATGGTAAACAACATCTGGGAACCTTCAAACTGTTTGCTCACCGCCATAGTGGAAAGCAATACCATCAACAGGATCACCACAATATCTTCTATTACCAGTACCCCAAATACAATTTTGGTAAATGGTTTTTTCTTGATACCCAGTTCTTCAAAAGCCCGGATGATAATAGTGGTGGACGAGCTGGCGAGCAAACCGCCGAGAAACAGGCTGTCCATAGTACTCCAGCCCATCAGTTGACCGGTGAAATACCCGGCCACGGTGATGAAGGCTATTTCCGTAAAGGCGGTGATCGCCGCCGTGCCTCCTACACGCATCAGTTTTTTGAAACTGAATTCAAGGCCAAGGGAAAATAACAAAAAGATAACGCCTATCTCAGACCATATCTTAACACTCTCCCCATCACTGATAGAGGGGAAAAGATGAAAGTTAGGGCCCACGATAAAGCCGGCGATGATGTAACCCAATACCATGGGCTGTTTCAGCCGCCTGAATAATAAAGTAATAATACCTGCCGCTCCAAGAATCAATGCCAGGTCAATAATCAATTTCGGTAGATGCATACAGTAAAAATCGATTTATAGATTGCGTAATGTAAGGTTATGTCAGCGCGTATAAACGTGCCGGCATAATGTGTTAAAGCCAATTGTTGAATCGCTGAACTTCGCTAATATATTATTTTTTCAGGGGGTTGACAAGTGAAATGTTAAAGGGGAAATACAGTGTGGATGATAGTTAGGATATGATCTTTAAATGAGTGATAAGGTCGTGAAAATATTGTGATGACCATATCTCCAGGACAGACGGATTTTTAATAAACCGAATAATGTCCTCTCTTACCTTAGTGAAATCAACAGTATCAATTTTTTTCTGCAGTAATTTCCGGAGAGCCGCAGGTGTGATGTTTGCGTCCTGCCAGTCACCGCTATCCTGTGCCCGTAACAGAAAATGTTGCAGATTCAACGGGATTCCCTTTTTTATATACCATTCCAGGTCATACCAGTCGCGCCCCTTCACATTTTCTTTCCACTTGCGGAAAAGTAATGCATGCATTTTTCCCGCAAACAAATCGTTGATGGTAAAACATTTCACATAAAAAGAAAAAGGTCTTAACAGGAGTTTGTCTTCTGTATCAAAACCCAGTGGGGGTAGCGTATCTACTTCCAGTTTGATTTTTAGATGTGCTACCTCATCAAGGCCTTTTTGTGGGATGATTTCTTCCAGTATCAGTTCTTTCCACACCGTTTCTGATTTCAGAAAGGCTGATTCAATATGCGTTTGACGGGTTTTACTTTTTTCTTTGACAGATACCAGCATGCCCAGTGTCGCAAATTCCGTAACAAGAGCGTCCAGGTATTTGTCAAACGAAAAATCAGGATTTTTTTTCAGCAGGGAAAAGTCGAGGTCTTCTGAAAATCGGTCCAGCCCGTAGAATATCCTTAAAGCTGTTCCTCCATAGAAAGCCGCTTTCTCGAAAAAGCCCGCGCGTTGTAGTCCTGCGAGTGCTGTCTCCTGCATGATCTCCCGTAAGGCCAGCAATGCCTCTCCTCTGTTAGCGGGTTGGTAGGAGTCGATCCATTCTTTGATCATAAGCTTTTAATTGTTTTGATGACCATTTCCAGGCTTTTTTTCTTGGGTGCGCATCCTAACCATTCCTGCATGGTGTTTGTGTCCAATGCTGCCAGTACTTCCTCGTCGATACGGAGGTTTTCTACGAGATATTCCATCACCATTCGCCGGCTTCTGAGTATAATGCCCGCAGTGGTAACGATTTTATCTGACAAGGCTTTCTCCGGAGTGGCTACCAGCGCGTATTGGTTTTCATCCAGTTTCGCTTGTCTTATGCCATAGGCATAGTACGGAAAAGGAAGATGATAGTAGGCAAACCGGCCGGCCGGCGTATCAAATTCGTGGCTTGCCTTGGTTGTCATGGAAGATATCTCATATACCCGTTCCGGAATAAGTCCATGATAGGATAATGCAACATCCATAGAAACGTAGCTGGGCCCGTAAACATGATTGGCTAGCAAAAAAGATTCCGGTTGCCGGAGTTTAAGGGCAGGGCCAGGCACATACAGACCCTTCTTTACCGGAACAAGCATCTGCTCCTGTAGCAGGGTGTGTATTTTGTCATTAGGTCGTTTATAGTCTTTAAGCAGAGACAGGAGCAGCTGATGCGTAAGCGGCTGGCCCTGAAAGGGGGTAATGGCCTGTATTACATTCATCTGTCAATTTTTAATGAGATAATCGGATAATTTCCGATTATGTCCTTCAAAATTAACAAAAAATATCTAAAGTTGTCAAAAAATGGATAGATAATCGAAAATATTCCGATTATCTCCTTAAAATTTGACAACTTATTTTTTCCCAAGGTACTCGGAGGGCAGCATGCCAAACTGTTTCTGAAAATTGCGGCTGAAATTATTCAACGATGCAAAGCCGGTCATTTCTGCGGCTTCATTGACTTTATAATACCCGCTGTCCAGTAGTGTGGCGGCTTTTTTCAGGCGGGTGAGGTTGATCAGTTCATGCGGGGTAAGGTCGGAGATGACTTTTATTTTACGGTACAGGGTAGGGCGGCTCATATTCATTTTGTCGGCAAGTACTTCCACATCCAGGTTTACGTCTGTGAGGTGCTGAAGGATGATTTCATGCAGCTTGTCAAGGAAAGCTTCATCGGCGCGGGAGATGGCCATGCTGCGGATATGTACGGTGGGTTCGGCGGCGAAATGGTCCCGCACTTTTTGCCGGTTGCTAAGCAGACTGGCAATCTGTGCTTCCAGGTGGGCAGGTGAAAAAGGTTTTTCGATATAGGCGTCGGCGCCCAGTTCGAGGCCTTCGATCTTGGATTGCAGGTTATTGCGGGCGGTGAGCAGTATCACGGGGATATGGCTGTATTCCACGTCTGATTTGATCTGGCGGCACAGTTCAAATCCGTCCATCTCCGGCATCATTACATCACTAACGACCAGGTGGATGGCGCTGTCACGCAGTATCCGCAGGGCGGTGACGCCATCTTTTGCGGTAACGATGTGGTACTTGTCCTGCAGGTCATCAGCGATAAAATCAAGGATCTCCTGGTTATCGTCTACCAGCAGCAGCTGTGGCCGGGTTATGATATGCTTTTCCATTTGCTGAGATTAAATTCTATTTCCTGGTGTATAGGTAATGTCAGTACGAATATATTCTGACGATTATTGGTGTATGATAGTTCCAGCGTGCCCTGATGCAGCTGGGCGAGTGAACGGGCGATGGACAAACCGAGCCCGGTGCCCGGCTGATTATCGGCGCTTTTGCCACGGAAGAACGGTTCAAATATTTTCTCCTTCATCTCGGCGGGAATGAGTGTACCATCGTTTTGAATGTGTATGGTGAAATGTTCCGCATCGGGACTGACGGGCAACAGCGCTATCAATACCTCTCTGGTAGCGTATTTGACGGCATTGCTGACCAGGTTGCTGATGATTTTGTTAAACGCTTCTATATCGATGTAAGCAAAAAACTCATTAACGGAAAGGAATATACGGAACTGCAATTCTTTTTGTTCAGCAGCGGGAATGAACTGCAGGTGTATCTCCTGTAATAGTGCCGGGATACCGGCTTTGACAAAATTCAGTTTGTAACCGTTGATTTCTGTGCGTCGGAAATCGAGCAGTTGATTGGTGAGGTCCAGCAGCCGGTTGGTGTTGCGCTCCATGATCTGGAGGTTCTTCTGTACCTGCGGCACTTCTCCGGAGCGTTGTATCACCTTTTCCATCGGGCCTTTGATGAGTGTCAGCGGTGTGCGTATCTCATGGGCGATATGGGTGAAAAACTCAATTTTAGCCTGGTACAGTTCTTTTTCTTTTTCATGTTCCAGCAGCTCCATGCGACGTTGCTGCTGCTGCCGGATACGCTGCCGGTAATGCCGGATGATAAACCAGGTAAGGCTGCACAGGGTGACGAGATATAACGCATAAGCGGGATAGCTGGCCCAGAAAGGAGGCAGTATCCGGATGGTCAGTTGCCGCGGCGCAGTAGTCCACTGGCCGCTGTTATTGGCGGCTTTCACCAGGAAATGATACGTGCCGGGCGCCAGTTTGGTGAAGACGGCTTTGCGGTTCGTTTCCAGGTAAGTCCAGTCTTTATCCAGGCCTTCCATCTTGTAGGCGTAAGGCGTCGTCTCCGACGCACTGAAACGCAGGGCGGCGAAGTCGATGCTGAAAGACGACTGGTCATAGGCAAGCGTGATGGTATCTGTGTAGTTGATCGCTTTCGGTAAGGCAGGATTGCCGGGCAACAGTGGTTTGTTATACACCTGGAAACCGGTGAGGTATACCGGCGGTACGTAGCTATCAGCGGGCAGATTAGCAGGATTGAACCGTATCATGCCTTTTACGCTGCCGAAATACATAGTGCCGCAACTGTCTTTGTAGGCGGAGTTGTAGTTGAACTGATCGTTGAGCAGGCCGTTGGTTTTCGTATATACTTTGATGTTACCGTTACCGGAATTAAGATGTGCAAGCCCTTTGGAAGTGGTGATCCACAGATCGTGCTGGTCATCTTCCAAAAGATTATACGTCATATTGCTCAATAACCCATTGTGGGTGGTATATCGTACAAAGCGGCCAGTGGCCTTGTCCAGCCGGCACAAGCCTCCTTCGGTGGTGAACCAGAGCTGATGACGGCTGTCTTCGAGGATATGGTCTACACGGTTGTTCGGCAGACTGGTACTGTCGGTATTGCTGTACAGGGACACGCCTTTCTGGCCGGTACGCGGGTTGAAGTGGTGAAGTCCGTCGCGTGTAGTGCCTGCCCAGTAAGTGCCTTCGCTGTCCTGGTACACGCAGGTGTAAAAAAAGTAATCCGGCAGTTCTTTGATAAGGGCAAAGCCGTCACGATCGCGGAGGTAACGGTAAAGCCCCCTCGAAGTACAGAACAGGATATCGCCGTTGCGGTCCTGCGTGATGCTGTAGATGAAATTGCTGCGCAGGTCGTAGGGGCCGTTGCCGGCGGAGTAATGGCGAATGAATTTTCCATTGCGTACGTCCATAAGATCGAGGCCATGTTCGAAAGTGCCTATCCAGAGGGTATCACCCGTGACGAGCAGGCCATGCAGATTAGTATGCGACAGTCCGCCGCCGCCAGGCAAAGGCCTGATGCGGGTGATGTTTCCGCTGCGTATATCCATGCTGTTTAGTCCGCCATCTTCGGTGCCTATCCAGAGCCGGCCGTAGCGGTCCGCACAGATTTCCCGCACGGCATTGCCACCGAGGGCATTTTCACCGGTGCGGGGGAAAAATTTTTCAAAGGCAGTATAGGATTCCGTGAAATAATTAATGCCACCGAAATAAGTGCCGGCCCATATACCATTTTCCCGGTCGCGGTACAACGTGTACACCGCATTGTCGGAGATGGAATAGGGATCATTATATTTTTTCCGCAGGTTGATATAACTGCTGTCAGCCGGATGATAGATGTAGATACCGCTTTCAGTGGCTATCCAGTATTCATCGGGGCCACGACGCAGAAAATCACGTACATACGTGCCCGTGCCTTCCCCGGTACGGGTGAGCAGGTCCTGGTACGTATGCAACCGGGTATTAAACAGTTTGATGCCCTGTGTGGTGGTGCCAATGAGAATAGTATCAGGTCCGGTACCTGTCATTTTGGTGATCCAGGTGGAAGTGGGGGGAGGAGAGTGGTCGAACAGGGGATAAGCCGTAAACCGGTCTGTTTGCCTGTTATACCTGGCTATCTGCCCTTCGGGCGATGTCAGCCAGATGTTACCATCCGTGGCCCTGCATAAGTTGCTGGCCTGTGGATAATGCGCCGGAGCTGTCAGTTCACCGGTATGCGGATTGTAACGGTATAGTTTCAGGTCGTCGCTGAACCAGATGTTGCCGTCAAGGTCTTTGTCTATTGCGAGGATGATGCCGGGTTGCGCTTTGATGGAGGTGAACTGTTCGGTGGCGGGGTTATAGGCATACAGTCCTTTGTCCGTGCCGATATACAACAGGCCGTCGTTGTCTTCCCATATCACCGATACATAGTTGCCGCCGATACTGCCCGGTTGCTGCGGGTCGTGGCGGAATACGCGGAACGTATAGCCGTCAAACCGGTTGAGCCCATCCTTGGTGCCAAACCACATGAATCCCTGCCTGTCCTGTAAAGAACAGATCACAGCATTGTTTGACAGCCCGTTCTCTACCTGATAATGTACAAAGTTGACAGACTGGCCGGATGCCGGGAAGCCGGCAAAAAGCAACAGGAAAATGACGATACCACGCAACTGCAAAGCATGAAAGGTTTTTATAAAGATAATAATATCCATTCCGATTGAGGAATCAAGGTCTGCCATCAAAAATGAGACGATTTGTAAAAAGATTGAGACGAAAAGGCGTACTATCAAGCCGGGTATTCTTTTTCTTTGGAAAATATTTTAAGTGTTTTTTATACACTTAAATCGATCAAAATCTATGTTATGAAAGGCGGATACCTGGTGCCCTTATATCTTTTACTAACGATGACCGGCTTTTGCCAGCCGGTAAAGCCGGACACAGCCGCAACATTCACCAATCCGTTGCTGCAAAGCGGTCCCGATCCCTGGGTGATACAGGATGGGGGCGTATACTATTACATGGCGACTACCGGACATAATATCACACTCCGTAAAACAAGGGCCATGTCGGCCTTGGCTGCTGCACCTGCCACCGTGGTATGGACACCGCCGGCCAAAGGGCCGAATGCGCGTGATATATGGGCGCCGGAACTGCATCGCCTCGATGGTAAATGGTATCTCTATTATACCGCCGGTTCGTCAGACAGCATACATCCGCAACATACTTTCGTGCTGGAAAATACAGCAGCAGACCCTACTACCGGCACCTGGGTCAACAAAGGACAAATCCGCGATACTGCCGCTGACCACTTCGCGATCGACGGTACCATATTTTCGTACAAGGGACAACGTTATTTCATCTGGAGCGGGCATAATGGCAAAGACAATGTGCAACGGCTTTACATCGCCCGTATGAAAAATCCGTGGACACTGGCCACCCGTCGCGTGGAAATCGCTGCACCCCGGTATGCATGGGAGAAAAACGGCATCAACGAAGGACCGGAAATACTGCTCAACAGACAACAGGACGTATTCCTCGTATTCTCCGTCAGCGGTTGCTGGACAGACGATTACGCCCTCGGACTGATGCGCCTCAAAAAGAATGCAGACCCGATGGTAGCGGCCAACTGGACCAAAATGCCGGAACCCATTCTCACAGGTAAACCGGAAAACGGCGCTTTCTCCCCGGGACATAACGGCTTCTTTACATCAGTCAACGGTAAAGAGGACTGGATCATCTACCACGCTAATTCCCGCGCGGGACAAGGCTGCGGCGGTCAGCGTAATCCCCGGATGCAACGCCTGACATGGGACCGCAACGGCCTGCCGGTGATCGGTGGACCGGTAAAAATAGGAGAGCCACAACACAAACCCGCAGGAGAATAATCATCATTTGACAATTGACAACGTATGATAAAAAACAACCTTTTAGTACTGGCTTTATCCCTCGGATTAATGTCCACGGCTTATGCGCAACAACAGGAGTGGAAAATTGCAGGTGAAAAAATCACATCTCCCTGGAGCGAAAAAGTAAATCCTGCCGAGGTACTGCCTGAATACCCACGTCCACAGCTGGTGCGTGGCAACTGGAAAAACCTCAACGGATTATGGCAGTATGCTATACGCGAGAAAAATGCTGCCACACCTGCTTCCTGGGATGGAAAGATACTGGTGCCGTTCGCCGTTGAATCAGGATTGTCCGGCGTAGGCCGCACAGTGGGCAAAGACAGCCTGTTGTGGTACCATACCAGCATCACACTGCCAGCTACCATGAAAGGCAAAAAAGTACTGCTGCATTTCGGGGCGGTAGACTGGCGTACAATCGTATACGTTAACGGTAAAGAAGCCGGTAATCATGAAGGCGGCTTCGATCCGTTCTCCTTCGATATCACTCCTTTCCTGAAAAAAGGGGCACAGGAAATTACCATCAGCGTATGGGACCCTACCGACGAAGGCCCGCAGCCAAGAGGCAAACAGGTAGAACAACCTAACGGTATCTGGTATACGCCGGTCACGGGTATCTGGCAAACCGTATGGGTGGAAGGTGTGGCAGACACTTACATCGCCGGTACTACGCAGACACCCGACATCGATCGCGCTGAACTGACCGTGAATGCAGATATCCCTGGCCGTCAACCTGGCGACGAGGTGAAAGTGACCGCCTGGGACGGTAATACACAGGTAGCTGCCGGTAACCTGGAAGCGCAGCCGCTGCAACTGAAGATAACATCGCCTAAATTGTGGTCGCCGGAATCACCTTTCCTGTACGATCTCCGTTTTACCATCACCCGAAAAGGCAAGGTAATCGACGAAGTGAAGAGTTATTTCGCCATGCGTAAATCTTCCATCGGAAAAGATAACAATGGTGTTCAACGCATGTTGCTCAACAACCGCTTTGTGTTCCAGTTTGGTCCGCTGGACCAGGGCTGGTGGCCTGACGGATTATACACGGCGCCTACGGATGAAGCGTTGTTGTATGACATCGCACAAACCAAAGCGATGGGCTTCAACATGATCCGTAAACACATCAAAGTAGAGCCAGCCAGATGGTACTACTACTGCGATAAACTGGGTATGCTGGTATGGCAGGATATGCCCAGCGGCGACCTCGGTAACGGCTGGGAAATGCGTCCCGGTATCATTGACAGGGCTACTGATAAAAAACGCTCTCCTGAATCCGAAGCATACTATCGCAAAGAATGGAATGCTATCATCAATACGCTGTATAACTTCCCATCTATCATCGTATGGACTCCTTTCAACGAAGCATGGGGACAGTTTAAGACGATGGACATTGTGGCATGGACGATGAAGAAAGATCCGTCCCGCCTGGTGAACACTGCCAGTGGTGGCAACTTCTACCCGATAGGGCCCATCATCGACCTGCACAATTATCCTGAGCCGGCTATGCCCGATCCTGCGATATACGGAAACGAACGCGCTATCGTGCTGGGAGAATACGGTGGCCTGGGATTGCCGGTAGAAGGGCATGTATGGCAACAGAAAGATAACTGGGGATACCAGACTTTCAAAAATGCAGACGAAATGTTTAAACGTTATTCCACCTTCACTGACCGGCTGGAAGAGTTAATCAAGCTGGGTTTATCGGCGGCTGTATACACCCAGACCACCGACGTGGAAGTGGAAATCAACGGTCTGATGACCTATGACCGCAGAATACAGAAAGTACCGGCAGAGAAACTGAAAGCAGTTAGTCAGAAACTTTATAATCCAGCCCTGGTAACACTCAAACCCTAATATATGCGCTTCTATTCCACGTTGTTCGCACTCACATCCATTATAGTTGGCTTTACACCGGCGAATGCTCATCATTCGCCGGTTTCTCTTGTTTTTAAAGCACCGGTCTATCAGGAATTACCGTTAGGTACTGTGAAACCCCGTGGCTGGCTGCTGCATCAGTTGCAGATCATGCGCGAGGGCAGCAGCGGCCATCTTGACGAAGTCCACAACAAAATAAAAAACGATAACGGCTGGCTCGGCGGAAAAGGTGATGGTTGGGAAGAGACGCCCTACTGGCTGGATGGCGCGGTACCATTGGCTTACCTGCTGGATGATGCCACGCTGAAACAAAAAGTGCTACGATATATTAACTGGACGCTGGATCACCAGCGTCCATCTGGTTATTTCGGCCCCATCACCAAAGCAGAGCGCGAAAAAAATATAGCCATCACCGTTAATAACCCTGAAGCAGGGGAAGACTGGTGGCCCAAAATGGTGATGCTGAAAGTATTGCAGCAGTACTACACCGCCACTGGTGACAGTCGCGTGATCCCCTTCTTTAAAAAATATTTTCAGTATCAATTGCAGGTACTGAAGAAATGCCCCATCGGTCAATGGACAGAGTGGGCCACTTCCCGTGGCGCTGACAATGCGCTGGTGGTGCAATGGCTGTATCAGCAGAGCAAAGACCCGTCCCTGTTGGAACTGGCGGCACTGATACATCGCCAGAGTTATCCCTGGACCACCTGGCTCGGCAACCGTAACTGGGTGATTGATGCCGCCACCCAACAGGATGACCACCAGTGGATGCATCGCCATGGCGTGAATGTGGCCATGGGACTGAAAGATCCGGTGGTAAACTATCAGCGTACCAGCGACCGGCAATACCTCGATTCGCTGCATACCGGCTTCCGCGACCTCATGACCCTGCATGGCCTGCCGATGGGTATTTTCTCCGCTGATGAAGACCTTCACGGCAACGCCCCTACGCAGGGAACTGAACTGTGCGCCATCGTGGAATCCATGTTCTCCCTGGAAGAAATTATCGGCATCACCGGCGATATCCGCTATATGGACGCCCTTGAACGAATGACCTTCAACGCACTGCCCACCCAAACGACCGACGATTACAACAACAAACAATACTTCCAGATCGCCAACCAGGTACAGGTGAAAAAAGGCGTGTTTAACTTCTCCCTGCCTTTTGAAAAAGGCATGAATAACGTGTATGGCCTGCGCAGCGGTTACACCTGTTGCACGTCCAACATGCACCAGGGCTGGACCAAATTTGCCTCCCACCTGTGGTATGGCACACCTGATCATGGCCTGGCAGCACTGAGTTACAGCCCCAATGAAGTGACTGCCAAAGTGGGCAAACAACAACAGTCCGTCACTATCAGAGAAGAAACCGCCTATCCTTTCGATGGCCAGGTCAGCTTTGTTTTCCAGACTTCCGCTACGGTGGAGTTCCCGCTACAGCTGCGTATCCCGTCCTGGTGCCGAGAGGCAGTGATCACGCTCAACGGGCAGCCGTTGCGCCGTGAAAAAGGCGGACAGGTCATCACGCTGCAACAGGCGTGGAAAAACAACGACCAGCTGATACTGCAACTGCCCATGGAGGTAACGGTATCCGCCTGGGGACGTAATTCCCGCGCTGTGGAAAGGGGACCCCTCGTATATGCGTTGAAGTTAAACGAGCGTTGGGAGAAAGCGGTGGATGAACAGGAAGGAGAATATTTCAGCATATTCCCGGAAGGCCCATGGAACTATGGCCTGCTGGAGAAAGCCGTGAAAGCGCCTGTGCAAAACTTTACCGTTCACCAGGGCAAGCCTGTCTCCAATGATTTCGTCTGGAACCTGGAGCATGCGCCTGTTAGCATTACCACTTCCGCTAAAAGATTACCCGCCTGGCAGCTGGTGGATGATGTGGCCCCGCAGCCTGTCACCACCCGGGAGGGCACTTACAAAGGACAAGCCGCTGCTGAAGAAGAAACGATCACCCTTGTGCCTTACGGATGTACCAAGGTAAGAGTTGTAGCATTTCCCGTAGTCAGATAGGATATAGACACCAGTATTTTTACATGTGATGACAAAACCAAAACTTAACTAACAGCCACCCGTCGGGAAGGCCCGGGGTGGGAAACCAAAATCACCCAAACAACACTCGTTATGAAAACACCATTACCATTTCCGGGCTTCGCCCGGAACCTGCCCCTTATTGCCTTTTGGTTACTGTTGCTGACAGGAGTTCCGGCACTTGCGGCGGATATTACTGTCACCGGTAAAGTCACCGACGAGAAAGGCAGTCCGCTGCCCGGCGTCAGCGTAAGTGTGAAAGGCACCGCTAAAGGCGCCTCCACCAATGACCTCGGCGCGTTTTCCCTCAGTGTGCCCAACGAACAAGCCATACTCGTTTTTAGCTATGTAGGCTATCAGCGAAAAGAATTACCCGTTACCCCCGGTAAATCAATGCTGGTGCAGCTGGAGCCGGATAATAAAGGCCTGGGGGAGGTGATCGTGGTGGGGTATGGTACCCAGCGCAAGGAATCGGTGACTGGCGCGGTATCTGCCATTACGGCCAAAGACATAGAGCGGGTACATGGTTCTACCGTCAGTGCTACGCTGGCAGGTAAAATCCCCGGGGTAAGCTTCCGCATGCCCGACGGCAGGCCCGGTGCTTCTGCCAATATCCAAATCCGTAACATGGGCAACCCGCTGTACGTGATCGACGGGATACAAAAAGATGCCGGTCAGTTTAATAACATCTCCCCCAACGACATTGAAAGCATTACAGTACTCAAAGATGCATCTGCGGCCATCTACGGCGTACGTGCAGCCAACGGGGTAGTGGTGGTGACCACCAAACGCGGCCGCATGGGCAGCGGAAACCTGATTAACGTAGATGGATATACGGGATGGCAAAGCTGGTCACGCTTCCCTAAAACAGTGGGCGCTTACGAATGGATGCTGGGTAAAGCCGATGCGGAAATGAACCGCGAAAACCCTGGTACACAAATCACGCCGGCTGAGCTGGAGAAATGGAAAGCCGGCACCGAGAAAGGTTACCAGAGTTTCGATTGGTACGACTTCATCATCAAAAAGAACGCTCCGCAACGCTCTATCAATGTGAATGCAACCGGAGGGTCTGAGAACATCAACTACTATCTTTCCGTTACCCGGCTTGATCAGAAATCTGTACTGGGCCGCGAGTTCGATTTTAATCGCACCAATATCCAGAGCAATGTGGATGCCCGTATCACCAAACGCCTCAAAGTAGGCGTGCAGATCAATGGCCGCATAGAAGAACGCGACAACCCCGGCGTACCGGGCGGGGATGACTATTGGGCGCCACGTTTCGCCCTGTTCCGTAACCGTCCCACAGAAAGGCCCTACGCCAATGACAATCCCGCTTACCCCAATGATATTGGCCATAATACGGAAAACTGGGCGGTGCAGTCTAAAGCCATCTCCGGCTACTGGACAGAGACCTGGCGTGTATTACAGACCAACTTAAATGCAGAATACAATACCCCCCTTAAAGGACTTACGCTCAAAGGCATGTACTCCTACTATTTCGCCGACCGGCAGATGGACGGCCACGAGTATACCTATGACACTTATACCTTTTATCCGCAAGACAGCACCTATCGTCGCACCGGCGGCAGCTCCAACCCATGGCGGGAAAGAGGTACCCGTAAGATACTGGAACAGGTAACGCAGGGACAGGCGAATTATGCCAATACCTTCGGCAGACATAGCATCGGCGCCACTTTTGTGGCAGAACGGATCGTCCGCCGGGAGCTGGACGTATGGCTGCATGCCGTTCCTAAAAACAATGTGTTGCCCCTGATCCAGTTTGCCGATATGGACACTTATAACGATAACGATGATACGCAGGCGCGGATCGGCTATATCGGTCGCCTCAACTACAGCTATGCAGATAAATATTTCCTGGAAGTTGCCGGCAGAAGCGATGCATCCTGGAAGTTTGCACCAGACAGACGCTGGGGCTTCTTTCCCTCTATATCTGCCGGATGGCGCATTACAGAGGAAGGCTTTTTCCGCAATCTCCTCGGGCGCAACAGCATCCTCACAGACCTGAAGGTCCGCGCTTCCTATGGGGAGCTGGGTGATGATGATATTGGTATCGGCCCTTACGATTATATGTCAGGTTACAAATACAACGTTTCCAAAGTGATCCTCGATGGCCAGGTGGTGGTAGGCTCTGCTGACAAAGGTGTTCCGAATAACCGCCTGTCCTGGTTCGTATCCCGTATCACAGACATCGGTATCGACTACTCGTTGTGGAACGGCAAAGTGACCGGCGCGGTGGATTACTTCTACCGTAAACGTACCGGCTTGCGTGGCCCTAAGTATGATATCCTGGTGCCCAGTGAAATAGGTTATGCTTTGCCTGAAGAAAACGTGAACAGTGACGCACAGGTGGGCGGGGAAATATCTGCCGCATACAACGGAAAAGTAGGTCAGGTGCAGTTTATGGTAGGCGGTAACTTTTCGTACTCCCGTGGCCGTTTCCTGCAGTCCTATAAGCCGCTGTGGGGAAACTCACTGGACCACTACCGGAATTCACAGGAAAACCGCTGGAGCGGTATTTACTGGGGATATGAGGTCGTAGGGCAGTTTAAATCACAGGAGGAAATCAACCACTACCCCGTTAATATCGATGGAAAAGGTAACAAAACAATGTTGCCTGGTGATTTGATTTACAAAGACACCAATGGCGATGGTATTATCAACGATTTAGACATGCGCCCTATTGGTTATCAGACCACCGGCAATCCTACCATCGGTATTGGTTTTAACATTGGTTTGCGCTGGAAAGGCATCGATTTCTCTGCCGACTTTTCCGGAGGCTCTTTGTATTCTTTCTCACAAAACTGGGAGATGCGCTGGCCTTATCAGAACAATGGCAACCTGCTGAAACAATTCTACGAAGACCGCTGGCACCGCGAAGATCCGTTCGATGTGAACAGCAAATGGATATCCGGTAAGTACCCGGCGCTGCGTTTCAACGATGGCGGTCACAGTAACTACAACAAACCATCTACTTTCTGGCTGACCAACGTGCATTATATCCGCCTGCGGACCATGGAGCTGGGATACACGCTGCCACAGCCCTGGCTGGACAGGATTAAGCTGAAGAAAGTCCGCCTGTATGTTAATACCTACAACCTGTTTTCCATTGACAATGTGAAACAGCTGGGCATTGAACCGGAAATAGCCGACGAGAACGGACTGCAGTATCCGCAGAACAAATTTATCAACGTTGGTTTCAATCTCACTTTCTAAAAGCTATTTTATGAGAACATATGGTTTTTATATACTGTTGATGTTGACCCTATTCGGGTGTGCGAAAAGCAATGACGATTTTCTGAACCGGGCGCCCAGCAATATTTTGCTGGATGAGCAGGTGTGGAAAGACGAGGTGCTGGTCTTGTCAGTGATCGCAAATCTGTATGACCGTTATCCGGATTATCAGACCATCGAAAACTGGTCGGAGTTTGCCACTTTTGATGAAGCGTTCGCTTCTGAGTTCGGGCAGTATGGCCGGCACAAGAACCAGCAATATGGTTATGGCGCCTGGGGCTTCTGGGATTATGGTTATATCCGTGAACTGAACCTGTTCATCGAAAAGTGCAGTAAAGCGAACCTGCTGAAACCTGAGACCAGGGACCGTTTCCTGGCAGAGGCCCGTTTCCTGCGTGCCAATGTGTATTTCGAACTGGTGAAACGTATGGGTGGTGTACCGTTGGTGCTGGAACCATTGACATATGATTACAAAGGAGACCCCAGCGCGCTGCAAAGGCCGCGCCAGAAAGAATCGGAGATATATGATTTTGTGATCAAAGAGATGGATGCCGTCATGCCGGCGTTGCCGGATGATGCCAATATTAAGAGCAGGGCCACCAAAGGGCTGGTGCTTGCCACAAAAGCACGCGCCGCCCTGTATGCTGCGTCGATAGCCAAATACGGGGCCACCACGCCGCAGGTATCATTGCCCGGCGGTGAGGTGGGTATTCCTGCTTCCATGGCAGATGGCTATTATAAAACGGCGCTGGCGGCGACCCAGCAATTGATTAACAGCGGTAAGTATGCGCTGTACAATAAAAAGCCGGATAATCTCTCCGAGAATTTCGCTGCGCTGTTTTATGATAAAGGCGGCAATCCTGAAGTTATTTTCGTCAAGGACTTCAAGCTGCAAAGCGGTAAAGTACAGGAATGGACATTGGCCAATCAGCCGCGTTCGCTCGCTGAAGAGCAGCAGGGCGGCCGGCTGAACCCCTCACTGAACCTGGTACAGTCATTTGAAAAACTGGACAACACCTTTGCGCCGTATGCCACCAATGCAGCTGGCGGCGATTATATCTACTACGATAAACCGGAAGATATGTTTGCCGGTCGTGATGCACGTTTGGCCGGTACCGTTATACTTCCCGGTACAGAGTTCAAAAGCAAAAAAGTAGATATCTGGGCCGGGTATATCCTGAAAGACGGCAGCATTGTGACCGCCAATAACTTCGGCGGACAAGCCGTAGTAGGCGGCAATCGTATACAGGTAGTGGGTTTCGACGGACCGATCGACAACCTGGAGTTCAGCGCCCAGACAGGCTTCTATGTGCGTAAGTACCAGGACCCTGCTGTTGGCTCCGGTCGTATTGGTACCAAGAGTGAAGTGTGGTGGGTGCGTTACCGTTATGCAGAAGTGCTGCTCAATGCGGCAGAAGCAGCTTTTGAACTGGGCGATAAAAGCACTGCGGCAGGTTATCTCAACCAGGTGCGGGCGCGCGCCGGTCTTACGGTTCCGCTTACGCCTGCTGAGATTACCTTCGATCGTATTGTTCATGAAAGGAAAGTGGAACTGGCATTTGAAGGGCACCAGCTCTGGGACATGAAACGCTGGCGTCTCGCCCATGTGATATGGGATGGCCTGTCCACCGATTTGACCACTCACCCGGAAAACGCCCGGTCCACCAGTACCCGCGTCTTTGGACTGTTGCCTTACCGCATCTACAATCCTGGTTCACCGCAGGACGGCAAATGGGTGTTCAAAAAAGTGCTTCCCAGCAATGTGACCAGTGCGCACCAGTTCAGGCTGGGCAACTATTATTCTTTCATTGGGGATGATATCCGGAACAACAATCCGTTGGTGATCAAAAATCCTAACCAGTAAAATCCACTCACATGAGAAACAGTTTATTTATCATCATAATTGTATTACTGGCGGCTTCCTGTAAAAAGGACAACTATGCTGCGCCCGGCACCAGCTTCAAAGGCCGTATCATCTGCCAGGGAGAAGCGGTGAATGTAAGCCAGGGAGAGGTTTTTTTTGAACTGTGGGAATCCGGCTGGGGAAAACGTACGCCCGTCAACGTTGCCATAGCGCAGGATGGCTCATTTTCGTCGCTGCTGTTTGATGGCAACTATCAGCTGGTGCTGCCCAAAGGCCAGGGGCCTTATCTTACGCTGCCGGATGCCGCCAGCCATACCGATACTATGTTGTTGCAGCTGAAAGGCGACCGTACCATGGATATAGCAGTATTGCCCTATTACATGATCCGGAACGCCAAAGCCAGCGCCAACGGCCGCCAGGTGACAACTAACTGTAAACTGGACAAAATCATCACTGACACCCGTGCTAAAAACGTAGAGCGTATTACGTTATACGTTAATAGAACACAATTTGTGGACGGTATCAATAACATCGCCACGCAAAGCATCAATGGTGGCGATATCCAGGACCCGGGCAACATTACGCTGCAGGTAAATGTGCCGGCTGTCAATCCGGCCCAGTCTTCGGTGTTTGTTCGGGTTGGGGTGAAAATAGAAGGTGTGGAGGATATGATCTTCTCGCCGGTCATCGAACAAAAATTATAATGAACAGGGAACGAGGATCGATCAACAAAAGAAAAACCGGGAAAAATTTTCCCGGTTTTCTTTTTATGGAAAATGTTGTCAGGGGTTATTTACCGGATACTGCTTTAGCAGCTTCGATGATGACGTTGGCTACTTTCTGTGGTTGTGAGATATATACAGCGTGGCTGCCTTTTATCTCAGTGACTTTGGTGTTGGAGCGTTTGTACATATTCCGTTGGATGTCGGGATTGATGCTTTTATCTTCTGTGGCTATGATACCGAAGGTGGGCTTGTGTCTCCAGGCGGCATCGGTAACCGGGGAAACGAAACATTTACCATAAAATGCGCCCTGTGATGCATACATGAATGCGGCTTCTTCCTTGCTTACATCGGCGCAGAAGCCTGCGTGGAATTTCGCTTTGTCGTAGTAAACGATACCCTTGGCATCTGCAGGCAATACGCCGTTTTCAGGAGCAGGAGGCGCGGTCTGGAACCATTTGAGGGCTGTTTCATTGTTGTCGGGCTGGAAAGCGGCAATGTATACCAGTCCGGCTACCTTGGGGTGAGTCCCCGCTTCTGTGATAACGACGCCTCCCCATGAGTGGCCGGCGAGAATAGCCGGTCCGTCCTGCGCATCCAGCGCCAGTTTGGTGGCGGTTACATCATCTTCAAGGGAGGTCAGCGGATTTTGTACAACTGTAACATGGTAACCCTGTTTGGTCAATGCTTCATATACACCTTTGTAACCGGAGCCGTCCGCAAATGCGCCGTGTACCAGTACCACATTTTTTATGGTCTGTGCGCTGGCGGCGGTAAAAGTGAAAAGGGCGAGGGTGAGGGCCAGGATAGTACCTTTCAGGGTGTTGAGGAGTGATTGCTTTTTCATATTTATAGTGTTGAAGTGTTTGTTTGAATCAACGATACAAAGATGCGATGAAAAGCAGGCCTGCCTGATGAGCACATTACCCGGTCTGTTGTAATTATTTCCCTTTTTCGGAAATCCCTTTGCTTCTGAAGTCAGAAGGCGATGTGCCGGCGTTCTTCTTAAAGAAATTGGAGAAATACGCTACATCTTCAAATCCCAGTTCAAAAGTGATGTGTTTTACGGATTTGTCTGTGTAAGCCAGCAGCCTCCTGGCTTCTACTACAATTCTGTCCTGAATGATCTGTGATGGGGTTTTCTGGTTATATAACGCAAATAGGTTCGATAGTGTTTTGGGGGACTTACATAATAGTCCGGCATAAAAACTAACGGAGTGTTCTGTTTTAAAGTTGGCTTCTACCAGCAAGTTGAATTTCCGGATAATATGGAACCGCTCGTCTGGTAACTTTTTAGAAGGCACATATCCGGATTTGGCGAGGCTGGTCACATAGATGATGAGGCGTTTTAAGAGCACCAGCAACATTTCGTTCTGGATATGGTCTGAGGTTTTAAACTCTTCTATAAATACATCAGACAATAATTGCAGCTTTTGTTGCGCATGATCACTCAGCTTTACGATGAGGTGGTCTGTGCTGCTGAACAGGAATCCCACGCAGCTTACTTCACTGTCGTGGTCGATGATGCAATAGAATTCCCGGTTGAACTGCCATGCTACGATGTTTTCAGCATGTTCAAAACTGAAGGACTGGTTGAATAGCAGTGTTAGCAAGGTATTGGGCGGAAATTCATATTCCATTTCGTCGATGGTGACGGTCTGGCTTTTCCCCGGGTTCCAGGCGATGGTGAAGTATTTATTGAACCGGTCTTTGGTGTATACCTGTCTGTCGAAACCTGCTTCGTCTTTAAAAAGCAGCAGTTCCCCGCCGGTATTGTCTTCCTTTAGTTTGAGCTTCATCTGGGATATTTAGCGATAAAATTACACATATCGACTGTATCAATAATATACACATAATTTTTATTATCCGGTGATTATTAATCTAGATTAAGGTTGATTCTTAAGATAGGTTATTGGGTGTTGGGTATTAGGTGAACGATTTTTGTGGTGCAATAATGGTTGTTTCCTGCTTTTCAAAACATATCAATTCACTAAACTTCAAAACCTAAAGACATGAACAAGATTACAGTAAAAGACGGCACTGAGATTTATTACAAAGATTGGGGAACAGGTCAACCGCTGGTGTTCCATCATGGATGGCCATTATCCAGCGATGACTGGGATGCGCAGATGATTTTTTTCCTGAACCAGGGTTTCAGGGTGATCGCTTTTGACCGCAGAGGACATGGAAGGTCCAGCCAGACGGCCATTGGGCATGATATGGACACCTATGCAGCTGACGTAGCAGAGCTGGTTAAAGCGCTGGACTTGAAAAATGCAGTGCATATTGGTCACTCTACAGGTGGTGGAGAAGTGATCCGTTATGTGGCTAAATATGGACAGGGCCGTGTGGCCAAAGCCGTGCTGGTGAGCGCTGTAACTCCTATCATGGTGAAGAATGAAAACAACCCTGATGGTGTTCCAATGTCTGTATTCGATGAAATACGCGTTAATACCGCTACCAACAGGCAACAGTATTTCCAGGACTTTACCATTCCTTTCTATGGTTACAACCGCGAAGGCGCTAAAAAGTCCCAGGGTATCATGGACAACTGGTGGCGTCAGGGAATGATGGGTGCCATCAAGGCGCATTATGATTGTATCAAGGCGTTTTCAGAAACAGATTTTACCGAAGACCTGAAAAGTGTGGATGTGCCGGTGCTCGTGATGCATGGTGAAGATGACCAGATTGTTCCGATTGCGACCACCGGTGTAAAAGCCGCCCAGCTTCTGAAGAACGGCAAACTGATTTCTTACCCCGGTTTCCCGCATGGTATGCCCACCACAGAGGCTGCTACCATCAATGCAGACCTGTTGGCCTTTATCAGAGGATAGAGAAAAACAACCATCTGTCAGAACCAATGGCAATGGCCCGGAGCAATCCGGGCCATTTTGTTTTACCGGAGATGATCATCGAATTCTTAATCTATGTTAATCCGTTTTCTTAACCTGGTTCATAGGCCGGCCTTCCGGTATGACGGAACTTTGTATTATAAACATAAAGGCAATGGCACAGTACATTTTTCATAAAGCAGACAGTAGGGGGCATGACCATCATGATTGGCTGGATAGCCGGAAAACATTCAGTTTCGGCGACTATTACAATCCCAGGAGAATGGGTTTTGGCGCCCTGCGGGTGCTGAATGATGATACCCTGCCGGCTGGTAAGGGATTTGGCCTTCACCCGCATGATAATATGGAGATTATCAGTATTCCCCTGAAAGGAAGCCTTAAACATGAGGATTCAGCGGGTAATAAGGCAATAGCAGCCACAGGTACTATCCAGGTGATGCACGCCGGCAGCGGCCTGTTTCACAGCGAATACAACAACAGCGAGGATGAGGAGGCTGCGTTCCTGCAAATCTGGGTATATCCCGAAACGCTGAACACGCCGCCGCGATATACACTGGGGACACTGCAACAAGATGCCACCAGGAACCGGTTGCATGCATTTATAGCACCGGACAATGCAGATGGAACTTATGTTCGCAAAGACGTGTGGTTCAGTACCGGTCATTTTGATCATGGTACTTCCTTTACCTATCCGGTTCACCAGCAGGGAAACGGCGTGTATGCCTTTGTGATAGATGGCCGCTTCTCCGTGGATGGGAAAGAGCTGTCGGCAAGAGATGGGCTGGGCATCTCGGAGACTGCCGCCATTGAGGTGAAAGCGCTGAGCGATGACGCCCGTTTATTACTTATGGAAGTACCTATGAATATTCACCAGTAATAACCAGCACCATGGACCATAACATACCATTAAAACTGCTCGCCATAGGATATGATCCTGCCATCATGCAGGTGGTAGAGCGGCTGCTGAACAGTCATGCGGGATGGGAAGGCGTTATTGCCCTCACCGGCGCGGAAGGGCTGGAGAAAATAAGTACCGGAAACTACGATGCAATATTGCTCTGCGTAGGTGTGAGCGTTGCGGATGAAGGAACATTCCGGGAAGCAGTCAACACACATCATTCATCCACTATCGTTATCAGACATTACGGAGGTGGCAGCGGACTGCTCGAAAATGAGCTGCGCGCTGCACTCGATCACAATAAATAAATCAAACACTATGGAAAATAAAATACTGGGACTTCACCATATTACCGCTATCGCGGCTGATGCCCAACGCAACTATGATTTTTATACGAAAGTACTCGGACTGAGAATGGTCAAAAAGACCGTGAACTTTGACGATCCGGGCACGTATCACTTCTACTATGGCGATGAACATGGCACTCCCGGTACCATCCTGACCTTCTTCCCATGGGAAAATATTATGCCCGGCCGCACCGGTACAGGCATGGCAACAGAAATTACCTATGCAGTGCCCGAAGGCAGCCTGGAAGTATGGAAAGAGCGCTTGTCACGCTTTAATGTTGCCTTCTCCGAAATAAAAGAGCACTTCGGTGAACCCTATCTTGCTTTCACAGATCCTGATGGGCTTCAGCTCAACCTGGTAGTGCCTAAAACACCTGATACAAGGACTCCCTGGCAGACAGACGAGGTGAAGGCAGATATCGCCACCAGGGGTTTTCACAGTACTACTTTATCACTGAAAGAAATAGATGCCACCGCCGGTGTACTGACAGACATATTTGGTTATCGCCTGCTTGCGCAGGAAGGCAACCGTTACCGCTTCATGACAGATGCTGTGGCCAATGCAGGTATCATTGATCTGCTGGCGCTGCCAGACGGACAGCGGGGACATACCGGTGCGGGCACCAATCACCACGTGGCCTTCCGGGTGGCTAATGATGCTATCCAGATGGAATACCGGGAAAAGATATTGAGCAAAGGATTAGAGATCACCCCTAAAATCGACAGGGATTATTTCTTCTCTCTTTACTTCAGAGAACCGGGTGGCGTACTATTCGAAATCGCAACTGATAATCCCGGCTTTACGGTGGATGAACCACTCGACAAATTAGGCAGCAGTCTTAAGCTCCCCAAACAATACGAACCTGCCAGAAAGGATATTGAAAAGATATTACCGGTGTTAAAATAATGGTCACATGCACAAAGAAAATATTATCACGGCCGGAAAGCCGGTAGCAGCGGCATCGAAGGCATTGATCATGGTACATGGCAGAGGAGCAACTGCGGAAGATATCCTGTCACTGGCGAAGTGGTTTCCTGTCGGTGATTATGCGTTGCTGGCGCCTCAGGCTACCAATTACACCTGGTATCCACAGTCGTTCCTGGCGCCGCCGGCGCAGAATGAACCATGGCTTTCTTCGGCGCTGGACTTATTGAAGAAGATGACAGACGATTTGCAGCAGCAAGGCATTGCGCGGGAACATATTTATTTCCTGGGCTTTTCCCAGGGGGCTTGCCTGACGCTGGAATTCCTTGCCAGAAATGCCGCAAAATACGGAGGTGCCGTTGCTTTCACCGGTGGATTGATCGGTGATAAAATCTATCCGGAAAATTATAGCGGAACGTTTGATGGCATGCCTGTTTTCATTGGTAGTTCCAACCCCGATTTCCATGTACCCGTTGCGCGGGTACATGAATCTACTACCATCTTACAAAAGATGGGAGCGGGTGTAACGGAGAAGATATACGACAATATGGGACATACCATTATCGAAGATGAGATCAGGCTGGCCAACGAACTGGTATTTAGCTAAGGGCTATTTCTTTTTCTGTATGGTGCTTCTCACTTTGCTTAAAAACTCGGGCGATACTCCCAGGTAACGGGCTATCTGGTTCTGCGGTACGCGCTGTACCACCTGGGGGTATTTTTCGATGAAAGCCAGATACCGCTGCTCGGCAGTTTGTGATACGAGGCTGTGAAAACGCCGCTGCAGCGCAAAGAGAGAACGTTGTATCAGCAACCGGAACAAGGTCTCGAACTTGGGTATTTTCTCATACAGTGCTGCTTTGCTTTTACGATCAATGATCAGCAACTCACAATCTTCCAGTGATTCGATGAACATATTGGAGGGTGTCTGCTCTGTAAAACTGTAGGTGTCACTTACCCACCAGTCTTCTATGGCAAAGGAAAGTATGGTTTCTGTACCGTCATCACTCAGGTAATAGGTACGGATACAACCTTTGACAATATATGCTTCAAAGTCGCAAATTTCACCTTCCTGCAACAGGTAAGTGCGTTTCCTTACCCGCCTGAATTTGAGCAGGGAATGAAATAACTGCCGCTCTTCCGGCGTCAGAGTGATGATACGGTTCACGAATTGGTCAATCTGTTCGAACATAGTCTATTAAAGATAGGATATTAGATGTTGTGCCGCTTCCTGTTTTTCGCTAAGGAAGTAACCCGTACAGCCAAACCATGTACCGGGTTGTATGTTGTTGATTATCAGTGTTTAATTTATTTTTGGGGTAAATTCGGATTTACGATATATCGTAAATTTATAAGCGCTTTTGTATTATTGTATGATGAACACAGACATTTCCGGTAAAAACGATGAATTTGAAACACTGCTTTGTTTTTCGAAAGCAATAGCTGCTGCCCGGCACCGCCCTGACCTGTGGGAGATCGTAAACGAACAGTTGCTGGAAAATATCGGCGCCAGTTATTACACGCTTTGCCTGATCAATGAAGATGCCCGCACACATTCTCCCTTCCTCTATAGCCCGGAAAAGAAAATAAAAACCGTTACGGGAGAAAGCCCGGTGGTCCACCTGCAACATCCTATCAACGACGGCATATTTAACAAGGCTATTGAAACGGAAGAACCAGTGGTATTCGATATGCGCAGCCTGATACGCCTGCGGGATATTCCTGCCTATGTCATACACTGGTATAACTCCGGGGTGAAAGAGATGATGCTGGTCAGGGTATGCAACGGAAAAGAGCCTAAAGGGGTGTTGTATCTCTATGCGATGAAGACAGGCGTTTTTTCAAAGCGCCGGTTCAGTTTTTTCAAAAGCATCGCAGATCAGTTGGGAACAGGAGTGTCCAATATTCTCGCTAATGAAAAAATAGAATGGCAGCTGGAGGAAATCCGGAAATATAAAACACAGCTGGAGCAGGAGAACAGTTATCTGAAGGAAGAACGGAAAAAAGAAAAACACCTGACAGGAAAGACCGTTGGCGGTTCTGTCGCCATTCGGAAAGTGTACGATCTCGTTTCAAAAGTGGCATCATCTGATGCTACGGTATTAATCCTGGGAGAAACGGGAACCGGAAAGGAACTGATTGCGCACCAGGTGCATGACACCTCCCCACGGAGGGATAAGCTCATGATCAAAGTGAATTGCGCGGCTATCCCGGCCAATCTCCTGGAGAGTGAGTTGTTTGGCCACGAGAAGGGCAGTTTCACCGGGGCACTGGAGAAAAGGATTGGTAAGTTTGAACTGGCCAATAACAGCACGTTGTTTCTGGATGAAATAGGAGAGCTACCTCCGGAGATGCAGGCAAAATTATTGAGAGCTTTACAGGAAAAAGAAATCGAACGGATCGGCGGAAAATCGGTGATGAAAGTCAACGTACGCATCATTGCGGCGACCAACAAAAATCTGGAAGCAGAAATTGTTGCCGGCCGTTTCCGCAGCGACCTGTACTATCGCCTGTGCGTGTTTCCTATTACACTGCCACCATTGAGAGAACGAAAGGAAGACATACCGGAACTGGTTTCTTTTTTTATCGAAAAATATGCTGTTAGCAGTGGCAGAAAGGTAGACGGCATTGCGCCTAAAGCACTGGAGAAATTGAAGGCGTATGCATGGCCGGGCAATATCCGTGAACTGGAACATTTGATTGAAAGAACGGTGCTGCTTACCACTACTAATATCATCACGGACGTTAGCCTGCCGGTCAGCAATAAAATGTTATTTGCCCGCCAGGATACTGGAATACAGGTGCGTTCACTGGCAGACGTGGAACGGGAGCACATCCTGAAAATGGTGAAGTTGTCAAAAGGCAGGATATCCGGCCCTCAGGGCGCGGCCGCCAAGTTGCAGTTGCCTTCTACCACACTGATGTCAAAAATGCAGAAACTGGGTATCAGGAAGGAACATTTTATTGATACCGGAAAAGAGCCGGATTAAATCTTGTTCGTAGTTTTTCCGGTAGATAAATCAAGTCTGCCGGAAGTAAAAGCCCAATAGGTCCAGAGTAAGGCGCATAGTATCAATGCCCCACCGGGCCAGTAAAAAGAAAGGAGGAATGCCGACAGGTGTACCGGGATGCCATATTGATAGTTTCTCCTGATTTTTCCGATGGCCGCATTGCTGATCTCCGGCCGCAGCAGCTCCCTATTCCGGCTGGCAATGCTCCACAATAAATTAAAAGCGAGGTTGATCAACACAAATAGCCCGGTATACACCGCCACGGCCACTGACAGGGAAGGAGTACCGTAGTATCTGGCCAGCAAAGCAGTGGGGTAGGAGATACAGGTGGCTAAAAAGAGAATCAGTCCGTTGGCAAACATCAGCGTGCTGTTACGCCGGTAGATCTGTTTGAACATCTTGTGATGGTTGACCCACATAATGAAGATGCTGAAAAAAGACAGGCTGAAAGCCAGAAAGGACGGCCATTGTGCCAGGAGGCTGTTGGCCAGTGCCTGCCGGTTGTTGTTACTTTCGGCATCGGGTATACGTAGTTCCAGTACCAGCAGGGTGATGGCGATCGCAAACACCCCATCGCTGAATCCTTCTATTCTTGCCGTTTCTTTTTCCATCGGACAGATTATTTATAGGTAGTTTTTATACCCAGTTTTTTCATCTTTGAATACAATGTTTGTGCGGATATTTTGAGGACCTCCGCTGCGCCCATATCACCCGACACACGGCCGTTGCAGGCTTTCAGCACTTTCAGGATATGGGCCCTTTCCATCTCTTCCATCGTTTCCAGCTTTTCAGCGGTGTGCATGAGCGCCGTTTGGGAGGTGGGGATTTCTATCGAATTGATTTGTTCTCCGTCTGCCAGGATAAACTGTCGTTCTACCAGGTGTTCCAGTTCACGGATGTTGCCGGGCCAGTCATGCTGTTCAAGTGTTTGCAGTACTGTTTCATTCATGCCGGATATTTTTTTGCCGGCGTTGTCTGATAGTTTTTTCAGGAAATAAAGGGCCAGCGGGCGAATATCTTCTTTGTGCTCGCGAAGTGGCGGGAGCGCAATGGGAAATACGTTGAGCCGGTAGTACAGGTCCAGCCGGAATCTTCCTTCGGCCACTTCTTTCTCCAGGTTTCTGTTGGTGGCGGCAATCACGCGTACATCTACTTTGGTGAGCTGGCCACCACCCAGCTTTTCGATCTCTTTTTCCTGTAATGTACGCAGCAGCTTCACCTGTGCTTCCAGTGGAAGTTCTCCGATCTCATCGAGAAAGAGCGTGCCGCCATGTGCCTGTTCAAATTTTCCGACACGTTTCTGCACCGCGCCGGTGAAGGCGCCGCGTTCATGGCCAAACAGCTCGGATTCCAGCAGGGAGATCGGTAGCGCTGCACAGTTGACGGTAATGAAAGGTTTATTTTTCCTCAGCGAGTTTTTATGGATGGCCTGGGCAAAACGTTCTTTCCCGGTACCGCTTTCGCCGAGCAACAATACAGATGTGTTGGTAGGTGCCACTATCCCTGCCTGCTCCTGTGCTTTTTTCATCGCAGTGCTGCTGCCGATGATATCCGGGTCCAGCGTTGTTTCTGCGGGCACGGTGAGCGTCTCTTCTTTTATCATACCGGTTTCCACGCCGTGGCGGTAACGGGCGATATCGAGCATCACAAAAAGATCGCGCTCCCGGAAAGGTTTTACCAGGAAACCATAGGGCTGGGTGGCCTTGGCGGCTTCCAGTGTTTGTTGGTTGGTATTGGCAGAAATATAAAGGAATGGTATCCGGCGCTGCAACAGTTCTTTCGCCAATTCAATACCACTGGTGGGCGTTTTCAGGATGATGTCCAGCAACACCCAATCGGGCCGTTTTTGTGCAATCAGTGTTCTGGCCTGTTCCACGGAAGCGGCAATTCCGCAAACATCATAGCCGCCTTTGACCAGCATCATTTTCAGGTCATTGCCCACGATGAATTCATCTTCTACGATCAGTATTTTTTCTTTGTCAGCCATAATTTTAATTAACCTGATTGATCGATCTTATTAAAAAGAGCACTTGTATGGAAACACCATCCGGGCTGCTTTTTATTTGAAAAGAACCTTCCAGTTGTTCAGCCAGTCCTCTCATGAGGCTCATGCCCAGCGATGGTGATTCTTCAGGAATAAAGTTGTCCGGGAGCCCTGCACCGTCATCTGTAATTGTCAGCAGGCAGTATTGTGTGCCGTCTTTTTTGAATGTTATGGCCACAGCACCATTACGGTCACCGGGGAAAGCATACTTGATGGCATTGCTCACGGCTTCATTCAGGATCAGTCCCAGCGGAACGGCCTGCACTACGTCCAGTAGAATGACTTCACTGTCGATGCAGAAAGTGATCTTTGGACCGGTATCGAAACTTTCCTCCATAAACCCGGTCAGTTCCCTGATGTACCATTGCATATCGATAGCGCCGAGGTTGTCAGTATGATAGAGCCGTTGATGGATCAGCGACATGGCATACATACGGTGTTGGCTGTTCTTGATGGCAGCGATGGCATCGGCGTTATCGAGGTACCGCGACTGTGTGTTCAACAGGCTGATGATGATCTGGAGGTTGTTTTTCACCCGGTGATGTATTTCTTTCAGCAGCCATTCTTTTTCATCTACCAGTTTTTTCAGCAGCTCATTCTGTGCGTTGATGGCTTCCTGCTGTTTCTCCAGCCGGGAGGTGGTTTTTTTCTTCAGCCGGTACCTGTTGTACAACAGCGCGAGGATGAGCAGCAGCATGCAGATGCCACCCATGACTACATTACGGAATACCTTCTCTTTTTGTAAGGAGACTTCCTGTAAGGTGCTTTTCTGTGTCAGCAGTTCAATGTCTTTGTCTTTTCTTTCTGTCTCGAATTGTAGCCGGAGCACATCGAGTTGTTTGCTTTGGTTGATGCTGGTAACAGAATCGGATAACTGTTTATAGCGCTGAAAGTGCGCTATGGCCCCGGAAAGATTACCCAGTGCGGAGTCGGAACGGAAAGCCAGCAATGCTGCTTCTGCCTGTCGTACCAAGCCTCCTTGGAACTCTTTTACGTGTTGTTGATATGCGTTGAGATATTGGGCTGCATCGCGGAAATGGCCAGTTTCCTGCAGATAGAAGATCACCGCCAACCGCATCGCCTGGGTAAATACCGGGATTTCGCTGCCGGTCTCCAGTAGTTTTTTTAATTTCTCATAATGCGGTGTGGCTTTAGGCAATGCCCGTAATGCGATATAATCTCTCAGGTAGCCAATCTCAATTTGTATTATTTCGTGGGCCTGGGGGGCGGAGTGCAGCCTTTCCACTGAGCGTAAAGTATCCAGGCTTCTGTTGTATTCTCCCCGGTTCCGCAGCGCATCAGAGATGTTTAACAATAAAGCTTTGACGGTGCCGGTATCGTGGAGATGTCTTGCATGGGCAAGTGCTTTATCAAAATAATCGAGTGCCTGATCGTAGTATTGCACGCCGTAGTAGTTCAGTCCGGCACGGTTGTAGATGGTGGTCATCAACGGCCCCTGTTCGTTGAGTTTCTCTGCTGTTTCCACTGCCAACAGGTTGTAACGGAGTGATTGTACAAAGTTATTGGTGCCTTGGTAGGCTCCTCCGATCACAGAGTACAGGCCCTGTAATCTTTGGTAACCATTTTCTTTGTAGATGGACAAGGCTTCCTGTAGTACGCGCAAAGCACCGTCATAGTCTTTGTTCAGCTGCATGAGGTCTCCGATGAACTCTTTTAGCTGAGCCGCAGACAGTTTATTTCCGTTTTTCAGGTAGATGTCTGCTCCCTGTTGGTACAATGCGATTTTACGGGGAAGGTCTTTAGGCTCATTGGAGTAGGTGCCACCCAATTCAATAACCGCCTGGGCTTTCTCCCTTACAGTACCATATTGCGTTAGTAATTGCAGCGCTTTTTCACTGCTCGCTCTTCCCTGGTCGGCATGCCCGGATTCACGGAAGGCCTTGGCCCTGAGCAATTTGCTCAGACCAAGGCCCCTTGGATAATTGATTTGCCGGCTAAGGGCTTCCATCTGGTCGGCCATCCGGAAAGCCATATTCATGTCTTCTTCCCGTGATTCGGGCTTATCGAGGAAAGCTTCGCCCACGCGTAGCATGCGGGCAATGGTGGCCGTATCGGCTTTACCATCCCGGAGCAGCACGCGGGCGTTGTTCGTGTCTGTATCTGACTGTGCCAGTATATATGCCGGTATCAGCAGGTACAGGAGTAGCAGTACCTGCCGCCGGGAGTCGATCATGAATTGAAGCATAGGTTACCCTTCTTTTGGCGCGGACATTTCTCCCTGCAGGTAACATATCACGATGGCCACACCGGGCAGGATGATGGCGCTCAGCCCTATCCACCGGGCAACAACAGCGCCGATGATACAGCCGGCGAGAAACCCGCCAATGGTGACAGTTTGCTTTTTAAGGCTGGACACGGATATTTCATTGCCCAGCTTGCCTTTCCGGATAACGTTACCCAGGTCCAGCGCAGCTTGTGTGACATTTCCCGTCATCATGGTGGTAGGGCCATGGGTCTCCTTGGCAAAGAGCTTCCCGAAGGCATTCTGTAAGCCCATACCCAATACTGTGACCATGACAATAAGATAGGTTACCGGTTTTTCTTCCAGAGATGTTAATATCGGTAGGAAAAAAGCAGCTATTCCGCAAACCGTCAAAATTATGCCTTCTGCCAGTAAAATGCGGTATTTTTTTGCTGATTTTTCTGCCAGCCATCCCCCGGCCATGACTGCTATCACAAATACGGGAAAAGTGATCAGTTTAATCCAGGCGGTGGCGCTGGTACTACCGGAGGATACCTGCGCGGCAAACACGATGAAGTTACCGGTAACATGCGCGGAGAAAATGGAATCGCCGGACACAAAGGTGGCGGTATCACAATAGCCTGCTACCCATGCCAGCAGGAAGGTGACCCAGTTAATACTATGTTGTTGTTCTGTCATACCGGTTATCTGTTTAGATGAACAATTTATTCCAGATGTGCCCTGAGCATCCAGGCCATTTTCTCGTGTGTTTCCATCAGCCCTGTGATATAATCACTGCTGCCGGCATCGTGCAGCGCGGTGGCGTAGCCATTGATGTTTTCCCGTAGATGGATAAGGATGCTTTCATGATCGTGCAGGAGGTCTTTGATAAACCCGGTGCTGTCATTTTTCTCCCTCGTCATTTCTGTGAGATGGGTAAGGGCCAGGAATTCTTTGAGTGTAGCCGGCGGAAAATGCCCCAGTGTACGGATACGTTCTGCTATGCCGTCGATGATCTCGTCCAGTTGCTGGTATTGACTTTCAAAGAACAGGTGTTTGCTGTGAAAGTCGGGCCCTGTTACGCACCAATGGGCTTTCCGTGTTTTGGTATACAGTATAAATTCATCTGCCAGCATTTTGCCCAGCGAATGGGATACGGTGGCCAGGTGTTCCTGTTTGATGCCGATATTGGCTTGCATGTGTTGAAAATTTAGAATAAGTGAGATAAGTATTGTACGTCTATGGAATAGCGGCCAGGCCCCAGTACCAGCAACAATAAAAGAGATAATGTGTACATATAGGGAACGTCCCGTACTTCGGCACTGTCTTTACGATGTACCACAAAATAACCGATGGCGGTCACGCTGATGGTTGGGAGAACGGCCAGCCGGGTGAAAAGCCCCAATGCCATCAGGAACGGCACGACCGTATCGGCGAAGGTGGCGACCAGCCCGTTCAGCTTTTCAGGCAGATGTAAAGGGTTGGGAACATGTTCCTTTTGCCCGTTTTCCAAACGGAATTTTTTCATGCCGTGCACACGGAATAACTCCAGTGCGAGCAGTACGCGGAAGGCCAGCAATGCGTAGTTGTTGAGCATACTGCCGGCATCCGAATACAGTATATAACTGATGATCTCGTTCATAAAAAATATTTAGAAAGCAAAACAGGAACATCCGAAGACACCCCAGAATGCGGTGTAATTGTTGACGGGAATATTGCTAAGCCGTGCCGTGTTGTGATCATGGCCATGCACATCGCAGCTGCCTGCACAACAATGTACCTGACTGGTTACGGCGGCAGCAGGATTGGGTTTTATGATGCTGCTTTTCGTAGCGGAGTAATAACCACCAAACTGACTAACCGGCGACCAGTCGGGAAGAACGGGAATAGGTGCGGGAGAGAAATGAGAAAATTCATCGCTTCCATATACAATTTTTCCGGCTACGATAGTCAGGATGGATTCGATATGTTTGATCGCTTCTTCCTGTACTTCAAAATAATCGGCGTCCAGCACGGCCAAATCGGCCAGCTGTCCGGTTTTGATGCTCCCTTTGATATCCTGCTCGCTGGAGAACCATGCACTTCCTTTGGTATATAATTCAAGCGCTGTTTCCCTGCTTAATTTGGTATTGTCATCATATAACTGCTGGCCGCCTACAGTTTTGCCGGCAGAGAGCCAGTAGAGCGCTACCCATGGATTGTAGCTGCTCACCCGGGTGGCGTCTGTACCTGCGCCTACGGGCACGCCTGCCTGCAGCATCCGTTTTACCGGCGGTGTGTGTGCCGCTGCTGCTTTACCATAACGATCGGTAAAGTATTCACCCTGGAAAGCCATTCTGCTCTGCACGGCAATACCGCCGCCCAGGGCCTTTACCCGGTCGATGTTCCGTTCATCGATGGTTTCCGCGTGGTCAAATATCCAGTGTAATCCGTTGAAAGGAATGTCCCTGTTCACTTTCTCAAATACGTCCAGGAAGCGGGTGATGCTTTCATTGTAAGTGGCATGTAACCGGAATGGCCAGCGGTTTTCCACCAGGTGGCGTACTACCTTCTCCAGCTCTGCTTCCATGGTCTCCGGCAGGTCTGGCCGGGGTTGCAGGAAATCCTCAAAATCAGCAGCAGAGAATACCAGCATTTCACCGGCGCCGTTGTGCCGGTACATGTTGTCCCCCTGATGAAGTTTGACAGTGCTCGTCCAGTTTTTAAAATCTTCCAGTTCCTGTTTAGGTCTTTGTGTAAAAAGATTATAGGCGATGCGTACCGTGAGTTGTTGTTTTTGATGCAGTTCACTGATCACCTGGTAGTCGTCGGGGAAATTCTGAAATCCGCCACCGGCGTCGATCACACTGGTGATACCAAACCTGTTCAGCTCCTTCATAAAGTGACGGGTGGAATTGACCTGATGTTCATAAGACAACTTAGGTCCTTTGGCCAGTGTGGAATAGAGGATCATGGCGTTGGGACTGGCGAGGATGAGTCCTGTAGGCTCTCCTTTGCTGTTCTTTTCAATGACGCCGCCGGGAGGAGCGGGTGTGTCTTTGGTGAATCCCACAGCACGAAGAGCGGCGCGGTTCAGCAACGCCCGGTCATACAGGTGCATGATGAAAACAGGCGTATCCGGTGCGATGGCGTTGATTTCTTCCAGTGTGGGCATTCTTTTTTCCGCAAACTGGTGTTCGGTCCATCCGCCGACAACCCTTACCCACTGCGGAGAAGGGGTGATGGCTACCTGCTTTTTCAGCATGGCCAAAGCATCGGAGAGAGAAGGAACACCATCCCATCTTAATTCAAGATTATAATTCAGGCCTCCGCGAATGAGGTGGATGTGGGAATCATTGAGGCCGGGAACAACACATTTCCCTTTAAGGTCTATTTGTACCGTCCCTTCCTCGCCATATTGCTGAAGGATGGTGTTGTCGTCGCCTACCGCCACGAACTTGCCGTCGCTGATGGCAACAGCCGTAGCCCGGGTGTTGGAAGGGTCTATGGTGTGTATCTTTCCGTTATAGAGAACGATATCAGCTTTTTTATTCATGCGGGTATTTTTAATGGTTAAAGGATGCAATAGCTTCTTTGATACCTTCTCCGGCAGTTTCAAAAAATGCGGGTCCTGCCAGCAAGGTGGCTTTGGTCATCGGTTTCGCCGGAGAGAGGTGTTGCTTTTGCAGGTAGAGTTGTGTACGCCATGCATTGATGATGCCTCTGGTGACATTGCCGGCTACCAATGCTGTCGGAGAGTCGATGCCTGCATCTTTGATATCGCTGGCAAAAGAGAAGCCGGTCACACCAATGCGGGTAGCTTCACGAAGGGCTACTGCACCTATGTTGATCATCATGTCTGCATTGAATTGATGACGATCACCCAAACCGATCAATAGCAGTCGGGGTGCTTTCATGGCGCCTTTAGGAGGTGTGATGAGTAATGTTTCCAGGTAATGGCCTGCAAATTTTCCGCTCTTTCTTAATTCGGTGATCTGCCCTTTGAGTGCATGGTCGAGGTGTACCATTCCATTGAGCGCGGCTGGTAATGCCGGAGGATTGAAGATGTCTCCTTCTGTGTATTCAAACACGCAGGCTACCTGCAAAGGGGCTACAGCGGCGGAAGGGCCCTGTACCAATCCGATGATGGACATACCGTCTATTTTACCCCAGACTTTTGCGGTGCCAACAGGCGTTGTTTTGTTGGTGCTGTCAGTATGTTGGCCAACAAGTGTAATGGCGTGCAGAAAAAGAAAGGAGGCACTTACCATCATGATGAGTGTTCTGCGACAGTGGGTAGTGAATGTTTTGTTCATGGTTTATCGTTTTTTGCATGCTAGAATTTTACACTGACTCTGGTGTTGATAAACAGGCCATCTCTGGGTGTGGCGATCACATCCCGGATAAAGGCACCTGTTTTGAAATATTGAAAGCCGCAGTTGAGTGAAATAAATTTGTTCATACTGTACACGAAGCTGGCGAGATAAGCGGTGCCGATATGTCTTTCAGAAGAGGAGGCGCCGGATAAATTGAACCCTCCGCTTGGCCGGTAAATCCCATCCTGAAGCGAGTATCGCCAGTTGAGCACTACATCCGCCTGTGCCAATATCTTCTTACCGATATTGACAGTGGCATAGGGGTGTAAGTCTATCAGGTTTACAGGACCGATCTGTGGGCTGAACCCGAAGTACCCGCCTTTAGGATAAAGCGGATTAAAAGACTGAAGATGGCCATCTCCTTTATTCCGGTCTCCGGAGATATAGTCATTACGCAGACTGATAGCAGGTTTTCCGGGGATATTTTCAAACAGGTAGCCAGCCTCGACGGATGCGGTCCAGGCATTGATACGACCGTTGCCAAAGGAACCAAACTGGTACGCCGCTTCAAGGTTATAGATGAAGCCGCTGCCGTACCGCCATATCCGGGTGCCTGCGGTATGACGCAATTCCTTGTTGGCTCCTTCTTCAAATAAGGAACGGTCACGTTTAATGCCGATGTAATACACATCGATATTGGGGAAGGCAGGAATGTTGATTTTGCTGTATAGTCCCCAGAGGTTTACTGCTTTGCTGGATTTGTTATCGAAAGCACCTGTATTGATGGTATCGGCCATCATTACAAATCCGTCGATACTCCAGCGGGCAGTGTTGTACATCAGTTTGGCCCCATCGAAATATAACCTGAGATTAGGGCCTTCTCTTACAGAGATCAGTCTGCCGCTGCCGTAGTCCAGTTCCTGCCTGCCGGCGCGAAGTGTTAGTTGTTGTGCTTTATTTTTGATGATAGCGGCATCGATGAAGAGGTTTTGTATGTTCAGGTTATCTTCATCAATAGCGCGGGGACCATTTTTCCTGCCGCTTTCCCAGGCGCTTCTTACCTGTGCGAAAATCCTGAACCGCTCATGCAGATGGAGGTCTGCATGCAGGTCATAACGCTGTAACAGAAAGCTGTTGTACCCAATGCCCAGCCTTCCCCAATCTTCGTTGTTAAAATCGACGTATTCCATTCTGGCCGCACCGCCGAATGAAACATAGGCGTTACCGTCTTTGGATAAGCTGGTGTATTTTATTTTCCGGTAGAAGTTCCGGGTAGAGTCTTTCAGGCCCGAATAGTCTTCATCGAAGCGCATCAGCTTAAAGTTCTGCCCTGCTGTCCTGGAAACGGATGTAAGACATGTAATAACAAGTACGGCTAAACGAACGAAACGGGAAAGGCGTTTTGAAGGCAATTGGAATAGGTTTAAAACTGATGGATTAGTGTTGCAGCATGTGGTGAGCATAATGGATACCGATACCATAAGCGCCGCCGTATTTTTTCATCAGATCAGTAACAGGCTTATAGGTTTCCTGGCGGGCCCAGTCACGCTGCAGTTCCAGCAGGTATTGAATGGCCGTCATCGGTTTTACGCCGGCATGCACCATTCTTTGTACGGAGCGTTCGTGTGCTTCGGCACTCACATCGCCGCAGGCATCGGTGATCACAAATACGTCATAACCTTCTTCGAGGGCTGACAGGGCGGGGCCTACGATGCATACGCCTGTCCACAGACCGGCCAACACCAGTTTCTTTTTGCCTTTGCCAACAATAGCTTTGTAGGCAGCTTCATCTTCCCAGGTGTTCATGGAAGTGCGGTCGATGTAACCGGAAGTTGCCTGTGGATAAAACTCTTCGATCTCAGGAAATACAGGGCCGGAAAAAGATTGTTCTGCTACAGTGGTCACTACAGTCGGCACATGGAAGATCCTGGAAGCGCCCGCAACGATGGCGGCGTTGGTCCGAAGTTCGCTCAGGGCAATACTTTTGGTGGCAAAACCCATTTGGCCTTCAAAATCGATCAGGACCAGCGCATGATTGTCGGGAGACAGTAAGTTGGATGATGGTTTCATTTGTAAAATAGTTTGCGCCAGTGAGTCAATTCAAATGCCTGTTTGTAAATCGTTGATATATAATTAGTTGTTTGTTTTTAGGTAGATGGGGTCTTTACGGTATTTCGTAGAATTATGAAAAGAAGAAAAAAACATTGACAGAAAAAGCCCCATTTGCCGTCGCAGGCAAATGGGGCTTGTGATATCATTTGGGCATAAATCAGTTGCCGGACACCTGCTGTGCTGCTTCAGCAATAACAGCCGCTACTTTCTGTGGCTGGGACACATACACCGCGTGACTGCCTTTGATTTCGGTGATTTGTGTATTGGAGCGTGTGTACATATTCCGTTGTATATCGGGGTTGATGCTTTTGTCTTCCGTGGCCACGATGCCGAAGGTGGGTTTGTTTCTCCAGGCAGCCGCGGAGATAGGAGAAAGGAAACATTCACCATAAAACGCACCCTGTGATGCATACATGAACGCTGCTTCTTCCTGGCTCAGGTCTGCACAGAAACCAGCATGGTATTTAGCTTTGTCATAATACACGATGCCTTTTTCATCCGGAGGCAGTACACCGTTTTCAGGGGCTGGCGGTGCTGTCTGGAACCACTGCAAAGCAGATTCATTGTTATCCGGCTGGAACGCTGCGATGTATACCAGTCCGGCTACCTTAGGGTGATTGCCGGCCTCGGTGATAACAGCGCCTCCCCATGAGTGGCCGGCGAGAATGGCCGGGCCATCCTGTGCATCCAGTGCCAGATGGGTAGCAGTCACATCGTCTTTTAAAGAAGTCAGGGGATTTTGTACAACAGTCACCTGGTAACCTTGTTGGGTAAGGGCTTCATATACACCTTTGTAGCCGGAGCCATCTGCGAATGCACCATGTACTAAAACGATGTTTTTTACTGCGGGGAGGTTTGTTTGATTTTTCATGTTATTAGATTTTTTGAAGTTTTTTGTTTCGTTGTTAACAATACAAAGGTGCGGCAGAAAATGGAGCGCGTTTATGAGTGGATTGCCCGGTGTGTTGTAATTATTTCCCTTTTTAAGAGCCTTCGCTTCATTTTGGCTACAATGTTCGGTAGTCGGGCTACATCCGGCAGCGGGCTGCAGCCGAATTTTGTCTCACAAAACAAAATAAGATCACATGAACACAACAAATCAGACGATCTCTTCTAACAGCATAGTGACGAAGAAAGTTTCCTTTACATCAGATGGTATAAAGATAGCGGGCAACCTTTATCTCCCTGCAACGGTGTACACAGCTCCCCGCCCGGCGATCGTGGTAAGCCACCCCGGCTCAGGCGTAAAAGAACAGGCTGCAGGCCTGTATGCCCGGCTGCTGGCAGAGCGTGGCTTCGTTACCCTGGCCTTTGACGCCGCCTTTCAGGGTGAAAGCGAAGGGCTTCCCCGGGGTCTTGAAAACCCTTCCCAGCGAATAGAGGATATTAAATCAGCTGTTTCATTCATCAGTACGCTGCCTGAAGCGGATGCCGGCAGAACAGGCGTATTGGGTATCTGCGCATCGGGAGGCTACGGTATCATGGCGGCTGCAACCGATCACCGGATCAAGGCCGTGGCAACTGTCAGCGGCGTGGATATCGGACGGATGTTCAGAAATGGAGCCGACGGAAAACAAAGCCCGGAGGTGATACAAAAGATGCTGGACCTCGCCGCGCAGGACAGGCGCGCCGTGGCCGCCGGCAATGAGGTAGGTACTTTCCCGCTTTTCCCGGAAACGGAAGAACAGGCAAAAGCACAGGGACGGTATGCTTATGAAGGATGGAAATATTATTGCACCAGTCTGGGGCAACATCCACGTTCTGCCAAGGCTTTTGTCTGGAGTAGTGTTGAACGTATTGCGGGCTTTGATGCTTTTCGTATTGCGGATATGATCGCACCGCGGCCGCTATTGATCATAGCAGGTGCTGAGGCAGACACATTATGGATGGCGCAGGAAGCATTCTCTGTTGCAAAAGAGCCTAAAGAGCTCTTTATTATTGACGGCGCCTCTCATAAAGATCTTTACCATCAAAAAGAAGCAGTGATGCCAGCGGTTAATAAACTGGAACACTTTTTTAACTCAAAACTGTAACGCCGTTTCGCCAGTCTCCTTGTTATACAGGAGACTGGCAAATATTGTAACTTTAAATATGACGCAGATGGAATCCGCTCCTCATCAGATAAACACGATTTCAGAATTACACCGGCTACTGGGGCTGCCTAAACCGTTGCATCCCATGGTGAGCCTGGTGCGTAACTGTGATGTTCATCTCCTCCGGGAAGAATTTCCGCAATCACTTTTCCTGAATTTTTATAAGATCTCTTATATGGGAAATCTTCATGGAAAAGTGAAATATGGACAAAGTTATTACGATTTTGACGAAGGAGGGATGGTATTTGTAGCGCCGGGGCAACTGCTCACCGCGCCAACTGACGCCGATGAATATGAAGGCTTCAACCTGTTTGTACATCCCGATTTCCTGCAGGGGTATCCGCTGGCAGGCGCTATAAAAAAATACCACTTCTTTACCTATGCCACCAATGAAGCGCTGCACCTGTCAGATAAAGAAAAGAAGACTGTCCTGTCTGTCTTCGGTATTATTGAAGATGAATTAAATGAGCGGATTGACGATACTACGCAGGATGTAATTATCGCGCAGATAGACCTGTTGCTTCATTACAGCAACAGATTTTACAAGCGGCAGTTCGTGACCCGGAAAATCATCAACCATGATCTGTTGACAGCACTCGAAAAACTGCTGGACGATTATTTCAACACTGAAACAGCCTTGATGCAGGGACTGCCTACAGTGCAGTACCTGGCAGGGCAACTACATGTTTCATCTCATTATCTAAGTGATATGCTCCGGTCCCTGACAGGACAAAGCGCACAACAGCATATACATCGTAAAGTGGTGGAGAAGGCCAAAGAGATGTTGTCTACCAGCAAGCTGTCCGTTGCGGAGATAGCTTATAATGTTGGGTTTGGACACCCACAGTCTTTTAATAAACTATTTAAAAGCAAAACAAAACTATCTCCGCTGGAATACAGGCAGGCATTTAACTGAAAGTAGCCATCATGCTCATCACCGATTCAATGACGCCACTAGCATATACCTTTGTCCGTTCTACCTTGAACCGTTTTTCGAATGCCTTCCCCGAAAACAGGGATCTGCCTTTGCCTAAAGCTACCGGCATGATATGCAGGGTTATTTCGTCAATCAGATCATGTTCCAGCATAGCTGCATTTAGTTCTCCACCGCCAATGAGCCAGATGTCTTTTCCCGGTTGGCTTTTCAGTTGTTGTACAAAACCGGGAATATCTTCACCATGTACGAACGTAACATGCGGTGCAGCTGGTCTTTCGCTACGGGTGAACACATAGTTGGTATGATCAGGATGTGGATAAGTCTCTGCCAGTTGCAGGATATGTTCATATGTTTTGTAACCAAGCAGGGTGGTGTCGGTGGTGGGGAGGAAATCCGCAAAGCCGTAGTCTGTTTTTTCGGGATTCGGAAATCCGGTCAACCATTCAATTTGTCCGTTGTTGTCGGCAATGTAGCCATCCAGGCTGATGGCGATGTACAGTTTCACTTTGCGCATAGTTTTTATCTTTCTTGCTGCAAAAATGTAACAATGCCGGCAGGGAAAATTGTATAAAATTTTCCGATCTTTCGAAGTAGATTTCGCCGGCTTATTGAAAGCCTGCGGCATGTCAGACCAGACCTTTGCCCTCTGGCATTCCCGCGGCCTCTTTATGTATGATGAATAGCATTAGGAAACGAAACCTGCACGCGCCCCGCCTGCACCGCTTTCTTATATTGCAGCGGCGTTATGCCGGCAAAGGATTTAAACACCCGGATAAAATGCGCCTGATCGTAGAAGCCGTTGTCATAAGCCACATCGGTGAGCGGCAGATCAGGGTTATGCGCTATCTGCGCCAGCGAGGCATTAATCAGCTGTAGCTGAATATATCTTTTAGGCGTACTGCCTACCACTTGTTGAAATTGTTGTATGTATTTTTTGGGAGACACCTGTTCCGCTTGTTGCAACGACCGAATGTGACCGCGGGAGAGACTCGTATGGTTGCTGACATCGGTGACGGCCGTTGGTACGGGAAGGGGACGCGCCTGCGCCAGCAGAAAACGTTCCAGCGTTTTCAGTTTTTCTGCCGGTAAGGGTTCATGCTCCAGCTGTGCTATCAGCTGGTCGGTATAAGGCCCCCACAGCCGGTAGCCGGGCAACGGTCCATCATGCAGCATGGCAGCCGAAAGACCAAACAACCTGTATAACCCGAAAGGCTTGAACAGAATACCGATCGCTTTGTAATGGCCGGACACCCTGGTCACTACGGGGCCGGAGAGAATACCGGACACGCCTCCGCCACGGTCGTAGGCATATGCCTCCTCGCCGGGTGGTGTCATCGTGAAATCTCCACCAAGATTGATCACCAGTTCCTGGTGCAGAAAAGGGATATTGAAGGTTGATTGTTGCAGGTCCTGAGATTCGTGGTACCAGTAGTAATCAATCGCTTCATTCAGTTCCGCACAAGGCTTTAGTACCGTTGCATTTGTCACCAGTGTTTCAGTTTTTTGATGTAGGCGGTCAGCTCGTTGGCCATCAGCTGATGTTGGGCCAGGTCGGGATGGCCGCCGCAACCGCTTTGGTATTTTCTGCTGTAAAAATACCTGCTCACCTTTTTGTCCTGCATAGCAGCTACCACAGCGGTGATGTACCGTTGCAATATCGGTGAAAAAGCCGGATCTGCCATGGGGCTGTCGATACATACAATGCTGGCTGCCGGATAGTATGTCCTCAGCCGCTTCAGAAACGTCACATAAGCCTGACAGAAACGGGTGGAATCTTGCGGGCCATCATTTTCACCCAGGGTGACCGCCACCAGGTCGGGCTGGTAGTTGGCAAAGTCCCATGGAATGGAATCGCGGTGCATATTGACTTTATCAAATACCTGTGGCATCGTATGCGGCATGCCACAGCAACTTTGGATCAGCCCGATGCCGGAAACAGAGCTGAGCTGCCATTGGGCATTGAGCTTGCGGGCTGTCAGCGGACCGTAACTTTTCCAGGCATTGTGCTGATCATACCATTGGCCCTGTCCGCACGGTATGGAAGACTGATCACTACCGGAGCCACAGGTGATGGAATTACCGATGAATTCAATTTTTCGTACAGGCGATACCGGTAGTGGCAGAAGCTCCTGGCAACGCAGGCCGGCGAATTCTAAATAACCGATACCGGCTTCCGTGTTTTTACAGATGACGATGGTATGCGGTCCATCGTTTAATCCCTGATGCAGGCGGATCGTATCACTTTTGCCCAGCAGCTGTTTATGGATAGGCGCCTTGTTATCGATGACAATGGACACATAGTTATGATTGGTGCCGTACAACATTTCATCGTTCAGCACAATCTCGCAGCGCGGGCCTCTGAAGCGGGCCGTCACATATACGCCGGGAGCCCAGAAACGGGGCGTGGCAGGAGCGGAGAAGTCGATGCGCCCAACATACTGGAAATAGCCGTTGTCAGCAGGGTAGAAGGTATCAGCGTGACTGTTTTGCCACAGCAGGCAGCTCAGGAACAGGACAAGGATTTTATACACGGGCGCTAAGTTTAGGGGATGCTTTATATTTGCGGTTGCGGTTACACCGTAAATTTAGCATTACCGGCCGAATTTTCAAACATGGGTGATATTACAACAACAAAAAGGCAGCCTTACTGGCGCCTCCTGCTATTGTCCTTTAAAGATGCCTATCAGTCTTTGCAGGCTAATGATCCGTTGCGGCTGGCAGGGGCAACTGCCTTTTTCACCACGTTTGCTTTACCGGCCATCCTCGTGATCCTGATACAGTTGCTGCGCCTTATTTTCCGGATGGAGCATCCGGGACGTCGGTTGTCCCAGCAGATGGAAGCGCTGTTTGGCATTGAAACAGCCGAGGCGATTGTACAAACCTTACGGGCTTTCCGGAGCATCGCACAAAACTGGCTGATTGGCATTGTGGGATTTCTTTTCCTGCTGTTTGTAGCCACCACCCTGTTTAAGATCATCAAAGGTTCTATTAATGAACTGTGGAAGATAAAGGCCGTTCACCGGGCGAGCTTCAGCCGGATTATGCTGTCGCGGCTGAGAGGGGTATTGGTGATTTTCTTCGCGGGACTGCTGTTCCTGATAGATGTAGTCGCGGAAGCAGCCCAGGCTTTCCTGGGAAAATACATCAGCATTTACCTGCCTGCATTGGCGTCTTATTATAACAGCACCCTTAACTACGTACTGTCGGTGCTGATCGTCACCATCTGGTTTTATCTCGTTTTTTATTTTATCCCCGATGGGCGGCCACGTCTGAAACCCGGGATGGTAGGCGCACTGGTGACCGGCATTCTTTTCAGTATCGGGAAAATCGTATTAAAAGTGCTGCTCACCTACAGCAGTATCAATACGTTGTATGGCGCATCGGCATCTACGGTGCTGTTGCTGCTGTTTATGTTTTATTCTTCTATTATCTTCTATTTCGGGGCCGCCTTTACAGACGCCTGGTCAACACATATCGGCATGCCTATCCGCACCTCCCAGCATGCGGCGCACTATGAGCTGAAAACCGCTGAAGACAAACCGTCCGTATAACCGGATAACAAATTACCGTAATCAGATAAATAAGTATTACAGAAAATGTAATTTGTGGGAATAGTTTTGCCTGATAGTAACTGCCAGCTTTATACCCACGTTATGGACAACCAAATTACGCTCAAGGAAAAAATCGGTTATGGTTTTGGCGATATGGCTTCCTCTATGTTCTGGAAGCTGTTCGGCATGTACCTGTTGTTTTTTTATACCGATGTGATGGGAATCACAGCGGCTGCTGCGGGTACCATGTTCCTGGTTACCCGTATCTGGGACACGCTTTTTGATCCGGTGGTGGGGGCCATGGCTGACCGCACCTCCTCCCGCTGGGGTAAGTTCCGCCCCTACCTGTTGTACATGGCGATACCCTTCGGTGTTATCGGGGTGCTCACTTTTACGACGCCTGCGTACAGCGCTTCCGGTAAACTCATTTACGCTTATATCACCTATTCGGCCATGATGATGATCTATTCGCTGATCAATGTGCCTTACGCATCATTGCTGGGCGTTATTACACCGGATGGCCGGGAGAGGAATACGCTGGCCTCTTTCCGCATGGCGTTTGCCTTTGGCGGCAGTCTGCTGGCGGTAGCGCTGATAGAGCCGCTGGTAAGTATCTTCAGCGAAAATGAGAACCCGCAGCGCGGCTGGCAGCTGGGCGTGGCAGTGATTGCCCTGATTTGCGTACAGCTGTTCCTGTTATGTTTTGCATGGGTGAAAGAAAGGGTACGACCAGCCTTTGTGCAATCGGCCTCGCTGAAAGATGATCTCCGCGACCTCTGGCAAAACCGGCCCTGGTGGATATTGCTCGGCGCCGGCGTGGCGGCGCTCATTTTCAATTCTATCCGCGATGGCGCCACCCTGTATTACTTTAAATATTTCATTCAGCAGGACGCTGCTTTCCAGCTGGGCAATACCAAAGTGACGTATTCCACGCTTTACCTGCTGATAGGCCAGGGGGCTAATATATTGGGCGTCGTACTGGCGTCACCGGTAGGTAACCGTATCGGGAAAAAGAACACCTATCTTTTGGCGATGGTGATCGCTTCTGTAGGCAGCATCGCGTTTTACTGGCTGCAGAAAGAGCAGCTGGTGCTTATCTATGTGTTTCAGCTGATCATCAGTGTGTGCGCGGGGATCGTTTTTCCGCTGTTATGGTCGATGTACGCCGATATTGCTGATTATTCCGAATGGCGGAATGGCCGTAGGGCAACAGGCCTTATCTTTTCCTCTTCTTCTATGTCGCAGAAGTTTGGCTGGACGCTCGGCGGAGCGCTTACCGGCTGGCTGCTTGGCTATTTCGGCTTTCAGGCCAACAGTATGCAGGAACATGCCACCCAGCAAGGGATCGTGCTGATGTTAAGCTGGTTGCCGGCAACGGGTTCCTTATTGTCTATTCTTTTTATCATTTTATATCCCTTGTCGGAAAACCGTACGGCCCTTATCAGCAAAGAACTGGCTGTCCGCAAACAACAACTCAACTGATGATACAGCAAGTATTAAAACAGGAATTACAAACCGAATTACATCGTATTCTGCACTACTGGATGAAGTTTCTGCCGGACGAACAGCATGGCGGATTTTACGGGAAGGTAGGCAATCACAATAACGTTGATGCGCTGGCTCCTAAAGGAGCCGTGCTGAATGCCCGCATCCTGTGGACCTTCTCGGCGGCTGCTAACTTTTTGAATGATACATCATTACTGCCCATGGCACACCGCGCGGAAAACTGGTTCAGGGAACACCTGCTGGATAATGAGCATGGTGGCGTATTCTGGACAGTAGATCATGTAGGTCGTCCACTGGAGACAAAAAAGCAGGTGTATGCCATCGCCTTTGCGATCTACGCCTACAGCGAATATTACCGGGCTACGAAACAACTGGCAGCGATGAATGTGGCAATCCGGTTGTATAAAGATTTGCAACAGTATGCTTATGACCCACAGCACGGCGGTTATTTCGAAGCGTTTACGCATGACTGGAAACCATTGTCAGATCAGCGTCTCAGTGAAAAGGACGCCAATGAGAAAAAGACCATGAACACACACCTGCATGTGTTGGAAGCTTATGCCAGTCTCTATGGCATATGGCCGGACAGGACGCTGAGAAAGCATATCCAGGAATTACTACAGCTTTTCCGTGACCGGATCATTGATCGTAAAAGCGGGCATCTGCATTTATTCTTTAACGAACAATGGAAGGTAAAAGGACAGCTGGTGTCTTATGGTCACGATATAGAAGCCAGCTGGCTGTTGTTGGAAGCAGCACATGTTATTAACGATCCGGATCTGATCTATGACTTTGAAGCAATGGCGCTGAAAATGGCTCTGGCAACGGAAGAAGGACTTGCCCGCGATGGCGGGTTATGGTATGAATATGAGCCGTCTACGCAGCACACCGTAACAGAAAAACACTGGTGGCCGCAGGCGGAAGCCATCGTGGGATTTGTAAATGCCTGGCAGCTGCAGCCTGCAGGCCGGTTCCTGCAAAGGGCCTATGACTGCTGGAAGTTTACAGAAACACATCTGCTGGACAAAATGAACGGCGAATGGTACTGGGGGATTCGGGAAGACGGCTCCATCATGGAAGAAGATAAAGCCGGACTGTGGAAATGCCCGTATCATAATGCACGGGCCTGTATGGAGATTATGAAACGTTTATAATATTTATGGAAATCATCCGGCGTTTATAATATAAATCCCGAAACCCATAAACCCAGGGCTAAAGCCCTGGGCTACGATGTTGTTCAGATTCGTTAATCAAAAAGATCCGGTATTAAAGTGAGAAGGGTTACTTCATCAACATCGTTACCCGGGCTAGGATCTTTATCCAGCCAGGTTTAACCAGAAACTTCGGTATTAAAGCCAGATGAGATACCTGAACAACATCGTAGCCCAGGGCTTTAGCCCTGGGACCCGGATGATGGGTGCACGATTCATTTCCAGATATCAATATTTAAATACGCTCCGTGTAGTTTGAAATACCCCGTCGCTCACCTGTATGAAATACATGCCTCCCGGCATGGCGGTGAGATTAAAGTTTGCCTCAAGCGTAGTGGCATCGGCAGGCAGCACGGTAGCTGCTACCTGGTGTCCTTTGGCGTCGAGCACAATAAGGCGGTATGATTTATTCTTTTTATCAGTCAGTTTCACTTTGAAAGGCCCTGTGGTGGGGTTAGGATACACGTTGACCGGCACTTCCTTCGCGGTGGTGGCCATCATGCTGGTCTGTTGTTCAAACAGTTCCCATTCTGCCAGCTGCGTACCTGTGTCACCGTTATTGGAGGTGATATTGAGGCGGTAGTAGCGGTAGGCGGTAGTGTTGGTGCAGGTGTATGCCTTTGTCAGTCCACGTGTAGCGAAGGTTTCATTGGAGCGGCTGTCGATGGTGGCCCAGGTGATGGTGTCATTGGAGCCTTGCAGTGTCCAGTTTTTAGGATCGCGTGCGGGCACGTCGTTGGCGGAAGTCAGCGTGTACTTGGTCACTTTAGCGGGCGCGGTTGACTTATACTGCACCCACAGCGCTGTTCTGCCACTGCGGAAGTATTTGGTAGCGGTATTGTTATCTATCAGGCTGGGGATGTCTTCTGAAGGTTTGGTGGTGTTCGGGTATTGACCGGTAATCACGCCACCGTTGTCGGTAATGTCTACCAGCTGTGTAACGGGAGGGGTGGAGTTGGCGTTGTAGCCCACCATGGAAGGCTGGAGGATAACGGCGGTAACAGGATCGGTGGACACCTGGTCGGCGCCGGCATCCAGCGGGGAGGTACGGGGCTGGCCATCCATATCGAATTTCACGTCCGGATAAGCAGCGGTAGCTGCGCCGATGGCCGGGCTGCCGGATTGCAGGTGGAAAGTGCCGGTAGTGTCACGGGCAACCAGTGGGTTGGCGGTCACATAACCACCGCTGGGGATGGCGCCGGCACTGGTGTTATAGATGATATTGCCTTTCCAGGTGGGATTGGTATATGGACCAGCGATAGAGGCTGCATTGCTGCCGCCCTGGATGATGTTGTAGGCTACGTTGGTGTAGGTAGCACCCAAGCCATTGGTACGGCCGGACTGTGTGATGTTGCTGGTATTATTGACAAGTGTGTTGAAGGCTACCAATACACGGTCGGGGCGGTCGTGGCAGGTGAGTGGTGCGCCGTCGGCCACTTCGCCGTCGCCATTGCCGATGTTGATAGCGGGATTGCAGTTTTCGAAGTGATTGCTATAGATCACGTGGTCATCACCGAAGATGCGGATGCCTGGTGTGTTGATGAAATAGTTGCCATACACTTTACATTTATTGCCATGCCTTAAAGTGAATTGGGCGGGGCAATCGCGGATGGTATTGTACCGCAGCGTTACAGCCGATGCTTTCACGGAGATCATTTCATTTTCACCGGCGCATTGTTCAAAGAGGTTGTATTCCACGATGCTGTTGCTGGAAGACATGCTGTAGCCGCTCAGGCCAAATTGAAATGTTTCAATGCCGTTGCCGGTCTGTGGTTGCTGGTCGAGGAAGTAGTTGTGGTGTATCCACAGGCTTTCAGCGATCTGGCTGCCGGTGCCGCGGATGGCCAGGAAGCGGCCCATCGCATTTTTATGCTGGAAGGTGTTATAATCTACTTCATGATTTTTGCCGGCGATGGTCAGGTTTTCTCCGTCACCCGGTGTTTCGAAGATGTTGCGGGTAAAGCGGCAGAAAGAAGTGCCGCTGCCTGTTTTAGCCTTGCTGGCGCTATGGGTGAATTTAAACCCCTGGATGATGATGTATTGGGCCGGACTGGCGACGTTGAATCCGCCGGTGCCGGCGATGGTAACACCTGCCACTGATTGCGCTTTGATGGTGATGGGCTGGGCCGCCGTTCCTTGTTTGGTGATGGAGATATCAGCCGAAGCGGTGTAGGTGCCGTTGGCCACGATGATCACATCTCCGGGATTGGCGTTGTTGATGGCTGTTTGCAATGCCGACAGGGATGTCACCGTGGTTTGGGCGGTGGATGCCTGCATGACTGTCAGCCAGCATAGTACAAGCAGGAAGAGTAATTTTTTTCTCATGTGGAATGTTTAAAGGGTGGTTATAGGAGGTGACTGGGTTGAGTAAAGCCGGGCTAAAGGTCTTTCAGGATAACTAACGGTCTTCATTTATGCAATCGTTTGCATTGCAAGAAAGGAAAAAAACTCTGAATAAAAAAAACTGTTTTTTAAGTACTTCCTGCTGAAGTATTTAGGTACTTTTAGGTGAAGTTATACTGCATGGAAACGATTGACTACAAACTGGAAGCGGCCAAAAAGGCTTTGACGTATGTGCGTGAAGGGTATACCGTGGGACTGGGTGCCGGCAGCACCATTGCACACCTGGTAAAGGAAATAGCGGCAGTTCCGGCGCTACGGGAAAGCATCTCCGTGGCAACAGCCTCTTTTAATACCCGGCTGCTATTGCAGGAATATGGTTTTACTATTAGAGAAACGGCTTCCATGGCGCAGCTGGATATCCACTTCGATGGGTGCGACCAATTCGACCGTGGCCTCAACGCCTTGAAAAGCGGGGGAGGCGTACATACCCTCGAAAAGCTGCTGGCCGCCATGACGCAACAATTCATACTGATAGGCGACGGCTCCAAGTATGTGGAAAAGCTGCTGCCTACGGTGCCGGTGGTGATTGAACTCATCCCGGACGCGCTGTCTTTTGTGCAACAGGCCTTGTTACGCCTTTACCCTGACGCCCGTCCGCAACTGCGGCTTAGCAACAAAAAAGATGGTGCGGTCATTACCGAAAGAGGCAATCTGCTGATCGACATCTGGTTCACAGCATTTCCCCCGGTTGCAGAAATTAATCCACAGTTAAAAGCCATACCCGGCATACTGGAAACATCCCTGTTTTACCAAATGGCCCATGAAGCCATCATCGCCGGTAAAAACGGGGTAACGGCAGTATATCCTGAAAGATAGATCAGTCTGTCTTATCTTTGCATAATGAAGCAGAAAAGCAGTGATCCCCGTCAGCGGTTGCTCGATACCGCTACTGATCTTTTTTACCGGCAAGGTTACCATGCTACCGGCATCAACCAGGTGCTGCAGGAAGCAGGGGTGGCGCGCGCCAGCCTGTACCTGCATTTTACTTCCAAGGAAGCTTTGCTGGAAGCCTTCCTGGAATACCGGCACAACTACTGGTTCAATGCGCTGAAAACCTTCACGGAAAAGCCTTCCAAGCCCAGGGAGAAAATTCTCGCGGCCTTCGATTTCCTGCTGGACATCAACGAAAAAGAAAATTACCGGGGATGCGCCTTTCTGAATATTCTCTCCGAAATCACAGAACAGGATGGGGAAGCCCTCCGCATTATCCGCGATCATAAGAAAGATCTGCGCGCGTATTTTTCTGTTATCCTCAACAAAGAAAAACAACTGGTGCAGGACCACATATACCTGCTGTTTGAATCTGCCATGGTGGAAAGCCAGTTGTATGCCAACCAGTGGCCGGTGCAGGAAGCCAGGAAGATGGCAGCTGAATTACTGTAGCCCAGGGTTTCAGCCCTGGGACTTTAGTTTTTGTTCTACCAGCAATGCATGCAGCACCTCTGTGGAAAGACCATGCAACGTAAGCCGGAAGGCAGCTCCATAGGTAGGCAGCGGAATCATGGGATGTTTGTTGTTCAACGCTACCAAGCGCTCGGGGCAGTCCATGATCGTGGCCGCATACAAACCAATCACTTCATCCAGCTGCAACGAATTGGAGGCTCTCCAGAAATCACTGTCGGTCAGGAAAAACTGGTACACCGGCGTGAATATCTCGATGGCGGTAGACAAATCAATACAATTACTCCACTTGTCACGGAAAGGCTCAAAGGGCAAAGGTCCGGTACTGATAGCGCTGAAATCAGGCTGCTCCACCTGCGTGATGGTCTTGCCTTTTGCTTTTAGCGCATTGTTCAGGTTGATGATAAAGTTGTAGAGGTTGAGATCGTGATTTAAAAAAAGATCATCCTTCACGGCATTGACAGACACCGGTTTCAACGGATTCATGGGAATATCCTCAATATCCTTCACATTGTCTTTGATGAAACGCAATACTTCCGACCCCAGGTAAAAGTGGCGCAGGATAAGGAAATTGGCTTCCGGCGTGATACAATATTTCATGCCCCTGTACAGCCAGCGGTGCAACCGTTGCGGTGCGTTGATAACATTGGGCGCAATGGCTTTAAATATCTGCAACAGGATAATGCCCAGGCGGGCAAACACTTTCACAAAAGGATAGAGGAACTGTTTGGTCCTGCGGCTGGCGTCGTAGAGAAATGCTGCCTTGGCGTCCGGATTGAACGGGATACTGTTATCGAGAAACAGGGCGTGCCAATGGCTTGGGTCTCTCGGGTTGTTCTCCAGTTTTTCAAAATAAGTACTGTCTTTCATACAGAGATGACGGATTCGGTTCAGTAATTTCCAATTTGTTCCAGTTGCAGGCGGTACAAACGGCCTACCACTTTAGCGGTTTTCACGATCCTTTCTGCAAGGCTGGTGGTCAGGAGGCCCGACTGGATAGCATTTTCAAACCGCTCAAAATGATTCTCATTGGAATCGCTGGTTTCATGGTAAGTGAAAAATGAAACCTGGTCATCACGCAGCTGCAGCTGTTGCTGAATGGCGCGGCCCCAATTGCCGGACACCCGGTTGCCAAGGCCTTCAATGATGAACATGCCGCCCAGCAGATCGAATGGGTCTGGCTGGCTGGCCCTTTGGAACATATAAGCGCTCAACGCTTCACTACCAATGTTTTTCTCGCCTTTTTGCAGTTCTTCCAGGGTGCCGCCACACTGAATATAGTTCTTTTCCAGTATCTGGTAGTCCCGGTGTTCATCGCGGGAGTGGGAGATAAAGGAAGAACGGATATCAAAGTGTTCGATGCTCACGTTGGAGGCTGCACGGGCAATCCACTGGGAACCGTCTATCACCTGCTGGCGGAGATTGAACAACAGGGCTTTGTATTCTTCCAGTGTCAGTGTACCGGAAAATATCTTTTTAACAATAGGCACCTGTCGCAGGGAACTTTCAAAATCAATCCACACGGTGGTTAGTTGGCGTATCAGCCATTCGAGAGTGGGATTGTCCTGCTGTATCCTGATCTCGGGAGCTTTGATCTCGGTCAATAGCGAAGCGGGATCGAATGTTTGTGTGGCTGTGGGAGGAACAACCGTCAGCATCATGAAACCGGAGATAAAGCGACCGCTTTCCGGCACCATGCACAATATTTTATCACCTGCTTTCAACGGTTTGGTGCGCAACAATTCTTCCAGCAGCACAAAAATGGAAGCGGTGCCCACATTACCGACGGAGTACAAATTACTGAACCATTTTTCTTCAGGGATGCTCACGCCGCCTTTTGCCAGCAGTTGTATAATCTTTTCCTTGAAGTGATGGGAAGAGTAGTGGCATACCAGCCAGTCGAAACCGGCAGCATCAAATTTTCCGTCATCAATCAGTTCAAAGAAACGTTGTACGCCCAGCTTCACCATATTGTCCACGAGGCGCAGGTCCTGCTTCAGGTTGAGCGCACCGTCGCGGTCTGCTTCTGAGAAGCTGTCATAGTCCATCCAGGACAGCGGCTGGCCGCCGGCTTCTCCTTTGTTCCTGCCGGCATACATGCACACTTCATACAGGTGCGCATAAGACCGGAGGTCTATCCAGTTTATTTGTAAGCTGATGTGTTGTGCAGCGGGCTTGTTTTGCAGCAGTAGTGCTCCTGCGCCATCAGATAACATCCAGCGGAGGAAATCTGTTTCCAGTTCCAGTCCGTGCCCATCCCGGATACGTTGTTGTTGTTCAAACCGTTTGCCTTTGAACAGCCTGCTGGCCAGTTCACCTGCGCAGGCTACGGCTGTTTGCACGGCGCCGGTCTGAATATTCGTATAGGCGTTTCTGATAGCCATCAGCCCGGCTGCGCAAACGCTCTGGTGACTGGCTATCTCGCAGGCAGGGCTGCCCAGGTCGGCATGTACCATACTGGCGAAACCAGGTACGGGCAGGTCTGACTGGGTAGTGGCAGCGGATATAAAATGGATATCTTCTTTGCTGGTGCCGTTACGGTCAAGGCAATCTTCGATGGCCCTGGCGGTCATGCCGCTAACGGTATGGGTAGTACGTTGTTGTTGGTCAAGCGCATAATACCTGGATTGGATGCCGTTCTGGGACAACATTTTCGTTTTGCTGCGGGATGGTTTGCCGTCAATCAATCCAAGGTATTGTTCTATTTCATCGTTGTGAACAGGCTCGCCCGGGAGATATTTACCGGCAGCTGTGATGTAGACGTTCTCTAACTGCATATTGGGAGTATTATCAAAATGTGGATGAAAAAAAATGTGTGGCTCAGGTCTATTAAAATTTAAATTAGTCGAATTTTTAGATATAGCAAGCTGAAGAGGAGATAAAGTGATGTTAAAACTGTCTGCAGGTATATCACAGAAAAGTCACTATAGAGGCCATCTGTCACGCTCTTCGGTGTTTTCTTAATATCTTAAAGATGATCATTCAATCCTTTCAGTGTTTTCTCTTCCATATTTTTCTACTGGTTTCTTTTGATATTTATCTGGTAGTTTCTCTTTAATATGTTGAAGATGATTTCTGCATCTCTCGATGTTTTCCTGCTGATATGTTAAAGATTATCTTTCCATCTCTCCGATAGTTCCCTAAAAACCATTTTCCCATCCCCCAAAAAAATTACTTGGTCAAATAATAATAAACCCTACCTTTGTTTAAAATAGACAGATCGGTCTGTCTGTAAATTAAATCAAGTCAAATCAAAAAACACAAAACATGGAACAGAAACCTCCCTTTCCTCCGTTTACACACGAAACAGCCTTACAGAAAGTACAAATGGCTGAAGATGCCTGGAACAGCCGCAACCCGGAGAAAGTATCAAAGGCATACACCATAGACACGGAATGGCGCAACCGCGACCAGTTTATCAACGGCCGGGAAGAAGTAGTGGCTTTCCTGACTAAAAAGTGGGAAAAAGAACTGGATTACCGCCTGAAGAAAGAACTGTGGACTTTTAACGACAACAAGATCGCGGTGAGATTCGAATACGAGTGGCATGACAAATCCGGGAACTGGTTTCGTTCCTATGGCAATGAGCTGTGGGAATTTGATGCCAATGGGCTGATGCAGCGCCGGTTTGCTTCTATCAACGATGTTCCTATCCATAGCAGCGAAAGAAAATTCGCGGATGAAATGGGACCGTTTGTACTGGCCTGTTAATACCTGACAAGCTCATGCTTTATTGCAGGAACGGGAATTGTGGTAACAACTTCCAAAAGTGCATACTATGGAAAACATTACCAACATCGAAGAGCTGGCAGACAGGGCGTGGTTTCAGGTAGCACCGGGCGTATGGGGCATCCGCGATCTTTTTGTGAACATGTACCTGGTACAGAATACCCGTACCCGTTCATGGGTATTGGTAGATGCCGGGCTTCGTACATCGGCCTATAAGATCAAAAGGGCCGCCCGGCAATTGTTTGCGCCGCACTTTGTGCCTTCAGCGATCGTGCTCACCCATGGCCATTTTGACCATGTAGGCGCTTTGCCGGCACTGCTGCGGGAATGGGAAGTACCGGTATATGCACATTACCTGGAAGCGCCCTATCTCACCGGCCGGTCGGCCTATCCACCACCAGATCCCTGCGCCGGTGGCGGCCTGATGACCATGATGTCCTGGACTTTTCCCTCAGATCCTATTGACCTCAACGGCCATCTGCTGTTGTTGCCGGAAGATAAAACCGTTCCCGGTCTGGATGGCTGGCGTTATATTGAGACTCCCGGTCATACGCCCGGTCATATCAGCCTTTTCCGGGAAGAAGATAAACTGCTGCTCGCCGGTGACGCTTTCGTTACTACCCGCGCCGAAGCCCTCAGCAGTACTATGATGCAGACGAAACATGTTTCCGGTCCGCCGAAATATTTCACCTCCGACTGGATATCAGCGGAAACCAGCGTGAAGAAACTGGCGGAACTGCAACCGGAGGTAGCTGCCACCGGCCATGGCCGTCCGCTTTATGGTGCCGCCATGCAACACCGCCTGCAATGGATGGCCGATCACTTTAAGTCGGCAGCACGGCCCCGCTGCGGACGGTATGTCAGAGAGGCAGCCGTGGCGGGTATTAACGGCGTAGAGTATGTGCCAGCGGCCCGCATCCCCCAATGGCTGATACTGGCCGGTGTGGTAATGCTGGTGGCTACCGGCGCACTGTTGTACAACCGGCGAAAGTCATAAACCCAGCTGCATATGTGCGCTCAACGGACCTCCGGCAAACAAACGATGCCCAAACCCGGCAATACCACGCCCATGCTGGCTACCCTCGCAGCCACAGCTACAGACGAACCGGGATGGCTATACGAAATTAAATGGGATGGTTATCGCGCCCTGGCTTTCCTGGAAAAAGGCCAGGTGGAACTGCGATCACGCAACAACAAATCCTTCGATGAAAAATATTATCCTGTCCATCAGGCATTGCAACAGTGGAAAGTCAATGCAGTGGTGGATGGCGAAATTGTGGTGATCGATGAGGAAGGCTATACGGTCTTCAGCCAGTTGCAGGAGTGGCGCAGCGAAGCAGATGGTCAACTGGTGTACTATCTCTTCGATATACTCTGGCTCAATGGTAAAGACCTTACTTCGCTACCATTGATGCAACGGAAAAAACTATTGCAGCAACTAATGCCGGTGAACAACAACATTCTTCGCTTTAGTGAAGGTTTTGTTACAGATGGCACCGATTTCTTCGAACAGGCCAAAAAGCTCAAATTGGAAGGCATCATGGCCAAGAAGACGGACAGCCGCTATTATCCTGGCGTCCGCACGCGTGAATGGCTCAAAATAAAAACCAGCAACCGGCAGGAGGTGGTCATCGGCGGATATACGAAAAACGAAGGCTCTTCCAAACCTTTCAGCTCCTTACTGGTAGGGGTATACGAAAATGATACACTGCAATACACCGGGAAGATCGGTACCGGTTTTTCCCTTGCCCAACAACAGGAAATGATGAAGCGGTTCACATCGCTGGAAATAAAAAAATCCCCGTTTGCCGTAGTCCCCGATGTGAATAAACCATCCCGCTTCCGGCCCAACCCGCCGCAGGCAGCTGCAGTTTGGCTGAAGCCAAAACTCATCTGTGAGGTAAGCTTCCGCGAAATGACCACCGATGGTGTCATGCGTCATCCCTCTTTCGAAGGCATGCGGGAAGATAAAACACCTGCACAGGTAACAGCGGAGAAACCGCTTAAAACAAAGACGACTAACGCAAAAGCACCCACGAAAAAAGCAGCGGAAAAAAACGCATCCCTGAAAAAAGCGCTGAAACCCGCGGCAGTCGAAGTCCGTAAAACATTGCTCAATCCCGGTGAAGAAACACAGGTGCGTACTATCAACAGCCACGCACTCAAATTCACCAATCTCAGTAAAATTTACTGGCCGGGTGAAAAGATCACCAAACGGGATATGATCAACTATTACTACCAGATGGCGCCTTTCCTGGTGCCTTACATCAAAGACCGGCCACAGTCGCTCAATCGCTTCCCCAACGGCATCAACGGAGAGAGCTTTTATCAGAAAGATGTTTCCGGCAAAGCGCCCGAATGGGTGCCTACTTTTCCTTATCACAGCAGTGACGAGGTCCGTGAAAAAGAATATCTCGTCGGGGAAAATGAAGCAACGTTGTTGTATATGGCATCACTGGGATGTATTGAAATCAACCCCTGGAGCAGCCGGCTGCGGAAGCCTGAAAACCCCGACTGGTGCATTATTGACCTCGATCCTGATAAGACCACTTTTGACCAGGTGATAGAAGCGGCGCAGGTAACGCATGAAATACTGGACGCCGCCGGCATTCCCGGTTATTGCAAAACGTCCGGTTCTACGGGGCTGCATATCTACATCCCGCTGGGCGCAAAATACACCTATGAACAATCCAAAGAATTCGGCCGTATCATTGCGCGGCTGGTGCATGGCCGCCTGCCGGATACTACCAGTATAGAACGTGCTACCAACCGGCGCAAAAGAAAAATGTATATCGACTTTCTGCAAAACAGGCCACAGGCCACGGTGGCGGCGCCTTATTCCCTGCGCCCCAAACCTGGCGCCACGGTGTCTATGCCGCTGCATTGGGAAGAAGTGAAAAAAGGACTGACCATGAAAGATTTCACCATTCACAACGCTGTACAGCGCGTGCGGGAAGAAGGCGATATCTTCAAACCTGTGCTGGGAAAGGGTATCAACATGAAAACGGCACTTGCAGGGTTGGAAAAACTGTTCCGCGAATAACAGAAAGTAGTATCTTCCCGCTTACTGTATCTAAAACAATTCGCATGAAGCCTGTTACCGTATGCTTTGGGGAAATACTCTGGGATGTATTTCCTAATGGCGTCCGCAAGCCTGGCGGCGCCCCTTTCAATGTAGCCTACCACCTTTCCCGCCTCGGAATGGACAGCCATATTATCAGTCGAACCGGCGCGGATGAAGCCGGGGAGGAACTAAGAAAGATCCTGCGTCAGTGGCAGGTCCCGGAAACATTGTTGCAGCTGGACACGCAGCAGCCTACCGGCACAGTCCTGGCCACGCAAGGCGCCAATCATGAAATGCATTACGATATCCTGAAACCGGTGGCGTGGGACTTTATCGCCTGGCAACCGGAGCAGGAAGCACTGGTACGCCGCTCCGGCGCTTTTGTGTTTGGCAGTCTCGCTATACGCAGCGAAGTGTCCCGCAATACTTTGTGGAAACTGCTGGACGCAGCTCCTTATAAGGTGCTGGACATCAATATCCGTCCGCCTCACAGCGATATGAACACGATCCGGGAACTGCTGCGCCGCGTTAACCTGGTGAAGATGAATGAGGAAGAACTACAATTGGTGCTGCATGCTACGGGTGATACTTTTGACACGCCGGCCGATGGCGCCCGTATTGTCATGCAACGTTACGGTGTGCCGCAGCTGATCATTACCCGCGGCAGCAAAGGGGCCGTATATGTGGACGAGCATGAGCAGTATGAACGTCCGGCCAAACAGGTAACGGTGAAGGATACCGTAGGCAGCGGCGATTCTTTTCTGGCTGGTTTCCTGTCACAAATCCTGAAAGGACGAACCGTCCCGGCGGCGCTGGACCTGGCCGTGGAAGTCAGCGGCTTCGTCACCACCTGCGAAGGCGCCAACCCGGAATATGAGGGTAGCAGATTTGATGTTTGATTTTCGTAACTTAGCCTTATGGCAAAAGCACAAACCATCGCAGAGTTCTACCAGGAGAAAATGAACTGGATACCCGAGAACCTTCAACAGGACATCGGGCATTTCAATGTTTTCCGGCTGGAGGATTTTCAGCCTGCTAACCCCAGCATGGCCTACAAATGCCGGGACTTCTATAAGATAAGCCTGCTGCGTGGCAAGTTCATCTATCATTATTCCGACAGGAGCCTGTTGGCCGAAGATGGTAACCTGCTGTTCTTTAATCCACAGGTGCCCTACGCGTGGGAGCAGCTGTCTAAAGGACAGGCCACCGGCTATTTCTGCATCTTCCGTGAATCATTTCTGACAGAGATGGGCCGCCATGCGTTAAAAGACCTGCCCATGTTCCACCCGCGCGGGAAACCTTCCTACAAGCTCACTACGGAGCTGGAGAAAGAAGTGGAACGGCTGTTCATCAAAATGCTGGATGAAATCAGCAGCGACTACCGGGGCAAGTATGACCTGATCCGTAATTATCTCATGGAGATGGTGCACCTGGTGATGAAAATGGAACCTTCAGAGAAGCTTTACCAGCACCGCAATGCCAATGAACGGATTACGGCCGTGTTCATGGAACTGCTGGAACGGCAGTTTCCCATTGAAGCGCCGGGGAGATTGTTCCGGCTGCGTTCTGCCAGCGATTTTGCAGCGGAACTGTCGGTGCATGTGAACCACCTGAACCGGGCGGTGAAAGAAACTACCGGTAAAACTACCACTACCCATATCGGGGAAAGAATTGTGACGGAGGCGAAAGCGCTGCTGCGCCATACCGATTGGAATGTGGCGGAAATCAGCTATAGCCTTGGGTTTGAGGAACCTTCTCATTTCAATAACTTCTTCCGGAAACATACCCAGATGACCCCGACCGGATTTCGAATTGTTTGATTTTTGCAATCATTCGTTTGTTTGGCGTAACAACCGGCATGCCTGCCTCCACTAATTTTGTTGCCATAAAAAATTGAACATCTTATGAGCAACAAAAAAGTATGGTTTGTGACTGGCGCCTCCAAAGGATTAGGCCGGGACCTTGTTAAAAAACTGCTGGCCGGCGGTTATCGCGTGGCGGCTACTTCCCGTAACATCGATGAGCTTCGCAAAATAGCTACAGATGATAATTTCCTGCCCCTCACCATGCAGGTAAATGACGAATCCAGTGTCGCTAAAGCGCTGGCAGATACCGTGGTACGCTTCGGACGTGTAGACGTGGTGGTGAATAACGCCGGCTACGGTCTGGGAGGCGGCCTCGAAGAGCTGTCTGACAGCGAAGCACGTGGTAACTTTGAGATCAATGTTTTCGGTACGCTCAACGTTATCCGTAAAGTGCTGCCTTATTTCCGCGCACAAAAGTCAGGGCATATCTTCAACGTGTCTTCTATCGCTGGTTTCACCGGAAGCTTCCCCGGCTTTGGTATCTATTGCGCTACCAAGTTCGCAGTAGATGGCCTTTCTGAATCGCTTGCAACAGAAGTGAAACCTTTGGGCGTACATGTCACCATCGTTTCTCCCGGTTATTTCCGGACAGACTTCCTCTCCAGTGGTTCTCTCGTAGTACCTGCGAAGCCTATTGCAGACTACGCGCTGGTAAGGGAACAACTGTCCCGTCACCAAAATGAAATCAATCACAACCAGGCTGGTGATCCTGAGAAAGCTGCAGCAGCCTTCATTCAGGTAAGCGAAGCGGAAAATCCGCCGGTACATCTCTTCCTGGGTGAAGATGCGTATAACATGGTGTATGCTAAAATTGATGCGATCAAAGAAGAAGTGGAAGCCTGGAAAGCGACAACGGTAGGCACCGGTTATTAATTATCAGTATCGTAGCCCCGGGTTCACGGGCCGAAGCCCGGGGCTACAATATTGTTATGTTACTGTATTTCAAAAGTTGCGGTGAGGGATAGTTTGCCGGCTTTCCCTTTTGTCACCAGGTCTTGTATCTGTTTATCAGTTAGTTTTTTCCCTTTTACCTCAAACGGAATTTTAAAGCCGCATACTTTAAAATTGGCGCAGCCGTATGCACTGTTACCTTTTATCAACTGGTGTTCTTTGCATTTGGGACAGTTGAGCACCGCCAGGTCTACCGGTTTCTTCTCTCTGGGCTTGCGTTCTTTTTTCGGCTTATCTTCCTTGTCTGCTGACGGCGGTGGCGCGTCCGGTACGATGGTAATGGTTTTGTAGCTGGCCGTTTTCACTTCTTTGGTAAGATCGGCCACCATGGTGATGAGTTCATCTTTGAACGTATCCATGGCATATTCCCCTTTCTCGATCAGGCGCAGCTTGCGTTCCCACTGGCCGGTCAGTTCAGGGCTTTTGAGCAGCTCCGTCTGGATGGTATCAATCAGGTCGATACCGGTTTGCGTAGCGAAGATGTTCTTTTTTCTTTTGTCGATGTATTTGCGGCGGAACAGTGTCTCGATGATATTGGCGCGGGTGGAAGGGCGGCCGATGCCGTTGTCTTTCAGCAGTTCGCGCATTTCATCATCATCCACCTGTTTACCGGCTGTTTCCATGGCACGGAGCAGGCTTGCTTCTGTAAAGGCTTTGGGCGGGGACGTTTTGCCCTGATGGATGCGGGGCGTATGCGGGCCGCTTTCTCCCACTACAAAATCCGGAATAAATTTCTCTTCTTCCTCACCATCTTTTTTAATGCTGGTATCGTTGGCATATACTTCTTTCCAGCCTGGTTCCAGGATTTGTTTACCGGTAACTTTAAACGGTACCTGTCCTACTTTTCCCAGTACGGTGGTGTTGGATATTTTACATTCCGGGTAGAACGCCGCGATGAAGCGGCGTGCGATCAGATCGTAAATCCGTTTTTCTTCCGGTGGCAGTCCGCTGCCGGGGTGCACGCCTGTCGGGATGATAGCATGGTGGTCCGTTACTTTTTTATCATCGAAAACTGTTTTCAGTTTTGGGATGGGATTAGCCAGTACCGGGGCGGTGAGCGCCGCATAGGGCGTCATGTCCTGGAGGATGCCGGCTACTTTGGGATGCAGGTCTTCCGAGAGGTAGGTGGTGTCTACGCGGGGGTAGGTGACCAGTTTTTTCTCGTAGAGGTTCTGCACGTATTTGAGGGTGTCGTCTGCGGAGTATGCATATTTTTTATTGGCCGCCACCTGTAACGAGGTGAGGTCAAACAGGCGGGGATTGCCTTCTTTGCCATCTTTTTTCTCGAAGGAAGTCACTTCAAACGGATGTTCCTGTAAGTAGGCCAGTCCTTTCTGTGCTTTTTCCACACTGCCGAGGCGGTCAATGGCGGCGGTGAATTCCGTGTCGCGGTATACCGTTTTCAGTTCCCAGTAATCTTCCGATACGAAGGCATTGATTTCTTTCTGCCGGGCTACGATCATGGCGAGGGTAGGGGTTTGCACCCGACCAATTGACAGTACCGTTTTACCGACAGCAAACTTTTTGGTAAAGAGACGGGTGGCGTTCATGCCCAGCAGCCAGTCGCCGATAGCACGGGCACTGCCGGCGGCATAGAGGTTATCATACTGACCGGCATCTCTGAGCTGCTGAAAACCATTACGTATAGCCTCTTCCGTGAGAGAGGAGATCCATAATCTCTTGACAGGAGCGGCACATTTCGCTTTGAGCAGCACCCACCGCTGTATCAGTTCGCCTTCCTGGCCGGCATCACCGCAGTTGATCACTTCATCACATTGCTGTACCAGCTGCTCGATAATTTTGAACTGCTTTTGTACGCCGTTATTTTCTATCAGTTTGATACCAAAACTGGGAGGTATCATGGGAAGATCTTCCAGCCGCCAGAATTTCCATTGTTCGTAATAATCATGTGGTTCCTTCAGTGTACAAAAATGGCCGAAAGTCCAGGTCACCTGGTAGCCATTGCCTTCGTAGTAGCCATCTTTACGTTGCTTCGCACCGATTACTTCTGCTATGTCCCTGGCTACACTTGGTTTTTCTGCAATGCAAACTTTCATAAAAAGTTGAAATAGGGTAACAAATATCGGACAATTTACTGTTTTTGCCGGATTTTAATAGGCTGCCGGTATACATTAATCGCGGGTTATTATGAGAAGATTAACAATTATAACAAGGCGTAAATGTTCTTATTAACAATCTTCCGACAACCTTTCCCCCTGAAATCCCGTAAATTGTTGGTGCTAAATCCTTAAACCCTGGATTTTATGATAGCATTTAATCAGGCTTTGATCGTCCTTGCTAGAGATAAGGAAGTCACCATTGCTCACACCCGGCTAAAGGACTCCGTCGGAGACTTCAAAACCCGTGTAATACTCCATCAGCTGCTGAACCATACGCAGGAAACAGCCTCCTATATCAATATGGACAAGTATGTAGTGCTGGAAGAAATGGCTGATTACGGCTTGTGGGAGGAATACATTATTTTCCCAAAACTGGGCAATGATGCCGGCGAATCGATGTCACTGGCCTTTAACATGGTATTTGCTACCGGTTACCAGGAGGTGGTCATGGTCGGTATGGATTGTCCGCACCTGTCGCCCGAACTGTTGGAGGAAGCCTTCGCCGCACTGAAACATAATCAGGTAGTGATTGGTCCGGCGCAACATGGCGGCTTTTACTTGCTGGGCATGCAACGTTTTTATCCTGAACTTTTCGATTTTGTGGATGCCGGCTCTGCCCATTGGCTTCGTCGCCTGTTGACGGCGATCAATAAACTACAGCTGCGGTTTACCTTTCTACCTACGCTCAATGTGGTACAGGAACTGGCGGACGTGCCGGAAGACTGGCTGTAACTGTGATGGTCATGATTTTTACTGATTCTCCCGATGTGAGGAGATGACGGTGGATTTTTTCCGGTTATCCATCATTGTTTTGCGTTTGAAGTTATATTTTTGAGCCATGACGAACCCCGCGCCAACATATCAATCAGCATTCGGACTACTACAGGCAGAAGCCGCCCCAGATGATCAATTTGTGTGGAAAGCTGATATTTCCCTGCAACATCCTTTATTCAGCGGACAGGTACCCATATACCTCATCACCAAAGAAGCACATCTATCACCGGATATGCTCCGTTTTACGGAACAGGTGGTGGCCAATGTCGGGGAATACATGGAGAAATCGCTGCTATTCATTCAACAGACACTGGCCAATGATCCTGAAACATACAAGATCACCACAGCAGAACGCGCCTGGCTGGATGTGGACATTAGCGAGTTTCCGCTGGAGTTTCCTCAACTTACTTTTTATGAATCAGAAGAGTGGATGATGCTGTTTGCCGAAGGTCGGTTTCAAATCTGCGATCCCTTTGGTATCGCAGTCAGTTATCGTTCAACCGTTCCCGTTAGTGTGGATAACCTGGAAGACAGTGAACCTATGGAATAGGATATCGTTCAGGCCGACTTATATGCTTTGATCATATCCCCGATTTCTTCTCTGTGGAGATATTCAGCCCAACCCAGCGGGTCACCGTCGTGTATGGCGTCTTTGATCTCCAGATTAGGGTGGGCGGATAATGCCAGTTGAGCCAGTGCGATATCATTTTTTTCTATAGCCGCATGTAGCAGTGTATATTGAAAATCCCCATACAGGCGGTTCACCTCTTCCTGGTTTTGAGCCAGTATGGCCGCGGCGCGGTCTTTCCAGCCGAGGTTCCACGCTTCCAAAGCACCACAGGCAACACCATGTGCTATCAGCCATTCGGCTGCCGCTGGTTGTTGACAGTGTACGGCCACTTCCAGTAAACGCATACCATTGCAGAGAGGGGCATGCAGATCTGCGCCGGCGAAGGCTTGCAGCGCGGTCATGTCACCTTTGCCAACTGCTTCCGCAAGGGCTATCTGTTCAGCGTCAGGCGGACGTGTCTGCAGCCGGTCATCGGTAATCCACCAGGTAACCCCGTCATTGATCCATTGAAAGCCTAACTGTTCGTATATGGGCCTGCCCATGGGATTGGCATTCAGGGTGGCGTAATGATATCCCTTTTCGCGGGCATGTATACAGGCGGCGTTGACGATGGCCTTGCCAATGCCGCGGCCCCTCGCCTCCGGTACCACTCCTACATTGTAAATGCCTGCTACTCCGCCGCCGAACAGCAGCAGGGTCTGTGCCACAATACGGCCATGCAACGTAGCTACAAAACGTTGTACCAGCTCCGGGCTTTCATTTTGCAAGCCTGTCGTTCCCCGGTTGTTGTTTTCGGCATAGGGGAGCGCTTTAATGGTATGTAGGGGCGTGGCGTTGTCAGGTGCAATATGCAGGCCTTCCGGCGCAGCATAGGCCGCGTTGATGTTTTGCAGCTCCAGTGCCATCCAACAGGGTTGCCATCCCGGCTGAAAGCCACGGGCGAGCAGCAGCACATCCAGCTGCGCTGTTGCCGGTGGGTTGAGTGACCAGCATCCGAGATTCTTGCTTGGGTGAGTCCGATAGTATTCCATCATCTCATTCAGCTTTGCGGTATCGCCGGACAGCGCGGGAAAGAGGATGGTGCCACTGCTTTCCGCTCCGACGTAAGTCCAGGAGAGGCCTTCTTCCGTGTGTATGACGCCATTTTTGATACGGGCGTCGAGGAAGAATAAATCACAATGATTTTGCGCGATGGCAGCTTCCAGTTGTGGGGGAGTAGCGTTGCGTAAAATGGTATTCATGACGTCAGATTAACGGACAAACAGAATTTACGGATAGTTTTCTCAATAAAACTACTACAAAAAAATGCCAGGTGCAAAAAAGTCGAAACCCGCATTGTATACACAATGCGGGCTTCTTTATGACTCTGGTCGCCAAACGAGAGTTATGTTGATCAGTTTTCAGTCATACCCCAGTCCTTGTACTGTGCCCTTATTTTATTCAATACGGGGCCTTCAAACGGAACGCATCCACCCGCAAAAAAATCAGTCCAGGTGATATCGCTGTTGAAGTGGGCGAGAGTATAGCCATTTTCAAATGTCAGCAGGAGCTGATGTTTTTCCTGTATCACCTGAAAATGTCCGAGGGTATTGAGCAGCAGCCTTCTGAGGGCACCTTGCTCCATATAACCGGCTGCTGTTTCCTGGCATAACGGGAAAAGGGTATGTACCATCACGTAGTCTGCCAGGAAGGGTTGGACATTAAAATGAGCAGCGGCGAGTAATGACATCTCATAATATGCCGCTGCTGACTTCATTTTATTTCCATGTTTTTTCACCTTTTTTCATTTTGTCCAGGATATCCTGATAAGTCTTTTTATCGCTGGAGGGGGCCAGTTCCACAGCCTTTTCTTCATTAGCGATGGCATCATCTTTTTTTCCGGCTTTATACAGTACATTGGCATATGTGTCTATATAGGCCGGGTTGTTGTCCGCTTTCAGCAGGTGCTGGCACCAGTTGGCGGCATTGTTGAGGTGCGTGGGGTCAGAGATATTTTCAAAGACGGTCCATGCGTAAGTGTTCAGCTCATTCGGAGCGATGTAAGCAGCGCATTTACCCACATATTGATCGGCAGCGGCGGCGAAGTTGTCCCAGTCTTTTTGATTCAGGAGGTGAATGGTTTTGGCGCGCAGGAATATTTCTTCTCCGGGGGCGCCATATTGTTTGGTTTTCGCTTCTATTTTGCTCCAATCAGGCCGGGCAGCAGCGTCCTGCACATAAGGTTTAATTTCTTCGCTGTAGATGATGGTCATCAGTCTCGCATCGGCCTGGCGCTGACCAAGGGTTTTGTTGATCTGGTCACGGTTGTCCATCAGGAGGGCGAAACCTTTGTCACGGCTGCTGGTGGTGAATTTATTGATAAATGCCATCTGGCTGCGTGTCAGTGGCGCCTTCAACTGTTCGATGTAGTCATTGGACACTTTGGTAGCATTGGGCTTATCGTTTACACGGAGTGCCATTTGTGCCAGTTGTAGCAGGAAAGGCCCGTCTTTTTTGCCTTTGTTGTAGGCTTCGAGCAGTGTGGCGTATTGGTTGTCCGGATTGGTGGTGTCGATGTCTTTAACGATGAAAGCGGCAGCCACATCGCTGGTGGGTGGAACGAAAGCGCTGTGTATCTGGCGCAATTGGGTCACCGGCATTTTGATCACTTCACGGTCATAAGAGATCAGGCCGTTTTCTTCCGTTTCCACGTCAAATGGTTCTGTATAGATAGAGCCACTGAGACCTTCTTCTTCAAATATTTTCAGGTGTCTGTTCATGAAACCGTATTTGCGCGCGAAGGCAGCAGCCGGGATGGAAATATACCCCCATCCGTCGGCTTCATTCCATTGGTGATTAGGTGTTTTCACCTGTACACCGCCCCATTCGCCGAGCACTCTTGCTTTGCCGGGGAGGGCAGGCGCAATACCAGGGCCGGGGTAATCATGTATGTCTGTCAGGTCGCTGCTTTTCCATTTTTCGTTGGGGTCTTTGGGAGATTCCCGGTCATAGTTTTCACCGGTGTGGCCGTTGATGATGCGGGAAGGGTCCATCTGTTTCATCACTTCGGTAAGGCGTTGCTGATCATAGCGCGCCCAGCCTTCGTTGAACAGTACCCAGCAAACGATAGAGGGAGCGTTAAAACATTGGGCGACAGTAGCTGCATTTTCTTTTTCGAAATTCTTGCGGGCATCTGCGCTGTTGTTAGGACAGGTAACCATGTCCTGCCATACGAGGATGCCTTCTTTATCACAATGGTAGTACCAGCGGGCCGGTTCTACTTTTACGTGTTTGCGGATCGTATTGAAGCCCATGGATTTGATGGCGAGGATATCAAATTTAAGCGCGTCGTCGGTGGGGGCGGTGTAAAGCCCGTCGGGCCAGAAGCCCTGGTCCAGCACGCCGAGGTTGTAGGTGTATTTTCCATTGAGGAAGATACGTTCCTGGTCGTTCTCGTCTTTTTTGATTTCGATTTTACGCATGCCGAAGTAAGAGCCAACGGTGTCGACTACTTTATTGTTATACAGCAGTTTTACGGTAAGGTTATAGAGGAAAGGCTCGTTGGGCGACCAGAGGCGGGCGTTTGGAACGGGCAATTGTAAATCGGTGTTGGGTTTGCCTTTGATGGTGCCAACCACAGCTCCGTTGGAGGATGCTACTGCTTCCACTGAATAGCCGGCAGCATTGCCGGGAGTGTTCACGCGCAGGTCGAGTTGTTGCTGGTCTACCTGCGGTACCATTTTCAGTCCGTCGATATACACAGCTGGTACTGTTTCCAGCCAAACCGTTTGCCAGATGCCGCTGCTGCCGGTGTACAGGATATTGCGGGGTTGCAGCACCTGTTTACCGTGCGGGTTGTCGCCTGCATCGGTGGGGTCGAGTACAGATACGACCAGTTCATTGCCTTTATCTTTCAGCTGGTCAGTGATATCGAACTGGAAGCCGGTGTAGCCGCCGGTGTGGTTGCCCAGTTTTTTACCGTTGAGGAAAACGGTCGCGTTGAAATCGACAGCGCCGAAGTGCAGCAGTACCCTGTCTTTTCCTTTAGCGGTTGGTTTATTGAAAGTTCTTTTATACCATAAGCGTTGATCCGGCTGTAAGGTTTTCTGTACGCCGGAGAGGGCCGATTCGAGGGGAAACGGGACGAGTATTTCACCGTTAAAGGAAGCGGGTGGTGTTTGGTCGCCGGCGCTGGTGATAGCGTATTGCCAGATGCCGTTGAGGTTTTCCCAATTGGGCCGTACCATTTGTGGCCGGGGGTATTCGGGCAGGGTATTGGAGGGACTGACTTCTTTGGCCCATCTGGTTTGGAGAGGGGAAGGTTTCATTTTCCAGGATACCGCCGTTTGGCCGGACGCGAGGATACTGAGGGAGGTGCATCCCAAAACGAGGAATGCAACGCTGATTTGTCGTAACATGTTCAGGTCGGTTAATAATAACTAGATAATCGATGTCTATTAATATACGTTATGCGGGTGCTTACAGGCCGCAGCCGTGTATTTTGGTTGGTTTTGGGGGACAAGCCCTGGTCAGGAGCCTATTCAAAATGGAGGACGCCTTGCTGGTCATACCTGGATTTGATGCCATCGGCGCGTTCCAGGTTATGAAGGAAAGCTTGCAGGGGCTGGTTCCGGTCTATAATGCCGAAGAAGCGTCTGCTGCTGACTCTTTGGTTATCCAGGGCGATAGTAACGCCGAACCAACGGAGTATTACAGGGGCGAGTTCCTGCAGGGAGGCGTTTTCGAAGGTATATACTCCTGTGCGCCAGCCCAGCACTTTGTCCGCGTCGAAGGCTTCTGTTGTGATACCGCTGTGGGTGCTGGTGATTTCGTAGCCGGGTTTAAGGAGAACGTCCTTTTTGCCGGTGGCTATTTTCACAGCGCCTTCCACGAGGGCTACTTTAACGAGGCCTGCATCATAGGTATTGATATTAAAGGCGGTGCCCAGTACGTTGACAGTATTGCCGGGCAGGTGCACAATGAAAGGCTGGTCTGCTTTGGCGGCAATCTGGAGATAGGCTTCCCCGTTGATGGTTATTTCGCGGGTTTTGCCCGGGAAGGTGAACGGGAAACTAATGGTGGTGGCGGCGTTTAGTTGTATCTGTGTGCCGTCTGCCAGTAAAAGGTGGTAGTCTTTGCCTGCCGGAACGGTGAGGGTGTTGATCCCGGTTCCGTTTTGATGGCTGGCATCGAAGCTAAGCGTATGTTGTGTATTATTTAATACGGTGTTGCCCACCCGGATTCCTGCTGAGTCGTTGCTGAGGTCGATGGTTTTACCTTCAGCCGTCATCAGGCGGATGGTGTGGATGGCGGTGTCCTGTACTGCTGCCAACGGCTGCTGTGCCGTATGTACGAGCAGGTACCAGCTTCCCACGATGGCGATTAAGCAGGCTGCGGCGATACTGATGGCTTTTTTGACAAAACGAAGCCTGTTCCCGGTGTTGAGGTCTGCCAGTACCTCGTCAACGGGATGCTGATCATAGCTTTCGCTTGCATCAGCCAGTAGCCGGGAGCGTTCACGCTGGATGCCCTCCCAGATATTGCGTGCCTGGAGATCTTCCCTGATGGCGCTTTGCAGAAAGGATTTGTCTTCCTCACTGATCATTCCCAGCAGCTCATCAAAAGATAGGTCTCTAATTTTTTCATAATCCATTTGAATGGGATGTTATCCTATTAACGGTGTTCACGACAAAAAGTACTATAGGTCACGGGAAGATTTTAGTTTTTTTCTGAGAATCCGGAGAGTCGTGCTCATTTGATTTTTCACCGTTTGGAGAGAGAGGTTTTTTTCCGCAACAATTTCCCGTTGCGTTTTATCTTCCATGTATGACATTTCAAAGACGGCCCTTTGGGCCAGGGGCAAGGCATTAATAGCAGTGGCCAGTTGTAGTGACAGCTCTTTTCGTTCCATAGGATTAACACAGACGGTCAGTTCCTTCAGGCTCATATATTGATGTACGTTGCGCTCTTTTACCACGCTGCGCCGGATACGGTCCATACACTTGTTGCGTACACAGGTGGCCAGATAACTCTTCAGATGAAGATTGTCCACCAGCTTGTCCCGCCGGTTCCAGATCACGATCAGCACATCATGTACCACATCCGCCGCTTCTTCCGCATCTTTCAGGATGTAGTTAGCCTCTATGTGCAGCCGTTTGTAATAACGATTGTAAAGCTGGGTGAATGCCCACTCGCTGCCGACCTTCAGGTCTGCTACCAATTGTGCATCAGTGTAAGGTTCCATCGTACTTTCCCCCTATTAAATAATGTGTTTTAACATAACTTACCAGTCAATAAATTATATTCCCATGTATCTGTCAATGGTTATCGGGAATGAAAATGAAAGGGGTCTTCAGAACAGTTACATAAATAGTATTAACTCTGAGTTAATATACTGTTACCAAATTAAGATATTCTACTATCGGGGAAACAACCGCAACCATCACAGATTGTTAAGCATTTGTAAAGCATGATTTTATTACTGATGACTTGTTAACAACCACCGGAATTTGTGTCTGCTGATGGTACTTTTTATGATCCATCACGTTTAGATATATGTATTGTTTTTTGGCTAGATGAAAGACCTCTCTGAAGCCCTTGCCCGGTATTACCCCTTTAGTTATTAGTTATTCATATTCCAAACTTCCCTCTATAATATATTATGAAGACACACCTCCTTATCCTCTGGCTCCCGCTCTTCTCCCTCTCACCTCATAGTATGTCCAACCAGGCGGAGAAAATAAAAGTCAACGTCAATGTCCGCAATGCCCCGCTCCGGGAAGTCTTCAGGCAGATCAGTCAACAAACAGGCCTTCGCTTTTTCGGCAGCAACACCGCTCCTTACGATACAAAAATATCCCTTCAGCAAACCGGCGCGGAACTTCGCAGCCTGCTCGATGAAATCCTCCTGCCACTCCATTGCTCCTGGGAAATATCCGGTAAAGTCATCATCATCAGCAAAAAGAATGCTTCGCCAACAGGTCCTGTGACAGACATCCTCTCCCGGAACGCTTCCCGCTCCCCATGACCCCGGCTTCGGCCCACTGCGGCAAAACGGCAACCGCACTGTTAAATATGTCGTATATTGCTAATGTACATGGGCTTAGAGCATCATATTATCATTATCGGCGGCGGCCTTGCTGGCCTTACCAGTGCTATCCACCTTTCCCGGGCCGGACTGCGGGTGTCCCTGATCGAAAAAAACACCTATCCCAGGCATAAGGTCTGCGGAGAATATATTTCCAATGAAGTATTGCCATACCTGCAATGGCTGAACGCCGATCCTGCAGAACTGGCGCCGGCAGCTATTTCCAGGCTGCTGCTATCGGCGGCCAACGGGAAAACCATCTCGGCCCCACTGCCGCTCGGTGGCTTCGGCGTCAGCCGGTATACTATGGACCACTTCCTGTTGCGCAGGGCACTGGCCGCAGGAACGCAACTGATCACCGACACGGTGACAGATGTGCAATACCAGCATGACCACTGTGTGGTCTATACGAAATCACACGCACCACTGACGGGCACGGTAGTGCTGGGCGCTTTTGGTAAACGCTCCACCCTCGACCAGCGGCTGTCCCGCACCTTCCTCCGGAAGCCTGCGCCATGGCTGGCGGTAAAAGGGCACTATGAAGGGGCATTCCCCGACGGACTGGTGGCTTTGCATAATTTCCCCGGCGGCTACTGCGGCATCTCTAAAACGGAAACGGGCGCACTCAATATCTGCTACCTCGTACAGATGGACAGCTTCCGCCGCTACGGCGATATTGACCAGCACCGGGAAGCCGTGCTGTTCCGGAATCATCACCTGAAAACTATTTTTAATAATAGCCGTCCGCTGTTTGATCACCCATTGGCTATCAGCCAGATTTCTTTTGAACAGAAAACAAAAGTGGAACAACATATGCTGCTGACGGGAGATACTGCCGGCCTTATCCATCCACTGTGTGGCAACGGGATGGCCATGGCGATCCACAGCGCCCGGATGGCGGCCACGGCTGTACTGCGTTTCTGTAATGATGCGGCGTATGACCGCAACCGTATGGAAGCAGACTATGCACGGGAATGGGGACAGGCATTTAACCACCGCATGAAAATGGGGCGGTTGCTCAATAACCTGTTCCTGAAAGACAGATTGTCCACCTGGCTGGTGCAACAAATGGCTTCACTGCCCGCAGTGCTGCCGTTTATCATCAGACAAACACATGGGAATTTGATTATTTAGACATTTGGTTATTTAAATATTGGAATGCCCAACCCCAATATTTAAATAACCCAATAACAAAATATTAAAATGTTCAGACAACGTATACTGGCACCAGAGATCATGGACGATTTTTCCATGGAAGGCGAACAGCTGCAAAGGGCGCTGGAAAAGATCGCGCAGATCAACCGGCGCCTGGGAGGCAACCGAATCACGGTAAAAGGCGTAGATATGCTGATGCGTCAGCTGCCAGCCGGCAGCGAAGTGCGCATCGTGGACATCGGTTGCGGCAACGGAGACATGCTGCGGGCACTGGCCGCCCACGGCCGGAAAAGACAATGGAAACTACAGTTGGCAGGCATCGACGCCAACCCGTTCACCATCCGGCTGGCAGGTGAGTTATCGGCTGCATATCCGGAAATCAGTTACCATTGCCTCGACGTTACACAGGGCCCGTGTCCTGAAATGGAAGGGGACATCGTATTGCTGACACTAACGCTTCATCATTTTACAGACCAGGAAATACTGGCGCTGATGCAATGTTTCCGCCGCAGCGCGTCGGCCGGCATCGTTGTCAACGACCTGCACCGCAGCGGCATTGCCTACCGGCTGTTTCAGCTGTTATGTTATACGCTGCGCCTCGAAGAAATGACCCGTTATGATGGCCTTACTTCCATCATGCGCGGATTCAAACGTTCGGAGCTGGTACAACTGTCACAAAAACTAAATATCAGGCGTCAAAGCCTCCGTTGGCGATGGGCTTTCCGTTACCAATGGGTTATATCTAATTTATGAGTGTAAAAATTCAATCAGTAGCCAAGGCATTGCCGCCATATACCAGGCCTACCAGCGAAATTATGCCGTACCTGGACTTATGGCTGGCCGGACAAGACGAGAGGTTTATCAGAAAGGTTAAAAAAATCTTTGAGAACGCGGCGGTTGATCAGCGGTATTCTATTATGAATGCGGAAGAAGTGTTCAACAGCACCTCCTTTGAAGAAAAAAACAATCTGTATATCCGTGAGGGCACGGAGCTGGGCAGGCGTTGCCTGCAAGGCGCGCTGGACAAAGCCGGTTTACAGGGCAGCGATATCGATTTTATCATCACTGTGAGCTGTACCGGTTTTATGATCCCGTCCATGGATGCCTACCTGATCAATATGTTGCAGATGCGGCAGGACATTGTACGCTTGCCTGTGACGGAAATGGGTTGCGCTGCCGGTGTTTCCGGGATGATCTATGCGTACCAGTTCCTGAAGGCCAACCCGGGTAAACGTGCGGCGGTGGTGGCGGTAGAGTCGCCTACGGCTACTTTCCAGCATGAGGATTTTTCCATGGCTAATATTGTTAGCGCGGCCATCTTTGGTGATGGCGCCGCCTGTGTGATATTGTCTTCACATGATGAAGACCCCGGACCGGCCATTGTGGGCACGGAGATGTATCATTTTTATGATGCCACGCACCTGATGGGTTTTCACTTGTCCAACTCCGGCTTGCAGATGGTACTGGACATCGCGGTACCGGAGCAGATAGCATCGCACTTCGGGGATATTGTTCATCCTTTCCTGGCGCGTCATGGTACTGCTATTGAAGAAGTGAACCAGCTGATCTTTCATCCGGGAGGACGGAAAATCATCCAGACCGTAGAAGAGCTGTTTGCCGGTTCCGGAAAAAATATTGACGATACCAAAGAAGTATTGCGGTTATACGGTAACATGTCGAGCGCCACGGTGTTGTATGTATTAGAACGTATCCTCGACAGGGGCGTACCGGCGGGCGACAAAGGCCTGATGCTGAGTTTCGGACCGGGATTTTCCGCACAAAGAATATTGTTACAATGGTAAAAGAGTTTGCATTCAAAGGATACTGGGCGCTGGTGCTGGGTGGCAGTAGTGGACTGGGACTGGCATCAGCCTATAGGCTGGCGTCGCATGGCATGCATCTTTGTATTGTGCATCGTAATGCGGGCGTAGAGATGGAGGTTGTCAATGCAGCCTTTGAAGCATTGCGCGCTACCGGTGTGCAGGTGCTGACATTTAATATCAATGCAGCGCAGGCAGAGCGGCGCACCTTGGTGCTGGAAGAGCTGCGGAAAAAGATGGGCCCGGAGGGGCGTGTCCGTTGCCTTTTGCACAGTGTGGCCAAAGGTACCTTGAAAGGGATGACAGATGCTCCGGCATTGCAAACGGATGATCTGATGATCACACTGGACCATATGGCGGTGAGTTTGTACGACTGGACCCGGGCCATATGGGAACAGGGACTTTTTGCTGCGGATGCCCGCGTACTGTCGTTTACCAGTGAAGGCAGCAGTCGCGCCTGGAAACACTATGCAGCCGTATCGGCTGCCAAAGCTGCGCTGGAAGCGATCAGCCGCAGTATAGCGTTGGAGTTTGCACCGTATGGCATACGGGCCAACTGTATACAGGCCGGCGTAACAGACACCCGCTCGTTGCGGATGATACCCGGCCATGAGCAGCTGCTGGAGCATAGTATCGCCCGCAGCCCGTTCGGACGACTGACCACAGCGGACGATGTGGCCGATGTAGTATACCTTTTATGCAAAGATGAAGCCGCCTGGGTGAACGGGGCCGTTATCCCGGTAGACGGAGGCGCACATATACAGTAAATGGATTTATGACGATAACGACAATACTGGAAAAATTACCCTACGGGGAACCTTTTTTGTTTGTTGATACACTGGAATATATTGATGAACAAAAGGTGACAGGAAGTTTTACCTTCCGGCCCAACATGGATTGTTATAAAGGACATTTTTCAGGATATCCGGTTACTCCTGGTGTATTGCTGACAGAAGTGATGGCGCAGATCGGGCTGGTATGTCTGGGTATCTATCTCACCGGCGGCCCGGAGGGCATGACTTTCGGACTTACCTCCACCAACGTGGAGTTTATGCGGCCAGTGATGCCGGGAGAAAAAGTAACGGTGACCAGTGAGAAAATATATTTCCGTTTTGGTAAACTGAAATGCCGGGTGGTGATGACCAATGTACAGGGTGAAGAAGTGAGCAGTGGAGAGATTGCCGGTATGATCATCAACCCCCGTTAACCTTAATTCGTAAAAGATGACCAGGGTAGTGATAACAGGGCTGGGCGTAGTAGCCCCCAATGGAACAGGTGTTCCTGCTTTTACCGAAGCGGTGCGGCAGGGTGTGTCGGGCATCCGTTATGACCCACAGCTGGAGGCATTGGATTTTTCCTGCCGCATAGCCGGTACGCCCGAAGTGACAGAAGAAATGAAGCTGCGGTATTTTGATCCGCTGGAGCTGAAAGGTTTCAACAGCGGAGCTGTGCTATATGGTGTCATGGCAGGCATGGAAGCCTGGCAGGACGCTGGTTTGCCCGCAGGCAATGATATACAACAGCCGGACTGGGACAGTGGGGCTATATTTGGCACCGGTTCTTCCGGAGTGGACAAGATGCGGGAAGCCATTTACCGCATGGACGAGTTGCAGGTACGGCGTTTAGGCAGTACCGTAGTAGCGCAGACCATGGCCAGCGGCATCAGTGCTTGGCTGGGCGGTAAACTGGCATTGGGCAACCAAGTGACTACCAATTCATCTGCCTGTACAACCGGTGCAGAAAGTGTGCTGATGGCCTATGACCGCATACGTGCCGGCAAAGCCCGGCGGATACTGGCCGGCAGTACTACAGACGGCGGTCCTTATGTATGGGGCGGTTTTGATGCCATGAAGGTATGCACCTTCAAAAACAACGACCGGCCGGCAGCAGGTTCAAGGCCTATGAGCGCTAGCGCTACCGGCTTTGTGCCCGGTGCGGGTGCCGGCGCGCTGGTGGTGGAATCGCTGGAGAGCGCCCTGGAAAGGAATGCGCCCATCTATGCAGAGATCGCCGGCGGACATGTGAACTCAGGCGGTCAACGTAATGAAGGCAGTATGACGGCGCCTAACAGCGAGGCGGTGCAACGTTGTATCCGGGAGGCGGTGCGCGATGCCGGTATTCACCCGGATGAGATTGACGCGATCAACGGACACCTGACGGCCACGAGCAAAGATGCTGCGGAAGTAACCAACTGGAGCCTGGCGCTCAACAGGAGCGGGGAACAGTTCCCCTACCTGAATGCGCTTAAATGCCTGGTGGGACATTGCCTGAGCGCATCTGGCAGTATTGAACTGGTAGCGGCAGTGCTACAACTGCAACAGGGATTTCTGTTTCCCAATATCAACAGTGAAGACCTGCACCCGGAGATTGCCGCTATTGTGCCCCGGGAGAAAATACCACAGCAGCTGATACATAAAGACCTCCAGGTAATTGCCAAGGCCAGTTTTGGTTTTGGCGATGTAAATGCCTGTATCATTCTTAAAAAATACAAACGCTGATATCATGGATAAAACAGCTTTAATGACTACTATTAAGGAAGTAGTGGCGCCGTATACCAAAAATCCGGAAGCGTTGGCTACGCTGAATGAAGACACGGATTTTATTCGTGACCTCAAAATCAATTCGGCCAACCTGGTGGATGTGGTGCTGGACGTGGAAGAGAAATTCAATATCGTGATCGATAACGATTCTATGGAAAAGATGATCAATGTACGGTCGGCGATGGAAGTGGTGGAAAACAAGCTGGCGGCGCCATGATCGGCAATGATGTGATAGACCTGGAACTGGCAGCTGTGGAAAGCAACTGGCGGAGAAGAGGATATCTCGATAAACTGTTCTCTCCGGCAGAGCAACAACTGATCGGGCAGGCCGCTGATCTGGACCGGATGGTATGGTTGCTATGGAGTGCCAAGGAAGCGGCGTATAAGATCATTCACCGGGATACCCGGCAGCGGGTATATGCACCGCTGAAATATGAAGTACAGCTTTCCGATGCGGATACAGGCTTCATCAGATATGGTGACAGGGAGTTTCCTTTTCGTACAGTGGTGAGTGGTAGTTGTTTGCATACAGTGGCGGTGGCATCGGCGCACCGGTGGACACAGGTAGTTTACCAGCTGCAGCCGGCAGAAGCGTTGCAGCAAGATGAAGACGGTGTGCCTTTTATCAGGGATACCGGAAGTGTTCGTCCGGCGTCGGTCAGTCACCATGGCGCGTATCGGGAGGTAGTCAGCCTGAAGATATGATGTAAAAAGGAGTAGCGCCCCGGCTACTCCTTTTTGTTTTTATTTCGTTAAGATTAACGACCAGATGTCTTCCTCAAAGGAGGGGAACAGGTCATTAAACCGCTTTCTTGTTTTGGGTGGCAGGTCCTTGTCTGTTTCAATGGCGGCCATTACCAGTAATGCTTTCCGGGTATTGAACCGGGCGGCGATCCTGTCGAGGGTCGCGTCAGTAGGTGTTGTTTTCCCGCTTTCAATTAAAGAGAGGCTTGTTTGGCTGATGCCAATGTAATCAGCAAAATCGCGCTGATTCTGTTGTTTTTGCTCTCTCAGCGTTTTAATGACTTTTCCAAAGTTCATGGTCGTTGTTTCAATATGAGAATCCCAGATCAGTCAGCACTTTCCACATAAAATCAAGCCATCGGTCGAGCGCCTCTTCAGAACTCATTTCTGCTGCCCCATCCCGAAGTATCAGCAGTATTTCCAGTATATCGTTGTCTTCCTCAGTTCTGTCGGGACGCGCTTCCATCCGGGTGATGGCATCGTTTGCCAGCTTGATGATTTTTTCTTTTAACTGCATTATTGGCGGTTTGGTGGGTTAGTGATAATTATTCCTGATGACCGGAATATTATCAACATCGCCATCTTTACCATCGTCGGGGTGTAGTTTCAAGATACGAAATATAATGCGTATATGTAATACAATGTTCCGGAGTATCGGGAGGTTCACTATTCTGTTGCGGCAGTAGGCATGTTGCCGGGTTTTATTGAACCGGAAATGAATGGCTTGTGGAAAGGTGGACATACATATCTGTATGCCAGTTTTATTGCCCCTGATGTACCAGATAACGGCACTTTGTTTGATTTTCTGTGCCAGTGGCACGATGGCATGTAAAGGCAATAGTTGTTCACATACCAGGGAAAGCCAGCGGGGCACCTGGTCCGGTGTGGGTGGGACTGATGGCCGGTTATGCACCGCTGGCGGGTAAAAAGGCGGCACAGTGGCCGGCAGGGGGAAACGGAACAGGGAAGAGTGGGCTTCCTCCACGGGCAGGTGGAATAATCCATCTTCCAGACGGTCTGTTGCCGGTGTATCGCATATCAGGCTGAGTTGTTCCGCTGCCTGCGGGTACCATTGCGCTGCATCTGTCAGGGGTGCGACTGTTAACTTATCTAGTGAGAGTGTGGTCAGTTCTCCCCGTCGAAGCATATTGTCCAGTCTCTCATCGAGAAAGGCGGCTATGGCTGCATAACGTTGCAGTTTCCCGGTATCAGCGGAAAGCGGTTGGTTCTCGTTCATACACTAAGGGTTGAACCACAGGGTTGGTTGGTTTTCGGTTATGGTAGATGTCCTAACCAAATAGGAATTTCTACGACAAAATTAAATTCAATATGATTAAGGGTTGGTTAATCAAATGTTATCGGGAAAAATCCCGGTATGACGGAATGTTAACATGATAGTTGTATGATCGTGATGAAACAATGGTCATCCCCTGCCGTTCGGGTACGTTTCTTGATGCCTTGCTCACCGGTATACCACATCCTGATAAACCATGCGATCCGCTATACAGAAAAAGGTGGCCGTGATAGTGGCCCATCCGGACGATGAAACATTGTGGGCAGGTGGCACGCTGCTGAGCCATCCTGAGTGGGAATGTTTTGTGGCCTGTATCTGCCGGGCAAACGATGCCGACAGGGCCCCCCGCTTTGCTGCTGTAATGCAGGCGCTGGGCGCCACCGGAAGCATGGCAGATATGGACGACGGGCCGGAACAAACACCATTGCCCATTCCGGCTGTGGCGGAACAGGTACTGCAACTGTTGCCATATACACAGTTTGACCTGATCATTACCCACAATATTGCCGGAGAATATACCAGGCACCGCCGGCATGAGGAAGTCAGCGAAGCGGTGTTTCAACTGTGGGAACAACAGCAGCTGTCATCACCGGAGCTCTGGTACTTTGCTTATGACGATGACAGTCGCAGCCATTTTCCGCTGGCAGACCCCACGGCAGATATATACCTGCCGTTGTCACCGGACATCTATCAGCAGAAAAAAAACATCATCACCGATATATATGGATTTAGTCACGATAGCTGGGAAGCGAAGATCACCCCTTCCGCAGAAGCGTTCCGGACGTTCAGCACGGTAGCGGAGGCGGCACAATGGCTGAACAGAAACCGTATCCTGCCATGAAAGTACTTGTGTTATACGATTATCCGGCCGGCCCCGGCGGACTGGCCACACAGGGAGACCTGCTATACAGAGGCCTGAAAGAACTGGGCGTGGATGTTCATGCTGTACATTATGAATCCAACCAGGAAAAAGAATGGTACTACCGCTGGTTTAAACCGGATGTGGTCACGGGCGTAGGCTACTGGGGTTATATCCCGCAACTGGTGCTGCATCCGCAGCATTTTGGTTGTACCGCTGTGCCCTGGCTGGTAGCCGACGGTTATATCGCCAATTACCAGGACGTGCTGAATACACTGCCGCTGATACTGGTCACCTCCAACTGGGTAAAAGACATGTACGTCCGTGATGGCATCAGCGGCCGTAATATTGAAGTGCTGCCCGTTGGCTGTGACACGGACAGCTTCCGTCCCTTTAGTGCTTCCGATCCTAAAGTGGCCGCTGTACGCGAATCACTGGGTATCCGCGACAATGAGCTGATGATACTTACCATCGGTGGTGACGCTGCCTCTAAAGGCGCGCAGGAAGTGATGCATGCGCTGGCGCAGCTCAACGGGAAAATGCCGCCATGGAAATATGTCTGCAAGGTATGGCCACAGGAGCGCACCGATTATCAGAATGAAGCAGATATGCAGCTGGCCAGACAATTGGGCATAGATCAGCAGGTGATTTATACGCAGTATAAAATTTCGCGCAACTTCATGCCATATCTGATAGGTGCTTGTGATATCTATGCGGCGCCTTCCCGGCTGGAAGGTTTTGGTATGACGCAGGTAGAAGCCGGCGCCTGTAGCAAGCCGGTGGTGAGCCTCCGGGCGATGGGCATGCTGGATACGCTGGTGCATGGGGAAACAGCGCTGCTGGCCGGTGTGGCCAGTGAAGTGGTGTTGAAGGAAGTAGAGGTAGGTACTGAATCCGGTTTTGACGGGCGTCGCACAGTGGTGTTTGATACGCCCCGTACGGTAGATTACCGCGCCAATGCCACAGATATTGCCGTACATCTTGGTGAGCTACTGGTCAATAAGAACTTACGGATACAGATGGGAGCCGCTGGCAGGGCGCGTGTAAAACAACGCTTTGACTACCGCGTGGTGGCCAGTCGTTTTTTGCAGATCGTACATGAAAAACTGGGTATTGTATGAAAACGTATACCGTTACCGAAGAGGTTGAGCAGACCAGAAAAGCCGCGCTGGAGGTATTGCATCACAACCGCCGCGGGCCCCATGCGGGTTTGCCACGAACTGCCGGCTGGGCATATCCGGAACCGTACACCCGTGACATGGTGTTTACGTTCTTTGGTATCGCCGTTTCCGGCGATGAACAACTGATCGTCAGCATGCGTAAGGTATTGGATGTGCTGGCGCATAACCAGACGGAGCACGGGCATATCCCTTCACTGGCACATGACCCGGAAAACCTGGGCGCCAGTGACACTACGCCGTTGTTCCTGGTAGGGATCAGTATTTACCGGCAGCTTACAGGTGAAACAGATTTTTTGCAGGAAGCAGCAGAGAAAGCGCTCGCGTGGCTGTATTACCAGAGCCCTTCCGACCGGCTGCTGGTGGCGCAATTGCCTACCAGCGACTGGCGCGATGAACAATGGGTGTTGGGGTATGGATTGTATGTCAATACGCTCGTGTATGCCGGCTTGCGCATGTTTGACCGGCATCAGCGTGCCGACGCGTTTTTGCAGGAGATGCGGCATTTTACCATTACCAGCAACGTCATGCACCGGCATGTACATGAAGGTCTCACCGTAAAAAACAAACCTTACTATGCCTGCTGGTCTTACAAGATTTATAGCAGCGAACGGTTTGATCTGTTGGGCAATAGTCTCGCTATCCTGACAGGCATTGCTTCCCAGTCGAGAGCAGAGCGGATGATAGCGTGGATTGAAACAGAGTGTGGCGTGATGCGGGAAAAAGGTGACCTGGCATCCGAACTGCCGCCTAATTTTTTCCCCTACGTGCAACCCGGAGACCCTGACTGGCGGAAGCGTGACGAGGAATTTAATATGCCCGGTGATTATCACAATGGTGGTATATGGCCTTTTGTCTGCGGCGTATATATTGCTGCGTTGGTAGCGGTAGGAAAATATCAGTTGGCGGAAAAGAAACTGCTGGCGTTGGCGCATGCGGTGAAGCCGTCGCACGCGCAGTCACTGGAGTATGGGTTCAACGAATGGCTGCGCGCGCAGAATGGCTTACCTAAAGGGCAGAACTGGCAGTCATGGTCAGCTGCCTTGTACCTGTATGCTTTGAAATGTGTAGAAGAAAGAAGGACGCCTTTTTTTGAGGAGATGCGTAAACGCAGTTCCCGTGAAAAATAGGATTACTTACTTTTAATAAAGCTTTCCACTTCTTTCACAAATTGTGTGCTCAACGGCTTGCTGGGGTCTGCATACGTGATATCGTTGACACCACCGCTGGCGGGGGCCACTTTCAGCACGTGGTTCATTTGATCGATTATTTTCAGTTGAGCAGCAGGAGCGCCCTGTTTCAGGTGCTTAGCATCATTTACACTTACCTGTGCATCTGTATTGCCTTGTATGATCAGTATAGGGATTTTTAATTTACCGATTTCTTTCTCCGGATCATATTTTACCCACGACATGATATAAGGTTGTACTGCCGGGTAAAACAATCCCTGTAATGCGGGTTCTGTATTCACCACCTTGTGTCCCTGTTTGAGGCTGTCCAGCATGCTTTTCGCTTTAGCCGCCAAAGGAGGTGACTGTGCGCCCAGTTGTCTTTGCAGGATGACATCAATCGGTTCACCTGCACCGGCAATGGAGATGAACTCATCTGCGGCGCTGCGTTGTATCGCCAGCATACCGATCATAGATCCTTCGCTGTGGCCCGCTACGATGACGCGGGAAAAACGTTTGTCAGCTTTCAGCATTTTGATAAAACCTGCAGCATCGTTGACGGTACCTTCAAACGAAATATCCGTTTCCGGTTTACCGGTGGCACTGGCCGCCACGCCTCTTTTATCGTACCGCACACAGGCGATGCCATCTGCCTGAAGCGTTTCCGCCAGCATTTTGTAGACGTTGGTTTTCAGGCCCATGTTGTTGTTGCCGTTACGGTCGGTAGGGCCGGAGCCGGCGATGAGCAGTACTACCGGCACCGGGCCATTGCTCACAGGCAGGGTGAGCGTACCGTGGATGGTGGCATCAGCAGTCGTGAGGTTGTAGTTGTCCACATCATTTTCTGCGGCTTTTTTCTCCTGGTAAGGCACAAAGCGGAATCCTTCCATTTGATTGCTGGTATTCAGTGCAAGGATCATCGTCAGGGTGCCTTTGGCGAAATCGGCTTTCCATGTTTGATAGCTGGCATCGCCGCCGGTAGGGGTGAGCTGCATCATATCGCCCAGTTGATTTTGCAGCTGTGAAAGCATGGCCCGTGTTTGGTCCGGAGGCAGCATGGATTTGATGGTGCTGCCAAACATGCCATAAAGGCTGTCGGCCTGCTGCCGGTTGTAGTAACGTTGAACTTTTGCTGCCGCAGTGGGGTAATCAGCCTGCGCTATCATCTCCAGGGAAAAAGACAGCAGCAGGGTTGTCAGTAAACAAATTCTTTTCATATCGTTTTTTTTATCAGGATATCATCAGCGGAAAGGTAAAGTGCATCAATACTTTGGAGACTACTTCCGCTACCAACAACGCAGCGATAAAGATGATCACCGCTTTGGTGCCTTTCAGGTTAGTGGAAATGCTGAACGCCTGGTACATCAGCACCAGCATCCAGACAAAAACAGGCAGGCAAACCAGCGCCAATACGATGACCATCGGATTAATGGCAGTGGGATCTACTGTTGCCGGCATGGCGAAGTTGATCAGTGCGATGAGCAGCAGCGGTGCCCTGGCGAGGGCCAGGGTCCCGGCAATATCAATGAGGCGGAAGGAGGTACGCGCAAATATGGCGGCAGCCGCATAACAGGCCAGCACCATACATCCCCAGGCAATCAGCGCTTCCAGGAGATAAATAAAATAAGGCAAAACAGTGGCGCCAACATGCGCATCGATGGCGCCATCGAAATGGGTTTTACTGAAGTAAGCCACCACGGAAGTAATCAGCATAATGGCCCAACCGGTTAGCAAAGCTTTGCTGCCAGCGATGTAGGTAAACGGACGTAGTAACCAGGTGTTCATCAGGGTGTTTTTATATTTTTTTCAATTTTTTCTATGTTGGCGATAATATCATCGAGCCGGTTGCGCACAGTGGGGTAACTCAATCCCAGCTGTTGCGCCATGAGTTTCAGGCTGCCACTGCTTTTTACGAAGTCAATCACAAATTGCAGATCATCTGCCGACAGGCGCGCCAGCAACGGTAGTTCAAAGCTGCCGGAAACAGTGGTGTCGCAAGCTTCGCAGGCCAGAGACGTTACTTTTAGCGGTGAGGCACAGCTTGGGCAGGAAAGTGGTAAGGATTTCTTTATCGGTTTCATTGTTAAACAAAGTTAAATCAATTTTTAATAAAATTGATTTGTGATTAAATAAAATTAATAAATGTTTAAACAAATAAACCGGAGATATGGGGTGGTAACAAATTAACCCCGGGCGGAAAAGCCCGGGGAGGGGACAGACAATCATCCCCTTATGGCTTACTACTTAAAAGCGCCTTCAGGGGTTGCGGGGTAACATTATGCTATGGAAGCTGTCTGTGTGTTAACTTTATTAAAATAGATATAAGAGACAATCAACAGCACCAGCGCTACTACCGGAAAAATATATTGATCGGGCGTGCCGTGTATAGCGGCAAAGGCAATGAAAGCAGATAGCACGTTGATGCCCAGACCGGCATAAGCCCATTCCCTGATACGCCGTGATACCGGCAGTAGCAACATAATTCCCCCAATAATCTTAAAAATGGCCAATTCCACCCTGAAATAGGCGGGATATCCCATGAGGTCAACAGTCTGGATCATAAAAGAGGAGGTGAGCAGTCCGAGCCCGCCACCGGCAGAGATCAGTGCAATAGCGACAGTTGTGGCCCAATAAATGAATTTGTCTTTTTTCATCAGTGTATTTTAGTCCAATGACGAATGGGCAGCCGGAAATTTGGACAGGGTCCCCATAAAATTTTTTAGCATAACAATGCCGGGCATCAGTTGTTAAACAAACTGTATGCATACCATATTACTGATCTCGACCAAAAAAGCTGCGGCCACGGCTATACGCGAAATGCTGCTGTTACAGGGCTATGAAGTGCTGTCGGCCTCCGGTGGCAAAAGCGGCATTGAAACAGCCCGCCTGCACCTGCCGGACCTGGTACTCTGCGAAATGGCCATGGAGGGCACCGACGGGCTGGCGGTACTGGACATCCTGCGGCAGGACCCGCGTTTTCAACCGGTACCTTTTATCTTGCTGGCAGACAAGTACGAACCACATGCTTTCCGTACAGCGATGAACCAGGGGGCAGACGACTACCTGGTGAAACCCTATACCAGCCACGATCTGGTACAGACGATCGTGAACCGGCTAAAGAGAAAAGAGCTGCTCCATTCGCATCGGCCGGAAACGGAAAGTGATTTTAAGTCCGTGATCACCCGCTTCCTGGAAGACCGCAATACCATCCGGGCGGCCGCCCATGAGGAGATATACCGGGAAGGCGGTACGCCGCGTTACCTGTATTACATCCTGTCGGGTAAAGTGAAGACCGTCAAGACCCATGAAGACGGGAAAGACCTGGTGATCGGATTGTATAGTACCGGTGATTTTTTCGGTTACATCGCCCTGCTGGAAGAAGAAACCTACAAAGCCACCGCCGTGGTGATGGAAGACGCCGAAATAGCCCTGGTCCCTAAAGATGACGCCATCGCGTTGTTTGACCACAGTCCGTTGATCATACAGCGTTTTGTTCGCCTGCTGGCCCGTAACGTCACGGAAAAAGAGGAGCGCCTGCTGGGCATCGCGTACAATACATTACGCAAAAAAGTGGCCAGTGCGCTGATACACCTGCGCAACAAATACCAGGTAGACCGTTCCGCCTACTATACCATTGACATTGCCCGCGATGAACTGGCCGCGTTGGCCGGTACCGCCACCGAATCGCTGATACGTACTTTGAGCGAATTTCGTAGTGAAAAGCTGATTGCCATCAAGGGCAGTAGTATCACGCTGCAGCAACCCGGCAGGCTGGAGGAAATCGCCTACCACTGACCATCACCCGAATGTGCCATTTATCATTAATTAGAAAGAACTCCCCCTGCTTTTTTTTATTTTGCTGTACTGACCAAACAACAAATCGCTTTTAAAGCTTATGAAGAAACTGCTTTTCACCTGTGCAGCCTGGCTGATGGCCACTGTCACCTATGCCCAGGAGAACGCGCTTTGGCTGCGTTACCCTGCCATCTCCCCGGATGGGAAGACCATCGCCTTTGGATATAAAGGAGATATCTACCGCGTAGACGCTAACGGCGGCGTTGCTGTCCCCCTTACCATTCATGAGGCACAGGACATGATGCCTGTCTGGAGCCACGACGGCAAATACATCGCTTTTGCGAGTGACCGTTACGGTAACTTCGATGTTTTTGTCATGCCTGCGGAAGGTGGTACGCCTGTAAGGCTTACCAGCAACAGCAGTGCGGATTACCCCTACGATTTTACACCAGACAATAAACAGGTGCTTTTCGGCGCCGGGCGTAATGCCCCTGCCATGAGCATCCGGTTTAGCTACCGGTTGTTCGACAACCTGTACACCGTTCCGGTAACAGGTGGCCGCCCTGTACTGGTCAGCGCTGCCGGTGCTGAATTTGCCCGCTACAACAGCAAAGGTGATCAGATCATCTTCCAGGACCGCAAAGGTTATGAAGATCCCTGGCGTAAACACCACGTGTCTTCCGTTACCCGCGATATCTGGGTGTATGACATCAACAAAAACAGCTATCAGCAGGTGTCTTCCTTTGATGGTGAAGACCGTGAGCCGCTGTTTGGCAGTGATAACAACATCTACTACCTGAGTGAAAAAGGCGGTGTCTCCCAGAACCTCTTCAAATCATCGCTGGCAGATAAAAATAAAATGGAACCGCTGACCCGTTTTGATAAACATCCGGTACGTCACCTGTCCCGCTCCGCTAATAATACTTTCTGCTTCACCTATAACGGTGAAATATATACGCTGAAAGAAGGCGATAAACCGCAAAAAGTAAACGTGCGCATCTTCAACGATGGTCGCAACGGTATACAGAAGCCACTGCCGGTAAACGGTAACGTGACTGAATTTGCGATGAGCCCCGATGGTAAACAAATGGCTTTCATCGCCCGTGGTGAAGTATTTGTGACCAGCGTGGAAGGCAACATGACCAAAAGAGTAACCAACACACCACAACAGGAAAGAATGGTGCAATGGTCCCCCGATGGCAAACGCCTCGTATATGCCGCTGAACGTAACGGCAACTGGGATATCTACCAAAGCACCATCGAACGTAAAGAAGAGCCTTATTTCTTCGCCGCCACCGTGCTGAAGGAAGAGCCACTCATCGCTACCGCTGCGGAAGAATTCCAGCCGCTGTTCTCCCCCGATGGAAAAGAAATAGCGTATGTGGAAGACCGTAACATCCTGAAAGCATTCAATATCGCTTCCGGCAAAAGCCGCGTGCTGCTGCCTAAAGGCCACAACCACTCCTATTCCGATGGCGACTGGACTTTCTCCTGGAGCCCCGACAGCAAATGGGTGGTAGTGGAAGATCAGGGAGGATATGCTTTCACCAGCAATGCCACCATCATTCCTGTTGACGGTAAAAGTGAGCCTATCAGACCTATCAACAGCGGTTTCGGCGAAGGCAATGTTAAATGGAGCGCCGATGGTAAAATGATGACCTGGGAAAGCAGCCGCGAAGGCCGCAAATCACTGGCACGCCAGGGCAGCCGCGAAACAGATATCTACGCCGTGTTCTTCGATCAGGAAACTTTCGACAAATACAAACTGTCTAAAGATGAATTTAATCTCCTGAAAGACCAGGAAGACAACGCTAAAAAAGGTAGTAAAGACACTGCTGCGAAAAAAGATACTGCTGCCGCGAAAAAAGATTTCCGTCCGGATTTCAATAACCTGGACAACCGCCAGCAACGCCTTACCATCAACAGTGCTTCCATCAGCGATTATGTGATGAGCAAAGACAACAGCAAGCTGTATTACACGGCTGCTTTTGAAAAAGGATACGATCTGTGGGTAACAGAACCCCGCACCGGTGATACCAAAATTCTCGCTAAACTGGGTGGTACACCTGGTGGCATTGAACTCAGCAAAGATGGCAACTCTCTCTTTGTGAGCAACAGAGGCAGTGTGGTAAAAGTAGATGCTGCTTCCGGCAAAATCACGCCTATCAGCATCAGTTCTGAAATGCTGCTGGACCAGGCCGGAGAACGCGCTTATATCCTGGACCACGCATGGAAACAGGTGAAAGAGAAATTCTATGATCCTACCATCCGCAATATGGACTGGAAAATGTACCGCGATGCTTATGCCCGTTTCCTCCCGCATATCAGCAACAACTACGACTTCCAGGAACTGCTCAGCGAAATGCTGGGTGAGCTGAACGGTTCCCACACCGGTGGCCGTTATTCTCCTATGCGCCCTGATGGCGATGCTACTGCCTCCCTCGGTCTGCTGTTTGACGAACGTTTCACCAAAGACGGACTGAAAGTAGACGAAATCATTGCCGGTGGTCCGTTTGACAGGGCTGGCAGCAAAATGAAAGCCGGCGCTGTCATCGATAAAATTGATGGAGAAGCGGTGACTGCTAAAAGAGACTGGGCAGAACAGCTCAACCGCAAAGCTGGCCACAATATACTGATCAGCTTCACTGATGCTGATGGCAAACACTACGAAGAAACCGTGAAACCCATCAGCCGCGGCGAAGAAGGTGGCCTGATGTACAAACGCTGGGTGAACAACATGCGTAAGCTGGTGGACAAACTCAGTGGTGGTAAAGTAGGCTACGTACACGTACAAGGCATGAACGACGCCAGCTTCCGCTCCGTATACGATGAAGTAATGGGTAAAAACAGAGGCAAACAGGCGCTGATCGTAGATACCCGTTTCAATGGCGGCGGATGGCTGCACGATGATCTGTACAACTTCCTCAGCGGTAAAAAATACCTGGACTTTGCACCTCAGGGCAACCTGCTGAAGGGCGGTGAACCACAAGGCCAATGGCAAGGCCCCAGCTGTGTGCTGATGAGCGAAGGCAACTATAGCGACGCGTTTATCTTCCCTTACGTTTACAAACAGGGTAAACTGGGTAAACTGATTGGTATGCCTGTTCCGGGTACCGGTACTGCCGTATGGTGGGAAACACAAATAGATCCTACGCTGGTATTTGGTATTCCGATGATCGCTACCATCGGTAAAGAAGGCCGTCCTACAGAAAACCTGCAAGTGGAACCGGATATCCGCGTGCCGCTGCGTTATGAGGATTTCCTGGCCGGCAAAGATGATCAGCTGGAAACTGCTGTGAAAGAAATGCTGAAAGAGATCAAATAAGATCTGGCTATAAAAAAAGAAAACCCGGGAACAGTAACGTTCCCGGGTTTTCTTTTTTTAGTTATGCTTTTGTGTAAATACCATGTGGATGGATCATGTTCTCGAAAGAATAGATATCATTCCACTGTTCTTCTGTAATATATCCTTTCTCTTCTACTACTATCTGATGAATGGTTTTGCCGGTTTTTAAGGCTTCTTTTGCAATGGCGGCGCAGGTTTCATAACCCAGTAACGGATTCAGTGCTGTCACGATGCCGATGCTGTTCATCACCATCGCTTTGGAAACATCTGCGTTGGCAGTGATGCCGTCCACACATTTGAGGCGGAGCGTATCAAAAGCGTGTTGCAGGTAGGTGATCATATTGAACAGGCTGAAGCCGATTACCGGTTCCATCACGTTGAGCTGTAGCTGGCCTGCTTCTGCGGCCATGGTGATGGTAAGGTCGCTGCCGATCACGTAATACGCGGTCTGGTTCACCACTTCCGGAATAACCGGGTTTACCTTGCCTGGCATAATAGAGGAGCCGGGTTGCAGTTGTGGCAGGTTGATTTCGTTTAGCCCTCCCCGTGGTCCGGAAGATAACAACCGCAGGTCATTACATATCTTGGACACTTTTATGGCGGTACGTTTCAGCATGCCGGACAACAATACAAATGCGCCGGTATCGGAAGTAGCTTCCACGAGGTCGGTAGCCAGTACAATCGGCAGTCCGGTGATCTGGCCCAGGTATTGGGTCACCAGTTCCGGATAACCAGCCGGTGCATTGATGGTGGTACCGATGGCGGTAGCGCCCATATTGACTTCTGTCAGCAGCGCCTGTATTTCGCGCAGGCGTTGTATGTCTTCCCGCAGTGTGGTGGCAAAAGCGTTGAATTCAGCGCCGAGGCTCATAGGCACTGCGTCCTGCAGCTGTGTACGGCCCATTTTGAGCACGTTGGCAAATTCATTTCCTTTTTTACCGAAAGACTTTTGCAGCAGGTCGATGGAAGTCAACAGGTCATTGACTTTCAGGTACAATGCAATGCGCATGGCGGTAGGATAGGCGTCATTGGTGCTCTGGGAGCAGTTGACATGATTATTGGGATGCAGGTATTCATAAGTTCCTTTGGGATGGCCCATGTATTCCAGTCCTGCGTTTGCGATGACCTCATTGGCGTTCATGTTCACAGAGGTGCCGGCGCCGCCCTGGATCATATCGGTGGGGAACTGGTCTGTCAGTTCACCGGCGATGAGCCGGTCGCTGGCTTTCATAATAGCCTTGCCTATTTCGCGGGGCAGTACGCCCAGTTCCATATTGGCCATGGCCGCAGCTTTTTTAACATAGCCCAGTGCTTTGATGAACACCGGTTCGCGGGAAACGGGAATGCCGGTGATATGGAAGTTTTCTATGGCCCTCAAAGTTTGGATACCATAAAATACGGTGTCGTCTATTTTTCTTTCTCCGAGGAAGTCGTGTTCTTTTCTGAATGTCTGTTTCATCGTTGAATATTTTTAGTGGTTAGGATCATTGTTTTGACAACACAAAAGTACCCCGGTCTTCAGGGGTGGTAAATGATACCAGTCAGCCGGCGGATGATTTACGTCAGTTGGTACCTTATTTGTGGCTTTGCTTACCTACTATCTCCACTAAAAAGCATATCATGAAAGCAATGACCATCGAAGAAAAGTGTATTGACACCATTCGTTGCCTCGCAATGGATGCGGTACAGAAAGCGAATTCAGGGCATCCAGGCACGCCGATGGCACTGGCGCCGGCGGCATTTGTGTTGTGGACGGAGCACCTGCGTTATAATCCCCGGAAGCCGGACTGGTTTAACCGCGACCGGTTTGTGTTGTCCAATGGCCACGCTTCGATGCTACAATATGCGGTATTACATCTCACCGGTTATGATATTTCGCTGGATGATATCAAGGCGTTCCGGCAGTGGGGCAGTAATACACCGGGGCATCCGGAATACCGTCTTACACCGGGCATAGAAACCACTACCGGGCCGCTGGGGCAGGGTATTATGACCGCCGTGGGGATGGCCATGGCCGAAGCGCATCTGGCCGCTATTTTTAATAAAGACGATATAACGATTATTGACCATCACACCTATGTTTTTTGTAGTGATGGGGACCTGATGGAGGGCGCTTCCCACGAAGCCGCTTCCGTGGCGGGCCATCTGGGTTTAGGTAAACTCATATGTTTGTATGATAATAATCATATCACGATAGAAGGTAATACATCGCTGACTTATTCCGATGATGTGGCTAAACGGTTTGAGGCATATCACTGGCATGTGCAGGACCTGGGCGACAAAGGCAACGATCTGAAAGCCATATCAGACGCTTTTGCCGCCGCGAAAGCGGTGACAGACAAGCCTTCTATGATCCTGCTGCGTACGCATATCGGGTATGGCGCTCCGCATAAGCAGGATACGCCCGAAGCGCACGGCTCTCCGCTGGGTGTTGATGAAATAAAGCTGACCAAAGAATTTTATGGCTGGCCACCAGATGAAGACTTTTGGGTGCCGGAGGATGTGAGGGTATATATGAAAAAGCTCATTGAACAAGGGAAGGATACCGAACAATCATGGGATAAGCTGATGGAAGATTATCAAAACAGGTATCCGGGAGAATATGCGCTGTTGCAGCAGTATGTTTCCCAGACATTACCTGACGGATGGGACGAAGGCGTACCGGTGTACAGACCTGAAGATGGCCCCAAAGCTACGCGGGAAATCTCTTCCGCGTTCCTCAATGCAGTGGCGGACAAGCTGCCCTGGCTGTTGGGAGGCAGCGGGGACCTGGAGCCGTCCACGCTTACGTTGATCAAATCATCCGGGTACTTTAGTAAGGAACATTATGAAAACCGCAATATTGCGTGGGGCATACGCGAACATGTGATGTGTGCTGCCAGCTCCGGATTACAGTTGCACGGCGGTGTACGGGCTTATGCTGCCACCTTCTTCATTTTTACGGACTATGCGAGGCCCGCTATCCGGTTGGCCTGTATCATGGAGCTGCCTGTGATTTATGTGATGACGCACGACAGTATCGGATTGGGAGAAGATGGTACCACGCATCAACCGGTGGAACACTTGGCATCGCTGCGCGCTATGCCGCATCTCTGTGTGATAAGGCCGGCAGATGCCAATGAGGCAGCCTGGGCCTGGCATACAGCTATTGCCCGCACCAAAGGCCCCACTATGCTCGTGTTAACGCGGCAGAAACTGCCCATTGCCGATCGCAGCAAGTCGGGGTCTGCCCGTGGTTTACAGCAGGGCGCTTACATCCTGTCAAAGGAGAAAGGAGACCAACCTGCATTGATACTAATAGCTACGGGCTCAGAAGTGCAGCTGGCGCTGGACGCTCAGCAGAAGCTGTGGGAGGAAGATATTGATGCCAGGGTGGTCAGTATGCCGAGCTGGGAATTGTTCAGCGAACAACCGGAAAGCTACCGGCAACATGTATTGCCGCCGGCAGTGAAAGCCCGTGTGGCCATAGAAGCTGGTTCGCCGGAGGGATGGGAGCAATGGACCGGCGAAAAAGGAGTGATGATCGGTCTCTCTCATTTCGGGTCCAGCGCGCCGGCAAAAGAGTTGTTCAAACACTATGGATTTACAGTAGACAACGTGTTGGAAAAATCGCGTAAACTATTGCAGCATGAAAAAGTTGATCGTGTTTGACCTCGATGGGACCCTGGCAGTGAGCAAGTCGGCCGTTGATGAAGGAATGGCTGCTCTGTTGGCACGGTTGACACAGATAACGCAGGTAGCCATTATTTCCGGTGGTAAATGGGAGCAGTTTGAAAAACAGGTGCTGCGGTTGTTACCACCGGAAGCACGTTTGACAGTGCTGTATATATTGCCTACCTGTGGCACGCAGTTTTATCATTACCAGCAATCGTGGCAGTTGCTGTATGCAGAAAATTTCACGGAAGAAGAAAAAACAAAAATTATTCAATCCCTGCAAGCGGCAATCAGTGAAGCGGGTTATGCAGTAGAAAAAACCTGGGGTGAACAGATCGAAGACCGTGGCAGCCAGATCACGTGGTCAGCGTTGGGACAGGAAGCGCCGGTAGATGCCAAAAAAAGCTGGGACCCTGATTTTACCAAACGGAAGAAAATTCAGCAGATACTTGATAAATTGATTCCCGGTTTTGCGGTTAATCTCGGTGGCATGACGTCTGTTGATATTACGAAAGAAGGTATAGACAAAGCATATGGTATCCGTAAGTTGCGCGATACGTTGCATGTTGCCATTGAAGAGATGTTGTTTGTAGGAGATGCCCTGTTTGAAGGGGGAAACGACTATCCTGCGTTACAGGCCGGCGTTCGCTGTGTGGCGGTGAGAGACCCTGAAGATACCCGGAGGGTAGTAGATGCCATTCTGGCTTGTCTGGGTGATTAACAAAAATATTGTTTGTAACGTGTTGTATGCTATCTATATTTTAAATCCATAGTCCAAGTTGAAGAATTAAACAGCAAAAACTGCCAATAATTTGGAGCTAATCTGGTAATTGGTTCAAGGGTTAACTAGTTTGTTTCCCTGATACTTTATTAGTTTACATTTTTGTACTCGACAATTTGAATAATAGTAGATTCACCTATATTTGCCACGCTACATAACCCGTAGTTATTAACCCAAACAATTATTTTACCAATATTTTATCCTCAATTACCATGCAAACTCTCAATCGAAAACCTCGGTTCCGTACTGCTTTTAAATTGATTACAGTAGCTGGCATGATTTCCCTATCAACCTTTTATGGCTGCAAAAAAGATATTAAGGGAAATAGTGATGATGTTAGCCCAACTAAGGCGCGGTCAGCTGGGGACGGTAAAAACGACCTTCTAGGTTACGGTTACGATGTTACTGGCGAATACGCGAATTCTAGCGCGTCCACATTCGCTGTTTTTGACGCAGATGCCCTTAGGAGAGATTATCCAACACGCGTGGAATGGGATCTGTCCAGTAGACAAGAAGGTACTTTAACTGCTGGCGAAGATGCAGAATCTTATCTTAAAAAGAAATCTTTAAAGGTAAATGCCTCCGTGGGTGTTGGGCTTTTCAAAGGTTCTATCTCGGCGTCATATTCAAATAGTGATGCATTTTCTTCTAAGTATGTTTACAGCAGTTTTGATCTGGTTGTCCAACAGAAAAGAGTCAAGATCAACGCAGATATAGATCTTCTTAAAAAATACCTGCATTCTACTTTTATATATGATGTTAACAATGGTACGCCTCAAACCATCATTAAAAAGTATGGTACTCACGTATTGACAGATATCATCTTGGGGGCGAAGTTGGAAATCTTATACCGTTCACAGACCGACAAAAGTAACAGAGCGCAGGCTGCCGAGGCTGGCGTTGATATTAGTGTTGGAAAGGTTTTTAGTATAAATACCGGCGTGAATGCAGGATATAGTGATAGTTCTGTGAAGTCCAATTTTAAGCAGAGCCTTCATTATAAAACATATGGTGGAGAACCCTCTAAGAGTCTCATGGGTGATATACCCATTGGTGCAGATGTTCCAAAGGTGAATATAAAGGACTGGCAGGCCAGTTCGTCGGTAGATAATGCGGAGTTGGTTGATTTTGGCCGTGATGGGTTAATTCCTCTTTATGAATTTATCGATGATCCTCTCAAAAAAGAAGCTGTTAAGACTTATACCAATCAGTATTTAAAAGACAACGCAGTAGTGCTGTTGGACGAGGTGTACGCTAGGATTGTTTATGATAACTTTCGCTGGCCTGGAGATGACCAAAAGCAAGCGGATGTTTATATTAAGTTGTATGATAGGGATAAGAGAACTTTGAAAGCTACTACCAAAGAGATCACCATAACGTATGCAATGTCAATGACGACACAACCTACACCGCCAAGCTATATAGATTATGAGGGATGGGAGAAGTTTCAATACTTCAAGGGAACTGTAAAAATACCCGCGGGTCAGAATACTGTACGTATTCTAAAAGATATTTACGTACATACGAAAGGAGGGTTTAATACTCCTCCTTTCTGGATCTACTACATATCCCTTCCATCGGACGGGTTTCAGCCGCTGAATGATACTTGGCCGTGGTAGCGATCTATTTCAATGTTATAATTTTTTTTTGAAATATAAAGCGTGCCACATTTGTGGTGCGCTTTCATTATAATATGAAATACCTTTTTCTTTTACTTATTGGCATGAATTGTTGTTCTGTTAGAGCTCAATTACGCGAACCATTCGCCTTTGAACTTTCTACTGGCTATCAGCGTGAGAATTTTGATTGGTCAATAGCCGGTAATATCTTGGGTGAAAATCCTAATATCTATTCGGAACTAAAATGGATGCAAACAGGAGGCCTATTTGTGGGGGGGCGTACGCGTTGGACGGTCTGGAATCAATTGACCCTGGTCGCCGGCTACCAACACACCCTTATTGTCGGAGGGGAAGTATCTGATGCTGACTATTTGGGAAACAATCGAACAGAAAATCGTTATAGTGGTTATTTTAGTGCCAATAAAGGAAGCCTCCGGGCCTACAATGTTCATGCGGGTTACCAGATTGTTTGCTCACCGATATTTACATTGATGCCAGCGGTCGGGTATATCGTCCACCAACAATGCTTATACATGCTGGATGCTCCAAAAGGAGTACAATCCACCTATTTTACAAATTGGAAAGGTTTTTCTGTTGGACTGTCCACAGTGCTTAAGTTATCTAAAAAAATGGAAGTTAATGATAACTTTGCGATCCAACAGCTGAAGTTTCATGGCGAAGCAAATTGGAATCTGGTAAATACTTTTCAGCATCCTTTAAGTTTCGAAGATTGGGCAAATGGTGCTGGGGTGAGCAATGAAGCACAGTTGTGGTATCATTTAAAGCCTATCATTTCGCTTTATGCAGGAGCCAGCTATTATTATCAACGAACTGGAAAAGGAATCGATAAACTCTATTTGACTAACGGTACAATACCTACAACACAGTTTAATGGAGCTGTGCGGCAGGGATTTACGGTTTCCGGTGGTTTAAGGATTATATGGGGCAAATGAATTTATAGGCTACTTGTGGTTGATTAGGTAGACGAATATATAGTCATTACTTGATAAATTGGCTTCTGACGTCCCTTGTGTGCCTGTGAGATACCCGGAAGATACCCGTAGCGTAGTGGATGCCATTCTGGCCTGTCTGGGTGATTAACAAAAATATTGTTTGTATTTAATCGTATAGTCGTAGCTTTATATGATTAACCGGTATGGAATGCTACCGGGAAACTATTCTCTTTACAAACAAAACCTTATGAAAAAATTACGTTTAGTCGTTGCCGTTGTAGCAGTGACTGCGCTTTCTCCGTTCGTTGCAAAAGCACAAATTGATCTCGGTGCAAAGGCTGGTTTAAGTATCCCTAATCTGACTTCGGGCAATTCTTCCAATCCTATTAATAGCGGCTGGAGCTCCAGACTGGGGCTGGACGCCGGCATACATGCAGAGTTTCATATCACCAAACGTTTTTCCATCCAGCCTGAAATCAGGTATTCTGCACAGGGCGGTAAAAAAGACGGTAACCAGGGATTTACACCGACACCGGAAATGGCAGGGTTCTTTCAACAACAAGGGCAGCCTGTGCCACAGTATTTGTACGCTACCTATGATAACAAGGCCAAATTCAATTATCTGATGGTGCCGATATTGGCTAAATACCATTTCGGCTTTAGTCCTAAATGGGACCTGTATGTAGCTGCCGGTCCATTTGTGAGCTTCCTGCTGGACGGTAAGAATGAAACCAGCGGTACCAGCCCGATTTTCCTGGATGATGCGCACACACAACCTATCATCCCGTCAGCGGACTTCAACCATACCGAGAATATCAAGGATGAGCTGAAGAAAGCCAACTTTGGCATTTCCGGTCATGTGGGCCTGGCGTACCACGTCAACAGCAGAAGCGCTATCTTCGTAGAAGGCGGTGGCAACTATGGTTTCGTGAAAATCCAGAAAGACACCAAAAACGGTGAAAACAACACCGGTGCAGGTGTAGTAGTACTGGGTTACTCTTACCGTATTAAAGACAAAAAATAAGCTGTTAAGCCAGCAGATCAAATGAAACGATAATAATCGTTACACTAATGCATACCAAAGACAGGAGGAAGATGTAATCGGCAGCTTCCTCCAGTTTTTCACTCCTCCTTCGTTGTTTCGAGCGCATCGACAGAAAAGATAAAATACAGCTGCCCGTCAGCAAAATAGCCGCAATCCCAGTAATATCATCGATAATAGTGACCTGATTAAAATGTGCGACCTTAATGGAGGTGAGTACTATCAGGCAAAATCCCAACAGGTTACTGGAAGTGTTGAGGATGTGAGGTGACTTATTATTCTCGTTTGCCATAACCAACCTTTTCTGATCATCAATTTAAACCATAGAATTGGCGCAAAAAAGTTAAAATACCGTAACTCCGGCATTAAAATACGATTAGTGACGTTAACGACTCGTTACAGGCATACGGATAGCCGATAATATTATTATCTTTCATCCATAGCATGTAAACTGCAGCGCATATGAAATACCTGATCACCTGCCTGCTGGCGGCAGCAACCACCGCCTCAGGATTTGCACAGCAACGTACGATGAAGCTGTGGTATACCTCCCCTGCCAGCGCTACCGCGAAAGACGGCACTTCTCCCTGGAAAGATGATCCGGCATGGCTACAGGCCCTGCCACTGGGCAATGGCAACATTGGCGCTATGGTATTCGGCGATGTCAACCAGGAACGGGTACAGCTAAACGAAAAGACGTTGTGGAATGGCAGCAACAATGATAATGACAATCCCGAAGCAGCCAAATATCTGCCCGAAATAAGAAAGCTATTGTTCCAGGGCAAGTTTAAGGAAGCTACGGCCCTCACCAATAAAACACAGATCTGTAAAGGCGCCGGCTCCGGACATGGCGACGGCTCCAACGTACCGTTTGGCACCTATCAAACACTGGGTGATCTCCGGCTGGATTTCGGTAAAAGTTCTTCTTATACCGGATATCAACGCAGCCTGCAATTGGATGATGCGATGGTGCGCGTCAGCTATGAACAGGACGGTGTGCATTATACCCGCGAATATTTTGTGAGCGCGCCCGCTAATGTACTGGCGGTAAAACTATCGGCCGATAAAAGAGGAGCCATCAGCTTTTCCGCCACCATGGACCGGCCCGAACGTTTTGCCACGAAAACAACCGGCAATGAACTGGTGATGACCGGCGCTTTAAACAATGGCAAAGGTGGTGATGGCATGAAATACATGGCACGCTTGCAGGCCCGTAACAAAGGAGGACACGTAACCTACACCGGTAATCAACTGACCGTAAAAAATGCAGACGAAGTGGTGTTGTACCTGTCGGCATCCACCGACTATCTGCCTAACTACCCTGCTTATAAAGGGCGTGATTTCAGCGGACTGACAGCCAAAGCGCTGCAAGCCGCCACAGCACTCCCTTACACCCAGTTGAAACAGGCCCACATCAAAGATTATCAACGCTTGTATAACCGGGTAGCTTTACAACTGGCAGATGATACGGCTGACGATATCCCTACCGATGTACGGTTGCAACGGATAAAAGAAACCGGCAACGACAACCATCTGACGGAATTGTATTTCCAGTACGGCCGCTACCTGCTCATCTCTTCCGCCCGGAAAAATACGTTGCCAGCCAATTTGCAGGGAATATGGGCCAACAAAATACTGGCCCCGTGGAACGGAGACTATCACACTAACATCAACGTACAAATGAATTACTGGCCGGCAGAAGTGACCAATCTCAGCGAGTTGCATTTGTCGCTGACCAGTTTTATCCAGGGGCTTGAAAAACCGGCCACCCGGTCAGCTGCCGTACAGTTTGGCGGTACCGGCTGGTGCATCAGTCCCATCGTGAACGTGTGGGGCTTTACCTCGCCCGGAGAAGACCCTTCCTGGGGGCTTACCGCCGGCGCCAGCGGCTGGATCTGTCAACATCTCTGGGAACATTTTGCTTTTACCCGCGATACCGCTTATCTGCGTAAGGTATATCCTACGCTGCGGGAAGCGGCCCGTTTTTACCTGGGCTGGCTCGTGAAAGATCCGGAAACCGGTAAACTGGTGTCTGGTCCGGCTTCTTCGCCGGAAAATGCTTTTGAAGCGCCTGACGGCAGCAATGGTACTATCAGTATGGGACCATCGCATGACCAGGAGGTGATACAGGAACTGTTCACTAACGTATTACAGGCGGCTACGGTGCTGCAACAGTCAGATTCCTTCCTGGACAAACTGCGCGACGCTAAAGACAACCTGTTACAACCACAGATAGGAGAGGACGGCAGAGTGATGGAATGGGCCAAACCTTACCCAGAGAAAGAACCAGGGCACCGGCATATGTCGCATTTATATGCCCTGTATCCGGGTGCTGCTTTCAATGAAGCCCAGACGCCGCAATATGTCAACGCGGCGCGTAAATCGCTCGAATACCGCCTGCAACACGGCGGTGCACAGACAGGTTGGAGCGCCGCCTGGGTGACCAGCATGTGGGCGCGCCTGAAAAATGGACCGGAAGCTTTAAAAGCATTTAATATTGTTGTAGCGCATAAATCGGCTTACAACCTGTTCAACTTGCATCCGCCATTCCAGATAGACGGTAATTTCGGCGCTACCGCCGGTATTGCTGAAATGCTGCTGCAAAGCCATGAAAATATGGTGACGCTGCTGCCCGCGCTGCCAGCGGAATGGAAAAACGGAACAGCCAACGGTCTCTGTGCCCGCGGTGGTTTTGTGGTGAACATGTCGTGGAAAGATGGCCGGTTGGCGACTGCTACGCTGCATGCCACTAAAAATGGTGGTTGCCAGGTGCGTTACCGCGATCAGATCGTGGTGCTCAATACCGAAGCTGGTAAAGATTATCCGCTGGATGCGCTGTTACGCTAAACTTCATCTTCCCCCTAAAATGATTTTGGGATTTTGGTGGTCATCCTCCAAAATCCCAAAATCAAAAAATCGAAAATCAGAAAATTACTCGTCTGCTCCTTCGCCGGTATTTTTCAGTTTACCTAACAACGAATAAGCGCCTGTTGTCACAATCTTCTCATTGGTGAGGTCTTTCCCGCCAGGTAGCAGTTGTATCATTTTACTTTCTTTCAGGCCTGTGTTAACGGGTACGAGCGTGAAGCTGTTGCCATCTTTGGTGGTAAACACATATTCTTTGCCCATATAACGTACCACGGCATCTTCCGGCACAGCGAGGGCCTGTTGATTGTCCATGTCAAAGGTGGCATTGAGGAACATGCCGGGCAGCAGGTCATGTCCCGGATTTTCAAAGTGGCAGTGTATCAGGCCGCTCCGGTTGTCATTGATGTTTTTAGTGACGAGGATCGTTTCAATATCATACACTTTATCGGGCCTGTCTACCAGTGTCACTTTACCTTTCAGCCCTTTATGGAAGGATGGGATATCTTTCTCAAACACCGTGATGGCCGCGTGGATATCTTCCGGGTTTACCAGTTCAAACATCACATCAGCAGGCATCACATAACGGCCGATGTTTACATTCACTTTTGTAACGTAACCATTGATAGGAGAGTAGAGCGGCGCTGTACGGGAGATATTGCCCACCGTCAGTTTGTCCGGGTTGATGTTGATGATACGCAGTTTTTCTCCCACAGACTTCAGCATTACCTGCGCTGTTTTATATTCATTGAGCACCTGTTGATACCGCTTTTTGCTGATAGCATCCGCTTCGCTGAGGGTACGTTGTCTGTCCATATCGGCCGACAGGTATTCCATATTGGCTTTGGCGGTAAGGTATTCCTGTTGCAGCTGCACATAACTCTGGTCTTCCATGGTGCCGATCGTTTCTCCCCTGGACACCTGGCTGCCGGGCAGCAGGCGGGTGCTTTTGAGATAGCCACCCATCGGGAAGCTGATGGAGATAAGGTTTTGCGGGGGCACGTCTACCGTTCCGGTGGCGCGGAGCGTAGCGTGCATGTTGACCATGCGCACGGTGTCGAGCACGATGCCCGCATTTTTTTTCTGGACACTGTCGAGGGTAACGGTGTTATTATCTGGCGCCGGTTTGTTTTCGGCCGTTGTTTTCTCTGCTGCCGGTTTATTGTTACAGGCGTATAGGAAGCCGGTGATGGCGATGTATATGAATATCTTCCGCATGCTATTGCTGATTGAATTGTAATAAATACTCCAGTTCTGTTTTCCGGGTGTTCAGTTCCTTTAAAACATCGATATACTGGCTTTGTAGGGCGATGGCGTTGCTGACGAGGGTGCTCCATTCGATGTACCCTATTTCGCCGTTTTTATAGCTGATATTGGCCGTTTGGATGATGATATCGGATTGTTTCAGGGCTGATTGCTGATAGTAGCGGATAGCCTGCTGGTATTTCTGATAATCGTTCCAGTTTTGTTCCAGCTGCGTACGCAGCTGTACAGTGGCCAGTTCAGTGGCAGTGGCAGCGCTGGCCTGCATTTGTTGCGCTGCCTTGATACGGGCTTTCTGCGCGGATGCGAAGATGGGAATGCCAATGCCTATTTGTGCGGCAGAGAACCGGTGCCCGCCACCATAGTAGCGTTCCACCTGGTTTCTGTCGGACTGCCAGCCGATAAAGGACTGGTTGACGTAACCCAGCGTCCAGTCAGGCAGCAGCTTTGCTTTTTCCAGTTGTGTTTTGCTGTTGGTGATTTCCTGTTGTTGCTGATAGGCACGCAGGAAAGGATGTTGTTGGAGGGTAGTGCTGTCAAACAGTACTACTGCGCTGGTGAGGCTGTCTACCGGATCAATGTTGCCGGTGGTTTCATGCAGTAACATGCCCAACTGGGTGACGGCTGTTTTCTGATCGGCCTGTATCATATCCAGTTGTATGTGGGCTTGCTGGAACTGGTTATCGAGCGTGGCTTTTTCGAGGAGATTGCTCTCGCCGTTGTCATAGCGGATTTTGGCCACCCTGGAATAACTGGACAGGATGCTGTCAGTTTTTTGCAGTAGTGTTTTCTTGGCTTTCAGGTATTGCAACTGGAGATAGGCCAGTTTCACGAGGCGCGCCACTTCCGCCTGTTGCAGTGCTGTCTGTAGTTTGGCCTGTTGCCATTCCCGTTCATATACCTGCCGTTGCCGTTTGTATACAGCAGGGAAAGAGAAGCCCTGCGATATAGTGAACTTATTATCAAAAAAAGCACTGTTGACGCTTCCTAACTCTGCTGCCAGGGAGGTTTTAGGCAGATCGGTGCTGTTGCGGGAAATGGCTTCGTAATAAGCTGCCTGCTGCTGGTTGAGCTTCAGTTGCAGGTTTTGCTGCTGTGCTGTCTGAAGGGCCTGTTGCAAAGTAAGCGGGCGGGCATCCTGGGCTTTCAGCAAAGAAGGTGCTACCACCAGCAGGAGTATCATCAGGGCAGCCGGTTTCGGTTTTTTCCATCCTTCTTCAAATAATAAAAAGAGGGCAGGAAGCACTACCAGCGTGAGCATGGTAGCAGTGATCAGTCCGCCGATCACGACGGTGGCCAGCGGGCGTTGCACTTCCGCGCCGGCGCCATTGCTGAGGGCCATGGGAAGGAAGCCAAGGGAGGCCACGGTGGCGGTCATCAGTACGGGCCTTAACCGGTCATGGGTAGCCTGTATGATAATCTGCCGGATGTTGGTCATACCACTGATTTTTAGTTGGTTCATTTCTCCGATTAATACGATACCATTTAATACAGCCACGCCGAATAATGCGATGAAACCGATGCCGGCAGAAATGCTGAACGGCATGCCACGCAGCCACAGCGTGAATACGCCACCGATGGCTGACAGCGGGATGGCGGAAAATATCAGCAGGCAGTATTTAAATTTACGGAAGGCAAAAAACAACATAAGGAATATCAACAGCAGGGCAACGGGCAAGGCTATACTGAGTCTTTTCGTAGCATGCTGAAGGTTCTCGTACTGCCCGCCATAGGTGATATAATAACCTGTGGGTAGTTTGATCTGTTTACCTACTTTGGCTTGCAGTTCTTTTACAATGCTTTGTACATCGCGGCCGCGCACGTTGAAGCCGACGGTAATCCTGCGGCGGGCATCTTCGCGCTGGATCTGGTAAGGGCCGTCCTGGATGGCGATATCAGCGAGAACATGCAGCGGTACCTGTTCCCCGTTAGGTAGTCCTACCTGGAGGTTATTGATTTCATCCAGGTCCTGTTTCTGTTCATCATTCATGCGCACTACGAGGTCATACCGCCGGTCGCCTTCAAATACCAGTCCTGCAGCGGCGCCGGCATAGGCAGCCTGTATCGTGTTGTTGACATCGCTGACGGAAGCGCCGTAGCGGGCGATGGCTTCGCGGTTATAGTTGACCACCAGTTGTGGAATACCGGTTACCGTTTCCACATACAGATCTTTGGCGCCTTTCACCGTGCCAACCACTGCGCCGATCCTATCAGCACAGGCTGCCAGTGAGTCGAGGTCATCTCCAAATATTTTACAGACCACATCCTGGCGGGCGCCGGTCATCAGTTCGTTGAAACGCATTTGTACCGGGAACTGGAAGCCGGTGGTGATACCAGGTACTTCTTCCAGCGCTTTGCTCATTTTGCCAGCCAGTTCCGGGAAGGAAGAAGCGCTGGTCCATTCGTGTTTGGGCTTGAGGATCACCATGAGGTCGGCAGCATCCATGGGCATGGGGTCGGTGGGTATTTCACCGGAACCTATTTTCACCACTACTTTTTCTACTTCAGGGAACTGTTTACGTAGCACCTGTGCCGCCTGGCTGGTACTTTTGATCGTGGTGGTAAGCGATGAACCGGTCAACAACCGCGTGTCTACCGCAAAATCACCTTCTTCCAGCTGCGGTATAAATTCCCCGCCCATACGGGAAAGGATAAACGCAGCGACGATAAAGAGTACTACCGCCACGCTGACGATCAGCATCGGGATACGCAGCGTTTTCTGCAACAACGGATCGTATATGCGTTTGATGCGCGTCATCATTTTATCCGCGAAACTCTCTTTATGGCTGAGTTTTTTGTTGAGGAAGAGTGCGCCCATCATGGGGACGTAGGTGAGTGACAGCAGGCATGCGCCGAGGATGGCGAAAGACACGGTTTCTGCCATGGGACGGAACATTTTGCCTTCGATGCCCTGCAGCGAGAGGATCGGCAGGTATACGATGAGGATGATCACCTGGCCAAAAGCGGCGCTGTTCATCATGGTTTTGGCAGACGACTCCACTTCCTCGTCCATCTGTTCCTGTGTGAGCTGTTTCACGCCGCTGAGCGTGGCGCCGCGTGTGAGCTTATGCATCACTGCTTCGATGATGATCACCGCACCGTCTACCAGCAAGCCGAAGTCCAGCGCGCCAAGGCTCATCAGGTTGCCGCTTACGCCGAAGATGTTCATCATGATGAGGGCGAACAACATGGCCAGCGGTATCACGGAAGCTACGATCAGGCCTGCGCGGATATTACCCATGAAGATCACCAGTACCAGGATCACGATGGCGGCGCCTTCCAGCAGGTTACGTTCTACCGTGGAGATGGCGTTGTCCACCATTTTGGTACGATCGAGGAAGGCTTCGATGGCCACGCCTTCCGGCAATGTTTTTTCGATGGCGGCAATCTTCTCTTTGATATTGCTGATGACTTTATTGCTGTTTTCTCCTTTCAGCATCATGACCACGGCGCCGGACACTTCGCTTTCGCCATTGAGTACCATAGCGCCGTAACGGATGGCGGTGCCTATTTTCACGGTGGCCACATCGCGGATGAGGACGGGGATGCCGTTGTTGATCCTTTTCACGGCGATATTGCCAATGTCTTCCTGGCTCTGAACGAGGCCTTCACTGCGGATAAACAGCACGTTAGGCCCTTTTTCAATATAGGCGCCACCGGTATTCTGGTTGTTTTCCTGGAGGGCGCGGAACACATCGGAAATGGTGATTTGGTAACTTTTCAGTTTGTCGGGGTTGACGGCCACCTCGTATTGTTTGACGGTACCGCCAAAGGAGCTGACGTCGGCCACGCCTTCTGTGCTGAGGAGCTGGCGCCTCACGGTCCAGTCCTGTATATCTCGCAGGGCGGTGAGGTCGTATTTGCCTTCGTAGCCGGGTTTGGGTTTGACAACATATTGGAATATCTCACCCAGCCCCGTGGTAACGGGCCCGAGTTCCGGTTCCGTAATGCCTGGCGGGATTTGCTGGCGTACCTGTATCAGTCGCTCGCTCACCTGTTGCCTGGCCCAGTAAACATCTGTCTGGTCATTGAAGACGATGGTGACAAGGCTCAATCCAAAGCGGGAAAAGCTGCGTTGTTCGATAATACCGGGGATATTGCGGGTTGCCTGTTCAATGGGCACGGTAATAAGGCGTTCTACGTCTGGTGCGCCCAGGCTGGGGGCAGACGAGATGACCAGTACCTGGTTGTTGGTGATATCGGGCACCGCATCGATGGGCAGCTGTGTAACAGAATAGCTTCCCCATCCAATCAGTGCCAGTATAAACAGGCCGATGATCAGCTTGTTTTTAATGGAAAAATGGATAATGCTGTTTAACAAAACGTACACTTTAAAAAATGATGAATGCAGAATGATACGTTTTCTGATACACCCGCAAGGCAGTACAACAACGTTATACGCCCGGTTTTTAAACCCGGGGAGGACAGAAAAAGTTCAGGTATCAGGAAAAAAGACCATGCTGCGGCGTAAAACGCTGCACAGGGTACAGTTGCCTGTATCATTCAGTTATATCAGGACAAGGGCGCTGATGAGGATTTGGGAGGCTGTAAAATGATGTCCGGTAACCGGTAGGGAGGAGGCCCGTCATTGATGATCAGGTAGTCTTCCCGGGGCAGTTCTATCACAGGAGTAAACAGGGTAACCGGCGCCGGTGGGCCTACGGTAGGAAGTGTCATACAGATAATGTCCGGTGTTTTGAACGGCAGCTGCATGTCCTGCTGATAATCATCGTCAAAAGGCTGTTCATCCACATAATGCAATTTCAGGAACGTCAGCAGGGTCATATGAACATTCTCCTGCTTATGTTTTTGAAAATGCTCCACCAGCAACGGAAACTTGAGTAACTGGCCGGCATCAGTACTGCCAAACAGGTACACCAATAAGAGAAATATTGCAGTGGCCTTTTTCATAAATGATTATCGGGGCCAAAGATAAACATATTTGGAAATTGACGCCGGATAAAAAATCAGGCGGCGGAGGGATTATTGGAACAGACAATCTATTTTTGCTATATATCTCCTGTTTTCAGCATTTTCAAACAGCTTCATTTTATGACACATCAGGAAAAACATTTCACCGGCTCCGAGCTGTTACGCGATATCGTGATCGGCATGTCCGACGGATTGACGGTACCTTTTGCATTGGCGGCGGGCCTCAGCGGCACAGTGAAAGATGTGAACCTCATCGTGATAGCCGGACTGGCGGAAATAGCAGCGGGCTCCATTGCCATGGGCCTGGGAGGCTACCTGGCCGGTAAAACGGAGCAGGACCATTACAACAGTGAACTGAAAAGGGAGTATGAAGAAATAGAGGCCGTTCCGGAAAAGGAAAGGGAAGAGGTGGAGACGTTCTTCGCGGAACTGGGCCTTAGCCGTGAGCTGCAACAGAAAGCTGCTGCGGAGCTGATCACTGACAAAGACCGCTGGGCCGATTTTATGATGAAGTATGAACTGGGCCTCGAAAAACCGGATGCACGCAGGGCAACCAAAAGTGCGCTCAATATTGGTATTTCCTATATCATAGGCGGACTGATACCGCTGATGCCTTATTTCTTTGTCAGCGACGGTCTGGAAGGCCTGAAAATATCTGCCCTGATCACCATCATATGCCTCTTTGCCTTCGGGTATTTCAAAAGCCGCCTTACCGGGCTGAATCCCCTGCTCGGCGGCATTCGTGTAGCCGTTATCGGTACCATCGCTGCGGGCTGCGCCTTTGCGATTGCCCGGTTGATCGGCGGATAATATTACTTTTTGCGAAAGGTCACGTAATAGCCTGTACGGAGTTCATAATCCGGATGCGGATTGGTGACCTGTATTTTGATGACATGTTTACCCGCCGGCAGGTCCAGCCGGTAGCAGATTTCATCTTTCCGTACCTGGTAGTTGGTCGGCATGCTGATGGTGTCGGCCAACTGGCCATCGATGCTGACAGTGGCGGTAATGACATGATCTGCCACCTCTCTTTTCTTCGCAGCATAGCCGCTTAATACAAAACCGTTGCCTTCTATCGTGAGCGTGATCTCATTGCCGTTCACATGGAACTCTTTTTTATCGATGGGGGAGAGGCCCGGGAAACTTTCTTCAAATGCTACAGCTTCGGGTGTTTGCAGCGGAATGATCACTTTATCGCCCTGTTCTTTTCCGCCATTCCGTTTGATGTTCTCCAGCGCATGACGATAGCTGATATCATAGGCTTTATTGAGCGAGATGCTGGTATATTTAAAGTCAATGTCTTCTGCTCCTGCCAGCCCGTCTTTCCATTTTTGCGGGATCTTATCATATCCTAACATGGTGCCCAGGATGCCGCCGGCAGTGGAGGGATTACAATCAGCATCCTGACCGGCGCGGGTGGAGATCTCCAGTGTTTTGGCATAGTCGCTGTTGCCGTAAAGTAATCCCATGATCACGTAAGCGCAGTTGATCGTAGCATCGATGTTGAGCGGGTTGAAGATCGCGTCCGGGCAACTGATATCGGAAGACCATTTCTTTTGCAGTTCAAACCAGGTACGGTGCCAGTCGTCCGGATACTGCTGATGCCAGCGTATCACATCAGACATACACTGGTAGAACTTACTGTTGGCCGGAATAACGCGCAGTGCGTCCCGCACAATTTGTTTGATATCGTTGGACACAAAAGCCTGTGAATACATGGCTCCTACATATACACCGCCGTACCAGCCGTTGCCGTAGTTCATGATATGCCCGATCTTATGACTGATGCGGGAAGCGGCGTTGGGCATGCCGGGGCTCATCAGCCCGGCGTAGTCGGCTTCTATCTGGTAATCGATACAATCCGCGTGCATGTTGTGTTGCCAGTGACCGGAAGCCGGCGGCCGGATGCCTTGGAGGATATTGTACCGGGCAGCCTGATTGGCATGCCACAGGACATAACCGGCATGGGCAAACGCTTGTGCGAAGGAGTCTGCCGGGGCGTCAAGGCCGTGGCGCTCCATGACGTCCACAAAGGTGAGGTCCATGTACAGGTCATCATATAGGCCGGGAAAACTGTCCATCACTTCTTTTACATATCCTTTGTGCCATTCCAGCGGCTGATAGTCCTGGATAAAAGTGCCGTTGTACCGGAACTCATAGGGGCCTCCAAAAGTGACGCCGATGGTTTGTCCGGCCCAGCCGCCTTTGATCTTATCCTGTAGTGCCTTTTTCGATAAGGTAGTTGTTTTGGGAGTTTGCGCTGCAAGGCCCAGGCAGCCTAGCAGATATGCCAATAACAGAATAACGCGTGTTTTCATGAGCTGTGGAAATTGTTATTGGGAGATGAATATAATATTTATAATTTATTTTATAAACAAGCTTTTATTAGAAAAAAAATTATAAAACATCGTTACATATCTGACCGTCAGCCAGACTGTAAAACTGTTGCAGGCATTAATCGAAAATCAACTATTTTCAGGGTATGAAACCTAAGAAAGCATATCCTGCCGCCATCACGATTTTCGGCGCCAAGGGCGATCTTACCCGTCGTAAGCTGATCCCTGCGCTGTATAATCTGTTTATAGAGAACCACCTGCCCGCTTTGTTCGAGATCTTCTGTGTAGACTTTCAGACAGTAGACGAAGCCGCTTTTAAAAACGACCTGCTGGCCGGTGTGAATGAATTCAGCCGTAACGGTAAGGCAGAACCGTCGAAATGGGCTGACTTTGCCGCACGCATCAGCTATCTGCAAGGGGACTTTACCAAAAAAGAAACCTATGTCTCCCTGAAATCAAAAGTGGAAGACTTTGAGAAAAGCAGCAAGCAGCGCGGTAACCGAATGTTCTATTTCGCTGTGGCGCCACGTTTCATAGAGGTGATCGCAGAAGCGTTGCACACCCGCAAATTGTGCAGCAATAAAGTACATGACCGCATTGTGGTGGAGAAACCGTTCGGTACCGATCTGGATACCGCCCGGAAACTGAACCGCTTCCTTACCAAGCGGTTTTCAGAGAAACAGATATACCGTATCGATCACTACCTGGGCAAGGAAACGGTGCAGAACATCATGGCGTTCCGTTTCGCCAACTTCGTATTTGAACCGTTGTGGAATAAAAACTATATCGATCACATACAGATCAGTGTAGCCGAGCAGGTGAGTGTGGGAAAACGTGGCGGCTACTACGACACTGCCGGCGCCATGCGCGATATGATACAAAACCACCTGATGCAGCTGTTGTGTATTGTGGCCATGGAATGCCCCGGCGCCTACAAGGCCGAAGCTATCCGCGATGCCAAAACCAAAGTGCTGAAAAATATCCGGCCCTTCACCACGCCACAGGTGTTTAAAAACGTGGTGCGGGCGCAATATACCGCCGGAGAGGTGGACGACGTGCCCAGGATAGCTTACCGCCAGGAGGAGCAGGTATCGCCGGAATCCAATACAGAGACGTTTGTAGCGCTGAAGATGCTGATCGATAACCCACGCTGGGAAGGCGTACCTTTTTTCCTGCGTACCGGCAAATCCATGACACGGCAGTCTTCCGTGATTGTGGTGCAGTTCAAGGATTCACCGCATAAAATCTTCAAAGACGATATCGTTCCCAACAGGCTGATCATTAGCATACAGCCGGAGCTGGAAATCAGCCTCCTGTTTGAAAGTAAGGTACCTGGCCTGCAAATGAAGCTGGTGCCGGTAGAAATGGACTTTACTTACCAGGAAGCCTATACGGAGTCACTGCCGGAAGCTTACGAAGCGTTGTTGCTGGACGTACTGCACGGTGATGCTACGCTCTTCATGCGCGCCGACCAGGTGGAAGCTGCCTGGAAGGTGGTCATGCCTATTCTCGATGCCTGGAAAAAATCGCCTTCCAAACAATTACAGTTTTATGAATCCGGCACCTGGGGGCCAGCAGCAGCCAGCAATCTGCTGAAACCTTATGCCAAAGAATGGTTCCGGCTTCCTTCCCGGGAAACCGTCAAAAAACTGGCCGTTAATAAGTAGTTATTTACTGAACAATATTTCTCACGGTGGTCTTCACTTTAATGTAAGTGGGGGCCGCGGTGAGATAACCGTCATTGGTGATGTAGGTGAAGATCATGCCCGTTATTTTTTTCGGGTAGTTGATCCACGGAGAGCTGCCAAAGGCGCCGGGGCTGCTGCTTTCGATGAGCACATCGCCGGGGCCGGTGTAATCGCGCCAGTTGCCGATGCCGTAAAAATTGGGGGTGTTGAGCCATGCCAGCGGATAAGGACAATAGCCCACCGTTGATCCGCTTATTTGTCCCTGCTCCATAGCGGTAATGGCCGCTTCGCTGAGCACCCGCGTGCCGTTGGGAGTTACTCCTTTATTAACCAGCATATCCAGGAATTTCATATAGTCATTGGCGGTGCTGCGTGCCCCGCCGGCCAGCAGTGGATTGGCGGTTAGCCCGTAATCAGTGCTGGTCATCCCGCAGGGAGTGAATATTTTAGCGGCAGCTAAATCCTTCCAGCTTTTACCGCTGACTACCTCACAGATACGTCCTGCTATTTGCATGCCTATACGGCCGTAATAAAAAAGCTTGCCGGGAGGCGTGACGAGTGACACATTCTTCGCGATGGCATCTGTGGCTGTTTCCAGCGTCAAGGCCGGGTTGGATTCATAGTCCTGCGTAGAAGTGCCGGGAAAGCCGGACGTATGGGAAAACAGTTGCGCGATCGTCATATTTCCTTTCCCGTTGGCCGTAAATAGCGGCAGGAATTTTCCTACAGTATCAGTCAGTTTCAGTTTTCCTTCATCCACCAGGCTCATTAACACGGCACCTGACAGCCATTTGGAGCAGGAGGCAATCAGTTGACGGGTATTACCATCGTAGCCGCCGTAGCTCCGGGTATATACTTCCTTTCCGTCGACATGGATAACTGCATAACACTTTCCGCCGAACCGTACGGGTACGGAATCATCCAGTATTTTGTCCACAGCCTCATAGCCGGGAGAAGCAGGTTGCGTACCGGTCGCATCTTTTTTACAGGCCATGCCTGTAGCGCATACTATTAGCAGGATAAACAGGGATAAGTTTCTCATAACAGTTGTTTGGTGATAACGCTGTAATATAAACAGGATAAGTTCAATGTTTATTATATGAATGTGTGAATTTTTTGTTACCACGGATTATAAATGCGCCATGCCCCATTCCATGATCGCTGCCGTAATGCCCAACATACTACCGCCTTTGCCTGTCAGACTGTATTCTACCCGGGGAGGCACTTCTGCATAAATACTGCGGGAGATGAGACCGTCGTGTTCCAGTTCCCGCAGTTGCTCTGTCAGCATATGTTTACTGATACCGGGCATACATTGCCGAAGTTGCCCGAAGCGGTTAATATCCTGGCCTATCAGATGAAGGATGAGCGGTTTCCATTTGCCACCGATAATTTTTAATGTCCGGGCTACCGGACAAATCGCCGGATCATAGTGGACGGTGGCGTGAAAATTTTTTTTGTTTTCCATGTCGTCATAATGCATTTATTGTCAGCAATGGTCTGGTTTTCCTGACCAGGTAAGGCTTTTCTGACTACTTGTCTGACAAGCAATGTAAGCATATCCTTGCAAAAAATTAGGAGAAATGATACCTGAACAAGTATTAAAAAAAGTTACCGGACTGGCGGTGGCCATCCTGTTGTTGACTGCCGTTCACCACGTATACGGTGCAGTTATTTATCACAGTCACTGGCGTTTGCATACGGTATTTGTTGCGCTGCCTGCGATGCTGGTACTATGGCAGCTTCACCGCATGTTGCTGCAGCGGGACCGCCTTTGGGTGCGCCGTATTTACATGATGTTGATCTGGATCATACCGGTGTTGCTCATCGGTCTGTATGAAGGGGTGTACAATCACCTGTTGAAAGACATCCTGTATTATGCCGGTATTTCGCCGGAGGCTTTTGACCGGATGTTTCCGCCACCGCTTTATGAAAAGCCCAATGACCTGCTTTTTGAGGTCACCGGGGTGTTACAGGCAGTATTGTATTTCCCGCTGCAATTTGTTTTGCTTTCGCGAATAAAGAGATGGAAAATAGCCTGAGCAAAAAATACCTTTTGTTTTCGATGGACAGTTGCAAAAAATATCACAATTAACAGATCGTTGAGGCTTTCCCGTTATAGCGGTCACTATTTTCACGTTCGTAAAAAAATGATATGACTGTCCTTACGCGAACATTAGCCTTCTTACTGGTACTGTTGTCCATGCAGAGTTTTGCGACGCCCCGGCATTTTAAAGTGACCATCATGGTGCCACCCGGCACCCGTGAACAAGACCTTTTTATCAGTTATGAAGATGGAAAAGACTACAATCGGATAACTCCCCATCTGGCCGGCAACAAGATGGAGATTTCCGGTGATTACTACGGTTTTTATGCCACGATACTGGTAGCATATAAGGGTCCCGGCGCCGATGATGCCATGATGAGCCGTAGCTGGGTAAATGAACAGCCGGCCACGATCTGTATTACCAATGACTGGAAACATCCGGCGCTGGCCCATGCCACCGATGTGGGTAAAGCCGGAGACAGCGCCTTTTATGCTTTCATTGCTGACGCTGAAAAAGACAGGGACAATTATTGGGACCAGCATGAGCAGGCCATCCTGCAGTTGGACAGCCCCGAGCGGAAGATCTTCTTTGAAAAGCTGAAAGTAGTGGATAACCGTAAACTGGCTTTTCTGCAACAGGTAAAAGGCTCATATTATGCATTATGGCTCATTCGGAAAAACCTGGTAGGGCTGGGCAGTGTAGTGCCTTACGGATATGATGGTGTTACGCCGGCGCAACTTCGGACGTTGCTGGAGCTGAACGTCCCAAAGAAAAAGGAATATGCATTTGAGCGGGAAAACGTCCTGCGATGGCTGGCTGCGCGGGAAGTAGGGCCTGGGGTACAGGCACCTGATTTCACGACCACGGATACACAGGGAAATAAGATTTCATTGGCAGATTACAAAGGAAAGTATGTGCTGCTGAACTTCTGGGCTTCGTGGTGTGAACCTTGTGTGGCGGAGCTGCCGGCCATTAAAAAGATACATGGCCTTTATAGCCGTGACCAGCTGGCCGTGATCGGCGTTTCAGCAGATAAGGACACTACCGCTTTTTTGAAGGCTGTGGAGAAGTATGAGGTCAGCTGGATAAAACTCAAATGGGATGATACATTTACTGATAAATACGCTGTTGCATCGCTACCTCGTTTATTTTTGATTGACCCGACAGGCAAAATCATATACGAAAGAAAGCAGGAACGTTCGGACCAGATTGACAGCCTGCCGCTGTTGCAGGACATCCTGCGAGAGAAGTTGAATAGATAAACATTAAAAAAGAAGCATCCTGATACTGGATGCTTCTTTTTTAATGTTTATTTCGTTTTGGTCAGAGTGCAATAATACTGATGTTGTCATGATAGGCTATGCGTGTGGTAACAGAACCATTGGCTGTTGATTGGTCTGCACGGTAAAGACCCCATTTAATATAGCCATAAGCGCTGGTGGAGCTGTAGTTGGACTCGTTGCTATATTGAGCTTTCAACGTATAATTCCCTCCTGGAAGACGGGTATATACGCTGTAGGTGCCAGTGCCGCTATTAGACCATAACACATCTACCCGAAAGTCTATCCATTGATTAATATAGCTGGTGTAATCGGATACCAGGTTGTCCTGGGCTGTTGCGCCATGTCTGAAGACAATAGCATTCCTTTTGGCTGCTATAAAGAAAAAAGGCCCGCCACTTGTTGGCTTGGCCTGAAATAAAATATCTGCATCGGCTGGCATGGAAGAAGTCCATGTGGTCCAGTCTTTTAACAAAACACTGAATTCGTAGCGTCTTGCATAGCCTGGCTGAAACCTTGCGTTGGTAATGCCCAGGGCATCGCTTTCGCTTCTGGGCTGGCCTGCTGAAAGATAAGCGGTATCATCTAATACTACTTTATGGGCGATGCCATAGTTTCCTGTCTTGCCGGGGGAGATCATGTAAGCGGCATCAGGTGCGGAGGCGCTTGTGCTGCCAAGCCCTGTAATGCCTGAGTTAAGCGTGCCGGATTCATAAGTGACGTTCAGCAAGGTATCACCGCTTGCAATAACGTTTAATGAGGACTTGGCATTTGTTTTCTGTGAAGCTGCAATAGGGCTCTGCAGCTCTTTTTGACATGAAGTCAAAGAAGCGAACGACGCCATTGTCAAAAAGACGATACCTTGAAAAATCATAGCGGTTTTTTTCATGAAATTTGAAATTTAAGTTAGAGAATAAAAGGCCTTAATAATTCAAATCGAGGTATAAGCTGCAAACACGCAAATGCACCGTCCCATTAACATGCTTGCAGGTGTTAAACAACAAGAAGCTGTCTCAAAAGTAATGTAAGGCAGCTTCTTGTTGTTTGACAGCAAACATGTTTCTTTTTATTTTGAATAATCCTGTGCGAGTTGGAGATATCCTTTCTCTGTTTTCAGGTCATAACTGTTGCTGGTGAGTTTGCTTAACACAGCCGGAGAATCTTTGAAGTACTCTTTCAGCATTTCATCTTTTTTCTTTTCCCAGTCGCGGCCCTGATTGGCTACTTCTGTTTCACCTGGACGGATGAACAGGATCATGTTCGTAGGTTCGTCGCCGTAGTTTTCTTTCAGGATTTTGATTTTGGGAGAATTGTAGATCACTTCCACTGGGTAACTTTTCGCTTTGAGCATATCGAAGCTCAGTGCCTTACTTTGCAGGAAAGTAGGTTTGAACTTGTGTACTTCAAAGAGGCGGTTGAGATAGCCGAAAGACTTGATGTTATTGATCTTGTAGCTTTTTTCTACCTGTTTTCCTTTTTCGTTGGTGATTTCATATTTAATGTAGATGCCTGCATCGAGATTGAGGATGGAGCCGGCAAATTTTTCTTCGATATGATGACCTTTGATGGTGTCACCTTCGGTGAGCAGTATCCAGCCTTCTGCCAGTTTCTGGGTAGAGAACATTTTATCCCGTACCTGACCGGTAGTAGAGTCCAGCGGATATTTACGGGCATTGGCGGAGGCATAATAACCGGTGAGGGTTTTCATGAGTGGCCCGCGTGCATCGTAGTCCGTTCTGGCGCCGAGGAATTTATAGGAGTTGGCATACAGGGAATCCATGGTGATTTTCAGGTTCACGGTATCGCTGGCGAGGTAGTACAGATAAGCCAGCTGGGAATACGCGGTAATCTTGATCGGTTTCAGGTTGTAGTCTTTCGGGTATTCCTGCTGCAGCATTTGCTGGTAAGTTTTCTCGTAAGGTTTTACCAGGGCTGTATAGTCTTTGGTATCCTTTTTCTTCAGTTCATTGATCAGCACTTCGTTGAGAGAATCGATGGCGGCGAATTCAGGATATTTTTTCTTAGCCCGGTAGATGATGGGGAGTGATATTTCTTCTTCATAAAAATCATCTGCCAGTACCTTCTTTCTTTCAAGGGCGATCTGTTTAACGCATTTCATCATTACCCGGTACATGTCCACTGATTTATTGTTGGCCAGTACTTTGTTGAAAGGCGTAACAATAGCATCCGCTTCTGTGAGGGTAACAGTGCCCGGCAGTTTAATGTTGCGTTGCACATACGGTTCCCCGCTTTTGTTGAACACATACTCCGTCACATTGCCGTTTACGGTGTAAGTGGTACCGGTGTTGAAGCTACCGAGGCCGCCGGCGCCCTGGTACGGCGTGATGTCGAGGTCTCGTACCATGATGGCCACGCTCATATCGAGCGAATCTTTCACGGTGCTGTATTTCAGTTTTTCAAATTCTTCTGCCGCAGCGCGCTGGAAGATAGCTTGTGCAGAATCTTTTTTGATGGCAGAAGACACGATCTGGTTGCACAGGGCCGGATTGATGTCTGCCATAAAGAAGATCTGGCGGTGATTACTGAAACGTTGATCAGTGGCATGTCTGAAAACGGGGGCTTTGTAATTGACATAGGTGACAGTTTGTGACAGTCCCTGTTGGGAGACCAATGCCAGGGCTCCTGCTGCCAACAGTACGAGTTGTTTTTTCATGGGATAAATAGTGCTTTTGCAAAGTGAAAATATTAAAAAAATATTTATTATGTATTTTTTTGTTGGATGATCACAGCGGGCACAGTCTTTGTGCGCCCAAAGCATGCAAAAAACAACAGGAGACCCTGCATCACCAGAACAGAAAGGATTTTTGCGTGTACGCGGGGCACGCGAGCATAACCTCAAAAATGTAGACCTTGACATACCGAGAGATGCGCTGGTAGTGTTTACCGGCGTATCCGGATCGGGCAAATCATCACTGGCATTTGGCACCCTCTATGCAGAAGCGCAGCGCCGTTACCTGGAATCGGTATCGCCGTATGCCCGCAGATTATTTCACCAGATGTCGGTACCGGAGGTGGATGAAATCACCGGGCTGCCACCAGCGGTGGCTTTACAGCAACAACGGGGACTGCCTACCACACGGTCTTCCGTAGGCAGCGTCACTACCTTGTCCAACCTGTTGCGCATGCTTTACTCCCGGGCAGGGCATTATCCCAAAGGACAACCACATCTCGAAGCCGAAGCATTTTCACCCAATACACCGGCCGGCGCTTGTCCGCAATGCCACGGCCTCGGAAGAGTATATGAAGTGACAGAACGCTCCATGGTACCAGACGATACGCTTACCATCCGGGAGCGCGCCATCGCTTCATGGCCTACCGCCTGGTACGGACAGAACCTGCGCGATATCCTTATCACCCTGGGCTATGATGTGGACAAACCATGGAAAGAGCTACCCCAAAAGGACCGCGACTGGATACTGTTTACCGAAGACCAGCCTGTGGTGCCGGTGTATCCTGGTTTCTCCCATGAAGAAGTGAAGAGGGCTATCAAACAGAAAGTAGAACCTTCGTATATGGGCACCTTCTCCGGCGCCCGCCGTTATGTGTTGCATACGTTCGCCAATACAGAAAGTGCTTCCATGAAGAAAAGAGTATCGCAGTACATGGAAAGTACGGAATGCCCCACCTGTCAGGGCAAGCGGCTGCAACCTGCCTCGCTGTCTGTGACCTTCGCCGGTATGGACATCGGGGAAATCGCCCGCCTGCCGTTGTCCCGCCTCACGGAACTGATGCGTCCTTATGGGGAAGGGAAAGTTAACAATAACACCGATCATCCGGAAAGGGCCATTGTGGCCCAACGCATTGCTGCCGACCTGGTAGGGCGGTTGGAAGTATTGCTGGAACTGGGTTTGGGATACCTCCTCCTGGAACGCAGCACGCCTACCTTATCGCCCGGTGAACTGCAACGCTTAAGGCTGGCCACACAGGTACGTTCCAACCTCTTCGGCGTAGTATATGTGCTGGACGAGCCTTCTGCCGGCCTGCATCCGGCGGATACCGCGGCGCTGCTGCGCGCCCTCGAAAGACTTAAAGCCTCCGGTAATTCGCTCTTTGTGGTAGAGCATGATCTTGACGTGATCCGTCATGCCGACTGGATTGTGGATGTTGGTCCCGCTGCCGGTGAGCATGGCGGGCATATCCTGTACAGTGGCCCTACTGCCGGACTGGCAGCGGTGAAAACCTCCCGTACCCGCGAATACCTCTTTGCAGAAGAAAAGATGGCGCCCCGTGATGTCCGCAAACCAACCGGATGGTTGCAACTGGAAGGCGTGACGCGCAATAACCTTCATGAACTTGCCGCAGCTTTCCCTTTAGGCTGTATGACCACGGTGACGGGCATTTCCGGCTCCGGTAAATCCAGCCTCGTTAGCCAGGTGCTGGTGGAACTGGTGGCAACACAGCTGGGCGTTGAGCTACAGGCTGAAACTGAAGAAGGGGAGGGGCTGGACCAACCGATGCCTATAACGCTGGGAGGTCACATCACCGGAGGCATGGAACATATAAAACGCCTGGTGCAGGTGGACCAGAAACCGATTGGCCGTACGCCCCGTTCTAACCTGGCCACCTATACCGGATTGTTTGATCATGTCCGGAAATTGTTTGCAGATACCAAGACAGCCCGTGCGCGCAAATATGATGCCGGCAGGTTTTCTTTCAACGTCGCGAAAGGACGCTGCGAAACCTGCCAGGGGGAGGGTTTTGTGATGGTGGAACTGCTGTTCCTGCCTAGCGTATATGCGCCCTGTCCTACCTGTCATGGCGCCCGGTACAATGCCCAGACACTGGAGATCACTTATAAAGACAAGAATATCGCGGAAGTGCTGGAGCTGACGGTGGATGCAGCTTATGAGTTCTTTGCCGATGATCCGAAAATACATCGTTCGCTGAGTGTGCTGCGGGAAGTAGGGCTGGGGTATCTGCGTCTTGGTCAGCCGGCCACGCAGCTGTCGGGCGGCGAAGCGCAACGTATCAAACTGGCCACAGAGCTGCAACGTATGGGTCGTGGAGATACGCTGTATGTGCTCGACGAACCCACTACCGGTTTACATCCATCCGATACAGAAAAACTCGTCGCGCAGCTGGAAGGGCTGGTGGATGCCGGTAATACCGTCATCGTAGTGGAACATGACATGCGGGTGGTAGCCGCCAGCGACTGGGTGATCGATATCGGTCCGGGTGCAGGCGAAGAAGGCGGCCACATTGTTGCTACCGGTACGCCGGCCACGGTGGCCAAAGCGAAGGGCAGTCGCACCGCTCCTTACCTGGCCAGCTTCCTCCGTGGATAATTTCTCCGGAAATTCCGTGGTAAAATTTGTAATTCGCAGTACGAAAACAGTCTACAACAATGAAGAAAACGCTTTTATGGCTGCTGCCGGCCCTGTTGTCCTTACAACTCTCCGCCCAGCAGCGCAAGCCTAATGTGATCTTTATCCTGGCCGATGATATGGGTTATGGTGATGCCAGTTGTTATGGTAGCCCGCTGATCCGGACGCCACAGCTGGACCGCCTGGCTAAAGAAGGTTTCCGCAGCACAGGCTTTATGGTGTCTGCACCATCCTGTACGCCCAGCCGGGCATCATTGTTGACCGGCCGTTATCCCGATAAAGTGAACATGCCTTATGCCGTGGCGCCTGGCGATAGCCACGCATTGGCAGACAGCATTTTCACCCTCGCCAAAATGTTTAAGGCCAACCATTACCAGACCATGATGATCGGTAAATGGCACCTGGGCGACAAGGCCAATACCCGCCCGTTGTCGCATGGTTTTGATCATTTCTTCGGCATGTTGTACAGCCACGACTACCAGTCGCCTTTCGTGAATACTGATACCACGCTGGCTGTCTTCCATGATAATACCCGTGTTATAGAAAAACCGGACTACAGTAAACTGATGGGCTGGTATACCGATAGCGCGCTGGCTTACATCCACCGCGCCAGCAAGAGCAGCCAGCCGTTTTTCCTGTACCTGCCTTTCCCGATGCCGCATGCGCCGCTGGCCGTTCCCCACGAATGGGCCGGTAAGTCACGTGCAGGCCTATACGGAGATGTGATTGAACAGCAGGACGCCTGCATTGGAAAAATCATTGCTTTGCTACGTGAACTGAAGCTCGATAAAAATACCATCGTGATGTTCACCAGCGACAATGGTCCCTGGAATGCCATGCCCGACCGCATGTTGCAGCGTGATATCGTAAAACCATGGGACCACGGCTCCACAGGGCCTTTCCGTGGCGGTAAAGCCAATACCTATGAAGGAGGGCACCGCGAGCCGTTCATTGCCTGGGCGCCCGGCCGTATCCCTGCGGGCACCGAAGGAGACCAGCCTTTTATTATCAATGACATCTTGCCGACGCTGGCTACCGCTACCGGCTATACGCAGCCGTTGCCCGCCAACCTGGACGGGATCAATTGCTGGGGACATATTACCGGTCGCCAGTCACGGCTGCCGGAAAGGCCGCTCTTTTATCTGAGTGCCGTTGGTAAACTAGAAGCTGTACGCCTTGGCGATTGGAAACTGCGCATCGCTACGGTGGAAAAAGGCAAAACGCCGGAAGTGGAACTGTATAACCTGACGCTGGACAACAGTGAAAAACATAATGTGGCAGCTAAGTACCCGGAAATTGTATCCACGATGAAACAGTTGCTGGATAAATATTGAGCTGCTAGTACGATATCATCATTTGGCCCTGGCTTTTTATAGGCCAGGGTTTTTATTTTGATTCAGTCGGGCGGTTACACTATTCCCCATATTCCCGCATCAGGCGCTCAAATACATCTCTTTCGATATACAGATCAAAACTATCGGGGTGAATGATGCTCCTTTCCCGTAATTGTTTGAGGGAGCGGTTAAAACTTCTCACGGATACGCCCAGGTAATCGGCCAGGTCTTTTTTAGCAAAACTGGTTTGTTGGGTAGCAAGGACAGACAATAATTTTAACATGGCGTACTCAGCCGGGTAAACTTGTTGATAGGAGGCCCGTGCAGAGGTCTGGTTCAGCCGGTGCGCGAGCGACAGTAACAACAGCCTGTTCAGTTCCGGGTTATGCGTGATCAGGTAAGCAAAATAATCGGTGGTGATACACCAGGCCGTTACTTCGGTGAGCGCCGTCACCGTGGTCAGGTTCGGTGTCTTTTGAATCACTTCAATTTCTCCCAGGAGTTCACCTTCTCCCAAAAACTGGACAATAAAATCCTTCCCATTATCTTCTGTGATATGCACTTTGGAAAGCCCGGTCTGTTGTACGAACACGTATTTGTTGCCCTGTCCCTGCTTCAGCAGGTGGCCGCCGGCGGGCCAGGTCTGCAGAAATACCCGGTCTTTTTTCTCGGCTTCCGTCAGCTGGTTTTCAATGAATGTTAAAATAGCGCGATTGGTATGTATCATAGTAAGCTGGGACAAATGTCCCGTTTTTTCGCAGTTGAAGCTATTAATTTTACGGAAATTTTAAGAATTTATGAAAGGCATACAAACCATCGCCTTCGACGCCGATGATACCTTATGGGTCAATGAACCTTATTTCCGGGAAGTAGAGGACAAATTCTGCGGTCTCCTGGAAGACTACCTGCCTCATCATACCGTGGCGCAGGAACTATTTAAAACAGAGATGGAGAACCTGTCGCTGTATGGTTACGGCGTAAAAGGGTTCATGCTGGCTATGATAGAAACTATTCTGCGTGTGACAGAAAATACCGCCAGCCCGTTGTTGATCGCTAAAGTGCTGGAATATGGCAAAGAGCAGCTGAACAAGGATATCGAGTTGCTGGACGGTGTGAAAGAAGTCCTCGAAGCCCTCAAAGGCAAATACCGCCTCGTAGTGGCCACCAAAGGCGACCTGCTCGATCAGGAAAGGAAGCTCAATAAATCCGGTCTCGCTCACTATTTCCATCATATCGAAATTATGAGCGATAAAAAAGAAAAGGACTATCAGAAATTGCTTCGTCATCTTGATTGTCCGCCGGAAGCTTTCCTGATGATCGGCAACTCCATCAAATCAGATATCATGCCGGTGCTGGCCATCGGTGGGCACGCCATTCATATTCCTTACCATACCGTATGGGCACACGAAGTAGTGGAAGAGGAAGTGAAAGAAGAAAGATTTTATTCATTTGAAAACATTACGGCCATACTGCCGAAACTATTGTCATGAAACAACAACTGGACATAAACACCTGGGCCAGAAAAGACCATTATCATTTTTTTAGTCAGTTCGAGGAACCCTTTTTTGGGGTATGCGTAAACGTGGACTGTACCCGTGCGTATTTTGTATCAAAGGCATACGGATATTCCTTTTTCCTGTACTACCTGCATAAAGCCATGGTAGCCATGAACTCTATAGAACCTTTCCGTTACCGTATCATTGACAAACAGGTATGGATATACGATCATATCGATCCTTCGCCTACCATCAACCGGCCGGACGGTACATTCGGATTTGCTTACTTTCCGTATCATGCGGACTTTAAAACGTTTGCAGCTACCGCAGGTGAAGAGTCAGAGCGGGTACGGAGCAGCACAGGGCTTGTACCCGCTGTATCCGGAGAAAATGTGGTACACTGTTCTTCTATGCCATGGATCGAGTTCACTTCGTTATCGCATGCCCGCAGCTTTTCTTTTAAAGACAGCTGCCCCAAAATATCTTTCGGTAAGATGACCGAAAAAGAAGGGAAGATGATGATGCCGGTATCGGTACATGTGCATCATGCACTGATGGATGGATACCATGTAGGGCAGTTCCTGGAGGAGTTCCAGAGACATTTGGATATTTAGTTATTGGGAGATTTTTCTTCTCATCAACAGCTGTTTATTTTAGGTAGCATATAAATAATCAAATTTCAAAATGACTAAATATCCAGATAATTGCTCACTTCTATCAGATTCCCGTCCGGGTCCCGGAAGTAGATGGAGATAATAGGGCCATTGGCGCCCGTCCTTTTTACTTCTGATTCCAGGAGGGGAATGTTTTTATTGAATAATTCCTCTTTTACTTCGCGTATAGGTGTTTCCGTTATAAAGCAAAGATCCGCCGAGCCGGGTGTCGGATATGTCGCCTTCGGCTCAAACTCTTTCCCCTTTTGATGCAGATTGATTTTTTGTTGGCCGAATTTGAGGGCCTTGCGGTTGTCGCCGAAGGTTTGGAGTTCCATGCCCAGGACTTCCTGGTAGAAGCGGCAGGTGGTGTCTATGTCAGCGACGGTGAGGACGAGGTGGTCGAGGATGGATATTTTCATGATGGAGGATTTTGTTGTTTGGGTGTATGTCTTGTATTGCAGGTCTATCGGGTGTAAGATACAGACTTCCTGGACTTTGTGAGTGTTTGAAGTCTTTGGTGATAGATAAAAATACTGTTGACTCTTATCAATGTGCGAAGCGAAAAGTTATTTCAATTCCTTGGGGGACTATTAAAACGGAGTTACAAGCATATTCGAAAACCTCTATGCTATATTTCAATTCCCCTGTGGTCCAACTAACAATTGAATCACCAGTCCGATGCTGTTGGGCATAAAAACATTTCAATTCCTCTATGGTCCAAGTAAAACTAGATTTCCTCGCTACTGGGAATATAGCAGTAGCTGATTTCAATTCCTTCATGATCAGATCAACCCCCTGTCCTTCACCGGCGAATAGCAGCAAAAGTGTAGTTTCAATTCCATCATGGTCCAATTAAAACTGTATGGATAGTGGATAATTGCGCTTTTGTCTAACAGTTTCAATTCCTTCATGATCCGATTAAAACGGAGAAGAACTCGAAACAGGACTTTATGGGAGCCGGTTTTCAATTCCTTCATAGTTTGATTAAAACGTGGCGCCTTCGGCGTAAGCTTCCTGGCTAAAAAATTTCAATTCCTCTGTGATTCAATTAAAACAATCTACTATGTACTAACTGGTAGTGAGTCTACTCTGTTTCAAATCCTCTATGGTCAAATTAAAATGCGGTACTGTGGCGGCGGATGGTCTCATGGTTTATCACTTTCAAATCCTCTATGGTCAAATTAAAACTTATCTGGCTTTTGAGGTAAGAGGGGACAGCATGGACTTTCAATTCCTCTATGGTCAAATTAACCCCTTTCTTGTTAGTATCGTAATAACGATAATTTACTTTCAATTTCCTTATGGTCCAATTAAAACAATGTTTACATCACCAGCAAGGGAAGGGTCTACCTCCTTTCAATTCCTTCATGGTCCAATTAAAACTCTTGAAAGTTTAGAACGCCATGGCCAACGGTAGAATCTTTCAACTCCTTCATGGTCCAATTAAAACAGCAATGCGCAGTAAATCGGGTGATCTCCACAGTACGTTTCAATTCCTCTATGGTCCAATTAAAACTTATAGAAGCACATAAGCAGGGGGTACTATTCGCGTCTCAATTCCTCTAGGGTCCAATTAAAACATAAGCTGCATAGACTCAGCATATGAACCGAAAATGTTTCAATTCCTCTATGGTCCAATTAAAACAAGGAACACACCAAGACCTTTTCGAGCCTTGATAGGTTTCAATTCCTCTATGGTCCAATTAAAACCCTTCCAAATCAAAAAATCATCTCCCTGTCAGCAAGACTTTCAAGTTACCAACGTTCCATTTTCTGGAAGAAAGAGTCGTCGATTACCAATGATACGATTTCCCCCGGAGATCGACGACTTATTAGGATAATTTATATGCAAATAATGCGCTTCATGGGTGAGGCCTCGTTACTAATCATCAAATCTGTATCATTTTGATAACCGTGTAAGTGCCAACTGTATTCAGTTTACTAGTCTATTGGATAGACTGTTAGCTAATGAAGGAATATCATCTCCGTTTTATTAAGGTACAAATCTTAACCCGGTTTACACATTTCAAGACTAATTAAAATCGGGACATAGGAAGAGAATTAGCACCAGTTCCCCGAACCAAAACTATAAAAATTTCAATCGATTGCTTAACTTAAGCCCAATTCCCTTTCGTTATGAAAAATACATTCATCTTCCTAATCAGCATACTAACCGCAACGGCCTCCATAGCGGCAGCAGCTTCCGATCCAGCAAGGCACAACGCCAATAGGACAGCCATCCCGCTGCCACTGCCCCGCGCTGAGGCCAAACCAGTTTCCCCGCACATCGCTGCCATTTCCGCAGATACGATAAAGCTGGTAACCGGCAGCACCTACGCCTACACAGTAGATACTAAAGAAAACGAAGGCCTGATCAGCACCGCCACTACGGTAGCACATCTGTTAGCAGAACTCCAAACCAACGTCGCCATATTTCGCCGCCAGATCACCTCCGCCGATGGCAAACCCAAAGACTCCGGCCTCATCGCCGCAGGCGACCGCCTCACGCTCACTAACGCCAGAGGCAGCACGACTTACTACCTGCTTCCGCAACAACGCGCCCTCACCGGCCAATTGGAGCTACAGAAGCCAACGATAACAGCACAAATCAAAAATACCCTCACGCTGCATTACACCGCCGGCCAGCGAAGCCCCGACGCCATGGTGTCAATAAGATTCCCTGCCGGCATCAACATCACGGAAGAGAATACCACCGTCAACGTGATAGGCCGCGGCACCGTGCTGCTGAAAGACCTGCCCAGTCAATCTATTGGCCGCACCGGTACCCGCTATTCCTATACACGTGTAGGCGAGGCCGTGATCTCGAAAGAACCGGACGGAGGAACTACCCTCACGCTCCGGCACCTGGACTTGCGCCCGGCAAACGGACCAGATATCGTCCTGACAATACACGATGTGATGCCAACGAATACCGGCCAGTATTTCATCAGCGCAGCCTGCACTACTTCAAAGCCCGCTATACTCACCAGCTCCGGTCTTGCAAGGGAAACGGCATCTCTCTGGGTAACGAATACCATCACCGATTTTAAAAGGGTACTGATAAAGGACAAACCTTATCATGAACTGTCCAACGACTACACCCAGGCGCATTTCCGCTGGACGCCGATAGCTGCCGGGAAGGCATCCATAGAACTATCAACAGACACCGGCCGCCATTGGTCGGCCGCTAAAGCCACGATAGACGTGGAACATGGTACCGCTGTCATCACCGGTTTGCGCAAGGATAAACTGTATCATTTCCGGCTGGTATTAAAAAACGGCCGTTCCAACATTACCAGTTATTATACCGGCCTGCTGGATGTGAAGCAGTTCGGCGTGTATGGCAATGACACTACAGACCATACAGACCGTATCAACGAAGCGATCACCTTCGTCCATAACATCGGTGGTGGCACGCTGTTCTTCAGCGAAGGCATCTTCAACGTGCGGACGGTGCACCTGCAAAGCAACGTATACCTCTACATTGGCAAACAGGCCACTATCCGGGCACTGAAAGGCGCTGATGCTCCGGAAACCACCTGGTTCAGCGACCGGGCCTACCGCTCCGGCCTTTCACCCATAGACCCCGGTCCATATGAAGACCCGGAAAACTACCTCACCAAACAAGACGTAGGGCATCATTACTTTCACAATGCGATGTTCTTCGGTGAACGGCTGGATAATATCAAAATCATCGGCAACGGCCTCATCACAGGCAATGGCAACCTCGTCACCAGTGACAAAGTGATGAACAACACACCCGACAAACGCGGGGATAAAATGTTCTCGCTGAAACTATGTACCAATGTGGAGATAGGCGGCATTCACCGGGATAATGATCTGTGGTACGATTCCACCAAAGACATGCCCTACTACGTGGGACAAGACAATTTTGACGACAGTAACATGCTACAGATAGACCGCGCCGGCCACTTCGTGCTGCTGGCCACCGGCACGGACACACTTTTTGTGCATGATACCTACTTCGGCAAAATGAACCAGACCAATGTACGGGACATCTATGATTTTATGGCCTGTAACCAGGTAACGGTACGGAATATTTATTCCCGCGTCAGTTCAGATGATATCGTCAAACCGGGATCTGACTGCTCTCTCGGATTTACCCGTCCGGCGCGGCATTACCGGGTGCGTAACGTGATCGGTGATACCAACTGCAACCTTTTCCAGGTAGGCTCCGAAACGGCGGACGATATCATGGACATCTGTGTGGACAATATCTATGTGCTCGGCGCTAATAAGGCCGGGTTTTCCATCTCCACCAATGATGGCGCCCATGTGAAGGATATCCACCTCAATTGTGGGCATACCGGTCCGGTGAACCAGCGTTCCCGCATGATGCGGACAACGGCGCCGTTTTTTATCTCCATCTCCAACCGGGGACGTGTCATCGGCGCTACAGTAGGCAAATACAGCTTCCGGGAAGAAGACCGCAAGCGCACGGAATTGCTGGTGCAAAACGTCAGCATCGGACAGGTGGAAAACATCATCATCAACAGTATCGATATCACAGAAGTGTACAGTGGCAGTTCTTTCGGCCATGGTACCCGCTGGAAACCGTTCGATGGCTCACAGGGACGTTCTACTTCCATTATTGCCGGTTACGGCCTGCCAGCGTCAAGTGATGTGGAAGGCGGACTGGATTTCACCCTGCCGGATGGCCGTCACACCGGTTATATCCGGAATGTTGTTTTTAATGATGTACACATTACTGATAAAGGCGGGCGTCCGCTGGCGGATACGGCCAACCGGCCACCGGAGCTGGGTGTGGGGCAGTACAATGTATCCAACCTGAAGGTCCAGCCTTCATATGGGCTATGGGCGCGCCATGTGGAAGGATTGACGATCAGGGAAAGTTCGTTCAATTATGAAAAGCGGGATAGCCGTTATGCGCTGTTCCTCGATGATGTGCGGGGAGCGGAGATTTCCGGCGTTAAGGCCGTCAGGGCTGCTGATGCCACGGATTGGCTCCGTTGTATCCGGTCTTCTGGTGTCCATTGGAAAAACATCCTGTTTTACCAGGATGAATGGGGCAAATCGCCGGTATCCCCGGATGGCATCAGCAGCCGTTAGGGTAGCTATTGCGCTCTGGTGGCCTTGTCAATCCAGAGCACCAGCTTTTTGGCGTCGATTTCTTTCAACGGTATTTCCTTATCATTATCAAGACCACGGGTGAAATATACGGTGGTCTTTTGCGTTTGACCTTTATCCAACCCGTCTTCAAAGAGGGCTACACCGTACAGTTCTTTGTCTGCCGTGGATTCCGCCGAGATACGCAGGGTACCGATATTGTACTGGCCGTTATTCTTAACGGTGATGACGCCGTTCTGATACGTGTAACTAATACCTTTAACGGTACCCAGAAATATCTTGTTGGTACTCGTGGGGGCCTTGTAAGTTTGACATTTTGCGATTTGCGGAGCAAGTGCTAAAAAGAGCGAAAAAATCAGTAATTTATTCATCGAAAGATAAAAATATATTGTAAAAATACATTTTATCTTTATACGGTGATTTGTGAGTAATTTCGTATAAGAATAAATCAAGGATGTGATGTTCACCGTGGAGAATGTTCTCAGCAAACTGATGTCCCAATGACCTATTTTAGATTGTTCCACCCTGTGCTGCTCGCACGGGAAATCATACATACCGGGACTGCCCAGCTGGAAGGAGAGGAGAAGAAACGAGTCAGTATTATCAACACTCTCAGTCTTGCATCAATTGCGCTTTGTTTGATCTTCGGCTCTGTTATCTACTATCTTACCGGTAATCTGGAGATCCTGATACCCGCTTACGCAGAAGCCCTTTTGTTTGTGGTGGTGCTTATGCTCAACCATTTCCGGTGGCATAATACGGCAGCCATCCTGACAGCTTTTGTGCATAACCTTTCTATCGTTTATTTCAGTGCATTGCTGGGCATGGTAACGGAAGTATACCTGCTTTTCTTTTTCCTTTTAGGCGCTGCATTGATGGTGTTTCATGGTAAACCGCTACTGATAAAGTTCAGTATAGCCATTTCCGTGATATGCCTGGTATTGTGCGAACTGAATTATTATTACTATTTCATAGAGCCGCTGGCACTTTCCCATGATGAACAGTTCCTCATCCGCTGGGTGACCATCCCGGCCATCCTGGTGCTGGATGTGATCACTTTTGCTTTGTATGTGCGCACATTACGGCGTAAAAACGCGCAGCTGGAGCGGAAAGCCACCGCGCTGGAAATGGCTGATAAAGCTACGAGACGGCAGGCCATGGAGACCTCCCATGAAATGAGGAATCCTTTTAACGCGGTGTATGGCATCTCGCAGGACCTGCTGATGCAGGTGCAAAAAAGCGATCTGTATCCGGCTGAACTGAAGTCATCCATCGAGCATCTGTATTCCGCTTCGCATAATGTATTGCAGATCCTCAACAATAACCTGGAGCATTTCCGGCAGCAGGAAGGCGTGGCGCCACAGCTGGAAACGGGCGTGTTTAACGTGCGGGACTGGGCGGGCGAAGCTACTGCTATCTACCAATACATCGCCAATGTCAGGGATGTCAGTATAGCGCTGGAGATAGACCCACAGATGCCTGCGCGGGTGGAAGGAGATAGAATCAAATTAACACAGATACTCAATAACCTGTTGTTTAACGCCATCAAGTTTACCCATCCTGACAGTACGGTTACCGTACAGATCAGGCCCAACGGAGAGCAGTGGCAGTTGCTGGTGAAAGACAGTGGTGAAGGCATTCCGCCGGACCGCCTGTCGACTATTTTTTCGCCGTATGTATCCGAACAGCATGCTTTCGGAGGTACCGGGCTGGGATTGCCAATTGTACAGCGTTTTGTAGAACTGATGGGCGGTACTATCACCGTAGCCAGTAAAACCGGCGAAGGGTCTGTGTTTACCGTCAACCTGCCGCTGGTAGTGGTGGAAGAAACGCCGGCGCCGGCCGTTCCTGTGAACAGGAACATTACGCTCCACGCGTTCCCAGGGGTAAAGGCGCTGGTGGTGGATGATAACCAGATGAGCAATATGATCCTGAGCCGTTTCCTGGAACGGATGGAATGCCTCATCACCGCTGCCTATGGCGGAGAAGAGGGGCTGAAGATGGCTATTGAAACACATCCCGATATTATCTTCCTGGATTCCCATATGCCGGGAATGGATGGCAAAGCCACGCTGGCAGCGCTGCAGGATAACCCTGCAACGCGTGATGCCATCGTGATCGTTGTTTCCGGCGACGCGGCCGAAGCATCCATCACAGAGATGCTCACAGCCGGCGCCGATGATTTTATGACCAAACCCATCGATCTGAAAACCCTCAATGAGTTAATGATCAAATTTGAACCCCGTCTTACAAATTCACGTCATCAATAGTTCGCACTCACCATTAGTAATTTGTAACCCGTAATTCGTAATTGGTCTGGGCGATGCCATAACGGCTGGTATCGCGTGTGCTCCAGGAGATATTTCCTTCCATCATATGTTCCAGCATAAGGATATAACGGTCCAGCAGCGGATAATCCTGTCCGGAGCTGAGCGACAGTACTACGTCTGCGGTATGCAGGAACTGCCTGATTTCATCATCGTGGATAGTTGCCGCTTCGTTGACAGCCCGTTCCAGTGACACCTGTTTTTTGTTTTTAATCATCATGACCAGGTTCAGCTCATCGCCCTGTTCCAGTTCCTTGGTATAGGAAAACAGGTCGTTGGCCCAGCAGATGGTCCGGCTGCAGAGCAGGCCGAGTTCTTTAATCAGGGAATCGGCATACCAGGAGGCTGGCAGGAACACATCTTCCATGATTTCTGCGAGGTCGAGGAAGAAGTTGGCGCCGCCGATACCGGGGCGATGCAGCATATAATCTTCTAATGTGATATCATCGGTGGAGGTCACATGTTGCATGCGCCAGCTGTTAGACATAAAAGCAGCATGGAGGCTGGTGGTGAACCGTTGTTGCCAGTCCGCGGGCCCTATCTGTACCATACGCAGCCAGATGTCCTGCATGGCAAGCAGCAGGGGCGGGTCTTGCTGTGGCTCCGCCTGATATTTGCCTTTCAGTACACCGATCATTTTACCGGCAAGGGCTTCAAAGCCGCCGGGGTTGTTGAGGGTGATGCGGTCTATCTCATCGTCCCAGAGGAAGAGCAGGGTGTTGAAATCCGCCGCAATAGCCAGTCTGAACAAGTCGGCATTGGGGAACATACGGGCCACCATCCAGGAGAATTTCTGTTCCTGGTACAGTTGCCACTGGCCATTGCCGTTGTCCAGCCCGAATTTCCTGACCCATGCCGCTGTGTGACGGTCAGCCTTTTCGACCAAAGGATTGAGTTTTCCCGGGAAGGGGCAGTACAGCCCCGGAAGTGTTGTTGTTTCCATAAAACTGAATATTTAAGTGTTTAAAAAGCGGAGGTAGATGCGTTCTTTGGGTGCTTTGATAACCGGTACCGGTGGTAAATAGTCTTCACGGATCAATCTGCTCGTTCGTTGGCTCGAATTCGAATAAGGCCGGGATAGCTGGCAGGGCAAAACAGGACGCACCTAAAATTAAGACTGTGACGTTAATTAGCCGCGGCAATTCCGCAGTTTAATAGGAGCAGGGGAATAATACGGGGGTGGGATCTGCCCGTCAGGGTGGTGAAAATCCGGGATGGAAGTGGTGTTGTTCACCCATACCCACATTTTTTTTTGTTGGTTGATAGTACTTATTTGGGTCTATGGCAGTTAGTAGTTCAGAAATCTGATTGTATTGTTCGTGTAGTTGTTTGCAACAGTCATCATTTATTCATTTGTAAACATGCGTTTCAGAATTAAACTAAAAGCCACACATCCAGCAGCTGTCATTCCAATTAATTACCCTTATGCCTTATCGGCAGTGATTTTTAAAATATTGCACCAGGCAGATGAAGCTTACGCGGCTTTCCTCCATGACAGAGGATATTCACGCCCTGGCTCCCTCAAAGTATTTAAACTGTTTTCTTTTTCAGAGATCCGTACCGCCTTTCGCATTGAAGGAGACCGTTTCCGTTTTCTCACTGACGAGGCCATGTTCATGATCTCTTTTCATCTGCCGCAGGCTGCCCAAAGCTTTATCCGGGGACTGTTTCTCGATGAAACCATCGAAATTGGCGACCGTCGCAGCCAGGCGGCGTTTGTCGTAACAGAAGTACATCCCACGCCGACGCCGCTGGAGAACATTCCGGACAAGGAAGTCCGGGAGATTTTGCTGCAACCGTTTTCACCGCTGGTTTGCGGTACTAAGAACGATCGGGGATACTATGATTTCCTCTCTCCGCAGCATCCCGATTTTGTGACACAACTGGTGCATAACTGGCGCGAGAAATTTATCACCATGTACGGCGAAGATCAGGCAGACACCGTGTTTGATCCGGTCAGCGTGGAAGTGGTGATGATGGAAAAACCGCCCAAATCCAGGCTGGTGACAATTAAGGCAGATACACCCCAGGAGACGAAGATCCGTGGGTATACGAACTTCCGGCTCAAAGTGAAAGGAGCAGGCCAAGCACTGAAGTTATTGGCGGATGCCGGCGCTGGGGTATATAATAGTTCCGGGATGGGGAGCCTGCATGTTTTGTGAGATGTTTTTAAAGACGTTATTTTCCCTTTTTCATACGTGTACACTGCCTGCTTGCTTGTTGAGTCGATTTAAGCAGAAGAATCTATTCACTTCACATATGTTTGTTTAGTAGTTGTTGTGAAATAGAATGTAACAAGTCGTCGATCATCGGGCCAATCTTGTGGCTGGTGGTCGGCGACTTTTGTTGTGGGGAAGGTTAGCAGGAGGCTTGAAAGGTTTGCTGGTGGCGGTGTGGGTTTTGATGTGGAATGTTTAATTGAAGTATGGAGGAATTGAAATCACCATAGAGGAATTGAAAGATTTTCAGCAGTCCCATATCCACTCCAAGAAACGCGTTTTAATTGAACCGTAAAGGAATTGAAAGGTTAGGGTGAGTTGTAGAACAGGTAGGCGAGTGTAGGTATTAATCAGACTATATAGAGGAATTGAAATGTATCAAAATCATCTACGATGATACAGTCTGGGCGATTTTTAGTTGCACTACTAAGAATTGAAATATCGCCTTTATCACTTTTTTTGCTGCCGCTTTTACGGCTTTAATAGTACTAACAAGGAATTGAAATTCGACCTCCTGGGTGACAACTATGGCTTCACCAAATGTTTTAGACCATACGGAATTGAAACAATAAGAAGGTGTATCCGTGGCCTTCCTGGTAAAACATAATAAAACCATGAGGGAATTGAAAAGTTATCCCCGGCTTATTTTTCTTCTATGTCAGTTCTTGTATTAATTGGACCATAAAGGAATTAAAATATAAGAACGCAGCCGTATTTCCTTCCCATGACAGAAGTTTTAATTGGATTATCGTGGATGAAAATCATAAAATAAATATTATATTTATTGGGTATGTAATTTTTATCACATCAAGACAAACGATTCAGAGAATCAGAAGAAAACGACTGTCCGGTTGTTTTATGGGACGACAATAGCGCCATGGGATTTCACCATGTTGCTAATAGCTTCACTGCGTTGCTTATTAAGTTAGATGGCGAGAGTTAATAGTTGGAGCTTAATACAGGAGGCATCTGTATACTGTTAACCTGATTTCAAAATAAAAACTATGTGGTCTCCTCTTTACTGGTACTACGAGATACGAAGTGATAGAAGTTATAGCCAGAGAATATTGACTGGTGATGTTCTCAATGTGTTGAATAATACGGGAGAATTGCAACGTATAGACAAACAGGAATTCGGTAACATTGAACGTTTTCCCTGGATCAGTGTTGTTGCCGTCAATTCTAATAACGGTAATTATGCCACATACGCAGGTTACAAAAGTAGATGGATTAATTTAATTGCTGTAGTTGGTTCAAAATCAGATCCTCGAAATGAAACCTTATATGTGAGTTTGTTAGCAAGGATCGCTGAGAAATTAAACTGGGAACTGATATTGGAAGAAGATGAAGATGGCAATGAGGATGTTGTTCTAAGAGAGAAATTACTACAATAAAAAAGGCCTGCATCACTGCAAGCCTTTTTCTATTGAATAAAAAAATTTCTATAACCCTTCATCTACCAGGTACAACACGGATTCATAATTCTTCTTCACCGCCGTAGACATAGCAATCTCACAAGTCTTGGTAGAAGAATAATATCCATCATGTTCGTTGCATTTCACCTCCATAGACTCCGGACGTGTAGCCGATGCTGTTAGTTCCGGGAACAAGAACCCGCGATCACCGGCCATACCACAGCATCCTGCGTTTTTAGGCACAATCACCTCTTCCGCAAAAAACTGTGCTACACGCACAAACTTATGCCCCGTCTTCATTTTCTCTAATGAGCACACCGGGTGTAGCGCAATACTTTTCTTCTTATTAACAGCGGTTACTTTCGGCAACACGAAATCATGCAGGAAGTCCACGGCATCGAGGATCTGAAGCTGATCGAATTTCTGTTTGTTGGCATCGTTGAGCGTGGGGCGCACATGATGTAGCGTGTAAGCGCAGGAGCTGACATCGATGACTACCGGCAGCGCACCCTGACGGGTGTCGCTCCACAGCTTCTCGATGATATGATTGGCGGTATGCTGGTACGCATCTTTATATCCTTTGGAAGAAAAGATCTGGCTGCAGCAGGTACCACTGAGATTATCGGGAACGACTACACTGATACCGGCTTTCTCACATACGCTGAGGAATGTCTCCATGAGATTTTTGGATTTCCCTTCGTAGGTGCCGAGCATACGGGAGATACAGGCGGGGAAGTATACGATCGACGCATCGGCGGACTGCCGCGGTTTGAGGATATCCAGCTTAGGCGCAGGTTGCAGCTGCTCCGACCATAGCGGCACGGAGGGAATAATACTCCGGATGCCTTTGGTGAGATTAGTCATAGCTTGTTTGCCGAACACCTGGTTGATACCGGTGCCGACCTGAATGGCGGTCCTGACGGCCCATTCCACCGTCTTGAAATTTTTGGCTACCTGCAACGCGAGCTTGTTGGCAGAAGCCGAGTGGCTCTCCCGGCGGAGACGTTTCACCAGGTCGCCGGTATTGATGTCTACCGGGCAGGCAGTGGCACAGAGACCATCCACGGCGCAGGTTTCCAGCACATCGTACTGGTACTGGTCCAGGAGGACTTTATAATTGGCTTTGTCACCGTTTTTCTGCAATTGTTTGAGCGCTCTCCGGATAACGATCCTTCTGCGCGGCGTGGTGGTGATATCGCGGCTCGGGCATTTATGTTCGCAATAGCCGCATTCGATACAGCGGTCCACTTCTTCTTCGACGGTAGGCAGCTCCTTCAGGTGTTTGAGGTGGGCGCGGGCATCAGGATTGATGATCACACCGGGATTGAGCAGGTTATGCGGATCGGCGGCTTCTTTGACCTTTTTCATGATCTCATAGGCATCGCCACCCCATTCTGTTTCCACGAAGGGTGCCATATTACGGCCGGTGCCGTGTTCTGCTTTGAGGGTGCCGTCGTATTTGTTGACAACGAGCGCCACCACATCCTGCATGAAAAGTTCGTAGCGGGTCACTTCATCGGGTGTGTTGAACGACTGGGTAACGACGAAATGGATATTGCCATCTTTCGCGTGACCGAAGATGATGGCGTTGTGATAATTATATTGTGCGAAAAGTTTTTGCAGATCGAGGATGGCATCGCCAAGCTTTGCTACCGGGAAGGCGATGTCCTCCAGGATAACAGTGGTACCGCTGGCGCGAACGGCTCCCACGGCAGGGAACAATCCTTTACGGATTTTCCAGAAGAAGGCTTGTTCAGCCGGATTGGTGGTGAATACCGGCGGCTCGGACATATCGAGACTGGCGGCAGAGGCCATGAAACCATTAACACGGGCGTCGAGGGCTGCCTGCGTTTCTTCCTGGAATTCTATCAACAACGCTGCGGCCGTTTCCGGCAACGTTTTCACGATGGCGGGCATACCGTCCATATCTTCCACAGCCCGCAGGGAGGCGCGGTCCATCAGCTCCACCATCAGGGCGCCGGCGTTGGTCAGCGGCACGATAGCCTGACAGGCGGCGTAGATGGTCGGGAAATACAGCAACGCCGTGGATTTGTAGGCATAGTCCGGCACGGTGTCCATCACAGCTTCGGCGATGAATGCCAATGTACCCTCAGCACCGATCAACAGGTGGGCCATGATGTCCAGCGGATGGCGATAGTCGATGAAGGCGTTCAGCGCATAGCCGACAGTATTTTTGGTCTGGTATTTATGACGGATACGATCGTGTAATGCCCTATCGGCGGCTATCTGGTCGCGGAAATCAGCAAGGCTCACAAACAGCGGCGCACATTCCATTTCAAAACGGGCGTAGTCATTTTTATGCTCTGTGCTGAAGGTGTTGCCATCAGGCAGGATAAATTTGATGTAACGGGTAGTATGGTAAGAGTTGAGCGCTACGCCACAACACATGCCGCTGGAGTTGTTGGACAGGATACCGCCCATCATGGCAGAGTTGATGCTGGATGGATCAGGTCCGATTTTGCGGGCATGTTTTTTCAGGTAGGTGTTCACCATGGCGCCGGTAATGCCCGGTTGCACACGCACGGCCTGCCCGTTTTCTTCTATATGTATTTTATTCCAGTACTGGCTGAGGTCTACCAGGATACCGTCGGTGATAGACTGGCCGGAAAGGCTGGTGCCACCGGTACGGAATACCAGCGGAATCCGGTACTGCTGCGAAAAGCGGAACAAGGCCACGATCTCTGCTTCACCGATCGGTTGCACTACTGCCTGCGGCACCAAATGGTAGAAGCCTGCGTCTGAGGCATATGAGATAAGATCTATATACCTGGACTTGATGCGATTATCAGGTAAGATTTTTTTCAGTTCGTGTGCAATGTTCATGGCGACTTCCTTATTCCTTGACTGGTTGAATTTCACATTATGGGTAGCAAGTTATATAACTTTTATATCTTTATCCACCGCTTTTCTTAATAACCACTATTCAACCATGCCCGGAACTAAAAACCTATTGCCCGTATTTCTATTGGCTGAACTTTTTCTGATAACGCCTGTACTGGCCCATGCACAACAATCAGCGAAGGATACTGTGCCGCCACCGAAAGTGCGTCAACTGTCAGAAATCTCTGTCGTGCAACAGAAAGCACTGGTAGAGCGCAAGACCGACCGTGTAATTTATAACGTGACCAGCAGCGTAACTGCTGCCGGCGCCAACGGATTGGAGGTAATGGCCCGTGTGCCAGGATTACGGGTGACAGACAACCTGATCGCCATCGCCGGCAGAGGTGCAGTGAAGGTGATGATCAATGGACGGATTATCCCGCTGGCAGGGGAGGACCTGCAACGGTACCTGAAGTCCATGTCAGCCGGGGAGATCGCCCGCGTGGAAGTGATGTCTAATCCGTCGGCCGCCTATGACGCAGATGGCAATGCCGGCCTGATCAATATAGTAACGCGCCGCGACAGAAACCAGGGCTTCAGCGGGGAAATCCAGGCCAGTGGTAAACTGTCGGACTATGGTTTCAAGCCCCTGTACGGCGTGACTAACTATGGTACAGCTGCGGCCGGAGGCAACTTTAGCTACAATACCAATAAATGGTCGTTCTATGGGAATCTCAACTATGAACACGGCCGCTTTCTGGAAGGCTTCGGCATAGACCTGCAATACCCGAACCAGTTCTGGTCACAGACAGATACCGGCAACTATAAAATCCGTAACCTCAACCTGGTGCTGGGAACGGATTACAAGATAAGTAACCGCACTACCATCGGGTTTAATTATAGCGGCGCCCGTACCGCTTACATTGGTGACGATCACGTGAACAACCCGGTATACAACACCCGCGGCCAGCTCGATTCGCTGCTGAGGACTTTCGCTACGTATCAACCGGTAGCGTGGAGCACTGGGCTGAACCTCCACCTGGTGACAAGGCTGGATTCCAGCGGAAGACAGCTGTCTGTTGACGCGGATTATTTTAACTATTACCGTACCGATCAATCTGACTTTATCAGCCAGCGTTATGACGGAAAAGGAGACGCGATTGCCAATGGTACCACCAAATACTTTGATACCAACAAACAGGCGATCAATATTTACACCTTGAAAGCGGATCTGCAATGGCCCACTGCGTTTGCTAATTACGCCTTCGGTGGAAAGCTGAGCTTTATCGATAACTACAGCAACGTTTTTTATTATAAAAATCTCCATGGTGAAATGGAGTATGATAAAAACCTGAGTAACGAATACGACTATACGGAAAATACGCAGGCGGTATATGCCACTGCTTCTAAAGAGGCTGGTAAATGGAAACTCAATGCCGGTCTGCGTATGGAAGCCACCCAAACGAAAGGCGTTTCCCATGTGCAGGACAAGACCATGAACAACAACTATGTGAAGCTGTTCCCGTCTTTCTCCGCCGCCTGGAATTACAATGACAATAACCATCTGGCTTTCACCTTCGGTAAACGTATTAACCGGCCGGTGTTCTGGGACCTGAACCCTTATAAATCGCTGACTACCGCTTACAGCTACCTGGAGGGCAACCCGTATCTGCAGCCGGAATACAACAGCAACTTTGAGTTGTCGCACCACTGGCGCGAACGCTTTACTGCTGCTGCGTTCCTGAATATCACCAATAATGGCTTTAACCGCATCACGATGGCTATGCCGGATGATCACACCGTATATACCACACCGTTAAACTTTCTGAAGATATACCGCTATGGCCTCTCTGCCAGCGCTACGCTGCAGCCGTTGCCCTGGCTGGAAAGCATCAACCAGGTAACTGGCTACCATACTGCCGCCCGCAGCGCCTTGCCGAACATTCCCAACATTGACGGCATGAGCCTGTACCTGGCTACCAATAACAACATCGCGCTCAATAAGCACAAAACCCTGATGGCAGCGCTCAATTTCTGGTGCCAGTTCCCGGAAGTGGACCATAACGGCAAATCCAACACCTATTACAATATGGACCTTGGCATTAAAGCCCTCTGCCTGCAAAACCGCATGAGCATTGCGCTCAACGGGGCAGACCTCTTCCGGTCCAGTGCCAGTATAGTGCGTTCGGAAGTGAATTACATCCCACAGACATTTACACATTTCCAGGTGAACCGTCATATACGCCTCTCCGTTAGTTATAAGCTGGGACAGTCCACCCGTAAGCGGGAGATACGGGGTACCGGCAACGAGGAAGAAAAGAAACGGACGTAACGTTTTACCTTCCGGACAGGCGATGGGCCAGTTTGATTTCCGTGATTCATTATTATTTTGATTCCCACGAATCATTATTTCGATTTCCGCGATTGATCATTTCGATTCCCCGGGCTGGAAGCCCGGGGCTATGATGTTATTCAGGCTGTTTCTCAGAAAGTACAAAACAAATGTTCATTGTTTTTTCTCTCGAGGTTTCTGCCATGGCTTCTTCTTTTCTGAAAACCGAAACAATCAATCACAGGAATTGGAGTGGTCCATTAAGTAGAAAACCAATATATACTGCCAGGAATCAAAATACCCCCATTTTAGTGTTGTATTTTTCAGAGAAAAACCCTGAATAACATCTTAGCCCAGGGCTTCAGCCCTGGGAACGGGAAATGGAAAAATCGTGGCAAATTAAAATTGAACAGTTGTTTAAAAAGGTTGTTCAAATTCCGAAATATTGTTTTAGCTTTGGATTAAAATCAGGCATATGGCAGGAAAAAAGGAACAGGACGCCAGTACAGAAGAAAAGATACTGGCAGCAGCGCGGGTAGTATTTACCCGTAAAGGATTTGCGGCCACCAAGGTGCGTGACATCGCTGCCGAGGCAGATATTAACCTGTCGCTGGTCAATTACTATTTCCGCAGCAAAGAGAAACTGTTTGAAGTGGTGATGGCTGAAGCCGTACAGAAGCTGGTGTTTGAGATCAGTACCTTTTTTAATGATGAACAGCTGAGCATCCCGGAAAAGATCACCAAGGCGGTCAATTACTACATTGACCTGTTGCTGGAAAACCCGGATTTTCCCTTGTTTTTGGTCAATGAAATCATTACGGGAGATGATATGTTTACCCGCTTTGCGCAGCAGAACACCTTGTTCCAGTCGCACCTGATCAGGCAATTATTTGCCATGAAAGAAGAAGGCAAACTGGCTGTCCACCCGGTGCATATCATGATGAACGTGATAGGACTGGTAGTGATGCCGTTTCTGGCGAGGCCTATCCTGGAACGCAACGACCTGGTGAAAGACGGGGAGTTTGTAACGTTGATGAATGAACGGAGAATGCTAATCCCGTTGTGGCTGAAAGGTATGCTGGGGTAACACCCCTTTTTTTGCTGATGGATTGAACAGTTTTTTAAAACAATAATTCAAACCGAATCATGCATCATGAAAGTATGTAAACTGCTGGGTTGTATCATGATGTTGGCCGGGCTTACGGCGCAGGCGCAGCAACAGGCGCTGACGCTCGAAACATGTTACGCCCTCGCCAGACAGAACTATCCGCTTATCAAACAGTACGATCTGATAGCCCGTACCAGCCGCTATACGGTTGCCAATGCCGGTAAGCTGTACCTGCCGCAGCTGACGGTGTCCGGACAAGCCTCTTACCAATCAGAAGTGGTGAATTTTGCTGAAGTGCTGCCGCCTATCCCTGGCCTGAATCCACCGCAGCTCAGTAAAGACCAATACCGCTTACAGGCGGAACTGTCGCAACAAATCTATGATGGCGGCGTAACCCGCTATCAGCAGGAGGCCAGCCGGGCCAACGAAAAAGTGCAGCAACAAAACCTGGAAGTCAGCCTCTATACCATCCGCGAAAGAGTCACCCAGCTGTATTTTGCGGTGCTGCTCATGGATGCCCAGCTCCGGCAAAACGCCCTGCGGCGCAACAATCTGCAAAGCACGACCGATAAAATGAAAGCCGCCCTGGCTAACGGTGTCGCCTATAGGAGCAATGTAGCGGAGCTACAGGCCGAAATCGTAAATGCCGATATGGCCACCACTGAATTCCGTGCTAACCGTAAAGCCTATCTGAAAATGCTGGCTACCTTTATTCATCAGCCGTTGAGCGATAGCGCTGTGCTGGCATATCCGGATGCGGCCCGCCCTGCGGAAGGTATCCACCGCCCTGAACTGGCGCTATATGATTATCAGCAGAAAACCTACGATGTGCAGGAGAGGCAGCTGAAATCTGCCTACCTCCCCAAACTGAATGCCTTCCTGCAAGGCGGCTACGGACGGCCCACTCTCAATATTGTTAGCAATGACTTCGGTACCTGGTGGATGGGTGGCCTGCGGCTCAACTGGTCGCTCGGCAGCCTCTACTCCCTTAAAAACAACCGCCGCCTCCTCGATATCAACCGCCATATGGTGGATGTCAACCGGGAAACATTCCTGCTCAATACCACGCTCACCATGCAGCAACAACAACAGGATGTGGATAAGTACGCGGCCCTGATGGAACAGGACGATGAAGCGATCCGTCTGCGTTCGGCCGTACTGCAATCTGCCAGGGCGCAACTGGACAACGGTGTTATTACCGTACATGAATATATCTCGCAGGTGAACGCGGAAAATCTGGCCAAACAGACACGTATCCTGCACGAAATACAGCTGCTACAGGCACAATACAACTATAAAAACACTTCCGGGAACTGATTAATTTCTTGTAACATGAAATACCATCTCATTTGGATAGCAACCGCCGTGATGATGATAAGTGCCTGCGGGGACGGCAAACCGGCATATGACGCCTCCGGCAATTTCGAAGCGGATGAAGTGATCGTATCTGCCCAACAGAATGGCGAAATACTTTCCTTCCCGGTGAATGAAGGCGACAAACTTAACACCGGACAGGTAATCGGCCAAATTGATGTGACCATTCCGGCGCTGCAACAACAACAGGTACAGGCCTCCATTCACGCCCTCCGGGAGAAAACCAACAACCCACAGCCACAAGCCCAGCTGGTGGAACGGCAGCTGATCGTCCAGGAAGCACAGCTGCAGCAGCTGTACCGCGAAAGAAAAAGAACGGAGAACCTCGTGAAAAGCGACGCTGCCACCCAAAAGCAACTGGACGATATGAACGCGCAGGTGGACCAGCTGGAAAAACAACTGAACGTTACCCGGCAACAACGCAACCTCTATAATTCCAATATCGCTACACAGAACCGCTCTATCCTCAGTGAACAGGCGCCGCTGGAAAAATCGATGGCGCAGTTTGGGGAGCAGGTCCGCAAAGGGCAGGTAGTCAATCCGGTGACCGGCGTAGTGCTTTCCCGTTACGCGCTGAAAGGTGAAATGGCCACTGTGGGCAAGCCATTATACAAAATCGCCAATATCGATACGCTGTTCCTGAAGGCTTACGTGACCGGTGTGACCCTGCCCAAAATCAAACTGGGACAGGAAGTACAGATACGCATTGATCAGGGGAAAAAAGATTACAAGACCTATCCCGGAACGATCACCTGGATTTCAGATAAGTCAGAGTTCACCCCCAAAACTATCCAGACAAAAAATGAAAGGGCCAATCTCGTATATGCGATCAAGGTAAGAGTGAAAAATGACGGCTATCTTAAAATAGGCATGTATGGGGAAATGCTGATCCATCAATAGCAATAGCATGAACGCAGTAGTACTGGACCATATTACCAAAACGTATGAAGCGGGCAAAGTGCTGGCAGTGGACGACGTGTCGCTGGAAGTGGCTGCGGGTGAGCTGTTTGGGCTGATTGGCCCGGACGGCGCCGGCAAGACTTCCATCTTCCGCATCCTTACCACGCTGCTGCTGCCGGACAAAGGCGCCGCATCTGTCAACGGACGGGATTGTGTGAAAGACTACAAGGCCATCCGTCGCAGCGTAGGATATATGCCTGGCCGGTTTTCCCTTTACCAGGACCTTACCGTGGCAGAGAACCTTCATTTCTTCGCCACCCTCTTTGGTACTACGATCGAAGCCAATTACGACCTTATCCGGGATATCTACGAACAGATCAAACCGTTCAGCGACCGCCGTGCGGGTAAGCTGTCCGGTGGCATGAAACAGAAGCTGGCACTGTGTTGCGCGCTGGTACACAAACCGGAAGTACTGTTCCTCGATGAACCAACTACCGGCGTGGATGCCGTGTCCCGCAAAGAGTTCTGGGAAATGCTGCGCACCCTGAAACAGCAGGGCATTACCATCGTGGTGTCTACACCTTACATGGATGAAGCAGTGCTCTGTGAACGCATTGCACTCATACAGGGCGGCAAAATCATGTCCGTGGATACGCCTGCCAATGTGATCGCCACTTTTCCGGTGAAACTCTATGCGGTGAAGGCGGCTAATATCTATCGCCTGCTGACATCGCTGCGGGAAGATACTGCTATCGACAGTTGTTATGCTTTCGGGGAATATGTGCACGTGACTTTCCGGGATGACGCTGAGCCTGATTTACAACAATGGCAGCAAAAGCTTACGGCACAAGGGCATGAACAGGTAGAAGCAAAAAAGATCAGTCCATCGATAGAAGACAGCTTTATCCGCCTTATGAATGAAAAACAAAATGGACAGCCATGAATGACAAGGTGATCGTATGTGAAGAACTGACGAAACAATTCGGCGATTTTGTGGCCGTTAATCATATATCCTTCGACGTGAGGAAGGGAGAGATATTCGGTTTCCTCGGTGCTAATGGCGCCGGTAAAACCACGGCCATGCGTATTCTGTGCGGATTGTCATACCCTACCTCCGGTAAAGCCACCGTGGCTGGTTTTGATGTCTACAAACAACAGGAGTCCATCAAAAAGAACATCGGTTATATGAGCCAGAAGTTCTCCCTGTATGAAAACCTCACCGTGGTGGAGAACATAGAATTCTTTGGGGGTGTATATGGCTTGTCATCAGCAGAAATACGCCGCCGCAGCGACCGGCTGGTGAATAAGCTGGGACTGGCACCCGAAGCGAAGAAGCTCGTGGGTTCGTTGCCGTTAGGCTGGAAACAGAAGCTGGCTTTTTCTGTCGCCATTTTTCACGATCCGCAGATTGTCTTCCTGGACGAGCCCACCGGTGGCGTGGACCCTATCACCCGGCGGCAGTTCTGGGATATGATTTACGAAGCTGCCGCCGCAGGTATCACCGTATTTGTAACCACCCACTACATGGATGAAGCGGAGTATTGCAACCGCATCACGGTGATGGTAGACGGGAAAGTGGAAGCGCTGGATACGCCCGGTAACCTGAAAGCCAGGTTCCGTGCAGCTTCTATGGACGAAGTATTTTATCAACTGGCCCGCGGCGCTAAAAGGTCGGCCGATTAAAATGATGATATGAAACAGTTGTTGGTATTCATCAGGAAAGAGTTTTTTCATGTGTTCAGGGACAGACGTACCCTGCTGATCATGTTTGGCCTGCCGGTAGTGCAGATCGTGCTGTTCGGTTTTGCCCTTACCAGCGAAGTGAAAAATATAACCCTGACCGTTATAGATCAGGCGAGGGATGTGAATTCCACCCAGATCATCAACAAGATAAAATCATCGTCCTATTTTATCGTAGACGAATCGGCGATCAACTATGACGCCGTAAGTACTGCTTTTAAAAAGGGCACTGCCAAGTGCGCATTGATTTTCCCCGCCGGGTTTGGCAACGATCTGCAACACGCCGGTCAGGCACAGGTGCAAATCCTCACAGACGGCTCCGATCCCAATATGGCCAAAACGGTGGTCAATTACCTGACATCTATTCTGACAGCGTATCAGCAGGAGATCAGTCCCGGGGCGCAGTTGCCTTACCGGATTATCCCTGAGCAACGCATGCTGTACAACGAGGAAGGAAACGGCTCGCTGAATTTTATCCCCGGCGTTATGGCATTGGTGCTGATGCTGGTGTGTACAGCGCTTACCTCGGTAGCAGTGGTACGCGAAAAAGAACTGGGCACCATGGAAATATTGCTGGTGTCGCCGTTTAAGCCGCTGTTAGTGTTGCTGGCGAAAGCGGTACCATACCTGGTGCTGTCACTCGCTAATTTCACGCTGATATTGGTGCTGGCTGTTTTTGTATTGCATGTGGAAGTAAAAGGAAGCATCCTTTTATTGTTCCTGGTAAGCACGTTGTTTATCATCGCCTGTTTATCTATCGGGTTGATGATCTCTAATACCACCAATTCCCAACAAACGGCCCTGTTATTATCGATGATGGGGATGATGATACCCACGCTGATTTTTACCGGGTTTATGTTTCCGTTGGAGAATATGCCGTGGATATTCCAGATGATCTCTTATGTGGTGCCTGCCCGCTGGTATTTCCTGATCATTAAGGCAGTGATGCTGAAGGGGCTTGGTTTTTCCTATATCTGGAAGGAAACGGCAGTATTGCTGGGGATGACGGTGGTGGCGCTCTCCGTCGCATTGAAGAACTTTAAAATCCGTTTGTCATGAGGATGCTGCGTTTTATTCTGAAGAAAGAGTTCCGGCAGATTTTCCGTGACAAGACCATCCTGGCCATGATGCTGGTGATGCCAACGGTGCAGCTGATCATCCTTCCGCTGGCCATGAACTTCGATGTGAAGAATGTGAACGTGGCGGTGGTGGACAACGACCACAGTAGCTGGTCGCAGCAGCTGATCAACAAAATAGGCGCTTCGGGATATTTCCGGATTGTAGCGGCGGCGCCTTCTTTCCGTGAGGCGCTGGAGTATATTGAAAGGGAACAGGCTGATGTGGTGCTGGAGATTCCGCCTGGATTTGAGCGTAACCTGGTGCGGGAAGGTGAACAGCATATAGGCGTGTCCGTTGATGCTATCAATGGTACCAAAGCCGCGTTGGGTGGCAGTTATCTGTTGACCGTCATCGCTGATTTTAACCAGCATATCCGGTTGAATGAACGGGGAAAACCTGTTCCCGGCAAGGGTGTGAATATTGGTATTACGTATTCCAACTGGTACAATCCGCTGGCCGAATACCGCTTTTACGTAGTACCTGCCGTGATGGTGCTGTTGCTGACATTGATCGCGGGTTTCTTGTCTGCGTTGAATATTGTGCGGGAGAAGGAGATGGGGACGATTGAGCAGATCAATGTAACGCCGATTAAAAAATGGCAGTTTATCCTTGGCAAATTAATCCCTTTCTGGGTGGTGGGCATGGTGGTGTTTACGCTGGCGCTCACGGTGGAGCGGGTGGTGTACGGCATATGGCCGGTAGGTAGTTTCGCGCTGCTGTACCTGTTTGCCGCGGTGTACCTGGTGGCATTGTTGGGGTTTGGCCTGCTGGTGTCTACGTATACTGATAGCCAATTGCAGGCCATGTTTGTGGCTTTCTTTTTTGTGATGATTTTTATGCTGATGAGCGGGTTGTTTACCGCAGTGGACAGTATGCCCGGCTGGGCGCAGGATATCGCTGCGCTGACACCGGTGACACATTTTGTGAAAGTAGTACGTATGATTGTGCTCAAAGGCAGCACGTTTGCCGATGTACAGAAAGAGTTTCTATACCTGGTGGCTTTTGCGGTGGTGCTCAACAGCTGGGCCATCTGGAATTACCGGAAAACCAGTTAACCCTGTTGTGTTTTCCACCTGCGGTAGGCTTCCGGCATACAATGCCCGCAGGGCCGGTATCCCAGGGCCTGTGCTTCGGCTTCTCCTGAAAAGAATACCCGGTTGTTGGTCAGCATTCTTTTGCCGGAACGGCAGGAGAGCAGTCCGTATATTTTCAGCCGGCGGTTGCCGCCCAGCGTCAGCTGCCCTTCCTGCCTGAGCCGGCATATCTGCCGGTTGCGCGCCATGGCGCTCTGTCCCATTGCTGCATGATAAAACATAATGCCTTAGGTTAATGCGTCGTGGAAAATGATGCCCAGCGTATGCCTGTTACCGTTATGAACCGGGCTGACGCCGTGTTTCATATTCACCCGGTAATATCCTTTGCTGCCTTTAACGGGCCTGAAGTTGGTGGTGAAGATGAGCATGCTGCCTTTCCGTGGTTGTAACACATTGACTTTGGATTGTGCCCGGGGGATTTGTTCGGTGAGAACGAACTCGCCGCCGGTATAGTCTTCTCCCGGTTCGTTCAGGAACAGCACGACCTGTAACGGGAAATAAATATCGCCGTAGAGGTCCTGGTGCAGCGTATTAAAGCCACCGGCGCCATATTTCAGGATTAATACCGTGGGTTTGTCCTGCCCGGCGGTTTTGCACTGTTGCAACAGCTCTTCATGTGTGTCAGGGAAAGTTTTACCTGTTTGCAGCACCTCCATCCATTTGTTGGCCACCGGTGCAATGTGCGTGTACACTGTTTGCCGCATGGCGGTGATCAGCGAAGACAACGGGTATTTAAAGTATTTGTATTCCCCGCTGCCAAAGCGATAGCGTTCCATGACGATCGTCTTGCGATAAAGATCGGGAGAAGCATAATTCCTGATCAGCTGGTGGCATTCTTCTTCCGTCAGTACATTATCTACCACACAGAATCCTTTGTCGTGCAGTGTTTCGGTGATACCGGCCCAGTCCTTTGTTTCCAGCCGGTTAATGATGTTGTTCATATGTCGTAATTATATCGTTACAAAAGTAGGATGACTACCATCCATCAGAAACCCGTTTCTTGCGGTTTTGAAATGTGTTATCGGTTTTATAACTTTCGGTTATGGATGATAATCAATTGTGATGATAACAACTCTGAGGCTGCTATTATCTTTGAGCTATTGAATTGTGTTCGGAAACTATAGTACAATGAAAACAGACTGGATTCCCGTTTTGCTCTTTGCCACTACCGGCCTCGTAGTAGCAAAAGAATGCATCAGCGCCTACCGTCAAAAGAAAAAAGATGACGAGGCTTTCGCCGCCTGGCTTACGACCCACCAGCCGGAAAATGTTTGGAGTGGCTCAGCCAGCAGCCAGATACCCAATTCCACGGAGCGTGGCCGCCTGATACAATATGGCCACGACCTGATCGCCAACACCGCGCAATACCTGGGACCGCAGGGCGCTGTTGCGCAGATCTCCAATGGCATGAACTGCCAGAACTGCCATCTGCAGGCCGGTACGGTCCCTTATGGCAACAACTTCGGCAAGGTGTATGCCACGTATCCGTTGTTCCGTGCCCGTAACAACGGCGTACAGACCATCTACGACCGTGTGAAGGACTGCTTTGAAAGAAGCCTCAACGGTCATGCACCGGACACCAACAGCCGAGAGATGCAGGCTATATACGCCTACATACAATGGCTCGGTGAAGATGTGCCGAAAGGTACCAAACCGCAGGGCACCAGTATCATGAAGCTGCCGTATCTCAACCGGAGCGCGAACCCTTCCGCCGGGATGCTGGTGTACAAAGAGAAATGCAGCAGCTGCCACGGTAAAGAAGGAGAGGGGCAGCCCAGTCCGGTTGGGCCAGGGTACAGTTACCCGCCCTTATGGGGACCGCATAGTTATAACGATGGCGCCGGACTTTACCGCTTAAGTAATTTTGCCGGCTTCGTATATAACAATATGCCGCTGGGAACAAACTATCACCAGCCGATGCTTTCAGAAGAAGAGGCCTGGGATGTGGCGGCGTTTGTCAACAGCCGGCCCCGGCCACATCTCAACCAGGAGAGCGATTGGAAGGTAGTGGCTAAAAAGCCGGTGGACTTTCCTTTCAAACCATACACGGACACTTTTTCGGAGCAGCAACATAAATTTGGTCCTTACCAACCGATAAAGGAAGCGCAACAACTCACAAAATAAAAACCCAGATATGAAGAAATTCCTTGTAGTTCCATTGATGATGATGATGTATACCGGTTACGCACAAACGACCGATGCCCAGCTGCGCCAAAACCGCGAATACACCGGCGCAGTAGCCAAACAGAAGCAGTACCATGCCATCTATCAGCTTGACAAGAATGATCCTAAAGTAATTCAGAAAGCCATCCGTAATATCAATAATGCACTGAATGACCCACGCCTCAAAGGCAAGTTGCAGATAGAGCTGGTGGCTTTCTCCGCCGGTACAGACGCCTATCTCAAAGGCAATGAATACGAAGAAGCGCTGAAAGCACTGGTAGGCCGCGGCGTAATTGTAGCGCAATGCCAGAACACCCTTGAAGAAAGAAAGATTCCGAAAGAACAGCTCTATGACTTCATTGCACTGGTGCCCAGCGGCAATGGGGAATTGATCATCCGTCAGGCCGAAGGCTGGTCTGTTGTTAAACCGTAAGCTTATGAAAAGATTGTTTTTCCCCGTGCTGTTGCTGACAGCACTAGCCCATAGCGCCTATGCGCAGGACCACCGCTTCGATCCGCCGTGGAACAAACCACCGGAAAGCAAGGTAATGTTTACCGTGCCTGGTGTGGATAATGTACCGGATCTATATGGTGATATCAATGATCCACAGCTGGTAGTGTTTTTCGCCGGTAATCAGTTTATGTGCATCGATGAGCTGCTGGCAGCTTTTAAACAGCAATATCCCATTTATCAACGCGTGTTCGCGGAAACACTGCCACCAGGCATCCTGGCGCAACAGATAGAAGGCGGTTCGCTGACGCTGGGCAATATGCGGATTACGCTGAAGCCCGATGTGTACACTGCCGGTAAGACGCGTATCAACGCCATGACAGATCATTTCAGTCGTACGGAAGTATATGCCTATAATAAACTGGCGCTGATGGTGCCTAAAGGCAACCCTGCGAAAGTGAACAGCCTGGGCGACCTTGCGAAGCCGGGTGTGCGCATAGCCATGCCTAATCCTGCCTGGGAGGGCATTGGCAAAAGAATTGAAGAAGCTTATGTGAAAGCAGGCGGTGAGCAGCTGAAGCACCAGATCATGGATGCAAAAGTGAAAGACAGCACCACTTTCCTGACGCAGATCCACCACCGGCAGTCACCCATGCGGATACTGTACCGCCAGAGCGATGCCGCGCCAGTATGGTATTCTGAAGCCTGGTACCAGCAGATGATCGGTCATCCGGTATCACTGGTAACCATTCCTGATAAACATAATATAACGGCCACGTATATGGCGGGGCAGTTGAAAAATGCGCCGCATCAGCAAGCTGCGGCCGATTTTATGGATTTCCTGGTCAGTGATAAGGCGAAGGCTATTTACCGCAAGTACGGCTTTAGTGTAGAACAGCCCGGTTGAGATACAACTAAAAAAAGAAAAGGTGACCACTGGTCACCTTTTCTTTTATCTGCGTGAAGATTGGAGATGTGAGCAAAAGTCCATAAAAGAGGGTGCTATCAGGATAGCATCCTCACTTTCTTCCGGGACCATCAGTTTTATAATTCCGGTTTTTAAGTCTAGCCAGTAGTCGTGGTCGCCACCATCGCCGGCAAAAGGAAGATGGGTTTCGCAGAACTTTTTCATGGCAGGGGAATATCCTTTTCTTCTCTCCCAAACATCCCTGACAGAAAGCAGCACGGGGGAATCATCTCCGGTATGCCGCGGAATAAAATAGAAAGACTCAATTTCCACATCGGTGTAGCCGTCTTTAGACACGTCATAAAAATGATCGCGATAAAACACACAGCCTTTGGTGAAATATCCGCCGTTAGCTGCCAGCCAGAACCTCACAAAGTCCTCCCTGCCGTTAAAATGATCAGGGAGCAAGGCATCGATGTCTGACACGGAAAGTGTTTCCCAGCTATCTTCGAGCAACAGATCATCTCTTAAAAAAGGAATCTTGTTAGTCATCTATCCGTAATTATAGATTAGGACAACTGGCCCCAGTACATCCGGGTGGTATAATGAATGGTGATATACCCATCTTCCTGGAACTGGTCAAACAGCTGTTTGAGATCAGCCGCCAGCGCGGGGTAACGGTCGTCTTCCCGGGAAGGCATATACGAAGAAGACAGCAGCCTGCCTTCCAGCCCGTTGTAGTCGAACACCTGTTTGTTGGCAAACTCTGTGAGCGTTACGGATGATGGATGATAGAACTGTTCTATGACAGCGATATCTATATTCCGATGATTAAGCTCCTTGTATTGGTTGCCATGGCGTTCAATCAGTTGTTCGTAGGCCTTTTCAAATGGAGAGCCGGTCATTCTTTCATTCCATATCAGCACCACATATCCTGTTGATTTTAATATGCGCTGAAACTCAGTACGGGTAGTTTCCTGATTGAACCAGTGAAATGCCTGCCCCGCTATGATCACATCGATGCAATGTTTTTCGAGGGTCGTATGTTCTGCAGTGCCATCTACCGCGTTGAACTCCGGGTAATCTTTCAGCAGTTCTTCACTTTTCTCCCTCATCTCTTTGTTAGGCTCTACTCCCAATACGGTATAGCCTTTTTGAAGGAACAATTCAGAAGAGATGCCGGTGCCTGAACCGATATCGGCTAATAACATGCCGGGTTGTAGTACAGACTGTTGTTCCAGGTAGGTGATCATCTCTATCGGGTAGTGTGGCCTGTATTTTACATAATCTTCCACACGGTTACTAAAGCGACTGGTATTATTTTGCATACTTACAATATTAATAATATTTTGTCGCTTGGGAAAACGTGTGGAAGATGATGTACCAGACTTAGTAGGTCTTGTAAGCCGCTGCTACGTGCTCGTTGCCATAGCCTGCATCCTGGGCGCGTTTGAAGATACCTTTAATAAAGGTGGGTACTTCAGCGGAGATGTTGGCATCTTTGGCATGTTGGATAAACATGTCCATGGAGCCGGCGCAGAGGTTCAGCGAGCTGTGGTTGGCGTTGTAGTTGCCCGCGCCAATAATGTCACCCTGTTGTTTGAGCATTTCTCCCAGTGCCGGCGCCAGTTGGAACATCATATTGCCCAATGCGGTAGCCGTCAGCCCTTCTGACTCGAAAAGTTTAATGCTGTGGAAAAATCCGCCCATCGCACTGAAGAGGACGGAGAGGAAGCCCATGTCCCAGGTGGAGGCGGCGCCCGGGTCTTCTCCCATGTATTGTAATGCGCCGGCAACGGATTTTAACGTGGCCTCACTTTGCGTATAGGCGTCTTTGTTACCGGACATGAAAAATACGGTGTCTGGTCGTCCTACCTGATCGGGTACCGCCATAATGGCGCCGTCAATATAGGTGATGCCTTCTTCACTGGCCCAGGTGTTAAATTCACGTGCTTCCTGCGGAGTACCGGAGCTGAGCTGTACAAATAATTTTCCTTTTAAAGCGGCTGTTGCCCCTGCTGTTTCCAACAGTGTACGGCTCACGGGATAATCGGTCACGCAGAAAATAACCACCTCGCCTGCGGCGATGGCTTCCGTCACACTGCTGGCCACAACGGCCCCCAGCTGCTGCAATGGCACCGCCCTGGCGGCACTACGGTTCCAAACAGTTACGGCATGTCCCTGCTTTAGAAATGAACGTACCAATGCTGCACCCATATCTCCTAATCCTATTACGCTAACGTTTTTCTTTACTGCTGTTGTCATCGTTTTATATTTTTTATCATTGATGACACAAATGTCAAATGAATCAGGATGCTGAACAATAAGGGCAAAAATCTTCAGATACGGACATTTTTTTCCGGGTACTTAACCAAATATTCGCAATGCGGAAAAAAATCGGGGTATAATTTTTCCTGATATCGAAAATGATTTCATTTTTCGTGAGATACTTTTGCACCCGGTCAATTACCTATAACACATTGTACATTCTTTTCCGGAAATGTAGCTCCGGATACTGACCAGACAATCATGTATCGTTAAAAAAGGTGGGAATTCCTGCCCGGTATTGTATTGTTAAACATGGCGGGGATTCCCGCCCGGCATCGTATTGCCTATACCCAACGGAACGAACTAACAATATATAAACAATGCACATCAAAAAGATTCTACTGACAGGCATTCTAAGTATTTTATCCCTATTCCTGTATGCACAGAGCAGCATCAGCGGTAAGCTGAAAGATGCGTCGGGCGCTCCCATCCCGGGAGTGTCCATCAAAGTACAGCATGGTACTGCCTATGCTGTTTCCAATGTTGAAGGCTATTATCATATTAAAAATATCCATCCGGGCAAACACACCCTGTTGATATCTGCCGTAGGCTTTAAAAGCCAGAAGAAAGAACTGACGCTGAAAGATGGTGAACAATTGCAGTTAAATATCGACCTGGAAAATTCCATCAGTGAAATCAATGCGGTATCCGTGATTGGCCGCTCTGCCAGCCAGGAAGTGAACCGGCAGGCATTTAATGTGACCGCCATCGATGCGAAGAAACTGTATAACTCCACGCTCGATCTGTCTCACGCGCTGGACCGTGTTTCCGGCGTAAGGGTACGGGAAACCGGCGGCCTCGGTTCCCGCATGAATTTCTCCCTCAACGGTTTTACCGGCCGGCAGGTGAAATTTTTCCTGGATGGCGTACCCATGGATAATTTCGGCTCTTCTTTCCAGCTGAATAATATCCCGATCAACCTGGCGGAAAGAGTGGAAGTGTATAAAGGCGTAGTACCTATCTGGCTGGGTGCTGATGCCTTGGGCGGCGCTATCAATATCGTGACCAATACCAACCGCAACACCTTTGTGGATGTATCTTATTCTTTTGGTTCCTTTAATACACACCGCTCCACACTGAATGCCGGGTATACTTCCAAAACCGGTTTCACCGTGCAGGTCAACGCTTTCCAGAACTATTCCGATAATAATTATAAGGTATGGGTAAACGTAGCGGACATCAATACAGGCGATTATTACCCTAAACAACACATCAAACGTTTCCACGATACCTATCACAATGAAACCGTGATCGCGAATGTAGGTGTGGTCGGTAAAAAATGGGCTGACAAACTGTTGGTAGGCATCACCCTGGGAAAAAATTATTCAGAGATACAGACAGGCGCCCGTATGGTAAGCGTATTTGGCGACTGGCACCGTAGAGGCGACATCGTTATGCCCAGCATCAAATACCAGGTGAAAGACATGTTCGTAAAAGGCCTGAACTTCAGCCTTACCGGTAATTATAACCTCGGCTACGAGCAGAACATTGATACCATGTACCGCCGTTACAACTGGTTCCAGCAATACAAACAGTATAACGGGAAAGGCAGTGAGCGGGAACGTTCTATGTACAAATTCCGTAATAACAACGGACTGGCTACCGCCAACCTCAGCTATCAGCTTAGCCAGCGCCACTCCTTCATCCTGAATGATGTATTCAGCACGTTTAGCCGTTCCGGTAAGGATGAACTGTTTCCCAATGATGAAAAATACGACCAACCCAAGAAAGTACGCAAGAATATACTGGGACTGGGATACAAGTTCGACTACAGTGAAAAATGGAACACTTCTGTTTTTGTGAAGAACTATTCCCAGCGCAACAGCTATTCCCAAAGCTATAATCCATCCGGTAACTGGGGCGATGTGGCTTACAAAAACCAGGAAAGCAGCTTCAATAAAGTAGGCTATGGCGTTGCTTCTACCTACTTTATCAAACCTTCCTTACAGGTAAAAGGTTCTTACGAAAAAAGTTATCGTCTTCCTGAAACAGAGGAGTTATTTGGTGACCTGATCAACCTGGAAGGTAATGTGAACCTGAAGCCTGAGAGCAGCAATAACTATAACCTGGGCATCAGCTACCAGGTGAATATCCGGAAAGATCACCGGCTGAGCTTTGATGGCAACCTGCTGTACCGCGATGCCAAAGACTTTATCCGGCCTATGCTGAACCCTAACCAGACCAAACAAACCAATGGTAACCTGGCGGATGTGACCAATCTCGGCGTGGACGGTGAGGTACGTTATTCTTACAAACAACTGTTTACCGCAGGCGTGAACATGACTTATCAGAACCTGCGTAACAATACCCGTTTTGAAGACGGCCAGAAAGAACAAAGTCCGTTGTACCGTGACCGTATTCCCAATATGCCTTACCTCTTCGGTAATGCTGATGCGTCCCTCTTCTTTCATAATGTGCTGAAGAAAGGCAATACGCTGACATTGGGCTACAATTTCCTGTATGTACATGCCTATTACCTGTCATGGCCCAGCCAGGGCGACGAAAAGCTGGAGATCCCCCGTCAGTTCTGCCAGGACGTGAACCTTGTATACAGCCTCGCCAACGGCAGATATAACATTGCCGTAGAGTGCAAGAACCTCGCTGATAACCGGTTGTACGACAACTTCACATTGCAGAAACCAGGACGGGCATTCTATGCCAAGGTGAGATACTTTTTCAATAAAAATTAATAAGGACAGCGGTTAAATAAACAGTCATGAAGAAAATCAGCAAATATTTGTTTCTGGCGGCAGGCATTGTGTTTTTTATGTCCGCCTGTGATAAGGAGGATACCCTGAGTACAGAAGATTTTAAGGAATACGAGCCGCAAGGCCGTACCAAATATATTATAACGGCCACGCCTGTAGGTACTACCGGTATTGCTGACTATCTGCTGACGGCAGATGACGTAAGCGGTGGCTCCATTTCTACCAGTGGCAATGGTAAAGAGCAAGACGGTTCTTACCGCTACTACCTCACCCATAAAGGGCGTTTCTTCAGTCTGCTGTATGGACAAGGCAATCCCGGTGATGTGACGACCTATCGCCTCACTGAGGGCGGCAAACTGGTGATGACCCGTTTCTTTCAGGCGGAAACCGTACAGGTGTTAGCCAAAGTGCAGGATGAGCTGTTGTTGATGAAAGTACCGCGCTCCGGTAATGAAAACGCTTCTTTTTATCGTATAGATGCGCTGAAATCGCGTGTGAATGGAGAAAAACAGGTGAACATCGTGCAGCTGGCAGCCAACGGTGAGCGGGCGCATTTCACCTGGGCCACACAGGTAGGCAATAAAGTGTTTGCGCCATATATGAGCATCAAAGGTTGCTGTGGTGATGCTTTTGGCACCGCCTATCCCGACAGCAGCTGGATCGCTGTGTTCTCTTATCCTGATCTCAACCTGGAAAAAGTGATCCGCGACAACCGCACCAGTTTTATCGGCAATTACTTCAATAACGGACTGGCGGTAACCGAAAAAGGAGATGTATATGGTTATTCACCGGCATCTGCTAAAAACGGTTCCCAATATACTTCTACCAAGCCATCCGCCATTGTGCGCGTATTGAATGGCACCACAGAATTTGACCAGTCTTATTTCTTTAATGTACGGGAGAAGTCCGGTGGTTACAATATCTCTTCCCAGATGTACCTGGCCAACAATAAGATGTTGCTGATGATGTATGACAAGCCCGGCGCCTTCAACGGCAACCTGAAACTGGCCGTGGTGGACCTGGTGAGCCAGACTTTTGATTGGGTGAAAGGTGTGCCGGAAAGTGTTATCAGCACTTCAGCGCCTTATAACAACAATACTTTGTCTGACGATGGGAAGACTGCTTTCATCGGACTGAATACGCCGTCCGGCAACTGGATTTATAAGATAGACATTGCATCAGGGACCTTTACGCCAGGAATGAAAGTAGAAGGTGGTACCATCACTGCGATCACTAAAATGATCTATTAATCCGCCATCATGAAAAAAACACCGAAAAAGAAACAGAACAAGTCATTGTTTTACCGGATCTCTGCCTGGCTGCATCTCTGGCTGGGGCTTATTTCCGGTATTATCATGGTCATCGTGTGCGTGACAGGCTGCATCTGGGTTTTTAACGAAGAAATCACCGGATGGCTGCAGCCGGAGACAAAGATTGCAAGGCAGGATGCACCGGTGATACAGCCGTCGCGTATCCTGGAAGTAGCCGCGCGGGAGTACCCGGGCAAACCTGCCAGCTACGCTATCTACCGCGAAGGCAGGGTGATAGAAGTCAATGTGGGTGGCCGCCGCAGCGGTTCTACACTCAAACTGAATCCTTACACCGGCGAGATCGTCAGTAAAGTGACCCGTAAAGAGGGAGAAGTGGATTTTTTCCGCTGGATACTGAACGGGCACCGTTTTCTGTGGATGCCTTACAAGATAGGCCGGCCTATTGTGAACTACAGCACCCTGGTATTTGTGATCACGCTGGTAACGGGAATGGTGCTTTGGTGGCCTAAAAAATGGACGAAGGCCACCCGTGAACAAAGCTTTAAAATCAAGTGGGGCGCCAGTTTTAAGCGGGTCAATTATGACCTGCACAATGTACTGGGCTTTTATGCGCTGCTGGTTTTGTTTGCTATAGGCGTTACCGGTATGGTCTGGGGATTGGAATGGTTCAGCAATGGACTGTACTGGGTAACCGCCGGAGGGAAGCCGTTGCCGGAATATACGGAGCTGAAATCCGACAGTACGCAGGCTGCCAACAATCACCTTACATTAGCACAGGCGATGGACAAAACCTGGTACCAGGTGGCTGCAAAGAATCCCCGTGCCACCGGATTTTATATGGGTTTCCCGGATACCGCCAAAGCGGCATCTACGATCTCCATGATCGTATATCCCACCAAAGGGCAGTATTACAACAACATCCGGTATGCATTTGACCGCTACACGCTGGCGGAGATAAAAGATAACAGCGTATATGCGCAACCGTATGAAGAAGCCGGTTTCGGCACCAAACTGCGGCGCATGAACTACGATATTCACGTAGGCAGCATTATGGGACTGCCGGGCAAGTTCCTGGCTTTCTTTGCCAGCCTTATTGGTGCTACGTTACCTGTCACCGGCTTCCTGATCTGGTGGGGGCGTAGAAAGAAAAAGCCGCAGCCAACGCCTGCCAAAAAAGCGGCACTAACTATTTAAAGATTTTTTGATTTGCGATTTTTTGATTTCGTGGATGATAAAAGGAGAAGACCAAAGCGGGTAACCAAATCGCTTTGGTCTTCTCCTTTTTAAATCAAAAAATCGCAAATCAAAAAATCTCTAAATATTTATTGTTCCAGCTGTATACCGTCCAGGTCGTCCATGCGGGCGATGAGGCCCCAGCCGAAGAAGTCATTGGCCACACCGATCACCAGTTCATTATTGCCTGCTTTGAGCGGCAGGTAAAAGGAAGCGTTGTCGAGGGAGCAGCGGCCGGCCGGTACTTTCGCGAGTGGTGTGCCGTACCTGTTTTTATCCAGGTACACCGGTTGACCATTAACGTATACCCATACATCGTCGCTGAAGCCGAGGCTGATTTTTTTCATACCGGCCGCCTGTGCCTGGATGGTGGTCTTCAGCCACACGATGCGGCGGGTGTGACTTTTGCCGAACTGGCGGGTGAGGTTGACCAGGCCGCGTCTTTCGGCGATGATGGAGTCCCAGCTGAGCTGTTTGGGGAAACCGTTGAGGATATAGTGTTCATGCGGCAGGCTGTCAGGTTTACTGATCTGCCATTTGCGGAGGTAACGGGGATCATTAAACGTAGGATCGGTGCCGGGAACAGGAGAGAGCCCTTCTGTTTCGCCATATCTGATCACCAGGTTGGCGATGTAGGCCTGTCCGCTGAAAGCGATGGCGCCGTGATTGGTATTGCCTTCCAGGTAAGGGATATATAATACGGGTTGATGATTGACATATGCCCGCATTTGTTTTCCGGAGATGATCAGCTTCACATGATTCCACCTGCCTTTATCGAAGGGGGCGTTGCCCTGGAATTGATACAGCATGTCCCAGAGATTGACTTCATCAATGAAGGGCGTGTACTGTACACCCTGCGGCGCATAGGGCTGTCCGGCAAAGGGAGTGCGGAAATAGAAGCACTCTTTTTCCTTCGCATTGGCCCTTCTGAAATACATCGATGTAAAATCATCGCCTACCGGTTCGATGTCATATTCAATGGTGCCGTCGGCGAATTCCGGGCCTTTCAGCAAGGCGTGGCTGTCCCGGTCTGTCAGTTGCATGGCCGGCACATCACGGTATGTCAGGAACTTGACTTTGTCCGACGCAAATTCCCATTTAGCAGCTTTTAGCGGTATCTGTTGTGCCATTCCCTGCATGCTGATAAACAGCAGCACCATGCCGGTGATTTTTCTTGTCATGATCTGTTGATTTTTGGATTTGAAATTCACATGCGGCAAAAGTGAATAATGAGTAACTTAACGGCGATTCAAAGCGCCAACAAGTTGGTGCAAGTGTGTGCAAGTTTGTAAGTAGTTGCTTTTAAATGGAAAATAATACTGATAATTATTATATACGTTTGTGCCTGCAACAGGTGGAAACGAAGTTGAAACGGGGATGTTCCACCGAATGGACCACGTACGACTTTGATAAACTCAGTGTGGAGATACAGGAAGCAACGGGCGTATCATTGAGCGTAACCACCCTGAAAAGATTGTGGGGCAAACTCTCCTATCAGCATATGCCGGCCATGACAACGCTGAACACCATCGCTCGTTTTGCGGGGTATGAAGACTGGCGGGATTTTAAACAACAGTCGCAGGCAGATCTTCCTGTGGCGGAAAATACAGCCGCAGAAAATCATCTCCTTAAAGAAAATATATCCACAGCAGGTCATCCACTTAAAGAAAGTTTATCAACAGCAACTCCTCTGCCGGAACAGCAGCCGTCAGCAGCAGCTCATCTTCCTCAACAAGATAAAAAGCGCTGGCGGTATGCGTGGTTGATATTATTGTTGTTGCCGGTAGCTGGCGCATTTTTTTTGTGGGGCCGGCAACCGGTGAAGAAAATTAATGCTGCCGCCTATCAGTTCAGCAGCAACAAGATGGTCACTGAAGGGGTCCCCAATTCCGTGGTCTTTAACTATGATGCCGTAGCAGCAGGCGATGACACCGTGTTTATCGCGCAAACATGGGATATAAGCCGTAAGGTGGCGGTGCCGAAGGACAAACATCAATACTCTGCTATCTATTATATCCCGGGTTATTTTAAAGCTAAACTGATGGTGGGAGAGCAGATCGTGAAAACACATGATCTGTTGATTACTTCCGGAGGCTGGGTGGCTTTGTGTGAAAAGCCGTCGCGGGTACCGGTGTATTTTAAGAAACATGAATTCCAGCGTGATAGCATGCTGTCGGTGGATGTGCCGCTGTTGCAGCAATATTATCTCTACGACCGGCCGGAACCGGCGCCCATACGTTTTGTGAACGTACAGGACATGGGTTCATTGCGAAATGATCATTTCGTGTTTGAAACGATGGTGAAAAATCCGAAAAATGATAAAAGCGCTGCGTGTCAACTGGTGCAGGTGTTGTTGTTGTGCAAGGACGATGTGATTGTGGTGCCGTTATGCCCTAAAGGCTGTGTGGGAGACTTGCAGCTGTATGGCCGTGGTAAAGGTGTTTCCAGCAAAGATGCGGACCTCTCCGGCTTCGGCTGCGACCTCGATAACTGGGTGCCATTGAAGGTAGAAGGCAAAGGCAGGAAACTACGGTTCTGGGTAAACGGTGAAATGGCATATGAGCTGGATTGTCCGAACGCCGCCACGGATATTGTAGGGCTGCAGTGCAGGTTCTTCGGCCCTGGCGCCATCAAAAACACCCGGTTCATACAGGATGACCGGGTGCTTGCACTGTGAGGGCATGACTGAGGGAAGAGAATAGTTAACCGTTAATTGCCTGCTGCTTTTTGTCTGACAACAATCGTATCTGAAAGCCTTTTTACCAGTCCCATTATTTCCGGATCGGTGCTGTTGCACATTTTCAGCCATGCACCACCTCCTTCGTAATAGGCCACCGGCAGGTTTTTCCATGCGCCGCTTTTACCAAATTCGTTCATGTAATCCGTATACTTCTGGCGATAGCCTGCCTGGGTCATCAGGCGGTCATCGAATTCCATTTCCAGCGCCATTTTGTTGGTTTTGGCAAAGTTGATCGCACCGGTGAGGATAGAATAAGGTGATGCCAGATCGAAGAAATAATTAGGCTGTTGATATGCGATATCGAAGCCTGCGGTTTTCCAGTTGGCCGCGCCTGCTGCGCCATAGTAAGGTATCCAGTAAAAACGTTGTTGTTTGTTATGCAGCATACTGGCCACTGTGGGTAATATCTCCACGGCGCCGGTATTCTGTTCTGCTACCCAATAGAAACCGGACAGTTCAATGTGTTTAAAATTAGCGGCCTGCCATTTGGCCATGGCTGTTTCCACGTACCATTTACAGGCGGCTATCCTGTCGGCGCTGTCAGCGAAGTTGAGGTTCTTACCATTCAGCTCGCCCCAGTTGCTCAGGCTGCGGATCGGTTCAGGGAGTGTGAGCACCACCCTTCTTTTTCGTGCAGGCTTGATGTTTAGTAACGCCAGGCTGTCCAGCTCATCATCGAGTGCGTGCAGCGCTTTGCCACTTTCGAAGTTGCGGTCCAGCAGCCATTGCCATTCCGTTTTGCCGGCGGGCGTGGGGTTGTAACCTTCTGCATAATCGTGGCCCATACCGTCTGTGAATTCGATGAAGAGGAAGCCGTCGAACAGCCACTCCACACTACCGGTGCTGGTAGTTCGGTAAACGTAAGGTCTGAGCTGGTCTTTGGTCCAGGGCAGGCGTTGAATACCGCCCTGGTAAATCAGTGCCAGGTCGGAAATATAAAAGACGGGCGCCGGTTGAGGCTTAGGTTTCGCCGCGATGGTGTTTTTTTCTTCCTCCGGAGATGCCACCATTTGTGCCTTCTGGCAGGAGGTAGTAACAGAAGCCGTGGATGCCGCGAAGGCCAGGCTTGTCAACAGAAATGATAGTTTTAACATGATATACCGGTTTAAAAGTGAATAATGGTTATAGCGGTGTCCGCGTAACGGCGGTTGTATAGAACGTGTCTATACAAAGCGTGTCCGGACGGAATAACGTGCGATAAGAGAAACTGCTGCCGGGCTTATAATCTTTCAACGTGGTACTGTTGGCGGTACGCGGCTCCTTTACGGTGATAGTGGAACCCATATTGTTGGTATAGGTCACTTCCATACCGGTAACGGTTTCTTCTACCAGTCCCCAGCTGAGGACGGCGTTGCCATCAGTGACAATGGCGTTGGTCAATGCGCGATTGAGCAGGCTGTTTTTGTAAATAGTACCGTAAGAACGTCCTGTAATGTAGGCTGGGACTGAGCGGGAGCCGGTGTTGTTCCAGGTGTATACTTCAAAACTGTAAGTGCCTTCCGGCATATTGTTGAACAGGTGGTACATGGAGTCTACACCCTGCGTTCTTTTGACGGGCATAATCACAGAATCTCTTTTGCTGTTATAGTAGATCGTGATACCGGTGATCTTGGGATCGGAGATAAGCAGCCAGGTAAGCTCCAGCCGGCCGTCGCCGGGCAACACCTTCAGGGAGTCCACGCGGCCGGTGTAGGAAATTTCCTGCCGTCCGGCAATGTCGAGGTAGGCGTCCATTTTAGAGCAGCTGGCGAAGATCATCATCCCCCATAACAGGTATAATAAGACGGATTGATTTTTCATGTATATAATTTTGATCGTTATTGGGTATCTCCCCAGAAAGTGATTTCGGAAAACGATATGTTACCATTGCCCATCCAGTTTTCCAGGCATTTGAGGCGGATGTAACGGAAGGCGGGCATGCCATCGGGGAAGTTGGCCATATCGCCGCGCAGCCATACTTCGGCATCGGCATCATTGTATTGTTCGCCTTGCAGGCCGGAAGGTTTTACCTGTTCGTAGTACAGTATTTTGGTCCAACTGTCCCAGCTGCCATCGGCGGATGGATTGTTGCTGCCCCACAGTTCATACTTGCGCAGGGCCTTATTGATGAAGCGGTAGTAATGGTTGAGGCGGAAACGGCTGATATGCGCCGTCTGTCCCAGGTCAATAGTGATATGAATCGGCGTGCCGTCTGTAGGTCCGTTGGTGGAGAGATTGAGCCAGTTGTTGCCGTTGCCGTCATAAGGACTGTCGAATGTGGAAGAGTATTTTCCATCCCAGATGAAGCGGGGCGCAATGTTCCATTCGGTGGTATATATAGGGCCGTCGCCGGGGAATTTGATCTCTCTGAATTTTGATTTGTCGAGCATTTTCTCGAACAGTGGCGTCAACTCCTGGAACATGGTATCGGAAGTGTTACCCCATTTGTCGCGGATAAAGACACCAAAGCGGGCTTTGACGGCCGGCAGCCCACGGAACGTATGATTACCGTCTTTGGTGGCAGAGAAATAAGTGTCCAGCAAAGCGATATTTTTTGTGGTGGAATCAGGGCCGCAGAAACCTATTTCCAGATCGGAACCGGAAGGGTTACTGAACTTCAGGTTAACGCCCCCGAAATCAGCGATCATAGAAAAAGATTTGAACACGTCGGTGAAAGGTGGTTCCAGCGGGTGTATGGTGACGGACACCGGTGTAGAGCGTACCTCGCTTTTGTTAACGGAATACAGCTTCACTTCATAAGGGGAAGTGTCGCCCAGTCCTTCTATCTGTAAGCTGTTGGTATAATAGGATGCTTTGAACTGACGTACTACGCCCTGTTTGGTGGAAACTTCTGCCAGCACATACAGCAGGTTGGTGCTGGAAGGCAGTACATACGTGAGTTTGGCGCCACCCGGTGTAGGCGTTTCCGTGATCTTCGTCACATTCTCCGGCGGTGTGGAATCGTCTGACTTAGGTTTCATCATTTCTTCCTTGCAGGCGGAAAGCCAACCGGCTGCGAGCATTAAAAAGATATATCGTTTCATAAGTTGCATGTATTGACAGGAAATGAAAATGGTTTACCAGCCAGGATTCTGTACCAGATTGGTATTCACGGTGAGATCATATTCGCGGAGCGGCCAGAGATAGTCGCGTGGCGCTACGAACGTTTGCTGGAACAGGGTGCGTGGACGGTAGTATTCGGAGGCTACACGTTGGTTCACGTCCCATCCCAGTACCGGTTTGTTTTCGTATATCACGGCTTTTTTCCATCTTCTCAGGTCCCAGTTGCGGGAACCTTCAAAGCACAGTTCTATCATGCGTTCCTGGTGGATGATGTCCCGCAGGCCTTCTTTGGTGGAGAATTTACCCGGACTGGTGGAATAGTTGGTCCAGGAGTTGACAACTCCGTCGAGGCCGGCGCGTTTCCGGATTTTGTCAAGCCAGGTAATGGCGTCCGTGCCTTTGCCTGTTTCGTTCAGCGCTTCTGCATAGAGCAGGTACAGATCGGCGAGGCGCATTTCTGGCCAGGGGTAGCTTTCTGTTGTGTAGCTGTTGTTGGTCTGCGTAAATTTCCAGTTTACCAGTTTCTTAGGCCAGTAGCCGGTTTCGGAGTAGAACTGATCAGATACTTTACCCTGTGGTTGTCCGAATTTGGCTTTGATACTCCAGGCATTTTCGTCGGAAGCATTGCTCTGCATGAACCAGCGGCCGCCGTCGAAGCCGAGGCTGGCGTAGAAGCGGTTTTCGCGGTCGAAGTTGAGCCGTGCGGTGGTATAGCCTTCCTGTATGTTGAGCCTGTCTGCGTAGGTGCCTGTACGTAGTTCATAACGCCGGCCATAGTCCCATGTTTTGTCTTCATTGATAGGGACACCATGATTACTGTAGAATGTCTCCGCCATCTTGATGGTAGGCGCCATATAGGAGCTCAGGTAAGTGGGATTAGGAAAGGTCGGGTCTATCCGGTCGGCCATGGAATAAGTCTGCAACACATTGTCCACGCGGCCGGAGAGTGCCCAAACAGTTTCTGTGTTCCATCGTTCGGTGACACTGCCGCGTATGCTCATTTGCGTGGCCGTAGCGGGGGATATTTTCACGAAAGGATCGGTGAATTCATACAGCCGGATACCTACGCCCGCACAGGTTTGTATGGCAGCTTCACAGGCAGCGGCAGCTTTTTCCCATTTGGTGGCGTCGTAGTTGGGATTAAACAGCAGCTGACCGTCTTTGTCTTTGAAAGAGGAATAGTCGGGGTTGCCGTTGAACAGCGGGCTGGCGGCCAATATGAGCAGTTTGGCTTTCAGCATCTGTGCCGCGGGTTTGGTGACGCGTCCCAGTTCTGTGCCGCGGTTGGTAATGTCGGCGGGTAGCTCAGGAATGGCTTCGTCCAGCAGCCTGGTGATATAGTCCACTACTTTGTCCACCGGATCACGTTTTACTTTAACCTGTTCAGGTGTGGCGGAAACAGGCAGGCTTTTATCGGTGATGGGGATAGGTCCGTACATGCGTAACAGGTAGAAGTGATAGTACGCTTTGAGGAACTTCACTTCAGCGATCCAGCGTTTCTGCATGTCGGGGCTGAGGTAGGAGATATGCTTGTAGGACTCTCCCTCAATCATGTTCTCGAGGAAGATGTTACAATCGCGGATAGCTTTGAAATACGGCTTGGCATGATTGTTACCGTTCCAGAAATCCACCCAGGGGTTCACAATGTTTTGTTCGCCGCGGGCTATCTTCCAGGGCGACTGGTAGAAGTAGTTGTTTTCGTAGTAGGTCCACATATCATCGGCGCCGAAAAACAGGATATTGGAAACAGGCCCTGCATCGGGGAGATAGCCGTAGCAGGTGTACAGGTATTTCTCTGCTTCAGTTTTATTGGAGAACGCGTTTTTGAGTGTTACCACGTTGTCCGGAACGATATCGAGGAAAGGTTTTTTACAGGCGGTGGTGAACAGGCCTGCAGAGAGGACTATCCCGTATATGCTGTATAGAAAAGTTTTTTTCATGTGACAAGTATTTAGCGTTAAAATCCGAGGTTCACCCCTACGTTGAACACCCGTTGCACCGGATAGCCGAGACCGTTACCTCCCATTTCCACATCCCATAGTTTGAAATTGCTGAAGCTAAGCAGGTTGAAGCCGTTGGCGTAGAGGCGCAACTGGCTGAGGCCATAGCGTTTCAGTCCGCGCGGCGGGAGGGTATATCCCAGTTCCACGGTTTTGAGCCGCAGGAAGGCGCCGTTGCGCATCCACCAGGTGGAAGTCTGGAGATTATTGTTCTGGTAGCTGTAGCTGAGACGTGGCCAGAAGGCATACAGGTCGCGGTTGTTTTCAGACCAGTGGTTGTCCGCGATTACCTGTAGCAGGCCGTGCTGGTCAACGGTTGGTGACCCCTCATAGTGGCCGGTGATAAAAGGCGCAATGGCGCCGGGGTTGATGAAGATGGATGAACGGCCGGACCCCTGGAAGAACGCGCTGATATCGAATGCGCCGTAACCGAAGGTGAAACCGAAGCCGTAGTTGAGTTCCGGGGTGGTAGGGTAACCGATGGGCACTTTATCCAGATCGGTAATCTGACCGTCGCCGTTGATGTCTTTGTATTTGATATCACCGGCCATGTACTTGCCGTAGTTCTGGCGCGGGGAGTTCAGCACCTCGTGTTCGTCCATGAAGTAACGTTCGGCCACGAGGCCCCACACCTGCGCGATAGGGTAACCAACACGGGAGAGGTACTTGTTCTGCTCGGGATATAGCGGTTCTTCGTTGACCAGTATTTTGCTGGTGGCATAAGTGAAGGTACCGCGTACCTGCAGCCAGGTCTTTTTGCCGAAGTTGTGTTTGTATTCCATTGTCATGTCCACACCACGGCCTTCAGCGATGCCTACGTTGGCCTGCGGTGTGCCATACAGCCCCATGGTAGTGGGGATGTAGGCGCGTGACATCAGGATGTTGGTACGGCGCTCGTGGAAGAAGTCAGCTTCCAGGTGCAGGTTTTTAAACAGCTCCAGTTCGAAGCCCAGGTTGGTTTTGTAGGCTTTCTCCCAGGTGATGTCCCTGTTCTCATAACGGTTGATACGAACACCCGGTCTGCCTTCTGTGAAATTCTCACCAAACGTATAACCGTTGCCGCCAGCCAGGTCGATGTTGGACAGGTAGAAGAAGCGGTCATAGGTGTTGCCGATCTGGTCATTACCCACCAGGCCATAGGTGGCGCGGAGTTTCAGCCGGGACACGACCGGCAGCAGTCCGGAGAAAAATGCTTCATTGCTCACGGTCCAGCCACCGCCGATAGACGGGAAGAAGCCCCAGCGGTGATTTTTATCGAATCTTTCGGAGCCGTTGTAGCCGAAATTAAATTCCATCATGTAACGGTCGTCGTAAGCGTAGGTGAACCTGCCGGAGACCCCCTGGTTGCGGCGTGGCAGCGAAGCGATAAGCGAGCCTGCATTGGCGCTCAGCTGGTTGTTGAGGATGGTGATAAGCATGCCGTTGATGGCGTGGCGGTCGTTGATCACTTTATCATAGTTGACTGCTGCTTCCATGTAGGTAAATGTGGTCACCTGCTTGTCGCCCGGGCTGTAGTTCAGGTATTCCGTGCCTTGTGTTTCATTGAGCAGGGTGAGGCCACGGAGGCCTTCTTCGGGGTCAATGCTGACACTGTAGTAGAACGGATTGAATTTCCGGCTCATGTTGAAGAACGAATACCTTTTGGTATAGGCCATCATTCTGGCTGACAAGCCTTTGGTGATGAAGTTGAAATTTTGTTTCAGTTCTAACTGGGCGATCAGCGTGGAAGAAGTTTCCTGCTGAAAGCCGGACACTGCATTGGCGAACGGGTTGGTGTAGAAACTGCCATCGTCGGCTTTCATATTGCCAAAGAGGGGATGTTTCTCATCGGGTGCGAAGCTGGCAGGAAAATAAGCGGGGAAGCGCACGGGCGTGGCACTCATGGCCTGTCGGAATATTTCACCGCCACCGCCGATAGGCCCGTTGTAATCGGAGAACCTGCCGGAGGTCCGCACAACGGCATCCGTGGTGGGGGTGAGTTTTATATTGATGTTGGAGCGTATTTCGTAGTTGCGCGTTTTAACGTTGCTGTTGAAGTTGTTATCGTTGATGGTGCGCAGCACGCCGTTATCGATGTTGTAGGTGGCGCCGATATAATATTGCGCCCTTTCCACGCCGCCATTGAGATTGAGATTATAACGCTGGTTGTTGGTGGTGCCTTTCACCAGTTCATCGATCCAGTTGTTGTTAGGATAAACGTAAGGATCGTCACCGGCGGCGGTATGCGCTATCTGGCTTTGTGTATAGGGCCTGTTGGTCAGTGGTTCCCGCGTGATGACTGCTTCATTGGCCTGTTTCATATAGGTGATGTTGTCTGCCAGTTTGAAGTTGCGGGTATTGGAGGAGGTGGAGTTTTCAACGCGTACGTTAAACCTTGTCTTGCCCAGCTGGCCTGACTTGGTGGTAACGAGGATCACGCCGTTGGCTCCTCTGGCGCCGTATAACGAAGAAGCGGTGGCATCTTTGAGGATAGAGAACCCTGCGATGTCGTCGGGCTGGATGCGGGCGAGATCGTTGGGCGTCATTTCCATGCCATCGATGAGGATGAGTGGATCTACTTTACCGCTGCCGAAGGAGGTGATGCCGCGGATGAAGAACTCGGCGTTGTCGCGGCCGGGTTCTCCGCTGCGCTGGAAGGAGATCACGCCGGCCAGCCTGCCTGCCATCATGGTGGTGAGGTTGCTGGTAGGGCCTTTCAGCTCTTTGGGGTTGATGGTGGTGACAGCGCCCACCATACTGGTTTTTTTCTGGGTACCGTAGGCTACCACGGCGACTTCATTCAGTTTGCTGTCTACCGGCTCCAGTACGGCGGTGATCATACCGCTGCGGGCCACCGGTATTTCTTTTTTGTCGAAGCCGATGTACGTGAAGATGAGGACATCTTTCGCGGGCATGCGCATGGTGAAGTTACCGCCGGCATCCGTCTGGACGCCTTTTTTGGGGTCTGACTTCAGGGTGACGGACACGCCGGGCAGGGACAGGCCGCTGCTGTCGGTCACTTTTCCGCGGATGACGATAGTGGAGTCCGCAACAGCCGGATTACGTATAGGCGTCGGCGTTTCCTTTTCCCGGATGATAATGGTGGAGCCTACCACCGACCAGGTAAGGGGCAGATCTTTCATACAGGCTTTCAGGGCCTCTTCGAGGGAGGCATTGGATACGGCGATGTCGATACCCTGTGTACGTTGCAGCATCTGGCGGTCGCCGATAAAGCTGCATCCGGTTTGTTTGCGGATAGACTTCAGCACTTCCAGCAGGGAAGCGTTTTTCTGGTGAAGCGTTACCTGCTGGCCGAAAGCGCCGGCGGTAACCTGTAGGGTAGCTGCGATCATCAAGACGAGCGTGAGTTTCATAAACAGCAGAATTGTAGGGGGCAAGCCTCCGGCCTGCCTACCCCGTTTGACCTTTTGTTTAAAAAGCATAAATTGGGTACGCTTGGTTTAATGTGTTAAGAATTCATTCAGTCCACTGATGAAGGATTTAGACCGGGCAATACTCACCCGGACGCGTTGCGACCGCGTCTGGGTTTTTCTTCGGTTATCCTGTTCGGATGGAATTACATGTTGTTAATTTTGGTTGATACGATATGCTGTTTTTACGGTGATACGATAATCTTTCTGTTAACTGACCTGAAATGTATTTTTCCTGTGAGCTCCAGTATTTTCAATACTTCGCTCAGGTTTTCATTCCGTGAAATATCTCCTATAAATGCCTGGTTACTGATGTTGCCTTCATATTCCACTTGTATATCATACCAGCGTTCCAGCTGTGGCATGATGTCGCGGATATTGCCGTTGAAAATAAAGCGGCCTTCTTTCCAGGCCATTTCCTGGTCGGTGTCTACCGTACGGAGCGTAAAGGCATCGCTGCCTTTGGGCAGTACCGACTGCTGACCGGGTGACAGTTGCAGGGTGTTGTTGCCGGCGGTGACGGCTACTTTGCCTTCTGCGAGGGTGGTGCGTATCTGGGTTTCCTCCGGATAGGCGCTGATCGTAAAATGGGTACCCAGTACGTTGACCTGCATGGAGCCAGCTTTTACGATAAAGGGTTTGTTCGCCTGCGGGGCCACTTCAAAATAAGCTTCTCCGCTGACCTCCACCGTACGGTCGTTGCCGTTAAACGCTACCGGAAAACGGATAGAAGAAGCTGCGTTTAGCCATACCCGTGTGCCATCCTGGAGCAGCAGCTGGTATTGTCCGCCCCGCGGGGTGGAGAGCGTATTGTATACGGTGGTGGCGGTTTCCCGTTGTGGATTGTACTGCAATAGTCCTGCTGTTATTTTCAGGACGTGGTTGGGTTTTGTAGCGCCTGCGGCGCCGGTGCTGTCCAGCTCAATGGTGGTGCCGTCTGCCAGTTGCAGCGTGGCGCGGCTGCTGCCGGCGGGGATGTTGGTCACCACCGCGACGGACGACTGTCTGCGAAAGGCAGTTTGTTGCCACAAAGCATAACCGGTGGCGGCCAATAATAGGGCTACACCTGCGGCGAGCGTACGTTTTCTTTTCCACCATGGCAACGGAATGATCCGGGCCGGTTGCTGGCGGTCCAGTTCACGCAGCATACGGTCCAGCAGCTCCCGGTCGGCCGGCAGCCATACGGGATGCTGTTCCAGCAGCAGGGTGTATTCGTCCAGCAGACTTTGTACTTCCTGTAGCGGTTGTCCGTGGATCCATTGCTCGAAGGCCGCATGTTCTTCAGGGGTGGCGGTCCCGGCAGCGTATCTTTTTACGAAGAGGCCTGCTTCTTCATTGTTCATAAAGCGACATTTTGGTTGCACAGCTATTAATAAGACACGCGTACACCAAAATAAGACAGGTCAGTTAGAAAAAAAATTTTTTAACTGTTGGGGAGATACGTAAATCATATTTTAAGTAGAATTACAAGATAAGTATGTGTGAAGATATCTTATCATGATGCCTGTCTCTTCGTCGCCCGTTGGCGTGTGACTGTTATAGACAATTGTCGAAGAGCGTCAGGAAAACCAGCAGGGAAGCGGTGATATCCCCGTGTTTCTGCAGATAATCACGGATAAAATCTGAAGCGGCATAGAGGTGTTGTTTCACAGCGGAAGAAGAGATATGCAGCTGGTCGGCGATCTCGTGGGTATTCAGCCCGCTTTCATGGCTCAGGCGGAATACCTCCTGGCGGCGTTTCGGCAATTTATTAATGGCGTCTTTGGCCAGCTCATAATATTGTTTGTATTGCAACAGCTCACCGGCATCGGCATTTTCGGGAGCATCTTCAGCGGCCATTAGTTGCTGTACCCGCATCTTCACCTTGGCGCTCCGGAAATAATTGAGTACCTGGTTGCGGGTAACGCGGAAGAGGAAACTACGTATGGAACGGATTTCTCCGAGTGTTTCCCGTTTCATCCAGATACGCGTAAAAACATTCTGGAGGATATCTTCCGCATCTTCGCGGGAACGGATAAAAAGATAAATGTAACGATATAACTCGCCGGCATGCTGTTCATACAGCAGTACAAAAGACGCTCTGTCGCCCTGGCACAGGTTGGTCGTCATAGCAGCATCATCAGGCAAGTTGTTCATATCAGGTCCATGAAATTACATCATCGCTGTTGGCAGCATTAGCAGCTTTAAGATAGCTAAATCAGATTAATAATCAAATTCCCAGGGCTAAAGCCCTGGGCTACAATAGATGACTTGCTTGGGTTGTCAGGTCCTAAAGCCGGTGAAAAGAGACTAAGCTGGAAAGAAATTAAATTATATCCCACAGCGTAGCCCAGGGCTTCAGCCCTGGGAATTTGAATGTTTCCATGTTGTCTATTATCTTGTTAGTAGAATGTTCCGTTATGAAAAAACTAGTTCCGGTATTGTTATTACTACTGGCCATGTTTCCTGCGTTGGCGCAACTGAAAAGCGAAACTTTTATTACCCGTTATGGCAACCTGGATAACACCTGGTATCAGATCAGTGCCCGTAAGCAGGCTACGGTAGCTTTCCTGGGAGGTTCCATTACCAATATGGAAGGCTGGCGCGGCAAGGTAGGGGATTATCTTGCCCGCACTTATCCGGCTACGGTTTTCTCCTTGCTGAATGCCGGTATCCCTTCGCTGGGCAGTTTGCCGCATGCTTTCCGGTTGCAGCAGGATGTGCTGGACAAAGGTCGTGTGGATTTGCTCTTTGTGGAAGCGGCAGTGAATGATAAAGTCAATAGTACGCCGGCAGCGGTGCAGCGGCGCGCGCTGGAAGGCATTATCCGGCACGCGCTCATTGCCAATCCGCATATGAACATTGTACTGATGGCTTTTGTGGACGAAGATAAAATGGCGGATTACCGGGCAGGGAAAGTACCGGCGGAAGTGGCGCTGCATGAGGAAATGGCGCGGCGTTACCAGCTGCCGTTTGTGGACCTGGCGAAGGAAGTCACAACACGTATTGACGCGGGGGAATTCTCCTGGAAGAATGATTTTAAAGACCTGCATCCGTCGCCATTTGGACAGGAGATTTACTTTAATACCATCCGGCAGCTGCTGGACAGTGCGTTCAACAGACCGGCGCCGCGGAAGGTGGTCGCGGCAAAAATCCCAGCGGTAACAGATCCGTTCAACTATGCCAACGGTCAATACGTAGACGTACATACGGCGAATCATCTGCAGGATTTTGTGGTAGATGAATCCTGGAAGCCATCGGACAAAGTGCATACCCGTCCGGGATTTGTGGAGGTGCCCATGCTGGTGTCCGGCACAACAGCGGCCTCTTTTGAGCTGCCTTTTACGGGGCGCACAGTAGGCGTGGCGCTGCTGTCAGGCCCCGATGCAGGCGTTATCCGGTATAGTATCGACGGAAAGCCGGAACAACAGATAGATACCCGTACACAATGGAGCCGCAGTCTTTATCTGCCATGGTACCTGGTACTGGGCGATGGGCTGACTACGGGGCCCCATACACTGAAAATCACCACTGTATCCGGCAGCGTCTGCCGTATTGTTCATTTTCTGGTTAACCAGTGAAAATCCATATTTCCAGGATAACAGCGGGAATTTCTCATATCATCAGATAGTTAATTTGTTACTCCGGGCAGGCCAATACTGGTTAGGATTTCTTATATTTATACATAAGAGTTAGGTCAAACCATTTTGTTCAATCCGGTCAGCTGAAAGTGGCCCCCAAACCATATCGATGTTAGTCACAAATAAACATTTTACGCCAGTCCTGGGGCTGGATATCCACATCGTTATCCTGTTAGGTTTTCCTGTGCCGTTGCCTCATCCTTACATAGGGCTGGTGGTGGACCCCATGGACTATATCCCCTTTATGGGCGCCTCTACCAAAATCAACCACGTGCCAAGAGGAAAGAGCGACACCAGCGGAATGCTGGTATTTCTCTTTCACATCCCGATGGGTGGTCCGTTTTTGCTGGCTCCCATGATAGGACATGATTCGGTGAATTTTTTTGGCAGCAAGAAAGTAAAGGTGGAAGGTAACCTGATGAGCCCATCAGGACATATGTTAATGACCTGCAACGATATCGGAATGCCGCTGTCCCTGCAACCAGGGAAAAAATTTATTCCCATCCCCAGCCTGTACCTCCCTACTTCTTATTCTATTCCGTTGTCTTTCGGAAAACCGGTAATGGTAGGAGGGCCTTTTGTGCCGGATTGGGCGGGTGTATTGCTGAACCTCATCATGTCGTTTGGTTTTGGGGCGCTGATGAAAGGTGTTGGCAAACTGGGTAAAAAAGCACTGACAAAATTCAACAATAAACTACAGAAAAAAATAGGCAGCAATAAACTCAGCAGTTTCCTGTGTAAAAAAGGATTGGAGCCGGTAGACCTGGTGCAGGGCATTGTTATTTATGACTATACTGATTTTGAGCTGCCAGGGCCTATTCCATTGAAATGGGAGCGGTCATGGAATAGCGACAGTCCTTTTGAAGGACTGCTGGGGCATGGCAACCACCTGAAGTATGACATGCGCCTGGAGGAACTGCCGACGGAAGGCGCTACTGCTGTACTATTGGGAGATGGCCGTACTGCTGTATTTGACGCGCTGCCCTTTGCTGGTAATACTGATTACAACCGGCACGAAAGACTACAGCTTACACGTACCCATCACGATGAATTTGCATTGTTTCAACAGGATAACCGCTATACCTGTATCTTCCGCAAGATACATCCGCAGGACGAACAATACCGGCTGATGAGCATCAGCACAGAAACCGGTTTCCTGGTAAGTTTCCATTACAATGCATCTGGCCATCTGTTGCGTGTTATCGATAGCGCCGGCCGTCATCTGCTAATGACCAGCGATGACAGAGGGCGCATCCTCAGCGTCATCGGCCGTCATCACGGGGAGGAGAAAGTACTGGTGCGTTATGCCTATAACGAAGATGGCGACCTGCTTACTATTACGGACGCGCTGGACCAGACGACCCATATTACCTATCGTGACCATTTGATGGTGAAAAAGACAGGCCGCGACGGCGTTTCTTTTTATTGGGAATACGACCGGCAACAACGCTGTACACATTCTTTCGGCGATGGCGGTGTGCTGGAAGGGTTTATTGCTTACAATCCCAAAGCAGGATACAATGAAGTCACCAATGCACAGGGACATATCACCACCTACTATTATACACCGGACTTCGTAGTGCATCAGGTAAAAGACCCGTTAGGCAATTCCATATTTTATGAATACACGCCTGATATGGAAATTTACCGGGTGATAGATGCGGAAGGTAACGTTACCGGTTATACGTATGATGACAGGGGACTGAAAACGGGTATGGTGAAGCCAGATGGATCGGAGACAAGGGCTATCTACGATGAGCAGGGCAAACTCATCAGCGTCACAGACGCAGAAGGGAACAGCCGCACTTTTATTTATTATGCCGGCTCAGGTCTGTTGCATACCATCACAGAGCAAGATGGGCGCATACGGATATACCGGTATAATGAACGGCATTTGCTAAGACGTATTGAGGAAGAAAACGATAGTGCTACCACGATCACCTACGACGAGGACCACAACGTACAAAGTGTGACGATGGCCGATGGCTCTCACAGCGAATGGAGCTACGACGCCTGGGGACAATGCCTGACGCTAACAAATCCATTCCGTGAGCAACAGCAGTTCCGTTATGATGCACTGGGCCGCACCACAGATGTATGGCTGCCGGACGGTAACCACATCCAGCTGGAGTACAATGCTTACGAGGAAGTGGTGACTGCCAGGGATAAACAACATGAAGTACATTATGAATATACTGCGCTGGGCAGCCTGAAAAAGCGGGAGGAAAACGGGAAAAAGACACATTATGTCTATAACCGGGATGAACAACTGACAGCCATTGTGAACACACTGGGAGAAACTTACCGGTTTGCCCGTAACGCAGCAGGACAGGTTGTGTCAGAAACCGGGTTCGACGGGATAGTCCGCCGTTTTGAACGCGACAGTGCCGGACGTGTTATCCAGGTACATCGTCCGGGTAACCAGTGGACGCGTTTTGAATATAGTGTCAACGGAGATTTGTCGCGCGTGGAGTGGAACGACGGCAGCTGGGAGACGTTCAACTACAATCGCAACGGCCAAATCATTGAAGCGGCCAACAACAATAGCGTGGTACGTTTCAAAAGAGATGGTGCCGGCAATATCATCACAGAGTGGCAGGACGGTTGCGTAATCAATAATCGCTACAATACGGACGGTAAACGGATAGCGCTGAAAAGCAGCCTGGGAGCAGATATAAAAATGCAGTGGGACAACTTTGGCGCGCTCACCGGTATATCGGCTGACACAGCGGATAATGATCCATGGATAGCACATATTCAGCGTAATTTGCTGGGCCTGGAAACAGAACGAACGTTGCCGGGAGGCGTTAAGAGCTGCTGGACTTATCATCCTGGTTCATCAGCTGCAGGAACGCCGGATGTTCATCAGGTATACAGTAACGGAAGTATCACCCGGCACCGGCAATACCACTGGGATGCCAACCAACGGCTCAAACAGTTACTGGACGCGCAAACCAGAGGTATTATCAACTATGGTTATGATGAATCGTCTTACCTGGTATGGGCACAATATGAAGATGGTAATTATGATTACCGCGTACCCGATAAAGGCGGCAACCTGTATAAAATGCAAACGCGGAATGACCGTAAATACAGCGAGGGGGGAAGATTACAGGAAACAGACACAGCCCGCTTTACTTACGATCAGGAAGGGTATCTGCGTAAAAAAATAGTAACTAAATCAGGCTCACCGGAAATCTGGGAATACGACTGGTATGCCAATGGTATGTTGAAAACAGTACTGCGCCCGGACCAGAAAACAGTCTCTTTCCGGTATGATGCATTGGGTCGCAGAACAGAAAAGATTTTTAATGGACAGGTCACCCGGTATGTTTGGGATACCAACAAATTATTGCATGAATGGTCTTACCCGCTGTCTGAAAAACCGGTGATCGCGATAAACGAATATGGAGAACTGGCAATGGACCGTCCTGAACCAGTGCCCCCGGAAAGCCTTGTCACCTGGATATTTGATGAGGGTACGATGTGCCCTGCAGCTAAGCTCACGGCAACAGGCCGGTATACTATCCTCACAGATCATCTGGGAACTCCCTGTGAAGCGTATGACGGGCAGGGAGCGAAAATATGGGCGGCTGAATTGGATATTTATGGGAATGTGCGTAAGTTCGAAGGAGCGAAGGACTTTATACCCTTCCGTTTTCAGGGACAGTATGAAGATGCGGAAACCGGTTTGTACTATAACCGTTTCCGTTATTACAGCCCCGAAGAAGGACAATACATCAGTCAGGATCCGCTGGGACTGTTAGGGAATGGCGCTACCCTGTACGCCTATGTAAAAGATCCCAATGCCTTTATCGATGCTTTTGGCCTGGAATGCCGCAAGGCACAGTTAAGGGCGGCGGGTGTACCCGAAGGCCCGGGAGTATATCATATCGAACATGATGGAAAGGTATACACCGGCTCGGCAGACAATCTGCTGGAAAGGCTGGCCAGCGGGGAGAAGAAACACAAAAAAGCGACAGAAATGTTGTTTGACGCCGAGGGTAAAATGAGGGAAGATGTAACACTCACTATCAAAAAGGTAGACATGGGCGATCTCAGCCAGGTGCCTATTGCGGAAGGACGAGCTAAAAACCACGTGCTGCGCAGCTTTGAGCAGGAAGTAATGGACGACAACGGCAACGTGCCCAAAATGAACGGATCACAAAACTCCATCCGGGCGGCGGCAGAAAACAGAGTGGACGAATTCCAGGGAGAACGTGATCTGGCCGGCGCAGATTGGACCGAATAAAAATTTTAATCTAAATAAATCAGGAATGCCTATCAGTTATATCGGTAAAATTATTCCTTCGGGCACACCCCGCTGGCTCATGGGACAAACACTGCATACCGCGGAAAAAGAGAAATTCAAAGGATACAAAGACAGAGGGTTGGAATGGGGTGTTGTGGAAAAAAACAAACTGGCTGATATTGATTTCCTGGAGCTGTGGCCTGACGATACCAACACCACGGAAATACCGCCTGTAGTGGCTACTTTGCCAAATCTTAAAACGCTGATCATCCCTTCGTGGTTTGTACCACATCTGAAAGCGGAAAATCTGCCACCCAGCCTGGAAGCATTGCAGGTAGGCGTATTGAGCGATAACAAGCCTAAAGTGAACTGGGATAAGTCACTTGTGCTGAAACATATTAATCTGCTTGACCTGGGAAGGGTGGCGTCTGACTTTTATGCGGACAGCTTCCCGGGGCTTTCTACTACATTGACGATCACACTTGGCAATAAAAAGCTGGACCCCTCCGAAATAGGAAAATGCCCCCACCTGAAAAACCTGTTCCTCTATAAGGCCGACACCGTGGAAACACTCAACCAGGCAGGCGCAGACTCCCTGCAGTTTGCTGGCTGGATGGAAGGCAAACACGAAGATTTTAAAGGGTTAAAAGGGTATGGCCAGCTCTGTGATGCAGAAATCAAATGGAATAAGAAACTGGTATCGCTGGAAGGCCTGGAACATCTTTCCAAACTGGAACGACTGGATATTTCCGATTGTTCCAAACTGGAACACCTGGGCAATATCATGCATATCAAAACCCTGCAATGGTTTCGGATAATGGACAGCGGCAAAGCCTGGACCACCCATATTGATGATATTAAAGCCAAATTTACCAAGGCCGGATTCGGGAAGATCCGGTTTGAACCGGATGGCAACTACTCGCTGCTGGAAATATGGCGCAATGCATAAAACAAAAAACCGCCTTCATTACGAAGGCGGTTTTTTCGTTAATAACGGTAACGACTATTGATAGTATTCAAAAACTGCTACTTCAGTACCAGGAGACTGGTCAAACAGGAAGGTGGCCGTTCTTTTGATGACTTTGTTTTTCTCATCATATACGTATACATAAGTGTTGGTGCGGTCAGCCTGTCCTGCCTGGACCCTTGTCTGTGTCAGGATGTTGTTGGTATTGAATGCTTCCGGTGCAAAACCACCATCCATAGTAGCGGCTCCCAGTGGCGCCTGCCAGCTTGGTTTATCATCAAACGTGTAGGTGTCTGTGTAAGTGTAGCTGAGTTTTTCAACGCCGTTATCGGTGTAGAAGCCTTCGTGCACTACTTTGGTAATGTTGTTGCCTGTCCACACAATAGAATCTGTGCTGCCTTTGGTGACGTTTGGTTTCAGACCACCGTAACGGAATACCTTCTCCAGTTTGCCGCTGGCATTGTAACGGGCGGAATCATAATACAGGTAATCGGTGGCTTTTCCCGGATTGATGATCTTCTGGATCTTGTTGTCTACATACACAAATTGCGCTAACAGCTCGTTAGGCCCAAATACTTTTGATTCAGCGTAAGTAGTTTCCCAGATTTCAGATACTTTGCTGTTGGCGTATTTCACGGTGGTAATACCGCCGCCTACGTCTGTACCATCGATGTAACCGTATGCTATTTTGGATACAGTTTTGTCGTTGTTGTACTCAATGCGGGTAGTGTCTGTTATGCTGTACATGCCTTTCAACAGGCCAGTGGTCGGGTTTTCAGATGGTGCGTCCTCTTTTTTGGAACAGGCAGCAAATAATACGGCGATGCCCGCCAGTGCGAGTAATTGTTTCTTCATAGGTTGTTATGTGTGATTTAATAATTGAATAGTTCGCTTATTGGTAATAGTCAAAAACGGTGACCTGCGTGCCGGGTCCTTCGTCGAACTGATAGGTAGCAGTTCTTTGTGTTACTTTGTTTTTATTGTTGTATTGATATTGAAAAGTATTGGTGCGATCGGGTTTTCCGGCTTCAGACCTGACTACTTTTACTGCATTGTTGGCATTAAAGGGTTCTGCGATAAAAGTACCGTCCAGCATGGAAGGCATGATGTCCGTGTATACGTTGGGTTTATCGTCGAAGGTATACACGTCTGTATACGCGGCGCCGCCATTTCCATCTATGCTTTCACGGATTACCTTGGTAATGTTGCTGCCTGTCCACACCAGTGAATCAGTATTGACAATAACCGCTTGTGTGTTATGGTTGCCAATGTGGAATATTTTTTCCATTTTACCATTGTTATACCGGATTGAATCAACAATGCTATAGTCGGCATTCTCCCGCATCCTGATTTTCTGGATGTTGTTGCCCACATAAGTCACCCATACCATTTGTTGTTTGGGGCCAAACACCAATGACCCGTTGTAGGTGCTTTCCCATATTTCTGAAACTTTGCCACTAACATATTTCATGGTAACAATACCACCGCCTACTTCCGTATCATCGATGAAGCCATAACGTACGGTAGATACGGTTTTGTCGTCATTGTATTCATAACGGCTGGTATCTGTTACGTTGTACATACCTTTCAGCAGGCCGGTGAATGCGTTTGTTGCTGGTTGTGGATCATCCTTTTGGGAACAGGCAGCAAACAACAGAGCCATGCCCGCTAACGCGAGTAACTGTTTTTTCATAGGTTGTTATGTGTGGTTTACTATTTCAATGGTTTTCTATGGTATACAAACTTGGGTCTGTTACTGTCGACTGCTAAAATATATTCTATTTTGTTTATATCAAAGTATTTGTAAATAAAAATATTACGATTAATGTATTCTTATCAAGTCATCTTTTCTAGTGTGTGATACCGATCCGGACATAACTGTCGTTTCTCCACAGCAGCTTCACTGGCTCATCGGCATCGGTCATAGTTTCTTCGCTGACATCTTTTCCCGTACCATAATTGACCTGTTCAAAAGGATTTTGGTTGATGTTGATCACCACCACCAGCCGGCTGCCTTTTGATAATTGTTTGCTGATCATACGGGTATTACTAAACGAAATAGTGTTGATGTTACCGGGTGTCAATAGTTGGCGCTTCTCCAGGCTGGCCGCATAACTGGCCCGTCCGAGAAAATAGGAGAGCTGAAAATACCGCCCATCGGGTGTTTGCTCATATAGGTCGATACCAAGGTCCACGTCTTTTTTATTGGGGATGACCTGTAGTTGACCAAGGAAAGACCCATTGATGGTAATATCAGCTGGCAACGGCTCGCTGACAAACATCAGTCCGTTGGCGGTATTGATACTGCTGTCGATCAGGCTGGAAAGAATGTAATTACCGGTAAATTCGCTGTTCCTGTCGGATAGATCTGCCTGCTGTGGCAGGAAGGCGGTATCCGTCGGTGGTTGTTGCAACAGCCGCTGCGGCGCGAGGTAGAACGTCAGTGTATCATTATTCATCTGACGCAGTGAGGATACATGCTTCCACTGATTGGTGCCCATCACCTGGTAATTGATACGGTCTTTCAGCAATGCGGGTTTGGGAGCGCCTTTCAGGATATAGTCAAACCATTGATAAATCAACTGATGGATACTGATACGTGCCACGCTGTCCAGCGTATAGCCGTTGAGGTAGGGAGCCGGTACATGCTGGCAACCGAGATGATCATAAGGCCCGATCACGAGATAATGTTCCGCGTTGGGCCGGTACCGTAAGTGTTCCCGGAAATAATACATGGCGCCGATTTGTGCTCCATCGAAATAACCGGTAGTACTCAATATGGGGATGTTTATCCGGGAGAAATCTTCTTTATAGGCCGTCATGCTCTGCCAGTAAGCATCGTAAGCCGGATGGGAAAGCCAGCGGCGGAAGATAGGGTTAGGCGTGCCGTCCATGCTATCCAATGTTTGATAGGCCGCGCCGCTGTGATACCAGTTGAACTGCATATTGTTCCAGCGGCCCCGGTCGTTGTACGTTACATTGTCCAGGAACTTGTTGTTCGTAACATAAGGCACCCACGGATATACGAAACTCATGAACACGTTATTTTCCTTAGGCACATCATAACCCGGTACCACGGCGGCTGATGGGACGATGGTTTTCAGCGCAGGCGGTACGCCGTGTTTGATAGCAGCCCACTGTGTGAAGCCTACGTAACTGCCGCCGTACATACCGATACTGCCGTTGCACCAGGACTGACGGCTGATCCAGTCGATCACGTCGCGGGCATCATTGCCATCGTGTTCATAAGGTTCCGTTATATCCGGGCTGAGGCGCTTTCCCCTGGTATTGGCCACTACGCCTACATAACCTTTGTCGGCCGCCTCTTTGGCGATAGTGAGGTTAACTTCATCTGTGTAGATGGTGAAGAAAAAGATAACTGGCAACGGCCCCTGCTGGTGCCTGGGCCTCACTACCATCACGGACACGCTGGCGCCGTCGCGGGTGCGTATCAGCAGGCTGTCGCGGATAAGGTACTGCTGCCGGTCCACCTGTTGCAGCAACGGCGCTGCCATCGCGGCAATGCGGGGCATCAGCTGCCACGCAGTATACCGCTGGCATAACTGTATGGCGTCCGGGAGTGTGATACTATCCTGTCCGGCCTGTTGCGCCAGCTGCCGTTGCAGATCGGCGGCGAGGGAAGCGCTGTCGTCAGTATACCAGTTATCGAGGGCATAACGGCTGGCGGCGTGCAGCCGTGCCAGTGATGCCCGGAACGATTCCGGGAAAGCTTTGTCCATTGGCTGTTTGCGCAGCATGGCGTTGGCGTAGGTTTCATACTGGATGAACCGGATCGCTGCTTTTTCAGGATCGCTCTTTGCATAAGCGGCGCGGTATTGCTGAATGGTATGGAGCGCGGCGGCATATTGCCGGGCGGTTAGTTGTACCATCAGCAACTGTTGCAGGTAGGCCCATGTATCTGGTCCGGGCTGGAGCCGTGGCAGCACTTTTGCAGCTAACGCGGGCATCTCTTGGGCGAGTATCCCGGGTTGAGTGGTGGCTTCGCGTGGAAACGGAATTGACTGCGCAACGGCGCTCCCGTAGAGGCATAACAATGCCGGCAGGAGAATAGATCTCTTGAAAATCATCTTACAAAATATTAAAGGGAGAAGGATTACATTTTATTCCATTGTTTGAAACGGACGCTCTGTCGGCCGGACACGATGACGGATATGTCGCCCCGGATGGTCAGCTGTAGCCGGCCTCCGTCGATAGGAGTAATGTCGGTGATATAACGGGCATGGACCAACTGATTCCGGTTGGCCCGGAAAAAGCAGGTGGGATCAAGCCGTTCTTCCAGCTGATTCAGCGAGGTCTTGATCAATGCCTGCCTGCCGGCTGACCAGATGCGGGCGTAGTTGTTGACCGACTCCACCAGGTAGATATCGTTTTGCCGCAGGAAAAAACACTGATCGCCATCTTTGATGAACAACTGTTTATCGGGCACTATGCTGCCGGACAATGCCGCCCGCTCCCGTACCTTGGTACGGTGTTTCTCCATGGCCTGTGCAAACCGCTCTGTACGAAAGGGTTTCAGCAGGTAATCCAGCGCATTGTTATCGAAAGCCTGAACGGCATAGGTGTCATAGGCCGTTGTAAAAATAACATCGGGCACGTCCGTGAGGCTGGCCAGCAGTTCGAAGCCACTGGCGCCGGGCATCTGCACGTCGAGAAATAACAGGCCGGGCTGCACATCCCGGACCAGTTCAAGGGCCTCGGGCACATTACGTGCTTCTCCCGCCACCTCGTAATCGGTGTAGGGCTGCAACGCCCGTTTGATCTCTTCCCGGGCGGCACGCTCATCATCTATGATCACTACCTGTATCTTTTGCATACTGTTTTTTTATGGCCGCTGCACAGCAGGAATGGAAACAACGGATAGTACCTGTTCTTCCGGCAACGCTGTTATCTGGAAAGAGGCCCGTCCCTGAAACTGCAGCAGCAACCGCTCGCGCAGGTTACGGATGCCCAGTCCGCCGGAGGTGGATGATTGTAATACCCCCGGATTTTGTACGGACAAGAGGATATGGGCGCCTTGCTGCGTAACGTTGATCGCTACGCAGCCGCCTGCTATACTATGTGCAATGCCGTGTTTGATCGCGTTTTCCACCATTGTCTGAATACTGAGGGGTGGAACGGAAATGCCTGTCAGTGCCGGGTCTACCCGGATGTCTACCTGTAACCGGTCTTCAAAACGCAACTTCTCCAGTTCCAGGTAATCGCTGACCAGTTGCAGTTCTTCGGGTAGCGTCACCAGTTGGTCGGACCGTTTGTACAGCGCATTGCGCAGCAGGTCGGAAAGGAGGTCTATCGCTCTGCGTGCCAGCGCCGGGTCTTCCAGCACCAGTGATTTGATATTGTTCAGAGAATTAAAAAAGAAATGAGGATTGAGTTGAGCGGTGAGATTGTCGAGCTGCATCTCCTTAGCCAGCAGCTGTAACCGTGCATTCTCGCGGGCAGCAGCATTTTGTTGCTGGGCATAATGATACAGGTGCCACGCCAGTACCCATACGGCCATGGTGCGGATCCCGGTCATAAATGGTACCTGGCTGTTGGTTTGCAGGTATTGGAAGAAGGGCTGCGCATGATAGCCCCACCAGTAGAAACGCAGTGTTACCGCGAGAGTGAAACAAATAGCCAGTATCACAATGGCGGGCATGATGCGCAGCATTAGCGGTTTGGGGCGTAACAGGTGCCAGCTATGTTGCAGCGCAAACCGGCGGTAGCCATGCGTCAGCAACAGGTTGACGCCGATGTCCGCTACAAAATTGAGCGCTGCAAAGGAGTAGCTAAAAGTCGGACTACGGACAAAAGCGTCCACCTCCCAGTAAAGGGCGGCGATCGTCCAGCCTGCCAGCTGGCATTGCCAGTACGGTGAAAGAGGTGTCTGCTTTTTCATACCAGACAAAGTAAACCGTTCCGCTGCACATAAAAAAAGTAAAGTACAGGAGCGCCGCAAAACGGGGATGAGCGCCTATGCCGCCAGCTGTTCCTGCGAAGTATTACCTGGTTTGGTGAAACACAGGTAATACTGGAAATACAGCAGTACCAACAGGCAGGGCAGCGCTTTCAACTGATAGTTCACTGCTACCTTGTTGATAAAAGAAGGCACGAGGTCAGTAGGGCAGAGGGAGGTGACGAACACCAGCAGTCCCAGCAGGATGACAGACAGCGGCTTTTCGGGCAGCATCATCAATCCGGCTACAGCGCCGGTTACAGCCATAATATAGGTAGGTGATTCGGTACTCTGATTGAACAATACCACCCAGAGGAGCAGGTAACCTGCAATGATCCAGTGGTAGTGCTGCGGCCTGTTTTTCCAGGCAAAATAGAGGGCGGACACGAGGCCGGACAAGCCCAGCGCGGTAACGGTCCTCCCGATAATGCCGCCGGGTTGTTGTGGCAGGTGCAGCATCGCGTATATCATTCCGCGCACGGAACCGTCTTCCAATATAACAGGACTGGTGATCAGCTTAAACCAATCGTGGTAAGCCTGTAGCAGCTCCGCCGGCGACATCACCACCAGTGGCAGCAGCGTGCCGATGATGCCAAACAGCGCACAGTAGCCGAGATAGATGAGCTTCCGGTCGTAGAAAAGGAATACGAGTCCGGTAATGGCGCCATACCCTTTGATGAAAAAACAAATACAAGTGAACAGCGCGGCCAGCATAGGTTTGCTACGGTCCAGGTTAATCACCGTGAGTAGCATCAGCGCTGCCATAATGGGGTTCGTCTGTGAGGACTGAATGGCGTTCAACAGCTCTAATATCAGCAACCAGCTGATGATATAGCGCTTGTTGGCAGCAACCGGCAACTGACGCAGGGCGTACAGAAAAAGACCGGCGCTGCCCATCAGCCAGATAAAAAGCCCCAACGTGACCGGTAAAATGGCCAGTGGTGCAAACAGGATAGGGAAAGTAGGGTGGTATAAAAAGTAATCAAAATAAGTATCGGGATAAAGTTGATACAACGGCATATGATGCAGCATATGGTCCCATGAGCTGCGGAAAATAATAAAATTGTTATATCGCTGCGTAGCCAGTGACTGAATAAACAGCACCAGCGTACCGATGAAATACAGTACTGTAACTGTCAGCGGGCGTTGGAACCACGATGGCAGGCGATTGTTGACAATCAGCGAAAATACAGGCGTAGGTAAATGTTGCTTTGGCACAATTAATCAATTAACTCTCTTCTAACATAAACGCGGGTATTGATTATTCCCTCCATCGACGGACTGAAAAAATATCACATTGTTTTTAATTCTATTTAAAAATGACGGAGTTACAGTGTCGCTTGATAAAAATAATTGATAACATTAAATTAAAATAACCCCGAAAACGGATTGCTTTACTTTGCAGGGCAATGTCAAAAAAGCAGTTGCTCATGCAAACCCGTGAAGATTTCGAGTTGCTCCACCAGATCAAGGCTGGCGATAAAAAGGCTTTTGAAACCTGTTTCAATAAGCACTGGCAGCTATTGTACGCATTGGCAGAACGCATACTCAAATCAGATGATGACGCCAAAGACGTGGTGCAAATGGTATACATCTCCCTGTGGGGAAGAAGGGAACAACTGGAGATCACCGGTTCCCTCCAGCATTACCTGTTGCAGGCGGTACGGTACCAGTCACTGAAACGGCTGAAGGAAATACTCGACAAACCCGAACACCTGGACCGGGTACACGAACATTATCTGCCGGTGCTGAACAGTATCTGGCATAAACTACACGAATCCGATCTCTTTAATGAGATTGAATCCCAGCTGGAAACACTGCCTCCCCGGACCCGGGAAATGTTTCTGCTGAGCCGCCGCCAACAAATGTCCATCGCAGAAATAGCCCAACGGATGGGCGTATCGGAAAAAACCGTCCGCAATCAGCTGCACATCGCACTTAAAACACTCCGCCACCACATTGCTGTTGCCCTTATTTTTGCTGACCTCTTTGTTTGTTAATAATTCCTTAACCTGACCACACGGGACAATGCCTCCTTTTCCGGGAACATATAGATAGAGACGAACAGTTTTTTTTACCCGAAGGCATGGAACGCCTGATATACGGTCAATATGAATGTAGCACAACTAAAACGAATCATCAACAGGTACCTGGCAGGAAATGCCTCGGGTAAGGAAACTGCGCTGATAGAAACGTGGTATGAAACAGCGTTGGACGAAGCCCGGCAAACGCCCGCCAGCCCACAAAGCGAAGCTCACCGGCAGGAAGTGCTGGAACGCCTGCGCCTTGAAATGAATGAGGGACCAACGGGAAAGGTTATACGTTTTTCAAAAATGCGCAGTATCGCCGCAGCCTGCATCGTACTACTCGGCGGCGCTTCCCTCGCCTGGAAATACCAGTATGATATCCTCGATGCTATAGACCCGGTGCCGCTGGAAACAGTGACGGCACGTGCCTTTCAGGTGAAGCAGGTGGTACTGCCCGATAGTACTGTGGTGGTGCTCAACGCCGGCAGCGAAATCAGCTATCCCCGCCATTTCCGTGGAAAAAAGCGACAGGTGCGCCTCAACGGGGAAGCGTTCTTTGATGTCACACACAACCCTTCCGCCGCTTTTACCATTACAGCGCCGCACCTGCAGGTACAGGTACTGGGCACCTCTTTTGTCATGACCGACAGCAGCCATATACAGGCAGCCAGGGTAAGCGTGAAAACCGGACGTGTGGCGGTTTCTGCGGAAACGAAAGGTTTCCCCGTTACACAACTGACGGCCAACCAGGAACTGTTTTATGATGAAGCCGGCGGCGTAGTGAACATCAACCGTCATCATGAAGTAGACCTTGGTTGGACCAGCAAGCAGCTGGTTTTTAACAACGCCTCCTTAGCAGAAGTCTTCCGCGAAATCGAAAACCTGTTCAATGTGAAAATACAAGTCAGCGATACCAGCATCCGTGAGTTGAAATTTACCGGCGCCTTCGATGCCGGTGATCCTTTACCGGACATGCTGAAAGTGATCGCTTTGTCTTACCGGCTGACCATCCAAAAACATAAAGACGGAACAATAAACATCAGCAACTAACAGCTAAAACTAAAACACTAAAACCTGTTTACACCACCGCGCAAGCGGTGGTAATGGGGGATCTTTTTTCAAAAAAACAATCAAAACGAATGAAGGAAAAAATTTTACCGGGATTAAAACGGACAGGGTGGAGATGGGTGTGCAGCCTGGCGCTGGTGTTGTGTTTCCTGACAACAGCGGTCGCCCAGGACAACGCGCTGGCCAAAAAGATCAGTGTCAGCTTTAAAAACGAAGGACTGGTCCGCTGCCTCGAAATGGTGCAGCAGCGCGGCGGCGTCACTTTCTTTTACAATCCGGCAGAAGTGAATGCCACCGGGAAAAAATACAACACCGGCTTCGATAACAAAAGCATACAGGAAGTGGTGATGTACCTGTTACAAGGCACTGGCCTGGAGTTTGAAATGGCCGACAACAAAAAAATCGTCATCCGTAAAGCGCAGCCCAAAACGGAAACGCCCCGTAAATGGCGTACCGTGAGCGGCGTTGTCAGAGATGCTAAAAAGAACATGCCGATCGGTGGTGCAGAGATACTGGTGCAGAGCAACGGTAATCATCTCACCGCCGATGCCGGCGGCCGCTTCACCTTGGAAGTAAAAGATACCGTTGATGTACTAGTGGTTTATTTCGTGGGCTATGCTACCAAAATGGTGAAAGTAGGCGCCAGCAAAGCGCTGGACATCCATATCCAGGCCGATAGCAAAACGCTCGGCGGCGTAACGGTGGAAGCCCGTCGCCGTACCAATACGGAAGCCTCGCTGCTCAACGATCGTAAAAATGCGGCCGTGATATCCGACGGTATCTCTGCCCAGAATATTGAAAGAACGGCCAGCATCACCACCACACAGGCATTGCAGCGTGTGTCCGGTGTAACGATCACAGATGATAAATACGTGGCTATCCGCGGCCTCGGCGACCGTAGCGTGATCGGTCAGCTCAACGGCGTACGCCTCGCCTCCTCCGATCCTGACCGTAGCGCTATCCCGCTCGACCTGGTGCCTTCCAGCCTGCTGGACAATATCACCGTGTATAAAAGCAGCACGCCTGATAAACCAGCAGACGCTTCTGCCGGTATCGTGGAACTGAAAACCAAATCCATCCCCGACCGCGAAACGTTCAATATCACGATACAGAGTGGTTTCAACACACAGGTAGGCCTCGGCGGAAAAGTGAACAGTTTCTATAACAGCGAAAGCGGTTTCCTCGGCGAAAAAATAAAAAGCAAAGGACTGAGCAATGAATTCCAGGCCCTCGCCAAACAATACCCTAACGGTCTTCGCGAGATACAGGACAAAATTGCGTTTAGCCGTAATGATCCTGCTATGCAGGCCGAAGCTGCCCGGATCAACCGTATCATGCATCAGTTTGACCCGGTGCTGACCACCCAATATAAATCTGCGCCGCTCAATCAGCTGTACGCATTGACCTACGGCAATAACTTCAAAGTATTTAAAAAACACCAGGTAGGTATCATTGCCGGCGCCAACTATTACAGCCGCGTAACAGACACCTACGGCGGAGAGCTCAACCAGTGGAGCATCTACCAGGGTGTGCTTACCGGTAGCAACGATGTATACAGCCCGCGGATCATTCCCAACTACATCACCCCTAACAATATTCACCTGGGAAAATACCTGACGTATAAAGAAAACACCGGTGTTCAAACCCTGAACTACGGCTTTCTGGGCGGACTGGCTTATCGCTTTAATCCGCAGCACGAAATCAGTATGCAGTACCTGGGTAGCCGTGGCGCAGAAACGAAAGCGACCAATCTCTTTGGCGCTTATGAATACACGGGTTTGCCAGGCACTGTCTCCAATATTATTTACTCCCTCAAACAGAGCTACCGTACGCTCAATACATTTAACCTGCAAGGTGAACACAAATTCCTGAAAGGAGAGTACAGCCCGCGGTTGAGCTATAACCTGGCTACCTCTTCTTCCAGCCAGGATGATCCTGATTACCGTTTTGTGAATCTTGCTGACTACAAACCCGTTGGTGGTGGCGCTTATCAGAAGCCTACGCAGACACCAGGCGGTTCTTTTGAATATGCTTATTCCCCGGACCTATACTCCCTGGTATCCGGATATGTAAATGGTTACGGCCCTTACGGCATCATCCAGGCCGATCCTAATGGCCGCCGTTTCCGCAAGCTGCACGAAACAAACTATAACTATAAGGCGGATCTCACCATCCCTTTTAAAGTGGCTGGATTAAGGCAGGAATTTAAAACAGGTGTCAACTACCTGCACCGCAAGCGCGAATTCACAGAGAACGTATTGTTCCTGCCCGGCTCCAATTACTCTGCCAACAAGGCATTGCCGTTATACGAAGTAAATGGTGACCTTAACCGCCTTGTGGGTTATGACCGTATTGGTGTTCGTCCGCCTTCTGCTTACAATCCGGAAGGGCAGCCTGTCACCGGTGGTTTTCTGTACAATATCCAGAAGTCTCCCAACAACTATAAAGGGTTCTATGAAACCCGTGCCTTCTACGGTATGCTGGACCTGCACCTTACCGATAACCTGCGCCTCACGGGTGGCGTGCGTTTCGAGCTGACCGATATCCAGGCGGCAGTGGATACGTCCGGTGTATTCCTTGATCCGTCTATCAGCACGCCCGACAAAGATGGCAATAAAGTGAACCTGGTGTATACCGAACCTAACTCCATTTACAAAACAGATTACAAGCCTTACTACTCTGCTAACCTTACCTATACACTGAATAAGAAAATGAATTTCCGCCTGGGCTACAGCAATTCCCTGGCGCGCCCCGAACTACGGGAACTGACCAACGTTTTTGATTTCGATCCGTTCCAGTTCGCGCTGGTAGTGGGTAATCCGAAACTGAAAAACCAGTTGACCACCAACTACGATTTCCGCTGGGAATGGTTCCCTTCCGCCGGAGAGGTGCTGTCTGCTTCTGTTTTTTATAAAGAGATCGATAACCAGCTGACGAAAGTATATAAACAACAGACTTCCGGTCTGGATGCACGCTTCCCTGAGTTTCCTGCCATTGAGTTCCAGAACGATCCCAACAGAGGACGTGTATACGGAATAGAGCTGGAAGCCGTAAAGAATTTAGGCACCCTGGTGCCGGCGCTCAACCACTTTAACCTGGGCGCCAACCTTTTGCTCGCGCAAAGCGAAATCAAAAAGACCGCGGAAAGGATGCAGGCCTCCCAGGCACTGGACCGCCGCGCTCCGTCCAACAGTCCGTTGTTTGAGCAGGCCCCGTATTCCATCAACGTGTTCCTCAACTATTTCAACAGCAAGCTGGGCACTGATATGACCGCCACCTTCAATATGGTGGGAGAGCGGTTGATACAGGTGAACCTCGATGGTACGCCTGATCTGTATACCCGTCCCAATCCGGTACTGGACTTCGTGTTGAGCCAGCGTATCTATAAACGCCTGATGTTTAAAGGGTATGCCAAAAACATTCTCGACCGGCCATTGCAGGAAGTGTATGCGAATCCAAACACCGGCGGGAAGTACTACGGAAAAGAGTATATCCGCCGCAGTTATAAACGCGGTACCGAGATCATGCTGGGACTGAGCTACACCTTGTAAATACTAACTGAAACAAGCTAATCTGAATACAATGAAAAGATGCTTACACACGGTGATGTTGTACCTGTTGAGTGCCGGGGTATTGACGTCCTGCACTAAAAAAGAGGACTTTACGTACGATAACCGCGTCAACCCGCAGGCCGATGCAGCTTCCAGTGTCCGTATCGTGAACCTGCGTGCCGCCACAGAGCTGATGATCAGCGGAAAGCAGCTGTCTGCTTTTATGTTGCCCAATTTTGAAGGTTACTACGATCAAACCACCACAAAGGGTACGCCCTTCTTTCCGGAAACGGGCCGTATGGGCCTTACCTATACCATTCCCCAGCAGTTTGTCAGTGCTGATGGAACGGTAACGGATATACGCTTTGCTTCCTTTGTGCGCAATTTCTCACTGGCACTGACCAGAGGCTTTGTGGCAAAGGATGATTTTACTCACCCTGTTGACTATTACTTCACTTACTTCGCCCCTAATACCGGGCAGTTGACAGATTCCTTGTTTGCCATCCCGCGTTCTGTATCGCCGCCGGCCAACCCGGAACGATGCAAAGTAAGGCTGTTGAACCTTAGTTCTTCCAATACGCCTTTTAGTGGCAATATGCGGGTAGTGTGGGCAGATGGTACGGCAGTAGCGGGACTGGAGAACATTGGGATAGGACAGTATTCCGACTATGTGGAACTGCCCTATGGTACTTACCAGTTGAAAGTCATGACAATGAACGGGCAAATGGTGCCTGGCGTGGGCGGTAGTGCACAGGACTTTAACGTGATCAACCCACAGACCGGTACCATGATGTTGCCCGGCGTAAGAGCCAAACCCCGCGTAAATGGTTTTGTGGACAGCAAGCTGACATTCGCGCCGCTGAAAAGTTACCAGCCGGGGGGAGTGTACACCATTGTGGTGGCTGACCAGGCGAATTTCCGTAATCCTACCGGCAGTGACAACGGAGAAACTTATCCCACTAAAAACAATGCTTTCCGCATCATTACCGATGTGGAGCCGCAAAACAATACCTATGCCCAGTTACAGGCCATCAATGTGCTGCCTGGTAAATCTATCAACGTAACGGTAGATGGAAATCCGTTAGGCAATACCCTCGCATTTGCGGCAGCTTCCGCCTTTAAGCCTTGTATAACAGGAACGCATGTACTGAAAGTATCTGATGCTTCCGGCGCTGCGTTGGCAGACAGTACTATTTCGCTGCTTCCCGGCGATAACAGCACCCTATGGATATACGAAAAAGATGGTAAAGCCGCCATCAGCGTAGTGGCCAATAACCTGAGCAACACCTTTTATAACGGCGCCACAGAAGATGGCAGCTACAGTACCACTAAAATCGAATTCCCCAGCTGGATACGTTTCATGAACTTTTGCCCTGATCTGCCGGAAGCCACTTTCACTACAGATGATGGGCAGATGCTGGGTAACTCGAATGCCGGTCAGCGCCTGCAACTGGGTATTCCTCTGGTGAAGAACCCTTATGTGATGCTGGACGCCAACTTTTATCAAAGTGTGCTGGCTTATGCCTCTAAGGAAAACGTGATACCGGGCAACTGGTTGAGGGACGTTACTCCCCTGCGGAGCCGGGATTTTATTGCCCGCCCGGAACTGTATCCTGCGGGACAGTCACCCATCAGCGAAGCTGGCGTATACACGGTGGCGTTAGTAGGTAACCTCAATACCAGCAAGCCGGGAAGCGAAAAAGCCCGGATGATCATCATCAAACATAATCAGTAACATGAATAACAGAATTATCCTTTTGCTTTTACTGTGGATAGCTGTGGGCACGGCCTGCCGGAAAACGGAATATACCACTATCGCGGAGCCGGCCTACCTGCGGATATTCAATAACCTGGATTATAATATCACTGTCGATAATAAAGAAGCGCCGCAACCATTCCTCACGTTCCTGATGGACCCTGAGCTGGACGCGAACGGCATTCCCGTAGCCGCCAAAACTACCGGTGATTTCCTCGACAAACGCGCTGCGTGGGCGCGGCCTTATCCGGACGCTGTCAACACTACGTTGTTCCAGAAAGAGTACCCCGGTAGTGCCAAAGTATTGGCTGGCCCGGTGCTCAACGGCTATGACCTGTCCAGCTGGGCACAGGTACCTGCGGGTAAACACCGCATCATATTTGTGAGCCGTCCCATCAGCGAGGTGCCCTTCTTTCAGCTGCCGAAAGACCTGCGCAGCCAGATCATCATTGATACGGTGCTGGACTTCTCCAGCAGGGAAGTATATACCATGCACGTGCTGGAAAAAGATGTGGACACTAAAACACCGGGTATCTATGTACGAAAGGAAACATTTATCAATCAGCCTTTCTCTGATTCGCTGGTATATGTCAACTTTTACAACCTGAGCTCCAGCGGCTTCTTTGAACGCGCGAAAATACGCAACAGCGCAGAGATCTTTAACCTGAAGATACGGGACACCATGAACGTGTTTTACTCGCTGAGCAAGGTCAATGACAGGAATAATCCGTCACCTGTGGCTGGTCACACCGGTGGGTTGATGGGTGCGGTGGTCCGCTCCCATGATCCGGCCGTACATCCTTACTATAGTTACCCTTTATTCCCCGACACTACTGCCAATAAGATATACGACGGAAGGACTGCACAGACCTTTACGTTCCTGTCGCCGGCTTATACTTATGAGAATAATCCTTTTATACAGTACATGGCTGAATCCAATGGCCGCTTTACCGAATTACGGATAGGGCCGGCCAATATGACGGGCAGTGTGGCTTTTCCCATGCTGGCAGACTTGCTCACGGGCATGGTGGTGACCATCCGTTCCGGCAAATATTTGAACCGGTCGTTTGCTACCATCAATACTGTTGAATATGTCAATGGCAAGTTTTATTTAATGACCATTCAGCGTAAGTACGAACCTCCTGTGTATTAAACAGGTCTTAAAAAATGATGACTATGCGATATTATACTTTGTCCTGCTTGTTTTTCTTTTTCCTGTTGATCATGGCAGGATGTAAGAAAGATGATCTGACGCCACCAAGAGATACTGCTCCGGCCCGTGCTATGGGTGATTTTATCCGTAATAACTATGACCTCAGCCTGTTGGCCGCGGCCATGCAGAAAACGGGTCTGCTGGACAGCCTGAACCAACCCGGCCCTTTCACCTGTTTTGCTCCGGACAACAAAGCCTTCAATGATATAGGCATCACCAGTCCGCGTGATTTTGACGCCATGGACCCGGAAAGTCTGCGTATGCTGGTGAGGTACCACGTGTTCAAAGACCGTAAGTATATCTCTGATTTCCCTTTGCAGATGGGTAACAAATACGTGACGCTGGCTGGTGCGGAAATGTTTGTGTCATCGTCCGGTGATCTCAATGCCACTAATACACCGGCTGAAAAAAGAGAGGTATTTGTGAATGGCTCGATGGTATACCCCGATTCCAAACGGAATGTCGCACTGTCTAATGGCGTGGTACATGTGATCCGCAAGCCGCTCAACTTCAACGCTGTCACTATCCAGGATTACCTCCAGGCCGATACCAGCCTGTCCATTTTTGTGACCGTGATGAAGCGCTGCAAACTGTGGGACGGACTGAAGGACAAGGGGCCATTCACCGTATTTGTACCGGACAACGAAGCTTTCCGAAAATACAATATCACGGCAGATAGTGCGGCACGCCTGGACCCGGAGAAATATGAAGCAATTGCCTTTAACATATATCCGTTGGCGTTAAAATCCAAGCGTGTTTTTTCTACCGACTGGGTACAGATCTCGGGTACCTCTGGCCCTATCTCTTCGATGATCAATGTCGGGAATTTTGCCATCAAACCTTTTTATGAGTACAACTGGTACTACAGTTCGGAAAATGCCATTATCGATATGATGGATGTGATAAAGGAAGGGTTCAGCACCAATGGACCGTCTACCCTGCATTACCGGAATGGTTTCGCCATCGGGGCCGATCAGCTGACCAGCAATGGGTTGGTGCATCGTATCGATGATCTGTTACTGGACCCTGCCACTTTACGCAAATAGAACAAACCGTTTAAAAGCTAATTGAAAATGATCGTGTTTACATCTGTTACCATATCAGGCAGGTTGTTGAGATACTGCTTACCTGTGCTGCTGTTGCTGGCTATCGCCTGCCGCAAGCAGGATATAGAACCGGAACCTGTCGGTGATCCTGTGCCTTACACCGGACCGGTACTGAGTTTGAAAGAGACGTTGGAAAAATCTCCCTATACCTGTTTTAAGACAGCATGGAAACGGGCGAAAATAGATGCCCGCCTCGACGCTGCGGCCACCACATCGTTTACCATTTTTGCGCCTACGGACAAAGCATTTGAACAGGCCGGATGGACGATGGAAAAGATTGCACAGGCTTCGCCGGAACAGCTGGACAGCCTCTTGTCTTTCCATATCAGCGTCAATCAGGTACACCCGGCTTCCCTCGCGGAAGTGGCGGGCAATGTTCCGCTGGCAACACTCCTGAAAGCCGCCCTGCCCGGGTTTGAAGGTTTTCCTCCCTATCAGTATATGCTGTATACCGGCGCATATCATGACAGCCTTTATGTCAACGGTCAGCCGGTAAGCAAATGGGGGCAAGCCCTCGAAAGCACTACGGCCACTATCTATCCGACAGACAAGGTGTTGCAAAAGCCGGTGCAGGATATGTTGTCTTTCCTTCAGTCTGACGAGCGATTCAGCTTTTACCTGGAAGCATGCCGCATCAACGACAGCCTTTACCTTGATAAAAATCCCTGGGAAAATGGGATGTTGAACATGACCGTACTTTCCGCTACAGGGTCTTCAGGTGGCCAGTTTACACTAATTGTTCCCACTAATGAAGCATTCCGTAAAAGCGGTTTTAATACGGTAGAGGATATACGGCAATACAACTATCAGTCATTGCCTATTGGCGAGCCTGACTATGATGATAAATTCTATTACCGTTATCCTACCACGGCGATGGACTCGATATTGTTACCTAATCGTATGGATTATGTGGGGCCTGCTGCCGCCTATAATGGAATAAAGAAAATCTACCCGGTGTATTTCGTGAATGAGCTGATGGTCAACCGGAGTATCTCCGGCCTCTTGCTGAGGCCTGGCGCATCGTATGGCAGTCCGCCACTCATATACAGGCTGGATTTTTCCGCCAGTAATAATGGTTTGGGCATAAAGCGGTTGGGATCTGCTGCCGCAAGGCTGCCATTCGCAGAAACCAATGTCTGCCTGCTGAATGGTGTGGTACATGTTGTGAACGATGGATTGTTCATGCCGTAGTCATTCATCTCCCTAAAACAAACAATCATGAAAAAAACTTTCTATACCGGTTTGCTGCTGTTATTGATAGCTGCCTGCAAAAAAGATGAAAAGGCATCACCCGATCAACAACTGAGTAATCGGATCACTTACGTGATCGCAGATAACATGTTTAACTTCTCCAGCTTCAATGCCGTGATAGACCGTACCGGCTATGGTCCCAAACTGGCCGGGGAAGGGCCGCTCACCGTACTGGTGCCGGATAACAATGCTTTTATCAAAGCTGGTTATGCCAACGCCGCCGCCGTACTGCAGGAAAGAGCATTCACACTGAATAACATGATGTCCTATCATGTACTCAGCGGTACCTGGGAGCTGAATAAACTGCCTTTCGCCTTCAACCAGGAACTGACCACCGCCCTCGGTGCTAAAATGTACGCCACCCGCTGGGTAAAAGGTAAAGACACCGTATTGACCATCAACGGCACGCCTGTTGTTTCCTATAACCTGCCGGCCAGCAACGGCCTGATTCAGGTGATGAGCGAAGTATTGCAACCATTGGTGAACCAGACATTGTCCGATGCTATTGCGGCAGACACCGCGCTTACTTTCCTGAATGTTGCGTTGCAGCAGTCCGGCATGAAAGACCTGGTGGCTTCCAAAACAATCTACACCTTTTTTGCGCCCTCCAACAGTGCTTTCCGCAGCAAAGGTTTTCCCTCCGCGGACAGTGTGGGACAGACAGATCCGGCCGTCCTGAAGCGGATGCTGGGTTATTTCTTTTTTCCCGGCCGCCGTTTTGTATATGACTATGTGCTCACCACCGACGCTACTGACAAAAGTGAACAGGCCATGTATAATGGTAATAATATCACCGTGCAGCTGGTGAAGAATGGTGCGAAATATACCGGCATCACCATACAGGGATCTGGTAATACTTCTCCGATAAATATCCTTAAAAGTAATGTGCTGACAGGAAATGGCGTGTTGCATATTACCAGCAGCGTGCTCAGTGAAAACCAATAAATCCAACAAAAGCTTAAAATGAAGCAGGTATTCTACACTATACTTTTACTCCCTTTGCTGCTACTGTCGGCGCTGGGAGGATATGCACAGGAAACCAACGGTACCTGGAGCGGACGGATCACCAACGGTAAACAGGAACAGTTGCCCGGTGTTACTGTACTGGCGGTGCATCTGCCATCCGGTACCAAATATGGCGCCGTTACCGGCGCCGATGGCCGCTATTATTTACCAGGCCTTCGTATAGGCGGTCCGTATAGCATCACCGTCAGCATGATGGGCATGGAAACACAGTCCCGCGACGGTTTTACCGTTCGCCTCGGTGAACCGCTGCAACTCAATTTTGTACTGGCAGACAAAGGGAAACAACTCTCCGAAATAGAGGTGAAAGCCACCCGCGCAGGCGCCAAAGCCAATACCTTCGGCGCAGGACAGCATATCAGCCGCTTGCAGGTGGCCAATATGCCCACCATCTCCCGCAGCATCACGGATATCACCAAGATGGTACCACAAGGCTCTAAGGACAACTCTTTCGCCGGTACCAACTTCCGCTATAACAACGTCACCATCGATGGCGCCATCAACAACGACGCGATCGGCTTCAGTCCTTCCATGGGAGGCATTACCGGCAGCTCCGGCATGCCTGGCTCCAGCACCCGTACCAATGCGGTGTCTATGGATGCTATTGAAGACATGCAGGTGTACCTGGCCCCCTTCGACGTGAAGATCGGTAACTTCACCGGCGGCAGTATCAATGCCGTTACCCGCAGCGGTACCAACAAAGTGACGGGCAGCATCTACGGCTTCGGCCGCAATGCCGCTATCACCGGGAAAGACAAAGTGGGTCATCTCGGTAAAATGGACAAAGATTTTTATGACTATCAGGCAGGCGTACGTGTAGGTTTTCCTATCATCAAAAATAAATTGTTCTTCTTTACCAATGAAGAAATCACCCATCGCCAGGACCCGGCACAGCTGCTGGCCGGCAGCCAGGAAACAGCCCACATCCTGAGCACAAAAGATGCGGAAGATATCCGTAACGCTACCATCGCTCGCTACGGAAAAGATGTGGACCCCGGTACTGCCGGTGCTTATAACGCCTGGTCTAAATCTGTGAAGTTCTTCAATCGCCTCGACTGGAACATCAATGATCAGAACCAGCTGTCTGTCCGTAACAATACTATCCGTTCTTCCGCTATGAACATGGACCGTGATCAACAGGATTTTCGTTTCAGCAGCATGGCTTACGAACAAACCAACAACCAGACGTCTACGGTGGCGGAGCTGAAAACCCGCTTCAATAACCGTCTCTCTAATAGCCTGATCGTTGGGTATACTACGGTACACGATAAACGTGACCCTACTGCCAATCCTGCACTGCCGCAGGTACAGATCATGGGCCGCGCACCCGGCACTACCATCTACTGGGGCACCGACAGGGAAGCCTCTATCTTCGATATGAAACAACGTACTATCGAGGTGACAGATAACCTCACCCTGCGGAAAGGTAAACACACCCTGCTCTTCGGTACACACAATGAATTTTATCATATCGATTACGGTTTTGTAAACAGCTGGAATGGCCGTGTAGACTATCTCAGCATCGATGACTATCTGAATAACGTTCCTTATCGCGTACGTGGCAGCTACAACTTCAGCAACAACAGCCGCGATTATATACTGGCAAATCCAGAAGCCCGTTTCAATGTAAACATGCTTAGTGCCTATGTACAGGATGAAATTCAGTTGACAGAAAAACTGAAGCTGATACCCGGTGTACGTGCAGACTATACGATGTTGCCCAATGCGCCTGCATTGAGTGAACAAACACGTAATGCCTACACCGATGACTACTTCGGTACTACTTATGCCTATACGCCGTTGAACCGTATCACCAATCATTATCTGAACAAAGTACAGATATCCCCGCGTCTGGGATTCCGGTACGACTGGCTGGGTAATCAGCAGTTGGTGCTGCGCGGCGGTACAGGCCTGTTTACCGGCCGTATCCCTTTCGCATGGCTGGCCTACGCTTATTATAACAACGGTATCAATTACGGCTCTTTCGATCAGAAAACAGATACCAAAGTCTTTGTACCAGGTACCGATGCTGTGAAGCCCGGTCAGAATGGTATCGCTGATTTTATTGCCGGTAACGGTACCGTCATCAATAATCGTATGGCTGGTAAAACCCAGGTGGATGTGATTGACAATAACTTCGTCATGCCGCAGGTATGGCGTACCAGCCTGGCGGTGGATTATACCACCGTGAACAGTTATAAATTCACTGTTGAAGGTATTCTCACTAAAACATTGAAGGACGTAATGTTCCAACAGGTAAATATTAAAGATAATCCGCGTTACTACGGTTACGACAGTACGAAACAACAACCTGTTTTTAGTGGTGCCGTAGATCCGCATTTTTCCAATGCCTATCAGTTGAGCAATACCCGTAAAGGTTACCGGTACAGCCTTACCGGCAGTGTTAACCGTAATTTTCCTTTTGGGCTGTATGCTTCACTGGCATACACCTATGGACAGTCCAAAGACGTGTCCAACGGTATCCGTAACTCCATGGAGAGCAACTGGCAGCTGAACCAGGCGCTCAATCCCAACAATCCGGGACTGGCGTATTCCAACTTTGATATCCGTCACCGTGTGGTGCTGAACCTGCAATATGTACGCCGCTGGAATACCAGCTGGGTGAGCACGTTGAGCCTGTTCGCCACTGCGCAGTCAGGTAGTCCGTTTACCTATGGTATTGTGAACAACAGCATTCAGGGACTGCCGCAGCAGGTGAGCCTCGTATATATTCCTGCCGCAGCCGATGCCGTGAAATTTTTCCAGGACTATACCAATAAAGCCGGAGAGACAGTTACCGCTGCTTCACAGGCGGCTGCTTTCAACGAGTATATTGATGGCGATAAATACCTGCGTACCCGTCGTGGGCAATACACAGAGCGTAATGCCGGTCGCACGCCCTGGAACATTCAGGCCGATCTGCATTTTGCGCAGGAGTTCCACTTCTCGAAAGATCCCAACGGTCAGTTCCTTACGTTTTCTCTTGACGTGATGAACTTCACCAACCTGTTGAATAAAAACTGGGGCAGAGCTTATTTTTCACCCAATACTTTCAACTCTACGGCCAGCGTGGGCCTGACGCCAGCTTTCCCGGCAAAACAAAATCCGGGCAACTATCCCGTATACCTATACGAAAATCCGGGCAAGCCTTACGCGATCGACTTTTTTAACTCCCGCGCACAGGTACAGCTCGGGATGAGATATTCATTCTAAAAATGATGACCATGAAATCATTGCTATATTTTTTATGCGGGCTGCTGTTGTTGACAGCCTGTAAAAGAAACCGGGACGAAGGGATGGACATACCGCCTTCCATCAGCTCTTTCTGGCCTAACAGTGGTAAGGCCGGTACTATCGTTACGATTAACGGTGCTGGTTTTAAGCGGAAAGACAACGAGGTGACCTTTAACGGAACAGCAGCTACCGTGCTGGATGTAAACGATACGGTGATGACCGTATTAGCGCCGGCAAGTGGCAGCAGTGGCAAGCTGTCTGTCAAAACCAATGGCAAAGAATTACAGGCAGGTACCTATACTTATCAGAACCTGAGCATGCGTGGCGCCAACCCGCTCAACGGTCCGGCCGGTACCAATGTGGTGATCGTCGGAGAAGGCTTCAGCAGTATCAATGCGCCGGCTAAAGTGCTGGTCAACGGAAAAGAAGCGACTATCACTTCCGTGAATGACACCACGTTGATAGCTTCCGTACCTGTATCTGCTGGTAGCGGCGCCATCAAGGTAGTAGTGGATGGAAAAGAAGTGACAGGTCCCGCATTCTTGTTTCAGGATATCAGCAAAATCAAACCGCTGAAAGGCGGTAAGGGCACACAGGTGACCATCACCGGGGAAGGTTTTAATATCGCGACAGCCAATAATACCGTTGCTTTTAATGGAGTAGCCGGTACCGTGATCAGCGCTACCGCCACACAGTTGGTAGTAGCTACACCCGATGATGTAGCTACCGGTCCGCTGACAGTTACCATCAACGGACAAAAAACAGTTGGCCCCGTATTCACCGTGATTCCTCCTCCCGTACTGGCTACGGTAGCACCTTTGAGCGGTCCTGCCGGCAAAGACGTGACTATTACCGGCGTCAATTTTAGCGGTGTATTAGATGAAAATAATGTGACTTTTAACGGTGTTGCCGGTGTTGTTAAACAGGCTTCAGATAAGGAGCTGATAGTAACCATCCCGGCAGGGGCAGGTACCGGAAATATGAAAGTATGGGTCAATGGGCAGGAGACCGGCGGCCCTCAGTTTAAGGAGCAGAACCTGGGCGTAGTAAGCCTTTTGCCGGATAATGGACTGGCTGGTACAACCGTTACCGTTACAGGTATAGGCTTCAGTGCCAATCCTGCGGATAACATCGTTACGTTCAACGGGGTGACCGCCAATGTGGTGAGCGCGACCGCCACTACGCTGGAAGTAGTAGCGCCGGTCAATGTGACTACCGGCACAGTAAATGTGAAAGTGAGCAGCCTGGATGCTATCGGGCCTGTATTTAAACGTGCCGGTGTGATGACCCTGGCAGGCGGCCCTGGTACCGGCATGTTTGCAGGCGCCACCGGGCTGACAGGCGACCGGAATGGCAACCTGTATTTTCTGCAGGGACAACAGGTAAAGAAACTATCACCCGATGGCACGGTGAGCACCTATACCGGTGGTACTGTTAGCGCTCACGTAGATGGTCCGCTGGCAACAGCGCTCTTTCAAAATCCACGAACTATCACGGTGGATATCTATGATAACCTGTACGTATTGGATGGTATTGGTCAGCGGAATTATGTCCGTAAAATCACGCCTGCCGGTGATGTCACTACCGCGCTGACGGTACTGGATAATATATCCGGCGCACTGGCTGTGGACAATAACGGAACTATCTACGTGGGTAAGGTGTATCAGGGAGTATTTAAAAGCGAAAAGAACGGATCGCTTACTAAGTTCAGCGGGTTTATCCACACTGTTCCGGATAAAATGGCGGTGGATGCATTGGGCAATCTGTATTATGCGGGTGGTGATTATTACAATCCGTTTGTGGTGGTGGTGCCAACATCCGGTCTGAACAGGGTTCTTGCCGGAAGCTTGTTTGATGTCGGTTTTGTGGATGGTGATGGCAGTATGGCCCGTCTCGGCAGCCCGTTGTGCGTGATGATGGATCCTACCAGTGGCAACATCTTTTTTGTGGATAACATGAACATGTCCATAAGGTATGTCACGCCTTCCGGTACGGTGAAAACAGTCACCGGTGCAGGTGGTACCTTTGAATCCTTCAAATCGGGGTATAAAGACGGCACACTTACAGAAGCCTTGTTCAAAAGCATGAACGGTATTCATGTGGACAGGAACGGAAGCATTTTTGTGCTGGACCAGAGTAATAATGCTGTCAGAAAGATATTCCTGAAGTAAAAGGGGGTTGTTAAGCATGAGCGCCCTGTTGCCTGGTGGCAGCAGGGCTTTTTAGATTTAATCCAGGCTGTTTAGATCTGGAAATAACTTTCCAAACAATTCTGCTTCCCGGCTGTTAACATAGCATAAAACGTTATAGTATGAAACACATCATTCTCCTGTTGCTGCTATGGAGTGCCGGCATGACGGCCGTTTATTCACAGGAAAAAGAGCTGAAACCATTTCCTAAAGCCTGGAAAGGGGTGGAGCGCTTTGTGATCCAATTGCCCGCCAAAGATGCGGAAGACAATTACCAGGTGGAAATTATGGCTGGTAAAACGATGAAAGTAGATTGTAACCATCATGGATTGATTGGCAGTTGGGCCGCCAAAGATGTAAAAGGTTGGGGCTACACTTATTATCAGTATACCTCCGCCGGTAAGATAAGGTCTACGCTGATGGCTTGCCCTGATAAAACATTGCAGGATAAATTTATTGCTGATACCAAACTGGTACGGTACAACAGCAAATTACCGATTGTAGTGTACGTGCCTAAAGGGTTCTCTGTAAAATACAAAATATGGGAAAGAGGCAACCAGGAGATGGATGCTGAAATCAAGTAGATTTCGATATTTAGTTATTTTGATATTTAGAAATTTAAAAAGCGGCGGAGGTCATATTTTATGATCTCCGCCGCTTTTAAATAATCAAATAACCAAATAGGAAAATGGCTAAATTTTAATGGGCGCCGTCCGGGCAGATACTCCATTCTCATTAATCGCCTCAATACTGTAGTAGTACGGCAGCTCTTTGTCCATTCCTTTGAAGAAATAGTCATTGGCATTATGTACCATGATGCAGTTGTACAGCTTGTCCGGTGCAATGCCGAAATAGATATTGTAGGCATAGGCATTGTCTACAGGCTGCCATTTGATCCAGGCGCTGCGTTTATCCTTTTCCGTGCGAAGCACCATAAACGATTTTACCGAATCAGGCGCTGGTCCGTTGCCTTTGCCGAATACGCGTAATCCGCTGATGGCGAATTTACCGCCAGGCATGTGAACGTTTACCAGTTTGATGTACCGGGCTTTTACCGGATGAGGGAGTGCTACATAATCATGCGGCACATCGGTGCGGTTGTTGCTTTTATCGACAAGCGGCTGCCATTTTTTTCCATCCAATGAATAATAGACCAGGTATTGGTGGTAGATGTCGGTCTGTTTGCCCAGAAAAGGTGCATCCTGATCGGCATAGTTGATTTGTATGGCATGGACGGTGCTGACTTCTCCGAGGTCGCTTTGAATCCACTCGCCTTTGTTGCCGGTGGCGGCGCTCCAGTAGGTTTTGATATTTTCATCTACGGCGTTGTTGGAGAGATACCCGCCCAGCGTGGAGGAAACAGTCACCGGTTTGTTGTAGTTCAACAACATCCATCCGGTGAAGGAGCGGCTGTCGGCTTCAAAAGAGCGGGTGTTGCTGCCTCTGTTGAGATAATGTGGGTAGTCGCCGAAGGCAGTGTTGCAATACAGTACATCATCTTTATCAAAACCGGCGGGCCAGAAACCGAGTCTTCTTTCAAAACTGTTTTTTACAGAGATGACCATCGTGGAGACATGCCACCAGTTGCCCTTGTTGTCCTGGAAAGTGCTGCCATGGCCTGCGCCACGGGCGAAGCCACCGGGTTTGAAGGAGAATGGGTTGTGAGCTTGTGGTGTAAAAGGCCCCAGTGGACCATCGGAAACCACCACGCCATCGGCGTAACCGCTGAACTCTGTGCCTGGTGCGCCGTATTGCAGGTAATATTTTCCGTTGTGTTTGGTCATCCAGGCGCCTTCAATAAACGGGTCGAGGAAGGTATTATCCATATATTCCCCGAAACGCTGCCAGCCATAGCGCTGATCTTCGAGCAGATACAGTTCTTTCCGTGCGCCTTTCAGTTGTAATGTTTTGCGGTCCACTTCCCCGCCGTACACCGGGTAGCGGTTGCTGCTGCCGTTGTACTGATACAGTTTACCATCGTCGTCAAGGAAAAAGGCGGGGTCCCAGCCACCGGCCTGAAAGGAATCTACGGCTTCTTTCCACTGGTTGCCTTTGGGATCGGTGCTCATCCAGATGGGGAAATTGCTGCTATAGGTGGAACCGAATACCATCATGGTATCGCCCATGACCCATACGGCGGGTGCGCACAGTTCATCGTATACTTTATGCCACGGCTTCAGGAATTTACGCGATACAAAATGCCACTGGCTGAGGTCCGGGCTCCACCAATAACCCCACTGGTTGGTGGAGAAGAGGTAATAGTCCCCTTTGTAGTTCACGATCACCGGATCGGCGGTAGCCCGGTGTTTTCCCCATTCGGTAAAATTAGGGATGGGACAATAGCCATAGTCCACATTAACAGGATTGCAATAGGTGGTTTGTTGGGCGTAGGCTGACTGTAACAGCAGGCATGACAGCAGCGCTGTCAGTATACGTGGTAAATTCAGCATGACTTGTTATTTCAGATGCGGACTGTTGAAGTCCAGTTTCTTTAATCCTGTTTGCACTTCCGGGCAACTCATAAACAGCTTCCATAATAGCCCGCTGCGATAGTTCTCTATCATTCCCACAATAGGGCCCTGATCGATGGCAAGGTGGGAGGTGGCGTACCATTGCTGCGTTTCATTGAAAGCATCGGTAAAACCGTATTCACTCCAGATTTTATTGCCCAATTGATAGTAGAAGTGTTTGAGTGCCTGCATGGAATATTCCGGCGTATAAGGGAAGGCGGACAAAGCGGCGGTAGGTGTGATGGTGCCGTGATCATTCTCCGGGGAGTGGGCATCGTAGCCGTTATACGTGTCGCTGGCGGTAAGGCCCCAGGCGTTAGCGCCATAACCTTTGAAACCTTTCGGGTTTTGCACGCAATACTCGCGGTTAATGAGCGTATGGTTTTTATTTTGTTCCCAGTAGTCGGCATAACGGTCTTTTAATCCGTGTGGATCGAGGCCCAGGAAAGAGTAGTGCGTAAAGAACAGTGGTCCGCCGTAATCCATTCCCAGCGGCAGTTTGATACCAAAGTAAGTACGGTCGTTGCGGAAATAGTAGTTGTTGGCCCATCCGTGATGGTATACAGATGCCGGTATGGCATAGGTAGGAGAGGAGGCGGACAGGATGTAGGTAATCAGGCATTCGTTATATCCCCTGATTTCGTGGTTCATACTCCAGCCGTTGTTGGGGCTCCAGTGCCAGTACAGTACGTTGCGTCCGTCCTGCGTGTACCAGTTCCATTCTGCTTCTCTCCATGTCCAGTTGATTTTGTTGCGCAGCTCTTCTTCTTTGGGTGTGTTGTGGTCGAAATACTGCCGGGCGGTGAGCAGTCCTTCAAAGAGGAAGGATGTTTCCACGATATCGCCGCCATCATCTTTACGGCTGAAGGGAATCGTTTTGCCGGTGGCGCCGTTGAGCCAGTGGGGGAATATACCGTGATAATGGTCGGCTTTCCGGAGGAAGTCGATCATTTTGAGCAGCCGCTCTACTGCCGCGTCGCGGGTGATCCAGCCTCTTTCGGTAGCGACTACAATGGCCATCACACCGAAGCCGGTGCCGCCGGTGGTCACTACTTCATCACCATAGTCGAATGATTTGTTGCTGCGTTCGCGCGCCATTCCCGAAACCGGATGGGCGAAGTCCCAGAAGTAACGGAAGGTTTGTTTTTGAACAAGGTCCAGCAGGGCGCTGTCGCTCAGGTTTTGCCGGATCTGCAGATCGGCTTTGATGGATTGTTGTTTTACCTGCGCCTGCCCGCCAAAGGCGAGCAGGCATATCAGGCATATGATCGTTGTGAGTTGTTTCATAGCATCCAGCCAATTGTTTAGTAACCAGGGTTCTGTGTCAGTTTGTTGGCACTGAGGTCAATTTCTACCTGTGGGATAGGCATCAGTTCATTTTTGCCTGCTTTGAAGCCTAGTGGTCCGAAGATCTGTGGCGCTCTGCCCTGACGGATAACATCAAAGAAGCGGTCACGCTCCATCGCCAGTTCTATTTGTCTTTCGTGATAGATAGCGAGGCGGAGCTGCGCCTGGTCAGTGGTGGTCACATCCGGCAGGATGGCGTTGTTGCCAGCGCGGGCACGGGCCCTTACTGCGTTGAGGGAGCTGAGCGCCTGACCGCTGTTGCCCAGTTCATTGGCCGCTTCTGCGTTCATCAGCAGTACTTCGGCATAACGGATCACGCGTACGTTCTGATCGGCGCCTTCGTTATAGCCGTCGCGGAACAGGCCAAACGGCACATATGACTTGTAGTTGAAACGACGGTTGATACCTACGTTTCTGATGCTGTCACCTTCAGCGTTTATAGTGCCTCTAAACAGGATGGTCGCGTTTTTACGGGGATCACCAGGTTCGTAGGCATCCACCAGTGCCTGGGTGGGGGTATTGAAGCCCCATCCGCCGCCTTGCTGGCTTTTTACGCCTTGTATCTGGGAGTACTGGGAGTTGGAAGCGTCTTTGTTACCGGGGATGATCTGGCATTGTATTTCAAAGACAGATTCCACGGAGTTTTCGTTTGCGATGCGGAACAGTTTTTCGTAGTCCGGGAAGAGGCTGTAGCCCAGGCCCATTACCTGGTTGGTATAGGTGAGCATGTCCTGCCATTTCTTCTGGTACATGGCTACCTTGGCGTGTAAGGCCAGGGCTGCGCCTTTGGTGGCGCGTCCTGCATCTTTGGCCGGATAAGTGGCGGGCAGTACGGCAGTGGCTTCATTCAGGTCTTTTTCGATGGCTGCCCATACTTCTGCTTTGGAGGTACGCGGCAGGTTATATTCTTCCGGGCCTTTCGGAGTATGAAGCCGCAGCGGAATATCGCCATAGGCACGCACCAGCCGGAAGTAGGCATAGGCACGGACAAATTTGGCTTCTGCCAGGTAGCGGTTTTTCAGCGCATCGTCCATCTGGATCTTCGGTACGCTGTCCAGCACCTGGTTACAGAGGTTGACTTCCTGATATTGACCCTTCCAGAAGTCAGCCACCTGGCCGTCTGAAGCAGTTACCGTAAAGTTGTCGAAGTTGTTGAAGAAGCTGGCATCATTGGGATCGCTGCCTTTCTCGGTTTCTTCGGACCCCAGATCTTCCACGGCCAGCGCCGCAAAAGCTACCTGGCGCCATTCGTGCAGGTTGGCATAGATGGCGTTTACTGCTTTGGTAGCATCGGCTTCTGTTTTCCAGAATTCCTCCGCGGGTTGTTGTCCCTGTGGGGGCACATCGAGAAAACCTTTTCCGCAGCCGGCGGTAATGGCCAGCAGCACCGGCAGTGCATAGCCGGCAATACGTTTTATATGTAGTGTGTGGTTTCTTTTCATGGTCGTCATCGTTTAAGTTAGAAGGTCACGTTTACACCAAAATTGTAGGTAGCATACAGGGGATAAACACTCTTGTCAACGCCCTGGCTGGTAGGTATACCGCCGATTTCAGGTGAGAAACCACGGTAGCGGAAGAAGTTGAACGCGTTTTGTGCGCTCGCAAAGAAACGCAGGTTCTGCATACCCCAGCGGTTAGCGATAGTTTTAGGCATGGTATAACCCAGCTGTATGTTCCTGATACGGAAGTAGGAACCGCTTTCCACAAAGAAGGTGTTAGGCAGGAAGTTCTGTCCGCCGCCTACGTTGGCAGAAGGATAGGTGTTGGAAGTACCTTCACCGTGCCAGCGATTGTCAAAAAACTCCTTGGTGAAGTTTTCGTTGCCATAACGCAAAGCGATGTTGGCATTGTATACGTCTACACCGGCAACACCCTGGAACTCCAGGGCCAGGTCGAAGTTTTTATAGTTGAAGCTGGTGTTGATGCCGTAGGTGTATTTAGGATTCGGATTACCAATAGGTACGCGGTCTTTACCATCTATCAGTCCATCATTATTAACATCGCGGTATTTGAAATCGCCGGGTTGTGCTTTTGGTTGCGCAGAAGCGGCCACCTCTGCTGCATTCTGGAACACGCCTTCTACCTGGTAGCCGAAGTATTGGCCGATAGGTTGACCTACCATGGTGCGGGTAAGCAGACCACCACCGGTGGAAGCGTCACCGCCGCCATAGATAGGATAGTCGGTGTTGGTGACTTCCAGCACTTTATTGTTGTTAACGCTGAAGTTGCCGCCGATGGAGTAGCCAAAGCCGCTGGCAGTCTGGTCTTTCCAGTTAGCTGCAAATTCCCAGCCCTGGTTCCGGAAGGTGGCCTGGTTGGCGGTCATCTTTGAATCTTGTGTACCAAGTGACATGAGTATGGGTACATCGAAAATGGCGGACAGTGTTTTTTTGTTATAGAAACCGGCTTCTATATACAGCCTGTTTTTCAACACGCTGGCTTCAATGGCTGCATCAATACCTTCTGATTTCTCCCAGAAAAGTGCCGGAGGCACCAGTGAGGTGACACTCGCACCTGTATAAACGCCACCACCGAAGATAGCGGTCAGGTAAGGCAATTGATTGATCCGCTGAATAGAGAGGGAAGGGGGAACGGAGGCGTTGCCTACCTGGCCCCAGCTACCGCGCAATTTCAGGTTGTCGAAAATACCGGTGTTTTTAATGAACGGTTCTTCACTGAGTACCCAGCCTAAGCCTACAGAGGGGAAGTAGCCCCACTGGTCGCCGGGAGAGAACTGGGAAGCACCGTCTGCACGGATCGAGGCCGTGAGCAGGTATTTGTCTTTGTACGCATAGTTGACACGACCGAAGTAGGAGGCAATGTTGATCAGCTCACCTTCATCGGTAACGGAACGGCCGTCGGTATTGCCCAGCCGCAGGTATTTGGTGCCTTCGCTGTTGTTGGGCACATTGTCTGCGCTGGCGATCAGTTTGTAGAACCGGCGTTGCTGCGCTGCCTGTCCCAGCAACACTTTCAGGCTGTGGTCACCGAATTTGTTGTCATAAGTGAGGGTGTTTTCCACGATCCAGTTCTGCCGGCTGGCAGTGGTGCGGGTCAGTTTGCTCACTTTGTTGAACTGGTTGGTCGTGGCCCAATATTGTGGTGTATAGTTCCGGATGATACTATCACCATATTCGCCGCCTACGCTGCTGTGAAAAACAAAGTGCTTGGCAAAGCGCAGGTCTGCATATACGTTGCCGGTGATCATGCGGCGTTTGGTGTTCTGGTCATAGAAATCCAGGGACACCTGTGGATTTTTGCCTGCACCGGTACCGAGGTTCAGTTTGTCCGGATCGCCATAGGAGCCATCAGGATTGAATACCGGTACGATCGGAGCGGAGGTGTACAGCTGCAGGAAATAGGCGTCCGGAATATCGCTGCTGTTATAAGCTGCAGCGGTAACGGAATAACCTATTCTCAATGGTTCAAACACCTGGAAATCGTTTTGCAGGCGTGCTGTGATACGGGAGAAGTCATTGGTTTTAACCAGACCATCCTGTTTCATATAACTCAGCGAGAAGTTATAGCTGGATTTCTCTGTACCACCATTGATAGACAGCTGATGGTTGGTGGTCAAGGCATTCCGCAGTTCTTGTTTGAACCAGTCGGTGCCGGCGCCATAAGCGCTGGGATCGAAGCGGAGCGAGTTGTTGTTAATGGCGCTCAGTTCGTTGATGATGGTCGCGTATTCGTTGCCATTGGCCATTTTCACTTTGTTGGTGGCCCGTTGCATGCCTACGTAACCGGTATAGTTGATGCTGGGTTTTCCGGCACGGCCCTTTTTGGTGGTGATGAGCACTACGCCGTTGGCTGCCCGCATACCGTAGATAGCCTCGCTGGAGGCATCTTTCAGGATGCTCATGTTTTCGATGTCGCCCGGGTTGAGGAAGCTGATGTCATCATACCAAACACCATCTACTACATATAGCGGACTGGGAGAACCATATACGGTGGCGGTACCGCGGATTTTGATGGTAGGGGCGGCGCCGGGCTGACCATTGTTGACGATCTGCACACCGGCTACTTTACCTTGCAGGCCGCTCATAGCGTTGGTTACCGGCTGTTTGTTGATTTCTTCTCCTTTCACCTGTGCGATGGAGCCGGTGATGTCTATTTTACGTTGAACGCCATAACCTACTACCACTACCTGTTGCATCTGGCTCACGGATTCTTCCAGTGCAATGTCCAGCTGCTGGCGATTGTTCACCGGCACTTCCTGTGAGGTGAAGCCGATAAAGCTCGCTACCAGGGTGGCGTTGTCGGGCACGTTGAGGGTATAGGAGCCATCGGGGCCGGTTACGGTGCCTTTGGTGGTTCCTTTTATGCTGATGGTAGCGCCGGGGATGGGCGTGCCGTCTTTCTTGCTGGTTACTTTACCGGTGACTTTTATCTCCTGGGACATGATCACCACGAGATTGTTTTCCACCAGTTTGTACCGCAGGGAAGTGCCGGCGAAGAGGGTGTTCATCACCGCGTCCAGCCCTGAATTGGTGACGTCTACATTAACTTTTTTCCTGATTTCGGTCAAGGCATTATTGTACAGAAAACGGTAATTACCCTGCTGTTCAATACTACTCAACACCTGTGAGATCTCCGCTTTTTTCAGCTTAAGAGTGATGGTAGCCTGCCCCTTGACGGCGGCGGATACCTGGAGAAAACACGCCAACAATAATAACGTGGTGAGTTTCATAATAACAAGTGCTTTTTTTAGGGCATAGGAGTACCTGTCCCTAAATTTTAGCGATATTTTCATACTTTTAAATCTAGAGGTGAAAGTGATGGAAGCTTGCGGCTTGGCGTGTTGGCAAGTTTCCTGATAAGGCTGAATCTTCGGCGGGAAATGTTAGCGCATTTCCCGTTTTAGTTTTGGTTGGATCACGAGCTGTTAATTAGGTGTGTGTTCATAACGTTGTCAAATTATTCAGTGGATAATGATGGTGTCGTGCTGTATCTCATAACGGAAAGCGGCCGTCAGCTGTAATGCGCTCAGCGCCTGCTGCACGGTTTCCTGTTCAAATATGCCCGTAAAGCGAAGTTGTTGTAACTGTGGATTGTCGAACTGTACACGCACCCCGAAAAACCGTTCCATCTGTTGCGCCAGCTCTGTAAAAGATTCATCTTTAAATACCAGTTTGTTCTCCATCCAGGATGTTTCGGTGATGGCAGTGGTTTGTGCTGCGTAGTAAGACACATGGCTAAGTGTGACCGTCGTTTCTTCCTTCGCTGTCTGTGTTTTGGCGGAGCGGGCAATAGCGGGCAACGGGTTCATCACCACGATTTTTTCGCTGGGTTTAAGAATGATCCGGGTGGCGTTGTGTTTTACAATGGCTTCTATGCTACCAGTAATCAGGGAGGCTTCCGTAGTTTTGTCTTCCGGGTACGACCGTACGTTGAAACTGGTCCCCAGTACACGGATGTCCATCGTTTCCGTATGAATAACAAATGGATGGTCTGCCTGTTTGGCCACATCAAAAAAAGCTTCTCCGGAGAGTGTTACGCTGCGGTCATTTTTACCAAAGTCTTTGCTATAGGAGAGTTTGCTTCCTGCGTTTAGCCATACCCGTGTTCCGTCCGCCAGTTGTATGCTGGTACGCGAACCGTTGCGGGTGGTCACTTCGCTGGCTATGGCGTTGTTGTTTTTTTTAGAAGATGTCCACCACCAGGCGGCCATACAAAGCAGTACGCCGGTAGAGATGGCGGCAGCCCACAGGTAAGGGCGGCGGGACCGTATGGCTGTAAGGGGTGTGGGTGTTTCGGTGAGGGTCTGACCAATTGGAATGCCCATGGCCTGCATCCGGTTGATATGCCGGTCGTGCGCAGCTATGGCCGATTCTTCACTGGCGGCTGCCGTGGTCTTCTGCCACAGTTCATCTACCAACCCGGCCGGCAGTTCTGTGTCAGGATTGTCCCGGAACAGCGCAGATAGCTCCTGCAGTTCTTCCGCAGTAGCTTCGTTCGCCAGTTTCCGTGCCATCAGTTCCCAAATACGTCTCGTGTTCATAACGTGAAATAAGATGCTCTTTTTACAGGATCTCTTTTTTCACAGAATCTACCAAAGGGAAATAAAAAAAATTTTAAGGCTGTAACCGCTGCGGTTTTTTAAGGGAGGTATTGATCGCGCGGGCAATCCTGGCAAGGGCGATGGCCAGTTGATTGTCAATGGTTTTGACAGAGATGTCCAGGATTTCTGCGATCTCTTTATACCGGAGACCGTCTTCCTTAATTAGTTTGAAGATGATTTTGCAGCGGGGTGGGAGATCGCTGACCGCCTGTTCAAATTTCGCCAGCAGTTCGGCGCTGATCAGCTGCTCTTCGGGGTTGTAGTGCGGGCTTTCCATATCCAGCTCCATCTCGTCAAGGGAAAGCGCGTTTTTTTTCTGCTGCTGCAGCAGGTATTTAAGGGCCACGTTTTTGGTGCTCACGTACAGGTATACCCGCAGGTTGTTGACTTCCGTCAGCCGCCGGCGGCCCTGCCATATATTAATAAATACGTCGGACACCACTTCTTCAGCGATCTGTGCTGAGCGGACAAAAGAACCGGCAAATTGTACCAGCGGCTCATAGAAATGCAGGAACAGCTCCTTATAGGCTGATTCGTCGTCATGTAAGCTGATACGGCGCTGCAATTCCTGTATGTTGTTGGCCGGGAGCATCGTGGCATAAGCTGCTATGCGGCCAAGATAAGTTAAAAATCAATACCAGCCTTCAACAAACTCATTGTTCCCCTTTGGGAGATATGCGGTACGCGCATCTTCTGGCGCCGGACAACAGATGGTCGACCCGTTTTACTTCCGCGCCTTCACCGATCACTTCCCGGAAAGTTTCCAGCTCTGCCGAGCAGAAACCCTGACAGGCTTCAGCAGCTACGCAGATGGGGCAGTGATTCTCTATTAACATATATCCTTCTTCGTCTTTTTCCCAGGTGGCCATATAGCCCTCGGCGTCCCGGGTCTCGGCCAGTTTGTTGATTTTGCCTTCCAGCGTATTTTCATGGCTGGTGGCCTGCAAATACTTGTCCAGCCCCACCTTTTTGCTGTTGTCGATGACTGCCTGCAGCGCCTCCGGGCCCAAAGTGTCCCGGATGGAGTTGATCAGGCGGACCGTCAGCTCTGCATGTGAATCAGGGAAACGGCACTTGCCTTTTGTCAGTGACCATATCTGTTGCGGCCTTCCTCTGCCCTTGCGCACTGTGGTTGCCTCTACCCAGCCTTCGTTGCTGAGCTTCAGGAGCTGAAAACGTGCACCCTCCACCGTTATATTCAGGGCTTCGGCTACCACTGTCAGGGGTTGAGGCCCCATCGTCTTCAATACCCACAACGCTCTTTCGTTCTCCTGCAAAATATTATTCATAATAAACAAAGTGTTTATTTGGTTTATTCACAAATTTACTATTTTTGCATCAGATAAACAATTCAATGGCCGGAAATCCGCTTCAGTACTGACGAAGCGCTGGTGTCCAGCCTTCACTCCCGTGCCCATACAAGAATGGCAAGCAACAGCTGCTGCAGCCCTCCTGCTGCGGAAGGGCATCGCCATGCTTTCGTGCGCCGGGGTATCAAAAAACATGATACCATGCAACGAACATTATCCTTTCAAGCTGCTGCCCTGGTGGTGCTTTCTATCCTGACAGCCTGCGGTAGCGGCCATACTGACGCCGGTTACGGCAATGAACCGCAGCCTTATCCTGTGCTGACGCTCAAGACCTCAGAAACCACCCTCCATATGGATTATCCTGCTACCGTGCGCGGTCAGCAGAACATTGAAATACGGCCTAAAGTAGATGGCTATGTAGCCCAGATAATGGTAGACGAAGGTGCTACCGTTAAAAAAGGCCAGCTCCTCTTTAAAATAAACGCTCCACAATACGAACAGGAAGTCCTCACCGCCCAGGCGGCCATCAAAAGCGCTGAAGCGGCTGTTAACACCGCCCGCATGCAGGTGCGTAAAGTAACACCGCTGGTGAAAAAAGAAATCGTCAGCAATTACGAACTGGAAGCGGCTGAACTGGCGCTGCAAGCCCGCGAAGCGGAACTCGCCCAGGCGAAAGCCAGCCTGCAAAATGCCCGCGTCAACGTCGGCTATACGACCATCTACAGCCCGGCTGACGGCGTGATCGGTACCCTGCCTTATAAAATCGGCAGCCTGGTAGCGCCTACCAGCGAACAACCGCTGACCATCCTCTCTGATATCGCCAATGTACATGTGTATTTTTCTTTCACGGAGAAACAACTGCTGGACCTCGCCGGTACAGATACCAACACATCGCTGGACACTAAACTGAAACAACTGCCGCCGGTACAACTGGTGCTGGCTAACGGTAACGAATATACTGAGAAGGGAAAAGTGGAAACCACCGGAGGCCTGATCAACAATACTACCGGCGCTATCAGCATGCGCGCGGTCTTCTCCAATAAAGCAGGCCTCATCCGCAGCGGCAGCAGCGCTACCATCCGCATTCTACAACCAGTCAGCAACGCGCTCATGGTCCCCGCTAAAGCAACGTATGAAATGCAGGGCAAAAAATTTGTCTTCACAGTAGACACCGCCGGCGCCGCCCGCTCCCGTGAAATCACGGTGAGCGATCGCTCTTCCGGCGACGCTTATATCGTCAGTAACGGTCTGCAGGCTGGCGACAGGGTCATCACCGATGGCATCGGCTCCCTGAAAGACGGGACGAAAATAAAACCTGTTGCACCCGCTGCCCCCGGACTGAAGTCCGGGGCCACTGCCGCCCGCTAATCATCGCCCGCGGTTTTACTACGCACGGTACCGGTTACACGCTGGTACCGGTAGCTACTGCTTTGTCCTTTTAAAAAAGATCGTATGCTTAAAAAATTTATCGATAACCCGGTACTATCTACCGTTATCTCCATCATCATCGTGATATTGGGCGTGCTGGGCCTCGTCTCCCTGCCCATCTCACAATATCCTGAAATAGCACCGCCTACGGTGGAAGTGACGGCCAATTACCAGGGCGCCAATGCAGACGTGGTGATGAAAAGTGTCATCATCCCGCTGGAAGAACAGATCAACGGTGTGGAACATATGACTTATATGACCTCCAAAGCGAGCAACGACGGCTCGGCGGTGATCACGGTCAACTTCAAACAAGGCACCGACCCCGACCTGGCGGCGGTAAACGTGCAGAACAGAGTGGCCAAAGCCACCGGCCTGATGCCGGCGGAAGTCATCAAAACCGGTATCACTACTACGAAAAAACTGAACAGTGAAGTATACGGTTTCCTGCTTTACAGTGAGAACAAATCATATGACGAAAACTTCCTGGACAACTATTTCCGCATCAATATCCTCCCCGAACTGAAAAGAATTTCCGGCGTGGGTGACGTACAGGTGTGGAGCGATCAGGCCTATTCCATGCGCATCTGGCTCCGCCCCGATGTGATGGCATCCTATGGCCTCGTTCCCGATGATGTGGTGGCCGCACTCGCGGAACAGAACATTGAAGCGGCCCCCGGTAAACTGGGTGAGAACAGCAAAAAAACGTTCCAGTACGTACTGAAATATACCGGTCGGCTTGAAAGACCGGAACAGTTTGAAAATATCGTCATCCGCGCTACTGCCAACGGGCAGCTGCTTCGCCTCAAAGACGTGGCCGATGTGGAACTGGGCGCTTTCAACTACGCCACAGACCTCACCGCACAAGGGTATCCTTCTTCCGGCGGTGCGGTGAGCCAGACTGCCGGTTCTAATGCCCATGAGGTGATCCAGCAGGTGGAGAAAGTGTTGGAAAAAGCAAAAGCGAATTTCCCGCCGGGTATGAAACTGGCAGTCTTCATCAACGCCAACGATTTCCTGGATGCCTCTATCGCTAAACTGATACAGACCATCTTCGAGGCCTTTATCCTGGTGTTCATCGTGGTGTTTATCTTCTTGCAGGATTTCCGTTCCACGCTGATACCGGCCATTGCTGTGCCGGTGGCTATTATCGGGACCTTCTTTTTCCTCAAAATATTCGGATTTACGCTTAATCTCCTCACGCTGTTTGCATTGGTACTGGCCATCGGTATCGTGGTAGACGATGCCATTGTGGTGGTGGAAGCGGTACACGCTAAACTGGACCAGGGCGCACGTTCGGCGCGGAAAGCTACCATGCACGCCATGAGTGAAATCAGCACCGCGATCGTGTCTATCACCCTCATTATGTCGGCGGTGTTTGTTCCGGTAACTTTCATCACCGGCTCTGCGGGCGTGTTCTACAAACAGTTTGGCCTGACACTGGCAGTGGCCATCCTTATTTCCGCTGTCAACGCGCTCACACTCAGCCCGGCGCTGTGTGCCATCCTGCTGAAGCCGCACGACAAAGACGGTCACACTAAGAAAAGCCTGTTACAGCGCTTCTACGACGCCTTCAACGCTGGTTTTAATGCTGTAACGGCAAGGTATATACGTATTGTAAAATTACTGATCGCACGCAAGTGGCTGGCGCTGGGAGCCATCGCCGTATTTGCCGGTATCCTGGTGTTCCTCCTGAGGACAACGCCTACCGGCTTCGTTCCCAATGAAGATTCCGGCGCCATCTACGGCGATATCATCCTGCCGCCAGCATCCACACTGGAGCAAACCAGCAGGATCGCCGACCAGGTAGACAGCATTGCCCGGGCCATGCCGGAAGTAGCGGTTACCTCCCGCCTTTCAGGCATGAACCTCATCAGCGGTTTTGGCGGCTCCTATGGCGCCATGTTCATCGCGCTGAAACCATGGAAGGAAAGGACCAAACCCGGACAGGACATCAACAGCCTCGTAGGAAAACTGTTTGCCCAAACAGCCGGTATCAAGGGCGCACAGATCATCTTCTTTGCGGCGCCCACCCTACAGGGATTTGGTAACAGCAGCGGTTTTGAAATGCAGTTGCTCGACAGGACCGGCGGCAGCTACAAGGACTTCGGTAATACCGTGGACAAGTTTATGGAAGCGCTGCGTAAACGCCCGGAGATCATGTACACCGCTACGCCGTTCAATACCAACCTGCCACAGTACGAAGTACAGGTGGATGTGGCGCATTGTAAAGAAGCAGGGGTGGACGTAGGTGGACTGCTGCGCACTTTACAGGGATACCTGGGAGGTATCTATGCCTCTGACTTCAATCGTTTTGGTAAACAGTATAAAGTCATGCTGCAAACCAATCCCCGCTACCGTGCAGAAGAGGCGGACCTCAACAAAATATTCGTCCGCAACAACAAAGGTGAAATGGCGCCGGTATCTGCTTTCCTGAACTTGCAGAAAACAAGCGGGCCTGAGTTCATCAACCGTTTTAATCTCTATACATCCGCTGCCGTAACAGGCGCTCCCAATAAAGGCTACAGCTCCGGTGATGCTATCAAGGCATTCCGCGAAGTGGCCGCCAGCACGCTGCCGAGAGGCACGGACTTTGACTTCAGCGCGCTCACCAGGGAGGAAATTTCCAGCGGCAGCCAAACGTTGCTCATCTTCGCATTGTGCCTGTTGTTTGTGTATTTCCTGTTGAGCGCCCAATACAGAAGTTATATCCTGCCTTTCGCCGTGTTGCTGTCATTGCCCATCGGGCTGGCTGGTGCATTTGTCTTTGCACGCCTGGCCGGACTGGACAATAACATCTTCCTGCAAATCAGTCTCATTATGTTGATCGGGCTGCTGGCGAAAAATGCTATCCTGATCGTAGAGTTCTCCGTACAGCGCCGCAGGAGCGGATTAAGCCTGGTACGTGCCGCTATATCCGGTGCGTCGGCCCGCTTACGGCCTATCCTCATGACCTCTTTCGCTTTCATCTTCGGCCTGATGCCGCTGATGCTGGCGTCCGGCGTGGGAGCGCTGAGTAACCGCTCCATCGGTACTGCGGCCGTTGGTGGTATGCTGATCGGCACCGTGTTCGGCGTGTTTGTGATACCTGCGCTCTTCGTGATGTTCCAGGCATTACAGGAACGCATTGGTGGCGCCGCCCATCAAAAAGTGGAAGAACATGAAGAAGAACTGGAGGAAATGGCTGTTTAATTTTTCTGAAATAAAAAAGTAAAAATGATACACAAGAGATATATCTGGCTGCTGGCACTCGTGACGCTGGCAGCCGCCTGCGGGATCACAAAACCTTACCGGTCACCGGAAGTAGATACTAAAAACCTGTTCCGCGATCCGCAACGCAGCGATACCAATACCATTGCCGCAAGGCCCTGGCAGACCTTCTTTACCGATACGCTGTTACAGCAACTGATTGCCCGCGGTATCCGTGAAAACCTCGATCTGCGTATAGCCATGCAGCGTATCGTGGCAGCACAGGCAGCGCTGAAACAAAGTAAGCTGGCCTTCCTGCCCGATGTAAATGCCAATGCTTCCGTTAAACAAAGCCGGTTGGCCTTTCCGCAGGGTTATGGCCTCATCAACACTGCTACACAGTATGATGTGAATGTGGCTGCCAGCTGGGAGGTAGATGTATGGGGCAAACTGCGCAGCGGCAAAAGAGCTGCACAGGCGGCGTTGTTGGGCACCGTTGCCGCGCAACAGGCGGTGCAGAGTAGCCTGGTAGCCGATATTGCAGCGTCTTATTATTCATTGCTGGCATTAGACCAGCAACTGTTGGTACTGCAACAAACGTTGACCAACAGGGGAGAAGATGTGAGCAGTATGAAGGAACTGAAAGCTGCCGGCGTGGTGAATGGTGCTGCGGTGGTACAGAGCGAGGCTAACCAATATGCCGCTGCGGTGGCTATTCCGGATGTGAAAAGGCAAATCCGGGAAACAGAGAATGCCCTTTCTATTTTACTGGCACTGCCGCCGGGCCCTGTTGCCCGTGGCAGCATCACCACGCAACAACTGCCGCAGGACTTGTCTACCGGCATTCCGGCGCAACTGCTGCAATACCGCCCCGATGTAAAAGCAGCGGAATATGCTTTTCGCAATGCCTTTGAAAACACCAATATTGCCCGCACGGCCTTTTATCCGTCACTTAATATCACTGCCGCCGGAGGCTTTACCAGCTTTGACTTCAGCCAATGGTTCACGGATGCCGGCCTGTTTGGCAACGTGGTAGGCGGACTGACACAGCCCATCTTCAACCGTGGCCTCAATAAAGCCCGGCTGACCACCGCAAAGGCCAGACAAGAGGAAGCCTTGTACAACTTCAGCAAAACCATGCTGACGGCAGGAAAAGAAGTATCGGATGCTCTTTACTCGCTGACATCTGCCTCTGAGAAAAAGGAAAGCAGGGAAAAACAATTGGCGTCTCTCGAAAAAGCGGTGGACTTCACCAAAGAGTTGCTGCGCTATAGCTCCAGCACCAACTATACAGATGTACTGACTTCAGAGCAAAACTTATTGAGCGCACAGATAGGAAGTATTAATGACCGGTTGCAGCAATGGCAGGCGGTGATTGCATTGTACCGCGCCCTCGGCGGACGTTGATAGTCATGATTACCACTGATTTACCTGATTGAGCGAAGACATAACTGTGATAGCCATGATGATTGCTGATTCGCCTGATTGAGCGAAGATCAATACGAAGATTATAGCAAAGAAGAACATAGATAAATAGCATTGGTATTTTGAATAATATTTTGGAAAATACATCCGCTATAATCTTCAATGTTGATCTTCGCTCAATCAGGCGAATCAGCAATCATCATGACCATCCATGTCAATCAGGAGAATCAGTAATCTTCATGGCCATCATAGTTTCCAGGTGGTCTATTTCATAGGATTCCAGTTCAAGCGATTTGACATAGCTTTTCAGTTGGCCCATATTCTCCTCCGTTTCCAATGCCTTTAATTCCTTGATGGGTTTGATATCCTGTGCACATCGCAGTACGTCCACGATCGTGGGAATAGTGCCGGCGTTAACACCGTGCTGTTGTATGAACTGTACCAGGAAATGATTTTGTACAGACTGATGTTCATCATCTATCACATCGAGGTACTGTTGCAGCAACGGGAAATAACGGGCGTCTGCCAATGCGAGGCCGAATACGGCGTAGGTGCCGGGCCGTGCGCATTGTTCCGCTTCCACATCTTCGTACCATTCAAATTCGTGGCGGATCGCCAGCTGTACATATTTTTCCAGTTGCGGGTACAGTGCAGGGTATTGCAGCGCATTGGCGAAGAAACGCTGTGTGGCGGATTTGCCGAGGCCTTTAACAGGAAGCAGGTTTTTGGCTTTGGACTTGCACTTGATTTCGTAGCTCGGTGGAAAGTCTTTTTCCAGCAGGTGACAGATAAAGTCCAGCGCTTTGCCATAGGCTGCTTCGGTTTCGTTTTTAAAATTGATCTCGAAGGTGGCAAATACATCATTGGCGGTGCAGGTCACGTCTGCATCTTTGTATTGAATATCGGAATCGCTGAAGGTGCCGCTGCCTTTCTTCAGGATTTGGGTGGCTTTGGTGCTGCCCAGCTCTTTCGCTTTTTCGATGAAACCAACGCCGGTAGGGCGGCTGTAGTTGGGCTCAAAGCGGATGACGGTCACACCGGCATGTATCAGCAGGTCCAGCAGGTTGTCTGGCGGTGTGGATCTTTCACGCCCTTCTTTCAACGCAAATTCCGGTAATCCCCAGGATGGTTTATGCACGTTGTAATAGGCTGGCAGGAATATCTCCTCTGCCCATCTCCGCAAGGCGTAAGTAATATGATACTGATGTTGTTGCAGGGATTCCTTGTTGTTTTTATTGAGTGTTCTGATCTTCTCAAAAACAGCGATGGTGCCGGGCACATCTGTCTCCGGGTATAATGCCGGGTTGATCAGGTGTTTGGCGAGGAAAAATGTTTCCAATTCTTTGGTAGGGTATTGCCCTTCGTAGATTTTTTGGGTGAGATACTGATCGATGGCTTGCAGCAGCTTTGTTTTTTTAACCTCGCTGGTGGTCCTCAGTACCGGCAGTTTGTAGAATTTCTCGTCTATCCTGAATTTGCCGTCTACCTCAAACTGATAATCGAGTATGGGATTGTTGTCGTAGGAAAGATACAGCTCCGTGAGCTTCTCCTGTAACAATGGCAACAGTTGATCGATTTCTTCTTTTGTGAGTGGTGCATCGGGGAAGTCGGTGCCTTCATACTTCACATCGGGGCGGTCGCTGCCACCGCTGTCCATAAAGCAGTGTACCTGGCCTTTGTAGTAAAAGAAGCGGACATAATCGTGTATGCCTGCCTGTAAGGTGGTGCGGCTGGCAATGCTGACTGCGTCTTTTGAAGCATTTATTTTTTGCAGCAATTGGCTTGTTGCAATAGTGATATCGTTGACAATCGTCTCGAAGCGGTTCTCCATGCGGGTTAATTTGAATGACAATGTTGAATCGGCGGCAAATTAGGGAAAAACAGTGAATTAAGGGTTGCATAAGGGGCAGGTATTTCGTATATTTACAGATGCTCAAAAAACCATGCACAACAGCGGATACAGCATGATTCTCAATATTCTGTAACATCATATGGATAGTTTCCACAACATCTGTTAATAGCAGGTGCAGGGGATTTTTTGGGGTACCATTGGAAAAAACGATGCAAGAGATATGAATGTGAACAATCAACAACAGCGGCCTTCTTTCGGGGAAGCGCTACGGTTCTGGTTTAAACTGGGATGGATCAGTTTTGGCGGTACGGCGGGGCATATTGCGATTATGCATGAATACCTGGTGGACCGTAAGAAGTGGATTAGTAACAGCCGCTTTCTGCATGCGCTTAATCATTGTATGATATTGCCCGGACCGGAGGCGCAGCAACTGGCCACCTATGTGGGCTGGCAGCTGCACGGTAAAAAAGGGGGACTGGCCGCGGGAATATTGTTTGTGTTGCCTTCCATGTTTATCCTGCTGGGTTTAAGCATGATGTATGTATTGTATGGGAATGTGCCCTGGATTTACGCCATGTTTAATGGCCTGAAACCTGCGGTGGTAGCTATTATTATCCTGGCCATGATAAGAGTGGGGCAGAAGGCGTTGCATACGCCGCTGCATTATGTGCTGGCTGCTGCGGCTTTTGTGAGCATCTTTTGGTTCAATTTGTCCTTGCTGGTGATTATTGCCGGTACTATCGGCATCGCGGTGCTGCTGCGGTATGTATGGCCTTCGCTGGTGGAAAAGGACGTCCATCAGGAGGAAGCGATGGCAGCAGAGGAACAGGGGTACTACCTCAATAAATATACGAAGTCACCGGCCGGAGGAAATGCGATGCTGCGTCTTGGCAAACAGGTAGGCATTGCGCTCTTGTTGTGGGTATTGCCTTTTGCGCTCTTTTTCTGGCTGGCGGAAGATTTCCGGTTCTGGAAGGGCATGGTGTTGTTCTTTACACAAACGGCTTTTGTGACGGTAGGTGGCTCTTATACGGTGTTGCCTTATGTGGCGCAGTTCAGTGTGGGGAAACTCAACTGGCTAAGCAATATGCAGATGATTGATGGTTTCGCTCTAGCGGAAACCACGCCGGGACCGCTGATCATTGTATTGTCCTATGTAGGTTTTATGGCCGGGTACAATCATTTTGGCGGTTCGTTGTGGATGGGCACCCTCGGATTGCTGACCACCACATTTTATACTTTCCTGCCCTGTTTCCTGTTCATTTTCGCCGGCGCGCCGCTGATCGGGAAAACGCAGGAGAACAAATCGATTGCCGGGGTGCTGGGATTTGTGACCGCTGCGGTGACAGGTGTTATCCTGAACCTGACGCTCTTTCTTGGGAAAGATGTGTTGTTTCCCAGCGGGGTGACTTTCGGTAACCTGGATTATACAGCTTTATGCTGGATGTTGCTGTCACTCTTCCTGCTGATACGGTACCGGCTAAACGTAGTATACCTGATCGGCATGAGCTTGTGTTTCGGCGGGCTACATTACCTGCTGACAAAATAAATAAAATATCCTGATATTTATCAGTTGGGCGTGTAGCTGCAATACCTACATTTGTAGATATAATCCTGTCGTATGTTACTACCTGCTGTGGTGGCGGCCACTATTTTTGTGATTCTCTCCGCTATACATTTTTATTGGGCTTTTGGTGGCCAATGGGGCGTGGGCAAGGTGGTGCCGGTCAATACCGCCGGTGAACCGATGTTAAACCCCGGTGCTGCGGGTACTTTTGTTGTGGCGCTCGGATTGCTGTTTTTTGCGCTGGTGCTGACAGCCAATACGGGCGTTTTTGATAACCTGGTAGGCCGCCAGGTGGTGATCTGGACCTCCAGGGGCATCGCTGCTATTTTTGCGCTGCGGTCAATCGGGGACTTTAAATACGTAGGTCTCTTCCGCAAGGTAAAAACAACGCCGTTTGCCCGCAAGGATACGCTTCTTTTTACGCCGTTGTGCATCGTATTGTGTGTACTATGCCTGCTGGCCGCGTAAATCATTTGGTTATTTTGATATTTGGTTATTTACTTATTGGGGCGATGCCTATTAATAATAGGTTCTCTCTTCATAGAGCACCCACTAAATAACTAAATAACAAAATATCAAAATTCCCAAATGCTTGATGTAAGCTCCCGCAGCAGCTGAACGGTTTCCGTTAGCAGATCGGCGACGAGCAGGGCTGGTAATTCCGCCATACTGATGATGACGGTGAGGATACTAAAGTTGTGCATTATAGAATTTACGGTAATAAGCGAATTTTTGCGTCATGCCTTTCCGGGTTTCCGGTAACCCTTCCACTGACAGTTTTTTAAACCAGCTGAGCACCATTTCGCTGAACTGGTCAAACCCCTGCGATTGTGTGATGGCATCTGTGAGCTGTAAGGTGGCGGCATCGTCCTGCTGCCAGTAGAGCGCTATCGCCTGACACAGACCGGTTGTTAGCGCCGGGTCGTAGCATTTCTTCAGGCAACGTGCTGTTGCGGCAGCCCTGTCGGGGTAATTCATCAACAGAAAAAACAGCAAATGTTTGAGACTGGTCATCTCTGCGGTTGTCAACCGGAGGGCGGCCAGATCGGGCCTGTGCGCCAGCTTCTCTGACCCGGTGGGGTCTTCATACTTATTCAAAGCATGTCTTTCCAATAACGCCGCCAGATCGGTGAGTGCGGGCATAGCCTGTACCGGCGCCGCCTGACAGTCGGACATCAATTGTTCGAGTAGTATTTGCATAACCTGATTTATTACGGTTCCGTTCTTTACCTTTACAAAGAAAGAACATTTTTCCGGTAAAAACAACGAAATCGTTTTTAATTATAACGAAATCGTTTTATTTTAAAATAAGTACTTTTTCAATAAAATATTTCTAAAGATGACTCCTTTAGTGGAACTGATCACAGCATGGGACGCATATGCCGGTCAGGCTGATAAGCCTGCCGTGGCGGACTTTTGCGCTCAATACCTGCGGAAGCAGACAAAGAAAAAAAAGGACAAATCCGTGGAAACCCCGGCGCCGGACATGGATGGCCTCATTTCGGAACTGATCGGCAGAATGAGCGGCATGCACACCATCTACGCTAAAATGATGATGAAAGAATGGCCGGACATCGAACTGGAATGGTTTTATTTGTTGAATGTGATCAAGTACAAAAAAGAAGCAAGGAAAACGGATATTATCAGTCTCTGTATGATGGAGCAGTCCACCGGCATCGATATCCTTAACAGGATGAAGAAGAGAGCCCTCATCACGGAGAAAAATGATCCGGCCGATAAAAGGGCGAAACTGATCAGCATCACAGAGAAAGGTAACGCCCTGCTGTACAAAAGCGGCAGCAGCCTGTTCAAAGTGTCCTATATTCTTTACCATGATGTGGAGGAAGAAGACAAACAGGCGCTTATCCGTATCATGGGGCAGGTACATAACCGCAGCAGGCCACTGTTGGCCGAAGGCAAACAACTTAAATTAGACGACATCCTGACGGAACGTTACGGTAAAAATGCGTTGGCAGAAGTGGAGGTGGCTTTCGCCCGGCTGGTAAAAGAACGCGAAAAAATGCTCGCCGAACGCCGAAAAGAAGAGCCTATAGACGATATTATCCGGTCACTGTATAAATAACCTGGAAATGCCTGCCAACACCTCCCGCAAAGAAATACCGCAATACGGACTGGAAGATTCCCGGCAACTGCACCGCGTGCCCGGCAATACTTCCGCATTTGGATACAACAACCTCGCCCCGGCTGCGCGGATAAAGGGCTTTGAACTGTATTCCAGCGAAGGCGTGCGCGCGCAAATGGGGCCACTGAAATCGGACTATTACCGTATCAGCATCTCTGTGCGCGGCACCACGGAAATACAATTAGGACTGGAAGACTTTACCCACAGCAATGGCACCATCAGCTTTACTTTCCCGGGCCAGATATTCAGTAAACGGGGCCTGAGCGATGATGCCTTTGGTTATTACCTGTTGTTTGAACCTGGCTTCCTGGAAGATATTATTTCCCCCGACCGTATCCCGGTGGAGTTCCCCTTTTTTGCCTTTGCAGGCGTACCGTTTATGCAGCTGTCACCGGCTGAACTGGAGATGACGGTTGATTTTGCAGCACGGATGAACGCAGAACTGCAACGGCATCAACCTGGCCATGATAAAGCGGTGCGCATGTACCTATACCTGATGTTGCTGGAGCTGAAGCGCAGTTATCTGCGCCAGGGCTTTGGTGTCACGGAACGGGATGACAAACCTGTTTACCTCGTGCCGCGTTACAGGAAGTTGGTCAGCGAACATTTTCTCACCAAACGGAAAGTGGCAGATTATGCTGCCATATTAGGCGTAACACCCAACCATCTGAACAGGGCTATCCGGGAACATACCGGTCATACCGCCTCCGAAGCCATTACAGATATGCTGGTGCGGGAAGCCAAGGCGGCCCTGCGTTATACGGATATCACCATTGCCGGCATATCCGATCAGCTGCATTTCAGCGACCCTGCGGGTTTTAACCGCTTCTTTAAGGAGAAGACAGGGCTTACGCCACTGGCTTTCCGGAAAAATGCCGTATCCGGTTAATTTAATGCAGCATTGGGTTAACGATGCTCCGCCTTTTATGCGCCAATTTTACAGCATAAAAGAAACCCGATATGTCTGCTTCATTTGAAAATTCCCGTGTAATCATTGCCGGAGGTTCTTCCGGCATCGGACTGGCTACCGCCGCTTTACTGACAGCTGAAAAAGCCCATGTGACCATCACCGGACGTACTGCCGGACGTTTGCAGGAGGCGGCCAAAGCCGTGCCCGTGGCGGCTACCGCGGTGGTGGATGGCAACGACCGTTCTGCCCTCGATCAGTTCTTCGCTGCACAAAATAGTATCGATCACCTGGTGATCGCCCTGAGCGGGGCCAAAGGCGCCGGTATGTTCAAAGACCTGTCGCTGGACGATCTGCGGGCCGGCTTTGAAGGCAAGTTCTGGCCCCAGCTGCAAACCTTACAGGCGGCACTGCCCTATATGCGCCCCGGTGGCAGCGTTACCATGATCACCGCCATCAGCGCTATCTCCAAAAGTCCCGGTACGGCCGGACTGGCGGCCATCAACGGCGCCATCGAACTGATGGTCCCGGGGCTGGCAAAAGAACTGCAACCTTTACGGATCAACGCTGTTTCTCCCGGTGTGGTAGATACGCCGTGGTGGGACTTCCTGCCGGCAGATGCCAAGGCGGATACCTTCAACGCGTACGCTGCGCAACTGCCTACCGGTAAAGTGGCCGCCGCAACCGACATTGCGGAAGCGGTGCTCTTTCTGATGCACAACAGCAATACCACCGGCACCATCCTCCGTTGCGACGGTGGGTTCAGCCTATAACAGCAAAAGGTCAGGGGAAAACATCTTCCCCTGACCTTTTTTATCAACAAAATGTAAGTAGTTGGCCGGTATCTCCCTGAACACCCGCCTCTCTTCCAGCTGATCAAACAGCTGGTTAATCATGATCTTGTTTTGTTGCCCCTGCCTAATATGTTGAACGGGTGAGGGCTTTAACAGCAGAAACCGCTTCCCGGGGATAGCTTCCGGAACAGGTTCCTGTCCACCGCAAACCAGCTGGTTACCACGTTGATGGATAATCGTTATAGCCCGGAAACTTATCTTCTTCTTTGAACATAATCCCTTTTTTACTGTTGTAGTATTTGCAATGATACTGCAGTGAAGCCGATGTATGTAGTGGCAGGTATCATCCCCGAATTCTCAGGACCGACATGCATTATAGCGCAGCAATACTAAATCGGATGCAATGGAGCATGCGCGGGATTTCTTTTCTCCGGTTACCACCTCGCGAAACCCATTATCCCCACCAGCTATAGGTATGTTGGGACTCTCCGGCAATGAAACCAGTTTATTGTACAAACCCAGCTATTATGGTAAAGAAGCTGTCCATTTGTGTAAATGTTCAGAGTATTATTTTCCGTGTAAAACAATGGTGTTGTGTGCTGCTGTTGCTGTTGGCAGCAAGTCGTGTGAATGCTCAGCAATGTACCGGATCTTTAGGTGACCCGGTTTTTAAAGAGACCTTCGGCGAGGCGGCTACGGCAACCAAGCCAACGCTGGGCCCCCCATTGCCGGCAGGGATTACCACCTATACCTATTACGCGCCCGGCGTAGGTTCAAGGCCTACCGGCCCTTATCCCGGCCAGTATACCATCAGTAACACCACGCGGGGGTACAACAACATATACTTCGTGGACCGGCTCGACCACACCAGTACTGATGGCCGGGGATTTTGTATGGTGGTGGATGCCAATGCCACCCCCGACAAGTTTTATGAACGCACTATCACCGGCCTTTGTGCCGGCACCACCTTTGAGTTCTCCGCCTGGATCATGAACATCAACCCCAGTGGGGGCGTAGCGCAGCCCAGTCTGCGTTTTGATATCGTGGATGCCAATAATCCCAATGGTGCGCCCATCGCATCGGTGTCTACTGGGCTGGTAGCGTACCAGTCGCCCGGTACCTGGGTGCGGCTGGCAGGCATTTTCCAGATGCCGTCCACTACCAGCGCGGTGATCCTTCGTATTTTCAGCAATACCCCCAACAGTAATGGTAATGACCTGGCCCTGGATGATATTGCCTTTGCAGCTTGTGGCCCCCCAATATCTTTTGGCCAGACCACCGGCGTGGTTTGTGCCGGCGGCACCGGCGGTTTCTCTGTGAGCCTCCCTGCCGGAAGTTATTCCAATTATTATTTCCAACTCCAGAAAAGAGCGCTGGGCACTACCGCCTGGGCTAACGATGGTGGGGTGATCAACAACCTGGGCAACAACCAGTATACTTTCAGCGTGCCTAATGCCCGGGCAGGTTTTGAATACCGTGTGGTGGCAGCAGGTGGCATGGCTGAAATGAACAACGCCAGTTGTCGTGTGGTGTCTAACCTAGCCGAACTGAAAGTGATCGATTATACCGCCAGTGTCAGCGGGCCTTCCACGATCTGTTATAATACCAGTGGTACGCTGACAGCCAACATTATGCCTAAGGCCGGTACCGGTACGCCGGCCACCGGTTTCACCTATACATGGGAAACCAGCGCCGATGGCGTTAGCGGATGGACCGTCGTGCCCGGCCAGACCGGCGCTACGCTGAACACCGGCGCGCTCACCGCCAGCCGCTATTACCGGGTAACCGCCACCGTGAGCGGATGTTCCGGCGATGGCGCCTCCAATGCGTTCCGGGTGATCGTCAATCCCAATATCACCGTCAACATCGGTACGGTCAACCCGGTATGCCAGGGTACTGCTTTGTTCAGTATACCCTATACCGTAACTTCCGGCAACGCCAATACTTTTAGTGTCACGTCTGCGGACATGCCCGGCTTTAACCCCGTGACCAACGCCGCTTTGGGTGGCTCCCCGATCAATGTGGTGGTCCCTTCCAATGTGGCGCCGGGGACGTATCATTTTACCGTTACCTTCAGGCATCAGGCCAGTGGTTGTTCGGCATCCTATCCGGTTACGCTGGTGATCAGCCCTGCGCCCACCACGGCTGCTGTAGGACCTAATCAACAGCTGTGCGGTACCGGCAATACCACGCTTACCGGTAATACTCCTGTCAACGGCACCGGTACCTGGACGCAGGTGAGCGGCCCCAACATCGCCACGTTTGACAACCGTCAGCTGCCTAACGCCAATGTATCCGGACTAGTGACCGGCACTTACACGTTCCGCTGGACCATCACCAGTGGCGCTTGTCCGCCGTCATATGCAGATTTGCAGGTAACGGAATACGGCAATACCACCCTGCCGGATGCCGGGCCTGACTCCACCCAGTACAATTCCGGTATCTTCCATATGCAGGCCAATACGCCGTCTGTAGGTACTGGTAAATGGGTGGTCATCAGCGGCAACCCGGTGATTGCAGATCCTACTGATCCACATACGATCATTACCATACTTCCCAATACCAGCGCCACATTGGCGTGGACGATTACCAACAACGTATGTCCGCCACTGCCGGACCAGGTAACGATTACCTATGTTAGTCGTGCTGACATCAGGGCCACGAAAGAAATACTGGAGCAAGGCCCTTATATCGCCGGCCAGCCCCTCGTATATCGTATGGTGATCACCAACGCCGGTCCGAGCAACGCCACCGGCGTGAAGATCACAGACCCGCTGCCCGCCGGGTTTACGGCCAGCAATGTTAGCGTGACGAACACCGGCGCGGCACAGATCACACAGAACAACAGCACCAATACCAATATTGATGTGACGGCAGACATCCCCACCGGCAATGCTACCATCACCATCACCGTATCCGGAAAGATCAACTCATCTTTTGACGGGGACCTGACCAATACCGTAACGGCCGTATCACCGGTAGTGCCCGACCCTGATGGCGCCACCGCCACAGTAACGGTGACGGTAGTACGCAGGCCTTACTTTGAAGTGGTGAAAAGCGCCCCTGCCATGGCCGTTGCCGGAGAATCCATCCGCTTCGGTATCATTGCCCGCAACAGTGGACTGGGAGATGCCCGCGCCGCCGTGCTGACAGACGTGATTTCTTCCAAACTGTCTAACGTAAGCTGGACCGCCACTGCCACCGGTAAAGTGACCATCACTTCCGGCGCCTCCGGTACCGGCAATAACCTGCGCATCGTAGCGGATTATCCCGGTGGTGAAACGCCTGCCGATACCGGCAAGGTATATATCAGTGTAACCGGCACCGTGAATGCCAGTGCCACCGGCAGCATCGACAACGTGGCTACTGTTACGCCTACTGAAACAACGGTCGGTAATTTTACGTCCAATACTACCAACACCATTATCAGCAGCACCCCCGGCCTGGTGATAGACAAGAGCCGCACTACGCCGGTGATAGCCATCGCCGGTACACCTGTGCAGTATGTGATCACGCTGATCAATAACGGTCCGAGTGATGCGGTAGGCACTGTTATTACCGACGCTGTACCCGCCGCCGTGCAACAGGTGACCTGGACTGCCACGGCACAAGGCAGCGCCGCCGTAACAGCGGGCAGCTCCGGCACCGGTAACCAGATAAACGTAACCGGCAACATCCCTGCGGGTTCTTCCAATATTATCACCATCCGTGTTTCCGGTGTTATCAGCGCCGACTATTCCGGCACTCTCTCCAACACGGCCACTGCTAAACCTGCTGAACCCGGTGTGCCGTCGGTATCAGATACCGATGTGGCCACCGTGCAGAAAGCCGTGAAATTCACGATCGTGAAAAATGGTCCGGCGACAGCCGTTCCAGGTGGGCAGATCTCCTACACCATCAATGTGAAAAACGAAGGACCTTCCAATTCCACCGCCACCACGATCAGTGATATGGTCCCCGCTTCGCTGTACAATGTGACCTGGACCACCAGCGTGGTAAGCGGCACGGCCAATATCACCAGCGGCGCCACCGGCACCGGTAACCAGTTGAGCGTGACCGCCAGCATGGCGGCGGAAGCCACTATCCGGATTATTATTAATGCGACCATTTTACCACCTACCTACAACCCTATTCACAACACCGCGGCGGTAACACCGTCTGAACCAGGCTTCCCGCCGGTGACTTCCAATGAGGTGATCACCACGGTAAACCCCCAGGCGGCGCTGGCCATCAGCAAAAGCGGCCCGGATACCGCTACCGCCGGTAGTTCGGTGTCCTATATTATTACAGTAGGCAATAATGGCCCCAGCAATGCCCGTAACATGCAGATCACAGATGCAGTTCCGGCAACCCTGCAACAGGTGACCTGGACTGCCGTGGCCAATGGTAATGCTACTATCGCCAGTGGTGTTAATGGCAGCGGCAACAACATCGCCCTCAGTGGCGATATCGCCGCGGGCAGTGGGAATAATATAGTGATCACCGTTAGTGGTAAACTGGACCCTGCTTTCTCCGGCACATTGACCAACAGGGCCATCGTAGTGCCTTCCGAAGCCGGCAGCACCGGCGATACCGCCACCAAACAAACGGTGGTTAAACGGCTGCCGCAGATCACCATTACCAAATCCGCGGTTGACGGCGTACTGGCCGGCGACAGTGTGACATATACGATTATTGTAGGCAATACCGGCGCTTCCGATGCGCTGAACCTGGTGGTGACCGACGTCGTCCCTGCTGCGCTGAGTGGCGTGCAATGGTCGGCCAGGGCGCAGGGACTTGCTACTATTACTGCCGGCGGCACAGGTACGGGCAACAATGTACAGGTGACCGGCAATATCCCCTCCGGCAGCGCCAATCAGCTGGTGATCACCGTAACCGGCAAAACAGATCCGGGCTTCTCCGGTAGTATTGTCAACCATGCAACGGCCACGCCGTCTGAACCGGTACCACCGGTAACGGCTACACAGACGGTGGTGGTGAAAAAGCTTCCAGCCATTCGGGTAACCAAGGCTGGTCCGGCTTCTCTCAGTGCAGGTGACCGTATTACCTACTCCGTGATGGTCACCAATACCAGTGTCTCCAATGCGGATAATCTGGCGATTGAAGATATTGTACCAACAGCGGTGACACAGACCACCTGGACAGCCACCGCCGGTGGCAGCGCTGTGATCAACAGTGGCGGCACCGGTACCGGCAATACGGTACAGGTGAATGCCAATATCCCCGGCGGCGGAAACAGCAGCGTACTGGTGACGATCACCGGTATTGTTGATCCTTCTTTCTCCGGTAGCTTCACCAACGTAGCGAGTGCACAGCCTTCCGAAACAGGCGCCCAGCCGGCCGTATCCGGGCCGGTGGTGACTACTGTCGCGCAGCAGCCATCCCTGCATGTGGTGAAAACCGGTCCGGCTACCGCCAACGCCGGTGAAAATGTGCGTTATCTGTTGACCGTAACCAATACCGGTCCTTCCAATGCACTCAGCGCGGTGATCGCTGATCAGCTGCCGGCGCTGCTGACCAACGTTAGCTGGAATGCTACCGCTGCCGGTGGGGCGGCTATCCTGTCCGGCGCCACCGGCACGGGCAACAGCCTCCAGGTGACAGCCAATATCCCGGTAACAACCGGTACGGTGAATATCGTTGTAATGGGTACCATCCCTGCTGCGACGCTCGCAGGCACCATTAAAAACGTGGCGACCGCAGATCCTAAAGTATCCGGTTTGCCGCCTGTGGCTTCCGATACCATTACGACGGTGATCAGCCAGCGGCCGCGGCTCATTATTCAGAAAAATGCACCGGCCAACTGGAGCGCAGGTGAGTATATCATCTATGGTGTAAAAGTGGAAAACGCCGGTCCGAGTGATGCACGGGCAACCGTGATCACAGACGCCATCCCGGCTATGATACTTAATCCTACGTGGACGGCCACCGCCAATGGTACGGCCGTTGTTACCAGCGGTGCTACCGGTACCGGTAATCAGCTGAACGTAGTAGCGGATATACCGGCAGGCAGCGGCAATAGCGTGACCATCCTCATCGCAGGCAGGGTGCAGACCGACTTTGCGGGAGTGATCACCAATACCGCCACGGCTACGCCTGCTGAGCCTAATGTGCCGCCGGTGAGTTCCAATGTGTCCACCAATATCAGTCGCAAAGCGAAACTGAAAATCCATAAAACCGGCCCTGCTGCTACTACGGCAGGTAACAGCATCGCCTATACGCTGGAAGTGCTCAATAATGGTCCGAGTGATGCGAATAACATCACCATTAAAGATGCCATTCCTGCGGGCATACTGAATGCCACCTGGACAGCCACCGCATCCGGCGGCGCCAGCCTTACTTCTGCGGCTTCCGGTACACAGGATGTACTGGTAACCGGCAACATCCCGGTTACAACAGGTGCTAAAATCATCGTACAGGTAAATGGTAAGGTGGACCCTGATTATGCTTTGCCGAACATTACCAATGTGGCCATAGCATTGAATGATCCATCATTTGCCACACCGGTGGGTGATACCGCCTCTGTGGTAACGACCATTAACCGGGTAGCCAATCTGCGTATCGTGAAGAGCGGCCCTGCTAACCAGGGTGCGGGTGAACCAATGCAATACACTTTGCTGGTGCAAAATGATGGACCGTCTAATGTGCAGGGCGCCCGTATCCAGGACGCACTGCCGGCATCCCTGCTCAACAGTGCCTGGGTGGTGACCGGCACCGGTGGCGTGGCCAATATCTCACCTGCCAGCGGCAACGGTGATGTGAATGTGACCGCTGATCTGCCGGCAGGCAACGGTATCCTGCAGGTAACGATAACGGGCAGACTCGATCCGGCTGTTGCGAATGGTACATCTATCACCAATACCGGCACGGTATCACTGCCAGCCGGCAGCCCGATTACAGACCCGAACCTGGCGGACAATACCAGCACGGTAACAATCGTGGCGGACAATGATCCGGTGGTGCGTATCGCCAAAACCGGCCCGGCCGTGGTGAGTGTGGGTGATTCTATCCACTACCGCATCGTGGTGACCAACGGCGGCTCCGGCAATATCACCAATGCCCAGATCACCGACCAGGTGCCGTCAGATGTGACCGTTACCTCATGGGGCGCCGCTGCCACCGGCACGGCCACCGTAACAGGGGCTACCTCCGGTAATAACAATACCATTAGCACCACTGCTGATATCCCTGTGGGAAGCGGTAACATGATCGTCATTTTGGTGAACGGCGTAGTCAACCCAACATCCAATACTTCCTTCACCAATACAGCGGTAGTAGTAGCAGGCGCTAATAAAACAAGCTCCATTACCACTACCGTCAACCAGTCCACCGATGTGAGCATTGTGAAGAGTGGCCCGCAACAGGTGATTGCAGGCGAGACAGTGAACTATACCCTGCAGATATTCAATGCCGGCCCGGTGAATGTGCAGTCCCTCGTCATCACTGACCAGGTACCGGCTGTCATCACCAACGTCACCTGGAAAGCAGTGGTGACCGGCACCGGTGAGGTCATCGGCGCGCAGGAAATAGACAGCGCCGGCAGCAATATCATCATCCCCGGTAAACTGTCCGCCGGCAGCAGCAATTACATCACGGTATATATCAGTGGTACTGTCAGCGGTAGCGCTACCAGCGGCAGTATTACCAATACCGCCAATGTGGCTGTCAATGGCGTGACCGATTATAACCCGGCCAATAATACCAGCACGGTCACTACCACGGTAGGCCGCAATACTGGTTTACAGATCCGTAAGAGCGGCCCTGTACAGGCGCAGGCTGGCAATACCATCACCTATCAGGTGGTAGTCACCAATAGTGGCCCATCTGATGCCAGTGGTGTGAACATCGCTGATGCGGTGCCCGCCATCGTGCAGGGAGTGAGCTGGCAGGCCGTGGTAACAGGTGCTGCCTCTATCACCGGCCCTTACAGCGGCACCGGCAATAATGTGGCCACTACGGCCAATATTCCTGGTGGCGCGGGCAACAGCGTGGCGATCACGATCACGGGCACACTGAATGATGATTTCTCCGGCAATGTGCTGAACGTGGCCACGGCCAGCAGCAGCGAATCACCAACCGTAAATGACCAGGTGAACACCGTTGTAACGAAACAATCAGATGTGCAGATCCGTAAGAGCGGTCCGGCCACTATCACAGCCGGTGACAAGATCAGTTATCTGATCACCGTAACGAATAACGGTCCTGCGTTCGCACGCGGCCTGCATATTACCGATACCATCGACTCCCGCATCACCGGCGTGACCTGGACCACCAGCACCACCGGCAATGCTAGTGTGACTGCCGGCGGTACTGGCAGCAACAACCAGATCAGCGTGACAGCCGATATCCCGGCCAACGACAGCGCTGCGGTGACCATCATGATCACCGGCACCGTGAGCGCTGATGCTACCAATACTATCAGCAACACCGCCACCGTTACTTCTCCGGACCCGCAGACACCTACGGCGGTAACACCACCGGTGATCACAGTGGTAGAACAACATCCTGAATTGACCATCAGTAAGAGCGGCCCGCAGGCACTGAACGCCGGCGAAATGATCAACTACTGGCTGGAAATCACCAATAAAGGCCTGAGCAACGCCACCCAGGCGGTTATCAGCGATCAGGTGCCTGCTATGGTGAAACAGGTGAGCTGGTCTGTGCAGTCCACCAGTCCTGGTACGACTGTCACCAGCGGCGCCACCGGCACGGGCAACAATGTACAGGCGATAGCCAATATCCCGGCTGGCGGTATTCTCCGGCTGATGATACAAGGCAAGGTAGATTCTACTTTCTCCGGTGAGATTGTCAATACCGGTATTGTGACACCGGCAGAACCAGGCAATGAACCGGATTCATCTGAAGTGGAGACAGTCGTAGTGTTGAAACCATCTGTACAGATCACCAAATCCGGACCGGCATCTTTACAATCGGGTCAAACGATCACGTATACACTGATTGCGAAAAACGATGGGCCGAGCATGGCTACCAACGCCAATATCCTCGACGCGGTGCCTGCGGCAGTCAATAACGTGAGCTGGAGCGCGGTGGCAGCAGGCAATGCGCAGATCGTTGGCGCAGCTACCGGTACCGGCAACCTGGTGAGCCTGACGGTGAACATTCCGCCGGGCGCATCCAACAGTGTAACGGTGACGGTGAATGGCACGGTGAATCCTGCTTTCCGCGATACGCTGAATAACACCGCGATCATTACACCTGCCGAAACCGGCGCCCTGCCGGATACGTCAGCACTGGTGCAGACCGTGGTAACGGCCATGCCTAAACTGCATATCCAGAAAGATGGTCCGGCTACCGCCACTGCCGGTCAACCGATAAACTACACGATATTGGTAAACAACAGTGGCCTGAGCAATGCGGTGAACTTCACCGTGGCAGATGTGGTGCCGGCCACGCTTACGCAGGTAAGCTGGAAAGCGGTGACCAACGGCACCGCCGTGATCAAGAGCCCGACATCCGGTACCGGCAATAACATCACGCTGACTGGTGATATGCCGGCCGGTAGCGGAAACAGTATAGTCATTACCGTTACCGGCAACGTAGCGGCTAATGCCAGCGGTACTATTGTAAATACCGCCACGGTGACGCCTGCTGAAACCGGTACCACACCGGAATCCGCTACGGCTACCACCCAGCTGGTGACCCAGTCGGCCGTGAGGATCAGTAAAACCGGTCCGGCTACGATGATACGCGGCGATCAGGTGACCTACGTTATCAGCGTGATCAATAGTGGTCCGAGTGATGCCATCAATGTGGATATCACCGACCTGGTACCGTCTGTGCTGACCAATGTTACCTGGAGCGCAGCGCCATTCCGCAGCACCGTTATCAACAGCGGTGCTACCGGCAGCGGCAATAATGTGAAAGTAAATGCGAACATGCCGGCAGCAGATACCAGCGGACTGACCATCCAGGTGAAAGGCACCGTGGCACAGAATGCGCCTTCCGGCAGCATCAGCAACACAGCACACGCCATCCTCAATGATATGGGCGGCAAGGATGTTCCTTCCAACACCGTGGTGAGCACCATCGGCAGCGCTACCGATCTGACCATGGTGAAAACAGGCCCGATGGAAGTGTTTACCGGCAGTCAAACGGTCTATCAGTTGACCATCAGTAATAATGGCCCATCTAACGCTGACAATGCAACGGTAACGGATATACTGCCTGCCGCCTTAACGCAACCGGCAGTGACCGTACTTTCCATGTCTGGCGGCGCAGCCAATATACAGGCAGCGGTGAATGGCAATACTGTGAATGCTACACTGGGCACTTTCCCGACCGGCGCTAAAGTAGTATTGCAGGTGACCGCCACCGCCGCAACACCAGGCAGCATACAAAATACGGCCGTGGTGAATACCCCTGCCGGCATAACAGACCTGGACAGCACCAACAACAGCAGCACGGCCACTACCTTTATCCGGGCCAAATCCAAGCTGGACATCGTGAAATCCGTGAACCCGGCCAGTGGTCCTTACAGCATCGGCCAGGTGATCAGTTACACGCTGCGTATCAGCAATACCGGCACTGCCGGCGTAAACCCTGTCGTGGTACTGGATACCCTGCCGCCTGCCGGTCTGGTCAGTGATCCGGTGTATAGCAACCCGCCTTCCGGCAACATCGTTTATAACAGCACCACCCGTGTGCTGCAATGGAACGCCGGACTGCTGGGAGCGGGCGAAACACGCAGCTGGAGCTATGATGTAACGATCACCGGTACAGGCAATGTGCGTAACATCGCCGTAGTGACTGGCCCGCCGGACGTGAGCATCCCGGATACGGCCATCGTTACCATCAACACAGAGAAATTCACTAACCTCAAAGTGGTGAAACAGCTGACCAGCACACCGCCGTTCAGTGTTAATAATACATTGACGTTCACCATCACGGCTACCAACAACGGGCCCAATAAGGCTACCGGCGTAGTGGTACAGGACCGCCTGCAAAGTATGCTGGGCAGACCGCTCACGCTCAATGCCACAGCGGGTACGGCGACTTACGATATCGCTGCTGCCACTATCAACTGGCAGATACCGGAACTGGCTGCCGGCGCCAGCGCTACACTTACTTTCACGGTGAAACTGATGAGCGCAGATGATATCGCCAATACGGCCACCATCAGCGGTAATGAGAAAGACCCCGATATCAGCGACAATACATCGGTAATAGGCCCGATAAAAGTGACAGGGGAAGATATCTTCATTCCGAACGTGGTAACGCCTAATGGTGATGGTAAGAATGATAATTTCTTCATACCGGGACTGAGCAAATTCCCTGGATCAGCGCTCTACATCTACAACCGCTGGGGCAACCAGGTATACCAGAGCAAGAACTACGATAACAAGTGGAATGGCTATGGCCTGAGCGAAGGCACTTATTATTACATACTGGAACTGCGCACCGAACAAGGTGTAAGGAAATACAAAGGATGGGTCGAATTAATGAGGTAAGTACATTTACAACAAAAAACAAAGAGGCAGCAAGGATTTGCTGCCTTTTGTTTTTACATCTATCTAAAACTTACAACGAGGGGATATTAACAACATCTTCTTTTACGGGTTCATAGTTGATCGCTGTGGCGACTGCTTTGAATTTTTTGGAGTCTACTCCCAATACAGCGCCCTCCGATGTCCAGGTGTGCAGCGGCCCGCCTCTGAAAGGCAGTTCCGATGTCACCCACAACGTGAGCGGACCAGTTTTGCTTTGTACGTTTACCTCTTTGCATACAAAACCCAGGATGGTACGTGTGTTTTTACCAGCGCGGATTTTATCGGCATCAGGATGTTCTTTTTGTGTGAGGACTTTTTTACCACCGGCTTCTGTCAGCGCCCATGCTTTGCCACTGGCGCCATCTTCATAAAAGGCGAGTTCGTTGTTGCCCATTTGAATTTTTACATTGGCTCCTTCTTCTGTATGAAGCTCCTCCGGTTGTTGGCGGCTGATCTTCGATTTGTTGCCCTTGAAATACAACACTTCCTGGCTGTTGGCCGTTTCCGGTATCATGTCTTTATACTGAAGCTGGTCAGGTTTGAGAGATGCGTGCAGGAACATGGTCAGATCATAATGTATCACGCCCTGTGTTTTGTCTTGTGCGGTGGCTGTGAATCCGGTGAGGAAAAAAGCCGTGAGCAGGATAAGGTGAATGCCTTTCATTGTTATTTGTTTTTTGATTTAGGAAAATGTCTGAATTTATAAATGCCGCTGAGCAGGAAGTACTGGCCCAGCGCGTTGTTTTTGCGGTCTTCGATATAGCCGTTGCCGGTAATACGGTTAATACCGGCGTTGTTGTTCAGCAGGTCTTTGGCTGCCAGTTGCAGGGAGAAGTGTTTACCGATTTCTTTGTTGAGGCCAGCATTCAATAATAAAATGGTGTTGTTGTACCCGGCCGCCAAACCCAGTGCAGAGAAACCTTCCAGGCTGGTTTCGAATGTCATGTTCCACGGCAGTACAACGATGCTTTCGACGCTGTAATTGAGCAGCCAGTTCTTTTCCGGAAGCCCGTTGCGGATAGCAAAGCGGCGGTTGTTCCAGGTGGCGCTGCCGGAGGCATTGATGCTGACACGGTCTGCCGGATAGTAGTTGATATGTACATCAGGCGCCAGTGTGAGGATGGTGTTCGTGTTAGCTTCACCGTTATTATACAACGTATTGCGGGAGTAGGTGCCGGTGAAACCCAGTGATACCGATGAGTTGCGCGGAGCGATCGTAATGCTTTTGCCGGCAGAAAAATTAGCCTGGTAGTTACCGCGCACGTTCACCGGAATAATTAACTGCTGACCGGTATTTTTATCGATGCTGGTGCTGTCGGCCACCTGGCTGCTGTACCAGTTAAAACCGGCCGTGGCATACACGGAATTACCGGAAGTGGGTGCTACCTGGTTGAACGACAGAGACCATCGATGGCTCTTCTCCTGGTCCAGCAGCGGATTACCGCGACGGACATACAACGGGTCGGTGTTATCTGTCAGCGGCTGGAGATTGCTGACAGCAGGCGTAGTAGCGACGGTGTTGTAGCGGAACGTCAGTCTTTGTTTGTTGTTGGTTTTGTATTCAGCGTAAGCTTCCGGCAGCCATGCCTGAAACTGCCGGTCGATGTTGTAGCCTTTCAGGCCGGAGTGCCCGTTAATATTGCTGCGTTGCCATCCGGCGCCTACGGTATAACGGAAACGCTTATAGTTGCCGGCCAGTACTGCTTTGGTGGTGTGCTGCCATTTGCGGGTGTTGTAGTTGTCGCTGTACAACGGGTCGATGTCATCGTAAGCACCGCTGCTGCTGCGGTTGTTGGTCTGCCTGTCGTACGCGCCGTCGCTGTAGTACAGCTGTTGCCCCAGCTGAAGGCTCTGCGTCTTTGATAACGGCTCTGTATACACGATGTTTCCGCTGATCGCTGATACCTTGGATTTGCTGATCATTTGTTGATCTGTATGGCTGTTTTTTTCGCCTGTAGGGAGATGAAAGAAGGTGCTATTGAACTGGTTCTGTAAGGTGGTGCTGTTCTCATAGTATTCCGGTTTGGCGGTGAGCATCAGCGTACGGCCCGGCTTCGCAAGGCGGTGGCGGAGTTGTACTTCCATGGAGCCGAGGCGGTTGTCGCCGGTGCTGTGGGTATTTTGACTACCGTCATTCAACAAGGTGACACCGTCGGCGGTGTAGGAACGGAACGTGCGGTCCTGGCTGTTATTGAAATGGTTCAGGTCTGCATGTGGTATCAGTTTCAGCGTGGTGCGGGAGTTTAGCGGTGTTTCCACAGTGAAGTCAATACGCTGGTTCATATTGTAGTTAGTGGTGTTGCCGTTCTGCAGATAGTTATAGGCCGTATCGGTAAGCCGGTATTGCCGGGCGTAGTCGTAGTTGTTGCGTGAATTGCTTTCATTGAAGAAGTAGCTGCTGCGCAGTTTGAATCCGTTATTCCAGTCGTTGTTGAAGTTGGCGCCGCCGAAACGGGTATCGGTGAGGCCGATGGGACGGGCTATTTCCGCGAGGGCTTCGGGCGTGCCCATAATTTTCACGCCACTCATGTTCATGAGCTCCGACAAGGCGGCTGGTGGCAGGTTGTTGAACATATCAGGATTGGAGCCGGCCATTTTAATTAGTTCAGATGCGCTGAAGCCGGATTTATTCACATTGTTGCCTTTCAACAGGAGCGACAGTTGCATGTCATTGAGGAAGCTGTTAGCGTTGATGCCGCCTTCGTAACGGTCCATGGTACCGATGCCGGCGTTCACGTTGCCGAAGTAGCCACGTTTCCGGTTCTTTTTGGTAACGAGGTTGATGGTCTTCGCCTGTTTGCCGTCGGCCACGCCGGTGAATTCGGCCATATCGCTTTGTTTGTCCAGTATCTGCACTTTATCGATCATGTCTGCGGGCAGGTTGCGCGTAGCGATGGCGGGGTCGCTGCCGAAGAATTCTTTACCGTCCACGAGCACGCGTTGTACGGTCTCGCCTTGTGCTTTGATGCTGCCGTCGCGCTCTACCTGTACGCCGGGCAGTTTACGGAGCAGCTCTTCTACTACGGCATTATCTTTTGTTTTGAATTTATTGGCGTTGTATTCAATGGTATCGCCTTTCATCTGTACCGGCGGTGTATTGTCTTTGATGGTGACAGTCTGCAGCTGTGTGCTGCCGGCCTGCAACGCAATGGTGGCAGGGAGCGTGGGAAAACGTCCGGCAGGTATGCTGAACGAAAGGGTGCTGTCGGTGTAACCCAGACTGTGCAGGTATAACTTATAGTGACCATCAGGAAGTGAGAAGGATATTTTTCCCTGTGTATCGGTCATGACCGTACGAATAACAGCAGTATCACCCAGGGAAGTAATTTTAACAGATACACCGGCCAGTGCTTTGCCGGTAGCGGCATCGCCGATCTGTGTTTGTTGCTGGCGTTGCTGGGCTGTTGTTGTAAGGAAAGACAATAACAGGATGCCCGGCAGGTATATTTTACGCATCAATTTTTTCATGCGGTAAAATTACCAGGCTGTATGCGGGGAATTGGTTAACGAATATGTATATACTCTTAATGAGTGTTAAAAAATCAGACGAGTAGTTTAAAGCCGCGGCCGCGTACGTTCACGATCTGGATGTTTTCATCCTGTTGGAGGTACTTGCGCATACGGGTAATATATACGTCCATATTACGGGCATTGAAAAAACTGTCGTCGCCCCAGATGCTGAGCAGCATGTCTTTGCGGGAGGTGATGTTATTGACATTGTCGGCCAGCATCTTCAATAGATCGGCTTCCCGCTGGGAGAGGCGCCGGGTCTCGCCGCCATAGTGCAGTTCCTGCCGGGGATAGTCGAACAGGTAGTTGCCCAGCCTGAGCTGGCCCTGACTGGCAGCAGGTGCAGCCGGGGCGAGGGTCCGCTTCAGCAGGGCATGAATGCGGAGTATCAGCTCTTCCATGCTGAACGGCTTTTTGATATAATCATCGGCGCCGGCATGAAAACCTTTCAGCACGTCCTGTACTTCACTTTTAGCGGTGAGGAATATCAGCGGGGTATGGGTATCGGTGGCACGGATCTCCTGTACCAATGTGAGGCCATCTTTGCGGGGCATCATCACGTCTATCACACATACGTCCGGCTGGTGCTGACGGTAGAGCTGCCAGCCTTCCTGTCCGTCGGCGGCATAGATCACTTCAAAGCCTTTCATTTCCAGCGTTTCTTTTACAACGCCGGCCAGTACTGTTTCATCTTCTACCAGTAGTAAACGTATCTGTTGTTTCATCGTTTTGCCAGTTCAATGGTAAATGTGCTGCCCTGCCCCGGGACGCTGTCTACGTTAATGGTGCCGTTTATCCTGTTCAGCAGGCTTTTCACATGGCTCAGCCCCAGTCCGTAACCTTTGACCGTATGCAGGTTGCCCTGCGATACGCGGTAAAACTTATCAAAGATGTATGGCAGATGGGCCTTGTCGATGCCAATGCCATAGTCCCTGATGATGAACCGGTAATGTTGCGGCGACTCGGTGACGGTCAGCATGATCTTTTTAACATCCGAGGGTGTGTATTTGATCGCGTTATCCAATAGATTGGACAGCACGGTACGTAAGGCGGCCGGTTGGGTCAGCAGCTCTTCCCGGGCCACCTGTATGGCGGTCTGTATTTGTACGCCGGGCAACCCCGAGAAGCGGGCCCCGACTGTTTTCAACAGCATGGGGATGGATACCAGTTCCAGGGTTTCCTGTGGCTCGTCGTTATGTTCCAGTCGGGTGAGCGCCATGATATTGTCTACCAGTCCCTGTAGTTTATGCAGCTCATCCTGTTCCAGGCGCAGGTACCGTTCTGTTTTTTCCGGGTCTTTGCTGCCGCCGAAGGTCAGCAGTGCCTCGTTGGTGGCGGTGAGGATGGCTACCGGCGTTTTCAGTTCATGGGTGATATTGCTGATGAAATCGTTTTTCATCGTCTCCAGTTTTTTCTGCCGGATGATGATCCGCCACAATATCCATATGCAACCGGTGATAAGTAATATCAAAAAGAAAGACAGCACCAGCGGCCAGAGTATTTTAACCAGCAGGAAGGTAGCGGCGCCCTCGAACTGTGCTGCGATGGTGCGCCGCGATTGAAGGGAGGTGGAACGGATAACGGCCATGTGCTCGTCTGCCGTAATAGTGGTGTCTTTATCTATAATATGAATAACAAAAGGCAGGGAGATATGCCGGTTGTTCAGTTCTTCCTGATAATATTTATTCAGCAGGGCGGTATCTATTTTAGCGATGTTGCTGAAGGCAAAAATACTGGCGAGGAACTGGTTCATGTCCGCCCCTACGTCCTGTAGCCGGAAGTTCTGTTGAAATACGGTATTGTCTTCCTTGCGGTTGGTATCTCTGGCGATGACTTTCACCAGGCCTGTGCTGTCGGAGGAGAGAGGGATGGTATCGGTGAAAGTGCCGGTGCTGAACTGGAATGTCCGCTTATTGGGCTGGACCCGTAAGGTGTCTTTTTTTTGTAGCTGGCCTTCGAGTTGTTTAACGGAACCGATCACGGCACGGTCATAGGCTTTTTGCAAGCCGTCAGACACCACCTGCACAAAGGCGGTCTGCTGCCCCAGCCAGGCGGTCCGCAGCCAGTACAACTGAAAGGCCAGCACCGCCAGCGCGGTAGGGATGGTGATCCACCATATCCGTTTAACAATAAAATCCATCTTACAAAGATAGCCGAAGCCACTATGCCGGCAAGGCCGGATTAACACTCATTAACACTTTTGCAAGGATGGTTAACAGAAGAAAAAGCCGCTCTGTCCGTCCCGCTGTTTAACACGCCGTCCCATTACTTAGTCATCCGTCCCAAAGGCTTGTTGTTTGTCATAACTAAATGAAAACCAGTGTATGATGATTTAGTATTGTGTCGTGTCCATCAGGGGGCACCGACAAAATACAAGACATATGTACCGCAGTTTTTTCCTGTTTTTTATCTTTTTATGTGTGCGGCTGACCGGTCAGGGGCAGCAGCAAATTGCCGGCATGGTGACCGATGTTAAAGGTCAACCGGTGGAAGGCGCCAATATATATATTACCGGTACCCTCGACGGGGCCTCTTCCGATAAAACGGGGAAATTCAGTTTTACGACCACACAAACCGGCACCGTAACATTAGGGGCCAGTTATGTGGGGTATAAAGATTTCCGGCTGACTGCGCCGGTGGACCAGATGGGACAACTGAAAATCCTGTTGTCCGTCCGGGAGAAAGCACTGGAGGAAGTAGTGGTGCGCGCCAGCACTTTCAGTCTTGGTAAAAGCCGCACACTGGAAAAGCTGGACGCACTGGATGTGGTCATGACCGGCAGTTCCAACGGTGATATCTATGGCGCGCTGATGTCGCTGCCCGGTACCCAGAAAGTAGGGGAGGACGGTAAACTGTACATCCGCGGAGGTGACAACCGCGAAACACAGACGTTCATTGACGGGATGCACGTATTAAGCCCTTATTCCGTTACCGCCCAGGACATGCCGGCCCGTGGCCGTTTTTCCCCTTTTCTTTTCCAGGGAATCAATTTCTCCCTCGGTGGTTATGAGTCGGAGTTTGGGCAGGCCTTGTCGGCCGTGCTGCCTATGGACACCAAAGACGTGGCCGGAAGCACCAAAGCGGGCATCAACTTTTCACCGCTGAGCGCCGGTGGCGGTGGTTCAGTGGCGTTCCGTAAAAGTTCCCTTTCTGCGAATGTGAATTTCACCGACCTCACATTGTACAATAAAGTGCTGCCCGACCGCTATGCCTGGAAGAAGCCCTACCAGTCGCTCGCCGCAGAAGCGCAATATAAAACTACTGTCGGCGCCAGGGGGATATTCAAACTATACACCGCCTATGACCGCACGGCCTTCATCCGCACGTTTGCAGACACCCTCAATAATGTCCCCGAGCGGGATTTCCGGCTGCAACAGGACAATTATTACCTGAACGCCACCCTGAAGACGAAGACACGCCACAACACCCACTTATTCTTCGGCGCCGCAGGGTCGTATGTGGCTAACCGTTATGACAATGCCCGGTTTCAGCGCGACAGCTATCATCAAAATGAACAGGAGTTGCACCTGAAAGCGAAGCTGGAGAAAAACATTGTGCCTGGTTATCGCCTCAGCACCGGCATGGAAGCGTATCTGCGCGGCTACCGGGCCATTTATCATGATACGCTGCAGCACCGGTTGCAGGACCAGCAGGTTAATTATCAGCTGTATGCCGCGTTTGTGGATAACCAGGTACGGCTGTTGCCGGGGGTATATGCCAATGCATCCGGGAGAATGGAATATGCGCAGTTCAGCAGCGCGTGGAATTTTTCGCCGCGTGTTTCGCTCAACTATCTCGCTGATCATTTCCAGGTATCAGCTATCTGGGGCAGATATTACCAGATGCCCGATAACAGCGTGCTGGCAGCGCCTCACGAAAACATGCAGCAGTCGATAGCCACCCATTATATACTGGGCGCATCGTATGAATACAGGGGGCGGCTCGTTAAAGCCGAAACTTATTACAAGCAGTACGACCAGCTGGAATTATTACAGCAACAGGTGTATCACGCCAACGGCTATGGCAAAAGCGCCGGTTTTGACGTGTATTTTTCGGATGAGACCTCGGTGCCACACCTGAAATACAACGTATCTTATTCCTACAACGACGCCGCGCGGCTGTACCGGGATTTTCCTGTGATGTCCACGCCGTTGTTTGCCTCGCGGCATAATGCCCGTATGTCGGGCAAGTATTATTTCCCGGCACTGAAGACCTATGCCGGCGTTACCACTACCTACGCCAGCGGCCGGCCTTACCGGGACCCTAACCGCGACGGCTATATTAACGCCATTGACAAGGACTATTTCAGCCTGGATGCCAATCTCACTTTCCTGGTCAGCAAGCAGGTGATCCTGTATACTTCCTGTGGCAATATTACCGGCCGGCAAAATACCTATGGCTACCGCTATGCGCCGTTGCCCGATGATAAAGGGGTTTACCAGGGCGCGCCGGTCATGGCTTCACGTAACAATTTTTTCTATATCGGGGTATTTATCTCGCTGAAGAGCAGCTCCGCTTATGACGTTTCCAGTTTTTAATCAACCTAAAAAAGATCAAAATGAAAAACATGTTCGCACTTTGGATTTTTTTAACCATGATGATATCCGGTTATGCTCAAAACACGATCAACTGCGAAGAGCAGTTACAACTGGTGTTAAACAAAGTGAAAGCAGAGAAGGATATGAGCGGATTGTATAATCATGTGAATACTTTAAAAAGATTGTCGGGCTTGTGCCCCGGAGAATGGTTGCCGGACTATTACATCACTTATCTTGACCTGAAGCTGGTGCTGAGCAAGGCTACAGACAAGCCGGCGGACCTGTTGCAGGAAGCGGCCGAAAAACTGGCTGTGCTGAAAGGCAACGCCAAAGCCAACGCTTCCGAGGTATGTACACTGGAAGGCTACTATTATTACGCCATGATAGCGCAGGACCCTGCTGTGAACGGACAGAAATATTATCGCGAGGTGGTGGCCGGTTATGAAAAGGCTATCCGCCTGGATCCTTCCAATCCGCGGCCACAGCTGCAACTGGCTATTTTCCAAAACTTGATGGCAGCCTTTATGAAACAAACAGACAGCGGTTTTTGCGATAAACTGCAAACACTGGAACAAACTTTCCGTGACTTTAAGCCTGCCAGTGCTGTGGCTCCGGGCTGGGGATTATCGGAGTTGTTGTACGTGCGGGAAAACAATTGTCACTAGTGGATGATCTCCTGGAAAGCGGGCACAAAACTCCGTGACACCGGAATGGGATAGTGCTCGTAATCTTTTAGGATGATCTTATAGCCGTTGGAGTTACCGGTGGCGGTCTTGATGTGACTGAGGTTTACCAGGAACGAACGATGGCAGCGGAACAGCGTTGGCGCCTCCACCGTTTCAAGGATAGTGGTGAGGGTATTACGGATAACCGTAGACGTTACCTGCCCGTTTACATAGAGATATACATGCACATGGTTTTTCACCACCTCGAGAAAAAGGAAATCGTGAAGGTTTATCCGCAGCGGTGTTTCCGTGATATTGGCAGATGGGAACACCAGCTCCTGTGTGGGGTTGGTTTCCTGTAGCTGCTGATCGCTGCGGATGATGCTGTCCATATGGTGGCGCATGGCCCGGTGGTAGCGGATAGCAATAACTGCTGTCACAGGGAATATGCCTACCGCGACAGTGATCAGTAATACGCGGAGCAGGATCTCCAGCCGAACAAGCAGGCCACTGCTTCTAAAAGTATCGATGTCTTCAAAAAAGAAAAGAAATATCAGGGTATTGCAAAAAGCCAGCACCAGGAAGACGGTGAGGATATATACCGCCTCATGGAAGATGGTCCATCTGCTAATCCGGGGTTTTAATATTTTCCCTTTGAGGATATAGTTACAGCAGAACAGGCTGCCGAAAGTAGCAATGCCAAAGGGAAGAGCGCCCAGCGGTTTGTTGCCCTGGTACTGGCTGAAGCCGAAAGGCTGGTAAATAAAAATGATAAGGCTGACCAGGATACTGATGACGAGGATACTGTTGAGCCTGACGAATTCAAAGGGATATTTTCTCCGGAGCATTTGGTTGATCTGCTGTAGCATGCCGTAAAAGTAGGATTTCTTGCCAAAATAGCACAGGTGGTAGAATTTTATGGGAATTTCATCTGCCAGATGTCGGTAAGCAAAGAATTTTCTGCATCTTGTCCTTATGAATCCATCAAAGGTAAAATCAGTACTGGAGCAATCGCTTGCCTGGAGGATGACTGTCGGCCCCCATACCTACAACGCTTTTATGCTGGTGCATAGCGACCCGAAAAATGTCCATTGGGAGTTGTCTGCCGGCAGTAGCCACCACATGGACACAGACCCCGCGCAATCCTGGCATACGGCCAGCATCGGCAAAACTTTTACGGCGGTGATTGTGATGCAGCTGGTAGAACAGGGCCGGTTGAATTTGAATGACCCGCTTGACCGTTATCTGCCGGCCTCCCTGTTACAGGGCCTTCATGTGTATAAAGGGGAAGACTATACGGACCAGGTCACGCTGGACCACCTGCTGTCGCATACTTCCGGGCTGCCGGATTTTTATGAAGACAAGCCCCGCAGCGGGAAGTATTTCCTGGAGATATTACTCGAAGAGCCCAATCACCGCTGGACGCCGGAGGAAACCATTGAGTGGACCAAAACGCATATGGCGCCGTTGTCCCGGCCCGGTAAAAAATTCCACTATACCGATACCGGGTATAATTTACTGGGACTGGTGATAGAAAAGGTAACAGGCCTGCGTTATCATGAAGCGTTGCGGGAGCACCTCTTTGTGCCGCTGGGCATGCAGCATACTTATTTGTTGCATTATAATACCCCGGCCGTATGGGCACCTGGCCGTGTAGCCAATATAATATTGGGCAATCAGCAGATTGATGTGGAAGACTATCCCAGTCTTACCAGCATCTTTGCGGCTGGGCAAACCGTCAGCACATCGGGTGATCTGCTGCTGTTTATGCAGGCGCTGGTAGCAGGTAAAGTGGTAAGCCCTGCCTCCCTGGAAAAGATGATGACATGGAAGGGAAGCCGCTATGGTGTGGATTATGGCATGGGGCTGATGCGGGTGCGGATGTGGCCTTTTACCCGGCGTTATGATGTATGGGGCCATTTAGGTTCTGTCGGGTCTTTTATGTTGTATAACCCCCATCAGGACGTGTACATCACGGGAACGTTTAACCGTTCGGGTTATCTCCACAGGGTATTGCGTTTTCTGTTGGGCAAGGTATTGTATCCGCTTGGAAAGATAAAATCATAAAGAAGCCTCCGTAAGGAGGCTTTTTTATTTAGAGCTCAAACATCATGTCCAGCAATTTGTACCATTCCACGTCTTCCTCTCCTTTAAAGTCTCCATTTATCATCATTACCACAGCCCGTTTGGTAGCGTAGTTGACATATACCTGTGCGTGACTGCCCGGTACATCGCCTCCGTGGCCGAAGATATCCTGGTTGCCCACTTTCCGGTGCTGCCAGAAAAGGCCATAAACAGGTTGGGTTTCCGGGAATTGGACTTTGCCCATGGCTTCAAGTGTGCTGGTAGCGATAATCTGTTTACCGTCTTTGGCGCCATAGTTCACCAACATCCTGGCAAAGATGCTAAGGTCTGTCAGGCTGGCGTGTAATCCGCCGGTGCTGTAGTCCACCATACTGTAATTGCCATTAGGCTGTTGGTCTGCGTCATAAGGCATGGCGAAAGGTTGTGTGGTGTAATCACGCAGATGCCACACTAGCGAAGTGGTGCCCAGTGGCGTGATGAACTGGCGGGATGTCCAGGTATCGAAATTTTCTTTTACAGTGAGTTCTACAATATAGGCTGCCAGCGCGGCGCCCAGGTTAGAGTAGGAAAATACCGGTTTGGCCCTGTCGTCCATGAAACTCCTGGGATCATAGAACTTCCCGGAAGGATCAAGCATTCCCTGTACATATTCCGCGAGCGTCATCGGATGGTCTTTTTCAGGGACCAGGAATTCTGCAATCCGGTCGCGGTAAACGGCGTCCCAGATGCCGGAAGTGTGTGACATCAATAGCCGCAACGTGATTTTTTTGGTCGGGTTGTGAGGGTTCTGCACCTTAAATGGAAGGTAGTCGTTCACGTCAGCATCAAGATTTAATTTGCCGTTTTCCACCAGGCGCATAATACTCAGGCCAATGAATGGTTTGGCCAGGGAACCCACTTTGAAGACAGTTTTCGGTGTTACCGGCTCTTTTTTCTCCACATTGGCCATACCGGCAATCTTAGACCAGACGATACCGTCCGGGCCTACCAATGCTACGGCAATGCCCGGAATTTTCTTTTGATCAGTAATAACAGCGATCTGTTTTTCTACATTTTCAGTTTTGAATGGTACGGAAGGAGCGGCGTCGTCTTTGTCTTTTTTTTTGCAGGCGCAGACGGCCAGCAGGAGTCCTAGTCCTAAGCAGTAGTTTCTCATATCTCTTTTTTGCAAATGAAAGGAGGATGACGTTGCCGGTGGACCGGTATTATAGGAAGCCGGGCGTGGAGATGGTCAATGATCGTTTGTATGCAACAACGTCCACATAGGGGTAGGAGTAGATGGGCCGCGTATTATTGGTAGACAAAATCAGCCGGTTGGTGTGGCGGACTATATATTTCGTTTACCGGCGGCGGCAAGAAAATGATGGAAATACTAGTGAGCCAACGGAAAATAATTAAATCGGCGTTGCAACATTTGATACCTGCGGTGGTGTTATACGTCATTGTGGGCATGAACGACTTTCAGTTACAGTGGCAGCCGCTCATGAAAATATTGGCGACCCTTTTTATACTCACGGCGGCGTATGTGAACCAGTACCTGCTGGTACCGAGGTTGTTGTTGCGTTTCCGGTATTATGCCTATGCGGTATTCGTGTTAGCATTGATTTCGTTGTTGTTTGGCGTGACGGTCTGGACAGAGCCGTTGCTGGCGCCGATGTTGAAAGCAGGAAAAGCTTTTGCGCCTTACCAGGTAAAGGACATGGTGGTGTTTTTTGTGATGATGTTGTCACTGGTGGCCGCTTCTACAGCGATACCGCTGTTCTTGCAATGGGTACAGGCCAGTTATCATCGTACTGCCAGTCTGCAGACGGAACTGGAGAACCTGAAGAAACAATTATCGCCGCATTTTCTGTTTAATACGCTCAATAATCTTGATACGCTGATTTATGCGGACCAGCACCGCGCGTCGGCAGTGGTGCATTCCCTTTCGCGGTTGTTGCGGTACCAGTTGTACCTGTCGGGCAGCGGTAAGGTATACCTGCGGCAGGAACTGGATTTTATAGCGGATTTCCTGTACCTGGAACAGCTGCGTCACGATGCGCTGGAAGTGCGTATCACCGTAGATGGTGGTGTACAGGATGTGTTGCTGCATCCTTTTCTGCTGATGCCTTTTGTAGAGAATGCGGTTAAACACAACGATTATAACGGCAACGCCTATATTCATTTACATATTTTCGTTGATGCCGGCAGCCTGCATTTTACCTGTGTTAATCCGGTGTCCCGTAGCACTGTGGCGGATGGCGGGGCAGGCTTGAAAAATGTACGCCGCCGGTTGTCGCTGTTATATCCTGATGACCATACGCTGCTCACGGAAAATAACGGCGGAGTATATACGGTAGCCTTAACCTTCAACTTATGAACTGTATTGTCATTGATGATGAGCCGCTGGCACGGGAGAAAATCCGGTTGCTGGCAGCGCAGGACGTATCCCTGCAACTGCTGGGCTGTTTCTCCGGTGCGGACAAAGCAGCTGATTTCATGGACCTGAACCCGGTGGACCTGGTGTTCCTGGATGTGGAAATGCCGGGTGGCTCCGGGCTGGACTTTGCGCGGCAGCTGCCGCAAGATACGCTGGTGATTTTTACCTCCGCTTATGCCGAATACGCGCTGAACAGCTACGATGTGAACGCCATCGATTATCTCGTTAAACCCGTGCATCCTACCCGTTTTACACAGGCGGTGCAAAAAGCGCAGGACTATGCCGATATGAAAAGACACCGGAAACTGCAACAGCAGCAGGTGGCAGCCACACAACAGGACCATGTGTTTGTGCGGGCCGACAGGCGGTTGCACCGTGTAGTGTTCAATGATTGCCGGTACATAGAAGGCATCAAAGATTATTGTGTCTTACATCTTTCTGACCGCAAACTGATGGTGGGCATTAACCTGAAAGCCTTACTGGAACAATTGCCACAGGATATTTTCGTACGGATCAGTAAATCAGTGGTGGTTAATTTCCGGCATGTGACCAGCCTGAACCACCAGGACGTACAGATAAACGGGGAGGAGCTGATGATCGGCAATGCCTACCGCGAGTACCTCTTCTCGTTTTTTGTTGAACATCATGTGATCGGGAGATGATCGATTTTTTGTTGAATGGTCTGTTTTTCCGGTTGTGTTTTAGAGAGCTGTAGTGCCTGTTGCAGGTGTTGCATCGCTTGCTGATTGTCGATGCCCTGGTAGAGTTCTCCCAGCAGGGTATGGTAATACGGATTGCCGGAGAGACCCAGTTTCTCTGCTTCCGGAAGGGCGGCAGCGTTGCCTTTTACTTTTGATAGGGCGAAGGTGCGGTTGAGCGCTGCTACCGGTGAATATTCCAGTTGCAGCAGCCGGTTGTACAGCTGAAGAATGTTATCCCATTTTTCCGGCGTGTCTTCCTTGATGGTATGCCACCATGCGATGGTAGCTTCGAGGTGGTACCTGGACAGCGTATTGCCCTGCGAGGCAGCGTGCAGGTAGTAGGCGCCTTCGGAGATCAGTTCCTTGTTCCATAACGATTCATCCTGGTCCTGGTACAGGATCAGTGCGCCGTTTTCATCTTTGCGGGCAGGAAGCCTGGATGCATGGAAACACATCAGTGCCATCAGCGCATTGACGGCCGGCGTGTTGGTCAGCGGATTGTTCAGCAACAGTTTAGTGAGGCGTATGGCTTCAATGCAAAGCTCTTCGCGGACCACGGTATCCTGGCTTTCGGAATAGTAGCCTTCGTTGTAAAGCAGGTACAAGGTGGTGAGCACTGCGTTTAGCCGTTGAGGTATCTCGGCCGTACCCGGCATTTCAATGGCGATCTTTTCCGTCCGCAGTTTTTCGCGGGCGCGGAACAGGCGTTTGTTGATCGTTTCTTTGTTCGATAAAAACGCGTTGGCTATTTCATCGATGCCAAAGCCGCAGAGGATGCGCAGCGCGAGGCCTATCTGTGCTTCAGCAGGTATCACCGGGTGGCAGACGGCAAACAGCATCTGTAACAGGCTGTCGCTGATGTTTTGATCAGAGAGGTCTAACTCGGCAACAGGTGCGTCTGTCGTTTGTTTCAGTTCCGGCATGATCTTCTCGCGGAACATATGTGCCCGCGCGAAATAATTCTTCGCTTTGTTTTTAGCCACTACGTACAGCCAGGCGGTAGGATTTTCCGGAATGCCTTTGTAGGACCATGTTTCCATGGCCAGCAGGAAAGTTTCACTGGCGATATCTTCCGCCAGTTCTATATGCTCAATGCCAAAATGTTTACACAGGACAGCAGATATCTTAGAGAATTCTGTCCTGAATAAATGCGGTATTAATTCCTGTTGCTGCATAATGGAAAGGAAAGCCCCTGCCGGGTGAGGCAGGAGCTGTTATATAAAGTTAATGCATATCGTCTCCTCTGATAATCTTTCTTACTTCCACCGTATTGCCTTCGCCGCCTAAGATAGGGCAGTCTTTGGCAAAAGATGCGGCTTCATCAGCGGATTCGGCTTTCACGATAATGTACCCGCCCAGCGTTTCTTTGATTTCTCCAAAGGGCCCGTTGGTGACCATTTTATTGTGATGCACCACGCGGGCATCATCAAACAGCAGGCCGTTGCCGAGTACAAATTTGTTTTGTGCAGCGATGCCGCCAATCCAGTCCATGGTGGCTTTCATCCATATCTGCATTTGTTCGGGTGAGGCGATTTTTTTGCCATCTTCGTGGCGGAAAATCAACATAAATTCGTCCATGATGTGTCTGTTTTGTTGTTAGGAATATTGTTTTGGAACACCCCTTAACAAATGGAAAATACCAAATTGGACATCTGCCTGAAAAAAAATAACAATCCTGTGCCTGCTTTCGTTCACGCGGTATGTCTGCAGGGAAAATCCCGTAAAAACGGGATTTCATGTCTGCCTGGGTTATTATATATTGTTAGTATTTCTAATCACTCAAACCGGTAAATTATGAAAAAGAAACCAGCAGCCAAACTGAAACTGGCTAAACTCAAAATTGCGGCCCTTGGTCAAACCATGGTGATCGGAGATCAAAACCGCACCCTGCCGATTACGCAACACAAAACCTGCCCTCCGACTTATTGGGTATGTTAGTACTGTAGGCAACCTATTCATAAGCAATGACAGCCGGCGTATGGGATATCCCATGCGCCGGCTGTTTTTTATGAAAAAATAGCCTGAATTGAGTATTTTAGACAGGACAACCTTTTATTTCCACGTCATTACCCTGTTAAACAATATTAACATGAACATTTCCAGAAGGAATTTCCTGCGGCAAGGCACCCTGGCACTGGCGGGGGCCACACTCTTATCCCGGCCGTTGCTGGCTGCGGGCGCTAAAAAAGACGTAATGGGCATCCAGCTGTATTCTATCCGGGAGGATATGAAGAAAAACCCATTGGGCACCCTCAAACAGCTGTCAGCCATGGGTTACCGGAATGTGGAACATGCCAATTACGTGAACCGTAAATTTTACGGCTATGCCCCTACGGAGTTTAAAAAGGTACTGGCAGACCTGGGTCTTTCCATGCCCAGCGGGCATACCGTACTTGGCCGTACCCACTGGGACCCTGCTACCAAAGACTTTACCGATGCCTGGAAATACACGGTGGAAGATGCGGCTACGGTAGGCCAGAAATTCGTTATCAGCCCCTGGCTGGATGAAAGCCTGCGTAAAAACTATGACGACTTCAAGGCCTATATGGACGTTTTCAATAAAAGCGGAGAACTGTGCCGTAAGTCAGGCATGAAGTTCGGTTACCACAACCATGACTTTGAGTTCAGCCAGGAACTGAATGGCCACAAGCTCTTTGACCTGATCCTCGAAAATACAGACCCGGCACTGGTGGCCCAGCAGCTGGACATCGGCAATATGTACCATGCCGGCGGCGTAGCGCTGGACATTATGCGCAAATACCCCGGCCGTTTTGAGCTGATGCACGTGAAAGATGAAATCAAGGCTGCCGGTAAAGGGGAAATGGGCAGCTCCTTTGAAAGCACGGTATTAGGCAAGGGCGTGATCCCTGTGAAAGAAGTGATAGACCTGGGCCGCAAATCCGGTGGTACCCGCTATTTCATAGTGGAGCAGGAATCTTACCAGTCCCTTACCCCGTTGGAGGCAGTAAAACAGGACCTGGCCGTCATGAAAAAATGGGGCTTCTGATCTGTGATACCAATACCGGCAGCATGGGTATGAATGACCGTTCTGCCGGTATTGGGGGATGTCAGGCACTGGCGTTGGCCGCTGTCCTGCTTTCCAGGATATTCAGATAATGAGGATTGTACATGATGCCCAGTATATTGCCAAAAGGGTCTGTAACAGAGGCAGTCACGAAGCCGTGGCCTCTGTCGGTGATGGGCTGGTATTCGGTGGCGCCCAGCGCAATCAGCCTGTCCAATGTGCCTTTCAGATCGTCGGTATGCCAGTAAAGCACCGCGCCGGCAGGGCCGTTTGTAGCGCCGGGAGGAGCGTAACGGCTGTCAATAATACCCAGTTCATGCTGATAATCGCCGATACGGAATTCGGCATAGCCCGGCACATCAAAGTAAGGCGCCATGCCCAGTACTTCGGTATACCATTGTTTGGCGGCATCATGGTCTGCTGCGTAAAAGCTGATGGTGGCTACTCCACGGATAGTTTGTTTGTTCATAAGTGTGTGTTTAAATGTGAATCTGATACAAAACTATTCCGGTGGTATGACAACCTTATGTCAGCAGTAAAATTGACTTTTATAATTTTTTGTGTATTACGCAAAAATGGCTTCTCTGTTGGAGAAGCCATTTTATTTAAAGGAGATGTTATTTCCCGGATCAGCCGCGTGGAGCGTCGTAGCTTACCATCCAGCTCACGCCGAATTTGTCTGTCAGCATACCGAAGTAGGAGCCCCAGAATTGTTTGGCCATCGGCATGGTGGCGTTACCGCCGGCAGACAGCCCACTGAATAGTTTGTCTGCATCAGCCTCACTGTCGGCCGCGATGGCGATGGAGAAGTTATTGCCGGCGGTAACTTTACCCATATGTGAAGGGGAGTCACTGCCCATCAGCATGGAACCGTTGCCGATTGGCAGGGACACGTGCATGATTTTGTTTTTTTCGTCTTCAGATGAAGCATATTCCGGCGGGCTGTCGCTGAAACGCATTACGACAGCGAAATCACCGCCAAAAACAGATTTGTAGAAGTTGAAAGCGTCTTCGCAGTTGTCTGAAAAGGTCAGATACGGATTCAGTGCTGATGCCATGGGATTACAGTTTTAAAAGTGAAACAAATATTCGAGGATATCGTAACCCAGGGCTTCAGCCCTGGGAATCAAGCGGTGCATTCATTCACGACAGGGGCATTCGAGACAATCCTTAGCGCAGGGCGTCAGCCCTGGGAACGTATATTACGACATTTTTTATTTATGCAGCGAAATCAGCAATAAAATAACAATTCCTTCTCTCAATCTTTTGAGGGCTTTCCGCATATGTTGCTCTACGGTATTAACGGAGATGCCCAATGTATCGGCGATTTCATGGTTGGACATATGTTTGTTGCGGCTCAACAGGAAAACGGTTCGGCACTGATCGGGGAGGGCCTGTACCCTGTTTTGCAGCGCTTTCAGCAAGTCGCTTTTGTATAGCTGTTGGGTGGTGTCTTCCACGGTGGCCGGCTGTTGCTGTGCAGCTAAGGAAGTATGCTGTTCCCGTACCATCACCTTGCGGAAATAATCGTAGGTCTTATGCCGGAGTATCACCTGGAGATAAGCGGCCACATTGTCGATGCGATATTCCTTTTTGTAGTAAAAAGCCAGCAGGCTTTCCTGTGCCAGTTCTTCCGCAACGTAACGGTCTTTGGTTTTCTGATAGGCAGTTGTTACCAGCTGAGGGAAATACCGGCGGTACAGTGAGGCAAACGCGGCCTCATCCCCGCTTTCCCAAAGCGACAATAATGATTGGTCGTCCTTATGTGTTTCGTGATAATCCAAATGATTCAAATCAAAGCATCAACGGTGGCGGGATAAAGATAAAATCTTTTGTTAAAAATCTACCGGTGAAAAAAAATATATAAGGGGAGTAACGGTAAGGCGGTTGGCGTTCGTCATACATCGGTATCATCATTTTATTAGAATAAAAAATATTTGTACGACGGATAACGGTTGCGCTTTGCAGCCACGTCAATCTGCTATATGGAACAGGAAAAGCTTCATCAGTTACTTGAAAAATATCATGCCGGCCAGTGCAGCGATGCTGAACTGGAAGCTTTGCAGCAATGGTATGAAAGCCTGGGCGGCGCTCCCGAAGCGCCTCACTGGGATGTAACGGATGATGCCTACCTCGGTGATCAGTATTCTTTGTTTCAGCAACGTGCCATGCTAAAGCCTGTCACTAACCGTCGCCGCATCTGGAAACGGGTGGCCGCTGCTGCTGCTGTCATCGCCGTTTCCAGTCTGCTGGCCCGGTACTTTTATCCATTGTCCGTAACCAATACCCGTCAACCGGTGGCAGTCGTTACATCACATCATGCGCCATTGCCACCGGCGCCGGACGAGGCAGTCAATTATGACCGGCACCTCGTGCTGCCAGACAGTTCTGTTGTGCTACTGCGTGCAGGGAGTACCCTGAAACTGTCAGATTCCTTTAACCAGGCGGAACGCCTCGTGACTTTAAACGGGGAAGCTTATTTCGATATCCGCCAAAATGCCCGGCAGCCTTTTATTGTAAGGTGTGCCAACGTGTATACGTATGTGTTGGGTACCGCTTTTAATATTAATACGCAGGGGAAAGACCGGCAGGTGACCATCACAGTGACCAGCGGGAAGGTGCGGGTGGAGCGGGAAAACAAAATCATGGCCGTGCTGACTAAAAACCAGGAGCTGGTATGCCGCGACCGCCAGCCTGCGATACCGGCTACTTTGGAGAATGTCACGCCCAAAGTGGAATGGATGGCCAAAGACCTGCTGTTTAACGAAACAAGCCTTGAAACGATCTGTCAGCGCTTGTCTGCCCGTTACCAGGTCAACTTTACCTTTGACAGAGCAGTGAACAAAGAAAAACGTGTCACTATTACCGATGCATTTTATGGGACTGAATCACTGAACGATATACTGGATATCGTCTGTACTACCCTTGGATATACCTATTCCGTTACAGGCAATGCTGTAACCATCACAACGCTATAATCATCCGTAAGACGGAATTCAAAAATCAACCAAGCCTTATTATCATGAGGAGAGTATGCCTGTTGCTATTATTTGCCATGCATGTACACCTGGGCTATGCCCAGATCTTACAGAAAACCATCAGCCTGTCAATGGACCATCAGCCACTGTCAACGATATTGACGGAGGCCGGTAAACAGGCCGGATGTAAAATTTCTTTCCCGGCAGATGATGTCGCCGGTTGGAAAGACATGTCCATTCATTGTGCCGGTAAGCAGTTGGACGACGCGCTGGCGCAGCTGTTGCAGGACACAGACCTCGGATACAAAGCCCTGCCCAATGCAGTGGTGGTATTCAGAAAAGCAGCGTCACCGGCGGCACGTCAGCAGGAGCGTACCGTGATGCTGAAAGGTATTGTGAAAAATGAAGCGGGCAGTCCACTGCCTTATGTGACCATCGCGGTAGGCACTACCGGCGTCATGACGTCCGGCAACGGTGCTTACTTCCTCGGAAATGTGGCCACCAAGGCCACCGTACGGGTGTCTTGCGTAGGCTATGAGCCCCGTACTTTTGTAGCAGAAGACCTGGCCTCCGTATCCGAAGTAGTGCTGAAGTTCGGACGCCACAGCCTTGGCGTGGTGGAAGTCAGCACTGCTTACCAGCGCATCCGCCCGGAACAGAGCACCGGTGCTGTCGCCGCCATTGGCACTAAAGAATATGAGTCCCGTATCAGCACCGATTTTTTGTCTGGTATTCAGAACAAACTGCCGGGTGTGCTGATCAATAAAGACATGCAGTTTGAAGGGAACTCCCTGTTCCAGATCAGGGGACTGTCCACTATTTCGGCCAATAAACAACCGCTGATCGTAGTGGATGGTTACCCTACAGAACTGACACTGGATGCCATCAATCCCAATGAAATCAAATCCGTGACCGTGCTCAAAGATGCGGCTTCTGCCACTATCTACGGGGTACGCGCTTCCAACGGTGTGATCATCATAGAACGTAAACAAGCCGAAATTGGCCGGACGAAATTCGCTTTTCGTACCACCCTGGGCGTTACCGGCAAGGAGAAATACAATACCTACCGCCTGGCCCCCAGTGATGCCACACTGAAATATCTGCGTGATTCTTATAAAGATGGTGCTAATGTCCCTTCGGACTGGACTACTTACCGTACCTCTTATAACTTCTATCAGCCAGGCTTTGATATCCTCCTCGATAAAAAAGCTGGGTATATCACACAAGCCCAGCTGGAAGAGCGTTTTGCTGCCATGGGTGCCTATGACAATGCGGCCGATTACAGCCGGTTGTTCCTGCGTTCCGCCATTAATCAGCAATATGATCTGAACCTCTCCGGCGGTACACAGCAGGCCACTTACTATGTGTCTGCGAATTATACGCGTAACCGCTTTTCTAAAATGAACAACAGTGACAGTAAGTTCCTGCTTTCCGGCCGGGCTAACTATAACTTCAATAAACGGCTGTCACTGGAGCTGACCACCGATTACCTGGAAACGAAAGACCTGATCGCACCGGTGCCCAACTTTATGGACGTCTATGGCTCCGAACATTTTCAGAAGGCCGATGGCAGCCCGGCAGCTATCTTCGCTGGTTCCTATATGAATCCGGTGTTTAACGATACAATTATTAAGAAAGGGTTGTACGATAATATGAACTACCCGTTGATTAATATGAATGAAGTCAATGATCGAAACAGGACGGTGAACAATAAAGTAATCGCCAACTTTACCTATCGTATCGGCCATGGCTTCAGTTTCAGATTCGGCGGTATCTATGAGAACTCCCGTTCAGACCTGAAACACTATGCCAGCGAGAAATCCACGGAAGCCCATCAGTATGTGAATGCCTATGCCGAACAAACCGCCAGCGGCATTCTCTTTAATATTCCAAGAGGCGGTTATATCAATCAAAAGAATATCAGCGCTGTCAGTTATACGCTGCGTGCCCAGCTGGACTACAATAAAATCATTCACGACCAGCATTCGTTTAACGTTATTCTGGGTGCAGAAAACCGTAAGGTGGTGGCAGAAACATCTATCAGTTCTACCTTTGGTTACAATGATCAAACGTTGTTACAACAGCCGGTAGATTATAATAAAATACTCACCGGTTACTGGGTCTCCAATTTCGCGGGCCGTAATCCCACGCTGAACTTTGATCAGCTCTTTGGAAAAGCCTACCAGGACGACCGTTATGTATCCGGTTATTTCAACGGCGTGTATGCTTTCCGTGGTAAATATTCCCTTACCGGCAGCGTGCGGGTAGACCAGTCCAACCTGTTTGGCACCGACCCGCGTTTCCGTTACAAACCGCTTTGGTCCGTAGGCGCCGCCTGGAACATTGATCAGGAATCTTTCATGCAGGGGCTTACCTGGCTGGATGCGTTAAAACTCCGTGTGGCCTATGGTTTCAATGGTAATACTTCCAAAGCAAGCATTCCGCAGATAGTGGCGAGGTATTCCACCAACCTGCGTACATCACCCACTTCCTCTTCGCTTAACCTGGCATCCATGGAAAATGCCGCCCTGCGTTGGGAACAGACTAAAAACCTGAACACCGGTCTTGATTTCAGATTTTTGGGCCGTATATACGGTAGCCTGGATTATTACCAGCGTAATAGTGTAGACCTGCTGGCAGATGCGCAGCTAGACCCCACCAAGGGCGCCAGCAGCGCTAAACTAAACGCGGCGTCTATACGTAATCAGGGCGTGGAGCTGAACCTCCATGCAGACTGGATCACCCGGAAGCGGTTCAACTGGAATACCGGTATCGCATTGGCGCGTAACACGAATAAAGTGGAGGACCTATATGTAAACAGTAAGTTACTTTCTTATACCTATCTGGCTAATAATTATGTGGTAGGGTATCCGGCCGGAGCAGTGTTCAGCTATCGTTATGCCGGACTGGACACCAATGGGTTGCCGCTGATGTATAATGCCGCCGGAAAACTGAAATCTCCCGGTTACGCCGCATTGGACGAAGGTTTCAGTGACCTGGAATACAACGGTGCAGGCATCCCTACCATCACTGCCGGTATCAGTAACCGTTTCGACATCGGCAACTTCTACGTGTACTTTATGATTGACTACTATGGTGGATTTAAGACAAGGATTCCCGCCCCTTCTATCTATTCTACCAGGCCATTGGCAGGAGCTGAAAACTATTTCCGGGAGAAGGGGGATGAACAACGTACCGATGTGATGGGGCTTTATCCCTACTGGTTATACAATAGCTATCACTCTTATGTATACAACTATGCCAACACGAGGGTGGTCAACGGCGCCTACCTCGTATTACGGGATATCACCCTGTCGTACAACTTTCGGAAAATGCCTGCTATAAAGCGTATGGGCTTCACCAACTTTGAAGTGAAGTTACAGGCGTCAAACATCACTACCATAGGGTTGAATAAATACAACTACAGTATAGCCACCGGCAACTATGCCAGAAGGTATCTGGTGCCAACGTACACCATCGGTCTGTTCACCAATTTCTAATGTATCAACAGTAACATATGTACAACAAATGGAAGATATACGGATTGGTAGCCCTGCTTACGGCCACCACTTCCTGCAAAAAATACCTGGATGTAGAGCCTGTAGGCAAGACCATCCTGACCAATGTGAGCGACTATGACCTGTTCCTGAACAGTCAGGACCTGACCTCCAGCGGGGCACGGGAGTTGAACCTGCTGGCCGATGACGTGGATGTGACCACCATACCCGCCACGCCGGACAGACCGGAGGACCTGGTTTACCTGTGGGCCAACCAGTATAGCACCGATACCAAAGTACCGCCTGCTTTCTGGGGAAAACACTATGGTAACATCTACCGTTATAATGCCGTACTGGTGGGTATAGACAAGGCCGGTAACGGAACAGAAAAGGATAAACGCCGCATCCGCGCAGAAGCTTTGCTGGGAAGGGCTTTTGAGTACCTCTATCTTGTGAATCTCTACGCCAAACCATATAATGCCGCTACAGCAGCCAAAGATCCGGCAGTGCCTTTTATGACGTCTGTGGATATCTCCGCTGAAACGCCCCGGCGTAGTACCGTAGCGGAAATTTATGATCGTATCATCAGTGATATCAACGCTGCGATTCCCGATTTGCCGGCGGACAACGCCACTAACCGTTTCCGGGGCGCCGTGACAGCAGCGAATAGTGTGCTGGCACGGGTGTATCTTTATACCGGCCGTTACGAAGAAGCGACGAAATATGCCCGGTTGTCATTGGGTGACAATCCACCTGCCATACTGGATTACAACACCATTGCCAATAAATCGGCGATCCCTAATATGGCTATCAGGCCGTTTGATCTCTATGCACGTTATTCTACCAATGCATCTATGAAAGAATATCCTACTATTGCTTTCCTGAAGATGTTTGATGTAAGCGACCTGCGTTTGAAGTTGTTTTATGAGAACACTGGTGATTACAGCTATCCCAAAAGGGGCGTGGTGGCCTTTAATCCCAGTGGTGCGGTCACCAATTTCGGTACTTCTGTAGAAGAAATGAAGCTGATCATCGCCGAAGCGGCCGCCCGTGGCGGCAGATTACCGGAAGCGCTGGCGCAGGTGAATGATATCCGTAAATGTCGCATCAAAAAAGAGGTGTACCAACCGTTGTCTTCCGCCGATGCAGATGAAGTGATGGGCTTCGTGATGCGCGAGCGCCGGCTGGAACTGGCTTATAAAGGTCTCCGCTGGATAGATATGCGCCGCCTCGATGCAGAAAACAAGATGACTGTAGTGTACCGTTATGATGCCAACAACAAGACCATTGCAACGTTGGCTCCCCATGGCGCCCGTTATACTTTGCAGATACCTTTAGCCGTTTTACAGTTCAACCCGGATATGCCCCGGAATGATGACTAAAAAATAAATCATGGCAAAAAAAATCATCTTCGGTGCGGCGTTGGTAAGCGCCATCTCCGTTCAGGCGCAAACGTTCACCCTCAAAGGAACGCTCGCTAAAAACACCCTGGCTGTTAATTCGTATATCTACCTGCGTTATGAACAGCAGGGAAAGACGATACTGGACAGCTGCCGTTTGCAGCAACAGGCGTATCATTTTCAGGGAAAAGTGGATTATCCGAAAGAAGCCACGCTGTTCCTGAAAGTAAGCGACAAAGATGCCCGATACTACCGGCAAACGCGCCTGCTGAAGCCTTATGAGCGCAACTTCTATCTCGATGCTGCCAACATGACCGCGAAGGCTGATGGTGAGCTGCGGGAAACGAATATCACCGGTGGCGCTGCCGAGGCCGACCGGCAGGCCATAGAAGCTGAATTGACCGCTATTTACCAGCGGGGAGAAAAGGCATATGGCGCAAAACGGGACGCAGCGTATAAGAAAAAGGACAGTGTAGCCATCGCGGAGGTGACAAGGGCCTCCTATCAGAACGATGCCGAGCGGGAAGCCGCCAAGCTGCGGTTTATGCAGGAGCATCCGCATACCGGCATTATGCTGAAGCTGCTGAATGAATATACCCGGACTAAAATAGATCCGGTGGTGATTGGACCGCTATACGAAGGGATGTTGCCGGCGTTAAAAGCATCTCCCGAAGGCACAGCTTATGGGCAGCGGTTAGCCAAAGCCAGGGAAACCGCTCCTGGTATGCCAGCGCCTCCGGTAGCACTCAAAGACCGTCAGGGCAACCTGGTCACCCTGGCTTCGCTCAAAGGCAAAGTGGTACTGCTCGATTTCTGGGGCAGCTGGTGTTATCCCTGCCGCATGAGCCATCCGCACCTGCGCGAAGCGTATGCCCGCTACAAAGATGCGGGGTTTGAAATCCTGGGCGTGTCCAACGAGCGGGGAGACTCCACCAAATGGAAAGATAACTGGACCAAAGCCCTGGATGCTGACCAGATGACCTGGCTCAATGTCCTGAACACTGCCGGCAGTACCGATAGAGATAAAGGGGTGCTGGGAGATTTTGATGTGAAAGCTTTCCCCACCAAAATACTGATAGACCGTGAAGGGAAGATCGTAGTGAAACTGGTAGGCAACAGCGAAAGCAGCCGGGAAGCACTCGATGCCGGGTTGGAGCGCCTGTTGGGCAAAGGTCATTAATATTGTTTTAGGCGGCTGTAGTATCACAGCCGCCTAAATTTTTATTTTATAAAAGATATTTTTGTCTTTATTGTAAATTGCCCCGGTAAAAAACAGCTGGCATATGAAGCGTGCAAATACCGGAGCGATGGAGCGGAAATGGATCACGATCGCCCTGATCAATCTGATGATCGTGGCATTACTGGGATTACTATTGCGGACAAACGTCCTGTTCCCGTTGCCGGGAATCAATTTCGGCAATTGGTTGTTTGCACATACACATTTCGCCTTCGGCGGATGGATAACGCTTTGTTTATTTACCCTGTTGACCTACCGGTTGTTACCGCCCGGCTACAGCAGCAAACGGATATATCCCTGTTTACTGGCCGGTGTATTGATCAGTTCTGTGGGTATGTTGATAAGTTTCCCTTTTCAGGGGTACGCGCTTTTCTCCATTATTTTTTCCACGTTGTTTATTGTCTGCACCTGGGTGTTTGAATGGATCTTTGTCCGTGATCTGTTGAAAGCCGGTGTGGAGCGGTCTGTCACCCTGCTGGCTACTGGTTCCATGGTATCGCTGGCATTATCGGCCGTAGGTCCTTTTTACCTGGCCTACATGATGGCCAATCATCAGAAGGACACTGTCCTGTATCACGATGCCGTATATACGTACCTGCACCTGCAATACAATGGATTTTTCACATTGGGGGTATTTGCCCTTTTCTGTCACCATCTGGGGCCGGCAGCGGCGGAGAAAGTCCGTTATCGTTTTGCGGTGGTGTTGTGTGCCGCGGTCCTGCCAACCATGTTTCTCTCTTATCTCTGGCATCAGCCGCCGGTAGGTATCCGGGTAGCGGCCGGTGTAGGTAGCGCGCTGCTGTTGCTCGTACTGGCGCGCTTCGCGGAGATGGCCCGTTCTGTAAAAGCGGAGCTGTATGGCGTGAATCCCCTTGCCCGCCGTATTGGCGCATTGGCGCTGATAGCCTTTGCACTGAAAACAATCGCCCAGCTGCTGACTATTTTCCCGGCCATCGGCGATGCTGTTTGCACTAACCGCCCTGTGATTATCATGTACCTGCATCTGGTGATGCTCGGTTTTGTGACGCTGTATATTTTTGCCCAACTGCTGTATGCCGGTTATTTTACCACCGTGAAGGTGCTGGCCGGATTGGGTATGATCGTGTTTGTCATTGCATTGGTTTTCAATGAGGTACTGTTGTTGATGCAGGGACTGCCGGGTGTTTTTAAAGTGCCATTGGAAGTATATCCGTGGGGGTTATGGCTGGCGGCTATCGGCTTGGTAGCTGGAACGGGCATGGTGGCGTTGGCGGCAGTGAGGTATTTCGTTAAAAGAGGGTGAAATGCCAGATGGTATATTTTTAGTATTATTGGTGTGTGCTTCCCGCTGAAGCTATAGATACCTATGAACAGATTTATGATGTTGGCCTTTGGCTGTATGTTGACTATTTCATGCTCTTATTTGACCAGAAAAGAGAAAAATGAAAATAGCTCCCAGACTCCCAAGACAGATTGCCAGAAGAATAAATTGGTATATGCTGCTTATGAGAGTAAGCTCAATCAATTATACTGGCCGGTTAGCGACTCATTTAGTGTTTGTTATGTTCGGGAGACCATTAATGATATCAGTATAGGATTATATTTTAATACTGATATACACGCATTCGACACTAAGGTTAACCCGAATTTAAACAGTAACCAGTTGCTTCAGGTTGAAAAGGACTCCGGTATTATCATTTTGAATAATACCGTCACCAGGTTGGAGGGAGACAAAGTGATGTTTCAAAGATTGTATCCGATAGCCTTGTTTTTGGCTGATTCGGTGAAATCGTCCAGGTTATTTGTTCATATGGAATATGTCTCAGATATCAGGGAGCGATATGATTACAACCTGTTGCTTAAACTGGACAGTTCAAAGAAAATAACAGCGCAGAAGATGGTCTATACAAAGGGGAAAATTAATCTTCAGAGGGCGTTGGACTCATTGAGTAATTGGTAAGGTTGATCCCGTAGTAAGTCGCTAAAATTCCGGTTCTGTATGAAAAAAATCCCTTACCTGGTGTTATTATGTGCCATCGTAGACCTGGTTATGCTGAATAACAGCATCCGTCATAACATTGACGTATTTGCTCCCGGCATTTTTGTTCTTTTGGTGGTGTTACTGACGATATATACTTTCGGCATTACATTTTTGATAAACAGGTATAACCTGATGGACCGTATACCTGTGCTGTCCTACTTACTGTTGGCCCCTGGTGTGCTCTATTTAGTGGCTCATGTATTGATATTGGTATTAAATATTGTTAAATTATGACGGACGAAGAAAGGTTCATGCATCTGAGGAGTTTATTGCTTCCCGCATATGCGGAGCTGGAGAAAGAACTATCTAAGGATGATCCACCCATTGAAGACTATCATTTTTTTGAATCAGAAAGAGAACGTTTCCTGTTCGTATTTAAGCGAAGGCAAAGGAATAAAGATCTGAATAGGGAAGTGGCAGCGGCATTAGCGAACGTCATTACATCCTTTGAATCAACAACAGATGAAATGATATGTACAAATTCGGTAACAAAAGGGGAGCTTTATTTTTTAGCGTATACAGATGTCAGTATGACTGTGTTGTTTGGCGCACTGGTTTTTCGACCTGAAGTAGAATAACAACAAAACAATATGAGCCTTAGCAAATTAATCCCTCTATATTTATTACTGTCCTTTTTATGGGGAGTCTGGTTTTTTAATGATTGGGTGGTGGCAAAACCGAGAGAACTCATACTGTTGCTACCGGTTGGAGGACTTTTGTATACTGTTTTCCTGGGCCTGCTGGTTTTTATTTTTTCAAAACTCACAGACAGCTACAACAAGCGGTTATTGATAGTCCCGGGTGTAGTTTGTCTGGTGCTTTTTCTGTTTTGTGACTGGCGTACCATGATCTTTATGGCAGGCCTTAGTGTGGTGAGTTTGATCACTATAGGCTGCCGGGTGTTTTGGAATAATTCTTTTAAGAAGCCTGATGTAATAGATAGATAGCAATTTGAATATTTTATGGTGAATTACCTTTTAAGCGGAATAAATAACTCCACCCTGATGGTGGTGTTCGGTGTTATCCTTCTGCTGGTGCTGTTGTTGTTTATACCGGTATGGTGGATTTCGAGGAGGTATTGGAGAAATAAAAACAGGGCTGTCAGGATAGGGCTTTCCGTATTGCTTTTCTTTTTGAGTATCCTTGTTGTTTATACCGTATTACACTTTACATATATAATCCGACAACGGGGCCTGTTAGAATAAAGAGAGTTGGTAAAAAAGTATTATATAGGCATAATTTATTACTTTCCCCATACATCCTTCCACTGTTTAAACTCTAACGGTCGTACCCTATAACGTGCAAAATTCCCATCATGCAAAGACAGTAATTCCGTTTCAACTGCTTCGGTAAATTTCGCCTGATCTTTTTCAGGAAGAGTTGTTGCTTTTTGCTGGATGATGGCCATTGCTTCTTTTTGCTGCATGGCATTGGAAATTATTTCAGTTATCAGCTCCCGGATCGCTTCGCGGTACTTTAAACGGAATGGATCGGGCTCCCCTAGCGATTGACGTAAGGCTGCATATCGCAGAGCAGAACGTTCATAAGCCCACATGAATACATCTTTATATAATTCTATTCGATTGAGTTCATAAACACCCAGCAGCCCCTGGAAGTAAATATCATCGGGAACGTCAACAAAAGCTAAGGGAGCGAGATTAAGCCTGTTGAGTGGAATATTTGAAGCAAGGCGCGATACACGTTTGTTCACATCATCAAAAGGTTGCAAATAAGGTATTTGCACCATGATGAAAAACGCTTGTTCAAACGGATCTTCTATTCCTCTGGCTTTTTCAAGTACCAGCTCGAACATTTCTTCGATCTGTTGGGGTATACCAAGCGGTGTAAAAACTGAATGGCTAATACCAACACCATGTGTACGCAGTCGTCCGGATGCTGCGGGATCAGGCAGTAGGTTGTTCGAGAGTAGGGCGTGCAAGTTTGTAAGTGTATAGCGGTTAAATCCGATTTCATCCGCAGTTTGTACGATAAACTCAATAGCATCCTTATGGTTCAGGATCATCTGTGCTTCCGCTGCCGTTTTATTATCGGCGATCTGACCCTGTGAAACAAGGCGCTGCGTATCTAACAAGCTATACGTATTTCCTTCAAGGCGGCTTGAGTTCCAAGACAGGTCTATGAGTAGCCTTTGCAGAATTTCTCTGGCATAGGTTCCTGCGGGTTGATTCAACGTTGCTGTATTGCCTAATTCCGTGAGCTTTCTTTTGTCATCCGATGTAAGATAGCTATCGACATTTGGACGATAGGAAGTCAGGAAGTCTATATTATATCCAACCGGACGGCGGCGGGCGACTGGTTGCATGACCAATTTTCTGATCTCCCTACCTTGATTGGACAAAGGAATTAAATCTTCACCTTGTTCTTCTACTACTTCTCCTTTTTGTTCGGCTTGCGCTTGAACCAAATAGTAAAGGGTTGCGCGCGTCTTGCCAGAGGTGGTAACTACCCCAAGTTCCTGCAACTTATCCAACCGTCTTTGAAGGGTACGCGGTTCAGTTATCAATCCTGTAGCCCTTTTTAGATCATCAAGAGAAGCACCCTCTTTAAACTGTTCAAGAGAGTTTTTGATGATTTCCAGTTCGCGATTTATATTTTCCTGGCTGCTTTTCATGATGACACATTACGACATTTGTTAGTCGAATATATCAAATATGTGTCGTAAAGTCAAGTATTACGACACATAAAGTCATGTATGTGTCGTAATACTTGACTTTACGACACATAATATGTCGTGATACCCTTGCCTTATCTTCCGATCGAGTAAAATGGTCTCGTCCTAAAAAAGGTTTACACCCTATAATGAGTGTAAACATGCAAATAATTACCAAAGGAGCCCCCAAAAAGCTGGGGCGGGAGTATAGCCATGACCTGTCGTTTATCCGCCAGGTAGTC
>NZ_JABBGC010000005.1 GCF_012927205.1 Chitinophaga fulva
AGGTTACCGGAGTCAGATGGTTTACCGAAATCGCTGCTCAGGGACGGTTTCACCCCCTGATAATCGTATTTGTCATAAAAAGTAAAAGTTAATGGTATCAGCGTACCACTGCTGAATACATCCGGCAACGGATTGGTGACAGCCATGCTCACTCCTCCATTATTCATAGAAGGATTAATATTGATGTCGGCATCTGTACTATTGCCGGTATCAAAACCACTTTCCAACGTCACAGAATTGGTGGCTTCATAGAGGTTACGGTCATGATAAGCGACTGTCAGATCAGCTGTACCCGGGAAAACATAGCTGCTGTTACCGGTATTGGTAATGGCGCTGTTCATCTGCGTCTGTAGCACCTCCCGTGAGATATCCCTGTTGTAGAGCGCTGTCTCCACCGGGCGGTTCAAGCCGTCGTAAAAGGTGACATGCCATTGCTGCTGCGTGCGCTGATTGGCATCCCTCGTAAATACCAGCCGGTCACGCACGTCATACACCATTTCCACTGCGCCTGCACCCGGCAGTTTTTTGGTGATCATCCTGTTCCGGCTGTCATAGCCATATTGAAAACAAAGACCATCTGCGATGGCTGCAGTATTCCAGTTTCCGGTGATTTTCTCTACCCCCAACGGCGGAATCACAAAACGCAGATTGTTCAGGTCATCATAGATGTAATAGGTGCACAGCCATCCCATATGGGCGGTGCCGGCATTATTACCAGCCACGCGTAGCTTTTTAAGCACCTGCTGACCGGATTTGTCTTTGTATTCCACCACCTGACCACCGTCTTCGTCTGTTGTTACCGTCACCGACAGCTGTCCGGCAGCATATGTACCCGGACTGACAGCATTTCCGGCAGCGTCCATATTCCAGATACGCACGGAATCGCTGACTGTGTTGACAAGATATTGTATTGTCACCGGTTTAGTGGTCCAGCTATTGCCTGGGGCATAGGTTTTCAGCACCCGGTTCAATGGGGAAGCCTCAAATTCTGTTTTGCTATAAAATATCCGTTCATTGGGGTACTTACCGGAATTCCGGTAAAACTGGTCCTGATCGTTGAAAGCAGTCGTTTTAAACTTGCCATCGGTAGCGGCATGCATATAAGGCAGATACTTAAACGCCTCGCGCCCGAAAGCATCGTATATCACCGGGGTTACCATGTCATTACCGGCGCCGCCCATACCTTTCATCACCGTCTGCAATGGCCGGCCAAGCCCATCAAAGTACTGCGTGGCCTGCTTTACATCGGCTGTCGTATTACCCGGGGCTGTCACAGCTGTCGGATCTGTAAGCGGCTTGGAAGGCTCCCAGGTCCGGATATAGCTGATGGTCATATTCGTATAGGCGCCAGGGATGTTTTCAGGCGTCGCTCCTGGAAGTCCACCACCGCCAGGATTCTGGCCTGAGACCATCTGGCTACCGGACAAAATAGCTGTAAACAACAAAAATGCAGAAATTTGGATGTAGCTACGTTGATTTCTTGCTCTCATAGGTATTATGCTTGGGCAACAGTTGAAACAGGATTCAGCAGTTAAAAATATAAAATATTATTCAAATAGGGTATCTGAAATATGAAGAGCTTTTGTAGGTAAAATCCCATCCTTTTTTAGTTAAACAACTTTCCAGTTTAACAGATCAGAGAATAGATTTTAACAGGAAGCCCTGGCGAAGATGATCATCGCCAGAGCATTTTCAATAAAAGCAGCCATAAACAGTGACCCAGCTATTGGCCAACGGGCTGCAGATACCGATAATCGAATTGTTTAAGTATTTTACCATTCAAATCTCTGATGAGTTTAAGTCTGCCGAAACCATCATATTCATAGAAGGTGACTTTACCGGCAGGATCGGTTTCACTGGTGAGCCCCCAAACAGGAGAATAGGTATATGTCGAAACCAGCATTTTCTCATTGCCTGGCGCCTTCCTTATTTTGTCGATTTCATTTCTCAGCGCTTCATCATTGGCTGGATTGTCCAGTACGTTGCTATCTACGTTAGATATAATGGTATTATAGTCGCCTCCTGCTATTTTAGCGACAGGATATTGTTTTTTATACCCCCATAAATAGACTTCATGCACGTCATTACTTTTTGACTGTTCCAGTATATTAGCTGTGTTATCATAGCTAAAAAACGTAAGTCTGTTTTCCATCGGATTACTTAGTGTACGACTGAAAACACTTTCAGGCAAAGGCAAACCCGATGGCCATACATTGTAATTGATCACCACCTCTTCCACGGAGCTATTATTTTTAAGCTTGGACTGCTGTAATAATGTTGCCGCGTAGTGTTTGGCTCCCAGTAGAGACTTAGCCGCAGCAGCGCTGGCTGACAATCCGTTGATGGAATCCAGTGGATATTTGCTGACAGTGACCAGACTATCTCCTGTACTTTGCAACGCTACCATACGGGTGAGCAGACCATGCTGCGGATTCTCATAATAATAACGGATTTCCTTTTGTAAAGAATCATTCCTCTCAGGAAAATAATCTGTTTCGATAGTTCGGGTTTTAACGATCCAAGGGCTGACAATGCGGCTTTCAGCGTAGGAATAGTTCTTAATCGCGAACTCATGACAACCTATCGGGTTAGGCGGATTCCCCGGATCACATATTTCACAATCCTTCAGACATACCTGAAATGAAAATGGTTGAATGACTTTTACCTCAAAATAGTTGGGTAATCCCTGACCGTAGCGATCAATGGTGTAATTATTGTTTACCGACCGAATAAGCTGACCAGTGTTATTATAGTATTTTTCTGTCATCAGATGTCCCCTAAAGACATCCATGTCAGTAGCGGCCTTATTTGACAAGCCATTTGCCCTGATATTCGGTGTGCCGTCGGGACCTGGCAAATCAAATGCATACAAAGCAGCACGCGTATTGGGAGCCTCATTCTTAAAAAGCGACACAACCGATCCATTGCTGGTAGCACCGGACACCTCCTCTTTTACGCAGCTGTACCCTACAGGAGCCCCCTGAGTGAACCCTAAATAGTTGGTGGAGAAAGTTGCGCGTTGCAGAAAAGTACAGAGGCCGCTGTTTGTTGTTTTGAGTTCGGCGAACATGTAAGGGCTGATCAGGTTTCCTGAAGAACGGGAAGTATCCCCTTCCATACGGTAGTAAAAGTTCCGGATATTTTCCACAGGAGTAACCCCGTCATTGTTAATAATACTTTTAATTCGTAACCCACCACCTTTCACTACTTTGATCGTATCTGTACCATAGGCAAAGTAATCTACCCGGATAGAAGCATTCTGCACCTTTCCATCCACCGCCGCCGAGATTTCGTAAGTCCCTACATCAGTAATATCCAAGGTCCTGGTAGCGGTGGCGTTAATCATAAACTGTTCATAAAGCACCGTCTTACTTCCGTCGGTGTTGATTCGTTTTACATACACACTGGGACCGTTTTCAACGGGTGTTGCCCCACTGTAGTTGCCGCCTATCGTCATGGAAATTCTTTGCACATGGTCTATCGTAAAGGTTTTCGCATTATAGGGAGCATTTACGGTGTTGGTCATGGAAGCGGAAGTATTTGCCACGCCGGCTATTTCCGGTCGATCAGTAATCATTCTGCCCTCCTTAAACCCATAGTCATTACTTTCATAAATAAACTGGGTATATCCGCCGGTAGGATAAATTATCTTCTTTAGTACACCAGTGATCGCGTAAGCTGCATCAGGTTTTCTATTGGCTCCGGATTTGCTATATAAGGGTCCCCAAACGCGGGGATCAATTTCTGGCAGCAACGTGGTATTCTGCGCGCCATTAAAGTATCCCCAATAGTCCTGAGAAAGAGAGGTTACTGCTGGAACAGCCGTTGGTGCATAATACTCAAATGTATGTACTAAGGTGCTGGTATCATTGATGGCATATTGTGTCAGTCTATCCAGTCTAAGTCTGAAAGAATTTCCATTATTTTCAAAATAGCTATAGGACAATCCAAATTTCATTTTAGATACTCCTTTATAATCGGAAACAACCATTGAATCTACTTTCGATACGCCCTGCAGGTCCAGCCGGTTGCCTGTATTATAAAAATGTACATTTTCAAATGGGGTGGTAATATCAGTCAGCACCTTACCATTATAAGTGGTGCTCGAAACAGAGCTCGACAGGTCCAGCGGCATACATCTACTATAACTTCCTGCCGCCTGCAGATAATCAACAGAAGAGTATTGTATCACTTCAGGCAAATCATCTGTTGCAGAATAGCTCAAATCAACCGTACCAAAAGGCGTTATAATCTGGGTCAGGTACCAGGCGGACGTGTGGCTGGTAATTAATCCTCCTCCGCCATCAACATGCGAAATCTCGTTGGCACTAAATATATACCTGATTCCATTTTCGTCCACTATTTCAAACCTGGACAATGTATTATCGTGTGAGATGGATAGATCCTGAAAGGGAATGATATGGGCCTTCTTCTCCGGCGTTGCGTCTATGACAAATTTCCCGCTCTTCCCACCGAAATTATAGTAAAACACGTCAGGCTCACTGTCATAAGAACCACCCAAAAACTGCGTAAGGTCATGGCCTCTCAGATCGGCAGGCACCACATTGCCGTAATTCCAATAACCCAGCGCCGATTCATCCGGCTTCCCATGCACAGTACGGGTGATTACCCCTCCGGCGTTTAGCGACCATCCCAATCCCACATTACTGGCCCTTTCCTCTATTTTTAAACCACTGGAATGGTAGTTAAGGGATATCGGCAAGGAAAATTTTCCCAGCTTCACCGTATAAAGCGGAATACCTATATTGGGGATGCCTGTATACAGCCCTACTGGCACATCCCCATATTTACCCAGTGCAGCGGCATTCGGAGAAGGAGGAATCAATTTGGGCAGGTCCGTCATTTTGGACTCGGACTGCGCATATAAACGGGAACAGTCTGTACCCAATAACCAATACAACATTGCCAGGCAGATGAAAAAACGTCTCGTAAGAGCAAATACAGTGCATAGGAACATGGTAATGAGGATAGATATAGTGATCAAATGGTTTAAACGTTTTGAATAATGAAATAATAAATAGTTTGCTTATTGTTAATAGGTTTATAAGAGTCGAAAACTTTAAAATAAACAAACTCACCCTTCAAGTTTTCCCACCCCTTAACCAATGTATCTATAGAAATCTAAACTCCTGCAGATAGCTTTTAAATTTATCAAATTTATTATCATTTATATTATAAAGAAGTATTGTTGCTGCATCTTTTCTAACAATACATTGTCTTCTTCTCGGGTTGATTCTTATGTTACCAACATTATATTTGCTATCATCCAAAGGGAAGGTATTGATAAAAGCTGCTAGTTCAGAAATCGCTGGTTCATATATTGAATCCCTTTTAGTTGAAAAATCCGAAAGATCAATGTTAATAATAACAGATTGATGATCAGCATAGTAAAATAAGAATGAAGTAGAATTTGTCATCGTATACCACTTTATCCCTTTAGGAAGCTTCACATAAAATGGTTTGGGTTTCAGTATTACATCATCAGTCTTTAGTCCAATATCACTGCGGTAAATCAATATATTACTATCCGGATAAAAGGTTATGTCACCCTGGTTTATTTGCATTTTATTTTCTCCGGCTACCCTATCAATATAACGACTGCATGAATCCATGCTAAGCAGTATTAATATTCCAATGCCCCAAACTACCGAAGGACTTTCTTTCATACTTATTTTCGATTTAACTGACCTATTGCCTTCTTTAGATCATCAAACTTTATTGTAACAAAGTTCCCCAGCATTATAGAATGCCCGGCATTTTTATAATTTCCGAAGTTCTATACCTCCAGTGAAGGAGATGTGTTCTTTTGAATATACCCTAAAACAATATTCGTCTCTATTTTGTCTATATCCTAACGATTCTACTCCTGCACATGTAACATCGAACCGCCCGGATATTCCAGGTCGAAAGTGTAGTCCTTTTCACTTAAAGGATGCAATTTCTTTCTACCTCTTTTTTTAGCAGAATTGTATATTTTTAAAATAATATACGATTGGTCAAACCAGTTCCTTCCTATCTCGATTTCATAGTTATGTATCTTTCGCTGGCCTTTTGCTGCATATTCATAGTAGTCAAATTTCAGAATCAGCTTTACACCTTTCTGCGATGATAACAAACTGACATAATCGTCATGACTAAATGACAATCTTCCTGGATAATAACTAACATTCATAACTTTCCTGTTATCATCATTTTCCATAAGTACTTGGGGATTATACAGAGATTTGGGCAACTCTCCATCTATACTTATAATAAAATCAAATTCCTTTCTCTCCCCTTGCGCCAATAACGTTTGACGACAAAGAATACATACAACTATTAACAATAGACTTCGCATAGTTACTATCTTAATATTTTTTCAATGGCTCTCCTTGTAAGTTCTACTCTAGGAATTGAGTTACTATCATATATAACAGCACCATTAGTTCTGGTAGGAATACTTAACGTCCCATCCGGTTTTTTGGTGACACTATTACGATTAACTGTACCTAACGGTCCTACTATGATGTTTGTTTGGTATTGCCAAAATGTTTGTTGATCGGTACGCGGGCCAGTCGAAGGTGTATTTGCTGACTGCGGATAAAACATGTCGCCCACTTGCTGCACGGTAGTAGGATGTGAATGAATCGAGGCTTCCACATCTCTTGTAGTTGTACCTGCTGGCAAATCTGGTAAGGAGCTGGGAGCACTTTGTATATTATTAACTATTGTAGGTTCGGGACCCGTTTGGCCCCGAACTACGGTTCCATCTCTCATTACAATAGATGCCTCCTCCTTCAAACCTCTATTGGCAATCGTTCTATCTAAAACATTCAGACTTTCTGTTAAGGCAGCGTTACTCGGTAGCTGAACCGCCGATGATACCGTGCTCACTTGGGTCGTACCACCTTTTTTATCGATCTTCTCAATATCTTTAACCTCCTGTTTATTTGTTACAACATACTTTTTACCGTCATTTATACCGTCTGTGCCAATTCTATTACCTCTCTCTGTATAAAAGTCGCCAGGTACCATCCCGTCCGGGTCAACAAACCTGATAGGGTTGTTAAACGTATAATTATATGGAGACCATCTCCTCATTTTTTCGGACAATGGATCAATAACGTGCCACCGACCTGTCTGCACATCATACATCCTCGCTCCATAATCATACCACTCCAATCCACTTCCATCCCCAAACTCCTTATTCTGCAGCTCTTTCCCATTATACTTCATCCTGTTCTCCGGATATTTGGTTCCCATCAACGCATTCGAACTAATCCCCGCCATCGTCAATCCAAACGGATAATAATGCGTCTCTTCCAACACCGGCCCACTGGCTTGTGCTACCAGCAGATTATCAAAGAATACCTCCTGCGTACTCTCATTACTGGTATAAACATACAAAAATCCGCTCTTTTTCATGACCATTTTATCTTGCAAAAGCGTCTGCAACTGATCCGGCTCTGCTTTTACCTGCTTCACCCCGCTGTTTTCGTTTACCATCTTAAACTGGTCATCAAATAAAACATAATTCAGATAAGCTTTGGGTTTACCCGGCTGCTGGTCAGGATTTTTTTCTTTCAGCTGGCGATAATCGTTATTATAAAAATTAGCATTAAATGGCATATTACCTACCGGCGCTACGCTACCGTGCGTAGCATCAGCAGAAGCGGTCCCTCCAAAGGCAGCAATAAGGTCCGCTACCATATTTTCCGCCGGTACAGCAGGACTGTTTTTGTTAACCGGGCCATTGGATTTATAAAACGCCTTACTACTCAGCTGAATCGTATCCCCTGCCATGACCCTTAACACCAGCGAAGGACCGATCTTTTTACCGGTGCCGGTAGCCGTCAGTTTAGCCACTGACTCATTTTTGCCGGCGCTTTCATCTGCCGGGTAACCGATTGGTTTGTTGCTGCGGGTATTGTCAATATTACTGAACAGCAGGTTTTCTTTGGCTGCATTGGGTGTTTCCATGGTCGCAGCATACATGGATAAATTCGTCTGCTCCGTTAGCACCAACCGCGTATTACCCAGGTGGTCCTTTACAAAATAGTCGTATACAAAGTCAGGCGCCTGACCAGCCTGATAAACAGTCCGTATCCGGC
>NZ_JABBGC010000006.1 GCF_012927205.1 Chitinophaga fulva
CAGTTAGTTTTACCTAACCTTCATCCTGCCCATGGATAGATCACAAAGTTTCGCGTCTACCCCCACTGACTAAGCGCTCTGTTAGAACTCGCTTTCGCTGCGGCTCCGGTACTGAAGACCTTAACCTTGCCAGTGAGGAGTAACTCGTAGGCTCATTATGCAAAAGGCACGCCGTCACCATTACTGGCTCCGACCGCTTGTAAGCGCACGGTTTCAGGAACTATTTCACTCTCCTGTTCGGAGTACTTTTCACCTTTCCCTTACGGTACTGGTTCACTATCGGTATCTAAGGAGTATTTAGCCTTATCAGATGGTACTGACAGTTTCACACAGGATTCCTCTGGTCCCGCGCTACTCAGGATACTACACGTCCGTCAGAATTTGCGCCTACAGGGCTATCACCTGCTACGGCTCATCTTTCCAGATGATTCAGCTTGATCTGACTTTCTAAAAGTAGTCCTACAACCCCGGGTAGAATTGCTTCGACCCGGTTTGGGCTCTTCCCTGTTCGCTCGCCACTACTTGGGGAATCATTTTTATTTTCTTTTCCTGCAGGTACTTAGATGTTTCAGTTCCCTGCGTTGGCTCTCTTTCGAGTGATACACCTTCAGTGTACCGGGTTGTCCCATTCGGAAATCTACGGATGTAATGCTCGTTTGCAGCTCCCCGTAGCTTATCGCAGCTTACCACGTCCTTCGTCGCCTCTTAGATCCTAGGCATCCACCATGCGCCCTTATTCGCTTTAAATATTTTCGTATTCAGATATTACTATCCGTATACAACTTGCATTTCCCAATATGTCAAAGAGCTTTAACTGTGATGGTCATGATTAAAACCATGATCACATGATTTTGAATCGACCGTTTACAGTTGTTGCCGATGTGTGAGATCCGATCTCTGTGGCCCATTTGGCCGTACATCTTGTGTGTGTTGTTAAGAACTAAGTTGATTAAGTGGAGGATATCGGATTCGAACCGATGACCCCCTGCGTGCAAGGCAGGTGCTCTAGCCAACTGAGCTAATCCCCCGTAATCATTGTAGACCCGAGCAGATTTGAACTGCTGACCCCTACATTATCAGTGTAGTGCTCTAACCAGGCTGAGCTACGGATCTGTCTTGGTTGCCGGTTGCTGGTATCTATTCACTTAACCGTTCCAGTCCATATACCAACTTGGCAATTTGTTTTCTAAAGAACTTAATGTTTTTGAAAGAAGAAGGAAACAACAGCTCAAGGTAATGAGCTCTAAAAAGGAGGTATTCCAGCCGCACCTTCCGATACGGCTACCTTGTTACGACTTAGCCCCAATTACCGGTTTTACCCTAGGCGGCTCCTTGCGGTTACCGACTTCAGGTCCCCCCGGCTTTCATGGCTTGACGGGCGGTGTGTACAAGGTCCGGGAACGTATTCACCGTATCATTGCTGATATACGATTACTAGCGATTCCAGCTTCATGAGGTCGAG
>NZ_JABBGC010000008.1 GCF_012927205.1 Chitinophaga fulva
GGTCTAGTCCTATTATAGGTTTACACCCAAGGTTAAAAAATCCTGTTTAAGGTTTACCTTGACGTTCTTTAATCCTGGATATTGTTTACATAGTGGAGAGAACGTCCTGTTTCTCGTTTACAGCCCGCTTTTTGGCTGATTTCCAACGACGTTTCATCTGCCCCCAGGCCTTACGATATGCCTGGTCAGGGGTCAGATAATCACAACTTGCATGTAATCTCTCCTGATTATAGATTTCTACTGCTTTAACCACTGCCTCAAGGGCCTGGGAAAAACTACTGAAGGTTGAGCTAAGCGTGAATTCCGTTTTCAGGATACCATTAACTCTTTCTGCAATAGCATTTTCGCCAGGATCTCCCTGTTGAGTCATACTAATCGCAATGTCGTTATCCACCAAAATATCCGTATACTCCTTGCAACAGTACTGAATACCACGATCAGAATGATGAATCGTTCGATAATACACTGAGCCCTCCCGGGTTTTCAAGGCCATTCGCAATGCTGCTATTGGCCCCTCTTTCTTTAGCGATGAATGTAGGTGATAACCTATTATCTTACGGGAGTACACATCCGTAATCAGGCTTAAATAACAGAATTTATCAGCTGTTAACGAAACATAGGTAATATCACTTACCCATACCTGATTAACCGTTTTGACTTCCGCTTCCCTGATCAGGTTAGGATATCTACGATAAAAATGGTTGGAATCTGTAGTTTTGACTCGTCTCCGACGGCTCCTTCGTACCAATAACTGATGGGATGCTAACAGATCGAAGAGCTTGTCTCTTCCCATTTTTATCTGATGTTGCTCAAGAATTGGCTGTAGCATCTCCAACATCCGACGGGTTCCTACCCGAGGCTGACGACTGCGAAGATAACGGACCTGGTCAATCACTATCCCTTCTTTCATAAATTGAGTCTGCTCACGATGTGCATTCTTATAATAGCCCTGCCTGGACCGACCAAACAATCTACATATATTACCCAGTGACCATTGGGGATAATAATGCCTTATTTTTTGGACTGTTTGGGTCCAGACTTTTTTCGAATATCGAT